>CAVSHH010000009.1:0-6782 GCA_963727585.1 uncultured Chloroflexia bacterium | reverse complement strand
GGATCCGGAGGGGACAGGCATGGATGAGCGAGGCCCGGCCGCGCTCGAGGCCCACGCGATCGTGAAGACGTTCGGCCCGGTCGTCGCCGTCGATCGCGCGGATATCGAGCTGCGGTCCGGGATGATCACTGCGCTGGTGGGCAACAACGGCGCCGGCAAGTCGACGCTCGCGCGGATCCTGTGCGGCGCCCTGGAACCGGACGAAGGCACCCTGACCATGGACGGGAAGCCTGTTCGGTTCCGCAATCCGCACCAGGCTCGGGCGCTCGGGATCCGGACCGTGTTCCAGGACCTGGCGCTCGTCGAGCAGCGGGATGTCGCGCACAACCTGTTCCTGGGAGCCGAGCCGACACGGTTCGGGTTCTTCGTCAACCGCGGGCTCATGGACCGGGAGGCCGTGGCGGCCCTCGCCGGGCTGGGAGTCGACGTCCCCTCTGTCAACGCCCAGGTCCGCTACCTGTCCGGAGGCCAGCGCCAGTCGATCGCGGTGGCGCGCGTGTCGAGAGCTGGGGGGCGGATCATCATCCTCGACGAGCCCACCGCGGCCCTCGGGGTCCGCGAGGCGGCCCGCGTGACCGACTTGATGATCCGCCTTCGCTCGCAGGGCCACGCGCTGCTGCTCATCAGCCACAACATCGAGCGTGACTTCGACCTGGCCGACCAGATCGTCGTCATGCGCCGGGGACGGACCGTGGCAGCCACCACTGCCGCGGACACCACCAAGGCCGACGTCATCGAGATGCTGATGTCCAGCGGGTCGGCGCGATGAGCGGCCAAGCCACGGCTCCGTCGCTCGGCGGCCCCGACCGGGAACGCATGTCGCACCGCGCGCTGAACCTCGTCATCGGGCGCCAGTCGGCGATGGCCGTGGTCGCGGTTGTGCTGTTCGCCTTCTTCTCTGCGGCGGCCCCGGCGTTCCTCAACGCCCAGAGCCTGGTGCTGATCATCCAGCAGACCGCCTTTGTCGGCATCGTCGCCGTGGCCTTCACGTTCCTCATGACCGCGGGCGAGCTCGACCTGTCCATGGGCTCCGCCTATGGCTTGGCCAGCATCCTGGCGGCGTGGCTGATCGCGAACGCCGGACTGGACCCGTGGGTCGCGGTCCTCCTCGTGCTGGGTTACGGCGTGCTGCTGGGCCTGTTCAACGGCGTGGTCACGGTGGTCGTCGGCGTGCCGAGCTTCATCGTCACCCTGGGCATGCTGAGCCTGCTGCGAGGGCTCGCCCTGTTCGTGTCGAACAACTACCCGATCCAGGTGCCATCCGACGTCGATTTCGGCCTTCTTCACGTTGACCGGCGGCGTCATCTTCGGCGTCTCGGCACAGGTCGTCTGGTTCCTGATCGTCGGTATCGCCGGATTCGTCGCCCTCAAGTACACGACCTACGGCTACCACGTGTCGGCAACCGGCGGCAACCCGGTCGCCGCCCAGGAGATGGGCATCAGCACGCGGATGATGAAGATCTCGGCCTTCGTCCTGGTGAGCGTGATGTGCGCGCTGGTCGGCCTGATCCAGGTGGGCTGGCTGCGGAATGCCGCCCCGACCACGGGAACCGGCTTCGAGTTGCAGGTCATCGGTGCCGTCCTGATTGGCGGCACGGCGATGAGTGGAGGAGAAGGAGGTGTCGTTGGCAGCATCATCGGAGCGCTCATCCTCGGGATGATCAACGTCGGCCTGGTCCTGATGGGCCTGCCGCCGGAATCCACCGCGATCGCGTCCGGCGCGATCATCGTGGCCGCCGGCACGACCGACGTGCTGATCCGGCGCCGCAGCGGGCGCCGAGCCGCGCGGAGAGAGCTCGAAGTCATCGCGGAGGGGACCCCGTCCACGGCGGATGCCGCGGACGCTGGAGCTCCGAATCCAACTGACAAGCCCCTGCCGAGGGGCTAGGAGGGCCACAATGGACAACAGCCAGTGGCAGCACCCAGTGACGCGGCGGCGCGCGCTCCAGGCCGGAGCGTTCAGCGCCTTTGCCGTCGGGCTTGCCGCCTGCGGCGCAACGGTCGCGTCCCCGGCCGCCAGCGGCGCCGCATCCTCCGGGACGAAGCGGGACCTCGTGTGGATCTCGCACAGCGTCGGCGAGTGGAACCTCGACGTCGACATCGGCTTCCGCGACTTCCTCGATCCGATCGGGTGGACGTACCAGAAGCTCGGCGTCACAAGCGGCACCTACTCGGTCCAGGAGAACGTCAACGCCATCAACACGGCGATCCAGAAGAAGCCCGACGTCATCATCTCGACGATGATCAACGAGGCCCTCGAGGCGCCGCTCAAGGAGGCTGAGAACGCCGGCATCCTGGTCATCCTGAACAACGCCGTCATTGCCGACCTGGCCGCCCGCAACAACTGGGTCTACGTCGGGGCGGACAGCTACCTCGAAGGCCAGCTGTGCGGCCAGAACCTTGGCAACTACCTGGTCGGGCAGGGCCGCAAGGATGGCACCTTCGTGTTCGGCAATCTGGAGCCCGGCAACCCGGACATCGAGAACCGGAAGAAGGGCGTCGAGGACGGCGTCGCCAGCATCAACGGTGCCAGCGGCTCGAGCTTCACGGTCGAGGAGTTCGCGGACAACGCGCACAACGCGGGCCAGTCCATCCCGCTGTACCAGGCACAGGTGCAGCGGCTGGGCGACCAGCTCGCGGCGTTCGTCGGCGGCGGTCAGCCGAGCGTCGAGAACGCGTGGCAGGCGCTCGAGAAGTCCGGGGTGGCACCGGGAGATATCCCGGTCGGCGGGATCGACATCTCCCCGATCATCCTCGACGGCATCGAGAAGGGATACGTCCTGCTCTCGATCGACCAGCAGCTCTACAACCAGGGCTACATGGCGGCGGCCACCGCATGGTCCGCCCTCGAGCGGCTGACCCAGCCGTGCGCGGTCAACACCGGCACCGGCGTTGCCAACAAGGACACGGTCGCGGCGTTCCGGGACCACGTCAATGTGATGACGCAGCGGGCCAAGGACCTCGGTCTCGGCTGAGCCATCGGTGGATCCCCGGCCGGCCGCGACACCAGCGGCGGCCGGCCGGGGGAACAAGGAGAAGCGAATGACCGAAGCCAGCTCCGGGGCGCCGGCCGGGTTAATTCGTCACCCGGCCGGGACTGCGACAGCCGGTCCCGTACTCCACCGGCTGGCGCCAGAGGATGCCGGTTGGGCGTGGATCTCGTTCGAGGTCCGGGACATGGCCTCCGGCGAGGGCTGGGAGCGCCCCGGTGACGGCAACGAGGTCCTCGTCCTGGTTCTCGAGGGCACGGCGGATGTCCGTGTGGGCGGCACGACCTACAACAGGGTCGGCGGACGCGTCTCGGTCTTCGACACGCCCCCGGCCGGGGTGGTCCTCGCAGCACCCGGCGAGGCCGTGGGCGTCATGGCGATCGGGGGTCGGTCGCTGGTCGCCATCGCCTCCGCTCCTGCCGGCGACGTGCAGCGGACGACGCGGGTCGACCCGGCCTCGATCCTCGTCGAGGCGCGTGGCTCCGGCCCGGCGAGGCGTGTCATCAAGAACCTCCTGCCACCGTCCGCGGAGGCCGGTCGCCTGATCGCCGTCGAGGCCTATACGCCGGGCGGCAACTGGTCCAGCTATCCACCGCACAAGCACGACACCGATGACCCGCCCAACGAATCGCAGCTCGAGGAGCTGTACCTCTACCGGTTCGCGCGTCCCACAGGCTTCGCGATCCAGCGGGTGTACACGCCGGACCGCTCGCTCGACGAGGCGCTGGTCGCCCGCGATCTGGACCTCGTCCTCGTGCCCCGCGGCTACCACGTGGTCGGCGCGGCGGCGGGCTACGACTGCTGGTACCTCAATGTGATGGCCGGCCCGGAGCGGGTATGGCGGTTTACCGTGGACCCGGACCACCGCTGGTTGATGGACTGGGACCCGGCCCTGCCGCGCGAGGCCACCGGCGTCCCGGCCGACCGTCGCGCACCGAACGGGCGACAGTGAGCGCTGCCTCGCCAGCGTCCGGGCCGGATGCCGTCGTCATCGGCCGGGCGGGCTGCGACCTGCCGCCGGACGCGATCGGTGCCCCGTTGGCGGCCGTCCGGTCGTTCGTGCGGTTTCCCGGGGGGTTCGGCAGCAATGTCAGCATCGGTCTGGCCCGGCTCGGCATCCGACCGTCGCTGGTGGCGGCCGTCGGTGACGACGGTCACGGCGAGTTCGTGCTCGCCTCGCTGGCCTCCGAGGGGGTCGACGTCGGCACCGTCCGCGTCGTGCCCCAGGTGCGCACGCCGCTCGCGTTCTACGAGGCGTTTCCCCCGGACCACTTCCCGGTCACCTTCTACCCGACGCCTGCCTACTGGGCGCTGGAGGCACGGCAGTTCCCGGTCGCCGTCCTCGCGGCACCGGTCTGGATCGTCTCGGCCACGGCCTTCGCGCACGAACCCTCGCGCTCTGTCCTCCGCGCCGCAGTCGATACCCGGCTCACGGGTCCTGGCCCCGGGACCTTGGTCCTCGATCTGGACTGGCGGCCGATGCTGTGGGAGCGCGAGGAGGAGGCGGCGAGGGTGACCCGGGGCCTGCCCGAGCTCGCCCGGACGGTGATCGGCAGCGAGGAGGAGTTCTCGAGGATCGGACTCGACCCGGCTGCCGTCGCCGGATCCGGCCGGACCGACGTCTACCTCAAGCGTGGGCCGCGCGGAGCGGCCCACCTCTCCGCGGAAGCGGTGGTGGAGGTCCCGCCCGTGCCCGTCGAGACCAGGTGCGGGATCGGATCGGGCGATGCGTTCGCCGCCGCGGTCGTCGAGGGAATCCTGGCGCTCCGGGCGCCCGACGAGACCCTGGCCCGGGCCAACGCCGCCGGCGCCCTGCTGGCCACCCGACTCGAGTGTGCGGCCGCGATGCCGACTCCGCGCGAGCTGCAGGAGATGATGCGATGACCTCCCCGGACGGCCTCGTCCATCCGGCCAAGCTCCCGTGCACCCTCGCGCCGGAAAAGCTGCTGCGTCGGCCCACCGACGGTGCCTCGACGTCGATCGATCCGGCCGGCGCGGGGTGGCGGTACCTGTCGTTTCGGTCGATCGCGCTCGCCGCCGGGCAGGCGGTGGAGCTGCCGTATCGCGACCGTGAGGCGGTCGTGGTGACCATCAGCGGCGGGGTCGAGGTCGCCTTCGGCAGGGCGGCGGGCATGGTGCTCGACGGCCGCGACACGGTCTTCAGCGGCCTGCCCTGGGCGGCGTACCTGCCGGCGGGCACCGGGGCCGTGGTCCGTGGCCGGCCCTGGCCCGGGCGCGACCGGTCCGTGGTCGCGATCGGCCAGGCGCCGCCGAGCGGCCGGGGAGGATCGGCCGGATCGCCGATCCTGATCCGCCCGGCCGACATGGCCATCGAGGTTCGCGGCCGCGGCCCGGCGACCCGGCAGGTGACCACCATCCTGGCCCCGGGCTTCCCGGCTGACCGGCTGCTCGCGTGCGAGGTGCACACGCCGGCAGCGAACTGGTCCGGGTGGCCGGCCCACAAGCACGACGTCGATGACATGCCGCGCGAGGCCGTCCTCGAGGAGACGTACCTCTACCAGTTCCAGCCCACCGACGGCGCGTTCGGGATCGCGGGGATGTACTTCAGGGATGGACGTCCGGAACGCTGGTACGCCGTTCGCCACGGGGACCTGCTGGCCATCGTCGATGGCTACCATCCGTTCGCCGCCACGCCCGGCTATGACGCCTACTACCTCAACGTCCTGGCTGGCGATCGGCGGACGATGCAGGCATCGGACGATCCCGGGACGACCTGGATTCGCCAGACCTGGCCATCGCTCGAGGCCGATCCTCGGGTTCCGGTCGTCAACCAGGCCGATCCGGTGCCCCGGTGACGCACGGGCCGGCCCCAGTCACCAACCGGCGCGGGCAGGCTGCGCTGGGCGACGGGCGCGGGCTGGTCCTCGGGCTGGCGATCGATCACCGCGACAGCTTCGACGAGATCCTGCGCGAACGGGGCCTCGACGGGCTCGAGCCCGACATGATCCGGCGTCAGAAGGCCGCGATCGTCCGGCCGCTTGCGCCGCTCGCAACCACGGTGATGCTCGACCACGACTACGGCTCGGTCGCGATCCGCGACGGCGCCTTCGGTCGCGCCGCCCTCGTCATGCCCCTCGAGCGCCAGGGGTATGCGGCCCTCGGTGACGACCGCCGGACGGCGCTCATGGCCGACTTCTCAGCGGGGCAGGCCCGCGACCTGGGGGCGGCGGCCTGCAAGCTCCTGCTTCCGATGCGGCCGGGCCGGCAGCCGCTCAACGAGGCCCAGCTCGCGACGGCGCGGGCCGCCGTGCAGGCGACCCATGCCGTTGGTCTCCCGATCGTGCTGGAGCCACTCGTGTTCCGCCTGTCCGGCGAGCCCGAGGTGGCCTACCGGCATCGCTACCCGGATCTCGTGGTCGAGGCGGTGAGGTCCCTGGCAGCGGCGGGCGCCGACCTGCTGAAGCTGCCGGTTCCGGTTCACGATCCGGCACCGGTCCCGGATTCCCTGACGTCGCTGACGATGGCCTATCGGGGGATGGCCGAAGCCTGCGGCGATGTCCCGTGGGTCCTGTACGGAGCGGGGATGGCGCTCAAGGCGCTGGATCGTCACCTGGCCGCGGCTGGCGCCGCCGGAGCGGCCGGCTTCCTGGTCGGGCGGTCGATCTGGGCCGATCTCCTGGCGGCCGATCCCGCGGTGACGGCCGCAGCCGCCGCGAGCACCGGCCGGCGCCGACTTGAGCAGCTGGTTCGGACCGCCGCCCGCCACTGCCGGCCACTCGATGCGGCACAACCAGCCCCGGGAGGCGGCCGGGAGGCGACACGGGGCCGACC
>CAVSHH010000008.1:0-289899 GCA_963727585.1 uncultured Chloroflexia bacterium | reverse complement strand
GGGGGCTGGCTGTACGAGCCCAAGTGGGACGGGTTCCGCGCGATCGTCTTCCGCGACGGCGACGAGATCCTCACCCAGAGCCGCGACCTCAAGCCCCTTGACCGCTACTTCCCGGAGCTCGCCGATCCGCTCCGCGCCCAGCTCCCCGAGCGCTGCGTGCTCGACGGGGAGGTCGTGATCGCGCGCGACGGTGCACTCGACTTCGGGGCGCTCCTGCTGCGCATCCATCCCGCCGACTCGCGAGTACGGATGCTGGCTGCCGAGATGCCGGCCTCGTTCGTGGCCTGGGATCTGCTGGCGCTGGGCGACGAGGACTTGCGCGCGGTCCCGCAGGGGGCGCGGCGGGCGCGGCTGGTCGATGCCCTGGGTGACGTCGCCCCGCCCATCCACCTGACACCCGCCACCGAGGATCGGGACCTGGCCGCCGACTGGTTCGAGCGGTTCGAGGGTGCGGGGCTCGACGGGGTGGTGGCCAAGCGGCTCGACGGCACCTACCTGCCCGGCAAGCGGGCGATGCTCAAGATCAAGCACGGCCGGACCGCGGACTGCGTGGTGGCCGGGTTCCGGTGGCACAAGAACGGCCCGGGAACACACGTCGGGAGCCTGCTGCTGGGCCTGTTCGACGACGCGGGCACGCTCCACCACGTGGGGGTCACATCATCGTTCACGTGGGACCGGCGGGCCGCCCTGGCCGAGGAGCTGGCTCCGCTCCGGGAGGGGGCGCTCGACGGCCACGCGTGGAGCGAATGGGCCGAGTGGGCCTCGATGGGCAGCGCGGATGCGTCCGGCCAGCGGCTGCCCGGCGCCACCTCGCGCTGGAACCGGGGCAAGGACCTCTCGTGGGAGCCACTGCGCTGTGAGCGAGTTGCCGAGGTGGGCTACGACCACCTCCAGGGCGACCGGTTCCGGCACGCGACGACGTTCAAGCGCTGGCGCCCCGACAAGGCACCCGCCGACTGCCGCTATGACCAGCTGGAGACGTCGGTGCCGTTCGAGCTCGAGCGCATCTTCGGGGCGGGCTGAGGCGGCCGGGTTCAGGGCGATCCCCGTGGAGCCGCCGACGCATCCGCGTCGCCGAGCTGCTCCACGGTGCCCGAGCTGGTGGTGACGAATACTGCGCCATCGATCACCGTCGGCGCGCCAGGCGTGCCGGTCAGCCGAGCTTGGTCGCCAGGCTGACCGTCGTGTCGAGAACGTCGCCCTCGTGGCGCACCACGCGGCGGGGTGTCATGGATCGGCCCGTCGACCGGGGCGTCGACCCGCCAGCCAGGCCGCGCGCTCGTCGTCGGACAGGTTCGACCAGTCGTCGGGGGCGGCGTCCGGGTCCAGCTCCTCCTGGGGCGGGCGCACCTCGGGCGGCACGTGGGTCAGGTTCAGTCGCAGGCGGTACCAGGCATAGGCGCGGCCGCGCATCGCCGTCTCGATCACGTCTGCGGGCTCGAGGTGGGGGGCGGCCTCGGGGTGGCGGGCCTTCCAGCGCTCGAGACCGGCGTACACCTCGGCCTTCGTCGGGGCCCGTCCGATCTCCACCACCGGAACCCGGCTCCTGCGGCGGCCGGTGGGCGATGGAACCGAGCCCTGCCAGTCGGTGGGCAGGCCCGCGTTGGGGTCGCCGGCGGCGACGGCCGCCTCGCGGGCAGCCATGACCTCCGGGGGCGGGCTGCCGTCCTTGCCACGGCCCGCGTAGTCATCGTCGGGGCGGCGCTTGCGCGAGGGCTGGACGCGAGGCGGCTCACCCTCCTGCTTGGCATAGTTGGGGGGCCATGGGGCGTCGCCCTCACCCTCGGCCTCGTGGCTCGCGGACAGCTCCAGCAGGGCGTCCAACGAGCCCGCTGCGCCGTCGATGCCGGCCCCGCCATCGCCTCGCTGGGCGTAGATCGCCGGGACCGTGGCCAGGGTGTAGTCCTCCATCACCGAATCCGGGACCTCGTCCCAACGGAGCGGGAACGAGACGCGGGCATCGGGGGTCGGTCGGACCGAGTAGGCGGACGCGACGGTGCGGTCCTTCGCGTTCTGGTTGTAATCGAGGAACACCCCGTGGCGTTCCTCCTTCCACCACTTGGAGGTAGCGATCTCGGGCGCCCGCCGCTCCACGTCACGGGCGAGGGCCAGCGCCGCCCGTCGCACCTCGGTGTACGTCCACCGTGGCTCGATGCGGACGTTGATGTGGATCCCGCGCGATCCGGAGGTCTTGGGCCAGCCCACCAGCCCCACGGCTCCGAGCGCCTCGCGGCACACCAGCGCGACCTCGCGGACCTGCGACCAGGGGACGCCGGGCACCGGATCGAGGTCCACCCGCAGCTCATCGGGATGATCGAGGTCGTCCGCGCGCACCGGGTGGGGATTGAGGTCCAGACAGCCCAGGTTGGCCACCCAGGCCAGACCGGCGGCGTCGTCCACGACCACCTCGTCGGCGGAGCGCCCGCTCGGGAAGGTGAGCGTCGCCGTCCGGATGAACGGAGGCAGATTGGCGGGGGCGCGCTTCTGGAAGAACGGCTCCTTCTCGGCCCCGTCCACGAACCGCTTGAGCGCCATCGGGCGGCCCCGGACCCCCACCAGCGCGCCGTCCGCGACCGCGAGGAAGTAGCGCACCAGGTCCAGCTTGGTATGACCGGCCTGCGGGAAGTACAGCTTGTCCGGGTTCGTGACCTTGACCGTCACGCCCCCGACGTCGAGGAGCTCCTGCTTGCGTGCCGCCATGCGGCTGATCCTAGCGAGGGCCGCAAGGTGCCCGTGCCCTCGTCAGTCCCCGGTTGGCAGCTCGCACATCAGGCCGATGTTGTTCCCGTCCGGATCACGGGTGAAGGCCATCCACAGGTCGTGGGCCGGATCGCGGTGGACGATGTGCGGCTGCGTCGTGAATGCGACACCTCGGGCTTCGAGGGCGGCCACGGCGGCTGTGAGATCGGGGACCCGGAAGTAGATGGTGGCGCGCCCCCCGACGTCGGGCGACTCGGGCTCCGCCAGGTACAGGCGAACACCGTCCGCGTCGAAGAACGCCATCGCGGGGAACGCGAACAGGAAGCGCATGCCGAGCATGTCGCGATAGAAGGCCGTGGCGCGCTCCACGTCGGTCACGGGGACCAGCACCTGGCCGATCGTCGACAGACCGAACTCGGGTTCGCTCATCGGACGCCTCCTCCTCCGTTCCGTCGTGTGCTCCGCCACGATACCGCCGGGTGTCATCCGCTCGGTCCGGCAAGGTGCCGTAGGCTGGTCGCCGTCCCGGCTGCCGCCGGGCTCTCGCAAGGGATCGATGATGCACGGCTCCCGGATCACGGCGTCGCTCGCCCTGGCAGCGCTGGTCGCGGTGGTCGGCGCCTGCGATGTGCTGCCGCCCGACGCCAGCCCCTCGACGAGCGCTGCGGCGTCCGGCCCGGCCGGTCTCACGACGGCCGACATCTCCGCCGCGCTCGATGCGCTCGACGAGCTGACCTCGTACCGCTTCGCGCAATCCGTCGCCGACCCGCAGGCCGGACCGCTGGCACAGGCGCGCGGCGTCGTGGTCAACGGCGCCGAACCACGGGTGCAGGTCGACTACAGCGCGGGCGGTGCGTTCGCGGGCAGCCAGGTGACGATCGGCAACCGGACCTGGCTGAGCGTCGCCGGTGGGACGTGGCAGGAGCAGGACGATGCCGGCAGCGTGGCGGGCGGGGAGTGGATCAACCCCGTGGCCCGGGCCTTCGATCCGTGGGCGCTGGCGCTGGATGACGTTCGCGACTTGGGCATCGAGGATCACGATGGCGTCCCCGCGCACCATCTCCAGGCGACGGCCATGGCGGACGACTCGGTCGACGAGGATGGCTACCCGACCGGCTCCGGGTTCACCGGCGAGGCGGATGTCTGGGTCGCGGTCGATGGGGGCTGGCTGGTTGCCGCCCGCGCCGTGGGCACGCAGGCGTGGCCCTCGACCGGCGACGCCGACCCCGCGCCGCCGCCATCGCCGACCGCCTACCGGATCGATCTCGCGGTGGAAGGCGTGGACGACCCGACCAACGTCGTCGACGAACCCGGGACCGCCGTCCCAGCAACCCCGCCCCCTGGGGATCCCGAGGCGGCCGCGCTCGTCAAGCGGCTCCCGGCGGCGCTCCGGGCTCTCGATTCCTACGAGTACACCATCACGTCGAGCACCGGCGGCATGGAGCTGACAGAGACGCTCACGGTGGTCAATCGCCCGGACAGGGCGGCCATGCTCGTCCAGCATGCGATCGCCGGGCTCGATGCCTCGGCCGTGCTGGTGACCGGCGACGGCGCCTGGTCCCGGACCGGGGACGGCTCCTGGGCACGCAGCAGGCCGTCCGCCCCGGTGGTGTGCGGCCGGGGTGCCGATCCGGTCGGCGAGGCAGCGGCCTGCACCTTCGACCGGCTCACCGACGTGGCGGCCTCGATCCGGGCCCAGCGCGACACGTACTCGATCGTGGCCACCGACGAGACCATCGACGGGATCGCGGTCACCCATCTGCGGAGCGAGGCAGGGATCCGGCAGGCGGGACTCGGGATCCCGGGCACGCGCGACGTGTGGCTCGCGAACGACGGCGGCTACCTCGTCCGCGACGTGTTCACGGGCTTCGGCCTCAGCTCCGAGGCGATGATCGACAGGGTCGACGATCCCGCCCTCGTGATCGACACGCCCCGCGGGTAGCGAGCCGCCGTACCATCGCGACATGGCATCGCTCCGGGCCGCCCTCGTCCAGCTCGAGGCAGGCGACGACGTCCAGGACAACGTCGCCCGTGCCGTCGACCTCGCCCGCAAGGCCGCGACCGGTGCTGACCTGGTCGTGCTCCCGGAGTACCTGCAGTACCGGGGCTCGGCGGACGGCTACCGCGCTTCGGCGCAGCCGATCCCGGGTCCGACCACGATCCCGCTGGCGTCGGTTGCGCGCGATGCCGGCTGCTGGCTCCTGGCGGGCACGCATGCCGAAGCATCGGGCGACCCGCGCCGGCCCTACAACACCGCGGTCCTGTTCGACCGCTCAGGTCGCCTTGCCGCCACCTATCGCAAGCTGCACCTGTTCGACGTGGCGGTGGACGAGGGGCCGAGCGACACCGAGTCCTCGCGCATGACGCCCGGTGACCGCGCGGTGGTGGTCGACGTGGAGGGCGCAGGTCTGGGGCTCTCGATCTGTTACGACCTCCGCTTCCCGGAGCTGTATCGCGCGCTCGCGCATGCCGGCGCCGCGATGCTGGCGGTGCCGGCGGTGTTCACCGCCCGGACCGGTCGCGATCACTGGGAGCCGCTGCTGCGTGCCAGGGCGATCGAGAACGGGGCGTGGGTGCTTGCCGCGGCCGGCTGCGGGGCAGGCGGACCGGGCGCGCTCGAGGCCTGGGGTCACTCGATGATCGTGGACCCGTGGGGGAGGGTGATCGCGGAGGCCGGCGACGACGAGACGATCCTTCGGGCGACGCTCGATCTCGACCTGGTGGCTGCCGTCCGGCGGCAGATCCCGGTGCTCGCCAACGTGCGCCCGGAGGCTCTGCCACCGGTGCGCGCGGTGGACCACCCCGGCCCGTAGTCGGGCTCTGCGCCGAGGGTCACTGCCGGCCGGGGCGCCGAGGGTCACTGCCGGCCGGGGCGCCGAGGGTCACTGCCGGCCGGGGCCGAGTGCTGCCCGGTGTGCTGGCCGGGGTGCTGGTCGGGGCGCCGAGGGTCACTGCCGGCTGGCGCGCCGAGAGGGTCCCGTCCAGCCCGCGAGTGTCCCGCCCAGCGGGTGTACGGGCGCACGGCGGCGCGGATGACCCGCTGGGCGGGTGGAGTAGCGCATGGGGCGGCCATTTCCGATGGGATCCGTCCCGCACGGCGGCCCGATCGTCGCAGCGTGCGCCTGTACACCCGCCCAGCGAGACAACTGACCTGCCGGCCGCCCGCCCCTCGCCCCCGCCGGCCGCCGCCTCAGGCCCCGCCCGCCCCTCGCCCCCGGCCGCCGCCCCAGGCCCCGGCCGCCGCCCCAGGCCCCGGCCGGCCGCCCGCCCCTCGCCCCGCCCGAGGGTCCCGTCCAGCCCGCGAGTGTCCCGCCCAGCGGGTGTACGGGCGCGCGGCGGCGCGGATGACCCGCTGGGCGGGTGGAGTAGCGCATGGGGCGGCCATTTCCGATGGGATCCGTCCCGCACGGCGGCCCGATCGTCGCAGCGTGCGCCTGTACACCCGCCCAGCGAGACAACTGACCTGCCGGCCGCCCGCCCCTCGCCCCGGCTGGCCGTGCCACCCCGGCGGTGCCACCCTGGCGGTGCCACCCTGGCGGTGCAACCCGGCGGCTGGACCGTGGGTCACGCGGCGTTCAGGTGGCCGAGGCGTCGCTATACGCGGGGTCCATGGCCACCGGCGCCACCGGAGGCGAACGCGAGCACCGCGGCGAGCACCTCGTCCCGGGCCGGTGACTGCTCGGTGACCAGGTCGTGACCCGCCTCCACGTCGAGCGATGTCGGCGGTTGCGGCAGTCGCTCCAGCAGCGCGCGCGTTTGGGCCGGCCGGCTCACGGCGTCCCGCCCACCTTGGACCGCCAGCACCGGCACGTGGACCCCCGGGGCGGCCGCCCGGGCGAATCGGGAAACCCGGAACAGCTGCTCGAGGAGCGACACGGGGACCCGCACCTCCCGAAGCGCGTCGGCCGTCGCGGGGTCGTCCATGTCGACTCCCGGAAGCAGGGCGCCGAGGCCGGAGCGGACGCCCGGGTCATCGAGGTCCATGCGGGAGAACACCCGCAGCCCGGGCGGCAGCACCACGCGCAGCGCAGGTGCCACCAGCCGCTGCCAGGTGGGCATCGGCCATGCGAACGGGGCGAGGAGGACGAGCGCGTCGGCGCGCAGCCGGTGGGCGGCGGCCAGGGCCAGCGACGCACCGACCGAATGGCCGGCGAGGAGGAGCTCGGTGGCCCCTGAGGCTCGGAGCGCCGCGGCCGCCTCGTCGACCGTGGCCATCCAGTCCTCGACCCGGTACTCGGCGATGTCCCGGAATGCCGCGCCGTGGCCGGGCAGGACCGGGACCTCGACGAGCCAGTCGCTCGCCGCCAGCACGGCAGCCAGGCCGCGCATCTCCCGCGGGGAGCCGGCGAACCCGTGGATCAGCAGCGCGCCGCGGATGGACGCTCCTGGACCCCGGGCCGCGGCATCGGCCCGGACCAGCCGGAAGGGCTCGTGTCCGGGGCCGGCGAAGGGTTCGAAGCCCTCGGGCAGCAGGGGACCCGGCGCGGGCACCCAGCGTGCGTGCAGCAGGTCGAACAGGAGCAGGGACCCGCCCTGGACCACGATCCCCCAGCCCGCGCCGGCGCGGGACGGATCGCCCGCCGCCGTCGTCACCAGCCACGCCCCGAGCGCGAGATAGCCGACATCGAGGCCGGCGTTGACCAGGAGGACCGCGCGAACCCGGCGCGTGTCGCGGTCGCGCGCCGCCGAGTCACCGATCGACCGGCGCCGGTTGCGCTCGGCCAGTCGGCGGGCCGCCACCCCGATCAAGGCATCGACGGCGCCCCAGGCCACCGACATCGCCCCGAAGCCCCGCCAGCCCGCGTCGCCGACAGCGAGAGCGGCCAGGCCGGCCACGACGCTCACCAGGCCCCACGCCAGCAGCCGCCGGCCGAGAACGTCGACGAACTCCCAGATCACGCGGCGTGGCTCCCATGTCGGCGACCCGGACGGGCCATCGACCGGGTTCGCGCCGCAGCCTACCCCCGGATGGGTCGGTCAGGCCGCCTCGTGACGGACCTTGAGGACGCGATGCGTGAACGGGATCCGGAACTCCCGGAACACCTCGACTGATACCAGCGTGCCCGCGAACAGGAACACGACGCCCAGGAACTCGCCCAGGAAGAACGTCTCGGTGATGCCGAAGCGCGACAGGCCGGAGGTCAGCGAGGGCACGAAGCCGCCGATCGCGAGCAGGATCGTGGCCGGTACCCGGGAGTTGAGCTTGCCCGCGAACAGCGCATGCACGGTGCCCGGGATCGACGCGACCAGGTTGACGGTGATGGCGAACGGGGCCAGGGCGAGATTCCCCAGGAAGCTGCCGAGGCCGTGCTCCCGGGTCAGGTCGTAGCGGATCACCCGCTGCTTGGGCATGAACACATAGGTGCTGTACAGGGCACCGAGGGCCAGGGCGAAACCGCCGGTGACGTTGAACAACGGGGTCAGCAGCCGGACCGACCCCGGCATCGCCGTTCCCACCGGGATCCCGTTGGCGTCGAGGGCGTACCCCGGAGCTGGGATGGCCGCCGTGAACACGATGGGCACGGCCACCACGGATCCGCCGATGATCAGCGCCCCGGCGATCCACGCCCAGCGGCCCGTGCCACGATACGTCTCGATCGTGATCAGGACCGCACCCACGGCCGCGATGGCGAATGCCGCGTAGGGGAGGATCCCCGTGTCGGTGTACTGGGCCTTCGCCTGCGACAGCACGGTGAACAGGCCAGCGAGCAGGACGGAGAAGGCCGCGCCGTAGCCGAACCGGGTCCTGCCGAGCAGGTACATCGTGCCCAGTCCCAGCCAGGCGGCGACGTACACGGCCCCGATCAGGTACCAGGTGCGGTACAGGCCCTCGCTCCAGCCGATGGCAGCGCCCAGGAACTCGGTCCCGGCGGACACGCCGTACCAGACCATGCCCAAGGTCCAGATCAGCTGGTAGGAGCGCCGCCGCTCGAGCCACTGGTCGAGCAGGAACAGCGCGAACACGAAGCTCAGGAGTGAGCTGGCGAGGGGGAGAACGACGTTGGGCTGCACGTGGGACACCTCGAGCTCCGGATCCGTGCCCGGTTCGGGCACCGTACTGGCATGACCGGGCGCCCTCAATGTGCCCCTGGATCCCTATCGCCGGGGCCGGGTGGCTCGTTCCCTGCCGATCGGCATGGATCGTCCGATACCCGCGCGATCTTCGCCGGATACGCCGGACATAAGCGGGGGATGAGGGCCCGGCAAGCGCCCCCGGTCACCCTGTCCGGCATGAGCGACACCGAGAAGCGACGTGCCAAGCGCCGGCGGAAGGCCGGCAAGAGCTACCGGACGGTGGACATCGGGAGCGGGGTTGTCCAGGCGACGCCCGAGGCCGTGCTCCGCGCCATGGGCGAGCTCCCGCCGGATCTCGAATGGCCGGTGATGGCGCCCAACGTGATCCCGATCCTGCCGCGCCGACGGGCGTACCCGCCGGGCGCCGGCGACCCGTTCCGGGTCACGCTGCCGCCCGGCATCCCGACCGGGTTCGGGATCGATATCGGACCGGCGTTCCTGGTGGTGGGCCAGGGGCTGCTCGCCTCGTGGCCGATCGAGCCCGCCGAGCTGGTCGCGACCGCGCTGGAGAACCTGCGTGACCGGATGCGGTCGGTGCGGCCCAGGGATCTTGTCCGGCAGGCGTTCGACGGCATTCCAGCGCGCATCCTCCAATCGGGCGCCGGTTGCGCCTCGGCCCTGGTGCTCGCTCCCGACGAGCTGGGAAGGGTGTTCGGGTCCGGGGCCCAGCTGCTGATCGCACCCATGCGGGACGTGCTGATCTCGCTGCCGGCGGACATCGACCTGGCCCTTGCGTCATGGCTCAACGACGAGTTCGCGGACATGGATCCCAACGGCCTGGCGCTCGACGGGTTCCGTCTCGAGGGCGGGGCGCTCACCTATCTGGCGCTTCGTAGCCCGGAGGTGCCGTCGGTCAGGGGCCGACCGTGACATCGTGGGTGACGCTGTCGGACCCGCCGCCGGTCGAGGTCACGACCAGCCGGATGGTGTAGCTGCCGCTCCCACCATAGGCGTGCGTCGGATTGCGCGCCGTCGACGCCCCGCCGTCGCCGAAGGTCCACGCCCAGCTGTCGGCGCCCTTGGACCGGTTCGACAGCCTGACGGTCAGGCCGTCGACCTTGACCGTGAACGCGGCGGTCGGCGTCGCGGGCGCAACCGTCGGAGCCGGTGTTGGCGCACCCGTCGGACTGGGCGTGGCGGCCGGGGTCGGCCGGGACGTGAACGCCGGGGTGGGGCTCGGCCGGGCTGTCGGCTCGTCCGTGGGTTGTGATGTCGGCCCCGGGGTGGTCGCCGGCCCCGGGGTGATGGGCGGCGTCGCACTGGGCACGGGCGCCCTGGTCGGCCCTGCGCGTGGCTCGGGGGCGCTGTCGGGAGTGCGGAGCGCGCCGCCTCCACCTCCGGTCCCGTTTCCGTGGTCGCCGCCGCCCGCCGGCTTTGTGCCTCCCGTTGTCGCGCCGCTGTCCCCCCGGTGGCCGGGGGTCGCATCCTGCGTCGGAGGACCAAGCGTCAGGCCGGGACCCGCCGGAGGCGGCGCCACCCCGGCGCCAGCCGACGGTTCGCCGGCATCATCGACCGGCCGGCCGGTGGCGTCGAGGACGCCGCCCGACGGACCGCCGAACAGCGCGATCGCGACGCCGATCGCGCCGATCGCGATCGCCGTGGACAGCAGCAGGTCGGCCCGGCGGTCCCGTGCTGAGCTACGATCCTGCCCGATCCCCGCATCGGGGCCCGAGGCATCGGGGCCCGATGCAGCAGTCCCGGTGGCGGCGTTCGGGAGGTGCGCCGGTCCGGGGGCCGGTGCAGCGCCCATCGACCCGGGCGGCTTGGCGGCACCGCCAGCCCGCGGCGCAGCAGCACCGAGCACGAACGGTGCCGACGCGACGCGGTGGTCGACCGGGTGGCCGGACACCGTCGGCCCGCCGCCGGTGGTCGCCGGTTGGGCCCCGGCGCTGATCGGGACGCCACCGCGGTCCTGCATCGCCGGTGACAGCGGGTTGGGGGATCGCGACACCACCGCTGGCGGCCGGCCGGCAAGGCGCCGCCATGCCTCGGGGTCGGGATCGTCAGGTGGGCGGACCGCGTCGGGTGGTGGCGCCGGCGCCGGGGACGACGCGTGACTCGACGCGGAGCGAGCCCCGGCGTCGGCGGGAGCGGGCGGGCCGTCCGACCGGGTGGGAGACGCAGCGGTCGCTCGCGTGGGAGACGCAGCAGTCGCTGCGGCCCGCATCTCCGCGCGGTGATCGAGGTGCTCGCGGAGGCGTCGCCCCAGCCGGCCCCCGGCGATCGTGGCGACCACGACCGCGGCCGTGAGGCCGAACAGGACGAGCAGCAGTTCAGGTCCGGGCGTCATCTCACCTCGTGGAAACGTGGGCCGACGCTCCCGGAATCGAAGGGTAACAGGCCGTCCGGCGGACAACGGCCCGGCCAAGCAGGCGAGGCGGCGGGCGAGGCGGCAGGCCTCGGCGTCGCGCCCCGGTGATCAATGCGACGATGAGGCCGCATGCCCGCTTCCCCATCCGCCCCGCGCCGGCGCATTGGCTCGCTGATCGTCGATCCGGCCCCGCTCCGGCTCGACCGCGACTTCCGACTCCTGTGGTCCGGGCAGGCGGTGAGCACCGCCGGCCGGATGATCACCGCGGTCGTGCTTCCGTACCAGGTCTACGTCCTGACCGGGGACGTGATCGCCGTCGGTGCCCTCTCGCTGGTCCAGCTGGTGCCGATCCTGGTGTTCACGCTGGGCGGCGGCGCCGTCGCGGACGCTGTGGACCGTCGCCGGCTGCTGCTTCTCACCCAGCTCGGGCTCGCGGTGGTCACGCTCGGCCTGGCCCTGCTGGCGCTGGTGCCGGCGCCCCCCGTGGCGGGGATCTACGGGCTCGCGTTCGTCGCGGCCGGCCTGGGCTCGATCGACCAGCCCACCCGGGCGTCGGCGATTCCGAGGCTGGTGCCGCCCGAGCGGCTGCAGAGCGCGATCTCGCTCAACCAGATCGTGTTCAACGCGGGCGCCGTGATCGGCCCCGCCATTGGCGGCATCGTGATCGCGGCGCTCGGCGTCGCCCCGGCGTATCTCATCGACGCGCTGACCTACGGGGCCGCGATCCTCGCCCTGCTCCTGATGCGACCGATCCCGCCTGCCCCCGGCGCCATGCGGCCCAGCATCGCGGCGGTCGTGGAGGGGCTGCGGTTCGCGCGCCGGCGGCGACCCGTGCTCGGGACGTTCATCGCGGACCTGATCGCAATGGTGTTCGGCTCGCCCCGCTCCCTGTTCCCCGCGATGGCGCTCGACGTGTTCGGCGTCGGCCCCGCCGGGCTCGGCCTGATGTCATCGGCGACGGCCCTCGGAGCGATGGTCGCCGCGTTGTTCACCGGATGGACGACCCGGCTCCAACACCCCGGCCGGGCGGTCCTGATCGCGATCGGAGTGTGGGGCGTGGGGATCGCCGGATTCGGCCTGTTCACGTTCAGCTTCCCGCTCGCGATCCTGTGCCTGGCGATCGCCGCCGGGGCCGATGTGGTCAGCGCGGTCATTCGAAGCTTCATCGTCCAGTCGATGACGCCCGATGCCCTTCGCGGTCGGGTCAGCTCGATCCACATCCTGGTCGTGACGGGCGGCCCCCGGATCGGGGATGCGGAGGCGGCCGCGGTGGCGGCGCTGGCGGGTCCGGCGACGTCGGTGGTCGTCGGCGGCATGCTCACGGTTGCCGGGATCGCCGCTCTCGCCGTGGGGATGCCCGAGTTCACCCGGCTCGATGCCCGGACGATCGACGACGAGGCTGAACCCTTGCCCGTGGGTGCCTGATCGCCGGGCGGTCAGTGAGCAGTCCAGCCCTCGGCCAGCATCCCCCCGACGTCGAAGGCGATCGGTCGCGGCGGGCCGACCAGCTCACATTGCCCCCCGGCGAGGACGTCGTCGAGCGCGGGCTCGCTGACCCATAGCCGCCCGAGGTCCTTGGTGCTCCGGGCCCGCACGATCCGGGCCGTCGCCGGGTCGACCCGGACGCATGCCGCCAGCGCGAGCGCCAGCGCATCCTCGTCGGTGTCGACCGTGACCGGCAGCTTTGCGCC
Organism: uncultured Chloroflexia bacterium; assembly: GCA_963727585.1. Lineage (GTDB taxonomy): Bacteria > Chloroflexota > Limnocylindria > Limnocylindrales > CSP1-4 > CAIXZV01. Next base: position 277,122 of record CAVSHH010000008.1, on the reverse strand, counting down.
CTCGACATCCTTGGCCGTGATGCTGTTGAGGTAGGTCCTGCGCTCGTCGACGGCCGCGACCGCCCGGCGCAGGGCAACGTCGCCGAAACCGATGCCCGATGCGTTGCCCTCCGTCGCCGGCGTCAGCCCGCGGACCACGATCCGTCCGATCTGCGGCGCCGCGTCGGCGGCGCCGGCCTTGGCCCGGCCGATGACGTTGGGGTCCATCCCGGTGCCGCTGATGTCCTTGCCGATCAGATCGAGGATGAGCACGTCGATCCGACCGAGCGGCAGGCGGGGCATCCTCGCGCGGGCGTCGGCGAGCAGCTCGGCCTCGCGGACCTCGATCCGGTCCGCCGGCACGGCCTCGACGTGGGCCAGGTGGCCAAGGCCATCCTCCACCAGCGCCACCCCAAACCCGATCGGCGCCCGGGCGATGGTGTGGCGGGCGACGGCGGGGATGAGCTGCGCGAACGCGTCGTACCCGCGGCGGTGGAAGGCGTCGGCACCCCGCTGCTTGCCCAGGCCGATGGCCAGCATCTTCATCAGCCCGCTCTCGATCGAGCCGGCGAACCCCGTGTGCGGCTTGATGCGATTGACCGGGACGATCAGGTCAGCCTCCTCGAAGGCGTGGCGGTCGACGAACACCGGCACGCCCGGGGCGACCTCCCCCAGCTCGACCGTGTCCATCGAGGACCGGATCTCGCAGCCCATCGCCTCCGGCGTGATCCCGTACCCGGCCAGCACGGCGAGCTGGCCGTCGGCGGTCGCCCCGCCGTGGCTGCCCATGGCGGGAACGATGAACACCTCGGCGCCGGCCTCCCGCAGGCTGGCGACCGTCGCGCCGACCACCTCGCCGATCCGGTCGATCCCGCGGCTGCCGGCGGCGACGCACACCCGCATCCCCGGCGTCACGCTCCCGATCACGGGGGCCAGCGCCGCCCGCGTCGCCGTGATCGCGTCGGGCAGCGGCGCCTCGTCGAGGTGCTGGCGGACGGGCGCCCAGCGCGGCAGGGCGGCGGGACGGAACTCCGGGTAGGCCGGTGTCATGTGCGGATGATGCCCTGCCGCGCCGGGACCCGCTCGCTGCGGCTGGCGACCGCGTTTCAGGCGGTACGACTCCCGGGCTTCCCGGAGGCGTGGTTCCGACGAGCGGGCCGGTGGTTGCCGCCGCGGACCTGTCGTCCCGCCTAGACTCTGGGCAGCGTCCATACCGCGGGAGGCGACATGTTCAAGGCGATGATCTTCCTCACCCGTCGCGAGGACCTCTCGCGGGAGGCGTTCAGGCGCTGGTGGCTCGAGGAGCATCGACCGCTGGCGCTCGGGCTGCCGGGTCTGCGCAGGATGGTGATCAACCTTGTCGACGAGGGACCCGACGGCGGGATCGACGGGATCTCCGAGCTGTGGTTCGACACCCAGGAGGCGTTCGTCGAGGCCTACGCGACCGACCACGGGAAGGCCGTGGCTGCGGACTCGATGGCCCATGTCCAGTCACGCGTCCGGTACCTCGTGAGCGAGCACGAGTAGCACTGGTCGCCGGATCCGCCTGTTGGCTGGGCCACACACTTCGCGACCCGGCGCCGGAGCGGACCGGCTTTAGCGCTGGATCCGTCCCGACGCGCCGGCGGCGATGGCCTGGACCTCGGCCAGGGTGGCCATCGTGGTGTCGCCGGGATAGGTGGTGAGCAGGGCGCCGTGGGCCCAGCCGAGGCGCATCGCCTCCTCGGCGGGCAGCCCGCTGAGCAGCCCGTAGAACAGCCCCGACGCGAACCCGTCGCCGCCACCCACCCGGTCGACGACGTCGAGCTCGAGGGTGGGCGCCTGATGGATCTCGTCACCCACGGAGACGACCGCGCTCCAGCGGTGGCGGCTGGCCGACGAGACCTCTCGCAGGGTGGTGGCGATCAGGCGGATCCGCGGGAAACGCTCGCGGACGGCCGAGAGCATGCCCACGAACGCCGAGGGGTCGAGCGACGAGGAACGGGCGACCTCGGGTCCGGCGATGCCCAGGCTGAGCTGCATGTCCTCCTCGTTGCCGACCAGGACGTCGACGTGCTCCACCAGGCGGCCCATGACCGCCTGGGCCTTTGTCTGGCCGCCGAGCCGCTTCCAGAGCTTGGCCCGGTAGTTGAGGTCGAAGCTGACCACCGCGCCGTGCCGGCGGGCGGCCCGCATCGCCTCCTCCAGCACCTCCGGTGTGCTGGACGACAGCGCCGTGAACAGGCCGCCCGAGTGGAACCAGCGGACGCCCCGACCGAAGATCGCGTCCCAGTCGAAGTCGCCGGGTTGCAGCAGCGCGGCCGCCTCGCCGGCCCGGTTGTAGAACACGACCGGGGCCCGGACCCCCACGCCACGGTCCGAGTAGATCGTGGCGATGTTGGGGCCGGTGACGCCGTCGTGCTCATAGCGCCGGTAGAAGGCCGTGACTCCCATGGCCTTCACCCGCTCGGCGACGAGATCGCCCACCGGGTAGTCGACCATCGCCGACGCGACGGCCGTGCGCAGCCCGAACCCGTCCGCCAGGTTGGCGGCCACGTTGAACTCGGCGCCCGAGACGTGGATCGCCGCTTCGTGCGCCTTGCGGAACGGGACGACCCCCGTGTCGAGGCGGATGACCAGCCCGCCCAGGGCGAGCAGGTCGAATTCTCCATCGGGGCGGATGTCCAGCACCGGTGCCATGGTCAGGGCTTGTTCTTGTTGAGCTCGATGTGGCCGCCGAAGCCCATCCGCATCGCGGACAGCACCTTGTTGCCGTAGGTGCTCTCGGCGCGCGAGGCGAACCGCGAGTAGAGGGCGGTGGTCAGGACCGGCGTCGGCGTCCCGGTCTCGATCGAGGCGATGCTGGTCCAGCGCCCTTCGCCCGAATCCGCCACGACCCCGCCGAAGCCCTCCAGGCTGGGATCGGAGACCATCGCCTGGGCGGTGAGGTCGAGCAGCCACGACGCGATCACGCTGCCGCGCCGCCAGACCTCGGCCACCGCGGGCGCATCGATCTGGAACTGGTACAGCTCGGGATCCTGGAGTGGGCTCGTCTCCGCGTTGACCTCGCGGTCGGAACGGCCGACACCGGCGTGGTGCAGGAGATTGAAGCCCTCCGCGTACGCCGCCATGACGCCGTACTCGATCCCGTTGTGGACCATCTTCACGAAATGGCCGGCGCCCGCCGGGCCGCAGTGCAGGTAGCCCTCCTCCTCGGGCGTGGGGGTGCCTTCGCGACCCGGGGTCCGCGAGGCGCTGTCGACTCCGGGCGCAAGGGAGCGGAGGAGGGGATCGAGGGTCGCGACGGCGTCATCGGGACCGCCGACCATGAGGCAGTACCCGCGTTCGAGGCCCCACACCCCGCCGCTGGTGCCGCAGTCGACGTAGTGGATGCCGGACGGCGCCAGCTCCCGGCTGCGCCGGATGTCGTCGCGGAACCAGGAGTTGCCGCCGTCGATCACGATGTCGCCCGACCCGAGCAGCGACGAGAGCTCGTCCATCGTGGCGTCCACGGAGGCGGCCGGGACCATCACCCACACGACGCGCGGCGCTGGCAGCTGGGCCACCAGCTCCTCCAGCGAGTGCGCGCCGGCATCGATCGCCCCGTCCTTCACCAGTCCGTCGACCGTCGCGGCCGTCCGCGCGTAGCCGACCACGGTGTGGCCGTCGCGCCGCCAGCGGCGCGCCATGTTGGAGCCCATGCGTCCAAGGCCGACCAGGCCAACCGTCATCGCCATGTTTCCTCCTTCGGCCGCGAGCCAGGACTCGAGCATCGCATGCTGGGGCTGCGTCCGCGAGCCCCGGCACCCGGGTGACCGGGCCGACCGCCCACCACGACTCCGACGTTACGGGATGTGGCATGCGTCATGGCACGCCCAACCGACGCGTTGCCCGAACCGATGTGTGGCAATTGGCGAGGCTGGGCGGCCGGGCAATCGGGCCCGCGATCCGTCACACTGCGCCCGAGCGTGTTGTGAGGGAGCCACCGCCATGTCATCCATTGCCGAGAACCTGGTCGCCAACGAACGGGTCGTGTTCGAGTCGCAGAAGCACTGGATCGCGCCGGTGCGCGACTCGTGGATCGCGGTCGTGATGATCGTGGGCGGCCTGGTCCTGTGGGCTGTCACCCCGGGCGGCGAGGGAATCCTGTCGTTCCTGTGGTCGCTGCTGGGCTTCCTCGGCTGGGGGCTCATCCTCGGGGGCATCGGCTGGATCGTGTACAACGTGGTCTCGTGGCGGACCGCGGAGTTCGCCGTCACGAGCATGCGGGTGCTGCGCTACGAGGGGCTGGTCCAGCGGCGGACCTCCGAGACGCTCCTGAGCTCGGTGAGCGACGTCAAGCTCGCCGTCGGGCTCCTGGGCTCGCGGCTCGGGTATGGAGACCTGCGTGTCTTCACCCAGTCGGGCGACGCGGGCGCCGACAGCTTCCGGTCGATCACGCAGCCCACCGAGTTCCGCAACGCGATGATGATGATCAAGATCCGGGACGAGCAGGCGGCCCGGGGCCCGGATGCGCCCGCGCCCGCGCCCGCGCCGGCCGCCGCGCCGGCTCCTGCGGCAGCGGCTCCCACGTCGGCCGAGGACCAGGCCGCGCGGCTGATGAAGCTGGCCGAGCTCCGCGACCAGGGCGTCATCTCGGCCGAGGAGTTCGAGGCCAAGAAGGCGGAGATCCTCGCCCGGATGTGACCGGCCGGCGGAGCGTCGGGGCGGTCCCGCTCTGGACTACTTGCCCTTGCCGCCCTTCTTCGCCCTCGTCCCCGTCCTGGTCCTGCGCCGCTTCCTCTTGCCGACTCGGCCCGCGGGCGTCGCAGCGGGATCCTCGTCCACCAGCTCGGCGCGCACCTCGAGCAGCGCCGCTCGGTCGGCGCCGTCAACCTCGGGGATCTGGGGGTCCATCTCGACCAGGGCATTCACGATAACGGCCGCCGCCGCCAGCCGTGCGAACCACTTGTGGTCGGCGGGGATGACATACCACGGCGCCGCAGCCGTGCTGCTCCGCGACAGGACGTCGGCGAACGCGGCCTGGTAGTCGTCCCAGAACGCCCGTTCCCTGACGTCGGATGCGCTGAACTTCCAGTTCTTGTCGGGCTCGTCGATCCGGTCCAGGAACCGCTGGCGCTGCTCCTCCATCGAGAGGTTGAGGAACAGCTTGACGATCGTGTAGCCCTGGTCGACGAGGTACGCCTCCCAGTCGTTGACGTGCCGGAAGCGGCGGGTCCAGATGCCCTTGTCCTTCTTGTCGGGCGGCAGCTTCTGGCCGTCGAGGATCGAGGGATGGACGCGGACGACGAGCATCTCCTCGTAGTACGAGCGGTTGAAGATGCCGATCATGCCGCGGCCGGGCAGCGCCTTCTGGTAGCGCCACATGAAGTCGTGGTCCATCTCCTCCTGCGAGGGGACCTTGAACGAGCTGACGCGAACGCCCTGCGGGTTCACCCCGCTCATGACGTGGCGGATCGTGCCGTCCTTGCCGGCCGCATCGATGGCCTGGATGATGACCAGCAGGCCCTGCGTGTCCTGGGCGGCCAGCCGCGCCTGGTACTCCGACAGGAGCTTGGTGCCCTGCTCCAGGAGCCGCGGGGCGTTGGACTTGCGCAGGCCGGTCGTGTCGCCGGGATCGAAGTCCCGCGGCAGCCGGACCCGTGTCCCGGGCGGCACGCGGAACCGGTCGGCGAATCCGCGGATGCGGTCCTTGTCCAGCTTGGGCATCGGGGTCCTCGAGCGGCAGGCAGGCGTCGTGTCCATCGTGCACCATCCTGCGGCCCCGGTGCCGCCGGACGGCAGGCACCCCGGCGGACGGAACCTGCACTCGGCGGACGGAACCTGCACGCCGGCGGACGGCATGCACCCCCGGACCCAGCAGGTCCGGGGGTGCAGGTTCCGGGCGTGGAGGCCCGAGATCAGCCGGCCGAGGGAGCCGGGGCCATCGGGCCCGCCACCGCCTCCGCGGGCGCCGTGGGCTGATCGGGGCGGACGATCCGCCATCCGATCAGCAGCAGGGCGCCGAGGCCGAACAGGGTCGCGATGCCCGACACCAGCGGCAGGACCCCGGCGATCGCGAGCACGATCACGCCCAGGATCGCTGCCCGGACCGGACGGCCGGTCTCGGCGGATCCGCTGCTGCGCGCGATCAGCCAGTCGCCGATCCAGATGGCAGCCACCAGCCACCCGACGAAGGCGAGGACCGGGAGCACGCCCAGCAGCAGGGCCAGGCCGATCGGTGCCCCGATCACGCTGATGACCAGCAGCCCGCCGACCAGCGGCAGCACGATCGATCCGGCGAGGCCGGCCACCAGCGCGTGGCCGGGCCGGGTGGTGATCTGCGCCTCGGCCTCCCGGACCTGGCGCGACGCGAACAGCGCGACGACCACAGCCGCCACCAGCGCGGCGAGGGCGAGACCGATCGCGAATGCGATCATCACCGGGACCAGGAGCAGGGCGAGGGCGGCGAGATCGGTCTCGAAGGCGGTGGTCCGGCCGAGGATCGACGCCCCGGGGGCCTGAGTCACGGTCGCGCGCCAGGTGGCGACGTCGTGAACCGTGGTCCCGTCAAGCAGATCGGCCCGACCGCTCACGACCACGAGATCGCTGATGGTGGCACCGTCGAGGGTGGCGGTGCCGTCGATCACGACGACCGTGCCGGCATCGCCGCGGATCGTGGCGTTGCCGTCGACCACGACGACGCTCCGCACCGATGCGTCGGCGGGCAGATCGAGGGTGCCGTTGACGGAGACCACCACGCTGCCGGTCGTGGTCACGGGCCCGGCGGCGAGGGCCGCCGGGGCGAGGAGAGCGAGGAGGATCGCGACCGAGGTCACGACCAGGAGCAGGCGGCGCACGGATAACACCCCTTTCGTGGGCCGGTTCGCCGGGCCGGTGGGCTCGCCCCGGCGGCATGTGATCGGCCCAGTTGGCTTTCGTTGTCGGGATCGACGGTAGGCCCAGGGGTCCGCCGCTCCCAGCCGGGCAGCGGGCATGTTGGGGGTAGGGCTAGCACCAGTGCGTGGACGCCGGCCGTGGCTGCTCCCCCGGGACGGCGATCGCCCAGGTTGCCAGCCAGTCGCAACGTGGAAGCGATGCCGGGGCACCGTCCGGCCGCCACCGGCGGGGTAGGCTCCACGCGGGAGGATGGCGATGGACGACGACCGATGGTCTGGCTGAACACGCTCCGGGAGCGGCTGCGGTTGAGCCTGTGGTTCGTCCCGGCCGTGTTCGCAGTCGTCGCCGTGGTGCTCGCCCTGCTGCTGGTGGCGCTCGACAGCTCGCTCGCGGAGAAGGGCAACGCCGTGTTCATGTTCGGGGGCACGGCCGAGGGCGCTCGCAGCGTCCTGTCCACGATCGCCCAGTCGATGCTCACCTTCACCGGGCTCGTGTTCACGATCACGATGCTCGTCCTGCAGCTGGCCTCGAGCCAGCTGTCCCCGCGGGTGATGCGGACGTTCCTCCGCGACCGCGGCAACCAGTCGGTGCTGGGGCTGTTCGTGGCGACGTTCGTGTTCACCCTCCTGGTGCTGCGCGAGGTTCGCGGTCCGGCTCCCGGCCAGGAGGGATTCGTCCCGGCGATCTCGATCTGGGTCGCGTTCGTGCTGCTGCTGGGCAGCATCGGCGCCTTCGTCTGGTACATCGACCACATGGCTCACGCCATCCGGGCCAGCACGGTCATCGCGAGCATCTGGTCCGAGACTGTCTCGGCGATCGACCGGCTGTACCCGGAGATGATCGGCGAGCGTGGCGCTCCACCCGAGGAGATGCCCGACCTGGGGCCGCCGGCGGTGGTGCTCAAGTCGCCCGGCGCCGGCGTGCTCGTCACGGTGGACGAGGGAGCCTTGATGCGGGCCACCGACGAGGACGGGAGGTTCGTGGAGATTGTCCCGTCCGTGGGCGACTTCATCCCGGCCGGCGCCCCGTTCGCACGGCTGTGGGGCGCCTGGGACCGGGAGGCTGCCGACGAGCTGCGCGGTGCCCTCGGCCTGGGATCCGAGCGAACCCTGGACCAGGATGCCGCGTTCGGGATCCGGCAGCTGGTCGACGTCGCCATCCGCGCCCTGTCCCCGGGCACCAACGATCCGACCACGGCGGTCCAGGCCTTGGACCGCATCCACGACCTGCTCCGGCGCCTGGCCGACCGACGATTTCCGCCGTCCCTGCGCGTGGAGGACGACCGGCCCCGGTTGATCCTCCATCGTCCAGGCTGGGAGGACTACGTTCGGCTCGGCATCGACGAGATCCGCCTCGCCGGGGAGGGCCAGCTGCAGGTGCTCCGGCGGCTGCGCGCGGTGCTCGACGACCTCGTGGACGCGACCCCGCCGTCGCGGCGCCCGGTATTGGCAGCCGAGGCCGCCTCCCTGGACGCGGCCGTCGACCGAGGACTCGCGGATCCGGCGGACCGGGTCCTGGCGCGCACGGCGAGCGCACGTGGCCACGCGCTCGCGGTGCCCGACGACTGAACGTCAGCCTGCCCCCTGAGCGTCAGCCTGCCCGCGGAGCGTCAGTCCGGACGCTGAGCGTCAGCCCGCCCGCGCTGCCCCGCGAGCAGTCTCATCCGGCGAGCCCGGTGCCTCCGACGGTGAGCCCTGGTCGCCCGGCGGCGCTTCCCGCCCGTCCGACTCGCCAGCGGTCGCGGCGTCGGCGGCGGACGTGTCGTCTTCCGACCGGGGTCCGGAACGAATGTCGCGCCGCCGCCATGGGAGCACCACCTCCTCCACGACGACCGTGACGATGGCCACCAGTGGGATGGCGATCAGTGCCCCGATGATGCCCGCCAGCGTGCTGCCGGCGATCACCGAGACGAGGGCGACGGCAGGCGAGATCGAGATGACCCGGCCCTGGATCTGCGGGACGAGCACCAAGCCCTCGATCTGCTGCAGGGCGAGGACGAGGACCAGCGTGCCGAGCGCCTGGGCAGGGGACTCCAGCAGAGCGACGCCCACCATCACGGCGCCGGCCAGGATGGGGCCCGCGATCGGGATGGCCTCGGTCAGGAACGCCAGCGTGCCCAGGGCGAGCGCGAACGGGACGCCGAGCAGGGTCAGCCCGATGGCGGAGCCGGTCCCGGTGACGGTCATGATCAGCAGCTGCCCGCGGACGTAGCCGCCCAGCTTGTCTGCAGCGGTGGACGCGAGATGGTCCATGGTGGAGCGGTCCTCCGGGGCGAAGAAGCGCAGCAGCCAATGCCGGGCCTGGTTCCGCTCGATGAGGATCAGGATGCTCAGGAAGATGGTGCTGATCACGCTGCTCACGACGCCGATGACCGCCAGCGGGATGGCCGGCAACGATCCGCCGTCGGCTTGCAGCTGGTCGCCCACCCATCCCGCCAGCGACCCCCCGTCGAGCGACACGCCCATCGGCTGGAGGACGGGTCGGACCCGGTCGAGCGCGCTGGAGACCAGGTCGGGCAGGTTCATGACCAGCTGGCCGATCTGGCCTGCAAGCGGGACGACCACCAGCAGCACCCCCACCACGAGCGCCACCCCGACCGCGAGATAGGTCAGGGCGACGGCGGCCACCTTGGGCAGTCCGTGGGCTTGGAGCCAGCGGGCGGGGCCCAGGACGCCGGCGGCGAGGATGAGCGCCGCGAACACGACGACCAGGACGCTCGCCAGCTGGGTTGCCAGCCAGACCAGGGCGAGCAGCCCCAGGACCACCAGCGTCACCCGCAGGGCGATGCGGCCGCTGAGGTCCACCAGGGACGGCGTGGCGCGGGAAACGGCTGCAGCGGGGCTGGCGCGGTCGGACATGGCCTCCACGGTGCCCCACGGACGCGGGCCCGGGCGTCAGCCGGATCGGTCCCCGGCTTGCATCCGGCTGCCGGTCCTCGCCCACGGGCCCGGCCCCGTGCGACTGCAAGGCGTTCGTCACCAGAGCCCGGGCCCCGTCCCGACCGGGCGACCCGGGGGGGCCGGTAGCGTTGTCACCCAGCCCACTCCTCGCGTCGGCGGCCGCCTCGGGGGGCCGCCAACCCATACGTGGCTGCCACGCCGGACGAGCTCTCGCCACGGGGAGGCCGCCAGGCAGGCTTCATGCACCGGGAGGTCGCCATCCACCATGCGCCCGGCCGTCGTCCCGAGAACGCCGCTGAGGTCCATCGGAGGCCTCGTGGCGCTGGGCACGTTCGCCGCCTGGCTCGGGCTGTCGGGGGTGTTCGGCAGCGCGACGGCCAGCGCCGGACAGGCCGGCACCCCTGCCGCCGGCGACCTGCCTGCTGCCGGCGACGTGGCCGCCGGGCGATCGCTCTACCTCAACACGTGCGCCGCCTGCCATGGCAGCCAGGCCGAGGGGTCGCAGCTCGCGCCCGGCCTGCGCGAGGCGGGCACCGGGCTGATCGACTTCATGGTGCGGACGGGCCGGATGCCGCTCGCCGAGCCTGGTCAGCCGGCGCGCCGCGGGGCCCCCATGCTGCGCCCGTCCGAGATCCAGAACCTGCTCGCCTACATGGCCACCGTCACGACCGGTCCGCCGGTGCCCGACAACCCTTCCACCGTGACCTCGGCGGCCGACCTGGCCGTGGGCCGCGGCCTGTTCACCGCCAACTGCGCGGTGTGTCACGGCGCCACCGGGGCGGGGGACGCGGTCGGTGGAGGGATCGTGGCTCCGCCGCTCGATCGGAGCGAGGCGATCGACGTCCTGGAGGCGGTGGCGGGCGGTCCGGACCCCATGCCGAGATTCTCGTTCGCCCCAGACGACATGCGGGCGATCGCCGGCTACGTGGACTACCTGCGGGATCCGCCGAGCCCCGGCGGAGCGAGCATCGCCGTGCTCGGCCCCGTGTCGGAAGGGCTGATCGCGGGTGGCATCGGGCTCGTGGCGCTGCTGGTCATCGTGTGGTGGGTCGCCCGGAGCCGGGAGCTCGCCCAGCGCATCCCGGCACCCGCCGACGAGGAGCCGTACGCGGGGGACGGCGGCTGATGGGAGGCTCCGGCCAGGGACCCGCGGAGCGGCTCGAGGAGCTCGCTGCCCGGCATCGCGAGGGTGAGGCGCCCCCCGACCCCGAGGCGCTGGACGCGCTCGCGAGACCGCCGGAGGCGCCGTGGGCGGCGCGCGCGGTCGGCCTCGCCTTCCTGGTGACGGCGGGATCGGGCGCCGCCCTGGCCCTGGCGTTCGTGCTGCCTGCCCCGACCCCGCTCCAGGGGATCCTGCTGTTCCTCATGCTGGGGTCGCTGGGGGCGGCCCTGGTCACCTGGTCCCACCGGCTGCTGCCGCAGCAGCAGTACGTCGAGCAGCGACACCGCCTCTCGAGCGACCCGGAGGCCGCCGGCCGGGTCGCCAGGGCCGTGGCGGCCGAACGCGGGATCTCGCGGCGCACGATCCTGCGCTGGCTCGGCCTGCTGGGACTGGGCGGCGTCGCCACCGCATTCGCGGCGCCCGTGCTGTCGCTCGATCGCGGCCCCGAGAGCGGCGAGCGTCCCGGGACCGGCTGGCGCCCGGGCGCCCGGCTGGTGGATCTCGCCGGTGACCCGGTGAAGGCGCAGGCGGTGCCGCTCGGTTCGATTGTGACGGCCTTTCCCGACGGCGGTCCGCGGACCGCCCTGACGCCCGTGATCCTGCTCCACGTGTCACCGGACCAGCTGCGGCTGCCGGACGATCGGGCATCGTGGGCACCGGAGGGCTTCATCGCCTTCTCCAAGATCTGTACCCACGCCGGTTGCCCGGTGGCCCTCTACCGCGCCACCTCGCACACGCTTGTCTGTCCCTGCCACCAGTCGACCTTCGAGGTGCTCGACGGGGCCGTCCCCGCGTTCGGGCCCGCGGTGCGCTCCCTGCCCCAGCTGCCGCTGGAGCTGCGCGAGGACGGGACCTTCGCCGCCCTCCACGACTTCCAGGAGCCGGTGGGGCCGTCCACCTGGAACATGCCGACCGGGGACGACCAGGCATGAGCGACACGAGAAACCGTCCCGCTCCCTCCCGGGCGCCGGATCCGGCGGCGCCGGATCCGCGCCGCCAGCTCGAGGACCCCGGTGCGGCAGCCGGCCCGGTCGAGACGGACCTCGAGCGGTTGGTGGGGTGGCTGGATCGTCGGACCGGCGTCGCCGACCTGCTGCGGGCGGCCCTGACCAAGGTGTTCCCTGATCACTGGTCGTTCCTGCTGGGCGAGCTGGCGCTGTTCTGCTTCCTGATCCTGCTGGCCACCGGGACGTTCATGTCCCTGTTCTTCGTCCCCGACGCCCGCGACCAGGTCTACGCGGGGTCCTACGCGCCGCTGAAGGGTCAGGACGTCTCGGCCGCGTTCGCCTCGGTCATGCGCCTCAGCTTCGAGGTGACCCCGGGGTTGCTGATCCGCCAGATGCATCACTGGGCGGCCCTGGTCTTCGTGGCGGCGATCGCGACCCACCTGATGCGGGTGTTCTTCACGGCCGCCTTCCGCAAGCCGCGGGAGCTCAACTGGATCCTGGGCGTGGGCCTGCTGCTGCTCGCGATGGCCGAGGGGATGACCGGCTACTCGCTGCCCGACGACCTCCTGTCCGGGAGCGGCATCCGGATCTTCTACTCGGTGATGGAGAGCATCCCGTTCGTGGGTCCGGGCATCGCGGCCATCGTGTTCGGTGGACCCTACGGCACCCCTGACATCCTCAACCGCCTGTTCGTGATCCACATCCTGCTGATTCCCGGGATCCTGATCGCCGGGATTGCGATCCACGTGGGTCTCGTGTTCCTCCAGAAGCACAGCCAGTACAAGCGGGGCGCCGCCCGCCAGGACAACGTGGTCGGGCTGCCGTTCTGGCCGCAGCAGACGTTCCGGTCGCTCGGCCTGCTCGCGCTGACGGCCGCGGTGATCGGGCTGCTGGGCGGCGTCGTGCAGATCAACCCGGTCTGGATCTACGGGCCGTACGTGCCGTTCACGGATTCGGTCCCCGCCCAGCCGGACTGGTATCTCGGCTGGCTGGAGGGAGTGCTTCGCCTCGGCCCGTCCTTCGAGCCCAACCTGCTCGGGATCGTGATCCCGGAGCCATTCCTGCCGGCGCTGGCTGCGCCCGCGCTGGCCGTGGCGGCGCTGCTCGTGTGGCCCTGGATCGATGCCTGGGTCAGCGGCGACCACGGGCCGCACAACCTGCTCGACTGGTGGTGGGAGCAGCCGTTCCGGGCCGCGGCGGGTGCCGTGTTCACCGCCCTGTTCCTGGTGTGCACCCTGGCCGGCGCCAATGACGTCCTGGCCGCCCTGTTCCAGGTCCCCGTGGCCCGTGTGACCGTCATCCTCCTGTGGGCGCTGCCCATCGTGCCGGCGATCACCGGCGTGGTGGTGCTGTTCATGGCCCGCCAGCGGCGCCGGCGAGAGCACCAGGCCGGGGAGGGCATCGCGGCCCATCGCCCCAGCGCGGCGATCGTCGCCCGGAACGCGACCGGTGGCTTCGAGGAGGTGGAGCCGTGAGTGGACGGTGGCCGAGGATCACCTCCCGGCAGGCGGCCCTGCGGACGATCGCGCTGGTCGTCGTCGCGCTCCTGGTCGCCGGCTGCTACCCGGAATCGCCGACGCCGACCGGCCGCCAGATCCGCTCGCTGTACGACGTGTTCTTCTGGGGAGGCGCGTTCGTGGTGGTTTTGGTCTGGGTGCTGCTGGCGATCGTCGTGGTCCGCTACCGGCGGCGCGACGACCGGATCCCGCGCCAGGTCCACGGGTATCTCCCGCTCCAGGTGGCCTGGGTCGCGATCCCGGGCCTGGTGCTCGCCGTGCTGTTCGTGCTCACGTTGCAGGTGATGACCTCGGTCCAGGCCGTGTCCGACACGCCGGGCGTCCGGGTCCACGTCTGGGCCTTCCGGTGGCAATGGCGCTTCGACTACCCCGACGAGGACATCACGGTGGTGGGCACCACCGGGCACGACCCCGAGCTGGTCGTCCCGCTGGACACGCCGATCCACGTGACCCTGGACTCGGTGGACGTCGCCCACTCGTTCTACGTGCCGGCATTCCTGTTCAAGCGCGACGCGATCCCCGGTCTCACCAACCGGTTCGACTTCACCGTGGACGAGGCCGGCACCTACCGCGGGCAGTGCGCCGAGCTGTGCGGGGTGCTGCACACCTCGATGACCTTCTCCGTGCGCGCGGTTCCGATGGCGGACTACCAGGCCTGGCTCGACGCCCAGCCGCGCGGCGCCCTGCCCACCCCGCCGACCCTGGTGGGTCCCCACCTGGAGGCGTCCCCGTGACCTCACCCGCCGCCGCCCGCGACCCCGTCGCCCCCCAGCCGGCCGGCGAGCCACTGGCGACCGACATCCTGGAGTGGATCGGCACCACCGACCACAAGCGGGTCGGCCTGCTGTACATCGTCACGGCGTTCACCGTGTTCTCCATCGCCGGCTTGCTCGCGCTGGGGATGCGTGCCCAGCTCGCGACGCCCGATTCGACCCTGATCTCGGATCACCTCTACAACCAGCTGTTCACGATCCACGGGACGCTGATGCTCCTGTTCTTCGCAACGCCGGTGTTCGTGGGCTTCGGCAACTACTTCGTGCCGCTCCAGATCGGGGCGTCGGACATGGCGTTCGCACGCCTCAATGCCCTGTCCTACTGGCTGTATCTGGGCGGCGCGATCTCGGTGCTGCTGGGGTTCGCGACCGCATCCGGGGCGGCGACCGCCGGCTGGACGGGCTACACCCCGTTGACCGAGGACTCGTTCATGGCCGGTCCCGGGGTGGACCTGTGGATCGTGGGGGTCATGGTCGTCGGGTTCTCGGGGATCCTGGGCGCGATCAACTTCATCGCCACGATCTACGGCCGGCGGGCGCCCGGCATGACGCTGTTCCGGATGCCGCTGTTCAGCTGGGGGATCCTGACCGCGGCCGTCCTGATCCTGTTCGCGTTCCCGCCGCTGACCTCGGCCCTGGCCATGCTCGCGATCGACCGCCACCTGGGCGGCACGTTCTTCCTGCCCTCGCTCGGCGGCAGCGCCATCCTGTGGCAGCACCTGTTCTGGTTCTTCGGCCACCCCGAGGTGTACATCGTCGTCATCCCGGCGTTCGGAGCCGTCTCGGACATCGTGGCCGTGTTCAGCGGCAAGCCCATCTTCGGCTACCGGGCGAACGTGCTCGCGTTCATGTCGACGGCGGCCCTGTCGATGTCGGTGTGGGCGCACCACATGTTCACCACGGGCGCCGTGCAATGGCCCTTCTTCAGCATCGCGTCGCTGCTGATCGCCGTTCCCACCGGGGTCCACTTCTTCAGCTGGATCGCGACCATGTGGGGAGGCTCGCTGCGGTTCACGATGCCCATGCTGTGGGCGCTGGCGGTGCCGCTTGTGTTCACCGTGGGCGGCATCACGGGCGTGATGGTGGCATCGCCGCCACTCGACTACAACGCCCAGGACACGTACTTCGTGGTCGCCCACTTCCACAACGTGCTGATCGGCGGCACCGTGTTCTCAGCCTTTGCAGCGATGTACTACTGGTTCCCCAAGATGACCGGCCGGCGACTTGGCGAGCGCCTCGGCCGGATCCATGTCGGCGCCTGGATCGTCGGGTTCTGCCTCACCTTCCTGCCCCAGTACCAGCTGGGCGCCGAGGGCATGCCGCGCCGGGTGGCGACCTATCCCGACATCGGGGCCTGGGGTCTGCTCAACCTGGCATCGTCGGCCGGGGCATTCCTGCTCGCCGCGGGCACGGCGGTGTTCTTCCTGGCGGTGGTCCTCGCGCTGCGGCGCCCCGCGGACCAGCCCGAGGATCCGTGGCTGGGCGTGCACCTGGAGTGGGCAACCACGTCGCCACCGCCCCACCACAACTTCGGGCGGCTGCCACCGATCCGGTCCGAGCGGCCGCTGTTCGACGCCCGGATGGCCGCCCAGGGCCGCGGTCCGGACGGACGGCCGCTGCCTCCGGCGACCGCCGCCGGCGCCCCGGCGGTCGGAGACTGAGCCATGAGCGATCGCCGCCGGTTCCCGCTCGACCGCCTGCTGCATGCCCCGGAGGAGATCGGGTTCTTCGTCCGGGGGTCGATCTATGGCTTGGGCGCCGCGATCATCTACTGGTTCATGACCTACGAGATCGTGGGCACCGTGCTGCTGGGCATGTTCGGCGTCGCCTCACTCGCCGTGGCGGGCATCCTCCAGTGGCAGCGTCCGGCGGCGGGCGAGGGCACCACCCGGCGGGAGGGGGCGCTGGCGCAGCCGGTGGACGGTCCGTACGGCGACGACCCGGGTCTTGCACCGGAACCGACCCTCGCTCCGCTCGAGATCGCCCTCGGGTCACTGCTCCTGCTGTTCATGATCCCGTTCGGCCCGTGGATGGCCGTGATCGCTGTCGTCCCCCTTGCGGCGGGTGCGTCCGCCTGGCTGGGGGCCGCCGTCCGGGACGCGGAGCGGACCCGGGCGATGGAGGCGCTTGCCGACCCGCAACGGCCGCAGGACGGGGCGGCTGCGGCCGAACGCCGGTCCGGCGGGGCGTCGGCGGCCCCGGCCGCGGGACCCGAGGCCCCCGCGGGACCCGACGCCCCGGCCGTGGGTCCTGAGGCCACCGCCCCGGAGCCGGTGCAGGATCGAGTGCTCCGGGTCGGCGTGGTGGCCACGATCGCCGCCGCGATCGCAGTCGTCCTCGCCCGGCTGCCGGGCCGGGGCCGCACCCTGCCGCTCCTCGCCCGGCTGACGGGCACCGCCGCCGTCGCTGCTGCCGCCGACCGGGCCGAGGGCGGGGCGCGGGACGAGCCGGGGCCCCGGGACGACTGATGGCTGCCGGCTCACGGCCACGGGGTTCGCGCCCTGCACGGACGCGCTCCACGCCGCACAGGCGGCACCCGCCCGGCCGGGCCGGTGCCGCCGACGGTCGCCACGGGGCGGATCCGCGACTTGGAACGGCGCCGAGATGGAACGCGGGCCCGGCGTGCCGCGCTCGCGCTGCCCGGCCCGGGACGCTTGCTGCAGGCGGCGTTCGGCGCTCTCGGAGGGCCCCGGCCCGGTGCTCTCGCCCGGACGCAGCCGCGGTCGCCACCCAGGTCCAAGCCCGAGGTCCACGCCATGCCCGACATCGGTTTCGTTCTCAGCCACGAGCAGTTTCCGGCCCCGGAGCTCCTCGAGCTCGGCGTGGCCGCCGAGGAGGCCGGGTTCGACCGGGTGTGGACGTCGGACCACTTCCATCCGTGGCAGGCCGACGAGGGCCACAGCGGCCAGGCCTGGATCACGCTGGCCGCGCTCGGCGCGCGGACCGGCCTGCCGCTGGGCACCGGAGTCACCTGTCCGACCTATCGCTACCAGCCGGCCATCGTCGCCCAGGCGTTCGCCTCGCTCGCGGTCCTGTACCCGGGTCGCGTGTTCCTGGGCACGGGGACCGGCGAGGCCGTCAACGAGTTCCCGGCGACCGGCCTGTGGGGCCCATACCGGGAGCGGGCCGACCGCCTGGCCGAGGCCACGGAGATCATCCGCCGACTGTGGGCCGGCGAGTGGGTGTCCTTCCAGGGTCGCTACTACCGGGTCGATGACGCCCACCTCTACGACCTCCCGGAGACACCGGTGCCGATCTTCATGTCGGGCACCGGGCCGCAGAGCGCCGAGCTGGCGGGGCGGATCGCGGACGGGCTGGTGGGATCGGCTGACGGCGTGCTGCGTCCCGAGGTCCGCGAGGCCTGGGAGCGGGGCCTGCGCGCGGTCGGCAAGGATCCCGCGAGCCAGGAGGTGCTGGCCGAGCTGATGGTCGTCGTCGGCGGCGAGGCGGAGGCCCGCCAGGTCGCCGACAAGTGGCGGTTCCAGCCCCACGCCTGGGACCGGTACGTGGAGGTCCCGGATCCGCGAACAATCGCGGAGGAAGCGCACCGGATGGTGCCCCAGGAGGATGCAATGGCGAGCTACGTCATCGGCGACAGCCCCGAACCGCATGTCCAGCGCCTGGTTCAATTGTTCCAGGCCGGCGTGACCCAGGCCTTCGTGCACAGTGGCCAGGACGACCAGCGACACGTGGTCGAGTTCTACGGCGGGCGGGTGCTGCCCGAAGTCCGCCGCCGGCTGGACGGGGAGGTGGCGGCATGAGCGGCCGGGGATCCTGGTTCGGGGACGCGATCGCGGGTGGCGCGGCCGGTGCGGTGGCGACCTGGGTCATGGACCTGGCGACGACCGGCTTCCTCCAGCAGCAGCCCGACGCCGCCAGCGAGCAGGAGCGGGAGGTCCAGCCGAACGACCGCAGCTCGGTGGGCAACATCGTCGCGCGGCTCGACGACGCCCTCGGGCTGGACCTCGACGAGGGCGGGCGGGCGACGGCCTCGACCGTGGTCCACTACGGTCTGGGGGCCGTGCCGGGTGCGATCTACGGGATCCTCCGGGGCCGGCTCCCCGGCGCCCGCCTCGGCAACGGCCTGGGCTACGGGCTGGTGCTGTGGGCGGTCAACGACGAGCTGCTCAACAGCGCCCTCGGCCTGTCCGCGGCACCGGCCGAATACCCGGCTGACACCCATTGGCGCGGCCTGGTGGGCCACGTGGTGCTGGGGCTGGTCACCGACTCGATGCTGAGCCTGCTGCGGCGCTCCTGACCGCGCCTGCAGGGCGGGTGTCCCTGCAGCCGGTGCAATGCGCCTGCAAGGCGGGTAGGCCTGCGGTTGACGTCTCCGCAAGCGCGGCTACCGATGATGACCGCCCTGTCGGCGACGTGCGGTTGCCGCGACCGTGCACGGTCGAGATCTTCGACCATGGAGGCGCGGGCTCGCGCACGCCAGCGGAGGCGAGCGTGATGCGCAGTGGACCCTCGGCCACCGGGCATCACGCGAGCCCCGCGGTCTGCCGGGCACTGCCACCACGGCGTCGTGCCCGGTGTCATTCCTTCGGGCGGAACCCGACCAGGGTCAGTTGGCGAACGGCTCGCCGGCGGGCGGCGGCGCTGCCGTCGTAGCGCCAGCCGAGCAGCCCGGACAGGACCTTGTGCACAATCGGCGCCGCGCGCCGGTTCCGCCGCTCATAGCCCAGCAACACCTGCTCGGCCTCCTCGGTGGGCAGGTAGCGGACGATCGGCGCGAAGCGGTCGGGACCGGTGGCGACCTCGATCGCGCCGCCGGCCCGCAGGTTCTGGAGCCATTGCGTCTTCTCGCCCCAGCCCGCGGCGGCGACCGTCTCGCGTCTGGCCCTGTCGTAGTGAATCGCCTCGAGCACCACGTGGCGGACCTGGCCGCTCTTGCGCCCGCGGTGGGTGAGGCGCAGGAAGCGGTGCCCCAGCAGCCGGCCGAGGTGGGCCCGGTAGAACAGGTCGGGGAGCGAGAGCAGCCAGCGCAGCAGGCCGCCCGGCGGGGAGGGCTGGGGCGCCGCGGCCGGCGCCTCCGGTACGGGTACGGGCTTGGATGGAGCCGCCACAGGTAGTTACCTCATGTAAACTATCTTGGTGAACCATTCTGCCACGCCCGACTCCCTCCTGGATCCCCTCGAACGCGTCGTCATCGGCTCGGTCGGCGTCACCGCCGCCGCGGTTGCCGAAGCCGCACCCGATCTGACGCTCCTGCAGTGGCGTGTCGTGGTCGTGCTCGCCGCCGCCGAGGATGGTCTGCCCGTCTCCGATCTCGCCCGCCGGCTGAGGTCCCGGGTGCCGGCGATGAGCCGGCTCCTGTCCCGACTGCGGGCGCGCGGGATCGTGGAGGCCCGCAAGGACCATCCCGATGGACGGGTCACCACGGTGGTCCTGGGCGAGGCCGGCCGCACCCTCTGGGCCCGCGTCTCCGCCCGTCGCCGCGAGGACCTCGTCGAGGCCCTCTCCGGCGCGAGACTGGCGGCGGCCGATGCCCGGGTGCTGCGCACGCTCGCGGCCGCGTTCGAGGCGTATGCATGACCGCACCGCCGTTCCTGCGGGTCATTCGCCAGCGCATCCGGGAGACCGACTACCTCCGCAAATGGGTGATCCTGGGCGCCATCATCGGCGTCATCGCCGGCCTCGGCGCGGTCGCCTTCTTCGCCGCGCTGGAGCTGGCCTCCCACCTGTTCCTGACCGTGATCGCCGGCTATGTGCCCGCGTCGCCGGCGGGCGAGGGGGCGCAGCCCATCACCGATGCTGCCCGCCCATGGGCGATCCCGTTCGTGGTCGCCCTGGGCGGCCTGATCTCGGGGATCATCGTGTTCCGCCTCGCGCCGGAGGCCGAGGGCCACGGCACGGATGCGGCGATCCACGCCTTCCATCACGGCGCCCGCCGCATCCGCGCCCGCATCCCGGTGGTCAAGCTGGTGGCGTCGGCGATCACGATCGGCTCGGGTGGCTCGGGCGGCCGCGAGGGCCCCACGGCCCAGATCGGGGCCGGCTTCGGATCGTGGCTCGCGCGAGTCCTGGACATGGATGCGCGCGACGCCCGGATCGCGGTGGCCGCCGGCATGGGGGCCGGCATCGGCGCCATCTTCCGGGCTCCCCTGGGTGGTGCGATCCTGGCGGCCGAGATCCCGTACCACGAGGACATCGAGTCGGACGCGGTGGTGCCCTCGTTCGTCGCCTCCATCGTGGCCTTCTCGATCTTCGGCGCGGTGATGGGGTTCACGCCCATCTTCGGCAACATCTCGGGTGCCGGGTTCACCGATCCCACCCAGCTCGTGTACTACGCGCTGATCGGGATCCTCGCGGGGCTCGTCGGCCGCCTGTACATCGGTGCGTTCTATGGGGCCACCAACTGGTTCAAGCGCTGGCCGCTCCCGCGTGAGGTCCGACCCGCCATCGCCGGCTTTGCGGTCGGCTGCATCGGCCTCGTCATCCCCGGCGCGCTGGGCACGGGCTACGGCTGGGTCCAGGCGGGGTTCGACCGCGAGGCGCTGCTCGCCATCCCGCTGTGGATGATCCTGATCCTGCCGTTCGCAAAGATCCTGTCGACGTCGCTGTCGATCGGCTCGGGCGGCTCGGGCGGCATCTTCGGCCCGGGCATGGTGATCGGCGGCCTGCTGGGAGCCGGCGTGTGGCGGCTGCTCGAGGGCGTGGCGCCCGCCGTGCCCGCGGATCCGTCGACCTTCGTGATCGTGGCCATGATGGCGCTCTTCGGCAGCATCGCGCATGCCCCGCTGGCCGTGATGCTGATGGTCGCCGAGATGACCGACAACCTGTCGATGCTGCCGCCGGCGATGCTCGCGATCGGGATCGCGATCCTGATCGTCGGCCCCCGGTCCATCTACGCCTCGCAGCTGCGCACGCGTGCGGACTCACCCGCCCACCAGTTCCGGTTCGCGCTGCCGTTGCTGTCCGCGATCCCCGCCGGGGACGCCGCCCGCGCCCCCCGGCTCGTCCTGTCCAGCGCCAGCAAGGTTGGCGAGGCGATCGACCGGCTGCGCGCCGCGGACGTTCCCGGGGCGCCGGTCACCGACCCGGACGGCTCCGTTCGCGGCGTGGTGGACCTCGCCCGGCTGGTGGACCAGCCGCCAGGGGACCCGCTGGCGCCGTTGGTCGTCACCGAGGCCATCATCTCCGCCGACGACGCGCTCGACGACGCCCTGGGCGAGATGGCCGAGACCCGCCGCTCGTGGGCGGCCGTCGCCAGCGACGACCGCCTGGTCGGGGTGATCTCGATGCGGGACGCCCTCGGCTCCTACCGCCAGGCGATGGCCTCGAACGTCCGGCGGGTCCGCTCGGCGGGGTCCGGAGGGGCGTTGGTCGAGGCGGAGATCGGACTGGGCTCGGCGCTGATCGGCAAGAAGGTCGCCGAGGCGGGCTGGCCCCGGGACACGGTCCTCGTCTCGGTCCGCCGGGGCGAACGGGTCATCGTCCCGCGGGGCGATCTCGTGCTCGATCGAGGCGACCGGTTGACGGTGTTCAGCGTCGAGAAGGGGCGGCCCGCGCTCGAGGAGCTCCTGGCGGCGAAGGTCGAATTGGTTGCCAACGCGCTGCCGGAGGCCGCGGACGCCTGACCGGGTCTGGGCACCAATGGAGCGGCGGCCTCGGCCGCAACCGAGCGGGGTGTCGGCCGCGACAGCGGCGGCCATGGGCCCCAACGGTCGCTGTGAGAGGGCTGCAACAGCGGGGCGGGTTCCGTCGTGCCGCCCGCCTCTCCGGTCGCGAGAGAGTGGGCGGATGACGAGCAAGCACGGGTCGGCCGGATCGACGGTCGGCGATTTGGCGCGAGCGGACACCGGCGCTTCCGCACCGGACGACGCTGTGCGGCCCTCGCAGGCGATGGCGGGCGAGACGCCCATCCCGCCCGATCGCCGCGACCAGCGCAAGCAGGAGGTCCTGACCAAGGGCCGGGCGAGCGTGGTCGACAGCATCGCCGATGCCGTCGTGGCCAAGGACGGCGAGCCGTTCCTGATCTGCCGTCCCGACGGCCAGGTGCCGCTGGGTACGGGGCACGGCTTCGGCTTCTATCACCACGACTGCCGGTTCCTGGACGGGTACGAGCTGCAGCTCGCCGGCAAGCGGCCGCATCCCCTCGGCGCCTCGGAGCGCAGCGGCTCGACCCTGCTCCTCGAGCTCACCAACCTGTATGCCGATCGCGACCAGGGCCTTGACCGCGAGCAGCTGGGCCTGACCTGGCGGCGGCAGGTGGAGGCCTCCGGCCCGACCCTCACCGATGACCTCACGATCCGCAACTACGGCACCCAGCCCCTGCACGTGCCGCTGGAGCTGCGGTTCGCCGGGCGCTTCCAGGACGTGTTCCAGATCCGGGGCCTGCTCGACCTCGATGCCGGGACCGCCCACCCTCCCGCCTGGGAGGACGACGCCCTGGTGATCCGCTACGAGGGCGGGGACGGCGTGGACCGCCGGGTGCGGATCCGGGTCGAGCCGTCTCCCGAGGAGCGGCTGGACGACGGGGTCCGAATCGCGCTCTCGATCGCCGCCCGCGACTCGACCCAGGTCAAGGTCCGAGTGGAGCTCGAGGAGCGGACGCGCGACGGCGTGATGCCGATCCCGGGCCGGGATGCGCCGCGACAGCCGCGCGACGACAATGAGCGCCGCGCCACCGCGCGCTCCGATCGACACCGGAGCGGGACAGATGAATGGATCGGTGGCGACGGCTGGGTCGCGGCCGTGCGGACCAGCTCGTTCGCGCTGCGCGCAGCCCTCGGCCGCTCCCTCGACGACCTGGCCCAGCTCCGCAGTCGGCTGGACGGCCGGGGCTACTACGAGGCCGGGATCCCGTGGTTCGCCACCCTGTTCGGTCGCGACTCGCTGATCGCCACGATGCAGACCCTGGCCTTCGACCCCCAGATGGCGATGGAATTGCTGCGCCTCCTGGCCGCCCGCCAGGGCCGCGAGCACAACCCGTGGCGTGACGAGGAGCCTGGCAAGATCCTGCACGAGCTGCGGATCGGCGAGTACGCGAGGATGGGCCTGATTCCCCACACGCCGTTCTACGGCACGGTCGACGCGACGCCGCTGTTCCTGATCCTGCTCGGCCGACATGCATCGTGGACCGGGTCCCTGGACCTGTTCACCGAGCTCCGCGACTCGGTGGATGCGGCGCTGCGCTGGCTGGATACCGACGCCGATTCCGACGGCGACGGATTCGTCGACTACCGCGGTGGAACGCCCCAGGGGCTGGTCAACCAGGGCTGGAAGGATTCCGGGAACGCGATCGTGAACGCCGATGGCGAGATTGCCACGCCGCCGATCGCGCTGGCGGAGGTCCAGGGCTACGTGTGGCTGGCGCGGCGGCTGGTCGCCGACCTGTTCGAGCGCGCCGGTGAGCCCGATCGCGCCGCAGCCCTCCGGGAGCAGGCCCAGGCGCTCCGCGACCGGTTCGAGGCGCGGTTCTGGTCGGACGAGCTCGGCTGCTACCGGCTCGCGCTCGCCAATGGCCGGCCGTGCGACGTCGTCACCTCCAACGCGGGCCAGGTCCTGTGGAGCGGCATCGCATCGGACGACCATGCCCGCACCGTGGCGGAGCGGCTGATGCGCGAGGACATGTTCAGCGGCTGGGGGATCCGGACGCTGTCGCGGGACGCCACGGCCTACCACCCCGTGAGCTATCACCTGGGCACGGTGTGGCCGCACGACACCAGCCTGATCGCATCGGGATTCCGGCGCTACGGCATCGACGACGCCGCCGAACAGCTGTTCCTCGGGATGCTCGAGGCCGCCGAGGCGTTCTCGCACGACCGGCTGCCGGAGTGCTTCGCCGGGTTCGACCGCGCCTCGTTCCGCGTCCCGGTGCGCTACCCCGTCGCCTGCCACCCGCAGGCGTGGGCGTCGGGCACGATCCCGGAGCTGCTGATCGCGACCCTGGGCATCGAGCCCGACGGCTTCGCGAAGACGCTCACCATTCGCCGGCCCCGCCTGCCCGAGGGCATCGGAACGGTCGAGATCCGGGACCTCAACGTCGGCGGCGGGACCGCCGCGCTGCGCTTTGCCCGGCGGGACGGCGACGCCACCCAGGTGGACGTTGTCGGGACCACCGGCGGCCTCCAGGTGGTCGTGTCCGGCGCCGCCGGCGAGGACGACGCCTGAGGGCGCCACTCAACTTCGCTTTCACGAGGAGACCAGCCATGCCCATCGTCGTCATCACCGGTGCTTCCGCGGGCGTCGGCCGGGCCACAGTCCGGGCCTTCGCCGACAGCGGCTACGACGTCGCGCTCATCGCTCGCGGCGAGGCGGGCCTGGACGGCGCCGCAGCCGAGGTCCGGGCAGCCGGCGGTCGGGCGCTGGTCCTGCCGCTGGACGTGGCGGACGCGGACGCCGTCGAGGCGGCGGCCGACCGGGTGGAGCAGGAGCTGGGGGAGATCGACGTCTGGGTCAACGACGCCATGGTCTCGGTGTTCGCTCCGGTCAGCGAGATGCAGGCGGACGAGTACCGGCGGGTCACCGAGGTGACCTACCTGGGCTACGTGAACGGCACGCTGGCCGCCTACCGCCGGATGCGGGCACGGGACCGCGGGGTGATCGTCCAGGTCGGGAGCGCCCTCGCCTACCGGTCGATCCCGCTCCAGTCCGCCTACTGCGCGGCCAAGCACGCGGTCGCCGGGTTCACCGATTCGCTGCGCTGCGAGCTCATCCACGACCGCAGCGGGGTCCAGGTCACGATGGTCAACCTGCCCGCGATCAACACGCCCCAGTTCGACTGGGTGCGCAGCCGGCTCGACCACCGCGGCCAACCCGTGCCGCCGATCTTCGAGCCCGAGGTCGCCGCGCGCGCCATCCTCCACGCCGCGGAGCATCCCCGCCGCGAGCTCCAGGTGGGTCGCAGCACCTACCTCTCGATCTGGGGCCAGAACTTCATCCCCGGCCTGCTCGACCGGTACCTGGGCCGGACCGGGTACGCCGCCCAGCAGACGGACGAGCCGGAACAGGCGGACCGTGCCGACAACCTGCGCTCGCCCGTGGACGGCAAGGTCGACCACGGCGCGCACGGCCGGTTCGATGGCACCGCCTCGTCGTGGAGCCCCGCGCTCCAGCTCACCCTGAACCGGGGACTGATCCTCGGGGGCCTGGCCGCCGTCGCAGCGATCACGGCCACCAGCCTCGGGCTTGCCCGCCGAGACGCCGGCTGACGCCGTTCGGCCCGGCTCAGACCGGGCCGAGGTGCACGGTACGCCCGGTGGGGGCAGGTCCTCGTCCCGGTGCCCGATGACCGGGCCGGTGCCGCAGACGAGGGTTGTCCGCAACCGGGCTGCAAGATCCGGGAGTCGCGCTCGGGAGAGCCTGTCATCGATCCCCGGCAGGATGGAGTCGTGTCGGCGGCACGGGTCGCCGGCCGGACATCGTGCACTTGGACGGATCATGCCCCTTCGCAACCTCCCCGCCATCGTGAACCCGTTGCTCGACGAGGGGGAAGCGGTGTGGGCGGTGTTCGAGAACGCCCGCCGCGCCCTGGTCGCAACCCCCCGGCGGCTGTTCATCGTCGCCGGCGGGCGGGTGGACCAGATCCCGCTTGACGAGATCGCCGATCTCCGCCGGGCCGGCGAGTCGACCGTGATCCTCGAACGGCGCCACGGGGCCCCGCTGGACGTGGACCTGGACCCGGAGGACGAGCAAGGGTTGCAGGCCCTTACCGTCATCGGGCTGCTCGCGGGATGCCGGCGCCGGCTGCGGGGGTCCGCCTCACCGCGCCGGCCGGGCGGCGGGGCCTGGAACTTGGTGTGAGCCTGGGCCGGGCGGGCTGATGCGAGCCCGCTGGAACGTCGCAACCCCGCGGCTGACGTGCCCCGAGGGGATCGGCGCGCGTATCGTCGGGACATGGCGTCCTACTCCGTGAACCCGGCCGCGATCGACCGGGCGCGACGATTGATCGACGGCCGCCAGTACGTGCTGCGCAGCGACTGGGGCGCGCTGCAACCCGGTGCCGAGGAGCAGAACCGGTTCCTCGCCCGCCACAGCTGGGATGAGTACGCCGCCTGGCACCTGGGGCTCACCGACGGGGCGAGCGACGGCACCAAGGCGCGCTACGCGTTCGTCCTGGGCGACTTCCGCCGCATCCACCGGAGTGCCGTCATCGCCTGCCGGTTCCGCGCGGCCGAGTGGCGTCACAAGGCCGTCGAGCTGGCCGCGCACGACCTCCTGCAGTACCTCGACGATCGTTCCGGGTGACCGTTCTCGACGATCCTGGCCAGGCTGCATCCCGTCTCGCCGCCGCGACGGGGCCGGCGGCCAGGCACGCCGCGCCGCCGCGAGTCGCGCTCATCCGCACGCGCGCCGGGAGGCGTGCCGTCGCGGTCTCGAT
This sequence comes from uncultured Chloroflexia bacterium, assembly GCA_963727585.1. Classification (GTDB taxonomy): domain Bacteria; phylum Chloroflexota; class Limnocylindria; order Limnocylindrales; family CSP1-4; genus CAIXZV01. The sequence goes on along the minus strand of CAVSHH010000008.1, from coordinate 250,658 downwards.
CGCAGCCTTCGCGGTCCTGTTCGCCGTCGTGCGCACCGGGCATGCCGCGGGCGCCGATCGGGCGCTCGCGAGGCGGCTCCAGGAGCTCGGGCGCCCGGTCGGGCCGGCCCTGCGTGCAGTCTCGTGGCCCGGCTTTCCGCCGCAGAGCCGGCTGATCCCACCGTTGATCGTGGTGTCGCTGTGGGCGGTGGGCCTGCGACTGGAGGCGCTGTTCCAGCTCGGGGCATGGTCCGGAGCCGCGGTCAGCGAGGGGCTCAAGGCGCTCGCCCGGCGGCCCCGGCCGGCCGAGACCGATGCGATCGAGATCGTGGCCGCCCCCCTTCGCGGCAGCAGCTTTCCCAGCGGCCATGTCCTGACCTACGTCGGCGTCTACGGGTTCCTCGCCCACCTGGCCGGTGCGCACATCCCCGGCCGCACCTCCCGCGGCCTTGCCGTGGCCGCCCTCGCGGGCCTGGTCGGCCTGGTGGGTCCCAGCCGGATCCAGTCCGGCCACCACTGGCCCTCGGACGTGCTCGGGTCCTATCTCGTCGGGCTGCCCCTGCTGGCGCTCCACGTGGAGGCCTACCGCGCTGCGAAGGATCGCCTGCTCCGGGCCGGCGCAGCGCGGCGCGGCGTGCCCCGGCTCACGCGCATGGCCCCGCCCACGCGGGCGCAGCGGTGATCTCCACCACCACCGGCCCGCCGTCGCCCGACGGAGGCGCCCCGGAGCTGCAGACGGGCGAGGTGGAGGTTGCGGCTCGTCCCGGTCCTCGTCCCCGTGTCGTGCTCAACGCCAACGCAGGCCACAAGGCCGGGCTGCCCACCAGCGCATCCGTCGGTCCCGACGACGTCGACGCCCTGTTCGACGCCCTGGGCATGGCGGTGGACGTCCACCTGACGGCGACCGAGGAGGCCGCGATCGAGGTCACCCGATCCGCGCTGGCCGACGGCTGCCCGATCGTCGTCGCGGCCGGCGGCGACGGCACGCTGGGTGTCGTGGCGCGAACGCTGCTCGCCGGTCCCCGGGCCGCCCAGGACCGTGCCGTCCCGACGATCGGGCTGCTGCCCCTCGGGAGCGCGATGAACGTCGCCCGCAGCCTGGACATCCCGCGCGACCTGGCGGCGGCAGCGGCGATCATCGTGGACGGCCACTCGCGAACCATCGACGTGGGGCTGCTGGACGGGAACCATCCCTTCCTCGAGGCCATCGCGGTGGGGCTCCACGCGGAGCTGTTCGCCGATGCTGCCGCCCTCGAACGGGGCCAGCTGCTGGCCCCGCTGCGAGCGGCCTGGACGGCCGTCCGGTACCGGCCGTCGCGGATGACGATCGACCTCGACGATCGGAGCGTGCGGACCCGCGCCCTGGTGCTCAGCATCTCGAACGGTCCATACGTCGGGCTGGGGTTCACGGTCGCTCCCGAGGCGAGACTGGACGACGGACGGTTCGACATCCGCGTGTTCGAGCGGTTCTCCCGCATGGAGCTGGTGCGCCACTTCGGGTCGATCGCGCTCGGTCGTCGCTCCTATGAGCCGCGCGTCCAGACGTACCGCTCGCGCCGGGTGCACGTGGAGAGCGCCTCCCCCATCCGGGTCCGTGTCGACGGTGCGGACGTCGGCGAGACGCCGGTCGAGGCGATCGTCCGGCCGGCCGCCCTTCGGATCCTCGTGCCGCGAGGCTCCGGCGTCTGAGATGGTGGCTGGATCACGCATGCCCCAGGGCACATTGGCCGAGACCCCGGAGGAGGTCCCGCGCCTGGACCGCCGGTGGCGGAGACGGGAGGATCAGGATGCTTGAAGCAGGGCTGTGGGCGGCGATCGGCGAGTCGTCGCTGGTCCTCGGCGCGCTGGTCGCGGAACGTGTTTCGATCGGGCAGCATCTCGTCGGCCGGGCCATGGGCTTCGGAGCCGGCGCCCTGATCGCGGCCCTCGCCTACGAGCTCGTGCCCGAGGGCAGCCTCGCGGACATCGGCATCTGGCTCGCGTTCGGGGTGGGCGCGCTGGTCTACTACCTGCTCGACGGGTTCCTCGAGGCCCGCTCATCCGGATCAGGCGGGTCGACAGGCATCGCGCTTGCCCTCGGCGCGCTGCTGGACGGGGTCCCCGAGTCGCTGGTGCTGGGCATCGGGGTCGCCGTCGGAGGCTCGGTCAGCGTCGGGTTCCTGGCCGCCGTGTTCGTGTCCAACGTACCGGAGAGTCTGTCCTCGACCGCCAGCCTCCGGAAGACGAAATCCGCCACGTGGGTGTATGCGCTGTGGATCGGGATCGTCGTGGCGGCCGCCCTGGCGGGGGCCATCGGATACCTGCTCGCGACGTATGTCCAGGCGATCGGCGACTACGCCCAGGCGCTGGCTGCGGGCGCGGTCCTCACGATGCTGGCCGGGTCGATGATGCCGGAGGCCTTCGAGAAGGGCGGCCGGGTGACGGCACTGGTGACGGCGCTCGGCTTCGGGATCGCCGCCCTGCTCACGATCGCGGAGTAGCCAGGGCACGTGCGCGATGCGCACCCGGGCCATCCGCGGAGCCGTCATCATCGAACAGGAAGCGAACCCTGAGCACTTGGAGAGCCCGACCATGACTGCCCTGGCCGGCGACGCTGGCACCACCTCAACCCCGGCTGCAGGCGCCCCCGCCATCCCCGACGACCGGGCCAGGTCCCTCCGTCGCTGGAACCGGTTCCTGAGCCTTGCCCATTTCGGCCAGTTCCTGCTCATGATCCTGGTGTCCAGCACCGCCGTCCTGTTCGAGCCCGTGGTCCCGACCATCAAGCCGATCCTCGAGAACGGCGCGTTCCAGGGCGTCGAGCAGACCTCGGTCCTGCTGCTCTCGGTGCCGCTCGCCTACGTGATCGCGACCTTCTTCCTCATGAGCTCGATCGCCCACGCATCCGCGGGCTGGCTGCTGCGAAGCCGCTACGAGGGGTACCTGGCGCGGGGCATCAACCCGCTGCGCTGGATCGAGTACGCCTTCTCGTCGACGCTGATGATCGTCGCCATCGCGTACATCAGCTACATCACGGACTTCCCGGCGCTCGTGGCCATCGCCGGGTGCAACATCGCGATGATCCTGTTCGGCTGGTCGATGGAGGCCGCGAACGAGGGCCGCGAGACGCCCGACTGGAAGCACTTCATCTTCGGCTGCATCGCGGGCGTCATCCCGTGGCTCGCCATCTTCTCCATCGTCCTGGCGTATGGCGCCCAGGAGGGCCTGCCGGCCGATGCGCAGATCCCGCCGTTCGTGCTGGTCATCATCGGCAGCCTGTTCGTCGCCTTCAACGTGTTCGCGATCACGATGGTCCTGCAGTACCGCAAGATCGGACGCTGGCGCGACTACCTGTACGGCGAGAAGACGTACATGGTCCTGAGCCTGGTCGCGAAGTCGCTGCTGGCCTGGCAGGTGTGGTCGGGGACGCTCCGACCGGGCTGAGCTCCCCACCAGGGGTCAGGGCACCGGGCGAGGGTCAGTACTCGCCCTTGATCACGAAGAACGAGCCGCGGATCGTCCCCGCGAGCTTCGACCGCTGACGCGCGAACTTGAACCGCGCGGCGAGCTCGGCGGGGACCTCCATCCCGTCCGACAGCTTGAACCCGACCGCCCGCTTGCCGGCGTCATCGATCGTGTACAGCACGTTGATCGACAGGCCGCTCTCGTAGAACACGTAGGCCCAGCGGATGTCGGCGACCTGGAACATCGTCGCCTCGAGCGGGCGGGACTCGATGACCAGCTCGCGCTCGTCGCGGAGGACGCGGTGGACGTAGTCGATCGTCTGCCGCGCCTCGGTTGCCGGCTCCACGCTGAAGTCGTGGTCGTACTTGTTCTTGAAGTAGCGGGCCTCGTTCGCCCGCAGCCCGGCCAGCGCCGTTGCCACCGGGGAGGACTCCAGGCCGGTGGTGGAGACGTTGGTGAAGTCCACGACATAGGACATGGGAGCTCCTGTCTGCCGCACGCGCGATTGCCCTGATTGCGATCCAGGCCGGCTGCGTGCCTTGATTCTGGGGGACGGGCCCGCAACCGGCCAATCCCGTCCCTGCCGGATGCGGCCGGCTTCAAGGTGGTGCGTGCCGGAACCACCCTGCCGCCGGTCGGGTCTACGATGGCGGACATCGGCGGCCCTCCCCGGGTCGCCTGCGCCTGCCATGGAGGAATCGCATGCGCACCCGTCTGGCGGCCGTTGCCGCCCTTCTTCTGCTGGCCGTGACGGCCACACCGGCGGCGGCCATCACCGGCGGCGGTGGTGACCTGGGCGGCCCCGACCAGGGAGAGCACCCGCAGGTCGGGCAGCTCCTGTTCTACGTCCCGGATGCCCCCAGCAGCATCTACGAGGATCCGGGCGGCTGGTACAGCTGCACGGGCACCCTCGCCAGCTCGACCGTCGTCGTCACTGCCGGACACTGCACGTTCGCGGTCGGCGCCGACGGCGTGTCGACCACCACGTCGGATGACCGCTACACGGCCGAGGACGGCAATGGCTCCGGCGGCAACGACATGTGGTTCTCCCTGGTCGAGGACGGCAGCCAGTGGGACGGCTTCCCGGCCACCTTCGACGACAATGGGGACCTGAACTACCCGACCCAGGCCGATCGCTACGACGCTCGCGCCGGTTGGGCGGACAGCAGCCCGGACTGGATCCGTGCCACGTCGTACCCGCATCCCCAGTACGACGACCGGGCGTTCTACCTGCACGACGCGGGCGTGATCGTCCTCGACGAGGCGCAGGACGGCCTCGCCTACGCGACCATCCCGACGGTGCGCTACCTGCAGAAGTACGCCGGCCGGCGCAACGCGCACCGGTTCGAGGTGGTGGGCTACGGCCTGGAGAAGGTGCTCCCGTTCGCCGACTTCGGGGGTGACACCCGGATGAAGGCGGACGTCAAGTTGCTCAACCTGGTCAGCCACCCCAAGAACACCTACATCCAGCTGTCCAACAACGCCCGCACGGGCGGGACCTGCTTCGGTGACTCGGGCGGGCCGACCTTCGACAACACGCACTCGCTGCTGCTGGTCGCGGTGACCTCGTTCGGCCTCAGCCCCAACTGTACCGGCATCGGGGGGGCCTACCGCCTCGACCAGCCGGACGACCTCGCCTTCCTGGCCGACTTCGGCCTCACGCCCTGAGCGAGGCACCGTTCGGCATCCAGGAGCCCCCGTTCGGTTCGGACGGGGGCTCCATCGTGAGCCCACGGGCCGCGCTCGTGCTCACGTCGATACGGTAGCGATGCTGACCTATTGACGTAGAAACGTGGACTTGACTTGAAGGGTCGTGCGCCACCACTGTCATCTGGCAACCGCTTCCAGGAACCGACCCGATGAGCAGCATTCGACCGTTTCGCGCCCTCCGTCCACCGGCCGCCCAGGCCGCCTCGGTCTCGGCTGTCCCGTACGACGTGGTCAACGCGGCCGAGGCCGCGGCGCTCGCGAACGGCAACCCGCTCAGCTTCCTGCGCGTGTCCCGCGCGGAGATCGAGCTGCCGTCGGGCACCGATGCCTACGCGGACCTCGTCTACGCGACCGCCGCGGACAACTTCGCCCGGCTGCGCGCCGCCGCTCCCCTGCGCATCGAGGACGCACCCGCGCTGTACCTCTACCGGCTCCGGATGGGGGACCACCTCCAGACGGGGATCGCCGCCACCTTCTCCGTTGGCGAGTACGAGCGGAACGTCATCGCCAGGCACGAGAAGACGCGCAAGGACAAGGAGGATGACCGCACGCGCCACATCGTCGAGCTGCGTGCCCAGACGGGCCCCGTCTTCCTGACCTACCCGGCGAACGCCGCGGTCGATGCCCTGGTCGCGGCGGCCACCGACGGCCCAGACGCCCGGAGCCCGCTGTTCGACTTCACCGCCCCGGACGGCGTCTCGCACACGGTGTGGCGGGCCACCGGCGCCGAGTCGGCCCGGATCGCCGAGGCGTTCGGAGGGATCCCGCGGCTGTACATCGCCGATGGCCACCATCGCGCCGCCAGTGCCATGCGGGCGCGCCACGCGATCGCGGAGACCGGCACCGGTGCATCGGCCGAGGGTGCGGCCGACGATGGGGAGATCGAGTCGGCGTGGTTCCTCGCCGTCGCCTTCCCGCACGACCAGGTGCAGATCCTCCCGTACCACCGGGTCGTGGCAGACCTCGCGGGCAGGAGCCCGGCCGACCTGCTCGACGGGATCCGCGCCAACGGCATCCCGGTCGAGCCGGGCACCGATACCCCTGCCGCTCCGGGCGAGGTCGCGATGTACCTCGACGGCGCCTGGCACCGCCTGCGCCTCGCGTCCGCCGCCCCCGGTGCCCCGGCGGCGGATCGGCTCGACGTCGCGCTCCTGCACGACCAGGTGCTGGCGCCGCTGCTCGGCATCGGTGACCCACGCACGGACAAGCGGATCGACTTCGTGGGCGGCATCCGCGGCCCGCAGGCCCTCGCCGCGGCCGTCGACTCGGGTGCGGCGGCGGTCGCCTTCGCCATGGCCCCCACGCGGATCGAGGACCTGATGAACATCGCCGACGCGGGCGAGATCATGCCGCCCAAGTCCACCTGGTTCGAGCCGAAGCTCCGGGACGGCCTCCTCGTCCACCTCATCTGATCCCCGGGCCGCTGCCGGGCCACCGGGCGCGGACGCGCGTCGCGGAGCCCCCCTCGAGCGGACCCTGACCGCCAACCCACGCCACGGAGTGCAGCCATGAAGGTCCTCATCGCCGACCAGTTCGAGCAGTCCGGCCGCGACGGGCTCGCCGACGCCGGCTGCGACGTCGTGTTCGACCCGGGCCTGAAGGACGATGCGCTTGCCGACGCCCTGGGCGCGACCGGTGCCGAGGTGCTCGTCGTGCGCTCGACCAAGGTGACCGGCGCCATGATGGCCAACCCCGGCCTCGCGCTGATCGTCCGGGCCGGGGCGGGCTACAACACCATCGACGTGGCCGCGGCCTCGGAGCGCGGTATCTACGTCTCCAACTGTCCGGGCAAGAACTCGATCGCGGTGGCCGAGCTGGCCATGGGGCTGATCCTCGCTCTCGACCGGAGGATCCCGGACAACGCCGCCGCCCTGGCCGCCGGCCAGTGGAACAAGAAGGCATTCTCGAAGTCGGCCGGCCTCGCCGGTCGCACCCTCGGACTGCTGGGCTTCGGGAACATCGCCCAGGAGGTCGCGCGGCGCGCCCAGGCGTTCGGCATGGACCTCGTCATCTGGTCCCGGCGCTTCGAGCCGGGCACGGACGTCGATCTCCGCAGCTACGGCCTCGACACGGCAGGCCCGACCCCGATGGTCACGATCGCAGCGTCGCCGGCGGCCGTCGCTGAGGCGGCCGACGTCCTGAGCATCCATCTCGCGCTGGCCCCCGACACCCGTGGCCTGGTCAATGCCGGCCTCCTCGGGCGACTCAAGCCGGGCGCGATCCTGGTCAACACGGCCCGCGCCGAGGTCGTGGACCACGACGCGCTGGCCGTGGCCGTTCGCGAGCGCGGTCTCCGGATGGGGCTCGACGTCTACCCGGACGAGCCCACCAGCGCCACCGCCGAGTTCGACTTCGCGCTTGCCCGTGACCCAGGGGCCGGCATCGTCTACGGCACTCACCACATCGGCGCATCCACGGAGCAGGCGCAGGAGGCGATCGCGGCCGAGGCCGTCCGGATCGTCCGCGCGTTCAAGGAGACCGGGCGCGTCCCGAACGTCGTCAACGTCGCCACCCAGACGCCCGCCAGGCACATGCTGGTCGTCCGCCACAAGGACCAGCCGGGTGTCCTCGCCGACGTCTTCTCCGAGCTCGGGCGGAGCGGGATCAACGCCCACGAGACCGAGAACATCGTGTTCGAGGGTGCCGCCGCCGCCGTGGCCCGGATCAACGTGGACCATGCGCCGTCCGCCGCGCAGCTCGACGCGATCCGCCAGGGGAATGCGAACATCATCAGCCTGGAGCTGGTGGCGCTCTAGCCGGCGCGACCCTCGCAGGCCGTGCGCTCACCGTCGACCCCACCGACCCGGCAGCCGAACCGACCGATCCCCGCCCAACCTCGATGCCCAAGGAGCTCCCGATGTCCGCCGCCATGAGCCGCATCAACAACTTCTCCGCGGGACCCGCCGTCCTGCCGGTGCCCGTGCTGGAGGAGGTCCAGCGGGACCTCCTGGCGCTGCCCGGCGTGGGCATGTCGGTCATGGAGATCAGCCATCGCTCCGCCACCTTCGAGGCCATCATCGGCACTGCCGAGGCCGACATCCGCGCGCTCGCCGGCGTCCCCGACAACTACAAGGTGCTGTTCCTCCAGGGCGGTGCGACGCTCCAGTTCTCCATGGTGCCGCTCAACCTCCTGACCCAGGGCCTGACCGCCGACTACATCATGACCGGCTCCTGGGCCGACAAGGCGCTCAAGGAGGCCAAGCGCGTCGGCGCCATCCACGAGACCGGCTCCACCAAGGACACCAGCTACAACCGGATCCCGACCGATGCCGAGCTGGAGCTGACTCCCGGCGCCGCCTACGTGCACATGACCTCGAACAACACGATCGAGGGCACCGAGTGGCATCGCCTGCCGCCGGTCCCCGACGGTGTGCCGCTGGTCTCGGATGCATCGTCCGACATCTTCAGCCGCCCGATCGACATCTCTCGGTTCGGCCTCATCTATGCCGGGGCCCAGAAGAACCTCGGCCCGTCGGGTGTCACGCTCGTGATCATCCGCGAGGACCTGCTCGAGCGGTGCTCCGAGAGCCTGCACACGATGCTCAACTACGCGGTCCACGCGGAGAGCGGCTCGCTGTACAACACGCCGCCCGCGTTCGGTGTGTACGTCCTGGGGCTTGTCGTCAAGTGGCTGCGCGCCAACGGCGGCCTCGAGGGAATCGGGTCGGTCAACGAGCGCAAGGCCGGCAAGCTCTACGCCGAGCTCGACCGCACCGGCTTCTGGAAGCCCACCGCGCAGGCGGACAGCCGGAGCCTGATGAACGTCACCTTCCGCCTCGCGACGGAGGACCTGGAGAAGGCGTTCATCAGGGAGGCCACCGCCGCCGGCTTCGACGGCCTCAAGGGCCATCGCGCCGTCGGCGGGATGCGCGCCTCGATCTACAACGCCTTCCCCGAGCAGGGGATCGACGACCTCATCGCCTTCATGCAGGAGTTCGAGCGCCGCAACGGCTGAGGCAGGCGGACGCGTCGCCCCGATCCCGGACCAGCCACGCGGGGCGACGATCCACCGCCCATCCTGCGGGACGGGGATCAGGCCGGACGAACCTCGACCTCGAGCTGGTCGAGCAGGAAGGCGACCTGGTCCGACCGGAGCGCCACCGTCTCGTCGAGTGCCGATCCCATCCCGTGGCCGGCCTTGTCCGTCGTCCGCAGCAGGACCGGGCGTCCCGACGACGTTGCCGCCTGCAGGCGCGCCGTCATCTTCCGCGAGTGGTACGGATCCACCCGCGGGTCGTTCGCCCCGGTGGACAGCAGGACCGCCGGGTAGGCCACGCCGTCCCGCACGTTTGCGAGCGGGGAGTAGGCGAGGAGCGCACGGAACTGGTCGGGATCGGTCACCGTGCCGAACTCGGTCACGTTGAAGGCGCCGTTGTCGTCCAGCTCCACCCGGAGGGCATCGAGCACGCCGACATTCGCGGCCACCGCCCGGAACAGGTCGGGACGCTGGGTGAGCACCGCCCCCATCAGGAGCCCGCCGTTCGACGCACCCTGGATGGCCAGCCGGTCGGGCGAGGTGTAGCCGGCCTCGACCATGTGCTCGGCACACGCGATGAAGTCGTCGAACACGTTCTGCTTCCAGGTCAGGTTGCCCGCGCGGTGCCACGCATCCCCGAACTCGCCGCCGCCCCGGATGTGGGCAACGGCATAGACCGCTCCCTGCTCCAGCCAGGCGAGCAGCACCGGATCGAAGGCCGGTTCCATGCTCAGCCCGAACCCGCCGTAGCCGTACAGCAGCGTCGGGTTGGAGCCGTCGAGCTCGATCCCCCGTGGCCTCAGGATGCTGATCGGGACGTGGGTCCCGTCCTTCGACACCGCGACGTCACGGACGACCTCCACCCCCGAGAAGTCGGCCGGCGAGGTGACCAGCATCGCCGTGGGTCGTGGATCGGCGGCACCCGCCCAGCGGAAGAACGCCTCGGGCTGCGTGTAGCTGACCCGGCTGAACAGCACCTCGTCGCCGTCGAGCCGGACGAGCGACCGGATGGAGGAGATCTCGGGGCCCGGCGCCGTGGCGAGCAGCCGTCCCTCGGCGTCGCAGACCTCGAGCCTGGACGGGCCACCCTCGCGTCGCACCACGTAGACGCGGCCGCCGGTGACGGTCCACGACGCGATCGATGCACCCTCGCCGCCGATAACGGTCGTCGCCGACGCGAGATCCCCGTCCAGCGGCAGGCGCAGCAGCTTGCCGTTCGGTGCGTCGGCGAGGCTGCGGAGCCAGAGGCCCTCAGGGCCGAACATGCCGCCCACCACCTGGTCGTCGATGGTCGACAGCCGCCGCCACCGTCCCTCTGGGTCGCGCAGCCAGGTCTCGGCGTCACCGCCGTCGCCGTTCGCGACCCGCGCGAACACCCGCCGGCCGTCCTCGGACGACGCCATGTCGACCTCGGCAATGCGGGAGAACTCCCGGCCGACCTCGTACCGGTCGGACGCCACGGGCGTCCCCAGCTCGTGGCGCCATACCTGCTGGTAGAAGTGCAGGTCAGCCGCATCCCGCTCGCCATCGCCCGGATAGCGGGTGTAGAGCAGCGATCGCGATCCCTCCAGCCAGGCCACGCTGCCGCCGGCCGTCCCGTACTGGACTCGCGGGATGCGCTCGCCCGTCTCGCGCGAGGTCTCCACCTCGAACACGTGGAGCGTGCCGTCCTCGCTGCCACCCGTCGACAGCGACACCGCGACCAGGCGGCCGTCGAGGGAGGGGACGAACCAGTCGATGGCCGTCGATCCCGTCGGGTCCAGGGCGTTGGGGTCCACAACGACCCGTTCCGTCGCCAGGTCATCCACGTCGCCGATCGCGACCAGGAGCACCTGCTGGAGCGGCGGCTGGTGCTTGTACGCGAACAGGCGTCCCCCGTGCCAGCCCGTCGGCGCATAGCGGACCGACGTCCCCAGGAGCGTCCGAATGCGCTCGCGGAGGATCGGGAGCGAGGGCAGCGCATCGAGGTGGGCGCGCGCCGCCGCGTTCTGCGCCTCGCTCCAGGCGCGGACGTCGGGATCGGCGCCGTCCTCGAGCCACCGGTAGTCGTCGGTGACCTCGACGCCGTGGTAGGTGTCGACCTCGGGGCGGCGTTGAGTCACGGGAACCGCGGAGGGAGTGCTCATGGAGGGGAGTCTAGCCCCGGTCTGGTGGGGCCCGGTCCTGGTGTCGCCCTGCCCGGCTACGGGTTGACGAACGGGTTCTGCACGCGGACGCCGTCGTAATCCGTGCCCGGATCGAGATCCTCGGAAAGGACGACCGCGCAGCCGAGCGCCCGGCTCGCCTCGATGATCGCGGCATCCCAGTACGAGATGCCGAAGCGCCGCCGGGTCTCGAACGCGGCGACCATCACGTCGACCGTGAGCTCCTGGACCGGGAATCGACGCCAGGCTTCGACGAGACCCGCGGCCTGCTCGTGCGTGATCGCGTCCAAGCGGCTCGCCCGGGTCGCCTGGACGTAGAACTCCTGGAGCACCTGGACCGACATGCCAACGTCGCCTGCTGCCAGGAGCTCGTTCGCTCGTTTCGCCTTCGGCGCCTCACCTGGATCGCGCGAGATCGCGTACAGCAGGATGTTCGTGTCAGCGAATCGCACGACCGTGGCTCTCGTCCCGCCCCAACCGACCGGACGCGGCGAAGCGCTTGATCTGGCGCTGAATGCGCCGCTGCTGCGACTCGAGCCTCGCGAACTCGGCACTGTCCCCGGACAACGATCGCAGGTACTCGGTGACGATGGCGCTGACGGAGCTGCCGCGCTCTGCGGCACGGATCCTGGCCATGCGATAGACATCGTCCGGCACGGAGACCGTGATGTTCTTCATCGCTTCACAGTAGCACAGAATCACAGGACCACGGCAAGGCGCTCGAAACGTCCCGGGCCGTCGGCATTCGGTTCAGACGACGGCTTCGCCCTCGGTGGACCGGTGCCGGGCATCGGGCACCTGGTCGAACACGTCGAACAGCTCGATGCGGGTGACGGTCGCCATGTCGACTGCCGGAGGCGAGAACAGGGGTACCACCGAGGCCCCGGCGGCGGCCGTGATCGCCTCCTCGCTCGCCCAGGCGCTCACCGCGAGGAGCGGCTCGGTCGACCCGGCGACCTGGCGACCGACCCAGCTCCCGACGAGCCCCGGCGTCGCCGCGAGTCGCGGCCAGACGCCCTCGCGGACCCACGCGAAATACGCCGACTCCTGCCTCGCGTCGATGTTGCCGTACAGCAGTCGGAGGATCCGGGCCTCGCCGCCGCCTCCAACCGCTGGAAGGTCCAGCCCTTCCCAGTGGCTCCACTCCCGACCGCCGAGGAACTCGAGCGCCTGCGGCAGGAACGTCGGACGGTTCAGGCCGGGTCCAACGACGGCCTCGAGATCGGCAAATGACTCCCAGCCGGTCACGACGACGCCACGGGAGGCGTCGGTGCGCGAGGATGCGGCGTAGGCAAAGACGAGTCCCGGTCGCACGCCGAGCGCCGAAAAGCCGTGCTCCGTGACGAGCGCATTGAACGCGTTCGCGTCGGACTGGAGCGTGTAGCTGAACACCCTCACGATCATCGATGCACTCTCTCTGAAGCATCCAATGGGCCAGGCGACGATGTATACCGACGCGCTGCTCGCCTGACAAGGCCCGATCGTCACAAGACGCGGACGCCGGCTGGCTACCCACAGTCGGCGAAGGTGTTGGGCAGCGACGGCCGACTGGCAGCGAACCTGCAAGCGCCGCCGCCGGGTCCGTCTCGCGGGTGTATCGCCAGTCAGACAACCCTCGGCCTGCAAGGGGCATCAGACCCGTTGCCAAACATGCGCTCGGCGTGCGGCGCCTCGAGCAGCGGACCGCCGGCACTGTTGCCCATCGTTGTTGCAGGAGAACCGATGAACGGCGAGCCCGTCCACCATCCGATCCTTCGTCCGATCGTCGAAAGCGAAGGCGTCCGGGCCGCCGTGCGAGGCACGGAGGCCGACGTCGTCGTCACGGATCGTCGCCTCGCTGTCGCGTCCGACACCAACCTGCTGCTGAACGTCACCCTCGACAACCTCCGGCGCCTCCAGTTCGATGTCGAACGTGGACGGCCAGCAACGCTGGCAGTTGTTCCCGATCTGCCGGGAGATCCGCCGCAAGTGCTGGCCGTACCTGCCGAGGAGCTGGACCAGGTCGCGGACCTGCTGGTCCACATCGGCCGACACCTCGCGCAGGACTCCTCGCAGCCGCAGTAACGGGTGCTGACTCGGTCGAAGAGGTCGATGCTGAACCGCTGCTGCTCAGCTGCCTGCCGGCGGCCCTCCATGCTCGAGGTCGAGCCACCCCGAGCGAGTTCGACCGTCGTCCGCCGGGCGCACGGCCGACGCGCTTCGTAACGATCGGCGAACGAGGATCCGACAACCTCGAACCCAGCCTTGCGGCATCGCCGCGGGCAGCCCTGGGACATGGAGACGCCTCGACCCGTGGACCGCAACGACCCCGCGTATCGGGGCCAGCGCGACTACAACGCGTTGTTGCTCGCAGCCTACGACCCGCTCGTGCTCGGGCCCATCGCGCGGTTCGTCTGGCGTTGCCCATCGACGCGGCTGGTCGAGCTCTACAGGCAGCACGCTCACGCCCCGCATCTCGACGTCGGCCCAGGCACCGGCTACTTCATCGAGCAGGCTGGTCTGCCCCCTGGCAGCCGGGTCACGATCGTCGATCCCAACACGGGCGTCCTCCGGCACGTGTCGCGCCGATTGCGGTCGCTCGACGTGACCGCCGTCGAAGCCGATGTCCTGAAGCCGCTGCCAGTACGCGAGCGGTTCGATTCTGCGGCATTGAACCTGGTCATCCACTGCCTTCCGGGGCCGCTCGCTCGGAAGGCTGCCGCAGTGGCCGATGTCGCTGCAGTCCTCACCCCCACCGGGTGAGCTGTTCGGGGCCTCTGTCGTCGGCGCTTCCGGTGCCCACACGCGGGCGGCCAACATCTTCCTGCGAGCCTTCAATTGGCAGGGTGGCTTCGACAATCGCAGTGACACCGAGGAGGGCCTCCGATCCATCCTCGAGGCGTCGTTCCAGCATGTTGAGCTCGAGATGGTTGGCTCGATCGCCCTGTTCGCGGCAAGACGCCCGCACGCAGCCCAACCTTCACCGGATCGGTGAGCAGCGCATCCGGCCAGTCAAGGGCGAACGTGGCCGCGGCACCGCCCCCGGCGATGTCATCGCTCGTGGAAGTGGAAGACCTCGTGACGCGGGTCTCGATGGCCACCCTGCGGCACGACCGTCCTCGTCTGGTTCAGGCGGGCTCCTCGCGGCGGACCGTCGTGACTCGATCGATGGTCCGATCGAACGACGCGATGACCCCGATCCCCGTTCGCTCGGCGCTGGCGATCAGGTAGGCGTCGGCGAAGTCGAGGTGGTGGACCTCGTAGACCTCGACGGCTCGCTGGAGCAGATCAGCGTCGACGACGCGGATCGCGGGAAACGCCAGCACCGCCCGGAGCGTCGTCGCGAGCTGCGGTCGCGGCGTCTCGTAGAACGACCCGAGGACGTAGGCCACCTCGGCCAGGATCAGATCCGGCAGCAGCAGCTCGTCGGCGGCCGCCAGGTAGCGAGTCGCCCGGGCGGCGAGGTCGGGCGGATCGCCCGTCAGATGTCGGATCAGGATGTTGGTGTCGACGAATGCCGTCACCGGCGCTCGGCCGCCCGGGCCCGCCGGGTCTGGCTCAGGACCTCCCTCCACGGCGTCCCCCGCTTCGCAGCGGGCACGCTGACGGACGCGGCGAGAGACAGGAGGTCCGGGGTCCGTGCCAGCATGGCGTGATCTCCCTCGACACGGAACACGAGGCGGTCGCCTTCCTCCAGGGACAGCGCCTCGCGCACGGCTCGAGGCACCGTCACCTGGCCCTTGGAGCTGAGCCGTGCCGTGACCTCCATTGGTGCCTCCTTACATCATCCTCGATGTAAGGATAGCACCAGGCGAACGTGCCCGGGTGGGCAACTACGATCCCAGCATCGGCCGAGGAGGTCGCCATCGAACTGGAGGGCCCTCGCCGGTTCTATCTGAAGTGAGTCCGGCCCCCGGTGGGAACCGCGGCACAGCTCGGCGGCGTCCGTGACCCAGCGTCGGCAGTCCGTCATCGGAGTGTCAGCATTCCGTCATCGGAGCGTCACCGGCCCACCATCGGCACGTCATCGACGCGCGCCATGATGGGGCAGTTGTCAGTCGGGGCGCCGGTGGGTCACCCCAGCCGGTGCGGGAGGAGCCCCGTTTCAGGCTCCGGCTGAGGAACCCACGCAGATCGCCCCATTCGGCATTGCTGCTCGTGGGGTTGCCCGGGGAGCGTCCCCCTCTCGGGGTGCGTCTTGTCGATGCCTTGGGGTGACGCGGCTGGCAGCCTGGGGCGCGCTGGTCGAGGTTCTGTCGGCCCCAAGGAGGCAATCCATGCGCCAGAAGAAGCTGGCCGTCCTGCTGAGCCTGGCCCTGGCTATCGCGGCCATCCCGCTCGCGACCTCGGGGGCCGCCGCCAGCGGACCCCCGACCAACAATGGCTGGTTCGGGGGACACCAGATCTACTACCTGGATCAGGGCGTTGAGAAGAAGGCTGACCGCGCCCATCTCGCGGACATCTTCCTGATCGGCGGCAATCGAGCCTACCAGGCCAACGTCGTCGACTCCGTTCCCGGTTACGCCGGCTACTCGCCGCACTGGGACGTCAATGTCGTGAACACCGCGCCTGGCGTGACGCTCGACGACATCCTCGCCTCACCGTTCGCCTCGAGCAGCTACCCGGAAGCGCTGTTCGACAGCGTCGCCGATATTCTCGGGGCCGAGGACGCGGGCCTCGTGACCATCTTCGAGCCCGGTGTGATCGTGAACTGCCCCATCGTCTCGGTCCACGCGGCTGACGCGCCCGGCCATGACGCCCGGTCCGAGGACTTCCCGCCGTTCCCCGACACGTTCTAAGGGTTCGCTGCCGTAGCTGGCACCTGAAGACGCAGGCGGCCCGGTGTGAACCGGGCCCGCCTGGTCATCCGCATGTGACGCCCGACGTGGTGACGAATCGGTCGCGCACCCGATGGCTCACCAGCATGAGAAGGTCACCAGAACCAGGAAGACCACGAGGGCCGCGCCTGCGGACGGCCACCCGAGGTCTCCTGACCGGCCCCCGCCGGCTTGATGGTCAGCGCACGAGCGCCACGAGCACGGCCACGTTCACGGCGATCGCGGCCAGGGTATTGAACGCGGGCCACGTCCCCAGGAAGAGGCCGATCCCGACGAGAGAGATGATCGCCGAGCACAGGGCCAGCGGCCGCAGGGCATCCGCGGGCACCGCGACGCCGACAAGCGCGAGAGCGGCAGCGACGAACCCGACCAGCGCGAGCGCCCAGAAGGCGCAGGCGACGGCGGTCGCCGTATCCGGCGCAAGGCCCGGCAGGGTCCACGACCTGGCCGGGTGCCAGTCGCCGGTCGGCCCGCCAGGCCGGGCGGCGATCCAAGCCAGCGCGGCGATCGCGCCGCCATGGCCGAGGCCGTGGAGGAGGAGGACGGCCGGCAGGGCCGCACGGATGAGCTGGGGATCCATGGCGTTGTCTCCTTGAGGGGTCGTCGGCGTCGGGGCTGTTCAGGCCCGCGTCGCGAGGGCGGCGGCCGGCCCGGCCGCATCGCTCGCGGGGACCCGTGAAGCTGCGGCCAGCCGGCCGAGGCGGACGGCGACGACGAGGTACCAGACGGCGAGCACGAGCACGGACAGCATCGAGAGCGGGATCCCGACGACCGGCAGGAAGATGCACAGACCGAGGGCGGTGCCGGCGAGCAGCAACCGCCCTGCGGCATGCCAGCCGGCCGTGCGGAGCATCGCCACGCCCGTCAGCAGGCCCCCGACCGATGTGATCAGGTATCCGAGGACGAAGCCGGTCCCCATGTCGAAGTAGCTCGCCAACATGCCCTGGCCTGCGGCCAGGTAGCCGGCGCGCGCAGCCTCTGTCGTGGCGGCCTCGTAGCCGCGAGCAAGCGACAGCATCTCGAACGCGGTGTTGGAGCCGATGATCAGGAAGCCGCCCGCCAGCCACAGCGACGCCCCGAGCGCCATCAGCGACTCGTTCCCGCGCCGCAGCAGTACCCACAGCGCGATGACCAGCGGCACGAGCAGGACCTGCTCCACCATCATCACCAGGTCCAGGCTCAGCAGGCCCTGCACCCGGTTCGCATTGAACATCCCGAACCAGTCGGCGACGTCGCGGCTCGCCGGCGGTGGCCAGACGATGAACAGGAGCACCTGGAGCGGGATGCAGGCCGCGGTCAGGACGGCGCCGGCCGCTGCGGCGAGGAACAGCCCGCGCCAGCGCGGGTCGGTGGAGCTGCGGTTCATCGAGAGCCTCCTTCTGGGTCGTGAGGGATGCGGGAGACCGACACGAGCCCGAGCCCGGCATCGCGCACGCGGCGCAGCAGGCCGTGCAGGCCGGCCTGGTCGAGCCGGGGCGTGGCCAGTCGGGACATGCCGGGCGCGGTCGGCGCGAGGCGCTCGCAGCCGAGGTCGCGGCAGCGGCGCTCGCCGATCTCGGCGTCGAGGGTGATCTCGTAGCGGTCCATGCGGCCATGGTCGCCATGCCGGGCGACGCGAGCGCCTCCCGAACGGGAGGGTCGACAAGAGATCCTCGGCCCACGCCCATCGGCGGGCGTGCCCCCGGGGCGCCCCCGATCAGACGAGCTTGAGCTCCTGGCCGCGCACGACGGCCCCGGTACGGGTTGTGGCCCCGAGCTTGGCCAGCACGTGGGCGACGTGCCACTTCGCCGTCCCGGCCGAGACTCCCAGCTCCTCAGCGAGCTGGGCGTTGCGCGCCCCCGTCGCCAGAAGCCGAAGGACGTCGAGCTCCCTCGCCGTGAGCGACTCGACGAGCTCGCCGTCGGGCGCCACGAGGACCGATGTTCCCCGCCGCACGATCCCTCGGTGCGTCTCGTCATCCCGCCGCGCGGCGCGCACCGTCGCGACGAAGCCCGGCGCCGTGCCTTCTGCGTCCCCGAGCAGCGGCAGCAGCGCGCGGCCGTCGTCGAGGAAGCGGCGGACGTAGCCTCCCGGCGCCGCCAGGCGGACCGCGTTCGACAGGTCCGCGAGCGCGGTCGAGCGGCCGCCGGTCGCGTGGCGCACGGCGGCGGTGAGGAGCAGGGCCGAGATCTGGTCGGGCACCATTCCCCAGGCCTCGAACGTTGCGCGGGCGGACTCCAGCGCCTGCCCCGCCTCCTCGTGCCGGCCCTCGGCGAGCCTCACCCTGGCGACGGTCGTGTCCGCGGAGGCGCGGAGCATGGCGAGCAGCGGCGACCCCTCGGGCGCCTCAGTCCGGGCCTCGTCCGCCCATCGGGATGCCCAGGCGAGATCGCCCTGGGCCAGGCGGATCCGGGCCTCCGTCTCCCCGGCGAGCGATGGGAAGGCCATGGCGGGTGCCGCCCCGCGCTCGAGGATGGCGAGGGCCCCGCGACCGTCCCCGGTCGCCTGGCGCGCCAGGGCGATCGCCGGCAGCGCCCAGCCGAGCACCTCGCGCCCCACCCCGAGCGACTCCGCGGCGGCGAGCCCGCGTTCGAGCTCGCCGCGGGCCTCCACGACGTCGCTGCCCTCGGACAGGGCGATCCCGAGCGTCAGGCGCGCGGGCCATGCGATTGCCAGTGGCTCGCCACCCGCGCCGGGATGCGCCGCGAGCACGCGCCTCGCCACGCGCTCGACCTCGTCGCGCCGGCCGGTCGCCACGAGCGCGTGCCCGAGGGGGTTGACCGCCGGCAGCACGGCGATCGGGAGCCCCGAGGCCTCGGCGGCATCGAACGCGGCGCGCAGCGTGGCGAGCGAGCCCGCCACATCGCCCCGGGCGAGCTGCGCGAGCCCCGCGGCCTGGAGCCCGAGCGACCGGAACAGATCGTCACCACCGACGAGCTCGATCCCGTCCCGCGCCAGGGACTCGGCATCGGGCCGGGTCGTCGTGCCGATCAACCCGAGGAGGACCAGGAGCCTCCCCTTGGCGGCCGACCGGTCGCCGGGCGTGGCAGCCGCCCGCGCGGCGATCGCCGCGCCACCCGCAACGTCGCCCGTGTAGAAGCGGGCCCAGCCGTCGAGCGACGCGATCTCGAGGTCGGATGTCCGCACGTCCGGCGGCAGCGCCGCAATCCATCGTTCGAGCGTCCGGAGCTCGCCAGCCTCGAACGCGGCGCGACCCTCACGGGCGACGAGGCGGGCCGCCATCACCAAGTCGTCCGCGTGGAAGGCATGGGCCAGGGCCTCGCGTCCCATCCCGGCTGCGTCGAGCCAGGCGGCCGCGAGGGCGTGGAGCCGCCGGCGCTCGTCCGCCGGCAGCCGTGAGCGGAGATAGTCGGCGAACAGGCCGTGCATCCTGAACCAGCGGTCCTCGGCGTCGAGCGACGCGATGAACAGGTTCGAGCGCTCCGCCCGGTCGAGCAGGGTCGCGGCGTCGGCGCTCCCAGTCATCGCGGCCACGAGCCCGGTCGTGAAATGCTCCGCCACCGCGGCGGCGGACAGGAGATCGCGGAGCTCGGCATCGAGCCCGGCCATCACCTCGTCGCCCAGGTAGTCGATCAGGTACCGGTGCGTGCCGGAGAGCGCGCCCGCGGCCGACCGCGGGCCATCAACGGCCCGCAGGGTGATCGAGGCGAGCTGGAGCGCAGCAGCCCATCCCTCGGTGGTCCCGACCAGCCCCTCGACGGTGGCCGAGTCGGCCTCGACACCTGCGTCGGCCAGGAGCTCACCCGCCTCTTCCTTCGTGAACCGCAGGTCGTCCGCCCTGAGCTCGACGAGGGCGCCATGGGCGCGGAGCCGCCCGAGCGGCAGGCCGGGATCCTCGCGGCCGACCAGGACGAGATGCCCGAACGGCGGCATGCGCTCGACCATCCGGCGGAGCAGCTCCACCGCGCGGGGCTCGTCGGCGAGGTGACAGTCGTCGAGGACGATGACGAGGTCGCCGTCATCGGAGGCCACCGCCTCGATGACGAGATCGGCGAGGGCGCTGGCGTCAGGCGATACCCCGGGCGCGATCGCCTGCGCGAGCGTCGCGGCACCTGGCCGAGCGCGACCGAGCGCCGTCAGCACCTGGCGCGCGAGCCGAGCCGGGTCGCCGGCCGTGGAATCGAGGCTGACCCAGGCCATCGGGATGGCGCGGTCGACGATCCAGCCCGCCACGGCGACCGACTTGCCGTACCCGGGCGGTGCGGAGACGAGGGTCAGGCGCGTGGTCGGGTCGACCGAGGCGTCCAGGCGCTCTGCGAGTCGTGGTCGGCGGCGTCGAGCCACGAGATCCGGGGGTGGGGCGCTGCCTCGGGTTGGCTTCGGGCGAGCGGGCGCAGTCATCGACACGAGTATGGCTGGCTGATGGAAGCCGACACCGCTGCGGACGGGGTCGCGGGAAGAGGACTGGGCCCCCGCTCTTCTTCGATCGGGAGGGTGTGGCGTAGCGGTCGCCGCAAGAGGCGTGCTGGCCCGCGCCGTGCTCGCCCTGGGACCATTGGCAGCGCTCGCATTCGAGGATTGCCAAGCGCTTCAACAGGGTGGAGGTCAAACGGGTCAAGTCCCAACGCGTGGTGTAACAGCCCGTCGTCCTCGCGCCCGGGGTGATCAGCCCGCGAGCAGGAGCGGCTGGCCCACCTCCTCGATGGCGACGGCGTCGATCGCCGTCATCGTCTCGGGCCGGAAGTAGCACCGGCCGTCCTGCCACTCGTCGTCCTGCTCGGCGAGCACCATGCCGACGAGGCGCAGCACGGAGGCGCGATTTGGGAAGATCCCGACCACCCCTGTCCGGCGCTTGAAGCTCTCATGTCAAGCCCGAGTCCCGTCGAGCGTCCCGGAGCATGGTCCGGTAGATCGCGTCGGACAGGTGGCGCTTGAGGACGCGCATGGCCTCGCGGCGGGTATGTCCGTTCGCGCGGGCCTGGTCGTGGATCCGGCGGGCGCGGGGTTCGTAGCGGAGCTGGATCATCGCGATGCGGTAGATGGCGGCGTTGAGCCGTCGGTTGCCGCCGCGCGAGAGGCGGTGCCGGACGGGCGCGTTCTCGCCCTCGCCCGAGCTCGCCGGGATCGGCGCAGTGCCGTTGAACCGAGCGAAGCCGGCCTCGGTGAAGCGACGGATGTCGCCGACCTCGACGATGATCTCGGCCGCGGAGCGGGGCGCGATGCCGACGAGCCCGGTGAGCGTCGAACTCGTCTCTTCGACCAGGGCGGTGAGTTCGGCGGTGGCCGCCTTGTCGTGCTCGAGGACCTCACGGAGCATGGCCATGCGGTGTTCGATCAGCCGGAGGCGCAGGGCGACCGCGGGGTCCTTGACGGCGGCGGTGTCGAGCCGGCGGAGCGAGTTCACCCGGGCGCTCACCGTCTTCGCCGGCCGGAGCTGGGTGCGCAGGTCCTCGGGCAGGTCGTGCACGAGCGCGTCGAGCTCACCGAGGAGCTGGACGCGGACCTTTGGTGAGGGAAGCACGGGCGTTGTGCCACAGGGCGATCCGGTCGCGCACCGAATCCGGCGCCGCCGGTGCCGCGTGCTTGAACGCCCGAGCGAGGCGAGGGTTCGCCTGCGTCTCCGCAGCGACCCGGTGAGAGTCGAGCCGGTCGGTCTTGCCCTCGTGACGGCCGCGCTGGCGGATCGATGTCTTGTGCGGCGGCACGTCGCGCACGTCGCATCCGGCCGCGACGAGGAACTCGGCCAGGTGCCGGCCGAGCCCGCTGGCGCCCTCGACGCCCCAGCGATCGGCCGAGCCGAGCCCGGCGGCCCAGGCGAGACCGTCGCTGTGTCCCTGGCGGGTGTTCGGGAAGTGCGCATGTCCCAGCTCGCCTCCGCGGGAGTCGAGCACGGTCGCCGTGAACGTCCTGCGGTGCGGGTCGATGCCGACGATGTTGGATGCCGTCATGTGGTCGCCTCCAGGTCTGGCCGGGGTGGGAGGGACCGCGCGACGACATCCCAGTCGAGGGATCGACGCTCTCATCAGGTCAGCACGGTCCTCGGGTGACCGTGCGAGGCCGACACTTCAAGCGGAACACCGCCACCAGATCGAGGTGGCGCCGGAGATCTCCTTCGAGTCAGGCCGCGGCACGGTCACCCACCGTACGAGCCGCCGTCGCAGCCCTTCCGGCGGTGACCAGTTCAACACCGGGATCTCCTTGTTGAGCCGCTCGAGCGGGTTCGTCGAGCGGATCCGGCTGCGGTGGGTCTCGGGGAACGCGAAGTGGCTGAGCAGGTCGGGCTCGGCCGCGGTGAGCAGCTCGGCGACCTTCGGGTACGGCCGGGCCATGGAGTCGATCACCCGGTCGAGCTGCTCCCGAGCCGAGGCGCCGTCGGGCTGCTCGAACACCGACCGGATGGCCGAGGCGACCATGCTCCGCGCCGAGCGCGGCACGAGGTCCTGGGCGTTGCGGGTGAAGTGGACCCTGCACCGCTGCCAGCCCGAGCCGAGCAGCTCCTGGTGCACCGCCCGGACGAGGCCCGCATGGTCGTCGGACACGACGAGGCGCACCCCGTGGAGGCCGCGCCCGACCAGCTCCCGGATGAACGCCGGCCAGGCCGACCCCTCGTCGTTGCCCGCCGAGAGCTCGAGCCCGAGGATCCGGCGCTCGCCGGTCGTGGCGACGCCGACCGCGACGAGCGCCGCCATGGACACGACCCGACCCGCCTCGCGGACCTTGAGGTACGTGGCGTCGAGCCAGAGGTACGGGAACGCGGTGTCGGTGAGCGGCCGGGAGCGGAACCGCTCGACCTCGGCGTCGAGGGCCGCACAGATCCGCGAGACCTCGCTCCTGCTGATCCCGTCGATCCCCATGGCGCGGACGAGGTCGTCCACCCGCCTCGTGCTCACACCCAGCACGTACGCCTCCTGGATCACGGCGAGCAGCGCCCGCTCGGTGCGCCGCCTCGGGTCGAGCAGCGACGGGAGGTACGAGCCGTCACGGACCCGGGGTACCGCGAGATCGATCGTGCCCACCCGCGTGTCCCACCGGCGGTCGCGGTACCCGTTGCGGTGGGTGAGCCGGGCGTCCGGGTTGCGCTCGCCCTTGGCGGCCCCGGTGAGCTCGGTCACCTCCGCCTCCATCACCGCCTGGGCGAGCACGCGCACGCCCTCGCGCAGGAAGTCCTGGTCGCCCTCGGCGATCGCCTTGCGCACCGTGTCGAGCACGGCCATCCTGTCATCGGCCATCGTGGTGTCCCTTCGTGTCGTCGGTTGCAGATCCAACGACGCGAGGATGACGCGGTGGCCGCTCTCGTTCACGGCCCCGCTGTTACACCACTATGGGGACACGACCGTCAAACGCGCCTCCGGACAGCACGAAACCCGGTCTCTCGACCGGGTTTCACGTTCAGAGCGGTGCGGCCATTGGGGAGAGATATTCCGGGCGTGTGACACGGCTCCGACCAGGTCCAGGGTGTGATGCGAGGACGAGCCACGCTCGAAGCGAGCAGTGCTGCCGCGCAATCGCCGGGCGACGCAAGGCGGCTCCCTGGACGGGGCACTGGATGCGGGGCACGGGCACCCAAGGTCACGGAGAGGGGTCACCGCAGTAGTCACCTAGCCGGCCGGCAGGTAACGCCAATGCTGTTCGATTGGTCGACACGGGTTGCCGCGGCCGAACGTGATCCGGCCCTCAATCGCATCGGTCAGCGCCCAGAACACCGTCTTCGTGTCGTTCCCGGGAACCGGGTGTCGGCAGATCGAGTCCGGGGCGTTCTCGTGGTCCGCCAGGATGGACATCAGGACGGCCGCGTCTACGGACCCCAGAGGCGCTTGGCGAAGCAGGGCTTGCGCTCGGTTGTAGCGGCGGGCCGAGCGTGCCGCGAAGCCAATATCCCCCTCGTAGTGCCGCATGCGGTCGCATGCGTAGTGGTTCGTGTGGACCAGGCACCCGCCGACATCAGGCCTCACAAGCTCGGCATCCGTCGCCGATCCTTCGACGTCGACCACGTCGCCCGCCTGATCGGCGAAGACCGTGTTGTATGAGGAGGACCGATCGGGCCGGAGCGCGGCGGCGACCGCCTCCGTGAGCGTCCGACGCGTGAGCTGATCACGAACCATGAGCAGTCGCGGCACGCCGACCCGCTCATCGTTCGGCGTGAGCTCGTTGCCCGACAGGGCAAGTCCGGCGCTGTTCCAGCCCACACTTATCCAGGGCCCGATACCGAGTGTGAAGGCCACGGGCTCAGTCGGTACCCTCCATTCGATTGCGACGACGTCGGCTTCCGACGCGGCTGACAGGTCGTTGGTGTGGGCGATCCACGTGTGGCGGTCACTCGTGACCGGCGCGGTCGCGACGATATCCGAGCAGCGTCCAGCTGTCCCGCGAACGAGATGCTCTGGGGCAGCGCCTGCTTGCGACGGACGAGCTGCCCAGATCTCCTCGATCGAAGCGGCAAACAACTCGAGTGGGTCGACGCCGGCGCCTTGCGCGACTC
Organism: uncultured Chloroflexia bacterium; assembly: GCA_963727585.1. GTDB lineage: Bacteria > Chloroflexota > Limnocylindria > Limnocylindrales > CSP1-4 > CAIXZV01. The sequence continues at coordinate 226,168 of CAVSHH010000008.1, read as the reverse complement.
CATCCAGCTCCTCGGCGAGCCACGGCAGGGCAGCGGCCGTGATCGAACGGTACTCGCGGACGAGGGCCATTTGGTCGGCCATCGACCGACCCGGTGGCAACTGGCCGGGCGAGAACGCCACGGCGCGCCGGACGACGTCCTGGGTTGCGCGGCCGACCTGGATCCCGACCTCTCGGTGAGTCCCCGAGACCCGCAGGATCGGGATGGGTTTCGGGCGGTCGCTGCCACTCATGCCTCGGCCTCCATGTCCGGACGTGTGGCGTCGTCGCGCAGGAGGCGTGCATCGTGAGCGTGCCAGGCGAGCGTGACAATCGTGCCCGCCGGCGCGAGTCGGGCGCGCTCTTTCGGCGTGGTCACAACGACCCGCGTGCCATCGGCGAGCTGGACCTCTGTACGCACTACCGCTCCCTGGAACAGGGAGTCGACGACTTCTCCCCGGAACGCGAGTTGGCCAGGGGGCACGGGCGCATCCTCGGCCTCCAAGGCGAGGGCCTCGGGTCGGAGCACGACTGCTGCGGTCGTGCCGATCGCGAGTGGTTCGGTGATCGGCAGCGTCACCGAGTCGCCGGTCACGAGCAGGACCTCCGCATCGCCGCCTGTCAGACGGGAGACATTCGCCGGGAGAACGTTCATCTCGCCGATGAAGCCCGCGACGAAGAGGGTCGCAGGATGCTCGTAAATCTCGACCGGCGTCCCGACCTGCTCGGCCACGCCATCGTGCATGACGACGATGCGGTCGGACATCGTCATCGCCTCCTCCTGGTCGTGGGTCACATACACAAACGTGATCCCTACCTCCCGCTGGATCCGTTTGAGCTCGTGTTGCATTGCGCGGCGCATCTTCAGGTCCAGCGCACCGAGCGGTTCATCGAGCAGGAGAACGGACGGGTGGTTGATCAGGGCGCGAGCGAGGGCGACCCGCTGCTGCTGCCCACCGGACAGCTGGTGTGGTCGGCGGTCGGCGTACCCGGCGAGATGGACAAGGTCCAGGGCATCCCGGACGCGGCTGTCGATCTCGCGACGGGCAACACCCGCCTCGCGCGGTCCGAAAGCGACGTTGTCCCGGACCGAGAGGTGGGGGAACAGAGCGTATTGCTGGAAGACCATGTTTGACGGGCGTCGGTTGGGCGGGTCGCGGGTCACGTCCTGGCCGTCGATGAGGATCCGCCCGGTGTCGGGCGCAACGAACCCTCCGACCATGCGCAGTGTCGTCGTCTTACCGCAGCCAGACGGACCGAGCAAGGTGAAGAACTCTCCCTTGCCGATCTCGAGCGAGAGATCACGAACGGCGACGGCGCTGCCGTACGTCTTGTTGACCCCGGCGAGGGTGACGGCGGGTCCAGCCCCGTCCACAGTCAACTCCGTCCTCCGATTGGCGACACGCCCGGGCTGGCCGAACGGGTGCGATACAGCTCCACGAGCGTGATCGACGCGATGGTGAAGATCATGACGATCGTCGACAGTGCGACGGTCGGCGGCAGCAGCGCAGCACGCCGGAGCCCCGAGAAGAAGTACACAGGCAGCGTCTGGTCGGATCCTGACAGGAAGAAGGCCAGGTAGAACTCGTCGAACGACACGATGAACGCAGTCGCGAAGGCAGAAACCACGGCCGGCGCGGCGAGCGGGAGGTAGATCCTGCGCAAGATGCGGAAGCGCGAGGCGCCAAGATCCAGGGCCGCCTCCTCCACCGATGGATCGACGCCCGCGAGGCGCGCGGCGACGATGATCACGGTGTAGGGGATGGCGACGATGGTATGACCGATGATGACCGTACCGACCGAGAGCCTCACGCCGACTGACACGAATGTGACGAGCAGGGCGACCGCGATGGCGAGGTATGGAAACACGAGCGGCACGATCGCGAACGTGGCGACGACCCCTCGTCCCGGGAATTGGTAGCGAATGACCGCGATGGCCGTCGCCGTGCCGATCATCACCGCCAGCAGCGAGCTCGCGGAGGCGACAACGACGCTGATCCGCACGGACGCGACCAGCTCGGGCGTTTCGAGGATCTGCTCGTACCACTTGGTGGTGAAGCCTCGCCACGGCAGCGAGAGGCCCGGTGCGTCGTGGAACGAGAAGATGCCGAGCACGACGAGGGGAGCGAACAGGAAGAGAACATAGATCCAGAAGTAGACCCAGAGCCCGCGGCTAGAGTCGGACATCGCTCACGTCCTTGATTTGGGCAAGGCGTGCACCGATGACCATGGCGATCGCGGCTGCCACGAGGAGCACCATCGAGAGGACGGCGCCGGAGGGGAAGTCCGGCTCCGTCAGGAACTTCTGGATCACGTTTCCGAACATCTGCCCCTCGCTGCCACCAACGTACGTGGCTGTCGCAAAGTCGCCCAGCGTCGGAATGAACACGAAGAAGAATGCCGCGAACACGCCCGGCATCGAGAGCGGGAGCGTCACCCGCAGGAACGTGCGCCAGCGTGAGGCGCCGAGGTCGGATGCCGCCTCAAGCAGGCGGGCGTCGATCTGTTCGATGCGCACGAACATCGGCAGCGCCGCCCAAGGTGCCCAGACGTAGATCAGCACCACGACGACCGCGACCTGGTTATACAGCAGGAAGTCGAGTGGCTCCGAGATGATTCCGACGGCGCCGAGGGCAGCATTGAGGACACCGTTCGTGCCGAGGATCAGCCGCCACGCGAACAAGCGCAGCAGATAGCTCACGAGCGACGGGACGAGGATCAGCGTCAGGAGGATGTAGCGCCGCCGTCCCGCAACCCGCGCCAAGAGATATGCGATCGGGTATGCCGCCACACACGTTGCGCTGGCGACCGCGAAGGCGATAAGCACCGTGCGCACGAGCAGGCCTTGGAACGCGGCGGTTCCGACGTTCCGATTCCAAGCGTCGAGGGTTGGCGGCGCATCGAACCGTATGCCCATCCCGGGGGGCTGAAATGTCCACGCCAGGAGCACGAGGATCGGGATAACGAAGAACAGCGTTAGCCAGAGTGTCGGCACGACCGCGAGCCGCAGGCCGAAGCCGCGACCGTCGGCGGGGTCAGGCGGACGCCGTCCTGGTGTCGGACGGTCCACCGTCGTGGCTGCCGACGTCTGGCTGCCAGAACGGCGTGCCACGGCGGTCAGCCCCCCGCGACGACCTCTGACCAAACGCGGTTGAACGCTTCGCGCTGCTCGTCCGTCAGTGGTGCCGCGAACCGGGTCCGCGCGCGGACGTCGAGCTGGTCGAGCTGCAGGGTCTGTACGTTCTCGGGCTTGGCGAGCTGGAGTGCGTCGAGATTGGGGTGGCCGAGAAAGTATTCGTCGATGAGCGATGCGCCCACCTCGGCCGAGCTCGATGCGTCGATGTACGCCAGCGCGAGGTCGTAGTGCTGGGTCGTCTTGGGGACAACGAAGCCGCACACCCACCCGGCGCGCCCTTCCTTGGGCTCGATGTACGTCGCGTTGACTCCCGCATCCAGCACCTGGGCGTAGGTGTCGGGCCAGCCGTACGCCATGTCGACGTCGCCGTTGGCCATCAGCTGCGAGACCTCGGACGCGCTCGTCCAGAACGTCTTCACGTTTGACTTCAGATCCAAGAGCTTCTGCTTCACGGTCTGAAGGTCCGCGTCGCTCAGGTCGGGGTAGGGCAGGTCCCAGGCCGCGGCGGCCAGGGCGACCATCACTTCGCCATAGTCCTCAAGCGCGATTCGGCCCTCGTACTTCGGATCCCAGAGGTCCTTCCAGCTGGTCGGGATGTCGCTGACCGTATCCGTGTTGACGATCATGGAGTCGAAGCCCCAATCCCAGGGCACGAAGTACACCTGATCACCGACCTTGCCCAGGTCGCGCATCGACGGATCCAGCTTGTCCCAATTCGTGAGGCGGCTCGTGTCGATGGGGGCGAGCAGATCGTTGTCGACCCAGGTCTGGACCCAGTTCGAACACGGGTGTGCGATGTCAACCTGGGCCGCGCCGGTTTGGACCTTCGAGAAGAAGGCGGCGCCGCCGTCCGCAAACTGGTAGTCCAGCTTCACGTCAGGGTGTGCTGCCGTGAATGGCGCATGGAACACATCGGTCTCGTACCCGCTCCACTCGAGCAGCGCGAGCGGGCCCTGATCTTCGGCCGCAGGGGGGCTGTCCGGGAAGTCAGCGGCGCCCTCCGTTGCGGCGGACGAGGTCGGGGTGTCCGCCGAGGGCACTTCACTGCTGGCCACTTCGGAAACGGCAGGGGACGACGCCGCACTCGGAGCAGCGCCGGAGTCGCCCGCGCTACCGCACCCCGCCACGACGATGAGAACAGCGCCGGCGATTGCGCATGCACGGCGGAGACGTGCCCGCAGTTCGAAGTCGCGGGTCTCGGCACCAATCACTCGATCCTCCTTTGGGGCGGCGATGAATGGAGGCGGCTAAGTGCTGGGACGCTGCCCCATTATCTGGCTCGGTCAAGGCCCACCGCGAGACTGAAATACCCCGTCCACGGCTCGGCCGGGAGTACGCCTTCGATCTGGTCTTGTTTGGCAAGGCTCCAGTCAAGCCGAAGCTCAAAGAGGTCAGCGCCTTCGTGACCACGGTCCCTGGATACAGCGCTGTGGACTCGCCGCCAGGGTGCTCCTAGGCGCTGGCATGGCGTGACGTCTCGGGCGTCACCTGGGGCGTCAGATCACCTTCGCTGAAGCACGAAACCCGCCCTGTTGGGCGGGTTTCACGTTCAGATCGCTGGAGCCGACACTCGGATTTGAACCGAGGACCTGCTGTTTACGAAACAGCTGCTCTACCGCTGAGCTATGTCGGCACGGGCGAAATCCTAGCAGGGCAAGCCGTGCTCGGCGAGCGGGTCTGTCGGCAAGCCATCCGCTGCCGTTGCCCGGCCGGATCGATGCTCGGCCGCCGACCCGACGGCACTCATCAGGCCGTCAGTGCGCCCACCGGGATCTGAGCGACGCCGTCTGGCCGCATGAGTGCGTACCCGGTCCCCGTGATGACGCCCAGGCAGACGGGCCCTTCGCCGGTCACGAGCGACTTGAGCTTGAGGAGGTTGGCGGCTGCGTGGTCGACGACCGCTGGTGTCGAACCGAGCTTGATCTCAAACGCTGCCCATCGCCCGTCGGGCAGTTCGATGACCGCGTCGGCCTCGAGACCATTGCTGTCACGGTAGTGGAACAGCTGTCCGTCGATGGCCTCGGCGTAGGCGCGCAGGTCACGCACGACGAGCGACTCGAAGAGGAAGCCCATCCAGTTGATCTCGCGCACGACACGGGCCGGATCCGCGTTCAGCGCGGCAGCTGCGAGCGACGGGTCGGCGAAGTGCCGGACCGGCGTCCCGCGAAGCCGGGCCCTGCTTCTCAGCGCGGGCTTCCAGGCGGGCAGGTCTTCGACGACCATCAGCCGAGCGAGCGCGGCGAGGTAGCCGCTGACCGTCTCGGACAGGAGAGTCCCGTCGGCTCCATTGGCGTCCGAGGTGAGCGCCTCGATCGAGGCGGGCGTGGCGATGTTCCGGGCAAGCGACGACATCAATCTGCGGACGCCGGTCGGGTCGCGCCGGATGCCGTCAACGCGCTGGACGTCGGTCCGACAGATGTCCTCGATGTAGCCGTTCATGGCGCGGAGTGATTGCGCGGCGGAGAGGCCCAGGTGGGCGGGCCAGCCGCCGACGACGATCCTCTCGGCGATCTCCCCGACGGACAGGCCCGGGGCGGCAGCGGAGACCGGGTCGCCGCGAAGGACGCCGGCAAGCGAGACGGCGCCCGTTGAATGGCCAGTCTCGGCGAGCGTCATCGGCCGCATGCGCAGATGGATGAACCGCCCGGCACCCGGGTGACGGGTCGGGTCGTCGGGGGGGGACCGCCGAGCCGGTCAGGATGAACTGGCCCTTCGCCTGGCGATCGTCCACCGCGTGGCGAACGTAGTTCCACAACTCGGGCTCGACCTGCCACTCGTCGATCAGGTGCGGTGTCGCGCCTTGGAGGAGAAGCTCGGGGTCGGCCGCGTTGCGGAGCATCCTGGTCAAGCGCCAACCGGTCATCTGCAGCGTCGCAAGCTGGTATATGGAGTGCTTCTGGACCGTTATTTGCAGACCGAGGTCCGCAATCAAGTCGTCCGCGGCGTCCCCCAACGCCGGACGAGACCGCCCACCTGCAGACTGGACGATTTGGGGCTCGCGTCGCGGTGGGCAGGGTCGCTTCGGAACGGCGGCTCGCGTTTACGAAACAGCTGCTCTACCACTGAGCGATGTCGGCGCTGGCGTCGTGTTCGGAACTAAAAGATGACTGGCGTCGTGCTCGCAACTAGAAGATAACTGGCTTGCACCGGATCACGTTCACGAGGAGCGTCTGCCCGGCAATCTCGGTTGGCGACACTCCGACGGGTGGCGTGATCTCGAGCTTCGACGCCATGGGCGAGGCCCGGCAATTTCGTCTTCGGGGACCTGCAACAACAGGCCCGGCGCTCGTGCTCGAGAGACGACCACGCCCTCGGGGCCGCTTGCCCGGTGGTCGGTTTCCCCCCCGCATCGCGGCGAGCTCGTCATCCAGGGCGGCGCTGTGCACCTGTCGCGCGACGTCGCGCCGGGAACGAAGGGCCAGCCCAGCCACGGCCAGCTGGCTGTCGTGAACTGGACTCGTGGGACCTCCTCGACGCATCGGACGCGTACGTCCGCGGGCGCTTGCAGGAGCACGGCACGATCCGCTGCACCCGCGAGGTTCTGGACCAGGTGCGCGTTGGCGATCTCGTCTCATCGTTCCTGCGTATGTCTGTCTGGCAGCGAACCTGATCGGCGAGTACGTGGTCCTCGATGAGCCCGGAGCGTCGTATAGGAGCTGACGCACCGGACGGCACAGACGGCCCCCCCGGGTCATGGCGCACCTTGCGGCAGACTGCTGGCGAAGCCATCCGCGTCCGCGGCGGCTCGTCCTTGTCTGCGGTCCGGCAAGCCCGGTCGCCGTACCCGGCTCGTTTCGGATCGCTAGGTGGTCCCGATCAGTCGCTCGGCATTGCGGCACAGGATCTTCTCGAGCACAGGTGCCGGCAGACCGAGTCCGTGGATCGCGTAGCCATTCCGGCTGCGCCGAAATGGCGGATCCACCTGCACTTCGTCGGTGGCTAGGAACTGTATGTGGGACTCGACAAATGCGACCGTAGAGTCGACGTACGCGTCCTCCGGATCCGCTCCCGCCAGCGGGATCTCGCCCGGCTGAAACAGCGATTGGGCTTGCGTGCCCGTGGGTACGTTCGTCATGTCGAAGATGATGTCGGTCCCGAACAGCACTCGGTCCTGGTGCTCCACTAGGAACGCTCGCGCGTGGTTCCGCCGGCGGCCCGGGACGCCCAGTTCGGGGATCCGGGCGGCGATGTCGTAGAACAGGTTCGGCAGCGCTTCGAGGTCGTCGGCGGCCTGGTCTAGGTTGTGCGAGCTGCTTCCGATGTGCGGACAGATGAAGGTCGTCGACCGATGGCGCGCAATGACCTCGTTCCGTTCGGCGAGCAGCTCCTCCGGCGACGGGTAGCCCTCTCGGTAATACGCCCACCATGCGTACTCGCCGTGCAGCACCCCATTCCAGGTGTTCGCGTCATTCACCGGTTGCCAGAACTCGGGCGGGTCGGCAACGTGCAGCATGATGGGAATCCCTAGCTCTCCGGCGACCGCCCAGATCGGGTCCAGCCGCACGTCGTTGACGCGCCAGAATGACCCGTCGGCCGCCCGGTAGGACAGGCCGAGCGCCTTGAACACCTTGATCCCGCGCATTCCAGTATCGACGTCGCGGCGGATCTTCTCGGCGGCCTGGGCCCCGAAGTGCGGCTCGTTAATCCGCGACCAATCGACGTTGCCAAAGACCGTGAACCGCCCCGGATAGCGCGCGAATACGCCGAGATGCTCGACGAGAGTCTTGCCGAATCCGTCGTGCCACTCGTGCGTCACGCAACGCTCGATCCCGCTGCGGTCCATGGCGCGCACGGCGAGGTCCGCGTAGTGGGAAGCCACGTGCGCGTGGATATCGATGATGCTCATGGGCGCACCTGTCTCATGTGGGGGTGACGGCAGCGGAAAGCAGCGCCCGCACGGGCGCCGGCAGGAAGACCCGGTGATCGGCCGCGAACCCCAGCAGCGCTGCGGGGCGGACGCGCTCGTCGATGGTCTGGGGCGAGGTCACGGACATCGCGGCCACGAGCACGCCGAGCGCGTGCGCGTGCGCGAGGTGGAGACCGTCGGCGAGGCCGGCGAGCATCCCGGCAAGTTGGGCGTCGCCGGCGCCAGCGGTGCTCTCGACCGGTACCCGCGGCGCCGGCAGGTGGCGGAGCTCCCGTCCATCCCATGACCAGCTGCCGTTGGCTCCGGCCGTTACGGACACCGACATGTCAGCGTTCTCGGCCCGGAGCCGCTCGATGACCGCCGGAACGGTCGGGGCGACGACGAGGGCCTCGTCGATGTTGAGCGCGAGGAGATCGATGTCCCGTAGGAGGCCGCTCTCTCGCGCGCGCTCGATCTCGGTGGATGTGAACGATGCGACCCGGTAGGCCCCGTGCGCCGTCGCCAGCCGGATAAGTGCCTCGCGCCCCTCGAACGGCACCTCCGGCAGGGCGACGGCCATGGCGCGGGCGCCGTGCGCCACAAACTCCGGCTCGACGGGTGCGATGAAAGCCGCGTCCAGCCGGGAGGCCGCCGAGTCGGACGTCGTGAGATTCCCGCCGCTGCCGTCCGCGTAGACGAGGCAGATCGAGAACAGGGTCGGCGCGTGCGGGATCGTCAACACATGGCGCATGTCGAGCCCGGCTGCTGCCATCTCTATCCGCAGACGGCGTCCCGCGTCGTCGTCGCCGACAAGCCCAACGGGAACGACGGCGAGCCGAGAACCCACGAGGACGCGGACGTAGTGAGCCACGATATGGAGCTTGCAGTAGTCTCGCCGGTCGAGGATGCGGCCAGCGCGACTCTCCTCGCGCCCCAGCGTGGCGTCGCCGTCGAGAGCGAAGACCATCCCCGAGCCGATCCCGCCGACTCCGACGAGGAGGTCGAACCGCCGCCTAATCGATGCCAAGGTCCCACTCCGGGTGCTCGGAGATTGGGTGTCGCGCCGTCTCGTCGGTGGCGGTTAGCAGTGCGTCCGGGTGCTCGCCCAGCAGCGTGATCGGGTACTCGGGCGTGGGCGGTGCGAACAGGGCGACACGGAGTGCGGTCTGCTTCCAGGCCCCCGTGTCGCTGAACAGGCGCACCTTCCGCGCGGCCAGAATCTCCCGCATCCCGAGAGTCACCGACACTGGGGGCACGAACTGGTACGCGGTGCCAAACGTCCGCTGAGCGAGCGCAAGGATCGTGTCCTGGTTGTTCTCCTGAATGCGAATGCTAGACGCGCGTAGCTCGTCCAGCCCGACTTGCGAGTACGGGTGCCGGCGGGCCTGGTTGTAGGCGACGTGGCCGTCCTGGCCCCATCCGCCGTACGCGATGTCTACCGGCGCCTCGTCGATCGCCGCCCGGACAGTCTCGATCGCCTCGGGCGCCAGCCAGTGACGCTGCGCCTCGGGGACGGCCAGCTCCGGATGGACCGGGTCGTAGAAGTGGCGCTCCATGAAGCCGCGGAAGCTGTACGGATGCTCCCGGGGCAGCTCCCGGGCCTGCCAGTCGAGGCACTCGTCCATGTGGAACACGACGAGGCCGCGCAGGCTAATGCCCCCGGCGTTGACGAGGTCGGTGAATGGTCGGTACCACCCCGATGGCCCGCACGGGACGATCGCGCGCGTCGGCCGGTGGGCCGCATTGTTCGCGGCGATCAGGTCAATGAGCTCCCGGGCCATGAGCTGGGCCATCGCAGCCGCGTCGGCACACAGCCGGAACGGAATCGCAGCTCGGGATGGCCCTCGAGGTCGTCGGCGGGGACTCGACACCAGGCGTACAGGTCTCGCTTGCTCAAGGTGGTCATATCACTCCCAGGAGGTGGTCGACGACCAGCCGGCGGGTGGCCCGTGGGCCCCTCGCGTGATCGTGTCGATGGCATACAGCGACGTTGACGCTGCGATGAACAGCCGCTGGCCCCCACCGCCGCCGAACGTGCAGTTGCCCACCTGCTCCGGAATCGGGATAGCTCCGATCCGGGCCCCGTCGGGCGCAAAGACTTGGACACCGTCCGCGGCCGAAGTGAAGACGTTGCCGGCGATGTCGACCGCGAACCCGTCCGGCACCCCCGGCGTAATGGTGGCGAAGGTGTGCGGGTTCGAGAGCGTGCGCCCATCGGCCACGTCGAAGACGACGATCCGATGCTGGCCGCTGCCGTCGGCCCGAAGAACCGCCGAAGTGTCCGAGATGTAGAGGATCGATTCGTCCGGCGAGAAGGCGAGGCCGTTCGGCTCTTCTAGCTCGGCCGTGGCCACCTCGAGGATGCCGTCCGCCGGGTTGAACCGGAACACGAAGTTGCCGTCGAGCTCCGGCTCGGCCCGGTGTCCCTCCCAATCGCTGACGATCCCGTATGGCGGGTCGGTGAACCAGATGGAACCGTCCGATCTGACGGCGACATCGTTGGGGGAATTCAACCGCCGGCCCTCGAACCGGTCCACGACGGTTTCCCACGACCCTGAAGCCGTGTGCCGGCTGATCCGCCGTGTCCCCTGCTCGCAGGCCAAGAGGCGGCCCTCTCCGTCGAGCGCATGTCCGTTCTGGTGCCCAAGGCCCACCGCCAGTACCCCTGAGTGGCCCTCCGGGGACCAGCGGAGCAGGCGGTCGTTGGGGACATCGCTCCACACGACGGAGCCGTCGGCGGGAAGCCAGACCGGGCCCTCCGCCCACGTGGCTCCCGACATCAGCCGCTGGGGCGTGGACCCGCGTGGCACCAGGTCGTGGAACCGCGGGTGGAGGGCAACCGCGGGCACGAGATCCGGATCGATGGCCACGGCCGCACCCTATGGACGGCTGGCCCGGCGGGCGCGGGACCGTGACGAGCCACCGCCCCGTGGTCCCGGCCTGCTCGGCAGAGTGGTGGCCCCTTGGACCCGGACTCTGGTCATCTCGGTATGATCCGCCTCTTGTCACGCGTCCCCGCCATGCACTACTCGAAGACCTCGCGAGAGCAGAGAGATTATGACTTGTGCAGCCCGCGCCCGGTGAGTACGATGCCGGTAGTTTATATCATTTCGATACTAACCAAGGCTGGTGGTCAATGACGTTTCCGGGAGCCCCTGGACGGTCGAGCGGGGATTCCGTGCCCGCTGACGTCGACCTGCTCTCCGCGGAGGCGTTCGGGCCCGTCCACCAGGGCCACGTCCGCCACGCCAACGCCTGGAGCGTCCTATCAGCTGTCCGCCTGGGCGGCGTGACGTCGCGGTCACGGGTCGGTCGGGACACCGGTCTGACCGCGATGACCGTCCACCGTCTCATGACCGACCTCCGCCGGCGCAAGCTCATCGTCCCGGCGGGTCGCTCGACCCCCGGTAAGATCGGTCGCCCAGCCTCCCTGTTCTGCTTCAACGCATCGATCGGGTCTGTCGCAGGGATCGATGTGGGCAATGAGACCGCACGGTTCGTGCTCGCAGATTTGGATGGCCGGCCGCTGGCGCAAACGATCCTGGCCACTGTCGACATCGAGGCCGATCTGCCGCGCCACCTGGCTGCGACCATCACGGAGCTGCTGAACACCGCCGGCGTTGCGCCGGCACCCTCGTCGCGATCGGCGTCGGCGTGCCGGCGGTCGTTGACGGAGAGGGGGTCATCGTCCGCGCCTCGCAGCACCACGCTTGGGAGGGCCTTCGGCTGGGTTCGCAACTGCGGGAGGGGCTCCGCTCGGAGGTCGTGATCCGCCAGGACGACCATCTTGCTGCCCTGGCCGAGCTGCGCCGCGGGGCATGCATGGGGTCCCGGACGGCCGTTGTTCTCGACGTCGGCAAGGGCATCGGGGTTGGGATCATCGTGGACGGCGTAGTGCATGGAGGCGCTCACGCCGCCGCCGGCCGCGTCGCGTGGCTCCCGGTCCCGATCGACAGCGTTGACCCTGGCGAGGCAAGCCTGCTCGGTCTGCGTCTGACAGGCGACGGCCTCGTCGGTGCCTATCGTGCGAGCGGCGGTCGCATGGAGGTTGGCGGAGCGGTCGACATTTTCACCGCAGACCGCGACGGCGATCCCTTCGCGAGCGTCGCTATCGATGAATTTGGCGCCCGGCTGGGTTGGCTCATGGCCGCCCTTGTCGCGGTGCTGGACCCGGAGATCGTGGTCGTGGGCGGCGGTATCAGCCGCTCGTTCGACCGCCTCAAGCCAGTCGTCGAAGGGCGACTCGCCGAGATCGTGCCGATCCCTCCCCCGGTCGTCGCGTCTAGTCTGGTGCCCGATGCGGTCACATTCGGGGCCATCGATGCCGCCCGCGACCTCGCGGACGGCTGGCTCCGGCAGCAGATCAGCATCTGAGGCGTCTCACGATCGGCCGCCGATGTACCCAGTCCCGGGCATCCGTCAGGCGGCATCGACGAGGGGCTTGACCTCGCCGATGAGACGCTCGATCGTCTCCGCGTCGTAGGGGCCGGGAACCTCGAAGATGACCGACGAGAACCCGGCCTGCACGTACCCACGGAGCCTTGCGGCCACCTGTGCCGGAGGCCCGAGCAAGGGCCGGATCTCGGAGATCGTGTCCTCGACGGGGGTCCGATTGCGGTCCATCCACGCTGCCCAGGCGGCCCGCGCCTCGGCCTCGGTGTCGCGAATCGAGACCCACAGGTTGACGCTGCGGTCGATCTCTGCGCGGATCACGCCCGATCTCCTCCACAGCGCTGATCGAGGACCCCGCTGAGCTCGGCCGCCAGTGCCGGCGTGCCCAGCGCGTTCCACATGTCCGCGTGCTGCGCGACGATCCGCATGGTCTTCTGGCGGCCACTGCCGCCGATCATGAGCGGCAGGTGCGCTTGGACCGGCGCTGGAGCATGGCGCAGGCCGCGAAAGGCATAGCGCCCCCCGGGCACGGACGTGACGGTCGCGCCGTCGAGGAGGCCCCGCACGGCGGTGACGGCCTCGCCGAGCCAGTCGATGCGCTCGCCGAAGCCAGACCCGAAGTCGATGCCGTGAGCCTCGTGCTCCGCGGCATGCCAGGCCGCTCCGAGGCCCAGGATCGCTCGGCCTCCCGAGATATGGTCTAGGGTGACGGCGCTCTTCGTCACGAGACCCGGGTTGCGGAAGGTGTTCGCCGTCACAAGCACGCCCAAGCGTACGCGTTCGGTCGCGGCGGCCCAAGCGTTGACGAGTCCCCAGCCCTCGAAGACCGGCTGGTGCTGGTCGCCAACGATCGCGTCGACGTGATCCCAGGTCCAGAGGGTGTCGTAGCTGAGCCGGTCGACGCGACGGGCGGCATCGAGCAGCTCGACCCAGGTACCGGCCTGGCTCCATAGGTTGATCCCGAAGCGGACGTCGGTCGTCGCGGTCTCCCAGCTGTGCGGTTGCTTTGGGGCGGGCGCCTCCCCGGCCACCTCGACGGCAACGTGGGCTCCCCACGCTCCCGCTCGCTCAGGCGCTCGCAGTCAGCATCCGGGCTGGGTTGGCGACGAGCAGGGTCTCGATCTCACCATCGCCGAGCCCGGCCGCCCGGAGGCGCGGCACGAACTCGCGGAAGATGTACGTGTAGCCGACTCCCCCGAATGCGGTGTAGAGCGACGTCAGGCAGATGTCGTGGGAGAGGAGGATCTGCTCCAGGTGGCCCTTGCGGACGAGGTTCATTACCCACTCCACCCGCGAGGACGTCGCGTACTCGTTCTCGCCGCGGATCGTGTCGAACTCGACGAAGGAGCCCTGCGCGGCGATCGCCTCGTGGTACTCGGTGGACGGGACCATGTCGCAATGGCCGATGACGACGTGACGCGGGTCGACGCCCATCTCGCGCAGGATCGCGAGCTGCGGGATCCCGAGAGGCCACCGCGCAGCGTGCGTCATGATCGTCAGACCCGTCGCGATCTGGGCCCGCCCCGCGACCCGCAGCGCGCGCTCCTCCGACGCTGAGATCCAGCGGTGGTTCGAGCCCACCTCGCCGATGATCCCGGGCCGGATCCCCGTGTCCTCGTAGCCGTGGCGGATCTCGTCGACCAGGTCCGCCGTCAGGCCGTCGATGCCCTTGCGGTCGAGGTAGTCCCGGTTGATGTAAGGGTCCCGGTAGTGCCCGCAGCCCATGACGATCGTGATGCCCGTGACCTCCGACATCCGACGTAGCGCGATGGGGTCGCGGTCGAGCTCGAGGCTCGTCAAGTCCACGATCGTCCGGCACCCGAACTCGTCCAGCTGGGCGAGCTCGTGCCGGGCGAGCATCTCGTCGTTGAGGACGCCCTCCTTCTTGTACTCGAGCATCAGGTTGAGGAAGACGTGCTCGTGGGGCAGGGTGATGCCGAGCGTGCTCGTGTCGACTGCACCGCGGACCGTCATGACGTCCGTCACGTGGGTTCTCCTAGGCCTTGGCGGCCCTCTGCCGCGACGCGGCGGGAGCCGAAGATGCGTAGCCCGGGTCAGTTCTTGCGACCGCCCGCGAGGATGTCCTGGTCCTCTGGCTCGCGGACCTCGTCGAGCAGCCCGGGGAGCTCGTCCCAGACCGTCTCGGGGAGCTCCATGCTGGCGGCATCCCAGCAGCCCACCACCTCGGCGGGCGTCGCAGCACCGATGAGCGTGCAGTCGAACCTGCGCTGGCGGACGGCGAACTGGAGGGCGAGGGCGAGGACCGGGACGCCCCGCTCGGCGCACCAGGCATGGACACGCCTTGCACCCTCGACCGACGTCGCCGGTGGCGTCCACTTGGGCGTCCCCACGGTGTCCGGGTCGCGGCCGGAGAGCAGGCCCATCGCGAGGGCAGCCCCGTTCACAAGCCCAACACCGTGCGTTCCGGCGACCTCAAACACATCGTCAACGTACTGGCGCATGAGCGTGTAGTCGTTGACCATCATCGAGACGTCGGACTTGCCGGTCTCGATCATCCGCTTGTGCAGCGCGTGGTCCTGGACCCCGATGCCGATCGCCCTGATGACGCCCTTGGCCTTGAGTTCGACGAGGGCCTCGAGGGCGCCTCCAGGCGCCGAGCGCCTGGTCGAGGTTGTGCGGCTCCGGCTCGTGAAGGTGGCACAGATCGAGGTAGTCCACGCCGAGGACCTTCAGGCTGTTGTCGACGGTCCAGCGCGCGGCGTCGGCCGAGTAGTCTCCCGGACGGCTGGGATGGGTGCCGACCTTGCTCGAGATGTAGTAACGATCGCGGGGCACGCCGCGGAGCGCCATCCCCATCCGGCGCTCGGCCTCGCCGTACTTGGGTGACGTATCGAGATAGTTGATGCCGAGCTCGAACGCCTTCTCAACCGCCGCCACACCGTCGGCGTCGCCGACCGGGCCGAAGATACCGCCGAGGCCCGCGCCGCCCAGGCTCATGGCCGTGACGACCATGTCCGTGCGGCCGATTCGACGATGCTCGAGCGGGTCGAGCTGGTTCATGGTTGCACTCCTTTGGTGTCGTGCTGTCACTTGACGGCCCCGGCGGTCATGCCCTTGACGAGCCAGCGCTCGATCGAGATGAAAAGGATGACGACCGGGATGACGGCGATGAGCGCCGCAGCCATCAGGAAGTGCCACTCGATCATGTACTGGCCGAGGAAGGAGTAGATGCCCAAGTGGCAGCGTCCGGTTGTCGGGCGACGCGATGAACGTCAGGGCGATGACGAAGTCGTTCCAGGCCCAGATGAAGGCGAAGACCGTCGTCGCGACCAGGGCCGGCCCATGCTTGGCAGGATCACCCGCACGAGCGCGCCGACCCGCGAGCAACCGTCAACCATCGCGGCCTCCTCGATCTCCAACGGCACCGAGCGGTAGTAGCTCTCGAGGAACCAGGTCGAGAAGGCGACCGACAGGGCGGAGTAGGTGAGGATGAGCGACAGCGGCTGTCGGTGAGGCCAACGGACGACATGAACCGGAACAGGCCGATGATCAGGATCGCCGGCGAGAACATCTGCGTGACGAGAAGGAGTTGGCGGAAGGCCCGCCGGCCCGGGAACTTCAGGCGGGCGAGCGCGTAGCCGGCGGGGATCGCAAGGGCCAGGGTCAGCACCGTCGATACGCCCGAGACGAACATGCTGTTGAGGATCCACCTGCCAAGGGCGACCACCGCCAGACGTTGACGAAGTTCTGGGGCGCCCAGGTGTCGGGCAGCCAGCGACGGCGGGAAGCGGAAGATCTCCGCGCGGGGCCGGAGCGCCGTCGACAGGAGGTAGATGTACGGGAAGATCGAGACGATCAGGATGACGAGCAGGATGACCAGGAGCACCGCATGCCCGAAGCGGTGCTCGTGTCGGATGCCGCGGCTGTTGCGCGCAAGCGCTAGCGCAGTCATGCCGCGGATCCCCTCCGTCCGCGGTGAACGGTCGCGCGTCAGCCACGTGAAGACGATGGTGAACGCGAACAGATCAGGAACACGAGCACGGCGATCGCAGAGGCCATCCCGAACTGCCCCTCCCGGAACGCCTTCTTGTATAGGAAGGTCACGAGGATGTCCGTGTGGTACGCGGGTCCGCCCTCGGTCATGACCCAGATGATCGGGAACGAGTTGAAGACGTAGATGACGTTCAGCACCGTCGTCACGATCAGGGTCGGCTTGACAGCGGCAGGGTGACGTGGCGGAGCGTGTACATGAAGCCCGCTCCCTCGACGCGCGCTGCCTCGTAGAGCTCCGCAGAGATCGACTGGAGGCCGGCCAGCGCGAGAACGAGGTGAACGGGATCGAGACGAGGATTCCGACGGTCAGCAGGCTGATCCAGTTGATGAACTCGGTCCCCAGCCAGATGATCGGCTCATGGATGATGCCGAGCCCCATCAGCGTCCCGTTGATGATGCTGTACTGGCCGTCGAGGATCCAGCGCCAGATGATGGCGTTGATCATCAGCGAGGCGGCCCACGGAACGATCAGCAGGGCGCGCGCGATGCGGCGCCCGGGAAACCTGCATGTTGAGGGCCAGCGCGACCGGGATCGAGATGAGCGTCGTCACGCCCACGATGACGACCGTCCACAGAAGGTCTGCACCAGGACATTGCCAGAACACCGGGTCGTTGAGGAACTGCTGGTAGTTCGCGAAGCCGATGAAGTCCGCCCCGCTGGGCGATCGAGTTCACGCTGCTGAACGACATCAGCACGATCTCGAGGATCGGGTAGAGGACGATGACGCCAATGAGCACGAGCGCCGGGCAGGATGAACGCGAGCCCGGTCACGGCCTCACCCGAGAGCCGGCGGTGGCGACGGAGCTGTCGTCGGGCAGCGGTTCGACGACGATCGGCGCGCTGATGGCGTGCCTCCTTCAGCAGGCTTGACGGCTCGGTGGAGTGCGGAGAGCGGAGCAGCCTCCCGGCAGGTGGTCGGGAGGCTGCCGCCGGCTGCTGCCTGGCGGCTAGAGAGCGTCGATCTTCTGGGTCGCCTCGTCGAGCGCCTGCTGCGGGGTTGCCTCCCCGCCCAGTGCCTTCTGCACGGCGACGGTCATGATCTGCTGGATCTGCTCGAACTTCGGGTGCTGCGGCTGGAACTTCGCGTACTGCAGCGCGTCGACGAACGGCTTGTACTCAGGGGTCGAGTAGAACGCGGAGGCCGCGACGGCGGTCCGCTCGGGCAGCATGCCCTCGGTCTCGTCGAACTTCTGGCGGTACTTGTCCTGGTACATGAACTCGACGAACTGCCACGCCTCGGTCTTGTTCGCGCAGGACTCGCTCGATGCCCATCGAGTCGGTGACAGAGACGGTGGCCTGCTGCTTGCCGCCGTTCACGGGGAACATGGCTGAAGCCGTAGCTCAGTTCGGGGTTATCAGCCTCGATCATCGCGTTCATCCACGGGCCTGTCGGGTACATCGCGAGCTGGCCGTTCTTGAACATCTCGATGACCTGCTCGCGGGTGAAGCCATTCGGCTTCGGCTGGCTGCCGCCGGCATTGACGAGATCGACGAGGTACTGGAGTGCCTCGACCGACTCCGGCTGGCTGAGCATCGACTTGCCGTTGGCGTCGAGGATGTCGCCGCCGTTGTTCCAGAGGAAGTAGTCGAAGAAGGTGTCGACCTCGATGCCGCTGGCCGGCACGCCCAGGCCGTAGTTGCTCGGCGGGTTCGCTGTCTTGATGGCAGCGTTCTTGAGCTCGTCCCAGTTCGTCGGCGGCTGGAGGCCCGCCTTGGCGAACAGGTCCTTGTTATAGAACAGCAGGCGGGCGGACGCCGCGACGGGGATGCCGTAGGTCTTGCCGTCAAGCACGCCGGCGTCGAGCAGCTTCGCGATGAAGCCGTCCTTGAAGTCGCCCTGGAGCATGTCATCGAGCGTGGCGAGCTGGCCCAGCCCGGCGAACTCGGAGATCCAGCGCGTCGCGTAGCCGAAGACGCACGGTGCCTGGCCGGAGCCCATGCTCACGGCGAGCTTGTCGTGCATCTTGTCCCACGGCGACGTCTCGAGCGAGACCTTGATCTTGCCCGCGTTGGCGGCGTTGAAGTCGTTGACGACCTCCGTCATGAGGTCGACGGTCTTGGCACTGTACTCGGGGAACAGGAAGCGAAGCTCGACCTCGCCCCCGCCGCCGGCAGCCTCGCTGGCGGCAGGCGCTGCGGTCGCCGCGCCGTCGCCACCTGCCGCGCTCGGGGCGCTGCTGCCACCGCAGGCGGCCGCGATGAAGCTGAGTGCCAGCCCCGCGACCAAGGCCGTGCCGGGCATCCCAGCCCGCCACGACCGCGTCCTATTCGAACGATCCACGTGCTCTCCTCCTCTAGTCCTGCATGGATGCGAAGTCGTATCGACCGCGATAATAACTGTCTGTTTCTAACTGAGTGTTACAAACTCACGCCGTTAGAATACCGGCGGTGTCAACGGCCTTGGCAGGCTGACGTTGCGCATCGCGAGGACAGGCCGCGGGAAGGGACGGCGGGCGGTCCCTAGGGATCGTGGACCGCCTATCCGGGCACATGTCGGACTAGGTGTCAGATGGCCGGAGCCTTCGCCCTCGCCTTGGCGATTGCAGCGAGAACGGCGTTCCAGCCGGAGATGAAGTTGTCCCGGAAATGCTGGACCGGGCCGAACTCCTCGTACTCATCCACCGTCAGGCTGCCCAGGTGGAGCGCCCGGCGAACATCATCGAACGTTGCCTCCAGGCGGGCGATCACGGTAGGGTCAATCGGCACGCCGAACCCCGGGCGCGAACGGCTCATCGCTGGCCATGACCTCGGCGAAGGTGCTCCAATTGATGGTCGCGTGGAGGTCCGCGCCCACGAGCCCGGTGAGGTCGAACGGGATCCGCGAGCCACCGCACAGGAGGGTGACGGGGTAGTTCCGCTCCTTGACCAGGCGGTAGCACTCGCGCGAAAGCGCGACGCCGGCGAGCTCCATGTCAGCCGCGGAGATGTCGAGACCGTCACGGGCGGCGAGCTTCTTGAGATGGTCGCCGAAGATGCCCGTTATCGGGCTCATGAAGAACGGCGGCCGGATCCGGTCGAGGCGGCGACCCGCTCGTACCGCTCGCAGGTGTCGACCAATTGGTCGAGGCTGAACACCTCGGTCACGATCGTCTGGACAGCCCTCCGCCACCAGTGTCTCGAACGCGGCCAAGCCGGCCGCGGTGGCCGGAATCTTGGGCGTTGCGTTCGGGTTGATCGCGTGGCCGTCGCGGGCCTCCTGCGAGGATGTGCTGGGCGTCGGCGTCCTGCTCGGGTGCGCCCTGGATGGAGATGAAGCCGGCGGTGCCGCCCGACGACTCGTAGAGCGGCAGGAACCGCTCCGTGATGCGCCTGACCAGGCGCTGCTGGACGAGGTCGCCGACCTTCAGGTCGTCGTCGGACAGGCGGACGCACTCCTCGATGATCGGCACGATCTCGTCGGGCGCCCGCCGCAGTAGATTGCCCGCCATAGGCCGGGTTCGTCGTCGCGCCACGTGCGCCCTGCGCGAGCGCGAGATCCATCTCGGCGATCGTGGGGTTGTTCACCCACACCCGTGTGGGTGTCTTCTCGACGAGGTCCTTGAAGTAGCTCTCCGGCATGGCTCCTCCTCGCTCCGGTTGATTTCGATACGGTGGGTCAGCCGGCCGCCGGGATGGCGACCGGGCCGAGTACGCGCTCGCTGACCTGCTCCAACGTCTTGGTGAAGCGCGCGACGATCTCGTCAATGTCCGTGCGGGTGCAGATCAGCGACGGCGAGATGAATACTTCGGCGCTGGCTGTGAAGCCGCCGCCACTCTGGTAGATGACGAGTCCGTTCTTGAGCCCGGTCTGGTGAACCATGTCGCCCACGCCGAGCGCCCGGTCGAAGGGCTCCTTGGTCTTGCGGTCCCGGACGAGCTCCATGCCCCAGAGCATCCCCTTGCCGCGCAGCTCGCCGACGATCGGCAGCCGGGCTGCAAGGTCACGGAGCCTCGACTCGAGGTACGCGCCCTGGACGGCCGCGTTCTGCACGAGGCCCTCGCGTTCGATGATGCCTACGACGGCGAGCCCCGCCGCACAGGCGACCGGGTGGTTCTGGTACGTGAGGCCGTGCGTGAACCGTCCCGTGTTCTCGATGAAGGGGCGGACGACCTTCTCGGAGATGATCAGGCCCGACAGCGGGACGTAGCCACCGGACATTCCCTTTGCGACGACGAGGATGTCGGGCTGCGCGTCCCAGTGCCTGTAGCCCATGTTCAGGCCGGTACGACCGAACCCGGTGACGATCTCGTCCGCGATCCACAGCACTCCGTAGCGGTCACAGATCTCGCGGATCTTCTCGTAGTAGCCCGCCGGTGGCGTGAGCGCAGGCGCCGCAGCGCCCACGACAGGCTCCGCGATGAACGCCGACACATTGTCGGGCCCGAGCTCGAGGATGGTCTGCTCGAGGTCTTCGGCGCAGGCGACCTGGCACTCGGGGTACGTCTTACCGAGCGGGCAGCGGTAGCAGTACGGCGCAGGGACCTTCGCAGTGGACAGCGACATATACCCGGGATAGATGTTCTTGCGCGCGGCAACGTCGCCAGCCGCGAGGGCCATGAACGTGGCGCCGTGGAAGCTCCGTTTCCGCCCAATGACGATGTTCCGCTGCGGCTGGCCGTTCAGCACGTGCGTGTTGTGGGCCAGCTTGATGGCGCTCTCGACAGCCTCCGAGCCGCTGGAAAAGAACACGGCGTGCGAGAAGTCACCACCGGCGAACTCGGTGACCTTTGCGGCAAGGGCACGCGCCGGTTCGTTGTGGAACTCGTTGTCATGGACGTAGTCCATCCGCATGACCTGCGCGTGCATCGCGTCCGCGACCTCGCGCCTGCCATGACCCACGCTCGCAACCGAGATGGCGCCCGAGGTGCCATCGATGTACT
The DNA here is from genome assembly GCA_963727585.1 of uncultured Chloroflexia bacterium. Taxonomy (GTDB): domain Bacteria; phylum Chloroflexota; class Limnocylindria; order Limnocylindrales; family CSP1-4; genus CAIXZV01. Next base: position 204,941 of record CAVSHH010000008.1, on the reverse strand, counting down.
CGTTACCCTCCGCATCCCACATACGGATGCCTTCGGCGCGGACGATCACCGGAAACGCCTGGCCGAAGGATCGGGGGAGCAGGTGGCTTGTCGTCATGCCTCGACCTCATGGTTTCTGGGTTTTGGGGTCCTGCGACGTGTTGGCTCCACGGGATCCGCGGGCGCAAAGCCCGCGATCATACATTTATAACGTGCTGTTAGAAACTAGCGAAATTCTACCCCGCCCGTCAAACACCGGACTCTGGGTTCGGATCGGGAACGACATCTGTGCCCGCGTCTGCCAGTGAAGCCCCAGACCTGAAGGTCAACTCGATCCTCGCCGCCGCGCGCTCCAGACCGGTCATCGTCCCGCGGCCAAGAGCGCGATCATCGCCGGCACCGTGTCCTGCGCATGACCGCCGGAGACTGCATTTGCGTAGACCTGGCGGATCGCCTCGGCCATGGTGTTTGCGGCGCCCAGTTCTTCGGCCATCGTCGAGTAGTAGCCCATGTCCTTTGCAGCGTTGCCGATGGAGAACCGATAGACGGTCATGTCGTGCGTCTCGATGAAGGGACGCATGCGATCGAGGGTCACGCTCCGGCCACCACCGCTGTTCAGCACGTCGAGGAAGAGGGTCGCGTCGACCCCCGCGCGCTCGGCGCACGCGACCGCCTCGAGAAGCACGGCCGCGAACCCGACCGACACGAAGTTGTGCAACAGCTTGAGCTGGTGGCCGGCACCGACCGGGCCGGCGTGAACGATGTTCTCGGCGTAGCAGGCGAGCAGGGGTCCGCATTCCTGGAACAGGGCGGTACCGCCGCCCACCAGCAGGTTCAGCTTGCCGGCGGCGGCATCGTTCGGCGTGCGTGTCATCGGCGCATCGAGGAAGCGGCCGCCCGACCTTGCGACCGCCTCCGCGATCCTCATGGTCGATGACGGGATGGCGGTGGAGTGGTCGATTATGATCGTCCCCGCCCGCATCGACTCGAGCACGCCGCCAGCCCCCAGGAGAACGGCCTCGACCTCGGGCGAACCGGTGACGCAGAGGATGATGATGTCTGACTCTGCGGCGATTCGCCGATGCTGGCCACCGATCGGGCCCCTGCGGCCAGGAGCGCATCGACCGGCTGGTTTCCGGGATGATCGAGGAAGGCCAGGGGGTACCCGTGCTTGACGATGTTTGTCGCGATGCCGTGGCCCATCATGCCGATACCGATCATGCCGATCCGGATGTCTTTGCTGCTCATGTCTGTCCTCGCAGATGAACTTGTTCCGGAGCAGTCGGCTGAGGGCCGCACTGGGCGGTCGACGGCGCGGGCCGGGCGTGGATCGGTCAGATGCTGGCCGTTGGGCCGCCGTCAACGAGGAATGTGGAGCCCACGACAAGCGCTGACTCGTCCGAGGCGAGGAAGACCGCGACGTCCGCCGCAGCGCTCATCCGATCTGCTCCTCCATCGTTACTTCTTACCGCACTGTTAAGAAGTGCGCAGGCTGAATGTTACGCCGCTCCAGCGCCTGAAACAAGGGGTTTTCCGCACATTGCTGGTAACTGTTCTGGGCGGTCGCCGCCAGAGGTGCAAGCGCCCTCTGGATGCGAATTGGTCGGGCCTCATTGTGCGCGGCCGGGCGATCGAACGTTGCAGCCTGACCAGTGCCCGGCATAGGGAGACGCCCCCCGATGACCGAGGTGACCTCCGCCTTGTCCACCGTTGGCCCAGGTCTCCATTCAGCGCCGCGACGTGGAGCGCGTCCGCCGGGTGCAGTAGCTCGCGACCGACCACCGGCTGCGGGTGGCCGCTCAGCCCGTGCCGCCCCGTCACGACGCTTCTGCCGCCGGGCCAGTCGCAGAAGGCTCCCGGTTCCTGTCGAATTGACACCGACCGCCACCCCGCGGGACTACGATAGTCGCCAAGGTTCCGTGACCGGAGGTTCCTGGCGTGGCGCAGTCTTGGCTCGAGGTGCTCCAGGGGGCCGTGTCCGGGCATCGGCTGGCCACCTCGAAGGGCGACCTCTCGACCTTCGCGTCTGACGCCCTGACCTCGTACGGGGAGACGGCCGACGCCGTCCTGCTGGCGGGCTCCGAGCAGGACGTGATCGAGGCCGTCCGGATCTGTCACCGGTTTCAGGTTCCGTTCGTAGCCCGCGGGAGCGGCACCAGCCTGTCGGGGGCGTCGGTACCGGAGCCGGGTGGCCTTGTCATCGCGCTCAACCGCCTCCAGCGCATCGACGTTGACGCGCCGCGCCGCCTGGCGACCGTGGAGCCAGGCGCCTGGAATCTGGACGTTTCGAAGGCGGCGGCCGAGTTCGGCCTCTACTACGCGCCCGACCCTCCGAGCCAGCAGATCTGCAGCATCGGCGGCAACATCGCGTTCAATGCGGGCGGCGCACACTGCCTCAAATACGGCAGCACGGGCAACCACGTCCTTGGCCTCCGCGTCGTGCTGCCCGATGGCTCGGTAGCCGATCTCGGCGGCGAGAGTCTCGAGAGCGTTGGACCGGGCCTGACCGCCCTGCTCTCCGGCTCGGAGGGGCTGCTTGGCATCGTGCTGCGGGCCACGCTCCGCCTGCTGCCGAAGCCGGAGCGCATCCGGACGGTGCTGGCCGCCTACGCCACCTTGGCCGAGGCCGGGAACGCCGTCGCCGCGCGTGGTGGTCGCAGGGCTGCTGCCGGCGGCGATGGAGGTCATGGACGCGCTCGCGATCGAGGCGGCGGAGGCCGCAGTGCATCCCGGCTACCCGGCCGATGCCGGGGGCCTCGTGATCATCGAACTCGATGGCGAGGCAGACGTGGTCGAGGCCGAGTGGGAAGTGCTGCAGAGGGTCCTGGAGGCGTCGGGCTCGACGTCGATCCGGATCGGACGCGACGGCAAGGATCGGGCCGAGATCTGGCGGGGCGCAAGAGCGCGTTCTCGGCGGTCGGACGGCTGAGCCCGGACTTCATCGTGAACGACGGCGTCGTGCCGAGGACCCGCCTGCCCGAGGCGCTGGCCGAGATCGAGGCGCTCTCCGCGCGGCACGGGCTGCGGATCGCGAACGTATTCCACGCGGGGGACGGCAACCTGCACCCGCTGATCCTCTACGACGGCCGTGTTCCCGGCGACCACGACCGGGCGGAGCTGCTGTCAGGCGAGATCCTCGACCTGTGCATCAGCATCGGCGGGTCGATCACGGGCGAGCACGGGGTCGGCCTCGAGAAGCGGGAGCACTTCGGACGCCTGTACGACACGCCCGACATCGACGCGCTGCGGCGCGTCCGCCTCGCGTTGGACCCGCTGGAGCTGGCGAACCCGGGCAAGGTACTGCCGGTCGGACCGCTCGCCATGGTCGAGGCGCCGTCCCCCGCCCGGACGCTGGGGCGCGGCACCCTGCGACCCACCACGATCGACGAGGTCCGCGAGGCGGTGGCGAGCCACCCACGGCTCCTCCCGCGGGGCGGCGGGACCAAGACAGCCCTGTCCTCGCCCTTCGCGCCGGACGTCGAGGTCCTCGACCTGTCCAGCCTCGCCGGCGTCATCGAGTACAACCCGTCGGAGTTCGTCCTGACCGCGTTCGCCGGCACCCGCATCGCCGACATCGAGCGCCTGCTGGCGGAGCGCGGCCAGTGCCTCCCGTTCGACCCGCTGCTGGCCGAGGCGGGGGCGACGCTCGGCGGCACGGTCGGCGCCGGGCTGAGCGGTCCTGGGCGATACCGCCGGGGCGGGGTCCGCGACTTCGTGCTCGGCGCGCGGTTCGTGGACGGGCAGGCGAACCTAGTCCGGAGCCGAGGGCGGGTGGTCAAGAACGTGGCCGGGTTCGACCTGCCGCGCCTCCTGACCGGCAGCTGCGGACGGCTGGCGGCTTTGGTGGAGGTGAGCGTGAAGGTGTTCCCGCGTCCCGAGGCGAGGGGCACGCTCGTCGTGCGGCGCGGGCTCGCCGAAGCCCTGGCGACGATCGAGCACCTCACTCGCTCGCCGTTCGACATCGACGCGATCGACCTCGTGCCGGACGACGGCGGTGAGGGCGAGCTGCACGTCCGGCTCGCCGGACCGGCGTCCCTCCTGGGCGCGCGGCTGGAGCGTCTCCGCGCACGCCTCGGCGCCCCAGTAGCCGGCGCGGAGATCGGCGGCGCGGCGATCCGCGATGGCGACGACACGGCCTGGACCGACGTCACGCAGCTGCGCATGGTGCCGGACCGCTGGACGCTGGTCTCGGTACCGATCACCCTGCCCGATGTCCCCGTCCTCGAGGCCGCGCTCGCCGGCAGCGGCGCGTTGCGACGGTACGGCGCCGGCGGTCAGGTCGCCTGGATCGCCACCCGGCAGCCCGACGCGCTCCCGGGGATCCTGGCGCCACGCGGGATGTCCGGGCTCCGGGTCCTCGGCACACCCGCCGCAGACCCGGTGATCGGGCGCGACGTGCTCGGCGAGCTTGGGCGTCGGGTGCGGGCGGCGCTGGACCCGTCGGGTCGGTTCCAGGGGGCCTGAGATGCGGCACCAGATGCAGCTCCACGGCCGCGTCGACAACCCGAGCCACATCAGTAGGCCCGTGGAGGCCTGCGTCCACTGCGGCTTCTGCCTGACGACCTGCCCGACGTATCGCGTCCTGGGCCGCGAGATGGACTCGCCGCGAGGCCGGATCGTTCTCGTGAAAGGGGTGTTCGAGCGGACGGTGCCGGTGGAGGACGCCATCCCGCGCCTCGACGCCTGCCTCGGCTGCCTCGCCTGCGTGACCGCCTGCCCGTCCGGGGTCCGCTACGACCTGCTGCTGACCAGCTTCCGACACGCGTCCCGAAACGCCAGCTCGCGACCGCTGGTGAAGCGCCTTCGCCGGCGCGGCCTGCTCGCGACGCTGCCGCATCCCCGTCGGCTCCGGGCGTCGGCCCGGCTCGGCCGGGCCGCCCGACCTATGCGGCGCTTGGCCCCAGCCATCGTTCGCCCGATGCTGGATCTCCTGCCCGCGGACTCGGGGACCGGCCCGCTGCCCGAGATCACCCCGGCCATCAGCCCGCGCCGCGCGCGGGTCGCCCTGCTCTCCGGCTGCGTCCAGCAGGTATTCGCGTCCGAGATCAACGCGGCCACCCTGCGGGTGCTCGCCCGGAACGGAGTCGAGGTGGTGGTGCCGCCGACGCAAGGGTGTTGCGGCGCCCTCGCCCTCCATCTCGGCGAGCTCGACACCGCGCGGCGGCAGGCCCGGGCCAACCTCGCGGCGTTCCCGACCGACGTGGACGCGGTCATCTCGAACGCAGCGGGATGTGGATCCGCGCTCCACGAGTACGGCCAGCTATTCGAGGGCCGGGGCGAGGCTGCCGACGCCGAGGGTTTCGCCGCGCAGACCGAGGACATCACCGTCTTCCTCGACCGCCTGGGCATCGTCCCGCCGCCGGCCCTGGTGGAGGCGCGCCGGGTCGCCTACCACGACGCCTGCCACCTCGCCCACGCGCAGCGGGTCGTCGATCCCCCGCGCCGGCTGCTAGGCCAGATTGAAGACCTGGAGCTGCTCGAGGTTCCGGACGGGGAGATCTGCTGCGGCTCGGCCGGCACCTACAACATCGAGCATCCGGCGGTCGCGTCGGCCCTCGGGACGGCGAAGGCAACCTCGATCGCGAGCGTTCGCCCCGACCTCATCGCCCTCGGCAACGTCGGCTGCCTCGTCCAGATCCGCGACCATCTCGCGAAGCTCGACGAGACGATCCCGGTTCTGCACACGGTGGAGGTGCTCGATCGGGCGTATCGCTCGGTGCCCCTGATCTGACGGCGATCGCCAGGAACCGGGAGCAGCGCGACGCTGGCACCCTACTCCGCAGCGCTTCAGTGGCCGACGGCCAACTCGCCGTGCCGGACCCAGCCAAGTTGGCCCCGATGGCCACATTCCGGGGTGCATGGATTGCGGCCATCTGGCGACGTTACGATCGGCACCTATTGCGCGCCGAGCGGTCGCGGTGGCGCCGTGAGCCCGTCGGACGACGATCGTTCTTCACGGCGCGCCTGTGAGGACAGATAACCAGGCCGAAATGCTGGCTCTCGAACTCGATCTACACGAGGAAAGCCACAGCGCTAGCTCGGGGAGACTTACGAAACAGCTGCTCTACCACTGAGCTATGTCGGCGCGGTGGGCATTCTAGCAGCACGGCCACGCTCGGCACTCCCCACGGCCCCCGGGCAAGGGTGAAGCTACACGTCGCGCGGCTACACGTGACGATGCAGGTCCGACTGCTGGCCCTCCGGCGCATCCTCTTCGCGCGGCGGCTGGTCCCACCCCATCGACGCCGCGTCGGCCGCGGTCACGTTCAGGTGCACGACGTCGCGTTCAACGTTGCCGATCGCGGACGCCGGCACGTACAGGTTCTCGGAGAACGCGCTGGTCGAGACGAGCACGTAGTGCTGCCCGACCTCACGGATGGTGCCCAGCTGCCGCCCCTCGTTCCCCACCACGTCCCATCCCGGCTGCAGGTCGGTCATACGCATGACTGGTCGCTCCTCCATCTGCACGTGTGGACACCTTGGCGAGTCCTGGCTCCGCTCGTCCTCAACGGCAAGCCCCGGCCGATTCGCCCGCGTGCCGAAACTGTTGCCCGCCCCAGCCGTCGGCTAGGGTGGCATCTTGCCAGCCCCAATCGTCGCCAGCGAACCTGGCGGGCGTCAGCCCGTCGCGGAGCCCGGACCAGTCTCGACCGCGCTCGCACCAGCGTGTCGCGGGCCGAGGCGGATGAGCATCACGCTGACCAGGGCGACCCAGGCCGGGAACACGAGCGCAGTCGGCTCGTAGATCGTGCCCACGACCAGCGTGAGGAGGCCCATGACGATCGACAGCAGCGTCAACCAGCGGGGGAGCGCCTCGGTTCCTCGTCCGATGCTCGCCACGACGAGCATGAACATGCCGCCCATCTTCACGCTGAAGCCGAAGTAGAGCGCGTAGGCGAGCGCACGGCTGAAGATGGCCACCTCCTGGGTCCGGATGGGATCCAGGCTCTGCGCGGCGGCGATCATGGCCCCAGCGGCCGCGCCGGTGACGAACAGGGTTGCGACCAGGAGCAGGGCGCTGCCCAGGAAGAGGGTCGAGAAGAACAGGCCCTCGCCGTAGCCGATCCGCTGCCGCACGGCCGCGACGAACCAGATGAAGGCAATGCCCGTGAACGGGATCAGGTAGGTCGCAGCGGCGATCCGCGATCGGTTCGACTCGAGCCAGGTGGCGAACGCCGACGGATCGCCCGGCGGGGCGCCCACCCGCAGGAGAAGGAACACGACGGTGAGCAGCAGCGCGAACACCAGGCCTGCGACGCCCGCCGCTGCCGCCAGCCGGCGTCCGGCTACCAGCTCCGACACGTCGATCGCCTGGGTCCGATCCCCGGTCGGGGCATCCGTGCCGCCCACCGCCTCCCGGTTCCGGACAGTGACGCCTGATCGGTGCGCACGTGTCCTCCCTGCTCCATGGTCGCCGGCACACTCCGCGACGGATCTCCGCAAGCGGTCGGGTCGGGTCGTCCCGGGCAGCCTCCGCGAAGGACCGGCTCGACGTCAACATGCTGAGCGGATGACGAGGACGACCGTCGCTGGCATCGTGTGCCCGATCTCGTTGGGGGTCGTTGGCCGCCTCCCCGTGCCTCGCCGTGCCTAGCCGGCATCCCGACCAGGGTCCATCGGTCGTGCACGCCGTCCAGGCACCCGCACCCGCACCCGCAGCCGCTCCGGCAGATGCAGGACCGCGTAGAAGGCAACGTATGCGTAGGCCGCGCCGGCGATGACGTCGATCACCCAGTGATCGGCCGTGTAGACGACCGAGAAGGCGACGATGACGGCATATCCGAAGGCGAGCCACGCGATCCTCCCGAACGCCCGCCGCAGCACGAGGAACGTCAGGACCGGGTAGGCGACGTGGAGCGACGGGAAGGCCGCCACCGGGTTCGGGTTCACGCTGCCGAAGGCGAGTGAATAGAGGTAGCGGCCGTCGAAGCCGAGGGCCGCCGCCAGCTCCTCGAAGGCGCCCGGCTTGAGGTAGGCGATCAGCGGCTGCCCATCGGGCCCGTTGAGCAGGCCATCGCGTGCGACGTGCCAGGGCGGCGCCGCAGGCAGGAGCAGGTAGGTGACGAAGCCAGCAACGGACAGGAGGATCAGCGACGCGACGAAGTCATAGAACTGGGGCCGCCGCCAGAGCCAGAGGACGAAGGCCGTCGCCAGGGGCAGCGCGAAGTGCAGCATGTAGACCACGGTCGCCCCGATGGCGATCGGATCGGACCCGGTCGCCGGGTGGAGGGCGTCCTGGAGGACCTGCGTCGGCACGGCACCGAGGGCGATGAGCCGTTCCGCCAGGAGCAGGTCGGCGGCGTGCAGCGGCAGCCCGGCGTCGTCGGCGATGCCCCGCATCAGCTCATAGGCGAGCAGGAGGACGATGAATGGGATCCAGTCCCGGAAGAACAGCCGCCCCCGGCCAAGCAGCAACGCGACGATTCCGAACGAGACGGCGAGGACGTCGGGCGTGAGCGCGACACCGCCCACGACCATCAGGACCACCACCAGGGCCGCGTAGGCGAGCACCCCGGCCACCAGGAGACGGTCGTTGCGGCGGGCGAGGGTGCCGAGCGGCTCGGCCGAGGGGGTGGTCGACATGGGCCCGTTGAATCTACGCTGGCGGGGCCGTTATCGGTCGCGCCGGGTCGTGGGCAGCACCACGGCTGCTGGGCCGTCCGCGTCAGCTGCCAAGTGCCGACGCCGCCCCAATCGTGATCGCTGCCTCTCGGGCGGCGCAAGCCGATACAGTTGACGAGAGCACGAGCGCACCCGGATGGACGTCCGGGCTCGCCACGGCAGAGGAGGGGCAGATCACCGTATGGTGGAGCGCCTAGCTAACAACGCCAGCTCCACCGGGGCCGGTGGACCGGCGGCAACCGCAGCAGGGGCGCCGCCGCCGGCGATGATCCCGGACTGGCTGGTCAACGTCGCCGCGCTGGGCTGGCGGATCCTGGCCATCGCCGGCCTGCTGGTCATCCTGTTCTGGCTGGGCACCGTGCTGTGGACCATCACCGCCTCCATCGCGGTCGCGGTCGTGATCGCGGCCGCATTCGCACCGTTCGCGCTGCGACTTCGAGCCCGGGGGCGCTCGAGAACCGCGGCCGCAGGGATCGTGTGGCTGGTCGCGCTCGCGGTCGTCGGCGGGCTGCTGGTGCTGGTCGCGCTGGTCCTGCTGCCCTACGGCGCGGACCTCGTCGCAAGGATCGGCTCAGGCGTGGCGGAGATGCAGGCGCGCCTGGCCGAGGCCGGGACATCCTCCGCCGTCTCGGCGGCCATCGAGGCGGCTGTGCAGACCGTGCGCGACGCGCTGGGTGCGACGGTCGTCGGCATCGTGAGCTCCGCGGCGGGAGTGGTGACGGTGGCCATTCTCGCGGCATTCCTGGTGTTCTTCTTTCTCCAGGACGGCGACAAGGCGTGGGTCTGGATCTTCCAGGCCGTCAGCGACCAGAAGCGCGAGCGCATCACGGCGGCGGGCGACGACGCCTTGACGCGTGTCGGTGGGTACCTGCGGGGGACGACGGTGCTGTCCGGGATCATCGCGCTCACCGACCTCGTGTTCATGCTCATCCTCGGCGTGCCACTCGCCGTGCCGCTGTCGGTGCTGGTGTTCCTGTTCGGATACATCCCGTACTTCGGGGGCATCGTCACCACCGCGGTCATCCTGCTCGTGACCTACGGGGCGCTGGGCACGGGTCCGGTGGTCGCGATGGTCGCCCTCATCCTCGTGCGCAACGCGATCCTGGGCTATGGCATCCGTCCGATGATCTACGGGCGCGCCCTGAGCATCCACCCGGCCGTCGTCCTGATCGTGCTCCCCGCGGGCTTCCAGCTGGCCGGCGTCGTCGGCCTGTTTGCCGCCGTGCCGGTCACAGCCGTCGTGCTGGCGGTCGCGTCAGCAGTCGTGACGATCATCGACCCCGGCCCGCGCCCGGAGCTGCCCGCGCTGGTGCCTCCGTGGCTGGACCGGCTGGCCCAGTGGAGCTGGCGCCTGCTCGTCGGGATCGGTCTGCTGGCGCTCCTCGTTGTCATGGTCGGAACGGTGCCGTTCGTGATGATCCCCCTGATCCTGGGCACGATCCTGGCCGCGACCCTGAGCCCCCTCGTCCAGCGGCTCGTGCGCCGCGGATGGAGCCCGACCCGGGCCTCGATCGTGGCGACCGGCGGCAGCTTCCTGGCGATCACCGTGATCATCGTGCTCACCCTGGTGTCGGTTGTGACCCAGGCCAGCGATCTCGCGGGCACCGCAGCATCAGGTGCCGGCTCCGTGAGCAGCGCGGGTAGCGACGCCCTCGGCCTGCTCGTCGAGGCGGTGAGGCAGGGCGGCTTCGAGCTGGTGCAGGCGGCCCAGGCCGTGGCATCGGCGCTGGGCGCGGTGGCGATCAACGCGGTGCTCAGCGTCATGCTCGCGTACTACTTCCTCCGGGATGGCGGGCGCCTCTGGCAGCTCGTCCTGGCTCGGATCCGCCCGGGCGCGGCGGAGCCGCTTGACGCTGCCGGCCGCGAGGCGTTCGCGGTGCTCAGCGGCTACATGTTCGGAACCGGGGCGGTGTCCCTGGTCGGCGCGACCAGCCAGCTGTTCATCATGTGGGTGCTGGGTCTCCCACTCCTGCTGCCGGTCTTCGTGCTGTCGTTCCTGCTGTGCTTCATCCCCTACATCGGCGGGTTCATCTCGACCGGCCTGGCCCTGCTCATCGCGATCGCCGTCGGGTCGCCGACCGATGTCGCGGTGATGGCCGTGTTCACGCTCGTGTTCAACATCGTGCAGGGAAACATCGTCGCTCCGCTCGTGTACGGGCGCACGGTTCGCCTCCATCCGGCCGTCGTGCTGGTCGCCTGTCCTGCCGGCGCAGCCGTCGCCGGCCTGGCGGGCATGTTCCTGGTCGTGCCCTTCGCCGGCATCATCGCGGCGACCTGGCGCACCGCGCTCCGCGTCGCGGGCATGCCCAAGGAGGCTGGCGACCCCTCGGCGCAGGTCGAGTCGCCCGCCGGGATCGCTGCCCCGGTGACCCGGGCCCCCGCACCGGCGGAGGCGCCCTCCCCGGGCTGAGAATCACTGGGCGGCGCACCCCCCGCGTCGAGTTCAGGCAGTCCGGCGCCCGCTGCCCTCGGAGGCGGCGACCTGCAGGCGGGACATCGCGGCCAGGACGTAGGGCAGGACGACCAGGACGGCGGCCACCGCCAGGACGATCAGGGCGGTCAGGTCCAGGCCCGCTTGGAGCATCGTGACCACCAGCAGAATGACCATCAGCGGCGCCTTGAACAGCACGAGGAGGAAGCCGCCCATGATCCCGCCCAGGATCACCTCCACCGGGATCCCGGGGACAAGCTGGCTGATCGCGAGCGCGACACAGACCGACGCGAAGATGGCAGGGAACGTGGGTCCACCGAGAAACCCGCTCTTGAATGCGACGGCCAGCAGCGCCAGCTTCACGAGCGCCATGGCGACGAGGACCGCGGGGCCGTACTGGGCCGGATTGGCGGCGACCTCGAGGATCTGCGTCTCGCCCGAGAACAGGAGCACCGGAGCGGCCATCCCAACCGCGCTGAAGATCACGCCCGCGACGAGCGCGCGCTCCACCTCTCGGCCCCTGAAGCGCCCGAAGAACGCTGCGGCGACTCGGAACATCAGACCCGAGATGAGCGCCAGGACCAGGCCCAGCAATCCGAACAGGACGGTCAGGGCGACGTCGATCGCTGTGTAGGCCGTGACCGGTGGAAGGTCGAGGTAGTTCTGGAGCCCGGTGCTGCCCACCGCGTAGAACACGGTGTACCCGATCGCCCCGCCGACCAGGTTGGCGGGCAGGATGCGGGTGCGGCTGTCGGAATCGCGGATCAGCTCGGTGGCGAGGACACCCGTGAACAGCGGGTTGGCCACGAGCCCGTTGTAGGCGGAGGCGAGCGTCGAGAACACCAGCCGCGACCGGTACTCGACAGGGATCCTGACCTTCTCGCCGTACAGCACGGCGATCTTCGACGCGATGCCGCCGATCCCGCCCTCGGGTCCGAGCACGGCCCCCGAGAACAGCGAGGCCCAGGCCATCACCACGTTGGTCGGAAGGCCCCGCCAGTCGATCTTCGTCACGTCACCGGCGAGGCTGTCCAGCAGCGAATCGTCGAGCGTCGTCGGGGCGTGGCGGTACTTGACGAGCAGGCCGACCAGGAGCGAGAACGGCAGGCAGATAGCCGGGAACAGCCACGGGTTCGCGAGCACCAGCTCGTTCTCCCAGAGGAGGTCGTTCACGACCTCGTACGCCACCAGCCATGCGAGCACGGACACGGCGCCGATGACGGCAACGATGACGACGTGGACGTGCGGGTGCACCGGCCGCGCAGCGGTCGCCGGCCCGCCCATCTCCTGCTCCCCGCCGGCGCCCGCGATGTTCCCCGGGCCGGGGTCGCTCCCTCTACTGTCGCTCATCCCGACCCGTGCTGCTGATCACGTCGGCGGCCGGTTGCAGGCCGGCCGCCGGGCTGGGTGACGGGCTAGAAGCGGCGGCGGCCGGGTGTGACGGCGGCGCCGACGACGGCGGCCTTGGCGACCGGGGAGCGGCCGGGTGTGACGGCGGCGCCGACGACGGCGGCCTTGGCGACCGGCGAGGGGCCGGGCTTGGCGACAGCGGCGCCGACGACGGCGGCCCTGGCAACGCGGGAGGGTCGAAGCGGCATGTCAGTCTCCCAGGGCCGCGAGCGCGGCCTCGTCCGCCTGGACGGCGGCAATGATGGCCTGGACGGGGATCCGGCCATTGGTGACCAGCTGCCCGCCGGCACGGCGGACGGCCGACCCGAACGGCGCGGCCCACAGGTTCTCGAACACGAGCACGGCGCCCAGGCTGCCCGGGCTCATGACCTCGCCGAAGCTGAGGACATCCTCCTCGGCCAGCGTCTCGGCCAGCTCGGTCTCGAGCCGGGCGAACTCGCCCATGTCCTCGAGGTCACCAAGCTCCTGGGCCATGACGGTCCCGTCGTCGCCCTTGGCGATGAGCACCAGGTCCATCACCCGGATGATCCCGGCGTCGTGCAGGCGGAGGAGCTCCTCGGCGGCCTCCCCGGTGAAGTTCTGCTGCCCTGCAGGGAACTCGACGACCAGGTAGTCGACAGGCCCCAGATCGTCAATGGATCTCTCGGTCATGATTCCTCCAACAAACGTGGCTTCCACGAGACTGCCCCGCAGCCTGGATGATCGCTACTGCCTGGCCATGTGCGCCCGCAACTCCGCATCGGAGTCGACGATCAGCTCCCCGCTGACATCCACGACAACCTGGTCGAGACGCCCGGTGAAGGTGAACGGGCTCGTGTACTCCGAGGTCACTGGCGACCCGGGGTTGTGGCCGCAGCTGACACCACCCGGATTGAACATGAACGGCGTCGTGTACGGCGCGTCCGCACTGGCGACCAGCGTACCGTCCACGTACAGCTGGAGGCGGCCCGGCGTGCCGTGTCCGTTCGGCAGGTCCGGCTGCCCGGTTGGCTCGAACTCGAACCGGAGCTGATGACGCCCGGTCGTCAGCGGCTCGGGTGCGGCGACGGAGAACTGCTCCCGGGCCACGAAGTTGTGGACATAGCGCAGCCGGTTGTCCTTCAGGTACAGCGAATACCCACCTGCTGCGGTCCCCTGGCAGAACAGGACACCCTCGGCGCCGTCCTCCGGGATCTCGACCGACGCCGTGATGCTGTGGGGGCGGTTGAACAGGCGGGGCGCGGCGAAGTTGGGGATGGACTGGGTGCCCGGCCGGTACGTGTACTGGTTACGCGGCAACGAGACGAGCGGCTTCTCGCCCGCCATCCGGGCCAGGCCGCTGCCATCGATTGGCATGACGCCGTACTTGCCGGCCTCGACGTACCACGTACCGATGAGCTCGATGAGCTTGTCGCGGTGGTCGGTTGCGAGGTTGTGGTTCTCCGCGGGGTCCTCGTCGATGTGGTAGAGCTCCCAGCCGTTGGCGTCGAGGTCGACCAGCTTCTCGGCCTCGATGGGGTTGCCAAACCCGGTTCCTGCCTCGGTGAAGGATGGGCCCGGCCACGGACAGACGGCGCGCCAGCCGTCCTTGTAGATCGCCCGGTGGCCCAGCATCTCGAAGTACTGGGTGTGGTGCCGGCTGGGCGCGTCGGCGTCGTCGAGCGCGTGGGCGAAGCTGACGCCCTGGATCGGCGACTGGGTGATCCCGCGGATTGCCGTCGGCGGCTCCACGCCCAGCAGGTCGAGGACGGTGGGCACCATGTCGATGATGTGCGCGTACTGCGGGCGGACCTCGCCGCGCGCCTTGATGCCCGCCGGCCAGGACACGATGAACGGGTCCGTCGACCCGCCCCGGTAGGTCTCGCGCTTCCAGCGCCGGAATGGCGTGTTGCCGGCGAAGGTCCAGCCCCACGGATAGTGGTTGAAATGCTTGGGGCCGCCGATCTCGTCGATGACGGCCAGACTCTCCTCGACGGTCTCCTGGGCGTTGTTGAAGAACTGCGCCTCGTTGGTCGTTCCGCCCGGGCCGCCTTCGGCGCTGGCGCCGTTGTCGCTGATGACCATGACGATCGTGTTGTCGAGAACGCCCTGATCACGCAGGAAGTCGAGCAGCCGGCCGAGGTGATGATCGGTATGGCTCAGGAACCCCGCGAACACCTCCATCATCCGGGCGGACAGCCGCCGTGCCTCCGGGGAGAGTGAGTCCCACTCGGGCACGTCCGGGTCGTGACGCGACAGCTCCGCGTCGGCCGGCAGGATGCCCAGCTCCTTCTGGCGGGCGAACACCCGCTCGCGGTAGGCGTCCCACCCGTCGTCGAACTGGCCGGCGTACCGGTCGGCCCACTCCTTGGCGACGTGGTGCGGCGCGTGGGTCGCCCCGAAGCAGAGGTGAAGGTAGAACGGCTTGTCGGGATCGATCTGGCGGAGGTCGCTGATGAACTCGATCGACTTGTCGACGAGGTCCTCGGTCAGGTGGTATCCCTGCTCGGGCGTCCTGGGCGGTTCGACCGGGTGGTTGTCATAGACGAGGTCCGGGTACCACTGGCTCGTGTCACCACCCAGGAACCCGTAGAAGCGCTGGAAGCCGCGCCCCAGGGGCCACCGGTCGTACGGCCCGGCGGCCGTCTCGTAGACGCTCGGCGTCAGGTGCCACTTGCCGACCATGTAGGTGCCGTAGCCCTGCTCGACCAGCATCTCGGAGAGCATGCCGTTCTCGAACGGCATGATCCCGTTGTAGCCGGGATATCCGGTGGCCAGCTCGGTGATGCACGCCATCCCGTTGCTGTGGTGGTTCCGACCGGTGACGATGCACGACCGGCTCGGCGAGCAGAGCGCCGTCGTGTGCATGTTGCTGAAACGCAGGCCGTCGGCCGCGAGCGCATCGAAGGTGGGCGTCGCGATGGGACTCCCGTAGCAGCCGAGTTGCCCGAACCCTCCCAACCCGGTGTCGTCGAGCACGACGAACAGCACGTTCGGGGCCCCCGCGCTCGCCCGCGCGGGCGCGGGCCACGCCGGACTGGATTCTTCGGCCGTTCGACCGATAACCCCGGGGAACCTGGCGCCTGACGGGTACTCGACAATCGGCATCCGGCTCTTCTCCTCGTCTCGCCTGATCCGGTCGGAGCGTGCTCGTCCGTCGTGGCGAATTTCGTAACAGCCCCCACGCCCGGTCAATCTGCACCCGCTCATCCCCCGGCGCATCGTCCGTGAAGGGTGATGGTACCCGCCGGGTTGCCGGGCGGGCTATCGGCCGCCCACCAGGGCACCAAGGACGAGCAGCCCGATGACGCCTGCCGCAATCATCGCGAATTGGTAGTCGCGCACCCGCCACCAGCCGACCAGGATGGACGCCACCTGGATCGCCGGCGTCAGGGCGAGCGCCAGCTCGCCGAGCAGCAGCAAGCGGTCGCCGGGGCCGATCGCCCCGAGCAGGGCCGTGAACCGCTCGGCCTCGGCGGGACCGCCGGCCATCGACCGCAGGACGCCCCCGGTCACGAGCAGGATCAGCGCGACCACCAGGCCCCCGCGCATCACGCCCTGCGCCAGCCGTGCGCCGTCGTCGGGCGGTGGCGCCGAGGCTCCGGGCGGCAACAAAGAACTCAACCGGCCACCCCCAGCATCAGCTGCACCGACACGACCCCGAGGACTGCGGCCAGCACGATCCGGAGCGCCCGCGGCGAAGAGCGGTGCTGGAGCCGGGTGCCCGCCACGGCGCCCAGCAGGACGCCGATCACGACCGCGGCCGCCGGGTACGGATACAGATAGCCGCGCGCCACGTAGATGAACAGGCTGGCGAGCGCCGTGATGCCCACCATGAACGCCGATGTCGCGGCGGCCACCTTGAGCGGCAGGCCCATCACGAGGTTCATGGCCGGGACCTTGAGGAACCCGCCGCCGACGCCGAGCAGGCCCGACAGGGCCCCGGCGCCGAACGCGAGCGCCGACCCCGCGGGCACGCGTGTGGGCCTGTAGGCGACGGCCCGCCCGGCGTGGCCGTCACGGTAGCTGCCGCCCAAGCGCCCGACGGCGTGGGTCGCCGCAGCGTCGGCTGTCACAGGCACGCCGGCCGCCGGGACCCGATCGCCGGTTGCATCGTGGGCATCCCGCCCCCGCACCAGGAGCACCGCCGTCACCCCGAGCAGGATTCCGAGCCCGGTCGAGAGCACCTGCGGTGCGATCGCGGTGGCCGCCAGCCCACCCGCGATCCCACCGGTGATCGTCGCCAGCTCCAGGCTGAGCCCGATCCGGAGGTTCGCCAATCCGGAGCCTTGGCTCAGGCTGCCCGCGGCCACCGAGGTGGCCACGACGGCCAGGAGGGAGGTGGCCACGGCCACCCGGACGTCGAACCCGAACAGGAGCAGGAGCGCCGGCACGATGACCACGCCTCCGCCGATGCCCACGAGCGCGCCGAGCGTGCCGGCGCCCAGCCCGAGGACGAGCAGGGCCAGCATCTCGGGAAGACCGACCGTCATCCGGCGAGCCGCGCGGGGGCGAGGCAGGCGAGCTCGTGCATGGGTCCATCAAACTCCCTGCAGTATGATTGGTCCAACAGGTTCTTCACCTGATCTCGATAGGCTCTGACGATGAGTCCATTTGGCACGCCGGCCGGGAGGATCGATGGAGCTACGCCAGCTGGAATACGTGGTGGCAGTCGTCGACCACGGCGGGTTCACCCGTGCCGCGGACGCTCTCCACGTCGCCCAGCCGAGCCTGTCGCAGGGCATCCGGACCCTGGAGCTGGAGCTCGGCGTGGACCTGTTCGACCGGGTCGGGCGCGGTGTCCGGGTATCCGCGGCCGGCCGGGTGTTCGAGCCCGCTGCACGACGGGCGCTGGCCGAAGCCGAGGCCGCCCGACAGGCGGCCACCGAGGTCCTCGGGCTGCAGGCGGGGCAGCTCACGGCGATCGCCCTGCCCACCCTGGTGGTCGAGCCGCTGGTGCGCTGGATCGGGGCCTTCCGACGTGCGTACCCGGGCGTGACGGTCCATCTCCACCACGCGGAGGAAGCCGACGCGGTGCCGGCGACGGTGCGCGACGGGCGCGCGGACGTGGGCCTGGCCGAGATCGAGCGCCTTCCGCCCGGGCTCCAGGTCGAGGTGGAGCTGGACCAGGACCTGGTCGCCATCTGCCCGCCCGGGACGCGTGTCGGGGACGAGGTGGCCCTTGCCCGCCTGGCGGCCATGCCCCTTGTCGTGACGCCGCCGGCGACGTCCACCAGGCGCATCGTCGAGGCGGCGCTCGACCGACTGGGAGCGACCCCGCTGGTCGCGGTCGAGGTCGACCAGCGGGAGGCGATCCTGCCCCTGGTCCTGGCCGGAGCCGGAGCGGCGTTCGTGCCCCGCAGGATCGCCGAGCAGGCCACCGCTGCCGGCGCCGTCGTCACCCGGCCGCGACCTGGGCTTCACCGGCGGGTCGGACTGGTCCGGCGATCGGGGCCGCCGAGCCCCGTGGTCGCCGCATTCGTCGCCGCCGTGCGGGAGCACGTCGACTGATCGGGGTCCGGGCGCAGTCTTGGGCCGAATGGTTGACCCGGGTCCCGGGGACACCGTCGAGGGGTGCGGCACCGGCTGGCTGCCCGGCTCCGGGGTGGAGATCACGCTCGACGCCGCCGACGGTGAGTACGACATCGTGATCGCGGGACTGGACGCCGACGGCAATCCTGCCGTCGGAGGCGAGGTGCTCGCGGTCGTCGGCATGCCGGCCACCGACACCAGCAGCTCGCCGGCCGGCACATCGAGCGACCTGGAGCCGCTGGTGCTGCTGCTGGCCGCGATCACCGTCGCCGGCACGCTGCTCACGCCCCGACGTCGTCCCGTCCAGTCCTGAGGCCCGCGGATCCGTCTCGGGCGACGCGCCGTGGCAGTCGGGCTGCCCGTCCACGCCGGCAGTTGCGCGCCGACGTCCGTCTACCTGCTGCGGGCCTGAACCGGCCGGGCGGACCAGTACGATGGTCCAGCACAGCCGACAAGCGGCGGGCACCTGGCCGAGCACGTCCACGTGCGGGGCCCCCGAGGTCGGGAGGGACGATGGGAAGGACGACTGACGCGGAGGCGATGACCGGCGCTGCTGCCGACAAGCAGGTCACCGGCGCCAGGGAGCTCAAGGGCATCGGCTACGAGCTGTTCGTCCTGCTGGTCTCGATCCTGTCCGTGGCCAACACGATCATCGTCATCGTGCCGTTGCCCGAGCAGGTGCAGCAGGTCGCGCTCCTCGTGGACCTGATGATCCTGCCCGTGTTCGCGTTCGACTTCGCCTATCGGCTGCGGACGACGCGGCCGCGCCGCGAGTACCTCGTGCGCCGGTATGGCTGGGCGGACTTCCTCGCGATCATTCCCACGCTGGGCGTCTTCCGGCTGTTCCGCGCAGTCCGCGTCGTCCACCTGCTGCGGACCTACGGCGTTCGCAAGATGGCGTCCGAGCTTGACCGGGGCCGGGCGGCGACGACCTTCTTCCTGACCCTGTTCCTCGTGATCGTCGTGGTCGAGTTCGCCGGCATGGGGGTCTACCTTGCTGAGTACGCCGCGCCCGATGGCAACATCCGGAGCGCCGGCGACGCGGTCTGGTGGGGGTTCGTGACGATCACCACCGTCGGCTACGGGGACCAGTATCCGACGACGGTCATGGGGCGTCTGGTCGGCGTCCTGCTCCTGTTCGCCGGTGTCGCGCTGTTCTCGGTGTTCACGGGCTTCATCGCCAACGTCTTCCTGGCCCCGCGGGAGCCGATCATCGAGAAGCGGCTGGAGAGCGCGCAGAGGCCCGATTCCCTCACATCGGACGTGCGGGAGCTGCGCCGCCTGCTCGACGAGCAGGACGAGCGCACCACGGCCATCCGGACCAGGCTGGATGCGATCGAGCGCCGGGCCGAACTCGCGCCGGGCGAGCGAGCCGGCTGAGCCGGGCGCCAGCATGCCGGCCGCGACCCGTCTGCGATCCGGTTCTTCCCGAGAGGACGACGGGCCTGCGGACCGTCGGCCCGGGGATCGTGCCCGGGTGCGTCGCCTCGTCGAGCGGGATCTCTCCATGCTTCGGCCCGGCGAGCAGCGCGGCTGGTGGCTGCGCGATGCGCTGGCGGCCGACCCCGGCGTCGGCTGCCCGCCCCCGACCAGCGACAGCCTTGCCGACGTGGTCATCGTGGGCGGTGGCTACACGGGGCTGTGGACCGCGTGGTGGCTGACCGAGCACGATCCCGGGGCACGGGTCGTCATCCTCGAGGCGGACATCGTCGGTGGTGGGGCCAGCGGCCGGAACGGCGGGTTCCTGACCGGCTGGTGGGACTACCTGCCGGCGCTGGTCGCCAACTTCGGCGACGACGAGGGGCTGCGGGCTGCCCGGGCGCTGGACGGGGTGGCTGGATGGGTTGCGGGCTGGGGGCAGCGGTATGGGGTCGACGCCCAGCTCCGGTCCGGCGGGACGCTGGTGGTGAGCACCTCGCCGGCCCAGGACGGAGCGTGGGACCGGATCCTGGAGGTGGCGGCGAGGCTGGGCGTGGTGGATCGCTACCGGGCGCTCGCCGGGGCCGAGGTGCGAGCGCGCTGCGCCTCGCCCGTCCTGCGCGGCGGGCTCCTGCTCCCGGGCGACGCGCAGATTCAGCCGGCCCGGCTCGCCCGGGGCCTGCGCCGCGTGCTCCTGGAGCGTGGCGTCGTCATCCGCGAGGGAACGCGGGTGGCCCGCCTCCGTCCCGATGGCCCGGGCGTGCGAGCCGAGACAGCCCTCGGCCCGGTGGTCCGGGCCGGCCACGCGGTGCTGGCCATGAACGCCTGGGCGGCCGGCTGGCCGGGGGCCGGGTTCGGCAGCCGGATGGTCACCTGGTCGTCGTACATGGTCGTCACCGAGCCCATCCCCGACCGGCTGGCGGCGCTCGGCTGGACGGGCGGCGAGGCGATCACCGACTGCCGGTTCACGAACCACTACTTCCGGACGACCGCCGACGGCCGGATCGCGTTCGGGGGCGGTGGCGGCCGGGCCGGGTACGGAGGTCGGCTGGGCGACTGGGTCACCAGGGACCGGGCATCGGTGGCGCTGGCCGCGCGAGGCTTCCGGCGGATCTTCCCGATGCTCGACGACGTCCGGCTGACCGACGCCTGGGGCGGTCCGATCGACATCGCGCCCAACCACCTGCCGTCGTTTGGGACACTGGACGGCGGGCGGGTCCACTGGGGCCACGGGTACAGCGGCACCGGCGTCGGTCCGTCGTGGCTGGGCGGTCGCATCATGGCCGCGCTCGCCCTTGGCCGGCTGGACGACCCCGTGGCCCGACTGCCGATGGTGGGCCACCGGGCGCGCCGCTTCCCGCCGGAGCCGTTCCGGTTCCTGGGCGCCCGCGTCATCCGCGAGGCGATCGTGGCCAAGGAGCAGCGCGACGACGAGGGCGGCTACGTACCGCCGCCGCTTCGCTGGCTGGTGCGCCTGCCGCGCGCGATGGGCTACGACCTCGGGCCGGAGTAAGTGTCCCGGCTCGTGCTGCCCAATCCCTCGCCCATTGCGGTCACACGGCGGGACGTCCCGCCCGATCGGGACCTTGGGCCCTCCGCGTGTACAGCGCTCGGTGGGATGGTAGGGTTACGCGAGGCTCGCGGCCCGTGGAACGAGCAGACCGAACGCCGGCTCCGAACCAGGCCGATCACCGTTCCGGGAGACCCTCGAGGTACCGGAACCACGGTGGACCCGGCCGACCTGGAGCTCAGGCAGGACCGCGAGCCCGCTTTCCACGTCCGGCACCCCCCGCCTCCTGGGGGTCGTGATCGCCTTGCTCGTCGTGGTCTGCGGTGCCGGCGTCTCCACGACCACGCCCGAGGTTTCGGCGCCGGCCGTCACCACGCCCCAAGCCGCCGCGGACGCCGTTCGTGAGCAGGTGCCGCTGCTGGATGGCATCGGTCCGGTCGACCCGGACCTCATCGGGCAGTCGGCCAGCTGGACACCGGGATCCGCTGACCCGGGTCGTCAGTTGATCAGCTTCAGGATGTACGTCCCGCCGAAGGTCGACGTGCCGAACCCCGGTGAGTGGACGTCGAGCTGCTGGTTCTGGTAATTGCCGGTCTCGAAGTAGCCGGTGAGCGTCCCGTTGCGCCCGTTTGCGTGGGCGCTGGTCAGGACGAACGATGCCCAGCCCGACGTAGTTGCCGCTCTCATCGACGATGGGCACCGGGAAGGTGATCGGGGCGAGCGCCTCGAGCCGGGCCACGATGTTGTTCATGGTGCCGTTGTTGTGCTGCGCGATGTAGCAGCCGAAGGCGAGGGTGACCTCGAACGTGGCCGACGAGTCCATGTAGTCCTGGAGGTCCTGGTCGTCGACGTTGCCGGTGTCGTGGCACGGCGTGTCGTAGCTGAAGTCCGTCCAGGCAAACTCGTCCGCCTCCTTGGGGGTGTCCTCCGTGGGGTGGGAGAGCGTGCACTCGTGGTCCTTGTCGCGGCAGCTGATCGCCTTGCCCTGGGCGTTGAAGGCCTTCTTGGACACGATGAACGGCCCGGGGGCGGTCCCGGTGTCCGGCCAGCCGGTCTTCGAGGTCGCCGTTGCGGTGACGTCCCAGGTCGGCATGCCGACCACGCCGGCGAACGCGTTCTGATGCTTGGCCGTGATCGACACCGTGACCTGGACACCGGACGCGCTCGCGTCCACCGCCTGGCCTGGGCAGTTCTTGCAGGTGACGTCGACGACCACGCCTCCGACGCCATGCTCGTACCCGTTCTGCTTGGTCACGGATCGGGCAGTCCCGACCCAGTCGGCGCTGCCCTGGTTCACGATCAGGTCGTTGGCCGCGGCGAGGGCCGCGAGGTCGACCCCATTCTGCTCGGTGCGCCGTTGCGCGTAGGTGCCCCCGCCGTCGAGCACCAGCCCGACCATGGCGACCAGGGCCACGAGCGCCAGCGCGAAGATGACGATGAGCTGCCCGCGCTCGTCACGAATTCGGGACTGTCATGGCGACGTTCCTTCTCACTGGAGCTGGACGCTGGTGGAGGACGAGAACAGGTTCCAGACCCCCACCAGACCGAGCAGCGGCGTGACCGGGGCTGTAGGGGGCGTTGATCCCGACCCGGATCCACTCGCCGGGAACGCACGTGGTATGGATCACCGCGCCGGTGATGTCCACGCACTCGATCGTCGGGATCCCCGAGGTTCGGAACGAGCCCCTTCTGGGTCGCGATCACCGCCTTCGTCTCGGCGCTGCGGCCGGCGCTGGTGGTGAAGTCGACTGCCCGGGTGCGTGGCCGTGACCCTGGCGATCTCGCGGGCGGCCTGGGCAACACCGTTGTACTGGTAGATCGCCCGGCCGAAGTCGAAGATGCCCATCATCAGGACCAGGAACACGAGAATGGCGAGGGAGAACTCCACCATGGCCTGGCCGCCCTCGTCATGCGTCGGCATCGCGCTCGCATCAGTTCACCGCCACATTCACGGTGCCGGTCCACGTTTGCGGGACGCCGCCGGTGGAGATCGCGAGGCTCACCGTGAACTGCTTCAGCGCTCCGGAGCCCTTGCTGTCGTAGACGTGGGCAGCGACCTCGTCCGGCCCCGCTCGCTCCGTCACCGAAGCTCCACGAGTAGGCGAAGGTGCAGCCGGGCTGGGGATCCACCACGGGCGCCGTGAAGGTGAACAGCGTTCCCTGCACCTGGCCGGTGGTCGGCACGCCCGAGGTCGGGCTGGCCGACGATGCCGCCGGTCACGGTCGGGGGACGCATACCGGCGTGGGCGTTGGCGTCGGCTCGACCGTCGCGGTCGGGGTGGGCGTCGGGGTCGCCCCGGGATCGAGCGTCGGCGTCGGCGTCGGGCTGGGCGTCGGGCTCGGCGTGGGCGTCGGCGGCGGCGTCACCCCGGCTGCGGGCTCGGGCTCGACGCCGAGCTGCGCCACCGAGGACGCGGAGATCGCGAACGTCTGGCCACCCGTGAACGACGCGAGCAGCGGCGTCACGAGCGTGAACTGCCCCGTCACCTTCACCGTGACGGTGTCGCCCACCTGGGGCGTCGAGGGGCACGGGCTGGGCGAGCAGGTCAGGCTGACGTCGCCCGGCGTGATCGAGTAGAAGGAGCCCTTCGCCTCGTTGATCACCAGGCAGATCACCCGGTTGGTGGTCGCGTCGCAGGGCTGCCCGGCGTCGAACGACGTCGGGTCGCGCGCCGGCTTCGAGGGCGCCCTCCTTCGCCGCGTTGTTGATCGTGATCTGGCTGTAGTAGAGGCGGCCCAGGTCCAGGGCCGACGCGAACAGCAGCATGAGCACGGGCAGGATCAGCGCCAGCTCGACGAGAGCCTGGCCACGCGACTCGGCGCGATGGGCTCGCGCGATCCTGAGCATTCGTCCGACCATAGGTAGAGGTCCCCAACGGGAGGCGATTAGGTGCCGGCCATGCTCGGCCGTGCACCTTGCAGCCTGACCTGCAACGGTGCGCCGCTGCATAGCCCGGATGGGTGGTCGGACCCCCGGCGATGGTCAGGCCGGAGGGAGGTTGGACGGGAAGGCCGACGGGTGGACTCTGGGCCCGAGCAAGTCCTCCTGTTGGCTTCCGCACCACTGGAAGGGGCGCTGCAAGGTCGACCCAGTACTTTCCGGCTAGTCCGGTGCCGTGATTCGGCGCCAGAGAGGCCGCGAACCAGAGGCAGGGGAGATGTATCGCGTGAACCGCCGCAACAGGGCTGAGGGCCAGTCCTTGGCCGAGTTCGCCATCGTGTTCCCCGTGTTCGTGCTCCTAATGGCTGGCACGATCCAGTTCGGCGTCATCCTGTGGGCGAGTAACACGTTGAACCAGGCCGTCCGTGACACCGGCCGCTACGCGGCGACCCTCGATTGCTCGGCCGCCGCCGCCGGAAATGCTGAAGGTGTGTTCAGGGACCCACTGCTGAAGGCCTCGGGCGGCCCCTGGAAGAGCGCGACTGCGACGGTCGACGTGGCCTACTTCGATGAGCTCATGAATCCAACCACGGTCTGTCCCGAAGACAACACAGAGACAGGGTGGGTGACTGTGCAAGCATCGATGGACGCCTTCCTCTTCTTCCCATGGGTGCCGGGCGACGGTCATGTCTCCTCGTCAGTTACCTTCCGAGTGGAGCCGAAGCCGTGACGCGCAATCGCGAGGACGGACAGACGCTTGTCCTGTTCGTCATCATCTTGACCCTGCTGATCGGCATCGCCGCACTCGTCGTGGATGTCGGCATGAAGTACTCGTTGGAGCGCAGGTACCAGGCGATCTCCGATGCATCCTCGCTCGCAGGTGCGCAAGAGCTTCAGCCCCAGAACAGAAGTGACCCCGTGACTGGTCCCATGCGGACCAATGCTCGCTCAGCCGCCCTGCGGGCCATCACCGATGAACTCCTGCCAGATCTGTCTCCAGCCGATGCAATGGCGACTTGCGATACGTCTGCCAATCTCACGGATTGCCCTCTTCCGGGTGGTGGGTTTGAGGTATCGATCATCACGCCATCCCCGGAGTGTGTGGACTGCCAGCCCGAGAGGGCTGTCCAGGTCACCGTCAGAGAGCCCGAACATCCCACCGGCTTCTCCCGCCTGTTCGGCCAGACGACGTGGAATCTGTCGCGAACATCGGTCGCCGGGCTGTCGTTTGGCCGCAACTACACGATCGTGGCACTGCGCCCGCCCGCGTCGGGGAGGTTGCCCGATGTGTATGACATCACCCTCAACGGCAACAACACGACAGTGTCCGTGGTGGACGGCGACGTCGCCTCGAACGCGAACATGCAGTACAACGGCGTTGGCGCTAAGCTCGAGCTTGATCCCAACTACCGGATGTTCTATTACGACCCAACGCACGGACCTCTATGGGACGAGGCGGGGCGCGGGCCGGTTGGCGAGAAGATCGGTTCCATGGTTCCCGACCCGAAGTATCCGGTGCCGGCAAGGCCGACAACGGAATACACAATGACGACGGGTCGGGTGGATCCGGCGACCTGCGAGGCGCTCGTCACGGCCTCCATCCTGTCGCAGCCGCAGTACCTCCTGGCCGCGCAGGAACTCTCCGTTGTCGATGATCTTGGCGTGCCCGATTGGGGGAACGTTAACTGCTACAACCCTGGCACATACACCCAGTTGCTCTCAGACGGAAACCAGGAACTGACGGTTCTCCTGCCGGGCTTGTACTACTTCTCCAGAGGACTGGACATCCAGAGCATGCTCGTTGGTGGATTCGATCCGACGGACCAGGGCGTGACCCTTGAGTTTCCGCGTGATCAGCAGTTCAAGCAGCGTAACGGGGCCGTGATCCTCAATGCAGGGACCAAGTTCCGGAATGCGGGCGGGACCGAGCCGACAACGGCGCCAGGGATGACGGGTACCGACCCCAACCTGAAGATGACGCTGATTGTCATCTGGGATCCCGCTTGCCCGGTGGTGCTGCCGTATCCCCCGAGTTGTCACGACAATCAGAACAAAGCGCTCGATCTTGCCGGTGGTACGGCGCTCTACCTCGGGGGAGTTCAATACGCCCCAAGCGACAACTCCGTAATCACGGGCAGCAGTGACGGCAATGGATACGCTGGCCAGATCTGGGCCTGGACGTTGACGTACTCGGGCGGAACCACGCTGAACCAAGAGGGTCTGCATTCCGATGGCCCGGGCACGATTCGGATCGACACGGCGTGCTCGCCAGGCGACGACACCGGCTGCAACTAGGTTTGCAGGAGTCGCCGACGCTTCGAGCGCCAGCGGACCCGATTGGTGGCGGGTCGATCCCGGAGCGGCGACATTCGCGCCGGCGGCGGGCAGGGTAATGGCGGGCTTGCGCGGGTCCCGAAGGCCTACCTCCTGGATTGTCGCGACCACTCACGCCAGACTGCCTGAAGACTCCACTGCAGTCCGGTCGCTGCCGGGTGGCCCAGAAGATGGCCCTGCGGCATCCAGCGCGGCGGCGACGGAGTGTTTGGGCGGCCACCTCGAGGGGCGTAGACAGTCATTGCCACGCCCGGCCCACCGCTACCGGATCAGCTGGACCCCGATCGCCTCGCCGTTGTAGACGTCGAGGGAGCCCACCGGACCCGCCGTGATGTAGCGCACGAACCAGCCCGCGATGCAGCCGTCCGAGCCGTTGCCGGACACGAACGGGACCAGCGGCGTGCTGTAGGTGGGCGAGGTGGCTCGCTCGCAGGGCTCAATCGTCCCGTTGTGGGGGTTGCTCCCCTGGAACGAGACGAAGTCCACGTAGAAGGCGGCGATGCGGACGATGTGGTACTGCGAGTTGGAGCCGCTGCCCGTGATGCAGTCGTTGTCGCAGACGGGAATGAGGACCACCTTGCCCTGGAGGTCCTCTGCGGCGACCGCGGCCGCGACCTTGGTCTGGCAGTCGGAGCCCGTGTCCGTGTCCACGTCGACCGGGAAGGTGTCGAACTGGATGGCCGGCGGGTTCGCCACCTCCTCGCCACAGTCGAGGTCGGGGTCGAGATCCAGGAACATGAACGATCCGCCGCCGGTCTTGCACAGCGGCACCACGTACTCGGTGCCGTCGGGGTGGCTGGTTCCAGGGTTGCTCATGAACCACATCTGCGGCTTGGAAGGATCGTCGAACGGCTGGAGGAACCCGGAGTTGGTGCACTCGGACGGGCTGACCGGCAGCACCATGGGCATGAAGCTGCCCCCGGTCAGCCGGCCCATGACCGCGGTCGCATCGGCGGCGGCGTCCAGGCTGCTGATCCCGATCACCTGGCCGAAGGTGGTGCCGAAGGTGCGCGTGCCGGTGACCCGGACGCCCTGGGCCTTGGGCGGCGGCGGCAGGTCGTCGCCCACCGTGCCGACCTGGACCCACTCGCCCGGCGAGACGGCCTCGAGCCCGGTGGCCGCGATGGGCTTCCCCAGGACGTTCACGTAGTAGGCGACGTACGACGCGAGCCCATTGGAGTCGGAGATCTCCTGCATCCAGGCCGCCACGTCGTCGTCGTCCTTGGCGGTGCCGCCCAGCCGCTGGGCAAGGACGGTCGCCCCCGCATGCGCCACGGCATCCGCCGCGTTCTGGGCGATGCGCTGGTTCGCGTACGCGTTGCCGCCCTCGAGCACGAGCGCGACGCCGCCGATGATGGCGATCATGGCCAGCGCGGCGATGACGATGATCTGGCCGGACTCCCGGCCCCGGACACGGCGGGGCGCGCCATGGATGGCCATCGGGGATCCCTCGGGGTGGCGACGGACGTTGGTGCTCATGGCTGCTTGGGGCAATCGGCGGCGGTGGGGAAGTCGGTGTTGGGGCAGCGGTACTCGACGTCGAGGACCGACTTGGCCTCGAACGTGACCCCGTCGGCGAAGATCAGGTTGGCGATGAGCGGGGTGACGGGCCGGTAGGTCGCCTCGAACTGCACGACGGCGACGCAGCCCACGGCCACCAGGTCGCACACGTTGCTCGTGTCCGGCGTTCCGTCGCTGGCGATCTGGTAGAAGTGGACCGAGACGCTCGGGTCGTCGAGCTCGACGATCGCGGTCTGGGTCTTGGCCCGCGCGACGATGGACGAGATGTCCTGGTTGACGATCGCGAGGCGGGCGCCCTCGCGGGCAGCGTTGGTGATCGTGTTGTAGGCGAACACGGCGCGGCCCAGGTCGAACAGGGCGACGAGCATCAGGACGAAGACCGGCAGCACGAGCGCGAACTCGACCAGGCCCTGGCCCGTGGACCGGCGCGAGCCCGGGTGGGCGCGGAAGCGGCAGCCGATAGGCCCGATCATGGCGTGAAGTAGCCGGCCAGGTCGCTGACGTAGATGTTGCTGGTGCACGGCGCGTAGGCCCCGTTCCCGCCCGCGATCGACTGCGACTTGATCTTGAAGTTCGAGGTGTCGGCGCCGTTCGCGCGATAGACATGGCCGAGGAAGCTGTTCGGGGCACCACGCCACACGGCGTCGGCGTCGCCGAAGGCGAGGTTCTCGGTCGTGAGCTTGGGCACCGGGCACATGCCGGCGTTGACCGTGATGTAGTTGGTCTTGCTGGCGGTGCTGCCGCCCGGCGGCGGCGTCGGGTACGTGACGTCGAGGCTGACGGAATAGGTGCCGATGGTCGTGTAGGTGTGGGTCACGACCTCGTCCGGGCCGCTCACGACTGCACCGTCGCCGAAGGTCCAGGCGAAGCTCGTGCCGCCCGCCGTGGACAGGTTGGTGAACGTCACGGCCTCGCCCCGGTCGATCACCTGCCGGTCGGCCGCGAAGTTGATGTCGGCGGCGCCCACGACGTGGACGTACATCGTTGCCGCGGCGCTGGTGCCGTACGGGTTGGAGGCGACCAGCTGGACCCAGAACTCGCAGCGGTTGGTGATGGGGTCGGGCGAGGGGCACTGGAAGGTGTGCACGACGTCCTGCGACGAGTACGTCGAGCCGTCGCTGACGGTCCACGCCCAGGCGCTGGGCGTCCCGCCGCCTGAGCCGTCGCGGAGATCGACGGCGACGTCGGGACCGGCCACCGTGAGGTCGCCGGCCAGGCCCACCGCAGAGAACACGCTGCTGTTGGCGACGAAGCCGGAGACCGGCGGAGCCGTCGTGCCGCCTCCGCCTCCGCCCGCGCCACCGGGCAGCACGGAGGTCATCCCGGCCTTGACCGGGAAGTCGGACTCCGCGGTCACCTCGATCTGGTTGCCCAGGATGTTGGCGATCATGGGCGTCGCGACCGTGAAGTAGCACGTGAGTTGCACGGTGACCTTGTCGCCCAGGCCGACGGCCGTGCCGTCGGCGTTCATGTCGGTGAAGATGGGGTCGGGGATGATCTCGACGCCGCCGCCCGTCGTGGGCAGGACGCAGTTGCTGGCGGTGCTGTCCTCGAGGATCTCGTTGCGGTAGCGGGCCTGGACGTCGGTGTCCGGAGCCACACTCCACGCCTGCGGGTTGTTGGCCGCCTCGTTCGCCGCGATCCGGGCCATGTTCTGGACGTTGATGTAGCCGAGGTAGATCCGGCCGAAGTCGAGGGCGGCGACGACCAGCAGCAGCAGCACGGGCAGGATCAACGCGAACTCGACCAGCGACTGGCCGAGCTGGTGTGTCGCGGTCTCCGGTCGCTCGACCCGACGCGCGCGCGACCCCACCGGATCGGCTGTGCGGTTCCGCCCAAGGCTCGGGCGGAGGGCGTGGAAGGTCACGAACGATCCCCTGCAGGACGACCGCCCAACGGACGGCCGGCACCGGACATGGTTCGTCCGGCACCTTGCCCAGCAACTTACATGCCGGCATCCGATGGTCCTGCCCCGCGAAGGTCCTGCCGGAGCCGGCCGATCTGGTGGGCGATAGGTCAGCGCGGTCCGGTACGGAAGTCGGGGTTCACAGCGCGGGCGCCACCGTGGATCGTTCCCGGCATGAACCGACGAGTTGTCGCCGCTCTCCTCTGGGTCTGGTGCATCGCCACCGCCTGGGCGTTCCTCGCCTTCTTCACGGGTGTCCCCGCCGAGCTCGGGCCATTCGTGGGCCTGGCCGTGGGTGCCTTCGTGGGGATGGACCCGCTGCACCGGATCTGGGTGAAGCCGGAGACGGTCCCCGCGTCGCAGGCCGCCCGCCCGGCCTCGTTGCCGTCGCTGGAGACCGACCCCGCCTGACCCTTCGCACACGGAAGCGCCCGGCGGGCCACGTGCCCACCGGGCGCCGCGTCATGCCCGCGAACGCGCTACTGGATCAGGCCGATGAAGTTGGTCCGCTCGTCGCAGTCGGTGGGATCCGTGGTGGCGGAGCACGGCGGCAGCCCGAATCCGGCCGGCACGCCGGGGTACGAGTAGAACTCGACGAACCGTCCCGTGATGGTGTTCACGGCCGGGTTCGTGTAGGACGTGAGCACGAATGCCGCCACGCCCACGATCTCGTACTGCAGGTGGATGCCGTGCGGGTCCTGGACCTGCTGCCAGAGCGGGATGTAGACGACCGTCTGGTTGGCGATATACGCGTCGAGACATGCGCGCAGGGTGCTGTCATTCTTCGCGCCCGTGGAACCCTCGAACCACTCGGGGAACAGGAAGGCCGGGTTGTCCGGGGTGCAGACGCTGTTGCGGAGCATCACGTCGTTGAATGGCGGCGTGTCGTTCCAGTTGAGCCAGCCGAAGTTGCCCGGGCCCTCGTCACCGACCGTGAGCTGGTACGCCTGGCCCACCTGGTAGTCGGCGTCGAAGATGGCCAGCGGGAGCAGGACTCCCGGCGGCGGCTGCGGCAATCGCGATGTGGACGCCGTCGCGCTCGCCCCGACATCCCAGTGGTCCATGCCCACCAGCCGGATGAAGTAGGTCTCCGGGTTGCGGTTGGTGGTGACGGCGACGCCCTGGGCGCCGGAGGGGATGTCACCGCTATCGGCCACCGGCCCCAGCGACGTGGTGGTGTAGTCAGGGTGGGGCTGCACGTAGTCGGCGGTCCACGTGCAAGGCGCGATGCATCCGTTGATGGTGACGCTCTCGTCGATGGCGTCGTACACGTCGGCGCCGCTGAGGCCGGCCGACGGGTCCAGGTACCAGTCGGCGACGATCCGCGTTCCGGCCAGGGCCGCGAGGTCGGAGATGTTCTGGGCGCCCCGGCGCTCCTTGAACGCGACGCCGGTGTCGATCACCAGCCCGACGACGAGCAGCATCGCGACGAGGCCGCCGGCCATCAGGACCAGGATCTGGCCACGCTCGCCTTCAGGCCCGTGTCCGCGGGTTGCGGGCGGCCAGGTGCGGTTGGTACGCATCACATCGCTCCTAGTTGTTGACCAGCACCGCGGCGGTTGCCTGGATGTCGAACGGGTTGAGGCCGGCCACGCCCATCAGCTGGCCGACGACGGGGGTGAGCATCCCGAAGGAGCCCTCGACCCTGACCTCGAGGGTGTCGAGCGGGCCACACGGCTGGCCGTCCGGGGAACGCTTGACGCACGACGCCGTCACGGTCACCGGCCCAAGGCCCGCGACCTGGTCGCCGGTGTGGGTCTCGATGTCCGCGAAGCGCGTTCCCCGACCGTGCCTGGACGGAGCCCCAGCGGGCTCCCTCGCGGGCGGCTTCGGCCAGGGCGTTGTTGGCATAGACCAGTCGGCCCAGGTCGATGAGGCCGAACAGCAGCAGGATGAACAACGGGGAACACGAGGCTGAACTCGACCAGGGCCTGGCCGCGCGACTGGGGGCGCGACCCGCGGGGGCGGAACATCGTGCTCATTTCGCGTACACCGTCACCGTTCCGCTCAGGCACGGCAGCTGGGTGCCGGGCGACCGGACTGCTGACTGTCGACCTTGTAGTCGTTGTTGGGGGGCCGATCCGCGGTGAAGTTCGCCGCCTGGAAGCCGGCCCCGGTCCAGTCGCCCTGGGCCTGCGTGACGCTGTGGTTGACCCCCGACATCTGCGGCACGGTGCACACCGCCGGGGTCGGCGAAGGCGTCGGCGTGGGTGACGGGGTCGGCGTGGGCGACGGGGTGGGTCCGCCGGGCGACGGCGTCGGCGTGGGGCTGGGGGTTGGTGTCGGCGAAGGCGTCGGGCTGGGCGTGGGAGTCGGCGACGGCGTCGGGATGGGCGAGTTGCTGACGGTGATCTCGAGCGAGTTGCAGGGGCCGACGGTTCCCGGCAGCACGCTCCTGGTAGGCGATCTCCTGGCCACCCGGGCCGATGGTCGTCACGGTCGTGGTGAAGCCCGCCACGTCCTCCCACACGTCCTGCGCCTCGTTGATCCTGGTGCCGTTGCGGAAGTCGGGGACGGTGCACGTCCCGGGTTCCGGGGTCGCCGTGGGTGCCGCGGTGGGGGCCGGGTCGATCGGGCCGCCGCCCGCGGTGAAGCTCGAGATCACGACCGAGGTCGCGTCGGCGTGGTACACGATCGAGTCGCCCACGATCGAGCCGATGAGCGGCGTCGCGAGGTGGAAGGTCGCACCTACCGTCACGTGGTACAGGTCACCGTCGACGCAGTCGGCGAGTGCCTTGCCGGTGCCGCTGAAGTCGCTGGTTCCGGGCACGTAGCAGCGCGCCGTGAGCTCCTCGGGCGTCAGGCCGTCCAGCTCGTTCGTCACGCGGGCCGTCACGTTCTGCGGGTCGAGGCAGCCGCTGACGATGTTGCTGTCGCAGGTTGGGTTGCGGGCCCCGAACAGGGCGCCCTCCTTGGCCGCGTTCTGCATCGTGATCGTCATCACGTAGATCCGGCCCAGGTCGATCGGCGCCGAGCACGATGAGCAGCAGGATCGGCAGGGTCAAGGCGAACTCGACCAGGGATTGGCCGCGGGAGCGCGGCGATCTCGCGGTGTGGCGGCGTCCGGCCCGTGCGAGCGCGTGGTGACAGCGGGCGTGCGCCGAACAGGCGCACACCAGTGGCCCTTGCGGGCCGCGGCGACGACATCTCCGTTCCCCCGGCGATATCAGTTGGTGTTGGCGGATGTCACCCTGGAGGCTGAACCTTGCAAGTCTTCCTTGCAGTCATGGGACTTCCGGTGCCCGGCGACAACGGACGACCCATGACGATCGGGTCAGTGGCGCGCCCGGCCGCGACTCGTGCCCGGTTCGCAAGTCGCTCGCGGTCGTCGGGTCGGCGCCGCTCCTGCGCCGCCCGTGTCGCCTCCGAACAGCACGCGATCCGGTGACAGCGATCGGCCGGACCGCGGGCCGCTGGCGCTCGCCGGAGCTGGCCCGCGACCGGGCTGCGTGTCGAGCTCGAGGTCACCGCCCATCGCCCGGCACAGCGCCCGCGACGCGTACAGGCCCAGGCCCGACCCCTCGCCCGACGGCCGTCCCGACCCTCGCTCGAAGCGGCCGAACAGCCGCTCGCGGTCCTCGTCGCGCGACGCCCGGGTCCGCCGTCGGCGATCGGTGACCAGCAGGTCCTTCGTGGCCGGATCGAGCGCGACGGTGACGTCGATCGGGGTCCGGCCGCCGTACCCGACGGCGTTGTCGAGCAGCGCCCACAGGACCTGGTCGAGCTGGTCCCTGTCGCCCAGCGCCAGCCAGCCCTCGGAGCGGTCCTCCAGCGTGAACGGGATCTCGGTCGCGCCCAGCGCCTCCCAGGTCCGGCGGACCCGCGGCACGGGGGCGAACACCTCGAGCCGCGAGCGCAGGGCGCCCGACTCGATCCGGCTGACGGTGAGCAGCTGGCGGACCATCCGGGACAGCCGGTCGGCCTGCTCGGTGATGATCTCGAGCCGCCGGTCGGGCTGCTCGGCGGCCAGCTGCTGCGGCATAGCCCCGGATGCTCGCCAGCGGGGTCTGGAGGTTGTGCGAGACGCCGCGCAGGAAGTCGTCCTTGGCGGCGTCCAGCTCGACCAGCCGCCGGTTCTGGGCCTCCACCCGGCCATACAGCTGGGCATTGCGGATCGCCGCCGCGACCTCGATCGCGAACAGGTCGAGCAGGTCCTGGTCGGCCCGCTCCCAGCGCCGCGTCGCGGGCAGGTGGCCGGTCACGACGCCCAGCCCCTGGCCGGAGGCGACGAGCTCGGCGCGGACCGGGACGGGCTCGCCCGGGACCGGCTCCTCGAGCCGGGACCTGGCTGCGCGTCCACGAGCGGACCTCGCAGTCGATCATCCCGAACGCTGCCCGGGCGTCCTCGGCCGCCCGGCGCGCGATGGCGCCGGGGGCGGTCTCCGGGGTGATGGCCTGGAGCGCGTCGAGCAGGCGGCGCAGCTCCCGGTTGCGGCGGGCGAGGTCCCGGGCCAGGCGGTTCTGGCTCTCGGCCAGCCGGCTGATCTCGTCGTCGCCGGGCAGCTCGATGCCTTCCGAGACGTCGCCCGCCGACACCCGGTCGACGCGCGCGTGAGCGCCCGCAGGAAGCCGGCCAGGTTGGCCGCCAGCGCGGCGGCGAGCACCACGGCGAACACGACCGAGACGGTGATCGCGAGCAGCAGGCCCGCGGGCGAGCGTGTCGCCCGTGATCGACGCGAGGTTGGCGAGCAGCAGGACGACCAGGCCGAACGCGGTGACCGGGATGACGGCGGCCGCGACCAGCGCCAGTCGTCAGCCGGGCCCGGAACCCGGGGCCCGAGCCGAGGCGGCCCGCCGGGCTCCCGGGCGTCGGACATCGGGTCGCTCACGGCAGGCGCCGGAGCGTCACGGCGCCGGCGGCGCCCCGGCCGAGACGAGGCGGTAGCCGATGCCCGCGCACCGTCAGCAGGTGGACCGGCTTGTTGGGGTCCACCTCGACCTTCTGGCGCAGCCGGCGCATCGTCACCCAGACGTAGCTCGGATCGGCGTCCTCGGTGTCGGCCCAGCCCCGGGCGAGGAGCGTCTCGGTGGTCACGGTCTGGCCGAGGTTGGCGGCCAGCGCGTACAGCAGCCGGGACTCGGTCGGGCGTCAGCGAGACCTGCGTCCCGTCCACGTCGGCGATCCGGCGGTGGAGCTCGAGGGCGAGCGTCGGGCCCAGCACGAGCCGCTGGCGCGGGACGCGGTCGCCCAGCCGGCGGAGCACGCGCTGGATGCGGGCGCGAAGCTCGGGGTAGTGGTAGGGCTTGGTGACGTAGTCCTCGGCGACCTCGTCGAGGAGGTCGGCCTTGGAGTCGGCCGTGTCGATCGCGGACAGGACGATGATCGGCAGGTCGGCGCGGGCCTTGACCTCGCGGGCGAGGGTCAGGCCGTCCATGCGCGGCATCAGCATGTCGATCACCAGCAGGTCCGGCCAGGCCTGGGCGAGCCGCCGCAGCGCCTCGTCGCCGTCGCGGGCCGTCTGGACCTCGTAGCCGTCGGCCCGGAGCTGCTCGGCGAGGATGACGAGCAGGTTGGGGTCGTCGTCGACGATGAGGATCCGCGGGATGGTCACGCCGTAGGGCCCGGGTGCGCCGTGCAGCATCGTCCGAGGATAACCGCCGGGAGGGTGTCCGGTGGGCGGGCCGCGTCCGAGTGGGCGGGCCGCGCCCGTCGGGGGCGGCGGGCTCACCTACACTTGCGCCCGATGTCGGACCTGCCCATCCACCCCTACCAGCGCCAGCCCGCTGCATACCACCCGTGGGACCCGCGGACCATGGAGGTCGCGGGGGAGCTTGCGCGGCTGATCGGCTCGGTGCGCCCCGGACTCGTCGCTGGAGCACATCGGCAGCTCCGCGGTCCCCGGGCTGCCCGGCAAGAACATCGTCGATCTCGCGGTCGAGGTGTCGCCCGACGAGATCCCGGCCGTCGTGGACGACCTGCGCTCGCTGGGCTTCGGCAGCCAGGGTGGCGCGGCCCCGTTCCCGCCCCTGCGCCCGATGCTCACCGGCTCGGTCGAGCACGACGGTTCGAGCTTCCGCATCCACCTCCACGTCGTCCCGCCCGCCCGGGGGGAGGTGCCGGAGATGACGGCCTTCCGCGATGCGCTGCGAGCGGATCCCGCGATGCGGACGGAGTACGCAGCGGTCAAGGAGCGGATCGTGGCGGTTTCGGCCGCCGACGCCCCGCAGGAGACGCTACACCGTCGACAAGGGAGACTGGGTTCGGGAGGCGCTCTATCGCCTGGGGATTCGGCGGGCGCCGGCCGATGCCCCGGTCCCGCTGCCGCCGGGCTCCGTGATCGGGGTGCTGGGCGGCGGCCAGCTCGGGCGGATGCTGGGGTTCGCCGCCCGTGCCATGGGGTACCGGCTGGTGGCGCTCGATCCCGACCCGGCCTGTCCGACTGCCGCGGTCGCCGACGAGATCGTGGTCGGCCGCTACGACGACGTGGACGCCGCGCGCCGCCTCGCCTCGCTCAGTGACGTGGTGACCTACGAGCTGGAGCATGTCGGCCTCGAGGCCGCGATGGCGGCGGGCGCGCTGGCGCCCCTGCGCCCGGGCGCGCCGGCGCTGCGTGCCACGCAGGACCGACTCGCCGAGCGGCGCTTCCTGCGCTCGATCGGTGAGCGCGTCGCGTCGTGGCGCGAGGTCCGTGGCGCCGCCGAGGCCGCGGCCGGCGCCGAGGCCCTGGGCTTTCCCTGCCGCCTGAAGCTGCCGCTGGGCGGCTACGACGGCCGGAGCCAGGTGCGGATCGCGGGCCCCGAGGAGGTCGTGGCAGCGGTGGCCGCGCTGGGGGGCGAGGACGGCCGACCGCTGCTGCTCGAGCGCGAGGTCGAGTTCGAGGCCGAGCTGTCGGTCGTGACCGCGCGCGACCGGACCGGCCGGACGCTCGCGTTCCCCGTGTCGCGCAACGTGCACGACGAGGGGGTCCTGGTCGAGAGCGTGGCCCCGGCTCCGATCGACCCGATCGTCGCCAACGATGCCGGCGAGACCGCCGGCGCCATCGCGCGCGCGCTCGACGTGGTGGGCCTGCTGACGGTGGAGCTGTTCCAGCTGCGGGGCGGCGGACTGATGGTCAACGAGCTCGCGCCCCGGGTGCACAACAGCGGCCACTGGTCCATCGAGGGGGCGCCGACGTCGCAGTTCGAGCAGCACCTGCGTGCGATCCTGGGGCTTCCCCTGGGCTCGGTGGCAGCCCACGGGGCGGCGGCCATGGTCAACCTGCTGGGCACGGGCCCCGACCGCGAGGCGCGGCTGGCCGGGCTGGAGGTCGCGCTCGCCGAACCCGGTGCGCACGTCCACGTGTACGGCAAGCGGCGGGTGTTCGCGCGGCGCAAGATGGGCCACGTGACCGTGGTGGGACAGGACTCCGACGAGGCGCTGGTGCGAGCCCGGGTCGCCCGCGCGGCGCTGAGCTGGGAGGACTGAGGCGAGCGTGGGCGAGTCGCGGCCGCTGGTCGGCATCGTGGGCGGGAGCCGCTCCGACTTCCCGGTGCTGGAGCAGGCGGCGGCGGTGCTCGACCGGCTCGGCGTGTCCTGCGAGCTCCGGGTGGTCAGCGCACACCGGACGCCGGACCACCTGTTCCAGTACGCGGAGACGGCACGCGATCGCGGGATCCGGGTGATCATCGCGGGCGCCGGCGGGGCCGCTCACCTGCCGGGCATGCTGGCCGCCAAGACGAGCCTGCCGGTGATCGGCGTGCCGGTGCCCACCCAGCACCTGGGCGGGCTGGATTCGCTGCTGTCCATCGTGCAGATGCCGCGCGGGATCCCCGTCGCGACCGTCGCCATCGGCAACGCCGACAACGCCGGCCTCCTTGCGGCGGCCATCCTGGCCCTGTCCGACGTCGACCTCGCCGGGCGCCTTGACGCCTACCGCGCCGACCAGACGGCGGGGGTCATGGGCGACGAGTCCAACGCGGAGCCGCTGCCCGGCACGTGAGATTGGCCGGCCCCGCCGTCAGCCTTGACGGCACGCCGCTCCGTGCGAGGATCAGGCCATGCCCGATGCGCCCGACAGCAAGCGCCTCGTCCACCGGCGCGGCCCCGACGGCCGGATGGAGGTCGGCCCCGACTGGGAGACGCTGATCGAGCGGCAGATTCGCGAGGCGATCGAGGACGGCCGCTTCAACGACCTGCCGCATCGCGCCCGGCCGCTGCCCGACGATGACAACCCGTACGCCGGGGAATGGGGGCTGGCGTTCCACGTCCTCCGGAATGCCGAGATCGCCCCGCCGTGGATCGAGGCCGACAAGGAGGTTCGCGGGCTGCTCGATCGGCTCGACGCTGTCCTCGCCCGCGCTGGCCAAGCTGCCCCGCCCTCCGCCGCCGCCCGTCGCCGCGACCGCTCCGCGATCGAGGACTTGGTGGTCCGGATCAACGCCGCCGTCGCGCGGCTGAACGCGGAGGCGCCGACGGACCGCCAGCATCGCCGGCCGCTGACAAGCGCCGAGGTGCTCGCCCGGTACGAGGCGGCCTGCCGCCGGTAGGGGAGGCGACCCCTGAGCCGTTGCCCGCGCCGGCGGGCTAGACTCGGGTGATGGATGACGAGCGCTGGGAGCCGGGCATGCCCGCGCTGGACCGCCAGCCGGTGCTGGACAGCCGCCCCGTGCCGGTCGCGTCCGCCGACGCAGGACTGCCGCCGAGCCTGCGAGGCCTGCCGCCGCGATCCGTGCCGGAGACCCGGCCGACGCCGCTCCAGCGACACTACGTCCTGGTCTCCGCACCGGCGCTGGTGCTGGGAGCGATCGCGATCACCGCCCTCGAGCTCGGGGCGGGGTTCGGAAGCCCGCTGGTCAAGGGCTGCATCCTGGTCGCCGCTCCGCTGCTGCTGGTCGGGACGGCCGACGCGGCGCTGCGCATCTGGCGCTCCGCCTGGGCCTGGATGCCGGTCGACCGCAACCGGGGCCTGTTCCGGCTGGCGTGGCTCGCTCCCGCCGCCGTATTCGTGGCGCTGATCGTGGCGGCGGTCCTGCTGGTGCTGGGCGCCTGAGATGACCGAGCGCGAGCTGACTCCTGACGAGCGGCGCCTGATGGCGGACATGGGACGCGGTCCGGACGGCCGGTCGACCGACATCGCGTCGGGGAGCGGGGCGCCGCGCTGGGTGCTCCAGTCAATCAACTACTGCTCGAACTGCGGGGCGGAGCTGGTCGCCGGCGTGCCCCCAACCGACCACCGTGAGCGCCTCGCCTGCCCGTCGTGCGGCTTCATCGCCTACGTCAACCCGCGGCTGGTCGTCACGGCCATCCCCGTCACCGACGCGGGCGAGGCGGTGCTGCTGCGGCGGGGGATCGAGCCCGGGCGTGGATCGTGGGCCCAGCCCGGCGGCTTCATGGAGGTCGACGAGACGGTCACCGAGGCGGCCATCCGGGAGACGCTCGAGGAGACCGGGTTGCTCGTCGAGCCCGGTGAGCTGGTCGGGCTCTACTCACGCCTCGAGGCGGCCGTCGTCACGCTCGTGTTCGAGGCGCGGATCGTGGGCGGCGAGGCGCAGCTCACGCCCGAGGCCCTCGAGATCCGGTCGTTCCGCCCGGACGCCATCCCGTGGAGCGAGATCGCGTTCAAGACCTCGTGGTACGCGCTCCGGGACTGGGTCCATCGGCGGTCCCCGGAGATGGTTCTCCCGGCCACGTTCCACGGGCTCGAGCCGTTCTGATTCCGTAATCCCGGGTCATCCTCCCGGGTCTCCGGGATCCCGGCCCATGAGGCTGGCTGGGTCGCTCAGCTCGCCGTAGGCGCGCCGGCGGAGGCCCTTCGCCACCGCGGCCTGCTCCGGACCCGACACGCCCATGCGCGCCAGCGCGGCGCGCGCGAGCTCGAGGGCGGCCTCCACCTCCGGGTCCGCCAGCCGCGCGATGCCGAGCGCCCGCATCGCCCCGATCTCGGCCCGGCCCCGGGCTCGCGCGACCACGCTCAGGCGGGGGTTCACGGCCCGGGCCCGCTCGACCGCCAGGCGCGCCGTGATCGGATCCCCGATGGCGACGACCAGCAGGCGCGCCCGATCCAGCTCGGCCCGGCCGAGGATGGCTCGCGAGGCCGCGTCCCCGTACAGCGTGGCCGCCCCCAGCGCGGAGATCTCGTCGAGCACGCGCGGGTCGCGGTCAACCACGATGCACCGGAACCCGCGGGCCCGCACCGCGCGGACCACGACCCGGCCCACCCGGCCGCCACCGAGCACCACCACCGGCAGGCGATCGTCGGCTGCGTCGGACAGGGTCTCGCCCCGCAGCTGCCGGCCCTGGCCCGGGACTGCGGGCTCGGCGGCGACCGCCCTGTGCTCGAGTCGCGACGCCAGGGCCGCGGCGCCGGTGACGAGCGGCGGGGTCAGCACGATGGTGACCACGGCCGTGGCCAGGACCAGGTTGTAGGCGCGGGCGTCGAGCAGTCCCAGCCCGAACGCCTGCTCGGCGAGCAGGAAGCTGAACTCGCCCACCTGGGCGATGGTCGCCCCCAGCAGCAGCGCGCTGCGCAGCGGCAGGCCCAGCAGCCGGCCGAGCACCGCGCCGGCGACCGACTTGGCGGCCAGCGCCACGGCGACCAGGGCGAGCAGCGGTGCCCAGTCGGCGAGCACCGCGGCCGGGTCGAGCAGCATCCCCACCGACACGAAGAACAGCACCGCGAACAGGTCGCGGAAGGGAACGATCTCGCCGGCCGCCTGGTGGGACAGGTCGGACTCGGACACGATGAGCCCGGCCACGAACGCCCCCAGGGCGAGACTGAGCCCGAACACCGCGCTCGAGACGAGGGCCGCCAGCAGGGCGGTCGCGAACACGGAGAGCAGGAACAGCTCGGGGCTGCCCAGCCGGCTGACGGAACGGAACAGCCACGGCAGGAGCCGGGTCCCCACCAGCAGCGCAAGTCCCAGGAACAGCCCGGCCCGCACCACCGCGAGCAGCACGGGAGCTGCGGAGCCGCCGTCCGCGAGTGGCTCCAGCAGGGCGATGAGCAAAATGGTGACCAGGTCCTGGACCACCATCCAGCCGATCGCCACGCGGCCGTGGAGCGCGTCCAGCTCGCCCCGTTCGGCGAGGATCTTGAGCACGACCAGCGTGGAGCTGATCGCGATCGCCGCGCCGATCACGACCGCGCCCGTGAGGGAGAAGCCGAGCGGGATGGCCACCAGGGCGGTCACCAGGGCGGTGACCACCACCTGCGCCAGGGCCCCGGGAACGGCGATCCGCCAGACCCGTCGCAGCTCGTGGAGCGAGAACTCGACACCCAGCGCGAACAGGAGCAGGACGACCCCCAGCTCGGCGAGGTGGCCGATGTCCTCCTGGTCGCCGACGAAGCCCGGGGTGAATGGCCCGATCAGCACGCCCGCGGCGAGGTAGCCGACGATCGGGGGCTGTCCGAGACGGACCGCGATCGTGCCACCGACCAGCGCGAGGCCCACCGCCACCCCGAGGTCGAGGATGAACCGCAGCTCGGGCGACAGCGCCAGGTCGAAGGGGGGCACAGCAGGCACGAACCCATTATCGGGGGCGGGATGGGCGATTCCGCGCCCGAACGGGACGGCCGCGGGCCTCTACGATCAACCCATGCAGCCCGCTGGCCGATCGCACCTCACCCCGCGGCCGCTGGAGCGGACGGTCCGCACCGTGTCCGACACGATGCGGCGCCGCCGCGTGCGGACCTGGGTGCTGGCCGTGCTCGCGGTCTCGGTCATCGGGACCCTGGGATACGTGGTCCTGTTCGGGTGGACGGTCTACGACTCCCTGTACATGACCGTGATCACGCTCACCACGGTCGGGTTCCACGAGGTCCACGAGCTGAACGGGTTCGGCGACCGCTTGTGGACGATGATCCTCGCCGTGGCGGGAGTGGGCATCATCTTCGGGTCGATCGGCATCGTGGCCGAGACGATCCTCAGCGAGGCGGCGAGCGGTCGACGGGAGGAGAGGCGGATGCAGGAGGCGGTGGGGTCGCTCCACGACCATTACATCGTGTGCGGCTATGGGCGGGTGGGTTCGACGGTCATCCAGGACCTGGTCCACACCGGCCAGCGGGTGGTCGTGATCGACATCGAGGCGTCGTCCCTGGAGCGGGCGGCGGCCGACGGGCACCTCGTGGTGATGGGCGACGCGACCGACGACGCGACGCTGCGGGCCGCCGGCGTGGAGCGGGCACGCGGCCTGATCGCGACCGTGGACTCCGACGCGAACAACGTGTACATGACGCTCTCGGCGCGGGCGATGAACCCCGGCCTGTTCATCGTCGCCCGGGCGAGCGCCGCCGGGGCCGAGGCGAAGCTG
Organism: uncultured Chloroflexia bacterium; assembly: GCA_963727585.1. Classification (GTDB taxonomy): domain Bacteria; phylum Chloroflexota; class Limnocylindria; order Limnocylindrales; family CSP1-4; genus CAIXZV01. The sequence continues at coordinate 163,209 of CAVSHH010000008.1, read as the reverse complement.
GCCCAGGCCGGTGCCAACCGGGTGGTGTCGCCGTACACGATGGCCGGGCGGCGGATCGCCGAGCTGGCCACGCGGCCGCGGGTGGCCGACTTCATCGATGCGGCCCTGTCGCACGGCAACCTGTCCTTCTCGCTCGAGGAGGTCGAGGTCGTCGAGGACGGCCCGCTGCTGGGAGTGACCGTCGGCGAGCTGCGTCGCGACGGCGTGGTGATCCTCGCGATCCTGCAGCCCGACGGCGCGTACGAGGTGAACCCGCCCGAGGACCGGGCGCTCGAGGCGGGCCAGAATCTGATCGCGTCCGGCTCGACCGAGGTGCTCGCCGCCCTGCGCTCCCGGGTCTGAGGGACCGGCTGAGCCGCCCCGGGCCCCAGGCCCCGGGCGCCCCGCGCTCCAGGCGCCCCAGCAGTCCTAGGCGCCCAGCGTGGGGGCTTCGATCCTCTGGACCTCGGTCTCCATCGAGGCCATGGCCGCCCCCACGATCCCGGCGTCGTTGCGCAGCTCGGCCGGCACCACCCGTGCCTTCACGGTCAGCCGCGGGATGTATTGGTCCGCCCGCTTGGACACGCCGCCGCCGATGATGAACAGGCGGGGGCTGAACAGCCGTTCGATGGCCAGCAGGTGCTCGTCGAGATCCTGCGCCCACGCTTTCCAGCTCAGGCCGCGCCGGACCCGGGCGGCGGCCGCCGACCGTCGCTCGGCATCCCGGCCCCGGATCTCCATGTGCCCCAGCTCGAGGTTGGGAACCAGCATCCCGTTGTAGAACAGCGCCGACCCGGTCCCGGTGCCGAGGGTGATCAGGAACACCGTGCCGCGCTCGCCCCGGCCGACCCCGAACCGCATCTCGGCCACACCGGCCGCGTCGGCGTCGTTGACCAGGTGGACCGGCCGGTTGAGCACCTGCTCCAGTGCCGTGTCGGCGTCGAAGTCCACCCATCCCGCATCCACGTTGGCGGCGCTCCGGGTGATCCCGTCGACCACCACTGCCGGGAAGCCCACCCCGACCGGGGCAGCCTCGGGCAGCCGCACCTCTTTCGCGATCTTCCGGATCATCCGGGCGATCGAGGCGCAGACGGCCGCCGGCGTGGACGGCTGGGGCGTGGGCACCCGGTGACGCAGTCCGATCAGCTCGCCCGTGTCGAGGTCGACGGCCGAAGCCTTGATCCCGCTGCCGCCGACGTCGACCCCGATGGCGACCCGCCGGTCCCGGGCGTCGACCGGCTCGCCTTCGACCGGCGGCGCCTTGTCATGGTCGTCCTTGACCGGTGCATCGGCGAGGGCGGCCGCTTCCTCCGCGATGCGGATGGCAGCCTCCTCGGGGGTTTCCTGTTCCTGGCTCACGATGCGGGCTCCTCGGGCTGTAGTCGGTTCGCCGCGTTCCGACAGACTAGCGGAAGCCCTCCCGCCCAGCGGGATCCGCGGTGGAGCGGCCCGCTAGTAGATGAACGTGGTCCCCGCCGGGAACTCGAACTCGAACGCGGCCGGCGGCAGCGGGGCGTCGGGCTGGTAGCTGGTCACCACTGCCTCCCGCGTCACCCCGCCCGCGATCGACTCCTCGAGCCGCAGGATCACGCCGTCCAGCCGGTCGACCGCGATCCGCACCGTGAAGTCCGGGCGGTCCGCGGCCACCTCGATCGTCCGCGGGTGATCACACTCCAGCACGATCGCCTCGCGCCCGGCGACCGCCGTCATCCCGGCGATGCGGCAGACGCCGGTGGCGAGCACGTTCTGGCAGTAGCCGGCAGGGTGGATGAACAGCTCCGGGAGCGACTCCGCCTGGAACGCTGTCAGGGGCCGGTACACGCGTGACGAGCCGGGCAGGTCCGGACCGTCCGTGCCGCGCACCGATGGCCGCACCAGGCGGCGCGTGCCGGTCCGGCGCGCTGCCACGAACGTGCGCACAAGGGTGCCGTCCGTCAGCCACAGCTCGTAGGCATCCATGCCCTGGTCGGGCCACGAGCTGAGCACCTTGGCCTGGCCGGGATGGCGCAGGGTGACGTCCACGACGCCGAGCTCCATGCCGCGGGCGGTCAGGGTGCGCTCCTCGATCCGCATCCGGAGCGTCTCGAACCGGCGCTCGGCATCGCGCATGAACGTGAACAGGTCCGGGACCGACGGCAGCTCGGCGCCCAGCGCCGCGATCTCCGGGCGGACCTGGCCGGACACGGGGACGGGGAGGGACGCGGCGCGGTCCCAGGCACGGGTGGCGGACATGGCGCGGATTGTAACCGCCCGCGCCGCGGGCCGACGGCCCGCCTAGCCCCCGCCCGGTCCGCCGCCCAGCCCGGGCTCGGTCATCTTGGCCGGATCGAGCAGCTCGTCCAGCCGGTCGGCGGGGATGCCCTGCTCGAGGGCCAGCTCGCGAATCGTGCGCCCGGTCTTGAAGCCCTCCTTGGCCATCGCCGCGGCCGCGTCGTAGCCGATCTCGGGTGCCAGCGCGGTGGCCAGCATCAGCCCCCGCTCCACGAGCTGGGGGCCGCGGTCGGTGGCCTTGAGCCCGTCGACGAGCCTGACCTTGAAGTTGCGCGCCGACGCCGCGAGCAGCGTGATCGACTCCAGCAGGGCGACGGCGGTGACCGGGAGCATCACGTTGAGCTCGAGGAACGACCCGGTCTGCCCGAAGGCCACGGTGGCGTCGTTGCCGACGACACGGGCCACGACCATGGTCAGGCTCTCGACGATCACCGGGTTCACCTTGCCCGGCATGATCGAGGAGCCCGGCTGCGTCTCGGGCAGCGCGAGCTCGGCGATGCCGGCGCGGGGACCCATGCCCATCAGCCGGATGTCGCTGGCGATCTTCCACAGCCCGAGGGCGACCGCCTTGAGCCCGCCATGCGCGGCGATGGACGCATCGAGCGTGGCCTGGGCGTGGAAGTGGTTGGGCGCCTCGCGGACGAGCAGCCCGGTCATCTCCGAGAGGTGGCCGCACGCGCGCGCCGCGTACTCGGGGTGGGCATTGATGCCCGTCCCGACCGCGGTCCCGCCCAGGGGCACGACCAGCAGCTCGTCGCGGGCGGCCTGGGCGCGGCGGATCGCCTCCTCCACCTGGCCCGCGTAGCCGGCAAACTCCTGGCCGAGCCGGATCGGCGTGGCGTCCTGGAGATGTGTCCGGCCGGTCTTGACGACGTTCCAGAACTCGTCCGACCTGGCGGCCAGCGCCGCCTGCAGCTCGATCAGGGCCGGGATCAGCTCGTCCTCGATCGCGATGGCGCCCGACAGCTGGAGCGCGGTGGGGATCGTGTCGTTGCTGGACTGGCACTTGTTGACGTCGTCGTTGGGATGGACCTTCGCCCCGTCCAGCCGCGCGCTGGCGAGGTGGCTGATCACCTCGTTCATGTTGGTGTTGGTCGAGGTGCCCGATCCGGTCTGGTAGACGTCGATCGGGAAGTGGTCGTCGTAGCCGCCCTCGGCCACCTCGTGCGCGGCGGCCGCGATCGCCTGGGCCTTGGGGGCGTCGAGCAGGCCCAGTGCCTGGTTGGTCTCGGCTGCCGCCAGCTTGACCAGCGCCAGGGCACGCAGGAAGCGGCGCGGCAGGCGGGTGCCGCTGATCGGGAAGTTGAGGACGGCGCGCTGGGTGGAGGCGCCGTAGAGGGCGTCCCCGGGGACCTCCATCTCACCCATGGAGTCCCGCTCGATCCGGGTCGCCGCGGACGGGGTCGTGTCGCTGCTCATGACGACGATGGTAGTCCCGTCCGAGGCCTCCGGCAGCCTCGATCAGCGACGCGGAGGCGCGAACCGCTCCAGCCACATCACCATGCGCGCGGTCCAGTCCAGCGCGGCATCGATCGCCTCGACCCCGTGTCCTTCCTTGGGGTAGACCACCAGCTCGGCGGGCGTGCCCTGCTCCCGGAGCGCCCGGAAGTGCTCCACCGCCTGGCCGACCGGTGTCGCCCGATCTCGAGCGCCCGCCGTGATCAGGCTGGGGGTGCGGAGGGCCGCCCCGGCGAACACCGGCGACCGAGCGAGGTAGCGGTCGGGCACCACGTCCGGCCGGCCGCCGACAAAGGCGTCGACGAACCAGGTCAGGCTCGAACCGTAGTAGGACGAGATCAGGTCCGTCAGGGGCGACGCGACGAACGCGGCGGCGAACCGCTCATCGATCGCGGGCAGCAGCGCGGACATGTACCCGCCATAGCTGCCGCCTGCGCAGACGAGGCGGTCCGGGTCTGCCACGCCGATGCCGACGAGGTGGTCCATGGCTGCGAGCAGGTCACCGGTGTCGAACGGGCCGCCCATGTCACCCACCACGGCCGCGGCGAAGGCACGGCCGCGACCCGTCGAGCCCCGAGGATTGGGAAACACGATCGCGTACCCGGCGTCCACCAGGGATGCCACCGAGGCGGACAGGAATGCGCCGCCCGCCGCACCTACCGGTCCGCCGTGAATCCAGAGCACCGTGGCGAACGGCGGCTCGCCGTGGGGAAGCACGAGAAGACCCTCGATGCGGGTGCCGTCGGGTGCCGACCATGTCTCGATCCGCTGTCCGGCGATCGCCGCGCGGATCAGCTCGTGACCGGCGTGGTCGGTGCGCAGCAGGGGTCGCTCCGCCCCGTCCTCGACGAGCGACAGGCGTTCCGGCCGGTCGGGGCCCGTGAGCGAGATCGCGACCCGGCCGCCCCCGGTCGACATCCCCCCGAACGGCAGGCGCATCTGGCCCGCGGTGCGCAGGAGCTTGGTCGGCCGGGGATCGCCATCGGCCGCGAGGCGCATGACGACCTGCTCGAAGCCGGCCGCGCCGGCCGCCACCAGCGCGTCCGGTCCGTCCCAGCGGACGATCGACAGGTCGGCGCCCAGCCAGCCCGGCGATCGAGCGCCCGATCCATCCGCCGAGCAGATCACGATGTCGCCCTGGGCGAAGTACCGGTCGCTCGCCACCGCCTCGATCACGGCGACCCGGGAGCCGTCGGGCGAGCCCTCCGCGAACTGGAGCTGCCACTCGGGCTGGTACAGGAGGACGGGCTCCGGCAGGCCGCCCTCTTGGCCATCCCGGGCGGCATCCAGCCGGACCAGCCGCGTCCGGTACCAGGCGTCCTCGGCCGGGTCGTCGCTGACCACCGCGACCAGCGCCTCGTCGCCCAGCCAGCCCGCCTCCCAGACGTTCAGGCCGTCCGGCGAGACCTGCCGCGTCCCGCTGCTCGCGAGGTCCAGGACCCACGCGCTGCGCCCGGTGTCGCCGGCGTCGGCTGTCTCGACCAGCGGGAACCAGTCGGGACGCTCGCGCTCCAGGCCCTGGCCCACGGTGCCGGATCCCAGGCCGTCCGCCTGCTCGGCCGCGTCGCCCGCCATGAGCACGGCGAGCCGGGTGCCGTCAGGCGACACGCGGACGTGCTCCGCGACGCCGGGCGGGGAGTCGAGCTCGCGCAGGCGTGGCTCCTCGCCCGCCTCGATGGTCGCGATCCAGGGGGTCATCCGATGCCGGTGACCGTGGTCGGCGAGGAACGCGATCGCGCTGCTGTCCGGTAGCCACCGCGGCGAGGCGGCGTTGCCGTCGGCCGCCGTGAGGGACCGGTGGGTCGACGCGTCCAGTTCGAACAGCCAGAGCTCCGAGCGGGCCTCACCCTCGAGGGTGTCGGCGATCCGGCACACGGCCGCCAGGCGGCGCCCATCGGGCGACAGCTCCACGTCCTGGAAGCTGGACGGCTGCCCCAGGCCGGGCGCCAGCATCGCTCGAACCCGGTCGCCGATCTCCCGGTACCGCGGGTCTGCCTGAATGTCCACCGGACCCTCCTCGCTGAAACGACCTGCCACCCGCCAGCATGCCACGCGGACCGAGCCGCGCCTCGTATGCTCTTCCTCGTGAACGTCTCGACCGCCGACTTCCGGACCGTGATGGGCCAGTTCGCGACCGGGGTCACCGTGGTCACGGCAATCGACGACGGCCGGCCCCAGGGGATCACGGTCAACGCGCTGACCTCGGTGAGCCTCGACCCGGCCACCATCGTGGTCGCCCTCGATCGCAAGCGGTTCATCGTGCCCACCATCGACGCCGCGCGCCGCTACGCGGTCAACATCCTGGCCGAGGACCAGCAGTGGCTCAGCGACTGCTTCGCGGGAGCCGCCGTCACGCCCGATCGTGACGCGTTCTGCGGCGCCGCCTGGCGTCCGGGCGAGACCGGGGTGCCGCTCCTGGACGGAGCGATCGCCAGCCTCGAGTGCGAGGTCATCGACCGGTTCGAGGTCGGCGACCATTACCTGTACGTCGGGCGGGTCGGGTCGCTCGAGCTCGACGAGCCGACCGCGCCGCCGCTCCTGTACCACCGCCGGCGGTACCTGCGCATCGAGCGGGCGACGACCGCCCGCGTGGTGGGCAAGCCCGAGTCACCCGAGGGCTGACGGCGACCATGCCCCGGTTGCGCGCGAACGGCATCGACATCGACTACGAGGTCCGGGGTGCCGGGCCTCCGCTGCTCATGCTCCACGGGGCCAGCTCGTCGGGGCGCGAGGACTTCGGACCGCAGCTGCCGCTGTTCGCCAAGGCATTCCACTGCTATGTCCCCGATGCGCGCGGGCACGGGAGCACCCGCTGGGACGTGCGGGACGGCTTCTCCTGCACGCGGCTCATGGACGACGTGCTTGCGTTCGTCGACTCCATGGGTCTCACGACCTTCCACCTGATGGGGTTCTCGATGGGAGCCGCCATCGCCCTCGGGGTGGCCGTCCGGGCCCCGGAGCGTCTGCGGACGCTGGTGCTGGTCGGGATCTCGCAGGATCGCGAGCCACGAGCCTCCGTCGCCCGCCGCCTGTTCGATCCACAGCGGATCCTCGCCCACGACCCGGCCTGGGCCGACGAGCTCGCGCGGCGTCACGACCCTGTCCAGGGCGACGGTGCCTGGCAGCGGCTCCTGCCCGCCATCTCGACCGACGTGGCCACCCAGCCGCTCCATGGTCCTGACGAGCTCGTGCGCATCGATTGCCCGGTCCTGGTCGCCGTCGGCGATCGCGACCCGTTCGTCCCCGTGGACCACGCCAACCGGCTCAAGCGCCAGCTGCCGGACGCCCGCCTGTTCGTCGCGCCGGACTGCGGCCACGAGGTCATGCTCAAGAAGCCGGCCCTGTTCAACGAGGCGCTTGCCGGCTTCTACCGGTCGACGCAGGACGTGGCGACACGGCGCGCGGAGACGGGGGCGACGGCACCGCCCGGCCCCGCCCGAGTCGCCGGCAAGGGCAGGTTCTCCTCGGCCCGGGCCGAGGCCGCGGGGCCCACCGGCCCGGACACCGACTGGCTCACGGAGGCGAAGTGATGACCCACGACCGCACCGACGACCTCGACCAGGACGGCGGACCCGAGCGCCTGGTCCGGACCGACTTCCCGGCGGGCGACGGACCGCTGGCCGCGGTGGCGCTACTCACCCTCGATCGGCCCGACCAGCTCAATGCCCTGTCCTTCGACCTGGTGGCCCAGCTGGGCGAGCTGCTGGCGGTGCTGGACGGCGACCCCGACTGCCGCGCGATCGTGATCACCGGTGCCGGCGACCGGGCGTTCGCCGCCGGGGCCGACATCCAGGAGCTGGCCGGCCAGACCCCCCGCAGCCTGCACGAGGCGGACCCGTTCGCGGCGCTTGACCGGATCGGCCACCTCCGGACGCCGGTCATCGCGGCGGTCCGCGGGTTCGCGCTGGGCGGGGGCTGTGAGCTGGCCATGGCCTGCGACCTGGTGGTGGCCGGCGAGAACGCGCAGCTCGGCCAGCCCGAGGTCCGGATCGGGGTGATCCCCGGCGCCGGCGGCACCCAGCGGCTGACGCGGTCGATCGGCAAGGCGCGGGCCATGGAGCTGATCCTGACCGGGCGCCGGATCGGCGCCGCGGAGGCCGAGCGGATGGGCCTGGTCTCGCTCGTGGTTCCCGCGGCCGAGACCGTGGATCGGGCGCTCGAGCTGGCGGGCCGGATCGCGTCGATGCCGCCGCTCGCCGTCCAGGCGGCCAAGGCGTCGGTCGTGGCCGCCCAGGAGCGCCCGCTCGGGGAGGGCCTGCGGTTCGAGCGCCAGCGCTTCGAGGCGCTGTTCGAGACGGCGGACCAGCGCGAGGGGATGATCGCGTTCCTGGAGAAGCGGCCGCCGACCTGGACCGGACGATAGCGAGCCCGTCCCGCTCCTACAATCGGTCTCATGCCTCGACCCCCTGACCGACCCCTCCGCGAGACCTGGATCATCGATGCCGTCCGGACGCCATTCGGACGTTATGGAGGCGCGCTCGCCGGCGTTCGGCCTGACGACCTCGCGGCCGTGGTGCTGCGAGCCCTGGTGGACCGGACGGGTGTGGATGCGGCGGCCGTCGAGGACGTCGTGATGGGCTGCGCCAACCAGGCCGGCGAGGACAACCGGAATGTCGCCCGGATGGCCGCGCTGTTGGCCGGGTTCCCGGTCGAGGTGGCCGGTCAGACGGTCAACCGGCTGTGCGGCTCCGGGCTCCAGGCCATCAACACCGCGAGCCATGCCATCGCGGCCGGTGACGGCGACCTGTTCCTGGCGGGCGGCGTGGAATCCATGACCCGGGCGCCGCTCGTCATGCTCAAGCCCGCGACCCCGTTCGAGCGCGGCCAGCGGACGATGGAGGACAGCACCCTCGGCTGGCGCTTCGTGAACCCGCGGATGCGCGAGCTCTACCCGCCGATCTCGCTGGGTGAGACCGCCGAGCGGGTGGCCGCCGAGTACGGCGTGAGCCGCGAGCGCCAGGACGCGTTCGCGCTCGAGAGCCAGCGCCGTGCCGCTGCGGCGATCGAGGCCGGCCGCTTCGCGTCCCAGCTGGTCCCGGTCGAGGTCGTGGGACGCAAGGGCGCCGTCACCATCGTCGACCGCGACGAGCACCCGCGGCCGGATGCCAGTCCCCAGGCGCTGGCGGCGCTCCGACCGGCGTTCACGAGGGACGGCACGGTCACCGCGGGCAACAGCTCCGGGATCAACGACGGGGCGTCGGCGGTGCTGATGGCCGAGGCGGTCCGCGCCCGCGAGCTGGGCCTGCGGCCGATGGCCCGGGTGGTCGCGACGGCGGTCGCCGGCGTGCACCCCGACGTGATGGGCATCGGCCCGGTGCCGGCGATCCGCAAGGTCCTGGCCCGGGCGGGCCTCGAGATGGTCGACATCGACCTGGTGGAGCTCAACGAGGCATTCGCCAGCCAGTCGATCGCGTGCATCGACGAGCTGGAGCTCGATCCGGGCCGGGTCAATCCCAACGGCGGCGCGATCGCGCTCGGTCACCCGCTCGGAGCATCCGGGGGGCGACTGATGACGATGCTCGTCCACGAGCTCGCCCGGACCGGCGGCCGCTTCGGGCTGGCCGCGATGTGCATCGGCGTGGGCCAGGGGATCGCCACGATCGTGGAGCGGATCGAGGGCTGACGAGCGCCAGTCGGCGAGGGTGCCGGCGGGCTCCAGGCGGAGTTTCGGCGCGGGTGCTGGACGAAATCGGTTGCGGTGCGTACGATCGGTCATGCTCGCGCTCCCGGGTCGGGGCGGAGCCAGCGACCCCCGAAGGAGACCGTTCCCATGATCGACGCCACGCCGACGGTCGTCTCGCTCACCGACGCCGCCGCCAGCAAGCTGGCCGAGCTGACCAAGGAAGAGACGAGCCCGGAGATCGGCCTGCGCGTGTACGTCTACTCCGGCGGCTGCTCGGGCTATCGCTACGGGATGATGCTCGAGGACCAGCCGACCGCAGACGACAACGTGCTGCAGGCCAACGGGGTTCGCGTCTACATCGACAACAACAGCGTGCCGCTCATCCAGGGGTCGCAGATCGACTACGTCGACACCCTGATGGGGGCCGGGTTCACGGTGAACAATCCGAATGCGGTGTCGGGCTGCGGCTGCGGCTCCAGCTTCCGGACCGCCGAGGACGAGGGCGCGCCCCGCTCCTGCTCGCATTGACCGTCGCCTGACGCCGGTTCCGGCCGCCTCGTCGCGTTCGACGAGGGTGTCGTAGGCTGGGCGGGAGATGCAGATCCCGCTGTTTCCGCTGCACACTGTCCTGGCGCCCGGCATCGCGCTGCCGCTGCACGTGTTCGAGGACCGCTACCGCCACCTGGTCCGCACCTGCCTCGATGCGCCGTCACCGTTCGGCGTGGTGCTCATCCGCGACGGGCGCGAGGTGGCGCCCGGCCAGGGTGGACGCGTGGAGCTCTCGATCGCCGCCGTGGGCACGTTCGCCGAGATCCGCGAGGCGAGCCGGTATGCGGACGGCCGCTACGACCTGTTGGCCGTGGGTGTCGCGCGGTTCGTCGTTCGCGAGGTGCACACCGATCTCGCTCCCTACCTGGTGGCCGACGTCGAGCCGTTCCCCGATGAGCCGGGAGGCCCTGCCGAACGAGACACGGACCGCCTGGCGGGCCGGGTCACCCGGCGGTTCGTGGACTACCTCCGGCTGCTCCAGCCGCGCGACGGGGAGACCGCCGAGCCGATCGATGTCCAGATGGAGGTCGAGACCGAGGTCGACGACGAGCTCGAGATCGACGCCAGCGATCTCACGGGGTCCTCCGACGGCGAGCCCCTCCCGGTGGACGACCCGGAGGCGACCAGTGCCGCCCTGCGCATCCCCGACGACCCTTCCGCGTTGTCCTACCTGCTCACCGGGATCGTCCAGGTGGAGCAGGATCGCAAGCAGGACCTGCTGGAAGCGCCCAGTGCCGGCGAACGGCTCCACGGGCTGGACACCCTCCTCGACCGCGAGCTGATGCTCCTGGGCGCACGCCTGGCACCCTACGTGGTCGACCGCCGTGCGCTGGTGGTCAGCGGCAACTGACGGGCGGGAAGGCGGCGCTCCCCGGCCGCGCGGTCAGATCAGCCGGGACAGGTAGCGGTCGACGCCGTCGGCGGCCGCGCGCCCTTCCCGGATGGCCCATACGACAAGCGACTGGCCGCGCACGCAGTCGCCCGCGGCGAACACGCCGGGCGTCGTGGTCATCCGGTCGGGCCCGGTCCGGACATTGCCGCGCGGGTCGAGCTCGCACTCGAACGCCCTGGGCAGAGCGGGCTCCGGGCCGACGAAGCCCAGCGCCAGCAGCACGAGGTCCGCGTCGATCACCTGGGCCGTGCCCGGCACCTCCCGCATGGCGAGCCGGCCGTCGGGGCCCGGCTGCCAGCTGAGGTCGGCGATCTCGATGCCGGCGACGTGCTCCTTGTGGCCGATGAACCGGCGGGTGGTGGTGGAGTACCGGCGCGGGTCCTCGCCCCACAGCGCGGCGGCCTCTTCCTGCCCGTAGTCCATCTTGTAGACCTTCGGCCACTCCGGCCAGGGGTTCGTGGCTGCGCGCTGGAGCGGCGGCCGGGCAAGCAGCTCGAGCTGGCGCACGCTGCGGGCCCCTTGCCGGATCGCCGTTCCGACGCAGTCGGTCCCGGTATCGCCGCCGCCGATCACCACCACGTCCCGGCCGGCGGCATCGATCGGCGCCTCGGCCTCCGCCCCGCCGTCCAGCAGGCTCCGGGTGTTGCCGCGCAGGAAGTTCATCGCAAGGTGGATCCCGCCCAGCTCGCGCCCCGGCACCGGCAGGTCGCGCGCAACCGTGGCGCCCGTCGCGAGGACGACCGCATCGAACTGCTCGAGCAGCTCGTCGGCGCCGGTGTCCGCGCCGACCGTGACCAGGGTCCGGAACGCGACGCCCTCGGCCTCCATCAGCCCGACCCGGCGACCGACCATGTCCTTGTCCAGCTTCATGTTGGGGATCCCGTACATCAGCAGCCCGCCGATGCGCCCGCTGCGCTCGAACACCGTCACCGCGTGGCCCTGCCGGTTGAGCTGGTCCGCGGCGGTCAGGCCGGCGGGCCCCGATCCGATCACCGCGACGGTCTTCCCGGTGCGGACCTGCGGCGGATCAGGCGTGACCCAGCCGGCCTCCCATGCCCGGTCGGCGATCTCCTGCTCGATCGTCTTGATCGCCACCGGGTCGCCGTTGAGCCCCACCGTGCACGAGCCCTCGCAGGGGGCCGGGCACACGCGGCCGGTGAACTCGGGGAAGTTGTTGGTGCGATACAGCCGGATCGCCGCCTCGCGCCACTGGCCGCGGTAGACGAGATCGTTCCACTCCGGGATCAGGTTGTGGATCGGACAGCCGGCGGCCATCCCGCTGATCATCGCGCCGGCATGGCAGTACGGGACGCCGCAGTCCATGCACCGTGCACCCTGGTCCGCGAGCTCGCCGTCGGACAGCCTGGGATGCGCCTCGCTCCAGTCGTGGATCCGCTCCAACGGCGGTCGGGCCGGCTGGGAGTGGCGCTCGATCTCGATGAACCCGGTCGGCCTGCCCATCAGGCACCTCCCGCCCGTGCCAGGTCGCGGGCGTTCTCCTCGAACGCGGCCATCTCGGCCTCCTCCACCGTCAGCCCGGTCGCCCGCATCCGGAGCTGGGCCTCGAGCACGCGGCGGTAGTCATGGGGGATGACGCGAACGAATCGGGCCAGCGACGCCGGCCAGTCGTTGAGCAGCTGTCGGGCCCGCTCGGAGCCGGTCAGGTCGCGATGGCGGACCAGGAGCTCGCACAGCGTGGCGGCGTCCTCGCCATCGGGGTCGAGCGCCTCGAGACCAACCAGCTCCCGGTTGCAGCGGCTCGCAAAGCTGCCGTCCGTGTCGTAGACCCACGCGACCCCACCGGACATCCCGGCCGCGAAGTTGCGCCCGGTCGGCCCGATCACGGCCACCCGCCCGCCGGTCATGTACTCGCAGCCGTGATCGCCGACGCCCTCGACGACCGCGACGGCGCCCGAGTTGCGCACCGCGAACCGCTCCCCGGCGGTGCCATTGAAGAACGCCTCGCCGCTGGTCGCGCCGTACAGCGCAACGTTGCCGATGATCACGTTCTGGTCGGCGGCAAACGCGCTCCCGGCGGGTGGATGGACGATCAGCCGCCCACCCGACAGCCCCTTCCCGATGTAGTCGTTGGCATCGCCCTCGAGACGCAGCGTCAGCCCGCGCGGGATGAACGCCCCGAAGCTCTGGCCGGCGGAGCCCTGGAACCGCAGGCCGATCGTGTCGAGCGGCAGGCCCTCGCGGCCCCAGTGGCGGGTGATCTCCGAGCCGAGCATCGTGCCCACGGTCCGGTTGACGTTCCGGATGGGCAGGGTCGCGCGGACCGGCAGGCCCTCGGTGATGGCGGGCTGGGCGAGCCCGATCAGCACCGTTTTGTCGAGGCCCTCCTCCACCCGGTGCTGCTGGATGATCGTCTGGCGGCCCTCGTAGGTCCCCGGCACGTCGGGCAGGGCGAGGACCCGACTGAGGTCCAGCCCGCGCGCCTTCCAGTGGTCGAGCGCAGGACGCGCCTCGAGGCGATCCGCCCGGCCGATCAGCTCGTCCATCGTCCGGAACCCGAGGCGCGCCATGTGCTCGCGCACCTCCTGGGCGATGAAGCGCATGAAGTTGACGACGTGGTCGGGATCGCCGGCGAACCGCTTGCGCAGCTCCGGGTCCTGGGTCGCCACGCCCACCGGGCAGGTGTTGAGGTGACAGGCGCGCATCATCACGCAGCCCAGCGCCACCAGCGGTGCGGTGGCGAACCCGAACTCCTCGGCGCCCAGCAGGGCGCCGACCACGACGTCGCGACCGGTCTTGAGCTGGCCATCCACCTCGAGGACGACACGGCTGCGCAGATCGTTCATGAGCAGCACCTGGTGGGCCTCGGCGAGGCCGAGCTCCCACGGGACGCCCGCATGCTTGATCGAGGTCAGCGGCGAGGCGCCGGTCCCGCCGTCGTGCCCCGAGATCAGGATGACGTCGGCGTGCGCCTTGGCGACGCCGGCGGCGACGGTCCCCACGCCCACCTCGGCGACCAGCTTCACGCTGACCCGCGCCTCGTGGTTGGCGTTCTTGAGGTCGTGGATGAGCTGCTTGAGGTCCTCGATGGAGTAGATGTCGTGGTGCGGCGGCGGGCTGATCAGGCCGACGCCCGGCGTGGAGTGGCGGGTGCGGGCGATCCACGGATAGACCTTGGAGCCGGGCAGCTGGCCTCCCTCGCCGGGCTTCGCCCCCTGGGCCATCTTGATCTGGAGCTCCCGGGCGTTGACCAGGTACGCGCTGGTCACGCCGAATCGTCCCGAGGCGACCTGCTTGATGGCGCTGTTCGTCGAATCCCCGTTCTCGAGGGCCTGATACCGCCCGGGATCCTCGCCGCCCTCACCGGTGTTGGACTTGCCGCCCAGCCGGTTCATCGCGATCGCCAGGGTCTCGTGCGCCTCCTGGCTGATGGAGCCGTAGCTCATGGCGCCCGTCTTGAACCGGCGCACGATCGCCTCGACCGGTTCGACCTCGTCGACAGGCACCGGGCGCATGGCGGGCCTGAGCTCCAGCAGCCCGCGCAGGGTCGCCAGCCGGCCGCTCTGGTCGTCCACCAGGCTGCTGTAGTCCTTGAACGCGCCGTAGTCGCCGGTCCGCACCGCCCGTTGGAGGGTGTGGACCGTCAGCGGGTTGACCAGGTGGTTCTCGCCGTCGTCGCGGTACTGGTACTGGCCGCCGGGCGGCAGCTGGCGGTGGACGATCGGGCGGGTCGGGTAGGCACGGTCCTGGCGGGCCCTGACCTCCCGGGACACCACCTCGATCCCGATCCCGCCGATTCGGGTCGGCGTCCAGGTGAAGTACTCGTCCACGAAGTCGCGGTTGAGGCCGATCGCCTCGAATACCTGGGCGCCGTGGTAGCCGTGGACGGTCGAGATCCCCATCCGGCTGATGGCCTTGATCACGCCCTTGGTGGCCGCCTTGCGATACCGGTGCTCGGCCTCCTCGTAGGGGCCGGGGATTGCGCCCAGGGTGACCAGGTCGTCGATCGTCTCGAACGCGAGGTAGGGGTTGATCGCCGACGCGCCGTACCCGATCAGGAGGCAGAAGTGGTGGGCCTCGCGCGGCTCGCCCGACTCGAGCAGCAGGCCCACCCGGCCGCGCGTCCCGGCGCGCACGAGGTGGTGGTGGACGGCGCTGACCGCGAGCAGGGCCGGGATCGGCGCATCGGTCTCGTTGTGGCCGCGGTCCGAGAGGATGACCTGGTTGTAGCCCTCGGCAATCGCCTCCGACGCCTGGCGTCGCAGGTCCTCGATGGCGCGTCGCAGCCCGGACCCGTTGTCGGCGACCTTGAACAGGATTGGCAGGGTGATCGAGCGGAAGCCGTGGCTGTCCGGCCCGCCGTCGAGCGTCCGGATCGTCTCCAGCTCGGCGTTGCTGATCACCGGGGAGGGGATGGCGACCTGGTGGGCGGCTTCAGGTCCCGGCTCCAGCAGGTTGGCCTCCGGCCCGATCGAGCGGTCGGTGGCCATGATCAGCTCCTCGCGGATCGCGTCCACCGGCGGGTTGGTGACCTGCGCGAACAGCTGCTTGAAGTAGCTGTAGAGGAGCTGCGGACGCTCGGACAGCACCGCGAGCGGAGCATCGTTGCCCATGGAGCCGATCGGGTCGGCGCCGGTGCGGGCCATCTCGCCGATGATGAGCCGGACGTCCTCGGTGGTGTATCCGAACACCTCCTGGCGCCGGAGCACCGTCTCGTGGTCGGGGCCGATCACGCTGCTGGGTGCCGGCAGGTCGCCGAGGCTCACGAGGTGCTCGTCGAGCCATGCCTGGTATGGCTGGGCGCCGGTGATGGCCGCTTTGAGCTCGTCGTCGGGGATGATCCGCCCCTGCTCCGTGTCGACCATGAACATCCGCCCCGGCTGGAGGCGGCCCTTGGCGACCACGTCCTCGGGGGCGATGGGGAGCACGCCTGCCTCCGACGCCATGACCACGCGCCCGTCTCTCGTCACCCAGTAGCGGCCGGGTCGGAGGCCGTTGCGGTCGAGCGTGGCGCCGACCCGGACCCCGTCGGTGAACGCCAGCGATGCCGGGCCGTCCCACGGTTCCATGAGGCACGAGTGGTAGGCGTAGAACGCGCGCCGCTGGGGATCCATGCCGGTGTCCCGGCCCCACGGCTCGGGGACCATCATCATCATCGCGTGGGCGAGGCCGCGGCCCGACAGGTGCAGCAGCTCCAGGACGTTGTCGAAGATCGTGGTGTCCGAGCCGTCCACATCCACGGCCGGCAGGATCTTGGCCAGGTCGCCGCCGAACACCGAGCTGCGGAACGTGGACTGGCGCGCGAACATCCAGTTCACGTTGCCCCGCAGGGTGTTGATCTCGCCGTTGTGGCTGATGTAGCGGTAGGGGTGGGCGCGCGACCACGAGGGGAAGGTGTTCGTGGAGAACCGCGAGTGGACGAGGCCGATGGCGCTCTCCAGGCGCTCGTCCGCGAGGTCCGGATAGAAGGTGCGCAGCTGCGACGCGTTGAGCATCCCCTTGTACACGATGGTGCGGCACGACATCGAGGGGATGTAGGCGTCACCCCGGCCGGGGAGCGAGCTGCGGGCGATCGACTTCTCGACCAGCCGGCGGGCGACGTACAGGCGCCGGTCGAAGGCAAGGTCACCGTCCGGGCCCGGCAGCAGGTCGGCGGGTCGGGCGATGAACGCCTGGACCATCGCCGGCTGGCTCGCCCGGGCGCTGCCGCCCAGCCCGCGATTATCGGTTGGGACGTCGCGCCAGCCCAGCAGGGTCAGGTTCTCGGCGGCCAGCCCGTTCTCGAACCGCTCGATGGTCCCGTTTCTGCTGGCCGCGTCCCGCGGCAGGAAGACCTGGGCCACGCCGAACCCGGTGTCGGGCAGCTCGTGTCCGGCTTCGGCCGCGGCAGCCCGCAGGAACGCGTGCGGGACGGCCAGCAGAATGCCCGCGCCGTCCCCCGTATCGGCCTCGGCGCCCGAAGCACCCCGGTGCTCGAGATTGACCAGGACCGTGAGGGCGTCGCGCACGATCCCGTGCGAGCGGCGACCCGCGACGTCGACCACGAAGCCGAAGCCGCAGGCGTCGTGCTCGGTGGACGGCTCATAGAGCGTCGGGGTCTGCTGTGGCACCGCCTGGGTCACGGGCTGGCCCTCCGCCGGTCCCCCCGCGGGGATGGAAGGGGACCGTAGCGAAATCGATGGCGGCGGGGCAGGGGCCGTGGTGGTGGTCGTTGGGTTGCGGTTGGGGGTCCGCCTGCGCCAGGGACACCGCTGTTCCGGGCTGCAGCCTGCGCTCCCGGGGGTTGACGATCGTCAACGCGCGGTTGACGACCCGGCCGGTCCTGCCCAATCATCGCTGTCGCCCCTTCCATCGTCGCAGGCCGCGCGTGCGGAGCCCCGCGGGCAGAGAGTGAGCATTCGTGGATCTTCGGCGCCAGATCGGCATCGCGCGGACGTGGTTCCCGCTGTTCATCGTGAGCGTGGTGCTTGCCGCGGTGGCCGCGTTCGCCATCAGCAGCCTCCAGCACAAGATCTACGAGTCGAAGGCCACCCTGATCGTCGGCCAGTCGCTCAGCAGTGCCAGCCCGGACTACACCCAGCTCCTGGCCTCCCAGCGGCTGTCCACCACCTACGCGGCCATCGCGACCACCCGGCCGATCATGGAGGGGGTGATCGAGGATCTCGGCCTCGACGTCACGCCCGACGAGCTGAGCGGCATGGTCGTCGCCGAGGCACCGGCCGACAGCACGCTGGTCACGGTCACCGTGCAGTACACGGATCCGGACCTCGCGGCCGCGATCGCCAACGCGATCGGCGACCAGCTGACGGCCGCCTCCCCGGCGATCCAGGGTCGCACGGCGGAGCTGCAGGCATCGATCGATGCCGATCTGCAAGCGACCCAGGACCAGATCCAGGCGGCGCAGGCGCGGGTCGAGGAGCTCACTGCCCTCGACGAGCGGACACCGGAGGAGGAGGCCGAGCTGTCCACGCTCGAGGGCCGGCTGGTCAGCCTTCGCTCGACGTACGCCACGCTGCTGACCTTCTCGGCGGCACAGCAGACGAACCTGATCAGCATGATCGAGCCGGCGGTCCCCCAGTCCGCGCCCGTGTCGCCGCGGATCCTGCTCAACGTCGCGCTGGCCATGGTGCTCGGACTCGTGCTGTCGGTTGGGTTCGCGTTCGCGGTCGAGCTGATCCGGGATCCGATCAAGGACTCCGATGACGTCCAGGCGACCGTCGGGCTGACCACCCTCGGCGCGATCGGCCGCATGCGCGGCGAGGGCGGGCGGAGCCAGATCTACCAGCTGGCGGCATTGCTCTATCCGCGCTCGGCCGCCGCCGAGGCGTATCGCACGCTACGGACCAACATCGAGTTCGCTGCATTCGAGGGGCCGGTCCACACCCTGCTCGTGACCAGCTCCAGCCCCGGCGAGGGCAAGACGGTGACCGCCTGCAACCTGGCCGTCGCCTTCGCACAGGCAGGGCGCCGGGTGCTGCTCGTCGACGCCGACCTGCGGAAGCCCGGCGTGCACCAGCTGTTCGACCTGCCCAACACCCAGGGCCTCACCTCGCTGTTGCGCAACGATGCCGTGAGCGTGGATGCCATCGCCCAGCCCACCGAGCAGGCCAACCTGCGGGTGATCACGACCGGCTCGCTTCCCCCCAATCCGGCCGAGCTGCTGGGATCCCAGCGGATGCGTGCGGTCCTCGACCGGCTGCTGGCCGAGGAGGACCTCGTGATCTTCGACAGCCCGCCGCTCCGGGCCGTTGCGGATGCGGCGATCCTGAGCTCGATGGTCGATGGCACCCTGTTCGTCATGGACACCAGCTCCAGCCGACGGCGTGCCGTCCGCCAGGGCCGCGAGGCGCTGTCCCGGGCGGGTGCCCAGCTGCTCGGGGTGGTGCTCAACCGTGTTGCCGGTACGGCCCACGCGGGCTACTACATCTCCTACAGCGTGGACGACCAGAAGGCCAGGCCGATGCCGGACGAGCCCGGCCCGCAGCCCGGCTGATCTCCTCCGGTCGCGTCGGCGAGGACGCTCTGCCTGCCTGACCGGGCTCAGCTCCCGGCCGGCAGCCTGCCTTCGACCACTGCGGCAAGCGTGTCACCCAGGCGGACCACGTCGTGCTCGGCGGCCACGTGTGCGCGCCCGGCGGCGCCCATCGCCGCCCGCTCGCCCGGCGGCATGGCGGCCAACGCCAGATACGCATCGGCGAGGCTCTCGGCGCTGTCCGGCGCGACCGTGATGCCGGCACCGGCGGACTGGACGGGGTCGTAGGCGCTGTCGCAGGCGAACACGACCGGCCGGCTCGCCGCCATGTACTCGAACAGCTTGTTGAAGCTGATGCCGTACTTGTAGACGGGCGTGTACGTGGTGTGGACGACGGTGGCATCGAGCTCCCGCAAGACGAGTGGCACGTACCGCTTCGGGATCGGCGGGCACACGCTTGCTGCGGGCGACGCACCGGCCGCCCGCTCCACAGCGGCCTGCTCCGGACCCTTGCCCACGAGGACGACGCCGATCCTGCCGGGCTCGCGGCGCTCGGCCAGCGCCGCCCCGTCCGCGACCAGGTCGGCGCGGTTGACCCGGCCGAACGTGCCGAGATAGCCAAGCACGAACCGGCCCGTTTGCCGCAGTCGCCGGATCTCGTTCAGGCAGGCGTCCACCTGCGGCGGGAGGTCATCCGGGGCCGGCTCGTCCTCGAACGCCGCCAGGTCGGCACCGTTGGGAATGTAGACAACGTGGCCGGCGGGCAGCGAATGCTCGGCCAGGTAGTCGGCCATCCCCGGCAGCACGGTGATGACCGCACCGGCCCGCCGGACGAGGAACGCCTCGAGCGCGCGGAGCAGCCGCTCGCTGGGTGAGCCGATGCGCAGTGCGCCGAGGTCCACGAGCGTCTGCGGCCACAGGTCCCGGACCTCGAACAGGAACCGGGCGCGGCGCAGGCGTGCCGCCACCCATCCACCCAGTGCCGCGAACGGGTGGACGGTCGAACCGATGACGACGTCGGGCCGGCGTTCGCGCAGCTGCACGACCAGGAAGACGACCAGGAACGACAGCATGTTGAGCTGCCGGCGCCAGTCGTTGCCGGAGTACGGGGTCGTCCGCAGCCAGACGAAGCGCACTCCCTCGATGACCTGGGCCCGGCGGAGGCTGCCCCTGCCCAGCCGCCGATCGGTGCCCACGTGGTAGTGGCCCTGGCTGGCGGCGAAGATCGTCACGCGATGACCGTGTCGCTGCAGCTGCTGGGCCAGCGCGAAGTGGCGGGTTCCGGCCGACTGGTCCGGGTGGGCGGCATGGTGGTTGACGATCCACACGCGCCGGGCGGCCCGGCGTTCAGTCATTGTTCGCTCCTCCATCCGGGCTGACTGCGATCCTCCCGCGCGCGACGATCCGACGCAGCAGGGAGGTCGCGGAGGCCCACATGTAGCGGACGTCGGCCCGGCGCGGGATCCAGAACGCCGCGAGCGACTCATGCGCGAGGCGGCACGCGATCAGCGTGATCGCCAACGCGGTGATCGTGTACGAGATCAGCGACGCCGCCGCCGCGCCCACGATCCCGAACTGCGGGATCAGGATGACGTTTGCGACCAGGTTGATCACGAAGCCGAGGACGGTTGCCGCAGACGTTCGGCCGGTGAGCCCCAGCCCCGAGACGTACCCCCCGACGACCTTCGACACCGCCAGCGATACGACCGCCGGGAGCAGCACGTAGAGGGCAGGCAGAGCCGGCGTGAATGCCGGCAGCAACACTGAGATGAGGATGGCGCCGACCGGGGCGATCGCCAGGGCGGTCAGAACCGTCAGCAGGACAGTGCCCCGGGACAGCGTCGTCACGTGCCGGTCCGCATCCTCGCGGGCCGCGCCGGCGACGTGCGGCAGGAACACGGCAGAGGCGGCGTTCGGCAGGTTGGTCGCCATCTCGGCGAGGGTCACCGACATGCTGTAGTAGCCGAGCAACGTCGCGGGGTCCGCGGCCAGGGCGGCGATCAGGAACACGTCCGCCCGGCTGCTGAAGAACGACGTCAGGCTCGCAGGGTAGAGCGGCAGCCCGAAGCGCAGCAGCTGCCCGTAGCCGACTGGCCCCTGGCTCTCCGACCGGGCGATGGCTCGCCGCGCACCGATCCAGAGGCCGAACATCCCGAGCGTCGGTGCCGCGGCGAACATCACGAGCGCTCCCGGCAGGCCGAGGCCGAGCATTCCGACCAGCACGACCAGCAGCACGGTGGTGGTGACGGCCTCGGCCATCATCACGCCGCCGAACCAGCGCACGGCCTTGAGGGCGATCACGATGCTCGAGGCGAGCGTGCGCAGCAGCAGGACCGGCAGCACGCACCACACGGCGACCACCAGGACCAGCTCGATATCGCCCAGCATCGCCTCCCGCAGAAGCGGCAGCAGGAGCATGAGCACGAGCGCCCCAATCGCGCTCAGGACGAGGGTGAACACGACCGTCTTGCCCATCATCCCGCCGGTCTGCTTCCGGGCGGAGTAGAAGGAGAGGGCCTGCGGCAACCCGAGCTGGAGCAGCACCATCCCGGTCGCAGGTAGCATCCGGAGCAGGTAGAAGTCGCCCTTGGTCGTCGGGCCCAGGAGACCGGCCAGGAGGAAGGCGTTGAAGATACCGACCGCGACCATCATGATCTGCGTGGCATAGACGACGATGACGCGCTCGGAGAACTCCCTGCCCTGGGTCGAGGGGGTCACGTTTGGCCGCGGGGTTGGGCGTGGGCCGGCAGGCGCGTGGTCAGCATCGATCTCCGAGGCCGCGGGCGATTGGTCCACGGGGGTCCGGGGCCGCAGATGAGGGGTCAAGTGGACAGGTCGGCAATGGTGCCGCGTCGGATGATAGTGCAGGCTTCGCGCGCCTCATGACCGATCCGCGTTCCAGCCGGGCACGGGCGGCGATGCTGCTGCCCGTGGCGGGGGCGATCCTGGCCATCGCCGGCGCCATCGGTGCCGTGGCGGTCCTGGTGAGTGAGGCACCACCCGACTCGACGCCCGCGCCCACCATGGCACCCTCGAGCGCTGCCGAGCCCTCGCGTGAGCCGCGGCCGAGCGACGCCCCGTGCCGGCCAACGCTCCAGGCCGAGGTCGATGCCACCGGCCCAGGGGGAACGGTCGACGTGCGCGGCTGCGTGTACGAGGGCGGAGCGACGATCGAGCACGCGATCACGGTGCGTGGCGGAACGGTGCACGTGCCAGCGGGCGAGGCCGGGATCCGGATCGAGGCGGACGGGGTCACCCTGGACGGCATGGTGCTCGTCGGCGCCCAGGCATCGAGCTATGCCTTCGACGAGGTGGGCATCCTCGCCTGGGCGACGCCCGGGGCGCCGATCCGCGATCTCGTGATCCGTGGCACGGAGATCGCCACGTTCGGCGGCTTCGGGGCGTACCTGCGCAACGTCGCCGAGATCCACCTCGAGGCGAACGACGTCCACGACATCGTGTACGCGGGCCTGATGGTGCTGTCGGGAACCGGCGGCACGATCCAGGACAACGTCGTCCGGCGGATCGGCCTGGAAGGGGCCGAGGCGAACGCCAATAACGCCTACGGCATCGCGCTCACGACCCAGGGCGAGTCCGAGCCCAGGACCCGGGACATCGTGGTCGCCGGGAACACGGTCGAGGACGTCCAGACATGGCACGCGTTCGACACGCACGGCGGCCAGCATCTCGTGTTCCGCGACAACACCGTCCGCCGCTCGATGCGGGGGATCTTCATCACTGCCGACTCGGCGGGCCATGATCCCGAGGACATCGCGATCCTGGACAACGACCTGTTGAGCCCGGCGCCCGTCAACACGAATCTGGCGGCGATCACTCTCTACCACGCGCGCAACGTGGCCATCATCGGCAACACGGCCGTGGGCTGGGGGAGGAACGGGTTCCTGCGTGACTCGGACGACGCCAGCACCGGCGTGGTGCTCGACGGCAACACCGTCGAGCCCTGACTGCCGTCCCGGTCGATCAGCGCCCAGCGCCAGCCTCGGGTCGGCGGACGACCGTCGCGGCATAGGCCGTGACCAGCCGGTCGGCCTCCGCCTCCCAGTTCCAGCGGGCCTCCGCCGCCGCCAGGCATCGGGCGCGCAGTGCCGCGCGATCCGCGGCGTCCCGGTGCAGGATGCGGCCGATGGCGAGCGCGATGCTCCGGGTGTCGGTCGGATCGCAGACATCTCCCAACGGGCCGAGGGGATCGTCCATCACGATGGACCGCATGAGCGGGAGGTCGCTCACGACCGGCGGCGTGCCCGCTGCCAGGCACTCGAACAGCTTGTTCGGGGTAGCGAGCACGAGGTTCCGCGACCCGGCCGGCAGCGTCATCGCGCCGACGTCGGCCGATGCGACCCAGGGCAGGAGCTGGTCGGGGGGAACGGCGTCGATCAGGTGGATCCGGCCCCCGAACCTCGGCTCGGCGGCGGTTTCCGTGAGGCGGTCGCGCAGCTGGCCGTATCCGAGGAGCACGAGATGCGCGTCCTGGAGCTCGGGTTCCGGCATCGCCTCGCACAGGCGATCGATTCCCCGCATCGCAGACAGCATCCCGTGGTACAGGATCACCGGCACGCCCGGGGCGAGGCCGAGGTGCTGCCGGATGAGGTCGGGACCGGGTATCGGAGGTGTCCAGCGCGGGACGGCGTTGTGGACCACGACGATCGCCCGGGGCCGGCAGCGTCGTTCGACATCGTCCGCGATGCCGGCGTTCACGGCGACGACCAGCGAGGTCCGGCGGACGAGCCAGCGCTCGTACGCTCGTGCGGCCCGGCGTACCGGCCCGGGCAGGTGGCGGCCGGTCCCGGTCTCGGTGAACAGGTCGTGGACGTCGTAGACGATCGGGCCATTCGCGCGCGGAGCGATCGCCACCAACCCCGCGAAGTCGTGGAGGTGCCAGGCATCCACCCGGCCGGCATGGTCGGCCACCATGCGCCCCCACGCCCGCAGGTTGCGGACGTAGCCCCCCAGCCACGCGACGCGACGCCGCACACGGCTGACCCGCCCCGACGCGCCCCGCACCTCGAGGAACGGGCTGGCGGTGCCCGGGATCACCCGGCCGTGCTCGGGCACCATCGCGACCACGTCCACGCGCGCCCCGAACGTCGCCGGGCTCCCCGTCCAGTCCAGGCAGTAGACCGTGACCCGGTACCCGGCCGCCGCCAGCGCCCTGGCCTCGCGCTGCACGCGGCTGTCGAAGGTGAGATCCCCGTAGACGGCCATCGCCACCCGGGGACCTCCGTCTTCGTCCGCTCGAGCCTGGTCGCCGGTGGGCACGCCGGTGGACACGTCGGCGGGAACGGCGCCGGTCACGGCATCATCCCCGAGGCGGTTGTCTCGCGACCGATGCCCGCGTCGATCTCCCGGTAGCCGGCCAGCAGCCGGGTGGCATTGCTGTCCACGTCGAACTCGCGCCGCACGTGGTCCCGGAGGCGCCGTCCCATCTCGCGTCCGCCGTCGGGATCGTCCCGGAAGGCCTCGAGCGCGGCCCTGATGGCGGCGCTGGACACCTCGGGCAGGAGCGTCCCGCGGCCGTCGCCGAGCAGCTCCGGGATCGCACCGACCGCGCTCGCGATCACGGGAAGCCCGATCGCCCCGGCCTCCACGAGCACGGTGGGAAGGCCCTCGCCATAGGAGGGGAGCACGAGCACGTCGGCCGCGGCCATGTAGCGGATCACCTCGTCATGCGGCTGTGCACCCACGTAGCGGAGCCGCTCGCGGGCACGTGGATCGTCCAGTCCGTGGCCGGCTAGGGGCCCTGGCCCGACCAGCACCGTCAGGAACGTGTCGCCGAGCTCCAGCGCGGCGGTGGCGAGCTCGACGATGCCCTTGGCAGGGACCAGCCGCCCGACGAACAGCACGACCAGGCGATCGCCAGGCAGGCCGAGGGCCCGCCGCGCCTCCTTCGGCGGCAGGGTCGCGGCGGCGATCGCGCGGTGGTCGACCCCGATCGGCAGGACCCGGGCCTCGACCCCCGAGATCGACCGGACCCGGTCCGCGAGCGCACCGCTCACCGTGAACACCGCCGCTGCGTCGCGCATCGTGGCCCGGAGGTCGTCCAGGCGCTCGGGGTGGAGATCCGGCCACCAGTTGAGGTCGCCCCCGTGGAACGTGAGGGCGTACGGCAGCCGCGCGCGGTGTGCGAGCCGCCGCGCCGCCAGCCCGATGATCGAGAAGTGACCGTGAATCAGTCCTGGATCCTCCCACCGGTCATGCGTCCGCCAGGCCGCATCGGCGATGAACCGGTCGGGCTGTGCCCAGCTCGGCTGGCGGGGGACGTTGGGATACCGGGGCCGCAGGATCCGGACCTCGCCATCGCGCTCCTCGCGTGGAGCGCGTGCGTGGTTGCGCCACTTGGCACTCAGGTGTGCGAGCGGCCACGGGACGGCCGGTACGGGCGCCACCACGGAGACCGGGCAGCCGGCCCTGGCGAGGGCGTGCGACTGGGTGCGGAAGAAGATGCCGCCCACCGTGTCCCCCGACCAGGGATATGACGATGTCAGCCAGATGACGTCGCTCACGCCCCTGGTCCCGGGGATGCCCCGCGCAGCGCGGCCCCGGCGGGTCCTGTCCGGGTCGCCACCGGTACCGGCGGCCCGACCATGGCCGCCTGGTTGTCCGGCCTCGCGGGGACCTGCCGGTCCGCCCGTTCCGCTTCGCGCTCAGCCCGCCGCGCGAGCCAGGCGAGGCCGGCCGCCATCCCGATGGCGACCCAGACCTGCTTGCGGTTGCCCAGGATGTCGATGAACAGCGCGTTGATCGCCAGCGAGGCGACGATCGCCTGGACCACGTTGGCGTCCGGGCCCCAGCCGCGGCGGAGCACGAGCGGGCCCAGGAACAGACCCAGCAACAGGAGCCCGACGATGCCCAGCTCGCCCGCCGTGCCGACGACGAGGTTGTGGGGTCCGCTCGAGGTGCCGACGATGCCCGACACGTCGGCGGCCCGGACGGCGGCCGGCGTGAACGCGTTCGGGAAGTTGGCATAGCCCACCCCGATCACGGGCGAAGATCCGAAGATCTGGAGGCCGACCGACCAGATGTCGGTGCGCCCAGCGCCGCCGGTCGACGCGGCCGTCGCCGTTCGGTCGGCGACGAGGCTGGCGACGCCGGGGATCTGCAGCGTCGCAACAACCATCGCCCCCAGCACGCCCACGGCAAGCACCGCCCGCCGGATGCCCAGGCGTGGAAGGATGAGCAGGAAGATGACGATGGTCGCTGCCAGCCACACGCTGCGGGTGCCCGACAGGGCGATCGCACCGGTGCACAGCGCGGCTGCGACCGATGCGACGACGACGTGGCGTCCCTGCATCGCCTCGTACAGCGTGAAGATCAGCGCCGGCAGCAGGATGGTGGCGAACTGGGCCGGGTTCTGGTTCGAGATGGCCTCGAGGCGCCCCCCGCCGGCCGCGCCGACGAGGTACAGCATCGTCCCGAACGCCGCCGTCGCGGCGGCCGACACCGAGTAGGTCCACAGCAGTGGCCGGATCACCGACGGCTGGTGGATGACCACGTCCGCGATCAGGTAGCCAATCACCGCCAGCTGGAGCAGGGTCTGGAGTTGCGCCATCGTGGTGCTCGAGTCGAGAGCCCACGCCGTGCTCAGCACCGCCCAGCCGATGTATGCCCAGCCGGCGATGGGCAGGGCGCCCGGAGTCAGCCTTCCGAACCGCATCACGATGTAGACGCATGCGAAGGCGATCCCGGCCCACCGGCTCAACGTCCCCACCCCGGCGATCGAGACCGCCTCCTCGATGGGGATCAGCGCGACGAACACGAACAGGGACAGGAGCGGCCAGCGGAGGCTGCCCAGGACGAGGGCGAGGCCTCCGGCCAGCAGGATGGCGACCAGCGGATCCTGCGTGGCGGCGACGTACGCCGCGACAAGTCCGGCGCCGATCGCGCCGAGGATCAGCAGGAGGCTCGTGACGCGTTCACCGACGGCGTGCGTCCCGAACGAGGGCAGTGCGGGCACAGTGCCCGAGTATTCCACGGGGGCCGCAGGGTGTCGACCATCCGGCTGGCCCCCGTGACCCGGTCAGGGCGTGACGCTGTTGCTGGAGACGCGCAGCCCGGTGCTCAGGCCCTGGAAGTCATGGAAGAAGTTGCCTCGCCCCCAGTCCCTGGAGGTGTTGCCGGTCACGGTGACGTTCCTCGTCGCATACGTCGTCACCGCCGTCCGGTCGCTGGTCGGCGTGGGGCGCAGGAACCGGTTGCCGACAACGGTGATGCCGGCGGCCTGCCGACCCTGGCTGTCACTGGTGATGAACAGCGCCCGGGGGGTGCGCTTGACGGTGTTCCCGGCGAACTTGATCCGCTGTCCACCGTGGGTGTCGAGCCCGTGCCAGGTCGGCACCCTGACGACGAGGTTGCGGCGGACCACGATGTCGCGGGACAGGGCGCCGCCCTCGTTGGAGATGGCGATCCCGTAGGCGTTGCTCTGGGCATGGGAGAGCCCGACGCGGCGAACGGTGTTGCGGGCGATCCGGTCACCCGAGCCGGTGATATCCATGATCCCGGCGTACACGACGTCCTTGATCGTGTTCCGGACGATCCGGGCGTTGCTGGTCGTGCCCAGCCAGATCCCGCTGTTGCCGAACCGCTGGATGATCGAGTTGCGGACGACCAGGTTCGAGATCGAGCCCGTGGTCAGGATGCCCACCTCGTTCCAGCGGTAGCTCGTCGCCTGCCGGCCCACGATGACCACCGAGTCGATGGTGACGTTGGACGCCGTGACGATCAGCCCGCGGGTGTTGGCGGCCGGACGGATCCGTGCTCCGACCAGGGTCAGCGGCTTGCCGATCGTGGCTCCCGCGGAGTAGGTGCAGCCGCTCAGGTTGAGGGTCGCGCCAGATCGCGCGCCCCTGATCTTCGCCTGCAGCGACGAGCCGCAGGAGGCCCCGAGCGCGGGCTCGGGGGCTGCCAGGTTGACGGACCCGACGGCCACGAGCAGCCCCAACAGGAGCCACGCGAAGCGACGGAGATGGCGGGGGACGGTGACGTGCTGGGCACGCTGAAACGACATGACGGGGACCTCGGAGCTTCTGGCGGGGGGCTCGCCGCACCTCACGGGCGCGCCTGAGAGCTCGGCCGCACGTTCCCTCCATGACCCATGCGGGGTTCAGGCGCGGACGGCTCCTGGTGACGTTCCCAGGTCGCGGACCGCTGCGGCCGCGGTGAGTATGGCCGATGTCGCCGGTGTCTGCGCCGGGCCCCTTGTCACGCGATTGACATGACGCTGGGCCCCTATGGCGTGACGCTGTTCCCGGAGACGGTGAGCCCATTGCTCATGCCCTGGTAGTCGTAGAAGAATGCCGCGCTCCCCCAGCCGCTGGCCGAGTTGCCGGTCACGGAGCCCCCGTCGACGTCATACGTCGTGACGGTCACCAGGTTGCTGGTGGCGGGCGATGGGCTGAGGAATTTGTTCCCCTTGACGGTGATATCGCCTGCCGAGCGCCCGTAGCTGTCGCTGGTGATGAACAGGGCCCGGGGGGCGCCGCTGACGGTGTTGTTGGAGAACGTGATCCGCCGGCCGGCATGGGTGTCCAGCCCGTGCCAGGTCGGCACCCTGGCGACGGTGTTGCCGTCGACCACGATGTCGGAGGACAGGGCACCGCCCTCGTTGGAGATGGCGATCCCGTAGGCGTTGTTCGAGTTGGCGGACGCGCCCACGACCCCGATCCGGCGCACGGTGTTGCCGGCGATCCGGTCGCCCGAGCCGGAGATGTCCATGATCCCCGAGTAGACGGCGTCCTCGATCGTGGTCCCGGTGACCCGGGCGTTGCTGGTCGTGCCCAGCCAGATCCCGCTGTTGCCGAACTTCTGGATGGTCGAGTTGCGGACGACCAGGTTCGAGATCGAGCCCGTGGTCAGGATGCCCACCTCGTTCCAGCGGTAGGTCGTCGCCTGGGGGCCCACGATGACCACCGAGTCAATGGTGACGTTGGATGCCGTGACGATCAGCCCGCGGGTGTTGGCCGCCGGATAGATGCGCGCTCCGACCAGGGTCAGCGGCTTGTTGATCGTGGCTCCCGCGGAGTAGGTGCAGCCGCCGAGGTTGAGGGTCGCGCCCGACGTGGCGCCGTTGATCTTCGTCTGCAGCGAGGAGCCGCAGGCGGTGGACGCCGTCGGGGCTGGAGTTGCCGTGGGTTTGGGCGCCGGGGTGGCCGTGGGCTTCGGCGTGGGGGCTGGAGTTGCCGTGGGCTTGGGGGTGGGGACCGGAGTTGCCGTGGGCGCCGGCGTGGCCGGCGCGGCCGTCGGGTCGACCTTGGCCGTGGGCTCCGGCGTGGCCGGCCCGGCCGTCGGATCGGCCTTGGCGGTGGGCTCCGGCGTGGCCGGCCCGGCGGTCGGGTCGGGTGCCGCCGTCTCGGCCGGACTGGGCGTGGGTGCCGGCCCGTGGCCCCGCGCCTTGCCACGCTTCTCCCCCTTGACCAGGAACGCATCGACGGTGATGCGGGGATGTCCGGAGGTCCCGACAACCTCCAGCATGACGGTGTGCGACCCGCCGTCACGCCAGGTCCGGGCGAACAGCACCTGCTTGCTGGCGACCTTGGATGCATAGGCGTTGATGGTGGCCACGAAGCGTCCGTCGACGAAGACGCGCGCCTTGCCGCGTCCGGGGCCGAGCGGTCCGATGATCGCGACCGCCGATCCCTCGAAGCCGACGGTCATCCTCGCACCCTTCTGGCGCGTCGAACGGTGGTGGGCGCCCATTGCCGCGCGCCGGTGCGGACGGTGCCACTGGCCTCGAACGGACACGGCCGGGTCGCGCTCCTGGATGACCTGGGCCGTCGTCTCTTGGTTCCAGGTTCGGAACAGGGAGTCGGCCGGGGTCACCGCGTTGGCGGACAGTGACGGCGTCAGCACCAGCGCGGCCGTGGCTGCGAGCGCAACCAACGGTGCGCCCCAGCGCCGCCTTCGAAACCGGGACCTGACGGCGGATGACCGAGGCGGGTTGACCTGGCGCTCGTCGATCCAGCGCTCACCATCCCAGAACATGAGCTGGGTGCTCCTTTCGGTAGCCCGGCTGGCTCGTGAAGCCCCGTGGCTTTGCGACCCCGCCTCACGACGGGTGTGCCGTTGTCGAGGAGACCGATCCGATGCTCCGGTCGGCCGATGTCTGGTGCTCTCCACCATCGAGGTCTGGGCGCCCGACCGCAACAGGCGATGGGTACTCCCGCCGGGCACCCCATCCCGCTAGGGAGATCTGCGTACGACGGGGGGCAGACCCGCGAGGACCACTCCCGACCGCACCTCGCGACGCCCTCCCGGCGGTGGAGCGCGGTCGCTCACGCGACCCGCCGGTGCCTTGGTGCACCACCCCGCACCTGGCAGGCGGGGCGTTCCAAGGGCTAGCGGGTTCGTTGCCCCGCCGGCGGGTCCCGCAGGTCCATGACCATCAGCAGCTCGCCGCGCTCGACGCCCCGGTACTGGTAGCCGAGGAGCTCGTACATGCGGCGCGCCCGCACATTCCCAGGGTGCACCCGCAGGCGGACCTGCTCGGCGCCGCGTCGGGCCGCCAGGGCATGGAGACCGGCCATCAACGCCCGGCCATAGCCCTTTCGCTGCTCGGAGGTGCGGACTGCGATGCCCAGCGAGGGAGTGTCGTAGCCCTCGTCCCAGCCCCGGAGCATGCCGTAGGCCATGGGCCGCCCGTCGAGGACGAGCAGCGCATGGATGTCCTTGCCGGTCTGCGACGCGATCCGCCATGCCTGCCGTGGCGTGAACGGGTGGGGGCGGAAGAACGTGGTGTCGACCTCGCCGAAGATCTCAGCGAGCGCCACGCAATCAGCCGGGCCGACCTCCCGGATCTCGAGCTGTCCGCTAGCCTGTGGATCGGGCATAGCCGCCCGGCGAGAGCGCGGTCCTGAGGGTGGCCCGGGCCGCCGGGCCCATGACCGTCGTGTCCGCGGCAACGTCGCGGACGACGACCGATCCGGCGCCGACCACGGCACCCCGTCCGATGCGAACGCCGGGCAGGATGACGCTCCCCATGCTGAGCGTTGCTCCCTCCTCCACGACACAGCCGCCGCCGATGTGGACGCCGGGGAACAGGGTGGCGAAATCCTCGATCGTCACGTCGTGGCCGACCGTGCAGTTGACATTCACGTGCGCGTGGCGACCGACCGCCACGTGGGTGGTGAGCCGGGATCCGGCACCGACGATCGCCCCTTCACCGACCAGGACGTCCGCCCCCAGCGTCGCCGACGGGTGCACCAGGGTGGCGGCCGCGACCTGGTGGGAGGCGCGGGCCCCGGCATCGATCTGACGCCGGGCCTCCGCGGAGCCGATGGCGATCACGTAGCTCGCACCTAGGCTGGCGACCCGGCTGGAGCGTCCGAGCAGCGGGATGCCCGCCCGCTCGATCACGTGCGGATTCACCTCGCCATCATCGAGGAATCCCTGCAGCTCGAAGGTCGGTCGCGCCTCGTTGATGTCACGAACGAGCTCGAGCACCTCTCGCCCGAAGCCGCCGGCACCAATGATCACCAGGGGCGTCTCGGCGATGTCTGGGGTCGCCGCCTCGTCACTCGTGCTGGACACAGCCGCGCCAGACTCCTTTCCGGGAACCGGCTCCAGGGCGCGCCACCCGTGTGCCGGGCCGACGGCATGGGCGTCGGCATCGCCCCAGTCTACGCCCGGGATCGGGCCGTCGCGCCGGGCCGGTCCGGGGAATCTGGGCCGGCTTCCAGGGACGCTGCCAGGATCGCGCGCTGGAGCTTGCCCGCCTCGTTCCTGGGCAGTGAGACGGCCGGCCTGACGGCTGCCGGCACGAGAGGCGGAGGCAGGTTGGCGCGGCAGTGACGGAGCACGTCCGCCACGTCCAGCGCGGACCCGGAGCGCGGCACCACGACGGCGACCGGGACCTCGCCCATCAGCTCGTCGGGCATGCCGACCAC
Source organism: uncultured Chloroflexia bacterium (assembly GCA_963727585.1). Lineage (GTDB taxonomy): Bacteria > Chloroflexota > Limnocylindria > Limnocylindrales > CSP1-4 > CAIXZV01. Next base: position 131,611 of record CAVSHH010000008.1, on the reverse strand, counting down.
GCCGACCTCCGCCACGTCGGGGTGCCGGGCGACAACCTCCTCGATCTGCACCGGGCTGACCCGGTGGCCGCCGACCTTGATGATCTCGCGCACGCGTCCCCGGTGGTAGAGGAAGCCATCGGCGTCCATCTCGCCCAGGTCGCCCGTCCACAGCCAGCCGTCGTGGAGGATCGCCGCGGTCTCGTCCGGATCGTCGATGTAGCCCTGGGTCACGTTGTCGCCCCGGGCCACGATCTGCCCGATCTCCCCGGGTGGCAGCGTGGCACCGGATTCGTCGACGACGCGCAGATCCACGCCCGGGATCGGGATGCCGATCGAGCCGGCCTTGTCCAGGCCGCGATCGGGCGGCAGATACGACAGGCGTGCCGTCGCCTCCGTCTGCCCGTACATCACGAACAGCTCGGCGGGCGCGAAGGCGTCCCGGGCCCACGCGATCGTGTCGCCGGCCATGGCTCCACCGGCCTGGGTGACATAGCGGAGCCGGGACCGGTCGATCGAGGCCAGGTCGACGCTGCGCCGGAGGAGCTCGAAGGTGAGCGGTACGCCGGCGAACCCCGTGCAGCCTTCCGCCGCCATCGTCTCCATCACCCGCCGCGGGAACGCCATCCGGTTGTCGAGCACGACCGAGCCGCCGGCCAGCAGGTGTGTCTGGAGGACGCTGCGGCCGTAGCAGTAGGCGAGGGGAAGGGTCAGCAGGGCCCGGTCCCCCTGGGTCAGGCCGAGGTACTCGACGATCGAGCGGCTGTTGGCGTCGACGTTGGCGAAGGTCTGGACGACCCCGTGGGGTCGGCCGGTGCTGCCCGAGGTGTACAGGATCAGCGCGGGCCAGTCTGGTTCGGGGTGGACGGCCGGCGGTGTCGCGCCGGCATCACCGGCAATCGTGCCCCCATCGAGCACGGTGGTGGACGGCCGGCCGCCGACGGTGTCTTCGTCGCCGGGCCGCTGGGGGCCGCGGCGGACGACCCAGGCATGGTCGACCGACGAACCGGCCAGGGCCCGCGCCCAGGTGGCGCCATCGCGGGCCGCCACGACGAGATGGCGCGCGCCGGTACGGGCGAGGATGGCGCCCAGCACCTCGGCGCTCCAGGCCCGGCTGACCTCCACCGATGTGGCCCCCAGCCGGTTGAGCGCGAGCCCCGCGACGACCGCCGCGGGGGTGTTTGGCAGTGCGAGGACGACCCGCGTCCCCGGCTCGACGCCGCACCGGGCCATGTCGCCGGCCAGCAGCCAGGCGCGGTGGGCAAGCTCACCGTAGGTGAGCCGGACGGGTCCCGCGACCAACGCCGGCGCATCGGGCCGCCGGGTGGCATGGAACGCGAGCCACTCGGCGAGGAACGGGGTCGGGGGAAGCCGGGCGATATCCCCGGCGCTCGTCCCTGGTGCGCGCTGCTCGTTGCCCAATCCAGCCTCATCCAGCGCCGAGGTCGGGTGCCGTAGACTCACGGTTCAAGGTCACGGGCCTCCGCCACGCCAGCGAGGTGGCGCTGGACCGTGCGCTCGGGGAGCCCACCGCATGTTCTCACAGGACGTCCTCCAGATCGACGCCCCGCGCGAGGCCGAGGAGATCGAGGCCAGGATCCGGTCCATCGTTCTCGGCGACCTGCGACGACGAGGGATCGTCGTGGCCATGTCCGGGGGCGTGGACAGCTCACTCGTGGCCACCCTCGCCGTCCGCGCCCTCGGCCCCGAACGGGTGTTCGGCCTGCTGCTCCCCGAGCGGGACTCGTCGGACGATGCACTCCGGCTCGGCCGGATGCTGGCGGAGCGGCTGGGGATCCGGTACGCGGTCGAGGACATCTCGCCGGCCCTGGCAGCGGTGGGCTGCTACGAGCGACAGGCGGAGGCTGCGCGGATGCTGGTGCCCGAGTACGGCAACGGCTGGCGCTGCAAGATCGTGCTGCCGCCGCTGCTCGACGGTGACCGGCTCAACGTCGCCCAGCTGGTGGTCGCCGACCCCGCCGGCAACGAGCGGCGGATGCGGATGGCGCCGGCGGCGTTCCTGCAGATCGTGGCCGCCACCAACTTCAAGCAGCGAACCCGGATGATGCTGGCCTATTACCACGCGGATCGCCTCGCCTACGCCGTGGCCGGCACGCCCAACCTCCTCGAATACGATCAGGGCTTCTTCGTCAAGCAGGGGGACGGTGCGGCCGACATCAAGCCCATCGCCCACCTCTACAAGACGCAGGTGTTCGCGCTGGCCGAAGCCCTGGGTGTCCCCGACGAGATCGTGCAGCGGCAGCCGACGACCGACACGTACTCGCTGGCCCAGAGCCAGGAGGAGTTCTACTTCGCCCTCCCGTACCCCGAGATGGACCTCTGCCTGTGGGCGGTCAACCACGGCGTGCCTGCCGTCGAGGCGGCTCCGGCGATCGGCCTCAGCGTCGAGCAGGTCGAGCGCGTGTTCCGGGATATCGAGGCCAAGCGGCGCGCCAGCCGCTACCTCCACGCCGTGCCGCAGCCGCTGCGCTCCTCCTGATCCATGTGCGGGATTGCCGGGTCTGTCGCCCTGGCGCCGTCGGTGCCGCCGCCGGAGCGTTCCGACGTCGAGGCGATGGTCGCCGCGCTCCGCCACCGCGGGCCTGACGAGTGCGGGATCTATCGGGATCGCCGGGCGGCCCTGGGCCATGCCCGGTTGTCCATCATCGACCTGGCCACCGGGCAGCAGCCGCTGGCCGGCGAGGGTGGCCGGGCGTGGGTGGTGTTCAACGGCGAGATCTACAACTACCCGGAGCTGCGGGACGAGCTGGTCCGCCTCGGCCACGTGTTCCGGACCCGGAGCGACACGGAGGTCGTCGTCCACGCCTGGGAGCAGTGGGCGGACGACGCGTTCGCGCGCTTCAACGGCCAGTTCGCGATCGCGATCTGGGATGCGGCCGAGCAGACCCTGGTCCTCGCCCGCGATCGGCTGGGCATCCGGCCGCTCTACCTTGCCCAGCACGGCGGCCGATTGTGGTTCGCGAGCGAGGTCAAGGCGATCTTCGCGGGCGACCCGTCGCTCCCGCGCGGCCTGGATCCAGCCGGGCTCGCCGAGGTGTTCACGTTCTGGACCAGCGTGGCGCCGCAGGGGATGTTCGAGGGCATCTCGGAGCTGGAGCCGGGCCACGTCCGCACCGTCCGGGACGGCCGGGTCACGGACCGCGCCTACTGGGAGCCGCGCTACCCCGTCGAGAGCGGACGGGCGTTCACGGGCAGCGAGGACGAGGCGGCGGAGGCCGTGCTGGCCGCGCTCGAGACCTCGGTTCGCCTGCGGATGCTGCGCGCCGATGTCCCCGTGGGCAGCTACCTCTCGGGCGGCCTCGACAGCTCGCTGGTTGCGGCCCTCGGCCTGCGCGCCAAGGGCGCGCGGTTCTCCACCTACTCGATCCGGTTCGAGGACGACGAGTACGACGAGACGCCCTACCAGCGGCTGATGGCCGAGCAACTCGGCAGCGACCACCACGAGGTGACGGTGACGCGACGGGCGATCGCCGACGCCTTCCCGGCTGTCGTCGCCCACGCCGAGCGGCCGCTCCTGCGGACGGCGCCGGCACCCCTGTTCCTCCTGTCGCGCCTGGTCCGCCAGAGCGGGATCAAGGTCGTGCTTACAGGCGAGGGTGCCGACGAGCTGTTCGCCGGGTACGACCTGTTCCGGGAAGGCAAGGTCCGCCGCTTCTGGGGACGCCAGCCCGACTCGAGCCTGCGGCCGCTGCTGCTGCGCCGTCTCTACCCGTACCTGTCCCGCAGCCCGGTGGCCCAGCAGGCTTGGGCGCAGGAGTTCTTCGGTCGCGACCGCCAAGCGTGGGCGAGCCCCGGCTTCGCGCACCGGCCACGCTGGCAGTCCACGGCGGCCCTCCAGCGACTGTTCACGCCCGACCTGCGGCGGGAGATCGCCCGGGCCGACGTCGCCGGGCGCCTGCTCGCCCGGCTGCCGGCGGAATTCGGGCGGTGGTCGGCGCTCGCCCAGGACCAGTACCTCGAAACCCGGACGCTGTTGTCCGGCTACCTGCTCTCCAGCCAGGGCGACCGGATGCTGATGGCGAACTCGGTGGAGGGACGGTTCCCGTTCCTCGATCCGGACCTGGTGGAGCTGGCGAACTCGCTGCCGCCGTCGTTCAAGCTCCCGGCACTCCGCGAGAAGCACGTCCTCAAGCTGGCGGCCCGAGGGATCGTTCCCGACGCGATCCTCCGGCGCTCGAAGCAGCCGTACCGCGCTCCCGATGCGCTGGCGTTCACCGGCGAGGACCGCCCCGACTGGGTTGATGAGCTGGTGTCCCCGCGCACCATCGCTGCGGCCGGGGTGTTCGATCCGCCGGGCGTCGAACGGCTGTGGGCCAAGTGCCGTGCGAACGGCGGCCACCGGCAGTTCTCGAACGCCGATAACATGGCACTCGTCGGCGTCGTGTCGACGGGCCTGCTCGTCGAGGAGCTCGTACGGGGCGAGCCGGGTCGGCAGGGGCCGCTGGAGTTCCAGACGGTGGTGGATCACGTGGAAACCAGACCGCCGGTCGGAGGCGGGCCATTCCACAGCAGGCAGGGGCAGCGACCGTGAACGTCCGGGAGCGGGTGCGCGAGTACATCCTCGAGACCTTCTACGTGAGCGATCCGGGGGAGCTCACGGACGACCTGTCGCTGATCGACAGCGGCCTGGTCGACTCGACCGGCATGCTCGACATCATCCTGTTCATCGAGGCCGAATACGGGGTTCGCATCGAGGACCGGGAGACGATCCCGGAGAACCTCGAGACGATCGCCCGCATCGCGGCGTTCGTCGCCCGCAAGACGTCCGCGGCAGCTTGAGCGAGGCCGCCTCGCCGCTGGTCCTCGACCACGTCGGGATCGCCGTCCGGTCGCTGGACGACGCGATCGAGCGGTGGCGAGTCGTGTTCGGGTATCGCCAGGCCACCGGGATCGTGCTCAACACCCGCCAGCAGGTGCGGGTCGTGTTCCTGGACAAGGACGGCTCGCTCCCGGTCAAGCTTGTCGAGCCCTCCGGGCCGACCTCGCCCGTGGCGGCGCTGGTCCGACGCGGAGGCGGCCTGCACCACCTGTGCTTCCGCGCCGAGGCGGTCGGCCCCGAGGTGGCCAGGCTCGAGGCCCTCGGGCTGCGGGTGATCTCGCCTCCCCAGCCGGGCGAGGCATTCGAGGACGAGCCGATCGCCTTCGTCTACGCCGGTGACGGGCTGAGCATCGAGCTGATCGACACGCTGCGGCGTGCGCGGCGACTTCCGGTCCCGCTCCCGTCCCCGCCGGATGGCGCCGCCGAGGCGCCCTGACCCTCCCGGCGGCCCGCCGGACAGCCATCCCGCAGCCGCCCGCCCGGTCCCCTCCGTCATGCGTGGTACGGTGCCGGGACCCGTACCGACGGCACCGTACGGCGCAGCTGCGATCGCTCCGATCGCCGAGCTTCGGGGAGCCCATGACCGGTATGCCCGCCCGTCCCCCTCGCCAGGTCGCGCTTGCCCGCCCCGACATCGGCGCCCGTGAGCGGGAGCTCGTGGCCCAGGTCCTCGACAGCGACATCCTCGCCCTGGGGCCGTTCGCCCCGCGGTTCGAGTCCGGGATCGCGGCCCTGGCCGATCGCCGCGAGGGGATCGCCTGCTCGAGCGGGACGGCCGGCCTGCACCTCGGGATCCGGGCGCTCGGGATCGGCGCCGGGGACGAGGTGATCACGACTCCGTTCAGCTTCGTGGCCTCGGCCAACTGCATCCTCTACGAGGGCGCCGTGCCGCGCTTCGTGGACATCGAGGACGACAGCCTGGGCATCGACCCCGCGCTGGCCGCCGCGGCCGCCGGGGACCGGACAACGGCGATCCTGCCGGTCCACGTGTTCGGCCGGCCGTGCCGGATCGACGAGATCGCGGGGCTCGCCCGCGACCACGGCTGGTCCGTCGTGGAGGACGCCTGTGAAGGCCTCGGGTCCACCGTGGGCGGGCGGCCCCTGGGCAGCTTCGGCGACGTGGCGGTGTTCGCCTTCTACCCCAACAAGCAGGTCACCACGGGCGAGGGCGGCATGGTGGTCACCGACGACCCGTCCCTCGCCGACGTCATGCGCAGCATGCGCAACCAGGGACGCGACACGGACGGCACCTGGCTGCGCCACGTCCGGCTCGGGTTCAACTACCGCCTCGACGAGCTTTCGGCTGCGATCGGCGTGGCGCAGGTCGAGCGCCTGGCCGAGCTGCGGGCCGGTCGTGCCCGCGTGGTGGCCGCCTACGAGCGGGCGCTGGGTGGCCGCGACTGGGTGCGCCTGCCCCAGGCGGGCGGGGATGAGGAGGTCGACTGGTTCGTGTATGTCGTGCGACTCGACCCGTCGATCGACCGGGACGCCCTGATCCCGCGGCTTGCGGAGCGCGGCGTCCCGGGCCGCCCGTACTTCCAGCCGCTCCACCTGCAGCCCCTCTACCGGGAGCGGTTCGGCTTCAGGCAAGGCGAGTTCCCGGTCACCGAACGGGTGGCCGCCTCGACGCTCGCGCTGCCGTTCTGGTCGCGGCTGCCGGACGAGGATGTCGAATACGTGGCGGACGCGCTCGTCGAGGCGGCAACCGCCTGAGGACCTGTCCCCGGGCGGGGCATGCCCGGCCCGGCCCGATGCGGGGCGACTCAGGACTTAGCTCCGGCGTCCCTCGGGGCCTCCGTCTCCATCCTGCAGCGCGACCAGGAAGCGCTCCGGAAAGTCGATGTCGGCCTGGTCCTGGGTGACGGCGACGGCCTCGCGGCGAGCCACCTGGGCCAGCGTCATCGCGATGATCGTGGCGTCAAGCCCCAGGCTCCAGTTGTCCACGTACCAGACGTCCAGCCGCAGTCGATCCTCGAACCTCGCGGTATGGCGTCCGTTGACGGCAGCCCAGCCCGTGATCCCGGGACGCATGTCGTGGCGCCGTCGCTCCTCGGCGGTGTAGTGGTCGAGGTACTCGACCAGCAACGGCCGGGGGCCGACCAGGCTCATCTCGCCCCGCAGCACGTTCCACAGCTCCGGGAGCTCGTCGAGGCTGGTGGCGCGAAGCAGGGCACCGAGCCGGGTGATGCGCGCGCCATCGGTGTCGAACCACACCTCCCCGGGGCGCGGCGAGCGCATGGTCCGGAACTTCCAGATGAGGTAGGGCCTGCCATGCAGGCCCGGCCGCACCTGGCGGAAGAAGACCGGTCGCCCCATCGTGGCGGCGATGGCGACGGCGGTCCAGGCCAGCACCGGTCCCAGCAGGAGGAGCCCGGCCAGCGCGCCCACGATGTCGAGCCCGCGCTTGAGCCCGAGCCCGATCCGCCGTCCCAGCCTCATCGGAAGCCCGCGCGCGCCCGCCGCTCGAGGACCTGCCAGGCGAGCCGCACGGCCGGCGCCGGATCGTCCGGGGCGAGGTAGACGGTCTCCCGGACATCGCGCAGCGATGCCAGCCAGCCGCGCGTCGTCAGGGCCCCGGCGCGCAGGTCGGTCCATGCCGAGGTGACGTCCCGCTCATCCATCCAGCGCCGGCCGACGTCCATGGTGTCGGGCGGGACCGGCTGCCCCGTCAGGTCGAGATAGAGCGACCGCACGACGTCCAGCCCGTCCCGGCCGACGAACAGCCGGAACGAGCTGCCGATGCGCGGGTTGACGTCGAGGATCTTGTACTGCCCGTCTCGGGCGTCGTAGCGGAACCCGAGGTCGAGCATCCCCCGGTAGCCCATGGCCTTCATCCAACGACGGGTCATCGCGTCGACCGTCTCGTTGGGCAGGCAGACCCCGAGGCTGGTGGTGCCGGCGTGCGCCGGCGTCTGGCGGAGCTTGCGCCCGGTCAGGCCGAACAGGCACTCGGAGTCCTGGCCGAAGTAGCCGTTGAACATCCAGACCGCCTCGTCACCGCCCGGGATGTACTCCTGGAGCATCAGGTTCGGATCGCTCGGATCCTCGAACCGGCGGTACAGGCGGATGAGCTCGTCAACGGTCTGGGTGATGAACAGCGACCGTCCCGCCTGCTGGTTCAGGCGATACCCGAATACGGCCTTGATCATGACCGGGAAGGTGGCGGCCGCGGCGAATGCCTCGACCTCCTCGATGCTGGATGGAAAGGCGACCCCGGGGGACGGCACGCCGTGCTCCGCGGCCAGGCGATGCATCTCCCACTTGCCCGACAGCGATCGTGCCAGCCCGACCGGCTGGGCCGGCAGCAGGAACTGCTCACGGAGCACCGGCTCGGCCTCGGCGATCACGATGGCGAGATCGTCCCAGGTCGGGATCAGGATCGGCCGGGTCCCGAGCCTTCGGCCGAGCTGGAGCAGGTGCTCGACCGTGGCCTCCGGCGACGCCCCGGACAGGTCGAACAGGAACCGCCGCTTGCGGTACCGCGAGTCTGCGGCGGGCCCGCGGGGATTGGAGTCCACCAGGTGGACTGGGATCCCGAGACGACCCAGGCTGCGCTCGATACCCAGGGCCGTATGCAGGACCCGGCGAGCCTGTGGCGACGCCGTGAGCACGACGACGGGCGTGCCGGTGTCGATCCCGGCGAACGGATCCGTCCCCGTCGCACCGGCCGCGCGCGGGCGACCGGGGATGCCTAGGCCCATAGCGGCGCGTCCCCCCACAGCGAGAGCTCTGTGCCGAGGCCCATCGCCTTCGCCGTTTCATAGACCATCGAGGCGACGGCGACATCGTTCACCCCGAGCCCGATCGCCGCGAAATGGATGAGCTCGTCGGGCGTCTCCCTGCCGGCCCTCTTGCCGGCCACGATCTGCTGCAGGTCGGCGTGGATCGCCGAGTCGTCGAGCAGGCCCTGCTGGTACATCACGGCGGGGGTGGTGATCCCGCGGTGCTTCACCGTCTCCCATTGGTCGCACACGATCTTGTCCGCTCGCCGGATCACCTCGAAGTCGCACTCGTGGCCCGAGAACTGGACGCTCAACATGCCCGGCGCCAGCCATGCCCCGTGCATCAGGGGCTGGTGGGCGGTGGTCGCGACCAGCGCGAGGTCGAGCCCGCGGACCGCCTGCTCCGGGCTGTCGACGATCGTGATCTGCCGGCCCGTCCGCCCTGCCATCTCCGCGGCGAACCGCTCCGCCGTGTCCCGGGTCCGGTTGTAGATCCTCACGTCGGTCACGTCGTGGAGCACGGCGCACAGCGCGAGCAGCTGGGTCCGTGCCTGGACCCCCGTCCCGATGATGCCGATGGTCGACGTGTCGGGACGGGCAAGGTACTTGGCCGCGAGCCCGGTCATGGCTCCCGTCCGGGCGGCGCTGATGACGCTCCCCTCGAGAAGCGCGACGGGCACGCCGGTGATGGGATCGTTGAGGATGATCAGGGCCGTCGCCCGGGGAAGCCCGCGCTCCCGGTTGGCCGGGAAGCTGCCCACCCACTTCATCCCCACCGCGTCGATATCGCCGCCGAGGTAGGCCGACAGGAAGTTGACCCGGCCCCGGATGCTCTCCATCTCGGGGTCCTCGCTCCAGCGCAGGACCGACTTCGGGGGGTCCACGACGTCGCCGGATTCCAGCAGCGAGAGGGCAAGCTCGACCCGCTCGATGACCCTGCCCATGTCCAGGGCACCGGCCCGGATCACGTCGTCCTGGTCGAGGTAGAGAAAGCTGCCGGGCCTGGACTCCATTTGGTCTCCTCGGGTGCCGTGAAGCGCGTCGACCACAGGCCCGATCCGGCCGGGTGATGGGGTGGGGCAGATCCGGGAGCCGGACGGTTGGTGGGCTCGATCCATCCCGAGGGATCGCGTCCTCCGCCCCTCGCCTCCCCGATGCGGGAGCCCTGCTCCTGGCTGGTTCGCAGGATCCCCGGCACAGAGTCCATCCTGACCTTTGGGCTGTCAACCCCGGCCGCAGCAACCCTGTGCCTGCACGCAACCCATGCGCGGGTCGCCCCTGCGGCCATCGGGCGAGTCCGGCCGATCTGCTCGCTGGTGTAGGCTCTCTGGCCACGCCGTGGTGACCATCCGGCATCGAGCAACCGAGAGCGGGGTAACGCGTGACGCATGGTGCCGAATCTGTCAGGGCGGTCCGATGAGTGATCCCCAGCTCCGGGATGCGGCCGAGGCGCATCTCCTTCCCGTGACGGAGGCGGAGCTCGCGGCGGACCCGCCGGAACCCCGGCGGACGGTCATCCATCGGGGCCGCCACTGGCGGGAGACGTTTCCGGGATTGTTCGAGCCGATCCACCCGATGGCGCGGCTCAGCGCCTCGGAGGCGACGCGACCGTCACCCCTGTGCTGGGGCTATCGCGCCGCGCTCACGGAGTCGTCAGCGGCAGATGCGAACGCCACCATGCCGATGCACCTCCTTGCCGATCTCGACAGCTTCAGCGTCGACTCCCTTTCCTCCAACCGGCGGTATCACCTCCGGCGGAGCCAGCGCCAGGTCAAGTACGTCCAGGTCCTGGGCCTGGGTCCGCTTGAGCACGGCGGCTTCGATGTCTTCCAGTCGGCCCAGGCGCGGACGCGCAACCCCTACCGCACGGCGAGCTCGAAGTCGGAGTTCCTGGCCGAGCTCGAGTGGTACGTCTCGCGACCCTCGGCGATCGTCCTCGCCGGGCTCGTCGACGACCGGCTTGGCGGCTGGATCGCCGGCTACGTGGTGGATGGGACGGCCTACATCGAGATCGTCGATCTCGCGACCGAGGCCCTGTCGACCCATATCGGGACCGGTCTGCATTTCGCGTTCATCGATGCCTGCCGTCGATCGCCCGGGATCCGCGAGATCGCGCACAGCCCCCACATCCCGGAGGACGAGGCGCTCGTCGTGTTCAAGGCGGGGATCGGGTTCCCGGTCGTCCAGGTGCCCAGCAAGGTCTGGTTGCAGCCCGTCGCCGGGGCCCTCGTGCGATGGAGGAAGCCCTTCCTGCACTACCGCCTGACAGGAAGGACGAGCACGCGGGGCTGACGGGTTCGGACGCCCCGGATCCGCCTGGTCAGCCCGCCGGCCGGCGATAGTCCGGGAAGTAGCCGCCGTCGTCCGGCGCGGTCGGCCCGCCGGCAGGTCCGTGCCGGCGACAGAGGTCGGCGTAGGCAGCCTCGTCCACGATCCAGCGCCAGGTGGCGAACTCGTGTCGGCGATCCGAGAAGCCGGCCTTGTACCGGAACAGCGAGTCCTCGCGGCAGCCCACGCCGCCGCCCAGGTGGAACACCCGCGCCCCCACCTCCGTTCCCCACCGGCGAGCGGTGTCGTCGACGAGGCGACCCGGCGAGAGCGCCCCGTACCTGGCGCGCGACCCGCCGAGGTGGGCCTGCACGATCCCGTCGCAGATCGTGTACACGCCCGCGGCGGCCAGGTCTCCGTCCACCAGGGCGACGAACAGCTGCATGGCCGGCCCAAGCTCGGCGGCCATGCGCTCGAAGTAGGCCCGGTCGTAGAGGTACGAGGACGACGCGCCGACCCGCTCCATCGTCTCGCGGTAGAGATCGGCCCACGCCCCAAGGTACTGCAGCCCGGTGTCGTGCAGGCAGGTGACGCCAGCCTCCTTCGCCCGCCTCACAAGCCGCCGCGTGCCCTTGCTGTACCCGGCCCACTGCAGCTCGGGATCGAGGGTCAGGTCGATCGACACGGTCGACCCGCACGGCCGTATCTCCCCGAGCCCGGCGACCAGCCGATGCTGCTCGAGCAGCGGGTGCAGCCGGGAGAACACCGCCACGATCCGTCGCCGCAGGAGCTCGTCCCTGAGGGCGGACTGGAAGCCGTCGACGACGCCCGCCGCCAGGGGAGCGGGCGAGGTGATCGGGCCGGCATAGCCATACACGGAGGTCGCGTCGCAACGCCCGGACGGGTCAGCCGGATCGATGGGTCGGAGCAGCAGGGGGACCGCAACGAGGTGTTCCGCGCTCCGGTAGGCAAACATGAAACCGGTCCCCTCACCCCGGTACTCCGCCAACCGGTGGTAGCCCGCGAGATGGTGGAAGTCGTACTCCGCGGCCCCCGCCAGCACCGCATCCCAGGCGGCGCTGTCCCGGCTGGTGATCACCTCCAGCGGGCCGGCGCTCCCTGCCCGGCGCGCACCGTTGACGTCCATGTCCCTCCCGTCACGCCGTCCGGCGACACCGGATCCGGCGGCCCCGGGGCGTTCAGCAGTATGACATGGCCCCAGGGGAGGGTCGCCTCGGGGCGAGGCACGGTCGGCGAAGGCCCGACACCTCAACCAGCGCTTCCCCCTTCCTGCTATCGTCCACGAAACGCCTGCACCGTGCGGGCCTCGGGGAAGGTGCTCGACCGGTAGTCGGCACAGCTGCGCGATCGGGGACCTGGCGGTCCACGACGGAACGGTCCGTCGACCTCCAGGAACGCTCGCCAGCATGCCGATCCGGCGACGCCATCATCGCGGCCATGGGCGCCACGCGGTGACGGGCAAGGACGTTGGCCGTTGGCCTGCCGGCTGTGCCGCGCGGGGACGGCGGAGGGTGGAGTATGGCGCGCGCAAGCGGACGCCTGGAGCGTTCGGGCACGAAGGCCGCGCGGGTGACGGTGGGTATGCCCGTGCGCAACGGGGAGGCGTTCGTCCGGGGCGGGATCGAATCGCTGCTGGGCCAGACGTTCGGCGACCTGGCGCTGGTGATCTCGGACAACGGCTCGACCGATGGGACCCGGGCGATCTGCGAGGAGTACGTCGGGCGCGATCCCCGGGTCACCTACCAGCGGCTGGACGTCGACCTCGGCCTGCACGCGAACTTCGCCCGCTTGATCGATCTCGCCGCCGGGCCCTATTTCATGTGGGCCTGCCACGACGACTTCTGGGATCCCACGTATCTGGAGCGGATGGTGACCGTGCTCGACGACGAGCCGAACGTGGTCCTCGCCGGCAGCAATGCGGTCTCGATCGACCAGTTCGACGCCTACCACCAGGTGTTCGACAACGTCGCGGTCTACGGGCAGCCGGGCTCGACCGCCACCCGGGTGCGCCGCTTCCTCGCGGAGCCGCCCGGCAACGGCCACGCGACCCTGATGTACGGGTTGATGCGAGCGCCGGTGATCCAGCGGCTTGGCTACGCGCCGCCGGGCGCCATCCGTGACGCGAGCCGCGGCTACTACGCGATGGACCTGCTGCTCCTGCTGCGCCTGATCCTCGAGGGGGAGTTTCGCGTCGCGCCCGATATCCTCTATGCGCGCCGCGACGTGATCTGGACACCCGAGCAGTGGGCGGATCACGCCACGACGTGGCGCGAGCAGGATCGCCTGGCCGCGACGATCCGCGCGGCCCGGGCCGCGCACGGCTTCTATGCCGATGTCCGCCAGATCATCAACGCCAGCAGCGCGCTCGACAAGGACGAGCGGCGGCTGCTCGAGCGGACCACCTACCGTGAAGAGCTCAAGTTCCATCCGCGGGCGTTCGGGAAGCTCGCCGGTCGGACTCGCCGACGGCTCACCCGACGCTTTGCCACGAGGACGGCATGATCGATCGAGGCTGCGGCGCGGTCGGGTTCCGGCGGCGGTCCGCATGATGCCGCTCAGCGCGCGACTGGGCCTGCCGACGGAACGTGGCCCGCGGATCCTGGTGGTCTCCGCCCATGCCGACGACGCCGAGATCGGGGCCGGCGGAACGATCGCGCGGCTGGTCGCCGAGCGCCCCGATGCCCAGGTGTCCTGGGTCGTCCTGGCCGCCCCGATGCCCGCACGCGCCGACGAAGCGCGGTCCAGCGCCGCGGTGCTGCTCGGCCCGACGGCGCACCGGATCGAGGTCGGCGACCTGCGCGACGGCTACCTGCCATACCTCGGGACGGCCGCGAAGGAGTCGCTCGCCGCCCACCAGGATCTTGATCCGGACCTGGTCATCGGGCCCCGTCGCGAGGACGCCCACCAGGATCACCGCCTGGTGGCCGATGTCATCCCGCAGCTGTTCCGGCGGGCGACGATTCTCGAGTACGAGATCCCGAAATGGGATGGCGACCTCGGGACGGCCAACCTCTATGTCCCACTTGCCGCCGGCGAGGTGTCTGCCAAGGTGGCGCACCTCGTGGCCGCCTTCCCGTCCCAGCACGGCCGTGACTGGTGGTCGCGCGATACGTTCACGGCCATCCTGCGGCTGCGGGGAATCGAGTGTCGTGCACCGGACGGCACGGCCGAGGCCTTCGTCTGCCGGAAGCTCGTCGTCTGACCCCACCACGCCCAACGGAGGAGCCCGCATGCGCGTTCTCGTCACCGGCCACCGCGGCTACATCGGGGCGGTCCTCGTCCCGATCTTCCAGGCCGCCGGCCACGATGTCGTCGGGCTCGACAACGATCTCTATCGCGGCGGGACATTCGGCGATCCGTCGGCGCTGGCCACCATTCCCGAGATCGCTGCCGACCTGCGGGACGTCACCCTCGAGCAGCTCGACGGCATCGACGCGATCGTCCACCTCGCCGCGCTGTCGAATGACCCGCTCGGCGACCTCGACCCCGACCTCACCTATGCCATCAACCACCGCGCGAGCGTCCGGCTGGCCGAGCTGGGGCGCGAGGCGGGCGTCCGCCGCTTCCTGTTCTCGTCCTCGTGCAGCAACTACGGAGCCGCCGGGGGGGCGATGCTGGACGAGACGTCGCCGCTCCGACCCGTCACGCCCTACGGCGAGTCGAAGGTGCGGGTCGAGCGGGACATCGCGGGACTCGACGGCCCCTCGTACACCGTCGTCTCCCTGCGCAACGCCACGGCGTACGGCGTGTCGCCGCGCCTTCGTTGCGACATCGTCCTCAACAACCTCGCGGCCTGGGCGTTCACGACCGGGGTCGTGCGGATCAAGAGCGACGGCACGCCGTGGCGCCCGATCGTCCACATCCGGGACATCTCGCAGGCATTCCTGCTCGCGCTCGATGCCCCGCGCGAGATCGTCGGCGGCCAGGCCTTCAACGTGGTGGCGACGAGCGAGAACTACCAGGTGCGGGACCTCGCCGCGATCGTGGCGGAGGCACTCTCCGGCTGCCGGGTCGAGCTCGCCGCCGATGCCTCGCCCGACGTGCGCAACTACCGCGTGAGCGGCGACCGGTTCGCGGAGGCGGTCGGCTTTCGTGCCGCCTGGGACGCCCGTGCCGGCGCCCGCGAGCTGGTCGACGCGTACACCGCCGTGGGCCTGACGATGGAGGAGGTCGAGGGCCCGCGGTTCCAGCGGATCGCGCAGATCCGCCAGCGTCTGGCGGACGGCTCGCTCGGCCCCGACCTGCGGGTACGGGTGCCGGCGACCGGCGACTAGCGGTCGTCGATCCCGTCGCGGAGCCACACCTCCCACGGGGCGTCTCTGCGCTCGTGTCGCACGTCGAGATCCTGCTTGTCCTTGAGGGTGTCCATGGGCGCCCAGAAACCGTCGTGGCGGAAGGCCATCAGCTTGCCCTCGGAGATCAGCCGCCGGAAGGGCTCCTCGACGAGCTCCTCGCCTTCCCGGATGTAGTCGAAGATCTGGCGCCGGAAGATGAAGTACCCGCCGTTGATCCGGGTATCGGCCTCCTCGACGCTCCGGATCGCGGTCACGTCGCCGGCAGCCCCGGTCTCGACGATGTGGAACGAGTACGTGGGCCGGACCGCGAGGAACGCCGCAACGGCGTCCGACCGCTCGAACTCGGCGACCAGGTCCGGAAGCCAGGCGTCGGTCAACGTGTCGCCGTAGTTGGCGAGGAACATCTCCTCGTTCGCGACGTACGGCCGGATCGCCCGCAGCCGCTGGCCGACGATCGTGTGGACGCCGGTATCCGCGAACGTGATCCGCCAGTCCTGGATGTCGGTGCGCACCAGCTCCAGGGAGCGTCCGCCGTCGGCCATCACGAAGTCGTTCGAGATGGCCTCGCTGTAGTCGAGGAAGTAGGACTTGACGACGTCGGAGCGATACCCGAGGCAGAGGATGAAATCCTTGTGGCCGAACGTCGCGTAATAGCGCATGACGTGCCACAGGATGGGCCTGACCCCGATCGGGATCATCGGCTTGGGGATGGCATCCGAGTACTCGCGCAGGCGAAGCCCAAGGCCCCCCGAGAACAGCACCACCTTCATGCCAGCTGCGCTTCCTCCGCTCCCCGAACCCACTCCGAAGTGTGGCGGACCGTGTCGGATCTGTCTCGGGCGTGACGCGCTGAGCGGTGCTG
The DNA here is from genome assembly GCA_963727585.1 of uncultured Chloroflexia bacterium. Taxonomy (GTDB): domain Bacteria; phylum Chloroflexota; class Limnocylindria; order Limnocylindrales; family CSP1-4; genus CAIXZV01. Next base: position 115,624 of record CAVSHH010000008.1, on the reverse strand, counting down.
CCGGGCACCGTTCGAGTTGCCGGATCGACCAGCCGTGCAGGTCGCCCGGCGGTAGTATCGGGCGACCGGCCGCCCGGTCTGCCCGACCGTCGGCGGCGTCCGATCGGCCCCTGCAGCTGCCGCTGCGCTGCACCGCGTCGCGGCACTCGCCCCCACGTCATGGACCACGATGACCGACACGTCGACCGTCACGTTCTTCATCACCACGGCGAGATCGGGCACCCAGTGGCTGGCCAGCAAGCTGGGCGAAGGATCCGGCGACCGGTTGCGGGTCGAACACGAACCGGTCGGCTACCGCTACCGGCCGGCTGCCAACCTGCGCGACCCCGCCGCGCTCCGCCGCCTCCAGGACGACCCGGTCATCGCGGGCCACTTCAGGCGGATCGACGACACCCTTGGCGGGGGCCGCTCGTATGTCGAGGTCGGGTTTCCTGCCCTCGCCCTGTTCCCGCTGCTGCGCGAGCGATTCGGGGACCGGCTTCGGATCGTGCAGCTGGTCCGCCACCCGGTGCGCGTCGCCGCGTCCCTGGTCACCCAGCGCTGGTACACGGATCCGGGACGCCCCGACGTACGCGCCACGGTGGCCCTGACGCCGTCCTCGAGCGGGGTGCTGCTCCGGGACTACGCCGAGCGCTGGTCATCGATGACCGCGTTCGAGCGGGGGCTGTTCTACTGGTACGAGGTGCACGCCTACGGGCGCGAGGTGGCGCGGATGTGCTCGACCGACGAGTTCCGGCTGTTCCGCTTCCTGGACCTCGTCGGCGACGCGTCCGCTCGCGACGATCTGCTCGGATTCCTGGGCCTTCCCGTCAGCCAGGCGGCGCTCAGCAATCCTGCCGAGCGCATCGACCAGTTCCACCGCCCGACCTCAGAATCCATCGACGTGTCGCACATCGAGGATCATCCGCCGGTGGTCGCCCTGGCCACGGCGCTCGGGTACGACGTGGGCGCCGTGCCCCAGGACGAGATCGACGACCGGCATCGGGAAGGGGCCGCCGATCGACTGAGTCGCTGGCTGGGCAGCGCCGGCCGCCGCCTTCGCCGCCCGCTGCGCTGACCCCCGGGCCCCGGTCGGGCGGTGCCCTCGCGCACCGCTGTCGAGCATCGGACCTGGCGCCGGCCGTCCCGCTCCGCGAGTCGGGCGGTACCATCGGGCCATCGGCTCGCCGGCCTGCCCAGCCGTCGGCGGTGGCCGGTTCGCCCAAGGTGCATCGATGCTGTTCACCGAGACCCGTCTCCGCGGCGCCTTCATCCTCGACCTCGAGCGACGCGAGGACGATCGCGGCTACTTCGCCCGGATGTTCTGCCAGAACGAGCTCCGCGACCACGGCCTGGAGCCCGTCATCGCCCAGGCGAATGTCGGCTTCAACCGCACGCGAGGGACCGTCCGCGGGATGCACTTCCAGTACCCGCCGGCAGCCGAGACCAAGATCATCCGCTGCCCGCGAGGGGGGATCGTTGACGTCATCGTCGACTTGCGGCCCGAGTCACCCACGTACCTGGAGCACGTCGCGGTCGAGCTGGACCAGGAGAACGGCCGCTCGCTCTACGTCCCACGCCGGTTCGCCCATGGCTACCAGGTGCTCGAGGATGCGACCGAGACGACCTATCTCGTCAGCGAGTTCTACGCGCCGAGCCTCGAGGGCGGCCTCCGATTCGACGATCCGCGGCTGGGGATCACGTGGCCGCTGCCGATCGGCGAGGTCTCGCCCAAGGACCAGGGCTGGGCCCTCCTGGCCGACGTGGAAGCCGACGTCCGGGCCCGGATGACGGTGGACTGACCGGTGATCCTCGTCGACACGGCGCTGCGCGAGCTCGAGGCCGCCGGCAGCCCCATCCGGGTCGGGATCGTCGGCGCCGGGTTCATGGCACAGGGCCTCGCCAACCAGATCGCGAACAGCGTGGCCGGGATGCGCCTGGTGGCGGTGGCCGGTCGCCGGCTCGAGCGCGCGGCCGGCGTGGTCGAGTACGCCGGGCTGCGCGGCGCGGCGGCCGCGTCCGAGGACGAGCTGGCGGCGACGGTCGCCGCAGGCGCCACCGCGATCACGACCGATGCGCTGCTGCTGGCCCGAGCCCCCCAGGTCGACGTGATCGTCGAGGCGACCGGGGCCGTCGAGTACGCGACCCATGTCGTGCTCGAGGCGTTCGCCCACGGCAAGGACGTGGTCCTCATGAACGCGGAGCTCGACGCGACCATCGGCCCGATCCTCCACGTCAAGGCCCGCGAGCACGGCGTCATCATGTCGGCCTGCGACGGCGACGAGCCCGGCGTCCAGCTCAACCTCGTGCGCTGGGTGCGGGGACTGGGTCTGACGCCGCGCGTCGTGGGCAACGTGAAGGGGCTCCAGGATCCCTACCGGAACCCGACCACGCAGCAGGGCTTTGCAGAGCGCTGGGGCCAGAATCCGTCGATGGTCACCAGCTTCGCCGACGGCACCAAGATCAGCTGCGAGCAGTCGATCGTCGCCAACGCGACCGGCTTCGGCGTGCTCAGCCGGGGCATGTCGCGCGGTCTCGAGTTTCGCGAACCCCCCGAGAAGCTGCCCGAGCTGTACCTGCCGCGACTGGATGAGATCCGCGCGCTGGGTGGGGTCATCGACTACACCGTGGGCACGATCGGGACCAAGGTGTACGTGCTCGCCGAGCACGATGACCCGAAGCAGCGCCACTACCTCGAGCTGTACAAGATGGGGCCGGGGCCGCTGTACGCGTTCTGGATCCCGTACCACCTCGTGCACTTCGAGGTTCCCAATGCGATCGCCCGCGTGCGCCTGTTCCGCGATCAGCTGGCGCCGCCGCTGGGCGGACCGGTCGTGGAGGTGTGCGCGGTCGCCAAGCGCGATCTGCATGCCGGCGAGACGCTTGACGAATACGGCAACTACATGACCTACGGCGAGGCGGCCAACGCCGCTGAGATGCGCGGCGAGCGATACCTCCCCGAGGGCCTGGTGGCCGGCTGCGTCCTGCGCCGGGACATCGCGAGGGACGAGGTCATCCGCTACGACGACGTCGACTTGCCGGCCGGCCGTCTGGCCGACGAGCTCCGCTCGGAGCAGTACCGGCACTTCTTCGGTGCCGAGCGTGCTTGACGGGCAGCTCGAACCGGGCGGCGGCGGTCGCCCTGGCCGCCGCGCCGACCGCTAGACCGCGGCGGTCGCCTCCTCGTCAGTGGCCCCGCGCCCCAGCCCCGCCGCGAACGCGAGCGTGACCAGGATGCCGCCGACCAGGAACACGCCCAGGACGACCGCATCGACCGCGGGATTTCCGCCGCCGGCGATCGCCCCGCGGAAGGCGTCGATGACATAGGTCAGCGGCTGGAAGGGGCGGAGGATGGCGAGCGGCCCCGGGATCGTCGACGTGCCGAACAGGATCCCGGCCGCGGCGATCTGCACGACCAGGAGCAGCAGGGCGACGATCCAGCCGCGACTGCCGAAGATGGCCACCAGCGCCTGGACCAGGGCGGTGAACGCGAGGGAGGCGAGGACGGCGAACGCCATGAGCTGCCCCAGGGATTCGATGTCGATGCCCAGCAGGAAGCGCATCCCGAGGACCATGACCAGCGTGCCGCCGACGGCCAGGACCGCCGCACCTCTGAAGGCGAGCAGCATCGGGCGCCACCAGCGGCGATCGTCGGCGGGCCACATCGCGGGCAGCACGAGGAAGGCGCCCAGCGTGCCGAGCCAGGCAGCGATGGCCATCAGCAGCGGGGCGATCCCACCCTGCGTGCTGCCGACGGCGTTGACGCTGGAGGCCTCCACAGCGACCGGGTCGGCTGCGAGCGTCCCGACCCGGGCGCGTGTCTCGGAGGGGTAGGTCGCAGTCCCGGTGGCGGAGCTGCGCAGGCGCGAGGCCAGCGCGTCCGCATCGTCGGCGACGGACGCGCCGTCGTCGGCCAGCGTCTGCGCCTGGGCCTCGACCAGCGAACCGGCGTCGATCGCCGCCTGCATGGAGGAGGTGAGGTCGCCGAAGCCTCCGGATGCATCAGCCGTGCCGTTGGCGAGCGCCCGGGCACCCTTGGCGGAAGCGCGCGCACCGGCAGCGAGGGAGTCGGCTCCGGTGGCCAGCTGGTCGAGTCCCGCGGCGAGATCGGCGCTGCCGGAGGCCACGCCAGCGCCGCCATCGGCGAGCTGGGCGATGCCGTCCGCCAGCGCCGGCATCCCGGCCGCCAGCTGCGAGCTGCCGTCGGCCACCAGGACCGCCCCGTCGGCCACCTGGACCGCCCCAGCCGCGAGGTGGTCGGCGCCCGCGGCCGAGTCGGCGATGGCGGCTTCCAGCGGCACGAGGCCGGCCGCCAGCTGGGCGGTCCCGTCGCGGAGGTCGGTCGCCCCGTGCTGGAGGTCGCCCGCGCCGGAGGCGAGCTGCCCGGTCGCCGCGGCCAGCTGCGAGGCACCGTCGGCCGTTGCGGCCGCACCGGCCGCCAGCGGACCGCCCTGCGTCTTGAGGTCGTCGATCGCGTTGCAGACGGCCACCGAGCCGCCCATCGCGAGACAGTTGTCGGCCAGCTGCGACACGCCGTCGACGTAGTCCGACACGCCGCTCGAGACGCCGGCGGCGCCGGCGGCGAGTGAGGTGGCCGCGGCGTCGGCCTGATCTGCCCCGTCGGACAGATCGACGGCGCCGGCCCGGAGCTGGGCGGCGCCTGCGGCGAGGGCCTGGCCCTGGGCGCCGAGCCCCGTGGTCTGGGCTGCCATGGTGTCGAGCCCGGCCGCCAGCTGCCCTGCGCCGTCGGCCACGCCGGAGCTTCCCGTCGCGACGCCGGTCGCCCCATCAGCGAGCGCCGACGTCTGCGCCGGCAGGTCTGCGGTCTGGGTCTCGAGAGCGGCGAGCCCGTCGGACAGCTGGGCGGCACCGTCGGCCAGCTGCGACGCCCCGTCCGCCGAGGCCCGGGTCCCGCGGGCCAGCTTGCGCGCCCCGGCAGCCAGCGCTGCCGACCCGTCCGCGAGCTTGCGGGTCCCGGACACGAGCTGGTCCGACCCGGACGCGGCCGAGTCGGCCTGGTCGGCGAAGTCCTGCAGGCTGGCCACGAACTGGCCGGCGAAGCCCTCCGTCCCGGCGGCGCCGTCGGCCAGTGACGTGGACGAGGTGGCAACCGAACCCGCGTCGTCTGCGGCCATGGACAGCTGGTCGTGGGCGGAGGTCACGGCGAGCAGCACGCCGTCGACGTACGACGCGGTCACGTCTCGACTGCTCGTGTCGCCGATCGCCGTGCCGACCTGTCGCGCGACGGCACCCAGCGCAGTGCCCGAGGTATCGTCGGTGGTGAGCCGAAGGGTGGCCCGTGGGGCGGTGCCCGTGGTGTCGGCGCGGATGGCCGCCACGGATCGCGAGAAGTCGGCTGGAATGGTGAGCACCGCGGCATACCGCCCGTCGGCGAGGCCGGCGCCGGCGTCGGCCTGGTCGGCCGAGATCCACGCAACGACACCGTGGGCGCCGCCCGAGACCAGGGCCTCGGACAGGTCGGCCCCGGCGGTGAGCTCCTCGACCGAGCCATCGGCGGCCGTGAGCGTGCTGCCCTCGTCGAGGTTGACGACCGCAGCGGGCACGTCGCCATCGGAGGCGGCTGCCAGCGACCAGGTCAGCAACCCGGCCACGGTCAGCGGGACGAGCACCACGAGTCCGACCGCCACGGCCAGCCGCCTGCGCGAGGTGCGCACCCCGGCGCCGGCTGCCATCGCCCCGGCCCCCGCCGGCACCAGCGGCACCCCACCGAGCGCCCCGCCGAACGAGGCGCCCGATGGCCACCAGGCGCGCTCGCCGGCGATGGTGGTGATCGCGGGCACGAGGATCGAGCGGACAAGGAAGGTGTCGATCAGGACGCCGATGGCGACGGCGACGCCGACCTGGAACAGGATCGTCAGCGGCGCGGTGATCATGGACCCGAAGGTGCCTGCGAGGATCAGGCCCGCGGACGTGATGACCGCTCCGGTGTGGCCCGACGCGATCCGGACGGCGTCCCGCATCCCGCGCGTCTCGTGCTCCTCCCGGATGCGGTGCATCAGGAAGATGTTGTAGTCGGAGCCGAGGGCCACCAGCAGCACGAACAGGATCAGCGGCAGGTACGGGCTCGTCCCGTTCTGGCCCAGAATCTCCTGGAACAGGAAGCCGGACAAGCCCAGCGTCGACCCGTACGAGACCAGGACGGTGGCCACCAGGTAGAGCGGCGCCACGATCGCGCGCAGCAGCAGCACGAGCACGATCAGGATGCCCAGGGTGGTGATCGTGCCGACCTTCAGGAAATCGTGGGCCATCGTGTCCTCGACGTCCGCGAACTGGGCCGTCGGACCGCCGATGTAGCCCGAGGCCCCCGAGCCGAAGGCGGCCGCTCCCTGATCGAGCGTGGTCCGCGACTGGGTGATGACATCGAACGCATCGGTGCTGTAGGGCGGATTGGAGGCCGTCAGGTAGAAGCGCGTGGCCGTCCGATCGGCGGCCACGAAGGCATCGATGGCCTCCTGGAGATCGGCGGCATCCGCGCCCGAGACCAGCGTCGTCGGCAGGTAGAAGTCGTCGGGCCGGGCCCGGAATACCGATGCCAGGGCGGTGAACTCGTCCGGCAGGGCGTTGAAGGTGTCCTCGGCCTCCTTGCGGAACTCCTTGGCCGCAGGGGTTCCGGCAAGGCTCTCGGGGGACAGGGTGGCGTCGGCCCGGCCGTCGAAATGGTCGGCGAGGTCGTCAAACGCGGAGGCGAGGTCCAGCGCGTCACCGGCGGATGCGCCCTTCTCGAGCGCGGCGGCCGCCTTGACCGCGCGGCGGTAGGCGGCAAGCTGGTCGACCTCCGGGAAGGCGGTCCCCAGCTCCCCGAGGTAGTCGCTCATCAGCGTCGAGCTCGAGCTGTCCGGGTTGTCACCGCCGGCGGCGGCGCTGGGCGAGGTGATCGACGCGGACAGCGTTCGCAGCTGGGTCGACACGACGCTCTGCTTCTCGACCCGCGCCACGATGTCCAGCGCGTGCTCGAGGCCGTCCTGGGCCTTCCGCCACTCGAGGCCGGCTGCCACGTCGGGGAATGCCACGGCAAGCCCGTTGACGTAGTCGAGCCCCTTGTTCAGCCCGTCCTTGACGTCCGGGTCGAGCAGGCTCGCGTTGTCGGTCGCGTGGTCGTCGCCCGAGTCCCCAGCGAAGCCGTCCGCGATCTCCGTCAGGGTCGCCGAGGGCCGGAAGGCGTCCGGGACCGCCAGGTCGCCGTCCGGGGTCACGAGGCTGGTCGTGGTCGCGATGCCGCCATCGCGCTGGAGCTCCGCCATCAGCCCGTACAGCTTCGCGAGAGAGCCCGGCTCGACGACGTTGCCGTCACCACCCAGGTCCACCAGGCCTGTCGACTGGACGAGCTTGTCCTCGCCCAGGTGATCGCCGATCTGCTGGTAGCCGATACGCGAGTCGGCGTCGGCCGGCAGGTCGGCGAGCACGCTGAAGTTGGAGTCGACCCGGGGGAGGTAGAGGATCGGCAGCGCCAGGAGCGCGGTCAGGCCGACGGTCACCAGCACCGGCCGGCGGGAGACGATGTTGGCCAGCGTCGCGAACAACCCGCGCGGCTCGCCCTCGTGCTTATCGCGGGTGTGCAGCGGCCAGAACAGGTAGTGGCCGAAGATCGACAGCAGCGCCGGTGACAGGGTCAGGGCGGCGAGCAGCGTGATCGCGACCGCGATCGCGATGCCGGGACCCATCGAGGTGATCATCTTGAAGTCGCCGACGCCCATCGCCATCATCCCCACGACGACGGTTCCCGCCGACGCGGTGATGACCGCGCCGATGCGGCGCACGGTGACCTTGGCGGCGTCATGCCAGTCGCCGTCGTGGGAGACTTCCTCGCGGTACCGGCTGATCAGGAAGATCGCGTAATCGGTGCCCACCCCGAACACCATCACGACCAGGAAGGTCTCGAGGGTCGACGACACCTGCCATCCGGCTGCCGCCAGGAAGCCCAGCACGCCCTTCGATGCCACGAATGCCACGCCGATGGTGGCCAGCGGGATCAGCGCCGCGAGCGGCGCCCGGTAGATCGCAAGCAGGACGAGGATGACCAGCAGGATGGTCACCGTCGTGGTGCTGTCGGTTCCGGTTCGAACCGCCTCCAGGTAGTCGGAGCTGATGGCGGCGGCGCCCGACACGTGGGTCTCGAGGCCGGCGGGTGCCGTCGCGGCGAGGTGTTGCCGCAGGTCGTCGACGACGGCCTTGGCCTGATCACCCGCATCGGCGACGTCGAGGTTGATCGAGAACAGCTCGAACGTCCCGTCGTCCGCGCGGAACAGGTCCACGAGCTCCGGGCGCGAGTCCGCGGTCGCCGTATCGGTGATCGCCGAGCGGAGCTCCTCGGGCGCTTCCGGGCCGGTCACCCACGCGACGTACGCATCCCGCCACGCGAGGTCGTCCGCGGTCAGGCCCCCCGGGCGATCCATCGTGATCGTTGCCGACGATGTCGAGGTGCTGCCCGGAAACGCCCGCTCGAGCGCGTCCTTGGCTTCTCGCGAGGGCGAGTTGGCGGGCAGGAAGCTCGTCTGGTCGGTGGATCCCTGGCCGGCGAGGCTGGGCGCGAACGCGGCCATCACGACGGCGGCGACGACCCAGGCCAGGACGATCAGGAAGCGGAAGCGGTAGGTCCAGGAGCCCAGGCGCTCGAACATGCAGGTGCCTCTCCCCGGTCGGGCGCACGACGCTGGACCGGCGCTGATTGACGATCAGACGATGCTTGCGGCGAGCCGCGGCGCCCGCTAGGATACGGATGTGCATCCGATACGTCAATGTATCGGATACACTGTTGTATCGACATGGGAGGTCGTGGGCGGATGAGCCGGGAGCAGGGTCCGGGCGACTGGGCAGCGTGGCTGAGCGGGGGTCCCTCCGGCCCCGCAGTCGACCCGCGGCCGGCACCTGTGCACCGCCCCCGGCCGGATGGTGCGCCGGAGCTGGACGGCGACGAGCCGTCGGCAATCACGGCCGAGCGGGACGAGCCCGGCGGGATGATGGCCGACAACCACGGGGACGTCCAGCGCTCTGCCCGCCGGGAGGCGACCCGCCAGCGGGTGCTCGACGCAGCTCGCGAGGTGTTCGCCGAGCGGGGCGTGATCGGCGGCACGGTGGAGGACATCTGCGAGCGGGCCGGCTTCACCCGGGGCGCCTTCTACTCCAACTTCGCCGACAAGGACGACGTCATCGACGCCCTCGTCGAGCGCGAGCAGAACCGGTTGCTCGACCATCTCGAGGGCATCTTCGGGGACGTGGGGCGCGAAATCGCGGCGGCCACGGACCTGCACGAGGTCCTGGCCGCGATCATCGACCGGGTCATGCGCGCGGTGCCGATGGACCGCGAGATCTCGCTCGTCCAGGCCGAGCTCGAGAACTTCGCCATCCGCCGCCCGGCCCTGGCCGGACGGTTCCTCGCGATCAACCGCCGGTTCCGGGCGCGGATCGCCGTGTTCATCGCGGACGCGATGACGAGCAACGGTCGCGAGCTGCTGGTGGACCCGGAGCTGCTGACGGAGGCGCTGATCGGCGTCTCGCAGCGCAGCTGCCGGCGGGCGATGCTCGACGACCGGCAGGATCCCAACGAGCTGGCGAGGTTGATCATGCCCGGACTGCTGCTGACCTTCTCGCGGCCGGTCGGTGGGTCGCCCGGACCGTAATCCGGCCGCAAGGCGGGGTGCGGCAGGATCGGGTCTCCTCCTCTCCCAGCACTGTGGGCCCCGGGACCAAGCGACCGGGGCCCTCGGTGTCTCCCCGAGACGGACGGCCGAGGCCGCCCAGCCGCTCCGGGACCAGGATGACCGCCCCCACGGCGGAGCGATCGGGGGCCTGGATGGCGACCTCTGCGGTCCGCTCAGGGCCTCGACGGGCCCGGGCTCATGGGTCGTCGATGATCTCCCAGCCGCTCGCCGCGGCCGCCCGCCGCAGCGCCCGGTCCGGTGCAACGGCCACCGCGCGGGTCGCCAGCCGCAGCAGCGGGATGTCGGCCAGGGTGTCCCCGAACGCGGCCACGACCTCGCCGCCCGCCGCCTCGCCCGCCACGGCGGCCGCCTTCGCCTCGCCCGACTGGGTGGGTCGGAGGAGACGCCCCGTGGCGATGCCGTCGCGCGCTTCGAGCGGGGTGCCCAGGGCGACATCGGCCCCGATCCTCCGGGCGAATGCATCGGCGACCTGCTGGTAGGCGCCGGTCGCAAGGACCAGCCGGGCACCGGGCCATGCGGCCCGGGCAGCAGCAGCGGTCGCCTCCAGCGCATCGATGGCGTTCTGGCGCCGGGCCGGCCAGAGGTGTTCCGAGACCACCCATTCGCCCAACTCCACGAGGCGCGCCTCGGGCAGGCCGGCCAGCAAGCCGGCCTGCTCCTCCAGCCACCGGGCGCGGAAGGCCTCCTTGTCGAGCAGGCCCGCCATGGCTAGGGCCACCCGCGGCAGGCGGACTGTGATGAACCGTCGTGCCGCCGCGGACGGGTGGTTGGCCAGGATCCAGGCATGGACGCCGCGCCAGGTCTCGACGGTCGCCAAGGTGCCGTCCATGTCGCTGACGACGATGGGTGTGGCGGGCGTCAACCGGCTTGCTCGCGGATCGGGAACCGGGCCGGAGGGCGGGATGAGCCACTCCCGGGGCGATGTCGTCATGGGTTCGATTGTGCGGGATCGCGTGCCGGTACCGGGAGGCGGCATCGTAGAGACTTGACAAGACAAGGAGTATTGTCCAGTATCGCCTCATGCACGAGCAGCTGGAGCGAAGGCCGGCGCAGGACCGACCGGCGGCATCCACCGGGGCGCTGGATGCGCGCCGGGCCGCCATCCTCCGGGCGGCCGAGCGGGCACTGGCCGCCGACGCCGGGGCGTCGATCGCGACGATCTCGGCCGGCGCGGGCGTCTCGCGAGCCACGTTCTACCGCTACTTCCGGTCGCGAGCCGAACTCCACGAGGCGCTGGACATCGAGCCCGATCCCGGTGCGCGCGAGCGAATCCTGGATGCAGCCGTTGACCTGCTCGAGCGCGACGGGCTGGTGCGGCTGTCCATGGACGAGCTGGCCGCCGCCGCGGGTGTCTCGCGGGCCAGCGTGTACCGCATCTTCCCCGGCAAGGCGGCTCTGTTCCGGGCGCTGATGGAGACCAACTCGCCGTTCGAGGCGATCGCGGCAAGCCTCCATGGGCGCCACGGCGAGCCGCCGGAGGCGGTCCTCCCGGACCTCATGCGCGAGCTGGCCTCGGTGGTGGCGCCCAGGATCGGCGTGATGCGGGCCCTGATGTTCGAGGTCGTCGCCGAGACACCCGAGGCGATGGAGGCCGCCCGCTGGATCGTGCGGCCGATGCTGGGCGAGGTGTCCGCCTACCTGGCCCTCCAGATGGACGCCGGCCGGATCCGCCGGATGCACCCGATCCTCGCGGCGCAGGCGTTCATGGGGCCGCTGATCTTCTACCTCGTCAGCCACACGGTCGCCGGGTCGCTGGCCGGGCTCGACGTCGAGCCGGGCGATGCCGCGACCGAGTTCGCCGGGGTCGCGCTGCGCGGCCTCCAGCCCTGAGCCAAGGAGTCCCGATGCACGGACGTCGCCGGATCATCGCCCCCATCGTCCTCCTGATCGTGGTCGTGGGGGCGGCCGCGATCTGGTATGTCAACCAGCCGGCGACAGCCGCTGAGGGCACCCTCACGGCAACGGGCACGATCGAGGCCACCAGCGTCGTGGTCAGCCCGGAGGTGGCCGGTCGTGTCGCCGAGGTGGCCGTCGCCGAGGGCGACCAGGTGGCGGCCGGCGATGTCGTCATCATCCTCGACTCGAGCCTGCTCGACGCGCAGCGGGGCCAGGCCGACGCGGTCGTCACCCAGGCGAGCTCGATGCGGACCCAGGCGGAGGCCGCCGTGGCCGCTGCCCAGGCCAGCCTCGACCTGTTGCGGGCCGGTCCCTCGGACGAGCAGCTCGTGGTGGCCCGTCGCCAGGTCCAGCAGGCACAGACCGCCTACCGGGTGGCCAGGAAGGCGTATGCCGACCTGACGAAGTCCGAGAAGGACCTGCCCACGGGCGTCGCCATGAAGATGCAGCGCGACAACGCGGACGCAGCCGTCGCCACTGCCCAGGCGCAGTACGACCTGGCGGCCGCGGGTGCGCGGCCCGAGGAGCTCGCCGCGGCCCAGGCCCGGGTGGAGGCCGCGCGGGCCCAGACCGACGCCGCCGCGGCGCAGGTCGAGTCAGCCAACGCCTCGCTCGAGGTCCTCGATGCCCAGGCATCCAGGCTGACCCTCCTCGCTCCGACCTCCGGTCGGGTCCTGTCGCGCTCGATCGAGCCCGGCGAGACGGTGGTGCCCGGCGCAGAGCTGCTCGTCCTGGGCGACCTCGACCGGCTCACGCTCACCGTGTACGTGCCCGAGGACCGCCTGGGCGAGGTCGTGGTGGGCGAGCCGGTGTCGATCGCGGTCGACTCCTTCCCGGGGGAGCGGTTCGGCGGCAGCGTGGGCCGGATCGCCGACCAGGCCGAGTTCACCCCCCGCAACGTCCAGACCGTCGAGGGTCGCAAGACCACGGTGTTCGCGGTCGACCTCGCGCTCGATGCCTCGGGCGGCAAGCTCAAGCCGGGCATGCCCGCCGACGTCGTTTTCGGATCGTGACCCTGGTCGCAGCGACCGGCATCCGTCGCGCGTTCGGATCGGTCCGGGCGGTGGATGGCGTCGACCTCGCCATCCGGGCGGGCGAGGCCTACGGGCTGGTCGGGCCGGACGGCGCCGGCAAGACGACCACGATGCGGATGCTGGTGGGCGCCCTCGCGCCGGACGCGGGCACGGTCGTCGTGGACGGCACCGATCTCGCGCGCAGCCCGGACGTGGCCCGGGCGGGGATCGGCTATCTCGCCCAGCGGTTCAGCCTGTACGGCGACCTCACCGTGACCGAGAACCTGCGCTTCTTCGGCGAGGTGCGCGGGATCGAGGCGGCCGCGCTCGGGGACCGGACCGCCGAGCTGCTGGGGTTCGTCGGTCTGCGCGGGTTCGAGGAACGGCGCGCCGATCAGCTCTCGGGAGGCATGAAGCAGAAGCTGGGCCTGGCATGTGCCCTCGTCCACGAGCCGCGCGTGCTCCTGCTCGACGAGCCGACCGGCGGCGTGGACCCGGTCACCCGCCAGGAGTTCTGGAAGCTGCTCATCCGGCTGCTGGGTGAGGGACGGGCGATCGTGGTCAGCACGCCCTACATGGACGAGGCCACCCGGTGCACGCGAGTGGGGTTCATGCACAGCGGCCGGATCCTCGTCGAGGGCACGCCGCGCGAGCTGACCGCGACCATGGTCGGGCGCGTGCTCGAGCTCGCCGGGCACCCGGGCAGGGTCGCGCGCGAGGTGGCCCTGCGAGACCCCGAGGTCGAGGATGCGCTGGCGTTCGGCGACCGGCTCCACCTCCGGGTCGCCGCGACTGAGGGTCCGCTGGCCCGGCTGCCGGCAGCCCTGGAGGCCGCCGGCGTGCGGCTGGAGCGGCTGCGGCCGATCGCGCCGTCGATGGAGGACGTGTTCATCTCGCTGCTGGCGGGCACTGCCGCCGGGGTCGCCAGCCATGGCTGAGCCGGTGATCGCGGTTCGCGACCTGACCAAGCGGTTCGACGGGTTCACGGCCGTGGACGGCATCAGCTTCGAGGTCGCCCGCGGCGACGTCGTGGGCTACCTCGGTCCCAACGGGAGCGGCAAGACGACCACGATCCGGATGTTGCTGGGACTGCTGCGGCCGACCTCCGGAACCGCCAGCGTGCTGGGCTTCGACGTGGTGCGCGACGCGGAGCGGATCCGCCCCCGGGCGGGCTACATGAGCCAGCGGTTCGCGCTGTACGAGGACCTGACGGTCGCCGAGAACCTCCGCTTCTACGGCGGTGTGTACGGGCTTGCCGGCGGCCGGCTCGCGACCCGGACCGACGAGATGCTGGGGCTGGTCGGGCTCGCCGGGCAGCGGGACGAGCGTGCCGGCTCACTGGCGGGCGGCTGGCGCCAGCGCCTGGCGATGGCCATCGCGCTGGTCCACGAGCCGCCCCTGCTGTTCCTCGACGAGCCGACGTCCGGGGTCGACCCCGAGGCCCGGCGCGCGTTCTGGGACATCATCTACTCGCTCGCCGAGGGCGGCACCACGGTCCTGGTCACTACCCACTACATGGACGAGGCGGAGCACTGCGGGCGGCTGGGGATCATGCACCAGGGCCGCCTGCTCGCGATGGACACGCCCACCCGGCTGCGCGAGACCGTGCCCGGGGATCGCTGGAACGTGGCCCCGGGCCCGGCCGGCCCGATCGCGGTCATCGACGCCCTGGCCGGGGCCCCCGGCATCGCCCATGCCGGCCTGCTGGGAGACCTCGTCCACGTCATGACCGACGCCGGCGCCATCGACCCTGCGAGCCTGCGCGCCACGCTCGCCCCCGCGCTCGGGCCGGCTGCCGGATCGCTCGAGATCGAGCCCGCCGAGGTGACGCTCGAGGACGTGTTCACGGTCCTGACCGGCGGCTTGCCCGACCGCATGGACGAGGAGGCGGAGCGATGAGACGGCGCCTGGCGGCGATCATCCGCAAGGAGTTCATCCACATCGCGCGCGATCCCCGCACGCTCGCGCTCACGTTCGTGATGCCGCTGGTGATGCTGCTCCTGCTGGGCTACGCGGCCACCAACGACGTGCGCAACGTGCCGCTCGCGATCTGGGACCAGGACCGGTCCCAGGCGTCACGCGACCTGCTCGCCGCCTACGACTCGGCGGACTACTTCGAGCTCACCTGGGAAGTGGACTCCGACACCCAGCTGGAACAGCTGGTCAACGACGGGTCGGCCAAGGCCGGGATGATCATCCCGGCCGACTACGGCGAGGTCCTCGCAGCCGGCGGCACCGCGGAGGTCGCCTTCGTGATCGATGGCTCGGACCCGTCGGTCGCCCAGACGGCGCTCGCCGCGGCAACGCAGCTCGGCCAGTCGGCATCGGTGGAGCTGGTGGGCGAGCGGCTGGCGCGGCAGGGCCAGGGCGGCGCGCTCACCATGCCGATCGATGTCCGGACCCAGGTCTGGTACAACCCCGACCTCAAGACCTCCTACTACATGGTCCCCGCCCTGATCGGCGTGATCATGCTGTTCCTGTCGGTCGTGCTCACCTCGACCGCGATCGTCAGGGAGCGCGAGCGCGGGACGATCGAGCAGCTGATCGTGACGCCGATCCGCTCGGGGGAGCTGCTGGTCGGCAAGCTCACCCCGTACGTCCTGCTGGCGTTCCTCAACATGATCGAGATCCTGACCATCGGGGTGCTCCTGTTCGGTGTGCCGATCTCGGGCAGCATCCCGCTGCTGCTGGCCACCGCGGCCCTGTTCCTGGTCACGCCGCTGGGGATCGGGCTGCTGATCTCGACGGTGGCGAAGTCGCAGCAGGAGGCGATCATCGTGTCGCTGTTCTTCCTGCTGCCCAACATCTTCCTGTCGGGCTTCTTCTTCGCGGTCGCGGCCATGCCGGGATGGCTGCAGGCGATCACCTACCTTTTCCCGCTGCGCTACTTCCTGACGATCGTGCGCGGGATCGTGCTCAAGGGGACCGGCGTGGTCGAGCTGTGGCCGGAGATCCTGGCGCTGGTGATCTACGGCACGGCGGTCATGGCGCTCGCTGCGCGGCGGTTCCGCAAGCGGCTCGACTGATCGCTCCCGGCGTCGGCCTCCCGCTCCGGGTCAGCCGGTGACCAGCCACCCGATGAGGACACCGGTGAGGGCCGCCGCGCCCGCGATCGCCATCGTCTGGATCGCGGTCCGTACCGGCGGCTCATGCGCGATTCTTGCCCGGGCCACGCCCAGTGCCGCCATGAGCGCCCCCGTGAGCACCAGCGACACGATGCGCGCGGTCTCGATGTCGAACAGCGCGAACGGGACCACGGGCACGCCGGCAGCGAACAGGTCCGCGACGAACATCCACGCGGCGTGGGTCGCCGGCGGGGTGGGACGCGCCGACGGCGCCGCGCCCAGCTCGTAGGCCGCGATGTCGGCGACCATCGCCTCCGGATTGCGGCCGTATGCCGCGATGACCCCCGCCGCCTCGGCCTCGGTGAACCCCGCCCGCTCCAGCCGGTGGGCAATCCGCCGTTGGTCGCGAGCCGGATCGATCGCGATGCGCCGGCGGACCCGCTCGACCAGCGCGGCCGTCCTGCGCTGCTCGGATTCCACGTCGAGATAGGTGCCGGCCATCATCGACACGGCGCCGGCCGCCGCACCCGTCGCACCGGCAAGCAGCACGATCTGGCTGTCGTTGGTGCTGGCCGCGACGCCGAACACCAGCCCGGCGATCGAGACCGCGCCGTCCTCCATACCGAACGCGACGTCGCCGATGGAGGCGGTCAGGGAGGCGAGCAGACGGCGGGCGAGGCGGCGCAGGCGGTGCACGGGCGTGAATGGTCCTCACTATCGGGCGGCCCGGCCAGTCTAGGGAATGGCGCCCGATGGTCGCGCCCGGGGGCGCGGGCGCTGCCCGTGCTACGGCCGGCTGGGGACGCCCAGCCTGGGCCCGCGGGCCCGATGGAACGTTGGGGCGGGGCGAGTCAGGCCAGCGCCAGCCGGTTCCTGCCCTGCTCCTTGGCCGAGTAGAGGGCGCGGTCGGCGTCGGCCAGGAGCGCCTCGGCCGATTCGGAGCCCACGCCGTAGGTCGCCCCACCGAGGCTGACGGTCACCGAGATCCGCCGATTGCCGTCCTCGACCGACGTCTCGCCCACCGCGCGTCGGATCCGTTCGCCGATCTGCGTGACATCGCCAAGCCCGGCACCGGGCAGCAGGACGAGGAACTCCTCGCCGCCATAGCGGACGAGGACGTCGCCCTCGCGGATCACCCGTCGGGCGGATGCCGCGACGGCCTTGAGGACGCGATCCCCGACGAGATGGCCGTAGGTGTCGTTGACGGCCTTGAAGCTGTCGAGGTCGAAGATCAGGACCCCGAGCGGGCTCTCCGCCCTGACCGCCCGCGAGTACTCCTCATGCATGCGGCCCAGGCCGAAGCGGCGGTTGTAGGCTTCCGTCAGGGGATCGACGGCGGCCAGGCGCTCGAGGCGGTCGTGGGCCAGCGCGTTGTTGAACGCCAGGCCGAGGTCGGTGCGAAGCTGGTCGAGGAGCTCCGTGGCATGCATGACGAACCCGGTCGTGGCGGCGAGCACGATGGCGCCCAGGGGCACGCCCTTGAAGGCGACCGATGCGACGAGAATCTCCCGCGGCGTCTGGCCGACGACCACGGAGTCGATGACCGTCGTCGCGTCCTCGACTTGGAGGCGCTCGACCCGATTGGTCCGAATCGCGCGCCGCACGTGATCGTTGGCCGCGAGGTCGTCGACGGTCCGCAGGCCGTGGCTGGAGAGCGGCTCGAGGCGGCCTTCGCGCGTGATGAGAATCGCGCCAGCGTCCGCCCCGATGTCCCGCAGCAGCCCATCCAGGGCAGCCTCGCCCAGTCCCTCGAGCTCGAACTCGCGTGACAGGACGGCGCTGAAGTCCCGCATCGCCGACTCGGCGGCATGACTCCGGGCGAGCGTGGTGATCAGTCGGTTGAACGCCGCCGCGCTGGCTCCCGCCTCGTCGTCCGAGTCCACCGCCAGCGCACAGCCCTCGGGGTCGCAGCCGCTCCAGTCCTGCGTGTAGACCGCCCGGGACAGCTGCGACTCGACGGTCGCCATGCTGGCAGCGAGCACGCGAAGACGGCGGCCGACCACGAGTCGCGACAGACCGAAGTTCACGGCGCCGACGGCCAGACCGGCGACCACGGTCGACGCGAAGAACGTCGGGGCCAGGACGCGCGCAGCCGGCAGGCCGAGCAGCAGGCAGAAGGGCGGGAAGACGAGGCCGACCAGGAGTCCGAACCCCATCATCCAGATCGCGAGGTCGGTGAACACGCGGCTCGTGAGGCGGGGCATGCTGGCGGGCTCCGGGTGCGACGCGGGATGTCGGACGCCCCTTGATGGTGGCACCGGCGCGCCGGCGCACCACCGCGCAATGGTCCCACCCGGTGCGGTACGGGTGGAGGCCGAGGATGCCTGTCGCTACTCGGCGAAGCGCTCCTCGCGCCAGGGGTCCGCCTCGTTGTGGTACCCGTAGCGCTCCCAGAAGCCGAGCCGGTCCGCGGTCAGGAGCTCGAGGCCCCGGAGCCACTTGGGTCCCTTCCAGAAGTAGCGCTTGGGAACGATCAGCCGCAGCGGGTAGCCGTGGTCCGGCGTCAGCGGCTCACCCTCGTAGGTGTCCGCCAGCAGCACGTCGTCGTCGTCCAGCACGGACAGCGGCAGGTTGGCCGTGTAGCCCTGCTCGGCATGCCCGACGACGTGGGTCGCCTCCGGGCGGACCTGCGCCAGCTCGAGGATGGTCTGGATCGCGACCCCTTCCCAGTGGGTGTCCAGCTTGGACCAGCGGGTGACGCAGTGGATGTCGGTGGTGACCTGCTTGCGCGGCAAGGCCTGGAACTGGTTCCAGGTCAGGCGCAGCGGGCTGTCCACCTCGCCGTGGACCTGCAGGTCCCAGGTCGGGAGGTCGGCCCGCGGCACGGAGCCGTAGTGGAGGATCGGGAACTTCTGGGTCAGGTACTGGCCGGGGGGAATGCGGTCGGCCACGGCCGGATCTCCGCCGCGGTCACCGAACAATCGCTCGAACATCGAATCTCCCGCGCCCAGGGGGCGCATCAGGCTGGCAACGGTCCGTTCGCGCGAACGCTACTCCCGGATGGTGACGCGGGCGTGACCTTGTACAGTGATGCCATGTCCGGCGCCTCCAAGGTCGTGATCGTCATGCCCGCATACAACGCCGCGCAGACGCTGGCGCGGACGTACGCGGACATCCCGCACGACCTGGTCGACCACGTGATCCTGGTGGACGACGTGTCGGGCGATGAGACGGTGGAGATCGCGCGCCGGCTCGGCCTCGAGGTCATCGTCCATCGTCAGAATCTCGGCTACGGCGGCAACCAGAAGACGTGCTACGACCGGGCCCTCGAGTGGGGAGCCGACGTGGTGGTGATGCTCCACCCCGACTACCAGTACGACGCAACACGGATCCCGCAGCTGGTCGCACCGATCCTGACGGGCACGGCGGACCTGGTCCTCGGCAGCCGCTTCCTGGGTGATCCACTGGCCGGCGGCATGCCGCGCTGGAAGTACCTGTCCAACCGGTTCCTGACGGGTGTCGAGAACGCCGCCTTCGGCCTCCACCTGTCCGAGTATCACACGGGCCTGCGGGCGTACTCGCGCCGGCTGCTCGAGCTGATCCCGTACCGCCTCAACAGCGATGACTTCGTGTTCGACCAGGACCTGATCGCCCAGGTGGTCGCCGTGGGCGGGCTGGGCATCGACGAGATCGCCGTCCCCACGCGGTACTTCCGGGAGGCGAGCTCGGTCGGCTTCCGCCGGAGCGTCGTGTACGGCCTGTCCACCCTGCGCGTCGTGGGCCGGTTCCTCCTGCACCGGACCGGGCTTCGCCGGTCGGCGAAGCTCCGCCCGCGCGTTCCCGCGAGCGAGCCCGGCAGCGTGTAACGGTGCGTTTCCGGGGTGACCTCGGGCGGGCGGCGCTGGGGGTCGCCATCTCGGCCGTCTCGCTCGCGCTCGTGGTGCGGACGGTGGACCTGGGGGCCGCCTGGGACACCCTTCGCACGGCCGATCTCCGCTGGGTGGCCCTGCTGCTGGTCTTCGAGTCCGCCGACATCCTGCTGCGGGCCGTCCGCTGGCGGGTGCTCCTGGCCCCGGTGGCCAGGGTCCCATTGCGGGCAGCGCTCGCGTCGCTGCTGGTGGGCTACCTTGCGAACAACGTGCTGCCGGCCAGGCTCGGCGAGCTGATCCGGAGCCACGATCTCGGGCGCAGGACCGGCGTGTCGCGGTCCATGATCCTGGGCACGATCGTGGTCGAGCGCGTCGTCGACACGCTGGTGGTGGTGACGATCGCGGCCGTCGCGATTCTCGTCCTGTCGGTCCGGGGCATCGTGGCTTCGGCGGTCATGGTGGGCCTCGCGATCACGGCCCTGCTGGTGCTCGCCGTGGCAGCCGGGATCTTCGCCCACCGGTTGCCGGGTGCGGACCGGGCCCGGGCCGTGCTCGATCGCTGGCCGCAGGCGCGCGACATCCTGGGGCGGCTGCGCGACGGGCTGGCCGTCGCCAGCGACATGCGGGCGATGACAGGAGCGATCGTGCTCTCGATCGGCTCGTGGTCGTTCACGGTGCTCGCGTTCGCTGCCGCCGCGCAGGCGGTGGGGATCGAGCCGACGATCGCCCAGGCGGCGCTGCTCGCGGCAGGTGTCAACCTCGCCACGGCCATTCCTGCCGGACCGGGCTACGTGGGCACGTTCGAGCTGGCCGCGGTCACGATCGGCGCCTCCGTGGGGATCCCGACCGAGGCGGCCCTCGCGTTCGCCATCCTCGTCCACGTCACGACCCTGCTGCTCACGTCGGCGGGCGGGGCCGTGGCGCTCGTCCTGGGCGGCCGCCAGTCGGCCCTCGAGATGTCCGGAGCGGCGCCGGTGCCCGGCGCCGAGCCCGGGTCCGAGTCCCCCATCCCGGACGCACGAGCGACACGGGGCATGGATGGATGACGCGGGCAGGGAGCATGCGACGATGACCCCGCCGCGGACCCGGCGAGCCTGGCCAGGCGCCCTCGACTGGGGCGGTGACTGGCTGGCCGAGACCAGGCGTGAGCTGGCCCACCTGGGCTTCGTCCTCCGCGACGGGTCCCTGCCCGGCAGCCAGCCCGGTCCGCGCCTGCTGGTCGCCCTGCGCGATGAACCCACCCTCGAGCACTTTGATCCCGAGGTCGTGACCTGCTGGCAGGCTCGGGAAGGGCGCGGCGAGCTGGTCACGCAGGACCGCGGCACGACCTCGCCAGGACCCGGATCGTGGTCATGGGGCCCGATCCGGGTCACCGATCGCGTCCCGGTCAGCAACGGGTTCCTGGGCTTCGGGGGCAGCCTGCTGCGGGACGCGGACGACGACCGGACGACCTACCTCGCGTTGACCTCGAGAGCGCCGATCGTGCGCTGGGCGGGGCATTCGCAGGGGGTGGATCCGCTGGCGGACGAGATCGGCGCCTTCTTCGCACGACTGATGGTTCCGGTGGACTTCCAGCCCGGAGCGGAGTCGCGCATCGCCGCCGCTGATCCGGAGGCCCTGTACGCGGTCTTCCTGCACCACTCGATCGACCGGCTCGGCCGGTCACGCCGGCTGCGCGAGGCCGACCCACGCACCGCCCGCTGGCTGGAGCACGAGGGGCACCGCCTCGCCCACGAGCATCCACGCCACTGGGACGAGGGCCGGGATCTCCTCGCCTGGCTCGACGTCAGCTGAGCCGGGCGGGTCGCAGGACGGGGACGACGCGGCGCCTCCACCGGCCCCCATTCCCGGCAATCGGGCCCGGCCCGGGATCCCGGGATCCCGGGAAATGGCGACGGCCCCGGCGGGGCCGGGGCCGTCGAATTCCTGGACCGGATCCCGCTACGGGGCGGGCTTGCCGAGGTCGCTGATCGTGCTCAGGCCGTACGTGGACGCCGTGTCCTGCGTGACCACGAACCCGTTCTGGTCCGTGGCGGCTGCCGGTTCGAGCGCGGTCAAGCCCTTGTCGGCCAGCTGGCTGCGCAGCGCCTCAACGGTGGCAGTGACATCGGTGGATGCCTGTCCGGCACCGCCGTTGACGTACTCGAGGGCTGTCGCCGCGTACTCGGCGAGCACGTCGATCTCACCGTTCTCGAGGGCCGGGAACACGATCTCCCGGTTGCCCAGCTGGAACTTGCGCTCCACGGTGAAGCCATTGGCCTCGAGCGTCTGGGCGAACAGCTCGCCCAGGATCTCCTGCTCGTAGAAGTTGGTCGAGCCGACCTTGATCGTGCCCATCGACTCGCCGCCGGAGCCCGGCAGGAAGCCGTTGTCGGTCAGCCACGACTGGGCCACGTCGGCGGCCGGCATGCCATCGACCGTGACCTGCTTGTTGAGGCCGGTGAGGGCGTCCTGGGACACCTTGGCCATGATGCCGTTGAGCAGGGACGCGACATCCGGGTGGGTGTCCACGAGCTCCTGGCGGACCACCGGCACCAGGTTGTCGGCGAGCTGGAGGGTCTTGTCGTCCTCGAGCAGGACGAACCCGTTGGAGGCGATGGCCGGGTCGGACGTGAACAGCAGACCAACGTCGATGTCGCCGTTCTTGAGCGCCTCGACGGTCAGCGGGCCGCCCGCGTCGAGCGGCTTGAACTCCTTGAACTGGAGGCCGTAGACATCCTGGAGACCCTGGAGGCAGAACGGCCGATCCGGACACTCCGGCGGGCCACCCAGCACGAGCTGGCTGGCCACCGAGGCAGCCGAGCCCTCGGGCGCCATGGACTCCGGGGCCATGGACTCCGGGGCCATGGACTCCGGGGCCGTCGACGTGGCGGACGTCGGGGCCGTGGTGCTGTCCCCACCCGACGAGCAGGCGCTCAGCGCGAACGCGAGCGCAAGCGTCGTCGCCCCAAGGGCAGCGATGCGGGAAGTCCGCATGGGTCCTCCTTCCTGTGTGGCTCGCGCGGCCTCTCGGCCAGCAGGACGAGCCACGTCAGGCTACCGCAGGTCGGCGTTGCGTTTGTGACAGCGATCCGGGACGGATCGCGCCATTCCCTAGGCAGTCCCGGTCCTCGTCGGCGGCGCGGCCTCTTCGGGCGCCTGGGGTTCTCGGCGCGGGCGCAGGCCGGGGGAGATCGCCAGCCGCTCGAGGAGCGTGAACGCCCGCTCGGTGAGCACGGCCAGGACCGCCACCAGGATCGCCCCGCCCACCAGCTGCGGCTGGTCCCGCAACGCGAACCCGTCCACGATGAACCGGCCCAGGGCGCCGCCACCCACCAGCGCCGCCAGCGTCGCCGTGGCGACGACCGCGACCGCTGCCACCCGCAGGCCGGCGATGACCACCGGCAGCGCCAGCGGCAGCTCCACGACTCGCAGCAGGCCGGTCTCGCTCATCCCCATGCCACGCCCTGCTTCGACCATGTCCCGGTCGACACCCCGCATCCCGGCATAGGTGTTGGTCAGGATCGGCGGGATCGCGAGCAGCACCAGGGCCGCGAGGGCGTTCGCGAAGCCGATGTGGAGGATGGGCACGAAGATCACCAGCAGCGCGTACGACGGGATGGCCCGGCCGAGGTTGCCGACCGCCACGGTGGCGACCGCGCCGCGACCCGTGTGGCCGATCAGGAATCCGGCCGGGATGGCGATCGCCGCGGCGATGACGACGGCCAGCCCCGACAGCACCACGTGCTCCAGCAGTCGGTTCGGGATCCCGCTCGTGCCGGACCAGTTGGCGGGATCGAGGAACCAGGCGACGACGCCGTCCATCAGGCGCGCCCGCGCCGCTGCCACGGGGTGAGCAGTCGGCCGAGCCCCACCAGCAGCAGGTCGGCCACGACGGCCAGCGCCACCATCGCGATCAGGGCCGCATAGACGAGGTCCCAGTGACGGAGGGAGAAGCCCCGGAGCAGGACCTGGCCCAGGCCGCCCTCGCCGATGACCGCGGTGACCATCACCAGGCCGATCGTGGTCACGGTGGCGATCCGCAGTCCGGCGATCACCAGCGGGACCGCCAGCGGCAGCTCGACGCCGACCAGTCGCTGCAGCCGGGTCTGGCCCATGCCGTCGGCGGCTTCGAGGACGTCAGGCTCGATCCCGTCCAGGCCGGCGAGCGTGTTGCGGACCAGGATCAGCAGCGTGTACGACACCAGCCCGATCTCAGCCGTGAGCAGGGACAGGCCCGTGACCGGCACGAGCAGCGCGAACAGGGCCAGGCTGGGAATCGTGTACAGGGTGCCCGTCACCGCGATCACCGGACTTCCCAGGCGGCGCCATCGGACGACGAGCAGGGTGAGCCCCAGCGACAGCGCGAATCCCACGCCCACCGCGATCCCGGTCAGGACGATGTGGTCCCACAGCCCGTTCAGCAGCTCCCCGCCGTACCGGGCGAGGACGTCAGGCACTCTGCGAGCCGTCCGGAGCGACCCCCGCCGCCGTTCCGCCGCCCGCCTCCCGCGGTGCATCGTCCTGGCGCATCCATGCCGCGACGTCGTCCAGCCGGACCATGCCCCGCAAGGCCCCGGTCCGGTCCACCACCAGGCCCACCTGCACGTCGGATTCGAGCAGCAGCGACAGGGCGTCCTTGAGGGTCGTACGCCGGTCGAGCAGCGGGGAGCCCGGTTCGGCGTCATCGGCGGTGAGGTCGCGCGACGGGATGCGGTCGCGGTGGATCCAGCCGATCGGGCGCTGCGCATCGTCGGTCAGCAGCAGGTACGGGAACGCCGCCCCGTCGATCAGCTGGCGTGCCGCGGCGCCGCCGTCGCCCGGTCGTGCCGTCGCGACGGGGGTCAGCGGCAGCTCGGCGATCCGCGACAGCGACAGGCGCTTGAGTCCGCGATCGCTGCCCACGAACCGCGCCACGAACTCGGAGGCGGGGTTGGCCAGGATCTCCGCGGGCGGCCCGAACTGCTCGACCACGCCACCCGCCCGGAACACCGCGACGACGTCGCCCATCTTGATCGCCTCATCGATGTCGTGGGTCACGAACAGGATCGTCTTGGCCAGCTGCTCCTGGAGGCGCAGGAACTCGTTCTGGAGCCGTTCCCGCACGATGGGGTCCACGGCGCCGAACGGCTCGTCCATCAGCATCACGGGCGGGTCGGCCGCCAGGGCCCGGGCGACGCCCACCCGCTGCCGCTCGCCCCCCGAGAGCTGGGCCGGGTAGCGCCCGGCGTAGGCCGTTGGATCGAGGCCCACCAGGTGAAGCAGCTCGTCGGCCCGCTCCCGGCGCCGGTCCTTCGACCAGCCCATGAGGCGCGGCACCGTGGCCACGTTCTCGCCGATCGTCTGGTGGGGGAACAGCCCGGTCTGCTGGATCACGTAGCCGATGCCGCGGCGCAGCTCGGTCACGTTGCGTCCGGCCACGTCCACCCCGTCGAGCAGGATCCGTCCGGAGGTCGGCTCGATGAGCCGGTTGACCATCTTGAGCGAGGTCGTCTTGCCGCACCCGGAGGGGCCCACCAGGACACAGATCCGACCGGCCGGGATCGACAGGGTCAGGTCGTTCACCGCCCCCGGCATCCGGGACTTGGCGCCGCGGGTGTCGTAGCGCTTGGTGACCCGGTCGAACTCGACCGTGGCGGCGCGCGCGGGCGGCCGGGCGGGGGTGGCCGGGGCAGCGGTCATTCGGGCAGGCTCCTCGCGGTTGGTCCAAGGCTACGCGATCGGGCGCGCCCGGCCCAACCCGGCTTGCCGTGCGGGTCCGCCAGCCGCCCCCTCAGGCCGAGTCGAGCTCCCGGCTGATCGCGCGCAGGATGAACCGGGCCGCCTCCGCGCTCTTGCCGCCCAGCCGCTGGCCCTCGTCCTGGTCCAGTGCGCGCTGCAGGTCGGCCAGCATCGCCGCCAGCACGGGTGTTCGCTGCAGGTCTCCGGCGCCGAAGGCCTGCTCCAGCCCGGCTGCCGCCTCCCGCGCGTTCTCGACCGTGTGGCCCCTGGCCTCCATGCGCTCGCGGAACGCGGCCCGAGCGGTGTCAGCCCCCGGTCCGGCGCTGGGCGTCATCGTCCCAGACCTCCCGGTCGGCTCCCGCGGGGACGGATGCGGCGGCGGTCGCCCGGCTGTCGACGGACGCCCGCTCCTGCCATCGGCGCGCACGCCATTCCGGCTCCAGGACGCTCATGTGGACCTCGTCCCACCACCGGCCGTCTCGCCAGATCGCCTCACGCGACCGGCCTTCGGTCACGAACCCGACCCGCGCGTAGGACCGGATCGCGCGCTCGTTGAACGCGAACACGGACAGGGCGACGCGGTGGAGCCCGAGCGACGAGAACGCGTGCTCGACCATGAGCGCGGTCGCTTCGCTGCCGTAGCCGTGCCCCCAGGCATCGTGCTCGCCGATGGTGATGTGGAACAGGACCGAGCCATTGTCGCCGTCGAGCTGCGAGAACGCGCACGACCCGACCAGGCGACGCGTCGCCCGCACGTGGATCCCCATCGCGAGGGTGTCCGGCCCGAGCGCGCGCATCATGAAGAAGCGCTCGATCTCGTCGGGTCGCATGGGTCCGGCCTGGTAGCGGGTGAGCCGCGCCACCTCGGGATCCTGGTACCAGCGCAGGAAGTCCGGCAGGTTCTCGCGCGTGTGCTTCCGGAGCACGACCAGCGTGCCGTCGATCCTGTCCGGGAACCAGCGCCGGTGGAGCATCGCGCTCACCCTATACCATCCCGATCATGCGCCGCTGGAGCGAGGTGACGGAGCGTGTCGGGGCGACGACCCGCACGTCGGAGAAGACGGCCATCCTGGCCGAATACCTGGCCGGCCTATCGCCCGAGGCGCTGCCCGTGGCGGCGGTGTTCCTTGCCGGCCGCCCGTTTCCCGAGGCCGACCAGCGGTCGGTCGGGATCGGCTGGGCCGGGATCGCCTCGGTCGTGCTGTCCGCGGCCGGTGCGGAACCCGACGCCCTGCGCCGCGCGTACGATCGGTCCTCGGACCTGTCGACCGCCGTGGCCGAGGTCCTGTCCGATGCCGGCCACGCCCCTGATCCGGCGCACGAGCCGTCGGTGGTGGAGGTCCGGCAGGCGTTCGATGCGATCGAGGCCGCATCGGGGACGGCAGCCAAGGCCGCGCTGCTCGAGCCGCTGCTCGCCCGCTCCTCGCCGCGGACGGCCGGGTCGATCGTCAAGGTGCTCAGCGGCGAGCTCCGGATCGGGCTGCGCGAGGGGCTGCTCGAGGCGGCCATCGCGAAGGCCTTCGAGCGCCCGATCGAGGCCGTGAAGCGGGCGGGGATGCTGACCGGCGACGTGGGCCGGACCGCCACCCTCGCCCGGGACGACCGCCTGGGCGAGGCGGCGATGACGCTGTTCCACCCGCTCAAGTTCATGCTCGCATCGCCCGCGGAGGATGCCACCGAGATCATGGCCCGACTCGGCCCGACGGTCTGGGTGGAGGACAAGTACGACGGGATCCGGGCCCAGCTCCACCGGCGCGCCGGCGAGGTCCGCCTCTACTCCCGCGACCTGCACGACATCAGCGACCAGTTCCCGGAGGTGATCGAGGGGGCCCGCGACCTGCCGTGGTCCGGGATCCTCGATGGCGAGCTGCTGGCCTGGAGGGACGGCCTCGTGCTGCCGTTCCTCCAGCTCCAGGCCCGGCTCGGCCGGAAGCGCCCGTCGGCAGCCATCCTGGCCGACGTCCCGGTCATCTTCGTCGCCTGGGATGTGCTCGGCCTCGACCGTGACGCGGACGCGGTCGTGGATCCGCTGCTCGAGCGGCCGCTCCGGGAGCGACGGGCGCTGCTGGACAGGCTGGGTCTCCCCCTGGCCGCCGACGGGGGTCGGTTCGGACTCAGCCACCTGGTCACCGTGGACTCGGTGGACGGCCTCGAGGGCGCGTTCGCCGACGCACGCTCACGGCGCAACGAGGGGCTGATGGTCAAGGACCCGGACAGCCTGTACAGCCCCGGTCGACGCGGGCTGGGCTGGCTCAAGATGAAGAAGGCGCTGGCGACGCTCGACTGCGTGGTGGTGGGAGTCGAGCTCGGCCACGGCAAGCGCCACGGGGTCCTGTCGGACTACACGTTCGCCGTCCGCGACGAGACGGCGGACGCGTTCGTGACCATCGGCAAGGCGTACAGCGGCTTGACCGACGCGGAGATCGCGGGCATGACCCGCTGGTTCGAGGCGCACACGATCTCGGTCCACGGGCGCTATCGGGTCGTGGAGCCGGCGGTTGTGGTCGAGGTCGCGTTCGACGTGATCATGCGCTCCACCCGCCACCGATCCGGCTTCGCCCTGCGGTTCCCGCGGATCGCCAACCTCCGGCCGGACAAGCCGGTCTCGGAGATCGACACCCTGGCGACCGTGGAACGGTTGTACGAGGGCCTCCAGCAGGGTGCAGAGCACCTCGTCACGGCGAGCTCCCGGACCGGCAAGGGCCGGAGTCCCCGAGGCGGGTAGGCGCGAGGAGGGCAGGAGGCCTATCCTGCCCGGAGTGCCGGCGCGTCAGTGATCGGCGCTCCTCGGGAGGGCCCCAAGCGACCATGTTTCCCGCGTTCACCGAGCTCGGCCGAGTGGAGCTCACGCTGTACACCGACTCGCTCATCACCAGGGGGCAGGTGCGCACCCGCCAGCACCGGGTGACCGACATCCTCAACCTCGCCGAGGACCCGTTCCTCATCCTCGAGGAGGTCACGGTCGAGGAGATGGGGGACCGGGGCGCGCCCATTCGCGCCGACGTCGCCCAGATCAACCTTGACTCGGTGCTGTTCGCCGTCGCCGACACCCCGGTCGACCCCTCGCCCGAGCTGCGGACCCCAAAGCGGGCGGCCGAGGCGATCGTGTCCGTCCCCCCGTTCCGGATCACAGGCACGATCCACCTCATGCCCGGCGAACCCTCGCTCCGTGACGCGCTCCACGAGCTCAACACCCGGTTCATCCCCGTCACCGACGCCACCTACTGGTCGGACCGGCTGGGCGAGGCTCGACGGACCGCGCTACTGGTCGCCGTCAACCAGCGGCGGACGCAGATCCTGGCCGAGCACCGGGAGGTGGACCCGTGGGCAGGGCTCGCAGCGCCGGCACCGTCGACGCCGCCGCCCGACGACCAGCCGGCCTGACCACCCGCCGCTCCTGCCTGGCCACCGCCGCTACTGGTTGACCGGCAGGTCCATCCGGGCGCCCCACTCGGCCCAGCCACCGTCGTAGACCGCGACCTGGTCATGGCCGAGGAGCGTCAGCACCCAGGCCAGCTTGGCGGCGGCGATCCCGGACTGGTCGTAGCACACCAGGCGTCGGCCGCGGGTGATGTTCGCCCGGAGGACGAGGGCGCGCAGCTCTGCGATCTCGCGCAGACGCTGGGTGCCCGGCTGGTGCATGGCCGCCACCGGCAGGTTCACCGCACCCGGGATGTGGCCGAGCCGGCGGACATTGCCCTCGAAGCCGTGGTACTCGGCCGGGCCGCGGGCGTCGACGAGCAGGACGTCGTGCGATCCCAGCAGGGCGCGCACGTCCGGGGTGGTCACATGGAGCTCCGCCTGGAGGCTGGGCGTGAATCGCCCACGCCGGACGGCCACCGGCCCACCGGCCACCGGGAAGGCACCGTCTGCCCAGGCGGGGTAGCCCCCCTCGAGAATTCGTGCGGACGCCAGGCCGTAGGCCCGGAGGCTCCACCAGGCACGGGCCGCGTGATAGCCGAGCGTGTCGTCGTAGAGCACGACCGAGGCCCCGTCGTCCACGCCTGCCGCGGCCATGGCCTCGGCGATGCGATCCGGGGAGGCGAGTCGGAGGACGTCGCCGCCGGAAGCCGGCTCCACGACCGCCGCCTGCCAGTCGAGATGCACCGCGCCCGGCACGTGACCAGCGGCGTGCAGCGACGGCGCGGTGCCATCCGGCCGCCAGCGCACGTCGATCACGCGCAGGTCCGGCCGGCCGAGGTGCTCGGCCAGCCAGGTGGGTGTCGCGATCAGCTCGGGGCGGGGATACTCGGTCACATGACCTCCGGGGCGCCGGTGGGACAGGGGGAGCGCGCCGATATGATACGGACGTGGTCACCCCGTTCATGCCCGATCCTGAGAAGATCGAGGCGATCCGCGCTCTCCTGCCCGCGACCGGCGCCGGCATCTACCTCAACGCGGGCACCTGCGGCCCACTGCCGTCCGAGACCCAGCGGGCCATGGACGAGCAGGCGGCCGGCGAGCTCGACACCGGCCGGGCGAAGGCCGACCAGTTCCTCGCCTTCAAGGAGCGCATGGCCGAGGTCCGGGCCACGGTCGCGGCAGCCCTGGTTGCCGACCCCGACGACATCGCGCTCACCCACTCGACGACCGACGGCATCAACCACGTGATCGGCTCGATCGGGTGGCGGCCGGGAGACCGGATCCTCACCACCAATCACGAGCACCCGGGCGTCCTCGGACCGCTCCAGGCCGCTCGCGACAGACACGGGGTCGAGGTCGAGGTGGTGGACGTCGGGGACGGCGGTGATGCCGAGCGGACGCTGGCAGCCTTCCGAGCTGCCCTGGAGCGGCCGGCCCGTGCCGTCGTCGTGAGCCACGCCCTGTGGACGACCGGGGCCGTCCTGCCGGTGGGCGACCTGGGCACCATGGCCCGGGCTGCCGGTGCACTGTCGATCATCGACGGCGCCCAGTCGGCCGGCGCCGTGGCCGTCGCGCTCGAGGAGCTCGACGTCGACGCCTACGCGGTTCCCGGCCAGAAGTGGCTGCTGGGCCCGGAGGGAACCGGGGCGCTATGGGTCCGGCGCGCCCTCGCCGACTCGCTCATTCCCGCCTGGGCGGGCTATGCAGGGTATGCATCCTTCGACTACGCCGCCGGCGGCGGCAGCCTCTGGCCGGGCGCCCGCCGGTTTGAGGCCACCGGGTTCCACCGGCCGTCCGTGATCGGACTGGGCCGCAGCGTGGGCTGGCTGTCGATGTACGTGGGCCTGCCGTGGGCGATCGAGCGGGCCGGCCGTCTCGCCGCGGGCATCCGGGAGCGGCTTGCCGCGATCCCGGGCGTGGACGTGGTCACACCCCCGGGCCACCGCGGGACGCTGGTCACCTTCCGGGTGAACGGCTGGCCGGCCGCTGCCGCCGTCCCCGAGCTCTCGGCGCGAACGTTCGCCATCATCAGGGACCTGCCGCCGCTGAATGCGGTGCGGATCTCGATCGGCTTCTGGAACACGGAGCAGGAGCTGGAGCGGTTCGCCGGGGCCGTGGAGCTGCTCGCGGCGCACACTCCCGAGTCCATCCCGGCCCGCCGGACCCTCGCCGTGCTGGACAGCGATGGGCGCCCCCTCGACTGACGGCGACGCACGCCCTGCACCGCCGCCCGGGCCCAGGCGGTCGCCGCAGTCGTCGCCGCCCCGGCGTGGATTCTTCGAGATCCGCTGGCGACAGTTCCGGCGCGCCCCCCGGCCGGTCTTCCGGGCGGTGATGAGCAGCCTCAGCGTCGCGCTGGTGCTGGGCGCGGCATTCCTCGCCTACGACCTCGCCCTTGACGGGGGGACCCTGCTGCCCGGCGGCGACCTGCGGCTGCTCGCCCTTGCCGGGTACGTGGTCCTGGTCTGTTTCGTGGGTGCCGTGGCGACCTGGCTCCTCGTCCCGTTGCCCGCAGGCAACGGAACCGGCCGGCGGACGCGCACCGCCTGGAGCCTGGCCCTCGGCCTGTTCGCCGCCGTCCCGATCGCATATCTCGTGCTGGTCGCCCTCCACGAGATCATCAAGCCGTTCTTGGTCTAGCGGCGACGAAGGGCGCGGACGCCGCTATCATCGGAGAGATCGCGACCATCGACATCGAGGATCACGGGGTGAACGACGAGCACGGCCATATTGCGATGCCGAAGCTGTACGGGGCTCCGGCATACGCCCGCCCGCCAACGTCGCCGGCCAAGCCGGTGGAGCGACCGTTCGATCCGGATGACCTGCCCATCGAGAGTGAGCAGACCACCGACGATCGCGTGCCCGGGGAGCAGGTGGCCCCCGAGCCCGACGGGAGCGGGTCGGTCGCGGGCGAGCCGACCAACGGTCATGATGGGGCCTCCCGATCCGGCGGACGTCCGTTCCGGATACGGTTGCCGCGCATCGGTCGGCCGGGACCCTAGCCGTCTTCTCATCGTTCCCGTGGGGGAGTAGCTCAATCGGTCAGAGCAGCGGGCTTATATCCCGCCGGTTCCAGGTTCGAGTCCTGGCTCCCCTACCAGCCTCGCCTCGCGTGGCCCTCGACGCCACCGGCCGTCGAACCCAGCTGCAACGGGGGCGCCACGGAATGGCCCGACATGGAGCGAGCGCCCGCATCGGGACTGAGGGGAACCTCCACCCTTCGGCCGCCGCTCCCGGTGAGCCCGATCCGAGGTGAGCATGATGAGCGAGCTCGATCCCCCCATCCCCAGGGCCCACGGCGCCGTCCGTGATCCAGACCATCCCGAGTTCTTCCAGGCCGAGCACCGGTACCTTGTCGACGCTGCCGACCTCGCCGGCCAGCCCGAGCGCGGCCAGGTGGTGGACAACTACAACGAGCAGGTTCAGGGTGAGCGCGAGCGAGAGGACTCGGGGCCCGATGCCTCCGCCGGCTAGCGTCGGGAGGCGGCTGCGAGACCGCGGACCATGGCCACGAGGTGCTCCCGCCGTTGTTGCGTGAGACCCCGTTGGGCGGGCAGCGCCTCGAGCCATGCCGGGAGGTCGGACGGACGAACCACGGCACAGTCGGGCGATCGCTCGATGGTCGGATCGTCGGTGACCACCGCGGCGTGGACGCGGACCAGGAAGTCGCGGTCCTCGGTCGCCAGCCAGCCGCGCACGCGCTCAGCATCCCGGCCTGCCCGCTGCACCGGGTTCTCGATGGGGATCCAGCGCCCACGGCCGTCGTGCAGCTCCCACCGGGAGCCCACGTGTCGCGTCGCCTGGCGCGGTGGCACGTCACCCAGGACGACCATCCCGAACGGGCCCAGCACGAGCTCGTGGAGCCGCCGCCCCCCGGGGATCACCAGGTCGGTGGCCGCCAGGTGGTCGGGGCCGAGCGCCCGGGCAAGGTAGGGCGTGATCCGGCGAGGTCGGCCGGCGGCCACCGTCTCCGCGATGGACACGAGCCGCGCGACGCCCATGATCAGGAACGCTGCCGGCACCACGACGGCAAACCCCCAGACGACGATCCCGCCGACGGTCTCGAGCAGATCCGGCCGGCCGTAGGGGATGAAGTCCGACACCAGCGGCGTGGCCAGGCACAGCCAGCCGAGGGCCAGCCCGGACACCAGCAGCAGGACGCCGACGAGGGCGCTGCGCACGAGGTGGACCCGGTCGGCGAGCCGGGTTGCAGTGGGGACGGCGATGACCTGCATGCGCGTATCGTGGGCGCTTCCGCACGATCCACCCATGGGCGAATCCACCTAAGGGCCGGCGTCCGTTCGTCATCCGGACCGGCGCGGACCGCCCTCCACCGGCGCCCGATCGTGTCGCATGGTGCCGCTGCGCACCGCTTTGGCCGTCCGAGGCGGGTCGCGGCCCTAACGCGGTTGGTGGGGCCACCCGCCGGTCCCGCCGGCTCGATGACCCCCGTACCATAGCCGTCCCCGTTCGCCGCGAGGATGCTCGGGCCTGGACCCGGCGACTGGCCGGGAGCTCCCAGGAGGCAGCAACGCCCCCGTGATCCACCTGGCGCGGATGTCCGTCCTGACCCGGCGAACCGCAACGCGACGGCTTGTCGGCGTGCTGGTCGTGGCTGCCCTTGTCCTGCCGGGGGCCGCCCCTGCCTCCGCGCGAAACGCCAAGCTCACCCTGTCCGACGGCGACTTCTGGCCGGGCAGCGCGACGACGAGCACCGCCGTCACGTTCCAGGTCAGCTGCCGCCACAGCGGTGACCTCCCCCCGACGTTCGTGCGGGTGCACGTCGGTGGGACCATGCGCGAGATGCAGCTGGTCACGGATGGCTCGCACTACTCGCACCATAGGCAGGAGAGGGTGTTCAAGGTCACCATCAAGCTGCCGGCCGGCACCTGGACGCCGTGGTTCGAGGCCGGGCGTGGTGACCTGTACGCCAAGCTGACGATGAGCCGGTCCATCACGGTCAGCGGCCCGCCGCCGACACCGACGCCCAAACCCACGCCCAAACCCACGCCCAAACCGACGCCCAAGCCGACACCCAAGCCCACGGCCAAGCCGACCCCCAGTCCGACGCCCAAGCCCACGCCCAAGCCGACACCCAAGCCCACGGCCAAGCCGACCCCCAGTCCGACCGCGAAGGCCACGCCCAAGCCGACGCCCAAGCCCACGGTCAAGCCGAGTCCCAAGCCAACTCCGAAGGCGAGGGTCGCGGCCTCGCCCAAGCCGTCCGCGACGAGGAAGGCGTCGAGCTCCGGCTCGGCCGCGCCCCGCGGTTCGGCGAACCCCGGGCCCACGTCGACCCCTGATCCGGATATCGCGGCCGTGGTCCCGGTGGGGGCCGGCCCGGCCGACGGGGGTGGCGATGGGTCGGGCGGCAGCGATGGATCGGATGGCCGCCGCGGGGCCGGGCCCATGAACGATGGGAGTCCTGCGCTGGCGGGGAGCCTCGGCGAGCCATCGGCCATCTCGTTGCTGCCCATGGTGCTGGTCGTGCTCGTGTCCACCGGCGGCGTGGCCATGCTGGCGGCCTTCCTGGTGTTCGGGCGCCGCCGACGCGAGGAGGCGGACGAGACCGCCGACGAGGCGCTTGCGGCCAGCGCCGCGGCCGGCTACGGCGCGGTCGCAATGCGCGGATCCGGGGGCCCGGTTCCGGCGGAAGCCGCAGCGGCGATAGCCGCCGTCGCCGCGGCCCCAGCACCCGACATGGCGGGCGTCGGCGAGGACACCCATCTGCCGCGCTGGCGTCGTCCGTCGCTGATGCAGGCCCGCAAGGCGGACCCGACCCGGGGAGCGATCGTGCCGCCCGTCCGCCTGCGCTTCGATGCCCGGGCCGGCGAGGCCCTCGACGGCCTCGAGCGCCGGCGAGTCCGCTACCGCCTGGTGTCGCTGCTCGACATCCCCGACGAGGTGCGCGGCGTGGAGATCGGGAGCCTCGACGAGGGCGACGAGGTGGTGCTGATGGACAAGCGCGGCACGTACCGGCACGTGCTGTGCCCCGATGGCCGGGAAGGCTGGCTGCACAAGATGACCCTCGGCGACGTGGTGATCGACACCGCCGGTGAGTCCGAGAGTTGGACGTCCGCCGACGAGGGGCCTCCGCCCGGAAGCTTCGAGGACATCCTGCGGACCTACTCGGAGTCACGCGGCCAGTTCAGCGGCGCCTGACCTCCACGCCCGACCGGCGGCCCACCGCGGCGCCGCTGAAGGGCGGCTCAGCGTGTCCGGCCGGACGGCGACTTGCGCAGGACCACGATGTGCTGGTGCGCGATGTTGGGCACGAAGCTCCGCGGATAGCCGTAGGGCCGGAGCCGGGTGCCCGCCTGGTACCACGCGATGTCCCCCTTGGGCACCAGTCCTGCGATCGCGGCCCGTGCCGCGAGGTCGGCGGCGGTGAACACGTAGCGGCCGTCCTGGTAGGCATCGCGGACGATGAGCGCGGCATAGCCACCGGGACGCAGGACCCGTTCGACCTCGACCAGGATCTCGCCCATCGCATCGAGGAATGCCGGGTAGTCCGGCAGGTTCGCGAGGTCGCCGTCGAGATCGGACACCATCGCGTAGCCGGTCCGGCGGTTGGCGTGGGTGCGTGCCAGCCGGCCGCCGGCCATGGTCATCGGCAGCTGGACGTTGTACGGCGGGTCGGTCGCCACGAAGTCCACCGAGCGGTCCGGGATCTCCGGCAGCCGGCGCCGGGCGTCGCCCTCGCGGAGCTCGAGCCCCGACGGGTCAAACAGTCGCTCCCCGCCGGGATCTGCCTGGCCCAGGTCGGCGAGGCGCGGGCCGTGCCCTTCGTGCTCCGCCTGGAGCGCTGCCACCGTGTCGCGATAGATGGCGGCCCAGCGGGGGTCGAGCTCGATCCCGATCGCGCGTCGCGGCCCCCGTGCGATGGCGGCCCCCAGGAGCGTGCCGCCCACGCCGGCGAACGGATCGAGCACGAGTTCGCCAGACCGGGTGAAGAACTCGATCAGGCGTGCCATCAGCCGCGGTGGCTTGTTGGCGCCGTGCGCCCGGCGCCGGTCGTGGCCGAGCTCCGATGGATACGCCGTCGTCCAGATGGACTTGGTGAAGTACAGCCACTCCTCGCCTGGCAGCTCGTTGAGGTCGTTCGCGGGGTGGGGTGGTCGGCGGGGTTGCACCCGGGCAGCGTACCGGCCGCGCTGCCTCCCGGGGGCGCGGCGCCGAGACCCCGTCGAGCGACGACCGGGCAGGCGCGAGACGGGCAGCAGCAGTGGCGGCCGGGGTCCCTACAATTCGGACGATGCCCGGCAGAGTGGTCAGTCGCCGCTTCATCGGACGCGAGCCGGAGCTCGCGCGCGTGGCCGAGGCTGTCGCCGCCGGCGCCGCCGGCGCCGCGACGACGGTCGTCGTGGCCGGCAGCGCGGGCATGGGTGTGACCCGGTTCCTGGACGAGGCGCTGGGCCGGGCAGCCGCGCTCCCGGACGCGCCGCTCATCCTCCGTGGCCGCGCCCACGGCCCGGTCGACGCTCCCTGGGCCGCCGTGCTGGAGGCACTGGGCCCCGTGCTGGTCGGCCGGCCACCTGACGAGCTCGCGAACCTCCTGCGACGCGATGCCGGTCCGATCCTCCGCAGCCTGCCCGAGCTGGCCGCGGTCGCGGGCGGGCTGCCGGGACCGCGGGTGAGCGCGCTCGCGGATCCCGAGCGCCGCCAGCCCCGCGCGCTCGAGGCGCTGCTCCGCTGGCTCGGTCGCCGTTCCCGCGAGCGACCGGTGGTGCTCGCGCTCGAGGACCTCCACGTCGCGGACGCCGCCACCCGCGCCTTCGCCACCTTCCTCGCCCGGATCGCCCGCGAGGAGCGGATCACGATGCTCCTGTCCTACCAGCCCGACCGGCTGACCCGTGAGCACCCGCTTCGTGAGACGCTGGCGGTCATCGGGGCCGGCTGGCGGCCGCCCGTCCGCGTGGATCTCAGCCCGTTTGCGCGGCGCGAGATCGCGGGCCTCATCGAGGGCATCGACGGGGAGCGCGCATCGGCGTCGATCGTGGTCCTGGTCGCGGAGCGGTCCGCGGGCGCTCCGCTGGTGGCGGAGGAGCTGGTCGCGGCACGCCGCGAGCTCAGGAGCGCCTCCCTGACCGGCTCGCTTGCCGACCTGGTGGCGGCTCGCCTCGCGATCCGGAGCCCGGAGTGCCGGCGCCTGCTCCGCCTGTTGGCACCCGCCGAGCGTCCCATGACGGGCGCGCAGCTCGCGATCATCGCGGCCGCTTCCGAGGCCGACCGGGCTCCGGGACGGTTGCCCCCGCGGTCCAGCAGCCTGCCGCGTCGCGGCACCGAGCTGCTCGATCCGGACCTGGCCGCCGGGCTCGACGAGGCGGTCGAACACGGTCTCGTTCGCGAGCTGCCGAACAAGCGGCTCGAGATCCGCCACGAGCTCATCGCGCGCGCCGTGGTCGAGGACTTGCTGCCCCAGCAACGGCCGCGCTACCGGGCTGCGCTGGCCGAGGCCTTCGCCGACATCCCCGCGGTGGCGGCGGCCCATTGGCGCGCGGCCCATCGGCTCGATCGGGCCCGGACGGCAGCAATCGAGGCCGGTCGCCTGGCCATGGCGCTCGAGGCGCCCGAGGATGCGCTGGCGGTCCTCGAGCGTGGCCTGGACCTTCCGCTGCCCGCAAGCTCGGGCGGGGAGGATGACCACGACGGTCCCGGGGAGCTCGCCCAGCTGGCGGCCGAGGCCGCGTTCGCGGCGATGCGGCCGACCCGGGCAGTCGCGTACGCGGAGACCGCGCTTGGAGCGATGGGTGCGCGCCGGGACCGGATGGCCCACGCGGTGCTCGAGGCGCGACTGGGCCAGTACCGCACCGCGGCCGGTGATGCGACCGGTGCGACGGCAGCCCTGCGCCGGGCGGCCGAGGCGGTGCCGGCCGGTCCGTCGATCGAACGGGCGCGGATCCTCGCGCTGCTGGCCCAGGAGCGGATGATCGCCGGTGCCTTCCGGGCGGCGGAACGTGCCGCCCGCGATGCGCTCGCTGTGACGGAGGCACTGGCCCCCGCAGCCGAGGCGGAAGCGATCCATGCCATCACCACCCTCGCGGTCGTCGAGGGCTGGGGCGACACGCCCGAGGATGCACTCCCGCTGCTGCGGGAGGCCGTCTCCCGGGCCCGCGCCGCCGGCCTCGTGGAGGAATGGTGGCGGGCGGTGGCCAACGAAGCGGTCGTGCTGGAGCTCCTCGGGCGCCCGGCCCAGGCCGTCGAGGTCACCTACGCCAGCATGGCCGAGGCCCGCGAGCTCGATCTCGACGCGGTGTACGGGAACCTGCTGGGCGGCAACGTGGCCGGGATCCTGGTGGACGTCGGCCGCTGGCGCGAGGCGCGCGAGCTCAGCCTGCGGGCGCTGGACTGGAGTCCGGCCGGGGTCCCGTTCGTGAACGCCATCCTCAACCTGGTCATCGTCGAGATCGAGTCCGAGGCTGGTGAGGAGGCGGGCCGCCTCCTGGGCCGGATCCTGGTGGAGCTCGAGACGGGCGGCGACCTCCAGTTCGCCATTCCCGCCTACCAGGCGACAGCGTCGTACGCGCTGTGGTCGGGCGATCTCGCCGATGCCCGGCGAGCGGTCGAACGCGGCTGGGCACGGCTGCGCGGCACCGAGGACTGGGTGCTGGTTGCGCGGATGGCCGCCACCGCCCTGGAGGTCGAGAGCGTGGCTGTCGCCGAGGCCCTCGAGCGGCGCCGGATCGGGGACGTGGCTGCCTCGCGCGAGCGCGCCGGCCGCCTCCTGGCCGAGGCCGAGGCCGCCGTTCCGCGGGCCCGCCCTGATCGCTCGCCCGGCACCGGCGAGCCGGAGGCCAATCTCGCCACGGCGCGCGCCTTTCACGATCGCCTGGCCGGTCACGATGACCCGGCCACGTGGGGCGAGCTCGCCGAGCGCTGGCACCGGATCGGGGATCCGTACCGGCGAGCCCGCGCCCTGTGGCGCCAGGCGGAGGCGACGATGGGTGGGGCGATCGCCGGGCCGGGTGGCACGCGCGACCGGACGGATGCCCGTGTCGTCCGGGCCGATGCCCGCGAGCCGCTGCTGGCGGCGGTGGACCTGGCTCTGGGCCTCCATGCCCGACCCCTCCTGCGCCGGCTCGCGGAGCTTGCCCAGCGGTCGCTGATCGCATTGCCGCCGCAGGTCGACGAGGTGCTGGGTGAGCCCGCGCCGGCCCCGATCGAGCCGCGGGCCCAGGTCACCCCCGCTCCCGCGGTCGACATGGGGAGCACCGGCAGTACGGACGCAGGCGGCCGGGTGCCGGCCGGCCAGGACACCTTCGGGCTGTCCCGGCGGGAGCTGGAGGTGCTGGCGCTGATCGCCAAGGGCCGCACCAACCGCGAGATCGGTGACCGCCTGTTCATCAGCCAGAAGACGGTGGGGGTCCACGTCGGCAACATCCTGTCCAAGCTCGGCGTATCGGGACGAGTGGAGGCTGCCGCGGTCGCCATCCGGCTCGGTCTGGAGAACGCCGGCGGGCTCGATCGCGGTCCCTCCTGACCGCCTGGTCGATGCCATCGGCCACACGCTCCAGCGCTCGATCACCCGCCTGCGGCACGTCGCGCGCTTCTTCGCTGAATTCGTTCCCCGCTCCACACTGCCCACCTAGAGGTCCCCATGCGTCGCACCCTGCTCCTGCTCACGGTCGCCCTCGCCGCGCTGGTCGCCGCATGCTCGTCGTCGACATCCCCCGGCTGGACCTATGCGCCCCCGACCGAGGCACCCGCGTCGCAGCCCGCCGCCTCGGGCGAGGCACCCCCCGCCGCCTCGGGCGAGGCGCCGTCCTCGGAGGCGCCGTCCGCGGAGCTCAGCCCGGTACCCGGCAGCGAGTCGCCGGCCGGGGGCGCGGACGTCATCGACCTCACCGCCGAGGGGATCGCCTTCCAGCAGACGGAGCTGAGCGCGCCCGCCGACGCGCCGTTCACGATCCGCTTCCACAACCAGGACGCCGGCGTGCCGCACGACGTGGTGATCAAGGACGCCGGCAACCAGGTCATGTTCCAGGGCGACATCATCAACGGCGTGGCCGTCGAGGACTACGACGTGCCCGCGTTGCCGGCGGGTACCTACCAGTTCGTGTGCACGGTGCATCCCAACATGGTCGGCACCCTCACCGTCGGCAGCTGAGGGCGGCCGCCCGTGACGCCGCGCGTCGACGAGGTCTGCTATCGCGACGCCTACGTGCGGACGGCCCAGGCGCGCGTCCTCGAGCTGGCAGCCTCGGACGGCCCGCCGCTGGTGGTGCTGGATACGACGCCGCTGTACCCGGGCGGGGGCGGCCAGCCCAGCGATCGCGGGCTCATCCTGCGCCACGAGGACGGGCGCAGCTGGACCGTGCGGGCCGCCCGGCGGGTGGGCGGCGAGATCGTGCACGAGCTGGAACCGCCGGCAGACGGCGTGTTGCCGGCGGCGGGAGACCGCGTGCGGCTGGACGTCGAATGGGCGCGCCGCTACGCCCTGATGCGCACCCACACTGCCCTCCACGCGCTGTGCGGCGTGGTCTGGCGCGACTACGGGGCGCTGGTGACGGGCGGCAACATGGAGCCCGGTGCCGGGCGGATGGACTTCGAGTTCGCAACGATGTCGGGCGACCTGGTGGATGCGATCGAGGCCAAGGTCAACGAGGAGCTCCGCCGGGGGCGCGACGTGCGCGTCGATGTCCTGCCCCGCGCCGAGGCGTTCGCGATCCCGGACCTGGTCCGGACGAAGGTCAATCTTCTGCCGCCCGGAATCGAGCAGATCCGGACGATAGAAATCGTCGGGCTTGACTTGCAGGCCGACGGGGGCACCCACGTCACCAACACGGCCGAGGTTGGGGGCATCCGCGTCACCGGCTACGAGTCCAAGGGGCGCATCAACAAGCGGATCCGAATCGCGCTCAGCGCCGACTAGCATCCGGCGGGCTGAGCTGGGCCCAAAGCTGTGGTGCGCGCGCGCACCGTGCCGGTCGGTCCATGGTTGCTCGTGCCGTGTCCGACTGGGTACCCTGACCCCACTCACCCAAGGACCGTCGACCGGGGCATGTCCCCGCCTCGGAGATGACGGCCTGTCGTCCGATGGAGAGCAGCGGCCGGGAGGCGGAGGA
Source organism: uncultured Chloroflexia bacterium (assembly GCA_963727585.1). Classification (GTDB taxonomy): domain Bacteria; phylum Chloroflexota; class Limnocylindria; order Limnocylindrales; family CSP1-4; genus CAIXZV01. The sequence continues at coordinate 75,054 of CAVSHH010000008.1, read as the reverse complement.
TCGCCGGCCGTCGGAGGATCGAGGGAACCCGGTCGGTCCGTCGCGCCCGCGGCGGCGATCCGGGTCATCCCGAGGCATTTGCATCAATCTGAGGAGGCCCGATTGCGCAAGATCGTCTCCGTGCTGGGCAGCTTCGTGCTGCTCTTCGCGATGGCCGGACCGTCCCTCGCGGCCCCGCCGGCCAAGGATGGCGGGAACGCCGCCGACGCACCCAAGGTCGACAACCTGCCCAGCCCCAAGGCCGACAAGCAGGCCGCCCTCCGGACCGCGGCCCTGGACAAGGTCATGCAGGGCGAGGCCAAGGCGAAGGGCAAGAACAAGGTCGTCAAGATGGCGCCCGGCCAGTACGTGGAGCTCGCCCGGCAGGGCGAGGACAGCATCTTCACCGTCCTCGGTGAATTCGGCTCGCTCGACTCGCCCTACGGCGTCCTGCAGAGCGGCGTTCCCGGCCCGGTCCGCAACCAGATCCCGGAGCCTGATCGATCCGTCGACAACTCCACGATCTGGACGTCCGACTTCAACCAGGCCTACTACGAGGACATGCTGTTCTCGGAGGCGCCCGGCGACGTCTCGATGCGCAACTTCTACATCGAGCAGTCGTCCAACCGGTACACGGTCAACGGCGATGTCACCGACTGGGTCCAGGTGCCGTACAACGCGGCCCATTACGGCCGCAACTACTGCGGCGACATCGTCTGCGCCCAGACGTGGGCCTTCGTGAACGACTCGATCGACGCCTGGTACAACGCCCAGGTCGCGGCCGGGATGTCCGACGCGGAGATCAACGCCTATCTCGCCCGGTTCGACGTGTGGGATCGCTACGACATCGACGGCGACGGCAACTTCAACGAGCCGGACGGCTACATCGACCACTTCCAGGCGGTCCACGCCGGCGAGGGCGAGGAGACCGGTGGCGGCGCCCAGGGCACCGATGCCATCTGGAGCCACCGGTGGTACGCCTTCTACAGCGCCGATGGCCCGGACGGCACCGGACCCGCAGGCGCCGAGGGCTACGGCGGCGTCAAGATCGGCGAAACGAACTTCTGGATCGGCGACTACACCGTCGAGCCGGAGAACGGCGGCGTCGGCGTGTTCGCCCACGAGTACGGCCATGACCTTGGCCTGCCCGACCTCTACGACACCAGCGGCAACACCGGTGGCGCCGAGAACTCGACCGGCTTCTGGACGCTCTACTCGAGCGGTTCGTACGGCAACTCCGGTCGTCCGGAGGACGGCCTGGGCACCGAGCCGATCTCGATGAGCGTGCTCGAGAAGGTCTACCTCGGCTGGTCGGACTACGCGTTCGTGCCCTACGGCAAGCACGCGTCGATCAAGCTGAGCGGGGCGACCTCGTCCACGAAGCAGGACCAGGCGATCGCGGTGCAGCTGCCGGACAAGAGCGTCACGTTCGAGGTCGGCGCCCCGTACGCCGGCGACTGGCAGTACTACTCCGGCAACGGCAACGATCTCGACAACACCATGACCCGCGACGTCGCCCTTCCCGCCGGGACGGTGGACTTCGCGGCCAAGGTGAAGTACGACATCGAGGACGACTGGGACTACGCCTACCTCACGGTCAACGGCACGCCGGTCGCCACCAATCTGTCCACGACGACGAACCCCAACGGCCAGAACTTCGGTGAGGGCATCACGGGCTCGAGCGGCGGCAGCTGGGTCGACCTGACGGCCGACCTGAGCGCCTTCGCCGGGCAGACGGTCACCATCGGCTTCGAGTACTGGACCGACGGAGCGGTCGCCGAGACCGGCATGTTCGTCGACGACATCTCGATCACCGGTGCTGCAACCGACGGCGCCGAGACCGATCCCGGCTGGACCTATGCCGGGTTCTCCCGGGTGGAGGCGTCGATCACCCAGGCCTTCTCGAACTACTACCTGGTCGAGTACCGGAACTACCGCGGCTACGACAAGGGGCTCGAGACCGGTCCCTACAACTTCGGCTTCCTCGACGACCCGGACCTGCAGAACTGGGTCGAGCACTTCCCGTACCAGGACGGCCTGCTCGTCTGGTATTACGACCTGTCCTTCGCGGACAACAACATCGGCGACAACTGTCTCGCCGGTCGCTGTGGTGGCCTGTACCTGCCGGTCGATGCTCATCCGGACCTCCTGCTCCGGCCGGACAACGGCCAGGTCTGGCGGCCCCGGATCCAGTCGTACGACTCGACCTTCGGGCTCGAGAAGACCGACAAGATCTGCCTCCACCTCAACAGCATCGAGGGCTGCTACGGCGGCCTTCCTGCCAACCCGGTGTTCGATGACTCCCAGTCCTACTGGGTCGCCCCTGACGCCGGCATCGGCAACAAGGGCTGGTCGAGCGTCCAGGTTCCCGACACGGGCACCAGGATCCGCGTGATCGGCACCTCGAACCACGGCAACTTCATGCAGGTGGCCGTCAACTAGGGGTCCAGGCCGGGCGCTCCGCGCCCGACGCGAAACGAACTCGGGGCCTGCCGGCATCGCCGGCAGGCCCCGTTGCTACACTCGCAGCGCGATGGTTCAGGAGCGCAGGCGCCAGATGCTCGTGCCGGCCGCGGCGCTGATCGTGATCGGTGCCCTCGCGGGCAGCAGCCTTGGCGGCTGCCAGACGCCGTCGTCCTCACCCGGGCAGACGTCGAGTGAACCGGTCCCTCCCGATGCGAGCCCGGTCGTGACCATCCCCGTCCCGAGCCAGGGGGGCCGACCCTCGCCCACGATCGAGGTCCCGCCACCGATCCGGTAGCGGCAGCGACCGGGCGGCTCGTGCCGTCGTCGACCGGGGCTTCAGGCGCTGCCCTCGTCGCCCGAGGGTTTCTCGCCGCGGGCCTCTGCCCACTTCGCCACGTGGCGGTCGGCGGGGAAGGCGCGCATCAGGCGGCGGAGAAGCCGGTGGAGCTGTTCGCGCTCGCCCTCGTCCAGCACCGATGCGAGCAACGCCTCGCGCTTGGCCTGCACCTCGACCGCGCGATCCCAGGTCGCATGCCCGTGCTCGGTCGGTTCCACCAGCACACCACGGCGGTCGCTTGGGTCGGGCATCCGGCGAATGAGGCCGGCCTGCTCCATCCGGTCCAGCCGGTTGGTCATGGCTCCGCTCGACAGGCGCAGCCCCCGGGCGAGCTGGCCGGGCGTCCGCCGGTAGGGAGGCCCCACCGCCCGCAGCCGGCCGAGCAGGTGATACGTGCGGCGATCGATTCCGAAGGTGGCGAGCGTTTCGTCGAGGGACGCATTGAACTCGTGCTCGAGGATGCCGATCCGATCGACGATCCCCTCCGTCAGAGGATCGAGGGAGGGGATCTCCGTGGCCCACACGGTCAGCATCCGGTCCAGTGCGTCGGGCGACTCGCCAGGGAGCGCGTCCGGCGTCTCGGTCGTTGCTTCAGGCGCCATGGCGGGAGTATCGGCGACCGCTCGTCTCGATGTCAAATCTCTTTTGGTGAAATCTCTTGACATCAAGAGACATGCCCGCTATCGTGAGCATCGCTCGAGATCAAGAATTTCCAGATCGAGAGAGTGATCCAGTCGCCCTTGGGAGGAGGACAGGTGATGTTGGCAGGCATGGCATACGAGATCGAAGCGCAGTGGCGCCCCGATACCGACGCGGTCACGGCGCGGGACCTGGAGAGCCGCCGCGCGGCGGCGGAGTCGAGGGCGACACGCGGATCGGCGTCGGGTCGGGTCGCGCGTCCGCGCCTCCTCGATCGGGTCGTCGCATCCGTGCAGACGTGGACCCGGATCCGGCCGGCGGCGTGACTGCCGCCGGCAGCCGCCCGGGCCAAGCCCCGGGGATCCTGCCCGGGGCTTGCCCCGGGCAGGTCTAGCGGTTCTCCGGCGCGACCAGCTCGTCGAGAATCTCCGGCAGGCTGTCCACGGCGAGGGTCAGGTGTCCGTGCTCGGGGCGGAGGTGGCCGCAGGCGCCGCCGACGTGGGCGGCCAGCCATTCCCCGTGAGCGAACGGCACCATCCTGTCGTGCCCGCCCTGCCAGATGTGGACCGGGCCCGAGATCCCGCCCAGGTCGAAGCCCCAGGGGTGTACGAACGCCATGTCGTCGTCGTACCAGCCCCAGTACGACTGTCGCAGGCCTTCGCGGAACAGGGTTGCCAGCCAGTCGGCGAACTCGTCCTTGATGGATCCGTAGTCGACTTCGTCGACCAGGTCGCCAAGTGCATCACCGACGTCGGGCGCGGTGATCTCGCGGTAGACCGGCCAGTTGCGCTCCTTGAACGCGATCAGCTCCTCGGAGCCGTCGATCGCGGCCTGGAACTCCTCGACGTTCTCGGCGCCCATCCCGGCGAGAAACTCCAGCCCCTGGGCAGGATATGGCGCGACCGAGGCGATCAGTGCCGTTCCCAGCACGCGATCGGCCATCAATGCCGCGCAGGCGAGCGCGTGTGGTCCGCCGCCTGACCAGCCAACGATCCACGCCTGGTCGGCGCCGATCGAATCCAGCACGGCCCGGGTGTCATCGACGACGTCGGCGACCCTGCGCCCCGGGCGACGAGTGCTGGACCCGTAGCCCGGCCGGCTGAAGCTGACGTACCGCAGCCCTCGTTGGGCAAGGTCCTCCACGAACGGGGCGAATGGGAGGCCGGCGCCGGGTGTTCCCGCATGGAACACGAGCGGCGTAGCGTTCTCGTGCCCGGCCAGCCACACATCGAGTCGCCGGCCGTCCGGCGTCCGCAGGGGCTTGCCCGCGGCGGGGATCGCCAGGTCGCTCATCCGCCGGTCCTCCGGGGCGCCGCGCCGTACGACCCAGGGAGGATTGCCCGGTCCGGCCGCCGCCGCGAGCGGCGCATCACGCCGGGGGCGCGGGTCGTCGGCGCGTGTTCCCTGCCGTGCCTCCCTCGCCGCCCAGGTCGAATCCCATCGAATCGGTCGCGGCGACCGCTTCGTCGATGGCTTCCTGGGTCAGCTCCAGGCTCTTGATGGTGCCGCCGATCTCGGCCAGCTTCGCCTCGACGGCGCCTGCCTGCTCCGCTTCCACCAGGACGCCGACCGCTGCGCTGCCGTCCGACAGGTCCCAGCCGAGCTGCTCGCGGACCTCGGGTGCGAGCCCCAGGCCCTTGCGATGCAGGGCTCCGACCAGGCCGCCGCCCACCACCCCGGCGACCAGGCCGACGGGCGTCAGCATGGCCAGCGCCAGGCCGAGGCCGGCCCCCTTGTGGACCGTGCGCCGGCCGACCTTCTGGGTCGTGAGCTGGCCGTAGCTGTCGGCCACGAGCACCCCGATCGCACCGAGCTTGACGCCCTTCTCGGCTTTGTCCCACTCCGTGAGAACGGCCACGGCGGAGTTGGCCAGACCCTCGTCCTTGAAGATCCCGAGCACAACCTGCTTGTCTGCCATGAGGCGTCTCCTTTGGATGGGCCTGCCGGCCGCTCGCTTGCGCACCGCTGGGCGCGCGTGCATCCCACGTCGTGAATGGCGCCGCCCGGGGCGGGTGGCGCCACAAAGGATCACACACCCCGGACCACCTGCGCAGCCCGCCGTGGACGTCAGGCCACACGACTGGCGGCTGCCTCCGGCACCGAGGAGTCGCCTTCGACGCTGCCGCGGGATGGGTCCGGCTCGGCCTCCGACGTCACCACGGGCCGGCGGTCCATCTCGCGCCACACGGGGAACACGAACGGCGCAAGCGTCGTGAGCAGGTACAGGGCGCCGGCTGCGACGAGGGCGCCCTGCAGGCCGAACCCGTCCACGAGGGCGCCACCCACGAGCGCGCCGAATGGGATTCCGGCCCAGGCCGTCGCGCCCAGCGCTCCCAGGACGCGTGCCTGCAGGCGGGCCGGGACCCGCTCGAACTCCACCGCGCCCAGGATGGGGTTGATGCCTCCTGCGCCGACGCCGGCGACGAAGCACACGGCCACGACCGGCGACACCGACGATGCCAGGGCAAGGACGAAGTAGCGCGGACCGCCCGCCAGCAGGAACCCCCACGCGTAGGTGAGCCGGCGCGGCAAGCGCGGCCCGAGCCACGCCCCACCGCCGTTGCCGACCAGCGCCCCCAGCCCCATGGCTGCTCCCATCAGGCCGAGCGCGACCGGGCTGCCGGTCATGTCGTTGGCCCAGACCGGTGCCAGGATGGCCGCGAACGCCTGGTCGAGGAGGTTGGTCACCAGGATCATGGCAGCGATCCCGACCAGGAGCCGGTCCGCCGCGAGGGCTGCGAAACCCTCCTTGAGCGACGCCAGGTAGCCGGCCTCGTCGTCCGCCGGCCGGGCGAGATCCGCGGCAGCCGGTGCCGCATCGCGGGCCGCCGACCGGGGCACGAGAAGGGCGACGAGGAGCGCCGACGCCGCGAACGTGACCGCATCGATCGCAACCACGACGGGTGCCGATGTGACGGCCACCAGCACCCCGGCGAGCGGGGCGCCGATCATGCTCGCGGTGCGGCTGACGCCGTCGTACCAGCCGCTTGCCCGCTCGAGCGGCATGGACGCAGCACCGGCGAGCGCGGGGACCAATACGTGCCGCGCCGTGTCGCCGGCCCCGCGAGTGGCCCCGGTGATCGCCACCAGCACCGCCATCGCCGGTAGGGACAGGGCGCCGGCCACGTGCAGGATGGGAACCAGCCCGAACGTGATGCCCGCGACGAGGTCGCACGCGATCGACGTGCGCCGGTTGCCCAGGCGGTCCACGACCGGACCGCCCAGCGCCTGGACCAGCACGTACGGAGCCATCTCTGCGAACACGATCAGGCCCGTCTGACCGGCGCTGCCCGTCGTGACCAGCACGAACCACGGCAGGGCCAGCATCGACATCCGGGTGCCGAGCATCGACACCAGGTTGGCCATCAACAGGCCGGCCAGGCCACGCCGGCTCCGCCCGGCCGGCCGACCGGCGCGCGGCTCAGACATCGTTCCCATCTCGCTCAACTCCGGCGGTGTCGATCCCACTGGTCGCGCCCGAACCGGCGGCCTCGGGCAGCACCTGGAACTGGAGCACGACGCGCCGGGCATCCCGGGGGGCCGTGGCGGTGGCATCCGGGTCGTTGAGCCGGTAGCGGGCCGCGATTCCCTCCAGGTCGGCGATCAGCGCCTTGGCTTCCGGCAGCGTCAGCCGCAGGGTGAGATCGCTCATCGTGAACCCGGCGAGCCAGCCCGGGCCCAGGTCCTGCTCGACCGTGGCGAGGCCGGCGATCGAGGCCTGGACCCGTCGGGCATTGGCGTCGCCCACGACCCGCAGGTACTCCTCGCCAACCGCACGGCTCGCCTCGTCGGCGGCCACCTGGTCGAACATGGTCAGCCGGTGGGCGGCTCGCCAGTACCGATCGCGCCGGTTCATGGTTCGTGTCTCGTCCTCGACCACGAAGCCGTAGGCGGCGAGCTGGCGCAGGTGGTAGCTGGTCGCGCCGCTCGACTGGCCGGTGCGGGCGGCGAGTTGGGTGGCCGTGGCCGGGCCGTCGACACGCAGCAGACCGAGCATCTGGAGCCGCAGTGGGTGGGCGAGGCCGCGGAGCGACCGGGCATCGGGGGTCGCGATGTCCTGGCGCTCACCGCCCAGGAGCCTATCGGCGGTGGTCCCCTGCGGATCCGGCGGGGGCGGGGGAGCGGGGTGGTTGTCGTCCATGGCGCGGATCCTACACCGCAAAGACTTCTTTGCCAAGACCTCTTTGCAAATATCTATTGGCGGTGATCCGCCCGGACTCGCCAAGGGCGATTCGGACCGACGGAACCTGGCCGCCCTCTCATGCTCCTGCAATCCGTGGGTCATAGGCTCGGAACCAGAGTCAATAGCCAGAGGACCCTCGCCAGCCGCCAGGGACCCAACCCGTCTCCCGGCTGGAGTCAATGCCAGGGCCCCGTGCCGCGCACCGGCTGTACCCGGCGACGAGCGTTGCGGCGCGCCGCCCGCACGATCGGAGCCGACCATGCATGCCACCACCCGTTTGCCAGGCGCAGCCCCGGAGACCACCGTTCGGAAGCCGGCCCACCGGCGGGCACGCGGCCGTACCCTGGCCGCCCTGGTCACGATCCTGGTGCTGTCCGTCGCGGCCTGCGGATCCGACCAGGGCGCCTCGCCATCGGCTGCCTCCGCCGGCGCGACCGCCGGATCGTCGTCCACGCCGACGACGTCACCCATCGCGACCTCGACCCCCACCGCCACGCCCGCCTCGATGCCGATCGACGGGGCGCTCGGTCAGCTCCAGCAGGAGTACGAGACGGTCGTCCAGCGCGTGTCCCCGTCGGTGGTGGTGATCGAGACCCAGCTCGGGCTGGGCTCGGGGATCGTGTTCGACACCGCGGGCGACATCGTGACCAACGCCCACGTCGTGGGCGGGGCAACGACATTCACGGTCACGCTGGCGGACGGCCGCCAGTACCCGGGCAAGCTCGTCGGTACCTTCGTCGCCAACGACGTGGCCGTGGTCCGGATCGACGCCCCGAACCTCCAGCCGGCGACGTTCGCCGACTCGTCCCAGCTTCGCGTCGGCCAGATCGTGATGGCGGTCGGCAACCCCCTCGGGCTCCAGGCCAGCGTGACCGACGGCATCGTGAGCGCCCTCGGGCGGACGGTCAGCGAGTCGGGCAGCGTGACGCTTCCCGGGACGATCCAGACCAGCGCCGCCATCAACCCCGGCAACAGCGGCGGGGCCCTGGTCGACATCAACGGCAACGTGGTGGGCATTCCCACGCTCGCAGCCGTCGACCAGCAGATCGGCGGTGCGGCCGCGGGCATCGGGTTCGCCATCCCGTCCAACGATGCGGTCGACTTTGCCAACCAGCTGATCAAGGACGGGCGGGTCACCGATTCGCACCGCGCCTACCTGGGCATCCGGTCCGCCGACGTGATGAACACCCAGGGCGTCCTGGTCTACTCCGTCGAGCCCGGCGGACCGGCCGCCGCCGCGGGTCTCAAGGCCGGGGAGCTGATCACGTCGATCGACGGCAATGACACCCCGGACGCCGCCACGCTGACCAAGGTCCTCGCGGGCCTGCAGCCGGGTGCCACGGTGTCGGTCGCGGTCCAGACGCAGGACGGCACGCGGTCGACGGTGCAGGTCACCCTGGGCGAGATCCCGGGCTGACCCGGTCCAGCACGCCCGAGCACCCTCAGCGCGCCCGGCACGCGTCGAGGATGGACCGTGCCCGGACGCGGAGCGCGAGGGCGTCGGGATCCTCGCTCGCGATCGCCGCCTCGAGCGCATCGAGCGTGTCATAGAACCGGTGCCAGCCGGTCCGTTCGGCCTCCACGGCCGCCGCGAAGGCAACGGGGTCGGCGGTGAATGCGAGCGTCTCCAGGAGGCGTCGAGCGCCGTCGGTGGCGAGCTCCCGGAGGCGGCCGGGTGGGCCCGCCGCCCAGTCGCGGAGCCTGAAGGCGAACCGCAGCAGGACCACGGTCGCCGGGAGGCGCGAGGCGAACGAACCGGTGAACGGGTCGAGCAGGCTCCGGACCGCGGGTCCGCCCAGCGCCCCGGGCGTCTCCGCTCCCCGTCGCTCGAGCAGGTCGACCAATGCCGAGAACACCAGGATGCGGACGTCGTCGCCAACCAGCTTGCCCACCTCGGCGGCCTCGATCGCTGACCGTGCATAGGCCTCCTTGTCGTGGCGCATCACCAGTCCCGACGCGTGGAGGTAGGCCAGCCGCGGACCGGGCAGGTCGAGCACGGAAAGGATGTACGCCTGGTCCTCGGCCCGGCCGACAAACGAGGGCGTGAACGGACGGTGGCGGCGAAGCGCGTCGACGCGGATGCCGTTGGTGCCGCCGGTGACGTGGATCCGCTCGAGCATCGTGCCGACCCCGTCGAGGTCAGGACTTTCGTAGCGGGCGTTGATCTCGCCCCGGGTCGAGATCGCCTGCGGCAGCGCGCTGAGGAACACCCACTCATGGGCGCCAGCCGGACCTCGCGGCGCCGGGACATCCGGCGTGAACAGGCCGTCGTCGATCTGGCTGGCGTTCACCAGGCCGCCCGCGATCAGCCCGAGCTCCACGTCCCGCCCGGCCGCGTCCCGTCCGGTCCCGCCCCAGGCCGGGTTCGCCAGGTGCCCGAACGCGGACCGGCCGGTCTCCGCGACCAGCACGTCCTGCGGGAACACCTGGTCGAGGTCGATCTTGAAGGTTGCCCGGACGGCGGGATCCATGGTCACGTGCCAGACCGCGGCGATCGCCTTGAGGAACGAGTAGTGGCGGCCATAGGGACCGTCCACCCCGAGCACATCGAAGGCGGAGGCGCCGTCGGTGGCAGCACCGGTGGATGCCACCGGCGCGAACCGCAGCCACGCGGGTCCCAGGACCTCGTCCACCAGCCGGCGCACATCCCGCTCGGTGATCACGTAGGGGGCCACGTGGCGCAGGCCGCCCGCCTGCCGCAGCTCGGCCTCGACCCAGGGACGAGCGGCCGGGTGGAGCCCGTCGTGGGTCACCGAGACGGACAGGACCACGGGAACGGGCTCGCCCGTCGCGTGCCCATCACGACGCTCGAACGCGATCGCGTCGTCAAGGCCGCGCAACCCATGGAGCAGCTCGTTGGCCTCGGGCGCAATGCCCAGCGGGATGGGGTGGTCGTACCAGTGGCGCTGGGGATCGGCCACCACATCGGGCACGAGTCCGGCTAGGCCACTCGCCCGCAGGCGGGCGTCGCCGTCTGCGGTGAGCGGCCGGGTGAGCAGCACGTTCGACGTGAACAGGACCTCGCGTGCCGGGTCCTCGATCGGGTCGGCGGCCGGAGCAGCCAGGAGGATCCGGCGGCGCGCCCGCAACTCCGCCTCCCGCTCCGCCTCATGGCCCAGCGTGGCGGTGCCCTGCGGGAACAGGACGGACCAGATCGCCTCGCGCCGGGCGCCGTCGCCGGCCGATTGCTCGAGGATCCTGGCGGCCCGTTCCAGGATTGCGCTGAACTCGGGATCGGCGCTCCGCCCTGCCAGCTCGGTCTCGATGCGATCCAGGCCCTCGTGGTACAGGCGCGCAAGCGCCGAGCTCGGGTCGGCGGCCGCTCCTGCCCGGAGCTCCGCGCGGGTCTGCGCGCCGCCGGCGTCGATGCCGGCCAGCGCCCGTAGGAACGCGGAAGTGAGCGTGCTCACGTCCGCCGCCAACCGTTCGTCGTCGCCGTCGCCTGGGCGGCTGTCGGTCGGGCGGCGGTCGGCCGGACCCGGGTCCGCGTGGGGCCGGGTCGCGGGCACCTGGAGGAGGGCTTCGACGATGGGTGCGAGCAGATTGGGCACGGGATGCTCGGCTACTGGTGGCCGGCCCACCATACCGCGCCGGGGCCGGGCCAGCGGGCGGCGGAGCGGGGTCCGCAAGCGTCCCGCAACGCGCAGGCGGTCACAGCGCAGGCGGGGGAGTGCCGACGGGGATCACCATGGGGACGAGCCGTTGGGGGGCGCCGTTGGCACCAGCCGACGGCTCGCCAAGTCGAGATCAAGTCGAGACTTCCGATGCGTGCGTTCGCCATCCTGCTCGTCCGCGTGGTTGTCGGCCTGCTCCTTGCAGGACACGGCAGTCAGAAGCTGTTCGGCTGGTTCGGCGGCCCCGGCCTCGACCGGACCGCCGACTGGCTGGAGCAGCTGCGGCTGCGCCCCGGGCATCGGTGGGCGGTGGCCGCCGGCGGCTCCGAGGTCGCCGGGGGCGTGCTCACGGCCGCCGGGTTCCTCAACCCGCTCGGCCCGATCGCCGGTCTCGGTGCCATGGCGATGGCCTGGGCGAAAGTCCACCGTGGACGGCCCATCTGGTCGACCCAGGGTGGTGGCGAGCTGCCGCTCACCAACGCGACCGTGCTGGCCGCGATCGCCATCGCGGGTCCGGGCCGGCTGTCCCTGGACGGCGTGTTCGGGACAGGCATGTCCCGCACCGGTGGCCTGGTGATCCTCGCGACGGCGGCGGCCGGCCTGTGGATCGGCGCCGGCGGCGACCTGCGCGACGAGGCGGACCAGGTGGCTGCCCGCCTGGCGGACGGTTCCAGCGCACCGGAGACGCAAGGAGGCACCCGATGACCGTCGACCCCACGACCCACCGCAGCCCCACGGCCCCCAAGGACCGCGACTGGGATTGGAGCGGCACCGACAAGATGGACCAGCTCATCGATCGTGGCTGGGACACCGTGGCGACTGCCCACGCCTGGTACGACCCGGACGCGGATCCGGAGCACGACCCGCCCCGCGAGAAGGGGGCCTACAAGCTTCCCCATCACGAGCTCGTCGGCGGCGACCTCAAGGTCGTCTGGCGGGGCGTCGTGAGCGCCATGACCGTCGTCAACGGCGCCCGCGGCGGCGTGGACGTCCCGGCCTCCCAGCTACGGGAGGTGTACGACCATCTCGCCGCCCACTATCGCGAGTTCGACGAGGAGCCGCCCGCGTTCGACGGATGACCCGCGGCCGGGGTCGCCCCGGTCGCATCGAGGACCGCGCGAACGACGGCCTGCACGTCCATCCGGGTCGTGTCCAGCACCAGCCACCCGTCGGCGGGCAGCCGGTCGATCAGCCGCGACAGCGTCGCGTATCCGTGGGTGATGCCACGCTCGACGTCCGGTGCCGGCTCGCCGCTGCTCCTCCCGCCGCTGCGAGCGCGGGCCTCGGCCTCAGCCGGGGCGAGCACGATCCCGTGGACACCGGGTCCGCCGAGGCGTTGGCGGTACTCGCGCATCCCGAGCGGATCGCAGAAGTCGTCGATCACCACGACGAACCCCGCCCCGCCGTAGACGTCGGCCACCCGGAGCGCGGCCTCCCGCGCGAGGGTCACCTGGCGCGCGATCTCCTCGGTCCACTCGGGCGCAGGCAGGGCCACGCCGCCGACCACCTGGTGGCGCAGGTCGTCCACGCGGACGTGGATGCTCCGGTCGAACGCCGCGGCCAGGGCGCGGGCGGTGGTGCTCTTGCCCACGGCGGGCGGACCGACGATCAGGAACACGGGCGGCTCCATGCCGCCATGATGACAGGCACCAGGTCGCACCCCGTGAACAACAGCCCTCTGCGGCGCGAACAACAGCCGTGTCAGCGCCGGGCATCCGTGTCAGCGCCGGGCGTCCGCCTCAGCGCCAGAGGTCGGGCGCGGTCACCGTGGCGCCGACCTTCGCTGCCAGGCGCTCCACGATGGCGAACCAGTCGAAGCGGCTGGTCGCCTCAGAGGCTCGCAGCACCACCATCCGGTCGGCCGGCACGAGGTCCGGCAGGATTCTCCCCAGGATCGACTCGATCTCGTCGCGGAAGGCATCGCTGGTCGAGCGGACCCCGTCTGCCTGGAGGGCCACGTCGGGCAGCAGTCGGACCACCAGGTCATAGGTCCGTGACCAGCGCCGGACCAGCGGTTCGACACCGAACTCGTCCGTGCCGCCGCAGGCCCGGAGGTAGTAGGCGTAGTTGTCCATCACGCCGCGGTCCGTGACCAGCACGTCGGCCTTGCGGGCGAGCTCGAGCTCCTGGCGGACCTGGGACACCAGCACCCATAGCTGGGCCTCGCCGGTGGCGCCCTCATTGATGCCCAGCGGGTTGTCGCGGACCACCTCGCGGCCCAGCTCCACCGAGCGTCCGGCACGCTGGACCTCTGCGGCGAATGCCAGCAGCGCCGTCGTCTTGCGGATCCCGTGCGAGCCGATGAACGCGATCTTGGCCGGTCGCGGCCAGGCGACGGTGGTGGCGACGGCGGGCGCGGTCCGAGGCTTCCGCGGCATGAGCGAAGGGTACCGTTCACCGGACCGCTCGGGAATTGAACGGCCCCGGCCGGATCGCCGGGGCCGAGGCGCGCTGGCGGGTCGTGGCCCGCGAGCGGTCACCGCCCGAAGGCGGACCGCACGTTTCCCGCCGGTGCAGACCGGTTGCGGAGGGGCCCGTCTTGCGCCGGTGATCAGAGCGCCTTAACCGAGCTGATCAGCTCGGCGAGACCGGCCTTCGCATCCGCGAACAGCATGCCCGTCTTGGGGTTCGTGTAGAGCTCGTTGTCGATGCCGGCATAGCCGCGTCCCATCGAGCGCTTCATCACGATGATGTTCTTGGCGTGGTCCACGTCGAGGATCGGCATGCCCGAGACTGGCGAACCCGGGCGGCGCGCCGCGGGGTTGGTGACATCGTTGGCACCGATGACCAGGGCGACATCGCAGCGGTCGAACTCGGGATTGATGTCCTCCATCTCCTTGAGCAGGGGATAGGGGACGTTTGCCTCGGCAAGGAGCACGTTCATGTGCCCCGGCATCCGGCCGGCAACGGGATGGATCGCGTACTTCACGTCCACGCCGCGATCCTCGAGCAGCTCGGCCAGCTCGCGGACGGCGTGCTGGGCCTGGGCCACGGCCAGGCCGTAGCCCGGGACAACGATGACCGAAGAGGCGTAGGCCAGCTGGATCGCGGCATCGTCCATCGACACCTCGCGAACCGAGCCGCCGGACTCGCCGGTCGCCGCCACCGATCCTTCGCCACCGCCGAAGCCGCCGATCATGATGTTGATCACGGACCGGTTCATGGCGTCGGCCATCAGCTTGGTCAGGATCGCGCCCGAGGCACCGACCAGGGCGCCGGCAATGATCAGCAGCGGGTTGTTGAGCACGAAGCCCGCCATCGCGACTGCGGTGCCCGTGAACGAGTTGAGCAGGGAGATGACGACCGGCATGTCCGCGCCGCCGATGGGCAGCGTCATGGTCACGCCGAACACGAGCGCGGCCGCCAGGATCGCCAGCATGACCGCCACGCTGTAGTTGCCGAAGAACAGGAACGCCGCGCCGGCGACCACGATCAGCGCGAGCGCCGCGGTCACCAGCTGGCCGCCGGGGATCCTGACCGGCCTCGAGGGCGTGATCCGGAGTCCCATCAACTTGCCGGACGCGATCAGCGAGCCGGTGAACGTGACCGAGCCGATCACGATGTCCAGCACGGTCGCCACATTGTCCTGGAGCCCTGGCGCGCCAGTGTGGCGCAGGTACTCGTCAATCGCGATGAGCGCCGCCGCGCCGCCGCCCACCGCGTTGAACAACGACACCAGCTGGGGCATCGCGGTCATCTTCACGGTGCGGGCGGAGTACAGGCCATAGCCGCCGCCGACGATCACGCCGGCGATGATGACCAGCCAGCCGATCGGGTTGACCGAGCCGCCCGGGGGCAGGATGAGCAGCCAGACGGCGGTCGAGACGATGGCGACGGCCATCCCCCCGGCCGACAGCAGGTTGCCGCTGCGGGCGGTCGCCGGCGAGTTCATCTGTATCAGCCCGAGCACGAAGCACACCGCGCTGCCCAGCCAGATGAGCCGGACGATCGGATCGATGACCTGGGGATCGAGCGTCACGGTCAGCCCTCAGCCTTGTCGGCCTTGGGTGCCGCCGGCTTGCGCCGGAACATCTGGAGCATCCGATCCGTGACCACGTAGCCGCCGACGACATTGAGGGTGGCGAAGGCGACGGCGACGAACGACAGCAGGTACGCAAGCGGGTTGTCCGCCGAGACGGCGATGATCATGGCGCCCACGAGCACGATGCCGTGGATCGAGTTGGCGCCTGACATGAGCGGGGTGTGGAGCGTCGCCGGGACCTTGGAGATCACGGCGAAGCCGCACAGGATCGCGAGCACGAAGATCGTGAACGCGAGGTCGATGGTCAGCTGGTCGCCGTTCATGCCTTGCCTCCGGCCGGGGCCAGCAGCTTCTGGACCGCCTCGGACACGACCGCCCCGCCGCTGGCGATGACGGTGGCCTTGGTGACCTCCTCCTCCAGGTCGAGGTTGAGGGCACCGTCCTTGACCATGTTCAGGAGCAGGGAGGAGATGTTGCGGGCGTAGAACTGGCTCGCCGACAGCGGCATCGAGGCCGGCAGGTTCTCGGGAGCCACGATGGTCACCCCGTTGTCGGTCACCACCTCCTCGCCCATCCGGCTCAGCTCGCAGTTGCCGCCCAGCGCGCTGGCCGCCATGTCGACGATCACCGAGCCCGGTCGCATCGTGAGCACGGCATCGGCGGTCACCAGGACCGGCGGCTTGCGCCCCGGCACCTGCGCCGTGGTGATGACCACGTCCTGGCCGGCGATGATCTCGTTGAGCTCGGCCTGCTGCGCGGCTCGCTCCTCGGGTGTCAGCTCGCGGGCGTAGCCGCCCGAGCCGGTGGCGTCGATCGCGGTCTTGAGCTTGACGAACTTCGCCCCCAGGCTCTCGGCCTGCTCGGCGGTCTCGGGCCGGACGTCGTAGGCCCACACCACGGCCCCCAGCCGGCGCGCGGTGCCGATGGCCTGGAGGCCGGCGACGCCGATGCCCAGGATGAGCACGTTGGCTGGCTTCGCGGTCCCGGCGGCGGTCGTCAGCAGCGGGAAGTAGCGCCCATAGGTGTTGGCCGCGATCAGGACAGCCTTGTAGCCGCCGGTGTTGGCCTGGCTCGACAGGGCGTCCATCGTCTGGGCGCGGGATAGGGTCCGCGGGATGGCATCGAGGCTGATCGCGGTCACGCCGGCCGAGGCCAGGGTCTGCATCAGCGAGGGGTCGAGCAGGGGCTGCAGCAGGCCGATGACGGCCTGACCCGAGCGGAGCCGCAGCGCCTCCTCGGCTGACGGCTTCTGCACGCGCAGGACGACGTCGGCTGCGGCGTACAGGTCCGCGGTGCTCACGATCGTGGCGCCGGCGTCGACGAACGCCTGGTCCGGGATCATGGCTCCGGCACCTGCGCCGGCCTCGACGAGGATCTCGAGCCCGGCGGCTGTCAGCTTGCCGAGCGCTTCGGGCACCAGGGCGACACGGCGCTCTCCAGCCGCGGTCTCCCTGGCGACGCCGACCTTCATGGGCATCACCGTCCATCTTGGGCAGGGGGGTGGACGACCCGATGGTACCGGAGCAGTCGGAACGGAGGATCTGCGGGCCCGCGGGCGATGGGCAGGCGCTTGGCCGGCGGCACCCGACAGCCCGCTTCGTACGGCGCGCCTGTCACGCCCGAGACGAGACCATCGGGTCATGCTCGTGTCGCGCCGACTCCCCCATGCCGCTGCTGCCGTGCTGCTGGGCGTCGGGGTGGCCCAGGCCGCCGACGCCGTGACCTTCCTGCGGATGCTCCACGATGTCGGGCCGGCGGCCGAGGCCAACCCGCTCGTCGCCGCCATGGCGAGCGCCGGCCTGCTCGTGCCGCTCCTGCTGGCGAAGGTGGGGCTGGTGGCCGTGGTCACCCTGGTCGCGCTGATCGGCGACCGACGGTACCCGCTGGTCGCGGCCGTGGTCGCCACGCTCGCCGTCGCGGCCGGGGTCGTCGGGGCATGGTCGAACGTCCTGGTCCTGCTGCAGCCGCTGGCCGGCTGAGCGGTCAGCGACCAGGATCAGCCGGGCTCGTCGTCCTGGAAGCGCGGCAGGGTCAGCGTGAACGCCGCCCCGCCCCCCGGGCGGGGGCCGGCGGTGATCGCACCGCCCATTGCCTGCACCAGCTGGCGGCACACGAACAGGCCGATGCCGGCGCCGGTGACGAGGGGCGCGACGGTCGGGGAGCGGTAGAACAGCTCGAACAGCTGCTCGGCCTCCTCGGGGTTGATGCCAGGACCCTCGTCGAGCACTGACAGGATCAGGTCCTGCTCGGCGGCGGAGACCTCGACCCGGACCAGGGACCCCGTTCCGCCGTACTTCGCGGCGTTGCCCAGCAGGTTCCGCAGCACCTGCTCGATGTAGGTGTCCTCGCCCGCCGCCGAGGGCAGGTCCCCCGGGACATGGACCTCGAAGGCCACCTCGGGCCAGCGCGGCGCCTCAGACGCGACCACGCGCTCGACGATCCTGCCCAGGTGGATCGGCTCGTCATCGACCTGGAGCATGCCCCGTTCCGCCCGGGACAGCACCAGAAGGTCCTCGACCATCCGGTAGAGCCGGTCGGAATCGTCCACGATGTCGCGCAGGATGTCGTCCCGGGCGGCCGGCTCCAGCTCGCGCCACCGTCGTGCCAGGACGCGTGCGCCGCCGAAGATGGTCGTGATCGGCGTCCGCAGCTCGTGGGAGACGACCCCGATGAACGCCTCCCGGAACCGGGCCGTCTCGCGCTCCGTCTCGAGCATCCGGTCGCGCTCCGCCTCGGCCAGCTTCTGGTCCGTGATGTCGCGGCCGGTGCCCAGCACCCGCGCCGGGTGTCCATCCGCGCCCCGCAGCATCCGGCCCGCAGCGTGGACCCAGCGCAGCCCGCCGGCCGGGGTCACGACCCGGAACTCCACCGCGCTGGTCTCACCCGTTCGCAGCGCAACCCGGATGGCCTCCCGGACCCGTCGCCGATCGCGATCGTCGACCATGTCCAGCCATTCGCCGACGCCGGGCGGCGGCCCGTCGAGGGCCCCGTGAATGCGCAGCATCTCCAGGGACCATTCCAGGCGGTCGCGGACGATGTCCCACTCCCAGGTGCCGGTGCCCGATGCCTCGAGCGTGAACCGGAGCCGGGCATCGCGCTCCTGGACCTGGGCGAACAGGCGGGCCCGGTCAAGCGCCTGCGACCCCTGTGCCGCGAGTGCCTCTAGGAACCAGCGCTCGTCGTTGCTCAGCTCACGCGGCTCGTGGAACGCGATCGCCAGGGCTCCGATGGTGCGGCCCTCGAGCCCCAGCGGCAGCACCGCCGATCCCTCGGTCGGCGTGAGCCCGGGTCCGGCCGCCACGAGGGCGGGGAACTCGGCGCGGCGGTCCGCCGCCGAGCGGTGAATCAGCGCGGTTCCCGTGCGCACGACCGCCGCCATCGGGACCGGCGCACTGAGCAGGACACGGGTCCATGGCTCCAGGCTGTCCGGATCATAGCCGGCTGACGACAGCAGCTCGACGGCATCACCGTCGTCCGTCAGGGCGACCACCCAGCCCTCGGGCGCATCGAGCACGGAACGGGCGGCCTCGAGGATCCGCGCCGCCACCGCTCGCGGATCGTTGGATGCGGCGAGCGCGGCAGCGACCGCCTGCAGGCTCTCGCGTTGCCCGGCCACGCGCTCGAGCCGGGCGTCGTCGAGCCGGGGGCTGGAGCCGATGTCGTCGGGGGCGGTCACGCGTGGAGTATGGCCCGGCGCCTGTCACCGGTCGAGCGCCCCGGCTGCCGGTTGCAGTCGCACGGCGACCCGTTCGTCGCCGCCGGGCCCCGCCCCTTTGCGGGGTCCGCGCAGATGCCGCACCATGGCGACCGTGAACGACGACCACCATCGCCCGGACGAGGCCACCGACGGAGACCAGGCCGCCGGCGGAGACGAGGCTGCCGACGGATCCGTCCCCGGCGCGCCCGATCCGCTTCCGCCGGCCGTGGGCCCGGTCCCAGCCGCGCCACCGCAGGTACGAACGCAGAACCGGATCGCCCTGGCCGGCACGGTGCTGCTGGTCGTCGCGATGGTCGCCGGCGGGGCCTTCCTGGTCGGGCGGGGCACCAGCGGCGACACCCCCGGGGCGGCGATCGGGGTGACGCCGACGCCGGGCTCGACCGTCGACCCATCCGCACCGGTCCCCACGCCCGCCGTGTCCCAGGATCCGATCGCGGGACTGCCGCACGACGGCAACCGGCTGGGCAGCGCGCAGGCCCAGGTCGTCGTCGAGTACTGGGCCGACTACCAGTGCCCGTTCTGTGCGAAGTTCGCCCAGGAGCGGCTCCCAGACCTGTTCCCGCGCATCGCCGACGGCACCGTCGCCGTGGTCCACCGGGACTTCGCATTCATCGGACCCGAGTCGTTCGACGCCGCCGTCGCGGTCCGCTGCGCCGGACGAGAGGGCGCCTACTGGCCGATGCACGACGCCGTGTACGCGGCCCAGGACGGCGAGAACCAGGGGGCGTTCTCGCGTGACCGGCTGGTGTCCATCGGGCAGTCGGTCGGGATCGACGCCGCCACGATGGAGGCCTGCCTCGACGACCGGTCGTTGCTGGTGGACGTCCTCGACGACACCTCGACCGCCATCCGCACGGCGGTCGAATCGACGCCCACGGTGGACATCAACGGCACCCGTCTCCTGGGCGTTCCCAAGCCAGGCGAGATGGAGGCGGCAATCGACCGCGCGCTGGCGGGGGCGACGCCGGTGCCGTTGCCCACCCAGGCTCCGGTCAGGGATCCGTGGGCCGGCCTCCCCATTGAGGGCCGCGTGGCGGGTGACGCCTCGGCGCCGGTCACGGTCGACCTGTGGCTCGACTACCAGGCCGCTGACGGCACCGCGGTGGCCAACGACCTGGGACCGGAGCTGCGGACGCGCGTGAGCGACGGCCGGGTCCGGGTCGTGCTCCATGATCTGGCGCTGCTGGGTGACGAGTCGGTCGTCGCGGCAGGCATGCTGCGCTGCGTCGGCTCGCAGGGCGGTCCCACGTTCCTGGTGAGCGACATCCTGTCGGCCTCCGCCCAGGGCCCCGGCGCGGAGATCTACACCCCGACCAACCTGCTCCGGTTCGGCGCCCAGCTCGGGCTCGACATCCGCGCGCTCGACACCTGCATGGCCGACCCGGCGACGGACCAGGCCGTCAGCGACGAGACCGACAGAGGCCGCGCCCTGGGGCTCGATGTCGGCCCGTCGGTCGTCGTGTCCAGGGGCGGAACGGAGGTTGCCCGCTTCAGCGGGACCCTCGATGTGCAGCAGGTGCTCGCAGCAATTGACGAGAGTAGGTAGAGTGTCGCGAGAGGCTTCTCATCCCCGGCCCGAAACGATCCGGGTGCCGGATGCCTCGGCGATGTGGAACCCGGGCTCCAGCTGGCCCCGGATCTGAATACGCTTCTCGACCAGCGGCTCCTCTGGGCTTCCCCGACCTGGAGGAGCCGCCTTCCATGTCCGGCGCCGGCGGTCGTCCGCCGCTAGCGCTCGTACAGGAAGGTGTCCTGCGCGTCCGGTTCGCCGATCGCGTACCGCTGCTGCCGGTACAGGCTCATCCCCAGCGCGTAGGCATCGTCGGCGGTCATGCCCGCCGAGCGCCGAAGCGCCTCCATCTCCGTCCGGATGGCGAGTGGCGGATGCCGGGCGATCAGCCCTGCGAGCCGGTGGGCCTCGTCCATGAGGGCATCAGCCTCCACGACCCGGTTGACGAGGTGGATCCGCAACGCCTCCGTCGAATCGATGGGCTCGCCCGTCAGCGCGAGCTCCCAGGCGGCGGTGGCAGGCAGCAGCTGGGTCAGGCGCATCGTTCCCGCGATCCCGCCCATCCCGTAGGCGATCTCGGGCAGGCCGAAGCGCGCGTCGGAGGCGGCGACGCGGATGTCCGTCAGGCGCAGCAGGAGGAACAGGGCACGGCCCAGGCACCAACCACGGACCGCACCGATCATCGGTTTCGTGCGATCCATCCGCAGCAGGCCGTCGGCGGGGTCGTAGCCCAGTGGGTCGGGCGCGTCCGGAGGAACCGGCCCCGGGCCCATGGCGCCCAGCAGGTCGGTGACGGCGTCACCCGACGAGGGCGACTCGGCCTTGATGTCGTCTCCGGCGCTGAACGCCCGATCGCCGGCCCCGGTCAGGATTCCCACCCGCAGACCGGGATCGGCCTGGAAATCGAGCATCACCCGGTGGAGGTCACGGAACATGGCTTGGGTGATCGGGTTCACCGTGCCGTTGGCCAGGGTAAACGTGGCGATCGGGCCGTCCTTCTGGTACTCGATGCCCATGGCGGTCTCCTTCGTCGCTGCCGGGCCAAGCATGCGCCGCCGGCGCAGCCTCAGCCGGGCCTGTCGCGCTGCACGACCGCGAACCCGGTCAGCGCGCCGTCGACACCGACCATTCCTCGACCACGATGGCGACCGCCAGCCCCTTCGCGGCGGAACCGGCGACCACCGAGACGGTGCCGGCCAGGTGCGGTTCCGCGTAGGGCAGCAGCGCGTCGCCTCCGTCCGATCCGTCCGCGCTGTATCCGTACGTGTCTGCCGGTGCGACCCGGGCGAGTTCGCCGAACAGCCGCACGAGGTAGGCCTGGCGATCGCCGACCGCGATCGGGCACCACGCGATCCACGAGCGCTGGAGGGTCAGGCGCGGGCCATCGCGACGGGTCCGCGGCACCACCTTCTCGCGCGGGGTCTCCACCCGGCACTCACGACCCAACGGCACGCCCCGGAGCACGGTGGCAGGGTCGAAGCCCGCCAGGAAGGCGCTCGAGCCCGCCGGCGTCGTGCGCGCTGCCGCATCGGTGGCTGTGCCCGGGTCCATGATCGCCGGGCTGGCTGCAGCGATCGTCGGGGTGGCCGCGGGCAGGGCGTCGGCGATCCGGATCGCAGCCGGCAGGGTGGTCGGATCCGCGCTGGGTGGCGGCGGCTGGCCGGAATCCGGCCCGGCGACTGCAAAAGCCGGCGACCAAGGCGATCACGGCCGCCACACCGGCGAGGAGCAGCGACGTCCTGGAGCCGCTCGCCGTCGTCCATGGCGCGCTCCTTCCCCTCACGGTCTCTCCCCGCGGTCCTGTTCGCTGCAGCGATGCTGCCGGATGCGATGCCGGCGGTGCCGGAAGGGCCCTCCAGGCTGCTGTCGCAGCCGCGGAACCGATTCCCTCCAGCGTGACCCCTGCCCCGCTGTCGGGCGGACCCTGCCGGGCCCGAGCGGCCGTGCCCTCCGGCCCTGTGGGCCGCCCTGGCGCCGCGCGAAGATTGTCCGGCGTGCGACCATCGTCGTCGCTCCCGCGCCCGGCGCGGCCCGCCCACGAATGCGTCCGGCGCCGCGCACCCGAGGACCTGCTCCGATGACGATCCCCTCCGCGTCCACAACCGGCCGCACCATGACCGGTGCCGGCACCACGGCCGACGCGGTCGCCACCCCTGACGCGATCGCCGCCGCCGACGCCCACCTCGCCCACAACTACCATCCGCTGCCGGTCGTGCTGGCAAGCGGCGAAGGTGCGTGGGTGCGGGACGTGGAGGGGCGTCGCTACCTCGACCTGCTGGCCGGCTACTCGGCGCTCAACTTCGGACACCGGCACCCGCGTCTCGTCGCCGCCGCCGAGCGGCAGCTGGGACGGCTGACGCTGACCAGCCGTGCGTTCCACAACGATCTCCTGGGCACCTTCGCCCGCGAGCTGGCGGCGCTGTGCGGGATGGACGCGGTGCTGCCCATGAACACCGGCGCAGAGGCCGTGGAGACCGCTATCAAGCTCGCCCGCAAGTGGGGGACGGAGCGCCGGGGCGTCGCCGAGGGTCGGGCGCGGATCATCGTCATGGGCGGCAACTTCCATGGTCGCACCACGACCATCGTCAGCTTCAGCGACGACCCGTCCGCCCGGGCCGGGTTCGGGCCGTACACGCCGGGGTTCGTCCGGGTGCCGTTCGGCGACGCCGCGGCGCTCGAGGCGGCCATCGACGACGACACAGTCGCGGTCCTGCTGGAGCCGGTCCAGGGCGAGGGCGGCGTGATCCTGCCGCCCGACGGCTACCTGCGTGCCGTGCGCCGGCTGTGCACCGATCGCAAGGTGTTGATGCTCGCCGACGAGATCCAGTCGGGGCTGGGGCGCACGGGGCGGACGTTCGCGTGCGACCACGAGGACGTCGTCCCGGATGTCTACATCCTGGGCAAGGCGCTTGGCGGCGGGATCCTCCCGGTGTCGGCCGTGGTCGGCCGCTCGGACGTGATGGACGTGATCGGGCCCGGGCAGCACGGCAGCACCTTCGGCGGCAACCCCCTCGCCTGCGCCGTGGGGATCGAGGTCGTCCGGATGCTGGCCACCGGCGAGTGGCAGTCGCGGGCCGCCGAGCTCGGCACGGTCCTCGCCGCGGGTCTCGCGAGCCTGCCGCCGGAGCGGGTGGCCTCCGTCCGGACCCGCGGGCTGTGGGCCGGCCTCGACATCGTGGACCGGACCGGGCGCGATGTGTGCGAGGGCTTGCTGCCTCGCGGCATCCTGGCCAAGGACACCCACGGATCGACCATTCGCCTCGCCCCGCCGATCGTGATCGAGCGCACCGACCTCGAGTGGGCGATCGAGGAGCTGCGGGCGGAGCTCGGCTGATCCCATCGGGCGGGAGATGGGCGAATTCACACGCCCATCAGGAAACCTCCGAGGGGCTTCGATGCTCAGATGAATGAGCATCGCCGACCCAGCGACCCGATCGGAGCCTCGTTGATCACGTACGCCACCGCCCCTCGCCTGCTCTCCGGCCCGGCCCTCACCGGCCCTGCCGAGTCCTACGACGCCCACCTTGACCGCCTGGGACGGCTCCCGTCCGCCTACGAGAACGGTGACGTCATCGCGACGATCGAGGCCAGCGGCCTGCTCGGCCGCGGCGGCGCCGGCTTCCCGGTGGGGCGCAAGTGGCGGGCCATGGCGAGCCGCACCAGCGGACGTGCCGTGCTGCTCGTGAACGGCGCCGAGGGCGAGCCGCCCAGCCACAAGGACAGGACGCTCATGGAGCGCCGGCCACACCTTGTGCTCGACGGCGCGGCGCTCGCGGCGGAGGCCGTGGGCGCGGACGAGATCGTGGTCTACGTGGGCGAGGAGCACGAGGCGTCCGTCGCGGCGATGGGCCGGGCGATGATCGAGCGCCGGGCGCAGATCCGCCGCCCGATGCGGTTGGTCAAGGCGCCCATCGGCTACATCGCCGGCGAAGCCTCGGCCGCCGTCCACTATGTCAATGCCGCGGATGCCCGTCCCGTGACGACCCCACCGCGCATGTCCGAGAACGGCATCGATGGCCGCCCGACCCTGGTCCAGAACGTGGAGAGCCTGGCCATGGCGGCGCTCGTCGCCCGCTACGGCGACGGCTGGTACCGGTCCGCGGGGCGGCTGTCGACCCCGGGGACGGCCCTGGTCACGGTGACGGGGCCGGTTCGCGAGCAGGGTGTCCGTGAGATCGAGCTGGGGACGCCGCTGGGCGAGGTGATCGAGGCCGCGGGTGGGCGCCGCGACGACCTGTCGGCCGTCGTGCTGGGCGGCTACTTCGGCACCTGGACCGATGTCGACACGGCGTGGGACCTGCCGCTGGACCCGGTCGAGATGAAGCGGCTCGGGCTCACCTTTGGCTGCGGCATCATCGGCGGCATGGGCACCTCGATGTGCGGGGTCGGCGCCACGGCCGAGATCATGGGCTTCATGGCCCGCGAGAGTGCCGGCCAGTGTGGCCCCTGCGTGTACGGCCTCGCCGCTGTAGCCGAGGCGCTGCGCAAGTTGGCCCACGGGGCGGGCAGCGAGCTGGACCTGGACAACCTGGTTCGATGGGTCGGGCAGATCCCCGGTCGCGGCGCCTGCCACCACCCCGACGGCGCGATGCAGCTGATGGCCAGCGCGCTCCACACCTTTGGCGACGAGCTCGCCTACCACGCGCGCACGCGCCGCTGCTCGGTCACCCGGTGGGGGCTGCGCTGATGGCCCGTGCCGAGCGGCGCCTGCGCGTCGACTGGATCAAGTGCGACGGCTACGGGACCTGCAGCGACATGCTGCCCGAGCTGATCGACCTCGACGAATGGCGTTACCCGATTGTCCGGCCAGGCACCGTTCCGGGCGACCTGCTCAAGGACGCACAGCGGGCGGTTGACTGCTGCCCGATGAAGGCGCTGATCCTGGAGAAGGTGCCGCCGCCGCGCAGGTAGCGCTGGCGGCACGCCTCGGCATCCCGCCCACGGTCCCGGTGACGTTCGCCATGGACGTCACGCCCGCGCGGGCCCACGGTCCGATGCCCGCCAGGGATTGGCGCGCGCCATCGGCCGTCGCCCCGATCCTTGGCAGGCATCAAGCGGGCCCGCTGGAGCCCGATTGGCGCCCGAGACGCGACAGTTGATGCCCGCGAGGGTCCGCAGCGCCCGTTCCCGGCCCGGGGCAATGCCGGCGAGGCATCAGTCCGGGAGTCCGCACACGGCGAACAACCCGTGACCGGCAGGTCCGCCCCCGGACTCAAACGTGTCCCCGATCCGCCCGACGACGCGACCGGTCGCGGTCACCAGCGCGGCACCCTCTGCCGAACGACGCCCAGACCAGCCGAACGGCCAGATCACGGCCGTTACGTGGTCGCCGTTGCGCGGCTGGCGGCTGCCCGTGGGGCACCGGGAGTGGTGCCCAGGAGGGCCGCGGCCTCCTCGTAGCTGTGGCTCGCGGAACAGGTCGCGCCACGGCGCTTCGTACGCATCGGCGTACTGCGCCTCGACGCTCACCTGGGCGGACACGGCGATGACCACACCCCCATTCACGCACGAGCCGGGCGCAGCGCACGTCGGCGCCGCCGGCTCGAGTTGCCACCGTACGCCCGATGGCGGTCAGCGGTTCGCAGCGAGATGGCGCTCCAGCCCGTCGAGCACCAGGTCGAGGCCGAAGTCCAGGTCTGTCGGGACGGGACCGCCCATCGCCATCTCCGCCATGGCGACGAGGTTGGGGAAGGCCTGGGCGACCGGCGCCTGGGCCAGCGCGGCCGCCGCATCCGGGGCCGCCTCCTCACCGTACGGCAGGCTTGCCAGCTGCAGCGCGTGGCCATACACGATCGAGTCGATGGCCAGGAAGGCGCGCGTCACATCCGGGAGCGAGAAGCCGGCCGTGCGCAGGACGCCGATCATGGCATCGAGGTAGCGAAGGCGAGCCGGGCCGGGATGGACGCGCGACTCGAGCACGGCACCTGCCCACGGATGCCGGAGCAGCGCCCGATGCAGCGAGGTGGCCGCCCGGCGCACCGACTCGCGCCACGGGAGGGCGGCCGACGGAACGTCCACCTCGGCCATCACCAGCTCGGTGATGCCGTCGAGGATCTCCTCCTTGCCCGAGACATGCTTGTACAGCGACATCGCCTCGACGCGGAGCTCCTGCCCCAGGCGGCGCATGGAGAGGGCAGCGATGCCCTCCGCGTCGGCAAGGTCGATCGCGGCCTTCAGCACGCGATCCCGGCTCAGTGGCCGCCGGCCACGGGCTGTGGGCATCCAGGTCCTCCGCCACGGTGGGCTTGACAGGGCTTACAGTGTAACCTAGGATTACGCCGTAAACCATGGCTTACGGTGTAATCTTGAGAGGAGCTCGACATTGTTGGGCCTGATCGTCACCATCGTCGTCGGGGTCGTTGCCTCGCTGGCCGCCCTCGCCGTGCTCCTGATCCTCGGCTGGCGAGCCCGGTCGCCGCTCGTGTTCCGCCCCATCGTGTGGTTCAGCACGCGCCTCGTGAATCCGCGCCAGCTGCAGACCGCGGGCCGCCCGGGCGTGGGGACCGGGATCGTCCGGCACGTGGGGCGGCGCTCGGGGAACGCGTACCAGACCCCGGTCGACATCGTCGCCGACGGGGACGGCTTCCTGATCGCGCTCCCATATGGCGACCGGACGAGCTGGCTGCGGAACGTGCTCGATGCGGGGGGCGCGGCGCTGGTTCACGAGGGCGAGATCGTCGAGGTGGACCGCCCGGAGCTCGTCCCGATGGCCTCCGTGGCCGGGCGGTTTGCCGGGTCGGACCAGCCGATGTTCCGGCTGTTGCGCATCGACACGGCGCTGCGGTTCCGGCGGGTGACCGGACGGGCCGAGGCCGCCGCCGCTGAGGCGGCGTGACGTGGAGCGGGCGTCGTCGCCGTTGGGTGGGGAACCTGCGCCGCGGTCAGCGGCGCTGGCGCCTCGCGTTCACGCGCCGGCCGCGCCCCGGCCCCTCGGTCGGCGGCTCGGCCGGGCTGGAGGCGGCGGCTCCCGGATCCGGGCCGGGCGGCAGCACCGGCAGCTCCGCCTGGTCCTCGAGACCGCTCCTGATGATCCGCTCCATCTCCTGCAGAGCCCGGGGGTCGGTCTCGACCGGGCGGTAGGCGGCCAGGCGCCGGTCCACCTCGTCGCAGGCGCGCTGGTAGGCGTCCTTGCCTCCGGCCCGGAGCCAGCCCTCGCGGTTGTCGCGCATCACCACCGGGGACGGCAGGTGGAGCTCGGTCGGCCAGTGGGCCGTGGTGTGGTCGGCCATGATCAGGTGCTGGTCCACCATCAGCTTGTCCACCAGGGCACGAACAGGCAGGTCGTCCAGGACCCGGATCTCTCGGACGAAGCGCAAGGCCTGGCCGCACATCTCGTCGTCGAACACGAGCTTGGCCAGGCTGAACACGAGCAGGAAGTCCAGCATCCCCGGACCGCTCACGCTGTTGACCCCGGCGAGGGCCGCGATCAGCGCGCTGCCGAAGGTCTCCGCGCCGGCCTGCGCGTCGAGGATCGGGCCGTCGGAGAGCGCCATGTACGACTGGCTCGGCAGACCCAGCGCCTTGGCCACGGCCACGTAAGCGGCGTCGAGCTGGAAGGCCTCGATCGCGGCCATCGGCGAGCTGGCGACCTTCATGTGGAAGGTGGCTGGGGCACCGCCGAACAGGACGGGCGCCCCCGGACGGATGACCTGGGCCATGGTGATCCCGGCGAGCACGTCCGCGGTATGGAACACCGTGGCACCCACGGTGGTCACCGGGGCGACCAGGCCCATCAGGGTGACGGGCACGATCTCGACCGGGATGCCCGCCTCGACGCAGTCGATCAGGTTCTGGCAGGAGTCCTCGGAATAGCGGAAGTTGCCGGTCGCCGTGATGGTGAAGATCGACATCGGGCGGGAGACCAGGTCGGCCCGGTCGGCGCGGAACAGCTGCATCAGCTCCACCATCCGCGGCACGCCGTGCTCGGTGAAGGCGCCAGAGACGACGGGACGCTTGGTGTTGGCGAGGACCATGAACAGGCGCCACGCATCGGAGACCTGAGGCTCGATGTCGTCGTTCGTCGAGAAGGCGGTGGCGAGGTAGGCGATGTGGTCGAGCCCATCGGCCAGGCGCACGTACTCCACGAAGTCGGTGGAGTTGGCGAGGCGGATGTCGCCGGTCCGGTGGTCGAGCCACTTGAGACCTGACGAGCCGGGCACGAAGTGAACCCGGTCGCCCCCGAGCTCGGCGTGCGGGCTGCCGTCCCGGTCGAACAGGGTGAACGAGCCGGGCGCCGTGGCGATGGCGCGTTCGACCACATCGCGCGGGAACAGGATGCGGTCGCCAGCCGCGCTGGTGGGCAGGCCGGCATCGAGCAGGCGCCGGCGCATCCCGGGCCCGCGGATCTCCATCCCGGTCTCGGCCAGCACGCGCTTGGCCTCATCGAGGATCTGGGCGATCAGGTCGTCGGAAAGGACGCGGAGGTGGGGTCGCATCGGCATGAACGCTAGCGCATCACGATCGCCGGCGCGGCCGGGGCGTCGTCGGGCGGGACGCCGGCCGTGATCCTGCGGTTACAATCAGCCGCCCGCCGGCGGCGAGATGCGAGCGAGCATTGCGGCGTCGTGTCCGACCCCGAGTCCCGTGGCGGCCCGGCGTCCGGGGCCGTCAGACCAGCTCGCGCACCCGCTCGCCCAGGGCGTTGACCGCGATCTCGACCCGTTGCGGCTCGCCGCGCGCGAGCGAGGTGGCGAACTTGCGGGCCTGGTCCAGCTTGATCTTGGCCGGCATGGGCGCCTCGAGCGGGTCCACCACGGCCTCGATCAGCACCGGCCCCGGCGTGGACAGGGCCGCCGACACCTGGTCCGGGCAGGCGGCGGGGTCATCGATGTGGACCCCGGTCCCACCGCAGGCCTCGGCGACCTTGACGAAGTCGATCGGATGGAGCGCGACCCCGAACTCGGGGTTGCCCTCCAGCACCATCTGCTCCCACTTGATCTGGCCCAGGGTGTCGTTCTTGATCACCACCACCTTGATGGGCAGCTCATGCTTCACGGCGGTCACGAAGTCGGCCATCAGCATGCTGAACCCGCCGTCGCCCACGAACGCGACCACCTGCCGGTCCGGGAATGCCGTCTGGGCACCGATCGCGTAGGGCAGCCCGCAGGCCATCGTGGCCAGGTTGCCCGACAGCGAGAAGCGCTGGTTGGCCCGGGCCCGGATGTGGCGCGCGAACCAGGTCGTGATGGTCCCCGAGTCCGAGACCACGATCGCGTCGTCGGTCAGCGCCTTGTCGACGGACGCAGCGACAACCTGGGGCTTCATCGGCCGGTCGTCACGGCCGGCGCGCTCATCCATGGTCGACCACCAGTCCCGCATCCCGTCCTGTGCCTTCTCCAGGAACGAGCGGTCGTCGCGTCGGCGAAGCAGGGGCAGCAGCGCCTCCAAGGTCTCCCGGGCGTCCCCGACGAGGCCAACCTCGACGGGATAGCGCAGCGAGATCCGGGTGGGATCCACGTCCACCTGGACCGCCTTGGCCTTGCCCGGCTTGGGGTAGTACTCGATGTACGGGAACGAGCTGCCGACGATCAGCAGCGTGTCGCACTCCGCGAGCGCCTCCTCCGAGGGGCCCGTGCCCAGCAGGCCGATGCCGCCGGTCGCGAACGGGCTCATGTCGGGAACGACCCCCTTGCCCAGCAGCGGCACCACGATCGGGGCCGCCAGCGCATCCGCGATGCGCTCCACGAGGTGCCCGGCGCCGAGCGCTCCGGCCCCGGCCAGGATGGCGGTCTTCGACCCTCCGCTCAGCACGTCGGCCGCGGCCCGCAGGTCGGTGTCCTTGGGACGTCCGCCCGGCAAGGCGAACTGGGCAGTCTCACGTCCTGGCTTGTCGCGCTTGGAACGCGGGCCATCATCGGCATCGAGCCCCTGCAGGTCGGTGGGGAAGCAGACATGCGCGACGCCGCGGCGCGCCAGCGCCGTGCGGCAGGCCAGCGGCACGACGTTGGCGACGTGGGCCGGGTTCATGATCCGGGTGTTGTAGACGGCCACGTCCTCGAACACCCGGGTCAGGTCGACATCCTGCTGGGCATGGGTGTCGATGAGGTCGCTGAAGTGGTGACCGGTGATGGCGAGCACCGGCGCGCCGTCGAGCTTCGCGTCGTACAGGCCGTTGAGCAGGTGCAGGCCGCCGGGCCCGGAGGTGGCCAGGCAGACCCCGAGACGGCCGGTGAACTTGGCGTAGGCCGTGGCGGCGAATGCTGCGGACTCCTCGTGGCGGACCTGCACGAAGCGGATCTCGTCCTGGTGGGTCCGCAGCGCCTCCATGAGACCGTTGATGCCGTCGCCCGGCAGGCCGAAGATCGTGTCCACACCCCAGTCCACCAGGGTCTCGATGAGGGTGTCAGCTGCGGTGCTGGCCATGGCTGCCTCCGTGCGCGGCGGCCGGCGCCCCGTGGGTGCCGGCCTCGAGATCGATCAGGGCGAGGCCGGTCGCCGGATCATGGCGCCGACGAAGGACCGCCGGCGTCTCGGTGACCATGACCTCGAGGGTGGGGCGGACGAGCCCGCGCAGCAGGTGACCGCCCAGGGTCCGCCCGTCGGAGAGGGCGACCACGCCGTGGGCGTGCACCTTGCGCTCCTCGCTGCTCGGATCGGCCCGGGTGATGTCACCCGACAGCGAGACCACCTCGCACTGGTCGGTGACCTCGTTGGAGCGATAGTCCTGCCGCTCCAGGTCGAACCAGCCGAGCGTGGCCTGCGAGAACGCGCCGATCGCGGTGAAGTGCGCACCGTCGATCGCCTGTTCGCGGGCGAACTGTTGCAGCTCGGGCAGCGTGTCGTCCCCCACGTCCATCACCAGGACGTAGGTGCGGGTGTCGCCGTAGGCGATTCGATGGGTCTGCATCAGACGTGGACCTCCCGTCGTGGCCGCCCGCGCTCGCTGCCTCCCGTGTCCGGGCGGCCGATCGCGGTCCGCTGCTCGCGGCTGCCGTCCTCGCGGGCGTCGAGGGCCGCGGCCAGGACCTCGGCCGGGTGGAGCACCTTGCGGTCGGTGCCCTGGCGGATCTGCTCCCGGCAGCTGAACCCGCCGGTGACGATCAGGGTGTCGGGGTCGGCGTCGCGCACGGCCGGCAGCAGGACGCGTTCGCCGGCAGCCACCGACACGTCGTAGTGGTCGCCGCGCTCGAAGCCGAACGACCCCGCCATGCCGCAGCAGCCGCTCTCGGGAACCTCGACCTCGAGGCCCGAGGCGCGCAGCACGGCGAGCTCGGAGTCGAAGTCCAGCACCGACCGGTGATGGCAGTGGCCGTGCACCAGCGCTCGGCCGGAGCGGTGCGGCGGACGATAGCCGTCGAGCCCTGCGAGGAACTCGGTCAGGGTGTGGGTCTGGCGGGCGAGTCGGACTGCGTCCTGGTTGCCGTGCAGCAGGTTGGGTGCCTCGTCGCGGAAGACCGATACACACGACGGCTCCAGCCCGACGATCGGGACTCCCGATCGGATGTCGTCGCGCAGGTCGCGCAGGACATGGTTCAGCAGGGCGCGGGCCTGGCCCAGGAAGCCGAAGTCATAGAGCGGTCGGCCGCAGCACAGCGGCTTCTCGGGCACGACCACCTCGAACCCGGCGTCGCGCAGGACACGCACCGCGGCAGCGGCAACCGGGGGATGGAAGTTGTCGGTGAAGGTGTCGACCCACAGGATCACGCGGCCGCGTCTGCCGTCCCCGGCGCCGGGCTCCACGGGGCCGGTCCCCCGGTCGTCCTGCCGCTGCCGCTGCCACGATGCCCGGAAGGTGGCCGGCGCGAACTTGGGGAGCTCGCGCTGCGGGGCGATGCCGCCCACGAGCTTGGCGATCGAGGACAGGACGGGGGCGGAGGCGGCAGCGTTGACCAGCCCGGGCGCCAGCGAGGCAAACTTCGCCCACCAGTGGATCAGGCCCATCGCGTAGGCGGCGCGGGGACGCAGCCGGCCGGCGTAGTGGTGGGCGCGGAACTCCGCCTTGTAGGTTGCCATGTCGACGTTGACCGGGCAGTCGGCCTTGCACCCCTTGCACGCCAGGCACAGGTCGAGCGCCTGCGCCACGTCGTCGTTGCGCCAGCCGCCCTCCAGTTCCCGCCCGTTGAGCAGCTCGAACAGCAGCCGGGCCCGCCCACGGGTCGAGTGCTGCTCCTCGCGGGTGACCATGTAGCTGGGGCACATCACGCCCTCCCCCTCGTGACGACGGCACTTGCCCACCCCGACGCAGCGCAGGGCGGCGTGGGCGAACGTCCCGTTGTCCTCGGGGAAGCGGAAGAAGGTGTTCGGGTTCGGCGGCCGGTAGTCCGTGCCCA
Organism: uncultured Chloroflexia bacterium; assembly: GCA_963727585.1. Taxonomy (GTDB): domain Bacteria; phylum Chloroflexota; class Limnocylindria; order Limnocylindrales; family CSP1-4; genus CAIXZV01. The sequence goes on along the minus strand of CAVSHH010000008.1, from coordinate 42,357 downwards.
GGCGAAGGTCCGCGGTAATCGGGTTCGGGCGGACGACCTTGCCCGGGTTCATCCGTCCGTCGGGATCCCACAGGTCCTTGAAGGCTTCGAATGCCCCGACCAGGTCGGTGCCGAACATCCGGGGCAGCAGCTCAGCACGCGCCTGGCCGTCACCGTGCTCGCCCGACAGCGAGCCACCCATGTCCACCACCAGGTCGGCGGCATCGTCGAGATAGCGCCGGAAGGTGGCGATCCCGTCGGCCGAACGGAGATCGAAGTCGATCCGGCAATGGAGCACCCCCTGCCCGAAGTGCCCGTACATGTCGGCGCCGTAGCCGTACCGGGTCCACAGGCCCTGTAGCCGCCGCAGGTAGTCGCCGAGGCGGTCCGGCGGCACCGCCGAGTCCTCCCAGCCCGGTTCGGTCGCCGGCTTGGATGGCACCATCGCCGTCGCCCCCAGCCCCGATTCCCGCACGCTCCACAGCTGCTCCTCCTCGGAGCGGTCGTCGTACATGCGGGCCCGGGCGTCCGGGCGCCGCTTCCTGAGCGCGCCGATGAACGCATGAGCATGCTCGTCCGCCTCCGACCGGTCCTGGCCCCCGAACTCCACCAGCAGGAAGCCGGATCCCTCCGGCAGCAGCTTGAGCGCGCCGGGGTGGAGGCCGCGCGACCGCTCGTCGCCGACCAGCCGGTCGTCGATGCCCTCGCAGGCGATGGGGCCGGACGCCATCACGGCCGGGACGTCGTCGGCCGCCGCGAACACGTCCGGGTAGCCGACGACCACGAGGGAGCGGCCCTGGGGGCTGGGCACGAGCCGCAGCGACGCCTCGAGGATGGTGACCAGGGTGCCCTCGGAGCCGACCAGCGCGCGTGACACGTCGAAGCCGTGCTCCGGCAGGAGCTGGTCCAGGTTGTAGCCGGACACCCGCCGCGGGATGTCCGGGTAGCGGCGGCGGATCTCGTCGGCGTGCTCGTCGCGGATCCGGCGCATGCCACGGTACAGCTCGCCGATGCGATCGTCGCGGGCCGCCAGCCGGGCCAGTTCGTCATCGTCGACCGGACCCACCTTGAGCCGCGTGCCGTCGTAGGCCAGGACGTCGAGCCCGACGACGTTGTCGACCGTTCGCCCGGCCATCACCGAGTGAACGCCGCAACTGTTGTTGCCCAGCATTCCGCCCAGCGTGCAGTGGTTGTGCGTCGCGGGGTCGGGGCCGAAGGTCAGCTGGTGCGCCTCGGCGGCATCGCGCAGCTCATCGAGCACGATCCCGGGCTGGACGCGCGCGATGCGACGCTCCGGGTCCAGCTCCAGCAGCCGGTTGTGGAACTTGGAGTGGTCGATCACGACCGCGGCGTTGCACGCCTGGCCGGCCAGGCTGGTCCCGCCGCCGCGCGACACGATCGGCGCCTGGTGGGAGCGGCAGATCTCCACGGTCGCGACGACGTCCTCGGGACCGCGGGGGACCACGACGCCGATCGGGACCTGGCGGTAGTTGGAGGCGTCCGTGGCGTACAGGGCGCGGCTGCCGTCGTCGAACCGCACCTCGCCGCGGACGGCATTGATGAGGTCCACCGCCAGCCGGGCTGCCGGACCCGGGAGGTCGTCTGGCGTCGTGGCCTTGGGCTGGACATCGACGAACGGCGCCTGCCACGGCTGGCGCCCCCTGGCCGGCGCCGTCACGCCGACGCCCAGGTCTGGAACGGCGCCGCCTCGTCGTGTCGCAGCGACAGGCCCAGCCCCGGTCTCGCCGGATCGGGCGCGACCTCGCCACCGGACGCGTGCGCGGCTCCGTCGAACAGCCACTGCTCGATCCGCACGTGGTCGTGGAACCACTCGAGATTGACCCCGGCCGGAGTGGCCGCCACCAGGTGGGTGTGCAGCGAGGGGGCGCAGTGCGCCGAGACGGGAACGTGCCACGCCTCGGCCGCGGCGGAGGCGGCCATGAACCCGGTCACCCCCAGGCAGCGGGTCGCGTCGAGCTGGAGGACGTCGACGGCGCTCGCCTCGATCAGCCGTCTCGCCCCGTCCGGACCCCAGGCGTACTCACCGGCAGCCACGGACAACCCGTGGGCCACGTGGTCCCGCACGAACCGCAGGCCCTCCGTGTCGTCCGAGCTCACCGGTTCCTCGAGCCAGGTCACGGCCCGGGCGGCATACAGGTCGGCTGCGCGAAGGGCACCCCGCCGATCGAAGGCGCCGTTGGCATCGACCATCAGGTCGGTGTCCGCGCCGATGGCCGACCGCGCGACCTCGAGCCGGTGCGGATCGGCCGCCGGGTCCCGGCCGACCTTGAGCTTGACGGCCCCGAACCCCTCGTCGGCCCAGCCCCCGAGCTGGCTTGCCAGCTGGTCATCGTCGTAGCTCGTGAAGCCGCCGGAGCCGTAGGCGGTGACCCGATCCCGGGAGCGACCGAGCAGGTCGGCCAGGGAGAGACCGAGCAGCCTCGCCTTGAGGTCCCACAGCGCATTGTCCACGGCGGAGATCGCCGTCGCGGCGACCCCCGGGCGGCCCACGTTCCGGACGGCAGCCACCATCGCGAGCCACGTCTGCCTGGTGGCCCAGGCATCGCTGCCGCGGACGATAGGAGCCAGCAGGCGATCGACAAGGCGGGCTGCCGCGAGGTCGGCGTAGGTATAGCCGATACCGCGCACGCCGCCCGCCGCGGGTTCCACGACGACGAGCGTGGTGGCGTTCCACTCGAGGGTTCCGTCGGACTCGGGCGCGTCGGTGGGAACGCGATACGCGGTGACCCGGAGGTCGTCGATCGCCGGGCCGCCGGAGCCGTCGTGGGTGCCCGGGCGTTCCCGCCCTCCGGGAGCGGGCCGCGAGTGGGCCCCGGGAACGGCGGCCGCGGCCGCCGCGGCCGCCGATCGCGCTGCCAGCGGGCGCGCCGGGACCGGTGGTGAGGGTCGCATGCGGGCCGGGTTCGGGACGAGAATCGACGTGGGCGACGCGGACGGCATGGACATGGAACCAATGTTGAGCGCGGCAGGGCGCCAGCGGTGGGTGGGACCTCGGGCACCCTCGATACAGCCGTATCGCATCCGCGCCCGTTCCGTCGGAACCGGGCGGCGCGGGTGGGCGCAGCCTGCGATCCGGTATCGTGTCGCCATGCCTGGGGGCCGCGCGGATGCCCGGTCGGAACGGCCGGGAGGCGCCGTGGGACATCGTCCCCGGGGCGCCCCCGGCGCCCTCGCCGTTCCCGCCTACCGGCGGTACTGGTCGAGCCAGCTCGTGTCCGGAACCGGGACCTGGGCGCAGGGCATCGCGCAGTCGTGGCTGGTCCTCCAGCTGACCGGATCACCCGTCGCGCTGGGCACGATCACCATGCTCCAGTTCCTGCCGATGCTCGCCTTCCCCCTGTTCGGCGGTGTGATCGCGGACCGCCTCCCCCGGCGAAGGCTGCTGATCAGCACGCAGTCGGTGGCCATGATCCAGGCTGTCGTCCTGGGTCTCCTGGTGGCCACCGGCATGGTCGAGGTGTGGCACGTGGCGGTGCTCGCGTTCGTGCTGGGCATGACCAACGCCTTCGGCCATCCCGCCCAGCAGGCGCTGGTGCCCGAGATCGTGGGACGCGAGCTGGTGGGCAGCGCCGTTGCCCTCAACAGCATTCAGTTCAACGTGGCCCGCCTGGCCGGCGGGGCCGTGGGCGGCCTCACCGTCGCGATCCTGGGAATTGCCCCCACCCTGTTCCTCAACGCCCTGAGCTATCTGCCGGCGATCGTCGTCCTGGCCACCCTCCCGCTTGTCGCCCGGAGCCACGCCGGCCTCCCGAAAGGAGGGCCGGCGCGGGTGCTCGCCCAGGTGGGGGACGGGATCCGGTTCGCGCTCGGGACACCGCCGATCCGCACCACGCTGGCCCTGATCGGGATCGTCGGTCTGCTCGCCTTCAACTGGAGCGTCGCGCTGCCGCTGCTCGCCGTCGACCTGGGCGCAGGCCCGACGGGGTTCGGCGCGCTGATGTCCGGCTTCGGCGCGGGCTCGCTGGTGGCCGGTGTGTTCCTGGTGCGGGGCGGGCTCCCGACCGAGCGCCGGCTGGCGATCGGTGGGCTCGGCCTGGGAACGGTGATCATCATGCTGGGGCTGTCGACCTGGTACGGGGTGAGCCTCGCGCTGATGGTCGTCGCCGGCGTGTGCGGGATCACCGCCACCGTCACCGCCAACACGCGCCTGCAGCTCCTGACGCCCGATGCCTACCGCGGCCGCGTGCTGAGCCTGATGGTGCTGCTGATGGGTGGCACGACGCCCATCGGCGCCATCCTCCTGGGCGCGATCGCCGAGGTGGCCGGGATCCGGGCCGGCCTGTTCGCGTTCGGGGCTCTGGCCGTCGCCGGCCTGGCGCTGATCCTGGTGGTCGATCGCGGCCGATCAAGGGTGGACGCGCTGGAGGTGGCGGAGGAGGCAGCTGGGCGGGACCCGGTGATCACGGTCGTCGGCGCCGTGGCCTCGGCGGGCGCCGCGACGTCCACGGCGGCGGCCAGCACGACCGCGGCCGAGGTCGAGGCCGGCGTCCAGGACTCGTCGACCGGGACTGGACGATCGGCGCCGGCCGAGCTGCCGCGGTGACCGGGCATCCGGGTGGGTCGTGCTCCGCCGCCGATCCCCAGGCCACCGTCACCAACTTTGGGGCTCGTCGTGGCTCGCCCGATCTGCAATGGTTCTCGCATGAGGAGCGGACAGGCCGACATGGGCATCGGCTCCTGGGTCGACCGGCGAGCCCGGATCGCGCCCGAGCGGCCGGCCATGATCTGGGGCTCGGAGACCCGCAGCTACGAGCACCTGGCGGCGCGGATCCGCCGCCTGGCAACCGGCCTGGTTCGGCTCGGCGTCCAGCCCGGCGACCGGGTTGCCTGGCTCGGACCGAACCACCCCGCCTTTCTCGAAACCCTGTTCGGCGTCGCCCGCATCGGTGCCATCCTCGCGCCTGTCAACCACCGGCTCGAGGAGGCTGATCGCGCCTGGATCCTGGCCGACATCGAACCAGCCGTGGTGATCCGGCACCGGGCGGTGCCCCCGACGCCGGCCCCCGCGTCCGTCCGCGAGGAGCTGGTGACCGGCACCCGTGGGCCGGCCGGGACGCCTGGGCAGGGCGGGGGGCTTGGGCCGGCCGGGACGGCGCCTCCGACCGGGACGGCGCCCGCGACCGGGATCGACCTGGAGGAGCTGATCGCCGCCTCCCCGGATGACGCGCCCGAGCTCGCGGTCGGCATCGACGAGGTTGTCCTGCTGCCCCACACGTCCGGTACCACCAGCCGGCCCAAGGGCGTGATGCTGACCCACGGCAACCTGACCTGGAACGTTGTCAATCTCCTGTCGATCGTCGACTTCCGGCCGGACGACGTCACCATCGCGATCGCCCCCTTCTTCCGCGTCGGCGGCACGGGAGTCAACGTGCTGCCGGTGCTGTTCCTCGGCGGCGCCGTGGTCGTCCCGGAGACCTCCGGTGGAGACGAGATCCTGCGCCTCATGGAGGATCACCGGGTGACGGTCGGCTTCGGCAACCCCGACCTGCTCGCGGCGCTGGTCGCAGCCGGCCGGTGGCCGGTCGCCGACCTGTCCCCGATCCGGCTGGTGCTGACCGGCGGGGCGCCGGTCCCGGAACGCCTGATCCGGACGTTCCACGACCGCGGAGTCCCCCTGGTCCAGGGCTACGGGCTGTCCGAGGCGGCCCCGGTCGTGCTCGTTCTCGACCCCAGGCGAGCGATGGAGAAGCCGGGATCGGCCGGGCGGCCGCCGGTGCTCGTCGAGGTTCGGATCGCCGACCGGGACGGGAACACGGTCCCCGCCGGCGCAACCGGCGAGCTGCTCGTGCGTGGACCGAACGTCATGGCCGGCTACTGGCGGCGGCCGGCCGCCACAGTACGGGTGCTCTCCGGCGATGGCTGGCTGCGGACCGGCGATGCGGCGCGCGTCGATGCCGACGGCGACACCTGGATCGTGGACCGGGTCTCCGCCGCGTTCGTCGTCGACGGGCACACGGTCTTTCCGGGCGATGTCGAGCGCGTCCTGGCCGAGCATCCGGCCGTGGCCGACGTCGCCGTGCTTCCCATCGTGATCGACGGCGCCACGCTGCCCGCGGCGCTGGTCGTCCCCGCTCCGGGCGCGCCGTCGCCGTCCATCGACGACATCCGGGCGCTCGCCGCCAGGCGCCTTGCGCCCCACCAGCATCTTGTCGTCGTCCGACTCGTGGATCGCCTGCCGCGGAGCTCGGTCGGAAAGCTGGCCCGCGAGTCGCTGCCGGGCGTGCTGGCGGCCACAGACGAACGCTGGGACGATGGAGCGGCAGGAGCGGCAGGAGCGGCTAGCCGTCGCGGCTGCGCTTGGCCTCCAGCAGGGCCTCGTCGGCCCGGGACGTGAGGTCGTCCAGGCTCTCGTCGTCGGACAGGGTCGCGAGGCCCGCCGTGATCCCCACGCCGGTCGCATTGCGCAGCGACTGGTCGATGACCCCGATCCGGTGCTGGACCTCGGGCACATCAATGGACGCGATCCCGCACACGAACTCGTCGCCCCCGAATTGGACGATCGGGTCGTACGAGCGGAGGTTGGTCCGCATGGTGGCGGCAAGCATCCGCAGGACCCGGTCGCCCGCCGCGTGACCGTCACGGTCGTTGACGCCCTTGAGTCCGTCGACATCGATGAAGGCGATCACGAACCGCCCGTCGCCGCGCCGCGCCCGTTCGATCTCGTTGCGCAGCGCGAGGCGGCCCATCTCGCGTCGGAACACACCCGTGAGCGCGTCGAGGTGGGCCCGGTGGAGCCGGGCCTCGAGGTCCGCCAGCTCGATCTCGTGCTCGCCGTCCGAGCTCTCCGCCTCCTCGGCCCGCATCGCGCGCATGGCCGTGTCGCGCTCCGCGAGCATCCGATCGCGGTCGTTGGCGATCCGGTCGCGCTCGACAGCGGCCTGGTCGCGGTCGTTGGCCACGACGTCACGTCCGGCCGCTGCACCCTCGCGGATCTCGAGCGCGTCGATTCGCCTGGCGATCGTGCGTTCCAGCTCGTCGACGGCGGCGGCCTGCCTTGCGAGCGCCTGCTCCCGCGCCTCGGCCGCCTCAGTCCGGATGAGGGCCGCCTGGTACATCGCCTCGACGGCCTCCACCTCGTCGCGCATGGAAATCTCGGCCGTGTTCGCGGCGGACCCGTTGGGCGACGACCCGTTCGACGCCGATGCCTTCGTCGCCTTGCGAGCGGCGTCCCGGGCCCCTCGCCCGTCTGACTTCTTCGGCTTGCGCAGCTTCACGGGTGACCTCGTTGCTGGATGCGGACGACAGGACCTATGTACCGCGGGGCGCGCGCTAACAGTACCGAGTCCGCGGTCCACGACTCCCGCTGTCGGGCGGAATCCGGTGCCTCGGCGCGCCGGGAAGGAGCCGGTCCCGCGCCTGTCTAGCGGCGGTCGAGCGGGGCGAAGGCGCGCTTCGCCTCGCCCACGTACAGCTGGCGCGGCCGCCCGATCCTCGCCTGCGGGTCGTGCATCATCTCCCGCCACTGGGCGATCCAGCCCGGCAGCCGGCCCATCGCGAACAGGACCGTGAACATCCGGGCGGGGAAGCCGAGGGCGCGGTAGATCAGCCCGCTGTAGAAGTCCACGTTGGGGTACAGCTTGTGGTCGACGAAGTAGGGGTCCGAGAGGGCGACCTGCTCCAGCTCGAGCGCAATCCTGAGCAGGTGGTCGTCCTGGTGCATCCGCTGGAGCAACGGCTCGGCGGCCGACTTGATGATGCGGGCCCGCGGGTCGTAGTTCTTGTAGACCCGGTGGCCGAAGCCCATCAGCCGGAACGGGTCGGCCTTGTCCTTGGCGCGAGCGACGGCCTGGCTCACATCGCCGCCGTCAGCCGCGATCCCCTCGAGCATCTCGAGCACCTCCTGGTTGGCGCCGCCGTGGAGCGGGCCCCAGAGCGCGGCGATGCCGGCGGAGATCGAGGCGTACAGGTTGGCGTGGCTGGACCCGACCATGCGCACCGTGGAGGTGGAGCAGTTCTGCTCGTGGTCCGCGTGCAGGATGAGCAGGATCCGCAGGGCCCGCTCCGCGTCGGGATCACCCAGGTAGGGCTCGGACGGGACGGCGAACATCATCTTGAGGAAGTTCGCCTCGTAGTCGAGCGCGTTGTCCGGGTACACGGAGGCCTGCCCGATCGACTTCTTGTAGGCGGCCGCTGCGATCGTGGGCAGCTTCGCCAGCAGGCGGATCGTGGACAGCTCGACGTCGTCCTCGTCGAGCGGATCCCCGCCGTCCTGGTAGAAGGTGGACAGCGCGCTCACCGCCGAGCCGAGGATGGCCATCGGGTGGGCGTCCATCGGGAACGCATCGAAGAAACGCCGGAACTCCTCCCGGATGAGGGTGTGCTGCTTGATCTCGGCCACCCACGCGTCGAGCTGCGCCGCCGTCGGAAGCTCGCCATGGATCAGCAGGTAGGCAACCTCGAGGAAGGTGGTGGATTCGGCCAGCTCCTCGATTGGGTAGCCGCGGTAGCGCAGGATCCCGTTCTCGCCGTCGAGGTAGGTGATCTCGCTCCGGGTGGGGGCGGTGTTCGCGTATCCGTAGTCGAGCGTGACGAGGTGGGCATCCTTGAGCAGCGGCGCGATGTTGATCGCAGGTTGCCCGTCGGTGGCGGGCTCGATCGGGAGCACGAGCTCGTTGTCGCCGACCTGCAGCCGCGCGGTCGGCGTCTCGGCAGTCGACTCCGGTCGTTCCATCGTCGTCATCGGTATCCATCCTCGTGTTCACGGGCGCATCGGCCGGTCCCGCGGGACGACCGAGTCGAAGGCGGGCGGACGGGTTGAATCCCAGCCCACCGGATGGAGGCTACCCTCGGGCCGGAACGCCCGGGAGGCAAGGGCCATTGGCACGGGCCCTACGGCGCCATTGATCTTGACCCACCTGGCTGCCGGGCGTCGAGCGATTCCGACGGGCGAGTCGTGAGTGTCCCTTCCGCCGTCGGGTAGGCTTCGGACGGGGCTGCAGCGGCGGCCGGTGGCCGGACGCGGAGGTGCAGGTTGCGCGCGATCCTGGTGGGTGCGGGTGGCGTGGGGCGCGCGATCCTGGAGCGACTGGGCGAGCACTGGAGCGTGACCGCGATCGACGTCGACGACGATCGCCTGGCGTCCCTCGCGGCGACCCGCTCGATCACGACGATCCACGGTGACGGGTCCAGCCGGGTGACCCTCGAGCGGGCGGGTCTTGCCGCCGCGGACGCCGTCGTGATCGCGATCCGGGATGACGACATCGCGCTGGAGGTGTGCCGGCTTGCCCGGGCCGCGGAGGTGCCGCGGGTGGCGGCGATGGTGGTGTCGCCCTCTCGCCTGGCAGAGTTCACCCGCCTCGGTGTCACGGCCATCTCGCCGGACCGCCTGGCCGCCCGCCGCGTCGAGCTCACGCTCGAGCCACGGCGCGTGGAGTCCGCCGCCTTCGCCGACGGGCTCGCCGAGGCGATCGAGTTCCGGCTGGCGCCCGACTCGACGCTGGCCGCTCGCTCGCTCGTCGACCTGGGCCTCCATGGCTGGCTGGTGGTCGCGGTGCTGCGCGACGGTCGGCTCGTCATCCCGCACGGCGGGACCATGCTCGCTCCGGGCGACCGGGTCACGGTCGTCGGTCCGGCCTCGGATCATGCCGCCATGGTCCGCGTGTTCACCGAGGGCGAGGCTCGGTTCCCGCTCCACCACGGGCGACGCGTCGGCGTGGCCCTGACCTCCGATGACGACCAGGTGCTCGCCGAGGCCGCGACCTTCACCCGGCTGACGGCCGCGGAGGCGCTCGTCGTCATCCATCCGCGGCGCTCGAAGCTCGATGAGGCCTCCGCCGAGCGGCTCGACGCGCGGCTCGAGACCCTCGAGTCGCTCGGTCCCATCATCGAGCTCGCGGAGGGGGCGGGTGAGCAGGTGGGACCAAGCGATCTCGCCGCGCTTCGCGAGCGCGCGCACCTGGGCTGCCTCGTGGTCCCGGCGCCGCGCGGCCTGCGGGCCTCGGTCTCGTTGCTCCGGATGCTTGCGGTCACCGGTGTCCCGGCCCTGCTCGCTGCCGGCACGCCCCGATACGAACGGCTGGTCATTCCCGCCCGCGACAGCGAGGGCGCCTGGGAGGCAGCCTGGACCGCGCTCGACCTTGCCGTCCACAACGCCATCGCGGTCGAAGCGCTGGGTGCCTCGACCCCGCGCTTCCTGGTGACCGACGACGACGAGCGCTTGGTCCGCGAGGCCGTGATCCGGCTGCGCGACGAGGGGTCCGTGCGTGGCGTGGAGGTGACCGGGCGGATCGTGCGTTCGAACCCGGTTCGCCTGTTCCGCGCCGTCTCGCCGGCCGCGCTGCTCGTGCTCAGCTATGGCGACCGCCCGGGGCACCTGATGCGCCCGGGCTTCACCGCGGCCGTCGCCGCGGGTCGACGGGGTTCGCTGCTGGTGGTGCCTCCCGATCCCGGGCGGCAATGAGCGAGTCCAGCGCGCTCCTGGTCATCGCCCTGGCCGCCCTGGGGCTGCCGCCGCTGGCGACCATGATCCGGCTCCCGGCCGTCGTGCTCGAGATCGTGTTCGGCATCCTCGTCGGCCCGGTGCTGCACCTCGTGGGCGCCGATCCGCTGGTCGACTCCCTGGGCGAGCTCGGCTTCCTGCTGCTGTTGTTCCTGGCCGGATTCGAGATCGACCTGCGGTTGTTCGAGCGGTCCGGCCCCCGGCCGGTGCTCCGGGGCGGCCTGGTGTTCGCCCTCACCCTGGCCCTCGCGGCGGCGGGCTCCCTGGCACTGGGGCTCGGGGTCTTCATGACCCTCGTCCTTGCCACGACGTCGGTGGGGCTCGTCGTGCCCACCTTGCGGTCCGGCCGGGCGCTCGCCTCCGCGCTCGGCCAGGACATCCTGATGGCGGCGCTGATCGCCGACTTCGCGACCCTGGTGGCGGTCTCGCTGGTCGCGCTCTGGGTGCGGGTCGGGGCCAGTCCGCAGCTGCTCGCCTTTCCCTTGTTCATCGGCCTCGTGGTTGCCGTGTTCGTCCTCCTTCGGATGGTCGCCTGGTGGTGGCCGGAGCCGTTCGTCCGGTTCTTCGACCGTCACGACCCAGAGGCGTTGGGCGTGCGGTTCGCGATGGCCATGGTGCTCGCCGGGGCAGGGCTGGCGGCGGCCCTCGGGATCGAGCCGGCCCTCGGTGCATTCCTTGCCGGGACAGGCGTGGCGACGGTCTTCCGGCACCGCGGCGAGCTGGATCACACGCTCGACGGACTCGCCTACGGGTTCCTGATCCCGATCTTCTTCATCGGGGTGGGGCTCAGCTTCAGCCTGTCGACGGTGGGCGACCCGTCGGCGATCGCGTTGGCGGCCGTCCTGCTGGTGCTGGCCTTCGCCGTGAAGATCATCCCGGCGGTCACGATCCTGGGCCGGCGGCACGGGCTGCGCTCCGGCGCCGCCGCGGGGGTGCTCCTCTCGGCCCGCCTGTCGCTGATCATCGTCGTCGCGCGGATCGGTGTGGAGCTGGGGGTCATCACACCTGGCCTCGAGGCGATCATCATCCTGCTGGCCGCCTTGACGGCCACGTTCGCGCCGGTCGGCTACCGGCTGGTGGCGGGTGGCGGTTCCGGCGACCCCACGCCGGCCCGGGCGGGATGATCGGTTTCGGCGACCGTCGACTGCGCGTCGGGCGGACCTGACCTGCGTCCCCTGGCGCGAGTAGGATGAGGACGGACCCGCCCGGCGCGGGCGGCGTGACGCAAGGCAGGTCGACCGATGTGCTGTCTGTTCACCACGCTGGTGATGCTTGGCCCGCGGGCCGCGATCTTCGTCTGGTGGCTGCTCGACCCGGTCCGCTGGGGTGCGGCCTTCGACACGTTCGTGTGGCCGTTGCTTGGGTTCCTGTTCTTCCCGTTCACGACCCTCGTCTACGTCGCCGTGTTTCAGGGCGGGATCGAGGGCCTGGACCTCCTCTGGCTGGGGCTCGCCATCGTCATCGACGTGTTCAGCTGGACCGGTGGTGCCTACGGCAATCGGAGTCGGTACCGGGGGGGTTACGCCGCCTGATCCCGGGGGCGCGCCAGGGCCATGCCGGTGCCCTGTCCAGCCGGGCGGGTGAACGGACCCAGCGCGGAACGGATGCCGCCGCGTTGGCGGACAAGGCGTGGGTCGAGCGCCCCCACGATCCTGGCCGGCGGGTTGCGACACCGCGTACGCTTTCGTGGTCTGGGTCGGCGGCGTCCCCACGCGCGATCGCCGTCCGCGCGCCGGCTCGACGGAGGATGGACATGGCCGAGCACCCGAACGCGAAGCTCGTTCGCGAGATGAACGAAGCGATGAGCGAGGGCGACATGGACGGCGCCGCCAGCCGGGTTGCCGATGATGTCGTGTGGCACGAGATCGGCACCGACCAGCCGCGCCGCGGCAAGGCGGAGCTGGCGGCGTCGATGGGCGACTTCGCGGGCTCCAGCATCACCTACGAGATCCACGACGTCGTTGCCAACGATGAGCATGCGATCGCGCTCGGGACGGCGCATGCCACGCGCGGCGACCGCTCGCTGACGTATCGCACGGCGGAGATCTACCACGTTCGCGACGGGCAGGTCACCGAGCGGTGGGCATTCTCGGACGACACCCAGGCCATCGTCGACTTCTTCGCCTAGCGGACCGGCGAGGTCGCCTCCACCTGCCACCGGCGGCGACCATCGATCTGCCCGGGCGGGCCGCGGCTGCGGCTGCCCGGGACCCGGGCTGCTCGTCCGGTCGATGCCCTGTCGCCCATCCCGAACGGTCCCTGTCGTTCGGCATGGCGCACCACCGCCGGGGTGGATATGGTGATGCGCGCGTCCACCGGGCCGTCGCTCGCCCGGATGACATCGGGCGACCGCGCGGAAGGGAACGAGGACGATGCGGACCGCGGACCGGCGAGTCGCAGGCGTTGTCCTGTTCGTCCTCGCGGCCCAGTTCGTGACGGTGCTCATGATCGCGCCATCGATGGCTCCCGGCTACGACATCCGTGGGGGAGCGATCTCGGATCTCGGGGCGATCGCTGAGACGGCACTCCTGTTCAACGCGTCCCTGGTCGCCGTCGGGGTGCTCAACATCGTCGGCGGGTGGCTGCTGCTCCGCACCTTCCAACGGCCCTGGATCCTGCCCCTGTTCGTTGTGGCCGGCGCCGGTGCCATCGGGGCCGGCATCGTCCCCCTGGGCAGCAGTGGCCCGCACGGGCTGTTCGCGCTGCTCGCGTTCCTGGCCTTCAACCTCCAGGCACTCGCGGTGACGTCGATCGTGAGCGGGCCGATGCGGCTCGTGTCGCTCCCGGCCGGGGCGATCGGCCTCCTGTTCGTGGTGCTGATGGTGATCGGTGACGCAGGGAACGCGGCGGCGTTCGGACCGATCGGGCACGGGGGCGCGGAGCGGATGATCGTGGCCCCCGCCATGCTGTGGATGCTCGCCTTCGGCGGCTACCTCATGGCGCCGCCGCCCGCCGCTCGCGAATGACGAGACCGCGATACGGCCGCCGGGCGCGCGATCAGCCGACCATCGCCCCCGCGGCCACGAGGTCGTCCCGCCAGCGGTCGACCAGGTCCTGGGTCTGGTATGGGTTGGCGTCGAGCCACGCTCCGACGTCCACCGTCGGATACCGCTCCCGGATCAGCGCGGCCGTCGCCCGGGCCCGCCGGTCCAGCCCCAGCTCCACCTGGGCCGCCGCCAGGACGAGCAGCGCTTCCAGGTTCTGCGGCTGGTGCTCGAGCACCATCTCGGCCACTGACGCCGCCTGCTCGACCCGACCGCCGAGGAACAGCGAACAGGCCTGCACCGTGGGATACCAGGGCTTGTTGACGCCGGTCAGCCGCATCGCCTTGTCGGTCAGGTCGATCGCCTGATCCCATTGGCCGAGGTAGCGCCGGACGCTGCCGGCCAAGCCATAGGTGGCGTCGCAGGTGGGCCGCAGGATCTCCGCGTTCTCGATCAGCTCCAGCGCTTCCTGCCCGCGGCGCTCGGACATCAGGATCGCGGCCTCGACCATCGGGGCCATGCCCGTCTGGTCGCCCACCTCCTGCCCGGCCTTCAGCTGCTCCCTCGCGAGGCGCAGGGTCGCCTCCGGGTCCCGGGCCCACCCGTTGCTGGCGCCCATCCAGTTCGCGAACGCGCTCAGCACGTGACCGTAGGGCCGCTCGGGATGGGAGCGAGCGACCTTGCCGAAGTACTCGAGGGACCGGGCCCACCCCTCGGGCGTGCTCGTGGTGAGCTGGTACCAGCCGAGGTAGACCTGCTCGATCGCCTCCGGGTCATCGAGGTCCGCGTACAGCCCGGCGGGCTCACCGACCACAAGGTCGACCTCGATCGCACGGCCCACCTCGTCCGCGATGGACTCGGACATGGGGAACAGGTCCGCCGCCCGCGCGGTCCACTTGAGCGCCTTGACCACGTTGATGGACGTCACGTCCAGGATCTCCGCGTAGACCCGGATGTTGTCGCCGGCCTGGTGGACGCCGGTCTCGAGCATGTACCGGGCCGTCTGGTGGACGTCCCCGCCGGCAGGCTCGCTCCTGGCGTCGATCACCTTCAGCTGCGGGATCCTGGCGAGACGGTGGATCAGGTCGGATCGAAGGACGTCGGCGGCGGCTCGCACCGGGGAATCCACGGTGTCGGCGTGGATGGGCAGGACGGCGACGACGGGCGACTCGAGGGCGAGCGGCCGCCGTGCCGACGGGGCCGACCCATCGCCGGGGAGGTCGGAGAACTCGTAGACCTCGACCGCCTCGGGGATGTTCTTGAGCTGCTGCCGGCCGATGGACCGGAAGCGCAATGCGGGCTCGTCCAGGGCGCGGTAGACCCGTCCCGAAACGCTGATTCCGCCCGCCGGCGCGATGGCCTGGATGCGAGCCGCGATGTTGAGGGCGTCGCCGAAGTGGTCGCCGTCGGAGACAGCGACGGCACCCTGGTCCAGGCCCATCCGGAACCGCAGCCAGCGTGACACAGCGAGCCCGGCGTTCCGGGCCTCGACCTCGGTTGTGATCGAGATCGCCGTCCGCATCGCGTCCATGGCGTCATCGAAGACCGCCATGAAGTTGTCACCCACGAAGTTGACGAGGGTCCCGCGGGTCTCCCCGACACGTGCCACGACGAGTGCCCGGTACTCGTCCATCGTCGTCGTCGTCGTCGCGAGGTCGTCGGCAATGAGCCGGCTGTAGCCGACCACGTCCGCATTGAGGGCCACCATGTCGGAACGCTGCTGGCTCATCGTGGTGTGGATGCTCCCATGCCGTCGCCAGGATGGCGGTCAAGCTGATCCGGTGGGCCCGGCCGTCCCGCCGGGCCGGGCGCGAACGTGGCATTTGCTCGCCTCAGCCTAGGCGGGAGCACCCGCCGGCACGGCACCGAGCTGCTGCATCATGGCCAGTGAGTCCATGACGCCCCAGTGCTCGTGCGCGCGGCCGTCGTCCTGGTGGGTGCCAGGCCGGGCGTCTCCTCGTGCTCGACGAAGTCGTCCGCGAGGAGCGTGCCGAACCCGTCGATGTCTCCGGCGTTGATCAGGTCGTACAGCCGTCGCGCCACGGCCGCGTAGTCGGTGGACATGTCGTGCCCCATGGCCTTTCTGGGTGCAGGACGCACTCGCCCGGACGGGCTCGGTCTCGCCATTGGCCCCCGCGCGACGGTCGAGGCGACCGGGTGGGGACGCCGCGCGAGTGGGACCCCCATGGGTCCTGTGCCTGCCCGTCGGTCGGGCAAGTATGCGCGCTGACTCGGAGGCTGTCCCGGGCGACGCACGACGTGCTGGGATGTGTGACGCCGGACCTGACCGTGCTCGTCGCGAGTGTCGTCGAGGAGGCGACGCAGGCGGCCATCAACGCATCCCTGATCGGGGGGCCTGTCCCAATTCCTGACGGCATGCGCGCGGCTGCCCTCCAGCGCGCGATGTCGTTCGCGGCTGCGGGGACGCTGCGCGCCTGAGCAGCGCCGGCATGGACCCTGCGCCGCATCACCGGCACCCGGCCGGCGGCGTCCTGCAGCTGGCACTGCCCGCGGCAACGTGCGCCGCCGCCGGCCACGTTCGGGCAGGATGGGCGCATGCGGATCCTCCTGTGGCACGGCTACCTGCTCGGCGGAACCGGCTCCAACGTCTACACGCGGCAGCTGGCTCGGGCATGGACGCAGGCGGGACACGACGTCGTGGTGTTCTGCCAGGAGCCGCGCCCCGAGGCCTACGACCTCGGCGGCGCCCGCGTCGTCCGCCCGGATGTCGATGGGCTGCTGCCGGTGTTCGTGCTCGACCGCTACGAGGGCTACGAGGTCAGGCGCATCCAGGATTGTCGTGCCGACGAGCTCGATCGCTGGGTCGAGGCGAACGCGCGGGCCGTGGCCGAGCACCTGCCCACCGACGTCGTGTTCTGCAACCACGTCCTGCTCGGTGGGCCGGTGGGCGTGGCGAGCGGCGCCCGCTTCGCCGTGAAGGCGCACGGCTCGGAGCTCGAGTACACCATGCGGGACAACCCGACTCTCGCCGCGTGGGGGCGGGACAGTCTGCGCCTGGCGGCGGCGACCTTCGTCGGCTCCGCTCATGTCCGCCGCGTTCTCGACGAGGTGTGCGGACCCATCGAGCGAGTCCACGAGGTCTCGCCGGGGGTCGACATCGACGCCTGGAGACCGGAGCCGCGAGCGACGGCGCTCGCCTCCCTCCTGGCCGAGGCGCGACGCGACCCGCCAAACCCGGCCAACCTCGACGAGCGACTCCCCGACCACGAGAATGCCGAGCGCCTCGAGCGGTTCCTCGATGGCGATCGGCCGACGGTCGTCTACTTCGGGAAGCTCATCCGGAACAAGGGCGTGCACCTGCTCCTCGAGGCGCTCCGCGGCCTCGAGGTGCGCACCGTCGTCGTCGGCTTCGGGGATCAGCGTCCAGAGCTGGAGCGGCTCGCCGGCGAGAGCGTCTTGTTCACGGGCCCGCTCGAGCACCGGCACCTGGTGCACCTGCTTGCCCTGGCCGACGTATGCGTCGTCCCGTCGATCTTCCCCGAGGCGTTCGGCATGGTCGCCGCCGAAGCGGCCGCGACCGGGTGCCCACCGCTGGTCGCGCGCCACTCCGGGCTCGAGGAGGTGGCTGCCGTCCTGGGCGATGCCTACCCGCCGGGGCTGCGTCACCTCGCCGGCTTCGCCCCGCGGGACGTCGATGACCTGCGGTCGAAGCTCGGTGAGCTCCTCAGGCTCGGCCCCCACGACCGGGCGGCCATCCGCGCGTCGGCACGGCGGGTCGCAGTCGACCGCTGGAGCTGGACCAGCGTCGCGCGCCGGCTGCTGCAGCCGCTCACACCCTGAGGCGGCACCGTGGCCCTCGCGCGGGCCCGGCGACCTGGACCCGCTCGCCATTGCCTGTCCACGCCTGCGTGGCTAGAGTCTCGATTCATGGGCAAGCGGACGCCCCAGGAAGAGATGCAGCGGCTGCTGACTGGCCACAACCCGGCGAGCGCCACGTTGCGGCGGGTCTTCCGGCGAGTGCCGAGCGGTCCCAACTGCAAGCTGTGCGCGGCGCCCTTCAATGGGCCGGGCGGAGCCGTGCTGCGGCACGTCGGCTTTGCCCGGTTCGCGGGCAATCCGTCGATCTGCGGCTGGTGCATCAAGGATCTCCAGCGGATCGGGGTGCAGGGAGCGGAAATCCCGGTGAGCCTGCTGTTCGCGGACATCCGGGGCTCGACGACGATCGGCGAGCGCCTGTCACCGACCGAGTTCCGGGCGTTCCTCGACCGCTTCTACCGGCTCACGTCGCGTGCCGTGCTGGCCAGTGACGGGGTCGTCGACAAGTTCGTGGGTGACGAGGTCATCGGGCTGTTCTTCGCCGGCATCAGCGGCGACCACCATGCGGCCGCCGCGCTGGCCGCCGGGCGCGAGCTGCTGTCACGCGTCGGCCAACGTGATGCGACGCCCAGCGGTCCGATCCCGGTCGGGGCCGCGGTGCACACCGGCCGGGCGTTCGTCGGCTCGACGGCGACGGACGACGTGGTCAACGACTTCACGGCGCTCGGCGATCCCGTCAACACGGCGGCCCGGCTCGCCGGCCAAGCGGCCGCCGGCGAGCTCCTCGTCTCGCTCGAGGCGGCTGCCGCCGCAGATGCCGACACCCGGAGGCTCGAGCGCCGCACGGTTCAGGTTCGAGGACGAGTGGAGTCGGTCGAGGTCGTGTCCATACGGGTCGCCCTGGGAGCGGCATCCGATTAGGTGATCGCCCGCCAGCGTGGTACGGTCGGCTGACGGGCCCGACCCGTCGATAGCCCGGGACGGCACCGCCATCCCTGCGCGTGGAGGTCGCCGGCTCAACCCGACGTCCCGGCTGGTTCCACCCTTCCAGGCGTTGCGGCACACAGCACCTGTGGGGGGATGGATCACCGTTCGAGGGGCCAGCGATGCCGATGACGCCAGCGTTCCGACCCATCGAGTTCGCGTCCGACGGGGCGACGATCAGGGGCCGACTCTACCTGCCGGACGATCATCCGGCGCCGGTCGTGATCATGGCCCACGGCTTCTCGGCGACGATCCCAATGACCCTCGACAAGTACGCCGAGCAGTTCTGCGAGCGGGGCCTGGCCGCCCTGGCCTTCGACCATCGCGGCCACGGTTCGAGCGACGGCGAGCCGCGGGGTGAGATCAACGTCTGGGTGCAGGCTCGCGGGTACATCGATGCCATCGGGTTCGCCCGGGGAACGAGCAAGATCGGGAGGTCGCCGGTCGTGCTCTGGAGCGACAGCCTGAGCGCGCGAGTCGCCCTCGGCGTTGCGGCCCTCGACGATCGGGTCGACGCTCTCGTGTGCCAGGTCCCGGCTTTCGGAGACGAGCCCGGCACCGGTGATCCGGACGGCGTTCGCCTGGACGCGATGCGCCGCTTCCTGGCCACCGGCGCGGTTCGGCGGCCGGCGGATGCATGGGTGCGGTCCGCGGTCGTCTCGGCGGACCAGTCCACGAACCCGTCCGCTCTCGAGCCGCTGACCGCGTTTCGATGGTTCATCGACTATGGCGGCCGCTATGGCTCCGGGTGGACGAACCGTGTGGTGTTCACCGGGCCGAGGGATGCTCCCGACTACGATCCCTTCGCCTGCGCCCCAGCCGTGCGGGTTCCCGTGATGTTCGCCATGTCGCCCAACGACGAGATGGAGGGGGCGAACAGCCAGGTCGCGCGCGCCCTCTTTGACCGCCTGCCAGGCCCCAAGGAGCTGCTGGAGGTTCCTGGCGGCCACTTCGGAATCATCGAGCACCCGAGCCATGCCTTCGACGCCGCCAGCGAGGCGCAGGCAACGTGGCTGTCGCGGGCCGTCGCGGCCATCTCGTGAACCGCCGCCCACCGCGGCGCGGGGTCCGCTCGTGAGCCCGGCGCTGGAGCACATCGACACGCTTGTCGTCGGAGGCGGCCAGGCGGGCTTGGCCATGAGCCACCAGCTCATGCAGCACGGGGCGGAGCATGTCGTGCTCGAGAAGGGTCTCATCGGGCAGTCCTGGCGCGACCGCTGGGAGAGCTTCTGCCTCGTGACGCCGAACTGGTCCGTCCAGCTTCCGGGCGGTGCCTACGACGGGGCGGATCCGGACGGGTTCATGCCACGGGACGAGATCGTTGCGTTCCTCGGGCGCTACGCCAGCGGCTCGCGGCTCCCGGTCCGCGAAGGCGTGGAGCTGCAGTCGCTCGAGTCCCGGCCGGCTGGAGGCTTCACCGCCCGAACCTCCAATGGGGACATCCGGGCGCGGCACGTGGTCCTCGCCACCGGCGCCTACCAGCGCTCGCATCGACTCACCGGCGCCGGCTCGCTGCCGGCGGATCTGCTGCAGATCGACCTTCGCGACTATCACACGCCGGCCGCTCTCCCACCGGGCCGGGTTCTCGTGGTCGGCAGCGGCCAGTCAGGCTGCCAGCTGGCAGAGGAGCTGCACGAGGCGGGGCGGGACGTCGTGCTCGCGTGCGGTAAGGCGCCCTGGGCGCCGCGGCAGGTGGGCGACCGCGACATGTACTGGTGGGCGGTCGCGTCCGGATTCCTCGACGACACCGTCGCGGCGCTGCCGTCCTCCAACGCCCGCCTGGGCGCCAACGTCCTCGCCACCGGCCACGGCAAGCCGCACGACCTGGACCTCCGGACGCTCCGCGCGCTCGGGATCACGCTCGTGGGCCACTTCCTGGGCGCTGACGACGAGGAGGCGCACTTCGCCCCGGACCTCGCAGCAACGGTGGCCTGGGGCGACGCCCGGTACCGCGAGCTCAGGCAGCTGTTCCGTCAGACCGCCACCGAGCGCGGTCTGCCCCAGCCCCCGTTGCCCGAGCCCGAGCCGTTCGACGGTCGAGCCCCGACCGTGGTCCCCCTCGCCGGTTTCGGCGCGGTCATCTTCGCCGGCGGATTTCGACCCGACTACCGATCCTGGTTGCCATGGCCTGAGGCCTTCGATGAGCTCGGGTTCCCCATCCAGACGGACGGCGCGAGCCCCGTCGTCGACGGGCTCTACTTTGTCGGCGTCCCGTTCATGCGAACGCGCAAGTCGCCGCTGCTGCTTGGTGTGGGAGAGGATGCCGCGGTCGTCGCCCGATTGCTGGCGGATCGAGTAGCCAGGGCATAGCCGGCCGCCCGAGTCCCGCGGCACCCGGGCCGAAGCGTCCTGCGGACGACGACCGGGCAGGATCGGAACAGCACGCCCGGCAGGGTCCGATATCCCGCACGCGGTCCGGCGCCCGTCCGCCATACTCCGACTGCGGCGCCCCGTCGCGCCAAGGAGGAGGGAGCAAGCCATGATCCGATCCCTGTTGGCCGCCATCATCGGCGGTCTGGCCACCTTCGTGTTCCTGCTGATCTGGGACGCGACAGACTTCACGACCCCCATGACGGCGTACTTCCTCGCCGGGGTGGTCAGTGCCGTCGGCACGTTCCTGTGGCCCGCCATCCTGGGGGTGTGGGCGTGGAACCGCGCCAAGAACCGCCGGGACGAGAGAATCCAGGACGAGGTCAACCGCCAGATGTCCCAGAAGGGATAGGCGGCTCTCCAAGCGCCGACGATCTCGCGGCCGGGACGGGGTCCCGAGCCGCTATGGGTCGCACCCATCGCCGGATCGCCGCCAGCTTGGCAGCAGCCGAGATCGCCGCTCCACGGGCGTTCACGCGCGGAGGCTGACAACCAGGGCTCGCGCGCCTCCTTCGGGGATCTTGCTTCTTGCTGCGTTGTTCGTCCACGAGACCGCCCGCAGGATGGGCACCGCCGTCTCGCACCAGACGACCACGCCTCCCAGGCGCAGGAAGCGTTCGTGGAAGGCCCGCGTCCCGTCGAGGCCGCGATACGCGAAGTACGCATCGTCCCCGCTGTCGGCGCGCGAACGAAGCGTCCTGATCGCGGCGCCGATCACTCCCTCGTCGGCAGCCGCCTCGTCGACGGCGACGACCAGAAGGTTCGGGACACTGGGTGGAAGCTGCCGAAGCTTGCCCAGCACGACGCCCGCCACGGCGTCTACGGTTGGGCCACGCCGCAGCCGCGTGACCTCGACGTTGAACGAGCGGCCAGCGCGGTAGGTCAGCGTGAAGTCGGGACCGCCGCCGCGCCCATAGGCCTCGAACGCGAGCTCGAAGCGTCGGTCCGCGAGCACCAGCCTGGCGATCGCCAGCTCGGTGCGGACGTCGCGCACGGACGCTTCATCGGCCGCGCCGCGGAGCTTCTTGCGGATCTTCGACCGATGGGCCTCGACGAACGCTGTGAACCGCGATGAACCCGCGAGCCACAGCCTGAGCTCCGCCGCCAACGGCCCACTCGGGCCCGAGCCCACGACATCACGCGCGAGCCGCTCGGCCGAACCCGCCTTGATGACCGCCATGGCCGTATCGTAGGTCCACGACATTCGTGCCCCCGTGGACCACCAGGTCGTGGTGCCGGACCCTTGACTGCGGGCGACTGGGGTTTGACGAGGCGAGGCTCGACCTCGAGATCGGGGGGCCAGTCGGCCGCGGCGGCGATCGAGGACATGATCGAGGTGGTGAGCCTGGTCCATGCCGGTTGAGCAGCGAGGCTGACATGGGGCCCGCGCGCGTCAGCTGGACGTTCGCCGGCTTCGGTCAGGACGATGGCCGTTGATCGACGGCCGGGCGGGCCGCCCGCTCCGCGAGCACGCGAACCATGCCCCGGAAGATGAGCCCGTGGACCGGGTAGAGCAGATACCAGTAGGCGAGGCCCGGCAGGCCCTTGGGCTCGAAGAAGGCCGTCTGGACGAGGTAGCTGCCGCTCTGGGTTGGCATGACCTCGTACTGGAGCCAGGCCCGGCCCGGCACCTTCATCTCGGCCCGCAGGCGCAGCAGGTCCGGCCGCCGGACTTCCTCCACCCGCCAGAAGTCGAGGGCGTCGCCCACCCGGAGGCGATCCGGGTCGCGGCGTCCCAGTCGCATGCCGACACCGCCCACGAGACGGTCCAGCAAGCCCCGGACTCTCCAGAGGACGTTCGCGTATGGCCAGCCGGCATGGCCGCCCACGCGCTCCACCTCGGCAAAGACCCGGTCGGGCGATGCGGCGACGGCGCGCCCTCGACGTTCCACGATCATGCCCTCGTGCGAGGTGAACGAGGACAGGCTCGCCTTGTCCCGGACGGCGAGCGCATCGAACCACGTCGACTCCATGCCCTGTCCGTCGGCACGGTCGATGGCCAGCTGGAGCGCCTCGGCGAAGGGCAGCGGATGAACGCCGAAGGCGGAGGCCGGCCCAGGGTCGCGGACGACCACCTCGTTGCGCAGGCCCTCGATGAGCGGCCGGGCGATCCCGGCCGGCACCGGCGAGACGAGGTTCACCCAGTACGACGACAGGCGGGGGGTGAGCACCGGGACCGGGATCATCAGGCGCCGGAGACCGCGCAGCCGAGCATAGGCCCGCATCATGTCGCCGTACGAGAGCGCGTCTGGTCCTCCGATCTCGACGATCCCGGTGGCCTCGGGATGCTCGAGCGCGCCCGCGAGGTAGTCGAGGACGTCGCGGATGGCGATCGGCTGGCAACGGGTGCCGACCCAGCGTGGCGTGATCATGACCGGTAGGCGCTCTGTCAGGTGTCGCAGGATCTCGAACGATGCGCTGCCCGACCCGATGATCACCGCCGCGCGGAACTCGGTGACCGGCACGCCGTGGGCCGCCAGCTCGGCGCCGGTCTCGTGGCGGCTGGCCAGGTGGTGGGACAGGTCGGCCGTGTCGTCGCCAAGGCCGCCCAGGTAGACGATCCGGCCCACCGCGGCCCGGGCGGCTGCGGCGGCGAAGTTGGCCGCCGCCAGCCGGTCGCGCTCGGCGAACCCCCGTTCGCCCGCCCCCATCGAGTGGGCCAGGTAGTAGGCGACCTCGATCCCCTCGAGGGCCGGAGGCAACGTGGCTGGCTCGAGGAGGTCCGAGGCGACGACCGCCGCCTCCGGGTACCGTGCGGCGAGTGGGCGCGCGTCGCGGCTGGTGAGGACCAGATCGTGGCCACGCGCCTGGAGCACGGAGACCAGCCGGCCTCCCACATAGCCGCTGGCGCCGACGACGAGGATGCGCATCCGAGGAGTATGCGCCGGGTGCTGGGACGACGACCCGCGGCGGCGCCCGCTTGTTCTGGCGGCCGGCATCGGCGATCGGCCGTGGCGGCGGTGTCGGAGCAGGCGGAGGCGGTGGTCGCAGGTGTCGGCCCCGGTGGTTTCGACCCCGTCGGGGCACCGCTATTTGACGAGCGCGAACAGCTCGAGCGGGCTGGAGAGGCCTTTGAGCTCCCGCACGCCCCTGGACTCGAAGCGGAGGGAGGCATCCTCCACGAGGCCGCGAGTCGCCGACGAGACGATGATGTCCCCAGCTCCGCCGACGGCCATCAGCCGCGCCGCCGCATGCACCGACAGGCCGCCGATATCGCCCGGAAGCAGCTCGACCTCGCCGGTATGGATGCCGATCCGGACGGGCAGCCCCATCCCGGAGGTCGCCTCACGAATGGCTGTCGCGCAGCGGATCGCACCGACGGCGCTGGCGAACATCGCCAGGAATCCGTCGCCCGTCGTGTTGACCTCCTTGCCGAGGTAGCGCTCCAGACGGCTCCGGACGAGGCGGTTGTGCTCGCCCAGCATCTGCTTCCACGTGGTGTCCCCAACCCGGCTCGCGGTGGCTGTCGAATCGACGATGTCAGTCATCAGGAGCGTCGTGAGGATCCGGTCCTTGCTCGCCGGCCGGCCGATCTGCTCGATGTTGCCGAGGAAGTCGACGAGCACGACGGGTTCGTCGCCCAACACCCAGACGTCGTGACCGGGCGGGACGTCGAAGATGTCATTGGGCTCGATCTCCGCGTGCTCGCCGTCGTCCATCTGCACCGCGAATCGCCCGGACAGCAGGAGCTGCAGGTGATGGATCTGGCACAGGGGCTCGTCCGTCTCCCTGCGCATGTGCGTTGACCATCGCCAGCCGGGCTGGAGCGTCGCGTATCCGACGGCGAGCGACCCGACGCGAACGAGGTTCAAGGTCACGAGCGGCAGTTCCCGGACCTCATCGGGCTCGAGGACGCTCCTGCGCTGGATGCGGCTCATCACGGAAAGGTTCGGGGTCGGGGCTGCGAGCGTCAAGGTCCGCGCATCGCGGGGATCGCTCGTTCGGAGGTCAGGCTGGGTGCCCCGGAGCGACTGCCGGGCGGTCAGCGTGGGTCAGCCGTTCGGGGCGACGTCGCCCTCGCGCCGGTGCGCTGCAGAGAGCTCGTCCAGGTCAGCCGTGCTGAGCCCGCCAGGCGGGATCTCCGCCACTCTCGCGCTGGTCGTGGCTCGCAGGGTGGCGGTGCGGATGCCACCTTCCAGTCCGGCACGCTCGCCCACGACGGCTCCAGGGCCGATCTCGGCGACCTGATCGCCGTCCACCTCGACCACGAAGATCCCGTCCAGGATCAGGAAGACGTCCGTTCCTTGGGCGCCCTGTTCGACGAGCGCCTCTCCTGGCGCGATCGTGCGGATCCTGGGCTTCGCACCCCCTCGCATGATGTCCCCGGAAAGTCGTCGCTCGAGGGCGGACTCGACGGCGGCGACGATGGCAGGAGAGTCCGAGGTGCCCCACGGCGTGCGATCGCCGAACGAGTCGTTGAACCACGTCGTGAAATCGACCACGCCCGACTTCTGAACAAGCCGCCCGTCCGTGTCGTAGATCCAGTGACGCGGGAACGGGCTGGCGCCGACCAGCTCATGCGTCGATGCGCCGTCGACGTTGATGGTGAGGGCCAGCGTCGTCCAGGCAATCGATGGCCAGAACTGCACGAACGGCTTGTGCCGGACGGGCCGGGGTGTCGGCAGGCCCATCCGTCCGCCCACCGTCTGGACGAACCGGACCGATGTCGGGGTCACGTCCGGCTCAGGGCGGATGTCCGGCAGGTGGACCGCCGGGAATCGAATCGCGCTCGGGCCGACGCGCACCGTCGTTGCACCGATGTGCCCCTGTCCGAGGTGGCCGTACCCGACGATCCTCCCGTCCTCGACCTCGATGAATGCCCGGAGCTCGTTCGCCTCGCGGAACCGATCCGTGCGGCGAAGCTCCTCCAGATCCTCGATCTGGTCAGGCGGGATCTGGTCGTAGTGGGTGACCCCCAGCTCAAAGGGCACCTTCGAGAGCCCCTCGATGGCCTCCGATGGGATCCAGGAGATCGAGATGACGGAGGATTCGAACCGGGTGCTGGCCATGGGACGTTGACCTCTTCGCCGTCACGGATGGGTCCGCCATGAATCCGGACGCTTCCGGTTCATCATATTCCTGGCAACGGGGACGCAGATCGACCCGTTTCACGCCCGGGATCATGGCGCGCCCGGAGGGCGTTGGTGGACGGCGAGCGAGCACACAGCCCATGTGTCGCGGATCGAATGTGGTCTGTAAGGCCGTGAGCCGCAGCACCGTCGCCCCTGTCCGCCGCCCCGGCAGATGCTCCCGGCGCCGCGCACCGGCCCGCCGCCGTGCGCTCGCCCCAAGTGCGCCGCGAACGGAGGACCGCCAGGTGATCGACGAGCTCTGGTACAAGAACGCCGTCATCTACAGCCTCGACGTCGAGACGTTCGTCGACGGCACCGGCGACGGATGCGGCGATTTCGCGGGCCTCACCGAGCGCCTGGACTACCTCGAGTCGCTGGGCGTTGACGCCGTGTGGCTGGCCCCGTTCCAGCCGTCTCCCAACCGGGACAACGGCTACGACATCATGGACTTCTACGGCGTTGACCGGCGGCTCGGCTCCAGCGGCGACTTCGCGGCGTTCGTCCACGATGCGACGTACCGGGGCATCGCGGTCATCATCGACCTGGTCATCAACCACACCTCCGACCAGCACCCCTGGTTCCAGGAGGCCCGCAGTGACCCGGGGTCCCGGCGCCGGGCGTGGTATGTCTGGTCACCCAAGCGGCCGGCCGGCTGGGACACCGGGATGGTGTTCCCGGGAGTCCAGGAGGCCACGTGGACGCGCGACGCGACCGCCCGGGCCTGGTACTTCCACCGGTTCTACGACTTCCAGCCAGACCTCAACATGGCCAATCCCGAGGTGCGCGCGGAGCTGCGCAAGGTCATGGGCTACTGGCTGAACAACGGCGTTTCCGGCTTCCGTATCGACGCCCTGCCGTTCGTGCTCGAGCTGCCCGAGACCCCGGACCGCCCGGAGGCCGAGACGCGCTTCGACTACCTCGCCGAGATGCGCCAGTTCGCCCAGTTCCGGCGCGGCAGCTCGGTGCTGCTCGCCGAGGCCAACGTGCCCCCCGAGGGCATGCGCCCCTACTTCGGGTCCGGGGCCGACGGCGTCAACATGATGTTCAACTTCTTTGTGAACCAGCACCTGTTCCTGGGGCTCGCCACGGGTGATGCCAGGCCGCTGGCGAGGGCCCTGCGGGCGACGCGCAACATTCCGGAGACCTCCCAGTGGGCGCACTTCCTGCGCAACCACGACGAGCTGGACCTCGGTCGGCTGGAGCCGCAGGAGCGCGAGGCCGTGTTCGCCCGGTTCGCGCCCGAAGCGTCGATGCAGCTGTACGGCCGGGGCATCCGCCGGCGCCTGGCCTCCATGCTCGGCGATCGTCGGCAGCTGGAGCTCGCCTACAGCCTGCTGTTCTCGCTGCCGGGCGCGCCCGTGCTTCGCTACGGCGACGAGATCGGGATGGGCGAGGACCTCTCGCTGCCCGAGCGGGAGGCCGTCCGAACCCCGATGCAATGGACGCGGGACCAGAGCGGCGGCTTCTCGCTGGCCGACTCGGATCAGCTGGTGCGCCCGGTGATCCGGGGCGGCGTCTACGGCACCGAGAATGTCAACGTCGAGGCCCAGCGGCGCGACCCGGCATCGCTGCTCAACTGGATGGCCCGGATGATCAGGTTGCGGAAGGAGTGCCCGGAGATCGGCTGGGGCGACTGGTCGATCCTCAGGACGTCCCAGCCGAACATCCTTGCCATGGCCTACGAGTGGCGCGGCAACCGGCTGGTGATCGTGCACAACCTCGTGGGCCACCCAGTCGAGGCCCGGCTGCGGATCCCGGGTGCCGAGGGCGAGCAGCTCGTTGACCTGATGGTCGACACGGTCTGCCAACCGGGACCCGACGGCCGCCATCGGATCCCCATGGAGGAGTACGGCTACCACTGGTACCGGGTGGGCGATCTCGGCTATGCGCTCCAGCGGGCGAGTCCCAGCGCCTGAGGCCGGTGCAGGAACAACCGGCGCCGGATGTCCGACAGGCGTGCGGAGCAGCTCGAGGCTCGGGCGCCTGGCCGGCCCTGCTAGTCGTACGTCGCCAGACCCGCACGCGCCGGCGTCGCCGGTACGCTCGCGCTCCTCGAGCGGCTCCTCGACGCGTCGCTCATCACGTTCGACCCGATCGTGCTCGACGTCGCGTCCCCTGCCGGGGATCGTGGAGCACTACACGAGCCTGCGGCAGATCAAAGACGACATCGACGATGTGCGTGTCTACGGGGGCGGGCGAAGTCCGCCGACGTTGCAGTTTGCGCGCCCGCTGGGTGTCGGACGCGCAGGGGGAAACACCGGGCCGCATGGCTGATCCCAGGCCCGACCCCATCGCCTCGAGCGTGCCGACAGTGAGTATCCTTCGCAGATGGAGGCCCATCCCGACACGGTTCCCGGGATCGTCGGGTCGTCCCGCCGCCTGCTCGGTCGGCTTGCAGCGCTCGGGTTCCGCGCCGGAGACAGCGACCTCGAACGATTGCAGAAGGGCTCTCTCACGCTCGCTTCGCTGACCGTGACGGTCCTGGCCCTCGTGTGGGTCGGGGTCTACCTGGCGCTCGGGCTCCCGATATCTGCGGCGATCCCGTTCGTGTACCAGATCGCCGCGCTGGTCGGGCTGATCGCTTTCGCGCGGACGGGGAACTACCGCCGTTTCCGGTTCGGCAACATCAGCCTGATGTCGCTGCTCCCGTTCCTGCTCCAATGGAGTCTGGGCGGCTATGTCGCCTCAAGCGCCGTCAGCCTCTGGGCACTCGTCGCCGCCATCGGAGCGCTCTTCTTCTACACCGCCCGGGAGGCCATCCCCTGGTTCGCGACCTTCGTCATCCTGACCGTCATCTCCGGCTTCCTGGACCCGTACCTGTCAACCTCACCGGCGCCGATCCCTAGCGGCATTGTCGTCGCCTTCTTCGTGCTCAACATCCTGGGCGTGGCGCTGACGGCGTACCTGCTGCTCCAGTACGCCGTGCGCGAGCGGGACGCGGCGTTTGCGAGGTCGGACCGTCTGCTGCTCAACGTCCTTCCGGAGTCGATCGCCCGCCGGTTGCAGCGATCGTCCGGCGTCATCGCCGACCGTCACGAGGACGTCACTGTCCTGTTCGCCGACATCGCAAACTTCACGCCGTTCGCGGAACGGACCGGCCCGGAGCGCGTCGTCGGGATCCTTGACGAGATCTTCAGCGTGTTCGACGAGCGGACGCGGCGCCGCGGGCTCGAGAAGATCAAGACGATCGGCGACGCGTACATGGCCGTCGGCGGCCTTCCCGAGCCGCGGGCGGATCACGCAGAGGCCGTGGTCGAACTCGCCATCGACCTGCAGGAGGCGCTCGGGCGGGTGAGCGCGGCTTCGGGCCTGGGGCTCGAGCTTCGCATCGGGATCGCGAGTGGCCCCGTGGTGGCTGGCGTGATCGGTCGCCACCGATTCCTCTACGACCTGTGGGGCGACACCGTCAACATGGCGAGCCGCATGGAATCGCACGGCGTTGTCGGTCGCATCCAGGTGACAGACGAGACGGCTCACCGTCTGTCCGGCCGATACCGGTTGGAGAGTCGGGGCGAGATCGAGGTCAAAGGCAAGGGCCGGCTTAGGGCACATCTCCTAGTCGGGCGCGAAACCGAGTCGGGGCGAGCTCTCGGTCGAACGAAGCCTTCGGTCCCGGTCGGCTGACACGCGAGTAATCCGCTATCGACGCGTGACCCGCAACAGTCGCGACCACGCGTCCAGGCGGTGCCCGGCCGTGCGCTGCCGGCCTCGATCGACTTGAGCAATGGCGCGCCCGGAGGGATGGCGCGCCCGGAGGGATTCGAACCCCCGACACTCGGTTCCGAAGACCGATGCTCTAGTCCACTGAGCTACGGGCGCGCGCGGTGGACAGGGTAGCGCACGGTCACCTGTCGTCCGCGAACGATCGGCTGCATCCCGCTGGCGACCGCCAGCCTCCTCGTGCCACGCCTTGCTGCGTTGGCGTCGCAACGATGCGGGCGCCGATGGTAGCCGCCAGCGGCTGAGTCTGGCGGATTGGTCGATTGGGGCTGGGCGACGGGCCAGCGCCCCCTCGGATGGCCAGCGCCCCTCGGCCCGCGTCCATCCCTGGCCGCGTGGACCCACCCGGCACGGTGATGGCCGGCTGAGGCACAATCCGTCGGTGCCCCGCCATCGACATCGATTTCCCCACGCCCGTCGTCGGCATGACCCGCGGTTCCGATTGGTTCTCGCCGGTGCCGTGGTCGCAGCGGCCGGGCTCCTCGCGGTCCCGTCGCTAAGCCCAGCCGGGAGCGTGCTCGAGGTCCAGGGGACCAACCCGGGTCGCGCCGTCGCCCACGCGCCCAGGGCGGCGGCGTCACCGATCACCGCACCGGTCATGACGCCCGACCCGGTCGCCATGAACGCGCTCCTGGCATCGGCAGCTGACGCTGTCGGCGGCACGCTCGATGCCTCGGGCGTGACGATCGGTCCGCCGCCGGTCAGCACCGGACCGATGCCCGTCGCCCTCCTGACGGGCTACCAGTGGCCGCTCGCCCATCCCCGGCTGACCCTCCCGTTCGGCCCCACGCCGTGGGGATCGAGGGTCGTGGGCGGCAAGCTGTTCCACGACGGCGTCGACCTGGCGACGTTCTGCGGGGATCGCGTGCTGGCCGCGCATGCCGGGGTGGTCCTGGCGGCTGGGCGCCGCTACGACGGCCAGCTCGGCTGGGCGGGCGACCTGGCCCGCTACTACGCGCGCCTGGACCGGCAGCGGATCTGGTATGAGCTGCCGATCGTGGTCGTGATCGACGACGGCGACGGCTACCGCAGCATCTACGCCCACTTCTCACGGATCAAGGTGAGCAAGGGCGACACGGTCCGGTCCGGCCAGCTGCTGGGCTACGAGGGGATGACGGGCCACGCCTCGGGCTGCCACGTGCACTACGGGCTGTTCTCGCCGCTCGAGACGGCCACGTTCCGGATCAAGGGAGAGGTGGCGCGGCGGATGCGCCTGCCGGTCCGTGAGATCGCGCGCGTGGACCCGCTGCTCGTGCTGCCGCCGCGAGCCGGGATCAATGCGCCGAGACACCAGGGAAAGAACGGCGACGGCAAGGAAGCGTCGACATCCCCCTGAGGTCGACGCCCCCTGAGCCGGCTCGACGTCGCCGGAGCCTACCCGGTGCGTCGGTAGCGGCGACCCACCAGCGACCAGGCCGGCACCCGCGCCAGCGCCTCGCCCAGTGACGGTCCCCGCCCCCCGTCCCGGCGCTCGATCGCGAGCGTGTCCGGCCTGCCGGCGCCCGGACGCGCGTCGACACCCACGAGGTCCAGCACGACGCCCCCGGGCTCCGGGTCGCCCAGCTCGGCCAGCAGCGCGGGCGGCCAGTCCGGCGTGTCCTGCTCGGCGTGCACCTCGCGCTCGGCGTGCCACCGCGGATGGCGGAGCAGGATCGCCCGCCAGCCCTCGGCAACCGTGCGGGTGACGCACCCGTCGCCCGGCACGGGGCGCGTGGAGAGATGGTCGCCACGGGCCCAGCCGGCCGCCTGGTGGAGCAGCGAGTACTCGTCAAGGTCGGCGAACGCCGCCAGCCGCTCGGCGGGGGAGCCGTCCCCGAACACCGCCCGGATGGAGGGAGCGAACACCTCCTCCAGGTCAAGGTCGATCGCGCGCACCGTGCGGTGGAGGTACACGTGGCGGTACATGAACAGCCGGGCCGAGAGGAACATCTCGAGCGCCCCCAGCCCCGACTCATAGAGCGTGAGCCCGTGCTCGGAGACGAAGCTGTAACGCCGGAGCCGCTCGGCGTCGACCGGGCCCATCGACACCCCGGTGAGGTACGCGTCGCGTCGCACGTAGTCCAGGTTGTCCACGGTGAACACGCCCGACAGGAGCGGCTGGAGGACACGGACCCAGCCGGGCATCGAGGCGTCCGAGAGGGCCGGCTTCGAGATCAGGAACGACACCCACCGGGGGTCGATCGCCTCGCCGCCCGCGAGCGCCGCCTGCTCCGGCCCGGCACCCGGCGCACGACGCAGGCCACCGATCAGCGGGGCCAGCTCGCGCTCGATGATGAGCTGGCTCAGGTCCTCGTGGCTGAGCGTCTTGGCGCCCGGTCGGCGGGGGTCCACCGGCGCAGGGAAGCCGGCCAGGAACCGGTCGTCGAAGAAGTGCGCGAAGGGTCCGTGACCCACGTCGTGGAGCAGCCCGGCGACTCGCAGGGTCTCGACGACCAGGCCCTCGGACGGGATGGGCTCGCCCGGGGCGAGGGCCGGCAGCGCGGTCCGCAGCGACGGGTACAGGGACCGGGCCCAGAGACCGGCCTCGTGCATCACGCCCAGGCCGTGGGTGAACCGCGAGTGCTCTGCGGTGGGGAACACCCAGCGAGCGCTCTGGAGCTGCGAGATCCGGCGCAGGCGCTGGAGCCAGGTGGAGTCGAGCAGGTCGTCTTCGGCGACGTCCTCGTCCGCGTAGCCGGCGGCCCGGGCATCGGCCGCGGTGAGCCGCTTGGTCAGCTCGACGTAGCCGTGGATCGGGTCGCTGATGAGGTTGACCGCCGCGAACGGCGCTCGACGACCCGGGGCGTCGCCCGGGTGCGCGTAGGATGGGCCGCCCACCGAGCCCAGATCCGGACTTCCTTGGTCCACGCCGAGAGGGTACCCCGGTGGCACCCAGCCCGGGCGCGAGCGGAACACGGTGACCACCGTGAAGGCCCTATCGGGCTCCTGGCGGGCAGCGGTGCGCGGCCCGGCGGGTGGCCGGTGGCGGTCAGGCGTCGTAGCGCGCGAGCGCCTCACGGAGCGTGGCGGCCACGTCGTCGCGCAGCTGGACCGGCGCCAGCACCTCCACGTCGGCGCCCCAGGACAGGATCCAGAGCCGGATCTCGATCGTGCCGGCGACCGTGGCCCGCCATTCCAGCGAGCCGTCGGCGAGCTCGGATACCCGCTGGCTGGGATGCCATTGGGCCTCGAGCACGCGTCCCGCCACCTCCGGGTGGAACCGGAGCACCACCTCCACGGGCTCCTGGTCCGCGATGATGTCCCAGGCCCGCCGGAGCTGCGTCACCACGTCCGCCTCTGGATCCTCGAACGTGCGCGGCAGTACCGCCAGGTCGCGGATCCGCTCGACCTTGAACGTGCGCATCGCACCGCGCTCCTCGTCGAACCCGATCAGGTACAGGGCGTGGGTCTGGAGCGACGG
Source organism: uncultured Chloroflexia bacterium (assembly GCA_963727585.1). Taxonomy (GTDB): domain Bacteria; phylum Chloroflexota; class Limnocylindria; order Limnocylindrales; family CSP1-4; genus CAIXZV01. The sequence goes on along the minus strand of CAVSHH010000008.1, from coordinate 9,612 downwards.
CTCGAGCAGGTACGGCCGGACCGTCGCCCGGCGCGGGCCGCGCGTCCCGGCGTACGACGCCGGAGCGTACTCGAACTGGACCACGCGACGATCCGCCCATGCCCGGGTCAGGTCGCCCAGGTGCTGGTTGAACACCGGGTCGACGTCCCGGCTTGCGAGGTCCTGCACCGTCCGCTCGACATGCGCCCGGAGCGCGGCCGGCAGGCCCTCCTCGAGCTTGGTGAATGCCGAGGCAAGGACCGGGTCGTGCTTGTCCTTGTACCGCACCAGCAGCCGCGCCGAGAGGAAGATCGCCATCGCCTCGGAGAGGGTCAGGCGCAGCGGCGGCAGAAACGCCTCGGCGTCCACGCCCCAGCGACCGCCCTCGCTCCACACGGGGATCCCCAGCTCGACATCGATCGCACGGAGGTCGCGGTAGACGGTCCGCCTGGCCACCCCCGTCCGCTTCGCGATCTCGGCGGGCGAGATGCCGCTGGTTCCGTTGGCCCGCAGGACCTGGACCACGGTCAGCAGGCGGGCCGTCCGGTCGCGTTTTGCACGGTCGTCAGCCGGCAGGTCGTCCACGTCTCCTCCATCCCGTGTCACGGTGCCGGCGGTGAGACCGTGATCGATTCGTCGCGGTCGAAGGCCAGCATGCGGAACCGTACCCCGGCCTGCAGGGTATCGGCGCCCAGGTCGGGGGCCGGTCCGCTGACGGATCCGTCAGCCTGCCCCAGCTGGCCGTCGGCGAACACCCAGGTGTCGAGCAGGCCCTTCCATCGCGAGATGTCGGTTCCGCCCACGACGAGGGCGACGGCCGGCAGCATCCGGCGCACCGTCTCGCCGTCGAGTGGGATCCGGCAGTGTCGAGCGCGGGCGCCGTCGATGTAGTCGATGCCGCGATCCTCCGGGGCGTTCGCGTCGCCCGGAGCCAGCGCGACGGCGACGATCTGGCGGTCCGTGTCCCAGCCGTCGGCGCGCGTCACGTCGGCCGGCACCCAGGACCCCGTCACGGACCGCACCCAGGCGTCCGGGCCCACGCGCGCGATACCCTGCGGCCCCAGGGTGACCCGCGTGGCACCGTAGCCCAGCCACAGCAAGTCGTCCCCGTCGCGGCGGCCGGCGAGGGTGACCAGCCCCGTGTATCGGCCGTCGATCGACCCGTCGAGCCGCAGCTGCAGCCGCGCGCTCGACGCAGCTGCTGCCGGGTCGCCACACGCGGGCGGATCGAGGTCGGGATCGGTAGGCCCGAAGCGCGACGCGAGCGCCGGGCGGTCGGCCAGGGCCAGCTCGTTGGCGACGGCCGCGACGGCGAACGCCGAGCCGGCCATGAGCACGAGGACAGCCGCGAATGCCGATCCCAGGGCGAGCCGGCGCCGTCGCAGGGCGGTGCCGCCCAGCCGGCGCTGCGCAAGCCCGAGGCCGGTGAACAGGCCCGTCGCGACGAGGGCCAGCAGCCACGGGTAGGCGGCCTCGAGCGATGGCAGCAGCGTCTGCGGGCCCCCGGAGCTGAGCTGCGTCACCAGTCCCGCGAGCGATGGCACGAGGAGCAGCGCGGCGCCGAGCCCGAGCCAGGCGATCCCCGCGAATGCACGACCGCCACGGGCAAGCGGCGGCCACACGATCCCGGCGAGCGCGACCAGCACGGGTCCGATCGCCGCGATGCCGACGACCCAGTCGGCTGGACCGCCGGGGCGATAGCCGATCGCCACCAGCACGAACGCCGCCAGCCATAGCAGGGCGAGGGCGGTGCCGAGCAGGCGAAGCTGGATCATCCGTACGCGCACGGCCCGAGTCTCCCACGTGGCGGAACGCCACCAAGGTACCCGCAGGCATGGGACCTGCGGGGGATCCCGGGGCCGGGACCCCGGAACGCATCATTCCCCCTACCGAACCACGGTGCACCGCCCCAAAGCGAACAACCACCCGGTGCGACGGTCCCTCCTCCCGTCGATGCCGGAGCCCTCCGAAGCGACGCCGTGCTCCTTCCGGCGTCGCTTCGGCCGTTCCTGCAGCCGCCCGCCTGGGTCCGTGTGCGTCCGGTTCGCACGGATCACTCTGCTAGAGTCGCGTGCGTCCGCGGTGCCGGGGGCCAGGAACGCACGCGACGAACGCACGCGACCACCCGGTTGCCGCCGAGTGAGCCGTTGCGCCGAGTGAGGATCCCATGAGTGAGCAGACGCCCGGTACCCCGGGCGAGCCCCCTACGAGTCCGCCGACCCCTCCCGAAGAGGTTCCCACCGCCGCGGTGCCGAACGCCGCACCGGCGCCGGCATCTCCGCCCCCGTCCGATGGTGGTCTGAGCCGCAATGCGCTGATCGCCGGCGGCCTGATCGTTGTCCTCCTGGTCGTCGTCGGCGCCTTCCTCCTCAGCCAGGGCGGCAGCTCGTCACCGACTGCAAGCGGCGAGGCCGGCGTTCCGTCCGAGGCTCCGTCCGAGCCCGCCTCCGAGCCCGTATCCGAGGCCCCGTCCGAGCCCGCCTCGGAGGCCCCGTCCGAGGCGGCCACCGAGGCACCGACCGAAGCCCCCACGCCGACGCTGGACGCCTGCGCTGCGGAGAACCTCGCGGTCATGACGCCGGGCATGCTCACGATCGGTGCTGACAACCCCGCCTACCCGCCCTACTTCGAGCCGTCCGACTCGAATCCGGCTCCATGGGAGCTGGGCGACCCCACCAACGGGATGGGCTTCGAGAGCGCCGTCGCCTACGCGATCGCGGACGAGATGGGCTTCCCGGCCGGACAGGTCACCTGGGTTGTCACGCCGTTCACCCAGGCCATTCAGCCCGGGCCCAAGGACTTCGACCTGTATCTGACCCAGGTCTCGTACAGCGAGGATCGGGCCCAGGCCGTGGACCTGTCCGACGGCTACTACGACGTCGCCCAGTCCGTCGTGGCGCTCCAGGGCTCCGATCTCTCGAAGGTGACCACGATCTCCGGGCTCAAGGACTTCACCTTCGGCGCCCAGGTCGGGACGACGAGCTACCAGCTGATCCAGGATGTCATCGCCCCGACCAAGGAGGCGAAGGTCTACGACACCAACGATGCCGCCGTCACGGCGCTGGGCAACGGCCAGATCGACGGCCTCGTCGTCGACCTGCCGACAGCCTTCTACGTGACCGCTGCTCAGGTCGAGGACGGGGTGATCGTCGGCCAGTTCCCGCCGACCGCCGATGCCGAGCATTTCAGCGTGGTGCTGGACAAGGGCAGCAGCCTCACCTCGTGCGTGAACGCGGCGATCGGCCGGCTCAAGGACAGCGGACAGCTTGCCGCGATCACCCAGGAGTGGCTGGCCGACAAGGCGAAGGCGCCGGTCTTCCAGCCCTGACGCATGGAGCCTGACGGGGTCCCGGCACCCCCCGACGAGGTCGCTCGGCCAGGCCGGGCGCGGGGACCCCGGCTGGGCATTGGGGGCGAAGGTGCGCGAAGCCTGCTGATCGCGGCCGTGTCCACGGTCGCCTTCTTCGGCCTGCTGGCGTTCGTGGTCGTCAACGCCCCCGGATGGCCCCGCTTCCAGCAGGCCTACCTCAACGGGCCGATCTTCGCCGAGGCGCTGCCCAAGGTCGTCGGCAAGTTCTGGGTCAACATCCAGCTGTTCCTGATCGCCGAGGCCATGATCCTCGTGTTCGGGTTGCTGCTGGCGGTGCTGCGCAGCCTGCCCGGGCCAGTGTTCTTCCCGGTGCGCTTGCTGGCGACCCTGTACGTCGACCTGTTCCGGGCGCTGCCGGGGATCCTGGTCATCCTGATGCTGGGCCTGGGCATTCCGGCACTCCGCATCGAGGGGGTGCCCAAGGACGAGTTCTTCTACGCGCTGGTTGTGCTCACGCTTGTCTATTCGGCCTACGTGTCGGAGGTGTACCGGGCAGGCATCGAGTCGGTCCATCCCAGCCAGGCCGCGGCGGCCAGGTCGCTGGGGCTCACGCAGATCCAGACGATGCGCTACGTCGTGGTGCCCCAGGCGATCCGGCGCGTGGTCCCCCCGCTGCTCAACGACTTCATCGGGCTCCAGAAGGACACCGTCCTGGTGTCGTACATCGGGGTGGTGGAGATCTTCCGCGAGACGCAGATCCTGTCGGCCGCCGCCTTCAACTTCACGCCGTACGTGGCGACGGCGCTGGTGTTCGTGCTGGTCACCATCCCGCTCGCCCGGTTCACGGACTGGCTCATCGCGCGCGAGCGATCACGACGCCAGGGGGGCAGCGTCCGCGTCCCAGGCCGTCGCGGGCGCATGTTCGGGTTCCTGGCATGAGCAGCGCGCTGGAGGTCCAGGGCCTGTGGAAGTCGTTCGGGGCCCTCGAGGTGCTGCGAGGGGTCGATCTCGAGGTCGCCGAGCACGAGGTGATCGCGCTGATCGGCGCCTCGGGCAGCGGCAAGTCCACGTTGCTGCGCTGCATCAACCTGCTCGAGCCGATCGACGACGGGCGCATCCTGATCGAGGGCGAGGAGATCACCGGGCGCGGCGTGAACGTGGACCGCATCCGGCGCCGGGTGGGCATCGTGTTCCAGGCGTTCAACCTGTTTCCCCACATGTCCGTGATCGACAACATCACCCTCGCCCCGCGCAAGGTGCTCCGACGCTCACGGTCCGATGCCGAGACGGACGCCCTGGAGCTGCTGGAGCGCTTCGGGCTGGCCGACAAGGCAGGTGAGGTCCCGGACCGGTTGTCCGGCGGCCAGCAGCAGCGGGTCGCGATCGTGCGCGCGCTGGCGATGGAGCCCGACCTGCTCCTGCTCGACGAGGTCACCTCGGCGCTGGATCCAGAGCTGGTCGCCGAGGTCCTGAGCGTCATCCGCGAGCTGGCGGCGGGCGGGATGACGATGCTGATCGCGACCCACGAGATGGGTTTCGCGCGTGACACCGCCAGCCGCGTCTGCTTCCTGGCCGAAGGCCGCATCGTGGAGCAGGGACCGCCTGCCCGGATGTTCTCGGAGCCACGCGAGCCACGCACCCGCCAGTTCCTCAATCGGATCATCGAGGCCGGCCGACTCTAGGACCCGTGCACCTCGTCGATCGGTCAGCGCCCGCCGATCGGGCCCCGGCTGGCGTGGACGAAGAAGGCGAACAGGCGCTCGAACCCACGCGGCGTCGATTCGGTTCGCTCGGGGTGGCATTGCACGCCCACGCGGAACGGGCCGTCGGCCGCCTCGAACGCCTCCACCAGGTCGCCCGCCGGGCTCGAGGCGTGGGCGGCGGCCACGAACGCCGGGGCGAGGTCGGCGGGGCGGACAGCCTGGTGGTGGTAGCTGTTCACGGTCAGCACGCCACCGTTGCCGGCCGCGGTGGGATTGAGGATGCGGGCGAGGCGCGAGCCGGGCACCAGGCGCAGCGGGTGGGTGTGGGCCTTGCCCTGGCCCCAGGGCGTGCCACCGTGTCCGGCGACGTCCCGGACCAGGGTGCCGCCGGCAAACACGTTCATCGCCTGGAGGCCCCTGCAGATCCCGAGCACGGGCAGGTCGCGCGCCGAGGCGGCCGCCCAGGCCGCAGCCTCCAGCCCATCGCGCTCGGGGTCCGTTGCCTGCGAACCCGACCCATCGTGCCCGTAGCGCGCCGGCTCGATGTCCGGGCCGCCGGTGAGCAGCAGGCCATCCATCGACGCGAACGCCCCGGCGCGCAACGACTCGGAGGCCGTGGCGTCGAGCGGGATCGCAGTCGCTCCGTGGCGCGTGACCGCGTCCACGTAGAGCGCGTTCTTGCGGACGGCCAGTGCCGGGTCAACGTCCCGGGACGCGACCCCGAGCGTGACCACGATCCGCGGGGACCCGGGTGACGACATCGGCCGAGCATACGCCCGCCCGGTCACGACGTCGGCGAGCCGGACTCCTCGGGCAGCGGATCGTACTCGTCGTCGGGGGGCGTCGGGGTGGGGGACTCGCCGGTCTCGCCGTCGTCCGGCGGCGGCGTGTACAGCTGCCGGGGCAGCATGCGCAGCACCCACCCCCGCTCGAGGCGGTCCGGTTGGTAGTCGGCGGACTCGGGATCGAGCGATGGGTACTGGTCGCGATTCCAGTAGGCGATCGAGCGCGCCGTGGTCCTGTACCGCCGGGCGAGCGAGGTGAGGGTGTCGCCGCCGACCACGGTGTGCAACAGGAAGGTCGGTTCAGGGGTCGGCGTCGGCGGCGGCGGGATGGGCGTCGGCGTGGGCGACGGGCTGGGCGCGGGTGACGGGGTCGGAGGCGGGGTGGGCGTCGGGCGCACCGAGGCGGGCAGGCAGGCGGCAACCGCGAGCAGCAGACCGAGCGATGCAGCGGTGACGGTGAGGCGTCCCCGGGGACCCCTCCGAACGGCCATGTCTAGGCGTCCACCAGCGGCGGATCGACCGGCGTTGGCGTCGACAGCGTGAACTCGGCCGCGAGCGCCAGGCCCTCCAGCGCCGTTGCCACCCGTCCCCGCCCGCGGCGCTTGGCCACGAAGCACGCGCGGTCGGCGGCGAGCAGGATCTCCTCGGCACTCGTGCCATCGGCCGGGTACGAGGCCGTCCCGACCGAGGCCGACACCGGGAGCCGGTCGCTGCCCCACGCGGTCCCCGGGGCTCCCACCGCCTCGACGGCAGAGCGGATGCGCTCGGCGACCGCGTGCAGGCCGAGCGCGTCGCTGCTCGGGAGCAGCACCGTGAACTCGTCCCCGCCGTACCGGAACACGGAGTCGGAGTCGCGCGCCGCCCCCTCGATGGCGCGGGCGATCTCGCGCAGCAGGCGGTCGCCGGCCTGGTGTCCCAGGTTGTCGTTGAAGGTCTTGAACATGTCGAGGTCGACCATGACCACGCCGAACGGATCCCGCGCGGCGACGGCCTCAGCCAGGTAGTCCTTGAAGGTGCCCTGGTTGAGCAGCCCGGTCAGGTCGTCGGTTCGCGCCCGTACCTCGGCAGCCTGGAACGTCTCGGCATTGCGCAGGGCGATGGACACCTGGGCCGCAAACAGCTTGACCAGGTCGAACTCGCGCTGGTCGAAGGGCATCTCGGTGCCGAGCCGCTCGAGGGTCAGGACCCCCACCGCGCCGTGGGGCCCGATCAGCGGGACCACGATCAGGCTTCCTTCCAGGGGACCGGTGTCGCGGAAGTGGTTGACCCGCCCGTCGCTTGTCTCGTCGGCCGCCAGGACTGGCTCGTTGTGTTCCACGACCCAGGTCGCGAGCCCCGTTTCGCCCGGTTCCCAGGGCGCCATGTAGTAGGAGGCGTGGATGCCCCTGGCGGTCAGTGGCCGGAGTACGCCGGTCGGTCGCTCGACGACCTCGATCGCGATGTTGTCGTACTGGATCAGCGCGCCCAGCCGCTCTGTGATCTGCTCCAGCACCGCGCGCTGGTCCAGGGTGGTCAGGATCGACTCGCTCGTCCGGAGGAGCTCCTCCTGCGCCAGGACCTGCCGCTCCAGCGCGGCCGACTGGTCCCGCAGCCGGGCCGTCGCATCGGCGTTGGCCATGGCCTGGGCTGCGAACGACGCGTAGATCACCAGCAGTCGAAGGTCGTCCTCGGTGAACTGGCGCAGGCCCTGCTTGACCAGCACCACCACTCCAAGGCATTGGCCCTCGTGGACCATGGGAGCCAGCAGCATCGACTCCTCGCCGTCGTCGTCGGTGCCCGGGATGGTGACCGCGCGCGGGTCGCCGGCCGAGTCGTCCACGAGCTGGGGGACCCGGAACCGCGCCACCCAGCCGGTGATCCCCTCGCCCACGGCGACCTGGAGCACGTCCGGCGTCTCCGATCCGTACACGCTGCCGAGGCCCTGGAACGCGACCGGGTCCAGCCGATCGCCGTGCATGCGGTAGACCCGTGCGTTGTCGTAGTCGATCAGCTGGCGCAGCTCGGTCGCGATCGTGGTGCCGATCTCCCGCACGTCGCTGATCCCTGCCAGCCGGGCTCCCAGGCGCTGGATGGACTGCAGTTGGGCGGCCCATGCGGCCATCCGGCCGAAGGTCCGGGCGGAGCGGACGGCGACCGCGGCATCCCCGGCCAGGGCTTCTGCGGCGTCGAGGTCCACATCGCGCCAGCGGTGCGGCCGGTCATGGGCGAGGTAGAGAACGCCGTGCAGGTCGTGGCCGTCCACCAGCGGGGCGACGAGCAGGCTCTCGATCCCTTCCCCGATGGCGGCTGCCCGGACCGGGTTCGACGATCGTCCGGCGTCGGGGCCAAGGACGGGGAGCGGGCGGCGCGGGGGGACGTCACGCTGCCGGATGCGCGTCTCCTCGAGTTCGCGGGCCAGGGCGAGAAACGTCTCCGAGAAGCCCGACCCGCCCGGCGACGACACGCGTCCGTCGGCGTCCCGGAGGATGACGGCCACCCGGTCGGCACCGAACAGCACGCGGGCATGGTCGGACAGGTCGCGCACCACGTCGCTGACGTCCAGCCGCGAGGCCAGGTCGGTGGCCACCCGCCGCAGCGCCTCCGAGCGCCGGAGGCGGCTCATCGCCTGTTCGGCCGCCCCGGCTCCGCGGACGAGGACCCCGAGGGTGCGCGCGATCGCGGTTGCCAGGCGCCGGCCGTCGTCGGGACCGAGCTCCATCGCTCCGGCGAGCACGAGCACGCCCCAGGGCTCCTCTCCCCCCGGGATCGCCACCACGAGCTCGTCGGTGCCCATCCCCAACAGCGGCTGGAGCAGCGGGTCGCCCGGTCGCGCATGGACCGGCTCCTCGCCCTCGAGTGCCAGGGCAAACACCGTGCGGCCCCTGGGGATGCTCCGGAGCGCGGTCACGCCGGGACCCTCCGCTTCCGTCGCCCGGGGGACGAGCCCGCCCGGCCGTCGCTCCCAGATCCCGACCAGGGCGGCGCCGGTCGCCACGCGGATGCGGCGGCATGCTTCGTCGAGCGCTGGATCGAGCCCGGAAGGGAACGAGGCGACCTCGGCGAGGTCGGCCAGCAGATCGAGTCCGGCCACGGTCTCGGTCAGGGTTCCCGGCTGGTCGCGCCGGGGACCCCGGCCGGGCGTCACCTCCGGCAGCCCGTGGCCGGCCGGGGACTCCGCGGCATCGAGAAAGCGCTCCAGGTCGCCCAGCCGGTAGCGACGATCCCCCCGGTCGTTGATCCGGAAATAGCGCAGTCGCCCGGCCTCCGACCAGGCGCGGACGGTGTTGGGATGCACCCCCAGGACCTTGGCCGCCTTGGTCACCGTGAGGGTGGCGTCCCCGGGCCGGGGGGCCTTGGCGCCGGACTGGGATGAACTGTGGGATTTGGTAGGCATGGCAGGTCCACAAGAGGGTCCCAGACTTCACAGCAGTTGCCAATAGGACGAAGGACCCATCGGCACCCCGTGGCCGGCCGGGGACGCCGCTCAGGCGCCCCTGGCGAGTGGCGTGGGCGTGGCCGGGCGTGGCCGCTCAGCCGCGTCGGCGAGTGGCGTGGGCGTTGCCGCTCAGGCGCCTCTCGATCCGGCGGTCAGCCGCACGTAGAGCAGGGTTGCCCCGAGGCTCAGCAGGCCGATCGCGACCACGACCACCACCGCGATCATGGGATCACCGACCAGCCCCGGGCCTTGCCCAGAGCTGCGCGGATCGCCCGCCGGCACGGCGGATGGGCTGGGGGACGCGGCGAGCAGGGCAGAGGCCGTGGCCAGCCAGGTGCCGGCGACGGCCAGGGCTGCACCTGCGGTCAGCCCGACGCGCGCAGCGCGCGCGCTGCGTTCAGACGAGCGCATCCACAACCA
>CAVSHH010000007.1:0-10793 GCA_963727585.1 uncultured Chloroflexia bacterium | reverse complement strand
TGATGCATCCCCTCGATGGTAGTGCCGCGGGACCCGGTCGCGACGGGGCCGACCGAAGCCCGAGCGCCGGAGCCGCTCAGTCACGGTCGGCGCGGCGTACGATCGAGATCCACTGGACCGCAAGGGGCCAACCGGTTGCTGGGTTCCACACGGCTCGATCCCGGTCGTCGCGCGACGTTCGCCAGGGGGAGGATCGCCTCCGTCGACACCGCGTGGTGGGTCGTCGTGGGGATCTCTTCGCTGTTCGGGCTGCTGGCACTGTTGCTGCCGCACCCGTACCCGTCGTTCGACGAGGCGAAGTACCTCGCGATCGGGCACAGCTCGCTGGCCGGCCACGGACCCCTGACCGCCTTCGGCGACCGCTTCCTGGTGCATTCCCCCTTCTGGCCGATGCTGTTTGCGGCGCCCGACGCCGCCCTGCACCTCGACCCGTGGGCATGGGGCTACCTGCTCAACGCGATCTCCGGGGTCGCCGTGCTGCTCCTGGCCGCACGCGTGGCGTGGCGGTTCGGCTCGCTGGCCGCGGTCCTTGCCACGGCGACGCTCGCCGCCTGGGTCGGCCTGTTCGGGCTTGCCCGAACCGCACGGCTCGACGTTCCGGAGGCCGCACTGACGCTTGCGTATCTGGCCGTCGCGATGTCCGCGATCGAAACCGGGCTGGTGAGACGAGGGATCCTGGCCGGCGTCCTGTTCGCATGGGCGTACCTGACCAAGGAGGCGAGCCTCACGCTCCTGGCTGCACCGTTCATCGCCGCGATCGCGCTACGCCGGCCACCGGGTCAGATTGCCCTGGCCGCAGGCCTGGTGATCCTGGCGGCGCTGCCCATGATGTCGTGGTGGTACGCATGGTTCGCCGACCAGACGGGTCGCGTGTTCGCGCTCGGGATCAGCAGCTCGTTGCTGGCGCCCATGGCCATTGCGCTCCTCGCCCTCGGCCTGCTCCTGGTCACGTTCGGGCTGGGACCGGGTCCAATGCAGGGCATGCGGTCGGCGCTCGAGGCGCGGATCGGCGGGCGGCGCACCGCCCTTGGCCTGTCGGGGCTCCTGACCGCGGTGTGGATTGCCGCCTTCCTCGTCGCTTTCTCACGGGCCGACGTCCAGGCCGGCCGCCCCCTGTTCGATGTCGTGCAGCTTGAGCGGTGGGTCGCGGCCTGGGCCAGCGACCTGGCGCTGCTGGCGCTGGTCGGACTCGGCCTGGTTCCCGCGCTCGGCGCTGTGGTCAGGGCCGATGACCGGCCGATCGAGCCTATTGCTGCGATCGTGGCCGCGATCCCGTGGCTGCTGCTGGTGGCCGTCCTCGGCGAGCCGCCGCGGGACGACATCGCCGTGCTGGCCCTGCTGGCGGCCGTCGGTGCAGGTGGCTGGCTCGGCTTTGCCGATCGGGTGCACGGTCGGGCCCGGCTGTCGCGGACGGTCGTGGTTGTGCTGGCGGCCGCCGGCGCGGTGGCGTTCGATTCGCTCCTAGCCCGGGCCGGGGTTGCCTCGGGCATCACCCACAGCGCGCTAGGGATCGGAGCGGCTGGGATCGCCGGTGGCACCCTTGGCGCCATCGCCGGCAGTGTGGCTGGGCGCTCACGTCTCCCGGCCTGGCTCTCCGGGTGGCGGGCAGCGGCACGGGTCGCCGCCGACGGCCGTGTGCTGTCCGTCGCCGTCGTGATCGTGCTGGCAATAGGGACGTTGGGCGCGGTCTCGGTGCACGCGGTCATCGGGAGCCAGAACGTGGTTCGACGGGACCTGGCAACCGCCGTTGCCGCCTGGCTCGAGGCGAACGTGCCAGCGGACGCGACGGTGATGTTCGGATCCGTCCAGGCCAACGAGACGGCGCTGGTGCTCGACGGGCACGACCAGCTCCGGCATCTGCAGGCGACGCTCGGGGTCGCGTCAGCCTCCGCGCCGCTGGGGCTGGAGGTCGCCGGCGGACCTGCGGCAGACGTGGTGGTGATCGATCCCCATCCACGCCAGAACGGGTTCTTCGTGTTCACCGGATCGAAGATCCGCGCCTCCCTCGAGGCGGCACAGCCGGTGGCGATCGTGTACGTGACGGGCATCGACACCGCAACGCCGTCGATGATCGCCTGGCTTGCCGGCGCGCCGGGCATCACGCTCGCGACCACGATCGAGTCGCCTGAGGCCGGGACCCCGCTCGTGGCGAGGATCTATCGGGTCGACATGTCCGCGCTCGAGGTTCCCACCGACCGGACCTATGCATCGTCGGCCGCAATCCTGCGCCTGATCGCCGACGTCGGCGGCTCGCCGCAAGGCCCAGCCATCGCGAGATCGCTGCTCGGGCGCGTGGTGCTCACGGACACGGATCCGCCCGGGGCTAGCGCAATGGCAGATCTTCGAGCGCTGGCCGCCCGCTGAGGCAAGCACCCCGCGGAACGGCTCGCACCCCGGTCGCGGGCCTGGTCGGTCGCCAATCCGTGAGCCGACCCGCGAGAGCGGCAGGATCGGCAGCCGTGATCAGCGGAAGTCGGATTCGAACAGCGCCGCCATGTCGGCGAAGCGGCTGTCCCCGGTCATCCGCGTCAGCTCGCGGAGCTGGGCGATGTGGATCCGGTGGTACTTCTCCGAGAGCGCGTGATGCAGCAGGCAGTAGTTGCTGATCCCCCCGGGGTTCCGGAACTTTGGCAGGTAGTGGTCGATCGTTGTCAGGCCGGCGCGGAAGAGCCGCGACGCGGCATCGCTCCGGGTGATCACGTAGTAGTCGTACACGCCGTACAGCGCGAAGATGAAGCCGTTCAAGGTGTGGTCGGGAGGCGATCCCGGGTATTCCTCGAGCCACAGGTACTGGTCCTCGACCCACACGACCCACGGCGCGGTCCGCTGGCCGACCACTTCGAAGGTTCGGAAGATCCTGGTCGCGTCGTCGAGGTATCGGGCGTCGCCGGTCAGCTCGTACAGGCGGCTCACCAGCGAGAGCACTTGACCCTGCGCCATCCCGGAGTACCACGGCGCCCGCATGACGTCGGCTGCGCTGCCATGCAGGTTGAAGTCGAACTCGTACGGTATCCAGAGGCCCCCGTCGGACTCCGTCCCGGCGGCGAGCAGAGCCTCGGCGATCACCCGGGCGCGGTCGAGGTACACAGGCCGGCCGGTTGCAACGTACGTGCTCAGCTGGCGCAACGCCTGCTGCGCCGCACCGACCGGGTGGAGATAGGTCCTGCCGCCGCGAACATAGGTGGGCACGCCTGCGGCCGTTGCCGGGTAGTCGATCGCCAACGGAGCGTCGCCGGTCTCCGCGTACGCACGCTCGGCGAGCGGGAGGGACAGGATCGGATATGGGTCGACACGGAAGCCTGACGCCAGGGCCGCCGGCACGTCGGACATCGGCGAGGCTGTCGAGTCGAGGGCACTGGGGGACAGCTCATCACCGGTTCGCGCAGGTTCGGGCGTTCGGCCGGAACCGCTGTCGAGCGGCGTTGCGGCAGCGCTCGGGTCGCGTGGAACGGGCGCGCACGCGGAGACGACCACGAGGATCGCGACCAACGCCGCGCCGAGCCGGCGCGTTGCGCATTGCACCTGACGCATCCTAACTGCGGACCTGCCCAATCGGCGCGGCGTGTCCGGACGCCGTCGCAACCGGATCTCCCGTCGGGCGACGCTCAATCCATGCATCCATCCGTCGCGGAATGCGCCGCGGCGGCCGGGGGAAGTCCCGGCCGGCCACGAGCGTCCCAGTCGTCCACCAGGCCTCGGAGCGTCGACGGATACCACCGGAACCGCGGGTCCACCACCGGCAGGGCGAGCACGAGGTCGTCGACGTCCAGCGGAAGCAACTCGAGCGGCTCGCCGTCGACGCGCCGCGCTGCATGCTGTTCGAGGGCCGTGCGCAGCCCCGTGCGGATCGCGTCAAGGGCCAGGGCGTCTCGACGCGCGGCAAGGCGACGACGGCGAATGGTCACGATCGGGTGGCGGGCGGCCCGGAGCACACGCCGCGGCCCAGTGCCCAACGAGCGCGCCCCGCCGAGGCGCGTCATGGCCTCGCGATACCGCCGGTCGTGGTCGATCTCGATCCAGCGTGGACCCGCCGGCAGCACGTCCGGCGTGCTGCGCAGGCCATCGACGCCACCGGTGACGACCGTGAGGCCGGCGGCGAGGCCAGCCGGCAGCAGCCTGATCCGCCGTGCGGTGCTTGGCCGACGCAGGCCGAGCACGAGCGGCAGTGACATCGTCGCTTGAGCTGCCGGGGCGTCCACGGCTGGCGGAACGCTGCCGGCGAGCGTGGCCCGAGCGGCCTCCGTGGCGCTCCGCCGCTCGATCTCCTGGCGATACAGGCCGACGAGGCGAGACGCGACGGCGTTCGGCGCGAAACGCGCCTCAACCCGCCCACGCAGGGCATTCGGCTCGAACGACATCCGTCGCGCCAGGACCTCGCGCACCGCGTCGGCGAGCGCCGCAGCATCGGGGCCTCGCGCGACGACGCCACACGTGCCGTCGTCACCCACGATCTCATCGACGCCACCCGAGGGAACGGCGGCGATCGGAAGCCCCGAGGCCAGGGCCTCCGCGGCCACCACGCCGAACGTCTCAAACGGGCTCGGATGAACGAACACCGCAGCCCGGGCCATCGCATCGGCGACCCCGGCCCGATCGACGGGCGGCTCGAATGCGACGGACGCGGCTACGCCGAGCTCATCGGCCCGACCACGCAGCTCCTCCTCGATCTTCTCGGTCGGCGCGCGTCCGATCAACCGGAGGCGGAGCTCCGGGCGTTCCTCGTGGAGCACGCGAAACGCATCCAGGAGCACGTCGGTGCCCTTGTTGACGCTCCTTCCCCCGACCCACAGGAGCTCGTTGGCATCGCGCGAACCCGGCCCGTGGATCCCGAACGCCGCAACATCGACGACGTTGGGCACGACCTCGATCCGATCCTCGGCCACCTCGAGCAGCTCCGCCAGCCGCGACCGGATGGCACTGCCAACGGTCACCAGCCGGCGCCCCGGGGCGAGCAGCGCGCGATACGCGTCGCGGAGGCGATCATCAGCAAGGCTGGTGGGAATCGTGCTGTCGTGCTCGGTCACGATCAGCGGAACGCCGAGCTCATCGGCGAGGGGGATTGCCGCGAGCCCGTCGGGCAGGCCGGTGTGGGCATGGACAGCGTCGATCGGCCAGCGAGCGGCGAGGACCCGGCCATGCGCGAGGAGCGTGTCCGCCTGGCCGTTCACGACGGCGAGCAGATCCACCGACCCATCCTGGGCGACCGGGGTGGTTGCAGGCAGACGCGCCACCGGGACCCCGGGTGCTCCCCAGGCCACGGGCGTGACGCCAGGCATCCCCGCGGAGATCGCCGCGAGCAACGGGCCGGGGGTTCCGCCATGGCCAGACCCGTCCATGCGGACGCCATGGGCTCCCCGGAGATAGGCCGTCTCCCATGAGACCACGCGCACGTCGACCGTCGCTCCGGCCACTGCCGCCACCTGGTCCGCGACGAAGCTGCCGCGGCGTGGATTGTCGAACGCGGGGTACCACCGGCTGACGACGAGGATGTGCATCGCCGACCTCTCGGCACCCGGATGCTCGAGATCCGGCGATCCTGATGCCCGGCCGTGCTTCACGACGGGCATCCTACCGTGTGCGACACGCGGTCCACGGCCCGTCGCGGGTGGCCTTCCTCGTTCCGGGCCGGGGTCCGTTTTGACCGACTTCCTCGAAGGCCGGGGAGGCGCGGCTGCGTGCTACCGTACCCCGGTCATGGAGACCGCCCGCGGGGCCACCCCCACGTTCAGCAGCAGCGCCGACCGGCCGGGGCCCCTCGGGCTCATCCTGGAGGCGGCAGCGGAGCTGTGGTCCCGTCGCCAGCTGGTCCGTTATCTCGTCCAGGCGGACCTCAAGAAGAAGGGCGCCGACAGCCTCCTGGGCAACCTGTGGTGGGTGATCGACCCGCTGCTGCAGATGCTGGTGTACGTCGTCCTGGTGACCGTGATCTTCCAGCGTCAGCAGGAGGCATACCCGCTGTTCATCTTCGCGGCCATCCTGCCGTGGAAGTGGTTCACCAGCGCCATCGGCGATGCGATCACGTCCGTGTCCGCCCAGGACCGCCTCATCAAGCAGGTCCACTTTCCAAAGCTCGTGCTGCCGACCGCGGCCATGGTTGCGGGGGTTGCGAACTTCGCGTTCGGGCTGATCCCGCTGCTCGCGATCATGGTGCTCCTCTACCCATACAAGCTGTCGTTGACGCTGCTCTACATCCCACTGATCGCCGTGGTGCAGCTTGTGTTCACGGGCGCGCTCGGGTACGTCGTCGCGGCGGTGAACGTGTTCTACCGGGACATCGGGAACGTGAGCCGCCACGTGTTGCGGTTGTGGTTCTACCTGTCCCCCGCGCTGTACGGTCCGGTGACGATCGCGCAGCTTGGCGAAAGCCACCCGACCATGTTCAGGTTCATGCAGCTCAACCCCTTCTTCACGCTGTTCTCGGCGTATCGGCAGGTGATCTACGGCACGGAGACCGTCAACGGCGGCTCCACCCCGCCGGGTGCTCCCGATTGGGCAAGCCTCGGGGTGCTGCTCGTGATCTCGCTGGGGCTCGTGCTGCTGGCCACGATCTTCTTCAAGCGCATCGAGCCAACATTCGCGAAGGTCCTGTGAGCAGCGCGACGTCGCCGATCCCGGTCGATCTGCTGCCCGCGATCGAAGCCCGCGGCGTAGGGGTCAAGTACAACCTGCGGCTGACCCGCAAGAACACGCTGCGGACCAGCTTCCGCACCCTCGCGTCGCGGAATCATGGCGAGCGCGACTTCTGGGCGCTCAAGGATGTCTCGTTCAACCTCGTGCACGGCGAATCGCTCGCCGTGATCGGTCCGAACGGCGCGGGCAAGAGCACCCTGCTCCAGCTGCTGGCCGGGATCATCATGCCGTCGGCGGGGTCGGTGATGGTGCGAGGCCAGGTCTCCAGCCTCCTGACGCTGGGGGCGGGCTTCGACCAGGAGCTGAACGGTCGCCAGAACATCCTGCTCGCGGGCGCATTCCTGGGCATCGAGGCGAAGGACATGGCCCGGCGGCTGCCGGGCATCATCGAGTTCGCCGACATCGGCCAGTTCAT
Organism: uncultured Chloroflexia bacterium; assembly: GCA_963727585.1. Classification (GTDB taxonomy): domain Bacteria; phylum Chloroflexota; class Limnocylindria; order Limnocylindrales; family CSP1-4; genus CAIXZV01. The sequence goes on along the minus strand of CAVSHH010000007.1, from coordinate 3,748 downwards.
CGACGCCCCGATCAAGACCTACTCGACGGGCATGCGGGCGCGGCTGGGCTTCAGCATCGCGACCTCGGTCGATCCGGACGTCCTCCTGCTTGACGAGGTGCTCGCGACGGGCGACCAGGCGTTCCGTGCGAAGAGCAAGGCCCGCGTGCTCGAGATCGCGGCAGCGGCGAAGGCGGTCGTCCTCGTCACCCACGACATGAACTGGGTGACCGAGTTCTGCAACCGCGCAATCCTGCTGGAACGCGGCCACGTCATCGCCGAGGGCGAGCCGGCCGAGGTCGTCGCGATCCACGAGGAGCACAGTGAGCGGGACCGCGCCGCCAAGGCCGCGGCACTGCTCGCCGCGGGCGCCAGGTGACCGTTTCGGCGCCCTACGCGCCGGACGGGCCGTCCCGTTGCTGCAGCGCTCGCACCAACGCCAGATAGGGCATGACGGCCGCCTCCCAGCTGTAGCGCTCCCGGGCCAGTCGCAGGCAGCGTGTCCGCATGGCTGCTCGCTCGCCCGCGGGGGCGTCGAGGAGCCCGCGAAGGGCACGGGCGAGATCGACCGGGTCATCCGGGTCGGCGATCGCCCCCACGCGCTCACCATCGACGATCGCACGCATGACCTCAAGGTCGTGGCCCACCAGGATGGGAGTCCCCGCGGTCAGCGATTCCCAGAACTTGTTGGGGGTTGAGAGCCGCTGATTGAGCGAGTTCGCTGGGACGGCGACGACCGTGACGTCCGCCGAGGCGGCCCACACCCGCACGAGATCCGGGTGCACCGGGGGAAGCGTGAAGTGCCGTCCTGCGAAGCGCGGGTCCCGATCGCGGGACCGCTGGCGCTCCTCCCAGGCGCCGAACCCCAGCAGGACCAGCGCGGCATCGTCCAGCGTCAGCACCGCCTCGGCCATGCTGTCGAGGCCACGCTCCCGGCCCAACCGGCCGAGGAACAGCACGATGCGACGCGCTGCCGGAATACCCGCTGCCGCACGGATCAGGTCCGGGCGCGGATCCGGGGGCTCCCAGCGGGGCTGGCAGTTGAGGAGCACCGTGGGTCGCCTGGGCAGGTTCCAGCGCCGTGCCAGATGATCCGCGATCGGGTCATTCACCGTGACGACCGCATCGGCTCGGGACACCCAGCGCCGCTCCATGAACCGCCACACGGCGAGCACCGGGCCTGGAATGCGCGCGACGTTGTTCGACTCCAGGATGACGTCGATGACGTCGTAGATCACCCGGCATTCGCGCCCGGCGCGCCGGGTGTCGCTCGCCAGATCGAGCGCAACCGGGATGGCCAGGATTCCGAAGGCGTGATACAGGTCGGCCGGCGGCAGGTCCGCTCTGAGGGAAGCCCACCAGCCGCGCACGTGAACGGGCCAGGCGGCCAGCCTTACCATCGCGTCGACGGCGCGCCGCACCCTCCCCACGCGGCCGATCGGGGACGGGCGCGGGGCGTCAGTGGCCCATCGGGCCCACACGCCGCGGGGGCGGTAGCGTCGGATCGGGATGTCGCCGTCCCACTCCTGGATAGGGTGGCGACCGTCATCGACGGCGGCGATCTCGACGTCGAAACCGGCATCCACCAGGCTGCGCGCGACGCGCAGGCCGCGCGAGTACGGGGCGGCCGGGTTTGCGACGAGCAGGACGGCTCGCGGACGCCGCGTGGGCGAGGTCACCAGGGGCGTCCCGTCAGGCGGCCGTACACCTCGAGCAGCCGCTCCATCTGGGACTCCCAGTTGTAGCGATCACGGGCGGCCGACAGGGTGCGATCCACACAGGCCTGGCGATCCGGGATGGCGAGATCCAGGATGGCACGCAGGGCGACGGCGATCGATGTCGGATCGGCCGGATCGCACAACGTTCCACATGCTGCGTCACGGACGATCGGGGCCATGCCGGGCAGGTCACTTGCGACGACGGGCACGCCGGCCGCGATCGCTTCGAGCAGCTTGTTGGGCGTGGTGAGGCGATGGTTGAGCGTCGATGGCTGGATCGGGATGGCGACGACGTCGGCGCAGGCGACCCAGCCGAGCAGCTCCTCGGGAGGCACGGCATCCATGACAAAGGCCCGGCCACGGAGCGGCGGCTCCGCGACGCGGGCCTCCAGCTCGGCCTTGAGGGGCCCGTATCCCATGAGCACGGCCACGGCATGGTCGACGGCCGGGATCGCCTCGAGCAGCTGCTCGATCCCGCGCTCGGTTGACAATCCCCCCTGGTACAGGACCAGGCGCGTCGCCGGATCAAGGGCGAGGTGGTCGTGGAACCGGCGCTCGCGGGGCACCGGAGGCAGAAAGCGGGACGAGCAGTTCATCACGACCAGCGGCATCGCGATCGACCACCGGCGAGCCATCACCTCCGCGTACGGCTCGTTGACCGTGATGACCTGGTCGACCCTGCGAGCCCAGCCCCGCTCGACGCGAGCGACGAGGGATCGTGCGGGGCCCGGCAGCCGGGCAAGGTTCCGCGCGTCCACGTAGATGTCCCGCGCGTCGTAGATGGTGCGTGCCGTGGCGTGCCGACGTGCGAGGTCGAGCGCGACCGGCACCCCCATGTAGGCCATGCCGTGATAGATGTCCGCGCCGGCATCCACGGCGCGGCTCGCCCGAGCCTGGGAGCGCACGACGAGCGCGATGGCCGCGACGCGCCGAAGGGTGGCAATGAGGCGCCGCGCTCGGGATGCCAGGCGGCCCGACCGGGAGATCACTCGCACCGGGCTCGCCCGAACTGCGGTCTGATCGTCCTCGGGTCGGGCGGCGTTGTTCGGCATCTGCGGTCCGCGTCGGGTGCGCCGGAGCGCGTGCCGTAGTGCCCCCGGAAGGGGCAGTCCGTCAACCGCATCGACCGGCACGCGTGTGATCCGGTAGCCGGCCGGATGCGCCTCGTCCGCGGAAAGGCCGGGGGCCATGCGCGCAAGCACCGTCACGTCGTGCCCGCGGGCCGCCAGCGAGCTCGCGATCCGGTACGCCCTGGAGTCGAACTCGGCCGTCGAGGGCAGGACGAGGGTGGCGCGCTGCGGGACGGGCGCGGTGCTCACCGTCCCGGTCGCCCGGCGGCCAGACCGTCATACAGGGCGAGCAGTCGGGCCGATTCCGTCTCCCAGTTCCAGCGGGCGTGCGCTGCGCGGAGGCAGCGGGCGCGGAGGTCGGCACGCGCCTCCGGCCCCAGGTCAAGGATCGATCGGATCGCATCGGCGAGCTTGCCGATGTCGGTCGGATCGCAGACCGCGCCGAGCGGACCGTCCGGGTCGTCGATGATGATCCGACGGCGCTCCGGGAAGTCGCTGGAGACGACGGGCAGGCCGACGGCGAGGCTCTCGAACAGCTTGTTCGGCGTAGACAGGCGCTCGTTGAGCGTTCGTGGCTGGTTGGGCATCAGGCCGACGTCCGCCGCGGCAACCCAGTCCGCGAGCTCCTCCGGGGGCACTGCCGGGAGCACATGGACCGTGCCGGCCAACGTCGGGTCGGCCGCCTGCACCCGGAGCTCGCCCTCGAGCGGCCCGTAGCCAAGGAACACGAGGTGGGCTCGCGGATGGTGGAGCAGCCGCCAGGCCTCCATGAGCTCAAGCAGGCCACGGTCGGCCGTGAACCCGCCGTGGTACAGCGCGACCGGCGCATCGAGCGGGATGCCGGCGCCGGTGCGAAGGGGATCCGCGCCTCCGGGCACCGGCGTCCAGCGAGGCGGGGCATTGTGGACGACGACCACCTCCTGGATGTGCAGCTCCCGTCCGAGCAGCTCGCCGAGCGTGCGGTTCACCGTCACCAGGGCT
>CAVSHH010000006.1:0-73638 GCA_963727585.1 uncultured Chloroflexia bacterium | reverse complement strand
ACCTGCGACCTTCGGCTCCGGAGGCCGACGCTCTATCCACTGAGCTACAGGCGCGCGAGGGGGGCGACGCGCGGCGTCGCGGGCTGCAAGGATAGCAGCACCTCACGCACCGATCCCGGGAGCTGACCGGGCCGGGTGAGGCTTCAGCCGGGCGTGTCGGTCGGGCCCGCGAGCCCCGGCTCCGTGACCCGGCCGAGGAACAGGACCGCCCCCGTCCCGAGATCCCGGAGGGCGAACAGGAACGGCCGATCGATGCTGAGCTCGAGGTCCGGCGGCGGGGCTGCGGTGTCGCCCATGATGACGGCACTTGCCGCCGCCGCCTCCGTGCCGTGCTCGTCGACGTCGATGTTCGCCTGGTGGATCACGTTGTCGATGATCAGGTCTGGTCTGCCGGTGATCCCCGAGAAGTCCGCGTCGTTCGAGAAGGCCGTGGGCATCCCCAGCGACCGCAACTGGCCATCGAGCGACAGCGATGTTTCGGCGCCGAAGGCTGGCATTCGCAGTATCAGTGGCTGGTCCTCCAGCGCGGCCGTGATCATGTCGAACTGCGCGATGTCCAGGTTCGCTTCGAAGGCAGCCAAGTCGTCGGGGAGGATCACCAGCATGGCCAGCCGTCGCCCGAGATACGGCAGCTCCACCGCCTGCCAGCCGTCGCCTGCGGCATGGGCGGTGGTCGACTGGCGCCACATCATCGGCACGTCCATGGCCGACCCGTCGAGGCGGGTGAACGGCGCCTCCTCGGTCGCACCCTCGACGAACGGGACCAGCCATGGCGCGTTGAGGTAGATCGCGTTGACGAGGACGAGGCGAGTGTCAGCGGTGACGGTGCCGGGCGCCAGGAGCCGCGGGATCCGCTGCTCGGTTTGCTCGGCAACCCAGCCGTTGATCACGTCGCGCGATCCCTGGGGGTCGTCGGCGTAGTCGACGAGTCGCAGCCCGGCGTCAAAGCGCTCCGCGAGCGCGTGCAGGTACGCCGGCTCAAGCGGCAGCCCATCCTGGGCGAACGGCGCGTTGACGGACCGCACGACGATGTCGACCGGTGCCCCATCCGGCCCGGTTGCCTTCTCGTTGGTCGCGTCGAGCGCCTGGTGCAACGCCGCGGCCCAGGACGCGCTCGAATCCGATCCGAATCCGTGGAGCACGCGGTCCATCTCGTCGGCAGTGGTTCCGGCCGCCCCGGCACGGGCCATGGCCAGGGCCAGCGCGATGCTCGCGGGTGAGACGACCAGGTTGCCGGATGGGTCTCCCGCCGCGAGCAGCCGGTACAACTCCAGCCCGAAGGCGTTGACGGCCTCGCCGGCTGCGGTGGCATCCTTGGCCGTGGTGGCAAGCGGAGGCGCCTGGACCGCTGCAACGGCCAGGCCCTCGGGGCCTGCCGGGGACGCCGCGGCTGGTGACGGGATCGCAGTCCGGCCCGCTTCTCCCCCCCGTTGCCGGTTGAGCAGCCGACCAGGAGCGCCACAACGACCAGGGTCGTGAGCAGGTGGCGCATGGTCCCCTCCATTGCGGTGCGAACGTGATCCCTGGGACGCCCAGCAAGAACATGGTGGCACCGATCGGATGCCGTACCATCGGCCGATGCGCCTGATCCCGTGGGAGGAGGAGCGCCTCCAGGTCTTTGCCGCGGCGGAGCTGGCACGGCGCCGTCGGTCCGCCGGCGTGCTCCTCAACCAGCCCGAGGCCGTCGCCCTCATCTGTGACGCGATGCTCGAGGCGGCCCGCGCCGGGGCGACGTATGCCGAGGTCGAGACGGCCGGACGGGCGGCGGTGGCGCCCGACGAGGTGCTCGACGGCGTCCGCGAGCTGGTCGGCGAGGTCCGGCTCGAGGTGCTCATGGGCGACGGATCACGGGTGATCGCTCTGCGTGACCCCCTGGGTCGTGACACGCCGCCAGATCCGCTGGGACCGGGTGCGCTGTTGATCGCCGACGACCACTGGGTGGAGGTCAACGGCGGCCGCGAGACCCGCGAGCTGGCGGTGACTTCGCGGTCGCGCCGCCGGATCCGCGTCTCATCGCACTATCCGTTCCACCGCGTCAACCCGCGTCTCGAGTTGGACCGCGAAGCCGCGCGCGGGTTCCGACTTGACGTGCCCGCGGGTGCCTGGGAGGGCTGGGAGCCAGGCGAGACGAGGACGGTGCGGCTCGTGCGTTATGCAGGCGACGGCGGGGAGGAGCCCGAGGGCGGGGACGAACCCGAGGGCGGGGACGAACCCCAGGGTGGCGAGCTCCACGGCGGAGACTCCGAGGCGGAGCGGTGAGTCGCCTCTCCCCCGAGGAGTTCCGGGCCCGCTACGGCGCGACGACCGGGGACCGGGTCCGCCTGGGCGACACCGACCTGTGGGTGAAGGTCGGCGAAGACCGGACCGCGCGGGGCGACGAGCCCGTGTGGGGCTACGCGAAGAACCTCCGCTCGCGGATGGCGCAGTGGGACCGGGCGGCCGGCCCATCGGAGCTCGATGTGGTGCTCACGGGTGCCCTGGTGATCGACCCGGTCATCGGCGTGGTCAAGGCGGACATCGGGATCAAGGACGGCCGGATCGTGGGCATCGGGCGGGCAGGCAGCCCGGCGATCAGCGACGGCATCGACCTCGTTGTCGGTCCCAACACCAAGCCTTACATGGCCTACGGGCTGATCGCGACGCCCGGGGCGGTCGACTCCCACGTGCATACCATCGACCCGGAGCTCCTGCCGCCCGCGCTCTCGGCCGGCGTGACCACGCTGATCACGGCGGGGTTCGAGGAGCCGCCGTTCGCGATGGAGCGCGTGCTCGCCGGGCTGGAGGCATGGCCGGTCAACGTGGGCATGCAGGCCGGCGCCAAGGCCGCCAATGAACGCCATCTCGACAGCCTGGTCGACGCGGGAGCCATCGGGTTCAAGATCCACGAGGACAACGGTGCCTACCCAGAGCTGATCGATTGGGTGCTCGCGTACTGCGACACGCGCGAGCTGTCGGTGTCGCTTCATACCGACGGTCTCCACGAGAGCGCCGAGCTCGAGGACACGGTGGCGGCGATCGCCGGCCGGACGGTGCATGCCTATCACGTTGAGGGCTCGGGCGGCGGCCACGTGCCGGATCTGCTGGGCCTCGTCCGGGAGCCGTCGATCCTGTGCTCGTCGACGACGCCCACGCTGCCGTTCGGGGTCCACACGGCCGTCGAACACGTCCCGATGACGGTGCTCAACCACGGCCTCTCGTGGGACGTGCCGGGTGACGTGCAGCTCGTCCGGGAGCGGATCCTCGAGGCCCGCACCGCCGCCGAAGGCCCGCTTCACGAGCTGGGCGCCATCGGGATCGTCAATTCCGATTCCCAGGGGATGGGCCGGATCGGCGAGACGGTGCGCCGCACGTGGCAGCTGGCGCACGTGATGAAGGCCTGGCGGCGGTCGGAGGCGGCGTCGGGCGTGATCGGCCTCCCGCCTGATCCGGGTCTCGACGACCCTGACGACCGCGACGACACCGCGCGCGTGCTGCGCTACCTGGCCAAGATCACCATCGAGCCGGCGATCGTGCACGGGGTCTCGGCGCACGTCGGCTCGCTCCAGCCCGGCCGTCTCGCGGACATCGTGCTCTGGTCGCCCGGGTTCTTCGGCGTCAAGCCCGAGTGGGTGCTCAAGGGCGGCTTCCCGGCCTGGGGACCACTGGGCGATGGCAATGCCTCGTTGGAACGTGCGGAGCCCACCCGTTACCGCGCCGACTGGGCCGGTACCGGCACGGCGGCCTGGCGCTCGTCGGTGACGTTCGTGTCGTCGTCCGTCGACGGGACCGCGCTGGCCCGGCGGTTGGGCACCCGGCGGGCGCTGGTACCGGTCGGCGGCCAGCGGGGCTTGACCCGCGAGTCGCTGGTCCGGAACCGCGCCACCGCGCCGGTGGACATCGACGTCCGCACCGGGGAGGTGTCGCTGGGGGGCCGACGGCTGGCAGTGGCCCCGGTGAGCGAGGTCCCGCTGAGCCGGCGATACCTCCTGCGCTGAGCCGGCGCGACCTCCTGCGCTGAGCCATCCGGTGACGGCCTCCGGGATGCGGCTGTGGCCCGCCCGCGTGGACGGGGCGTCGATGGATTCGGGCCTTGGTCGTCCGGGCAGGGACTGGCAGTCCAATTTCGGCCACCGATCGGGGCTGTACGCGGCACGACGATGTCGGGGCGAGGACGGACAGTCGATGCCGCACCCGCCGCCACGCGAGGGCATGGACCAGGCGTCCACGTCGCGGCTTACCAGAGATCTCTCACGGTGAACCCCTCCGGGAACGGGTCGGTCGGATCGATCACGTACGACGCGAAGCCCGTGATCCAGGCCGTACCGGTGACCGTGGGGACGACCGCCGTCCGCTGTCCGACCTGCATCTCCTCGACCAGGCGCCCGGTGAAGACCGTGCCCAGGATCCCTTCGTGGCGGAAGTCCTCGTCCAGCCCCAGCCGTCCCTTCGCATGCAGCACGGCCATCCTGGCGCAGGTGCCGGTCCCGCACGGCGACCGGTCGATGACGCCCGTCCACGTCGATGGCCTCGACCAGTCAAGCCTGCCGGTCGAGACGGTCACACGTTCCGCCCCGAGTTCCGCTGATCGTGCGCCGGTCCCGCCAGCTGGCCGATGGTGATGCCCGCAAAGCCCGGCTGCACGGGATGGACGACCGGGAGCTGCTCCGCGGCTGCGGCCTTGATCATCTCGGTGACGCGGGTGATGTCGCGTCCCTCGTCGGGAACCAGCCGGAACCCGAGCGCTTCGGCGTCGGCGATGACGTGGAACATCCCGCCGTATGCCACGTCTACCACCACCGTCCCCAGCTGCGGGACCTCGATCGGGACATCGAGGTGGGTGGCAAAGGCCGGCACGTTGCGGTAGGTGACCCCCGTGACCTTGCCGCCGGCGCACGCCGCCCGGATCCGCACCAGCCCGGCCGGCGCCTCGAGCATGATCTCCGTCATCGGCTCCGTCATCGGCAGCATCCCGGTCTCGAGCAGCGTGGTCGCGACGCAGATCGTGTTGGTGCCGGACATCCCTGGGTACTCGACGTGCTCCATGATCACGAAGCCGGCATCGGCTTCCGGCCGCGTCGGCGGCAGGATCACGTTGGCGCGCAGGGCCGGGTAGCCGCGTGGCTCGCGGAGCAGCAGCCGGCGCAGCTCGTCGCCGTGCTGCTCGAGGTGGCGCGCCTTGTCGAGCATCGTCGATCCCGGGACGTCCAGGACACCGCCCACGATCACGCGCCCGGGCTCGCCCGCCGCGTGGGCGTCAGGCCGCCGCAAGGATCAGCGCGGCGGTCTGGCGAGAAGCGGTGGACACGTGCATGACGAAGCTCCTGGCGAAGATGGCTGGGTGGTCAACCAGCCTCCGCCCGATTCGTCGTCACAGCCCGAGTACGAGGGTACGCGCGGCCGGCGCAGGATGCGCGGTCTCCGGCTCGCGATGCGGATCATGGTCAGCGACGCCGGGCGTTCGCCAGCTCGCGAGCGAGCTCGCGCTTGGAATCCCGCTCGGCGATCTCGCGCCGCCGATCCCAGGTCTGCTTCCCGCGCGCCAGGCCCAGCTGCAGCTTCGCCTTGCCCCGGTCGTTGATATAGATCGAGAGCGGCACGAGTGTGAGCCCCTTGGCCTTCGTCTTGCCCAGCAGCTCGTCGATCTCCTCGCGATGGAGAAGCAGCTTCCGGGCGCGCTTGGGTTCGTGGTTGAACCGTACGTCGGTCGATTCCCACGGCGCGATGTGCAGACCGATGATCCACGCCTCGTCGCGCTCGATGCGCGCGTAGGCGTCGGCGAGGCTCACCTTGTGGGCGCGGACGCTCTTGATCTCGGTCCCGCGCAGCACGATGCCCGCCTCGAAGGTGTCCTCGATGCTGAACTCGTGCCGCGCCCGGCGGTTCTGGGCGATGGTCTCGCCCATCAGGTGTCTCCTCTCGCTGCAAGTGGCCAGTGTGGCACCGTCCCGGATGGGCGGCCGGCCGCGAGACGCGGAGCGGGACGGGTCCCGGACGCACGAACGCCGGCCCGTTGCCGGACCGGCGTTCGAATGCTCCGACCACCCGGCCGGGATCGATCTAGCGACCGACCTCCGCCGAGGTGGTGCAGCAACTACTGTCTATCACTGCACATCACCTCCTTTCGTTCGCAGCCGACCCTACCCGATCCGGCTTGCGTGCGCAAGCGTCGGACTTCGGGGCTCAGGCGGCGGCGATCAGAAGGCTTCGGCGGCCCTGCGCCGCGGCGAGCTCCTGGAGCGCCCGGTCGAGCACCGGATCGTCGCCCGGCCTGGCGGCCGGGGTGTCGACCACGATGTCCGGCTGGATGCCGACACCGTGGATCCAGGTCCTGTCGGGCGTGAGCCACCTGGCGATGGTGAGCCGGAAGCCGCCGCTGTCGTCCTCGAGCTGCGTCCACTGCTGGACCGTCCCCTTGCCGAAGGTTGTCGTCCCGATGATCGTGGCCCGACCCCGGTCCTTGAGCGCCCCGGTGACGATCTCGGACGCGGATGCCGTTCCGCCATCCACGAGGACGACGACCTCGATGCCGGGATCGACGGCGGCACCCCCGGGCTTCGCCTTGGTCTCGATGAGCGTTCCGTCGGCGGCCTCCTGCCAGAAGATCGTCCCGTCGGGGAGGAACTGGCTGGCGATGTCCCGGGCCGCGGTGACGAACCCGCCGGGATTGTCGCGCAGGTCGACGATCAGCTGTCGCCGCCCGGCATCGACCGCCGACGAGACGGCCTCCGTGAACTGATCGGTCGCATGGTCGGAGAACCCCGCGAGCTTGATGTAGCCCACGCGTCCGTCGGCCAGGGTACGGGTCTCGACCTCGGGGGTGATGATCACCGCGCGCACCAGCTCGACATCCCGCGCCGCCTCGCCCGGTCGCGTGATGGTCAACATCACGGGCGTGCCCTTGGGGCCGCGGATCCTGTTCCGCGCCTCGTCGAAGGTGAGGCCCGCGAGCGGCGTGCCGTCGATGGCCGTGATCACGTCCCCGGCAGCCAGTCCGGCCCCCTCCGCCGGTGATCCGCTGATCGGGGCGACGACCGCCATCCGGCAGTCCGGCCCGAGCTCGGTGCACCCGACGCTGTTGCCGCTCTGGTCGACCGTTCCGATCGTGGCCCCGATTCCCTGGAACTCGCCGGAGATGGCCTCCAGGCTGTGCTTGAACTCATCGGAGGTCATGTAGAAGGAGTAGGGGTCGTCGAGGGCGCCGATCATCCCCTTGATAGCGCCCTCCACGAGCGCCTTGCGATCCACGTCGTCGCCGGCGTAGCGCTCGGTGACCGCCCGGTAGGCATCCCAGAAGGGCTGGAACAGGGCGGTCTCGTCGGCGGGCGTTCCGGGGGTCAGGGCCGCCTGTCGGCCGAGCGTCCAGCCCGACAGGAACAGCACGCTGCCGGCCAGGATCGCGACGAGGCTCAGGGCGACGACCGCCACGCCGGTGCGACGTCCCGACCCGCGCCGAGGGGCCGAGGGCACAGGTCCGGCGACAGTCGAATCCCTGGACGGCGCCGCAGCGGAATCCCCTGGCGGCGCCACAGCCGAATCCCCTGGCGGCGCCACGGCAGGCGCTTCCCGGGTGTCGGCGCGATGGGTGGCGTCGGGGTCGTGGGGGGCGGGCTGGTCAGTCATCGCGGGATCTCGAACGGCGGCCGTCGCGGCACGCGGCAGGCTTCGCCAGCGTACCGCCGGAGCCCCGAACCCGCCGGTGGCGATGCGCCGGTGGCGATGCGCCGGTTCCGGCTCGCCGCCCAGGGTCCGACCTGCCGCCTAGCGGATCAGGTAGGTGCGGACGGAGACCCAGGATCCCAGCACGCCGAGGCCGATCCCCGTGGCGAGCACCAGGGCCGCGGTATCCCGGCCGACAGGACCGAGCTGGAGCGGCAACACGTTGAAGAAGCCGACCATGGCCCGCGACATGGGCTCCGCGGCAACGGCGAGGAGCCCGAGCGTGACCAGGGCGCCCAGCAGCCCTACCAGCGCGCCCTCGAACACGAACGGCCAGCGGATGAACGCGTCCGAGGCGCCGACCAGGCGCATGATCTCGATCTCCTCCGCACGGGCGACGACCGCGAGCCGGATGGTGTTGACGATGATGAACAGGACGATCAGGCCCACGATCGCGAGCAGCACCACGCCCGCGCTGCGCACCACGCCGGTGACCGTTGTCACCCGTTCCACGAGCGCCTCGATGTTGAGCACATTGCGGACGATCGGATCCTCGCGCAGCGTCTCGGCCACCGTGTCAAGGTCTCCCGGCGAGCTGAGCTTGACGTTCACGCTGGCATACAGCGGGTTCGCCTCGAGGTAGCGGGTGAGATCCTCGCGCCCCTGGGCCTCCTGGGCCTGGCGGAAGCGGGCGAGCGCCTCGTCGCGGGTGATGAACTCGACCGACGTGGTCTCGGGCATGGCGCCGATCCGGGCGATCAGCCCGTCGACCTGGTCCTGGGTGGCCGTGTTCTCCACGTAGCCGACCACCTCCACCTTCTGCTCCACGAACGAGAGGCTCGCGAGGAGCACGTTCTGGAGGATGAAGAACCCGGCCAGGAGCAGGAGCATGAGGACCATCGTGAGCGTGGCTGCGAGGCTCATCAGCGCGTTGCGCCAGAACCCCCGCCACGCCCTGCCCAGCGAGAAGGCCACGAAGGCGATCACGGTTCAGTCCTCGCGGTGATAGCCCGCGCCCGTCTCGTCGCGGATGATGCGGCCGTCCTCGAGCGCGACGACCCGCTTGCGCAGCGCGGTGACGACCTCGGCATCGTGGGTGGCCATGAGGATCGTGACGCCCAGCTCGTTGATGCGCAGCAGGAGCTGGATGATCTCCCAGCTGATGACCGGGTCGAGGTTGCCCGTGGGCTCATCGGCGATGATGATCCGCGGATCGTGGACCAGCGCCCGCGCAATGGCGCTCCGCTGCTGCTCGCCACCCGAGAGCTGGGTGGGCAGCTGGTCGGCCTGGCCGGAGAGACCGACCAGAGCCAGCACCCGGTCCACTGCGGGCCGGATCTGGCGCCGGGGTGTGCCGGTGACCTCGAGCGCGAACGCCACGTTCTCGCGCACCGTCTTGCGCGGCAGGAGCTTGAAGTCCTGGAACACGATGCCGATCTTGCGCCGGATCCTCGGCACCTGGCGCCGTCGGATGCGGGCGAGGTCGTGGCCATCGACGACGACGATGCCGCTGGTGGCCAGCTCGTCCCGGATGACCAGCTTCATGAGGGTCGACTTGCCGGCTCCCGACGGACCCACGAGGAACACGAAGTCGCCTTCGGGAACGACCAGGTCGACCTCCTTGAGCGCCTCCTTGCCGTTCGGGTAGCGCATGGTGACGTCGTGGAGCACGAGCACCGCGTGGTCGGTGCGCACCGGATGGGCGCGACCGGTCAGACGGTCGAACAGCGACGGTCTCGGATCGGCGCCGGGCGCCTCGGTCTGGGTGACGGTCATGCGCTCGCTCGGGCTGCGGTGGTCGGAAAGCTCTCCGTCGCGGGGCATGATCGAAGGAGCCACGTCCGCCAGAGGCTAGCATCCGCGTCCGGAACCTGCGCTACAGGAGCGCCAGCGAGATCGGGATGTAGCGCTGGAAGGGATGATCCCGCCGCGACCAGCAGACGAGGCCCGGGAAGCCGTCCAGGCGCAGTCCCGCGTCGAGCAGGGCGCGGGTCGCGACGTCGGCCGAGCCGGGCACCCACATCGCGACCGCGCCGAGCATCGGTGTCTCCCGCACTGCCACGCCGATCAACGCCGGGTGGAGCGCCGGGTCGATCGCCGCGATCGGTCCCAGTCGACCGCCCCCCGACCCGTACACGTAGCCCACCGGCCGGCGGTCAGCCCGGCTCCGGACGAGGAAGCCGGCGCGGCCTTCCCGGCGCAGGAACCCGTGCTCCGCGGCGTGGGTGCCACCCAGCAGCTCCCGGTCGATGCCGTCCACGACATCGGCGAGCCTTCGTGAGCCGTCGGGGAGGGCGGCGATCCGTTCGAACGGAACCGCCTCCAGGGTCGCCGGCAGGGTCGGGACCGCCGACCAGCGGCGAACCTCGCCGATGAGGCGCCACGCCGGCAGCCGCGGGATCATGCCCCGGCGCGCGTAGAGGGCGTTCGAGATGGGCTGTGCAGCGTCGGTGCACATGCCCCAGGTGCGGATCCCGCTGTCCAGCGGGTCGTCCGGTCCCGGGATCGCAGGTCCGCCCGGACCCGCGTCGCGCCCGGCCTGCGCCCGGTCCAACAGGGCGCTTCCCAGGCCTGCTGCCTGCCTGCCCGGGCGAACGAACAGCATGGCCAGGAACCACAGGCCGTCACGCACGGTGGCCGAGGAGAACCCGACCACCTCCTCGCCCCGCTGGCCGGGATCGACGGCCACCCAGAACCGATCGGGATCGGTGGTCAGCGTGTGCGCAAGCAGCCGCCGAAGGGGCGCCAGATCCTCGGGCATCGGCGGCTGTCCGAGGCGCCCGTTGTAGTCGTCGACGGCCGCCTTCCAGACGAGAGCGCACGGCTCCAGGTCCGTGGCTCGTGCGCGTCGGTGGGTGACCGAACCGGGCACCCGGCCCGCGGAACCGGCCCCCGGGCCGGCCACGACGCTAGTCGCCCCCGCCGTCGGACGATGGGGGCCGGCCGGTCGCGAGCCGCTCCAGCTCCGCCTGCATGAATGCATCGAGGTCGCCGTCGAGCACGGCCCCCGTGTTGGAGGTCTCGTGGGCCGATCGGAGGTCCTTGACCATCTGGTACGGGTGGAGGACATAGCTGCGGATCTGGTTGCCCCAGCCCGCCGTGACGTGCTCGCCCCGCAGCTTGCGGAGCTCCTCCTCGCGCTTCTCCAGCTCCAGCTCGAGCAGCCGGGACTTGAGGACCCGGGTGGCGACCTCGCGATTCTGGGTGGCGGATCGCTCGTTCTGGCAGGTCACCACGATCCCGGTCGGAAGATGCGTCAGCCGGATCGCCGACTCCGTCTTCTGGACGTGCTGCCCGCCCGCCCCCGAGCTGCGGAACGTGTCGACCCGGATGTCGTCCCAGTTCAGCTCGATCTCGACGTCGTCGTCCGCCTCCGGCATAACCTCGATCAGCGCGAATGTCGTCTGGCGGCGCTTCTGGGCGTCGTAGGGGCTGATTTGCACCAGGCGGTGGACGCCGCGCTCGACCCGCAGCCAACCGAAGGCGAACCGCCCCTCGACGGTCACGGTGGCACTCTTGATGCCCGCCTGGTCGCCGGGCTGGGAGTCCACGACCTCGGCCCGGAACCGGTGCCGCTCCGCCCAGCGCAGGTACATCCTGAGCAGCATGTCCGCCCAGTCGGTGGCCTCGGTGCCACCGGCACCGGCGCTGATGCTCAGGACGGCGTTCTTGGCGTCGTAGTCGCCGGAGAACAGGAGGAGCGTTCGCTCACGCTGGAACTCCCGGCCCAGGGCGTCGGCCTCGCTCGAGACCTCGGCCTCGGTATCCGGGTCGGGGGTGTCGGCGAGGAGGTCGAGCAGCTCCTCGAGGTCCTCGGCGCGCTTCTCCAGCGATCGCCACAGCGCGATCTCCTCGCGCAGGCCCTCCGCCTCCCGGACGACCTTCTGGGCGGTTCGCTGGTCGTCCCAGAACCCGGGCTCGCTGGCTCGGGCATCGAGCCCGGCGACGCGGGACTCCTTGGTGGCGAGGTCAAAGACGCCCCGAGGTCGACCGGATCCGCTCCGCCAGGTCGCGCGTGGACGACGGGTCCACTAGGAGCGCACCCGGAGATCCTGGAGCAGGATCGGACGGAGCTCGATCAGCCGAAGGGCGGTCTTGCTCCGGGCGACGACGGGGTTCACACAGGGACAGTACGAGTTGTGAGGGCAGACACCGCAGTTGCCGTCACAGTCGAGGGCAGCGGCATAGCTGCAGCCGCGGCAGTCACGTTCGCAAGCGATGAGATCCACGAACTGCGCTTCCTCAGCCTGCTTCACAGTCCCTCTCTCTCGATCCTCCGCTGTCGGGTGCGTGACGGCTCGGGACGCTGCGCCGATTCTCGGGCGGATGATGGGCGACGGCGCCGGTCCCTTGGGGCGGAAGACTGTTGAGGAGTATAGGCGCGGATTCCCGTCATTCCAAGGGGGGCGATGGGGCAAACCACCCGAATTTCCGAGGATTCGGCCGCGGATGTGGCGATCAGGGCCCGGGGATGTGATCGATCACACCCGCGGTGGCCGGCGGCGCCGTGGGCCACCGCAGGTGCGCAGCCGGCAGGGCGCCCATCGCCCGCGATCAGGGTCCCTGCTGCTCCACGGCGGGCGCGCCGCCGGTCAGGAAGTACACGGCCAGGGCGCCCAGCTCGTGCACCGTGGCCTGGGCACGGCGAAGCGGGTCCGCCGTCACCGGCGACGTTGTCGTCGGCGATCCGTAGGCGTCAACCCCGAGGTCGCGGGCGATGCGCAGGATGCGCAGCATATGCGTGGGGTCGGACACGAAGATGGCGCTGCCCATCCCGCGCTGCTCCAACTGGCGCGAGATCTCGGTCAGCGAGGTCAGGGTGTTGTGGGCCCGGTCCTCGCCGAAGATCGCTCTGGCCGGCACGCCATGCGCGATGGCGTACTCCCGCGCGACGGACGCCTCGGTCCATCGATCGCCGGGAAGCTTGCCGCCGGTGACCACGAACGCATCCGCCAGGCCCGCATGCCACAAGGCCACCGCGTGCTCGAGGCGGGCCTCGAACACGGGCGATGGTCGCCCGTTGTACTGGGCCGCACCCAGCACGACGATCGCGTCGGCGGGGCGCTGCTCGTCGCTCGAGCCCTGGCGCCAGATCTGGAACGTCGCGGCACCGGCCGCGAGGCCGATCACGAGGCCGCCGATACCGAGGACGCGCACGAGATCCCGGACCCGGTCGCGGTTCAGGCCCCGTGACACTTCTTGTACTTCTGGCCCGATCCACACCAGCACGGATCGTTGCGACCGATCCGCACGCCGGCGGGGGTGTACCCGGGGCGCGCCTGGCCGGCCGCATCCGCCCGGGCATCACCGGGCACTGCGCGGGCACCGCGCATCGGATCCGCGGGCAGGCCGCGCACGGCCTCGGCGGCGGCCGCGGGCCGGCCGCCGGCGAGGGCCGACGCTGGCGCCGGGGCCATGGCCGTGGCAGCGACCGGGGCGCCGGCGCGGTCCCCGTTGCCGCCGCCGGGCGACCGGGTCGCCGGCTGACCCGGACCGGACAGCGGGACCGTCGCGGGCTCGCGGTGAACGGAGACCCGGAAGATCGTGGTGGCCACCTGGCGACGGATCAGGTCGCGGAGCTCCTCGTACAGCCGGAACGCCTCGCGCCGGAACTCGTTGAGCGGGTCCTGCTGGGCGTAGCCGCGCAGACCGATGCCCCGCCGCATGTCGTCCAGCTCGGTGAGGTGCTCGACCCACAGGCTGTCGATCGTGCGCAGCAGCACGAACCGCTCCACCTGGCTCCAGACCTCGTCCCCGTGCTCCTCGACCCGGGCCTCCAGGCGTCGGTCCACCACCTCGTGCAGGTGCTCGACCAGCGCCTCCCGGGACTCGGCGGCCTCGTCCAGCCCCTCCTCGGTAGCCTCCGGGCCGTCGATGCCCATGGCTCGCAGCGCGGCAGCCAGGCCTTCGAGGTTCCACTCCATCGGCGACTGGCTGCCCAGGAACTGCTCGCTCATGGCCTCGACCTCCTGGTCGAGGAACTCGCGCACCGTCTCCGTCAGGTCCTCGTTGCGCAGGACCTTGTCGCGCTCGGCGTAGATCGTCTCGCGCTGCCTGTTGATGACATCGTCGAACTCGACCACGCGCTTGCGGATATCGAAGTTGTAGCCCTCGACGCGGGTCTGGGCACTCTCGATCGTCCGGGACACGAGCCGCGACTCGATCGCGGCGTCGTCCTCCAGCCCAAGCCGCTCCATGAGGCCCGCGACGCGATCCGAGGCGAACCGCTTCATGAGGTCGTCGTCGAGAGACAGGTAGAAGCGCGACGATCCCGGGTCGCCCTGACGGGCGGCGCGGCCGCGGAGCTGGTTGTCGATCCGGCGGCTGTCGTGGCGCTCGGTGCCGATGATGTGCAGGCCACCTGCCGCGACCACCTGCTCGTGGCCCTCGTCCGTGATCGACCTCGCCTCCTCGAACGCCCGGTCGTACGTGGCCGCGTCGACCTCGGCCGGGTTGAGGCCCTGCTTGTGGAGGAGGTCTGAGGCGAGGCCCGCTGGATCCCCGCCCAGCTTGATGTCCGTGCCCCGACCGGCCATGTTGGTCGCGATCGTGACCGCGCCGCCGCGGCCCGCCTGGGCCACGACACCCGCTTCCCGCTCGTGGAACTTGGCATTGAGGGTCTCGTGCGGGACCCCGCGGCGCTTGAGGAGCGTGGACAGCACCTCCGACTTCTCGACCGAGACCGTGCCCACCAGGACCGGCCGGCCCGCCCGGGTCATCTCCTCGATCTCGTCGATGAGCGCGTTGAACTTGGCCGACTCGCTGCGGAACACGAGGTCTGGATAGTCGTCGCGGATCATCGGCCGGTGGGTGGGGACCGCAACCACCTCGAGGTTGTAGATCTTGTGGAACTCCTCGGCCTCGGTCATCGCCGTGCCCGTCATGCCGGCCAGCTTGTCGTACAGCCGGAAGTAGTTCTGGAAGGTGATCGTGGCCAGGGTTCGAGACTCGCGCTGGACTCGCAGGCCCTCCTTGGCCTCGATCGCCTGGTGGAGGCCCTCGCTCCAGCGGCGGCCGGGCATCTTGCGCCCGGTGAACTCGTCGACGATGACGATCTCGCCGTCCTCGACGATGTAGTCCCGGTCCCGCTTGTACAGGGCGTGTGCCTTGAGCGCCGAGTCGAAGTGGCGGGCCAGTCGCGGGTCGGCGTC
The DNA here is from genome assembly GCA_963727585.1 of uncultured Chloroflexia bacterium. Taxonomy (GTDB): domain Bacteria; phylum Chloroflexota; class Limnocylindria; order Limnocylindrales; family CSP1-4; genus CAIXZV01. The sequence goes on along the minus strand of CAVSHH010000006.1, from coordinate 58,852 downwards.
ATACAGGTTGTCGATGCCGAGCAGCTTCTCGATCTTGTCGATGCCGCCCTCGGTGGGGCTGACCGCCTTGTCCTTGAGGTCGACGAAGTAGTCGCCGCCCTCCTCGTCACCCTCGGGCCGTGCCTGGAGACGGGGCACCAGGCGGGCGAAGGTGAAATACAGGTCCGCGGACTCCTCGGCCTGGCCTGAGATGATCAGCGGCGTGCGCGCCTCGTCGATCAGGATGTTGTCGACCTCGTCCACGATGGCGAAGGCGCGCTCCCGCTGGACCCGGTCATCGAGGCTGTCGACCATGTTGTCCCGCAGGTAGTCGAAGCCGAACTCGTTGTTGGTTCCGTACGTGATGTCGGCGGCGTAGGCCTCGCGCCGGCTGACCGGACGGAGGTTGATCAGTCGCTCGTCGCTGGTCGGATAGCCAGGTTCGAACAGGTAGGACGTGTCGTGGGTGATGACGCCCACCGAGACGCCCAGGAAGTGGTAGGCGGGACCCATCCACTGGGCGTCGCGCCGGGCAAGGTAGTCGTTGACGGTCACCACGTGCGCCCCGCGGCCGGCAAGCCCGTTGAGCACGGCGGCGAGGGTGGGCACGAAGGTCTTGCCCTCGCCGGTCCGCATCTCCGCGATCCTGCCCTGGTGGAGCACGAGCGCGCCCATCAGCTGGACGTCGTACTGGCGCATCCCCATGGTCCGCTTCATCGCCTCGCGGCCAGCGGCGAACACCTCGGCCATCACGTCGTCGAGGGCCATCCGGAGGCGGTTCTGCTCGCGCTTGCGGCGAGCCTGGGCGAGCTCGCGCCGGCGCTCGAGATCGGGGTGGGTCAGCTCGTCCTCGGACGGCTCCTCGGGCGCGGCCGCCTCGACGATGTCCGCCCGGATGATATCGATCCGTTCACGGATCTCGGCGTCCGAGAGGGCCTCGTACTCGGGCTCGAGCTCGTTGGTCCGATCGACGAGCGGCTGGATCCGATTGAGCTCGCGGTCGTTGTTGTCGAAGAAGCGGGACAGTAAGCGCATGGCCGGCTGAGTATAGGGCGGCTCGCCTCGACGGCCCGATTCCAGGCCCCGGCAGCAGGCCCTGCGGGGCGGCCTCGAGTGGCGGGGCGGCCGGCCACGAGGGGTCGCAGCCGCGAGCAGGAGCGCCGGATCCGTCCTAGCTCGGGAACCCCCACAGGCTCAGCCCGTAGCCCGCCACGATGACCCCGAAGGTCACCAGCCCCAGCAGGAGCCAGAACACCACGGCGCGAGCCGTCGACGTCGGGTTCATCTCGGGGTTGCGCAGCTCGGGCAGCCGGCCGCCGTCCAGTGAATCGCCCCAGCGCGAGGAGCGGAGGGTCGACCGGTAGTTCTCGTCGGTCCCCGGGAGGACCTCGAGGCCGCCCTTCCCGTCGGGGCGGTGCAGCTGCAGGCTCATGCGTCTCCGAGAGGTGGCGGGATCAGGCGCCCGCCGGTGAAGTCATGGCTGATGGTACGTCGTCCGCCTCGTCCGGCGCAGCAGCGGCCACGCCGTCCTCCCACAGCAGCATCTCCTGGGTGAACGAGACCTCGGAGCTGAACAGCGCGCCCACCGACTCGCCGCGATGGATGCGCTTGATGGCCTCGCCGATGAGCGGGGCCACCGACAAAACCTTGATCCGCGGGATCCGCTTGTCGGCGGGCAGGGGGATGGTGTCGGTGATGACGACCTCGGCCAGCGCGGATGCCGCGATGCGGTCGATGGCCGGGTCGGACAGGACGCCGTGGGTGGCACAGGCGTAGATCTCGCGCACGCCCTCCTTCTCGAGCGCGCGGGTGATCTCGATCAGGGTGCCCGCCGTGTCGATCTCATCGTCGACGATGATCACGCGCCGGCCGTGGACCTGGCCGATGACGTTGATCACCTCGGCCCGGTCCAGGTTGCCGTGGCGTCGCTTCTCCACGATCGCCAGCGGCGCGTCGATCAGCTCGGCGAAGGCCCGGGCGCGCTTGGCGAACCCGAGATCCGTGACGACGACGACATCCTCCAGCTGGCGCTCCAGGAAGTAGCGCGACAGCAGGTGGACCGCGGTCAGCTCATCCACCGGGATGTTGAAGAAGCCCTGGATCTGGCCCTGGTGAAGATCCATGGTCAGCATCCGGTCGGCGCCGGCCACGCTGATCATGTCGGCGATCAGCCGGGCGGTGATCGGCACCCGGGGCTGGTCCTTCTTGTCGGAGCGACCGTACGCGTAGTACGGCACCACGGCGGTGATCCGGCCGGCCGACGCCCGCTTGAAGGCGTCGATCATGATCAGCAGCTCCATGATCGACTGGTTGACCGGCCGCGAGGTGGGCTGGACCAGGAAGATGTCCTTCTCGCGGACGTTGTCCAGGATGCGCACGAAGATGTTCTCGTTGGCGAACTCGAACACCTCGGCCCGGCCGGGTTCGGACGCCAGCCAGTGCGCGATCTTCCGGGCCAGCTCCGGGTTGGCATTCCCGTTGTAGATCTCGTACTGGTCCGCGTACACGCCGTCGGCCTCCCATGCGCCGAAGGGGGTCATGACGAGCTGCCCGATCCCCGGTCCGTATCCGCCGGCCCGGACTGGGGCTCGTCATTGTCGCCCATGGCACTCCTGTCTGCCAGTCCGGCGCGGAAGGCGGCGATCGCGGCGACGCTGTCCCCCCCGCCGAGCCGCATCACGATCACGCCCCGAGCGCCCGCCGAGTAGCGGTTGATGCTGTGCACGTCCGTGCGGATGACCTGGCCCCCCGAGGAGATGAGGACCAGCTCCTCGTCCTCCTCGGTCACCTGCTGCACTGCGGCCACGAGACCGGTCTTGCGTCCCTCCAGCGCGATCAGTCGCACGCCCTGGCCGCCCCGGTGCTTGCGCCGGAAGTCGGCCAGCGCGACGCGCTTGCCGTAGCCGGTCTCCGTCAGCACCAGGAGGTCGGCGGTTGGGTCGACGACGCTCATCGCGACGACGCTGTCACCCTCCCGCTTGAGGAGCCTGATGCCGATCACGCCCGCGGCGTCGCGGCCCATCGGTCGGACCTCGCTCTCCTCGAAGCGGGCCAGCATCCCGTGCGTGGTGGCCAGGATGATGTCGTCTCCGCCGCCCGAGACGTCCACCCACGCCAGCTCGTCGTCGTCGTTGATCGTGATCGCCCGGATCCCGGTGGCCCGGACGCGCTCGAAATGCTCGAGTGGCGTCTTCTTGATGATGCCCCGCCGGGTCGCCATGACGAGGTAGTGTCCGGGTTCGAAGTTGGGCAGACAGATGGTCGCGACCGGGACCTCGCCCGAATCCACCTGCACGCCGGGCAGATTGATGATCGCCATTCCCTTGGCCTGGCGGGTGGCGTCGGGAACCGAGTGGACCTTGGCCGAGAACACACGGCCGCGGTTGGTGAAGAACAGCGCCCAGTCGTGGGTGTTGGCGACCAGGAGGTGCTCGACCGCATCCTCCTCCCGGGTCACGTGGCCGATGATCCCCTTGCCGCCCCGGTGCTGGCGGCGGTACGTGGCCACCGGCTGGCGCTTGATGTAGCCGCGCCGGCTGATGGTGACCACGACGTCCTCGTCGGCGATCAGGTCCTCGTCGGTCATCTCCCGATTGGAGTCGTCGACGACCCGTGTCCGCCGTTCGCCGGCGTACTTCCTGCTCAGCTCGGTGAGCTCGTCCTTGATGATCGCGAGCACGCGGGCCGGGTTGGCGAGGATATCCTCGAGCTCCGCGATGAGCTGGATGATGGCGAGGTACTCGTCCTCGATCTTCTGCCGCTCGAGGGCGGCGAGCCGGGCGAGGCGCATGTCCAGGATCGCCTGGGCCTGGAGCTCGGTCAGGCCGAATCGGGACATCAGGCCAGTGCGGGCGGTCTCGACGTCGGCGGATCCGCGGATGGTCTGGATGACCGCGTCGAGGTTGTCGAGCGCGATCTTGAGGCCCTCGAGGATGTGCGCCCGGGCGCGGGCCTTCTCGAGGTCGTACACGGTCCGCCGGCGGACGATCTCGCGGCGGTGCTCCACGTAATGACCGAGCACGCTCTTGAGCGGCAGGGTCTGGGGCTGGCCGTCGACCAGGGCGAGCATGTTCATGTTGAAGGTCGTCTGGAGCGCCGTGTGCTTGAACAGGTTGTTCAGCACCTTGTGTGGATTGGCGTCCCGCTTGACCTCGATATAGATGCGCATGCCGTCGCGGTCCGACTCATCGCGCAGGTCGCTGATGCCGTCGAGCTTCTTGTCCTTGACCAGGTCCGCGATCTTCTCGAGCAGGGAGGCCTTGTTCACCTGGTACGGCAGCTCGGTCACGATGATCGCGGTCCGATCGTGGCGCGTCTCCTCGAACGCCACCTGCGCCCGCATCACCACCCGGCCCCGACCGTGGGCGTACATCTCGCGGATGGCGTCCACCGTCTCGTGCTCGCCGGTCAGCGAGTTGCGCCGGGTCTCGAACCGGAAGATCGAGGCACCGGTCGGGAAGTCGGGGCCGTTGACCAACCCGCACAGGTCGTCGTTGGTGATCGACGGGTCGGCGATGTAGGCGACGACGGCGTCCACGACCTCGCCCAGGTGGTGGGGCGGGATGTTGGTGGCCATGCCGACGGCGATGCCCGAGGAGCCGTTGATGAGCAGGTTCGGCAGCTTGGCCGGCAGGACGGACGGCTGCTTCTGGGTGCCGTCGTAGTTGTCCTCGTAGTCGACCGTGTCCTTGTCGATGTCGGCCAGCATCTCGGCGGCGATCGCGGTCAGGCGTGCCTCGGTGTAGCGCATGGCGGCAGCCGTGTCGCCGTCGACCGACCCGAAGTTGCCCTGGCCGTCGACCAGCGGGTAGCGCATCGAGAAGTCCTGGGCCAGCCGGACGAGGGCGTCGTACAGGGCGACATCACCGTGCGGGTGGTACTTGCCCATGACCTCGCCGACGATGGCGGCGCACTTGCGGAAGGAGCTCGTGGCGGACAGCCCCATCTCGCCCATCGTGTACAGGATCCGGCGATGGACCGGCTTGAGGCCGTCGCGGACGTCCGGCAGGGCGCGGGCGACGATGACGCTCATCGCGTAGTCGAGGTACGAGACGCGCATCTCGTCCTCGATCCGAGTGGCTCGGATGACGCCCAGGTCGTCGGTCACGTGGGGGCTCTCCTCGGGTGGTCAGTCGGTCAGGAACGGTCGATGATCGTGCGCTCGGCCGGGGGGACAGCGAGGCCGAAGGCGAGGAAGTCGGCGGCGGTCGCGGAGGCCCGGCTGGTGGACGGGGCACCAGGTCGCTTCCGGATCCCGGCCACGGCGTCCCGGATGGAGGCGGCGGTTGCCGGGTCGAGCTTCTCCAGGCTGTCCCGAACGACCCAGGCACGGTGGCCGTCCGCCGTCTCGCGGGCGATCTCGGCCTGGAGGCGGAGATAGGCAATCGTCGGGTCGCGGTCGAAGAGGGTGAGGTTCCTGAGCGCCCACGACAGGGCCTTCTGCACCTCGGGCTCCGCGTCCCCCACCAGGTCGTCCAGGATGCGTCGGCCGCGGGCGGCGATCTCGGCGGTCCGGCCGGCTCCACGATCCACATACGGGATCGTGGCGATGGTCGAGGCGGCCAGGCGTCGCTCCCAGCGCGAGGGCGAGTAGACGAGCTGCTCCAGCTCCGCCCAGCGGTAGGGCTCGGCCAGGATCCCGCGCCCGGCGGCATGGGCGAGGCGGTCCACCGTGATCCATTCCGACGCCCGGCGGGCCGCTGCGCGCAGCTGCTGCCAGGCCTGCTCCGGCTCGGTGGCGATGGTCCGGTCGAGCAGATCGATGGCCAGCCAGTGGAGCTCGGCGACCGGCTCCCGGAACAGCGCCGCAGCGAGGTCGAGCAGCGTCGTCGGCCGGTCGCGGCGCGTCGCCGCCCGCAGCCCGCGGGTCACCCCGGTGAGCAGGGGCTGGCGCACGCCCAGCTGCGGCCCGATCCCGGGGGCGATCCGCGCCTGGCCCTCGCGGTACTCGGGGTCCGCGAGGCGGCCGAGTCCGTCGCGCAGCACGATCGTCGCCCGGGCGGGATCGTTTGCGAGGTCGCCGGCGGTGCGGCCGAGGGCCAGCGCAGCCTCGCGGTGGCCGGCGACGAAGTTGCGGGCGCGCTCGGTGGTGGGCCCGGCCACGGACGACGGACTCATCCGGTGTGCACCGGGCCGACAGGGTGGGCCGGCTGTGGGGAACCGTCCACCGCTTGGGGTGTATCGGAGGCCGGCTGTCCCAGCGCGTACCCGTAGCGGGCCTTGAGCTCGGCCTTCCTGGCCTCGGAGGCGCCGACGAAGGTGGCCTCGGCACGAGCAAGGATGGTGCCGTCGACGGGATCCAGCAGGACGCCCTCGGTGTCCACGATCCGGCGGCGCGTGGCGGTCACGCCCCCCTCCGCCCTGATGAGGCGCCCGATGGGAACCGGCTTGCGGAACTCGACGTTGAGGCGCGCGGTGACGCCCCAGATGTCGTGGTCCACCACGGCCCAGGCCATGACCTCGTCGAGCAGCGTGCACACGATCCCGCCGTGGGCGATCCCCTCCCAACCCTCGAAGCGCTCGGGGAGCGTGATCTCCACCCAGCACCGGTCCTGGCCGGCATGGAGCTCGAGGTGCAGTCCGTGGACGTTGAGCGTGCCGCAGGCGAAGCAGTTGTGCGGCGCCAGCTGGATCCGACGGCCGCCCACCCGCACGTCCTGGACCGCCGGCTCAGACGTCAAGGTTGCGCACCTTGCGGGCTTCGGCCTTGATGAAGTCCTTGCGCGGCTCCACCCGCTCACCCATCAGCGTGGTGAAGATCTCGTCAGCCACCGCCGCGTCCTCGACCGCGACCTGCAGCAGGGTGCGCGAGTCGGGGTTCATCGTCGTGTCCCACAGCTGGTCGGCGTTCATCTCGCCCAGACCCTTGAACCGCTGGACGCTCACGTTCTTGGTCGTGAACTCCTTGACCAGGCGGTCACGGTCCTTCTCGCTCTGGGCGTACTTGGTGACCTTGCCGGTCGAGACGCGATACAGCGGCGGCTGCGCGATGTACAGGAAGCCCGCATCCACCACCTCGGGCATGTGCCGGTAGAAGAAGGTCAGCAGCAGGGTCCGGATGTGGGCGCCGTCGACGTCGGCGTCGGTCATGATGATGATCCGGTGATAGCGCAGCTTGGCGAGGTCGAAGCTGTCCCCGATGCCCCCGCCGAGCGCGATGATCAGCGGCTTGACGTTGTCGGAGCTCAGGATCCTGTCCAGGCGCGCCTTCTCGACGTTGAGCAGCTTGCCTCGCAGCGGGAGGATCGCCTGGAACCGGCGGTCGCGCCCCTGCTTGGCCGAGCCGCCGGCGGAATCGCCCTCGACGATGTACAGCTCGCTCTTGGCCGGGTCGCGCTCCTGGCAGTCCGCGAGCTTGCCGGGCAGCGACATCCCGTCGAGCGCGCCTTTGCGGATGACGAGGTCGCGCGCCTTGCGCGCGGCATCGCGGGCCCTGGCGGACATGAGGCATTTCTCGATGATCCGCCGGCCGTCCGCCGGGTTCTCCTCGAGGTGTTGCGAGATCGCGTCGGCCAGCGCTCCTTCGACCTGGCCGGCGACCTCGGCGTTGCCCAGCTTGGCCTTGGTCTGCCCCTCGAACTGGGGATCCGTGAGCTTGACGCTGATCACGGCGGTCAGGCCCTCGCGGACGTCCTCGCCCGAGAGGTTGCCGTCCGCGTCCTTGAGAACGCCGGCCCGCTTGGCCCAGTCGTTGAGCGAGCGCGTCAGCGCCCGCCGGAACCCGGTGACGTGGGTGCCGCCGTCGACGGTGTTGATGTTGTTCGCGAACGCGAGCACGTTCTCCGCATACGTGTCGTTGTACTGGAGCGCGACCTCGATGGTCGTCGTGCCGTCCTTGCGCTCGCAGTAGATCGGCCGGCCGTGGAGCGCCTCCTTGTTCCGGTTGAGATGCCGGACGAACGACACCAGGCCGCCCTCGAAGTAGAACGAGCGCTCGCGGTCCGTCCGCTCGTCGCGCAGCGTGATCCAGACGCCCTTGGTCAGGTAGGCGGACTCGCGCAGCCGCTGGGTGATGGTCTCAAACGAGTAGTCCGTGGTGTCGAACATGTCGGCATCGGCCTGGAACGTGGTCGTCGTCCCCCGCCGCGAACCCTGCACGCCGATCTTCTGGACCTTCGTCGTGGGGATGCCCCGGGAATACTCCTGCGTCCAGATCCCGCCGTCCCGCGCGCTCTCGACCCGCAGCCACGACGACAGGGCGTTGACAACCGAGACGCCGACGCCGTGCAGGCCGCCCGAGACCTTGTAGCCGCCGCCTCCGAACTTGCCGCCGGCGTGGAGGACGGTGTGGACCACCTCCAGCGCGTCCTTGCCCGTCGAGTGGCGGCCGACCGGCACGCCGCGGCCGTCGTCGACCACGGTCAGCTTGCCATCGGCATGGATCGTGACCAGGACGCTGGTGGCATGGCCGGCCATCGCCTCGTCGATGGAGTTGTCGACCACCTCCCACACCAGGTGGTGGAGGCCCCGGCCGTCCGTCGAGCCGATGTACATGCCCGGCCGGCGACGGACCGCCTCGAGTCCTTCGAGGACCTGGATGCTGGCCGCACCGTACTCGCCGCCCGGAGCGGTCTTCCGCCTGCGACCGCCCGCGGCGCGGCCGTTGGGGGGGCCGGCCTGCTTGTCGCCGACGTCCGTCACGCAGTCCCTCCGATCAGGCGCTCGAACAGTCGGCCGAGCTCCTCGTCGCTGTAGTACTCGATCACGATGCGCCCGCCGTTGCGCGAGCGGCTGAGGCTGACCTTGGTGCCAAGACGCTGGCGGAGCTCCTCCTCGACCCGCTCCAGGTCGGGATCGAGCGGGCGCGCTGCTGCCGGGACGGCCACGGGGCGGGGCTCGCGCAGCCTCCGGACCAGCTCCTCGGTCTGGCGCACCGAGAGGCCCTGCCCGAGCACCGTCCCCAGGACGTGCGGCTGGCCGTCGACGGGGAGCCCGCCCAGGGCCCGCCCATGGCCCTCGGTGAGCCGGCCGTCTCCGATCGCCGCCTGCACGTCTGGGTGCAGCTCGAGCAGCCGGAGCGTATTGGCGACCGTTGTCCGGGCCTTGCCCACCCGTTCGGCGACACGCTCCTGGGTGAGCCCGAACTCGTCGACCAGCTGCCGGTAGGCGAGCGCCTCCTCGATGGGGTCGAGGTCCGAGCGCTGGAGGTTCTCGACGAGGGCGACCTCGAGCTGATCTCGATCGGCCAGCTGGCGGACGATCGCGGGGATCCGCTCCAGGTCCGCGAGGCGCGAGGCGCGCACGCGCCGCTCCCCCGCGATCAGCTGATACCCGTCGAGGGTCTCGGTGACGAGGACGGGCTGGAGCACGCCGTGCTCGCGGATGCTCGCCGCGAGGTCGGCGAGGTCGGCATCGTCCCAGTGCCGGCGGGGCTGGTGGGGATTGGGCGTGATGCGCGCGACCGGGATCTCGATGATGGCCGCCGCGCCGGCTGCGCGCTGCGGGATCAGGGAGCCGAGCCCGCGGCCGAGGGCGTTGCCGGTGCGGTCCGCCCTGAGGGTCATGCCACGGCTCCCGCGAGCCTGGCACTGCCCGGGTCGCGGCGGGAACGGAGCTCGCCGGCCAGGGCCCGGTACGCCTCGGCGCCCTTCGACTCGGGGCGGTAGAGGGCGATCGGCAGCCCGTGGCTGGGCGCCTCCGACAACCGGACGCTGCGCGGGACGATCGACTGGAACACGGCGTCTCCGAGATGGCGGCGGACCTCGGCGGCAACCTCGGCCGACAGGTTGGTACGGGCGTCGAACATCGTGAGCACGACGCCCGTGATCGCCAGACCCGGGTTGAGATGATCGCGCACGAGATTGATGGTCGCGATCAGCTGGGTCAGGCCTTCGAGGGCGTAGTACTCGCACTGGATCGGGATCAGCACCGCGTCGGTGCCGGTCAGGGCGTTGACCGTGAGCAGCCCGAGCGACGGCGGGCAGTCCACCAGCACCCAGTCCCACGCCCCGCGCTCGCCGTCGATGGCGCGTCCCAGCCGTCGCTCACGGCCGGCGACGCCGGCCAGCTCGAGCTCGGCCCCCGCGAGCGAGATGGAGGACGGCACGAGGCGAAGGTTGGCAACCGCCGTCGCCACGTGGAGATCAGCCAGCGGACGCTCATCCACGAGTGCGTCGTAGACGGAACCCCCGAGGGTGGTGCGGTCGATGCCGAAGCCGCTCGTGGCATTGCCCTGGGGATCGAGGTCGATGACGAGGACGCGGTCACCGAGGAGAGCCAGGTAGGTTGCGAGATTGACCACCGTCGTGGTCTTTCCGACGCCGCCCTTCTGATTGCTGCAGGCGATCGTCTGGCCCACTCAGCCTCCACTCCGAAACGTGATCATGAACTCCAATTCTAGCATCGAGAGCCCCCGGGCCGGGTTGCCCTGCTCCTTGCGGGCCAGCGCATCCTGGCATCGCGGCGGCCGCCCGCCGGGCGGCCGTTTCCTTGACCCCGGACGGCTGTGGAGGCGCCGGCCCGGTGCGCGGCCGGGGACCGTTTCACGTGAAACACGGGGCTGCCGGCCGGATTCCGGACGCCGTTCGCAACCCTCCGTCACCCGGGCCGACGATTGCCGGGTTGCGGTCACCATGGGATACTGCCAGCGCGCAGCTGTCACCCGTCGTCGCGGTCGCAATCCCGGCCCTGGCCCGACCGTCGGCTCGTCAGCCGAGGATCGAAGCCCGTCATGCAACTCGTCATCGCCGCGGCGCTGTCCGTGGTGGCCGCGCTCGCTGAGTTCACCATCGCTCCATACCTGAGGATCGGCGAGGCCGTTCCCCACCTCGTCCTGGTATTCGGGGTCATCTGGGCCATCGCCGGTGGCCTGGAGGCCGGCCTCACCTGGGCCTTCGTGGGCGGCCTGGCCCTCGACATCCTGGGTCAGCGGCCGCTAGGTTCGTCCGCGTTCTCGCTGCTCATCGCGATCGGGATCGCGTCCGTGATCGGCGGGGTCCTGGGTCGGGTCAGGATCATCGCCCCAGTCATTGCCACCGCCATCGCCAGTCCGGTCTACTCCATGTTGCTGCTCGTCGCGACCACGGCGCTCACCTCGGCCGCCATGTCATCGGCTGCGTTCGACCCGGTGATCCCCTCGGCCGTGTATGACGTTGTCCTGGCTGCGATCGTCGGTCCGCTCGCGATCGCGGTCGTGCAGCGCCGCCAGGCAACCGATCGGGTGGACTGGTGAGCGGCGGCGGCCTGGTGACCACCAATCGCGAGCGGGATCGACGTCCGATCCGGTTCGTGGTGTTCGGGATCATGGCGATCCTGGTGTTCAGCGTGCTGGGCGCACGTCTCGTGTACCTCCAGATCACGAACGGCTCGCAGCTGGCGGCCGCCGTGCAGCACCAGCGCACCGCCGAGGTGGCCGTGCCCGCCACTCGCGGGCTGATCTACGATCGACGCGGCCGCCAGCTCGTCCAGAACGTTGCGACGTGGGCGGTCAAGATCACCCCCTCGGAGCTGCCGTTCACGCAGCGTGAGGATGTCGCGCGCCGCCTGGGCGGGCTCCTGGGGATCGATCCCACGGACATCCTGACCACCCTCGACAGCGCCCCCGGCTCCCGCTTCGACCCGGTCCGGGTTGCACAGGACGTCCCGGAGGACACCGCCCGCCTGGTCGCCGAATCCTCGGACGAGCTGCCCGGGGTCCAGGTCGTCGTGGAGACGCGTCGCGAGTACCCCGACGGCCCGCTGCTCGCCCACATTCTCGGGTACACCGGTCCGGTCGACGCCGCCACCTACGAGCGGCTCAAGCCCAAGGGCTATCTCGCGGACGACCTGATCGGCAAGACAGGGATCGAGGCCACCTTCGAGACCCAGCTTCGCGGCACCTACGGCATCCAGGTCGTCGAGAAGGATGCGACGGGCAAGGTTGTGCAGGTTCTCTCGAACGAGCAGGACCCGATCCCGGGTGCGTCCCTCCGGCTGACGATCGATGCGAAGGTCCAGCGGGAGGCGACGCAGGCGCTCAAGTGGGGCATGCGGGCGGCGGGCCTCAAGCGGGGCGCGTTCATCGTGATGAACCCGCAGACGGGCGAGGTGCTGGCGCTCGTCAGCCTGCCCAGCTACGACAACAACCTGTTCGCCCGCGGGATCTCCAACAAGGACTTCCAGAAGCTGATCAACAACCGCAACAAGCCGCTCACGAATCACGCAGTCCAGGCGCACTATCCGCCGGGGTCGACGTACAAGCTGGTGGCCGGGACGGGTGGAATCCAGGACGGCAAGATCACCCCCCAGACCAAGATCCAGACCCGCGGCTACCTCACCCTGTCCGGCGCCCGGTTCTACGACTGGAACCACGCCGGCTTCGGGGCATGCGACATCAATTGCGGCTTCGGGCACTCGTCCGACACCTACTTCTTCCAGGTTGCCGGAATGCTCGGCGCCGACCGCCTCGCGTACTGGGGCCGCCAGTACGGCTTCGGCAAGCCGACGGGGATCGACCTGCCGGGGGAGGTGTCCGGGATCGTCCCCTCCAACCAGTGGAAGATCGACACCTTCGGCCAGCCGATGTTCGGGGGCGAGGTCTACCAGGCGGGCATCGGGCAGGGGTACGACGTGGTGACGCCCATCCAGCTCATGAACGCGTATGCGGCGCTGGCCAACGGCGGTCGGCTGTACCGGCCGCAGCTGGTGCGCGAGATCGTCGCCGCCGACGGGACCGTGATCCAGTCGTTCAAGCCCGACCTGATCCGGAAGCTGCCCGTCTCCCAGAAGACCCTGCGAGCGATGCGCCTCGCCGCCCGGTCGACGGTCACGCTGCGCCACACCTACAACCTGGTCGATATGCCCGTCAAGGTGGCGGGGAAGTCGGGAACGGCGGAGTTCGGGCTGCGTGACAGCAAAGGGCGGCTGCCATTCCACTCCTGGTTCGTGGGCTTTGTCGGCAAGAACCCCCACAAGGCCGATTTTGCGAAGGCGGATTTGGAGCTCGCGTTCCTGGCGTTCGCCTACGATTCGAGAACCAAGGGCAATGCTGGCACGGAGATCGCGAAGGCCTTTGTGCAGCTGCACTTCCACATCAAGAAGGACTACCTGAACCGCGACCTCCTCCAGCGCGGCAACTTCTACCAGAGCAACTAGGCAGGACCGATCGATGCGCGTGATGCGGGCCGAACCCGGGCGCTTCGCCGACCTGACCACGCGGTCGGTCGGACGGGTCGGCCGTGCCTACGACCTGCAGCTGACGGTCTATGCGGCCCTGCTCGCGGTCGTCGGCCTGGTGATGGCCTACACCAACAGCGTCGAGGCGGGCACGACCGTCCTCGAGAACGGCTCGATCTTCCAGCGTGCCCTGATGTGGACCGGCCTCGCGATGGTCGTGTTCATCCTGATGACTGCGTTCGACTACCGCTGGCTGCGCACCCTGTCGTGGCCGATCTACGGGGCCAACCTCGGGCTCCTCGTGCTGACGCTGGCGATCGGCACGGGCGTTGGCGGCTCATCACGCTGGATCAACCTGGGCCCGTTCACCTTCCAGTTCTCGGAGCTGGCCAAGATCCTGATGATCATCGTCCTCGCGACCTACCTCGGGAACCGCGAGGGCCGGCTCGATTCGCTGGGCGGGATCCTCGGGGCGTGCCTGCTGATGCTTCCGCCGTGGGTGCTCGTGATGCTCCAGCCCGACCTGGGCACCTCGCTGGTGCTGGCGGCGATCCTGGCCGGGATGCTGTTCATGTCCGGCGCCAGCCTGCGCTGGCTGCTGGCCGGCGGGCTGGGGGTGCTGCTCGCGATCCCGGTGGCATGGACGTACGTCCTGCGTGACTACCAGAAGGAGCGCCTGCTCTCGTTCCTCAACCCGGCGGTCGACACCCAGGGCGCAGGCTGGCAGGTGTACCAGTCGCAGATGGCCGTGGGTTCCGGCGGCTTCCTGGGCGTCGGGCTGACCAACGGTGCCCAGGCCCGTGGCGGCTTCCTGCCGGTGCAGGAGAGCGACTTCGTGTTCGCCGTCCTGGCGCAGGAGCTGGGCTTCGTGGGCGCGCTCGTGGTGTTCCTGCTGTTCGCCGCGCTCCTGTGGCGGATCCTGGCCTGTGCCTGGAGGTCGCGGGACCCGTTCGGGACGCTGTTCGGCGCCGGGCTCGCCTCGTTGTTGCTGTTCCAGGTCTTCGTCAACGTCGGGATGGTGATCGGGATCATGCCGGTGACGGGCATTCCGCTCCCGTTCATCACCCACGGCGGCGCCTCGCTGGTCAGTCTCGCCATCGGGCTGGGTGTGATCCAGAGCGTCAACCTGCGGCAGCACCGGGCCGAATGGTGACCCGGCCCCCCAGGGGCCGGTTGCCCGCGATCGCCCTCGCCGTGATCGGGATCCTGCTGCTCGCGCCCACCGCCTTCGCCGTCTCGCGACCGACGCCTCCGGGCGGCCAGTCGCTGCTGGCCGCCGGCAGCGAGGAGATCACGTCGATTCTCGCCGGGTTGTTCGTGCTCCTGCTCGCTGCCAAGCTGGGCGAGGAGGTCCTGCGCCGCCTGGGTCAGCCGGCCGTGGTTGGCGAGCTCCTCGGCGGATTCATCGTGGGCCCGTACGGATTGGGCCTCGTCCAGCCGGGCGAGACCGCGCTCGTGTTCGCCGAGCTGGGGGTGGTGATCCTGCTGTTCTCGGTCGGTCTCGAGGTCCGCACCGACGACCTGCTCAAGGTGGGCAAGCCCGCCATCCTGACCGCGCTGATCGGCATGGTCCTGCCGCTGGCCGGTGGGCTGGGCATGGGCCTGGTGCTGGGTGAGGAGTTCATGGCCGCGTTCTTCATCGGCCTCGCCCTTGCCGCCACCAGCATCGGGATCACCAGCCGGGTGCTGCGCGACATGGGGGTGATGAACCGCACCTTCGCCAAGGTCGTGATCGGCGCGGCCCTGGTCGACGACATCCTGGCCCTGATTCTGATCGGGCTGGCGGCCGGCGCCGCCGAGGGCGACCTGTCGGCGCAGACGCTCCTCGTGGGCGTGGCCGGGATCGGCCTCGTGCTGCTGGGGTTCGCCGCCGCGCGCCGCGCCCGCGGCCTGCCGCGGACCGTGTTCACCTGGCCCCTGTTCGCGGACACGCCGCTCGTGCCGGCGTTCATGATCATGCTGGCGCTCGCCCTGCTGGCGACCGCTGTCGGCCTGGCCGCCATCATCGGGGCGTTCGTGGCCGGGCTGGTGGTGGCCGAGACGGAGGCGGCCGAGGAGCTGGAGCACGACATCAAGCCCCTGGCCTCGATCTTCGTCCCCTTCTTCTTCGCCGTGACCGGCGCGCAGCTCGACCTGTCCGTCCTGCTGGACCCGGGGATCGCCATCGTGGCCGTCACCCTGGCCGTCGTCGGGGTGGTGACCAAGGCGGTCGGTGGTCTGGCCGGCGCCTGGGGCATCGGGCGCTGGGGAGCGACGACCGTGGGCTTCGGGATGGTGCCCAGGGGCGAGGTGGGGATCGTGGTCGCCAATCTCGCGCTGGTCACCGGGATCGTCGACCTCGACCTGTTCGCGATCATCCTGGTCGCCGTCGTCCTGACCACGGTGGCGGCCCCGTACCTGCTCACATGGGCGGCGCCCAAGGCGCAGGCCGAGGCTGACGCAGCGGCGCGTTGAGCGCGACTCGGGAACCCCGGGCGTGGACCGGGATGGCGCTTCAGCGGCGACGGAACAGCCCCCGCCGCGGGCGGTCCGCGTCCCCGCTGGCAACCCGGCGACCGTGCTGTCGGAGCAGCACGTCGATCTCCCCCTGCCAGGTGCGCCCGATCGGCATCCGCGCCAGCCACTCGAGGTACTCAAGGTCGATGCGCGCGATCTCGCCCAGCGTCCAGCCGTCGTAGCGGCCGAACGACACGATGCTGCCCGAGGGATTGCCGGGCGGCGGCCCGGCGGAGCCCGTGCCCATGCTCCGCGTGCCGTAGCCGGGGGCCGGCGGCCGGTTGCCGGCCGGACCCGGGTCCGACCCCGTCACCCGTCGCGGCGGCGCGGTGAACGAGCCGGGGGTCGGATCCACCATGCCCGGGAACGGCCAGGCCTGCGCCTCCGCGGATCGCGAGGTCGATCCTGGCGACGTCCGGCCCGGCGGGGTCTCGGGCGAGCGAGCCGCCGCGCGCGTCATCCCGTCGGCAGCGACAACCCGGGCACTGGTCCCGGCGGCGCGTGTGCGGGCCCGGTCCACGGCGGCCCTGCGGAGCGGATCACGCAGCATCTCCCAGGCCCGGTTGATGCGGACCATCCGCGCGACCGAGTCCGGATCGGGCGAGACGTCGGGGTGGTACTTGCGCGCCAGGCGCTTGTAGGCCGCCGCGATCACCTCATGATCGGCCTCCGGGTCGACCTGGAGGACCTTGTACGGGTCCGGGATGCTCACGACCGGATCACCTGCGGTCAACCCCTGCGGGACGGATCGCCCGGGTCGGCGGCCGTCCCACGAGGCTGGCGACGGCCTCCCGGCACGACGGCTGGCTTCATCGGCGGCAGACTAGCACTTGTGAACGTGCCTCCCGATGACCCTAAAGGGCTACCCGCAGATCCGCCCGTCCTCCAGCGCGAGGCGAGGCAGCGATGGCGCCTCGTGCTGGAGCGCGACGCGGACGGCGCCGATCTCGCCCAGCGGGAACAGCTGGGCGCATGGGAGGCGGCGCTTGCAGCATGCGGGCTGCCCGTCGCCGGCCTCGACGCGCCTCGCGCCCGGCCGCGATTCGCGCTGGCCGCGCCGCTCGCTGCGGGGATCGCCGGCGAGGCCGAGCTCGCCGACACCTGGCTCGTGGAGCGATTGCCGGTGTGGCGCGTCCGCGGAGCCCTGGAGGGCCGGATCCCGGCCGGCTGGCGGCTGCGCGACCTGTACGACGTGTGGCTCGGGGAGCCGGCCCTGCCCGGGCAGGTCGCGGCTTCCGTGTATCGGGCGACGTTCTCGCCCGGGGCCGTGGACGCGACAGCGCTCGACCGGGCGGCCGCGGCCCTGCTCGAGGCGGAAACGCTGCCCCGCGAGCGGCAGAAGGGCGAGCGGCAGATCGTCTACGACTTGCGTCCCTTCCTCGGTCAGCTCGACGTCGAGGCCGCAGCCGCCGGCTCGGGTCCCGTGGTCCTGCGCCTGACGCTCCAGCACGACTCGGAGAAGGGCGTCGGGCGGCCGGTCGAGGCACTGGCGGCGCTGGGCGGCCTCGTCGGCAGGGACCTGGTCCCCGCTACCCTCGCCCGCGAATCCCTGCTCCTCGCCGATCCCCCGCCACGGCAGCCGGCGGCGTCACGTCGCCGAGGCCCGGGACCCGTGGCCCGGTGAGTGCATCGAGGCGTGTCGCGCTTCACATCCCGGCTCATGGTCGTTGACGCTTCGAGCGCTTCCGCCCTACACTCTCCGCTCGCGCCCGCGGTGGTCGCTGGGCGCTTCATCATGTTCATGTCGCGGTCGCCTCACGGCCGCATCGTTGTTCCGAGGACCCATGTACGCAGTCATCGAGACCGGCGGGAAGCAGTACCGCGTCGAGGTCGGCACCGAGCTCGAGGTGGAGCTGCTGGACGTTGAGCCCGGTCAGTCCATCACGCTGGACCGGGTGCTCCTCGTCGCCGACGGGGCCGACGCCGCCGTCGGACAGCCTGTCGTCGACGGAGCCGCCGTGGAGGCGGAGGTCGTGGGCGCGATCCGCGGCGACAAGGTCATCGCCTTCAAGTACCAGCCCAAGGCGCGGCGGAGGGTCAAGAAGGGCCATCGCCAGGGGCTGACCGTCCTGCGCATCGCCGACATCCGCTTCGGTGGCAAGTCGGCCGCCGGGGATTCGACGTCGGCCAAGGCGTCCAAGGCCGAGGAGAAGCAGCGCCTCGCCGAGGCCGCTGCCCGTCAGGCCGCCGAAGACGCGGCCCTCGCCGCCAGGCTGAACGTGGCGGCACCCGCCGAGCCTGAGGCCGAGGCGCCGGCGGAGCCCGAGGCCGCGGCGCCCGCCGAGCCCGAGGCCGCGGCGCCCACGCCCAGGAAGAGCCGCGCCAAGGCTTCCCCGAAGGCGGCCGGGACCGAGGCTGCTCCCGAATCGGCCGAGGAACCCCCCTCGGGTGCTTCCAATGACGCCGTGACCGAGACCCCCGAGGCGGCGCCCAGGAAGCGCGCCAGCCGCACCAAGAAGGACGACTAGCGATGGCGCACAAGAAGGCGGGTTCGAGCTCCAAGAACGGTCGCGACTCGGTCGGCCAGCGGCTGGGCGTCAAGGCCGGCGATGGCCAGCTCGTGTCGGCCGGCTCGATCATCGTCCGGCAGCGCGGCATGACGTTCAGGGCCGGTGAGAACGCCGGCCTGGGCCACGACTACACGATCTTCGCCAAGATCGACGGCAGGGTCCGCTTCGAGCATGAGACCCGGTCCAAGAAGCGCGTCCGGGTCATCCCGGGCGTTGCCGGGGCCTAGCCCCCGCGCACAACCCACAGGCGGCGACCACCGGCGGGCAAGATCCGCACGGACGGCGTCGAAGGAGCACCCCTTGAAGGCGAACACTCACCCCAAGTACTTCCAGGCGAAGGTCCACTGCGGCTCGTGCGGCACGGACTTCGAGCTCGGTTCCACCCGCGAGGAGCTGCGCGTCGACGTGTGCAGCAACTGTCATCCGTTCTACACGGGCAGGCAGAACATCATCGACACCGCCGGACAGGTCGAGCGCTTCCAGCGCCGTCTCGAGCGCCAGGCGCGCGCCTGACCTCGAGTCTCCGCGACCGGGCGCGACCCGGTCTGCCAGGTCCCGGCTGCGAACGGCGCTCACGGAGGGCGCCGTTCTCGATTCCCGGGAGCCCTGGCGCCGGGCGGCCGAGGGGCGGCTAGAGCTCCCGCCGACGGAACGACACGATCGCACCGGTCGCGCAGGCGGCGATGAGCACCAGGGTCCCGAGCACGGCCGTGGCCACGGTGCCGGTGTCCACGACCCCGACGCCGCTGGCGACCAGCACCGCCGGGCCTGCCAGACCGGTCGGCAGGACGTGATCCAGCGCCGGCACCACTGCGACCAGGCTGACCGCGATCAGCCCGACGAAGCCCAGCCCCGCCGCCGCCATGGTGGAGCCGGTGGCCGCCGATGCGAGGAAGGTGATGGCTGCCCACGCGAACAGGGCCAGCCAGGCGAGGATCGCGAGCACGACCCAGCCGGTCACCGCCAGCGGCTCGAACAGGATTGCCGTGTAGACCCAGGCGACCGCGACGCCCAGCGCCGTGCACACGGCGAGCACGATGCCGATGGCCGTGAACTTGGCCAGCAGGAACGCCGGCCGGGTGGCCGGCTGGGCCAGCACCAGGGCGGCCGTGCCGCGGTCGAGCTCGCCCGAGACGGAGCCCATGGCAAGGGCGATCGCGGCCACCGCACCCAGCTGGCCGAGGTTCTTCTGGAGCTGCTCGAGTGCGGTCACGGTCGTCGGGATCGGCAGGCTGACGGGGAGCTGGTCGCCCAGCGCCGCTGCCAGGATCTCGTTCAGGTAGCGCCCGGTCAGCGGCGAGACGATGCCCACGAGCACGAACAGCACCGCGACGACGGGCAGCCGCCTGGTCCGCCACGACTCCCGCAGCTCCTTGCGCAGGAGGATCCCGAACCCGCTCATGCTGCCACCTCCCCGTGATCGCCGGTCAGGCGCAGGAACACGTCCTCCAGGTTGGGTCGCGCGCGGGCGACCGAGAGGATGGCGACTCCGGCCGCCGTGATCGCCGGCAGCAGCTCGACCGCGGCACGGGCCGGGTCGGCGACCGCAACCGTCAGCAGGCCATGCTCGACGGCAGCACCGGTCACCCAGTCCGCCTCGCGAAGGCTAGCCGCCAGCGCTTCGACGGCGGCGCCCTGACCCGGTTCGGCCTCGACCCGGTACACGGGCAGCGCGAACCGGTCGAGGAGCGCGGCGAGCGGACCCTCGACCACGAGGCGACCGTTGTCCAGGATTCCCACCCGGTCACAGATCCGCTCCACGTCGGCGAGGACATGGGTGCTGAACAGCACGGTGGCCTCCCCGTGGAGCGAGGCGATCAATTCCAGGATGTCGCGCCGGCCCTCGGGATCGAGCGCGCTGACCGGTTCGTCGAGGATGAGCACCGGCGGACGGTGGACGAGGGCGCCCGCGATCCCCAGCCGCTGGCGCATGCCGCCCGAGTAGGTGCCGGCGCGCCGATCGGCGACATCGGCCAGGTCGACCCGCGACAACGCCGCGATCACGGCGTCGTCGAGCGCCTGTCCCGCCATCCCGTGCAACCGGCCCAGCATCGCGACCTGTTCCCGGCCGGTCATCCAGCCGTAGGTGCGCGGATCCTGCTCCAGGTAGCCCAGCGACCTGCGCACGGCGAGCGGGTCGTCGGCGACGAGGATGCCGCGCACGCTCGCGCGGCCCGACGAGGGGCGGGTGAGGCCGGCCAGCAACCGCAGCGTGGTCGTCTTGCCCGCGCCGTTGGGGCCGAGGAGACCGAACACGGAGCCTTCGGGGACGGTCATCGACAGCCCGTCGAGGGCGAGCACGCCCCCCGGGTAGCGGCGCGTCAGGCCCTCGACGCTGATGGCGGCCGGTCCGACGGGTCCGGCGTCGTTGACAGCGGTGGCTGTCATTGCCCGGGCCGTGGTTTCCTCCCGGTCCGGGGCCGGGCTGGGTGGCAGAACCGCGGCCGCCGGACCACCCGGGCCCGGCCGGCCCGCGCCGGGCCCGACCACGATCGGAGGATCGTGGGGACTGCCCCAACCCGGGACGGCACCCGGTCCCGGCTCCTCGGGGTCCGGCGGCCCCTCTTCGCGCCCCACCAGGAAGTACAGGATGGGCCCGATGACGTTGATGAACACGATGATCACCGCCCACACGCCCTTGTTGCCGCCGCGGACGCGCCGCTGATCGCGGAGCAGGTCCACCACGGCGACGAGCATCAGGCCCAGCTGGAGCACGAACAGCGGGATGATCAGCAGCAGGATCGTCGGGTCGAGGCCTGCAAGGTCGAGGTTCACGCGGCACCCCCGATCGGCCGTCGATCCGGGTCCGCACGCCACTCCCGGTACGAGTACCAGGTGGCCACGACCAGCGTCACTGCGACCATCACGAGCATCACTCCAATCATCAGGACCAGTTGGCCGGTTGCCGAGCTGGCCACGACCACGATCCCGGTCAGCACGAACAGTCGGCCAACGAGCCGGTGCGTGCGGTCCCACGACCGGTCGCTGCTGAGCGTCCACGGTGTGCGGACCCCGAACATGAAGTTGCTGCGCACGGTTGCCAGGACGTTGCCGATGATCACGAACAGGATGCCGATCCCCAGCCCGATGACCAGCCCGACCGGCACGTCGATCCCAGTGCCGGATGTCACCGTCACGACGTGGATCACGGCGAGGAAGACGATCAGCGCCACGGCCACCGTGCGGTAGGCAGCAGCGGACCGCCGCAGGTTCTCCCGGCGCGGCTCGATCCGGGGCACGAGCGCCATCAGCCCGACGACCAGGCCGGTGATCGCCGGGCCAATCGAGAACGCGAGCCAGGCCGGCGCCCACCCATCGGGCTCGCCGTTGATGTTCCAGTGGATGGGCACGCTTGCGTCGAGGCCCACCTGCAGCAGCCCCCACGCCGTGACGACCAGCCCGATCGCGAGGGCGACCCCGCTCACCTGGTAGAAGCGCCGGAGCCTCATGGCCGACGCTCCGTGGGGTCGACACCGAGGGCATCGAGCAAGGCCATCAACGCCTCCTGGAGGACGGTCTGGTTGAGCCGGTAGGTCACCGTCGATCCGGCACGATCGGCTTGGACGAGCCCGGCCTGGCGAAGGACGGCGAAGTGGCCTGACATCGTTGGCCACGAGAGCTCGAACTGGCCGGCCAGCTCGCCGGCGGTCATCGGGCGCTCTCGCAGGAGGGCGAGGATGCGGCGGCGAGTGGGGTCGGCCAGCGCCTTGTAGACGCGGTTCGTCGCTGACTCCCTGGTTTCGGCGGGTGACGAATTAGGCAAATGCCAAAATAGCATGCAGGTCAATGGAGCCGCCGTCGCCCGCTGATAGACTCCCGGGGGGCCGTGGAGCGATCCGCCGCGGCGACCCCGACGACGTCCCCGGAGGCTGACCATGACCGACGAGCGCGAGCGCTGGGCCCTGATCCTGGGGGCCTCCTCCGGGATGGGCGAGGCCACGGCGCTGGCGCTCGCAGGAGCCGGCTACCGGATCTGCGGGATCCACCTCGACTTCCGGGCCGGGCTGCCCCACGTCGAGGAGTTGAAGGCGAGGATCGAGGCACTGGGGTCCGAGGCCCTGTACATCAACATGAACGCCGCGGACGACGAGAAGCGGCTGGCGGCGCTCACGATGCTCCGTGAGCGGTTCGACCGCTCGGCCGCCGAAGGTCGTCACGCGTACGTCCGCGTCCTCATGCACTCGCTCGCCTTCGGCTCGCTGGTTCCATTCCTGGCCCAGGATCCCAAGGCCGCCGCCGACCGCAAGAAGATGGAGATGACCCAGGACGTGATGGCGAACAGCCTCGTGTACTGGGTGCAGGACCTGTGGCGAGGCGGCTTCCTGGAGTCCGGGTCGCGGATCTTCTCCATGACCTCGGAGGGGTCGAGCCGGGTCGTGCCCAGCTATGGCGTGGTGTCCTCGGCCAAGGCGGCGCTCGAATCACACACCCGCCAGCTGGCCATGGAGCTCGCCCGGCTGGGTACCGGCGTCACCGCCAACGCCATCCGGGCCGGGGTCACCCTGACCCCGGCGCTGATGAAGATCCCCGAGAAGGACGCGATCATCGAGGCGGCGACCCGGCGCAATCCCACCGGCCGGATGACGACGCCAGGGGACGTGGCCAGGGCGATCCTGGCGCTTTCCGGCGAGGACACTGACTTCATCAACGGCGAGATCATCGGCGTCGACGGCGGCGAGTTCATCACCGGTTCGTAGGCTGCCCCTGGCGGGCGGAAAGGATCAAGGTGACAGGCCGATGAGCGGGCGAGTCCTCGTCGTCGGGTCGGTGAACGTCGACCTCGTCGTCCAGACCGAGCGCCTGCCGCTACCGGGCGAGACCGTGCTGGGCGGCAAATTCAGCCGGTTCCACGGCGGCAAGGGAGGCAACCAGGCGGTCGCGGCGGCGCGGCTCGGCGTGCCCGTCATGCTGGTCGCCGCGCTGGGCGACGACGAGTTCGGGAGCGATGCCCGGGCGGCTCTCGCCCGCGAGGGCATCGGCACCGACGTGCTGGTCACCCTCGACCACACCGCGACGGGAGTCGCCCTGATCCTGGTCGATGCCAAGGCGGAGAACCAGATCGCGGTCGCCCCGGGGGCCAACGCCGGCCTCACGGCGGCGCACGTCCGGCTGGCGCTGGATCGGCTCCATCCCCATGTCGGTGACGCCATGATCGTGACCCACGAGATCCCGACCGACGCAGCCAGGGAGGCGCTGCGGATCGGGCGTGCGGGAGGCGCCTGGACCATCCTCAACCCGGCGCCCGCCGACGGGCTCGACCGGTCCGTGCTGTCGCTGGCGGATGTGGTCATTCCCAATCGAGGCGAGCTCGCGCGGCTCGTCGCCGACGACGCTCGTCGCTCGGGTCGGACGGCACCCGCGCCAGGGGAGACGGTGAGGGCGGCCCGGATGCTGCTGGAGGCCACGACCGAGGGACCCGGGCCGGGTCAGGCGGTCTTCGTGTCGCTGGGCGCCGCGGGTGCGATGCTGGTCCGGCGGGCGGGTCCGTCGGTGGAGATCAAGGCCCCCAGGGTCAAGGCGATCGACGCGACCGGAGCCGGCGATGCGCTCAACGGAGCGCTCGCAGCAGCGCTCGCCGGCGGCCTCGACCTCGAGGGGGCGGCACGCCGGGCCGTGGTCGCGGCCAGCATCTCGGTCACCCGCGCCGGCGCGCGGGAGGGGTACCCCAGCCCCGACGAGCTGGCGATCGCCCTGGGCGAGACGCCGCCCTCGCAGGTGCGAGCCGAAGCGGAGGCGGCGGCCCGCGAGGCGACCGCGGAAGGAGCCGCCGGGGGCGGGTCGGGCGACCACTGACGGTCCGCGCGGCGGTGGTTCGCTGGCCGCGGCCGATCGCCCGATCGCCCGGGTACCCGTTAGCCCAATCGGTCCTCCTGCGCCCATTCGGTCCGTATCCGGGCGCCGGGGGTCATCCCCAGGTGGCCGCTCTCGTCCACCCACCACGCGGCGAGTCCACGCCGGCGCGCCTCGTCGGCGATCTCCCGGCGCCCGGCAAGGAACAGCGCCTTGGACCAGACCTCTGCCCAGGCGGGATCCCGCCATGCGACGGAAACCGCGATGAGCCCGGTGTGGGCCGAGGTGCCGGACCGCGGGTCGACGAGGTGGTGGACCGGGGCCCCGTCGGGTCCGCGCCAGCTCCGGACCGCCACCGAGGAGGTGGCGACCGCCCCCTCGGTGGCCCTCACGACGACCAGCGGGTCGCCCTCGGCGGGATGCGAGGCAACGGGATCCTCGATTCCCACCAGCCAGCCGTCGCCGGAGGGTTCCCCCCCGACGACAAGGTCGCCCCCGGCGTCCAGCAGCAGGCCGGCACCGGGCGGCAGGGCGGCGATGGCGCGATCGCGGGCCCAGCGGAGCGCCAGGCCCTTGCCGATCCCACCCATGTCGACGGGCACCGAGGGTGCATGCACGAGGGAGCTCGTCGACATGGGTGGCAGGGCCGCGCTGCCTACGAGGCGAGTGTCCTCATCGTCCCCCGCGGCCTCACCGTCTCCGGCTGCGAGATCCGCGCCGTGCTCGCCGATCCGCTCCAGGGCCCCCAGGACCGAGGCGTCGAACCGGCCGTCGGTCATCCGCCCGGCGCGGTCGACGGCCGACAGGGCTCGTCGCAGCCGCCACGAGACGCGGACGACCCGCCCGCTGCCGGCCAGCCGGTTGAGGTCCGTCAGCTCGGAGTCATCGCGGAACCGGGACAGCGCGCGATCGACGGCGTCGAACTCGTCGCGCACCTCGGCCCAGGCCGACGCCGCCGCCCGCCGACCGGCGTCCGACGGCACCGGTAGACGCACCGTCATCCGCAGCGCCGACCCGAGGGCCCGGGTGGAGAAGGCGACAATCCGTCCCGGATCGACGCCCTGCCCGGGTCCCTCCGGCGGACGTTGCCCCGCGGTGGGCTCGGCGGCCGGACGCACGGGCGGCTCAGCGGCCGATCGCACGAACGGCTCAGCGGCCGGAGGCACCGGACTTGGCGCTCGTCTTGGGTGCCGAGACGCGGCTCGCCCCACTGCTGCTGCTGGCGACGGGGCCGCGGATCGAGACGGTCGGCAGCTTGATCCGGGCCGGCAGCGAGGCCGCGCTGCCCTGGACGTCGGCGACCATCGCGGCGAGCGTGTCCAGGCGGACCCGGAAGGCCTCGACGTCCGACTCCATCGTCCCGTAGGTCGCGACCAGGGCGGTGATCTGCTGGTCGGCCGCCTGGACCCGCGCCTCCAGCGCGTCGTTCGCGGCCCGAGCCTCGGCCACGACGTCGAGGTAGGGGGCTCGCGACGCCGCCAGGGCGGCATCGTCCTGCGCCTGCAGCGTGGATATGCCGGCCAGCGTGACGGCGTACAGCGCTGCCGACGCTCCCAGCAGCATCCCCGCCCGGGCGGGCGTGAACAGGATCGTGTCCGTGCGGTCCGCGGCGCGTGCGGCGGAGGTCGCCGGCAGGTGCGCCGGTCGGGGCTCGGCGTCGACCGCGGGACGGGGCCGGATACCCACGCCGATCGTGGGCAGCGTGCGCTCAGTCATCGTCGCCTCGCTCGTGCTCGCCGTCGTCGCGCTCACCACCGCCGCCACCGCCGCCCCCGCCGGTGCGGACACTGGTTGCGGCCTGGCGGTTGAGCGCCGCCTGCCGGGCGGCGGCCCGGTTGAGGGCGTTGAGCCGCGCCTGGGCAGCCTTGAGCTGCTTCTGCACGGTCGTCAGCTTGTCCTTGGCTGCGGCGAGCTGGTGCTGCAGCTTGGATGCGCTGGCAGCATCCCCGCTGATCGAGGAGTCGGCTGCGATCAGCGCTGCCTGGAGATCCGAGACCTGGCGCGCCACGCCGCTCAGCTGGGCGTCGACGTCGCCGGCGCGCTCACTCTCCACGGTGTACTGGTCCTCGATCGTGGTCAGACCGACCGGGGCCGCATTCAGCGGCGCCTCGCTGGCGCGCCACGCGGCGGCCAGCTGGACGCTCATCACCGCAGCGGCGATGACGGCGCCGGTCGTGGCCAGGACCACGGCTCGCCGTACGAGCCTCATAAGCAGCTCCCTGTTCATCAGGATTCCTCCAGGCTGATGGTGGTCGCACGAGGCCGGACGAGGGACGTGGCGGATGTCGCCGGCGGTGCCTCGCGACGGGGGCGGACCCGGACGGTCCACCAGCGGTGTGCCACACCCAGCAGGATCGGCAGGCCGGTGGCGAGGTAGAGAGGGGTGAGGGCGCCACTGTCGGTTCCGGCCAGGACGCTGTGGGCCCAGGTGGCCAGGAACACGAGCGCGGACAGCCGGTGGACCTTGAGCCACCAGCCGGCGGGCAGCAGCGTGGTCCACTTCGCGGTGACGGCCGTGAACAACATGGCGTACACGGCCACCGTTCCGATCGCGATCGCCGGGGTGCGGTATTCGGAGAGGCCGGGGACGAGGGTGCCGATCCAGCCAACGTTGGCCCACGGGTCGATCGCCATCAGCACGATGTGCAGGGCCAGGAACGCCCACACGAAGACGGTGATCAGCTCGTGCCACGGAAGCACCTGGCGAGTCGCCCGCCACGCGGCCACGTTGCGCGGGTGGCTGAGCGCCAGTCCAAGGCCGACCTGCAGGGCGAGCAGCAGGTAGGCCGTCACGCCCAGCGCGCGACCGGCGATCCACGGCCGCAAGTCCGCGACGCGGGGATCGGCGGCAGGCAGGACCTGGTCGGTGACTGCAAGGGCCACCAGGGCGACCACCGCCCCGATGGCGACCAGGGTGAGTGCGCCTACCCGCATGTCGACGCCCGCCAGTAGCGGTGGAGGGGTCGGGCAGGACCGGTGCGCGAGAGCTGGACCATGGCGTCTCCTGTGGGTGGTACGCCTCTGAGGCTGCGGTTCCACCGCGGGTTTCAGCTGCGGCTCACGCCGATGGTCCTTCCGTTGGCCGGTACGTCCGGTCGGCCGGTGCGAGCGGGGCCCGGATCAGTCGCCGCGGAGGGCGGACGCGACCTGTTCGACGTTCCAGGTCATCGCCCCGATGAACGTGTCCTGCGGGGCGTCGCCCACGGAGTCCGTGTACAGGTTCGACACCACCACCGCGCCGGTCTCCTCTGCGATGGTGCGGGCCAGCTCGTCGTTGAACTGCGCCTCGGCGAAGATCGCCCGCACGCCGTCCTCCCGGACGACCCGGATCAGCCTCGCGATGTCGCCGGCGCTCGGATCCTGTCCGGGTGCGTCGACGATCGTGCCGTCGATCCGCAGCCCGTAGGCGGCCGCGAAATACGGGAAGGCGTCGTGGAAGCTGATGACCGTCCGGTCGGCTTCGGGGATCGCGCCAAGCGTCGAACGCGCCTCCGCGTCGAGGGCCTCGAGCCGGCCACGGTAGCTCTCGAGGCCCGCCTCGTAGTCGGCGGCGTGGGCTGGGTCGATAGCAGCCAGCTCGGCCGCGATGCGTTCCGCGTACTTGATCGCATAGGCGACGTTCAGCCACAGGTGCGGGTTGACCGTTTCCCCTTCGTGCTCGCCGGCCAGGTACGTGACGTCCTCGAGGTTCTCGCCGAGGGCCACGACGGGGATCTCGCCGCCGGCGTTGGAGACGAGGCTTGCGAGCCAGTCGTCGAGCCCGAGGCCGTTGCGGACCACGAGGTCGGCGGATGCCAGCCGGCGCACGTCCGATGGCGTCGGGTCGAAGGTATGGACCTCCCCGCCCCGCGGCACCAGGCTCTCGACCATCACCTGGCTGCCCCCGACCTCGGCCACGAGATCGGCGAGGACGGTGGTGGTGGTCACGACGTGGACCGCGTCGGGATCGCCCGGGACCGGCGAGTCGCCGCCGCAGCCGGCGATCGTGCCGGAAGCCAGGAGCACCGCGGCCACCAGCGTCAGGAGCCGGATCGCGCCGCGGAGCAGTGCATGCCGCGGGCGGGTCGCAGGCGTGGGCCGGGCCGGGCCGGGGTCGGCGATCACGGGGTCAGTCCTCGCGGGGGGTGGCCGCCTGGCAGGCGGCGCAGATTCCGAACAGCTCCAGGCGGTGCGTCGTCACCCGGAAGCCGGCGTGGCGGCCAACCTTGGCCAGCAGGGCGGCGAGGCCCTCGTCGGCCACGTCGATCGACCGCCCGCACGAGGTGCAGATGGCGTGGTGGTGGTGGACCGGCTCGCAGGCGACGTACGCGTGATCGCCGCCCGGCAGGTCGACCCGCTCGACCAGCTCCAGCGACGCGAACAGGTCCAGGGCCCGGAACACCGTTGCGCGACCGATTCCCATCCGCCGATGGCGGGCATCCTCGACGAGCTCGGCGGCAGAGAAGTGGCCGTCGCGCTCCGCGATCAGGCGGGCGACGGCACGCCTCGGCTCGGTGATCCGGTGGCCGGTGCGGCCGAGCGCGGCTTCGAGGCTCGATCCGTCACGGGCCGCGGAACCGGCGGTCATGTCGCCGCCCTTTCAACCGCTCGGGCCTCCCCGGCGGCACGCGAACGTCGCCGGCGCCGCCCCAGCGGTCCACCCGGTCCGAGGACGAGGACGAGCAGGAAGGTGCCGGTCTGAACGAGGACGATCGTGGCCCCGCTGGCAACGTCGAGCCAGTAGGACAGGTACAGGCCGACCACGGCGCTCGCGATCCCCACGACCGCGGCCAGGATCATCACCCGCGTGAAGCGCACGGTCAGCAGCTGGGCTGTGGCCGCCGGCGTGACCAGCATGGCGACCACGAGGATGATGCCCACCGCCTGCAGGCTGACCACGATCGTGAGCGCGACCAGCGCCAGGAACAGGTACTCGAGGCGGTCCACCGGGATGCCCGACGCAGACGCGCCCAGCGGATCGAAGGTCGCGTACAGGAGCTCCTTCCACAGCACCGCCACGGTCAGGATCACGCCGCCGCCCAGCAGCAGCAGGGCGACCAGGTCGCCGGTGCCGATGGCCAGGACGTTGCCGAACAGGAAGCTGAACAGGTCGGCGACATAGCCCTGGATGCCGCTGAACAGGAACACGCCGAGCGCGAATGTGCCCGCGAACAGGACGCCGATGGCCGTGTCCTGGCGCAGCCCCGCACGCTTGGTGACGAACCCGATCGCGAGCGCGGTCGCGACGGCGGCGACGGCGGCCCCGATATAGAACGGGATGCTGAGCAGGTATGCGATGACGACGCCCGGGAACCCGGCATGGGCGATCGCGTCGCCGATGAACGCCACGCCGCGCAGGACGACGTACGTCCCCACGACGGCGCACACCACGCCCACGAGGGCGAGCGCGACCAGGGCGCGGATGAAGAACGCGTCGCCGAGGGGTGCGATCACCAGTTCCGTCATCGCGGTCCTGCCTCGTGAAAGTGGCGCTCGCCCGGATGGGCATCGTCGTGATGGTGGGCGTCGTCGAGGACGACGGTGTTGCCGCCGAGCACGAGGAGGTGGCCGCCGTAGGCGGCGGCCAGGACGTCGGCATCGAGCACGAGCTCCGACGGTCCGGACGCCACCACCGTGCGGTTGACCGCGAGCACCTGCTGGAAGCGGCCTGCCGCACAGGCGAGGTCGTGGGTGGTGGCCACCACCGTCTTACCCCGGTCAGCCTGGGCCTCGAGGAGGTCCATCAGCAGCTCCTGGGTCGTGGGGTCGATCCCGGTCACCGGCTCGTCGAGCAGGAACAGGTCTGGCTCCGCGGCGAGCGCCCGGGCGAGGAACACCCGGCGCCGCTGGCCCCCGGACAGGCGGCCGACCTGGGTCCCGAGGTGGCTCTCCATCTGGACCTGCTCCAGGGCGGCGTGGACGGCGCGCCGGTCGTCTGCGCCCGGCCGCCGGATGGGACCCAGGCGGGGGAAGCGGCCCATCATCACGACGTCCTCGACCGTGACCGGGAACGCCCAGTCCACCAGCTCCGCCTGGGGAACATAGGCGACGCGCCGGGCCTCCCGACCGGGCGGCCCGCCGAGCACCTGGATCCGTCCAGTCCACGGCCGGAGGAGCCCGGCCATGAGCTTGAGCAGGGTGCTCTTGCCGGCGCCGTTGGGACCGACCACGGCCAGCAGGCTGCCCGCCTCGACGGCCACCGTCACGTGCTCCAGCGCCGCCCGCTCGCCGTAGCCGGCCGACACGTCGCTCAGCCATACATCGGCGTGCGCATGCGCGTGCGCCGGATCGACGGCCAGGGTGTGCTCGTGGCGTGGGTGATCGGGTCCGCCGTCCGGGTGGGCCGGACCGCCCGGGGCGACCGGGGTGACGTTCATAATGAGACACAGTATCATCTACGGCGCCCCGCGGCAATCGCCCGGTGGCGGCCAGTAACCGGCCGCGGCGCGCCGGCGAGGCCTGACGGGCGTTCTTGCGCCACAATGCACGGCGACCTCTCGCATCACAGTCCAGACCGGAGGCCCCCCCTGAGCGGCAAGCAACCCACGACCCCGACAACCCGCAAAGAGCGCCGCGCCGCCGAGCGACGCGACCGATTCGACACAGCCCGAGACGAGCGCCGGAACCGTCCGGAGCATCGGGGTGGCGGCGGCTCGTCGTTCATCAACGCCCGCACGATGACGATCGTGGGTGTCGTGGCCGGCATCCTGATCGTGGTGGCGGTGGCGGTCGGGCAGCTCGGCAACAGGGTGACCGGCACCCTCGTGGACCCGGGCTTCGCCTACCCCGCCTCCATCACCGACGGCGCGAACCTGGGTCCCACGGACGCGCCGGTCACGCTCGAGGTGTTCGAGGACTACCAGTGCCCCGTGTGTGCCCGGCATAGTCTCGACGTCGAGCCGACCATCGTTGCCAAGTACGTCACCCCGGGCGAGGTGCGGATCGTGCACCACGACATCAGCATCCTGGGCCGCGGTGGGCCGACGGACCCGAGCGACGAGTCCACGATCACCGCCATGGGCGCGTACTGCGCGGACCAGCAGGGCCTGTACTGGCCGTACGCCCACTGGATCTACAACAACCAGGACGGTGAGAATGTCGGTGGCTTCCGGCGCGAGCGGGTTGTCCAGATCGCGGTTGCGGCAGGCGTCGACGAGGCGGCCTTCAACTCGTGTCTCGACAGCGCCGATGCGACCGCGCACGTGACCGATACCACGCAGATGGCGCTCGACCTCGCGATCAACTCCACGCCCACGCTCCGGATCAACGGCGGCGAGCTGATCCGGACCCTGATGAGCGCGTCGGACCTGAGCGCTGCCATCGACGAGGCGCTCGCCGGCGCCAGTGGCGCCCCGGCCTCGCCGAGCACCGCACCCTGAGCGCGCCGGTCGACGAGCGGGCCCGGCGTGGCCCGCTCGGCCTCCCGCTGGTCCTGGTGGCGATCGTCGCCGCCGCCGTCTCCGGGTACCTGAGCATCAACCGGCTGCTGGATCAGCCGGTCGCCTGCGGGCCCAGCCACGGCTGCGAGACCGTTGCGCAGAGCGAGTATTCCGTCCTGTTGGGCGTCGTGCCGGTCGCGTACGTGGGGTTCGGGTTCTCGCTGGTCCTGGTGGCGCTCGCGGCCGCCTGGTGGCGGCGAGCCGATCGCCGTGCACTGCTGGCCGCCTACGGCCTGCTGCTGCTGGGGACCCTGTTCGCCGCGTACCTGACGTACCTCGAGCTGTTCGTGATCAACGCGATCTGCATCTGGTGCGCGGCGTTCGCCGGCGCCGTGGTGGTCAACCTCGTCCTGGCCGGGCTGGCGATGCGCCGCAGCTCGGGACCCGCCTGGGCCGACTGAGCACGTTCGCCCCCGCGCCCGGTCAGGGCGTCGGCGGGTAGCCGGTGAGCTCGACGTACCCCTCACCGCGCAGGGTCGTACCCCCGCGGGTAGCGGTCACCCGCTGCGAGCCCTCCCAGTACACGACGCCGGTCGTGGCCCGCGTGTCCAGCTCCTGCTGGGCGACCGTGGGCGCCAGCCGGATCTCGAGCTGCTCGTGGGGCACGTCGATGGTCCATCCAGCGGGGTAGGTCGCCCCGGTTTCCGGGCTGGTCCAGTGGTCGGTCACGACGACCGTGAAGTCGGTGCCCGCGAGGTGGCGGGTATCGCCGGCATCGTCCACGAGGGTGCCGTACACGAGCGGGTAGCTGCCATCCGCCGCTCGA
Organism: uncultured Chloroflexia bacterium; assembly: GCA_963727585.1. Taxonomy (GTDB): domain Bacteria; phylum Chloroflexota; class Limnocylindria; order Limnocylindrales; family CSP1-4; genus CAIXZV01. Next base: position 26,801 of record CAVSHH010000006.1, on the reverse strand, counting down.
ACCAGCGACAGGCTGAGGTCCGTGCCGTCGTCGAGGTTGACGGCGAACCAGTCCCAGCCGCCGCCACCCACCGAGATGAAGTCGCCCCACTGGTGGTCGAACCAGGCGTTGCCGGTGACGTCCAGGGTGGCATCGCGCAGGGTCACGGTGCCGGTTGCCACCATCGCGGTCCGGGAGTAGTAGTAGGAGCCACCGGCCGGCCCGAAGTCGATGTACCCGTCACCGTCGTGGAGCGCCGGGGGCTTGACGGCCTCCAGCTGCAGGTCGAGGCCGAAGGCCGCGATGGGATCGCCGCTCACCTCGTTCCCGGCGGCATGCGCGGCCAGCGAGTCGTCGCCGAGGCTGCCGGCCATCGACCACGGCGTCCCGGCCGGGGGCCGCGGATCGGACGGGTCCCAGCCGCTGATCACGAGGTCGAAGCCGGTCGGCTCACCCCCGGCATCGCGCGGAGAGCGATCCACCTGCGGACCGATCTCCGACCGCTGCGCGACGTGGAACCGGCCGCCCGTCTCGTCGGTCAGCGCAAGATGCGACGCCCAGCTCACCGGGAATCCGCCGCGTTCGGCCCGGAACACGACCAGCTCGAAGCCGAACCGGGCGCCGTCGGCGGACCGCAGGTGGCCGGTGTAGTACCACCATTCCGTGAGCCGGTCGTGGGGCCCGTCGTCGCGCGGCAGCAAGACCGGTTGCGGATCGGGCGGGCGGGGAGCCGGGCTGGGCGGCGGGGTCGTCACCGGGTGGGCGACGGTCGGGTTCGCGAGCACCGGCCCGCCGCACCCGGCAACGAGCAGCGCCGCGAGCACGAGCAGCAGGAGCGGCCCCGCGGAGCGGCGGGCTCGAATGCCGGTCATCTCGTCACCGCCTCCACCTCGGCCTCGGTGCCCGGCAGCCGCTCGCGGAGCACCCGGTCGAGACGCGCCGGGACCCACCAGTTCCAGCGGCCCAGCAGCCGCATCGTGGCCGGCACCAGGAGCGCCCGGACCACCGTGGCGTCGAGCGCCACCGCGATCGCCACCCCCAGCCCGAGAGCCTTGATCAGGACGATGTCGGCGAAGGCGAACGACCCGGCGACGACGACCACGATCAGCGCCGCCGAGGACACGATCCGCCCGCTGCGCTCCAGTCCGGTGGCGACTGCCTCGGTGTTGTCACCCGTCCGGTCCCAGACCTCCTTCATGCGCGACAGCAGGAACACCTCGTAGTCCATGGACAGCCCGAACAGGACGCAGAACAGGATCACGGGCTGCGTGGTCTCCACGAAGCCGAGCGGCTGGAATCCCAGCACGGCCGACAGGTTGCCGTCCTGGAAGATCCAGACCAGCGCACCGAACGAGGCCACGATCGACAGCGTGTTCATGACCAGCGCCTTGACCGGCAGCACCATGGACCGCAGCAGCAGGAACAGGACCAGGAACGTGGTGATGACGATGAACAGGGCGGTCCGGGGGAAGTCCGACCAGACGCGCGAGACGACGTCGTCCACGTCCGCGGCGCCGCCGCCCACGAGCACGCTGACGCCCGTCGGCGGGGCCAGTGCCCCGGACGGGTCGCGCAGGTCGTGGACCAGCGCCCGAGCCTCGTCGTTGTTGGGCCCGTAGGGCGTCGTGATGGTGAACGCGGTCAGGTCATCGCGGGTGGTGGCCGCCAGCGACGCGGCGACGAACCGATCGGGCGGTCCCGACGGCGAAGCGTAGAGCAGCTGGTACTGCTCGAGCGTGAGCCGGGGATCCACGTCCACCAGCCCGGCGACGTGGCTGACCCTGGGGTCCGCCGCGAGGCGCCGCGAGTAGTCGTACAGGGCCGCAACGGTCGCGGGATCGGTTGCCGGACCGGTGGTCCGGATCGCGAGCACGATCGGCGCGAACTCGCCCTCGCCGAACTCGCTCGCCAGCACGTCGTATGCCTCCCGGGAGGGCACCGACGCGGGCAGGATGGTGGCATCCGGCGCGTTGAACCGCACGTGCAGGAACGGGGTGCCGAGGACCAGCAGGAGCGCGAGGGTCGGCACCAGGACGGCGACCGGGTGGCGCATCACCCGCCGGGCGAGACGCGACCAGGCCCCGTCGGTGCCCGGCTCGACGGTGACCTTGCGGATGCTCCAGCGGTCGATCCGGGTGCCGAGGATGGCGAGGATGGCCGGCAGCAGGGTGAGCGCAGCCGCCACGGCGAGCCCGACGACGATCGCTCCGGCGACGCCCACCGAGCGCAGGATCATGAACTCGAACAGCACCAGGCCGAGCAGGCCGAGGAGCACGGTCAGCCCCGAGAAGAACACGGCTCGGCCGGCCGTGGCGACGGTGACCCGGACCGCCTCGGCAACGCGGTCGGGCCCGTCACGGCGGACCAGCTCCTCGCGGAAGCGGCTGGTGAGCAGCAGCGAGTAGTCAACGCCCAGGCCCAGGCCCAGCAGGGTCGCCAGGTTGAGCACGAAGATGCTCATCGGGGTCACCGACGCGACCACGAAGATCGCGGCCAGCGCCACCAGCACGCTGGCTCCGCCCACCGCGAGCGGGACCCCGGCGGCCACGAGGCCGCCGAACACCAGCAGCAGCGCCAGTGCGGCGAGGGGCAGCGAGATCAGCTCGCTCCTCCGGAGATCGTTCTCGGTCACCGACTGCACGTCGCCGTAGAACGCCGGTCCCCCGCCCACCTGGACGCGCAAGCCGGGAACCTGGTGCAGTGACGCCAGGACCGGCGGGATCGCGTCCGGGGACTCGTCGGGCGGCAGGTCCAGGAACACGACGTCGTACGCGGTGTGGCCGTCCGCGGCGACCTGTCGGGGCGCCAGCGCGTGGGACAGGATGCGGGTCACGTGCGGCACCGACGGCACGTCCCGGGTGGCCGCCTCGACCGCCGCCGCCCATGCCCGGGTGCCGGCGCGGAGGGTGTCGGACGTGTAGACCAGGACGAAGGCCGACGGCTCCGTTCCAAGCTCATCGTGCAGCAGCTGCTTGGCGCGGGCCGACTCGAGGTCGTCGAGGATGAACCCGCCCGCCGTCAGGGCTCCCGGGGCCTGGGGGGCGAGGGGCAGCGCGATGAGCAGGACGAACGCCCATGCGGCGACGATCCACCAGCGCCGGCGGACGGTGAAGCGGCCGAGTCGATCGAAGCTCATGCGATATCCGGTTCGGGGCAACGTGCGCGGTGGATGGCGGCCGGACCGGCCGTCCAGACCAACGTGCGTGCCAGGGGTAGCATGTTACGCCCGATGCGGGTGCTGTCCGGCGGAGCCGGAATTCCGGACGCGGGGCCCGGTCTGCTAGCATCGTGCGGCCGCGGCCGGTTCGCGGCCCGACAGGCTCGACCTTGCGTCCGAGGGGTGCCGCGTGACGATCTTCACCATCTGGTTCCAGGACTTCCCGAACAACCTGGTGATCCTGTTGGCGGCCGCGACGCTCGCCGGCGGGTTCGTCTACATCTTCGCTCGTTCCGCGATGGTGGCCGAGGGTGGCCGGCAATCCTGGTCCCGCCGGGTCACAGGCCCCAACGCGAAGCTGATGTTCTCGGTCCTGTTCGTGGCCTGGGCGGTGATCTTCGGCATCGGGCTGCAGCTCGTTCCCCACGAGGGCGCCAGTTCGCCGTACGGCGGCATCGGGCTGATTGCCCTGTTCAGCGGCTTCTTCATCATGATGGGGCTCATCTGGAGCGTCATCGGCGAGTGACCCCACAGGGAGGCTGATCCGCAGCGTCGGGATCGCTCCGCGGAGCTGCCTCGCCCGGTCACCGGTTGGAACATCAGCCGGCCGGCCGGGGACGGGCCCCAGCCGGCCGAGCCGACGGCGCGGGATGGGCTACGGGAGCTGCTGGAGGACCGCCTCGGCGGTGGTCGGGGAGGCGAGCAGCACCTCGTACAGGACGTCGTCCTTGGGATAGACGTAGGCGCTCAGCCCGTCGGAGCCGACGACGTAGACGGACTTTCCGGCGACAGTCGTGGGCGTGCGGCCGGAGACGTCCACCCCGGTGACCCCGATGATCTGGTCGGCCGTGGTCCCGTCGATGCGGACGGCGATGACCGTGGCGGTCTCGCCGCTCATGGGATCGGCGGGCATGGCGAACGCCGCGTGGACGTCGTCCCTGCTCGCGCCGACGTTGCTGAGAACCCGGTCGAGCTCAGTGCTGTTGAAGTTGAGCATCCCTTCGCCCAGGGACTGGCCATCCACGCTGCGCTTGACGAAGGTGATGCCGTTCGCGTCGTCAGGCAGCAGCGCGACGAGGTCGGAGGTGCTCGCCGGGCTGCTGGCGCCAGGTGAGCTGGAGGCGCTGCCCGGAGGAGCGGCCGAGGGCTCGAACGACGGAGCCGCCGAAGGCTCGAACGACGGGGCCATCGACGCAGCGGGGCTGGTCGAGGGCTCCATCGACGGCAACATCGACGGCGACGTGGACGGCAGCTCGATCGCCGGCGTCCCGCTCGCGCCGGCGACGTCGCCGCTGGCTGAAGGCGAGGAACTGGTGCCGCCACAGGCGGCCAGCCCGATCGCGAGGCCGGCGGCTCCCGCGACGAGACGATGGTTGAAGCGCATGGAAGATCATCCTTTCAGCCGGGGCCCGCGGAGTCGTACCGTCCCGCCCCGGCAGGGGGCGGTCGTGCGACCCTAGAAGGCGTGCCATCACGCGCCGAAGGGCAGGAGAGGGTCTGGGCATTGCGATCGCGAAACCGCTGGCCGCCGTGCTCAGGCGGCCCGGTGCGGCGGATCCGCGGGCGCGCCGGACGCCCGGGATCGATCGGTCACGGCAGCTGTTCGAGGATTCCCTGGGTGATGCCCGGAGTGGTGAACAGGATCAGGTACAGCGTGTCGTCCTTCGCGTAGGAGGTCACGCTGAGGCCGGCCACGCCGGTGGTGTGGACGTCCTTGCCGGCGATGTTGGCCTGCTGCATGTCGGCCGAGTCGAACCCGAAGGCCGTCATGAGCTGTTCGGTCCCCAGGCCCTCGACCTGGATGGCGTAGACGAAGCCCTGCTGGTCCCCGGAAGCCGTAGCCATCGCGAAGTTCACGTCGGCGAGCGTCTTTCCGCTGTCGGCCAGGACCCCGTTCAGATCAGCATCGCTCAGGCCCGCCATCGCGCCGTACATGCCGAACTGGCTGCCGTCGAAGCCCACCCGCTCGAAGGTGACGTCGCCCACTTTCTCGGGCAGCCGGGCGGCAAGGTCGTTGACCGGCCCGGCACCGCCACTGTCGCCGCCTGGAGCCTGGCTGGGCGCCGGCGGCTCGGTCACAGCCGGCGCCTCGGTCGCGGGCGCCTCCGTGGGGGCGAGGGTCTCGGTCGCCGCAGGTGCCTGGCTGGCTCCCGGCGCCTCAGACGCGCTGGGCGCAGCTGAGCCGCCGCATGCCGCCACCATCATCGCGAGGCCGAGCAGCCCTGCGAGCGAACGTCGATCGATGATCATCGGGTGGTCCCCTTTCGCCGGAGGCCGCAGTCCGCCGCGTGGACCCCCGGGCACCACCGCGGCTCGCCCAACGTAGCCCCGGACGGCCGGCCGGTCAATGCGGCCATGATCGTGGGCGGCCGGGCATGGCCCTCACAGATTCGCTCAGCAGGGACAGACCCGTAGACGCTGCGAGGCGCCTCGGATATCATCGTTGTCCATGCAGGGTGCATAGGATTTATGCGTTCCACCGGTGGCGACCCCGCCGGTGGCGGCCCCCGCCGGGCAGGGCGGGCAACGGAGGTGCGGCAGTGACGGAGCAGGTGCAGGCGGCCGGTGGCGGGACGGCGATCGAGCCGGCCTGGGTGAACCCGCGCGATCCGGCGAAGCAGCTCGGACCGGACGGCAGGCCGGCGGTCAGCCGCCGGGCTGCGATCTGGGAGGATGTCCCGGACGAGAAGTGGAACGACTGGCGCTGGCAGCTGTCCAACCGGGTCAACGAGCTGGCCGAGATCGAGCGGATCCTGGAGCTGACGGACGAGGAGCGCGAGGGCCTGTCCGCTCCGGACAAGTTCCGGGTGGACGTCACGCCCTACTTCATCAGCCTGATCGATCCCAAGGATCCGGACGATCCGATTCGCCGCCAGATCATCCCCCTCGGCCGTGAGCTGCACAGCTTCACCGGGATGATGGAGGACTCGCTGGCCGAGGACCGCCACTCGCCCGTCCCGGGGCTGGTCCACCGCTACCCGGACCGGGTGCTGATGCTGATCACCACCCAGTGTGCCTCGTACTGCCGCTACTGCACCCGGAGCCGGATCGTCGGCGACGCCACTCAGAACTTCAATCGCAAGGAGCACGAGGCCCAGCTGGACTACATCCGGCGGACGCCGCAGATCCGCGATGTCCTGATCTCCGGCGGGGACGGCCTGACCCTCGCGCCCAAGCTGCTCGAGTCCGCATTGCGCGGCCTGCGCGAGATCCCGCACGTGGAGGTCGTACGGATCGGCTCGCGGGTCCCGGTGTTCCTGCCCCAGCGGATCGACGACGAGCTGTGCGAGATGCTCGCGAAGTACCACCCGATGTGGCTGAACATCCACGTCAACCACCCCAACGAGATCACGCCCGAGCTGTCGCGCGCCTGCGACAAGCTTGCCAGGGCCGGCGTGCCGCTCGGCAACCAGTCGGTGCTGCTCGCGGGCATCAACGACTGCGTCCACATCCAGCGCGACCTGGTCCAGCGGCTGGTCGAGAACCGCGTCCGCCCGTACTACCTCTACCAGTGCGATCTCGTGGAGGGCGCCGGCCACTTCCGGACACCGGTGGGCAAGGGCCTCGAGATCATCGAGGGCCTGCGCGGCCACACATCCGGCTACGCCGTTCCGCAGTTCATCGTCGACGCGCCGGGCGGGGGCGGCAAGATCCCGGTCATGCCCAACTACCTCGTGTCCTACTCGGATCACAAGGTGGTCCTCCGCAACTACGAGGGCTACATCACCACCTACGAGGAGCCGGCGGAGTACACGCCGCACGACCCGTCCACCTGCCGCTACTGTCAGAACCCGCGACCCGAGCCGGGACAGGAGGGCATCACGGGCCTGCTCGACGGCAAGCGGATGTGGATCGAGCCGGCCGGCTTCCAACAGGTGCACGACCGCGGCGCCGAGGGAACCCACCGGCTCAAGGACCCCTCCAAATGGGTCCCCTTGGGGGTGGGCGCGATCGAGGGGTCGGCGACCGACACCTCGCGCCACGTACCGGTGCTGGAGGCTGGAGTCGAGCCGGGGGGCAAGCCGGAGGGCTAGCCCCGCAGGGAGGACCCATCTCGACCGGGGCTGCCCGGCGGCGAGGCGATCGCTGCCCGGCCGGGAGGGGTCACTGCCCCTCGGCGTCCGGCGGGTCCGCGGGCCCGGCAGCCGCGAGCAGATCCTCGGCCGTCAGCCGGATGGCGCGGCCGGGCCGGCCGTGACGATCGCGTTCGCGCAGCTCCCAGCCCGGCAGACCGTGCCGCTCCGGCGCCGACGCGAGCACGCCGGCCACGGCTCGGGCGACTGCGATCGTCGTGGCTTCCGGCAACGCGCCGAGGGCCGCGAGCACGTCGCGCGCGAGCAGCCGGGTGGCGACCGCCGGCCGGTCGCCAAGGACATCGCGCCGCACGATCGCCGCGGCATCGGCGATGCCCTCCCACTCCAGCGCGGTGATCCACTGCCGGGCCCCGCGGGCTGCTTCCCCGTCGCGGGCGGCAAGCGTGTCCAGCCAGGTCGGGGGTGGGGCGGCGGGTGCCGGTGTCGCGGCCTGCTCGGCCTGCCGCGCGGGTGCATCCGGCCGGGCGCTCGCGGCACCGGAGCGGTGGGTGTCGGAGCCGCCGCTGCCCCGCGCGCGGGCCGAGCGTGGACGCGCCCCGGCCTCGGCGAGCCTGTCGGCGAGCGGCGATGGCTTGACGGGCCCGGATCTGGCGGCATCGGCGGCCGCCTTGGCGGCCTCCAGGGTGGGGTAGGGGCCCGTGGTGCGCGGCAGCCCCAGCTCGTCGCGCTCGACGCCGTCGGTGAGGAACCACCGGCCCGCACCCTCGTTCTCGAGCGTGAACCGTTCGTCCGCCGATCGGTACCGACCCGCCTCGGCACGCTGCCACGGTTTGGGTGGCGAACCCGGGCGCCTCGGCTTCGCGGGACGATCGGCAGCGGCCATGCCCGGAATGCTACGCCCCGCCCGGGTCCCGATGGCTCCCGGCGACCCGGATGCCGAGCGCGGCCGCCAGGACCGGCGCGAGCGCCACGAGCTGCGCTTCGCCGACGGTCGCGCCACGCAGTCCCGCCACGCCACGCACCTCGGCCAGCTCCGCGCCGGACAGGTCGACGTCCACGCAGCGCGCCTCGTCGACGTTGAGAGCCGCGATCCGGCAGCGCTCGAAGGTCACCCCGTGGAGCTCCGCGTTCCCGAGGTCGAGCGCGTCGATCACGCAGTCCTCGAGGGCCACCGAGGCCAGCCGGGTGGACGTCAGGTCCAGGAAGTCCAGCTTGCTGCCGCGGATCCGGACGTCGCGCCAGTCGGCGCCGCCCGCTCGCAACGCACCGATCCGGGCCCCGTCCAAGAGCACCTCGCGCCAGGCGGACTCGGCGGCGTCAATTGTCGATGCGCCAACCTCTACCAGGAGGCACTCGGCCAGCCTCGCTCGCCGCAGCCGCAGGTCGTCGATGCGGCTGTGCGCGATCCGGCAGCGTAGGAGCTCCACCCCGGTTGCATCCTGCCCCACGAGGTCGCACCCATCGAAATCCAGCTCGTCGTACGCTTCGCCCGCCTCGAGGGACCTGCCGGTGAACGCCGCGAGCGGCGGCAGATCCATCGTGCGGGGCGGATCGCTCTGGATGCGGCCGCGACCGCGGGTCGGCGACATGCTCGCGATCGTAGCCCAGGCTGCCGCCGTGAGTTGCCGGTGCTAGCCTCGATGGATGGCCACCGCCCTGCCTGCCGTCCGCCAGCGCGAGGTCGATCTCTACTCGCCGGTCAAGGCCCTGCTCGAGGGCCAGGGGTACGAGGTCAAGGGCGAGGTGCGCGGCTGCGACGTCGTGGGGGTCCGGGCCGGCGCCCCGCCGGTCATCGTGGAGCTCAAGCTCGCCTTCGGGCTGGACCTCGTCCTCCAGGGCGTCGACCGGCTGGCGATGACGGACGCGGTGTACGTGGCTGTCGCGACATGGCCCCGGCGCCAGGTGGGCGTCCGCCGGCTCCTGCGACGGCTGGGGCTGGGCCTGATCGTGATCGCCGACGGGCGGGCCGACGTGGTGCTGGATCCGGTGCCCTACCGCCCCCGGCGTGACCGCCGGCGTGCGACGCGCCTGCTCGGGGAGCATCAGCGGCGTGTCGGCGATCCCACGCGCGGCGGCTCCGTGCGGGCCCCGATCATGACGGCCTATCGTCAGCAGGCGCTGCGTTGCCTGGCGCTGCTCGCCGAGGGCCCGCTCACGCTGCGCGCGATGCGGGCTGCCGCCGACGTCCCCGACGCGTCCTCGATCCTCCAGCGCGACGTGTACGGCTGGTTCGAGCGCGTGGCGCGGGGCACGTACATCCTGTCACCACGCGGCCGCGAGGCGCTCGAGACGTCCGCCTCGACGCGCTCAGCCACCTCCACCGGAGCCGACCACCCGTGAACCCCGATCCCAGTCCCACGCGCCGCCCACTCCCGGCCGGCTTTCCCGAGGAGCTGCCACGTCCGCCGGTCGTGGCCGAGTCCGGCGATCCCTTCAGCTCGCTGCGCGTGACCGAGGTGGTGGCCCGCATGGAGCGCGGAGTTCCCGTCCGGCTGGACGACCTGGCCGACCGCCTCAACGCCCAGCACCTCGACTGGCTGTTCACGCGCCGGGTGGTCGCCGATGTCCTCGTGGCGCTCCAGGCCAACTGGATGACCGACTACCGCAACGTGTCGGGGATCGCGCTCGACGAGAGTGACCGGGGGCCGGTGGTGACGCTCGAGGACTCGGTGCGCGTGGACCCGTGGATCGTCGGCCAGGCGCGGCGCCAGGCGCAGGCCTGTCGCGAGGCACTCGACGAGTTCGCGCGCCGCGACCATCCGTTCGCGAACGGCTGAGGGCCGCAGCGGCCGGCCGCCGCGCGACGGCGCCCCCGCTCACCCTGGCGCTACAGCAGCCCCGGACTCGGAAGCAGGCGGGCCGGGTCGACGATGTCCGGATGGCTGGCCAGGAACTGGTCCTGGTCCACGACGCGAAACCCAGCGTCGAGCAGGATCGGCAGCAGCGGGTTGGGCCCGGGCACGCAGGCGTGCACGTGCCCCCCGTGGGCGGCCCTGACGAGACCGGCGATCGCCGCGGCGACGGGGTCCGCCCCGGGGGCGACGACGAGTCGGTCGAGGACGCGGGCTCGCGAATTGGGCTTTGCCCGCGCGTGGCCGACGGCGACCGGATGTCCGCCCTGCTCGACCACGAACGGATCTGCTGCCGGCTGGGCCGCCCAGTAGGCATGGTCCGTCTCCCGCGCGGCGCCCAGCCAGGCGGCTTCCAGCCTGGCCAGCTCGGGCGGGCCCGCCGAGCGCACGGTGATCGACGACGCCGGGTCCGGCAGGCGGCGCCCCGGACCCTCGAGGTAGAGGTTGACCCACAACGGGGTCATGCCGGCCCGCACGTACAGCGGCAGCGCGCGAGGGTCGGCCGAGGCGAACGTGGCCCGCCGCGCCGCGGCCCCCAGCAATCGTGCGAGCAGCGGGCGGCCGATGCCCTGGCCAAGTCGCCCGGGTTGGACGAACAGGTCCGACAGCATCCTGCAGCGGCCGGTATCCACGGCGCCTCCGAAGGCGACCACGCGTTCGTCCTCCGTGCTGACCAGCACCCGGTGGTTGGCGACCAGGTGCCGCAGGTAGCCTCCCTCGACACCCGTCTCGCTGTCCGAGGCGTCGCTGTCGTGGGCTGCAAGCAGGGTGCGCAGGGCCGGCTCGTCGGCCGCCGTCGCCTGCCGGATCGTTCGGCGCGCGCCCATCACGCTGGCGCCGGTCAGCGTCCGGCGCCGGCGCGGGGACCCCGACCGTAGCGGGCCATGACGTCGAGCAGCCGCCCGTGGTCGATCGAGTAGGCGGTGATCCCGTCGCGCCCGGTCAGCGTCTCGGCCGCCAGGAGTGCGTTGACCACGGCGGCCTCGACGGCCTCCACGGCCGCCTGGAACAGCGGCGACAGCGCCTTGTCCACGACCAGTCGCGCATCGACCACCTGTCGGGCATCCGTGGCCGTGCCGGTCACGCCCAGGCCGCGGTTGCCGGTCGCGAAGGCCAGGAACAGGTCGCCCGAGCCGTTCGACGCGATCGATCCCATCCGCCCCAGGCCCAGCCCGGCCCGCTGCGCGAGCCGCTCGCACTGGTGGGGGAGGAGCGGGGCGTCGGTCGCGAGGATGACGATGATCGAGCCGCCGCCGGGTCCCTGGCGACCGGCCATCCCCGGTGCGGCATCGGCGACGGCCGCGTCGAGGGCCTCCATCTGGTCCCAGGCGCTTGGCACCTCGCTCACCGGGATCTCCTGGCCGACCGGGACACCGTCCACGCGGAGCAGGACGCGCGAGCCGTAGTTCGCCTGGACGAGGGCCCCAACCGTCCAGCCGCCGTCCGCATCGGGCACCCGGCGCGACGCCGTCCCGATCCCGCCCTTGAACTCGTGGAGGATCATGCCGGTCCCGCCACCGACATTGCCCTCCGCGACGGGCCCCCGCGCCGCCGACGCCAGCGCGGCATCGACGTGCTCCGGGCGGACGTGGAAGCCGTCGATGTCGTTGAGCGCGCCGTCGTACGTCTCGCCCACCACCGGCAGCGACCAGCACACGCCCTGGCCACGGTTGTCGCGTGCAGCGTGAGCCACCAGCGCGTCGCGCACCACGCCCACGCTGTGGGTGTTGGTGATGCCGATCACGCCGCCCAGCATCCCCGATTCGCGGACCCACTCGAGGCCCGTCAGCTCCCCGTTGCCGTTGAGCCGGTGGCAGCCGGCGAACACGGGCTCGGTCCAGACGTGGTCCTCGTGGGGGACCACGACGGTGACGCCGGTGCGCAAGGGCCCGTTGCCGACCACGAGCCGCCCCTCGCCGCGGATGAGCGTGGTGTGGCCGACCAGGACGCCGGCGACATCGGTGATCGCATCGTGCTCGCCGGTTTCGAGCAGCCCGATCCGCAGACCGAGCTCGCCTGCACGCATGTCAACCTCCCTCGCTGCCGCCCCGTCGCGGCCTATCATCGCCGGGTGCCGTCGATCCCGCGACCCCCGGTCCCATCGCCCCGCCCGACCGCCACCGCCGTCCGCGGCGGAGTCATCGCCTGGCGCCTGCCGGCGTTCGACGCCGTGGCGCCGCTCGACGCTGCCGAGGCGTTCCGTGATCTGTCGGGTCTGGCGCTGCTGGAGAGCGCCCGGCCGGGACGCACCGGGCGCTGGAGCTTCCTCACCGCCGACCCGGTCGCGCTGGTGGACGCGCCGGCCGAGGGATCCGATCCGTTCGCGGAGGCGCGTGCGCTGCTCGGCCGGATGGACGCCGGTCCGCGGCCGGGCACGGCCGGTCCGCCGTTCTGCGGGGGGCTTGCCGGCTTCCTGGGCTACGACCTCGGTCGGCGATTCGAGACCCTGCCGTCGATCGCCCAGGTGGACCAGCACCTGCCGCTGCTTCGCCTGGCCCTCCACGACTGGGCGATCGCGTGGGACCGGCGGCGCGGCGAAGCCTGGCTCGGCGTTCGCCAGGTCGACGGCGACCCGGCCCGTGCTGCCCGGCGCCTGGCCGAGGTCCTCGAGCGCGTCGATCGCCATCTCGGCGGCTACCTGCCCGATCCGCGTCCCGTGCCCGAGTCGCGCTCCGTGCTCGAGGCAGCCGTCCCCACCGAGTTCCTCTCGGGGACCTCGCACGCCGCCTGGGTCCGGCAGGTCGAAGCCGTGCGCGACGCGATCGGGCGGGGCGAGATCTACCAGGCCAACCTGACCCGGCGTCTCGAGGCCTCGTTCGCCGGGGACCCGTGGCCGCTGTTCCGGCGGTTGCGGACCGGCGATCCGGCGCTGTTCGCGGGCTACCTCGAGCTCGGCCCCTCGCCGGCCACCGGGGCTCCGCGGGCGCTTCTGTCGGCGTCGCCCGAGCCGTTCCTCGCGGTGGACGGATCGGGCATGGTCTCGACCGATCCGATCAAGGGGACCAGGCCCCGCGGCCGCACCCCGGCCGAGGACCGGGCCCTGCTGCGCGAGCTGCTGGCCAGTCGCAAGGACCGGGCCGAGAACGTGATGATCGTGGACGTGCTCCGCAACGACCTGGGTCGGGTCTGTGAGCCGGGCACGGTCCGGGTGCCGCGACTGCTTCGGCCGGAGCGGACCGCGATGGTGCAGCACCTGGTGACCACCGTGACCGGACGGCTGCGGCCGGGGTGCGACGCGTTCGACCTGCTCGAGGCCAGCTTCCCGGGCGGCTCCATCACGGGTGCACCGAAGCTCCGGGCGATGGAGGTCGTCGAGCGGCTGGAGCCGGTTCGGCGCGGCCCGTATTGCGGGGCGATGGTCTGGCTGGGGCCGGACGGCCGCCTCGGGTCGTCGATCGTCATCCGGACGTTCGTCGCCGACGGCGAGCGGCTGACGCTCCACGTCGGGGGCGGGATCACCTGGCGCAGCGATCCGGAGGCCGAGTGGGAGGAGACCGTCGCCAAGGCCCGCGGTCCCCTGTCCTCGCTTGGTGCCGGCGAGATGTGGTCGTGACCGACGCGGGCCCCCGCTTCGTGTGGGTGGACGGCGAGCTCCGTCCCGCCGGTGAGCCGCACCTGTCCGCGTTCGATCGCGGGTTCCAGCTGGGTGACGGACTGTTCGAGACCCTGCGCGCGCGAGGTGGGCGGACGACCGAGCTGGCCGAGCACTGCGTCCGCCTCCGGCGCTCCGCCGAAGGCCTGGGGATCGAGCTGCCGCCCGACGTGGACCGGCGCCTGGCTGCCGGGATCGCAGCGTTGCTCGACGCCGAGGGCCTCGATGGGCCCGAGGGGGATGCCTCGGTCCGGATCACCGTCTCGCGCGGCGCATGGAGCTCGCGCGGGCTGCTGCCGCCGGCCGGGATCCACCTCGTGCCCACGATCGTGATCCAGGCCTGGCCCGTGATGCCGCCCCCGCCGGACCACCTCGAGCGCGGGCTGTCGCTCGTTGCCTCGGCCGTCCGGCGGGACCCGGCCAACCCGGTCGTCAGCCTCAAGACCATCTCGCGCGCTGACTATGTCTACGCCCGGATCGAGGCCCGACGGGCCGGTGCGGAGGATGCCGTGTTCCTCACCCAGTCCGGCCACCTGTCGGAGGCGACGACGGCGAACATCTTCCTGGTGCGCATGGCGCCCGACGGAGGGGTGGAGCTGGCCACGCCGGCCCTCGAGTGCGCGATCCTGCCGGGCACCACGCGGTCCTGGCTGCTCGGTTGGGCTGCCGCGGCCGGCCTGCGAACCGTCGAGGGCTGGCTGACCCCCGACGAGCTGGCCGCGGCGAGCGAGGCGTTCATGTGCTCATCGGTCGCCGGCGTCCTGCCCGTGACCAGGTTCAACGGGCACCCCATCGGCGCAGGGCGCCCTGGGCCCTGGACCCTCCGGGCACGGGCGGACCGCGAGGCGGTGTTCGGAGCGCACGACGAGGGATAGCCCGCGGCCACCCCACCGGGTCAGGCCGGGGCGACCACGGCGCTCCGGCCCAGCTCCGCTCCGTCCGCGGCGAGGGCGACGGCCTGCACCCTGGTGACCTTCTCGAGGGTCGTCACGCCCGAGAGGGTGGTCTCGAAGCCGGTCCTCGGCCGGGTGTCGACGCGCGAGAGCGCCCCGCTGTCGTCAGCCACCTCGAGGGCCCACGTGGCGACCTCCGTGGCCCCGTTCCAGCTCGCGTAGGCCGTCACGCGCTGCTGGGAGCCCGAGGCGTCTCGGACCGGGTCGACGGCGAGCGCCGGCGGCTCGGCCGGGCGGCCCGTCCAGGGGGCGCGGCGGTCACGGTACGACTGGACACCGGCGGGGAGCGCAGCATCGAACAGGATGGATCCGGACCCGTCGAACTCGGTCAGGACGGCCTGCGATCCCCAGCCGACCAGGACGTTGCCGTTGGGCAGCACCTGGACGCTGCCCTGGCTCGCGGCCTGCAGCGGGTCGTCGCGCTCGAAGGCGCGGACCAGGCGAGCGGTCATCGCCTGCTCGTCCAGGGCGACGACGATGCCGCGTGCGTTCTCGGGCGGTCGCCGGTTGTCGAAGATGGTGATCGTCCCGTCCGCCTGGCGGCGCGCATCGTGCTGGAGCGCGAAGTCGAGTCCGGGGCCGAGCTGCAGGTCGCTCCGGGTGCCCCCCATCCGCCACCGAACGTCGCCGGTTGCCCGGTCAACCTTGTAGATGCAGCTCGTGTTTCGCGCCGAGACCAGCAGGTTCCCGTCACTGTCGACCTCGACCGAGTTGACGTGGACCGGGTCGTGGGGCACGGACGGGTCATCGGGGACGGGGGCGCTGGACTCGTCGAGTCCGATGTGCTGGGCCGAATGCCACTCGAACCGTTGCGAGCCGGTTGCCACCTCGATCTCGCGCACGACGCAGTCGTACATCGTCCTGGGAGGCGAGGACGAGGTGCCGCCCGACGGGGCCGGGATCTCCTCGTAGCTGATGAAGATGGCCGTGCCGGCCTCGGTGAGCTGCAGCTCGTGGAGGTCGGCATGCGCCCCGCTGGCGAGCCGCGCGATCTCCGCATACGTGTCGTCAGCGATCACGAACTCGCCGTCACCGACGCCGACCGTCGCCGCTCCCTCCCACCATGCGAGCGCCGGCCGGTCTGCCCAGCGGACCACGTGGAGGTTGGTGGCATAGCGACCATCGCCGGGCCGGACCCAGACCGGGTCTCCGGTCTCGTCGTAGATCACCAGGGCGGCGACCGCACCGTGACCGTTGTCCGGGGTCGTGAACAACCGACCCGCGTCCGTGCCTGAAGCCGGTGTTCGGACGAACAGCCGCGGCGGCTGCAGGTTGGGCGCGGAGCGGAATTCGTGAACGAGGCTTGCCGGGAACGCCTCGTCCGTGCTCGCATCGGTGGGCGCCGTCGCCGTCGGTACGGCGACATCGCCCCCGCCGCTCGCCGCGGGCCCCGACGACGCCGCGGGCGATGTCGCAACCGTGGAGCCGTCGACCACCCCCCGAAGGGCGAAGCCGGCCGCCAGGCCTACACCGCCGGCCGTCAGCACGCCCGCCGCCTGCAGCACCGCGCGACGCGAGATCGGCGTACCCGGATCCCCGGCAGCGTCCGTCGCCGGGTTGGCGAGCGCGGGCACGCCGGGCTCGGGTCCGGACATCCCGGGCTCGGTCGGACCGGTCATCAGCTGAACCTCCGGTACTGGACGGGGCTCCCACTGTGGGCGACGGCCCTTCCCGGTGCGCCCGGCCGAGCGGGTGGCACCGTTGCCGACGCATCGCATTCTCGCCGGACGGCGGGGAAGCTGCAGGTCCCGCTGGTGGCTCGGCCGTCCTAGACTCTGCGGCGATGACTCGCGACGAGCTGATCCTCCGCACCCGCCAGCTGATCGCCGAGGGCGAGCGGCTGGACGCCGCCCCGTCCCTGACGGCCCTCCAGACGTGGCTGCAGCTGTCCGACGACCTGCTCGCCGCGGCATGGGGGACGATGGACCGCTATCACCTGGCCTGGCTGATGGTCGGCAAGCCGAAGGCAATCGTTCGCGGCCGCACGCTGTCGGCCGGGGAGGAGGCGGCCTACGTGCGCGAGGTGGCGGCCCAGAAGACGGCGGCCCTGCGGATGAGCCTCGATGCGGTCGAGCGGCAGGGGATGCCGTTCCGGGGCGAGACCGGCGGGCGGGGAGCCGGGCAGGGAATGGGCTCCGTGCCCGGCGACGCGGTGCACGAGGCACACGCCGAGTCACCCGGGGCGACCGCCGGCCAGCCCGCGGCACCGGGACCGGAGACGGCGCGCGCGGGCCAGCTCGCCCGCGGCTCGCGCCGCTCGATCCCGCTCGATCCCGACCTGCAGGCACGCCTCGACGAGGCGCGCCGGGCCGCCGCCGATCATGCGGACCACGACGAGCGACGGGCTCCGCGCCCCGAGCGCCTGCAGCGATGACCCGACGGGCCTCCGGCGCTCGTGCCCGGACCACCAGGCAGGAACCCGGTCAGCGCGCCCGCAGGCCGGCGACCACGGCCGAGACCGGGATCGACGCGACGCCCCACCAGGTGTAGCGCTGGAGCACGTAGTCGATCGGCCCCAGCGCACCACCCTGCGCCAGCCCGTATGCCCAGTCGATCGCCATCGCGAGCACGATCGCCCAGGCCCCCAGCCCGAGAGCCAGCCCCAGCCGCAACCGTTCCGGGCTGATCGCCCCGCGTCCCCACCAGATCAGGGCGACGCCGGTGGCCCAACCCACGAACGCGGCGACGGCGATCATCCCCGCGCCCAGGTCGAGCAACCCCAGCGCGAAGTAGAGCAGGGCGCCCGCGTCGGCCACCACGGCGCCGGCCACGATGGCCCGTGCCCGGGGGGCCATGCCGCGGTCCGGGCCGGCGCCGCGGCCCGGACCGGGCGAGCCGCCGGCCCCGCGCGGGCTGCCGGCATATCGCTCGCCCGGTGCCCGGTCCAGGCGTCGTCGCTCGCCTCCCTGCCGTTGGTCGTTCATCCCGACATGCTACGCATCCGGGAGCCCGGGGCGGTAGACTTCGGCACCGTGAGCCATCCCACGCTGGGTCAACCGCCGCGCAGCCTCCAGGCCGGGTTCCCGGAGGGAGCCGCCCGTCTCCGGGCCACCCGCCGGGCCCTCGCGGTGCGGGCCCTCGAGGTCGCCGTCGACGCGGACTCGACCCTCCAGGAGCGCTATGGGGTGGAGGGCATGCGCAACCTGCTCCGCGATGCCGAGGTCCATGTCGACCGGCTGGCCCTGTGCGTGGCCGGCAACGACAGCCACTGGCTGAAGCACTTCGCCGACAGCGCCGCCACCGTGTTCCGCCGCCGACGGGTGTCGATGGACGACGTGGTCGCCCTGCTCGAGGGTCTGCGGGCCGCAGCCCGGGGGGTGCTGGCCGCCGAGGAGGTCGCCGTGGCCGATGCCGCGCTCGATGCGGCGATCGAGGTCTATCACGAGGAGCGCCGGATCTCGGGCGATGCGCGGCGGAAGAACAAGCTTCTCGACGCGCTCTACAAGGGCATCTGAGATGACGATCAAGTGGGTCAAGCGCGACCCGCTGGTGATGAATGGCGAGCCCTTCTGCTTCGGGTCGCGCCTGACCGTCCGCCAGGTGCTCGAGCTGCGGCGGAACGGCTGCACCGTGGTGGACCTGCTCAAGGACTACCCGGAGCTCAAGCTGCTCGGGATTGCCGAGGCCTATGCGTACGCCGCTGCGCACCGGGACCGGTACCCGGCCTTCTTCGAGGCCGACGGCTCGCTCGCCGGGCCAGGCTATACGGAGGCCGAGGCCGCGGTGCTGCCGGAGCGCCTGCGGATCCCCGGCGTCGTGGTCAAGGGGCCGGCCGTCCCGGCCTGAGCATCGGGGTCGGCCTCGTTCCCGGGATGACCGGCCGGGCTCAGTTGCCGGCGGCGACCGTCGCCGGCGACTGGTGCGGACCGGTGACCAGCACCTCGGCGTAGACCTCGTCCCCGGACGGGGTGCGGATCACGTAGCCGTGGTGGATCTCCACCTCGCCTGCGGCGAGGGTCGTGCCCACGGCGCAGTACCTGGTGCACGACAGCTCGATCGAGCGGGCGACCGCGGCAGGATCCAGCCCATCGCCCTCGAACACGTGCACAAGGTCGAACCGCGTGAAGTTGTGCGGATGCCCGTCGACCTGCTCGCCGCTGACGCGGACCTCGTAGTGGCTGACGGCCTGGCGCTTCTTGCGCAGGATGGAGATGACGTCCATGGCCGTGCAGCCGGCCAGGGCGACTCCGACCAGCTCGGCCGGACGGACCCCGGTGTCACTGTCGCCGTTGTCCATGACGACGGTGTGCCCGCTGTCGACCACGGCCTCGAACCGCATGTCGTCGTTGGTCAGGGTGAGGGTGGCGGTCTTGGCGCTCACGCGATGGCCTCCGTGACGGGAAACTGGTCGGCCAGGACAGCGACGACGCGCACGAGACGGGCGCGGATCTCCGTGGCCACGAGGTCGATCTCGGGACGACCGACCAGGCGCAGGACCGCGCCCGGATCCATGGCCTCGACCACGATGGCATCGTCGTCCGCGCGGACGACGATGTTGCATGGCAGCAGGGCGCCGATCGACGGATCGGTCTCGATGGCATGGTGCGCGAACGGCGGATTGCAGGCGCCGAGGATGCGGTAGGGCGGGCGGTCGACGTCGAGCTTCGCCTTCAGCGTCGCGGCGACGTCGATCTCGGTCAGGATCCCGAAGCCCTCGGTTCTCAGCGCCGCCTCGACCGCCTCGCGGACGACGGCGAACGGCGCCCGCAGGCGGACCCCGAAGGTGTAGCGCTCCTCGAACATGGCTCTCCTCGCAGGTGGTGCCCCTATTCTGCCACCTGCTTGCGTAATTGCGCAAATAGGCGAACGGCCCAGGAACGACCCGGGAACGGCCCGATAGCGCCCGGATGGGTGCCCCGCGGGGACGCCGCTTCAGCCATTCCCGAGTCCGGTGGTAGGATTTCCGGCGATGACCGATTCCCAGCCCGCCACCCAGCCCGATGTCGCGTTCGACGCGACCCGCCGCGCAACCGAGCTCGCGATCCTCGATGCCCTGCGGGCGGTCGTGGATCCCGAGATCGGGATGAACGTCGTGGAGCTGGCACTGATCAAGCAGATCCTCCTGGGGCCCGAGGGCACCGAGGTCAAGATGATCCTCACCACGCCGTTCTGCCCCTACGCCGGCGCCATGATCCAGCAGGTCAAGGAGCAGGCGGAGAGCGTCGTGGACCACCCGGTCAAGGTCACCCTGCTGGCGGAGCGCTGGGACCCGCGCGACGCCGGCCTGATGTGGTGAGCACTGCGCCGGGCGGCGCGTCGAACCCCCTGGCCGCGCACCCCGCTGCCCGCTGACTCCGATGACCGATCGCCGCATCGACTACGACAGCGCCGTCGCCACCGGGCGTGGTGACGACGGCACGACCGCCCTCCTGTTCGGTGGCGATCGCGTGACCAAGGACGATCTCCGGACCGAGGCCTACGGAGCCGTGGACGAGGCCGTCGCGGCGCTGGGCCTGGCCCGTGCCGAGCTGTCCGCGATGGCCACGTCGGCCGAGCTGCCAGCCCCGCTCGCGAGCCTCGCCGACGTCGTCCTCCAAATCCAGCGCGAGCTGTTCGTGGTCGGTGCCGAGCTGGCCACCAATCCCGAGGCCCGGGACAGGGCGCGTGACGACGTGAGCCGCGTGTCCGACGGGATGGTGAACGGCATGGACGAGCTCCTGCGCGAGGTGGAGGCGCAGATCGTGCTGCCCCGCGAGTTCGTGGTGCCCGGCGAGAGCCGGTTGTCCGCCGGGCTCGAGATGGGGCGGACCGTCCTGCGGCGCGCGGAGCGGCGTGCCGTTACCCTGTCCCTGCGCGATGAGGGGCTCGCGGACAGCCGGCTCCTCCCATACCTCAATCGACTGGCCGACCTGCTGTGGGTCCTGGCCCGGGCTGCCGAGCAGGCCGAGGCGCATGTGCCGACCGCCGCGCGCCCCGATCGGCGCCCCCCGGGACCCACGCCGGATTCCAACCAAAGGAGCAATCGATGACCGGCACCCCCTACCCGTCGGGCGCCCCGCTGAGTGCCTCGCAGCTGGGTGTTCGCCCGGCGCCCGCGCTCGTCCAGCGGCTGCTGGTCGGGGCGTTCGGCTGGATGTTCGCGGGCCTGCTCCTGTCCGCCGCGGTCGCCTACCTGGTGGGCTCCAGCGCGACCCTGATGAGCTGGGTGATGAATGCCTGGCTGTTCATCGTGATCGGGCAGCTGGTCCTGGGCATCGGGATCCAGGTGGCGATCCGGAAGATCTCGCCCACCATCTCCCTGCTGCTGTTCTTCGTCTACGCGGCATCGATGGGTCTCACCATCGGCGTGATCGTGTGGGCGACGATGCAGCAGGCGGGCGGCACCCAGGCGGTGGCCTCGGCCTTCTTCTCGGCGGCCGGCATGTTCGGCGCCGCCGCGGTCTACGGGGCCGTCACCAAGCGCAGCCTGGCCGGGCTGGGCGGCATCCTGTTCATGGCACTGATCGGGATCATCATCGCCGCAGTGGTGAACATCTTCCTGGCGTCTGAGGCGATCAGTTGGATCATCTCGGTCGGGGGCGTGCTGCTGTTCACGGCGCTCACGGCGTACGACGTCCAGCGGATCACCCGCGGCGACTACGCCGCGGCGACCGGTTCCATGGAACGCGCCTCGATCCTCGCGGCGCTGCACCTGTACCTGAACTTCATCAACCTGTTCCTGTTCTTCCTGCGCATCTTCGGCGGCAGCCGGAGCTGATCACCGCGGCCGACTCCGACCGGCCGCCAGCTCGCAGCAGCGACAACCCTCCGACGGGGGCCGGCCGGCGGCCCTCGGTCTCGATCCGACAGGTTGCCCGGCGCGAGATGATCGGGGGACGACCGGATGGGCCGGCGACCACTCGGGAGGACCCACGGATGCGGATCGCGATCATCGGTGCGGGCAACGTCGGCGGCGGGCTGGGCAGGGCGTTCGCCGGCGTGGGCCACGACGTCGTGTTCGGCGTTCGTGACCCCGACAGCACCAAGACGCTGGCGGCGCTTGCCGAGATCCCGGATGCGACGGCCGAGGCACCGGCTCCCGCGGTGAGCGGTGCCGACGTCGTCGTGTTCGCGCTCCGCCCCGCCGGGCTTGCCGCGATCGCGGCCGAGATCGGCCCCCTCGACGGGCGCATCGTGATCGACGCCATGAACCGGTTCGACGGCGACCCCATGCGCTCGACCGTCGAGGACCTCGCCGAACTGCTTCCCGGAGCCAGGCTGGCCAAGGCCTTCAACACCATCGGCGCCGAGAACTACGCCACGGCCCGCCAGCGGACGATGCCCGCCGCGATGTTCGTCGCGGGCGACGACCCGGATGCCAAGCGGGTGGCGCTGGACCTCGCCAGCCAGCTCGGGTTCCAGGCGGAGGATGCCGGCCCGCTTGCCAACGCCCGCATCCTCGAGGACATGGTCCGCATCTGGATGGTGCTTGCGCAGGCCCACGGGCGGTCGGTGGGCTTCGCGATCTCGCCCGGCTGAGCCTGCCGCCGGATCAGCGCGTCTGTCGCGCTCATCGCCCACGCGCCCGGCAGGTACGGCAGCGAGGTCCCGGGCGCGCGGACCCGATGGCCCCCACGATACCGGGCGGTTCGGCCGTTCCCTCGCGGGCACCGGTGAGGAACATGGATCCTGCGTCCATCCTGTCCGCCGGGCCCGACCGGCGACCGACCGAGGGATTCATCCGCCATGAGCCTCGACGCCACGGTTGGGCGGCTGCCCGACTCGTTCCTCCCCCTTCCGGTCCTCGACGGAAGCGCTGCCCGGACCGAGGCCGAGCGCTGCCTGTACTGCGTCGACGCGCCATGCGCCGAGGCCTGTCCCGCGGACATCGACGTTCCGGGTTTCATTCGCAAGATCGCCACCGGGAACCTCGACGGCAGCGCCCGGACGATCCTGGCCCAGAACCCGCTGGGCGCGACATGCGGCGCGGCCTGCCCGGTCGAGCGCCTGTGCGAGGGCGCCTGTGTCCACAACGCGCTCGGCGCCCGCCCGATCGAGATCGGACGACTGCAGCGCCACGCCGTCGAGGGGCTCGCAGCGTCGGGCCGGCCGTTCTTCGCGCCGGCGCCCGACAGCGGGAAGTCCGTCGCGGTGATCGGCGCCGGGCCGGCCGGCCTCGCCTGTGCCGCGGTGCTGCGCAAGGCGGGCGTGGAGGTGACCGTCTACGACGCGCATGAGCGGGCGGGCGGTCTGGCCGACCACGGGATCGTCCCCTGGCGGCTGCCTCGCGAGACTGTCGAGCTCGAGATTGCCGAGATCGAGCGGGCGGGGGTCCGCATGGCGCTGGGCACGGCCGTGCGGGCCGTCGACGCGCCGGGGATCCTGGCCGGCAGCGATGCCGTGGTGGTCGCGACCGGGCTCGGCCGCGGCCGGCCGCTGGGGGTGCCCGGGGAGGACATGCCCGGCGTGCTCGACGCGCTCGACGTCATCCGGCGCGCCATCGCGGGCGGCGAGACGCCGGTCGTGGGCCGGCGGGTCGCGGTCGTGGGGGGCGGCAGCACGGCCTTCGACGCGGCCGCGGCCGCTGTCCGGCTGGGTGCCGAAGAGGTCACCCTGTTCTACCGCCGCGGCGCGGCGGAGTGCCCGGCGTACCCCCATGCGATCGACCTGGTGCGGTCGCTCGGGGTCATGGTTCGCTGGCTGGCGGCGCCCGTGGAGGTCCTGGGCGGCACCCATGTGACCGGGATCGCCCTCGAGGCGATGACCCTCGGCGAGCCCGATGCCTCCGGACGTCGTCGCCCGATGCCGGTGGCGGACTCGCGGTTCGAGGTCCGCGTCGACACCGTGATCCGCGCGGTGGGCCAGGCCGGTCCGACCGACCTCCTGGCGGCCCTCGGCGTCCCGGTGGATCGCGGCGTCGCACGTATCGAGCCGGCGACCTTCCGGACGCCCGTGGACAAGGTCTGGGCGATCGGCGACATCACCAGCGGCGGTGCCGAGGTGGTCAACGCCGTCCAGGAGGGCAAGGTCGCCGCGGCCTCGATCATCCGCACCCTCGGCCTCGCAACGCGGGTCGAGCCGGCACGCCCCACGGATGCCACCGTCCCCGGTGTCGACCTGTTCACGGACCTGGCCGGGATCCGCAGTCCCAACCCGTTCTGGCTGGCCTCCTGCCCGATCACGAACACCGGCGAGATGGTCGCCCGGGCGTTCGACGCGGGCTGGGGCGGCGCCGTCTGGAAGACCATCGGCGAGCCGATCCGAAACGTCACCGCGCGGCTGGGCACGTTCGACCACAACGGCAGGCGGCTGGTTGGCATCAACAACATCGAGCTGATCAGCGACCGGCCGACCGACGTCAACATCGAGGAGATCCGCGAGGTCAAGAAGCGGTATCCGAACAATGCCGTTGTGATCAGCCTCATGGTCGAGGCGAAGCGCGAGGCGTGGCACGAGATCCTGGCCAAGTGCAACGACACCGGCGCGGACGGCTACGAGCTCAACTTCGGCTGCCCGCACGGGATGAGCGAGCGCGGCATGGGCGCCGCCGTCGGCCAGGTCCCGGACTACGTCCAGATGATCACCGAGTGGGTGATGGAGAAGGCCGAGCTGCCCGTGCTCGTCAAGCTCACCCCGAACGTCACCGACATCCGCTACCCGGCCCGTGCGGCGCGGGCGGCCAACGCCGACGGCGTCGCCCTGATCAACACCATCAGCTCGCTGGTGGGGGTCAACCTCGACACCTGGGCGCCCACCCCGGATGTCCGGGGCAAGGGATCGCACGGCGGGTACGCCGGCCCGGCGGTCAAGCCCATCGCGCTCAACATGGTGTCCCAGGTCGCGGCCGACCCCGAGGTCGGCATCCCCGTCTCGGGCATCGGCGGCATCGAGACCTGGCGTGACGCGCTCGAGTTCATGCTGGTCGGCGCGACCACCGTGCAGGTGGGCACCAGCGTCATGCACTACGGCTTCCGGCTGATCGACGACCTCGTCGACGGACTCTCGGTGTACCTGCGTGACAAGGGGCTGCACAGCCCCTCGGAGCTGGTGGGCAGGGCCCTGCCGACCATCACCGACTGGGGAAAGCTGGACCAGGAGTTCCGGCTGCTCGCCCACATCGACCAGGACAAGTGCATCCACTGCAACCTGTGCTATGCCGCCTGCAACGACGGGGCGCACCAGGCCATCCGCAAGCAGGGCACGAACGGGTCGACCCGGCTGGTCGTCGACGAGGACTACTGCGTCGGCTGCCGGCTGTGCCAATACGTCTGCCCGGCCGAGGGCGCGATCGAGTTCGAGGAGCTCGAGGGGGCGGCACAGATTCACTGAACTCGTCCGATCGGAGGAGACGGAACGACCCCGGGGCGTTATCCGCCCCGGGGTCTCCGCACGTCGCCGGCGGCTGCTGCCGCCGAGTTCAGCTCAGCTCACCGGTGCGCCGGCGCCCCAGCCGGCGACGAGAACGACGTAGAGCACCAGCAGGTTGACCGCGACGAGACGCCCTGGAACGACGCCAGGCCCCATGCTGGGAGCCACCCCAGCACGTGCCCGATGCCATGGGCGCCAATGACACCTGCCACCACCACCTGGACCAGCCCAGTTCCCATCGATCCGTCTCCGCTGCTGGTCGATGCGTACGCCGTACGCTTGCGTACACCGTACGCTAGCGGTAGAGTCGGCGCATGTCAAGCCCCGACCACGCCGGAGCCGCGCGGCGCCCCCGAGCGAGTCTCAGCCGCGAAGCGATCGTGGACGCAGCGGTCGTGATCCTCGATGAGGACGGCCTCGACGGTCTGACGATGCGTGCCGTGGCCGACCGGCTGGGCGCCGGTACCATGTCGCTCTACCGGCATGTCGCGAGCCGGGACGAGCTGCTCGATCTCGTTGTCTCCCGGCTGCTCGACGGGGTGATCACGGGCGCCCGGAGCGGCAACTGGCGACGAGACCTGGAGGCGATCGCGTCCGACATGCGCGCGGCGCTGGTCCGTCGACCGCAGCTCACCGTCCTGCTGACCGCCCGCCTCGGGGCCGGCACCGGCGGGCTGCGCGATCTCGACCTCGCGCTGGGCGTGCTGCGCGATGCGGGCTTCCCGCCGCGCGACGCTGCGCTCGCCAACCACGCCCTGGGCAACTACGTCGCCGGCGCTGCCCTGTGGGAGGCTGTCGGGCTCGAGGGAGCCACCGGGGATGCTCGACGGCAGCGGGCGGATGCGGCTGCGCGCGGTCTCGCTGCCCTGGACCCCGCCGCGGCGCCGAATGTGCGCTGGGCCGCCGGCGAGCTGTTTGCCGGCACCCACGACGATCGGTTCGCCTTCGGGCTGGAGATGTTGCTCGACGGGCTGGCGGCGCGCCTGCGGGCGAGCGAGGAGCCCGGTCTGCCGATGCCTCCGACTGCCATCCCGGACGCCGCCCGGGAGTGACCCGGCGCCCGGCCGGCGGGCGAGACGGGTGGCGGCCTCTTGGCGGCCCCGTCGTTCTCGCTCGGCATCCGGACACAGATGGCGTATGCTACTCGCCTCAACGCCCACATGGGCCCAGCCGGAACGGCAGACTCGATCCACTCCCCTCGGTTATCCGCTTGAGGACGATCGCGGAACCCGTCACACCACGAGGAAGTGGATTCATGAATGTCGACAAGACGCTGACTTGCGCCGATTGCGGCCAGTCGTTCACGTTCACCGCCAGCGAGCAGGACTTCTTTGCCGAGCGCGGTTTCACGGAGCCCCGCCGGTGCCCCAGCTGTCGCGCAGCCCGCAAGGCGCAGCGCAACGCCGACGGCGGCGGGTACAGCTCCTCCGGCGGCTACGATGCCGGCGGGTCCGGTGGGTATGGTTCGCGGAGCCGCGGGCCCCGCGAGATGTTCCCGGCGACCTGCTCGTCCTGCGGGCAGGAGACCGAGGTCCCGTTCCGGCCGACGACCGGCAAGCCCGTGTACTGCAGCACCTGCTTCGCCCAGCACCGGGCGTAGTTCGTGACCGACCGCCAGCGACCTGGCAACGGCTTGCCGTCCCGCCAGCCGCCAGCCCAGGCGACCCAGCGCAAGCACGTGATCGCAGAGTCGCGGTACCGCGACCTCGAGGTCACGTGCGAGTGCGGTTGGGTCGGCAGCTCGGCGTCGCCTGACGGTCGGAGCTCCGAGTGGAGCCGTCACGTGGCCGAGGGGCGCGCCGAGCGCTAGCCGTCGTCGGTCTGTCACTGCTGGCCCGGAGCTGCGCTCCGGGCCAGTTCTGCGCCCGGGGGAGGTTCGGCGTCCCTCCTGTCCCCGCGTGGACCGGGGCACCGTTCTGCCCGCCCATCTGCTACCCCTCGCCCTCG
>CAVSHH010000005.1:0-190501 GCA_963727585.1 uncultured Chloroflexia bacterium | reverse complement strand
ACCATCGGGCAGCGTGTCGGACGCCTTGGCGAGCATCGGCTCCACGGGCGGATCGAAGGGCAGTCGCATGCCGGCACGATACCGCTCCACGAACACCGGGGTCCCGGCTGCGGGACGTCACGCGGTCCCGAGGGCGGAACCCGCCCGCGCGATGCCCACCACGGCCACGAGGGAACCACCCTCCAACCAACGGCGTCCGCCAACCACCGCGCCCCCGCGGTCACCGGCACCGATCACGCCTGCGAGCCAGAGGTGGACACGATGAGCATCCTGCGACCGCGGAGCGACCGACTCCGCATGGCCATCCCGATCATGATCGTGGCGCTCGTGGCCACCGCCTGTGGCGGGAGCGCAGCAGTGACCTCGGCACCGGCCAACGCCGAGTCCTACGGGGACGCCGCCCCGTACCCGGCCGCATCGAATGCCCCGGTTGAGCAGCCCGGCGGGTTGTCGGACGACGGAACCGGCCAGCGCCAGGGCGACGGCTCGCAGCCGCTGTCGGCGCCGCTCGCCAGCGATCTCAAGGTCGTCTACACCGGGTCGCTCGAGCTCGTCGTGGACGACCTGCCGGCGGCGCTCGAGAAGGCGAAGGCGGCCGTCCTTGCCACGGGCGGGTACATCGGGGCTTCCCAGGAGCGCAACGACGGCGATCGCTCGGTCGCCACCGTCACCTACCGGATTCCGTCCACGCGCTGGGATGACAGCGTGGAGGCGATCCGTGCGATCGCGGCCAAGGTCGTGGGCGAGCAGACGCAGGCCACCGAGGTCGGCGACCAGATCGTGGATCTCGAGGCGAGGCTGCGCAATCTCCGGGCCAGCGAGCAGGTGCTCGTCCAGATCGCGGAGGGCACCGGCAAGGTCAGCGACCTGCTCGAGGTCCAGGCCCGCATCTCCGACGTCCGGGGCGAGATCGAGCGGATCGATGCCCAGCGGGCCCGGCTCGAGGACCAGGCCGCCTACGGCACCCTGGTCACCACGTTCGGGCTCGAGGTGGTGCAGGTCCAGCAGACCGCCAAGGGGTGGAACCCGGGCGACGACGTGGACCGGGCGACCGCCACCCTGATCGGCGCGGGTCAGTCGATCCTGTCGGCGGCGATCTGGTTCGGGATCGTGTGGCTGCCCGTGATCGTGCTGCTGCTGGTCGTGGGGGCGGTCGGGGTCGTGGTTGGCCGGCGCCTCCTCCGGCGATCCGGGCTCACGACGCCAGCCGGCCCCGTCGCCGGCTGGGGCCCGGAAGGCTGATCGCCGTCAGCCCAGCGATCCATGCCCGGCGACGCGCCGGGCCTAGATCGCCTCGTACGGCACGTAGTCCGGCTTCCACATGGCGGCGTCGACCGCTGCCGGAATGGCGCCCGGCTGGAAGCGGCGGCCCACGCCCAGGTCGCCGAGGTGGCCCACGACGGCAATGGCGATCTCGCGCGAGACCATCCGGAGGTCAGCGATGGGCGGGAACAGCTCGCCCCCTGCGACAGCGTCGGTTGGAGCCAGGTCGGCCAGGCGGCGAGCCGCCACCAGGAACGCGGAATCAGGCAGGATCCGGGCCTCGGACACGATCGCCCCTAGACCCATGCCCGGGAACACGTAGGCGTTGTTGGCCTGTTCGATGCGCCTGGAGCGACCATCGATCTCGACCGGGGGGAACGGGCTGCCGGTGGCGACGATCGCGCGACCGCCGGTCCAGGCAAGGACATCGGCCGGACGGGCCTCCGTGTTGGCGGTCGGGTTCGACAGCGGCAGCACGATGGGCCGCTCGCAGGCGTCGGCCATGGCCCGGATCGTCTCCTCGCGGAAGGCGCCGCCGAGCCCCGTGGTACCCAGCAGCACGTCGGGCCGGAACGCGGTCACCACGCCGTGGAGGTCGGAGGGCTTGTCGGGATCGAGACCGAGCGCCGCCACCAGGTCGCGGGGCAGCGCCGAGTCCACCTTGTCGGCGTCGAGACCGGGGCGTCCCTCGACCACCAGCCCCTGCGAGTCGAGCATCGCGATCGAGTTGCGAGCGTCCTCGGGCGAGACCCCCGCCTCGACCAAGGCGACGCGCAGCAGCCGCGCGATGCCCGTGCCCGCGGCACCGGCGCCGGCCAGCACGTAGCGGGTGCCGCCGAGCGGCCGGCCGATCGAGCGGAAGGCGCCCAGGATCGCCGCCAGGGCGATCGCCGAGGTGCCCTGGATGTCGTCGTTGAACGAGCAGACCCACTGCCGGTATCGATCGAGCAGGCGGATCGCGTTGTGCTGCTTGAAGTCCTCCCACTGGAGGACGGCCCGCGGCAGCACCTCGCGGACCCCGGCCACGAATGCCTCCACGACCTCGTCATACGCATCGCCCCGCAGACGCGGGTGACGCCAGCCGACGTACAGCGGGTCGGCGAGCAGCTCGACCCGATCGGTGCCCACGTCCAGCGACACGGGCAGGGTCCATCCGGGATGGATGCCGGCGGCGGCGGAGTAGAGCGCCAGCTTGCCGATCGGGATCGGCATCCCACCGGCACCCTGGTCGCCCAGGCCCAGGATCCGCTCGTTGTCGGTGACCACGATCAGCCGGATCTCGTCGCGCGCGGCGTTGCGCAGGATGTCGGGGATGCGGTGGAGGTCGTCGGGCGTGATCCAGACGCCCCGGGGGCGTCGCCACAGGTGGCTGAACTCCTGGCAGGCGCGGCCGACCGTGGGCGTGTAGACGATCGGCAGCAGCTCCTCGAGGTGGTCGAGGAGCACTCGATGGAACAGCGTCTCGTTCCGGTCCTGCAGGGCAGCCAGTCCGATGTATCGCTCGAGGTCGTCCGCCTTGCGGCGCACGTGCTCGAGCTCGAGCGCAACCTGCTGCTCGACGTCCACGACACGCGGCGGCAGCAGGCCCCGGATCCCGAGTGAGTCGCGCTCCTCGTCGGTGAACGCCGCTCCCTTGTTGAGGACGGGGTCGGCGAGCAGGGCCATGCCCCGCAGGGTCACGGGAGCGGGGCCGCTGCCCGTTCGCAGCGCGTCGAGGACCGGGCGTGACAGCCGGTGGGCGTGCCCGCTCCCGGTCGAGGGCAGGGTCAGCATCAGCGGGCCACGACCACGGTGGCACGAGCATGGGTCGCGACGTGCTCCGAGACGCTGCCCTGGATCGTCTTGGCCAGGCTGCCGAGGCCCCGGTTTCCGACCACGATGGTGTCGTAGCCGCGCTCGGCGGCGATCCGCTCGATCGTGCGGGCGACGTCGCCGCCGGGCTCGAGCAGGTCAGCCTCGATGCCCTCCTCCTGGAGTCGCTTGCGGGCCTCCACCAGCTCCTCCGCATGGACAGAGCGGTCGTCCCACGGGTCGACCGGCCTCCGCCCCACCCGGTTGGGCACCACGCTGACGACCCCGACCTCGGCACCGAATCGCTTCGCCAGCTCGATCGTCTGCTCGAGGGCACACTTGGCGGGCTCGCCGCCGTCGTAGGCAAGCAGGATCTTCTTCATGTCCTGGGCTCCTATCGGGCGCCGGGCGCCGGCGAAATGGCCAGCTGGCAGGGCCCCACGTTCTGTTCCAGCAAAGGAGCATCGATCCCCAGCGTGGCGAGCGACAGGCGCCCCGGAACCCAGCCCGCGGGCCGAAGGGCACGATTCCGGCATGGCACGATGGTGGACATGACCGACCAACAGGCTCGCTACGACCGCATCGCCGAGGGGTACGCCCGCTGGTGGTCCCCGATCCATCGGCCGGCCACGCTGTCGCTGCTCGACCGGGTCGCGCCCATGGTCGAGGCGGGTGCGGTCCGCGTGCTGGACGTGGGCTGCGGCACCGGGGCGCTTGCTGCTGCCGCGGTGGAGCGGTGGCCGCAGGTGAGGCTGACGGGTCTCGACGTGTCGGCCGGAATGCTGGCCGTCGCCGCGCGGGAGCTGGCCGGCCTGCCGGCCGCCCAGCGCGAGCGGATCGCGCTGATCCAGGCGCCGGCCGATGCGTTGCCGTTCGCGGACGCTGCCTTCGACCTGGTCCTGACCAGCTTCGTGCTCCAGCTGGTGCCCCGGCCGCACCGGGCGCTGCGCGAGATCCGCCGGGTGCTGGTGCCCGGTGGGGCGGTGGGACTGGTGACGTGGCTCGAAGGTGGCTCCCTCGCCGCGGACGACGCCTACGCCGACGCCCTGGCGGCACTCGGGCTCGAGCCGCCGGGCGGCGGCGGACACGACGACCCGCCCTCGGCGGACGGCCTCGCCGGTCGCCTGCGACGTGCCGGGTTCGGGCGGGTGCGCACGACGGGCACCGAGGTCGTCCACCGGTACACGCCGGAGTCGTACCTCGCGTTCCTGGCCAGCTTCGACGACGAGGACCTGTTCACGAGCCTGGAGCCGGCCGTGCGGCGGCGACTCGAGGCCGACCTGCTGGCGCGCCTGCGCACGCTACCGACCGACGGGCTGCGCCTGCAGCTCCCGGCGGTCGTCGCCACCGCGGTCCGGACCGGGCGGGCCTGAGCCGCGCCCGGTGCGGGAGCCGGAGGATCAGCCCTCGCCGGCACCCTCGTCGGCGGACTCCGGAGCTGCTTCGCCGGGCTCCTCGCCGGCACCCTCCTCCGCCTCGGCCGCGGGTGCTTCCTCGACCTCGACGCGAGGAGCCAGGACACGGGCGATGACCTCGGTCGGCTCGGCCTGGACGGTCACGCCGTCCGGCACCTGGAGGTCGGCCACGGTGATCGTGGTGTCGTAGTCCACGAGCGGCGACAGGTCGTAGTGGAGGACATCCGGCAGGTTGTCCGGCAGCGCCCGGACCTTGACCGAGGCGACCGGGTGGACGAGCGTCCCGCCCAGGTCGGCGGCGGGCGCAATGCCCTCGCCGATGAGCTGGACCTCGACGACCAGCTCCTGGGTCATCCTCACGGCGAACAAGTCGACGTGGAGGGGTCGCCGGTTCACCGGGTGGACCTGCACCGAGGAGACGAGCACCGGGCGCGCCTTCTTGCCGTCCACCGTGAGATCGACCAGCGTGGACGGACCGACGTGGCGATTGAGCAGCTCGAACTCGTGGGCATCGACGGTGAGCGGCTCGCTCGACGTCCCGTGACCGTAGACGACGGCGGGCAGGAGACCCTCGCGGCGAAGGCGGGCAACCTGCTTGCCGGTCACGGTGCGGCTCAAGGCCGCGAGACTGGGGCGGTCGGGCATCGGTGGATCCTCGCTGTAGGGCGTCCTGCTCCTGCGCGATCTCGCGGGGCGGACCGGTCGCCGCGGGCGTCCACGCCCGCGCTGCGTCCACCGGAGGCTACCACGGAGGCCCGGCCACGTCGCCCCGGTGTAGGATCGCGGGGCCGTGGCAGCCACCATCCTGATCGTCGAAGACGAGTTCGCGGTCGCGCGAGGCATCCAGTACGCCCTCCAGCAGGAGGGCTACGAGGTGTCGGTCGCCCGCTCCGGCGAGGAGGGGCTGGAGTTCGCCACCACCCAGGCGCCCGACCTGATCGTGCTCGACGTGCGGCTGCCCGGGATCGACGGGTTCGAGGTCCTGCGGCGCCTGCGCGCGGGCGGATCGAAGGCCCCGGTCCTGTTCCTCACCGCCCGCGGCGACGAGTTCGACAAGGTGGTCGGGCTCGAGCTCGGTGCGGATGACTACGTGACCAAGCCGTTCGCGCTGCGGGAGCTGATGAGCCGCATCCGCGCGCTCCTGCGGCGGGCCTACGGGGACCTCGCCAACGCGGCCGGCGGTCGCGTGATCCGCCACGGGGACCTGGTCATCGACCTCGAGCGACGGCGGGTCCAGCGGGGCACGAAGCGGATCGGCCTGACCGCCACCGAGTTCGAGATCCTGCGCCACCTCGCCAGCCGGCCCGGCCGCGTGTTCAGCCGTCGCGAGCTCCTCGAGCTGCTCCGCGACTACGAGGCGCTGGACCAGGACGAGAAGACGATCAACGTCCACGTCAGCCACCTGCGCGACAAGATCGAGGACGACCCGTCGCTGCCCCAGTTCGTCCTGACCGTGCGCGGCGCCGGCTACCAGTTCGCCGAGCGCTGAGGTGGCTGACGTCCGCGGGGCGGATGGCCCGCCGGCGTCGGCTCGGGGGCCTGAGAACCGGCGACGCGGCCCGGTGCCGCAGTCGTTCCAGACCCGGCTCACGTTCGCGTTCATGGCGGTGGTCGCGCTCACCCTGACCCTGGTCGCGCCGGTCCTCGTGATCCAGCTCGACAGCTTCTTCCGGCAGCAGGAGGAGGCCGCGCTCCAGGACCGCGCCGAGGCCACGGCAGAGACGCTGGCCCTGTTCATCGCGATGACCCTGGGCGACGACCAGGCGGTGGTAGCCGTGGATCACGCCACCGGCGAGTACGTCCTCAACCCGGCGGTGCCGGCGCTGCTCGAGGAGGCGGGCCTGCTCCAGAAGGTGACGGACAAGGTCGCCCTGGCCACCGTGCAGGTGGCCTTCGGGCCGGCGGTGCAGGACACCGACGGCACGATGGTGCCGGTACCGGACCCGTCGCTCGCGTTCGAGGCCCGGACCGGGACCAGCCCGGGGCGCGGCCAGAACCAGGATCCGGGCATCAATCCGGCGGCGGCCTCCTCGGGACGCGCCAACGCCATCCAGGACTGGGGCCTCGAGGTCACCCTCAGCGACCCGTACACGAGCCGGGCCACGACGCTCGCCTCGATCAACGGCCTGCTGCTGCTGATGGCGTCGGTCGCGTTCCTGATCGCCGTCCTCGTCGCGGCCTTCCTCGCCCACCGGTTCTCGGTGCCCATCACCCGGCTGACCGACACGTCGCGCCGGCTGGCCGAGGGGAACCTCGGTTCACGGACGCCCACCGACGAGCTCTCGTCCGGCACGCTCGAGCTGCGAACGCTGTCGACCCAGTTCAACCAGATGGCCGACCGTCTCGAGGAGAGCGTGGAGATCATCCGGCGCGACCGCGACCGGAGCCGCGACTTCCTGGCCGACGTCAGCCACGAGCTGCGGACACCGATCGCCGCGATGCGCACGTTCGTGGAGCTGCTCCAGGGTCCGGCCGGCCTCGATCCGGCCGCGCGAGCCGAGTTCCTGGGCTCCTCGGCCACCCAGCTCGATCGCCTCGACTGGCTGGCCCAGAACCTGCTCGAGCTGTCCAAGCTGGACTCGGGGCTGGTGCTCCTCGAGCTGCGCCCGGACGACATCCGGGGAACGATCGAATCGGCGGTC
The DNA here is from genome assembly GCA_963727585.1 of uncultured Chloroflexia bacterium. Lineage (GTDB taxonomy): Bacteria > Chloroflexota > Limnocylindria > Limnocylindrales > CSP1-4 > CAIXZV01. The sequence goes on along the minus strand of CAVSHH010000005.1, from coordinate 183,390 downwards.
GAGCAGCAGCTCGCCTCGGCGGAGCGTCGCGGCATCGGTCTCACGGTGGCGCTGCCCGACCGTCCCCTGCGCATCAGCCACGACGGACCGCGGATCGGCCAGGTGGTGGGGAATCTGGTGGGCAACGCCCTCAAGTTCACCGAGCGAGGCGGCGAGGTCCGGGTCTCGGCCAAGGCGGAGGCGGACGGCGGAGCGCGGATCGAGGTGGCTGACAATGGCGTCGGGATCCGGCCGCCCGAGCTGCCGCGGATCTTCGATCGGTTCTACCGGGGTTCCGCCGACAACGAGGCCCGGAGCACCGGATCGGGACTGGGTCTGTCCATCGTCAAGTCGATCGTGGACATGCACCACGGCAACATCGTCGTGGAGAGCGTGGTCGGGCACGGCTCGAGATTCGTGATCACGCTGCCCCGTGATCCGCGGCTTGCGGGCAGCGCGGAACCCCTGAAGGTGGACGTTTCTTCATCAACTGGCGACCCGGCGATGAATCCCGATCCTGCATTGTTGTCCACGACCCCCGAACCGGGGGACTCTGTACCCTTGTCCCAACGAGAGAAGAGAAGCACCCCGCACCTATGAACGACAACCCTGCTCCCGGCGATCCCCAGCCCGCGGGTGTCGACCCGCTCGACGACACCCAACGCGTCGATGTCCCGCGGTACGCGCCTCTCCCGGACCCGCGGCCGGACGCCCATTGGGCATGGGCTTCCCCGTCCGGCCAGCCGACCTCGGATCGCTGGTATGAGTCGGGTCCCACCGCGCCCCAGTCGCCGTACGGACCCCCCCCGGCATGGGGGCAGCCCGCGCCCGGCCCGGGCGTGACGCCGCCACCGGCATACGGAGCCCCGGCTGCCGAGCCCCGCCGACCATCGAAGCGAGGCGGTGCGGGCGTCGGCACCGTCGTGGTCGCCTCGGTTCTGTCCGCGGTGCTCGCGTCCGGCGGCACGGTCCTGGTGCTCGACCGGACCGGCGCCTTCGATCCGCCGGCTCCGACCTCCAGCACGGGGCAGGCCCTGCCGACCGCGGGCCAGCAGCAGGTCACGATCAACGAGTCGTCGGCAGTCATCGACAGCGCCGCCCAGGTCGGCCCGGCCGTGGTCAAGATCAGGGTCGAGGGCGCCTCGACCGATCCGTTCAGCGGCGGCGCCACCGAGGGCGTCGGGTCGGGCTTCATCTACGACTCGAACGGCTGGATCCTCACCAACCGCCACGTGGTCGCCGACGCCCAGACGCTCACCGTGGAGCTCAAGGACGGCCGGCAGTTCCAGGGCCGCGTGTACGGCATCGACACCCTCACCGACCTGGCCATCGTGAAGGTCGACGAGACGGGGCTCCCGGTCGCTGCGCTGGGCACCAGCGACGGGCTCAAGATCGGCCAGCTGGTGGTCGCCATCGGCAGCCCGCTGGGCACCTACTCCTTCTCGGTCACCAGTGGCATCGTGTCCGGCAAGGGACGCGACATCGTGGTCGACAACGGCAACCGGATCAACAACCTGATCCAGACCGACGCGGCGATCAACCCGGGCAACTCCGGGGGCCCGCTGGCCGACGCCACGGGCGCCGTGGTCGGCATCAACACCGCTGTCGCATCGTCCTCGGCCGGCATCGGCTTCGCCATCCCGATCGATATCGCAAAGCCGATCATGGACCAGGCCGTGCAGGGCGAGGCCATCAGCCGGCCCTGGATCGGGATCCGGTTCACATCGATCAACCTCCAGATCAAGGAGGACCAGTCGCTGCCGGTGGACAACGGGGCGCTGGTCGGCAACGCCGGCGGCACCGGATCGGCCGTGGTCGGCGACAGCCCCGCCGCCGAGGCCGGGCTCCAGGATGGCGACATCATCCTCGCCATCAACGGCAAGACGATCGACCAGGAGCATCCGCTCGACGCGCTGCTGACGCAGTTCGCGCCCCGGGACAGCGTGGTGCTCGACGTCCTGCGCGACGGCCAGACGATCAAGCTCACCGTGGTGCTGGGGACCCGGCCGAGCAACCTGTAGCTCCAACCGGCACGAGGGGCGGGTGTCCGCTGCCTCGTTGACCGACGCGCCGTCCGCGGGCCCGGACGGCGCGTTCGTCATCCCGGGCGCCGGCGGGAGGTCAGTCGGCCCCGTCCCCTCCGGTGCGGCGCCGGCGGATCTCGATCCCGGCCGCGCGCAGCGTCCCGCCCAACCTGACCTCGGGCTTGCGGATCCGGACGGTGACCTCCTGGACGGGGAACCCCGTCAGCAGCTCCTGGGCGATCGCCTCGGCAAGGGCCTCGACCAGGTTGAACCGGGTCGACTCCACGATCTGGCGGCAGGTCTCGAACACGCGGCCGTAGTCCACCGTCTGCTCGAGATCGTCCGAGAGTCCGGCCGGCAGGAGGTCGAGCGCCAGCTCCACGTCCACCTCGAACGGCTGGGGACACCGCTGCTCCTCCTCGTACACGCCGTGGGTGCCGTGGAACAGCATCGCGTCGAGGAGGATCCGATCGGTCACGGCAACCCTGGCTCCTGCTTCCACCCGGCCGGACGCCATCCCCGGAGGATCGCGTCCGCGACCCTGGCCGCGCGGGCGTTCTCGCGCACATCGTGCACCCGGACGATGTCGACGCCGGCCGCGATCCCGAGCGCGGTGGTGGTCGCGGTCGCCTCGACCCGCTGCTCGGCCGGCAGGTCGAGCAGCCTGCCCAGGGTGGACTTGCGCGAGGTGCCCAGCAGGATGGGCCGGCCGAGCACGCGCAGCGTGGCCAGGTCCCGCAGCAGGGCGAGGTTGTGGTCGGGCGTCTTGCCGAAGCCGAAGCCCGGGTCGACGATCAGCCGCTCCCAGGCCACACCGGCCGCCAGCGCCCGGTCGAGGGCCCGCTGCAGGTCAGCCACCACCTCGGCCAGCAGGTTCCGGTAGCGGGCCTCCGCGCGGTTGTGCATCAGCACGATCGGTGCGCCGCGCTCCGCCGCCACCCGGAGCAATCCCGGGTCGTCGGCCACGCCCCACACGTCATTGAGCAGGTGGGCCCCTGCGTCGAGTGCCGCCTCCGCCACGGCGGGGCTGGTGGTGTCCACGGAGATTGCCGTCGACGGCAGGGCCGCGGCGATCGCACGGATGACGGGCACGACACGCCCGATCTCGTCGTCGACGCCGACGGGCGCGTGGCCGGGTCGGCTTGATGCGCCGCCGACGTCGAGCAGGTCGGCACCCGCCTCGACCATCCGGCCGGCCTGCCCGGAGGCGGCGGCCACGGGCTCCGAGGCCGCCAGCAGCCCGTCACCCGAGAAGCTGTCGGGGGTGATGTTGAGGATGCCCATGAGGTACGTCCGCTCGCCCCACGCGAACGTCAAGGGCCCGACCCGCAGCGGGGCCGGGCGGGCCGGCAGCCCAGTCCCGGCGTCGTCCGGCAGGGCGAACGACGGCGTCGCCGCGCCACCGCCCAAGTCGGGCCGGGCGGCCACGACCCCGCGTTCGTCGGGCAGTCGGCGCTCGGTCATGCGGCCATCATGCCCCCTCGGGCGCGGACCGGCCCGGGGGATCGCGCAACTCGGGGTCGTCCACCAGCCGGCCGCGGACCATGCCCACCAGGTACAACGAGCCCGCGACCACCAGCGGGCCGTTCCCGACGCCGAGCGCCCGGTCCAGGGCCTCGCCCGGGTCGGCCACGGCCCGGATCCGCCCCGAGGGCAGCGCTGCCGCCCAGGCGGCCGCGAGATCATCAGCCGGCAGCGCGCGGGGCAGGTCGAGCGAGGTGCAGATCACGGTCGCACCTGCCAGCGAGCCGGCGGCGGCGGCCGCCCGGACGACGCCCGTCACGTCCTTGTCGGCCATGGTCGCCCAGAGCAGGGTCACCGGGGCGGGCTCCCCGGCCCCGGCGAGGTGCGGGCGCAGGTCGTCGAGCGCGAGCGCGAACGCCGCGGCGCCGTCGGGGTTGTGGGCACCGTCGAGCAGCACCTCCCGACCGCCCGGCGCCGTGATCAGCTCGAGCCGGCCCGGCCAGCGCGCCGCGGCATAGCCGTCGCGCCTGGCGGCTGGCGGAACGGTCGCGATCCCGGCCGCCTCGAGCGAGTCGAGCAGGCCGTCCGCGATCGCGGCGTTGACCGCCTGGTGCCGACCACGCAGGCCCACGGTGACCGCTCCCAGCCGGGGCAGCTCGACCGACAGGCCGTCGCGGCTCCAGCCCATGAGATCGGGGGGCGGGACGACCGTCAACGGCACCCCCAGCCGGGCGCAGCGACGGCGCACGACCGCGAGCGCGTCGCCGCCGGCACCGGTCACCGCCCGGTCGCCGCGTTTGACGATGGCCGCCTTCTCGCGGGCGATGTCCCGGATCGTGGGCCCCAGGCGCTCGGTGTGGTCGAGCCCCACGTTGGTCAGCACGGCAACCCCGCCATCCCACGCATTGGTCGCGTCAAGCCGGCCGCCGAGACCGACCTCCACCAGGGCCACGTCCAGGTCGGAGTCCGCGAAGTGCCGGAACATCACCGCGGTCAGCAGCTCGAACTCGGTCGGCGGTCCGAGTCGCGGCGCGATCCGATCCGTGACCGCGCTGGCCTGCCCCACCAGCCGGGTGAAGTCGCCCGGCGCGATGGGGTGCCCGTCGACCACGATCCGTTCCCGGTACGAGACGAGATGCGGCTTGGGCGTCTCGCCCACCCGGTACCCGGCAGCACGCAGCGCAGACCCGGCGAGCGCGATCACGCTTCCCTTCCCGTTCGTGCCTGCGACCAGCGCCCCGCGCACGCCCAGCTGCGGGTCGCCGAGCTCGCGCAGCAGCGCCCGCACCCGGCCGAGGCCCAGCCGGATCCCGTACCGGCCGCGGGTCTCGATGGCCTCCAGCGCCTCCGCGTAGGTGCGCAGCCGCGGGGGCGGAACGGGATCGCTCACTCGCGGGTCAGCTCGTCCTCGTAGAACACGCACTGGTTGAAGCGCGGGGTCAGGCACACATCGTTGACGTAGCCCTCGTCGAGATGCACGCCGCCCCGGAGCTGGCAGCGGGAGATGTTGTTGGGCTGGCGCAGGAGCCCCTTGAGCAGGTGCGGCGCCTGGATCGGGATCGCCCCCCGCGAACCGGTCATGTAGAAGTGCGGACACACGTTGCGCCGGAGGCTTGGCAGGCCGAACCCGGCACGCGGCGGCATCGTCGCCCGCGGAGGGCCCATGGCGGCGGGCCGGCCCCCGTAGAACGCCTGGCGCCCAACGGGCGGAGCGGAACCGCGGCCCAGGGTCTGGGTGGCTCGGGAGGCCATCGGCTGGCGCCCGTGGGCGGGGGGCTGCGGCTGCCGGGATCCCGGGGGCCACGGGCGGGGCGGGGGAACCGCGGGCAGCGGCGGGCGCCCGGCCGGCCCCGGCATCCCGCCCGGAGTCGCATCGTCAGCAGGCCGATCCGACGTCAGGCGCGGGTTGACGCGGGAGATCGGTCCATGGCTCCACGAGCCCCGATCTCCCGGCGACGGTCGAACGGGCCTCCGATCCCGCGATTCCATGCTCCCTCGCGCTGCTCCCTCGCCTCCCACGCGCCCCTGGGACAGCGGGGCACGACGCATGGGGAGCGTATCACCGTGGCAACCGGCGGCGGCGAACGGTCCCGGGTCGGCAGCGTCCGCCGGGCCGCCACCCCGCGCGTTGCGCCGGGCGGCAGCCCCGCTTCGTGCGACAATCCCGCCCGATGGATCCGCGCCGCAACGATCGGACCTCGCACGTCCGACCCCGACCCACTGCCGATGGCCGTCCCCGGCCGGCGCCCCGGCGTCCCGTCAGCCCTGCGCCCGCCCGTCTCGCGGGCTATCGCCGGATCGAGCGCCGGCGCGGCCTGCCGCCGCCCTTCAAGGCGCTCCTCGCGGCATCCATCGTGGTCCTTGGAGTCGCCATCCTGGGGATCAGCATGGGCCAGGTGGGGCCGGTCGTCACCGCGATGGTCAACGGCGTCGGCGGAATGGTGTCGCAGGTCGGCAGCGTCGTTGCCGCGTCGGCGGAGCCCACGGCGCCCGACGTGGCCGACTCACCGGCCATCGAGGCCCCCGACAGCCCGTACACGAACCGCGAGCGGATCGACATCACGGTCGATGTGCCCGCGTCGGTCACCGGGCGCGACGGCTACACCGTGCGCCTGTACGCGACCACCAGCGACGCGGACGCCGAGCTCCTGCGGGAGGACCCGGTTGGGGCGACGTCGCTGCAGATCCTGGTCGGCGTGCCGCTCGCCCCGGGACGCAACGACCTGCAGGCCGCAATCCTCGGCCCGGGCGGCGAGAGCGAGCGGTCCGAGATCGCCACCTGGATCCTCGACCAGTCCAAGCCCAAGGTCAACGTCATCTCGCCCAAGGACAATGCGCGCATCGACAAGGGCCGGGTGAACATGAAGGGCAAGTCGCAGGCCGGCGCGGAGATCCGGGTCGAGAATGCGAGCAACGGCGCGATCGTCACCACGATCGCCGGCAGCGACGGCCTGTGGGAGGCGCGGATCGCGCTCACCGACGGCAGCAACGCTGTCACGGTGATCGCCACCGACCCGGCCGGCAACGAGAACACCACCCAGATCGACATCCGCAAGGGGTCCGGCAAGCTGGCCGCGAACCTGACCTCCTCGAGAGCGCGGTTCAGGGCGTCGAGGCTGCCCAAGGCGATCACGCTCACCGTGACCGTCGTCAGTCCCGCGGGGCCGCCCCTCCAGGGTGCCACTGCGCTGTTCACGGTGACGGTGCCGGGGCTGGAGGCGATCGTGTCCAGCGAGATCCGGACCGACGGCAACGGGTTCGCTGCCTTCAGGACAACCATCCCGGCGGGCGCGATGGCGGGCAGCGGGCTCGCCTCGGTCCTGGTGTCGGCCGGTCGCGACGGCGACGTGACCGACCGCGTGGTATTGACCGTCGTCGAATAGACGTTCGACGGCGCGCGGTTCCGGCTCGACAGGTGGCGCCGGCGCAGCTACGATCCCCACCATGGCGGTCTGGCGGTGCCCCCATTGCGCCACCCCGCAGCCGGAGTCGTCCCGCTGCTGGGTCTGCCGTCGCTCCACCACCTCCTGCGCAACCTGCCGGCACTTCCGCCGCGGCGTCGCTGGCGGGCTCGGCTGGTGCGGCCGCGACCCCCGGCACCCGGCCCTCAGCGGCCTCGAGATGCGGGCCTGCTGGACGTCATCCGCGCCGCTGTCGGAACCCGGCCGCCAGGCCCCGGTCCCGGTCGGGCCCGGGCGGGAGGCTGCCCCCGCTCCCCGAACGTTCGTTCCGGTCGAGACGGCCGGAGCACCCGGTCCGCGGCCCATCGCCGCGGCGCGCGAACCAGCGCCGGCGGCGCCGGCGGCGCCCGTCGGACGAGGGGTGCCCGGCAGCTGGTGGCTGTGGGGCGATCCGGATCCCTGGCCGGAGGCCTGACGCTGGAACCGCCCCGCGCGTGCGTGGCCCCCGGGCGAGCCGGGCGCCCGGCCGTGACCCGGGTCAGGGGCAGCTGGTGACGGTCGTGGGGTCCGACGCGGTCAGGTCGATCCGGGTCCCGGCGGGCTTCTTCGTCCCGGGGTTGGGGGCCTGGTCCACCACGAGCCACTCCATCGGCACCGGGTCCGTCCCGGCGGGATCCGACGTGACCGTGCCCAGCGCGAACCCGTCGGCGTCGATCAGGTTCGTCGCCTCCTCCACGGTGACGCACTGGTAGTCACCCACGTTGACCGGCGCCGGGGTGGGTGTCGGGGTCGGCTTGGGGGTCGGCGTGGGCGTGGGACTCGGCGTCGGTGTCGGCTCGGGCGTGGGACTCGGTGTCGGTGTCGGCTCGGGGCCGTCGGACACGACGTAGTCGACCGGGGTGTCGGGGGCGACGATGACCCCCGGGCCTGGGTTCTGGGACACGACCGACCCCTTGGGGATCGACGGGTCGAACGCGCTGCTGCGGCTGCCGACGGTGAGGCCCTCCTTGACGATCAGCTGGAGCGCCTCGTTCTCCGGCCTGGTCCGGATGTCCGGCACGGCGACCGCGACCTTGCCGCGCGAGACCGTGACCGAGATGTCGGAGCCCTCTGCCACGGGCGTGCCCTGGGGCGGATCCTGGGTGAGGATGACGTCGGGATCGATGTCCGACCGCTCCTCGGTCCCGGCGATCACCAGGTTGAGGCCGAGGTCAACTGCCTGCTGCTGCGCATCTTCGAGGGTGAGGTCGATGAAGCCGGGCGTGGTGATCATGGCCGCCGAGGGCGATTCGGACGGACTGGACGACGGCGAGGACCCGCCGGTGATCATCTGGAACACGAGGAAGCCCACGATCGCGAGGATGATCAGCCCGATCAGGCCGGCGATCCATGCCCACGGGCCGCCGCCGCCGTCGTCCTCGTCATCAGGCCCGTCGTAGGACGTGCCCGGCGGGGGCGGCGGCGTGCCGCGGGTGGACACTGAGGCCGGCGGCCCGCTCGCGGCATACGCATCGGGCGGATACGGAACGGGAGGCCGGCCCTGCGCCGATGCGACCGTGTGGGCGGCACCGGCGGCGGCCAGTCCAGCGGCGGCACCGGCGGCGGCACCGGCGGCCGGCGTCGCCGGATCCGTGAGCCATCCCTCGAGGGCGCTGGCCATCGAGGCCGCCGAGGCGAACCGTTCCGCAGGATCGAGCGCCATCGCCCGCTGCACGAACCGATCGAGCTCGGGGGGGACCCCGGGTCGGACGGACGAAGGGCGGGGCGGGGTCGAGCTGAGGCGGGCCAGCGCCACGGCAGCCGCGCCGTCGCCGGAGAACGGTCGCTGGCCGGTCAGCGACTCGTAGAGGACGATGCCCAGCGAGTAGATGTCGGACGCCTGCGTGGCCGGCTCGCCACGGGCCTGCTCCGGGCTGAAGTAGTGGACCGAGCCCATCGTCACGCCGGGCAGCGTGAGCTGCGACTCGGTGAGTGCCCTGGCGATCCCGAAGTCGGCAACCTTCACCCGGCCGTCGCGGCCGACCAGGATGTTGGACGGCTTGACGTCGCGATGGACGATCCCGCGCACGTGGGCCGCGTGGAGGGCCTTGGCGACCTCTGCCGAGACACGGGCTGCCTGGCGCGGCGGCAGGGGGCCGTTCTCGCGAAGAATGGATGCGAGGTCCTGGCCGTCGACCAGCTCCATCACCAGGTACGGGCCCGATGCCTCCTCGCCGAAGTCGAACACCGACACGATGTTGGGATGGTTGAGGGATGCGGCCGCCCGGGCCTCGTCCCGGAACCGGGCGAGGAAGTCCGGGTCACGGCCGAACTCCGGCCGCAACAGCTTGACGGCGACGTCGCGGTCCAGCTGCGCGTCGCGTGCGCGATAGATGGTGGCCATGCCGCCCTGGCCGAGGAGCTCCACCAGGCGATAGCGACCGCCCAGGACGCTTCCGATCTCGGTCACGGTTCTGCTCGTCCCCTCTGTCGTGGTGCCGAATTACCCGGTCCGGCCGGTGGCATCCTACCCCACCTCGGCCCCGACGCCGGGAGCCGGGCTAGAGGTCGAGCGTCCGCAGGTAGTCCCGGAAGGCGCTGCCGAACTCCGGCCGGGTGAGCGCCAGGTCCACCGAGGCCCGCAGCCAGCCCATCGTCGTACCGGCGTCGTAGCGCGTGCCCTCGTACGCATAGCCGTAGACCGCCTGCTCGTCCATCAGCGACTGGATGGCGTCGGTCAGCTGGATCTCGCCACCAGCGCCGCGCTGCGTCTGCTCGAGCTTGTCGAAGATCTTGGGGGTCAGCACGTAGCGCCCGATCACGGCCAGGTTGGAGGGGGCGGTCCCGGGGGCGGGCTTCTCGACCAGCCCCGTCAGCCGGTACGTCCGGTCCCGCTCGTTCCCGTCCTCGACCGGCTCGCCCGCGATGATCCCGTAGCGCCCGGTCTCCTCGGGCGGAACCTCGCTCACGGCGACCACCGAGCCATGGTGCTGGTGGTAGGCGTGGATCAGCTGTCCGATGCACGGGCGATCGGCGATCACGACGTCGTCGGGCAGGATGACCGCGAACGGCTCGTGGCCGATGAGGTCCTTGGCCATCAGGACGGCGTGCCCCAGGCCGAGCTGCTCCTTCTGGCGCACGTAGGCAACCTGGGCCAGGTCGCTGATGTGGCGCACCTGGCGAAGCTTCTCGATCTCGCCCTTCTCCTCGAGCAGGTGCTCCAGCTCGTAGTTGAGATCGAAGTGGTCCTCGATGGCGCGCTTCTGCGACGAGGTGACGATGATGACCTGTTCGACGCCCGCGGCAACCGCTTCCTCTACCGCGTACTGGATGACCGGCTTGTCGACCAGCGGGAGCATCTCCTTGGGCTGGGCCTTGGTGGCCGGCAGGAAACGGGTGCCCCAGCCGGCGGCCGGGAAGACGGCTTTGCGGACGCGCATCGAACCTCTCGAGGGATGGGGGGTGGGCGAGGGCCAGTATACCGCCACCGTTCCGCAACCCTCGGCGGCCACTCCGGCGCGGAGCGCGTCAGCCGGCGCTCGACACCCGGCGGGCGAACGTTTGCACGACGCGCGCGAACGCTGTCGGGCGATCGAGGTTGGACAGGTGCATCGCGCGCCCGATCACCGCGTGGCGACCCTGGCGGCACGACGCCGCCCAGTAGTCGCCCTGGGGCGCGAACACCCGGTCCAGGACCCCGTTCACCACCAGGACGGGTGTCCACAGCCGACCCAGCCGCTCCAGGTAGCGGCGGCCGATGAGCACGTCCAGGCCGGCCGCCCCGCCGGCCGGCCAGAAGCCGCCCTCGATGATGGGCGCCGCGATCGCGGGCCGGTACCGGAACCGGAAGAAGCCACGGTTGACCACGTCCTGCGCCCGTCCGGGCGTCCGGCGCAGGAGCCAGCGGAAGAACCGGTGCGGAGCCGCGGCCAGACCCACGGCCTCGGAGGAGCAACCGGCCAGCACCAGCCCCGCGGTCAGCTGGGGATCGGCTTCCGCGACCTCGATCGCCACGTAGCCCCCCAGCGACAGGCCGACCAGGATCGCCGGCCCCGGTCCCGCTTCGGCCTGGATCGCCTCCCGGACCACCGCCACGGCCCGCTCGATCGTGAACGGCTCGGCCGCCAGCACGCCGTGACCCGGCAGGTCCACGGCGACGCACCGGAAGGCGCCCGAAAGGCGGCGGAGCTGCGGCCACCACTGCGTGCGGGTGAGGCGCGTCCCGTGAAGGAACACCAGCGTGGTGGCCCCTCGCGGTCCGAGCGCGGTCCAGGCTGGCCGGGCGGATCGGGTCGCAGCCGGCGCGGGGGAACCGTCCATCCCGATGAGGATAGCCCAGCGGCCGGCCCGGCTCGGCAGACGCGGCCCGTGCCGCCGAAGGTGTGAGGCCCGCTCGCCGGACGCTTCAGCGCATCGGGGTCGGGCTGGGGTCACCGGCCGGATCGGCCTCCGTCGACTGCCGCCGGCTCAGCAGGCGGATCGATGTGAACGGGATCCGGATCTCGCGGAAGACCTCGGTCGAGACCAGGAAGCCGGCGAACAGGAACACCACGCCCAGGAACTTGCCCACCGCGAACAGCTCGGTCGACCCGGCCCGATTGAGCGAGTCGGTGATGGTCGGGAAGAAGGCCCCCACGGCGATCAGGATGGTGGCCGGGACCCGCGAGTGCAGCTTGCCCGCGACCAGCGCCCGGGCGGTGCCGGGCAGGGAGGCGACGAGGTTGACGACGATCGCGACCGGCGCGATGAACAGGTTGAACAGGAACTGGTCGCCAGGCTGGTCGGGATCCAGCGAATAGGGCAGGACACGCCGCTTGGGCATGAACACGTAGGTCGAGAACACGGCGCCAAGGAGCAGCGACAGGGCACCCGGGATGTTCATCACCGGCGTGAGCAGCCGGAGATACCCCGGCATCGCATCGCCCACCGGCTGGCCGGTGGTCGGGCTGAGCGCGTATCCGGGCGCCGGGAGCGGGGGCGTCGCCGCCATGAGGACGATCGAGAGGATGGTCACCCCTACGATCGCGCCGGCCGCGAAGCGCGGCCAGGCGTCATTGCTGAAGTAGCTCTCGACGAAGATCGCGAGGGCCAGGATGACGGTCCCGATCAGGTACAGCACGGGCAGCGGGCCGGCGCCCGCGTAGGACGGGGCGTTGCGGATCATCAGCGCGACGAGGCCGGACAGCAGCAGGAGGACGGCATAGGTGTACCCGAATCGGGTTCGCCCCAGCAGGAACGCCGTGCCCAGGCCCAGCCACGCCGCCGTCCAGACAGCACCGGTCAGGTACCAGGTCCGGTACAGCAGCTCGTTCCAGCCGCCCAGCCCGGCGAGCGCCTCGGCGCCGGCCCCCAGGCCGAACCACAGCATGCCCACGGCCCAGACCAGCTGGAACCCGTGACGGCGCTCCCGCCACTGGTCCACCAGCAGCACGGCGAACACGAGCGCGAGCAGGCTGGTGAGGCTGGGCAGCAGGGCCGTCATCGAAGTCCGGAGCGGGGCGCTCGACGTGCGCCGGCAGCTGCCCCTGCGGCTGACCCGGCCGGGCCTGCACCGGACGACAGGGAGACCGCGTCGTGCGCCGTCACGAAGGCCAGGAGCAGGCGGTCGAGGAGCCCGGTCGACCGGTCGTACAGCTCGCCGACCCGGACCGCCTCGACGCCCCGCCGGCGGGCGACGATCGAGAGCTCGGCGAGAAACGGCCGGCGAGCGGCCACGAACATCGAGACACCGTCTGCGAGCGGGACGCCGTGGAGCGCCAGGCGTTCGCCCAGGTTGGCGGCGAGATCGAGCGCCTCGTGCTCGGCGGAGGTTCGTTGAGGTCCCGTGTGGTCGAGGTGGCGCACCAGCGCGTCCACCAACCGCAGGCCCAGCTCGCGGAACGCGTCCCGCTCCTCGGCCGGCACCGTCGTCCGCGGGTCCGGTGTGCCGCCGTGGTCGGCCCCGTAGCGCCGCCGGTAGGCTGCGCTCAGCCGATCCTGGCTCGCGCCCAGCGCGGCGAGACCGCCGGCGGGACCGGTGCGCCGGGTCGCGATCAGGCGCTCGAGGGCGCGGCGCTCGAACCGGCGATGGCCGCCGGGCGTGGTGAAGGCGGGCACCCGGCCCTCGTCCGCCCAGCGGCGGAGCGTGTCCGGGTCGACACCCAGCAGCCGGCTGGCGGGACCAAGCGCGAGCCGCTCCGGCTGGGGACGTTCAGCGGGTGTCCGGGTGTCGGGCACGGGGCCTCCGGGACCGGCGAGCGCCGGATCGAGGATGAAACCTGCGTAAACCTGGGTCCGAGATCTGGGCCCGGCGGGCGCGAGTGTAGGGGCGGCCGATCGGCGGCGTCAACCGGTGGATGCGGGCGAAGGATGCGGGCGGGGCGCCGCCGGCAGGCAGGCCACGCGCCTGCGGACAGGCTCCGTCAGGCGGGGACGAACTCGTGGTCGTCCCGGTGGATGCCGTCACACAACCCCCAGGACGGCGGGTCGGTGGGCAGCGGCACCGGGCGCATGATCTCGCGCACGCGGCCCCGCCGGCAGAACCGGTAGCCCTTCTCCGCCATCCAGCGGCGGACGCACACCGGATCCGCGTGGAACTGGTGGGGGCCGGGGTTGATGGGGGTCGATTCGGTCCAGCCGACGGCCACCTCGGGCGACACGATGTCGAGCAGGTTGACCCGCCACGGCGTGCCCGGGATCACATCCCGGCAGCCGTCGCACCGGATCGCCACGTTGTCGCCGACGATCGTGCGGATCGTCACGCCCATGAGCTCCATCGCCCCGCAGGATAGCAGGGGGCCGGGTGGCCGGGACCGCCGCCTGCCACGCATGGAGCCGCCGCCCGCCACGCAGTCGGCGGCCTCAGGGCACGAGGCTGGGAGCCAGCCGGCGGCTCATCGAGATGGTCACCGGCGTCGCATGGCGGGCCCAGAACCGGGCGGCCTCGCCGTTGGCCGATTCGTGGTCCACGGCCCACCGGGCGTACCCGGCCTCCTCGGCCCATGCGACCGCCGCCGCCAGCAGGTGGGAGCCGATCTCCAGGCCCCGGACCTCGGGCCGGGTGAAGGCGGCCGTCACGCTGGCGGTGGCGGGGTCGCGCACGATCGTCGCGACGTCGTCCGCGCACGGCCCGATGCGCAGGAAGGCGATCGCGCATGCGTCGCGTTCGGCGAGGAACGTGGCCACGGCGGGATCGGCGAGCGCTCGCCGGCCGACCTCGACGGGGAGGGCGGAGAGCGGCCGCCGGAAGATCGGCGGCGCCTCCAGGTGCCGCCGGAGTCCCGCGTCCACGTCCGCTACCGCGGCAGCATCGTCGGGCCCCGCGCGCCGGATCTCGACACCGTCGGGCAGCCGCCGGCGCTCGATCGGCCGCATGTCGGCCAGCAGGTCGAGGACGTGATGACCGAAGCCGAGCCGGGCATAGGTGGCGAGGGCAACCTCGTCATCGGCCGGCACGGATACGACATGCTCCGGGCAGCCGGCGCGCAGCCATTCGCCGGCAAGCTCGGCGTAGAGGCGGGCGCGGATCCGCCCCAGGGGATCGAGCGGCGCCGCGTGGCCGACGTCGCTGGTGTAGCTCCAGCGACCACCGCGCCCGTCGACCATGATGGCGGCCTGGAAGGCGACCAGGTCGCCGTCCTCGACCACGGCCAGCCCGGTCCCGTGCTCGACCAGGCCGTCCAGTGCGCGGGCCACGTGACCGGGCTCCGTCCACGATCGCGGCACGGTCGGCAGCCGGCGGCGGAGCCTCGCCACACCGCCCGCCACGAGGGCCGCGGCAGCGGGTACGTGGGCGTGCGTGAAGGCGGCGAGCGTCACGGGAGGAGAATGCCGCACCCGGCTGACCGGTGCGACCGCCGCGCCGCCGCCGGGGTGCATCACCCTGGGCGTGGATCCTCGGGCCACCGGGGTGTCGCGGGCTCGAGACGTGGTACCCCCAGCCGGATTCGAACCGGCGATCTCCACCTTGAAAGGGTGGCGTCCTAGGCCTCTAGACGATGGGGGCAAGGCGCTCGACGGCCGGCCGAGTGTACCAGTCAGGCTCCTTGTGTCCCCGTCCAGATGAGGCTCATGATCGCGGCCGCGGCGAGCGACAGCAGGGCGGCCGCGGCGATCAGGCCGCCGAACACCGCGGTCAGGACGGCGGTGGCATCGTGGCCCTCGCGACCGGCCCTGACCACCCCGTTCACTGCCAGGGCTGCCATCACCACGAACACGATGCCGACGACGGCGAAGCCGGTGGCCAGCAGCGGCACCTGGAGCTGGTCCCGGACGAGCACGGCATAGGCGAGGAACGCGAGGCCGCCCAGCAGCGCAATCAGCAGGGTGGCGCGCAGCGGCGTGATGGCAACGGGGCCGAGGTGCGGGCCGCGGCGACGCGCCGCCCGTGCCGGCGGGCGCCGTCCGGATGGGGTTCGGCCGCTCATGGCCGCGAGCGTAGCAGGCGTGGAGGCGTCCGGGTCCCGCCGCCGGGGGTCAGCCGGGAGTCTCGGGGTCAGGTGGAGCCGCCCCGTCCCGCAGGCGGTGGTAGACGGCGACGTTCCACGACAGTCGCGGCCTCCGGAGCGCGACGCCCAGCGCCTCGCCCGGCTCGCCGAACGTCGACAATGCGTCGCGGGCGGCGTCGAGATCCCCGAACGTCCAGAAGCAGTGGATCACCCGGATCCTGAACCCGCCGCCGCGCAGGAACGGGCCGTCCCGCCGGCTCCACGAGCGGTATTCGGGCGCCTCGGGCGAGCGCAGGCGGGACACGTCGTCTCGACCGTAGTCGTGGACCACGAGCAGCCGCCCGTCCGGTGCGAGCGCACGATCGACCTCGCGGAGGTGTGGCTCGACGATCCCCCGGAACCCGGTCCACAGGGTCACCAGGGAGGCGAGCGTCCCATCGGCGGCCGGCACGACCAGGCCGTTCCCGGGCTCCTCCCCGGAAATGACCAGCGCATCCGGGGCCACCTGCCGCACGCGGTCGACCCACGGGGTACCGGGCACGTCGAGCACGGCTGACGGCCGGTCCGAGCCCAGCCCGAGCGACTCGAGCGCACGCGGGATCTTGCCCTCGATGTCCATGACATCGGCGAGCCGACCGGTGACGGCGGGGAGGGCGGCGAGCGGCAGATCGATCACGGGGCGCGAGCATACGCCGTGCGGGACAGGGCCGCGGGCGGTGTGTCACCCGCCGCTCACCGGCTGGCGCTCAGGGATCGAGGCGCAGGAGCCGGGCACCACGAGCGGGCAGCGATACCAGCCCACGGCCGCCTTCCGCGCCGACGGGCGCGGCCGGGGGCCAGGCCCAGCCGTCGGGCAGCATCTCCTCGAGCCGGCCATCGGGAACCCCGGGCAGCTCGAGCGGGAGATCGACCGGGGCCTCGCCGGCGTTGAGCGCAACGACGATCGTCTCGTGGGCATCCGCGCGCACGTAGGCAGCTGCGGGGCCCTCCGACCCGGCCGGCGTGAACGAGCCGGCGCGCAGGACCGGATGGCCATGGCGCAGGCCGATCAGGCCCCGGACGAAGGCCCGCAGCATCCGGTCGCCGGCAGCAGGGTCGACCGGGTAGGCGGCCCGGCAGCCGGGGTCATGGCCGCCGGCCATCCCGATCTCGTCGCCGTAGTAGATGCAGGGCGCCCCGGGCAGGGTCATCTGGATCACGGTGGCGAGCCGCACCGCGCCGGGGTCACCGTCGCAGATGGTGATGATGCGTGGCATGTCGTGGCTGCCCAGCAGGTTGAGCTGGGCGGCAACGATCTCGGGGGCGTACGCGGTGAGCTGGCGTCCGACGCGGTCGAGGAATCCGGCACCGTCCTCGGCATGGACCCCGTCGCGCACATCCCTGTTGGCGTTGATCGCGTCCTGGCTGCGGTGGCTGCCGGAGGCGAACGACAGCGTCGCGAAGCCCAGCGGGTAGTTCATGTAGGCATCGAACTGGTCGCCCTGGAGCCAGCGGTGGTCCTCATGCCAGTTCTCGGCGACGATGTAGGCATCCGGGTTGACGGCCTTGACCCGGCGCCGGAACTCGCGCCAGAACTCGTCGTCGTCGATCTCGGCCGCCACGTCGAGACGCCAGCCGTCCGCCCCGAACCTGATCCAGTGCTCCGCGACCTCCATCAGGTACTCGCGGACGTGCGGGTTGTCGGTGTTGAGCTTGGGCAGGGCGGGCAGGTTCCACCACGCCTGGTAGCCGAGCGTGCGCAGCGACTCGGGTCCGGATCGTGTCTCGCTGAGCGCTTCCTGGGCCGCCTGGCGCATCGGCTCGTCGGGGTAGGCACGCAGCGCGCGGCCCGCCGCCAGGGCCTCGCGGTCGACGTGGAACCAGTCCATGTAGGGTGATGCCGACCCACACTCGAGCACGTGGTGGAAGGGCCAGAAACCGCGGCTGGCGTGATTGAACACGCCGTCGAGCACCACCCGGATGCCTCGCTCGTGAGCGCGATCGAGCAGCTCGCGCAACGCCGCATCGCCGCCCAGCAGCGGATCCACCGCGAGGTAGTCGTAGGTGTGGTACCGGTGGTTGGACGCGGACGCGAAGATCGGGGTCAGGTACAGGGCCGTGATCCCGAGCTCAGCCAGCTCGTCCAGCCGGTCGGCGATCCCGTACAGGTCGCCTCCCTTGAAGCCGGACGTCGTCGGCGGCGCAGCCCAGGGCTCGAGCGGGCCGGGCGCGGTCACCCGCCCGCTGCGAGCGAAGCGGTCGGGGAAGATCTGGTAGAAGACCGCGTCCTTGACCCAGTCGGGGGTGACGATCGCCATGCATGGACCTCCGGAGCGATGCGGCGTGGCCGACGGTCGACCCCGGCGCGGACGACCCTGGGTACCGGGCCGGGATATCGATCCGCCGCGAACGTGTCGGGCAACGGGCATAGCCTGCCGGACGCTTCCCGCATGCGCACGGCGGTCCCTCGTCGTCAGCCTCCGGCCCACTCCCAGGGAACGGCCGGGCTGACAGGCGGCGGGGGTTGTCCGGCAGGGCGGCCTGCCCGGTGGCATGATCGGGCCATGCTCAGCCAGCTCCGCGCCATGCCCGGCGGCATCCGCATCTTCCTGGGCTACGCCTTTCTCGTGCTCGGCCTGATCGGGTTGTCGCTGCGCTGGGTCATCGACCAGGCCATCAGCGCCCCCGTGTCGCTGCCCGGCGTCGTGGTCATGATCCTGCTGGCCTACACGATCTTCACCACCACCCTCGTCCTCCAGCGCAAGGAGGCCAGCCGAGGGCTCGCGCTCGGGCTGTCGACGCTGACCCTGCCCGCGATCCCGCTGGCCCTGCTCGCCGGGCAGCCACTCGCGGCGCTCCTGGTCACCATCCTCGCCGTGCTGCTGTTCTTCGGCCTCACCCGCCCCGAGGTTCGCGCCTGGCTCAACGAGCCGTAGCGGCCGCGCGCGGCTCCCTGGCTCAGTGCCCGCCCACCGGCCCGTGGCGCTACCCTTCCTTGAGTGACGCGGCCCCTCGCGCCGTGGCGGCCGGCCCTCGGCTGGTCCGCCGGTCCAGCAACCGGAGCCACCCGTGACCGATCCCCATCCGACCTCCCGATCCGGATCCCGCCGTCGATCCCGGAGCACCGGTCCGACGGGCACGCCGCGGGCCGGCCGCCGCGAGACCGAGCGCCGGCGCCCGCCGGACACGACCCCGCTCCAGCGGCTTCGGACGCCGGTCCTGGCCCTGGTGATGGTGCTGGCCCTCGCAGGGGTCGGGCTCTACCTGTTCCAGTCGGCCGCCGCGCCCGCCTACGCCTGCACCAGCATCGACGCCGTGCAGCCGCCTGGGGCCAGCGGGGAGCTCGGCCAGGTCCAGCGGGACCAGGGAAACGCCCACGTGCAGACCGGCGACAAGGTCACCTATCTTGTCTGTCCTCCGGCCTCCGGCAAGCACATCAACCGCGTCGGCTTCGGCCCCCTCGAGCCCATGGTGTACGGCCCCGATGACGACAGCGAGCCCAACGGCTGGGTTCACAACCTCGAGCACGGGGCGCTGGTGCTGCTCTACTCGTGCGACCGGGGTGCCTGCGACGAGGCCGGCATCGCGGCGCTCGATTCGTTCGACGCGGGTTTCCCGGCCAGCCCCGTCTGCGGACTCGCACCGGGGCTCGTGGGTCCGGTGGTGGCACGCTTCGAGCAGATGCCGACCCGGTATGCCGCCCTGGTCTGGAACCGGGTGCTCTACCTGGACACGCTGGACACCACGGAGATCTACGACTTCTTCCTGCGCTATTCCGAGCGGGTGACCGATGGCCGGGTGGTCGCGCCGCCGGAGCCCCAATGTGCCGCCCCGGCGGTCTCGCCCAGCCCAGCCGCCGGCTGACGGAGGACCGATGCGCCTGTACGCCTACTACGACCGCTCCGGCGACGAGCGGTTCGGTGTGATCGTCATGGGCCGACTGCTGACGGGTGCGCAGCTCGAGAAGCGGGGCGGACTCGACCGGGCGATCGACACCCACCTCGGGATCGGTTTCCAGCTGGGCTTCGACGACGACTGGCAGGGTGAGCTGCAGCGCGCGGCCAGGCGGGCTCTCGAGCTCGGCGCACCCCTGCTCGCGCTCGACGCACGGCGGCCCGCACCTGCCCTCAACGAGGTCATGGTCGGCAAGATCGTGTGCGTCGGGCTCAACTACGGCGAGCACGCCAAGGAGGGCGGGCGTTCCGTCCCCTCCCGGCCGATGCTGTTCGCCAAGTTCCAGAACTGCATCATCGGCGACGGCGAAGCGATCGTCCGACCCGAGGGCACGCACGCGCTCGACCTCGAGGTGGAGTTGGGGGTCGTCATCGGCCAGACCGCGCGCCGGGTCGCGCCGGAGGCGGCCTCGGACCACGTCGCAGGGTACGTTGTCCTCAACGACGTCAGCGCCCGTGACTGGCAGGGCAACCCCCAGGCGCTGCGGGAAGGCGAGAAGGGCGACGGCCAGTGGCTGCGCGCCAAGGGCTCGGACACCTTCCTGCCCATTGGTCCCGCATTCGCCACGCCGGACGAGGTCGATCCTCGAGCCGGCCTCGCACTCCGCAGCTGGCGCATCCCCGGCGCCGGTGAGCCCCCCGCCACGCCGGTCCTGATGCAGGAGGGCAATACGGCCGACATGCTCTATGACGTGCCGGCCCTGGTGAGCTTCATTAGTCGACAGATCACGCTCGAGCCCGGCGATGTCATCGCCACCGGCACCCCGGCCGGCGTCGGGGTGTTTCGCGACCCGCCCGTGTTCCTGGAGCCCGGCGATCGCGCCCGGTGCGAGATCGAGGGCATCGGCGTGGTGGACAACCCCATCGTGGACTGGACCGAGGATCCGCGCCCCGTCTCCTGAGCCGGGGCACGGCCGCCAACCGGAGAGGCAGGCGCACCGCATGCTCGCCCTCGTCAAGACCGCTCCCGGCCCGGGGCTCTCGCTGGAGCACGTGCCCGACCCTGTGCCCGGGATCAACGATGTGCTGATCCGCGTCCACAAGACGGGGATCTGCGGCACCGACCTGCACATCGAGTCGTGGGATCCATGGGCGGCGAAGACCATCGAGCCGCCGCTGGTGGCCGGCCACGAGTTCGTGGGCGAGATCGTCGAGGTCGGCTCCAACGTGGTGGACTTCCACCCGGGCGACGTGGTGAGCGGGGAGGGCCACGTGACCTGCGGGCGCTGCCGCCACTGCCTGGCCGGTCGCCGCCACCTGTGCGCCAACACCGTCGGCCTGGGCGTCGGGCGCGATGGAGCGTTCGCGCAGTACGTGGTCCTGCCCATGACCAACGTGTGGCAGCACCGGGCCGGCATCGACAACGAGGTCGCCGCGATTTTCGACCCGTTCGGGAATGCCGTGCACACGGCGCTGGCGTTCCCCGTCCTCGGCGAGGACGTCCTGATCACGGGGGCCGGGCCCATCGGCCTCATGGCCACTGCCGTGGTCCGCCACGCGGGGGCCCGATTCGTGGTCGTCTCCGAGCCCAACCCCACCCGCCGGGAGCTCGCTCGGCGGATGGGGGCATCCATCGTCGTCGACCCGGCCGAGCGCGACCTCGCCGACGTCCAGCACGAGCTGGGCATGGTCGAGGGCTTCGACGTGGCGCTCGAGATGTCGGGCGCTCCGGCCGCGATCCGGAGCGCCATGGACAACATGGCTCACGGGGGCGCGATCGCCATCCTGGGCATCCCGACCCAGGACATCAGCCTCGACGTGAACGAGATCGTGTTCAAGCTGCTCACGATCCGGGGCATCTACGGCCGGGAGATGTACGAGACCTGGTACAAGATGACGGTGATGATCCAGTCGGGCCTCGACATCACGCCCGCGATCACCCACCGCTTCGACTTCCGGGACCACGAGGCCGCGTTCGAGGCGGCCCGCTCGGGTGACTCGGGCAAGGTCATCCTCAACTGGGCCGACTAGGACGGCGAGGAGGCACCCATGGATACATCGTCGCGCCCCAACCCGCTCGCCTTCCTGGACGATGAGCTGGCGGCCCTGCGGGAACGCCATCTCTACCGCCCGCTGCGCGTCATGAGCTCGGCCCAGGGGCCCCTCGTCTCGCTCGACGACCGGCGCGTGATCAGCCTCAGCTCCAACGACTATCTCGGGCTGTCCCACCACCCACGGATGAAGCAGGCGGCGATCCGGGCGGTGGAGCAGTTCGGCGCCGGCTCCGGCGCCGTCCGGACGATCGCCGGCACGATGACCCTCCACGAGGCGCTGGAGGCCGACCTCGCGGCGTTCAAGCACACCGCGGCGGTGCTCACCTTCCAGTCAGGGTTCACCGCCAACACCGGCGTCATCCCGACCATCACCGGCGAGACGGACCTGATCGTCTCGGACGAGCTCAACCACGCCTCGATCATCGATGGCATGCGGCTCTCGAAGGCACCCCGCAAGATCTTCCGGCACGCCGATGTCGACTCCCTGCGCGAGGTCCTCGCCGAGGCGACCGAGCGGGGACGCGATGGCAGCGGCGCGCCGTACCGGCTGATCCTGGTGGTGACCGACGGCGTGTTCAGCATGGACGGCGACATCGCGCCGCTGGCAGGGATCGTGGACGTGGCCGAGGCCTTCGGCGCTGCCGTGATGGTCGACGACGCCCACGCCTCGGGCGTGCTGGGCGAGGCCGGCCGGGGAACGGTGAACCATTTCGGGCTGGATGGCCGCGTTGCCGTCCAGGTGGGCACGCTGTCGAAAGCGGTCGGCGTCCTGGGCGGCTATGTCGCGGGGTCGCAGGCACTGCGCGACATCCTGGTCCAGCGGGCGAGACCGTTCCTGTTCTCCACCAGCCATCCGCCGGCGGTTGCCGCGGCCTGCCGCGAGGCGATCTCGATCATGCAGGACGAGCCGGAGCTCCACGCACGGCTGTGGGACAACACCCGGTGGTTCAAGGCCGAGCTTGCCCGGCTGGGCTTCGACATCGGCACCAGCGAGACCCCGATCACGCCGGTGATCCTGGGCGACAGCGAGCTCACCATCCGGTTCAGCAACCGGCTGTTCGACGAGGGCGTGTTCGGGACCTCGGTCGTGTTCCCCACCGTCGCCCTCGACCGCGCCCGGATCCGGACCATCGTCACGGCGGCCCACACCAGGGACCTGCTGGACCAGGCCGTGGCCGCCTTCGACCGGGTGGGCCGCGAGCTGGGAGTGCTCGCCGGGTGAGCTCCGCCCATCCGGCCGGCGATCCGGGTCCGGCCGACACCCGGCCTCGTGCGGAGATCGAGGGCGAGGTCTTCAGGGCCGGCCTGGCTGCCGGTCTCGGCGACGCCCACGACCTGCCCCTCGACAGCCACCTGCACACGATCCGATCGCCGGACGCGAACGCGATGCTCGACGCGTACTGCGCACTCGCGGTGGAGCGCCGGATCCCGGAGCTGGCGATCACCGACCACGTGGACTTCGACCCGGCGATGCCCGCCTACGGCTTCGCGTCGTTCGCCGACCGTGAGCGCGACGTCCGCGAGGCGGCCCGCCGGTGGGCAGAGCACGGGCTGGCGATCCGGTTCGGCGTCGAGGTCACGTACGAGCGGCGGTACGAGGAGAGCATCCGGGGATGGCTGCGGCGCCATCCGCACGACTATGTGATCGGCAGCGTGCACGTCAGCGCCGAGTCCCCGTACAAGGCGTCGAACGTCGCCGGCTTCGTCGCCGGGCGCAGCCTGCCCGACATCGTTGCGCCCTACTTCGCCGAGGTGATCTCGGCCGCCCGGTCCGGCCTGTTCGACACCATCGGCCACCTCGACTTCGTCAAGCGATACCTCGTCCCGCACGTGCTGCCCAGCCAGCTGGCCGGTGCACCGGAGCTGTACGAGCCGGTGCTCGACGCGCTGGTCGAATCCGGGACCGCCCTCGAGGTGAACGCCTCCGGTCTTCGCCAGCTCCCTCGCGAGACGTACCCCTCGCCCCTGATCGTGGCCCGCTACCGGGAGCTGGGCGGGCGGCATGTGACCATTGGCAGCGATGCCCACCGAACAGAGTGGTTCGCATACGGCCTCGCGAGAGCGTATGGTGCGGCGGTCGGCGCTGGGTTTGAGGCGTTGACGTTCCGGCGCGGGAGCTCGCGGGTTGCGATCCCCCTCGGATCGGAGGCGCCGTCGCCCGGTTGACGGCAGAGCCTAACGCGGGGGTGGACAGTTCCGTTATGACCTTCGACGAGGGGGCGATCGAACGCCTCGTGGATGCGGCGCGACAGGGCGACCCGGAAGCCTTCGGGTCCCTGTTCGATCACTTCTACGGGCCGGTCTACCGCTACGTCGCAGCCCGCGTCGGCCGCCCGAGCGACGCGGAGGACCTGGCGCAGCTCGTCTTCGTCAAGGCCCTGGAGGCCCTGCCGCGATACGAGTCGCGGGGCATCCCCTTCGGGGGCTGGCTGTTCCGGCTGGCCAGGAACGTGGTCATCGACCACATCAGGACACGACGGGACCACGCCACGCTCGAGGTCGTCGCCGAGACGGCCGACGGCGAGGACGGTCCCGATGACCTGGCGCTGCTGCGCCAGGAGATGGACAGCGTCGCGCGGGCGCTGCGCCGGCTGACCCCGGAGCAGCGTGAGGCCATCGAGCTGCGGTTCTTCGCGGGACTCTCCGCGAGGGAGGCGGCCGAGGTCATGGACCGGCAGGAAGGGACCATCCGCGGTCTCCAGTTCCGGGGCCTGGCGGCGCTGAGGCGGGAGCTGGGGATCAAGGACCCAGTGACCGAGCTGCCACGGGCGTCAGGAACGACCCGATGAACGAGGACTGGGACGACATGGCTGCTGCCGAACCGCTCGCGGGTGAAGAGCTCGAGCGGATGCTGGCGCGCTACGCCCGGGTCAGGCTGGATCCCGGCCAGGCCCAGGTCCGTCGTGCCCGGGCCGCCGTGATTGAGCAGGCCTGGCGTCGTCGGATTGCCACCGCCGCGACAGCGACACCGGTTCGTCGGGCGCCATTTGCCGGCTGGAACGTGCGTCGGCTCGGTGCATCGTTTGCCGCGGCCGCGCTCGCCGGCCTGCTGCTCGGCACCTCGGCCTTCGCGGCCTCGCGGGCCGGCGGCCCCCTGTACGAGACACGCCTGGCCATCGAGGAGCTCAGCCTGCCGGCCGACGCCGTGAGCCGGGTGGACGCCCAGATCGTCGCCGCGCAAGCGCGGCTGGCCGAGGCGGTCGACGCGTCCGGGCGCCACGACGATGGCGCGACGGTGGCTGCCCTCGACGCCTACGATCGCGTCATCGACGAGCTGATGGGCGCGAGCGGCCCGGCCGCCGAGCGAGCCCTGGAGGCCGTCACGGTCCATCGCGACGTGCTGGTCCGGGTGGCGGGAATTGTCCCGGCCGCCGCCGGCAACGGGCTCGAGCGCGCGCTTGACAACAGTCAGCGGGTGATCGACCGCCTCACCTCGACGGTGGCGACGGACGACGGTACCGGGACCGGCACCGCGGGCAACGAGAACCGCGACGGGAACGGCGACGCAGGACCGGGCAACGGCGATGCGGGCGCGGGCAACGGCAACGCGGGCGCGGGCAATGGCGGCGCAGGGCCGGGCAACGGAAACGCGGGCGCCGGCAACGGCAACGGCAACGGCAACGCGGGCGCCGGGAAGCCCGCCGCCTCGTCTGATCCCACCACCAAGCCCGGCCACACCAAGGAGCCTGCTGCCACCGCGAAGCCGGACAAGACCCCTCGTCCCCGTCCCACCCCGGATCCGGGCCGCAAGGGCGAGGGCAACCCCCAACCGGGTCCATCGACGGGCGCACGATAGCCCCCGTCGGGGGCTGCTCCCCGAGCGGCCTCGCGCTACCCTCCCGTGTCGTGAGCGCTGATCCGATCCGTCTGACGGTCCTTGGTGCCGGACCTGCCTATACCGATCGTGCCGGGGCCACCGGCGCCGCCTACCTCGTGACGCTGGGGGCCACCCGGATCCTGCTGGATCTCGGCCAAGGGTCGTTCCCTCGCCTGTTCGAACACCTCCGGCCCGAGGACCTCGATGCCGTGGTCGTCAGCCATCTTCACCCTGATCACTTCATCGACCTGGTTCCGCTCCGGCACTACCTGCGATTCGAGCTGGACCCGCCACGCCGGATGCGGGTCGTGGGGCCGTCACAGCTCGCCGCGCGCCTCGATGCGCTGCATGCCACGCCCGGCTTCACGGCCGGGGCGCTGGATCTCACCACGCTCGGGGAAGCCCGTCACGTCCTCGGGGCTCTCGAGATCGAGGGACGGCTGGTCACGCATACCGACGAGAGCTACGCCATCCGCGTGAGCGCGGCCGGCGGTGACGGCCCGGGCCTCGTCTACAGCGGCGACTGCGGTCGGGCGGAGGACATCGGCCCGCTGGTGAGAGCCGGCGATGTCCTGCTGGCTGAGGTGTCGTTCGGGGCGGGGCCTGTACCCCCGGGCGCGCAGCACCTCGATGGACCGGCGGTCGGCCGCCTGGCGACGGCAGCCGGCGTCTCGCGTGTCCTGCTCACCCACCTGCAGATGGGCCATGACCCCGACGCGACCGTCGCCTCCTGCCAGGCGGTGTTCGAGGGGCACGCGACCATGGTCTGGCCGGGGACGATCGTGGACCTCTGATGCGCACCTGGCCAGGATGTGTCCCGGCCGGGTGACGGGTTGGGCCCGTCACCCGGCCGGGACTGCCCTCGGGGACAGCGGGGATCAGGACCGCCGTCGAGCGTGCGGGACGACGGCCAGCGCGAGCAGGGAGCCGGCGACCGCGAGGACGAGGAGCACGTGCAGGCCGCTGCCCGGCCTGGCTGCCGGCGGATAGGTGTCCGTGGCGGGCGGCGTCACCTGCGGCCGGCCGGTCTCGGCAGCCACGCCGCCCTGAGGCTCTGGGCTTGCCGCGAAGAACGTCGGATCGATCACGATCTCGCCGTTCTCCACGGGCGTCGGGATCGGATCAGAGGATGCCGCGGGATCGACCGCGAGTGTCGCGCTGGGGGCCGGATCATCCGCGCCCTCCGCTGCCAGCACACCTGGTGAGACGCTGAGCGCAAGCAGTGCCGCGGTGGCCATGGCCGCGATGGGATGCTTCACGTGGGCCCTCGGGCTTCGTGATCGTCGGCGGGGCGACCGGGGTCTCACGACCCAGGCCGCCCCGGTTGTCAGGCGATGGGGACCAGACGGTCCTGCCGCCGGCTACCGGCGGTTCGGCTTCCCGGCGGCCCGCAGGAGCGAGCCAGCCAGGGCGAAGGCGCCCAGGGCGAGGAGCACCAGCGAGAAGCCGTTGCCGCTCGTCCCCTTCGATCCGCCGACCTCAGTATCGGTGGCCGGTGGGGTCACCTGCGGCGTGCCAATGGCGGCCTCGACCGTGCCCGACGGGGTCGGCTGCTCGGTCGGCTGCTCGGTCGGCTGCTCGGTCGGCTGCTCGGTCGGCTGCTCGGTCGGCTGCTCGGTCGGCTGCTCGGTCGGCTGCTCGGTCGGCTGCTCGGTCGGCTGCTCGGTCGGCTGCTCGGTCGGCTGCTCGGTCGGCTGCTCGGTCGGCTGCTCGGTCGGCTGCTCGGTCGGCTGCTCGGTCGGCTGCTCGGTCGGCTGCTCGGTCGGCTGCTCGGTCGGCTGCTCGGTCGGCTGCTCGGTCGGCTGCTCGGTCGGCTGCTCGGTCGGCTGCTCTCTCGTTGCGCCGGATCCCCGCAGAAGGTCACATGGCTGAGACCCTGCTGGATCATGTTGGCAACGTGGCCAGACGTGCCGGGCAGGCCATCGGTCCAGGTGAACTCGGTGCGCCCCTCCTTGGACACGACCTTCGAGACCGGCTTCGCGCTGCTCCAGTCGAAGCTCTGGCCGCCGGATCCCACGTTGGAGACGGCGAGCGACTGGCTGGGCCAGTTCGTCGAGACGTCGTGGGTGCTCGCCGTGTAGGTTCCGGGCTTGATGCCGTGGTCGCCGATGTCGTCGATCTTGAAGTAGTACGTGTAGCCCGCACACTCGACCGAGGGCGGGTTGCCGTTCGACGCAAGGACGGCGGACGGCGCCAGGAGGGCGGCGCCGATGATGGCCACGGCCACAAGACGGCCGAGGCCCGGAGTAGTTGCGGAAGCGCGCATGTCATGGTCCCCGAGTGGTGCCGGATCGCCCGGCGGTGTGCGACGGTCCGGGTGAATGTCACCCGCTCGCCGGCCTGAACGGCGAGGTCACCATCGTGTGCCGCCGGGTCCTGGGCGGTCCAGTACCTCGGTTCCACCCCGACACCACAGGACCGCACCATTCCACCCCGCGGATGGGAGGAAGTGGTGCGCCGCATCAACGAAGGTCCCATGACCGGCGAGCCCGACGAGTACCAGGACCATCGTCGCCGCATCGGACCGTGCCCGACATGTCGAAGCCGGGCCCGAGGCCCGGCCTCGTGATCGCGCAGGTCGGAGGCGGTTAGCGCCTGGAGCAGCGCGGCAGCAGGATGGCGCTCGCAACGAGCTCCGTCGGCAGACGGGCACATGCCCCGTAGACGTGACGGACGGGACGCACTCAGGCTCGTGCGTCCCGTCCGGGTCTCGGGGACCATATGGTCTGGCGACGGGGCACCGAGGCCGGCCCGAGCCCGGCCGCGGCTCACGCCAGGGCTATCCCCGGCGGTTCCGCCGGCGGGCTCGCGCCGGGCTCGGGACGAGGTACCCGATGGCCAGGAGGATCCCGGCGAGCGAGAGGAGGACCAGGAGCAGGCCGGTGCCGGTACCGGTCGGGGTCGTCGCGTCGATCGTGGAGGTCGGCGGCGGCGTGAGCCGCGGGGTGCGGGTCGGCTTCGGGGTCGGGGTGACCACCGGCTCCGGCACGCGGACCGCGGCATCGTCCGTGTCGGTGACCTGCTGCTGGGGACCGATCTCGGGGACGGCGGTCACCACCGCCACGTTGATCGAGAGCCCGTACGAGGCGGGAAGGGTGACGGTGCACGTCATCGAGGCGCCGGCCACCAGCGAGGTGCTGGGGCAGCTGACGATGATGTCGTCGGACGGGTCGTCCGGGGTCGCGTTGTCGTCCACGAGCACCAGGTTGGCCAGGTCGGCCGTGCCGGTGTTGGTGGCGACGTACGTGAACACCACGTCGCCCGGCTCCGTGAGCAGAAGCTCGTCGCCGTCGGGCGCATCGCCCGCCGTCTTGACGAGCTCGATGGCAGCGCACTGGACCTCGACCGTGGCGCCGTCCTCGTTGTTGCCCGTCAGATCGGCGGGCTCGTTCGAGGCGGACACGGAAGCCCGGTTGTCGAGGTCCCCGCAGGCCTCCGACGTGGTCGGAGCGCTCACCGTGACGGTGAACGGGTCGTGGTTGGGGCCGAGATCGCCGACCTGGCAGGTCAGCGTCCCATCGGTGATCTCGCAGGCATCGCTGTCGTCGGTCCAGTCGAGGCCGGCGGGCAGCGGGTCACTGATCACCACGTCATAGGCCGTGCCGTCGCCCTGGTTCCAGACCGAGATCGTGAACGAGGCATCCTCGCCCGCGAGGATCGGGCTGTCGTCGGCCGTCTTGGCGATGGTGACGTCGGGGCACTCGATCACCAGGCTCGAGTCGTCCGCGTCGCTGCCGCCCTGGTAGGTGAGGTTGGCGACGTTGTCCACCGGGCCGCAGCTGGCGGCCGCGGTGGTGCTGACGATCCGGACGCTGGTGCTGGCGCCGGCGGCCAGGGTGGCCGGCCCGAACGAGAGCGTGCCGCCGGTCAGGCTCCAGCCGGCGTCGCTGTTCGCGACGTCGATCGAGAAGCTCACGCCGGGCACCACGGGCAGCGGGTCGTTGACGGCCACGTTGTAGGCCGCACCCGGACCTGTGTTGGTCACGACGATGTCGAAGCTGATGTCATCGGTGGCATTGACCACCGGGGTGACCGTGGACTTGGTGATCACGATCTGCGGGCAGTCGACCACGATCGTGGCGTCATCGGTGTTGTTGTCCAGCGCGCCGGCCGGCTCGTTGGAGGCGGCGGTGGACGCCTGGTTGGGCAGCTCGCCGCAGTCGGCTGCGGTGGTCTCGCCGGACACGGTGACCTCGCGTGCGCCGGCGGGCAGGATGGTGCCGAAGTCGCAGGTCAGGACCCCGGCGTCGATGACGCAGGCATCGCTGTCATCGACCCAGGTGATCCCGGCCGGCAGCGTGTCGGTGAGCGTCACGTCGTACGCGGTGCCGTCGCCGATGTTCTCGACGAGGATCGTGTAGCTGGCGACGTCACCGGCGCTGATCGGACTGGTATCGGCGGTCTTGGTGATCTCGAGATCCGGGCACTGGACGATGATCGAGGCGCTGTCCTGGTTGTTGCCGTAGCTGCCCTGCGGCTCGTTGGCGGCCCACGCGGCCGCCGTGTTGAGCAGCGTGCCGCAGACCGCGGCGGAGGTGGTGCCCGAGACGTGGATCGTCGCGGACGCACCGACGGCGAGATCGCCGAGGTCGCAGTTGAGGGTGCCGCTGTCCACCGAGCAGCCGGTCGTCGCCGTCGTCCACGTGACGCCCGCGGGAAGCGGGTCGCCCACGGTGACGTCGTACGCCGTGCCCGGGCCCAGGTTCTCGACCACGACGGTGAACGTGGCGGTGTCCCCGGCGTTAATCGGGCTGTTGTCGGCGGTCTTGGTGACCTTGATGTCCGGGCAGTTCACGACAACCGAGTCGCTGTCGCTGTTGTTGCCGGTCGCGGACTGCGGCTCGTTGGCGGCGGCGACGGTCGCGGTGTTGGGCACCACGCCGCAGTCGGCCGAGTCGGTGTTGCCGGACACGCGGACGGTGGCGCTCGCACCCTTGGCCAGGTCGCCGAAGTCGCAGGACAGGACGCCCGCGATGATGGAGCACTGGTCGCTGTCCTCGGTCCAGGCAATCCCGGCCGGCAGCGTGTCGGTGAGGGTGACGTCGCGGGCCATGCCCTCGCCGACATTGCCGGCGACGATGTCGAACGCGATCGGATCACCTGCGGTCACGGGCGACTCGACGGCGGTCTTCACGACCACCACGTCAGGGCACAGGACCTCGGTCTGCGCCGAGGCCTGGTCGGACCCGTCGCTGGCGGCCGAGGCGGTCGCGGTGTTGGGGACGACGCGGCAGTCCGTGGCGGTCGTCGGGGCGGAGACATGGACGGACGAGCTGGCACCCGGCGCCATGGAGGCCGAGGCGAAGCTCAGCTGGTTGCCGACGAGCGTCCAGCCGGTGCTCGGCTCGAGCGTCCAGGTGAACGCCGGGTCGAGCGTGTCGGAGGCGGTGACGCCGTAGGCGGTGCCGTCGCCCGTGTTGGTGACCGTCACGGCGAACCCGATCGGGTCGCCCGCGCTGACCTGGTCGGCGTCGGCCGACTTCTCGATGTCGATCACGGCGCAGCGGACGGTGATGGCGCCGTCGTCGCTGTTGTTGCCCTCGTCGGCCGCCTTCTCGTTGGTTGCGGACGCGGTGGCGGTGTTGTCGATGACGCCACAGTCGTCCTTGGTCGTCACGGCGCCGACGGTGTAGGTCTGCGAGGCGCCCACGGCGAGGTCGCCGACGGTGCAGGTGAGGACGCCCGCGTCGATGGAGCAGTCGGCCTCGTCCTCGGTCCAGGACAGGCCCGCCGGCAGCGTGTCGCTGACGACGACGCCGGTGGCCCGGCCCGGGCCGAGATTCTCGACCTTGATCGTAAAGGCGGCGGTGTCGCCGGCGCTGATCGACCCGCCATCGGGGGTCTTGGTGACCTTGATGTCCGGGCAGTTGACCGTGACGCTGGCGCTGTCACTCGAGGTGCCGTCATTGGTGGTCGTCGCGTCGCCGGTGTTGTCGACGACGCCGCACGTGGCCTTGGTCGTGGGGCTGACGACGTGGACCGAGTACGAGTCGTCCTTGGCCATCGTCACGCCGTTCGCGCCGCCGAATGACAGCACGCCGCTGTCGATCGACCACGCTCCGGTCATCGACTCGATCGACCAGTCCAGGCCGCCGTCGGCGGGCAGGGTGTCGGAAACCTTGACCCCGTGCGCGGAGCCCGGGCCCTTGGACAGGATCGTCAGGGTGAACCCGATCGGCTCGCCGGCCGACACCGACCCGTCGTCGGCGGTCTTGGTCAGCTTGATCTCGGCCGGGATGACCTGGAAGCATTCCGTGGTCTGGTTGGTGTGGCTGTCGGCGAGATACTTGGAGCCCGCCTCGGGTGTGTACTCGGCCCGGAAGCAGTAGTAGCCGAGCTGGCTGGGCGTGAAGTCGGCACTGTCGGCCTTGCCGCCGACGAGCTCGACCTTGCCGCCGACCTGGTCACCGCCGGTGGAGCAGTCGGGGTTGCCGTTGCCGTCGCGGCAGACGAAGAACTTGATGCTGCCCGCGACGGTGCCGCTGTCGCCGCTCAGGGCCGCGCGGTCGTAGACCGACTCACCCTTGTTGATGACCGAGATGTTGTCGCCGTCCTGGCGAACGCGGGTTGAGATGTCCGGCTTGGAGCACAGCGAGAAGCTGCCGAAGGCGAAATCGGACAGGGTGGAGTCGGGCGACGGCGAGGAGCGGGTCTCGGCCACGAACGAGGCGAAGCAGCCGCCGTCGAGACCGAGGGCCGTGAGGTCGATGCCGCCCTCGACCATGCCGCCCGCCGGGATGTCGTCGTTGGTGCCGGCGTCGAACTTGTCGTTGAACGTCCAGGCCGGGCTGGTCGCGCCCGTCGACGCGATGGCGCAGCGGGTGTCGTTGGCCGGGCTGGTTGCGCAGGAGCCACCCGACGACACGAGCTGGAGGCCGTTCTGCCACTCGTACACGCGGATCACGGGGCTGGCGCCGCCGTTCTCGAAGTCCACCTGGACGAGCACGTCGCCGTTGACGTGGCTGCCGTCGAAGCTGCCGCCGGCCGGCCCGCCCTTGAGGCCGAACTGGTCCTGGAGGAACCAGAAGCCGACCTGCGCGGCGCCGTTGCTCGCATAGCGGTCGAGGCCGAAGTACACCAGCAGGCTGCCGTCCTGCCGGTAGGCAGCGGCGTAGGCGTCCTGGATGTCGTTCTTGTCCTGCGGCTGGCTGACCGTGGTCCACAGCCAGCTCGTGATGTCGGTGACGTCCTTGGTGGACCCGCCGTTGAAGTACTTGTCGCCGTTGCCGTTGATCGGGTCCGTGATGAACACGGCCTCGGCGGCGCCATCAGTGTGGTTGTAGACGTTGTTCCAGTCGGCGCCGGGGGCCGCGTCGTTGCTGACGTTCCCGTCGAGCTCGAACAGTCCCTCGTCGTGGACGGCAAGCACCGGTGCCGGCGCCGCGGCGGTGACGTACTGCAGCAGGAGTGAACACAGGAACACCGCCGTCCAGAGGAGCACGAAGCTCCGCCGGGCGCCGGCGCCCAGGCTGTAGACGAATCCCCGAGACTGCATGGTCTCCCCGACCTCCCTGTGGCGGGACATGAGGACTGGCGATATCGCCAATGACTCCTGTCTGGCGAGGGTCCGCCCGGCCTGAAATCCCCGATGGGCGGACCCTCCCCGGCCCGGATCGCAGGGGGCGCGACCGGTCACCGAGTCCCTGGAAGGTACTGGTCCGAGGGTCCCCGGAGGTACTGCGACTAACCGCACCGGACCTGCCGTGACGGGTGGTGCGGGCGGTGATCCGGGTCATGACTGGTGCCCCGGGTCACCGACGGTCCCATGACCTCCGGGCCACTCGATGCCCGGGTAGCATTGGCGTTCCTTCCGCAGCTACCCAGGAGAACCACGTGTCCAGCTCCGTCGAGCCCGTCGCCGAGCCTGCCGCCGCGCCCGCCGCGATCCGGTCGCGAGTGCGAGCCGCCGTGGAGCGCGCATGGGCGGATGCCGTGGCGGCGGGAGCCCTGCCGCCCGTCGGTGATCCGGCGTCGGTTCCGGTCGTCGAGGTGGAGCGGCCGGCCAACCCCGAGTTCGGCGACTTCGCGACCAACCTCGCGATGAAGCTCGCCCGTCCGCTGCGGCGGTCGCCGCTGGACATCGCCGAGGCGCTTGTAGCACAGCTTCGAGGGCAGGCCGGCGCCGGCCTGGTGGCGTCGGCAGCGGTCGCGAGGCCGGGTTTCGTCAACCTGCGGATCAGCGATGGCGCCTACGAGCAGCTGCTGGCCGGCATTCTTGCCGCCCCGGGCGCCTGGGGCCGGATCCCCGCGGTCAACCCCCGCCGGGTCAACGTGGAGTTCGTCTCCGCCAACCCCACTGGTCCGCTCACGGTGGGCAACGCGCGCGGGGCCTTCGTGGGCGACCTGCTGTGCCGGGTGCTCGAGGCGGGCGGTCAGACGGTCACCCGCGAGTACTACTTCAACGACTCCGGGGCGCAGATCAACCATCTCGGTGCATCGGTTGCGGCCGTCCGGCGCGGGCAGCCCGTGCCCGAGGACGGGTACAAGGGCGCCTATGTCGAGCAGCTGGCGGCCGAGGTGCCCGACGAGGTGTGGGGCGCGGCAACGACCGGCGGTGCCGACGAGGCCGAGGTCCTGGGGGGCTGGGCATCGAAGCGGGTGCGGGCGATGATCGAGGCGAGCCTTGCGCGCCTGGGCGTCCAGTTCGACGTGTGGAAGAGCGAGGCCTCGCTCCACGACGAGGGCTGGGTCTCGCGCGCGGTCGAGCGCCTGCGCGAGGCCGGCCAGGTGTACGAGCAGGACGGCGCCACCTGGTTCCGGTCGACCGCCTTCGGCGATGACAAGGACCGGGTCATCTACCGGTCCGACGGCAGGCCGACCTACTTCGCCGCCGACATCGGGTACGTGACCGAGAAGTTCAGCCGTGGCTTCGATCACCTGATCTACGTCTGGGGCGTGGACCACCACGGCACCATTGCCCGCAACAGGAATGCGGCCCACGCGATGGGCTACGACCCGGATCACTACCAGGTGCTGCTGATCGGGTGGGTCCGGTTCGTGGCCGACGGGGTCGAGGTCTCGATGTCCAAGCGGGCGGGCACCTTCGTGACCCTCGACGACCTGCTGGACGCCGTTGGAACCGACGCGGCGCGCTGGTTCTTCGCCTCTCGGGCCGCACACGTCGCGTTCGACTTCGACATCGAGCAGGCGCGCGCGCAGTCGTCGGAGAACCCCGTCTACTACGTCCAGTACGCCCACGCCCGGATTGCCTCGATCCTGCGCAAGGCCGCGGGAGCTGGCCTCGACCCGGCCTCGACCACGGACGGGGTGCTGGAAGGGGCGCCAGAGGCGGCGCTGGCGCGTGCCGTCTCACGGCTGCCGGAGGTGGTGGAGGACGCGGTGCTGGTCGAGGAGACCCAGGGGGTCACGACCTACGCGACCGAGCTGGCGACGCAGTTCCACGCCTTCTACCGGGACGCCCGGGTGGTGGACCCGGAACAGCCTGATCGTTCCGGTCGCCGGCTGGCCCTTGCCCGGGCGACCCAGGTCACGCTGGCCAACGCGCTCGCGCTGCTGGGGATCTCGGCGCCCGAGTCGATGTAGCGCCGCGGGCCGGGTCGGGGTCGGGGTCCGGGCCTCACGTGGCACCGGGCCTCACGTGGCACCGGGCCTCACGTGGCGCGGCGTCTCACGTGGCGCGGCGCCTGCCGCGGGGTACCCCTGGCTACCCTGCCAGGCCCAGCGTGTTGACAACCAGGGCCAGGGTGTCCAGCGAGGTCGCCGTCACGAGGACCACCCGGTCGGACGCCGGCCTGAGCACCGAGGGTGACCGCTCGAGGCCGATCAGCTTGTCCACTGTCGGGCCGAGCGCGGCTTCGAACTCGGCGGCATCGGCCTCGGTGTCCCAGACCGTGTCGATCACGACCGCGGCCTCTCCGTCGGGGCCCTCGAGCAAGGCGACCCGGTCGCCACCCCAGCCGGCCGCGGCCTGGTCGGCGCCGGATGCGCCCCCATCGCGGAGCAGCACACCCAGCAGCATCTCGCCGAAGGTGTCCTGGAGAGCGACGTTCCAGCCCTCGCCCAGCTGCTGTCCGAGATCCTCGGGGAAGGCCACGGCCACCGGAGGCTCGCCGGCATCGAGCTTGTCCTGGTGGAGGATCTGCTCGGTGGAGACGGGCGGGTCGGCGTAGAGGGCATCGACCCCGTCGAAGCCGCCCCCCTGGAACGCGCGGAAGGTGAGCTGCAGCCCCTGGAGGTATGGGAACTCCAGCGGATCCTTGAGGATCGCCGGCATCGAGGCCAGCAGCTCCTGCGAGGCGGGATCCACGCTGCCCGCGACCTGGGTCAGCTCGGCCGGCGTCAGGTTGGCCTGTGCCCACAGGGTCATGACCAGGGTCGCGTCGCCCTCGACCAGGGACACGCTGGCCAGTGTCCGGTCGCTCTGGTCGGTGGCGTCGCCCACGAACGACGTCAGCCCGAAGCGCTGGTCCTGGAGCGCGTGCGTGTACTCGTGGGCGTAGGTGATCTCCTCGGTCGGCCCGATGGCCCCGTCCTTGGACACCACGTACATGTGCTTGGTGTCGTCGTCGTACAACCCGGCGACCTGGCTGGTGAGCAGCTCGAGATACAACTGCTCGAGGGACGCGTCCTGGGGCAGCAGGCCCAGCTCCTTGTACAGGCGCTCGGTGGCCAGGACGAGATCCGCGGGGTTGTCGCGGTGGAAGCTGTCGCGCAGGTAGGCACACAGGCCGGCCGTGTCGAACACCCCCCGGGCAACCGGGGTGGTCGCGGGGATCCCGCGCAGCTGCTCGACCTGTTGCTCGATCTGCTCGTAGGTGGCGGCGTTGGGATCACTGGCGTCCGAGGTCGCCGGAGCGCCGGTGACGGTCTCGTCGCAGGCAAACGCGGAGGACGACGGGCTGGGTGCGGATGAGGCCGGGGGGCTGGATGCCTGGCTGCTCGCCGGGGCCGACACAGCGGCCGGGCTGGCGGTCTGGATGTCGGGGGTCGGGGTGGACGTGCCACAGGCCGCGACGAGCACCGTCGCGAGCAGCGCGGCCAGACCTCCGGTACGGCGTGGCAAGGCGGTCATGGGGCGCGATTGTGCCACGGCGACCCGGGGGACCGGGTGCCGGCGCGGGTTCCAGGCACGAGATGTCCGTTTCTTAATCGTTCGCCCCGCCGGGCTTGAATCAGACCGCATCTATCGTTCATCCCGGAACACCCCTCAGGTTCCATCCTCCCTCCCTCGGACCGGGAGCGCCGATTGGGCAGGCGCTTCCGGTCCTTCCTTTTCCCGTCCTGACCGGCGGCCCGGCCGCCGCGTGGAGGGACGTCCCGGACGAGCGGCGTGTGCAAGAATCGGCGCCATGGAGCTCACCTGGTACGGACGGACCTGCATCCGCCTGCGCGGCAAGGACGCCGTCGTCGTCAACGACCCCTACCCCGCGATCGTCGGGCCCACCGGCCGCGGCATCACCGGGGACGTGATCACCTTCAGCCATCCCGATGACGCGCCGCTGCCCAAGAAGGTGGGCCGGCTGTCGCGTGACGGCGGCACGGCGATCCCGACCAGCCTGGAGGCGGCGTTCGTCCTCGACGGGCCGGGTGAATACGAGGTTCACGACGCCCTCGTGACCGGAGTTCGCACCTACCGTGACGATGCCGGCGGCGAGCAGCGCGGCCGCCAGACGGCGTTCGCCAGCGAGCTCGACGGGCTGCACACGATCCATCTCGGTGACATCGGGCACGAGCTGACCGAGGAGAAGCTGGCCGATGTCGGCCGGGTTGACATCGCCTGCGTCCCGATCGGGGGCGCCCTGTCGCCCACCCGCGCCGCGGCCCTGATCGCCCAGCTCGATCCGCGGATCGTGATCCCGATGCCGGTGTGCGAGGAGGAGGCGGACTGCGAGGACGCGCTCAAGCGCTTCCTGCACGAGATGGGCGCGGAACCCCAGGTCCAGCCCAAGCTGACCGTGACCCCGTCCAGCCTTCCGCACGAGACCACCACGGTGGTGCTGGAGTCGCGCGGCAAGGTCTGAGCCGCATGTCCGGCGCCGGGGCCGCCCTGGTCGCTAGGTCGCCCGGCGGAACGCGACCCGGCCGCGCTTGATCACGGTGTCGGCGAGGTCCGCACCCACCCAGTAGGGCAGCTGATCGATCGTGGCCGCCCGCCAGATCACGAGGTCTGCGGCCTTGCCGGGCTCGATCGAGCCCACCTCGTCGGCGACGCCCACCGCGTGGGCGGCGTTGATCGTGACCGCGGCCAGGGCCTCGGCCGGCGAGAGCCGCATCGTGAGACAGGCGACGGTCATCACCAGGGGCAGCGAGGGCGTGGGCGACGTGCCCGGATTGAAGTCGGTGCCCAGGGCGACCGGCACGCCCGCCTCGATGAACCGCCGTGCCGGCGCAGGCTCGTCCTCCATCAGGAACCACGTGGTCGCCGGGAGCAGCGTGGCGACGGTCGGCCGTTCACCGGCCGCCACGTCGGCCAGGGCCGCCACGCCGGCGTCCGACGGGACGTGGAGATGATCGGCCGACAGCGCGCCGAGCTCGGCGGCCAGCTCCGCCCCGCCCGACGGTGCCAGCTCGTCGGCGTGGAGCCGGATCGCCATCCCGTAGGCGGCAGCCGCCTCGAGGATCCGCCGACTCTGGCCGGCCGAGAACACGCCCTGCTCGCAGAACACGTCGCACGATCGCGCCCGGCCCTGGGCGGCCACGCCCGGGAGCTGGTCCTCGATGACATGGCGCACGTAGGCCTCGGTGCCGTCGGGGCGCGACCGGAACTCGGCCGGGACGGCGTGGGCGCCGAGATAGGTCGGGACGAGGTCCACCGGGCCCTCGCGCCCCAGCTCGTGGGCCACGTCGAGCAGCCGGAGCTCAGTCTGGAGGTCGAGGCCGTAGCCGGACTTGGCCTCGACCGTGGTGACCCCGTGGCGGAGCATCTCGTCCAGCCAGCGCCGTCCGTGCGCGGCGAGCTCCTCGTGGCCGGCGGCGCGCGTGGCCGCCACCGTCGACAGGATGCCGCCGCCCGCGGCCAGGATCTCGAGGTACCCGGCCCCCTGCTGGCGGAGGATCAACTCCTGCTCGCGGCTGCCGGCGAACAGCAGGTGCGTGTGCGGATCGACCAGACCCGGGGTGACCACGCCACCATCGGCATCGAGCCGCACGAAGCGCGCCAGCGGCCAGCCGTTGGCCTCGAGCCCCTGCTCCACAAGGTCGCGCGGCCCGACCCCGGCGATCCGGCCTTCCCAGCAGGCGACCACGGGCGCAGCGGCCGCGCCGGGACCCCCGACATCGGCCGCGTCGAGCAGCCCGACGTCTCCCTGGGCTGCACCGCGCCGGATCCCGCCGGCCAGCGTGGCGACCTGCGAGGCGCCGTGGATGAGCAGCCCCGGCGCGTCGGCCGCGGCTCGCCCTCCCTCGATCAGGCGAAGGGTCACCCTGCCGCCTGACCGGCTTCCCGGGCCGCCGCCAGCCGCAGCTCGAGCGCCATCAGCGGGGAGAAGTCGCGCAGCGAGATGGCCTCGGCAGCCAGTCGCAGCCGGGCCTCCAGGTCCGCGCCCCGCGGGGCGCCGGCGTGATCGGCGACGTCGAGCAGGGCCGCCAACGGAGCCAGGCCGATCAGCTCCGACTCGGCCAGTGCCACGCCGTCCTCGGCCGCCAGCTCGCCCACCGTCTGCCATGCGAGCCACAGCGGCGTCACGGCGAAGTCGAGCAGATTCATCGACACCTGCGCCCTGACCGGGTGGCCGCGTTCCGGCTCCTCGACCCGGAACCCGTTGGCCTGGAGTCGTGGCAGCCCCCCGCCCGACTCGCGAACCCGGCGCGCGATCCGCTTGGCCAGCTCCACGTCGTCGGTGGCGAGGTTGATGTTCCACGCGATCAGGAATGGCCGGGCACCCACGGCGAGCGCACCCAGCCGGGGGTGCATGCGCGCCGGTCCGAAGTCCGGCTGCCGCCCGTTCTGTCCGATCTCGCGCTTGAGCCCCTCGTACTGGCCCCGCCGGACGTCGGCCAGCTTGACCCGGTCGGCGCGGCTGGCGGCCTTCGCGTACAGGTAGACCGGGAGGCCGTACCGGTCAGCGACGCGCGACCCGAACGAGCGGGCCAGCTCCACACACGCCTCCAGCGTCGTGTCGCCGAGCGGGATGAACGGGATCACGTCGACCGCGCCGATCCGGGGGTGCTCGCCGGTGTGGGCCTCCATGTCGAGGTCGACCAGCGCCTGCTCGATGAGGCGCTCGAGGCCCACCGAGACCGCGTCATGCTCGCCAGCGATGGTGAGCACCGACCGGTTGTGGCTCGGATCCGACGTCCGGTCGAGCAGGAACACGCCGGGGACCGAGGTCAGGGCGTCGCCCAGGCGCGCGACCACCTCGGGACGACGGCCTTCGGAGACGTTGGGCACGCATTCCACGAGCACGGATCGATGCTACAGGCCGCAGCCGTCCACGGTTGGCCCTTCGGGCAGCCCTCGGCGGTGGGCGAGGCGGCATCCGTGCCGCCCCGTGCCCCGTGCCGTCGGTGCCCCGTCCCGCGCGTCGCGGCCCCGCGCCGTTGGTGTCCCGTGCCGTCCGGTGCCCTCTGTGCCCTAGGTGCCGGCCCGTGCCGACTCGGGCCCCGCGTCGCGACCCCGTGTCGGCCGGTGCTCCCTATGTCCTCTGTGCCCTCTGTCCCGCCCAGCGGGTGTACGGGCGCGCGACACGTCGCGTGTCCCGCCCAGCGGGTGTACGGGCGCGCGACACGTCGCGTGTCCCGCCCAGCGACGCATCGGACCCACCGAGGGGGCCTGAGGCGGCTATTTGCCCCGCTGGGAGGGTCATCCGTTCCACGCTGCGCCCGTAGACCCGCCCAGCGAGACAAGCGGGGCGCGAGGGGCCGGCGTCGGGGCGCGAGGGGCGGCGGCGGGGCGCGGGGGCGAGACAAGCGGGACGCGGGGGCTAGTTGGAACTACGGCTAGTCGTCGAGCATCGGGATCCGGACACCTCGCTCCCGGGCGACCTCGATCGCACGCTCGTAGCCAGCGTCCACGTGGCGCACAACGCCCATGCCCGGATCGGTCGTGAGCACGCGCTCGAGCTTGCGCGCCGCCAGGTCCGTGCCGTCGGCGACCACGACCATGCCCGCATGCTGGCTGTACCCGATCCCCACGCCACCGCCGTGATGGATCGAGACCCAGGTGGCACCGGCCGCGATGTTGACCATGGCGTTGAGCAACGGCCAGTCCGCCACGGCGTCGGTGCCGTCGGCCATCGCCTCCGTCTCGCGGTTGGGCGAGGCGACGGACCCCGAATCGAGGTGGTCGCGGCCGATCACGATGGGGGCCGACAACTCCCCCGCGGCCACCAGCCGATTGAACTCGAGCCCGGCCTTCGCCCGCTCGCCATAGCCCAGCCAGCAGATCCGTGCCGGCAGCCCCTGGAACGGGACCTTGGACTCGGCCAACTCGAGCCAGCGGCGCAGGCCGCGGTCGTGCGGGAAGAGCTCCAGCAGCGCCCGGTCGGTCCGCCGGATGTCATCCGGGTCGCCGGACAATGCCGCCCACCGGAACGGCCCCCGCCCCTCGCAGAACTGGGGGCGGATGAACGCGGGCACGAAGCCCGGGTAGTCGAACGCCTGGGTCACGCCCGCCTCCTGGGCCTGGGCGCGGAGGTTGTTGCCGTAGTCGAACACCACGGCACCGGCGTCCTTGAACGCGAGCATGGCCCGGACATGGTCGGCCATCGACCGCATCGAGCGCCCGAGGTAGACGTCGGGCTGCGTGATCCGGAGCATGTGCGCGTCGTGGAGCGAGATCTCACCGGGCACGTAGCCGGCCAGGGCGTCGTGTGCCGACGTCTGGTCCGTGACGACGTCGAATCGCTCGCCGCTGCGGGCCCACAACGGCTCGATCTCTGAAGCGTTGCCCACCAGCGCGATCGAGGTCGCCTCGCCCGCCGCCGCCGCCTGGCGGGCCATCGCCAGGGCCTCCTGGGGGGAGTGCGTGAATCGATCCACGTAGCCGATCTCGTGCCGGCGCCGGGCTCGCTGCTCGTCGACTTCGATGGCGATGCACACGCCCTCGTTCATCGTCACCGCCAGGGGCTGGGCACCGCCCATGCCCCCCAGCCCGGCGGTCAGCGTGATGGTCCCCCGGAGGCTTCCGCCGAAGTGCTGGCGGGCGAGCTCCGCGAACGTCTCGTAGGTGCCCTGGAGGATCCCCTGCGTGCCGATGTAGATCCACGACCCGGCCGTCATCTGGCCGTACATCATGAGACCCTTGCGCTCCAGCTCCCGGAACTGCTCCCAGGTCGCCCACTTGCCGACCAGGTTGGAGTTCGCGATCAGCACCCGGGGCGCCCACTCGCTGGTCCGGAAGACCGCGACCGGCTTGCCGCTCTGGACCAGCAGGGTCTCGTCGTCGGCAAGCTGCCGGAGCTCGCGCACGATGGCGTCGAACGCCTCCCAGCTGCGTGCGGCGCGCCCGGTGCCGCCGTACACGACCAGCTCGTCCGGGTTCTCGGCCACCTCAGGGTCGAGATTGTTCATGAGCATCCGCAGCGCGGCCTCCTGCTGCCAGCCGCGGGTGGACAGGGTGGTGCCGCGCGGGGCGCGGACGGGGCGCGGGCCCGAGGGCGCGTCGCCGGCGGGATCGGTGCTCATGGCCGCGAGGATACGCCGCGCGCGAGGTCGCGATCAGGGCCGCAGGCCCGCCATCAACAGCTCGCCGAACCGGTGCTCGCCCACCGCGAACGCCGACACCAGGAGACGGCGCTCGGCGATCCACGCGTGGTAGGTGTGGAGGCCGCCGGCACAGGTACCGATATACACGGTGCGGTCGCCGAGATCCGTCTCGGCGGTCGCCGCCAGCCCGCCCGCCTGCTCGCAGGTACCCGCGTCATACGTGTCGCGCCAGTCACGGAACCAGGCGTCTGAATACACGCCCTCGACCGGGCGGGCGACCACTGCCGATGCCAGGTCGTCACCCGAGACGTACGTGCCGAAGGCCGCCGACGCGACCGAGGCAGCAAAGTCCGGATCCTGCACGGCGACCTCCAGGGCGCCATCCTCGACGATCAGCGTGTTGCCCTCCAGATCGGCTGGCAGAACGGCAAGCAGCGACCGGTCCTCGCTCGTGGTCACGGTTCCGGATCCGGCCGGAGCGACCGGCGCCTCGCTGGTGGCCGGCCGTGAACTCGTGACCGGAGACGCACCGGTGACTGGAGACGCACCGGTGACTGGAGACGCACCGGTGACTGGAGACGCCCTGGTGACCGGAGACGCCGGCGATACGGCGGACGGAACGGCGCTCGCCGGGGCTGTCGGGGCCGGGGATCCGCAGGCGGCGGCCAGGATCGCGGCGGCCAGGATCGCGGCGGCCGCCATCGCCACGGAGGGACGGATCGTCACGCGAGCTCGCGTCGCAACACCGGATAGCGTTCATCCCGCGCCGCAACCGCGAACCCGAGACCCTCCCAGAATGCCGGCGTCGCTGCGCTGGTGGCATCCGGCCTCGCTCCCATCTCGGGATACGTCTCGACGGCGGCGAACCCGCGGGACGCGAGGTCATCGCAGACCGCCTCGACCAGCATCCTGGCCAGGCCGCGATGCCGGGCAGCCGACGTCGTCGCGATGCACGTGATCACCGCGGGCAGCGGAGACTGCGGCAGCCGCGGGTACAGGTCCCGGGTTCGCAGGGCGCGCGGGTAGGCGGACAACGGCCCGAACTGCACGTAGGCGGCGGGCTCGCCGTCCTCCAGCAACACCTTCGCATACGACCCGAACACGCCGTGGCCCCTGGCCAGGAGCCGGAGCTTGGGGCGGCTGCTGTCCGCCGCAGCCGATCTCGACTTCGGCGCGGGCGCGAACGGGTTGAACGCGGGTTCACCGTCAGGCGCGAAGGGGTTGAGGGCCGGCGTGGACGATGCCGGCGCGAACGGGTTGAACGCGGGTTCGTCGTCCTCGTCGGCGAACGGGCTGTGCGGCCGCGAGCGGACGGCCGGCGCCGCGGGCGCGGCTTCGAGCCACGACGAGCGGGCGGCCTTCGAGCCGCGGTCGGCGTCCTCCCAGTAGTCGCACGAGCGATGATCGAAGCCCGGGTCCGCGCAGGGCGGGAGCAGGGCGAAGGTGGCGTCGTCGGTGACGTCGACGATGCGGATGGCCATGGGCGAAGGATACGGCGTGCGGTCGTCTCGTCACTCGGGAGGCGCCGACACCGTCACCTGCGGTGCACCCCCGATGTGGAGACGACGATGCGACGAACCCTGCCCGCAGCGCTGGTCGCGGCGATCACCATCCTGGCGAGCCCGGGGGCGGCGGCCCCG
Source organism: uncultured Chloroflexia bacterium (assembly GCA_963727585.1). GTDB lineage: Bacteria > Chloroflexota > Limnocylindria > Limnocylindrales > CSP1-4 > CAIXZV01. Next base: position 140,129 of record CAVSHH010000005.1, on the reverse strand, counting down.
GTCGAGGCGGACCACTGCTTCGGAGTCGACGTGGAGCCACGGAGCGGTCCCGTTGGCACGGAGTTCGTGATCGGCCAGAGCAGCGGTCTGGCCGGCATGGTGACGCTGTTCCACGAGGGCGTGCGCGTGGCGCGCGTCCGGGTCGGCGGCCGCGACGGCGAGGAGTACCGATTCGTCTCGAAACCTGCCGATGTCGGCATGTGGCGAGCACACCTGCGCATCCCGGATGGCGACCGGCCCTGCGGCCCGAATGCGTGGTTCACCGTGACCGCCGCGCCCGACACGGCCACCGTTGGGCCGGCTCGGCCGCAGGACCGCGACCCGCTGCGGACCCTCGTGCTGGTGCTGGCCGCGCTGGCCGGTGGCGGCCTCGGCAAGCGCCGCATTGCGCGCGCATCCGGTCGCGCCGTTGCCTGCCCGGTCTCGATGGACCAGCGGCGCCCGAATCAACCGGACGCGAGGTCCGCGAACGCCCCCTCGTGGACCAGGACCAGGGCGGCGGCGAGATCCGGGCCTGGCTCCCGGTCCTCCGCCAGGAACGGGATCCGCTCGCGCAGGCGGTGATGCGCCTCGAGGACGCCCTCGCCGGGCACCGGGAGCACACCGCCCACGTCCGCCGCCATCGTGGCCAGCCGCAGGTCCAGCGCCTGGGCCGCGCACAGCAGCTCGATCGCGAGGATCTGCTCCACGTGGCCAAGCACCGTGCGGGCATGGCGGGCCGCCGCCGCCCCCATCGACACGTGGTCCTCCTGGTTGGCCGAGGTGGGGATCGAATTGGCGGAGGACGGGTGAGCGAGCACCTTGTTCTCCGACGCCAGCGCGGCGGCCGTGTACTGGACGATCATCAGTCCGCTGTTGCGGCCGGGGTCGGGCGTCAGGAACGCGGGCAGGCCGCCGTTGAGCCGCGGGTCCAAGAGCAGCGCCGTGCGGCGCTCGCTGATCGCTCCCAGCTCCGCCAGCGCCAGCTTGGCGAAGTCGAGCGCGAGGGCGATCGGCTCGCCGTGGAAGTTGCCGCCGCTGATCACCAGGCCGCCGCCGGTCGCCAGCGCGTCGGACGGGACGGACGCCCCGTCCGGGAACACCAGCGGGTTGTCGGTGGCCGAGTTGAGCTCGATGTCGAGCACCCGCCGGAGGTGGTCGAGCGCGTCGCGGACCGCCCCGTGCACCTGGGGCACGCAGCGCAGCGAGTACGGATCCTGGACCTTGTGAGTCGAGCCGTGGTGCGCCGCCTGGAGGCCCGATCCCCGGAGCAGGTACCGCAGCTCGGCCGCGACCGCCACCTGTCCCGGGTGTGGCCGCGCCAGCTGGTAGGGGGCCGCATAGGCCACTTCCGTCCCCAGCAGCGCCTCGACCGACATCGCCGCCGCGATCGAGGCCGTCCGGGCAAGCCGGTCCGCATCAGCCAGGAGGAGGGCCCCGAGCGCGCTCATCAGCTGGGTGCCGTTGAGCAGCGCCAGCCCCTCCTTGGCCTCCAGCGCCAGCGGCTCCAGGCCGCACTCCCTGAGGGCAACCAGCGTCGGCAGGACCTGCCCGTTGAGCTCGACCCGGCCGCGGCCGATCAGCGGCAGGGCGAGGTGCGCCAATGGCGCCAGGTCGCCGGAGGCGCCCACGCTCCCCTGCTCCGGCACGACCGGGTGGATGCCCAGCTCCAGGAACCGGCAGATCCGGTCCACCAGCAGCGGGCGACAGCCGGAATGGCCGAGCGCGAGCGTGTTGGCGCGGAGCAGCAGCATCGCGCGCACGACCTCGCGTGGGAATGGCTGCCCCACGCCCGCGGCGTGCGACGCGAGCAGGTTCTCCTGGAGCGCGGCAGCATCCTCCGGCGGGATGGAGGTCGTGGCCAGGTCGCCGAAGCCGGTGGTCACGCCGTAGACGACCTCGCCCCGGGCCACCAGGGCCTCGATGACATCCCGCGCCTCCTGCATCCGGTCGCGCGCGTGCTCGTCGAGGCCGGCCCGGACATCACGGCGGGCGACCGCCTCGACATCGGCGATGTCGAGGTCCGCACCGGTCAGGACGACCATGTCACCGGTATGCGGGAAGGGGGATCGCTCTGGTACCAAGTGGGCATCCGTCACGGGAGCGAGCATAGGCTACCCTCCGGCCTGTGATTGCCTTCATCGACGAGATCGCGCTGCCCTTCCTCCAGTCGCTGTACGGCGCCGTCGGCTACATCGGCGTCGTGCTCGCGATGGCGATCGAGTCGGCCATGATCCCGCTGCCCTCGGAGCTGATCCTGCCCTTTGCCGGGTTCATGGTGTCGGACCCGTCGCAGATCGAGCCGCTGACCGGCCAGCCCTGGAACTTCTGGATCGTGGTGATCGTGGCCACCGTGGGCAACACCCTGGGCTCGCTGGTGGCCTACGCGATCGGCGCCTACGGCGGGCGCCCGTTCCTCGAGCGCTACGGGAAGTACCTCCTGATCCGCGAGCACGAGATCGAGGCCGCGGACCGGTTCTTCGAGAAGTACGGCGCGGCGACCGTGTTCTTCGGCCGGCTGCTGCCCATCGTGCGGACGTTCATCTCGTTCCCCGCGGGCGTGACCCGGATGCCACTGGGCAAGTTCATCGCCTACTCCACGGCCGGCGCGCTGCCGTGGTCGATCGCCCTCGTCTACGCGGGCGTGCTGCTGGGCGCCAACTGGGTCGAGATCCGGGAGATGCTCAAGCCGTTTGACCTGGCGATCGCGGTGGCGGTCGTCGTCCTGTTCGTCGGCCTGCTGTGGTGGCGGCTGGGCATGCCCGGCAGGCCCAAGAGGGCATCGGAGCCGGTCGAGCCAGAGGCCTGAGCCATCCGGGGTCGACGGTCGTCAGCCCCAGGGCAGCTGGTCGGGGCCCCGCAGGTGACCCAGGTCGTTCGCGACCAGCAGCTTGGCGTCCGCGGGTCCGTCGCCCAGGTCCCAGCGCAGCACGGTGAGGTTGGCCTGGTCCTGGACGAACCGCTTGCGGTAGTCGCGGACATCCGTGCCCAGCGCCAGGCACATCAGGATCCGGTTGGTGGAGCTGTGGGCGACCACGAGCACCGGCCGCTCGCCGGGATCACGTTCCCGGGGACCGGGTGAGGTGGCGGCGCGGAACGAGGCGCGCGCGTGCCACGCCTTGTGCTCGGAGAGCAGGTCCTCCAGGAACGCCCGGACTCGCTGTGCGACGTCGTTGCCCGACTCGCCGCCGGGGCATGGCAGGCGGTCGGGCGCCAGCTCCCACTGCCGTCGAGCGGCGCCGTCGCGCTGCTCGATCTGGGCGTAGGTCAGCCCCTCCCAGTCGCCGTAGTCCATCTCCTTGAGCCGGGAGTCGTGCTCGACCGCGTGGCTGCCGGCGAGGACCTGGGCCGTCTCCTGCGCCCGGAACAGCGGGCTGCTGATCACGCGGTCAAAGGGCACCGCCCCCAGGCGCCGGGCGAGGGCCTGTGCCTGTCGCCGGCCGGCCGGCGACAGCGAGACATCGATGTGCTGGCCGAGGTGCTGCTCGGGCTCGGAGCGCTCGGTCAGCCCATGGCGGGTGAGGACGACAGTGATCACGAGGGCAGTCTACGGGTCGCCGGCATGGGACAATGCGTCCCGGAGGTACGACCTGACCCGATGAGCGACCACGACGCCACCGCCACCCATCCCGCCGACGGCCACGACGCGGGGCACGACGCCCATCACGACGTCGGCACCCTGGGCCCCACGGACTGGACCATGTGGCTGGTCGGGCTGGCCGGGGTGATCGCGGCGGCGCTCGTCGTCGCGTGCGCGGTCATCGCCACCAGCTTCCGCTTCTTCGACCTCGTCTGAGCGTCCCGCCGATGACCCCGCTCGTGGCCGTGCCGTCCCCGTGAGGATCCGGGCGTTCGGGATCGAGCAGTGGATGAACGAGTGGGAGAACCGCTGCGAGCTCAACCTGGCCGAGACCTGCGTCGACTCGCTGACCGTCGCCCAGCTCCTGGACCTCGCCGGGAACCCTGATCTCGTCACCGAGCTGGGCTCCATGCGCCTCGGCTACGGTGCCATCGAGGGCTCGGACCGGCTGCGCGCCGCCATCGCGGGGCGCTACCAGCGGCAGGCGCCGGGGAACGTGCTCGTGACCCACGGGGCGATCGGCGCCAACCACCTCGTGCACACGACCCTGGTCGAACCCGGGGACCGTGTCGTCACCATCGTGCCGACCTACCAGCAGCACGTCTCGATCCCGGCCAGCCTCGGCGCCGACGTCCGCCTCCTGTGGCTGCGCGAGGAGCGTGGCTTCCAGCCCGACCTCGACGAGCTCCGCGACCTGGTCGGCGACTCGGCCCGCCTGATCGCCGTCACCAACCCCAACAACCCCACCGGCGCCCTGCTCGACCGGGCCGCGCTGGAGGCGATCGTCGCGATCGCCGACGAGGCCGGCGCCTGGCTGCTGGGCGACGAGGTCTATCGCGGGCTGGACCAGGCTGAGCCGGGCACGACCGCGTCGGTGGCGGACCTCTACCCGCGCGGGATCAGCGTCGGGAGCATGTCCAAGGCGTACTCGCTGGCAGGTCTGCGGCTGGGCTGGATCACCGGACCCGAGTCGTTCCTCCGCGCGGTCTCGGTCCATCGCGACTACACGACCATCAGCGTGGGCATGGTGGACGATCGACTCGCGACGCTTGCCCTCGAGCATCACGCCGCGGTCATGGACCGAAGCAGGCGGATCGTGCGCGGCAACCTGGCCACCCTCGACGCATGGGTCGAGGAGCAGCCGCGGGTGCACTGGGTCAGGCCGCAGTCGGGGACGACGGCGCTGCTCGGAGTCGACACGACGCTGCCCTCGCGCGAGCTGTGCCTCCGGCTGGTGCAGGAGACCGGGGTGCTGCTGGTGCCCGGATCGGCGATGGACATGGAGGGGTACCTGCGAACCGGGTATGCGAACGATGCAGCGGTGCTGGCGGCCGGCCTCGAGCGCCTCGGCGGGTTCCTCGCAACGCTGCCCTGACCGGCCGGGCGTCAGTGCGCCGAGATCGGCGGGACGTGTGGACGAAGGTCCTCTACCTGTGGGCCGATTGCTCCGGCAACGACTGGTCGAGACCGGGCGACCCCTGCGGCTCCGAGGCCACGAGTGCCATCCATCCCGACCATCGGCACTGCAAGACCGACAAGGGCGAGCACCCAGGGCAGCGACCACAGTGCGCGACGGCTTCGCATGCCGCCAGTCTGCGCTTTGCTTCGTGGAGGTCAAGCGGTTGGTCACGCAACCGCCCAATGCGTGGAGAACCCCGCAGCGGCGCCTGTTGCGGCAGGAGGTGTTGCGAGGGGTTGGTCCTTCGCTCCGGGGTCGCAGACGGTCAGCCGCGGCTCGGTCGTCAGCCGTAGGCGGCGGCTTCTTCCGCCGCGTCAAGGATCCGCCTTGCCCGGCGGATGGCCGCGGCGATGCCGCCCAGAACCTCCACGGCAGCGGCCACGCCTCGAAGAGGCAGGACCGGATCGTCGGGCTCCGCGTAGACGAGCTCCGCGACGGAGACGAATGCCCTGGCCGCTTCGAGCCGGCTCTTTGCTTCCCGCGCACTCGCTGGAACGGTCTTCCCTCGATTCCTCGGACTCATCGAAGCCCCCTCCTGCTTCTGCGAACGAGCACCTCGATCGGATCGCCGGCAAGGTGCAGTGCATCCCGGCGCCAGGCATCCACAAGCGGATCACCGGCGGCCACGTGCTCGGCAAGGCGCGGCTCGTCGACCTCGAAGAGCTGGCACCGGTTCCCGGTCACCCTGAACAACCACTCGCGCAGGCTCCCGACCTGCTGCTCCCACGCGTCCTCGTCAGCCGCGGCTGGGCGCACGACGAGTACGTCGATATCCGATTCCTCGTCTGCCTCACCTCGCGCCACAGAGCCAAAGATCGATGCGTGGACGGGCGCAATGGGCCAGTCGGCGATCCTGCCACGCATCTGCTCGAGAAGCGCGGAGCGCAGCCCGACGAGTGCCTCGATCGCCGGCCACGCGAGATGCGCTCGATTGGCCGTGTAGAGCGTCGCGCCAGGATGAGCTTCGGCCAGCACGAGGCCCTGCGCGACGAGGCGGGCGAGCGCGAGCCGAACGCCGCGAGCCGTCCCTGTCTGTGCCAGCACATAGACCTGGTGCCCGGAGAGCGATCGAGAGGTACCGGCAAGCACTTCGAGCGCCGGCGCGTCCAAGGTCGGGAGGACCCCGCGAAGCGGGTGCGTGAGGTTCACGGAATTGATACTACACTATCTATGTGGATACACCACTATCCACGATGATACTCCCGTATCAATACCGGAAGCCATCCCCCCTTAGCCCGCGTCAGCCGGCGAACACCACCGCCACGACCGAGAACGCCGCCAGCGTGACCACCGTGCCCAGCGACAGGGTGTCGGCCACGTAGTCGCGCTCCGCCTCGTCCTCGGTGCGCGATCCCATGTACAGCGGGATGACGAACGGCGGTGGCAGCACCGCCATCGTCAGCACCGCGGCCGCGAACAGCGGATCGAGGCCCAGGACGCCGGTCACGAACGCCGCGAACGGCACCGCGAGGGCCACCCAGGCAATCAGCCGGATGGCGACGGTCCGGGCCGGACGCGACAGCGCGCCCCGCCGGAGCGAGGTCGAGTACCCGATCACGACCGCGATCAGGGGGGTGGTGCAGGCGCCCAGCAGGGCGAGGGTCTGGAGCAGGGCCGAGGTGAGCGGGCTCGCGTCGAGCAGGCCGCCCAGCCCGACCAGGTTCCCGGCCACGCCGGCCAGGATGGCCAGGATCACGGGGGTCCGGACGAACGCCGCCATCGTGGCACCCAGCCCGGGGGTCGAGCCGGTGGCACGCCGCGTGAGCACCGTGGCGAGCACGAAGAACACGAACAGGACCTGGCCCAGGTCGATGATCCCGAACCGGTACAGGGCCTCCTGCCCGAACACCCCGCCGTAGATCGCGTAGCCCAGCATCCCGGCCTCGAAGCCGGTCATGAGCGGCCCGGCGAACGGCGAGCGAACCCCGACCAGGCGGTTGAGGGCCGGGCCGCCGAGCAGCATCCCCACGCAGGCCGCGAACACGATCGCCACGATCGGCAGGTAGCGGAGCTCGAGGTCGACCCGCAGGAAGGTCAGGAACAGCGCCGACGGCAGCGTGATGGCCAGCACGAACCGGCGCAGGTCCGCGACCGTCGACTCGGCGAGGAATGCGCGCCGGCGCAGGAACGCACCGAGCGCGAACAGGAGCAGGACCGGCAGGACCCGGCCCAGGGCATCGACGATCGCCACGGCTCCCCTCGCGGCCCGGCCACAGGCCCGGCCCGATGACGGAATGGTCGGGGCGGACGACCGGTCTCGCCGGCCCGGCGCCGCCCCGCTCGGCTAGAACAGGCCGACGACGTTCCCGTCGCCGTCGATGTCGATCCGCTCGCCGCCGGGGCGGGAGTTGAGACCGGGCATCGTGCGCATGTCGCCCAGGAGCGGCGTCACGAAGCCGGCGCCGGCGTACAGGCGGACCTCCCGAACGGGGATCCGGAAGCCCGTCGGCGCACCCAGCAGCTTGGCGTCGTGGGACAGGCTGTACTGGGTCTTGGCCATGCAGATCGGCAGGTTCGAGTAGCCCATCGCCTCGAACTGGGCGATCTGCTTGTTGGCGGCCGGACTGTAGTCCACGCCGTCGGCGCCGTAGATCATGGTGGCGATCGCCTCGATCTTGCCCTTGAGCGGCATGTCGTCCGGGTAGAGCAACCGGAAGTCGGGCGCGCCCTCCTCGGCCGCCGCCCAGACCGCCCGGGCGAGGTCCTCGGCCCCGGCCCCGCCGTCGGTGAAGTGGCGGGCCTCGACGGCGTCGCGGGCGCCGGCTGCCAGGGCGACGTCCTTGATCGCGGCGATCTCCTCGGCCGTATCGGTCGGGAAGATGTTGATCGCGACCACGACCGGCACGCCGTACTGGCGCATGTTCTGGATCTGCTTGGCCAGGTTGGCAGCCCCCTTGCGGACGCCCTCGGGATTGCCCTCCAGGAGCGCCGGGTCGAGCGGCTTGCCGGCCACGATGCGGCCCACCCCGCCGTGCATCTTGAGCGCCCGGATGGTGGCCACGATGACCGCGGCATCGCACCGCAGGCCGGACGCGCGGCACTTGATGTCGAAGAACTTCTCGGCGCCCATGTCGGCCCCGAAGCCGGCCTCGGTGACCAGCACGTCCGAGCCCGCGAGCGCGGCCCGATCGGCGATGATGCTGTTATTGCCGTGGGCGATGTTGGCGAACGGGCCGCAGTGGACGAACGCCGGGCCGCCCTCCAGGGTCTGCATCAGGTTGGGCTTGAGCGCGTCCTTGAGCAGGACGGTCATCGAGCCCGCGACCTTGAGATCGTCGGCGGTGATCGGCGTGCCGTCCTTGCGCGTGGCCAGGACGATCCGTCCCAGGCGGGCCCGGAGATCCATGAGGTCCTTGGCCAGGGCGAGGATCGCCATCACCTCGGACGCGACCGTGATCACGAACTGGGTCTGGCGGGGATAGCCGTTGTCCTTGCCGCCCAGCCCGACCACGACCTCGCGCAGGGCCCGGTCGCTGATGTCGACCACCCGCGGCCAGAGCACGTTGTTGGCGTCGATGGCCAGCTGGTTGCCGTGGTGGATGTGGTTGTCGATGAACGCCGCGGCGAGGTTGTGGGCGGCGCCGATGGCGTGGGTGTCGCCCGTCAGGTGGAGGTTGAAGTCCTCCATCGGGATCACCTGGGAGTAGCCGCCGCCGGCGGCACCGCCCTTGATCCCGAACACCGGGCCCAGCGACGGCTGCCGGAGGGCGACCGTGGCCTTCTTGCCGATCCGCTGGAGCCCCTGGGCCAGGCCGACCGTGGTTGTGCTCTTGCCCTCGCCCAGCGGGGTCGGGCTGATCGCGGTCACCAGCACGTACTTGCCGCGCGGGTGCTCGCGCTCCATGCGCTCGATGCCCTCGATCGTGACCTTGGCCTTGGTGTTGCCGTACAGCTCGATCTCGTCATCGTGGAAGCCCAGCTCGTGGGCGACATCGGCGATGGGACGGGGCTTGACCGAGCGGGCGATCTCGAGGTCGGACGGGAACGACATTCAGCGGGCCTCCGGCATGACGAGGGCGAGGGAGTGGGCGCCCAGCGGGACCAGGCCCCGGGCCTGGTTGCGGGCCGCCGCAACGAGATGGGTGAGAAGGATGGCATTGGTCAGCGGACCGACCCCGCCCGGGACCGGGGTGATGGCCGAGGCGACGCGCGACGCCGTCGGGAACTCGACGTCCCCCACGAGCTCGCCGCCGACGACGTTGATCCCGACATCGACGACCACGGCTCCGGGCTTGAGCATGTCGCCGGTCACGAAGTTCGCCTTGCCGATCGCGACGACCACGATGTCCGCGGCGCGGATGATGTCCGCCAGGGCCTGCGTGCGCGAATGGCAGACGGTGACCGTGGCGTGCTCGCGCAGGAGCAGCAGGGCGGCAGGCTTGCCGATCACGTTCGACCGGCCGACGACCACCGCGTGCTTGCCCTCGATGGCGATCCCGCTCTGCTTGAGGATCTCGATGCTCGCGTGCGCGGTCGCGGGCAGGAATCCTTCGTACCCGAGCGACAGGAGCCCGGCGTTGAGCGGGTGGATACCGTCGATATCGCGCAGCGGGTCGAGGACGTCGATGACCGCTCGCAGCGGGATGCCCTTGGGCAGCGGCTGCTGGACGATGATCCCGGACACCTGCGGATCGGCCTGCAGGTCGCGCAGGGCATCGCCCACGGCCTGCTCATCGGCATCGGCCGGCAGCTCGACCAGGCGGCCCTGGATCCCGACCAGGCGGCAGCCGTCGAGGATCTTGTGCAGGTACACCAGCGACGGGGCGTCGGCGCCGACGACCAGGATGGCCAGGGTGGGCGTGTAGCCGAACTCCTCCCTGAATGTCGCCACGTCGGTCGCGACCTGCTCGCGGATCCCCTTGCCGATCGGTCCACCGCGCAGCAGGCGCGGGCCGTCGTCGGCGGCGAAGGCCGTCATGCCGGCGTCCCCGGCAGCGGATCCCGGACGTCGCCGCTCCGGACCAGCTCGCGCGTGGCCGCCGCGAGCCGCTCCACGGAGGCGGCCAGGCCGTCCGTGCGGTCGAGGAGCTCCTGCGCTCGGGTCTCGTCGCCCAGCGACGGCAGGTTGATGTAGACGTTCGCGGCCGCCGCCCGGCAGGCGGCCACCGACATCAGGGCCGCCACCTCGAGGTCGGACGAGGCGTTCTTGTTGGTCCGCCCGGCCAGCGCCTCGGCGAGCGTGACGATCTCGAGCGAGGCCTCGACGGTCCTGAGCGGGGACAGGGTGGCGCCCAGGGCGGCCTCGTGGATGGCGGTGCTCCGAGCCGCCTTCTGCTCATCGGTGTCACGCGGCATCTTGAGCGCGGCACCATACCCGGCGAAGGCCTCGGCGTCCTCGTCGGCAAGCGCCAGCATGCGCTCGGCGAGCTCGTCCGCGGCCGCGATCGCGCGCTCGTGGAGGGCCTCGTTCCCGGCGTACTTGGGGCGTCCCACGGACAAGTTGGCGACCATCGCGACCAGGGCAGCCCCGAGGCTGCCGGCGATCGCGGCGGCGGCGCCCCCGCCGGGAACGGGCTCGCCCGAGGCGAGCTGCTGGACGAACTGGGCGACGGTCAGGTCGCGAAAACGGCTGCTCGGTTCCACTGCTCGATTGTAAACAAGCGGTCACGTCGCCATGGGGGTCCGGTGCGGCCGGCCACGGCAGGCCGATCGGCCCTTCGCCCGGGCAGCGTCGGGCCGTGGCATCCTGTCGTCGAGGGGGAACCCCGTGGACCAGGCAGGCTCAACAGGCACCATGCCGACGAACGATGACCGGGCGGCCCTGCGGCGCGCCCAGGCCGGCGACCTCGCCGCGTTCGAGCTGGTCGTGGCCGAGCGTCTCGACGGGCTGTGGCGACTGGCGCGCGCGCTGCTCGGCTCGGACGAGGCGGCAGCCGACGCCGTCGTCAGCACCCTCCTGGGTTGCTGGCGCGAGCTGCCGCGACTCGACGACCTGGAGCGGTTCGACGCGTGGCTCGAGCGGATCCTGCTCAGCGAGTGCCGGGTGCGGCTGGCCACGAGCGGCCCGGGCGGGCCGCCCCCGCCGCCGCCACCGGGTCTCCTGGGCGAGGCGATGGCAGACATCCAGCGGGCGCCGCCCAGGCCGCCGGCAGCGCGACGCGATCGTCCCCGGCCGGAGCTTGCTTCCTGGCTCGCCCTGGCCCTCGGTCTCGTGGCCCTGGCGGCGGTGACGGCGCTGGGCATCGACATCCTGCGCCAGCGGTCGGATTCCGGCGCGGGAGCTGCCACGTCCGGCACACCCGCCCCGAGCGGCGCCATCGAAAGCCCGTCGGCCGCGAGCCCGGCCCAGGCGACGGCGAGCCCCGATCCGTTGCTGGGCGTGATGCATCCGGGCGGCCTGGCGATGGTCACGCTCGAGGGCGACAACCTCCGGGTCAGACCGGCGCCCGGGACCGGCGACGACGCACGACCGCTCCGGACGCGGCTCCCGGCGGGCACGCGGATGCTCGTGGTGGACGGTCCCGTGGAGGCGGACGGCTACACGTGGTGGGAGATCCAGACCGACAGCGAGGTGGTCGACATGTTCGGCTGGGTCGCGGCCGGCGAGCACGATGTCGACTGGATCGCTCCCACGGAGGCGAAGTGTGTCGGCAGCCCCGACGCGGCGGCCGTCACCAGCATGTCCCGGATCGATTTCCTCGCCTGCAACGGCAGCACCGAGGTCTCATTCCAGGCAGATGCGGCAGCGCTGTGGGACGTGGAGGAGGTCCCGGGAGACTGCGGCTGGGTCCGGGAGCGCGACGGCTGCGACGTGGACAATGCCTGGCTCCTGCTCCCATCGACCGTCGTGCAGGTCGCGACCGGGCCCGACACGCGCCGCGAGCTGCAGGTCGCCATGCCGCCCGACCTCGCCGCCCAGCTGGCGCTGCTGCCGCCCCACCGGACCCTGCGCCTCACGGTCGCGATGGACAGCCCCGATGCGCAGGGTTGCGGGATCCGAGACGCGCGGACCGGGGATCTCCTGCTGTCCCACGACCAGGCCGTGACAGCATGCCGACTGGAGTTCGTGGTCCAGGAGGTCGCCTTCCGCCAGTAGCCGGGCGCCAGTGGCGCGCGGGGCGAGCGTGACGCCCGCCCCGCAGCCGACCCGGGAGCCACGGGGAGGAGCCGCGGCTCCCTCGTGTGGTGCTGGCTCAGGCGGCGGCCGCCGGCCCGTCAAGCCCGTCGATCGTCCAGCGCCGCGACCGGTGCTGGAACGTGAGCGCCACCCGCAGCTGGGGCGTGTCGACCTCGAACAGCGTGCGCGGTCCCGTGATGGCCGGATAGGCGCGGCGCTCGTCGCGCACCGCCACCAGGCGAGTCACCGGGATGCGCTCGTCGCCCCAGGTGATCTCGCGCGGGACGCCGCTGAACCAGCTGGTGCGGACCTGGACCTTGACCGGTGCGACGCGAACCATCGCCATGGTGATCTCCTTGTACCGGCGGTAGGATCGTCGCCAACCGGGGGCACTCCGGGTGCGAACGCCTGTTCGTTTCTGTGCGGACACTAGATCGAACAGGTGTTCGATGTCAAGCCTCGCGAGTGGAACGTTCACGCCCTGCCGTGACAGCTTGGCTGTCACAAATCGCACGCACGTTCACACCGGTGCCGGCGTCGCTACTCGTCCGGGGGCGGCGGATCGCGATCCTCGTCGGGCTCCGGCGGATCCACGCCGTCATCGAGCTCCGCGGACGCGGCCGGCGGCGGCCGCCGACGCCCCGTCGGTGCCCCGGGCACGCCCAGGCGTCCCTCGATCGCCGAGTTGGGGTCTCGCTCGAACACGCCCGCCACCCCCGCCCGCACGAGCCTCCCGCGGGTGACCGCCCGCTCCCCGTACTTGCGCCGGATCACGTCCATCGCCTCCGCCGCCTGGCGCCGACGCGGGTCACCGACGCCAGGCCGGCCGCCGGGCGCCTCGAACAGGCCCAGCTGCCGGCGATCCCGGAACTTGGAGGCGGTGACCCCCACCAGCCGGATCCGCTGTCCGTGCAGCTCGCGTCGGAGCAGGGTCAGGGCGGCATCGAAGATCGGCTCGGTGAGGTCGGCCGGGACGTCGAGCGTCGTCTGACGGGTGATCGTCCGGAACGACGAGTCGCGGAGCTTGAGCGTCACCGTCGCGGCCCGCAATCCCGCGGCGCGGAGCCGCCAGGCCACCCCGTCGGCCATGCCCAGCAACGTCCGTTCGATGACCTCCCGATCGGCCGTGTCGTGGCCGAAGGTGTGCTCGTGCCCGATCGACTTCGCCGGCTCTCCGGTGGCCACGGGGTCCGGGTCCAGGCCATGCGCCCGATCCACCAGCGCGCCGCCGTGCTTGCCGAACCGGCGCTCGAGCGCCTCGCGCGGCAAGGCCGCCAGGTCGCCGATCGTGACCACCCCGAACTCGCGCAGCACCGCCGCCGTCTTCTCCCCGACGCCCCACAGTCGCGGGATCGGCAGGGGCGCCAGGAAGTTGGCCTCCTCGCCCGGCGGCACGACCACCAACCCGTCCGGCTTGCGCAGGTCGGACCCGATCTTGGCGACCAGCTTGGTCGAGGCGACCCCGACGGACGCCGTGAGCCCCACCTCCTCGCGCACGGCGGCCTTGATCGCGTGGGCGATCGCCTCACCATCCCCGAACAGCGCCCGGGATGCGGTCACGTCGAGGAACGCCTCGTCGATCGAGATCGGCTGCACCTGCGGGGTGAACCGGCGCAGGACCGCCATCACCTCCCGGCTCGCCTGCTGGTAGCGCCGCCCGTCCACCGGCAGGTAGACGCCGCCGGGGCACAGCCGGTATGCCGTGCGCAGCGGCATCGCGGAGTGCACCCCGAACCTGCGCGCCTCGTAGCTCGCCGCCGAGACCACGCCGCGCGAGGTCGGATCCGCCCCGCCCACGATCACCGGCCGCCCGCGAAGCTCCGGCCGGTCCCGCTGCTCCACGGCCGCGAAGAACGCGTCGAGGTCGACATGGAGGATGGTGCGGGCGCTCACGCGCCCAATTCTGCGCCCGGAGCCGTTGGGTATGATCCCGCCGCGGGCGCCGTCGACGACAACCCGGGGAACGCGAAGGGGCGAAGTGAGCGCGAACCAGGACACCACCGCTCCCGCCGCGCTCGGGCCGCGGGACCCGGACACCCATCTCGACCAGTCGCTGATCCCGATCGGCCTGTTCTTCGTGGCCGGGCTGGTGTACAGCTGGGTGAGCAACGACAAGGTCGCGTCACTGGCCTATTTCGTGCCGCTCGCCGACGCGTTCCTCCACGGCCGGCTGGGCCTGACCGAGGCCCCGGGCTGGCTCAACGAGCTGGTCCCCGCGGCGAACGGCCTGTACTACGTGGTCTACCCGCCCGCCCCCGCCATCCTGCTCCTGCCCGTGGTCGCGATCTTCGGGCCGGACATGAACCAGGCGTGGCCGTCGGTGATCCTGGGGGCGGTCAACGTCGCGCTCGTCTCGGCGATCCTGCGACGGATGGGGGTCGAGCGCATGCCGCGGGTCGTGCTGTCGCTGGTGTTCGCGTTCGGCACCATCGTCTGGTACTCGGCGCAGGAGGGCACGTCGTGGCACTTCGCCCACGTGGTCGCCCTGTTCTTCACCCTGCTCGCGATCCTGGCCGCGATGTTCGACCGCCACCCGGCCCTGATCGCCCTCCTGTTCGCGGGGGCGCTGATGTCGCGGCTTCCGGTGGCGATGGCCTTCCCGTTCTTCATCGCCTACGTCCTCGACCGTGCGGACCGTGCCCGGACCGGCGACCCGACGCCGTTCGGCCACCTGGGCGGCGCCCGGCCGCGCGCCTGGCACACGCGACCCGACCTGCGGGTGACACTGTCGCTCGCGTGGCCGGCCGCCCTCGTGGGCGTGATCGTCGTCGCCGTCTACGCCTGGTACAACGCGGCCCGTTTCGGCAGCCCGTTCGAGAACGGCTACGCGATGATCCCGGGCCTGCTCCAGGAGGCCCAGTACGCCCATGGCTTCTTCAGCATCGTGAACATCCCCCGGATCCTGTACGCCATGGTGCTCAGCGGCCCCGTCCAGGTGGGCGACTTCCCGTGGGTCCAGCCGCCGCGCCTGGGCGGATTGTCCATCCTGCTCACGACACCCCTGTTCCTGTGGTCGATCAAGGCCCGCCGTCCAGACTGGTTCGGGCTCGGCGCGTGGCTGTCGATCCTGGCAATCCTGGTACCCGTGCTCACCCACGCGGATCCCGGCGGCCAGCAGTTCGGGTTCCGGTATGCGCAGGACTTCTATCCGTTCCTGCTGCTGCTGACGGTGCGCGGCCTGGGCGGCCGGATCTCGTTCGAAGCCTGGGTCGCGATCGCGGTCGGGTTCACGGTCAACGCCTGGGGCATGGTGGCCACCCGCCTCGACTGGTTCGCGTGAGCGGGCGGGCGACGTGGTGAGTGGGCTGGCGAGGTGGTGAGCGGCCTCCCGCCCGAAGGCCGGGGTCGCCGGGATGCCCCCGGCCAGGGTCGCCAGGATGCCCTCGTCGCGGTCGCCGTGGGCCTCGTTGCGCTCGCCGTCTACAGCACGCATCTGCTCGGGGACGTGGGCTTCTGGGACACCGCTGTGTTCCAGGGGGCCGCCGCCACCCTCGGGCTCACGCACCCGACCGGGTACCCGACCTACCTCGTCCTGGGCTTCCTGTGGACGCACCTGCTGCCGATGCTGTCGCCCGCCCTGGCGCTCAACCTGCTGACCGCGGTCAGCGCCGCGGGGGCCGTGGCGCTGGTGTTCCTGCTGGCCCGGCAGATCGGCGCCGGCAGCGCCGCCTCGATCGCCGCCGCCCTGACGGTGGGTCTGATGTTCTCCTTCTGGAGGACCGCTTCGCGCGCCGACCCCCACCCGCTCCACGTCCTGCTGGCGCTGTCGATCGTGCTGCTGCTGCTCGCCTGGGACCGGCGCGGCGACACCCGGCTGCTGGTCGCTGCCGCCATCGTGTTCGGGCTGGCGATGGGCAACCACATGCTGACCACCATGCTGGCGCCGGGCATCGGGATCTACGTGCTCACCCGGCGGCCCACGATCCTGCGCCGGCCGCGCACGGTCCTGGCCGCCCTGCTGGGCTTGGCGGCGGGTCTCGCCATCTACGCCTACGTGCCCATCCGGGCCGCCGCCAACCCGGCCATCCACCACGACTACGCGCCCACGACACCGGCCCTGTTCCTGCGCTACGTGCTGGGCCAGGACTTCGCGGGATCGATGGGCTTCCTGACCCCTGGCGGCATCGGTGCGGCGGTGGGCCAGGTGGGCACGCTCGCCCAGCAGGTCGGCGACTCGATGACGCCGCCGATCGCGCTGGGGTTCACGCTGCTGGCCGTGGCTGGCGTCTACTCGCTGCTGCGCAGCCGCCGGTCGCGCACCACGTGGCTGCTGCTCGCGACGGGCGGCCTGACTCTCTACGCGCGGCTGACCTACGCGAATGCCGACATCGAGCGCTACGCGATGTACCCGATGGCCGTCGCCGGAGCACTCGCGGCGCTGGGGGCGACCGCGGCCTGGAGCGGGCTGCTATCGGGCGAGGCCGCCACCACGGGCGAGGCCGGCATCACGGGCGAGGCCGGCATCACGGGCGAGGCCGGCATCACGGGCGAGAGGGGGTCGGCCCGGCGGCTGGCGCTCGCCGGGGCGCCGGCGATCCTGCTGCTGGTTCCCGCGCTGCTGTTCCTGGCCAACGGCCCCCGGGTGAACATCGCGTCGGCCAGGTGCTTCATCACCGAGGCCGAGGCGGCGCTCGAGCCCGATGCGGTCGTCATCTCCTGGTGGAGCTTTGCCACGCCGCTCTGGTACGCCCAGGCGGTCGAGGGCTCGCGGCCCGACGTGACGGTGGTCCTGGCCGGCTCGGGCATCGCGGACGAGGTCGCCGGCCGGCTCCCCCAGGAGCGCCCCATCTACCTCATCCAGTTCGAGGGCGAGCTGCAGGCCGTGCGGGACGCCGGGTACGACCTGGCGCCGGTGTCGCTGTGCGGCACCGCCGCGTGGAGGGTCGGCGGGCCGGCGGATGGCGAACCCGGACGCTGACCCGGACACGAACTCGCCCGACCCCTGCTGGGGACCGGGCGAGCGAACGCCTGGCAGCGGGCCCGGCGGCCCGCGACGGTCAGCCCTTGGGTTCGACGACGATGGTCACCTCGGGCGTCATGCCCGTGTAGACCTTGATCGCGACCTTGTAGGTGCCGAGCGACTTGATCGGCTGGTCGAGCTCGATCTTGTGCTTGTCCACCGTGATCCCGCGGCGACCGAGCGCCTCGGCGATGTCCTGGTTGTTGATCGAGCCGTAGAGCTTGCCGCCCTCGCCCACCTTCACGCCCATGGTGAGCGTGGTGCTGGCGATCCGCGTGGCCGCGATGTCGGCCTCCTCGCGCTCGCGCTTGCGCTTGTCCTCGCGGCTCGCGATGTCGTGCTGGTACGCGCGATAGGCGCCACCCGAAGCGACGACGGCGAGCCTCTGCGGGATGAGGTAGTTGGTGGCGTACCCGTCCGCGACCGTCTTCATCTCGCCGCTCTTGCCGAGCTTCGGGACGTCCCTCGTCAGGATCACCTTCACGCGCTTGAACCCTCCTGGTTGTTGATCCGGGCCCGGGTCCGTGATCCGGGTCTCCTGTTGCGCAGCGACTCGCCGGCGAGCTTCACTGCTGCCGGCGCGCGCCGCATGATGCGCCGCAACGTCACCGGCGTGAAGCGCCGGATCTGTGCGACATCGTCGCGGAACGAGCGGGAGTCGATGCCCAGCTCGCCCAGCTTCTCCTGGAGGACGACCTCCGGGACGCCGTCCAGGAACAGGTCGACCGCGAGCACGACGACCACCAGGTCATCGAGGCCGCCCACGATCGGCACATCGTCCGGGACGAGATCCCGGCCGAGGACAAGGTACCCGAGAGCCCCGGCCAGCAGCGCCTTGCGGCCCGCCGGCGTCCGCTCGTCGCGGGCCAGCTCCCAGAACAGACGCCCGTACTGCGGAGCCCGACTGGCAAGTGGCAGGAGCGCCAGCAGGCCCAGCATCCGGCGCAGGCCGATACGCCGTTTGCGGGGCGATGCAGCCTCTGCCTTCTCAGCCGCTTCGGCCGTCCGATCGTCGCGACCCTGCCGCGATGCTCGAGCCACCTTGATCCTCGTTCGCTGTCCTCCCGAATCGGGGAGGGCGAATGGTAGCACCGGGCCTCCAGCGCGCCACCTGCGTGACACAGCGCGCCACTGCGTGTCCCTGCTCCGCGGGCACGGCTGCGGTCCAAGGAGCCGTCGAAGGAGCGGCCGAACGAGCCGCACGATCCGGATTGACATCGAACGTCCGTTCTGTATCATGAGCCCAACCACAAGGAGAGGCCCGTGACCCGTCACGACGCGGAACGCAAGCGCAAGATCATGGACGTGATCGCGGCGACCATCCGGGCGCGCGGATACCCGCCGTCCGTGCGCGAGATCGCCAAGGCGGTGGGCCTCGCCTCCACGTCGGCCGTGCACCACCACCTCCAGATCCTCGAGAAGGACGGCTACCTGGAGCGGGGCGCTGCCCAGTCGCGAGCCATCCGGCTGACACCCACCGCGGCGCTGATGCTGGGCCTCGGCCCGGAGCTCACGCCGCAGGCGATCCCGAGCGAGGCGCACGCCCTGCCCGTGATCGGAGAGATCGCTGCGGGCGGCCCGATCGAGGCCTACCAGGACGCGTCGGAGACGCTGGCCGTGCCGGACATCCTGGCGCCCGCGGGTGAGGCGTACGTGCTGCGCGTCCGTGGGGACTCGATGATCGAGGCGCACATCGCGGACGGGGACTTCGTGGTGATCCGCCAGCAGGACACCGCCCGCGACGGCGACATCGTGGTCGCCCAGGTCGAGGAGAACGCCGTCACCCTCAAGCGCTTCTTCCGGGAGAAGGATCGGGTGCGGTTGCAGCCGGCCAATCCCCAGTACCCGCCGCAGTTCTACCCGTCGGTCCGCATCCAGGGCAAGCTGATCGGGGTCATCCGCCGCCTCGACTGAGCCTCACGGAAAAGCCGGCGACGGCCGGAGCGACCGCGTCAGTCTCCGGGTGACCACGAGATGCCCGGGCTACGCGTCTCCCGGATTCCGCTCCCAGGTGGCAGGGTCATGGGCGAAGTGGACGCGAACCGGATCCAGGCCACGCAGCCGCTTGACCGAAGCCGCGTATCCGGGGGCACGGGCATCCTGCGCGCCGGACGAAGCCCGGTCGGTGGCACCCTCCCACTCGCGCCGGGACTGGAGTGCCTGCCCGGCGACGACCACCGGTCCGTCCGACGCCTCGGCGAGGAGCGACTGGTGGCCCGGGCTGTGACCCGGCGTCGGCAGCAGCCGGACCCCCGGGGCGACCTCCAGCTCTCCCTCGATGACCTCGTACCGGAGCCCGGGCACATCGATCCAGCCGGGCACCGTGTAGTCGGGCTCGTGGACCATCGCCCATTCCCGGCGCTGGACGAAGATCGGGATCCCGTGCGGCAGCCGGGCGTTCTGACCGGCGTGATCGAAGTGCAGGTGGCAGTTGGCGATGCCGGTCAGGTCGGCAAGGGCGATGCCGTGTTCGGACAGGGCCGCCTCGATGGGGATGACGCGGGGCGTGAACACAGCGTCGATCTCCGGGTTGCCGGTGCCACAGCCGTTGTCGAACAGGAGCACGCCGTCACGGTGCACCACGGCATGGGCGTATGACGGCCACCACTCGCGACCCAGCACGGCCTGCTCATCGGGCTCGAGGCGGATCTCGGAGACGAGGAACGGGATGATGCGGACATCGCCCATGGGCAGAGTAGACACCCGGAGCGCCTCGGTGGCCAGCACGGGCACGGTCCCCAGGCCGCGGGAGACGACGGTCGGCGACCAGTCGTCCACACCCCGTCCACAGTGTGACGGGCCTCGAGGGCAGCGGTCGGGGATAACACGGCCGAGTCCGGGGAAAAGGGCCTTCACGCCGGGCCACGTCTCGGTGACAGTGGACCTGTCACACCCCCACGGTAGCCTCGGGTACCCATGATCGATCGCCTGCCGCCCCAATCCGTCGAAGCCGAGCAGTCCGTCCTGGGGTCGATCCTGATCGACCGGGACGCGATCATCGAGGTGGCGGACTTCCTCAAGCCGGAGGACTTCTACCGGCAGGCGCACGGCCAGATCTTCTCGGCCATGCTGGACCTGTCCGAGCGCCGCGAGCCGATCGACGTGGTCACGGTCGCGGATGCCCTGGACCGGGGCGGTGCCCTCGAGGCGGTCGGCGGTCGCGCCTATCTCGGGGAGCTGTCCAACGAGACGCCGACGGCCGTCCACGCCGCGCAGTACGCGCGGATCGTCGAGCGCAAGGCGCTGCTGCGAAACCTGATCACGGCCGCGGGCAGGATCGCCGGCATCGGCTACGAGGATCCGGCCGAGGTCCAGGAGGCCATCGACAGGGCCGAAGGGGAGCTGTTCGCGGTCAGTCAGCGCCGCGTCGCCGCCGGGTTCTCGGCGCTCCGCAGCCTGCTGCACGACGCCTATGACCGGCTCGACTATCTGCACGAGCACCGGGGCGAGATCAGCGGCGTGCGCACCGGCTTCCAGGATCTGGACACGCTCACCACTGGGCTCCAGAAGAGCGACCTGGTGATCGTTGCCGCCCGGCCGTCGGTCGGCAAGACAAGCCTCGCCCTCAATATCGCGGAGCATGCCGCGGCCCGGGACAAGCGCAATGTCGGCGTCTTCAGCCTCGAGATGAGCAAGGAGCAGCTCGTCCTGCGGCTGCTGTCATCGGTCGCCAACATCGACTCGCAGCGTCTCCGCACCGGCTTCCTCGACGAGCTGGACTTCACCAGGATCGCCCCGGCGATGAACACCCTCTCCGAGGCGCCCATCTACATCGACGACACACCCAACATCACGACCATGGAGCTGCGCACCAAGGCGCGCCGCCTCCAGGCCGAGTCCGGACTCGATCTCGTGATCGTGGACTACCTGCAGCTCATGCAGTCCTCGACCACCACCCGCGACGCCAACCGCGTCCAGGAGGTGTCGGAGATCAGCCGCGGCCTGAAAGCCCTTGCCCGGGAGCTCAAGGTGCCGGTGATCGCCCTGTCACAGCTCTCCCGCCAGCCGGAGATGCGTGAGTCCAAGGAACCGCGCCTGTCGGACCTGCGGGAGTCGGGCTCCATCGAGCAGGACGCGGACCTCGTGATGTTCCTGTGGCGCGAGAAGGAGCGTGGCGCGGACGACCAGACCACCGAAGGCGAGGTCGTCAAGCTCAAGCTGGCGAAGCACCGCAACGGCCCCACCGGCGAGATCGACCTGTGGTTCAAGAAGGCGCAGACGCGCTTCGTGAGCTACGCGGGCGAGCGCTTCGCCGATGCCGTCTGAGTCGGGCCGGAAGAACCCGGGCCAGGGCTCGGGCGGCTAGGCCTCCTCGTCGGGAAGCAGCGGCCGGACGACGAGCGAGTACACCTTCCCGCCGGGACCCTGCAGCCAGACGCCGTTGGTGATCCCGTTCTCGAAGCCGTCGACGCCGATGGCGTCAACCTCGTCCGGCGTCAGCGTTCGCGTCCCCGACGGCAGGGCATTGGGGTCCGCCGGCAATGAGAAGTCGTCGGGCGCGATCGTCTTCCACGGCCAGTCTCGAACCGGGCCGCCCGCGCCGCCCTGCTGCTCGATCAGCACGCCGCGGTAGGACTCGGCCAGGTACGGCTCGCTGGCGATCGATCCGCCGTGGTCGAAGTCGCGCAGCCGGTCGGCCAGGGCGGACAGGCGCTCCAGGACCACGGTGTCCGTGCTCGGCTCGCCCTCGATGCCCAGCGCATAGGCGGATACGGTCTTGCTGTCACCCTCGGCATTGATCGTGAACACGGACGTGGGCGCGTCGGCGACCAGCCCGTTCGAGTAGTCGGTCCGGGCGATCGCCAGGCCGCCGTCGGTCAGCGCGTAGCGCAGCAGCTCCTGGACCTGCTGCTCGGACAGCATCGCGGTTCGGACCGGCGCGCCGGCGATGACCCCGTCGTCGCGGGCGGGGGGGCCGGCCGTGGTCTGGACGAACACCACCCGCCCGTCGCCGTAGAGGGTGAAGATCGGAAGCCGCGCCGCGATCCACTCCATGGGCACGAACCCGCCGACCTCATCGAACCGGAGCACGACCTCGGTGGCACCGGTGGGATGAGCGATCGCGTCACCGGCGGTGGGCTCCGAGGAGGCGGTGGCGGTCGTCGGATCAGGCGTCGCAGACAGACCGGGCGCACCGCCACAGGCGGCCAGGCCGAGGGCGGCGGCAAACGTGAGCGCAGACAGGAACGGATGCTTGGACATGCGCCTCCCGACGTCTCCCGCCGGGCCAGGGTTCCCTCCGGCAACGGCCCGGATCGGCATCACTGGGCAATGACAGGGCTGCAACAGCAGGCTGCTCAACGCCCTTGACGCCCGAAGTATTCTCCGCCCAAAGCCACTGCCCCAACTGGTCACCCTCGCTCGAGCGCCCTTGTCCACGACGCCCGCGCTGGTCGCTCGGGTTCGTGGCGACGCAGGGGAGGGCCCAACGGTGTACCAGGACCGCTCACTGACCTGTCGCGACTGCGGCGAGTCGTTCGTGTTCTCGGCCGGGGAGCAGGAGTTCTTCGCCAGCAAGGGCCTCGTCAATGACCCGCAGCGCTGCCCCTCGTGTCGGGCTGCCGCCAAGCGGGCGCGCACGAGTGGGGCTCCGACCGGTGAACGCGAGTACCACGCGGCCGTCTGCAATGGCTGCGGCGGCCAGGCGGTGGTTCCGTTCCAGCCTCGGAACGATCGCCCCGTCTACTGCTCCAGCTGCTTCGACAAGGTCCGCGCGGAGACGGCCGGTCCGGCCTGACTGCCCGCCGGCTTCTGCGGGTTGTCTCGCCCAGTCCAGCCTCGGAGCGGCCCCCGCCCCGCGCGGCCCAGCCCAGCCCGGCCCTGGGCGCGCCCGGCCCAGCGCGGCCCAGCCCGCCTGGGAAGCCCGGCCCTGGGCAGCCCAGCCCTGGGAAGCCCGGAGCGCCCTGGCCCAGCGCGGCCCAGCCCTGGGAAGCCCGGCCCAGCCCAGCCCTGGGCGCCGGAACGGTCGCCCCGTCTGCATCTCCAGCGGCTTCGACAAGGTCCGCGCGGATCCTGCCGGTCCGGCGTGACTGCCCCGCCCGCTTCCGCGGGTTGTCTCGCCCAGCGGGTGTACGGGCGCACGCTGAGCCGGATGACCCTCCCAGCGAGACAGATCGCCCCAGCAAGGCCCTCACACCTCTCGATCGACCCGCCCAGCGGGTCAATCGTTCCCTGACGCGCCCATCCACCCGCCCCGCGAGACAAACGCGGTGGGCGAGGCGGACGCCGTGCCCTATGCTGGCCCCTGGAGCAGCGAGGAGGACGAGGGAGTGGGCGTGATCATCGTTCGCGAGATGGTTGGCACGAGCCCGAGATCGTGGAGCGATGCCGCGCGCCAGGCAGTCGCCACAGCCTCGAAGACGGTCCGCAACATCCGCACGATCGAGGTGGTGAAGTCGACCGCGCGAATCGCGGACGGCCAGATCGTCGAGTACCAGGTCCAGCTCAAGCTGGGCTTCGAGTACGAGGGCTGACCGCTCTCCTCGCCCCGACCTGCGCGTCAAGATAAGTGGGCGGTGAGCGGCGCACGGCACCATTCCGTGCATGCCTCAGTCCACCGAGCGGCCCACCCACTCCAGGCATCCCGATTCCGCAGACGATGCTCGTCAGGCAGCACCCGTGCCGAATCCGCCCGCGACTGCAACCGGGCCTGCCGTATCGTCTGCCGGCAGCGGCGACGCCTCGAGCACGGGCGGCGCCCGGAAACCCGCTGCCAGGGGTACGCACGACGGGCATGGTCTGGTCGCAGTCGGGCCTGGCCGCGCCGGGTCGTGGCTGGTGCAGGGTGGCTATGTGATGAACCCGCTGCCCATCCAGCCCGCCAAGATCCACAGTCCGCCCGCACGGAACGACGTCCTCTCGCGGGGCCGCCTCAACTCCTGGCTGGAGTCGGCAGCTGGTGGCCGCCTTGCCCTGATCATCGCTGACGCAGGGTTCGGCAAGACCACCCTCCTCGGCGATTGGGCTCGCCATACGCGGCGGCTCGTCCTCTGGTACCGCCTTGAACCGGACGACCGGGACTGGCTGACCTTCGTCCGCCACCTCGTGGCTTCGGGTCGTGAGCTCCACCCCGGCTTCGCACCCGATACCTACGCGATGCTGATCGCGCTCGGCTCCGGAGGGCCAACCCGTACTGACATCGTGGCGGCAATCGCGCGCGAGCTTGCCGACTTCGCCGCGACCTCCGAGCGAGGCGTCACCCTCATCCTCGACGACTACCACCTCGTGGACGGGTCGCCCGAGACGGAGCCCATCGTCCGCAGCCTCCTGGACCGAACCGGGCCCCGATTCTCGCTGGTCATCGCGTCCCGCTCGATGCCAACCCTGCCCGTCGGCCGACTTCGCGCCCGCGGCGCCATCGCCACGCTTACCGGCCGGGATCTCTGCTTTGACGTCGCGGAGACCTCGAGCCTGTTCAGGGACGCATATCACCACCCGCTCGACGAGGACGTCGCCTCCGACCTATGCGAGCGCACCGAGGGCTGGGCTGCCCTCCTCATGCTGGTGAAGGCTCGTCTCGCCGAGGGGAGCGATCCTCGCCTTCTAGTCGCTAGCCTTGTGGCTACCCACGGGGACATCTACGACTTCTTGGCAGAGGAGTTGTTCGCCAATCTGCCCGCTGCGCTCACAGAGTTCCTAATGCACTGCGCGGTGCTCCTGGAGATCGACGGTGCATCTGCGACCCTGGCAACAGGCCGCTCCTTCGACGCCTCCATGACAACAATCGAAGAGGCAGAGCGTCTTGGGCTTCTCGTTCGCCCTGATCAGCGTTCCGGTCACCGGTTTCACCCCTTGGTCAGGGAGTTCCTTGTCGCGCGACTAACCAGGGAGGTCGGCGCCGCGGCCGTCCGAGAGTTGCATCGGTCGATCGCCGCTGGTTACCAGGGGGCGTCTTGGCACACACGCGCCTGGCACCTTCTAGAGGCGGGAGACGTCGATGCATGCCAATCGACCGTAGACGGAGCGCTCGAACAGATCCTGGCCTCGGGGGAGTTTGAACAGGCCAAGCGATTCCTGGCCCCTCGAGCGGGTGATGCCCGCCGACCGGCCGCACTCTTTCTACGTTCGAAGATTGCCCTGGTTCATGGCGACTACCATCGAGCGCTCAACCTCGCACGCCGAGCCGTGGCAGCCGGCGCGGGAACCGATGTAGAGGGACTCTGTCTGCTCAATCTGGCAGCAGCTCTCGGGATGTGCGGGATCGCCGATGAAGCTGAGGCGATCAGCCGACGAGCACTCGAATGCCACCTGAGCGACTCCCAGCGGTATGTCGCGAAGGCAACTCTTGCCCTAACCCAGGCGAGCCAGGTGGGTGACCTGCGTCAGATCTCCGACGAGCTAGACCTCCTTGCCCACGAGCAGGAAGCCGCTGATCTGCGCCGCTATGCGGCCATTTCGCGCCTAAAATCGGGCGGGAGTCCTCCTCTGGATCGGGGAGGCAGGCGAAGCACTTCATCAAGGAACAAGGGCGGAGACCTTGCTCGGTGGCGCATCGATCGACTCGGTAGAACGGGTGTCGGCGTCGGTTATCACCGCCGTCGCCTTGGCACAGCTTGGGCGGCTCGACGAGGCCCGGGGTCAATTGTCGCGTGCGGGAGGTGCCGGAACGACACTGGGTATCGCCGAAGTTGCGCTGGAGACGGGCCGCTTGGAGCTCGAATTCGGATCCACCGACCAAGCAGCGGTTGCCTTGATGTCGTTCGATCCTGCGCTGCATTCGAGCAGCCACCTCGGCCTCTTCAACCTGCTGGCCGGTGAACTTGCACTTCAAGAAGATCGAGTCGAGCAGGCAGCGGCGCATCTTGGGCGGCTCGCCGAGGATCGATGCGCGGACGCGGCCGGCTTGCTCCGGACGCAGTTGCTCCGGTCTCGCCTGGCAATTCGCACCGGTGCGGCTGATGCATCCGAATGGACCGCTGAGGCGCTGCGCATCGCCAGACAGCAGAACAGCCCACGAGGCGTATGCCTTGCGCGCATCCTGCATGCCTTCGCGACTGGGAAGGGACTTGATGGAGCGGTCCTCAGATGTGCTGGGCTGCAGGGCTATACATGGACGATCCTTGCCGAGGAGGTCGCCCGAGGGCTCCATCTTCTTGGGCCCAAGGCCACGGATCTGATCCTGGCAGAGGCCAGACTGAGGCCCGAGCGCTGGCGTCGAGCCCTTCGTGTGGCAATCTCCGCCAGTGCCGCGTCGACCGACGCTGCGGCCACCATGCTCGCTGAAATCGGTTCCCCCGCGGACGCCGAATGGCTCAGAGGTGCCGCTGCCTCCTCCCAATCCCTGCGCCCACAGGCCTTGGCCATCACTCAGCGCTTGGCGGAACCAATCTTCCTGCACGACTTGGGGGCAGTCGAGGTGCACGTCGGCCGAGCCGGGATCCGCAAGCCATTACGCAGGAAGGTGCTTGCGCTCCTCTGCTATCTAGCCTCGCGACCACGCATGGCCGCAAACCGCGAGCAGGCAATCGAGGCGCTGTGGTCCGACTTAAATCCGGTTGCGGCGGGCAACTCGCTTCACCAAGCCGTCTACTACATGCGGCGGGTCTTTGAGCCCGACTTCCGGGAGGGTATGAGCGCCAACTACATCGAGGTCGACGGGGACGTCGTAAGTGTGAACGACGAGCTCGTCGACAGTGCCAGCAGAGCCTGCTGGCGCCTGCTTTCAGACATCCGCCACGGACACACCGAGGCCATCCACGAACTCGTGGAGACGTACGTTGGGAAGTTCGCTTTGACTTTCGCCTATGACGAGTGGGCCGAGTCGTATCGGGAGAACCTCCATGCGGCGGTCCTGGCGGCGTCTAAATCGTCGATGGCCCGATGTCGAGCAGCTATGGACTACGAGGCTGGCATCGATATCGGACACCGCATCCTGAGTGTGGACCCGCGGGCAGACGCCATCGAGTACGAGTTGCTGAGGGCATACAAGGTCGGCGGCCGACCGCTGCGGCGGCGGAACAATATGCCCATTACGCCAGCTATGTTCGGGGCGAACTCGGCGCAGAGCCCGTACCGTTTGCCGACATTTAGGCGCCGCAGGGCCATTCGGCCCCCATCGACCGATCGAGACTACCCAGTGTGCATAGGTAGGGTTGCGTATTGACCGGTGCTGTCCGGGCTCCGTATAGTCCGGCTCGCACTAGTACTTCCGTACGGTGCATCAAGGAAACGCTCGGACGCGCTGATGCCCCCACCTGAATTGGGCACTTAGGGTGGGGGCGGAGCGAGTAGTGCAACCGACCGACTTTCGAGTCAGGTCGGTTTTCGTGTTCCAAGGGACACGGAGGCCGCGAGGAGGATCGAGCGTGGAACCGATCAAGGCTTTCAAGCCCTGGTAGCAGGAACGCGGAGGATCGACCGATGAAGGATCGCCTCTTGCGCATCCTGGCTGCCCTGAGCGCAGTCGCCGCGTTGGCACTGGCCGGGGGAGCTTCCCTAAGGGGCTTCTGACCTCAACCCCACCTCAGTACTCAAGTCCTGTTCACCTGACTAGGGGGATCAGGCTAGAGTCCCGAGATACATCGGGAACTGGGGACGGATGTCGAGGAATCTGAAGCTCTACATCAGCGGGGTCGTGGCAACGAGCCTTGTTGCGCTCGTGGTCACGACTCTTCTGTTTCCCATCACGGCCTCCCTGCCCATAGCTGCTCCGTTTGTGGGCTTGGGCGATTGGGCGCCGGTGGTTGGTCTTCTCTTCTGGATACTGCTGACGCTCGTTGCGTCGTCTTTGCCTGTCCGGATGCCGGGCGGCGCAATGTTCGCCGTCTCCGTTTCAACGATCACGGCTGCGGCGATGCTTGGCGGCCCCGCTGCCGGCGCCTGGGTTGGACTGCTCGGCTCCACCGAACTGCGCGAAGTCCGGGGTCGGGTCCCTTGGTACGGCTCGATAACGAACCACGGGGTCATCGTCGTGCCTGCGGCGATAGCGGGGCTGTCGATGGTCGTCCTCGGAATGCCGCCTGCGCAAGCAAGCACCGAGTGGAGTGCGGTGCTCACGACTCCGACGATGTTCCTTGCAGCGCTCGTCGGTGGTGCGGTCTTCCTCGCAATCAACGCGGGTTTGACTGCGCTCTTCGTCTCGGTCAGAACCGGCCAGAGCACCACCAACGTCATTCTTGGGGAGGCCGGATCGGTCACGACCAGCATCTTGAGTCTGGCGCCTATCGGATGGCTCATGGCCCAGATCTATGTCGTCGCGGCCTGGGCCAGCCTCCTGTTCGCCCTGCCGCTGTACATGACCCGCCTGGCGTACCAGAACTACACCGAGATGCGCGAGATGTTCACCCAGACCATCACCGCGCTCGCTGAGGCGGTCGACAAGCGGGATCCGTACACCAGCAAGCACTCCTGGCGGGTCAAGGAGATCGCGGGTGACATCGGTCGGGTCATGCGGCTTTCCAACGCCCAGCTGGAGGCCCTCGAGTGGGGTGGCCTGCTCCACGACGTCGGCAAGATCGGCGTTCCGGACGCGGTGCTCCTCAAGCAGGACCGGCTGACCAAGGAGGAGCGGACCAAGATGAACTCGCACCCGGTGCTGGGCGCGCAGATCATCGAGAAGGTGGATCGGCTGTCGGCGGAGCTGCCGATCATCCGCCACCACCACGAGTGGTACAACGGCTCGGGCTACCCGGATCGGCTGATCGGGGACGAGATCCCGGTGCTGGCGCGGGTTCTCCACGTGGCGGACTCGTTCGAGGCGATGACGGCGGCCCGCCCGTACCGGATGACGCCACTGACGCGAGAGCAGGCGATCGCGGAGCTGCGCAAGTTCGCCGGGATCCAGTTCGATCCCAAGGTGGTGGACGCCTTCGTCCAGACGCACTGGGCGGAGGGTGTCGCCGACCCGGGTCGCACGACGCAGCCGCGCCCGATCCCGCTGATCGCGCAGCACGCGGGCCAGGGACCGGCGCACACGGTCGCCATGCCGCCCGCCGGGCCGGTGGTCTCGCCGGCGATCCCGGCGCCCGCCGACCCGCACTGAAGCCGCCACTCGCGCTGCCGGTGGTGCGCTCGCTGAGCAGCCGACCCGCGGCCCACCCCAGAATTCCAGAATGCTGATCCTCGGCATCCTGCTCGGGCTCGTGCTCGGGCTGCTCCTTGGTGGTCGCCTGGAGCGGCTGGCGACGATCCACCTTCAATTCCTGCCGGTGCTGTTCGTCGGCGTGCTCGTGCGCTTCGGGACGGAGCTCGCGCTGCACGCGGGAATCCCGTTCGCGGATGCGTACCGGCTACCGCTGCTCGCGACGGCCTACGCGCTGCTGCTGTTCGTGCTCTGGAAGAACCGCTGGTATCCGGGCCTGGCGCTGGCGTTCGTGGGCATCGGGGCCAACGCGCTGGCGATCGTCGTCAACGGTGGCTGGATGCCGGTCTGGGAGCCGGCATTCGCCGCGTCCGGGCTGACGCCGCCGCTGGACTCGGTGCTGCACCGCCTGCTGCCTGCCGAGATCGGCCCGGAGTTCCTGCTCCGCCTCGGCCCGTTGGGCGACATCATCCCCATCCCGATCCCGCCGCTCCAGAACGTGGCCTCGCTCGGGGACATCTTCCTGAGCGCGGGCCTGGGCTTCTTCCTGTTCGCCACGCTGCTGCGACCGACCGAGGACGCGCAGGTGGCGATGGACGGCGTGGCGTCCGGCCGTCTGGACGGCCTGGCGGGCACGCTCCGCCTCCGCCGGGCGCCGGAGGTCGACGAGGGCGAGGGGGCTGTCCAGGCTGGAACGGGCCTCACGTCCGCGTTCGACGACTCGATGGCGCTGGAGCGACCGATGCTGCTGGGCGGCCGGGGCCTGGGCCTCGCCTCCCCCGCCCTGGCCCCGATGCCGCAGGCCGAGCCGGATCCCATGGTGGCCACGCTGGCGGAGCGCGGCCGGCGGGCGGCGGCGGTGGTGCGGGAGCGGACGATCGCCCCCAGCGAGCTGATCCAGATCGAGGAGCCGGCCCGGCCGGCGGTCCTGGAGCGGCTGCGCAACCACCCGTACGTGCGGCTGTCGCTCAACCCGTCGTTCTCGGCGTTGTGGATGGGCCAGATCATCAGCCTGTTCGGCGACCGGGTGAACCAGATCGCGCTGGCCACGTTCGTGTTCGAGATCACCGACAGCGCGCTGCTCACGGCGCTGACGTTCTTCATGGGCACGGTCCCCAACCTGTTCCTGTCCCCCATCGCCGGCACCTTCGTCGACCGCTGGGATCAGAAGCAGGTGCTGGTGGTGTCGGACATCCTGCGGGCGGCCGCGGTGATGCTGGTGCCGGTCGCGATCTTCCTCAACATCTGGCTCGTCTACCCGCTGATCTTCGGGCTGACCACGATCTCGATCTTCTTCCGCCCGGCCCGCCAGGCGATCCTGCCGCGGATCGTCGACGAGCAGGACCTGCTGCCCGCCAACTCGGCGATGTGGGTGGCGGAGACGATCGCCGACGTCGTGAACTACCCGATCGCGGGCCTGTTCGTGGTGTTCCTCTCAGGCTCGCTCGCGCTGGCCTTCTGGTTCGACGCGGTGACCTACCTGGCCTCGGCGGGGCTGCTGGCGACGATCGTGGTGCCGCCACTGGTCCGCCGGGCGAGCCGCCCGGACGCCGGGGGGGTCGACAAGGCGACGGCCGACAAGGAGACGGCCGACGGGGACGAGGGCGCCGGCGCACCGAGCTCGGTCGCCGCGGACCTCAAGGCCGGCTGGGCCTTCCTCCGCCACGAGACGGTGCTGCTCGCGAACACGGTCCAGGGCGCCGCGGGCCAGTTCTCGCTGGGTGTGCTCCTGGTCGCGACGGTCGTCCTGGCGCGAGAGATCACGACGGCGCCGGAGCCGGCCTACCGCGCGACCTATGCGTTCATGGAGACCGCGATCGGGTTCGGCAGCCTGCTCGGCGGGTTCGTGCTGGGGGCGATCGCCGGGCGGGCAGCCAAGGGCAAGCTGATCATCGGCGCCTACATCGCGTTCGGACTGGGGGCGGTGATGCTGGGGATCGTGGACAGCGTGGCGCCGGTCCTGTTCATCCTGTTCGGCATGGGCGTCGCCAACATGGCGTTCGTCATCCCCAGCCAGACGCTGTTCCAGGAGCGGACGCCGCCGGAGCTGATGGGGCGCGTCGTGAGCCTCCGGTTCGCGCTGGTGTTCGGCGGGATGAGCCTGGCGATGGCCGCCGGCGGCCTCCTGGTGGAGCTATTCACGGCCGGACCGGTGATCATGGCCGCGGGCGTGATCTCGGTTGCGGCGGGCGTGGGCGGGCTGTTCCTGCGCCAGGTGCGCGAGGCCTGAGTCACGGCCCGCTCCACGCCGATGCCCGGCCGGCTCGGTACACTGACGGGCAGGTGGGGCGCAGGCCCGGAGGCCCGCCCACCGAGAGGAGACCAACACCCGGATGAGCGACCAGCAGCGCGACCCGGTGGCCGACGGCCCCGAGGACGCGACCGAGCCCGAGCCCGCGGCTGACGACGACGCCGTCGAGGACGCGACCGAGCCCGAGGAACCCGACTCGGCTGAGGCAACCGCGGAGCCCGACGCCGGCGAGGAACCCGAGGAGCCCGAGGGGCCTGAGGAGCCCGATGCCGGCGAGGGGCCCGAGCCCGATGAGCCCGGGGCACCGGCCGCGGCGGCCGGAGCTGCGACCGCCAAGAAGTCGCGCAAGGGCAGGGGAACCGCCAAGGCGACGCCCGCCCCCACCGTGGCCGACGAGGCGGTGCACGTCCAGGATCGCGTCTCGGCGTGGTTCGTGGTCATCGCGGTGGGCGTGTTCGTGGTCCTGTTCGCGTGGGCGATCCTGCTGGGCAGCAACGGGATCATCAGCGGCGCCTTCAAGCCCGCGACGACACCGGTGCCCGTGGAGTCGATCGGGCCCTCGGTGGTGCCCGGAGAATCGGCCGTCCCTGGTGTGTCGGCGTCGCCCGGCGAGTCGGGCGCTCCCAGCGCGTCGACCACACCCAGCGAGTCGACCACACCCAGCGAGTCGGCCGCCCCGAGCGAATCCGTGGCGCCGAGCGCATCTCCGGCCCTCGAGAGTCCCTCGGCGAGCTGAGCCGGCGATCATGGACGACTCCCGGGACCGCACGAGGGACGCCCGGGAGCAGATGGTCAATACCCAGCTGCGCGATCGCGGGATCCACGACACCCGGGTGCTGGCGGCGATGGGCGCGGTGCCGCGCGAGGCGTTCGTGGCCGACCGGGTTCGCAGCCAGGCGTACGAGGACCACCCGCTGCCGATCGGGTCGGGGCAGACGATCTCGCAGCCGTTCATCGTTGCCCGGATGACGGAGCTGCTGGCCGTGTCACCGGGCGACCGGGTGCTCGACGTGGGCACCGGCTCGGGGTACCAGGCCGCTGTGCTGGCCGAGCTGGGCTGCGAGGTGGTGTCCATCGAGCGCGAGGTGTCAGCTGGCCCGGGATGCGGGCGACCGCCTGCGCGCGCTGGGCTACGGGGACCGGGTGCGGGTCGTGACCGGCGATGGCACGCTGGGCTGGGCGGCAGGGCGCGCCGTGGGACGGGATCGTGGTGGGAGCCGCGGCGCCCGCGATCCCCGAGCCGCTGCGGACCCAGCTGGCCGATGGACGCCGGCTGGTGATCCCGGTGGGCACCTGGCGGGAGCAGCTGCTGATGCTCGTGGAGCGGCACGGCGAGGAGTGGCAGGAGCAATCCGACGGGGCGTGCGTGTTCGTGCCCCTGGTGGGCGAGGAGGGCTGGGCGCGCGGGCGCTGACCGGCAGGTTCACGGCTCGAGGAGCGGCCACGGGCCGGATTCGGGCCGGATGGACGGCTATACTCCGCGGCCATGACCCATGTCTTCGTTGCTCCCCACCCGGACGACGTCGCGCTGTCGTGCGGCGGCCTGATCGCCAGCCTGCGCGAGCTGGGCCAGAACGTGACGATCCTGACCCTCTACTCGGGGACCGGGGATGCGGACCGGCTGACCCCCTACCAGCGCGAGGCCCTCGGGTTCGGGACCAAGGCAGTGTGGCCGGTGAGCGAGGCGTTCAACCGCGCCCATCTCGAGGCGGACTACCCGGAGGACTCGTCGGCGGCGCCGTGGCAGGCGTCGAAGGAGGGCCTCGACGCGACCCAGGGCGACGCGGATGCCGCCGCCAAGCGGTTCTGGCAGCGATCCTCGTGGTACCGCCGGGCGCACATCCACAACGAGTCGCTGGCCGGCCAGCCCGTGATCGACGACCTGCCCACCCAGGGGGCCGTGCTGACGTCTGAGCGCGTCGATGCCGCGGACGCCGGCGAGACGATGGCCAGCCGGCGCCTGGAGGACGAGCGCTACGCGGCGTTCGCCGAGGTGTCCATGGTCTGGCTGGACCTGCCCGACGCGGTGTTCCGCGGCTACCAGGGCGACGACGAGCTGCTGGGCATCCCCCGCGACGACGACCCGGTGCCGGTGGACCTGCTGCGCACCGAGCTCGCCCGGCTCGAGCCGCAGCGTGTCTACCTGCCGATGGGGATCGGCGGCCACGTGGACCACCAGCTCACCCGCGATGCCGGCCTCGCCCTGCTCGGAGACGCCCGCCGATGGGTCATGCCCGGGCCGGACTACGACCGGGCAGACGGTCCTGTACGAGGACTTCCCGTACGCCTGGTGGGAGGACTTCGGGCGACTGGAGGACATGCCGCCGGGCTCGTTCGACCTGCTCCCGGCCGACGTCTCGCTGACGGCCGAGTTCGCCGACATCAGCGACCAGGTGGAGCGCAAGATCCGGGCCATCGCCCTGTACGAGAGCCAGATCGACCGGCTGTTCGACAGCACCAAGGCGATGGGCGACGCGGTGCGCGGCTATGCCGCCCGGACAGCCGACATCGGACGCGTGCCCGGTGGCCTCGCGGAGCGCTACTGGGTCACGACGCGCGCCTGACGACGATGGCGCTCCGGCGCGCCGACGGCCCGGGCGCAGGTGACGGCGTCGTGATCGTCGGCCGGCGCTCCTCCTCCGCTGCCGGCGCTGCTGCTCGCCGTCGCCATCCCGCTCGTGCTTCGCCGCGGGGATCGCCGTCCGGCTGTGGGTCCTGCCCTCGCGCGGCCTCGCCGGCGACATCGACCAGTTCGTGCTGTGGGTCCACGGGATCGCCGTCGACGGCTGGGGACGCGCCTACGACCAGAACCTGAGCTTCCCGGCCGTGATGGCCTGGATCTGGGGCGCGCTGGCGGCGCTGGAGCCCGCGTTCCGCACCGTGACCGACGCGTCCGATCCGGCGATCGCGGCACTGATGAAGATTCCGGCCAGCGTCGCCGACCTGGGGATCGCGATGGCCGTGGGCTGGTGGTTCCGCGACCGACCGTGGGCGGCTGTGGCGGCGATGGCGGCGATCCTGCTGTGGCCGGCGACCTGGTACGTGTCCGCCTGGTGGGGCCAGTACGAGTCGATCTACGTCCTGCCGGCGGTGCTCGCGGTGCTGGCCGCGCGCTCCGGACGACCCTCGCTCGTGGCGGCGCTGCTCGCGATCAGCCTGATGACCAAGCCGCAGGCGCTGCCATTCATCGTCCCGTTCGCGGCCTGGTTCCTGGCCACGCAGGGCGTCCGGGGCTCGACTCAAGGGCGCGCTGGTCGGCGTGGTGACCGCGGGCGTCCTGTGGCTGCCGTTCATCCCGGCCAACGGGCCACTGAACTACCTGGCCAACCTGCGGGAGTACCAGGACGGCGTGTTCTCGGTGCTCTCGCTGCGGGCGTGGAACCCGTGGTGGATCGTCCAGGTCCTCGGGCGCAGGTGGCGACTTCGTGGTCGGACAGCACCGCCATCCTGGGCCCCAGTCACGTTCCGGCAGCTCGGGTTCGCGTTCGCCGGCGTGCTCGCGCTGGTCGTGTTCATCGGCGTCTACCGGCGGCCCAGTCCGCAGGGGCTGGCGCTCGGCCTCGCGGCGATCACGCTGGTCGCGTTCACCGCCCTGACCACGATGCACGAGCGCTATGCCTATCCAGCCTTCGTGTTCCTGCTCATGGCGGCCAACGGGCGGGTGCTCGCGGTGGCCTGGGTCGCGTTCGCGGTCGCGTTCCTCGCCGAACCTGGTGTTCGCGGCGCCGGCGCCCGCGCTGTCGCTGCCCGACGACACGGTGATCAGCGTCGCGGGCGCGGTGGTCATCACGCTGACGACGGTCGTGGCGCTGCTCTGGACGGGTCGGACGGAGCGCCGCGCCTACGACGACGTGGGGCAGCCGCTGCACTCGCTATGGCCGACGGTGCGATGACGGAGCCCGTGGCGCCGAAACCTGCGCCGCCGGCGGCTGGTGGATGGTGGACCCGGGCCTTTGGAATCGTGCTCATCCTTGCCGCCATCACCTGGATGGTCACCGGCTTCGGGATGACCTTCTTCAGCGACGAGTGGGCCTTCATCAGCGAGCGGTCACTAGCAGATCCAAGTGACTGGCTGCGTCCCCACAACGAGCACTGGTCCACGTTGCCGATCATCCTCTACCGGCTGCTGGTGGAGACCATCGGCATCGGCTCCTATGTCCCCTACCACGCGGTCCTGGTGCTGGTCCACCTCGGGGTCGCGGCCATGGTGTTCCGCCTCGTTCGGCGGCGAAGCGGCCCGGCGTGGGCGTTCGCCGCGGGCGTCCTCGTGGCGTTCTTCGGATCGGGGTTCGAGAACGTGTTCTGGGCGTTCCAGATCGGGTTCGTCGGCTCCGTGCTGCTGGGGTTACTCGCCGCGGACATCACCGACGGCGAGGCCACCGGGCGCCGCGCCATCGCTGTTGCCGCGCTTCTCCTGCTCTCACTCACGACCTCCGGGATCGGCGTGGCGATGTCCGTCGTGGTAGGCGTCATGTGGCTGCTGGACCGCCGCTGGTGGCGGTCCCTGCCGTCGCTCGCGGTCCCGGCCCTTGTATTCGCCGCGTGGCAGGTCGCGTTCGGAGCGATGGGCGTGGAGACGCATCGCAATCCGTTCACGCTGGCCGCCGCAGCCGATGTCGTGCCGTTCATGCTCCAGGGCCTCGGGGATGCCGTCGCCGCGGTGGGCGGATTGGGAGGACCGCTCGGGACGACGGTCGGCCTGCTGGTATTCGCCTGGGCCGCGATCCGGCTGGCTCGCGGGTCGCTGCCGCCCCTGGCCGGCGGCGCGCTCGCCGCGATCGTGGTGCAGTACGTCCTCACCGGGCTGGTACGGGGCGGCGACGAGATCGGTGTCGTGCACTACAGCCGCTACTCGTACATCTCGGGAATCCTGATGATGCTCGCCATCAGCTCGCTTGCCGGCCGACCGCGCTGGCCGGAACGCAGCACGCTCCGCCTGGCCGCCGTGGCCACACTCGCTGGGGTCGGCGCCCTGACGGTCTTCTACAACCTGTCGCTGCTGGCCGGCGGCCGGGAGATCTTCCTGCACCACGCAGACCAGACCCGGGCCCTCCTGGTCGCCGGGCTGCGCCGCCCGCTGCCGGCCGAGACGGATCCTGATCGCACGCTCGTTCTGGTGCCCTCCCCTGACGAGGTCGACCGGATCGTTGCCACCTACGGCGATGCGCGCATGGACACCCTCGTGTCGTTCGCGGTCCGACCGGTTCCGGAAGAGATGCAGGACTTCGCGGACCGCCTCGTGCGGGAGGGAGTGCCGGTTCCGCCACCGGAGTGGTGAGGCCTGGCGCTACTCCCCTACCGGGAGCATGGCTCGGATGAGGTCTGCCGCCATCTCCGTCATCATCGCCTGGCCGCGCGTGCCCTGGTGGATCATGTCCCCGTAGTACTCGGCGGCCGTATCGATCCCGTCGCCATACCAGCGCTGGGCGATGTCAATGAGTGGCCGGGTTCTGCCGGCGACTTCGCGGACGACGGCGGCGCTGTCGTCGTACAGCGGGTCAAAGGCCCCGTAGACCAGGTTCGGTGGTGGGGTGGCCAGGATGCGGATGAGGCAGGCATGCTCGAGGTCGCCGATCGCCCGTTCATCGTCCGCGGGCCATTCGTCGAGTGGTCGCCACGCTTGGTCGTCTACCCGATCATCTGGGTCCCGCCGGTGCGCGTCTCCGCCGCAGCCGGCCACGCATCGCCACGCGGTACCAGTGCAGGTAGAACGGCAGCCACTTCCGGAGCTTGAAGTTGCTCTGCCCGCTCGTCCGGTCGCGCCACGTCGTCGGGACCTCGGCGACCCGTCGGCCAGCCAGCGTGGCCTTGACCGTCAGCTCGAGGGCGAGCTCGAACCCGGCCGAGCTCTCGATGGGTGTCGCATCCAGCAGCGAGCGCGAGTAGAGCTTGAAGTTGTTGGTCGGGTCGTGGGTCGCCACGCCACCGAACCAGTGGAGCGTCAGGCCGGCCGCGCGCGACATGGTTCGCTTGAGCAGCGGCCCGCCCACCTGGTGGCCACCGCGCATGTAGCGCGACGCAGCCACGACATCGGCCCCCTCCCGGGCGAGGGCCACCATGCGGTCCACGATGTGCGGCTCGTCGCTGCCATCGGCCATGGAGACCAGGACGTACGCCCCGCGCGTCGCGGCGATGCCCGCCTTCATCGCGTTGAGGACGCCTCGGCCCAGGTCGTTGCGCAGGCCCCGGATCGTGGGCAGCTCGGCATGGAGGCGCTCGATGACCGGGACGGTGGGGTCCTCGTCGAAGTCGTAGACGACGAGGATCTCGTGGGGCGTGCGGATGCCGGCCGTCAACGCCCGCAGGACCGGCTCCACGGCCTCGCCTTCGCGGTAGACCGGCACCACCACCGACAGCTCGGGGGAACGCGGGATCCCGGCTGGTCATCCGCGCCGCCCCGGGGCTGCCACCGGCAGCGTGTCGTGCCCGGAGGCAGGGGGCCGCGACCCGGCATTGGGCATGGCCAGCATGAGGCCCCCGGCGAGGGCACCCAGCACCGCGAGCGGGATCACGGCCACCGCGTGCGCCAGGAGGATCACGCCGATCGCCTCGTCCGTCGGCAAGCCGGCGACGCTGGCCATCGCCAGGGCACCCAGCTCGTATGTCCCGAGGTAGCCGCCGGCGGCCGGGATGACGGTCGCGACGGCGGCGCCGGCCGCGAGAAGGGCCGCCACGCCGAGCGACAGCTCCACCCCGAGGGCGCTGGCGCACAGCCACATGACGAGGGCGTCGCCGGACCAGGCGAGCAGGCTGAGCATCCACGCCCGGAGCACGAGCGGGGGCTTCGCCGCGGCCAGGGAACGGAGCAGCCGGTCGAGGACATCCCGCGCCCGGTCCGGGATCGCGTGCGGAAGCCGTTCGGCGACCGAGCCGGCCACCGGCAGGAGGACACCCACCACCACGAGGATGCAGAGCGTCACCGCGAATGGGAGCCAGCCGGTCGCGCCCACGATGCCGGCCGCCGCCGTGGCGATGGCCAGGAGGGCAAGCAGGTCGACCGGGCGCTCCACGATGACGGACGCGGTGGCGGCCGTTGTCGTGGTCGGCGTTCGTCGAGCGACCACCACGATGCGCACCACCTCGCCGAGGCGGGCGGGAAGCACCGTGTTGCCGAGATAGCCCACGGCGAGGGGGCCGACAACACGGGCGGCGCCGAGGCGGACCGGCCCGACCACCGACAGGATGGACGCCCACCGGATGCTGCGAACCCACAGCTGCGCAAGCACCACCAGGAGCGGCAGCAGGAGCGAGGCCGGCGCGACGGCCAGGATTCGATCGAGGGCGCCGGGAATGTCAGCCAACTGCGCGACGAGGAGCAGCGCCGCGACCGAAAGCCCCACCCCCACCAGGACGCGGAGCCAGGTTCGCCCGGCCACGGGCTAGCTCCCTGCCCCGGACCGGCGCGCCACCATCAGGGCCTGCCGTCCCAGCAGGCGCCAGGCGATCGGGAGGGCGAGATAGGCGCGGACGA
The DNA here is from genome assembly GCA_963727585.1 of uncultured Chloroflexia bacterium. Taxonomy (GTDB): domain Bacteria; phylum Chloroflexota; class Limnocylindria; order Limnocylindrales; family CSP1-4; genus CAIXZV01. Next base: position 101,353 of record CAVSHH010000005.1, on the reverse strand, counting down.
GCGCGGGATGCTGCGGCAGACGGCTCTTGGTCGTGTACGGCAGGAAGCGCGCGATCATCCGCTCCACGGTGAACCCGGCGATCCCCGCGGCCTCGGCGAGGCTCCGGTCCGTGAGTGCCACCTTGTGGTCGAGGAAGTCCCAGTAGGCCCCGCCGACATAGCGGATGTTCGGCTGGAGCACGATCAGCCGGCCGCCGGGCCGGAGCACCGTGAACGCCTCCCGGAGTTGGTCCACCACGGCATCCGTACGTCGGCAGGTGCTCGAGATAGTTGCTCATGAACACCACGTCGAAGTGGTCGTTGGGAAGCGCCGTGGACAGGGCGAGGCCGTCCACCTGGGCGAACCGGATGGCGGAGTCGAAGACGTCACCGAGGTCCCGGATGTCGGTCGCCCACCGCTCGCGCGCCGTGACGTTCCGGATGAAGTAGCCGCGGTCGCAGGCGACGTCGAGCACGGCGCCATCGGCGGGGATCCAGCGTGCCAGGTACCCGACGATCGGCACCCACAGGTCGAGCTTGCCGGGTGCCTCGCCCTCGCCGAATCGGAGCCGGTAGACGCTGTCGAGATCGGCGCCACCGTGGGTCATACCCGGCCGGCCTCCAGCTCGGCGCGGATCCACGGGATCACCTCGTCGAGCATGTCTGACAGCGTGGTCGTGGCCTCGAAGCCCAGCACCTCGCGCGCCTTGCGCACGTCCGGGACGCGCAGCTGGACGTCGTGGTCGAAGGGGGGGTCGGATACGTAGCGGAACGGCGTCGGCGTCACCGTGGATCTTGGTCCAGATCAGCTCCGCCAGCTCCAGCACCGTGGTGGACGCGGCCGTGGACAGGTTGAAGTCCTCGTTCACGGCTGCGGGCGACTCCATCGCCACCCGGATGCCATGGGCGAGGTCGCCGCCGTAGGTGTAGTGGCGGACCTGGTTGCCCTCGCCCAGGATGTGGAGCGGATCCTGGCCCTTGAGCACCTTGAGCACCAGGTCGGGGACGACGTGCGACAGGGCGAGCTTGACGTTGCCGCTCATGACGTCCGTGTCCCGCAGCGCCCGCCGCTCGCCGATCCCCACGCAGTTGAATGGGCGCAGGATCGTGTACGGGAGCTGGTACTGCTCCCAGGCGCCGCGGGCGAAGTACTCCGAGGCCAGCTTCTGGAAGCCGTAGGTGCTGATCGGCGGCGGCGAGGTCGCGCTCCGCGCCCTCGGGCGTGGGGAACACCGTCGTGCTCTCGAACACCATCGAGCTCGACAGGACGACGATCCGCTCGAGGGTGCCCGCCTTGTGGGCCGCGATGGCCGCTTCGAACGTGGACGCGAGGATCCGCTCGTTCTCGCGCGAGCAGGTCGAACGCGAACTCGTGGAAGTAGCTGATGCCGCCGATCATCGCGGCCGCCGCCACCACCTGGTCCACGTCGGCGGCCAGGTCGGTCAGCAGGTCGACTGTCCTTGGCATCGCCCTCGACGAACCGGTAGCGGGGATGGTCGTCGTAGGACTTGGCCACCCGCCCGTACTTGCTGAAGTTGTCGACGCCGACGACCTCGTGCCCGGCAGCGAGCAACTCCTCCACAAGGTAGCCGCAGATGAACCCGGCCGCGCCGGTGACCAGGACCTTCACGCTACCTCCCGTCGGCCTCGCGAATTGTGGCTGACTCTACACTCGGGCGCATGACACGACGCCAGCGCCTGCTCCGGGCCTTCTGGCCGGTGGCGACGCTGCTGCTTGCCGCCGGCGGGGTCGCGGCCGTGCTGTGGCTGGTGCCATACATGGCCGACCAGGACGCGATCGGCAGCGACTACGTCTTCTTCATGGACATCACGCGCCACTGGGTGGACACGGGCGTGTTCTACCTGCCGCACCAGCTGGCGGGTCCGTACCAGGTGCAGACGCTGGTGGACGTGCTGTACCCGCCGATCGCGCTCTACTTGTTCGTCCCGTTCCTCGTGCTGCCAGCCATCCTGTGGTGGGCGATTCCCATCGGCCTGTTCGGCTACGGGATCGTACGGCTGCGCCCCGCGCCCTGGACGTGGCCGTTGATCATGGCCGGCGTGGCCTGGCCGCAGACCATCGCCCAGGTGCTGTACGGCAACACGAACATGTGGGTGGCGGCGTTCATCGCGATGGGCGTCAACTACGCGTGGCCCAGTCTGCTGATCCTGTTCAAGCCCTCGCTCGCGCCGTTCGCGCTGATCGGGATCAGGCATCGGAGCTGGTGGCTGGCCTTGGGCGGACTTGCGCTGGCCTGCATCCCGTTCTGGACGCTGTGGCCGGAGTACGTGACGGTGATGCGCAACTCGTCCCTGAGCCCCGGCTACGCGCTGATCACGCTGCCGCTCATGGTCACACCGTTGATCGCGTGGATCGGACGCCGGCGCCCCCGCGAACTCGCCCACCTAGACGCGGATCCCCCGCCCGAGGCAGTCCCAGATGTCCACGACCTCCCGGTCGCCCAGGTCGAGTCGACCGGTAGGCGCGGTGGGGTGCGCCGATCACCAGGATGTCACTGCGTCCAGACCTCGGCGAGAGGCACGGTCGCGCGGGTCCACCACGTACGGATCGGTCGCCAGCACCGTCGCCCCAGCCCACTGGAGCAGCTTGCGCAGCTTGAACTGACAGCGACGCCCGGATGTCGTCCGACTCCGCCTTGAACGCCATCCCCAGGATGCCGACGGTCCGGCCGCGCAGGGTCCCGTGGCGACGTTCCAGCGCGGACACGATGTAGGCAGGCATGCCCTCGTTGATCTGCATCGCCGCCTGGCCCAGCGGGAAGTGGTCCGCCGTGAAGGCCGCGAGCTGCATCGTGTCCTTGAACAGGCAGGGTCCGGCGGCGAAGCCGGGGCCAGGCAGGTCGGCCGCGCGGGGATAGTCCTCACGGATCGCGCGGAGCACGTTGGTGTAGTCAACCCCCGCCTGGTCCGCGATGGCGAGGAACTGGTTGGCCACGGCGAACTTCATGTACCGCCAGGTGTTGGTGAACAGCTTGGCGAGCTCGGCCTCCCGGCTGGTGGTCCTGATGATCTCGGTCGGCAGGTGGCGGAACAGCGCCTCGGCGCGATCGCCGGCGACGGGGTCGTCCGCACCGACGATCTGGGGCAGGGTGCGCAGCTCCTCGAGAGCATGCCCCTCCGCGATCCGCTCGGGGCAGAACGCGACGTCGACGCGGAGGCCGCGCTCGTGCAGGGCGTGCGTGACGTACTCGGTGGTCCCCGGGTAGACGGTGCTGCGCAGGACGATCAGGGCGCCGTCCGCCACGTGCGGCGCGATCTGCTCGACGGCTCGCTCGAACACGCGCATCGATGGACCGAGGAACTCGTCCACGGGTGTGCCGATCACGAGGATCACCGTGGCACCCCGGGCGATCATGGCCGCATCGGAGTCCAGCTCCAGACGGCCGGTCGCCAGCACCCGCGGCAGGAGCTCGTCCGCGCCCGTCTCGAGGAACGGCATCCGGCCCGCCGCGATGCGCCCGATGGCGTCGTCGTTGATGTCGTAGACACCCACCCGCAGGCCCGCGTCTGCAAACGCGAGGCTGAGTGGCAGACCCACGTGGCCGGCGCCGCCGAGGACGACCACGTCCAGAGTGCCTGCCGACTGGGCGGCCGCTGCCGCCGTTGCCAAGTCCGTCACGTGCTGAACCTCCCGGACACCGACGATAGCAAGGCGGTGCGCGGAGGCACCCTGCCCGAAGGTACCAGCACTGCGATGACGTCCCGCGCGAACCGTGGGCGAGGTGCCCGCCCGCTGTCGCCCGCCGCGAATCACTCGCTCCGGTGGAGCAGCACCCCCTCGTCGTTGCGGTAGAGCTCGACCCATCCTGGCGGCGGGTTCGAAGCGGAGATCGGCATCACCAGGATCTCCGCCTGGCGCCGGGCCAAGGCGTCGGCCGCGGCATCGCCGCCTGATGCGATCGCTGCTTCGTCCGCCCAGACCTCGGCCGGGTACAGCTCGAACCGCGAATCCACGAAGTACTGCACGTCCGGCACCGCCCACTCGAACCACGAGCCCCACGTCTGCGGGACGACGACCCGGGCGCCCGGGAGGGCCGCCTGGCGAAGGACAATCGCGAGGCCGCTGGGCGCGTAGCTGAGCAGCCCGGCGCGGCCGGTGAGCGGGTCGGACGGACGCCACCAGGGCAGGGCGACCACGAGCAGGCCGCCCAGGGCCAGGGCGATGACGCCGTTGATCACCGACGCCATTGGCCGACGGGCAGACGCGTTCTCCCGTTCGGGGCGATGGGACGGGGCCAGCGCCGCGGCCAGGATGAATGCCAGCACCGGTCCCCACCAGGCGACGCCCCGGACCGCCCAGGCGCCCATGCCGACCACCGCCGCCAGCAGTACCCAGTCCGGCCAGCGGAGGGCCTGCCGCCCTCGCCAAGCCAGCAGGAGGGTGACGACGACCGACGGATAGAACAGGATCCCCGGCATCTCGAGCGGCGAGGTGCGCTGCCACTCGCTCACCTGGCCCGCGATGACCGGATTGACGCCGATGTTGAGCGCGTAGGTCCAGGCGCCGGCGAGGTACGGGTTGACCAGCGTCGCCAGCGTGCCCGCCACCAGGATCGCGAATGACTCGCGGGCGGGTCGCCCCGCAGCCACGTCGCTCAGCCAGACATAGCCCAGGATGGCCGGCCCCAGCACGAAGCTCCCATGCATGTTCGCCCACACCACGATCACGAATGGCGCCAGCCACAGGAGCCGCGGCCACCGGTCGCGGGCGGCGATCAGCCACAGCAGGAACGCGAAGAACACGATCCCGTACAGCTGGGGCCGCAGTGCGAGCGCCGGAGCGGCCAGGGCGAAGGCGACGAGGGCGAGGATCGCCGAGGTCCGTGGGGACGATCCTCGCGCACGTCCCGTAGCCATCACGAGGCCCGTGAGCAGGCCGACCAGCAGGGCCCGAACGACGGCCAGCAGCTCCCAGCCGCCGATGGCATACCCAGCAGCCAGCTTGACCTGCGCCAGCCACTGCTGGTCCACCCAGGGCGTGCCGTACACGGTGAACGTCCAGGTGTCCACGCCGGGGAGCGCGCCGGTCGCCATGATCTCGTTCCCCGCGCGGACCTGGTAGGCGAGGTCGACGGCCGGCAAGGGCACCAGCAGCGCCACGAGCGCCGGCAGGGCGATCGCGATCCAGGTCCACAGCCGGTCGAACGTCATCCGCATCGCGCCGATCCTACGCGGCGCAGCCCGGCCCGGTCGGCCCGTCGATGGTCCTGCTCGCCTCAGCTGGCGCTGATCGTCAGCTCCCGGGGCCGAACCTGGCGGGCGCCCTCGTCGTAGAGCTCCTGGACCGCGTTGACCATCAGCTGGATGCAGAACCGGTCGTGGACCGTGTCGTGGCCGGCCCGGCCGATCATGTCCGCCAGGGGGTGGTCCCTGAGCAGGCGGGCGATCGCGCCGGCGAGGGCGGGCGGATCGTGCGGGGGCACGAGGAGCCCGTTGCGGCCGTCCTCGATCATCTCCGGGATGCCGCCGACGGCGGACGCGACGACCGGGCGCGACAGGGCCATCGCCTCGAGGATGGTGAGGCCCTGGGCCTCGCGGTACGAGGGCAGGACGGCGACGTCGAACGCGGCGGTGACCGAGGGATGTCGTCGCGCCGGCCGGTGAAGATGACGTGGCGCTCCATCCCCTGCTCGGTGACGATCTCGCGCAGCGCGTCCTGGCGGCTGCCCTCGCCCACGATCAGCAGGTAGGCGCACGGGACCTGGTCGAGCACGAGCGGCCACGCCTCGAGCAGCGTGGGGTGGCCCTTCTCGAGCTCGAGCCGGCCGACGACGCCCACGATCTGGGCGTCGTCGTCCATGCCGTACTCGCCGCGCAGCGTGCAGCACGGCTCCTGGTGGTCGTAGCGCTCGAGGTCAACGCCGTTGTAGATCCGGCTGACGGCGCCCCTTCGCGGCCCTCGCCGGCGATCTTGGCCTCGATCGCGCGCGACACCGCGATGACGTGGTTCATCTGGGGCGTCAGCAGGCGCACCTGCTCCTGGTCCTCCACCGAGCGCACCCGCGACGAGTGCACCGTGGAGAGCACCCATGGCCGGCGGTGGCCGGCCTCGCCCAGCGCGATCGCGGCCTTGGTGCCCACGATCTCGGCCCGGTACATGTGGTTGTGGACGATGTCGGCGCGGACGTCGGTCAGGTAGGTGGCCAGGGTGGCGGTGGCGATCACGTCGTCGGGGGTGTCGATGACCGTCACGTCCACGCCCGCGCGCTGGAGCCGGCGCACGGCGCTGCCGTTCGAGAGCGAGACCACGGACACGTCGTAGAACACGGGGTCCAGCCGGGACACGAGGTTGTACACGTGCTCCTGTGCGCCGCCGTTGGTCCCGGTGGCCATGACCTGGACCACGCGCACCCGGTCGAGGCCGGGCACGGGCAGGTGGACCATGGGCGCGACGCAGGGGTCGCCGGGCTGGGGAGGCGTCATCGCTGCCTCGTTCGTCGCACCAGCACGCGTTGGATTGGCTCGTCCACGGCTCCCCACTCGTACTTGTAGGGCTCGTTGCCGCGCAGGAAGTCCAGCCGGGACAGGCCCCGCTCGAGCGCACGCCGCACGTAGCGCTCCACCATCAGCACCCCGGGCGACAGGTCACGAGCCTCGGGATCGACGCCGGCGTTGTAGTACAGCAGCGAGTGCTGGGTCTCGAAGCTGACCCCGGCCGCGATGCGCCGGCCGCCCACCGTCAGGAACGCGAGGTGGAGCGACCCGCCGGCCGGAAACAGCTCGAACAGGCGCCGGAAGAACAACCGGCTGTGGTCGCCGCCCGGTCCCTCGGGGAACAGGCCGTCCGCGCCCCAGCGCTTCTGGTGGAGGTCGATGAACGCCGGCAGGTCCGCGAGGGGATCGGCCGAGTCGGTCAGGGCCACCTCGCCCGCGGCCTCCGCCCGCCGGACCTTGCGCCGGATCTCGTGGCGCTCCTTCTTGCCCAGCGTGGCCAGGTAGTCGTCCATGGTCGCGCCGGCTGGGAGCGTGGCGACGGGGCACACCTCCTCGGTCTCGAGGTTGAGCGTCCAGCCGTTCGCCATCTCGCGCGAGCCGAACGCATTCGCGAGGGCGGCGGCGGCCGGGTCGCCGGTGCGCAGGCGGCGCAGGTCCACGGCGTCCCACGGCTGCGGGTGGTCGGGATCCCCCGTGGAGCCGCAGTAGGCGGCCAGGGCATCGGCCGCCGCGGGCAGGTGCGCGGGATCGCCCAGCAGGGTCGCGTAGTCGGCGTGGTAGGAGGCGCCGAAGAACACCGCCTTGGCGTCGGGCGGGACCGGGGTCAGCGCCGGGCCGTCGCCGTGGCGGATCTTGGTCGCCAGCTGCACGTCGTCGGGCTCCACCTCGTGGCGGTGCATCAGGGGCGCGATGGCCACCGGCTCCGCGTCATCGGGGTCGAGAAGCCCCACGAAGACCAGCGTCTCCTCGTGGGCATTGGCGCCGTACCCGTCCCACCAGGCGCGGTGGAAGGCCCACGAGCTGAACGGGGTGGCACACGGGTTGGCGGCCGCGAGACGGTCCCAGGTCTCGGACGAAATGGCATCGAACGGGCGGCGCACGGCGCGGAGCACGCCGGGATCGGCCACCGGCATCCCGCCGGTGGCCGGCGAGACAGGACGGCTCGCCGGTCAGGTTCTGGGGGGACACGGCGGGAGTCTACACCCGGTCGGAAACCGTTGCGGACGCAACGAGCGAGCAGGATTGTCACGCCCTCCAGCCGCACCAGTCTCCCCGCCACCGATTTCGGCTTCGGCACACTATAGGAGACTGCTCGCTAGTGTCTCGCGTCATTAGTTCGTTGACAGTGGTGCGATGATGAGGGCATGCCGCCAGTCGCGCTCGCGATCAGCGATGAGGACCGCTCGACCCTGACCACGTGGCTCCGGTCGAGCACCGTCTCGGCCGGGCACGCGAGCGGGCGGCGATCGTGCTCGCCTGTGCTGGAGGGGCGGGGACCTCGGAAGCGGCGCGGAGCCTTGGGCTGACGCGGCCGACCGTCATCAAGTGGCGGGACCGGTTCGCCCGCCACGGGATGGCGGGCCTCGACGACGAGCCGCGCAGCGGTCGGCCCAAGACCATCGACGACGCGGCGATCATCGCTGCCACCCTGGATCCGCCCCCCGAGCGCCTCGGGGTGAGCCACTGGTCGACGCGGCTGCTGGCCCGGCACCTGGGTGTCGGGGACGCCACTGTCGCCCGGGCCTGGCGCCGGTACCACGTCCAGCCGTGGCGGCGCGGGACGTTCAAGTTCAGCACCGACCCGGCGCTCGAGGCCAAGGTTCGCGACGTCGTGGGGCTGTACCTCGACCCTCCCGACAACGCGATCGTGCTGTGCGTGGACGAGAAGACCCAGATCCAGGCCCTCGACCGGACGGCGCCGATCCTGCCCCGCGCCCCGGGCTGCCGGAGCGGGCCACCCACGACTACAAGCGCAACGGCACGACCACGTTGTTCGCGGCGCTCGAGATCGCCACGGGGCGCGTCACCGACCGCTGCTTCGAGCGCCACGGCACGGCCGAGTTCGTCGCCTTCCTCGACCAGGTCGCACGGGCCTACCCCCGCCACGAGCTGCACGTGGTCCTCGACAACTACCACACCCACAAGCGCGACGACGTCGAGCGCTGGCTGGCCAAGCACAGGCGGGTCACGCTGCACTTCACGCCGACCTCGGGCTCCTGGCTCAACCTCGTCGAGGTCTTCTTCGGGATCATCACCCGGCAGGTCATCCGCCGGGGCTCGTACGCCAGTGTGCCCCAGCTCGTCGCCGCGATCCGAGCCTTCATCGACGGCTGGAACGAGCGCTGCCACCCATTCACTTGGACGAAGACCGCGGACGAGATCCTGCCCCACACCCGTAAACGGGATTCAGACGCGGAACACTAGGGACTTCCAAGTCACTCTCGGCCTGTCCGACCCTCGTGGGATGGTTAGTCCCCGTGGACAACGCTTGCTGCTCGACCGGCATCGCGCTGTCGGCTACCTCTTGTGCACCAAGCTCCTACTCGAGCACGGGATCTTGGGCGAAGGTGGGGAAGGCGCCGGGGACGTGTTCGCCTACTACACCGCGGGGATGCACCTGCGACTCGGCGCGCAGCTCTACCAGGCGGGCGTCGGCGGCTATGCAGCGTTCCTCTATCCCCCGCCGTTGGCGCAGTTGTTCGCCCCACTGTCTCTGCTGCCGTTCCCGGTCGTCGTGTGGCTGTGGAGAGCACTGCTCCTGGCCGCGCTGCGGATTTCGGTCGGCTCCTGGCGAACTGCCGGTATCGTGCTGCTCGTGTGGCCGCCTGTCATCGCGGAGATCGACGCGGGCAATGTCCATCTCCTCCTTGCGGCTGCGACGGCCGAGGGAATCCGGGGCAGGGCTATCTACCTGGGTCCCGTGGCATTGACGAAATTCGCCACCCTTGCCGCGATGCCGATGGGATGGGTCAGCGATCGTCGCGGAGCCTTGACAGGGCTCGGGATCGCGGCCGGCCTAGTGCTCGTGTCCGTGGCACTTGCACCCGACCTATGGTTCGACTACGTCGATTTCGCCCGGTCGGCACCTACCTCCCACCCGGGTTGGTACAACATCGGAGATCTTGTGCCGGGATGGCTCCGGTTCGCGTCAGCGGTGGGCCTCGCGATCGCCGCGATCCGATGGCGACGCCTCGCCGCACCTGCCGTCACCCTGGCGCTCCCGGCCCTCTGGGTCCATGGGCTCAGCACCCTAGTTGCACTACTGGCTGAGCCACCTACTCGTAGCGGGAAGCTAGGCCACTCGCGGTGAACCAAAGCAACGCCTCAGACGCGTCAAAGGGCTGGATCCAACATGTAGAGCTCGTAGTCCACGCCGATGTTGGTCCATCCGCCACCGAGCAGGAACATCGCCCATTGGGCCGCGAACAGGCCGAGGACGAGGATCGCTCCGACGGCGGCCGCCCGATGGGCCAGCGCCGGGATGGGCGGCGACCTCACTCCATCAACCCCCGCAGGCCTTCCAGCGTCAGGCGCGGTGCGTCCGGGCTCGCCAGGCGGCGGAGCAGGAAGTACTCCGGGAGCGGCCGGTCGTCCGTGATCAGGGGACCGTCGCCCACCGCGGCGCGCAGCTGGTCGCCGCTCGCCCAGGTGAGGCCCATCAGCAGGTCCGCCCACTCGGCAGCCGATCGGTCATGGGCGTCGGGGGCGCTGTTGACGTCCTCCAGGATGCCCGGGCGCTCCAGGACGGCACGGATCGCGTCCGCCGTGAGGTCCACGGACCCGTCCGAGCCGATCATGTAGAAGCCGTAGCCACCGGCACCCGCGATGATCCGCACGTTGGGAAAGACGTCGAGGAATGATCGGGCGTGGGCCAGGAACTCGTCGAGCGTCTGGCCGTAGGGGACCCACTGGACCATCACGCCGTCGGGCGTCAGCCGCGCCTTCGCCGCCGCGTAGAACTCGCGGGTGGAGATCACGGACACCCCCGAGCTCTCGATGGGCGGCGGCGGATCCACGACGATGAAGTCGTAGGTGTCCGGCCGCCAGCTCCACGTGGTTGCGGCCGTCCGCCACGATCACCCGCCCGTCCGGGTCGGCGAGCACCGCATCCGCATCGTCGTAGAACCAGTGGAACATCTCGGGCACGGACGGGACGAGCTCCACCGAGTCCGTCCGGATCCCTGCATTGAGTGCGGTCCGATGGGCCGTCCCCATCCCGAACGCGATGGCCAGGCCCCGGTCCGCCTTGGGCCGCAGGGCGAGCGGCAGCAGGGGCATGAACTTGGTATCGACCGTGATCAGCGTCATCGAGGTGCCGCCCACCCAGAGCTGCGGCGTCGCGCCGATCCGGCCCGCTTCCACGGACGCGATCTCGTCCTCGGTGGCCTCGTAGACCACGCCCCCCTTGCCCTCGATCAGCTCGATGGTCGGGTTGCGAAACCCGGCACCGGTGGCGGCCGTGATGACGACCAGGCCGGCAACACCGACACCGGCGAGGGCGCCGATCCGTCGGGCGGCAGGAGAGACGGCGCGGTGCCCGATGACCAGCGCCGCCCCGACCACCGCGTTGGTGATCGCGAGCAAGGCCAGGGTCGCCGGTGAGCCGATCAGGGGGATGACCAGGAACGGCAGCACGAACGTGGCCACGATCGCGCCCGTCGTGTTGACGGCCAGGAGGGCCCCGGTCGCGGATCCCTCCCTGCCCGCCTCGTCGCCGAGCAGGGCGGCCGTCGCCGGGAACGTGATCCCCATCGCCACCGTTGCGGGCAGGACGATGAACGTCGCCTCGGCCGCAAACCGTCCCAGTGACTTGATGAACTCGGCGCTGGCGCCGTAGAAGGGGTCGGGCGGCGACGACAGGATGGCGGCCCCGGCGACGACGAAGGCCGCGGTGAGCACCTGGGCGGCGGCGATCAGCAGCACGGTGGAGCGGACGCGCTGGCGAAGCGGGCCGAGCATGCCGGCCCCCAGCGCGATCCCGACCAGGAACAGGACGAGGATCGTCGTGAACACGTACGTCGAGTTGCCGGTGCCGGCGCCCAGCAGCCGGTTCCAGGTGACCTGGTAGCCCAAGGAGGTCAGGCCGGACACGAACGCGAGGCCGAGCGCCAGCCGGCGTGACCGCCAGGCCGCGGACTTGGATGCACCGGACAGCCCCACCGAGGCTGCCGCCACGGGTGTGCCCGGGACCGGCGGCGCGCCGGATCCTGCCGCTGGTCGGGCAAATCGCAGGTCAAGCGCGAGCGCGACCAGCCCGGCCGTGCCGGAGCAGACCGCCCCGACGAGCAGCGCACCGGTCAGCCCGAGCAGCTCGATCAGCACGAACCCGGCTGCCGCGGTACCCACGATGGCCCCCACCGTGTTCGCGGTGTACAGGCGCTGGAACGCCCCCGCGATGCCGCGGCCGCCCTGGGTGAGGTACCGGGTCAGGGCGGGCAGCGTGGCGCCCATCAGGAGGGTGGCCGGCGCCAGCGCGAGGATGGCAAACGCGAAGCGCACCAGCGCGAGCGCGAGCGGAGCCTCCGTGAGCGACGGGTAGATGCCCCGGTACAGCTCGCCGATGAGCCGGAAGCTGAGCGGCGTCAGCACCACCACCAGGACGAGGACCAGCTCCAGCATCCCGTACAGCCGCAGTGGCCGCCCTACCCGGTCGGCGATTCGCCCGCCCACCGCACCGCCGATCGCGAGGCCGCCGAAGAACCCGGTGAGGATCGTGGACACGGCTTGGCTGGTGTTGCCGAAGACGAGGACCAGCTCCCGCGCCCAGACGACCTCGTAGATGAGGCCTGCGGCCCCCGACAGCACGAACAGGACCAGCAACGCGGGCAGCGGGACCGATCGGTGGCCCATCAGTCACTCCCAGCAGGCTGTCGTCCCCACGTCACCGCAGGGTCACAGCAGGTTGTACGCCCAGTACACCGCGATCAGCCCCATCAGCATGGACCACAGGATGAGGGTCCAGCCCCACCACGGCGTGTGCCCGCGCCGGGCCACCCCCATCGCCGCGAGCGCCCACACGAACGGGATCGAGTCGAGGAAGTAGCGGTAGCCGAACTGGAGCCAGCCCCCGCCGTAGTACAGCAGCGTGGGGACCAGGACCAGCACCGCGGCGAGCAGGAGCAGCCACGACCGTCGGTCCCGCCACGGCGCGAGCAGCGCGAGCAGCAGTCCCGGCGAGGTCACGAGAACGCTCATCCCGAGCCCGTCGGGCCGCAGGTACGGGAACGTGGAGGTGAGCGTGGGCAGGTGGATGAACAGGTAGTCCAGGTTCATGGGCACGTGCACCAGCGCGAACAGCCCCTGCTGCCGCTGTCGCTCCAGCCAGTCGGGCAGGGAGGCCAGGGCGTAGCCCGACTCGAGCGGTGACCCGAAGCGGGCGGCGTTGTACCAGAAGAAGAAGGCCAGGGCAGGCGCGAACCCCACGATCAGCCACCCCCAGGCAACCCAGGGGATCGCACGGACGCGCTCCGCAAGGCTGCGGCCGGCCCCCAAGAGCACCGGCCAGGCATCGATCACCCACAGCGCCATGACCGGCCCCGCGAACGCGATCGGCGCCCGCGTCAGGAACCCCGCCCCGACCAGCAGCCCCATGAGCAGCGGCCGCCGCCGCCCGAACATCTCGGCGAGCAGCAGGAGCAGCAGGATCGTCGCCACGAGGTGCCCGGTGTGCCACACCCCGCCTCGGGTGGTCACCCACCAGATCTGCGTCCCGAAGCCGAGCAGCAGCGCCAGCGCCAGCCGGTCGCGGAGCTGGGCGCATGCCGATCCGGCCCGCCGTCCACCACGCGAGCCAGACGACGGTGGCCGCCAGAAACGCGTTCACGGCCGGTTCGACCTGGTCGGCCGCCACGGGGCCGATCAGCGCCACCAGCGGCATCAGCACGATCGCCGGGAACGGGGCGAACGGCACGTACACCCGCCCGTCGATCATGATCGCGTCGTTGACCCGGCCGGGGTCGAACGGGAGCTCCACCCAGGTCCGGCCGTGGAGGAATGCGTCCGCCAGGTAGAAGAAGTCGCCCCGCCCCGCGTTGAACCCGTTCGCGCACAACCAGTACACGACGAAGGCCCCCAGCGCGAGCAGGAGGCCGATCGCGGTCGCGGGGAGGGCAGGGCGCGCAGCCCGGGTGGCCGGGGTGGCGCCGGCGGAGGCGGTCACTGCCGGTGAGGGTACTTCCTCAAGCACCCACTGATCGCCCTCGGCTCCACCACAGCGGGACCGCGGCCACCAGCATGGCGAACGCGGTCGCCGTCAATGAGGGATTGCCGACGACGAGCGCCGCCACCAGCAGCATCTCGCCCCAGCGGACGTCGATCCGACCCGCCCCGGCGGCCAAGACGCCCGCGATCGCGAGGCGAAGCACGAATGGCACGGGCAGGATGCTGGCGCTCGCGCCTCCCCCTTGGACCAGCACGAGATCGAGGAACCCGCGCCACGCGTCGGGCGAGACCACGACGCTCGCCAAGAGGACCGCCAGACCCGCGAGGGCCACGAGGGCGGCCTCGCGAACCTTGCCCCGCGCCAGCAGGTACACGAGCCCGATGGCCGGCGTGATCTTGATTGCGGCGGCCGGGATCCAGAACAGCGAGCTTCGCCGGAGGGCCAGTACGGCGAACGCCGCCAGCAACAGGTGGACGTTCCGATACCAGAGCTCGATGGCGACGGGAAGGAACGCCACCAGGGCGAGCGCGACCAGCACCCGGCGGAGGCCCAGGAACCACAGGCACATGAGCAGCATCGCCGTCCACGCCCACATGTAGACGAGCCCGGGCACGAACAGCGTGAACGGCGCGAGCACCTGCGCAAGCGGGGGCGGGTAGAGATAGGCGTACGGCGTCCCGACCGGGAGGTTGGGAGCGTAGAGCGGCTGTCCCGCCACAAGTCGTTCTGCGGCTCGCCAGTAGGCGAACTCATCGCTCGGTGTCGCCCAGCGGCTGACGGCCACGAACACGAGCAGCGCGCCGCCCAGCACCGCCACCAGCAGAAGCGCCAGGTGGCGGACCGGCGCATTCCGAGCGCCGCTCACGCCGCCGCCCGGCGAGCCAAGCCGGGCTGGCCGTGCGGGATTGTCAGCAGCAAGCCTCGGGGGATGGCGACCCGGGTCACCCGAACCCCTCCACCGCGCGCCCCGGTCCGCTCACAGAGGACATATGAGGTCGCGTTCGGTGTCCGGCGGCGACCACGACCACCAGCGTCACCCAGAAGGCGACCGGGTAGACGATCGGCGGGATCCAGCCCACGAGGAACAGCGAGGTCGCCAAGGGAATCAGGGCCGCCCACGACCACCCGCGATCCACGAGCCAGGCGACCGGCAGCAGGAGGATCAGGGCGTAGTGGTCCCACAGGATGGGTGAGAGCAGCTGGCTCGCGATGACCGCGACGAGGTAGGAGGGAACCGCCCCGAGCCGGAGCGCCGTGATCACCACCGCTACCGCTGCCGCCGCCATAGAGGTCCATTGGATGACCGTGGCAACTCCCGCCGCCACGCCCAGCTGGTAGGCCACTGCACCGGGCGTGAAGTTGTGGGCGGTGGTGATCGGGTCGCTCACCTGGCGGATCAGGGACAGGAAGCCGGACCATGCCCCTGGGCCCGCGAGGAGCGTTGCCAGCGAGCCGAGAACGGCGAGCACGATGACCCCGCTCACCACGGCCGCCCAACGACGGGTCAGCAACGCCCAGGCCAGGATCACGCCAGGCTGAATCTTGATGGCCGCGCCCAGACCTCCAGTCACGCCCAGCAGCACGCCCCGATCGAGTGACCGCCAGCCGACGGCGAACAGCAGGAACAGCAGCGGCCCCACCTGGCCCAGCTTCACGGCGTACAGGAAGGGCCACGACAGCCCGGCCAGGAGCACCGTGAGCCACTTCACGCTCGGCCGCACCGGCATCGCCGCAACGCCGACCGCGAAGGCGACCAGGAGGAGGGCGATCCAGATCCAGGTCGCCACTCCCGGTGCCAGCAAGCCGAACGGCAGAACGAGCGGGATGAACGTGGGCGGGTAGTAGAACAGGCCGAAGCCCCCGGCCGCCTCGTAGGAGGTGTCGTAGGCGGGCTGGCCGTCCAGGAGGCGCGTCGCAGCTGCGTGGTAGGCGAGGAAGTCGTAACCCAGCGTCTCCCCGGCGACCGCCAGGGTCAGACCGACGCCAGCCGCAAACGCCAGGACGGCCAACACGGGCAGCAGGCGCGCGAGCGCGGCGCCCAGGCGAGGGCGAGCGCCCACGTCAGCCGGCCGACTGGTCGCCGGAGCGGGCGGCGAGACGCCGGACATCACGGTGGATGAGTGGGATCCGGAACAGGTCCCATGCCACCCGGAGAGCGAGCAGGAACCCGGGATGCATGCGCGAGCCGCGCCGGTCCTCCCACCGGATGGGCACGACGGCGTGGCGATAGCCGCGCTTGCGGGCGAGGAAGATCACCTCGACATCGAACACGATGCTGGTGATCTTCTGGTGGCCGAACAGGTCCTGGGCGACCTCGCGCCGAAATCCCTTGAACCCGCACTGGGTGTCCTTGACCGGGCCGACCACCCAGGTCGAGGCGAACAGGTGGAAGGTCCTGCCCAGCAGGCGACGCCATCCGGGCTGCGACGCCCGCATGTCCGATCCGTCGGGCTGGATCCGGGAGCCATAGGCGGCATCGACCGTCTCGAGCGCCTTGACCAACGGTGCCAGCTCGTCCGGGGGCGTCGCCATGTCCGCGTCCGCGAACACCACCAGGTCCCCGGTGGCGTGGAGCATCCCCGCCCGTACGGCAGCGCCCTTGCCGCCATGGGGGACGCTGAGCAGCTCCATCTCGCCGGTCGAATGCTCCGGGCGCCCCCGGACCAGGTCCGCCGTCCCGTCACGTGGACCCGTCGTCCACCACCAGGACGCGCACGACATAACGGAGCGCATCCGAGCCTGGATGCACCTCGCTGCCGGCGGCGCCGCGGCCATGGAGGTACCCGAAGAGCTCGTCGAGCGCGGATCCCAGCCTCGCCTCCTCGTTGTAGGCGGGCAGGACGAGGGTCAGGGTCTGCTCAGGCATCGCCGAAGTCTAGGTCCCGGTGGTGCGTTCTGTAACCGGGACGGTCGCACTACGGCTGCCCGGGACCCATGGCCGCCGGTCTCGCTCGCGACCACCGAACATGGCCGCAGCGTCGAAAGCTGGTAGGCGAGGAGTCTCGGGCTGATGCCCACGGAGAGCACGATCGCGGCTGCCCATCCCCACCGGGTGGACGCCAGCCGCCAGGCCGCGACCACGAGCGCGCACGACCAACGCCACCCAGAGGATCGGCGCGATGGCATACGGCGACAGGTTCACGCACCTCGCCGACCTGATCGAGTGACGAGAACGGTCAGGAACTCGATCGTCGCCTGGGGTGCCAGCACCAGCTGGAACAGGCCAAGCCCGGCGACCCACGCAGCGAACCGGCCGACTGACCGCCAGTCCCGCCTCGCGACCCAGACGATCGCGACGACCCAGGGGAGCAGCTTGAGGTGGCCGGCCGATCGCCACGGCCCATGGCGCACCGAACGCGAGCAGCGCGGTGACCAGCGGCCTGTGCCTGGCCGATGGTCGAGCGTCCACAGGATCGGCATCGCGAGCATGCCGGCGCCGAGCAGGGCCGCTCGTCGCAGGCCGCAGCCGGACAATGGTCACTATCGGTGACCACGATCAGGAACCCTCCCAGATCGCGGCCGCGACCTCGAACGGCAGCAGCGCGAGCGGCCGAAACAGGATCGCCAGGAGCGGCGGGTACCGGTAGAAGCCGGGGTCGTCTGTCGATCGCCGGCTGGTCGTACAGCGGCAGCCCCGCGTTCAGGCGGGCACCGGCGTCGTAGTATGCCCGCACATCCGCCAGCGGGTCCGTGGTGGCATGCAGCCGCAGCGCACCCGAGTCCGATGAGGAGCCCGATGGCCGCCGCTACCACGAGGATGGCCGCGACGATCCGCAGCGTGTGCGCCGAGAGCCGGACGTCGGGCCGCGACAATTCATCAGTCGGCAGCCTCCGACGGCCGCTCGCCCAGCGGGATCAGCGGCTGTCCGGCGAACCGCGACAGGGCCAGGCATCCCGCCAGCACCGCAAACCCCGACGGCCAGAGCACCGGCAGCGCCAGCGTGACCGCGACCGGGACCGCCCAGCGCCGGTCCGTCAGGGCACCCCAGATCACCACCGCCGCCGCCGCGGGCAGGCGGACCAGGAGCGGGATGGCGACCTGCGCCTGCTCCACCTGCTCCCCGGACTCGGCGTTGATCGCCAGCTGGATCCACTGCGCCCACAGCTGTGGAGTCGATCGCCAACGACACGATGCCGATCGACCCCGATCACGCCCAGCGCGATCGCCAGGTTGCGCCACTCGCGCCGGACGAGGAACCACAGCAGCCCGATCCCCGGCGTGGCCTTGGTGAACACCCCGAACGCCCAGAACGCCGGATAGCGGAATCCGAGCACGGTCATCGCGGCCAGCAGCAGGTGGATGTTGCCGTGCCACAGCTCGAGCGCCACGGGCGGGAACGCGAGCACCCACAGGAACCGCCGGCCACCCAGCCACATCGCCGTCCCCAGGAGGATCGCCGACCACAGCCACAGGAACGTGGGCCAGGCGAGCAGGCCGGCGGGGGCGAAGGCGCGGGCCGCCACCGGGGTATAGGTGAATGCCCCGAGGCCGCCGACGGGCACCTGGTACGGGTTGGACGGGTCGACGGCCCAGTAAGCGAAGGCGTCGAACCCGAAGGTGCCGGCGACCGGGCCGATCACCGCGAACAGGTACACGCCGAACAAGAGGCCGGCCAGCACGAGTCCGTGCCGGACCGGCGTGACCCAACCGCGCGTGGACCTCGTCCCTGGACGTCACCGGCCGACCATACCCGGCCGCGAAGCGCTCCGTTCGCCACCCGGACGCGCTCCGGCGCTAGCCCTTCCGTACCGTTCTGCGGCGGCGCCGCGTGGTGCTAGGGTGCACCGGCAGTGCGAATCGCCGTCACCCTGTACCTGCTCGCGCTCGTCGCGCGGCTCGTGGCCGCCGCCGGGTTCCCGGACCCGGCCTACCCGGATTCCTTCTACTACGTGGACGTCGCACGCCAGCTGGCGGCGGGCCACGGCTTCAACGTGGACTTCATCTGGATCTTCCCCGAGGTCGGCGGCGCCATCCCCGCCAACCCGGTCCTGCCGATCCCGTCCAACGCCCACTGGATGCCGCTGGCGTCGCTCGTCCAGGTGCCGTTCATCTGGCTGCTGGGTCCGACCGCCATGGCCTCCGCGCTGCCGTTCGCGATCGCCGGCGCGCTCGCGGCCCCGCTGGCGTGGGCGATCGGGCGTGACGCCGGGGCGCCCGTGTATGTGAGCATGGGCGCGGGCGTGCTGACCGCGCTGCCCGCGCTGTCGTTCGTGTACCTGGCCCAGCCCGACAACTTCTCGCTCTACCAGCCGCTGGTCGCGGGATCCCTGTTCCTGGCCGGTCGCGGGCATGCGCGGCAGTCCGCGCGCCTTCGCCCTGGCCGGGCTGCTGGCCGGGATCGCCACGCTGTCCCGCAACGATGGGCTGCTGGTGCTGGGCGCGCTGGGCCTGGCCTTCCTGTGGGACCGCTGGCGGACGATCCGCGGGTTCGGCGGCGAGGGTCGCCGGCCGGCGCGGATCCCGGTCGTGGCGGCCGTGGGCGCGGTCGCGCTGTTCGCGGTCGCCGTCGCGCCCTGGTACGCGCGCCAGCTGGCGGTGTTCGGCTCGCTGTCCCCGTCGACCGCATCGGGCAAGGTGCTGTTCATCCGCGACATCGGCGAGTGGAACAGCATCACCATCCCCGCCACCCTGGACCGCCTGCTGGGCATGGGCTGGGAACCCCTGCTCATGACCCGCATCGGCGGCCTGGTGGCGGCCCTGTTCATCTTCAGCGTCCTCGTCGGCGTGTTGGTCCTGGTCCCGTTCCTGGTGGTCGGGATCTGGCAGCGGCGGCGGGATGCGACGTTCGGACCATGGTTCGGCTACGCCGTGCTGCTGTTCGCCTTCTCCGCGATCGTGTCCGCGGTGCATGTCCCGGGCGGGACGTTCATCCACTCCGCGGTGGCGCTGGCTCCCCACGCGTACGTGCTGGCGCTGCTGGGGATCGTCGCCTCGGCGTCCTGGCTCGGCCGTCGGCGGCGGAGCTGGAACGTTGACCAGGCGGGTCGCGTGTTCGTGACCGGCGCCGTGGCGTTCGGCGTCCTGGCCGCGGTGGCCGGGGCGTTCAGCGTCCATGGCTCGTGGTCGGTCAAGCGCCAACGGTTCCAGGACGTTGCCGCGGCGCTCGACGCGGCCGGCGCCCCAGCCTCGGACCGGGTGATGTCGATCGATGCCTCCGGGACGAAGTACTGGACCGGGCACGGCGGCGTGGTGCTGGTCAACGACCCGATCGACACGGTGGAGGCGGTGGCCCGGGCCTACGACATCCGGTGGCTGGTGCTGGAGCGGGCGGACTCCGTGCCGGCGGCGACCGACATCCTGGTCAGGGGCGATCGTCCCGCCTGGGTGGGACCGCCGGTGCTGGAGACACCGGACCTCGGCGTGTACCCGGTGTGCACGGCACCAGACCTCGTCCGCTGTGCGGCGACCGGCACATGAGCCGGCGCGAGGCCTGGCTCACCGCCGGTGGCATCTTCCTGGTGGCGCTCATCGTGCGGGCCGTCGCCGCGGTGCCGGTCGAGTTCCCCAAGCCCGAGGACAGCGCCTACTACGTGGGCGTCGCCCGCAACCTCGTGGAGGGTCGCGGCCTCGTCTCGGACGCGCTGTGGAGCTACGCGACGCCGCCGCTGGTCTTCCCGCGGCCGGCATTCGAGGTCTGGCTCCCGCTGCCGAGCCTGTTGTTCGCGCTGCCGCTGGCGCTGGTCGGTGGCGCGGCGCCCGATCCCCCTCGAGACGGCCATGCGGGCCTCCCAGGCCGTGTCCGTGACGCTGGGCGCGCTGCTGTGCGTCCTGGCCTGGCGACTGGCTGCCGACGTCGCGGTCGAGCGGGCGCTGCCACCGGGGCGCGGGCGCGGACGCTGGCAATCGGCACCGGGCTGACCACCGCGGTCTACCTGCCGCTGCTCCTCCACTCGATCCAGCCCGACTCCACCATCCTGTTCGGTGTTCTCGCGCTGTCGGCAGCCCTGCTGATGACGCGCGTGCTGCGCGATCCGCGCGGCGCCCGGCTGCTGGACCCTCGGCTGGTCGCGATCGGCCTGCTCCTCGGGCTGGCCGCGATCACCCGCAACGAGGCGGCCTGGCTGGCGCTCGCGTGGGCCTGGCTGGCGATCCGGCGGCGCGGATTGCCGCTGCCGGAGCGGCTGCGCATGATCGGGATCGCTGCCGCCGGCGCCCTGGTGGTGTTTGCGCCGTGGGCGCTCCGCGACTGGCTGGTGTTCGGGAGTCCGCTGCCCGGCCAGACCGTGTCCAATGCGTTGTCCGTGACCGGCTTCGACATCTTCGCCTGGAACGACCCGCCCACGCTGTCGCGCTACCTGGCGGTCGGCCCGGCCCGGCTGCTGGAGATGCGGGTGGAGGGCGCGGGCCACAACATCGTCAACGTCCTGGTCCTGCTCGGGATCCCGCTGTCCGTGCTGGGCCTGCTCGCCCTGCCCTGGCAGGCGCGCGACCGGGCGCTGCGGCCGGTCGCCCTCCTGGCCGCGACCACGTTCCTCGTCACCAGCCTGCTGTTCCCGGTCGCCACGACCTGGGGCACGTTCCTCCACGCGGCCGCCCCGGTCCATGTCCTGCTGGTCATCTCCGCGCTGGGCGCCCTCGACGGCGGCTTCACCCGGCTCTCGCGCCGCCTGGACTGGACACGCCAGGTGACCTGGCTGGGGGCCGTGCTGGCGGCCGGCGGCTCCGCCCTGTTCGCGCTCGCCCTGCTCCCCGCCGTCGGCGTCAACTCCCGCGACACCGCCCGCCAGTACGCCGTGCTCGGCCGCCAGATGGCCGCGCTGGGCGCCCCGTTCGACGGCGCGCACCCGGTCATCCACGACTTCCCGATCTGGCTGGCCGAGACCGAGCGGGTGCCGGCCCTCGCGCTGCCCGACGAGTCGCCGTCCGACGTGCTGGACCTGGCCGACACCTTCGGAGCACGCTGGCTGGTCGTGGCCAAGGACGACCATGGCGACTGGCCCGGCATCCTGGACACCTCCAAGCCGATCCGGCCGCGGCCTGTTTCGACGAGGTCGCGCTGCCCGTCCCCGAGGACCCGGACGAGGCGGCCTCGATCGCCGGCATCCGCGTCTTCCGGCTGGGCTGTCCCGGCCGCGTCCGCCCACTCGCTCCCCGATCGAGGCCCCGGAGCAGGGGCCGTGACGGCTACACTCCGCGCGATGGACACTCCTCGCAGCGAGCCGGCCGGGACGCCGTTCGACGGGCTGCACGCCGAGGCCGCCGAAGCGCTGGCCTACGCGGCCAACACCCTCCGCGCCGTGCGCGACCGCTACCGCACCGCGTATCTCGACGATCTCGTGCACTGGCAGGCGCTCGCCGACGACCTCGGCTCGCTCGAGCGGACCGATTCCACCGACGGTGGTCTCCCCGCCGCCGACGGTGACGACGCGCCGGCCGCCGGCGCGGCGGAGGCCGGTGCGGCCGACCTGCGATTGCGAATGGCCAGGGGCGAGGTCCAGCGCGCGCGTGGCGATCTCGGGCGCAACGAGGCGCAGCTGTCGCGGCTGGAGCTGGCGATCCGCAACCTGGAGTCCACCTGGCTGTTCATCGAGCGCGGCGACGCGTCGCTGGTGGGCGAGCCCTCGCTGCCGGCCGTCACCACGGAGCTCCAGATGCGGATCCTGGAGGCGCAGGAGGCGGAGCGCGCACGGTTGGCCCAGGAGGTGCACGATGGGCCAGCCCAGGCGCTGTCGAACGCCATCTTCCAGGTGGAGCTCGTCGACCGCGTGTTCGAGTCCGACCCGCGGATGGCGCGTACCGAGCTGCGCTTCCTGCGCGAGCTGCTGCGCCGGGAGCTGGGTGACGTCCGCAGCTTCCTGACCCAGCTCCGCCCGCCGGTGCTCGACGAGCTGGGCCTCGACGGGGCGATCGCGGACACGCTGTCCACGCAATCGACCCTGTCAGGGCTGCACATCACGTCCGAGCTGGCGGGACCGGTGGACGGCCTCACCGAGGCGACCCAGACCGTCGTCCTGCGCGTCGTGCAGGAGGCACTGCAGAATGTGCGCAAGCACGCGGGCGCCACGAACGTGGTGGTGATGACCCGGGTAGAGGATGGACAATGGATGCTGGAGGTCCGCGACGACGGTCGCGGCTTCGATACCGGGGCCGTGGCGGCCCGAGGCCGCCGCAACTTCGGATTGCAGTTCATGCGTGAGCGGGCCGAGTTGGTCGGCGCGCAGTTCGAGGTTCGTTCGCGGCCAGAGGCAGGTACCGTGGTGCGGCTGGCGATCCCGTTGACGCAGGAGGGAACCGGATGACGGAGTACCAGGGCTCGGAGCGCCGCCGCGGCGGGCCGGACCGGCGCCAGCAGTCCTACGAGCGGGTCAGGATCCTGATCGTGGATGATCACGCCCTGTTCCGCGTGGGGATCCGCGGGATCCTCCAGCAGGAGCCCGACCTGGAGGTCATCGGCGAGGCCGATGATCCGCGGACGGCCATGGATGCGGCGTTCGCCACCAATCCGGACGTCATCCTGATGGACCTCTCGCTGCCCGCTCCGGGCGGCATCGAGACCACCCAGCGGGTCAAGCGCGAACTGCCCGCCGCGGCGATCATCGTGCTGTCCACCGAGGAGGACGAGGACGCCCTGTTCGAGGCCATCAAGGCCGGCGCTGCGGCGTTCATCCTCAAGGACATCGCGCCCGAGGACCTGGTGATGATCATCCGCCGGGTGGTCGCTGGCGAGTACCTCATCAACGACAAGGTGTTCTCCAAGCCGGCCGTCGCCTCGCGGGTGCTCAAGGAGTTCCGCGAGCTGGCGGTCTACGGGCAGGAGGCCGCGCCGATCTTCGCGCCGCTCTCCCCGCGCGAGGTTGAGATCCTGGACAACATCGCCCAGGGGATGACCAACAAGCAGGTCGCCTACGCGCTGTCGATCAGCGAGCAGACGGTCAAGAACCACATGAGCTCCATCCTCCGCAAGCTGTCCGTGAACGACCGGACCCAGGCCGTGGTGTACGCGATGCGCCAGGGCTGGATCCGGATGCCGGAGGACTGAGCCCGCTCCCGTCCGGGGGAACGACCATCATGGCCAGCGACGACCAGGCGGTCCCGTCCGCCTCCCTTGCCGACGAGATCCGCGCCCAGGTCGCCACGCTCGACCACGAGCTGGCTGAGATCGAGATGCTCGTGGGCCAGGCCCGCGCGGAGGCCGGCCGCCACGAGCAGAAGCGGGCCCAGGCCGCGGACCGCCTCGGTGGCGCGGCGGCTGGCCAGGCGTCCGAGGACGTCGCCCAGGCGTACACGATGCTGGTCACGCTGACCCGCCGGGCGGTGCTGATGGAGGCCCAGGTGGACGTGCTCGACGGCAAGCGCAAGGCCCTGGCCCGCCACCGCGACGCGCTCGGGGCCCTGGCCGACCGACTGTCGGGCGTCCCCGCGATCGCGGCCGCCGCGGCATCGGCCGAGGGTGCCCCCCTGCCGCCCTCGCTGTCGCGGGTGGTCCTGTCCGCCCAGGAGGACCTGCGCCGCGAGATCGCCCGCTCGATGCACGACGGGCCGGCCCAGTCGCTGACCAACATCGTGCTCCAGGCCCAGATCTTGGACCGGCTGCTGGACCGCGATCCCGCCACGGCCCGCGGCGAGCTCCGGCAGCTGGTCCAGATGGTCCAGCAGACCCTGGATGCCACCAAGAACTTCATCTTCGACGTCCGGCCCATGGTCCTCGACGACCTGGGCCTGGTGCCCACGCTCCGCCGGTCCACCCGCGAGCGCGGGCGACGGGCGCACGTCCCGGTGGAGTTCGAGTCGCTGGGCGCGGACCGCCGGCTGCCGATGGACGTGGAGAGCACGGTGTTCCGGATCCTGGACGAGGCGCTTGCGGCCTACCTGGCGGCCGGACCGGAGCAGGTCCACCTGCGCCTCGACTGGGGCGCCACCGAGCTGGAGGCCCTGCTGTCCGCCCATCGGACGCCCGCTGCGACCGACGCGGACGCCCTGCCCGACGTCCCGACCGGCGACGTGCCGGACGCGATCAAGCAGATGATCCAGGACCGCCACGACGCCCGCGCGGAGGCCGTCGCGGAGGCCGCCCGGGCCGCGGTCGTGGAGCTCCCCGCGGCGGCCCGGCGCGACGTCGCGGAGCGCGCCGCCTCCATCGGGGCGACGGTCGAGGTGCGCGAGGACGGCGCCCAGCTGCACCTGTCCGTGGGCCTGCCGCCCGCCGACGAGGCCGCGGACCGGGCCGAGACGCCGTGACCGGCCCCCGGCAGCCGGCGGAGGCGGGCCCGGGCATCCTGGAGACCACGATCGTGGTCGGCGGCGCCATCCTGCTCGCGCTCCTGGTCGTCGTGTTCCTGGGCGGTCCGCTGGCCGACGTGATCGGGGTGCTGATGGACGCCGCCCACGGAGGGCGGTGACACGCACCGGCCCGGTCAGGCTACCCGGGTAGGACCTTCGTCTCACTGGGAGCCGCGGTGGCCGCCCGATACATTGCCATTGCCACGTTGGCACGCGGTTACCGCACTCATCGATTGGGAGGTCGTTCCATGGCCCTTGTCCAGCAGCTGCTCGCCTCGATCCGCCAGGACGAGGAGGGCCAGGGTCTCGCGGAGTACGCGCTGATCCTCGCGCTCATCGCCATCGTCGCGATCGTCGCCCTGATCTTCCTGGGCGGCCAGGTGTCCACGATCCTGTCGACCGTCGGCAACTCCGTCTAGCATCGACAGACTCCAGCGCATTCGAGGCCGCCGGCGAAAGCCGGCGGCCTTCGTGCGTCCACGGGATGCAGGACGGCCCCCAGGAACGGTGCCAACCGCCGTTGCGGAGCGACACCGAAGTGGGGTTAATGCCGGTTGACAGGGGGAGCAGCCGGACATACCGTCCCCCTGCCGCACCCACGGGTGCGAGCTCTTGAGGAAAGGAGGAACCCGTTCAATGACGTTCATCAATGCACTCATCGCCCGCTTCGACAGCGAGGAGGGCCAGGGTCTCGCGGAGTACGCGCTGATCCTCGCGCTCATCGCCATCGTCGCGATCGTCGCCCTCATCTTCCTGGGCGGCCAGGTGTCCACGATCCTGTCCACGGTCGGCAACTCCGTCTAGGACCGCCGACCGAGGCTCCGCCGGCTGCCGATCCTGAACCTGGCAGCCGGCGGTTCTCATTTCCCCGGGACTACGGTTCCCGGACGCACCGCCGGGGGACCATCGGGCGATTGCGTCACCGGACCTGATCGGTACGGTGGAAGGTGACGGGCGACCTGCAGTCATTCATCGCAGGCGCGCCGGTCATGTCCATCCGGTCGGGGACGAAGCCCCGGAAGGGAGGTGCTCGCAGCCGTGCTTTCCAGACTGACGATCCTGGTCCACTCGCTCTTCCAGGGCGACGAGGACGGCCAGGGACTCGCGGAGTACGCACTCATCCTCGCGCTCATCGCCATCGTCGCCATCGTCGCCCTGCTGTTCCTGGGCAGCCAGATCAGCGACAAGCTCAGCATCATCGGGGACGCGCTCTGATCCGCTGAGGCCTCGCCGAGGCAACGCCAACCCGCCGGCCCCGCCGGCGGGTTGTCCGTTTCCGGGCCGGACGTCCCTCTGGCCCACGACCGCCGCGGCTGTCACAATGCCGACACTTGCCGAGGGGAACTTTGCAGCCAACCTTGCGACACGCACGCGATCTGCCCAAAACCTGCCAACGGTCCTAGCCCTATTGGTGGGTCGTCGGCCCGGATCGCGATGCTAGAGTGGTGCCACCTGTCACACGGCTTCGGGGAGACATTCGTTGAAGCGCTCAAACCGGCTGGTCCTGCTTATCGGGATCTTCCTCGCTCTCGTCGCATTCGTCCTGATCATCGTCCTGCTCCAGGGGGGTGGTGACGGAACAGCGGGTCCAGGGGCCTCCGCGTCGCCCACCACGGTCAAGGTAGTGGTCGCCTCGTCGGACATCGACCTCGGCCAGCGGATCCAGGCCAGCGACGTCGGCACCAAGGACATGGCGGTCAGCGCCAAGCCCGCCAACGCGTACGAGGACACCTCGCTCGTGATCGGCCAGATCGCGCGCGCCAAGGTGACCGCCGGCCAGCTGATCACGTCCGTGATCCTCAACGGCGGCGGCGCCGTCCAGGACATCGAGGTCCCGGTCGGGTTCGTGGGTATGAGCATCCAGGTGGACCAGACCACCGGCGTGGGCACCGTGATCAAGCCCGGTGACTTCGTGGACATCGTGTCCGGGTTCACCGCGGACAAGATCGTCATCCCCGACCTCGACAACACCACCAACCAGGTCTATGCCTACAAGGCGTACCCCGCGGAGCAGTTCGCGCCGACCACCGTCAAGGCGCTGGCGCAGGGCGTCCAGGTCCTGGGCACGCTCCTCCCGCCGCCGCCCCAGCAGAACACGGAGCAGGCGTCGGCAGCACCCGGCACCGAGAACGACACCACCACGCTCAACGGCCAGCAGGAGATCGTGATCGTCGCGGTCCCCGCCCAGGTCGCCGAGCTGGTCAAGTTCGCCCAGATCGACGGCAACATCAGCCTCGTGCTCCGCTCGCCCGAGGACTGCACGACGGAGCCGGCCGACGGCCTGACCTACTGCCCGACGGTCGCGACCACGGGCATCACGCTACGCCGGATGGTCGATGACTGGGGTGTCCTGCCGCCGCAGGTGGTCCAGGTCATCGAGCCGACCCCGCTCCCGGGCACGCTCCCCGAGCGGACGCCGAAGCCCTAGCCGGCTTCCCGAAGCCGTCAGTCACGACCGGCCGGTCCCACCGGCCGGTCGGGTGACCCCGACACCAGCATCGACCCGCCAGCACGGCCAAGAGGCAGAAGACCCACCCGCCATGGCAGACCAGATCCGCGTCCTCATCGTGGACGACATCCAGGAGACTCGAGACCACCTCTCGAAGCTGCTCGGCTTCGAGACGGACATCGAGGTTGCCGGTGCCGCCGCGTCCGGGCGCGAGGCCATCGAGCTCGCCGCCAAGCTGACGCCCGACGTCATCCTGATGGACATCAACATGCCCGACATGGACGGCATCGCCGCCACGGAGCGCCTCTCCTCCGAGGTGCCCACGGCCGCCGTCGTCATGATGTCCGTCCAGGGCGAGGCGGACTACCTGCGCCGGTCCATGCTGGCCGGCGCGCGCGAGTTCCTCGTCAAGCCGTTCTCCAGCGACGAGCTCACCTCCTCCATCCGGCAGGTCTACACCCGGGAACGCGAGAAGCTGTCCCGGATCGCCGTCCAGCCCGCTGCCGGCGGCAACGGCGCCGCGACGCCCGCCAGGCCGGCCGGCGAGACGCGGGAGGGCGAGCCGGGGCGCATCATCGCGGTGTTCGGACCCAAGGGCGGCGTCGGTCGGACCACGCTCGCGGTCAACCTCGCGGTCGCTGCGGCGACGGAGCTGGGCCAGCGCACCTGCCTGGTGGACGCCTCGTTCCAGTTCGGGGACGTGGGCGTCCTGCTCAACCTCAATCCCAAGAACAAGTCGATCGCGGACCTGATCCCCGAGATGGAGGCCGGCGAGCCCGAATCGCTGGACACCTTCCTCATCAACCACTCGGCCGGGATCCACGTGCTGCTGGCCCCACCGTCTCCCGAGATGGCGGAGCTGATCACGCCGCCCGGCACCAAGCGGATGCTGGAGGTGCTCCGCGAGAACCACGACCTGGTGATCGTGGACTGCATGTCGTCGTTCAATGACACGACGATCGCCATCCTCGATCTCGCCGACACCGTGCTCACGATGCTGTCGCTCGAGATCACGTCGATCAAGAACATCCGCCTGTTCCTGGAGGTGGCGGATCAGCTGGGCTACGGGCAGGACAAGATCCGGCTCGTGCTCAATCGCGCCGACTCCTCGCTGGGCATCCGCGTCGCCGACGTGGAGCATTCGATCGGCCGGCGCGTCGACCACACGATCGTCTCCGATGGCCGGAGCGTCGTGTACGCGCTCAATCGGGGCGTGCCATTCTTTCTCTCCAACCGGGAGGCCCAGGTGTCCCAGGACATCCTCCGCCTCGCGTCGGCCGTCGTGGGCACCGCGCCCGCCGAGACCGCCGAACCGGCGAAGAAGGGTGCGCAGAAGAAGTCGCTGTTCGCGTGGCGATGACGTGGCAGCGATGAAGCGGCCGATGAGGCCGAAGGGGTGTAACCGATGAGTCTCCTGAAGCGCATCGAGAGCGCCCGTCCGGGCGCCGGACCGGCCTCCGACGGATCGTCCAACGTTCCCGTCCCGGCACCGGGCGGCTCCGGGGGTGGCGCGCAGCCGCCGGCCTCCGGCGCACAGCCGCCGGCCTCCGGTGGCCGGCTGATGACCCAGGCTCCCGTCCGCGAATTGTTCCGGGACGTCAAGTTCCGGATCCAGAACCGCGTGATCCAGGACCTGGATCCCAAGCTGGACCTGTCCAACCAGGTCGAGGTCCGGCGCCAGATCGAGGAGATCTTCGGCCGCGTCATCGACGAGGAGGGCCTCGCGCTCACCCGCGCCGAGCGGGTGCGGATGCTGGAGCAGATCACCGACGAGATCATCGGGCTCGGCCCGCTCGAACCGCTCCTCCGCGACGAGGGCATCAGCGAGGTCATGGTCAACGGCCCGCGCCAGGTCTACATCGAGCGCAGTGGCCGCCTGGAGCTGACCAACGTCGTGTTCCAGAACGACGACCACGTGATGCGGATCATCGATCGGATCATCGCCCCGATCGGCCGCCGCGTGGACGAGTCCAGCCCGATGGTGGACGCCCGCCTGACCGACGGTTCCCGCGTCAACGCGATCATCCCGCCCCTGTCGCTGGTGGGCCCCGTCATCACCATCCGGAAGTTCTCGGCCAGCCCGTTCACGGTTGACGATCTCGTCCGGTTCGGCACGGCGACCCCGGACATGTTCGAGTTCCTGCGCGCGTCCGTGGAGGCCCGCCTCAACATCTTCGTGTCCGGCGGCACCGGCTCGGGCAAGACGACCACGCTCAACGTCCTGTCGTCGTTCATCCCCAACGACGAGCGGATCGTGACCATCGAGGATGCCGCCGAGCTGCAGCTCCGCCAGGAGCACGTGGTGACCCTCGAGTCGCGCCCGCCCAACATCGAGGGCAAGGGCCAGATCCCGATCCGGGAGCTGGTCCGCAACAGCCTGCGCATGCGGCCCGACCGGATCATTGTCGGCGAGTGTCGTTCCGGCGAGGCGCTGGACATGCTCCAGGCCATGAACACCGGCCACGACGGCTCGATGTCCACCGGCCACGCCAACAGCCCGCGCGACATGCTGTCCCGCCTCGAGACGATGGTCCTCATGGCCGGCGTGGACCTCCCGGTCCGCGCCATCCGCGAGCAGATCGCCTCCGCGGTCGACCTCATCGTCCACCAGGCCCGCCTCAAGGACGGCACCCGCCGGATCACCAACATCACCGAGGTCCAGGGCATGGAGGGTGATGTGATCGTGATGCAGGATGTGTTCGTGTTCGAGCAGACCGGCGTGGTGGAGGGCAAGATCCAGGGCCGCCTCAAGCCGACCGGCATCCGGCCCAAGTTCGTCGAGAAGTTCGAGGTCCAGGGCATCCACCTGCCGCCGGGCCTGTTCGGCTTCAACTACTAGCGGGTAGGGAGGCCGCCAACCGTGGAAGGAAACCTGACCCTCGTCGTCGCGGGGATCGCCGCGCTCGCCATCCTGCTCATCGCCGTCGGCATCTCGATGTCCGGGAGCGGATCCGGCATCAATGCCCGCCTGGAGCGCTATGCGTCCACCAAGCCGGACGTGCCGGCCGCCACGGCCACGGGCGAGGGTGGCGGCCTGGGCGCGGCGCTGCAGTCCAGCCAGGCGATGGCCCAGCTCAACCGGGTCGTCGAGCAGCGGGACTTCGGGGCCAACCTCGCCCGCGAGCTGGCCCGGGCGGACCTGCGGCTCAAGCCGTCGGAGTACCTCGCGATCATCGTCGCCTCGACGCTCGGCATCCCGGCCGTCATGTGGCTGCTGTCGTTCGTGCTGCCCACGCTGGGCAACCCGATCGTGCTCCTGGTGGGCGCGTTCATCGGGTTCATCCTGCCCCGCATGTGGCTGGGCCGCCGCAAGTCCAGCCGGCTCAATGCCTTCAACAAGGCGCTGCCCGACACCATCACCCTGATCGCCAACGCGCTCCGTGCCGGCTCCTCGTTCCTCCAGGCCATCGAGCTGGTCGTGCGCGAGTCGCGGCCGCCGATCTCCACCGAGTTCGGACGCGTCATCCGCGAGGTCAACCTGGGCCTGTCGTTCGACACCGCGCTGGAGAACATGGTCCGCCGCGTCCGCTCCGACGACCTGGAGCTGATGGCCACGGCCATCTCCATCCAGCACACGGTCGGCGGCAACCTGGCCGAGATCCTGGACTCGATCGCGTTCACCATCCGCGAGCGGGTCCGGATCGTGGGCGAGATCCGGACGCTCACCGCCCAGCAGCGGCTGTCGGGCTACGTGGTGGGCTTCCTGCCCATCGCCCTCGCCGGCTTCCTGTTCATCGCCGCGCCCGGGTTCATGGAGCCGATGTTCGACGCCAGCGTGGGTGTCGGCGGCCTGCCGCTGGGCGTGATCATCCTGTTCATCGGCGGCTTCTCGATGTTCATGGGCTTCATGTTCATCCGCCGCATCGTGGACATCGAGGTCTAGCGCGATGGACGCCCTCCCTATCGTCGTGGCGGCCCTCGCGGCCGGCGCCATCCTCCTGATCTTCATCGGGCTCGCCAGCGCGCCCTCCATCGACCCGGTCCAGGCGCGCCTCGACCAGCTGGGCACGATGCAGGCGAAGAACCTCGAGGAGCTGGAGCTCCAGGCGCCGCTCGTCGACCGGACGCTGCGCCCGCTCATGGCCCGCATGTCCGGACGGGCATCGCGCATGGCCAGCACGTCGTTCAACCAGCAGACCGAGAAGCGCCTCGCCCTCGCCGGCGACCCCGGCGAGCTGCGCGTCGCCGACTGGATGGGCATCAAGGCCCTGGGCACGATCATCGTCGGCGGCCTGGCCACCCTGCTGTTCGTGGTCCCCGGCCCGATCGGCGTCCTGTCGTTCCCGCTCAACCTGATCGCGATCCCGGTCGGCGCCTACCTGGGCTATGCCCTGCCGGAGTTCTGGCTGGGCGGCCGGATCCGCAAGCGCCAGAAGCTGATCCTGCTCCAGATCCCGGATGCGCTCGACCTGCTCACCATCTCCGTCCGTGCGGGCCTCGGCTTCGACGGCGCACTGGGCAAGGTGGTCGAGAAGCTCCACGGCCCGCTCACCGACGAATTCCGGCGGGCCCTGGCCGAGATCCGGGTGGGCAAGCCTCGCCGCGATGCGCTGCGGGACATCGTCCCGCGGACCGAGGTCCAGGCGCTCACCAACTTCATCGGCGCGATCATCCAGGCCGAGCAGCTGGGCGTCTCGATCTCCAAGGTGCTCCAGGTCCAGAGCGAGCAGCTGCGCATCGAGCGCCGCCAGCGCGCCGAGGAGATGGCCGCCAAGGCGCCGATCAAGATGCTGTTCCCGCTGGTGGGCTGCATCTTCCCGTCGCTGTTCATCGTGATCCTTGGCCCGGCCATCATCCTGATCATCACCGGCCTGCGCGGGACGACCTAGCCGCCGTGGGACCCGAGGCTGGGGGCGAGCGGCCCGCGGGCTCGGGGCCCGAGGCGGGCTCTGCGGCGGACTCTTCAGAGTCCGCCGGGGCCGCGTCGGGGTCCGCGTCGGGGTCCGCGGCGGGTTCCACTGGGTCCGCCGGGTCCGAGGCGGGGTCCGGGTCCGCGGCGGGTTCGGGGTCCGCGGCGGGGTCCGAGGCGGGCTCTTCAGGGTCCGCGGGGTCAGCCGGAGCCGCGGCGGGGTCCGCGGCGGGTTCCGCGGCGGGCTCTTCAGGATCCGCAGGGTCAGCCGGAGCCGCGGCGGGGTCCGCGGGGGGTTCGGGGTCCGAGGCGTCAGCCGGAGCCGCGGCGGGGTCCGCGGCGTCCGCGGCGGGTTCCACTGGGTCCGCGGCGGGTTCCACTGGGTCCGCGGCGGGGTCCGAGGCGGGTTCCACTGGGTCAGCCGGAGCCGCGGCGGGGTCCGCCGGGGCCGCCGGGTCCGCGTCGGGGTCCGAGGCGGGTTCGGGGTCCGCGGCGGGTGGTGGCGTCGCCCGCAACCTCGATCGGGGCACGGTCCTTGCCCGGCCGCTCGAGACCGCCGGCTCCTTCTGGGGCAAGTTCATGGGCCTCATGGGTCGGCGATCACTGCCAGCCGGCGAAGGCCTCTGGCTTCCCGGCGGGAACGGCATCCACATGATGTTCATGCGGTTCCCGATCGACGCCGTGTTCCTCTCGCGCGCAGACGCCGCCGGCGTTCGAACGGTGAAGTCCGTCCACCGCGATCTCCGCGCATGGACTGGGATCGTGCCGCTGGTCCGAGGGGCTTCGGGGGTGCTGGAGTTGCCCGTCGGAACGATCGATGCGACCGGGACCGCGGTGGGCGACCGGATCGAGGTCGTCGAGCGAGCCTAGCCCAACGGCCCGGCCGCCGAGCGCCCCGCCACGGCCACCGCGCGTCCCGCCACGCCCCTGGCCGCCACCGCACGTCCCGCCACGCCCACCACCGCGTGTCCCTCACGGCCGCCACGCGTTCCGCCACGGCCGTCACGTCTCCCGCCACGCCCGCCACCGCGTGTCCCGCCACGCGGGTGTACTGGCGCACGATGCGCTGGATGTGCCTCCCAGCGGGACATCCGAGGCCTTGAAGGCCATCAGCACGGCGATCTGTCCCGCTCGGCGGGTCAGCTGAGCCGCGCTGCGCCCGTACACCCGCTGGGCGGGACAAGGTGGGCTCCAGGGCCCCGGGCGGGACAAGGTGGTCCCCGGGTGTAACAGGGGGCTCCGGGCGGCCGCGGGCTCCGGGCGGCCGCAGGCTCTCGGCTCCGGTTGCGGCTTCGGGGACCCCGACGGGCCGGCGCCCCCGCGGATCGCCGCGCATGGCATCGCCGCGCATGGCATCGCCGCGCGGCGGGAGGGCCAGAGACCGCCCCAGAGCCGCGGCCGCCGCCAGAGCCGCGGCCGCCGCCAGAGCCGCGGCCGCCGCCAGAGCCGCGGCCGCCGCCAGAGCAGCGGCCGCCTGGAGCCCGCACCGGAGCCCACGGCCCGCGGTCCAGAGCCTGGGACTGCCGCGGATAAGGCCCACGTAAGTGCTCTACCCCATGCTGCTCTCATGCCAGCCAGACAACGATCCGGCGACGTCGGAGCACTCGAGGCGAGGCGCAACGTCGACGCGGCACTGCGTGAGATCAGACACGAGCGGATCCAGGCCGCCCTGAGCCTCAGAGATGCGGCACGGCGAGCCGGGATGTCGCCATCGCAGCTCGGTCGCCTCGAGCTGGGCCACATCCGGCGCCCGACCATGGATCAGCTGGCCAGGGCGGCAAGGGCAGTCGGCCTGCGGCTGTCACTGAAGCTCTATCCGGCGGACGAGGGCGTCCGGGACACGCCGCAGCTCCGGATTTTCCAGCGCTTCGAGCGGATCCTTGCCGCTCCGCTTCGGCTCCTCCGCGAGATCACACTGCCGATCTTGGGCGACCGCCGGGCATGGGACGGACGGATCAGCGACGGCGGAGGAACGGCGTCGATCGAGGTGATTGCCCGGCTCGACGACGTCCAGGAGCTGCAACGCCGGCTCGAGCTCAAGCGGCGCGACGACCCGGGCGCGGGCGTGGTCATCCTGGTGATCGGACGGACCGCGCACAACCGCCGGGTCCTGGGCGTCCACCGCGAGGCCCTACGGGCACAGTACCCGCTGGATGGCGCGGCGATCCTGCGTGATCTCCGTCGTGGCCGGGTGCCGGCGTCGAGCGGGATCCTCCTGTGCTGAGCCGCCGAGCCACCAGCCGATGACCACCAGCCGATGAGCCGATGAGCCACCACGATGAGCCCCAGCCGATGAGCCGATGACCACGCTCGGGCCGACACTGGGACGGCTGCTGGACCTCGCGCTTCCCCCGGTCTGCGCCGGGTGCGGAGCGGAGGGGGAGGCGATCTGCGCTCGCTGCCTGCCGGGGGTCGGATCGCGAGCGGACCTGCCGGCGGGCACGCCCATCGGTCTGCCCGAAGGCCCGCCGCCACCGCTGCTGCAGCTCGAGTGGTGCTCGCCGTTCGCCGGGACAACTCGCCGGGCGCTCCACGCGCTGAAGTACGAGGGGGAACGCCGGCTCGCGGGGCCGCTCGGTACGGTGCTGGCGGCTCGCTGGCGTACGGCAGGGGCCGGAGGCGAGGTCTTCGTGCCCGTTCCGGTCCATGAACAGCGTCGCCGTGAACGGGGATATGACCAAGCCGTGCTGCTGGCCCAGGCCGCTGCTCGCGAGCTCGACCGGCCGTGCCGGTCGGCCGTGATCCGGACCCGGGCGACGACGGCCCAGTTCCGGCTCGACCGGCGACATCGTGCAGCCAACGTGGCGGGCGTGTTCGCCCTCGACCCGGCCGAGCGATCGGCGATCTCGGGGCGCTGGGTGGTGCTCGTCGACGACGTGGTGACGACGGGCTCGACGCTGTGCGCATCGGCGGCCACGCTGCTTGCCGGAGGCGCCACGGCGGTGAGTGCAATCACGGTCGCAAGGGAACGATGAGGGAGGCTGACGAAGCGGTGACCGGGCTCGACACGATCGGGGCAGCCGGCTGGCCGAGGGCCGGACCGTGGCTATACTCGGAGGACGGACGGGGCCACTCTTCCGGTCTCGTCGTCCCCCGCAGCCAGGCGCGTGCACGCGCCGGGAGGTCAGCCGTGAGGACGATCGTCAGGGGCAA
The DNA here is from genome assembly GCA_963727585.1 of uncultured Chloroflexia bacterium. Classification (GTDB taxonomy): domain Bacteria; phylum Chloroflexota; class Limnocylindria; order Limnocylindrales; family CSP1-4; genus CAIXZV01. The sequence continues at coordinate 66,083 of CAVSHH010000005.1, read as the reverse complement.
GAACCTCGAGGTTCCGGACCGGGTTCGGGAGTACGCGGAGCGCAAGTTCGCTCGCCTCGAGCGCCTCCTCGATGACCGCACGGACGCCATCGTCGAGCTCACCAACGAAGCGCATCGGAGCGCCGCCGACGCACACATCGCGGACGTGACGCTGGTGATCGACGGCAAGACGCTCAAGAGCCACGCAACCGGCGCGTCCTACCAGGCCGCCCTGGACGTGGTTGTCGACAAGGTGGAGCGCCAGGCGATCGATTACAAGGAGAAGCCGCGCGTCCGGTCGAGGCCGGACGAGGAGAAGGTGCTGCTTCGCAAGCTGGCGGACGGGACGGCGGACCAGGGTCACGAGCGCCAGATCGTGAAGACGAAGCGGTTCGCGATCGAGCCGATGTTCGAGGAGGACGCCGTCACGGCGATGGAGGAGCTCGACCACGACTTCTACGTGTTCGTCAACGCGGAGAACGAGCGGCTGGCGATCCTCTACCGGCGCAGGGACGGCGACTTCGGACTGATCGAGCCGGTCGTCGGCGGTCAGTACACGGCCAAGTCGCGCCGAGGCTAGTTGAACTACAGCTAGTCGTCCCCGGCCTTTCCGGCTGCCCGACAGGGGTGTGCGCGTGCGCGCCGCCGGGGCTGGCCGGAGTCTACGACCGCGCGGTTCTGGCGCGTCCGCTCCGCTACCCTTGGCCCGATGCTTCCGAACGGGCGGCGGCTGGGGGCCCATCTGCCGCTGGGTCACGGGATGGTGAAGGCCGCGAACCGTGCGGCGGACATCGGCGCGTCCGCGCTGCAGGTGTTCACGGACAACCCGACCTCCTGGCGACGCCGGCCGAGCCTGCCCAAGGAGCTGCCGGCGTTCCGGACGCGGCTGGACGAGCTGGGGATCGAGCCGTTGTCGGTCCATGCGCCCTACCTCGTGAACCTCGCTGGCGCCGACCCCGACTTCCACCAGCGGTCCGTGGACGTGCTCGCCAACGAGCTGCGCGTGGCCCAGGCATACGGCGCGCAGTTCGTCAACGTGCACATCGGGTCGCACCGGGGCAAGGGGGCGGCGGCGGGGATCGCCCAGCTGGCAATGGGGGTTCGCCGGGTCATGGACGCGGTGGGGGGATCGGCGCCCGACGTCCTCCTGGTGCTCGAGAACGGCGCCGGCGGTGGGTTCGGGCTGGGGGCGACGATGGAGGAGCTGGGCGCCATCGACGATGCAGTGAGGGGCGCCGGGGTGGACGGATCCCGCTTCCGGTACTGCCTCGACACCGCGCACCTGTGGGGTGCTGGGTATCCGCTGGACACGGTGGACGGCGTCGATCGCACGATCCAGGCGTTCGACGAGGCGGTGGGGCTCGATCGCCTGTCGATGGTCCACCTCAACGACTCGCGCTCCGAGATGGGCAGCCGGCAGGACCGGCACGAGCACGTCGGGGCTGGCCGGATCGGCGCGCAGGGGCTCGGGCGGATGGTGACCCACCCGGCGCTCGATCACGTTGCCTTCCTCCTCGAGACGCCCGGCATGGATGACGGCTACGACGCGGTGAACGTCGCCCGGGTCATGGAACTCGCCGCGGGCCGACCCTTGGCCCAGCTTCCGCCGGCCGCGTTCCAGGTCCGCAGCACGCGCGGGCGGAGCGCTCCGATCGAGGAGGAACCACCGGCCGGCAAGAAGGGTGCCGGCGCAACGACGCCGGCGGAGGTGGACCCCGCGTGACGAACGCGGCGACGACCGGGCCTGCTCGGCCCGGGCGCCTGGAGCTGGGGATCCTGGTCGCGCTGCTCGCGCTCGCCGCCGTGGTGCGGCTTCCGGGTCTCGAGGATCGGGGCCGGTGGGACGCGGACCAGGGCACCGACATGCGGGTGCTGCGGGCGCTGACGGTCGATGGCGAGGTGCCACTGCTGGGGCCGAAGACGTCGATCGGGACATTCCACCACGGCGCGGTCTACTACTACCTGCTGGCGCCGGCCGCGTTCGCCTCGGGTGCCGACCCCATCGCCGTCACCGGCGAGATCGCGTTGTTCGGGATCCTCGCGGTGGCGGGTACGTGGTGGTTGGCCCGACTCGCCGGGGGTCCGATCGCGGCGGCGGCGGCCGGCCTGCTGGCGGCGCTCTCGCCCGCGGGCATCGACGAGTCGACCTTCATCTGGAACCCCAATCTCATTCCCGCCGCAGCGGCCCTCGCGCTGGCGGCGACGCTCCAGGCGCGGCGCACGGGTCGGGCCCGATGGTGGCTGCTCGCCGGGCTGGGTGCGATGGTCACCGGCCAATGCCACGTGCTGGGCGTCGTGATCGTGCTCCCGCTGCTGTGGGCTTGGACGGCCGATCTCGTCGCTCGACGACGAGCAGGCCTGGCGACCGCGGGCGTGCTCCGGGGCGGCATCGGGGCGGCGCTGGTGGTCGCGGCGGGCTACCTGCCGCTGCTGGTCCACGAGCTGGGGCACGGGTTCACCGAGACGGCCGCCATTCTCGAGTACGTGGGCAGTGGCGGGCGCGAGGCGGCGGGCGGGGTGCTCGACCGGGTGTTGATGGTGGGCCTGCGGTCGATCACCTGGCCGGTCTCGGGTCTGATCACCGAGCGGGTCCCGGTCTCGATGCTGGCCACGGTCCTCGTGATCGCGCTGGCGGGGATCGCGGTGGTACGGGTTCGCCGTCGGGGAGCCGAAGACGACGAGCCGGCCGCGGGTGGCGTTCCGGCCCCGGGTGGCGTTCCGGCCGCGGAACGTCCGGCCCCGGTCCGGCGCGCTGGCTGCTCGGGACGGTCGTCACCTCCGTCGTGCTCCTGGCCGTGTTCGCCCCGAGCCTGGCCATCGTCGTCCCGGAGCTTCCCAACGACCATTACCACGCGTTCCTCGACCCCGCCGTGCTGGCCATCGTCGGCGTGGGGCTCGCCCGTCTGGCCATCTCGCTGCCCGGCGGGGCGCCGGGGCGGCTGATGGCGGGCGCGACGCTCGTGGTCCTGCTCGCGATCGGGATCCCGGCCTGGCCACCCGCGGTCTCACCCGACGGCGGCTGGCCGCTGGCGGATTCGGCTGCGGCGCGCGTGATCGACCAGACCGCCAACGAGCCGTTCGTGCTCGAGGGCATCCCATCACTCAAGAACGACAACGCGATGCGCTTCCCGCTCGAACGCCGCGGCGCCCATGTACTGGACGCGGAGACGCCCCCCACCGCGGCCGGCATCTCGACCATCGTGGTCGTGTGCGACCCGCTGTTCGACGAGGTGACCGGGCAGCACTGCGGGGGCGCGGCAGAGGATGCTTGGATGGCGGAATCCGGGCGCGATGACCTGCGGCTCGTCGACCGCTTCGAGTCGGGGCCGCGCCGGGTGCTGTCCGTGTACACCGGCTCCACACCCTGACGGACCGGGTCCACGCCCTGACAGGCGGATAATGCGCGAACGCCGGCCCCTGCAGACCGGCGTTCGCTGTCCCCGAGACCCGGACCGGGAGGACGGTCGGGTCCGTGCTTCGAAATGGTGTGGTCAGGATCGGTTGGGGGGTCGGGCGGGACGGACCGCTGGCCGGGGTGCGCCGTAGCGCGGCGGTGGCGTGGTCCGGAGCACGGTGGGGACGGCGACGCCGCCCGCCATGCCGGCTGATCGACCGTAGGGGCTCCCCGCGGCCCGCTGCTGGCTGCCGGTGCCTGATTCGGTAGCACCCAGGCTCGAGTACGTCCGCGCGAAGCGGCGCACCCGGACGGCCAGGTAGTACTCCATGATCTGGCGGACCTGCGGTTCCGTGAGAGCCTCGTCCGCGCGGAGCGCGTACTCGACACGCGCCGTCGGGTTCTGCGGCCCGACCGACACCACGCCAAGGGCGGCGCTCGTGTCGGAGTCGTCGCGGATCTCGCGCAGGCCCCTGGCCAACTTGGTCGCGGTACCGAGCGACGGCATGCGATCCCCGCGGATGAGGCGGGAGATCGTAGAGTGGTCGACACCCGATTGCTGGGCAAGCTGGCGCTGCGACATCTTCTTGGCCTTGAGCTGGGCTCGCAGCCACTCGTTGAATGCGCGGCCGTTCTCGGTCGTCATGCTCGCTCTGGTCTTCGCGTGCCACGCTGGGTACGTGGCCTTGGCCACAGTCTCGGGTGCGTGGTGCATGCGAGAAACCACCCGTTGGTACTCCGAGCGTTGCGCCAGCGTCGTCACGCGCCATGGGTCTGGTGGAGTCGGGTGGGGTGCGTGCGTAGCCCATTCGGGGGAGGGGTCCCGGGACCCGGACCGAGCGGCCGCCAGGAGCGGCCGCGCGCGGGTGGTCTCGGGCAGGTGGTCTCGTGCAGGTGGTCTCGTGCAGGGCACACGGCGGGTGGCGCAGAACCCGCGCCGGGGCCTGGAGCCTGAGCCCGGCGCGGAGCCCGCCGCCCGGGGCCCTGGAGCCTGAGCCCGGAGCCCTGAGCCCGGAGCCCGCCCACCGGGCCTGGAGCCTGAGCCTTGAGCCCGCCGCCCGGGGCCCTGGAGCCCACCTTGTCCCGCCCAGCGGGTGTACGGGCGCAGCGCGGCTCAGCTGACCCGCCGAGCGGGACAGATCGCCGTGCTGATGGCCTTCAAGGCCTCGGACGTCCCGCTGGGAGACACATCCAGCGCATCGTGCGCCAGTACACCCGCGTGGCGGGACACGCGGTGGTGGGCGTGGCGGGAGACGTGACGGCCGTGGCAGACCGGCGGCCAGGACGGACAGCCCGGCGGCCTGAGCGGCCCCGTGCGATCCGGACCGGCCCCTGGCGCTGCGGCGGCCTGAACCGGCCCCGTGCGATCCGGACCGGCCCCGGCGCTGAGCCGGCCCCGTGCGATCCGGGCCGGCCCCTGCCGCGGCCTGGCGCCGAGCGGGCCCCTGGCGCTGCGCCGGCCTGAGCCGGCCCCGTGCGATCCGGACCGGCCCCTGGCGCTGCGCCGGCCTGAGCCGGCCCCGTGCGATCCGGACCGGCCCCTGGCGCTGAGCGGCCCCGTGCGATCCGGGCCGGCCCTGCCGCGGCCTGGCGCCGAGCCGGCCCCTGGCGCTGCGGCGGCCTGAGCCGGCCCCGTGCGATCCGGACCGGCCCCGGCGCTGAGCCGGCCCCGTGCGATCCGGGCCGGCCCCTGCCGCGGCCTCGGACAGCGGCCGGCCCCTGGCGCTGCGCCGGCCTGAGCCGGCCCCGTGCGATCCGGACCGGCCCCGGCGCTGCGGCGGCCTCAGCCGGCCCCTGTCGGTGCCTCCACCGGGGTCAACCCCTGTCCCTTTGGCTTGCCCGAGACCGCGTACAGGATCGATCCCAGGACGATCACCGAGAACACGCTGATCACGCGGTCCAGGAGGGCGATCGCCGTCGCCTCGGGCAGGGGGACCTGGTACACGAGCGTGAGCACGCCCACGATGCCGGCCTCGACGATCCCCAGGCCTGCCGGGCTGAGCGGAACGGCGGTGAGCAGCGAACCGATCAGGGCGACGAACACCGCGCCCGAGATGCCGATCTCCACGTCCGGGAAGCCGAGCGCCTTGACCACGAAGAACAGGCGCAGGGCCTCCGTCATCCAGATGGCGATCCCGAGTCCGCCGAGGACGGGCAGCTGGCGCCGGTCGAGCGCCCCGAACACGCCCTCCTCGAACCGGTCGTAGAACTCGACGATGCGATGGGGCAGCGGCAGCCATACCAGGATCCGTCGCCCGAAGTTGCGCAGGGTGAACAGCGCCACCACGAGGAGGGCGACGATCACGACCGCCACCCCGAACAGCAGCTGGATGGACTCGGGCAGCCCGCTGCGGAAGCTCCAGTAGCCCGCGGCGATCCCGAGGAGGGCGATCGTGACGATGTCCAGGATCCGCTCGATGAACACGGTCCCGAAGGTCCGGCTGAGCGACGCCGTGCTGTTGATCCGCAGCAGGTAGGCGCGGTACACGTCCCCGAGCTTGGCCGGGACGAGGCAGTTGACCAGCCACGAGAGGTACAGGATCTCGGTGGAGTCCTTGAGAATGATCCGGAACCCGGTGGCCCGGAGGAGCATCGCCCAGCGCAGGCCCCGGAGCGGGAACCCCAGGTAGAACACCCCGAACGCGACCAGGATCAGCAGCGGGTTGGCGGCTGCGATCAGGCCCGGGACCTTGGACAGGGTCGACCAGTTGAGGCCAACGAAGACGGTGATGATCGCGAGCGGGACCAGGATCGAGACGATCGTCTTGGTCTGGCGGAGGCGGCTGCTCAGCGAGACGCGCTCGACGGCGTCGTCGTCGGACTCGTTGGCGCGGGCGGGATCGACGGCCGGCGGCGAGCCGGATCGTCCGGGTGACCCGGGCACGGGGCTCCCACCGGCGCGCAGCGCGTCGGCGGGGGTCAGGGGCGGATGGGCGGCATCGGTCACGTCGGGGTCTTTCACTCGGCGTCACCCCGCAAGCCGGTGGCTGACGAAGCGGTGCGCCAACTTCGCGGGACGCGGTTGATCGGCTTGGACGGGGGCGCCAGGCTTCGCACGATAGAGGACGGCCGCCGGCCGACAAGCTCGACATTGGTCCGGGCTGCGGACAGTCCTTCGGGGGTGGTGGAGTGGGTCATGTGGATGCCCCGCGATCCGGCCCCGGGGGGACGACCCGGCGATTGCCCCGCAGGCGATTGACGAGCTTGGAGACGGGGGTCAGGGTGCGCACGAAGTACGTGGCACGCCCGGGGACCAGCTCCAGCGCCGCCAGCGCCGCCCGCAGGCCCTCCGGTGTCGAGGGGTCCGCCTCGACCACGCTGTACGCGACGCCCACCTCGAGGCTGCTGTGGGCGTCCGAGACGGCCACGCCCGGCAGCCCCAGCTCGAGCGCGAAGGCCGCCGCACGCTCGTTGCCCGAGCCGGCGACGACCCGGGCGTTGTGGGTCTCCACCCAGTCCACGAGGTGGCCGATCGCCTCCAGGCGGGGATCGTTGAGCATCGAGCCCCGGAAGGAGTCGAACGGGTGCGGGATGCCGACCATGCCCCCCTGCTCCCGGACGGCCTCGATCGTGTCCTGCGCAGCCATGCCGGGCGGCACGGCCCGCTCCAGGAACACGGCAATCAGGTCGCCGTCGGCCGTCTTGATCTCCTCGCCCACGATGACGGTCAGGCCGTCGGGGGCGGCATCGCGCGCGCGCAGTGCGCCGTCGATCCGGTCGTGGTCGGTGATGGCGAGGTGGGTCAGGCCGCGCCGGACGGCGGCCTGGACCTGCGATCCGGGCGACGCGAGGCAGTCGAAGCTGGCCGACGTGTGGCAGTGGAGATCGAGGAAGTGGCTCATCGCCGGGCCGTCGTTCGCGTCCGCCCGCTGCCGGGCTAGATCTGCGAGACCAGCGACTTCTTGAAGAAGTCGAAGTGCTCGAGGGCGAGCCCGGTGCCCAGCGCGACACAGTTGAGCGAGTTCTCCGCGACGTGGCAGGGCACGCCCGTGACCTGGGTCAGGAGCTTGTCGACGTTGCGCAGCAGCGACCCACCGCCGGACATGACCATGCCCTTGTCGATGATGTCGCTCGACAGCTCGGGCGGGGTCTGCTCGAGGACGGAGCGCACGGCTGCCACCAGGCTCTGGAGCGGGATCTCGATCGCCTCCATGACCTCGGAGCTGGTGATCGGGATGGTCCGCGGCAAGCCGGCGATCAGGTCCCGCCCACGGACCTCCATGGTCAGCTCGCGCTCCAGCGGCAGCGCCGTCCCGATCTGGATCTTGACCTCCTCCGCGGTCCGCTCGCCGACCATCAGGTTGTACTTCTTGCGGATGTAGGAGGCGATGGACTCGTCGAACTTGTTGCCACCCACGCGCAGGCTGCTGAACACGACGATGCCGCCGAGCGCGATGACCGCGATCTCGGACGTGCCGCCGCCGATGTCGATGATCATGTTCCCGGACGGCCCGCTGATCGGCACGTTGGCCCCGATGGCGGCGGCGAGCGGCTCCTCGATCAGGAACGCGTCCTTGGCGCCGGCCTTGAGGGCCGCATCGCGGACCGCGCGCTTCTCGACCGAGGTCACGCCGGCCGGCACGGAGATCATCACCTCCGGCCGGGAGAATCCGATCCGGCCCTTGGTGGCCTTGCCGATGAAGAACCGGAGCATGGCCTCGGTGATGACGTAGTCGGCGATGACGCCGTCCTTCATCGGGCGGATCGCCTGGATGTTTCCGGGCGTCCGGCCGATCATCTCGCGGGCCTCCTCGCCCACGGCGACGATCCGGTTGTCCTCGCCGACCGCGACGACCGAGGGCTCGGTGATCACGATGCCCTTGCCCTTGACGTAGACGATGACGTTCGCGGTCCCGAGGTCGATGCCAATCTTCATGAGGGGGAAATGCTACTCCGTGAGGGTGGCCTGGCCTCGTGGGCCGGCGGGGAAGGATCGCAGGAAGCGGTCAGGCGGTGTCGGCCGACCGGGTGATGCTCGCACCGAGCTGGGAGAACTTGCGGTCGATGTTCTCATACCCCCGGTGGACGTGATGCGCACCGTGGATGAGCGAGGTTCCCTCGGCCGCCAGGGCGGCCAGGATGAGCGAGGCCCCGGCCCGCAGGTCGCTGATGGACGCCTCGGCGCCGTGGAGGCGCGACGGCCCGTGGATGGCCGCGTGGTGGGCGTCTTCGATGTCGACTCGGGCACCCAGCCGGCGCAGCTCGGCCAGCCACTCGATCCGGTCCTCGAACACCGCCTCGTGGATGCGCGACGTGCCGTCGGCCTGGGTCAGCAGGACGCAGGCGGGCGGCTGGAGATCCGTGGCGAGCCCCGGGTAGGGCGCGGTCTCGAGGTCGATCGCGGCCAGGTCGCCGGGTTGCAGGCCGGTCGCATCGATCTCAATCGAGGTTCGGCCACATGCCACAGGGACGCCCATCCGGCCCATGGTCTCGACCAGCGCCCCCACGTGGTCGCAGGCGGCGTTCTGGAGGACCACCCGACCCCCGGTGACGGCAGCGGCGATCAGGAACGTGCCGGTCTCGATCCGGTCAGGGACGACGCTGTGGTTCGCCCCCCGCAGGCGGCGCTGGCCGTGGATCTCGATCGTGTCCGGGTGAGTCCGCTCCACGTCCGCGCCCATCTCGCGCAGGAAGGCGATCAGGTCGTCCACCTCAGGCTCCTGGGCCGCGGGCGAGATGACCGTGTGGCCGTCGGCGAGGCAGGCGGCCAGCATCGCGTTCTCGGTGCCCATCACGGTGACCTGGGGGAAGTGGACCTGGCCGCCTCGCAACCGTCCGGGCGCCTGGGCGAAGTAGTAGCCGTTGCGGTAGTCGACCTCGGCGCCCAGTGCGCGCATCGCATCGACGTGGAGATTGACCGGCCGTCGGCCGATCCGGTCGCCACCCGGGTTGCTGATGATCACCCGCCCGAACCTGGCCAGGAGCGGGCCGAGCAGGATGAACGAGGCGCGCATCTTGGCGGCGGCCTCGAGCGGGATGAACAGCCAGTCCACGTCGCCGGCGGCGATCTCGTACACGCCGTGGGCCGGGTGATCCACCACCACGCCCAGGTCGCCGAGGACCTCGGCCAGGACGCGCACGTCCTCGATCTCGGGGACGTTCTGGAACCGGCAGCGCTCGCCGGTCAGGACAGCGGCGGCGAGCAGCTTGAGCGCCGCGTTCTTGGACCCCGAGACGTGCACGGTCCCCTGGAGCGGCCGGCCTCCCTCGATCCGGAACGCCTCCGGGGGCGGCGTCTCCGGGTGGAACTCCCAGTGGAACGGCCTTGCATCAGCCATGCTTGCTTCCCCCGCGGGCATCAGCCGCGCGGGCGACGGCCCTCCCGACGATGCGACTCGGCGACCCGGATGCGGAGCAGGGCCCGCTGGAGCTCGGCGCGGGCGGCCGACAGGTCGGCGCCCTCGACGTAGCCCGTGGTCAGCGCGCGCTCGGCCTCCTCGCGCGCCTGGCGGGCAACCTCGAGGTCGATCTCGGAGCCGATCTCCGCGGTCTCGGCCATGACCACGACCTTGTCCGGCCGGACCTGGAGGAACCCGCCGACGATGGCGAAGTTCTCCTCGTCTCCGCCCTTGCGGATCTTGAGCTCGCCCACGCCCAGCAGGCTCACCAGCGGCGTGTGGTGGGGCAGAATCCCGAGCTCCCCCTCGAGGCCCGGGACGAGCACCATGTCCACCTCGTCCGAGTACGCCAGCCGCTCGGGCGTCACGATCTCGAGTTGGAGCGGCATCAGTTCACTCCGATCGAACGGCCGCCGAGCAGCCGGTGCGGCGCGGCGAGAGGCTGGGTCTGGATCACGGCACTCAGCCTTCCAGCTTGGCCGCGTTCTCGCGGACGTCGTCGAGGGTCCCGGCGAGGAAGAACGCCTGCTCCGGCAGGTCGTCCGACTTGCCCTCGAGGATCTCCTTGAACGAGGCGACCGTGTCCCGGATGGCCACGTACTTGCCCGGGCGGCCGGTGAACACCTCGGCGACCGTGAACGGCTGGCTCATGAACCGCTGGAGGCGGCGGGCCCGGGCCACGGTGGCCTTGTCGTCCTCGGACAGCTCGTCGATGCCCAGGATGGCGATGATGTCCTGGAGGTCGCGGTAGCGCTGGAGGACGCGCTTGGTCTCCTGCGCCACCTCGTACTGCTCGTTGCCCACCACCAGCGGGTCGAGCACCCGCGAGGTCGAGGTCAGCGGGTCCACCGCCGGATAGATGCCCAGCTCGGCGATCGACCGCTCGAGGCGGATCGTGGAGTCGAGATGGGCGAACGTGGTGGCGGGCGCCGGGTCCGTGTAGTCGTCGGCCGGGACGAACACGGCCTGGAGGGACGTGATCGAGCCCTTCTTGGTCGAGGTGATCCGCTCCTGGAGCGCCGCCATCTCGGTCGCGAGATTGGGCTGGTAGCCCACCGCCGAGGGCATCCGGCCGAGCAACGCGGACACCTCGGAGCCCGCCTGCGTGAAGCGGAAGATGTTGTCGATGAACAGGAGGACGTCGCGGCCCTCCTCGTCGCGGAAGTACTCCGCCATGGTGAGGCCGGTCAGGCCGACCCGCTGGCGGGCGCCGGGCGGCTCGTTCATCTGGCCGAACACGAACGCCGTGCTGGCGATGACGCCCGACTCGGTCATCTCGTGGATGAGGTCGTTGCCCTCGCGCGAGCGCTCGCCGACGCCCGCGAACACGGACACGCCGGCGTGCTCCTTGGCGACGTTGTTGATCAGCTCCTGGATGATCACCGTCTTGCCGACGCCGGCGCCGCCGAAGATGCCGATCTTGCCGCCCTTCTTGAACGGGCAGATCAGGTCGATCACCTTGAGCCCGGTCTCGAAGATCTCGACCTCGGTGGTCTGGTCGTCGAACGACGGCGGCTCGCGGTGGATCGGCAGCAGCTTGTCCGCCTTGACGTCGCCCTTGCCGTCGATGGGGTGGCCGAGCACGTCGAACACCCGGCCCAGGGTCACCTCGCCGACCGGCACCGAGATCGGGGCGCCCGTGTCGCGCACCTCGGTGCCCCGGGCAAGGCCGTCGGTGGTGGTCATGGCCACGGCCCGCACCCAGTTGTTGCCGAGGTGCTGCTGGACCTCGCACACGAGCGGCTGCTGCCCCTCGCGGATGATCTCGACCGCGTTGAAGATGGAGGGCAGATGCCCGGCGGGAAACTCGATGTCGACCACCGGACCGGTGATCTGGATGACCCGGCCGGACGCGGACGGGGCGGCTGTCGCCATGTGGGAGTGCCTCCTCTGTCGGCCGGCCTAGCGGGCCTGGGCGCCGCTCGCGATCTCGACCATCTCGCGAGTGATGTTGGCCTGGCGGACCTTGTTGTAGGACAGGGTGAGATCGTCGATCAGCTCCTCGGCGTTCTCGGTGGCGTTCTTCATGGCCACCATCTGGGACGAGAAGAAGCTGGCGGTGGTCTCGAGGACCGACGCATACAGGCGGGTTGCCACGTAGCGCGGCAGGAGGGCGTCGAGGAACGACGCCGGGTTGGGCTCGAACAGGAACTGGTTGCCCGGGATGCCCTCGCCGTCCTCCGACGGGACGATCGGAAGGAGCTGCTCCATGACCGGCCGCTGGACCAGCGTGGACACGAACCGGGGATAGACGATGTCGACGCGGTCGTACACGCCGGCGACGAAGTCGTCCGAGATCAGCCGGGCGATCGGCAGGACATCGGCGAACGTGGGCCGCTCGCCCATGCCCTCGAAGTAGGCGGCGATGGGCACCCGGGCGCGGCGCATCGCGTCGCGACCCTTGCGGCCGACGGGCACCACCCGGAGCTCGCCCGGATGGTCGGCGATCTCGTGGGCGACGAAGCGCACGGTGTTCGTGTTGAGCGCGCCGGCGAGGCCGCGGTCCGAGGTCATCAGCACGATCAGCCGGCTGTGGTCGGCCGCGATATCGCGGCCGGCGAGGAGCGGGTGGTCGTCCGAGCCGAGCACGACCGACAGGTCGGCGATGACCTCGTCCAGCTTCTCGCGATAGGGCCGTGCCGCCAGCGTGGACTCCTGGGCCCGGCGCAGCTTGGAGGCCGCGACGAACTGCATCGCCCGGGTGATCTGCTTGATGTTCTTCGCCGACCCGATGCGGCGGCGGATCTCACGCTGGCTCGGCATGGTTCAGGCCAGGAACTGCTTGCGGTACTCGTCGATCGCGTCGTCGAGGGCCGCCTTGATCTCGTCGGTGAGCGCCTTCTTCTCGGCCAGCTCGGGCAGCACGTCCGACCGCTCCGTCTCGAGGAAGCGGTACAGGCCGGTCTCGAAGTCCTTGACCCTGGCCGTCGGGATGTCGTCCAGCTTGCCGGTGGTGGCTGCGACCAGGATCGCGACCTGCTTCTCGACCGGGAGCGGCTGGTACTGCGGCTGCTTGATGATCTCGGACAGCTTCTCGCCCCGGTTGAGCTGGTCGCGGGTGGCCCTGTCCAGGTCGCTCGCGAACTGGGCGAACGCCGCCAGGGCGCGGTACTGCGCGAGGTCCAGCTTGAGCGGACCGGAGACCGTCTTCATGGCCTTGGTCTGCGCCGCCGAGCCGACGCGCGAGACCGAGATGCCGATGTTCATGGCCGGCCGCTGGCCGGCGTTGAACAGGTCGGTCTCGAGGAAGATCTGGCCGTCGGTGATCGAGATCACGTTGGTCGGGATGTAGGCCGAGACGTCGTTGGCCTGGGTCTCGATGACCGGCAGGGCGGTGAGCGAGCCCCCGCCATTCTCCTCGCTCATGCGCGCGGCGCGCTCGAGGAGGCGGCTGTGGAGGTAGAACACGTCGCCGGGGTACGCCTCGCGGCCGGGCGGCCGGCGGAGGAGCAGGGCCATCTCGCGATAGGCCCAGGCGTGCTTGGACAGGTCGTCGTAGACGCACAGGGCGTCCTTGATCGTGCGGCCGTTGAGCTCGACGCCGGTCTCCATGACCTCCTCGCCCATGGCCACACCGGCATACGGGGCAAGGTACTGGAGGGGGGCGGGGTCCTCGGCACCGGCCACGACCACGATCGTGTGCTCCATGGCGCCGTACTTCTCGAGGGTCGCGACGGTCTGGGCGACGGTGGACATCTTCTGGCCGATGGCCACGTAGATGCAGACCAGGTCGCCGTCCTTCTGGTTGATGATCGTGTCCAGGGCGATGGCGGTCTTGCCGGTCTGGCGGTCGCCGATGATCAGCTCGCGCTGGCCGCGGCCGATCGGAATGAGCGCGTCGATGGCCTTGATCCCGGTCTGGACCGGGGTGTCCACCGACTGGCGGGTGATGACCCCCGGGGCGATGCGCTCGACCGGCCGGGTCTTGGTGCGCGGGATGTCGCCCTTCCCGTCGAGCGGGTTGCCCAGCGGGTCCACGACCCGGCCCAGGAGGCCGGAGCCCACCGGGACCTCCACCACGGTGCCGGTCGTGCGGACGGTGTCGCCTTCCTTGATCCCGGTCGCGTCGCCCAGGATGACCGCGCCGACCGTCTCCTCCTCGAGGTTGAGGGCCATGCCCATCACCCCGTCGGGGAACTCGAGCAGCTCGGACGCCAGGGCGGCATCGAGGCCGTAGATCTGGGCGATGCCGTCGCCGACCTCGACGACCGTGCCGACGCTGCGGGTCTCGGTGGAGCTGTCGAAGTCCTGGATCTGGCTCTTGATGATGCTGATGATCTCGTCAGACCGGATGGCCATGGCGTCTCCGTTCAAGCGGGCTAGCGGGGGCGGGTGCCCGCATGGAGCTGGTCGCGCAGCCGCTCGAGGCGGCCGCGGATCGAGGCGTCGAGCAGCTGGTCGCGGACCTGGATGGTCAGGCCGCCGAGCAGGTCCGGATCGACCTTCTCGGCGAGCTCCACCCTGGACCCGGCCATCGCCTCGACCCGGGTCCGGATCGCGGCGGTCTCGTCGGCGGTGAGGGGCACGGCGGTGGTGACCGTCGCCATGACCACCCCGCGATGGCTGTTGAGCTGGCGCGTGAACTCGTCGCTCACCCGGGGCAGCAGGCCGACGCGGCCACGCCGCACCAGGAGGCCGACCAGCCGGTAGGTCGTCGGCGGGATCCGTTTCCCCAGCAGCGCCTCGGTCACGGCCAGCCGCCGGTCCAGCGGGATCGCCGGGTTGTCGACGATCGCGGCCGCCTCGGACATGCCGAGGACCTCCGCCGAGAGGCGGAGACCGGCCTGCCAGGCGTCGAGCTCGTCGTCGGCGAGGGCCACCTGGAAGGCGGCCTCCGCGTAGCGGCGGGCGGCGGCGACGGGCCTGCTCATCAGACGGGCCTGCTCATCAGTTGTTCGACCCGCCGGCGGCGGAGTCGGCCAGGAAGTCGGCGACCAGCTGGTGCTGGCGGTCGGAGGTCATCGCGTCGCCCACCACGCGCCCGGCGGCCGCGAGCGCGAGGTCGGTGACCTCCCCGCGCAGCTCGGTGATGGCGCGCTGCTTCTCTGCCTCGATCTCGGTGGTCGCCCGCTCCCGGAGTCGCGCGAGCTCCTCCCGGGTGGCGGTCATGTCCGCCTCGCGGGACTCGGCCGCGACCTTCTGGGCGCGGTTGATGATCTCGTTCGCCTCGCGGCGCGCCTCCTGGAGCGCGGCGACGCGCTCCTGCTCGGCGGACTCGCGGTCGCGACGAGCCTGCTCGGCGTCCTTGAGCCCCTGCTCGATGCGCTCGCGCCGTTCATCGAGCGTCCCCGTGAGACCCGGGAACGCGATCGCCCGGACGATCAGGAAGAAGACGATGAAGTTGACGGCGCTGACGATCACCCAGAACAGGTTGATCTGGAAGCCAGGGCCTTCCTCCGCTGCCGGCACGGCGGCCGCCTGCGCAGCGGCCTGTCCGACGAGGGCGAGGATGTCCACGGGTGCCTCCCGGTCTGCGGGACGTCAGCCCGTGATGAAGATCGCGAGCAGGCCCACGACGACCGCCAGGACGCCGAGGCCCTCGGCGAACGCCGCGAGGATGATCGCGAGGCCGCGGATCTGGCCCGCGGCGTCAGGGTTGCGGCCGATCGCGGCGCTCGACATGCCGGCGAGGATGCCGATGCCGATGCCGGGTCCGATCACGCCAAGGGCCGCAAGACCGGCTCCGAGGTGCTCTGCAGGCATGTTCCGTGTTCCCTCCGTGGTCCGGCTGGTTGGGCCGGTTCAGTCCCTGATGGTGGTCAGTGCGCGGGGGCCGCGACATCGTCCGGATCGACCGGCCATGCCGCGGGCTCGCGTGGGTGCTCCTCCTCCTCGTGCAGGTCGCTGCCATGCGATTCGATGGCGGCGAGCGTGAACATGAGGGTGAGCGTGGAGAAGATGAGCGCCTGCACCAGGTTGAGCATCAGCTCGAGGGCGATCAGCGCCATGGGGATGATGGCGATGGTGAGCGCGGTCATGACGCCCAGCGCCACCTCGCCGCCGTAGATGTTGCCGAATAGTCGCATCGACAGCGTGACGGGCTTGACGAACTCGAGCATGAGCTCGATCAGGCCCACGAAGACCGCGATGATGCCGGCCCCGATCCCGTTCCGGAACTCCTTGACCGGAAAGAACTTGGACAGGTAGCCGCCGAACCCGAGGTGCTTGAACCCCTGGTACTCGAAGAAGCCGAACGCCACCAGCGCCAGGCCGATCGTGATGTTCACATCGGACGTGGGAGCCCGCAGGTAGACGACCTTGCCGATGGGCGGGATCAGGCCGCTCCAGTTGCACAGCAGGATGTACAGGAAGAAGGCGACGAACACCCAGATGTACGGCCTTGCCTCCGGCCCGCCGAGCGACATCCCGAAGCCCTCGATCTGCTCCCAGACGTACTCCATGAAGTTCTGGGCCTTGCCCGGAACGAGCTGGCGACCGCGGCTGAGCAGGTACAGCAGCACGATCGTGATCACGGTCACGATGAACATCGTCAGCAGGGTCGAGGTGAGGCTGACCTGGAACGTGATCAATCCCGACGACTGGGTCTCGGAGCCCCAGATCACGTGCGGGGCGGGCAGCTCCAGGTTGCCGTTGATGAAGCACACCGGGTAGGTGCACACGTCGGACTCGGGATCGTAGGGGCCGACGACCATCAGGGCGACCACGTCGACCACGAGCACCAGCGCGAGGAGCAGCAGGATGTAGGTCCGCGTGGACATGCCCCGGGGTTGCACCGCCGGCGTGTCGCTCACGTTTCCTCCAAGCAGTCAGTCGCGCGGCCGTGGCCGCGGTTCATCGAGCCTGTTCCGTGGCCGGTTGTTCACTCGAACCGCTTCAGGAACCGTGTGACGAGACGGTAGATTCCCACCGTCCCGGTCCCGGCGCCGGCGAAGAATCCGACGAGGACGAAGATCGGCAGCGTGCCCAGCCGCTGGTCCAGCCAGTAGCCCGCCGCCACGCCGAGAAGGGTCGTCACGAGGAGGACCATGCCGATCTCGGAGAAGAGGGCCAGATACCCTCCGAGGCCGGGGCTCATAGGCGACCGTTCACCGCGCGGCAGACTATACCAGAGGGCACAGCGGCGCCAACACCCGTCGGCGCCCGCTCATTTGGGCGGATCAGCCGGGCGGCTCCGGCTCTTCCTGGTAGGTCTCCGCCTCGAGCGCACGGGATGTCTCGCTCCGGGTGACCAGGAACAGGATCAGGCCGAACATCACCCCGAAGCCCGCGAAGGCGAGCACCTGGTTCGTGCCCGACAGCACGAACGACAGCACGGCGAGCACGACGCAGATCCCGTAGATCATGAGCACGGTCTGGCTGTGCGACAGCCCGAGGTCCAGCAGCCGGTGGTGGATGTGTCCCCGGTCGGGCGTGAACGGCGAGTGGCCGGTCGCCAGCCGGCGGACGATGATCCAGAAGGTGTCGATGACCGGGACGCCCAGCACGAGCAGCGCCACCGCCACCTTGGCCGTGCCCAGGATCGACAGCACCGCGAGCGTGTAGCCCACGAACATCACGCCGCTGGTGCCGATGAAGATCGCGGCAGGGTGGAAGTTCCAGCGCAGGAAGCCCAGCAGCGCCCCGGCGAGCCCGAAGCACAGGATGCCGATGAACGGCTGGGCGACGACCACGGTCAGTGAGATCAGGCCGAGCGTCGCAGCGGCGATCAGCGAGATGCCGGATGACAGACCGTCCAGGCCGTCGATGAAGTTGATGCTGTTGATCATGCCCACGATCCACAGCACCGTGAACGCGATGCCGAACAGGCCGTCAAGCTGGATCGAGCCCGGCCCGAACGGGTTGTTGACGTTCGTTACCAGGATGCCGGTGGTGACGGCGAACAGGGCCAGCGCCACCTGGCCCAGGAACTGCCAGCGCGCCCGCAGCTGGAAGGTGTCGTCGAGCACGCCCACGACGGTGGCCAGCACGCCGCCCACGATGAGGCCGGGGATCTCGAGCGACTCGATCGACCTCGGCACCGGGACCTCCCCGGTGATCCCGTTGATGACGATCCCGCCGATGGCCACGACGACAAAGGCCATCGCCACGGCCACCCCGCCGCCGCGGGGAACCGGCGTCTCGTTGACCCGGCGCTGCTCCGGCCGGTCGATGTTGTCCAGCCGGATGGCGACCCGGAGCACGAGCGGCGTCAGCAGGAGCGAGAGCAGCCCCGCGACGACGAACGCGATCGCCATCAGCGGCAGGTAGTCCCCGACGCCCGGGATCAGGGGCATGAACGGGAGCGCCTCCTAGTCGCGGTCGCGCGGCAGGCCCGGCACCGGGAAGCGTCCGACAAGCTCGCGCACGTCGCCCCTGATCCGATCGTGGACTGCCGCATCATCTCGACCCCTGATCGCGTCCACGATGAGCCGGCCGATGGCCTGCATCTCGTCCGGTCCCATGCCGCGCGTCGTCGTGGCCGGCGTCCCGATCCGGATGCCGGAGGCGATGTTGGGCGGGTTCACGTCGAACGGGATCGCGTTCTTGTTGACGGTGATGCCGACGTCGTCGAGCAGGGTCTCCGCCTCCCGCCCGGTGATGCCGAGCGGGGTCACGTCGACCAGGGCGAGGTGGTTGTCCGTGCCACCGCTGACCAGGCGCGTGCCCGCCTCCCGGAGCGTGTCGGTCAGCGCCTTCGCGTTCTCGATGGTCCGGCCCTGGTCGCGCCGGAACTCCTCGCTGGTGGCGAGGTGGAGCGCCACGGCCTTGGCGGCGACGACGTGCATCAGCGGACCGCCCTGGACGCCGGGGAAGACGCTCTTGTCGATCGCCTGTGCCAGCGTGTTCTTGCGCAGGGCCGGGAAGTCCTCGCGGCGGACGCCGTCGGGCAGGTCGGCGCGAGCGAAGACCAGGCCGCCGCGCGGCCCCCGGAGCGTCTTGTGGGTGGTCGTGGTGACCAGGTCGGCGTGGGGGAACGGGCTGGGGTGGCGACCGGCGGCGACCAGTCCCGCGAAATGGGCCATGTCCACGAACAGGAGGGCCCCCACGCCGTGCGCGATGGCGGCCAGCCGTTCGAAGTCCCAGGTGCGCGGGTACGCGGAGGCCCCCGCCACCACGACCTTGGGCCGGACCTCGTCCGCCTGCGCGGCGAGCGCGTCGTAGTCGATCCGCTCGGTCTCCCGATCGACCCCGTACGCGTGAACCTCGTACAGGCGGCCGCTGAAGTTGACCGGCGAGCCGTGGGTGAGGTGGCCGCCATGGGCGAGGTCCATGCCCAGGATCCGGTCACCCGGCTTGAGGACCGCGAAGTAGGCGGCCATGTTGGCCTGGGCGCCGCTGTGGGGCTGGACGTTGACGTGGTCGGCGCCGGGGAACAGGGCCAGCGCCCGGTTGCGGGCGAGATCCTCGGCCAGGTCCACGTACTCGCAGCCGCCGTAGTAGCGCCGGCCCGGCAGGCCTTCGGCGTACTTGTTGGTGAGCCACGAGCCTTGGGCCTCGAGCACCGCCCCGAACACGTAGTTCTCGCTCGCGATCAGCTCGATCTTGTCGCGCTGGCGACGACGCTCCGCCTCCATCGCGGCCCACAACTCGGGGTCCACCTCGGCGATGGGCGCCCACGCGGCGGACGACACGGTGGCCTGGGACACGGCGGGATCCTCCTGGTGCTCGGGTCGGGCGCGACGGGTCCCTATTCTCCCACGGGACGGAGGCGGCGCACGCTGCTCGCGGGTGACCCCAGCGCGAGCCGGGCCATGGCCCGGTGGTTGGCGGCTGACGCTCCGGCGGTGCCGGGCCAGAAGGATGCGCGGCGTGCTGTCGAGCCGCCCGTGCTGCCCGTGCTGTCCGCGCTGCCCGTGCTGTCTGTGCTGTTCGTGTTGTCTGTGCTGTTCGTGCTGTTCGTGCTGTCCCGCTGGGCGGGTGTACCGGCGCACCGCGCGCCGAATGGGTCGCGGAGCGGGACAGAACGGGCACGCCGGGCGTTTCCCAGGCCTGATCCGTCCCGCGCGGAGGGACATCCAGCGCGGCGTGCGCCGGTACACCCGCTGGGCAGGACAGGTTGGACGCCGGACGGGACGGATGAACGCTTGGTCCAGGACGCCCCGGACGGGACGGATGAACGCTTGGTCCGGGGACGGCCGGGGCGGCTTGGTCCAGGGCGCCCGGCGCGGCGGGACGAGCGTGGTCTGACCCACGGAGCCGGCCCCCCGACGCCACCCACGAGCCGGCCCACCCGGCCGACCATCGGCCCCCGGCCGACCCTCTGCCCCAGGGCCATCCCGGCCGCGCTGCGGAAGCCGCGACGACCACCGGGAACCTTTCGCCCAGCCGACGCGCCGTACCATGCGAGACGCGACGACGGTGCCGCGTCCCAAGCGAGGTCGGTCGTGGACCAGCGAGAGCTCGTCGAGCGGGCACAGCGAGGCGATCATGACGCCTTCGCGCGCCTCGCGGCCGGGCTTGTCGCGCGGCTGGACGCTGCGGCCCGCCTCATCCTCCGGGACCCGGAGCTCGCGCGCGACGCGGTCCAGGAGGGCTTTCTCCGCGCCTGGCGGGACCTGCCCGCCCTCCGCGATCCGGATCGCTTCGAACCCTGGCTCCGGCGGCTGGTCTTCCGGGCCTGCATCGACATCATCCGGCGGCGCGGCCGGCGTCCGATCGAGGTGGAGCTGTCGCCGCTCGTGGAGCCGGCGGTCCGCGACACGGCATCGGACGTCGCCGACCGGGAGCTCCTGGACGCCGCCCTCCGACGCCTGCCGCCCGAGTGGCGCGCGGTCGTCGTCCTCCACCACTACCTCGGAATGCCCCTGCCCGAGGTGGCCTCGACTCTGGGCATCCCGCTGGGGACCGCCAAGTCCCGCCACCACCGGTCGCTGGACGCGCTGCGCGCGACCCTCGCGGCCGATCTCGAGCCCGCGCGTCCCGCACGGCCAGGAGCGCAGTTCGCATGACCGCACGAGGACGCTTCGAGGATCGTCTGCCCGACCTGCTGGCCGAGCTGGCGTCCCCTCGGACCCCCGACTACTTCGACGACCTGCTCCGGGCGGTCGAGCGCACGCCGCAGCGACCCGCCTGGCGCTCCCCGGAAAGGTGGCTTCCCATGGGCGTCATCGCCCGATCCGCACCGCTTGGGCTGCCCTCGTGGCGCCCGCTTATCGCCCTACTGCTCCTGCTGCTGGCCCTCGCCGCGGGGACCGTCCTCGTCGCCGGCGCCTTCCAGCACCGGCTGGCACCGCCGTTCGGTCTGGCCGCCAACGGCCCGATCGCCTTCGCAACCACCGACGGCGACATCCTCGAGGTGGACGTCGCGACCGGGCACACCACGGGTCTCGTGACCGGCGACACGATCGACTCGGCACCGTGGTTCTTCCCGGACGGCGGCCACCTCTACTTCGTCCGAACCACCGATGCCGGCGACGCCCTGCTGGTCGCCAACGCCGACGGCAGCGGCGCCCACGAGGTCGTGCCGGCAGGCCAGCTCGGCGACGATGTGGAGGTCTCACCCTCCGGTGACCGCCTCGCGATCGCCGGCAACCAGGAGCGGCAGACCGTCAACCTCGTGGACGTGGCCAGCGGGACCACAACGACGCTGCAGTTCGCCGGAACGGTCGATGCGGCCACGTGGCGGCCCGGACGCGACCAGCTGGTCCTGATGGGCCGCCCCGACGGCCAGCACGCCGGGTATTGGCTGGCCAATCAGGACGGGTCCAGCCTGGTGCAGCTCCCAACGGTCGGCTCCGTGGTGAACTTGCCGGCCCTCTCGCCCGACGGGAAGAACCTCGTGTACTTCACGTGGGATGACGACGGGGCCGGTGGCCAGGGGTTGGTGCATGTCCTCGACGTCGACGCAGGGCAGGACCGCGAGCTGGCGCGCAACCCCGACTACCGTCGCCAGAACGTCGTCCTGTCGCCGGATGGGTCCCGGATCCTGCTCGAGCGATACGACGCCACCGACAACTACCAGCTGGCGATTCTCCCGATCGACGGCGGACCGGAGGTGGTGTTGGGCGAGCCGCACCCCCGGGCGACCGATGGCGCCGCGCTTGCCTGGTCACCGGACGGGACCATGGTCCTCGCCACGTACCGCGACGACGGCACCACCTGGCTGCTTGCCGCGGACGGCTCGACCGCCGAGCAGGTGAGTTGGCCGACGACCGAGATGACGACCTGGCAGCGGCTGGCTCCCTGACGGGACGGCTCCCTGACGGGACGCTCGCCGATCGGTCTCGGCCCCGAGCCGGGCTCCGCTACGCCTCGATCGCGTGGAGGAGCCCGGCCTCGCGCAGCGCAGCCGCGATGGCCGCCGGCTCGATTGCGCCGAACCGGCGGATCTCGGGCAGGTGGAGCGTGCAGTCCACGACCGTGGAGGCCGGGCCGCCACGGATCGGGCCGCCGTCGAGCACGAGAGCCACGTTGTCCCCGAGCAGCTCCGCGATCTCCCGCGCGTCGCGCGCATCCGGCTGGCCCGAGACGTTGGCCGACGTGGTGGGCAGCGGCCCCAGCATGCGGGCGATGGCGCGGGGCGCCGGGTGGTCGGGAACGCGGACACCGATCGTCGGTGCACCGGCCGCGAGGACGCCGGGCAGCCTCGCCCCGGGCCGGACGGGCAGGACGAGGGTCAGCCCGCCAGGCCAGAAGCGGTCGGCGAGCACCGTGGCGTGGGGCGTCATCGTGCCCAGCGTCCACGCCTGGTCGGCGTCGGCGAGCAGGACCGCGACGGCCTTCTCCGGCGGGCGGCGCTTGGCCGCGAACAGGCGCTCGATGGCGTCGGGGAGTTCCATCCAGGCGGCGATCCCGTAGACGGTGTCCGTGGGCACGGCCACGATCAGGCCCGCGCGCAGCCGGGTCACGGCCTCCGCGCGCGCGGCCTCTCCGTCGGGCAGGAGCGGCGGGGTCACGCAGCCGATCCCGTCCCGAGCTCCGCCTGCCGGACGCGGGCCGCCTCGGCCAGGCGGACGGCGTTGCGCCGCGCCTCGGCCTCCGGCGCCAGCACCAGCGCCTCGATGATCGCGGCCGAGCCGTCCTGCTCGACCGGCGCCGCGACATAACGGGCGGCGAGCTGCACCTGCGCCGGCCCGGTCGCCATCGCCGTCCCGTGGCCCACGTCGACGATCATCTCGAGGTCGTTGAGCGCGTCGCCCATGGCGAGCACCTGGCCCAGCGGGATGCCGGCCCGGTGCGCCAGCCACGCGACGGCCCGGCCCTTGGACACGCCGGGGGCCACGAACTCGAGGAACCGGGGATGCGAGACGGTGGGGCTGGCCCGGCCCGCGAACTGTCGGCGCGCATCGTCCACCAGCGCCATCGCCCGGCCGGGCTCCCCGACGGCGATCACCTTGGACGCGGGGTCGTGGACGTCGGTCGCCAGGTCGGGCACGGTCTCCGCCTCCGTGCCCAGGTACGCCGAGTAGTCGGCCACGTTGGGGTCGTCCTCGGCAACGATCATCCGCTCCAGGGTGTTGAGGTGCGGGTTGAGCCCGTTGGCGTAACACCAGCGCACCGCGTCGGCGATGACCTCGGGCGCGAGCGGCTGGTGGGACAGGATCCGGCCGACCGGGCCGCGGCGGGGCGGCGGGCCGGTCTCGACCCGCAGGCGGCGCGCGGGCATCGCCCGGACCACGGCGCCCTGGTGCCCGATGATCGGGTCCTCCAACCCGAGCCGGTTCGCGAACACGACGGCCGACGAGGGCATCCTGCCGGTGGCGAGCGAGACGCGGATGCCCCGGCGGACCGCCTCCCCGATGGCCGCGATCAGCCTGGGCGAGAGGTCCATGCCCGCCCCGACCAGCGTCCCGTCGATGTCGAGCGCGAGCATCCGGATCGGGAAGGCGGCGTCCGGGCGCGCGCGGGGGCGGTGATCTCTCACCGGACGGGACCCCTCACCGGGTCGCTGCTCAGCGGGTGGCCTCTCACCGGGCGACGCCTCGGTGGGCGGCTCCTCACCGGGCGGCCTCTCATCGGGCAGCCTGTCATCGGGCGGCCCCGGGAGGCGTCCGCCCGTCGTCCACCGGCCGCGTCACCCGGGCGAGGCGCGGCAGGCCGGCGAGATCCGTGCGCACGGCACAGGTCCAGCCGGGCAGCAGCCCGACCACCGCGTCGACGATCGTCGCGCCCTGGTCCGCGCCGATCTCCAGCAGGGCGACGCCATCGAAGGCGAGCACCTGGGGCAGACGCTCGAGGAGGCGGCGGATCACGTCCAGGCCGTCGGGACCGCCGTCGAGCGCGAGCACCGGCTCGTACGCCAGGTCCGGGGCAAGACCGGCGAGAGCATCGGTCGCCACATACGGCAGGTTGGCGCAGACCACCTCGTACCGCGCGTCGCCCACCGGCAGCAGGTCGCCCGCGCGGAACCACATCCGGTCCGCCACCCCGTGGCTGGCCGCGTTCTCGCGGGCCAGGTCGAGCGCATCCGGTGACACGTCCACTGCGACCAGCTCCACGTGCTCGTCCATGCGCCGCTTGCGCAGGGCGGCGATCACGGCGATGGCGACCGCCCCGGTCCCCGTCCCGACGTCGGCGATCCGCAGCGGGGGCGCGCCCGCCGGCCGGGGCGTCGCGGTCAGCCGTGCACCGATCTCGGCGATTGCCTCGTCCACCAGCAGCTCGGTCTCGGGACGCGGGACCAGGGCCCGCGAGTCGGTGGTGATGACCAGGCCGTGGAACTCGCGGAAGCCGCGGATGTAGGCGACCGGCTCCCCGGCCACCCTCCGCCCGAGAGATGCCTCGAACGCCCCTGCGGCGCCCATGCCCACGGGGGCCTCAGGATGGGCGAGCACGCCCACCCGATCGATGCCCAGGGCGACGGCCATCAGCAGCTCCGCGTCGAGGCGGGGCGCGCCGCAGCCGGCCGCCTCGAGGCGCGAGGCAGCGGACGCCAGCAACGCGCCGACGGTGGGGGCGGTCGAGGTGGGGCCGGTCAAGCCGCTACATCCGGATGGTGACATCGAGCCCCGGCGACTTGCCCAGGACCTCCGCCGATGTGCCGCCACGCCATCGATGGAACAGCAGGTCCGCCGTCTCGTCGCCCACGCGCAGCCCGGTCACGGTCACTTTCTCGAGCCACTCCGGGAGCTCGGGTCGGCGCAGCTCCAGCTCCCGCCGGTCCGCGTGCGGCTGGAGCCCGAGCATGGTCTCCACGAACATGAACACCGAGCCCGCGGCCCACGCCTGCGGCGAGCACGCGACCGGGTACGGAACCGGGACCGGCGAGCGCTCGCGGTCGAAGCCGCAGAACAGCTCGGGCAGCCGGAAGTCCGGGAAGTGCTGGCTCGCCTGGAACATGCGCTCCACCAGCAGGTTCGCCTCGTCGTGGTAGCCGTAGCGCTTGCAGCCGGCCGCGATCAGGGCGACGTCGTGGGGCCACACCGTCCCGGTGTGATAGCCGATCGGGTTGTACCCGGGCTGGCCGGCGGCATAGGACCGGATTCCCCAGCCCGAGAACAGGTCCGGCGCGAGCAGCCGGTCGACAACCGCCTGGGCCCGGTCGGGCGAGACGATGCCCGACCACAGGCACTGCCCGGCGTTCGATGCGATGGCGTCCATCTGTCGCTTGGCGCCATCGAGGGCGATCGCGTAGAAGCCCAGCTCGTCGGACCAGAACGAGCGCTCGAACCGCGACCGCAGGGTCTCCGCCTGCTGCTCGAGGCGCGCGGCGAGGGCCTCGTCGCCTCGCAGCCGTGCCAGCCGTGCGACCCGTTGCCTGGCATCGAACACGTATCCCTGGACCTCGGCCAGGGCGATGGGACCGGTGGCCTGGACCCCGCGCTGGTCGCGGATGCCGTCGGTGGAATCCTTCCACCCCTGGTTGACCAGGCCCCGCTCGGAGCGCCGCTCGTACTCGAGGAAGCCATCACCGTCGCAGTCGCCGTGGCGGTCGATCCAGTCCAGGGCGCGCAGCGCGTTGGGCCACAGGCGATCCACCAGGGCGCGGTCCCCGGTCCAGTCGTAGGTCGCGCCCAGCAGGATCAGCCACAGGGGCGTGGCATCGACCGTGCCGTAGTAGGGACGATGGGGTAGCTCGCCCGAGCGTGCCATCTCGCCCGACCGCAGCTCGTGGGGGATCTTGCCCGGCTCGGCGTCGCGTTCCGGGTCGTCCTCGGTCGCCTGGAGCGAGGCGAGCACCTCGAGCGTCTCGACGGCGAGCTGGGGTCGCACGCTCAGGACCTCGAGCGCGGTGATCAGCGCGTCCCGCCCGAACAGGGTGGTGAACCACGGCACGCCGGCCGCCACGTAGCGCTGCCCGTCGCCGGGGCCGTCGCTCATCAGCAGCCGGAGGTCGCCGGCCCCCCGGTCGAGGGTCAGGTTGACCAGCTCGTTGTCGCTTCGGATCTCCGCCAGGCTGCGGTGCCATGCCCGATACGACGCGGCGACCGCCTCGGTGTCCACGACAGGGGCCGGCGGGAACAGGACCTCGACCGGCTCTCGTCCATCCGGGCGAGCGCCGTCCGGCGCCGGCTCTCGTTCCGTGGACCAGGCCGTCCAGCCCAGCTCGTGGGCCTCGCCCGGATCCAGCTGCAACCGCCAGGTCAGCCGGATCCAGCCGCCCGACGGCCAGGCCGACGCCGCCGGGTCCACCGGACCCAGCGCCAGGCACGGCTCGGACAGCGCGACGTGGGTCGATCGCCGCAGGCCGTCCACGCCGTCATAGCGAAAGGTGACCCGGTCGGGCAGCGCGGCGACCGGCAGCTGGACGCCCCGGACCGCGCGATCCCAGCCACGGACCTCGAAGATGTCCGCCGCGTCGGCGGCCAGGTCGAGATCGACGGTCACGGCCTCCGCACGCTCGGCGTGGTTGACGACGCGCAACCGCTCCGCGAACGCGGTCCCGGTCAGGACCCGGCTGCGGGCGATCCCCAGCTGCTGCGCCGCAAGGGGCTCGGACGAGGCACGCTGCTTGTCCCGCTGGTCGCGCTCGATCCGGGGGTTCGTCATCTGGATGGTGCCGCGCCAGTTGCCACCGGCAGACGCCTGGAGCAGGACCGGCCGCTCCCCGTTGATCCGCAGCGCGACGCATGACAGGCGGCGGGTGTCGCCGTCGTACAGGCCGAGGCCCCGGGTATCGGGATGGACATCACCGAACGGGTCGGTGAGCAGGTAGAGGTTCCCCTCCTTGAGGACCTGCACCGAGCCGAGGTCGGTCGCCTTGACGATCGGGCGGAGGGTGGGTTCGATCCAGGTGACCTGGTCAGGAATATGCAGCCGCGACTGGCTCGCCATCGCCGGACTCCGTGAGGTCGTGTAGGCGGTCCGCCTGGTCCGCCATCACGAGGGCGTCGATCAGGGGATCGAGCTGGCCCTCGAGGACACCGGGGACGTTGTGGATGGTGGTCCCGATCCGATGGTCCGTGACCCGGTTGTCGGGGAAGTTGTAGGTCCGGATCTTCTCTGATCGGTCGCCGGCGCCGACCATGCCCCTGCGGGTGGCGCTGTCGCGCTCCCGCTGCTTCGCCAGCTCCAGGTCGTACAGCCGTGAGCGCAGGACGGAGAGCGCCTTGGCCTTGTTCTTGTGCTGGGACTTCTCGTCCTGGATCTCGACCACGAGGCCGGTGGGCAGGTGGGTGATCCGGACCGCCGAGTCGGTGGTGTTGACCGACTGGCCGCCGGGGCCGGAGCTGCGCTTGACCTCGATCCGGAGCTCCCGCTCCTCGTCGATCTGGATCTCGACCTCGTCGGCCTCGGGCATCACGATCACGGTCGCGGTGGAGGTGTGGATCCGGCCGCTCGACTCCGTGGACGGCACCCGCTGGACGCGGTGGACGCCGCCCTCGAACTTGAGCCGGCTGTAGGCGCCGTCGCCGGCTACCTCGAGGATGGCCTCCTTGATACCGCCGATGCCGGTCTCGTTGACGTTCATCAGGTCGGTCGCGAACCGGTGCTCGCCCGCGTAGCGCATGTACATCCGCAGCAGCTCGGCCGCGAACAGCCCGGCCTCCTCCCCGCCGGCCCCAGCCCGGATCTCGACGATCACGTTGCGGTCGTCGTTGGGATCACGCGGCAGGAGGGTCACCTTGAGGTCGTCCAGCAGGCCCTGCTCCCGAGCCTCCAGCTGGGCGATCTCCTCGCGGGCCATGGACCTCAGCTCCTCGTCGGACTCGTGATCTCGCATCTCGCGAGCACCGGCGAGCTGCCCCCGGAGCTCGCCCAGCTCACGGTAGGCGGCGACCACCGGCTCGAGACGGGAGAGCTCGCGTCCCAGGCGACGCAGCTGGGCCGGGTCGGCGAGGACCTCGGGGGTGCCCAGCTGCCGGCCGACCTCGTCGTACTGGCGGGCGAGGCCAGCGAGCTTGGCGTCGAGGCCGCTGCCGCTCGCCATCAGCCGGCCAGCGGGGGGTCGATGCTCACCGGTGCCGCGGCCTCTCCCTCGGCCGCCTCCTCCGCGGCCCGCACGCCCGCCGCGGTCTCACCGGGCTTGGGCATCGGGTCGCGCGGGAGCCTCAGGCCGTCCTCGGGGACGGGGTCGCCGTCGGCCAGGATCGCCTCCTCGAGGCTCACGATCGCGACCTCGATCATGTCGTCGGTCGGCTGCTTGGTGGTGATCATCTGGACCAGGATCCCGGGCCACATGATCACCTTGACCACCGGGTTGGAGCGGAAGCGCGCTCCGAGGCGCAGCAGCTCGTAGCCCACGGCCGCAATCACGGGGATGAGCAGGATCCGGCTGGCGACCATGACCAGGGGGCTCTGCTTGCCGACCAGGCTGAAGGCCAGGATCGAGAGCAGGATCACGACCACAAGGAACTCCGTGCCGCAGCGCGGATGCGCGGTGGGATGACGGCGCACGTACTCGGGGCGGAGCGGCTCCCCGGCCTCGAGCGCGTGGATGGTCATGTGCTCGGCGCCGTGGTACTGGAACACCCGGCGGATATCGGGCGTTCGGCTGATGACGACCAGGTAGCCGAGGAAGATCACCACCCGCACGAGGCCCTCGACGACGTGCTGGGCCAGGTCGTTCTCGATGTTCCCGGCGGTGAAGGTCGCAATCAGCAGCGGCAGGATGAAGAACAGCCCGATCCCGAGCACCGCGGTGATGCCCAGCATGAGCGCGACGCCGCCCTTGCCGATCTCCACGCCCTCGTCCTCGGCTTGGAGCCCGGCGGACCTGACCAGCCACCTGGTGCCGACCACCAGGGTCTCGTACAGCACGACGAGACCGCGCACGAACGGCCACTTCGCAACCCGGTGACCATGGACGGCGCCCTTGTCGAGGCGCTCGTTCTCGACCACGATCCGGCCGTCCGGATGGCGCAGCGCGACGGCGATGGCATCGCGGCCACGCATCATCACGCCTTCGATGAGCGCCTGGCCGCCGTAGTTGAAGCGGGGCATGGGCGGAAGTCTACCGGGTCAGGCGGAGGGGCCCGCTCGGCGGGGCCGTCCTGAGCCGCTGGGGCCGCGACTGTGAACGGACCCATGGCCTTCACCGCCCGGCGCTGGTCCTTCGTCGCCCGTGGCCGGTCCTTCGCGGCCCGTGGCCTTTCCTTTGCGGCCCGTGGCCTTTGCCGCCCGGCGCCGTCCTTCGCCGCCGTGGCCTTCGCCGCCCGGCCGCTTTCCTTCTCCGCCCCGGCGCCGGTCCTTCGCCGCCGTGGCCTTCGCCGCCCGGCCGCTTTCCTTCTCCGCCCCGGCGCCCGGCAGCGAACCGACGCATACTCCGGGGGATGCGTCTGGAGCTGACCAAGCGTGGCGACTACGCGGTGCGCGCGATGCTGGCCTTGGCGCGCGGGTCGGGGAACGGGTTGCTGTCGTCGCGGCGGATCGCCCAGGCGATGGGCATCCCGGTCCGCTTCCTGCCCCAGGTCCTGGCCGACCTCGCGCGGGCGGACCTGGTCGAGGCCATGCCCGGACGTGCCGGCGGATACCGGCTCAGCCGGCCGGCGACGGCCATCAGCCTGCTCGAGGTGATCGAGGCCGTGGAGGGCGACAGCCGACGCCAGTCGTGCGTGCTGCGCGGTGGGCCATGCAGCGTCGGCGGCCAATGCGACGTGCACGCGGTGTTCTTCGAAGGGCAGGAGGCCCTCCGGAGCCACTTCGCCCGGTCCATGCTGGCCGACCTGGCCGGGCCGGCAACGGGGAGCGCACTCGAGGCCGTCCCGGAGCCCTGACCCGGAGTGCGGCTCGCCCGGTTCGTGGCCGCCCGGTCCTCGCTCGTGGCCGCCCGGTCCTCGCTCGTGGCCGCCCGGTCCTGGTTCGTGGCCCCCCGGTCCTCGCTCGTTGCCGCCCCCAGGTTCATCTGTCCCGCTCAGGGGGTGTACGGGCGCACGCTGCGCCGTTCCGCCCGCTGGGCGGGACATTCGACGTGGCAGAGGACAACTCCATCGATGTGAAACGAGCAAACGACCCGCCCGGCGGGACATTCGTCGCGCCATGCGCTCGTACACCCGCCGGGCGGGACGAGTGGGCCCGCCGGGCACGGATCGCCGCCACGGCCGACCACGCGGGGCGCCGGGCCACGGAACGAGAGCCCGCGCCGGGCCGACCGCGCCGGGCCGGGCCCCGGTCCGGGCCACGGAACGAGAGTCCGCGCCGCGCCGCGCCGGGCCCCGGTCCGGGCCACGGAACGAGAGTCCGCGCCGGGCCGGGCCCGGTCCGGGCCCCGTGGGGCGCACTGCCGGGGGCACACTGCCGGGGGCGCACTTCACGAGCGGCCGGGCGGGACGATTAGACCCGCCCACGTGGCACCGCTAGTGGCACCGCTACGGGCCCCCGGGCACGCCCGATCCGCAGCGTGGCGGCCAGGCGGAACGACTGGCGCTGGGGGCCTCGGCCCTCAACCTGCCGCACGCCCGATCCGCAGCCCCGCGACCAGGAGGACGACCGAGAGCAGGACCGCCGCGGCAACCAGCGCGACGCCCACCGGCATCGCGGGCTCGAGCCCGGCTGCCGATGCCAGCCAGAGCGTCGCCACCCCCACGTTGAGGGCCGCCAAACGGGCGGTCGCCCACCGCCCGAGGACCACGCGTTGGCGGGCGTGCGCGGCGGGACCGCCGGGACCGATGGACGGAAGCAGGTGCGTCCACGACGCCATCAGGACCTGCAGGTACCAGCCGACCACGAGCGGCGCACCGACCAGCGGGGTGGACCAGGCTTCGCCCGTGGCCCCGTAGGCCACAACCACCCAGGCGGCCACGCCGAGGCCTGCCATGTACCAGGCGATGCCCGCGAGCAGCCCGCCCGAGGCGAACCGGTGCCAGCCCGGATCCGAGGTCCAGCGACCCCTGGCACGGAGCACGAGGACCGCCTCCATGGCCAGGGCCAGGGCACCGATCACGGCGAGCACGGCGCCGGCGCCGGCAACGGCGGCGGACCCCAGCACGAGTGCAAGGACCACCGCGGCGGCACCGGCCGCAGGCGCAAGGACCGCGACAGCCGAGCTCCATCGGGGCACGATCCTCCCGCCCAGCACCGTGGGCAGGAAGTGGAGCAGGGTCGCGATGATGGCGACCGAGACGAAGCCGACGAGGTTCGCCCACGCGTGCGCGGGCCGCAATCTCGACCACGCGTCCACCACCGGCTGCCAGCCGGCCACGTACAGGGTCCCCAGCAAGGCCCCGAGGGCGACATTCGCCAGGGCCAGCGTGTAGCCCAGCGAGACGATCGGCCGGCGCGTCATGAGCCCGGCTCGGCCCGAGGCCCGGATGGTGAGGGCGAGCGACGCCATGCCCGCCAGGTACAAGGTTCCACCGACCGCCGGGGCCCAGGTGAGCGAAGGATCCGTGCCCCGGACGGCGACCAGGCCCGCCCCCACCGCCACGAGCGCAACGGTCGTGCCGCGCAGCCGCGCGCTCGCCGGTGGCCCCGCCGCGAGCGCGGCCACGAAGAACGGCATGATCCCGGCGATCGCCGTCGATGCCCCGCCGGCCAGCGCCAGGTGGAGTGGCAGCCAGGGCGAAGGCAGGGCGACGCCGGCCGAGGGAGCGATCGCCGCCACCACGGCCGCCACCAGGTAGGTCGCCGCCACCACGATCGCAGTGACCGCGATCCAGCGATCGCCCCCGCGGCGCGGACCCGGCACCAGCGGTCCTCCGCCCGGCGGCCGGTCGCCGGGCGGACGCGGAGCGGTCGGCGCCAACGGGACTGCGAGCGGTCGGCGTGACGGGGGCTGGCGGGGCCGGATCGGCCGCGAGCGGACCGCCCCATCCCCCTCGTCGCCACGCACCCTCATCCCGGCCCCGCGAGCGCCGCCTCCCGACCTGCAGGGCCAGGGGGCTCCATGGCTCCCGTCGATCGGGTCACTCGTCACCTTCACAAATACATACTAACTTAGTTATAGTTATGCCGATCGTCGTGTCCCCGCCCTCGTTCCGGGCCCGGATCGCGGCAACGCATGGATGAAAGGACCGTGTCATGCCCCGAGCGCGACGCCTCCTCGCCGCCCCGATCATCGTGGCCATCGTCATTTCCGCAGCCGGCTGCGGATCGGCCGCCCCGCCCGATTGGACCTTCCCGCCGCCGGCCGCAACATCGGCAGCCGACACCGCCGGCGCGGATCGGCCCGACGGCACGCCAGCCGCCGCGCAGGCGGCGGCGGCCGATGAGCTTCGCATCGAAGCCTTCGACCTGGGCTTCACGCCGGCCTCGGTCAGTGTCCCTGCCGCCGGCACGTACGCGGTCACGTTCGTCAACACCGGCACCATGCTGCACGATCTCACGTTCGCCGACGGGACGAAGATGGTCGCCGAACCCGGCCAGACCGCGACCGCCGACGTCGAGGTGCCCGCCGGCGGCATCGCGTTCGAGTGCACCGTCCCCGGCCACGCCGCGGCGGGGATGACCGGCCAGGTGACGGTGGCCGGCGAGGCTCCCCCGGTGGCCGGCACGACCGCCGCCTCCGGCGGCACGACCGCCACCTCCGGCGACACGACCGGCGCCCCGCCCGCCGCCGATCCCGCAGCGCCCCCGTACGAGCTCCGCGATCCCGCCGCCCCGGCGCTCGAGCCCGGCAAGGTCCACGACATCGACTTCCCGATCATCGAGAAGGACATCACCGTGGCCGACGGGTTCGTGGTCCACGCCTGGACCTTCGGCGGCACCGTGCCCGGGCCGGTGATCCGGGTCAAGGTCGGCGACACGGTCAACGTCCACCTCACCAACCAGGGCACCATGAGCCACTCGATCGACTTCCACGCCTCGGAGACCGCGTGGAATCACCAGATGGTCGACTTCGCGCCCGGCGAGACCTTCACCTACACGTTCACGGCCAACTACGCCGGGGTGTGGATGTACCACTGCGGAACCGCTCCGACCCTCCACCACATCGCCAACGGCATGTTCGGCATGGTGATCGTGGAGCCGAAGAAGGGACTGCCCGAGGTGGACCAGGAGTTCGCCCTCGTCCAGAGCGAGTGGTACCTCGGTGCCCAGCAGGAGCCGGTCGACTACACCAAGGCCAACGCGACCGCCCCGTCCCCCGACTTCGTCGTGTTCAACGGCATCGCCAACCAGTACAAGGACCATCCGGTCCAGGTCGAGGCGGGCAAGCGGGTCCGCGTGTTCGTCCTCGATGCCGGGCCGAACCTGGACAGCTCGTTCCACGTCGTCGGCACGATCTTCGACAACGTGATCAAGGAGGGCGTGGGCGTGAAGCGCGGGAATGCCGGCAGCTGGGCATCGCAGGCGGTGGACCTGTCGCCTGCCCAGGCGGCGATCATCGAGTTCACCCCGGCCGAGGACGGCCTCTACCCGTTCGTGACCCATGCCTTCAACCTGGTGGGCCACGGGGCCGTGGGCCTGTTCCAGGCCGGCGACGGCGATCCGCTCAACTGATCCGCCCCGGGCGCTGCCGTCGGGACTGCGCGCGCCGCCGTCCGCCCCGGGGCGCTGCCGTCGGGACCGGGCTCCGCGGCCGGCCTCACCCGGCGCCGAATGGCCTCGGCCGGCCTCACCCGGCGCCGCGTGGCCTCAGCCGGCCCGGCGCAGGCTCCGGGCCACCCGCGCGGCCGTCGCCACCAGCGCCGTCTCGACGGCGGTCCGTGCCGTCTCGTCCGTGCCCGGGAAGCGGTACGACGGTCCATGCACGTGGACGGCCGCGATCACCTCGCCGCCCTGGTCGGCCACCGCAGCGGCCACGGAGCTGATGCCCTCGGCCACCTCGTCGCGAGTCCACGCGACCCCATCGAGGCGGGCCCGCCCGAGTCGCTCGCGGACGGCCTCGGGATCGGTCACCGTGGCGGGCGTGAACCGCTCCAGCGGCCGGGCGAGGAAGGCCTCGAGGTCGGCGGGCGGCAGGAGAGCCAGGAACACCAGGCCGGACGATACCGCGTGCATCGGCAGCCGGGTGCCCGTCCAGTCGCGGATGCCCACGGCGTGGGCCGTGTCCGCCTGGTCGACGTAATGGACCAGGAGCCCATCCGGGATCGAGAGGCCGGCAGCCTCTCCCGTGAGCTGAGCGAGCTCGACGAGGTGGGGGCGGGCCAGCGCGACCAGGCTGCGGGTGGGCGCGACGCCGGCCGCGAGGCCGACCAGGCGCTGTCCGATGCGGTAGCCGGCGCCGTCGGTCACGCGCTCCACCGCGCCCTCGGCGACCAACGCCCCGAGCAGCCGGGCGACGGTGCTCTTGGGGAGCCGCGAACGGTCGGCGATCTCGGTCACGCCCAGCGGCCCGCCACCCAGCGTCGCCAGCACGGCGAAGGCCCGCTCGATGGACTGGACTCTGGACACAAGGCTCCCCGTGGGCTACGCTTCCGCGATCGCGCGTTCCATCATACGGCATCGTTCCACATCGTGGAACCGGATGATGGGCGGCCCCGCGCACACCGACCGGAAGCCACTGCCCAGCATCGACCACCGAGCACTCGCCCGACGGGCGTCCCACCGCCGGATCCGGGCCGCCACGGGGCCCCAGGAGGCCGACCTTGAGCGACGACCAGGAGCTGGATCTCTCGACCCTCAATGACGAGGAGCTGGTCGAGCAGATGCACAACGACCTGTACGACGGGCTTGCCGACGAGATCGCGGAGGGCACGCAGCTCCTGCTCGACCGCGGCTGGGGCCCCGACCGGGTCCTCAACGACGCGCTCGTGGAGGGGATGCGGATCGTTGGCGTCGACTTCCGCGACGGCATCCTGTTCGTGCCCGAAGTCCTGCTGGCTGCCAATGCGATGAAGCGGGGGATGAACATCCTCCGCCCGCTGCTCGCGGAGACCGGTGCCAAGCCCGTCGGCAAGGTGGTGATCGGCACCGTCAAGGGCGACATCCACGACATCGGCAAGAACCTGGTCGGGATGATGCTCGAGGGGGCCGGGTTCGAGGTCGTCGACCTCGGCATCAACACCGACGCCGACAAGTTCCTGGCCGCGCTCGAGGAGCACCAGCCCAACATCCTCGGCATGTCGGCGCTGCTGACCACGACGATGCCCTACATGAAGGTCGTCATCGAGACCCTCAAGGAGCGGGGCCTGCGCGACAAGTACCACGTGATCGTGGGCGGCGCCCCGCTCAACGAGGACTTCGCGAAGGCGATCGGAGCGGACGCGTACTGCCGCGATGCGGCGGTGGCCGCCGAGACGGCCCGCGCCCTGGTCAACTGACCGCACCACATCCCGTGCCCGGCACCGAGCCGGGTCACCGTCAGGGTCCGGCATCGCTCGGGCCGAACCGAATCCCGGCGCCGGCGCCGTCCCCGCGCCAGTGGCCCGCGCGACAGGAGTCCGCCCATGGCCAGGACCGTCCTCAGCTCCGCCACCCGCGAGGTCGTCATCGGCGGCGACCGCCCGTTCGTGATCATCGGCGAACGCATCAACCCCACCGGACGCAAGGTCCTGGCGGCGGAGATGGCCGCCGGCGACTTCAGCCGGGTGGAGCGCGATGCGTTCGCGCAGGTCGAGGCCGGCGCCCACATGCTGGACGTCAACGCCGGCATCCCGCTCGCCGACGAGCCGGCGATCCTGGCCCGCACGGTGCGTCTCGTGCAGTCGCTGACCGACCTGCCGCTATCGATCGATTCCTCGATCGTCGAGGCGCTGGAGGCAGGCCTCGAGGCCTATCAGGGCAAGGCCCTGGTCAACTCGGTGACCGGCGAGGACGAGCGCCTCGAGCGAGTCCTGCCGCTGGTGAGGAAGCACGGCGCGGCGGTCGTGGCGATCTCCAACGACGAGACCGGGATCTCGATGGACCCCGACATCCGGTTCGCGGTCGCGAAGCGGATCGTCGAACGGGCCGCCGACCACGGGATCCCCCGCGAGGACGTGGTGGTGGACCCGCTGGTGATGCCGATCGGCGCCGTGGCGACGGCCGGCCGGGGCGTGTTCCGACTGCTTGGGCGGCTGCGTGACGAGTTGGGCGTCAACACGACCTGCGGCGCCTCCAACGTGTCATTCGGGCTGCCCAACCGGGAAGGCATCAACGGCGCCTTCCTGTCGATGGCCGTCGCGAGCGGGCTGACCTCGGCGATCACCAATCCCATCGCCGAGGGGGTCAAGCACGCGGTGATGGCGGCGGACGTGCTGATGGGCAACGACCGCGATGCCGCGGCCTGGATCCGCGCCTTCCGGGTGGCCCCCCTGGAGGGCGAGACAGGCCGCCGGGTGAACCGCCGGCGGGCGGGCGCGAGCGTCGCCTGAGGGCGGCCGGACGGGACGAGGATCCACCACCGTGGCCGACGACGCGCTGGTCGTGTTCACTCCCTCGGGTCGGCGCGGACGCGCCCGGCTCGGGACGACCGTGCTCGATGCGGCGCGGACGCTGGGAGTGGATATCGACTCCGTGTGCGGCACCCGCGGGATCTGCGGGCGCTGCCAGGTGGAGCCGTCGTTCGGCGACTTCCCCAAGCACGGGATCACCTCGGGCCCGGCCAACCTGTCGCCGATCGGGGACAAGGAGACCGCCTACCGCGACCGCAAGGGACTGGCCGCCGAGCGGCGGCTGTCGTGCACCGCCGAGATCCGCGGCGACCTCGTGATCGATGTCCCGGCCGAGTCCCAGGTGCATCGCCAGGTGGTCCGCAAGAGCCTCGACCTGCGCCGGTTCCGGGTGGACCCGGTCGTCCGGCTCCACTACGTCGAGGTCGACCGGCCGGACCTGGCCTCGCCGTCCGGCGACCTCGTGCGCCTGCTCGATGCCCTCGACCGTGAGTGGGGGCTGGACGGGCTGACGGTCGACCTCGAGGTGCTCCGCGGACTGCAGCGCATCCTGCGCGCCGGCGACTGGGGCGTGACGGTCGCGGTCCACCGCGGGCGCGAGGTGATCGCCGCCTGGCCGGGGCTGCGGGAGGCGGTGTTCGGCATCGCACTGGACGTGGGCTCGACCACCATCGCCGGCCACCTGGCCAACCTGGGAACCGGCCGCGTGCTCGCCTCGGGGGGACTCATGAACCCCCAGATCCGGTTCGGCGAGGACCTGATGAGCCGCGTCTCGTACGCGATGCTCAACGATGGCGGCGCCGCCGAGATGACGCGCGCGGTCCGCCGGGCGCTCGACGATCTCATGGCCCGGCTCATCTCGGAGGCCGGCGTGGAGCGCGGAGACGTGCTGGCCCTGACGCTGGTCGGCAACCCGATCATGCACCACCTGTTCCTTGGGCTCGACCCCACCGAGCTGGGATCGGCACCGTTCGCGCTGGCCACCAACCAGGCGGTCGACACCACGGCCGCCGAGCTTGGCATCGACGCCCTGCCGGCCGGTGCCCGGGCCTACGTCCTGCCCTGCATCGCCGGCCACGTGGGCGCCGACACGGCGGGCATGATTCTCGCGGACGAGCCGCACACGGCGGAGCCGATCCGGCTGCTGGTCGACGTGGGGACCAACGCCGAGATCGTGCTCGGCAACCGCGACCGGCTGCTGGCCGCGTCGAGCCCCACCGGGCCGGCCTTCGAGGGCGCCCAGATCAGCAGCGGCCAGCGAGCGGCGCCCGGGGCCATCGAGCGCGTGCGGATCGATCCCCTGTCGCTCGAGCCCCGGTTCAAGGTCATCGGCAGCGACCGCTGGTCGGACGAGCCGCAGTTCGCCGAGGCGTCCGGGGCTTCCGGGACCACCGGCATCTGCGGCTCGGGGATCATCGAGGCCATCGCCGAGCTGTACCTCGCGGGCGTGGTGACGGCGGACGGGGTCATCGACGGCTCGCTGGCGGGCCGGACGCCCCGCGTGGTGGCGACCGGCCGGACCTTCGGCTACGTGCTCCACGAGCATGCACCGCGGATCGTGGTGACCCAGGACGACGTCCGGGCGATCCAGCTCGCCAAGGCAGCGCTGTACGCAGGCGCCCGGCTGCTGATGGACCAGCTGGGCGTGGACGCCGTCGACGAAGTGCGGCTGGCCGGTGCCTTCGGCAGCCACATCGATCCCCTCCACGCGATGGTCCTGGGCCTGATCCCGGACTGCGATCGCGACCATGTCGCGTCGATCGGCAACGCGGCCGGCACCGGCGCCCTGATCGCGCTCCTGGCGGGCGATGCCCGGACCGAGATCGAGGGGGTGGTCCGGCGCGTGGAGAAGGTCGAGACCGCCGTCGAGCCGCGGTTCCAGGAGCACTTCGTGGAGGCGCTCGCGATCCCGCATCGCTCCGCGCCAACGCCCAACCTCGCCCGCGTGGCCGCGCTGCCCGAGCGTCGACCGCCCGCGAGCGGGTCGCGCGAGGGCCGGCGCCGCTCCCGCCGCACCCCACCATCCGACCCCGCGCATTCCAGCGACCCCGCCTTGTCCCCCGCCCCGTCCCCTGCCCCGTCGCCGTCACCTGAAGCCGCGCCATCCCAGCCCCAAGCCGTCCCGGAGGACACCCGATGACCGAGGAGACCACCCATCGCCGGTCCGGCGGCCGAGCCGCACGCCAGGCGGCCCGACTTCACGCCCACGCCCAGTCGATCCCGTTCCTGACCCGGGACCTGGCGCCGTTCGAGGTCCTGGGCGAGGAAGGCCTGGCGACGATCGAGGACAACGCCGAGGTCATCCTGGAGGAGGTGGGGCTCGAGATCCGGGGCGACCCGGAGGCGAGAGAGCTGTTCCTGGGCGCCGGTGCGAGCGTCGACGGCGAGCGCGTCCGGTTCCCCCGCGGTATGTGCCGGTCCATCGTCCAGGCAAGCGCGCCTCGGGAGTTCATCCAGCACGCCCGCAACCCTGAGCGCAGCGTCCGGATCGGCGGGGAGGCGACGGTGTTCGCCCCGGCCTACGGCTCGCCCTTCGTCCACGACCTGGACAACGGGCGCCGCTACGGCACGATCGAGGACTTCCGCAACTTCGTGAAGCTTGCCTACGCCAGCCGGCACCTCCACCACAGCGGCGGGACCGTGTGCGAGCCGGTCGACCTGCCGGTGAACAAGCGCCACCTGGACATGATCGACGCCCATATCCGGTACAGCGACAAGCCGTTCATGGGCTCCGTCACCCACCCCGACCGCGCCCAGGACACGGTCGACATGGCGCGCATCGTCTTCGGAGCCGACTACCTCGAGGACCACACCGTCGTGCTGTCGCTGATCAACGCCAGCTCACCGCTGGTGTGGGACGCGGGCATGCTGGGGGCGGCGAGGAACTACGCGCTGGCCAACCAGGCGACGCTGATCACGCCGTTCATCCTGGCCGGGGCGATGGCCCCGGTCACCGCCGCGGGCGTGGCCGCCCAGACCCTCGCCGAGGCGCTGGCCGGCATGGCCTACGTCCAGCTGGTGCGGCCAGGAGCGCCGGTCGTGTTCGGCTCGTTCGCCTCCTCGATCTCGATGCAGTCCGGCGCCCCCACCTTCGGCACGCCCGAACCGGCCCTCGTCCTGTACACGATGGCGGCGCTGGCCCGGCGGCTCGGCGTCCCGTTCCGGTCCGGCGGCTCACTGTGCGCGTCCAAGATCCCCGACGCCCAGGCGGCCTACGAGTCGGCCGCCACCCTCCAGCCGACGGTCCTCGGCGGCGTCAACTTCGTGCTCCATGCGGCTGGCTGGCTCGAAGGCGGACTCGCCATGGGCTACGAGAAGTTCATGCTCGACGCGGACCAGTGCGGGATGATGGGCGTGTTCGTCAAGGGCGTCGACATCTCGGCCAACGGCCAGGCGCTGGACGCGATCCGCGCCAACACGCCGGGCACCCACTTCCTGGGTGCGGCCCACACACTGGCCAACTTCGAGACCGCCTTCTACCGGTCCGACCTGGCCGACAACAACTCGTTCGAGCAATGGTCCGAGGACGGTGGGCTGGATGCCGCGCAGCGCGCGAACGCCGCCTGGAAGAAGGCGCTTCGCGAGTACGAGCAGCCGCCGCTCGACGCGGGGGTGTCCGAGGCATTGGCCGAGTTCGTCGCACAGCGCAAGGCTGCCGCCCCGGACACCGAGGTGTAGGCGGGACGGCGAGGCCGCGCTACCCGCGCATCCGCAGGTTCTGGGGATCGAACACCGGGGTCGGTCCCACGGCCACGACGCTGACCGGGTACCGCTCGCCGACGTACTCCACGGCCAGCCGGTTGCCGGCCACCGCCTCCTCCACGGGGAGGTACGCCATCAGCAGGTGCTTGCCCACGGATGGTCCGGAGGCGGCGGTGGTGACGAACGACCGGCGGCCCCTGCGGTCCACGAGGACGGTGCCATCGGATCTGCAGATGGGCTCCCGGCCCAGCGGGTACCGCTTCTCGCCGGAGGACGAGGTCTGGTCGTCGATCGCCAGCGTGCACAACAGGCTGGTCGGACCCGCAGCGCGTTGCTCGAGGTAGGCGGCCTTGCCGATGAAGTCGGCATCCTTGACGCGCGGCCGGGCGAGCCCCGCCTCGACCAGGTTCCGGTCCAGCTCGAGCTCGTTGCCCATCAGCCGGTAGGACTTCTCGACGCGGAGGGTGCCGCCGTACGCGGCCAGGCCGACCGGGATGGCGCCCAGTGGTCTGCCGGCGCTCATGAGCAGATCCCAGAGGTGGGCGCCCTGCTCGAACGGCACGTGCAGCTCCCAGCCCAGCTCACCGACGTAGCTGATGCGGACCGCCAGCACGCGCACGGACTCGATATCGATCCAGCCACAGCCGGCGTACGGAAGGGCCTCGTCGGAGACGTCGTCCGCGGTCAGCGATGCCACCAGGTCGCGGGCACGCGGCCCCCACACGGCGATCATCGACCACGCGGTCGTGATGTCGGCGAAGCCGACCGAACCATCCGAGGGCAGGCGGTCGGTCAGCCACTTCCGGTCGGACGCGCCGGCGAACCCGGCATCGACGACGCGGAAGCGCTCCTCGCCCAGGCGCAGGACCGTGACGTCGGCCTTGATGCCGCCGGCATCGTTCAGCAGCTGGGTGTAGACGACCTTGCCCACCGGCACATCGACCTGGCCCACGACCAGGTGCTGGAGCCAGGCGAGCGCTCCGGGACCCGTGATGTCCCACTCGGCGAAGGCCGGGTTCTCGATCAGGCCCACCCGCTCGCGGAGCGCGAGGTGCTCGGCGTTGACGATCGGACTCCACCACCGCCGATCCCACTCGTGGCTGCGGTCCATCACCCGGTCGCCGAACTCCGCCAATAGCGGCGCGTTGGCGGCGTACCAGTTCGGCCGCTCCCAGCCGGAGATCTCCACCAGCGAGGCGCCCAGCGCCACGTGCCGGTCGTGGGCGGCGCCCAGCCGGACGTTGCGGTCGGTGTCCCACTGCTCGAACGGGTGGACGATGCCGTAGAACTTGGGGAACAGCTCGCCGACCCGGCTGCGCACGTGGAACGGGGTCTTCTGGGTGTCGTAGAAGCGGGCGACGTTGACGGTGGCCGGGTCCATCTCCGGCTTGCCGTCGGTCATCCACTCCGCGGCCATCCGGACCAGGCTCGGCGCCTCCTTGATGAAGATCGCCGCGCACGACCAGAGGCCCTTCACCTCGGGTGTCTCCCCGATCAGGGACATGCCGTCGGGCGTGAACGACATGAGGCCGTTGATCGCGTGCTTGATGCCCACCTTCTCGTTGCCCACGATCGTGGGGTAGAGCCCCAGGACCTGGTCGACGTACGGATCGAAGTGCTCGGACGTGAACGGCAGCTCGGTGGGCGACAGCGCGGCCTGGTCATTGGACGGGATGTCCCGCGGCTCGACGAAGATGGCCTCGTGCGCGTACGACCCGATCTCCAGGTCGGCGCCGCTCTGGCGCGCGTACATCTTGGCGTCCATGTCACGGACGACCGGGTAGGCCAGGGGGTTGTCGAGGGCCTCGAACTCCGGCACCGGGCCGATGTCGACCATCTGGTGGACCGCGGGGACGAGCGGGATCCGGGCACCGGCCATCTCGGCCACCCGGTTGCTCCACACGCCCCCCGCGATGACCACGATCTCGGCGGCGACGTGTCCGCGGCTGGTTGTCAGCCCGGTCACCCGGCCCCGCTCGACATCGACGCCGAGCACCTCGGTGGTGGCGAAGCTCTGCAGCGCCCCCAGCTCCGCGGCCCGCTCACGGTAGATGGTCCCCGCGTGCAGCGGGTCCACCACGCCGACCGCGGGGGTGTGGAACCCACCCAGGATCTGTGTCTCGTCCAGGTAGGGGACGAGGTCCCGCACCTGTGCCGGGCTCAGCACCTCCGCGTCGATGCCGTACGCATGGGCGAGCGACAGCCGCCGCTGCAGCTCGTGCATCCGCTCGGGAGTGCGGGCGATCTCGAGCCCGCCGGTGCGGGTGAAGGTGCCCATCTCGGTGAACTCGTGGATCCCGTCCATGCACCACTCGGACATCTGCCGCGAGTGATCCACGGGAAAGGTGAAGGACGAGGCGTGCCCGGTCGAGCCGCCGGGGTTGGGCAGGGGACCCTTGTCGACCTGGACGATGTCGCGCCACCCGAGGCGGGCCAGGTGCCAGGCCAGGCCGTTGCCGACGATGCCGGCGCCGACGATGACGACGCCGGCTCGAAGCGGGAAATCCATGGCTCTCCTCGGTCCTCGTGCGAAACGTGCCGGGGCGGCCCTCGGGACCCGTCCGCGATGCACCGCCGGTACAGTATGGAGATCCCGGTGGCCGGGCCCGCCGTCCCAACCGACCCGTCCGGACGGGGACCATCGTCATGGGCTCCGAGGGGTTGCCGACGTGAAGATCGCCATCATCGGGTCCGGCCTGATCGGGCTCGCGACCGCCTACAGCCTGGCACGGCGTGGTGCCGAGGTCGTGATCATCGACGACCGCCCGGCCGGGAGCGGCGCCTCCGGCAACAACGCGGGCTGGGTCGTCCCGGCCGAGAGCGGCCCCGTGCCCGGGCCCGGGATCGTGCTCCAGACCATGCGCTGGATGCTCGAGCCCGACAGCCCGGTCTACGTCCGGCCGGCGGCCAGCCCATCGTTCATCCAATTCATGGTCGGGATGC
Organism: uncultured Chloroflexia bacterium; assembly: GCA_963727585.1. GTDB lineage: Bacteria > Chloroflexota > Limnocylindria > Limnocylindrales > CSP1-4 > CAIXZV01. The sequence goes on along the minus strand of CAVSHH010000005.1, from coordinate 23,217 downwards.
TCCGAGCCTGCAACGCCACCGCGTACCGGCGGGCATTCGAGGCCACCAGCCGCCTGGCCACCGGCACCATGGACCTGCTGGACGCCTGGGTGGCGGACGGCCTCGAGTTCGAGATGCACGCCGACGGCGAGATCCGCGCCTACCTCGACCCGGACGAGCTGCGCCACGCGACGGCCGACCTCGCGGCCTACGAGCGCGCCGGGTTCGAGCCCGCGGTCCTGACCGGCGACGAGGCGCGCGAGCTGGTGCCGGAGCTGTCCGACGCGATCGTCGGCGGGATCCGCTTTCCCAACGAGCGACATGTCCGGCCGGCCACGCTGGTGGAAGCGCTGGTCGGCCGGCTGGGGGCGCTCGGCGTCCGGTTCACCGACGGGGCGGTCAGGGCCGCATGGGCGCTGCCCTCGGGCGGGGTGGAGATGCGCGGCAGGTTCGGGACCGAGCGTGCCGACACGCTCGTGATCGCAGCCGGCGCCTGGTCGGCGAGAGTGGCCCGGCTGCTCGGCGCCTCGCTGCCGATCCGGCCCGGCAAGGGTTACAGCGTGGACTACGTGCCGGGACAGCTGGCGTCGCGGCCGGTCGTGATGCTGTCCGAGGCGCACTGCGCCGTCACCCCGCTCGACGGCGCCACCCGGGTCGCGGGCACCATGGAGTTCGGCGGCCTGGACGAGCGGATCTCGCCGGTCCGGCTGGCGGCGCTCCGCCGCGCGCCGGGGCGCTACTTCCGGTCGTGGGACCCGGACGCGCCGTCCCTCGCGCCGAGCGCAGGTCTGCGCCCGATGACGCCCGACGGCCTCCCGGTCATCGGCCGGCTGCGGCCCTTCCGGAGCGTGTACGTGGCCAGCGGCCACGCGATGCTGGGCCTGACGCTGGCTCCACGGACGGGGGCGCTGCTGGCCGACATGATCCTCGACGGCACCGACCCGGACGTCCTGGTGCCGTTCAGCCCGCGCCGCTTCGGGGCCTGAGACCCGTTGGGTCCGAGGGTGGATCCCGGCGAGAGCAGCCCAGAGCATTGACCATAATGCTGTATTATTGCTAGACTGCCGGCCATTCCCGGAGCACGGCGTTCGCACCGGGTGGTCGAGGCGATGACGTGGCCGGTCGAGCGCTGAACGAGACGCGTCGCGCGGCGCAGCGGGAGCGGATCCTGGCGGCTGCCGAGCGACTCCTCGTGACCCACGGCGTGGAACGCAGCCGCCTGCGCGATGTCAGCGAGGCCGCCGGCGTCTCGGTCGGCACCGTCCAGCACTACTTCGACACCCGGGCGCGGCTGATCGCCGAGTTGTTCGACTGGTCGGCGGAGCGCCGCCTCAACGCCTGGCTTGAGGCCGCGCCCACCGGGGGCGATCCCTGGGCTCGCCTCACGTCGCTCCTGTACGCGTCCCTGCCCGAGCCGCTCCTGTGGCGCAGCCGGATCTGGATCGAGTTCTGTGCCATGGCCCGGGACGACGAGCTGCGGGCCAAGTTGGACGGCTTCTACGACGCGTGGCGTCCGCCCTTCCGGGAGGTGATCGAGCACGGGATCGCGGCCGGCGTGTTCCGGCCCATCTGGCCCGTCGCCGACATCGTGGACCTGTTCATCATCTTCGGCGACGGCGCCTCGGTCGGCATCTCGCTGGGAGCCCCGGGCGTCACCCCCGAGCAGCTGCGCCGGCTGCTGCTCCAGACCGCACGGGCGGCGCTGGGCGGGGAACCGGGACCGGACGACGCGACGGAGGCGGCGGTCGTCGCCGGAGCCGCGGGGGGCGTTGGGGTCGAGAGGTCGAGCCATGGTGCCTGACGGCCGTCCGGGACCCGACGGGACGGCGCCGGTGTGGCCCGGCCTGGTCGGCGGCGGCTACCAGCCGCTGACCCGGTCCCAGATGGAGCGGATCCACGCGACCGTGCTCGATGTGCTCGAGCAGATCGGGATCGGCGATCCGATCCCATCCATGGTCGAGCTGGTCACAGCAGCCGGCGGCCGGCTGGACGACGAGGGCCGGCTGCACTACCCGCGGTCCCTGGTCGAGGACGTGATCGCCCAGGCGCCTCGCCGCTTCGTGCTCCCCGGCCAGGACCCCGCGCACGACCTGGAGATCGGCGGGGGCCGGGTGCACACGGGAACGGCCGGAGCAGCACCGCTGATCGTCGACTTCGAGACCGGTCTCCACCGTCCGACGACCACGGTCGACCTGTACGACATCGCGCGGCTGGTGGACACCCTTGACCATATCCACTTCTACTGGCGCTCGATCGTGGCGCGCGATCTGCCCACCCCGGCGGCCATCGACCTCAACACCGTCTACGCCTGCATGCAGGGCACGACCAAGCACATCACCAGCAGCTTCGACAGCGCCGCGAGCGTCCGGACCGCCGTCGAGATGCTGGACCTGCGACTGGGCGGCGAGGGCGAGTTCCGGAAGCGGCCGTTCTGCTCGATCGCGTGCACCCACGTGGTCCCGCCGCTCCGGTTCGCCGCCGGCGCCTGCGAGGCCATGGAAGCCGCGGTCCGGGCCGGCATGCCCGTGGGCATCGTGTCCTCGCCGCTCGCCGGCGCCACCAGCCCGGTCACGCTGGCCGGCACGATCGTGCAGACGATGGCCGAAAGCCTGGCCGGCCTGGTCTTCTGCCAGCTCATCGACCGCACCAGCCGCGCCCACCTGGGGACGTGGCCGTTCCTGTCCGACCTGCGCACGGGAATGATGTCCGCCGGCAGCGCCGAGAACGGACTGATCGTTGCCGGCTGCGCCCGGATGGCGGCGTTCTACGAGCTGCCCGGGAGCGTTGCCGCCGGGATGACCGACGCCAAGGTAGCCGACGCCCAGTCGGGTTCAGAGAAGGCCGTCAGCGCGACCCTGGCCGCCAATGCCGGCGCCAGCCTGGTGTGCGAGGCGGCCGGGATGCAGGCCAGCCTGCTGAGCACGGCCCTCGAGGCCTACGTCATCGACGACGACATGCTGGCGGCCGTCCAGCGCACCGTGCGCGGCATCGAGGTCACGGACGAGACGCTGGCGTTGGAGATGATCCGCGAGGTCGTCCACGACGAGGGCCACTTCCTCGGCCACCCCGAGACACGCCGGCGGATGCGCCGCGACTTCGTCTACCCGGCGGTCGGCGACCGTGAGGGTCCGGTCGCCTGGGAGGCCGGCGGCAGGCAGGATGTCCGGGATCGGGCGCGCGAGCGCGTTCGGGCGGTCCTGCGCTCCCACTACCCCGACCACATCGGCCCGGACCTGGACGACCGGATCCGGGCCGCCTTCGACATCCGGCTGCCACGCGAAGCGATGACCCCGGGCACGGGTCGCTGGCCGTGACCGAGCCCCCACCGAGCGCCAGGAGGACAGGACGTTGAAGTCGACAGCACGCGTTGTGATCGTGGGCGGGGGCGTGATGGGGATCAGCCTCCTCTACCACCTCGGGCTCGAGGGCTGGACGGACACGATCCTGGTCGAAAAGGCCGAGCTGACGTCGGGCTCCACGTGGCATGCCGCCGGCCAGTGCCCGAGCTTCATCGCGAACTACAACCTGGCCAAGGTCCACGCCTACAGCAACGACCTGTATGCGCGCCTGGAGTCGATGACCGGCGAGGCCACCGGCTGGCGCGGGGTCGGCGGGATCCGGTTCGCGACCACGCCCGAGGAGCTGGACCACTTCAAGCGCGTCGAGGGCGTGGCGGCCAACATCGGCTTCCGGATGCAGCTGATCGGCACCGACGAGATCCGGCGGATCAACCCGTTCGTCACCACCGAGGGGGTGCTGGCCGGTGCGTGGACGCTGGACGACGGCTACGTGGACCCGTCGAGCGCCTGCAACGCCATGGCCATGCTGGCCACCAACCTCGGCTGCACGATCAGCAAGTTCAACCGGGTCACGGGGATCGAGCAGCTCCCGGACGGTGAGTTCCTGGTCCGGACCGAGAAGGGCGACATCACCTGCGAGCACGTGGTCAATGCCGCGGGCTGCTACGCCGACCGGGTGAGCGCCTGGCTGGGCGTCCAGACCACATTCACCAACATGAAGCACCAGTACCTCGTGACCGAGACCGTCCCGGAGTTCCTCGATCGCGATGTCGAGATCCCGGTGATGCGCGATCCGTATCCCTCGGCCTACTACCGCCAGGAGGTCAAGTCCGGCCTCATCGGCATCTACGAGGGCGCCGACACCCGCGAGGCCTGGGCCGAGAGCGGCGGCCCGTCGTGGGACGCGGTCAACGAGCTGTTCCGGCCCGAGTGGGATCCGATCACCCCCCACCTGGAGCGGGTGATGGAACGGATGCCCGTGTTCAACAAGGTGGGCATCAAGAAGGTCGTCAACGGGGCGATCTCCCACACGCCCGACAGCAACCCCCTGGTCGGCCCGGCGGCAGGCGTCCGGAACTTCTGGCTGGCCACGGGGACCGGCATCGGCATCGCCCAGGGTCCGGGCTGCACGCGCTACCTGGCCCAGTGGATGGTCCACGGGGCGGCCGAGATCAACATGCTGGGCATGGACCCGCGGCGGTTCGGCGGCTTCGCCGACCAGGCGTACACCTCGGCCAAGGCGCACCGCGAGTATGCCGACATGTACCGGCTCATCCCGCCCGGCGAGGAGCGGCCGGAGGGCCGCCCCGCGAAGGCGTCGCCCCTGTACCAGCGGCTCGAGGCCAAGGGCTGCGTGTTCACCGAGGGCTACGGCTGGGAGCGCCCGAAGTGGTTCTCGCTCGACGGACGCGAGGAGACCTGCAGCTTCCGGCACAACAACGTGTTCGAGGTGGTGGCCGCCGAGTGCCGTGCGGTGCGCGAGCGGGTCGGCGTGATGGAGCTGCCGAGCTTCGCCACGTTCGAGCTGACGGGCCCCGACGCGGAGGCCTTCCTCGACCGCCTGTGCGCCAACCGGATGCCCCGCCGGGAGAAGGGCATCGTCCTGGCCCACGCGCTCAACGACGGCGGCCGCTACGCGACCGAGCTCACCATCACCCGCCTCGCCCCCGACCGGTACTTCGTCCTGTCCGGCGCGGTCGCCCACCAGCGCGACCTGGACCTGTTCCGCTTCTCGCGGCGGCCGGACGAGGCCGTCGAGATCGCCGATGTCAGCGAGGGCTGGACCACGCTCATCGTGGCCGGCCCACGGTCACGGGACCTGCTGTCGACGCTGACCTCCACCGACCTCACCAGCCCGGCCTTCCCGTGGCTGACCGGGCGCGAGATCGAGGTCGCCGGCATTCCCGTCCGCGCGCTCCGCGTGAACTACGTCGGCGAGCTGGGCTGGGAGCTGCACGTCCGGATGGAGGACGTGGTCGCCGTGTACGACGCCGTGTGGGCCGCCGGGGAGCCGCTCGGGATCGCCGACTTCGGGATGTACGCCATGAACAGCCTGCGGATGGAGAAGGCGTATCCCGGCTGGGGCGTGGAGCTCACCAACGAGGTCACCCCCGTCGAGGCCGGCATGATGCGCTTCGTCAAGCTGGACCACGAGTTCACGGGGCGGGCGGCGGTGGCGGCAGCGCTCGAGCAGGGCGTGTCGACGCACCTGGTCTACCTCGAGGTCGGCGAGGCCGACTCCGATGTCGCCGGCGGCGAGCCGGTGTTCGCCGGCGACCGGGCGATCGGGGTCACGACGTCGGGCGGCTTCGGGCACGCGACCGGCAAGAACCTGGGCTTCGCCTACGTGGACCACGGGTTCGAGCAGCCCGGCACCCGGCTGGAGGTCGAGCTGATCGGCCAGCGCCTGCCGGCGACGGTGCTGGCAGCGGCCGCCTGGGACCCGGACAACAGCCGGCTGCGCGCCTGACGCGGTCCCGCCCACATCCTGACCGAGCCACGGGAGACAACTCGATGACCAACCAGGGGCTGCCGTCCGAGACCGACGGCGGGACGTTCCCGACCCAGGCGCGGGTCGTCGTGATCGGCGGCGGCATCGTCGGCGCGAGCGTCCTGTTCCACCTGACCGAGCGCGGCTGGAAGGACGTCGTGCTCCTCGAGCGCAAGACGCTCACCTCCGGCACGACGTGGCATGCGGCCGGCCTCGTCGGCCAGCTGCGCGCGACGTACAACATGAGCCTGCTCGCCAGCTATGCGAAGGACCTGTTCCGCGAGCTCGAGCGCAGGACCGGGGACGGGACGGGCTTCGAGCAGCACGGATCACTGCTGATCGCGTCCACCGAGGGCCGCTGGGAGGAGATCCGCCGCGGCGCCTCGATGGGCCACCTGGTGGGCGTCGACCTCGAGCTCGTGAGCCGGGAGCGGGTCGGCGAGATGTGGCCGCTGCTGGACACCAGCGACATCCTTGGTGCCGCCTTCATCCCCGGCGACGGGATGGCCAATCCGACCGACGTCACCCAGGCCCTGGCCAAGGCCGCGCGGATGGCGGGCGCCCAGGTGTTCGAGCAGACGAAGGTGACCCGCGTCCTTCGCCGGGACGGGCACGTGAGCGGCGTATCGACCGATCGCGGCGACATCGCCTGCGAGTACGTCGTCAACTGCACCGGCATGTGGGCCCGCGAGCTGGCCGGCCGTGACGATGTCGTGGTCCCGCTCCATGCGGCCGAGCATTTCTACCTGGTCACCGAGCCGATCGACGCCCTGACCCCGGACCTGCCGGTCCTGCGCATGCCCGACGACGCGACCTATGCCCGCAACGAGGCGGGCAAGCTGATGGTCGGGTTCTTCGAGCCCGGCGCCAAGCCGTGGGCGACGGATGGGATCCCGGAGGATGCCGAGTTCCTGACCCTGCCCGAGGACTGGGACCACCTGGAACCGTGGATCCTGCGGGCGACGAAGAAGCTGCCGGTCTTCGGGCAGGTGGGCATCCAGCTGTTCTTCAATGGACCCGAGAGCTTCACGCCCGACGACCGCTACATCCTGGGCGAGGCGCCCGCGCTGCCCGGCTACTTCGTGGCGGCCGGGTTCAACTCGGTGGGCTTCGCGTCCGGGGGCGGGGCCGGACGGGCCGTTGCCGACTGGCTGGTGGATGGCCACGCGCCGATGGACCTGTGGGAGGTCGACATCCGGCGGTTCCACCCGTTCCAGCGCAACCGCCGGTATCTCTACCAGCGGACCACCGAGACGCTCGGCCTGCTGTACGACATGCACTGGCCGTTCCGCCAGGTCGAGACGGCCCGGGGGATCCGGCGCTCGCCGCTCCACGACCGGCTGGCCGCGCGCGGTGCGTGCTTCGGGGAGGTCGCCGGCTGGGAGCGTGCGAACTGGTACGCGCCCGAGGGCGTGGAGCCGCGCTACGAGTACAGCTATGGGCGCCAGAACTGGTTCCCGTACTCGGCACAGGAGCACCGGGCGGTCCGCGAGGGCGTCGGGCTGTTCGACCAGACGTCGTTCGGCAAGATCCTGGTCCAGGGACGTGACGCCGAACGGGAGTTGAACCGGGTGTGCGCGGGATCCGTGTCCGTGGAACCGGGTCGGCTGGTCTACACGCCGTGGCTCAACGAGCGGGGCGGGATCGAGTCGGACGTGACGGTCACCCGGCTGTCGGAGGACCGGTTCATGGTCGTGACCACGGGCGCGTGCACGCAGCGCGACCTGGACTGGCTGCGCCGCACGCTGGATCCCGAGGCGCGGGTCGCCGTGACCGACGTGACCTCGGCCGAGACGGTCATCAGCGTGATGGGACCGCGGTCGCGCGAGCTGCTCCAGTCCCTCTCGGACGCCGACCTGTCCAACGCTGCGTTCCCGTTCGCGACGGCCCGGGAGATCGACCTCGGCTACGCGTTCGCGCGGGCGGCCCGGGTCACCTACGTCGGCGAGCTCGGCTGGGAGCTGTACGTGCCGATGGAGTTCGCAACCCACGTCTACGACACGATCACGGCCGCGGGCGAGGCGTTCGGCCTGCGACACGCCGGCTATCACGCGCTCGACTCGCTGCGGATCGAGAAGGCCTACCGCCACTGGGGCCATGACATCAGCCAGGAGGACACGCCGCTCCAGGGCGGCCTGGGGTTCACGCTGGCGTGGGACAAGCCCGGCGGGTTCATCGGCCGCGAGGCGCTGCTCGCGCAGCGCGAGGCGGGGATCACGCGCCGGCTCGCGGTCGTGGTCCTCGACGACCCCGAGCCGCTGATGTACCACGACGAGCCGATCCTGCGGGACGGCCGGCTGGTTGGGCGCATCACGTCGGCCTCGTTCGGGCACACCATCGGCCGCTCGATCGGGCTGGGCTACGTCACCCGCGAGGACGGGCCGGTCACGGCGGACTGGCTGGCGGCCGGCCGGATCGAGGTCGAGGTCGCGCTCGAGCGGCAACCCGCGACCGCGTCCCTGCGGCCTCCCTACGACCCGGCCAACGCGCGGATCCGCGCCTAGCGCGGTCCGGGCCGCGGGTGCGGCCCGGACCGGCCTCCGTCAGGTGGCGGGCTTGACCTCTGCCCGCGGTCCGCGGCGCCGCTCCAGCCAGTTCCATGCGGACACCACCACACCGGCGAAGCCGCTGGGCCGGTAGATCATGACCAGGATCAGCACCAGGCCGTAGAGCACGAGGTGGAGACCCGGCAGGTTCGAGAACTGGGTGCGCAGGAGCTCGACCCCGATCGTGAGCGGGAAGGCGATGATGGCCGGCCCCCACAGGGTCCCGCGACCGCCGATGTACGCGACTGCGAGCACCTCGACCGTGTGCGACGTCAGCATGATGTCCGGCGTGAGGATGCCATAGTAGTGGGCGTAGAACCCGCCCAGCCAGCCGGCGAACGCGCACGACAGGGTGAAGTTGATGACCAGGAACCGGGTGGGATTGATGCCCGACGCCTTCGCCGCCTGGAGGTTCTGGCCGATGGCCCGGAACGCCAGGCCGAGGTCGGAGCGCGTGACGGCCGTGAGCACGGTCACGGTCACCAGCAGCATCGCCAGGATGACGTAGTAGTAGGGCAGGTTGTCCGAGGTGTCGAGAAGCAGCGGCACGTTGAGCCCGAGGGAGCCCCGGGTGATCTCGGTCATGTTGCGTGCGAGCCCCATCAGCGCCAGGCCCACGAACCAGGTCATGACCGCCGCGTAGATCCCGCGCAGGCGGAGCGTGAGCATACCCGTCAGCAGGCCGACGAACCCGGAGACTGCGGCCCCCGCGAAGATGCCGATCCAGGGCGAGATGCCGATGTTCGCGGCGAGCAGGCCCGAGGTGTACGCGCCCACCCCGACAAACGCCGCGAACCCGAAGTTGACGATGTTGATGTAGCCGGCGGTGAAGTCGAAGGCCACGGCCCAGGCCGCCATCAGCGCGGCGCCAACGAGCCAGCGCTGGTAGTCCTGGCCGTTGAACGGCGGGATGAACGGGAGGACGACCGCGAGCACGACGATCGCCACGGACGCCACGCGGGACGCCCTCCGTGCACGGGAGCGTTCCTGCTGCTTGACCGCCACCGGGGTGGCACCATCGCTGACCACTACTGCTCCCACACGCCTTTCACTTCGCTGCCGAACAGGCCCGAAGGCTTGAACAGCAGGATCAGGATGATGAACCCCGTGGGCAGGACGTCGACCCAGCCCAGCCCGACGTAGTACACGGCCAGCGTCTGGAGCAGCGCGACGATGAAGGCGCCGATGATCGCGCCCTGGACGTTCCCGAGGCCCGCGAGGATGACGACATACCAGGCGAGGTACAGGGGCTGGATGCCGACGTCGGGGAACGAGGGGAACATGAACAGGAGCGCCGCCCCGGCGAGGGCCGCGAGCGCGAGGCTGAGACCCATCGTGAGCATGAAGATGCGGTTGAGGGCGATCCCGGCCATCTGGGCGCCCGTCTCGTCCTGGGACACCGCCCGCATCGCCCGCCCCGTCCTCGTGCGCTGGAGGAAGAAGGCGAACACCGCGATCATGATCATCGCGATCACGAACACCATCGCCCGGTCGACCGAGATGGGGACACCCAGGATCTCGATCGGCTTGACGTCCCAGTAGCGGGTGATGCCGCGGAAGTCGTTGCCGAACAGCAGGCGGTCGCCGTTCACGATCACCACCGACACGCCGGCGGTCAGCAGGAAGGTGTTCATGACCCACTGGTCCCGGCTTCGCTTGCGCAGCGGCCGGAACAGCAGCACCTCGAGCAGGACGCCGCAGGCGAAGCCGACCACGGTCGCCACGACCATGCCCGGGAACGGGCCGGCCACCTTGAGCAGCACGTTGTCGGGGTTCTCGAACAGCGCGTCCTGGATGGGCACGAAGATCGTGAACGCGACCAGGGAGCCGATCATGAAGAACTCGCCGTGCGCGAAGTTGGGGATGTTCATCACCCCGAACACGAGCGCGAGCCCGCCGGCCATGAGCGCCCACATGCCGCCGGTGACGAGGGTGTCAACGACGATCGAGGGCTGGATGAACACGAACGCCACCATCACCAGCACCACCACGCCGATCACGATCCACGTGAACGACAGGAAGCGCTTGGCGAACGGGACGTCGCGGAGGTTGGTTGCGGTCGTCATCGGTTCGCTCAGATCCCCAGGTAGGCTTCCTGGACGTGGCTGTTGCCGAGCAGCTCCTGTCCCGTCCCCTCGAGGACGATCCGGCCCTGCTCGAGCACATAGGCCCGGTCCACCAGGTGGAGCGTCGAGTTCACGTTCTGCTCCACGAGCAGGATCGTGACGCCGCGCTGGTGCAGCTGCTTGAGGGCCTCGAACGCGGTGAGCGTCGCCATCGGGGCGAGGCCGAGGGACGGCTCGTCCACCAGCAGCAGCGAGGGCGAGGGCATCAGTCCCCGACCGATGGCGAGCATCTTGCGCTCGCCGCCGCTGAGGGTCCCGGCCAGCTGGTTCCGCCGCTCGAACAAGCGCGGGAACAGCTCGAACACGAGGTTGGTGGTGGTCTCGATCTGCGCCTTGTCCCGGACGGTGTGGGCGCCCACCAGCAGGTTCTCGTAGACCGACATCCCCGGGAACAGGTTGAGGTTCTCGGAGACGTACCCGATGCCCGTCGTGCTCACCTTGTCGGGTGGAACCCCGATCAGCGACCGATCACGGAACGTGATCGATCCCAGGATGGGCGGCAGGAACCCGGCAATGGTCCGCAGCGTGGTGGTCTTGCCCGCGCCGTTCGGGCCGAGGAGCGCGACGAACTCGCCCTCCTCCACGTGGAGGTCGACCCCCCACAGCACCTGCAGGAGATCGTATCCAGCTTCGACGCCGGTGAGTTGGAGCACCCGTTCCTCCCGCAGCTCAGAGGATGTAGTTGGTGCCGAGGTAGGCCTCACGGACCCGCTCGTCCTGGGCGACGGTCGTCGCATCGCCGTGAGCGATCAGCTCCCCGTACTGGAGCACGGAGAGGCGACCGCACAGGTCGAGGATCAGTCGCATCACGTGCTCGACCATCACGATCGTGGTGCCGTCGGCCCGGATCCGCCGGAGCAGGACCGCGATGTCCACGAGCTCGCTGGGCGTGAGACCAGCGGCGAACTCGTCCAGCAGCAGCAGCTTCGGGTGGCTGGCCAGCGCACGGGCGAGGTCCAGCCGCTTCAGCTGGGACGCGTTGAGGTGCGAGGCGAGCGTGCCCACCGGCCGCGGGAACTCGACGTAGTGGAGCATCTCCAGCGCCCGCGTCGCCACGTCGGCGTGGCGCAGGTGCGGGTCGCCGAAGGTCGCCGCGACCACGACGTTGTCCATGACGGACATGCCCGGAAACGGGCGCGGGATCTGGAACGTCCGGCTGACCCCCAGGCGGCACATCTGCTCGGCGGGCAGGCCAGTGGTGTTCCGACCGTTGAACGTGATCGTGCCCCCATTCGGCCGCGAGGCTCCAGCGAGACAGTTGAGGAGTGTGGACTTGCCGGCCCCGTTGGGACCGATCAGCCCGAAGATCTCGCCTTCCTCGACCGAGAAGGTGACGTTGTTGACGGCGGTCAGACCGCCGAATCGCTTGGTGACACCGGAGAGCTCAAGGAGCGCCATACGCCTCTTCGCCAGGATGACCGGGGGGCCGGAACGAGCCCGACCCCCCGGTGGCTGATGGTTGGGACGTGCGATGGGTCAGGGCTTCTGCTGGATGTTGCCCTTGGCCACCTCGGGGGGCCAGACCACGGTCGGCTGGCCGTCCATGTACTGGAGGGCGGGGAAGATGTAGTGGCCCTTGCCGACGACCGGGTCCGGGATGGTGTCGGGCGCGTAGTCGTAGTTGGACATGATGATCCCGTCCGTGTACGTCAGCTGGCCCGTCCAGAGCTCGTCCTGCGCGGTCTTGTACAGCGTCGCGCTGGTGATCTCGCACTGCTCGGCGAGCGTCTGGTTCATGATCTTGATGAAGAAGTTGGAGAAGTCGTAGGACAGCCCGGCCGCCGAGGGGCTCGGCTTGCTGCCGTACTTGGCCTCGTAGTCGGCCGCGAACTTCTGGGCCGCGTCGGAGGCGAACTGCGGGATCTGGTCCACGACGTAGTTGGACGCGGAGCCGCTCAGCTTGTACCAGTCGCCGATCCAGCCCAGGCCGTCGGCCACCACGAGGGCCTTGATCCCGGCGTCGTCGACGCCCTTGAGGAACGAGGCGATCGAGGCGGGGATGGTCGTCGTACCGGCGATCAGCGGCACGTTGTCGTTCTTGTAGCGCGAGATGATCGCGGAGAAGTCGGTCTGGGTGGTCGGGAAGTAGTCCTCGCTGACCACGGTCCAGCCGACGGCACCCAGCTGCTCCTTCAGGCCGCTGCCGAACGAGCGACCCCAGTCGGTGTCCTCGCCGTAGATGGCGACCTTCTTCTCGGCCGGGGTGTAGGAGCCGGCCGCGATCGCGTCCTCGATGGCCTGGACGTAGCCGATGGTCAGCTTGGCCGGATCAGGCCAGCCCTTGCTGGTCCAGTAGCCGTACTTCGCCTGGTCGCTGTTGAACGTCTCGTTCACGACGCCCGTGGCGCCCATCGCGAAGAAATGCGGGATCTGGTACTTGGCGGTGATCTCCATCTGGGCGACGGCGACCGAGCTGTGCCAGCCCAGGAGGCCGGCGATGATGTTCTGGCCGACCACGGCCTGCTCGTAGGCGGCTGCGCCCTTGGCAGGATCGGACTGGTCGTCGATGTAGACCGGCTCGATCGTGTACGGACCGACCTTCCAGTCGATCGCGTCGAACGCCATCGAGGAGGAGTTCTTCATCTCCTCGCCGGTCAGCGCGTTGGGCCCCGTGAACGGCCCCTCGATGCCGATCTTGATGGTGGTGGCGGCGGGCTCGGTGCAGCCCGACGAGCCCGTGTCGCTCGAGGCGCCAGGGGCGGTACTGGCGGTGGCGGCGGTGGTGGCCTCCGGGGTCGCCGGGGCCGGCGTCGCGGCCGAGCCTGTGCAGGCGCTCGCCAAGAGCGCGGCTGCAACAGCCAGGCCGGCGATCCGGAACTTTGTTCCAGGACGGATCACTGTGCTTCTCCTCCTTGTCAGATCGCTCGGGTCAATCGAAGCGGCTCCTAGCCTCCAGCACTGCCCCCCTGTCCACTGACCGGGGGGCCATTGACAGCCACGCCCGAGGAAACCGGCTCGCCGGCAGGGAGACGCTCCTGCCCGCGTTCGACGGCCTCGACCAGCAGCGTGGCCACATCCTTCACGGCCAGCCCGCCGCTCACGGCCTGCATCCCGTCATCGAGCATGACGGTGCAGAACGGGCAGGCCACCGCGAGCGTCGTCGCGCCCGTGGCGGCGGCCTCGCGGGCTCGCTCCTCGTTGATCTGGTTGCCGCCCTCCTCGAGCCACATGTGGGCACCGCCGGCGCCGCAGCAGAAGGTGCGCTCCTCGCGGCGGGCCATCTCGAGCGGCCTGCCGACCGCGGACACGATCGCCCGCGGGGCCTCGCGGACGTCGTTGTGGCGGGCGAGATAGCAGGAGTCGTGGTACGTGATCGCCTCGTCGCCCAGCTGCGGCCGGAGCCTCCCCTGCGCGACCAGGTCGGACAGGAGCTCGGTGTGGTGCAGGACCTGGTACTCGCCGCCGAAGTCCCTGTACTCATTGGCCAGGGTGTTGAAGCAGTGCGGACAGGTGGTCACGATCTTCGTGATCCCGTTCTGGCCGAAGGTCTCGACGTTCTGTCTGGCCAGCGCCTGGAACGTGTACTCGTCGCCCATCCGACGGGCGGGGTCGCCGGTGCAGCACTCGCGGGCGCCGAGGATCGCGAAGTCGACCTGCGCCTCCTTGAGCAGCTTGGCGGTGTTCCGCGCGGACACCCGGGCGCGCTCGTCATAGGCGGGCGCGCAGCCGACCCAGAACAGCACCTCCGGAGCGGGATCGCCGGGGTCGAGGATCCGCACGTCGAGGCCTTGGGTCCAGTCCACGCGCTCGTCGGGACCGCCGCCCCACGGGTTGTTCGTCCGCTCCAGGTCCCGGAGCATCTGCGCCCCGGCAGCCGGGAACCGCGATTCGACCATGACCAGGTTCCGGCGCAGGTCCACGATGTGATCGATGTGCTCGATCCCCACCGGGCACTCCCGGACGCAGGCGCCGCAGGTCACGCAGTCCCATACGGACGCGTCCGTGACCGCGTGCGGCACCAGCGGCTGACCCTCGAACGCGACCGGCGCCGCGCCCTCGGCGACCGGCTTGCGCGACGCGAGCCAGGCATGACCCTCGTCGTACAGCTGATCCCGGAGGCCCATCACGACCAGCTTGGGCGACAGCTCCTTGCCGGTGAAGAACGCCGGGCAGGCATCCTGGCAGCGCCCGCACTCGGTGCAGGTCATGTCGTCGAGCATCTGCTTCCAGGTGAGGTCCTTGATCGTCCCGGCGCCGAACCGGATCTGGTCCTCGGGGACGTCCGGGTTCTCGAACTCCAGCGGCTCCAGCCGGCCCCGCGAGCGGGTTCGGCCGAAGTAGACGTTGAACGCCACCACCAGGGTGTGGAGGTGCTTGGTGTACGGGATGTAGACGAGGAACGAGAGGATCAGCAGCGCGTGCACCCAGACCACGCCGCGCTCGAGCAGGTCCAGGCCAGGCATCCCGGCCAGCAGGCCGCCGACGCCGTTCGAGATGGGGCTCCACTCGGCGGGGTACTCGTTGATCCCCAGGGCGATCCGGGCGCCGTGCCACACGAACAGCGTCAGCGCGATCCCGGCCTCGAACAGCAGGATGTTGTAGGCGACCTGCAGATACGAGCCCAGGAACCGGACAGGGCGCTGGCCGAGCCGGATGGCGAACGCGATGGTGACGCCCACCAGGGTGCCCAGCGCGAACAGGTCGGCCATCCCCGCGAACCAGCCCTGCTCCCCCAGCCACGGGATCGACCACTCCTTGTTCATCGCGCCCAGGAACGACATCACGATCGTGGGCAGCAGGACGAGGAAGCCCCAGAACAGGAGCAGGTGCATCACGCCCGGGATGGGACGCAGGAACAGCTTGGACTGCAGCAGGACGCCGGTGAGCTCCCGGGTCGCCCGCACCGGCACCACGTCGGTCCGCCCGGCGGACTCGCGGCCGGCGCGCATCAGGCCGTACAGGTACCACGCCCGCCGGGCGAACAGGCCGAGGAACACGGCGAGGACGACGAGGAAGAGGACGGTCGTCACGGCCGTCCCGACGTCCACCGGCTAGGCCCCGCGTACCCGGCGGATCTCCGCGCTGATGGCGGGGATCACCTGGTGGAGGTCGCCGATGACCGCGTAGTCGGCCATGGTCATGATCGGGGCCTCGGCATCCTTGTTGACCGCGAGAATCTTCTTGGATGCCTTGCAGCCGGCCATGTGCTGGGTCGCCCCGCTGATGCCGGCCGCGATGTACAGGTCGGGCGCGATCTTGGTCCCGGTCTGGCCGACCTGCGCGGTATGCGATCGCCAGCCGGAGATCGTCACCGCGCGCGAACAGCCGACGGCGGCGCCGAGCAGGCCCGCCAGCTCGTCGATGGGGGTGAACCCGTCGGAGGAGCCGACGCCGCGGCCACCCGAGACCACGATCTTCGCATCGGCCAGCGAGATTCCGCCGCTGGCCGCCTCGACCCGGCGTGCGACCCGCACGACCAGGTCGGCCGGATCGAGCTCGGGCGTGAACGTCTCCACCGACGCTCCCCCGCCGGCGGCCTCCGCCGCGACCGCGTGCGGCGCGACGGTGAGGATGGCGCGGTCGGTGTGGACGGCGGCTTCCTCGAGCAGGCTGCCGCCCCAGCGCAGCCGGGTGACCGTGACCGGTGATCCCGGGGTGACGACGGCGCAGTTGGCCGCGAACGGGCGACCGCTGCGCGCGGCGACCCGGGCGAGCACGGTGTTGCCGTCCTCGGTGCCCGGTCCGAGGATCATGTCCACGGCGAGCCGGTCGGCCAGCTCGGTCACGACCGCGGCGCGCGCGTCCGGGGCCGCCGCGAGGGCCTCGTGGACGGCGACATGGACGGTGGTGGCACCGTAGCTGCCGAGGCTGGCCGCGACCCCTTCGTCACCGACCAGCACGGCGTGCACCTGGGCACCGTCGGCAAGGGTGCGGGCGAGCGTCAGCGCCTGGAGGGTGACATCGTCCGCGGCGCCCTCGGCGGTGGTGGCATAGACCAGGATGGCGGGCATCTAGAGCACCCCCAGGGAGGCGAGGACCTCGACCACGGCGGGCGCCGCGTCGGGACCGTTGCCCAGCACGACCGCCTGCTTGGAGATCCCCTGTGGGACCACGAGGCGCCGCATCTCGAGCTTCGGCTCGGGGCGGGTCGGGCTCGACGTCGCGACCGGCTTGCTCTTGGCCCGCAGGCGGCCGGGGACCGACGGGAACCGCGGCAGGTTGAGACCCTCGAGGACGCTGATCACGGCCGGCATCGGCAGATCGTAGACGTCGCGGCCGCCCGGCACCTCCTGCTCGGCGCTGGCCGTGCCGTCGGCAACGGTCAGGCCCTTGATCCCGGCGACGGCCGGACGACCGAGGGCGCGGCCGATCCGGACGCCCACCTGGTAGTCGCCGGTGTCGCCGGCCTCGTTGCCCAGCAGGATGACGTCGAACGGGCCGCTGGCCGCCTCGTCGGCACGGATCGCCTCGGCGATGGCCTCGGCCGTCGCCTCCGGGTCCCATTCCGCGCCGTCCGTGACGAGGTGGATCGCCCGGGTGACCCCGAGCGCGAGGGCGTCGCGAAGCTGTTCCAGCGCCTCGGCGGGACCCAGGGTCAGGACCACCGACTCGCCGCCGTTGGCCTCGATCAGGCGGACCGCCTCCTCGACCGCGCACTCCTCGTGGGGGCCGATGGCGAAGCCCAGGTACTTCATGTCGATCGCCCGCTGGTCGGGCGTGAGCGCGATCCGGCCGGCGATGGCCGGGACGCGCTTGATGCAGACGAGCACTCGCATCGGTCAGGCCTTCACGCGATCGTTGTCGGGATCGAACAGGGGCGTGGAGCCGACCCGAGCGACCGTGACGGGGTAGAGGTCGCCAAAGTTCTGCACGCAGAGCTTGTTGCCCTCGACGGCGTGCTCGGGCGGCAGGTAGCTCAGGAGGAGGTACTTGCCCAGGGACGGGCCCATGCCCGCAGAGTTGGCATAGGACCGGCGGCCCTTGCTGTCCACGATCGGTGCGCCATCGGCGGTCACGACGGGCTGGCGGCCAAGCGGGTAGCGCTTCTCACCTGTTCGCGGCGACGCGTGGTCGTCCACGGTGAGCGTGCAGCAGACCGCCGACCGCTCCTCGCCCAGGGCCCGCTCCAGGGCCGCCCGGCCGATGAAGTCCTGGGCCTTGAGCCGGGGGGTCAGCATGTCCGCCTCGACCGGGTTGTAGTCGTTGTCGAGCTCCGTGCCGTAGGCGCGGAAGCCCTTCTCGAGCCGGCCGGTGCCGACGTAGACCGCGATGCCGCAGGCAACGATGCCGAACTCCTGGCCGGCCTCCCAGAGCTCGTCCCACAGGCGCTGACCCTGCTCCATCGGGACGTAGAGTTCCCAGCCCAGGTCACCGACGTAGCTGATCCGCGAGGCGAGCGCGAGCTGGCTGCCGACCTCGATGGTCTTGCACCTGCCGAACCTGAACGCCTCGTTCGACATGTCGGCGCGGGTCAGCTTGTTGATGATCCGTCGGGCGTTCGGGCCCCACAGGCCGATCGTGGTGTACGCGGTGGTGAGATCGACGAACGAGGTCGACGGCGCGGCGTTGTCGGAGAACCACTTCAGGTCGGCCATGCCGTGGGCCGCACCGGTGACCACCCGGAAGTGATCCTTGCCAAGGCGCATGACGGTGAGGTCGGACCTGAAGCCGCCGGTCTCGGACAGGACCGGCGTGTACACCACGCGGCCGACCGCGACGTCCATCTGGCGAACGCAGACCTTCTGGACCGAGTCCAGGGCGCCGTCACCGACGACGTCGAAGATGGCGAACGAGGAGAGGTCGAACAGTCCGGCCGATTCGCGCATGGCGAGGTGCTCGGCGTTGATGATGGGCGACCACCAGCGCGCATCCCACTCGTGGGGGCGGTCCTGGACACCGTACTTCTCGACCAGCGGGGCGTTGCTGTTGTACCACTGTGCCCGCTCCCAGCCGGCGGCCTCGAAGAACTCGGCGCCATGGGCCTTCTGCCAGTCGTACATGGGCGTCTTGCGGATCGGCCGGTCGGACAGGGACTGCTCCGACGGGTGCACGATGCCGTAGGTCTTGGGGAACGCCTCCGTCGCGCGGGCCTTCGTGTGCTGGCGGGTCTTCTGGTGAGCGTGCAGGCGGCCGATGTCGCTCTGATTGCAGTCGATCTCGGGCTCGCCAAGGACCATCCACTCGGCGATGGACTTGCCGACCGCCGGGCCCTCCTTGACCCAGACCGCGCAGGCCGACCACAGGCCCTTGACCTCGGATGTCTCGCCCAGCAGCGGCATCCCGTCGGGGGTGAGCGCGATCAGGCCGTTGATGGCGTACTTCTGGCCCACCTTCTCGTCGCCCAGGATGTCGGGGAACAGCTCGAGGGCGTCCTCGAGCTGCGGATCGAAGTCCTCCTGGGTGAACGGGAACTCGGTCGGCGAGAGGGCGGCCTCCTCGTTCGAGGGGATCGTTTCCGGATCGTGCAGGATGGAGCGGTGGGCGTAGGACCCCACCTCGAAGCCGATGCCGTCCTGGCGCTCGTACATGAGCGTGTCCATGTCGCGCACGATCGGGTACTCGATCGCCTTGCTGGACTGCTCGAACAGCTTGACCGGGCCGTAGTCGGCCATCTGGTGGACGACCGGCGTGAGCGGGATGAAGGCACCGGCCATCTCGGCCAGGAGCGGAGCCCAGACGCCCACGGCGATCACGACGTACTCGGCCTCGATGGTGCCGCGCGTGGTGGTGACGCTCCGGATCCGGCCGTCCTCGACCGCCATCCCGGTGACCTCGGTGCTGGCGAAGGACTGGAGCGCCCCCATCTCCTCGGCCTTCTCGCGCGCGATGGTTCCGAAGCGGAGCGAGTCGCAGACGCCGGTCTGGGGCGTGTAGAACCCGCCGATGAGGACGTCCTCGTTGATGAACGGGACCATCGCCTTGATCTCGGCCGGGGTCACCATGTAGGCGTCGATGCCCCAGTTCTTGGCCGAGTCGACCTTCCGGCGCAGCTCTTCCAGCCGCTCCTGCGACCGGGCGACCTCGAGACCGCCACACATCGTGTAGACGTCCCACTCGCGGTACTGGCGAACACTCTCGAGAGTGAGCTCCGCCATCTCCTTGTTGTGGTCGGCGAGGTACAGGAAGTTCGAAGCGTGGCCGGTGGAGCCGCCCGGGTTCGGTAGCGGGCCCTTGTCGACGAGGACGATGTCCTTCCAGCCGAGCCTGGCCAGGTGATACGCGACCGAGTTGCCGACGATGCCGGCACCGATGATCACGACCTTGGCCGTGGTCGGGAAGTCAGCCATTGAGCTCTGCTCCTGTCGCGAGTGCGTGCTGATGCGCCGACTCGGGGGCGCGGACGGGGCTGGCGCCGAACCCTACCCGCTGGCGGCCGGCCCACCATCGAGCCGGAGTGACGAAAGAAAGGTCCATTGGTCACGACCGGTCCGGCAGCGCGGGGGCGCAACGATGCGCGCGGGACCGATCGCCGGAGGCTAACTGTTGACAATCGTCATGTCAACACTCATTGTGACGAGGCGCCCCGGATGCTCCGTGGCAGCGTCGGCGTGCACAGAAGGGTCTCCCGATGGCGGTGTTCGAGCACAAGCAGCTGTGGGAGTCGATCGCCGACCAGCTGCGGGACGAGATCCTCGACGGCCGCCTGCCGGCCGGTAGCCGGCTGCTCGAGACGGAGCTCGCGGAGCGGTTCGGCGTGTCTCGCGGCCCGGTCCGGGACGCGCTCAACGAGCTCGCGCGCCAGGGGCTCGCGGTGGACCTGCCGCGGCGGGGCACCTTCGTGTCCAACCTCACCGAGCAGGACCTGGAGGAGGTCTACGTGCTGCGCCGCGCCATCGAGGAGGCGGCCGTGCGGCTTGCCATCGAGAGGGCCGCGGCCACCGACCTGGCCGGGATGCACGCGCGACTGGTGGAGGCCGAGGAAGCCTACGGGCGCGAGGACCTGCCCGCCGCGTGGGAGGCGGACATGGCCTTCCACCGCACCTACTGCCTGATGTCGGGCAACCGGCGACTGCTCGCGCTGTTCGAGGGACTGGCATCGCAGACCGTGCTCCTGATGCGCACCGAGCTGGCGACCCACGCCTCGCTCGCCTGGACGCCACCGGTGGAGTTGCACCGGCGGATCTCGGACGCCATCACCGCACATGACGTCGACGGGGCGGTGCGGGCGGTGGGCGATCACTACCAGTACACGATCGACCGGCTGCACGCCTCGCGCAGCTGATCCTGGCCGGCGGCTCGCGGCTCGCGGCTCCGCGCAGCGCCGCGCGGTTCCGCGGTCCGCGCGGTTCCGCCGTCCGCGCGGTTCCGTGGTCCGCGCCGATGCCGCCCCAGCCGGAACCACTAGCGGTGCGTACGGAGCGCGACTTCGCGCCCCGCTCGCTCCATGCGGCTGGTCGTCCAGCCCTGGACTCGCGGTTGCGATCACCCCCGATGCTGTCTGACCGGTCGTGCGGTCTGCATCGGGTCCCGCAGCGGCGAAACCGACCCAGACCGGGCGGCGGAGCACGAGCCGTGCTATCTGCGACGAGTTCGAGGATCCGCGCCCATCGCCCGCGCTTCATCGGCGCCGCATATCACAGCCGGTGATGCGCGGCGGTGTCGGGCTCGCGCGGGCGTCTGGCGGTGTCGGGCTCGCACGGGTGTCTGGCGGTGTCGGGCTCGCGCGGGCGTCTGGCGGTGTCCGGTGTCCGGGGTGGCCGGGACGTCGGGGGGCGCGGACCCGGCGCTCGCGGGTGGGATCAGCTCGAGGCGGCCGCCCCGAGCGCCGCCAGCTCCGCGATCCCGGCCGCGTCGTACCCGAGCTCGGCGAGGATCTCGGCCGAGTGCTCACCCAGCATCGGCGGCGCGCTGCGGATCGTGGCCGGGGTGCGCGAGAGCTGGAAGGGCACGCCCACCTGGCGGACCGCGCCCAGGCGCGGGTGCTCCACGTCCGCGGTCATCCCGCGGGCCTCCGCCTGGGGCGCGGCGAACGCCGCGAGGACGTCGTTGATCGGACCGCACGGCACCTCGGCGGCGTCGAGGGCTGCGAGCCACTCGCTCGTCGGGCGCTCACGGAACCGTGCGTCGAGGATGCGCCGGAGCTCGGCCCGGTGCACCACGCGGTCGCCGTTGGTTGCGAACCGGGGATCACGCGCGAGGGCCGGCAGGCCCAGGGCCTCGCAGGCGCGCGGCCACTGCCGCTCGCTGGCGACGGCCAGCGCCAGCTCGCCGTCGGCGGTCGCAAACGTCTCGTACGGAACGATGTTGGGATGGGCGTTGCCCAGCAAGCCCGGTGCGGTCCCGGTGGCGAACGCGTTCTGCGCCTGGTTGACGAGGATCGCGAGCGTCGACTCCAGCAGGCTGACGTCGATCCGCTGGCCAGCACCGGCCCCCGCCGCGCGGTCCGCCGCACCGGCCCCCGCCTCGCGGTCCGCCTCGCGGTCCCGGCCCACGAGCCCGGCCAGCACCGAGACCGCGCCGAACAGCCCGGTCACGACGTCGCTGATCGCGACGCCGACCTTGGTCGGCCGGCCGCCCTCGGCGTCGGGCGAGCCGGTGATCGACATCAGCCCGCCGACGGCCTGGACCACGAAGTCATAGCCGGGCTTGGCGGCGTCCGGACCGTCCGGGCCGAAGCCGCTGATGGCGAGGTGGATGAGCGAGGGATTGAGCGCCTCGAGGGTCGTGTCGTCGAAGCCCAGCCGGGCCAGCCCGCCAACGCGGAAGTTCTCGACCAGGACGTCGCCTCGCCGGAGCAGGCGCCGCAGGACCTCGCGGCCGGCGTCCTGCTTGAGGTCGAGACCGATGGAGCGCTTGTTGCGATTGACCGCCTGGTAGTAGGCGGCGGTGCGCGTCCCGTCGGCATCGCTGCCCACCCAGGGAGGCCCCCAGCCACGGGTCCCATCGCCCTCGGGTGGCTCGACCTTGACCACCTCGGCTCCGAGGTCCGCGAGCAACATGGTGCAGTACGGGCCGGCGAGGATCGTGGAGCAGTCCACGACCCGGATGCCGGCCAGGGGACCGGGGGCGGGCGGGATGGTCACGGCTCGATGGTAGCCCGCCGCGGGGGCCCCGGGTCAGCCGGCCGGGGAGGGATCAGGCACCGTGATGTCGATCACCTCGGCGCCGGTCAAGCGGACCACGTCGGCAGGCGCCAGGTGCACATTGACCCCGCGGGCCCCACCCCCGATGGCCACGATCTCCAGGTCCCGGACCGAGGCGTCCGCGATCACCGGCCAGGCCCGCCGTGCCCCGAACGGGGTGATCGCACCCCGCTCGTAGCCGGTCTCGCTCCTGGCCTCCTCCTGGTCGGGCAGACTCAGCCGGTTGGTGCCCAGGTGGGCCCGCAGCTTGGGCCAGTCGAAGCGGCGGCCCCCGGGCACCAGCACGAACAGGTAGTCGTCAACGGCGCGGCGGACCAGGATCGTGCGCAGCAGGCTGCCGACCGGGATCCCCTGGAGCGCCGCGCTCTCCTGCGCATTGCGGGCGATGGCTGTCTGGACGACGCGGAACGGGACGCCGGCGGCCTCGAGGACCGCGATGGCCGGGGTGGGCAGCGGCTCGGTCATCCGCGCAGCGTACCCGCGGGGCAGCGGTGGCGCCTACAACCCGAGGGTGAACAGGATCCCGTCCCAGTTCTCGCGCAGGTCCCACAGCGCCACGACGATCAGGACCACCCCGCTGATCACCTCGATCGCACGGTGCCGCTCGGTCACCCAGCGCACGATCGAGCGCTGGCGTGCCCCTGCCAGCAGCGACAGCATGACGAGCGGCAACCCGAAACCGAGCCCGAACACGAGGAACGTGCCCAGCCGTAGAACGGCGTCGCCCAACCCCACCGAGAGCGCGAGGAGCGC
>CAVSHH010000004.1:0-157661 GCA_963727585.1 uncultured Chloroflexia bacterium | reverse complement strand
CGGCGCGCGCGTCCTACACTCAATCCCTAGGAAACAGGTCGGAATTCCCCGGCGGCCTCTGAGGCCGAGCGGCGACCCCTCGGGGAACTCCGGGCCTGCCCCTTCGGAGGGTCACTACCCTGACGCAACGTGCCAGCTACCACGGATCCGGCGCCGTCTCCTTCTCGACCAAGGGGGAGTACGGCGTGCGCCTGATGGTCCAGCTCGGCCGGCGCTATGGGAACGGGCCCGCCAGCCTGGCGGAGATCGCCGCCGTGGAGGATCTGCCACGCGCCTACCTGGAGCAGCTCGTGACGAGCCTCCGGGACGCGAGCCTGGTCGTCTCCACGCGAGGTGCGCGCGGTGGCTACGAGCTTGCCGCTCCCCCAGGTGAGATCAGGATGAGCGAGGTCCTCCACGCACTGGAGGGCCCCATCGCGCCGATGATCTGCGCCTCGGACGATCCCGATCATGCCCAGTGCGCCCGTTCCGCGGCCTGCACCGTGCACGTGTTGTGGGTCCGCATCCGGGATGCCATCACCGGCACGCTCGACGGCATGACCCTCGCGGACCTCGTCCCCGTCCGCCACATCACCCTCGATCCGCGGGTGCCCGGCCCGTCCCCGGCCGGCGGCGCCGCGGGGGACTCCGATCCCGCCCAATCCCCAGCGCTCACAGGAGCCAGCACGTGACCGATGCCAACGACCGGGAGCTCGTCATCCGCGACCTGCGGGTCGCTCCGGTTGCCCACCCCGACCAGGAGATCCTGAAGGGGATCGACCTCACCATCCGGAAGGGCGAGACCCACGCGATCATGGGCCCCAACGGCTCCGGAAAGACCACCCTCAGCTACGCGCTGATGGGCCATCCGGCGTACGTGGTCACGAACGGCGAGGTCCTGTGGAAGGGCCGCAACCTGCTCGCGCTGTCAGCCGACAAGCGCGCCCGCCTGGGCCTGTTCCTGGCCTTCCAGTACCCGACCGCGATCCCCGGGCTGTCCGTGGCGTCGTTCGTCCGATCGGCGCTCAACGCCAAGCTCCAGGGGCTGGACAAGAACCCCGACGTGGACCCGACCGATCCGATGCGGGGCGGGATCTCGATGCTCGACTTCCGCAAGCGGATGCGGGCCAAGATGGCGCTCCTGCGGATGGACGACAGCTTCGCAACCCGCTACGTCAACGAGGGCTTCTCGGGCGGCGAGAAGAAGCGCCTGGAGATGCTCCAGATGGCGATGCTGGAACCGGAGATCGCCATCCTCGACGAGACGGACAGCGGTCTCGACATCGATGCCCTCCGGATCGTGGCCGAGGGCGTCAACGCCCAGCTCAACCCGGACATGGGTGTGCTCCTGATCACCCACTACCAGCGGCTGCTCAACTACATCACGCCTGATTTCGTGCATGTCCTCGCCTCGGGCCGGATCGTCACCTCCGGTGGCAAGGACCTCGCCCTGCGGCTGGAAGAGGAGGGCTACGGCCCGATCCTCCGGGAGGCCGGGCTCGAGACGTTGGTCACCGACGAGGAGCTGGCCGTTCCCCTGGAGCCCGAGACGGCCGGCGCCGGCCGCTAGCAGCGAGGCGACAGCGCGATGACCACCGAAGCTCGCCCCATCCCTGCGGCGCTCGACCCGGTCGCGATCCGGGCCGACTTCCCGATCCTCGACCAGGAGGTGAATGGGCACCGCCTGGTGTTCCTCGACTCCGCCGCGAGCTCCCAGAAGCCGCTGGCCGTGATCGAGGCGCTCGACGCCTACTACCGCCACGACAACGCGAACGTCCACCGCGGCATCTACCAGCTGTCCGAGCGGGCGACGGCCGCCTACGAGGGGGCGCGGGTCAAGGTCGCCCGCCTGCTCAATGCTCCCGACGCGCACGAGATCATCTGGACCCGCAACGCGACCGAATCGATCAACCTCGTCGCCTCCGCCTGGGGCCGGCGCAATATCGCGCGCGGCGACGCGATCATCCTGACCGAGATGGAGCACCACGCGAACCTGGTGCCGTGGCAGATCCTGGCCCAGGAGAAGGACGCGGATCTGGAGTTCATCCCGATCACCGACGACGGAATCCTGCGCCAGGACGTGTTCGACGTCCTCCTCCGCCTCAAGCCCAAGCTGGTCGCCTTCACCCACGTGAGCAACACCCTGGGCACCATCAACCCCGTCGAGGAGCTCACCCGCAAGGCCCACGAGGCGGGCGCCCTGGTCCTCATCGACGGGGCCCAGGCCGTCCCGCACCTGCCGGTGGACGTCCAGGCCATCGGATGCGACTTCTACGTGTTCTCCGGGCACAAGGCACTGGGCCCGACGGGCTCCGGCGTCCTGTGGGGCCGCCGCGAGCTGCTGGAGGCGATGCCGCCGTTCATGGGCGGCGGTGACATGATCCGCGAGGTCCACCTGCGCCGCAGCGAGTGGAACGAGATCCCGTGGAAGTTCGAGGCCGGCACTCCGGACATCGCCGCCCAGATCGGGCTCGGCGTCGCCGCCGACTACCTGATGGCGCTGGGGATGGACCGCCTTCGGGACCACGAGCACGCGCTGACCGCCTATGCCCTCGACGTGCTGCCGCGGGAGGTCCCCGGGATCGAGATCTACGGCCCGTCCGCCAGCCAGCGCGGCGGGGTGGTGTCGTTCAACCTGCCGGGCATCCATCCCCACGACGTCGCCCAGGTCCTGGACCGGTTCGGAATCGCGATCCGGGCCGGCCACCACTGCACGATGCCGCTCCACGAGCGCCTCGACCTGGGCGCCACCGCGCGCGCCTCGTTCCAGGTCTACAACACGCGCGATGACATCGACGCGCTGGTCGCCGGACTGGGCGAGGTCCGCAAGCTCTTCGGCTGACCAGGGCGGGCGCGGGATCCCATCGAACGCCCTTGCGGCTCCCGCGCCGTCCCTTCGCGCCACCACGCCCACATCGATGTCCGCGCGAACGACAATGGCGCCGTGAACACGATCACCGAGACCGTCGACGTCCTGGTCGCGGGTGCAGGCAGCGCCGGGCACGTCGCCGCGCTCCAGGCGGCGCGCGCCGGCGTGACCACGTCGGTCATCGAGGCGGGCTCGATGCTGGGCGGCACGATGACCGCGGGCGGCGTCTCCATGCCCAACCACTTCTTCACCCCCAAGGGCCCGGTGGTCCAGGGCATCCCCTGGGAGCTGTTCGTCAAGTCCAAGGCCGTGGAGGGGCTCCCGGTCCCCGACTACCGGCAGCGGCGGCCGGTCGAGACCCCCGGCTACTACAGCTATATCAACGTGCCGGTGTATGCATCTGTGGCTGAAGCCGAGGCCGTGGCCGTGGGCGTCGCTCTCCACTACCACGAGTTCGTGGCCGAGGTGACGGCCGACGGCGACTGGTGGGAGGTCGTGTCGCTCGGTCGGGGGATCCGGCGGGTCACCCGCTGCCGCGAGATCATCGACTGCACCGGCGACTCGGACGTGGTCCGCATCGTGGGGTTGCCGGTGACGCGATCAGCGGTGTCCCAGCCGGGCGCGCTCCAGTACAGGATCCAGGGCATCGAGCACGAGCAGCTCTGGAAGTCCGAGGTGCAGGCGCTGTACGAGGAGGCGCTGGCGGCCGGGCGCCTGCACAAGGGCGACTGGGCGTACGCCAACATGGAGCCGTTCCTGTACTACCTCCAGCACGGCGGCCACAACGCCACCCACCTCTACGACGCCGACACCTCCGATGCCGACGGCCAGACGCGGGCCAACGTCGAGGGCCGCGAGCGGATGCTCCGCATGTTCCGCTTCGTGCGTGAGTGCATCCCGGGCGCGGAACGGGCGTACCTGGGGTTCATGGCTCCGTTCGCGCTCGCCCGCGAGACCTACCACACCGTGGGCGAGGTCACGGTGGTCAAGGACGACTTCGTCAAGGCGACGGACTTCCCGGACAAGGTCTGCAACGCCTTCAACTACGTCGATCTCCACAGCCAGGAGATGGGCTGCGAGGTCTCCTTCATCGACAATCCCGACGCCGTCCCCAGCGTGCCGTTCCGGGCACTGATCCCGAAGGGGTCGCGGCGCCTCACGGTCGCCGGCCGCAACGTGTCCGCGAACCGGGTGGCGTTCGCCGGCATCCGCGCCCAGTGCACGTGCATGGCGATGGGCCAGGCGATGGGTGCCGCGGCGGCCCTGGCGGTGCAGCGGGGCGTGGCCTCACGCGATGTGCCGGCGGCGGACATCGTGGCGCTCACGGTGGAACACGGGGCGGTCCCGGTCTAGGTGGCCGGTGTGAAACGCGCGTTCTGACGGGCTGACCGGACCGCGCGTGTGGTCGGTGGATGTGATCGGGTGATTGGCGCCCGGATCATGCGGCAACCGTCCCCCGAGCGTGCTCCGGCTGCTCCCCGAGACGGGCCTTGGCCCTCCGTCAGGCTGGCCGGACCGCCCAGGTCCCGCCAGATCCCGTCACCCGGAGGACCGCGAGGCGTGCGAGGTTGACCGCGGCGGCGAGGAGGGCGAAGTCGGCGCCAACCTTCAGCCTGCCGCGGACACGAGCCCGCCGCCCGCCGTGTCGTCGGCGGACGAGATGGGCGAGCTTGCGCTCGACCTTGGGCCGCGTTGCCCGGTAGTCGGCGAGCCAGGCGGGGTCGCGCGTGTCGGCGCGGCCGGCAGTGAGAAGCGCCTCGTGCGGGCCGACAGCGATCGAGCGACCGCGAGCCGAGGTCGTGCACCGGCTGACCAGCGGGCAGGTGGTACAGGCGCTTCGGAAGCGCGCCTGGGTCTCGCCGCGCTGATGCCGCGTGAGCCTGGCGACCCGACCGGCGGGACAGGTGACGGTGCCGGCGCCGAGGTCGATCGTGAAGTCGTCCTTGGTGAAGTGCCCAGGCACGCCGTTCGCAGGCTGGACCTTGACCCGGCTGAGCGCGCCCGCCTCGTCGAGCGCTTCGAGCACCGGGCCCGTCCCATACGCCGCGTCGCCGTACACGACGGGCGGGGTGGCGGGTGCGGCTTCGCGCGCGAGGTCGTGGGTGAGCAGGGCGAGGGCAACCGAGGCGTCGCCGGCGTTGCCCGGGGTGACCGCGGTCGCGGTGACGAGCTCATGGTCAGGGTCGATCGCGACGTGGCCCTTGTAGCCGTCGAACCCCCGGGCCTCGGTCTTGTGGCCGTGGCGGGTGTCGGGATCGACCGTGCTGATCACCCGGTCGGGGGCGACCCGCCGGGCGATCCGCACCCGGCCGTCCGGACCCGGCTCGAGGTCCTGGCCGAGCACCGTGGCGAGCAGGACCGCGGCCTCGGCAAGCGGAGCCTCGAGCGGCTCGCCCTCGAGCCCGGCGAGCACGGCCTCGCCGTCGCGGGCGAGGGCGTCGACCAGGGCCGCCCGGGCGGTGGCGTCATCCCAGTCCGCGGCGGGCTTGCCGCCCTGGCGGTAGTCGTCGTCGCGCCGGAGGACGGTGCGCAGGCCGGGCTCGCGCCCGCCCGATGCCGCGAGCACGCCCTGGATCGCCGAGCGGACCAGGGTGACCGTGTCCATGGTCGCGACCGCGTCGTACAGGGGCGTGGAGTCGAGCACCCGCCGGACGCCGACCAGGCCGGCACCCCGCGCGACCTCGAGCGTGCGCTCGAAGATCCGGTTGGGACGCTCCGAGCGGGCGAGCCTCGCCCGCATGTCGACGAGCACCGTGTGGGCGAAGCCCGGGGCATCGAAGGGCTGGCCGCCGGCGGCGTACTTCCAGCGCGCGTCGAAGGTGTACCGCTCGACGGCCTCGCGGTCGGACAGGCCCTCGAGGCGCTGGAGGACCATCACGACCGCGACGACCAGGGGCGGCACCGAGCGCCGGCCGACGTTGGCCGCGAACAGGTCGCTGAACAGCTCGTCAGGGAACAGCGTGTGGCACTCTCGGGCGAGCAGGGCATGGATCGAGTCGGATCGGACCAGCGGCTCGACGAAGCTGGCGGTGTCGCGGAACAGGTCGGCCTGACGGGGTGTGGATCCCTGCGACATCGGTGTGCTCCTGCGATCAGCCCGGCAGCTCCTGCCAGGGAGAATCGTACGCTGCGCCCGAGCCTGTCCGTCAGCCCGTCAGAACGCGCGTTTCACACCAGCCACCTAGGGGCGATCAGTCGAGCCGGACGCCCTGGCGCGCCAACTCGGCCCGCACCTTGCCGACGTCGAGCCGGTCGAACGGCTCGTCGTTGCGGAGCGAGACCGCGGCCGCCACGCCCGCGCCCTGTCCGCTGACGGTGCAGCACATCATCGAGCGCACCGCGGCGTGGCTGATCTTGTCGCCGCCGATCGACCGCCCGGCCACCAGGAGGTTGCCGACACCCTTGGGGACCAGCGAGCGGTACGGCACGTGGAAGTAGCGCCCGGTGGTCGGCAGGATCAGCAGGCCGTAGCCGTCGATGAACTCCGGGAAGATGCCGATGGAGTCGTCGAACCGTGCCTCGCCGCGCACGTCGGCGGCGGTGAGGTTGTAGAGCGCATCGATCTTGCGGGTGTCGCGCACGCCCACGGTCATCCCGAAGTTGCGCAGCGTCGCGTTCTCACAGCCGGGCATGAACCTGCGCAGCGCCTCGATCGCGTGCATCGCCTGTTTGCGGCCCTCGATCTCCGCCCGGGTGAGGTCGTCCGCGTCCGTGCCGTCGACGCCCCCCAGGTGGACCAGGTTGAGGTAGGTCAGGTCGCCGTTGTCGTGGACCGTGCCGTAGGTGCCGGCCATCGTGACCAGCCCCGGTGGGATGACACCCGCCTCGATCGCCTGCTTGAACGGCTTGCGCAGGAAGGGGGAGAACAGGTCGTCCTCCTTGCCGCTGGTCTCGATGTCCCACTCGACGTTGCCTGTCCAGTCGCGATAGCGAGGCGGATCGGCCTTGACCGCCTCGATGAACCCGCGCTTGTCGACGCCCGCCATCGAGAACATCACCGACGCCGAGAGCATCTCCTCGCTCGGCGTCTTGTGGACCGGCGCCCCCGACCGAGCGGCCACATCCGCATCGCCGGTCGCGTCGATCACCCGCTGCGCCAGGATCGCCTCGCGGCCCGACTTGCTCTCGGTGATGACGCCACGCAGCCTGCCATCCTCGAGGATCGGCGCCACGAACGTCCGATGCAGCATCGGCCGGATGCCCGCCTCCTCGACCAGGGCGTCCGCGACCACCTTGAACCGCTCGGCGTCGAACGCCTGGCTGATCGACTGCGACTCGTCGGACGTGGCGCCCGCGGCGCGCGCCCGTGCCTCCAGCTCGGAGCCGACGCCCACGCTGTCCACGGTCTGCTCGTGGCGGTACCAGGCGAAGCTTTCCACGCCGACGGCGGTGATGTTGCCGCCGAAGCAGCCGAACCGCTCCAGGAGCGTGGTGGCGACCCCGGCCCGGGCTGCACCCAGTGCGGCCCCCAGCCCGCCCGGCCCGCTACCGACCACGAGGACCTCGGTCTCGTGCACGACGTCGATGGTGCGGGCGGCCTCCGTGATCCGGCGGGGGATTGCGCTGGCCATGGCCGGGTCCTCGTGCTTCGGAGGCGACGACGGGTTGCCGGCCGGTCAGCCAGCCACGGCGAAGACCGGCGCCGGCCGCACGCTCAGGCGGACCGCCACGCCCGGGACCAGGTCACTGGCCTCCGCCGCGGTCATCTGGGCCACGACGAGCGTCCGGTCGGGGAGGCTCACCTGGACCCGACTGACCGAGCCGAGGAAGCTGATGGCGGCCACGCGGGCCGGTGCGCCCTCCTCGGCCACGAGCTCGACCGCCTCGGGCCGCACCAGGGCGCTCACCTTGCCCGCGGCGGCGGAACCGGGGAGCAGGGGGACGCGGGTGCCCAGGATGTCGACGGTGCCGTCGCTCGCTGCCCCCTCGATCCGGTTGGTGAGGCCCACGAACTCCGCCACGAACGGCGTTCGGGGCCGGTCGTACAGCTCGGTCGGCGTCGCGATCTGCTCGAGCCGGCCGGTGGACATGACGCCGACCCGGTCGCCCAGCGCCAGTGCCTCCTCTTGGTCGTGGGTCACGAACAGCGTCGTGGTGCCGACGGCGATCTGGATCCGGCGGATCTCGTCGCGCAGCACACGGCGGACCTTTGCGTCGAGGGCAGACAGGGGTTCGTCGAGCAACAGCACCTGGGGTTCGATGGCCAGCGCCCGGGCCAGGGCCACGCGCTGCTGCTGGCCGCCGGAGAGCTGGTACGGGAAGCGATTCCCCTGGGTGCGGAGGCCGACCAGGTCGAGCATCTCGTCCGCTCGCCGGCCGCGCGTCTGGCCGTCCATGCCGCGCAACCGCAGACCGTAGGCCACGTTGTCGCGTGCGGTCATGTTGGGGAACAGGCTGTAGGCCTGGAAGACCATGCCCATGTCCCGCTTGTTTGCGGGCACGTCCGTGATGTCACGCCCATTGACCACGATCCGGCCGGCGTCGGGCGTGTCGAGGCCGGCCAGGGCCCGCAGGGCGGTGGTCTTGCCGCAGCCGGACGGGCCGAGCAGCGCGACCAGCTCGCCGGGAGCGATCTCGAGGTCGAGGCCGTCCAGGGCGTGCACCGCACCGTAGTAGCGGTGCAGATCCTGGAAGTGGACGGCGACTCCGCTCCGGTCTTGCTGCGCCGGGACCGCGGGCGTGTGGGACATCAGGCGACCCCTTCCTCGGTGGGCTCCTCGACAGGTCGACGCTCGCCGCCGGCGACGACAGCGATGCCGTAGATGAGAGCGAAGGCGAACAGCAGCGCCGCCAGGGAGACCGCGACCGAGAGGAAGGAGTCTCGCTTGCCAAGCAGGTTGATGACGACCTGGAGGGTGTCGTAGTTGAGGAGCGAGGAGATCGTGAACTCGCCCAGCACGAGGGCGACCGCGATGACCGACGCGGACAGGAGCGCACCCCGGAGGTTGGGGACGATGATCTGGAGGATGACCCTCGGCCAGCTGGCCCCCAGACTCCGGGCGGCCTCCGCGAGCGTGATCACGTCGATCGACTTGAGTCCGGCGTCGATCGCCCGGTGGGCGTAGGGGAGGACGAGGATGATGTCGATGAACACCAGCACCAGCGGGGAGCCGCGCGTGGCCCGGGTGAGGATCGAGTAGATCGGCACGATCCCGACGACGAGGACCACGGCCGGGATGGCGAGCGGCAGGAGGCACAGGAACTCGACCGGCCGCTTGAGCTTTGGGACGCGCAGATAGGTCCAGCTCATCGTCGGCACCAGCAGCGTGAGCATCCCGACCGCGGTCAGCGCCGCGATCGCGAGCGTCGTGATGATCGCCTCGACGAGGTTCGGGTCGCTGCCGATGGCGATCCATGCGTCGAGGTTCCGGGTCCCCAGGTCGCCGCGAGTCGAGAACTCCAGCATCGAGACCAGGGGCAGGACGAGGTACCCGCCCACGAGGACGATGACGGCCCACCGGGCGATGCTGCCCCGCAGGTGGCGGCCCCGGCTCACCGGAGCCACCGCGACGCGCGCCGCTGGACCAGCGCGTAGAGCGACATCACGACAGCCACCACGATGACCATGCCCAGGGCAAGGGCCTTGCCCACGTTCGCCTGGCCAAGGATGACCTCGCTGGTCAGCGCCTCACGGATCAGCAGCGGCACGATCGGGCTGCCCTGGCTCACCAGCGCAGCGGCCGTCGCGTAGGCGGAGAACGCGTTGGCGAACAGCAGCAGGACCGCACCCAGGAAGCTCGGGGCCAGGATCGGCCCCCCGACGTGCCGCCAGTAGGACCAGGCGGATCCGCCCAGGCTCGTGGACGCCTCCCGCCATTCCCTGCGCAGGCCGTCGAGCGCCGGCAGGAAGACGATCACCATGAGCGGGATCTGGAAGTAGGAGTAGACGACGGTGAGGCCGGTCATCCCGTACACCCACGTGCTGTCCCCCGACAGGTCGATGCCGGTGACGTCCCTGAGGAACAGCGTGGCAGAACCGCGGAGGCCGAAGGTCGCGAGGAACGCGAAGGCGAGCATCACGCCGCCGAACTGGGCCAGGACGCTGGAGCCGGCGATGGTGAACTGTCGCGTCCGGCCGCCGGGTCCGCCCGCCGACACGGCCCACGCGAGCAGGCCGCCGATCACGGCTCCCAGGAGGGCGGACACCAGCGACAGCTGGATGGACCGCAGGAACGCCTGGTGGAACGTCGAGCCGGTCAGGACGGTCGTGATGACGTCCAGGGTCGGCAGGCCGTCCGCCGTCTGGAACGCGCCCACCGTGACGATCACGGTGGGCAGGATCAGGAACAGCGCGACGTAGCCGAAGAACGGGACGGTCGGCAGGTAGGCGTTCCGGGCACGCGAGCGAGCGGAACCGGCCCCGCCGGGGGCGGGGCCGGGGACCGGCTCAAGTTCCGACACGGGCACGGATGCCATCGGGTCGGAGCACTGCAGGCACCGCCTGCAGTGCTACGGCAGCTCGATGTTCCAGTTGGCGGCGATGTAGTCCGTCACCGTCTTCACCTCGTCCTGGGTCAGGACGACGGGGGTGCCCTCGGCCTGCGCGACCGCGTCCAGCGCGGCCTGGTCGATGGTCCCGTCCCGGATCATCGCGTCCTGGAGGATCGGGCGGGCGAATCCCTTCAGCCACTCGTTCTGGGCCTGGGGGGAGTACAGGTACTCCATCCACAGGCGGGCGGCTGCCGGGTGCGGTGCGTCCTTGTTGATGGCCTGGATGTAGTAGGCGGCAACCGGCGGCGCGTCGGACGGGATGACGACCTGCCAGTCGATGCCCTTGCTCTGGAGGTCGGACACCAGACCCGCGTTGTTGTACTCCCAGTCGATGACGCACGGCGTCTGACCGGCGGCGATGGTCGCCGGGGTCGGGTCGACGGGGAGGAGGTTGCCGGCCTCGTTGAGCTGGTTGAAGAAGTCGACACCGGGAGCGATGTTGTCCGCAGACCCGCCGTTGGCGAGCGATGCCATGACGACGCCGTTGAGGGCGGCGCCGGCCGTCTTGGGATTGCCGTTGAGGGCGACCGCGCCCTTGTAGTCCGGCTTGAGGAGATCCGCGACCGTGGCCGGGACCGGAACCTTGGTGGCGTCACAGCCAATGGACATGAAGCCGGCGTAGTCCCCCCACCACAGCCCGCTGGACTCCTTGAGGTTGTCCGGGATGTCCCCCCAGGCCGCGACCTTGTAGGGCGCGAACAGGTCCGTGTTCGCGAGCGCGACGTTGACGCCGAGGTCGAACACGTCGGGCGCGTTGTCGGTGCCCTCGAGGTTCTTGGCGGCGTCGATCTCCTCCTGGCTGTTGGCGTCCGGGTTCGCCTCGTCAACCGTGATGTTCGGGTACTTGGACTTGAAGCCCGCGATGACGCCCTTGTAGTTGGCCCACTCCGGGGGCAGGGCGATGACATTGAGCTGGCCCTCGGCCTCGGCGGCCTTGACGAGCTCTTCCATGCCACCCATGTCCTCGGCGGACGTGGCGGTCTTGGCTTTGTCGGAGCCGCCGCCACCGCAGGCGGAAGCGGCGATGGCGACGACCGCCAAGCCGACCAGGAACCTGGATCTCACGCGTGGATTCCTCCTGATATCACTGCAAACGGGAA
Organism: uncultured Chloroflexia bacterium; assembly: GCA_963727585.1. GTDB lineage: Bacteria > Chloroflexota > Limnocylindria > Limnocylindrales > CSP1-4 > CAIXZV01. The sequence continues at coordinate 146,222 of CAVSHH010000004.1, read as the reverse complement.
CGTCGAACAAGTGCGACCCCGCCGCCCGCACGCCGACGGGACAGCGGCCGCGCCGATGGGTGGTTGCTCTCCTCCTGCGTGTCTCGGCACGGCGTCCCACACCCGGGGGACGAGCCCGGCAGGCCGCGCCCATGCGTTTGGGACGGATACTACGCACTTCGCCGGTGAAGCGGGCGGCGGTCTCGCACCCGGGCAGGAGGGACCGGTTCGCCGTCAATCACCCCCGTGGTCGGGAATTCGCCTCCGGCGCTACACTCGAGAGAACGATGGACGACCTGTACCGCGACTACATCCTCGAGCACTACCGGCGGCCCCACAACTTCCGTGTCCTCGAGACGCCCACGGCGTCATATGAGGGTGCCAACCCGCTGTGCGGCGACCGGATCACGATGCAGCTGACGGTCAAGGATGGCGTCGTGTCCGAGGTGGGATTCACCGGCCGCGGGTGTGCCATCAGCCAGGCCTCCGCGTCGCTGCTGACCGACGAGATCAAGGGCAGGCCGGTGGACGAGGTAGCCGGGTTCGCGGCCACCGATCTGCTCGACCTGCTCGGGATCGAGATCAGTCCCGCCCGGCTCAAGTGCGCCATGCTGTCGTTCGAATCGCTCCAGCACCTGCTCGACGATGCCGGTGTCAAGCCGCTCGCGAAGGACGCCGGCTAGTCCCCGTCCGCCTTGCCCCGCCGATCCCGGCGGCCTGTTCGACCCACCGGAGCTGCCCGCGATGCCCAGGACCTACGTCGAGCTCCTCCGCGAGGCCCGGAGCGAGGTCAGCGAGATCTCGCCCGCCGAGACCGACGCCCGTCGCCAGCGGAGCGGGGTCGCGGTGGTGGACGTCCGCGAGGCGTCCGAGTGGGAGCAGGGCCACATCCCGGGTGCGCGCCACATCTCCAGGAGCTACGTCGAGCAGGACATCGAGGCGGCCGTCCCGGACCGCTCCACCCCGGTCGTCCTGTACTGCGCCAGCGGCATCCGTTCCCTGTTCGTGGCCCAGACCCTGCTGGCGATGGGCTACCAGGACGTGGCGTCGATGGGCGGCGGCTTCCAGGCCTGGAAGAGCCAGGGCCTCGACTGGACCCAGCCGCCGCACCTGAGCGAGACCCAGAAGCAGCGCTACAGCCGCCACCTGCTGATCCCCGAAGTCGGTTCGGAGGGCCAGGCCAGGCTGCTCTCGTCCCGGGTCCTGCTGATCGGGGCAGGCGGGCTCGGCTCGCCGGCAGCCCTGTACCTGGCGGCGGCCGGAGTGGGCACGATCGGGATCGTCGACTTCGACGTGGTCGACCTGTCCAATCTCCAGCGCCAGGTCATCCACGCTTCCGATCGGGTGGGCGAGAAGAAGGTCGAGAGCGCGCGGCGCACGCTGACCGCGCTCAACCCGGATGTTGCGGTCGTCGCCCACGAGGAGATGCTGGTCGCCGACAACGTCGACCGGCTGATCGCTGGTTACGAGGTCGTGATCGACGGCACCGATACGTTCGAGACCCGCTACCTGCTGAACGACGCCGCGGTGGCAGCCGGCATCCCGGTGGTCCACGCGTCGGTGTTCCGCTTCGAGGGGCAGTTGACCACGTTCGTCCCGCCCGCGGGGCCGTGCTACCGGTGCCTGTATCCCACGCCGCCCCCGCCCGAGCTCGCGCCCGGATGCTCGGTCGCGGGCGTGCTGGGGGTGGTGCCCGGGATCATGGGCCTGCTCCAGGCCAACGAGGTGATCAAGCTCCTGCTCCGCATCGGGACCACGCTGGCCGGCCGGCTGCTCCTGTTCGACGCTTTGGAGACCGAGTTCACGGAGCTCCGCCTGCGGCGCGACCCGGCCTGCCCGGTGTGCTCGGACGAGGCACGCGCGGCGCGTGCCGCTGGCACGACCCCGCCGCCCCCGGCCCCGGGAGTCGGCGGCGCCACCCCCGGCGACGCCGGCGTGTACACACTCGGTGGACCCCGATGACGGACGGCGGCGCCGGGTGACCGACCCGGCGCGGAGACCGGAGGGGAGCGCTCGGGGGCAGCGTGCCCTCGGTGCGACCGCCGCCCACCCAGGGCCCGGGCGCGTCTCGCTGCCGCGGGTGATCGCCGAGTCCATCGAGGCCCAGGCGCGTGCCGAGCACCCGCTGGAGGCCTGCGGCCTCGTGCCCGGGACCGGGTATGCCGCAGCCGGCGGCCAGGCCCTCCGGTACGTGCCCTGCCGCAATGCGGCGCTCTCGCCCGTGCGGTACACAGTTCATCCCGACGATCTGTACCGGGTCACCGTCGATGCGGACGATGCCGGCGAGGTGATCTGGGGCATCGCCCACTCGCATCTGACGTCGGCTGCCGTCCCGTCCGGGACCGATATCGCCCTCGCTCTGTACCCGGATGCGCTGTACCTGCTGGTCTCGCTGACCGGCCAGCCGGCCCTGCGTGCATGGCGGATCGTCGCCGGCGAGAGCCACGAGGTGGAGCTCGAGGTCCGGTGAACGCGTCGGGCATCACCCGCGGCCGCGTGGCGTGGCTGCTCGTCGGCACCTTCGCCCTCCTGGGCGGCACGCTGCTGGGCTGGAACGGGGAGCTGCTCGCGATCGTCGCCACGCCGCCGCCCGTGGTCCGGGCGGTCCTGGTCGCGGTCGCGGTGGTGGCGGCGCTGTGGTGTCTCGTCCAGGCCGTCCGCCGTCTCGAGGCCGGGCGCGAGCTCGGCGGGAACGACCTGACCGGAACCGACCTGGCGGCGATGGTGCGTGGCGTGCGGTTCGTGTTCCTGGCCGTGGCCGCGCTCTCGGCGGCGGCCGGCTGGCTGGTGGGCCACCCGTTGCCGTTCATCGTGGCCCTGGTGATCGCGGGCGTCGACATCCTGGAGACGACCTTCCTGCTCCTGGTCGTGGCGATCCGCCGGGACGGCTGAGGGGCGGCGCGGCAGGCGGCGGAGGACCGCATCCGTGAGTCCGATCGGCGGTGCGGAAACGGGCGGGCAACGCCCGCGGAGTAGGCTTGCCGGGTCAACTGTCCAGGGAGGTTCGCGATGACGGCACCGGCGACTGGCACCAGCGCGCTCACATCCGACGATCTGGGTCGGATCGATGCCTACTGGCGAGCCGCGAACTACCTGTCGGTCGGCCAGATCTACCTCCTCGACAACCCGCTGCTGCGAGCGCCCCTCGCCCCCGAGGACGTGAAGCCCCGGCTGCTCGGGCACTGGGGCACGACGCCCGGCCTGAACCTGATCTACGCCCACATGAACCGGGTCATCAAGCGGGACCAGCTCGATGCGATCTACGTCATCGGGCCCGGCCACGGCGGCCCGGCGATCGTCGCCAACGCCTACCTCGAGGGGACGTACTCCGAGGTCTACCCGTCGATCACCCAGGATGAGGACGGGATGCGCAAGCTGTTCCGCCAGTTCTCGTTCCCGGGTGGCATCCCGAGCCACGTGGCACCCGAGACGCCGGGCTCCATCCACGAGGGCGGAGAGCTGGGCTATGCCTTGTCGCATGCCTACGGGGCCGCGTTCGACAATCGCGACCTGCTGGTCTGCGCGGTCGTCGGCGACGGCGAGGCGGAGACCGGTCCACTGGCCACCAGCTGGCACAGCAACAAGTTCCTCGATCCGGCTCGCGACGGCGCGGTGCTGCCGATCCTGCACCTCAACGGCTACAAGATCGCCAACCCCACGGTCCTCGCCCGGATCCCGAAGGACGAGCTCGCGGCGCTCATGGAGGGGTACGGGCACCGGCCGTACTTCGTGGAGGGCGACGAGCCCGAGGATGTCCACCGACAGCTGGCGGCGACCTTGGACACCGTGATCGCCGAGATCCGGACGATCCAGCGGCGGGCCCGGGAGGAGGGCGTGCTCGATCGCCCGCGCTGGCCGATGATCGTGCTCCGGACCCCCAAGGGCTGGACGGGGCCGCGCGAGATCGGCGGCAAGCCGGTCGAAGGCAACTGGCGCAGCCACCAGGTGCCGTTCGCGGAGGTCCGGACCAACGCGGACAACCGGGCGCTGCTCGAGTCGTGGATGCGCAGCTACCGCCCGGAAGAGCTGTTCGACGAGCGGGGCAGCCTCCGGCCCGACCTCGCGGCGCTGGCGCCGGATGGCCCGCGACGGATGAGCGCCAACCCGGTGGCCAACGGCGGGGAGCTGCTGCGCGACCTCGCACTGCCCGATTTCCGGACGTTCGCGGTGGACGTGCCGGCGCCCGGGGCGACCCGCTCCGAGGCAACCCGCGTTCTCGGCACCTGGCTGAAGGAGGTCATGGCCCGCAACCCGGAGACGTTCCGGATGTTCGGGCCGGACGAGACCGCCTCCAACCGGCTGGGAGCCGTGCTCGACGTCACTGACAAGACCTGGATGGCGGAGATCGTTCCCAGCGACGAGAACCTCGCACCCGACGGCCGGGTGATGGAGATGCTGAGCGAGCACCAGTGCCAAGGCTGGCTCGAGGGCTACCTGCTGACCGGGCGGCACGGCCTGTTCAACTGCTACGAGGCCTTCATCCACATCATCGATTCGATGTTCAACCAGCACGCGAAGTGGCTCAAGGTCACCCGTGACCTGCCCTGGCGCCGTCCGATCGCGTCGCTCAACTACGTCCTGAGCTCGCTCGTGTGGCGCCAGGACCACAACGGCTTCAGCCACCAGGATCCGGGGTTCATCGACCACGTGGTCAACAAGAAGGCCGACGTGATCCGGGTCTACCTGCCGCCCGACGCCAACACCCTGTTGTCGGTGGGCGATCACTGCCTGCGCAGCCGCAACTACGTCAACGTGATCGTCGCCGGCAAGCAGCCCGGCCCCAACTGGCTGTCGATGGACCAGGCGATCCTCCACTGCACCCGGGGGATCGGGATCTGGGAATGGGCCAGCAGCGACCAGGACGGCGAACCCGACGTGGTGCTGGGGTGTGCCGGCGATATTCCCACGCTCGAGGCGCTGGCCGCCGTCGATCTCCTCCGCCAGCACCTGCCGGACCTGAAGGTGCGGTTCGTAAACGTGGTCGACCTGATGCGCCTGCAGGATGAGCGGGAGCACCCGCACGGGCTCTCGAACGCCGAGTTCGACGCCCTGTTCACCACGGACAAGCCGGTGGTGTTCGCCTATCACGGCTACCCGTGGCTGATCCACCGGCTCACGTACCGGCGGACCAACCATGCCAACATCCATGTCCGGGGCTACAAGGAGGAGGGCACCACCACCACGCCGTTCGACATGGTGATGCTCAACGACCTCGATCGCTACCACCTGGTGCTCGACGTGATCGACCGGGTTCCCGGGCTGGGTCCGCGCGCGGGCCATGTGCGGCAGCTGATGGTGGACAAGCGGATCGAGGCACGCGCCTACACCCGGCTCGAGGGCGAGGATGCGCCGGAGATCTCGGACTGGTCGTGGCCCGCGTAGGGGCGGCCCGCATCCTCGTCGTCAACGCGGGCTCCAGCAGCCTCAAGCTGCGGTTGCTCGACCGCATGGACACGCTGCTCGCCGAGGCCGACCTCCCCCCGCCGAGGGGAGCCGACGACGCGGCCTCCGTGCTCGAGGCGCTGGAACCGATGGGGCGCGTGGATGCGGTCGGCCACCGCGTGGTGCACGGCGGGACCCGGTTCATCGAGCCGGTCGTGGTCGACGACGGCGTGATCGGGGCGATCCGCGAGCTCAGCGCGCTGGCGCCGCTCCACCAGCCCAAGTCGCTGGCCGGCCTGGAGGCCGTCGCGGCGGCCCTGCCCGACGTGCCCAGCGTCGCCTGCTTCGATACCGCGTTCCACGCCACGATCCCGGCCGAGGCCGCCACGTACGCGATCCCGGCAGCCTGGCGTCGCCGGTGGGCCCTCCGGCGTTACGGGTTCCACGGCCTGTCGCACGCGTTCGCCGCCCGGCGCGTGGCGGAGCTCATCGGCCGCGAGAGCGACGAGACGCTGCGCGTGGTGACCTGCCACCTGGGCGCCGGTGCGTCCCTGGCGGCGGTCCTGGGTGGACGGTCGGTGGACACGACGATGGGGTTCACCCCGCTCGAGGGGCTGGTCATGGCCACCCGCTCGGGCAGTGTGGATCCCGGGCTCATCCTGTGGCTCGCGGAGCACGAGAAGATGCCCGTCGCGGAGCTGTCGGAAGGCCTCGAGACCCAGTCCGGGCTGCTCGGGCTGGCCGGGACGGCCGACATGCGGGCCGTGCTCGACGGCACCGAGGAGGGCGAGCCCGAGGCGCGGCTCGCGCTGGGCGTCTACATCCACCGGCTGCGCGCGGCGATCTCGGCGATGGCGGCCTCGCTCGGCGGTCTTGACGCGATCGTGTTCACGGGCGGTGTCGGCGAGCGCTCGCCCGTGGTCCGGGCACTGGCGGTCGACAGGCTCGGCCATCTCGGGATCGGGCTCGATCCGGTCGCCAACGGGAAGCGCCTCGGTGCCGATGGCGACCGGGACATCGGGGCGCCGGACGCCGCTGTCCGTGCATTCGTCATTCCCGCCCGGGAGGACATCGAGATCGCGCGAGGGGTCCGGGCGGCACTGGCAGCCCGGGCCGGGCCGGTCGGCGACTGAACCAGGCGACTTCGGGCGCCGCCGAACGGGCCGTTCGGCCGTCCCGGCCGATCATGGCCGGGATGACGATGGCACCGATCGGAGGTCTTCGATGCGCATCCTGCTGGCCGTCGACGGCTCGGATTGCAGCGCCCGCGCCGTCCAGCTCGTGTCCACGTTCACGCTGCCACCCGAGTCGGCTATCCGCGTCGTCGCGGTCCACCGCCCGTTCAGCGACGCCCTCTCGCTCTCCTGGGCGGCCATGGGCGGCGATGCCAGCACCAACGGCGAGACCGAGGAGGAGGCCGAGGCCCGGCTCCTGCGCGAGGCCGTCGCCCGAGCCGAGGCCGATCTGCAGCGCCCGGGGATCCGCGTGGAGGGCTACCTCCTCCGGGGCCGGCCCGCCACGGCCATCGTCGAGGAGGCGAGGGCATCCGGCTCCGAGCTGGTGGTCATGGGCAGCCGGGGCCACGGCCGGATCGCCACGATGCTCCTCGGCAGCACGGCAGCCGAGGTGGTCGACCACGCTCCATGCCCCGTCCTGGTCGCCCGCCGGGGACATCTCGAGCCGGTCACGTTCGCCGACGACGGCTCGCCATCCGCCCGACGGGCCGAGCGCGTCCTGACCGACTGGCCGCTGTTCGCCGGGTTGCCGGTGTCCGTCGTGACCGTGGCCGAGGTGGCGGTCCCGGTCGCCGCCGGGTTCACCGCTGGGCTGTACGACCAGGTGCTCGAGAGCTACACCCGGTCAACCGACGAGGCCCGGCGCGAGGTCCGGGAGGAGGCGGACAGCGAGGCGCACCGGCTGTCCGACGCCGGGCACCCGGCGACGCCCGTGACGCTCGAGGGTGATCCTGCGACCGAGATCGTGCGTTTTGCCCGCGACCGCCAGGTGGCGACGATCGTGATGGGGACGCGCGGTCATACCGGGCTCGCCCGGCTGATCCTCGGCAGCACGGCCCGCAACGTGCTGCTGCACGCCGAGTGCTCGGTGCTGGTGGTCCGCGAGCACGACACCCGCCGCCCAAGCGAGCCACCGCCGTCGGAACCGGTGCCCGCCTCAGGCTGAGGCCCGCTCAGCGGCCAGCGCTCCGACGCGGTCCACGAGCCGCCGGAGAAACTCGGCCGCGTCCGCCTCCACCGCGACATCGGCGTTCGGGGCCCGTCCCCACAGCCGGCGCCAGTCGGCGACCGTCTGGCCGTCCGCCACGCCCCCCGAGCTGTCCACGTCGACCGCGGCGGGCTCGGTCCGGACGAGCGATGGGTCGAGCGCGCAGGCGACCACCAGCGGGTCGTGGATGAAGGCCCCGTAGAAGCCGTCGTACCGGGCGTGAAACTCGAAGTACCAGCGCAGGGCATCGGCGATGTAGCGCACGACCGGCACGCTGGCGGTCGAGGCGCGAGCCGGTTCCGTTGACGCTCCGCCGCCCAGCCCCAGGTCGCCCGTGCTTCCTGCCCGGGCGGCCAGCGCCTCCACGTCCTCGGGCAGGATGCGCGCCCGCTCGGTGACGTCGAGGCCCATGGCCATCGCCCGGGGCACCCGCGCGTCGGCGGACACGGCGGCCTGCCACGCGGAGAAGCAGACTCGGGCCGCCTCAGGATCACAGTGGATGTTCCACTCGGTGGTCGGTGTCGTGTTGCCCGGTACCCGGAACGCGCCGCCCATCAGGACCCAGCGGCGCAGCAGGCGCGGCAGGTCGGGCTCGGCCAGGACCGCGACGGCGAGGTTGGTCAGCGGCCCCAGCGTGACCAGCGTGAGCTCGCCCGGCCGGGCACGTGCCTCGTCCACGATCAGCTGCGGCGCGAAGCGCGACGCTGCCGGGCGCGCCGGCTCCGCCAGCACCGCGTAGCCCGTGCCGTGCGGGCCATGCGTCTCGGGCGTGATCTCGAGCGGGCGCACCAGCGGGATGCGGCGCCCGACCGCGACCTCGACATCGTCCCGGCCCGCCAGTTCGAGGACCGCACGCGTGTTGCGCTCGACATCGGCCGCCTCGACGTTGCCCGACAGGCAGGTGACCGCGACCAGGTCGGCCTCGGGGGAGGCCGCGGCGTACAACAGCGCCAGGGAATCGTCGATCCCGGTGTCGACGTCGAGCAGCAGCGGGATCCGGCGGTCGACGGGCGTCATCGACCGGTTCCCGCCAGGGGCAGGCTGCGACTGATGGCGACAGGCTGCTCGGACGGGGTCAAGGCTTCATCTCCAGTCAGGGGACCCTGGGGTGCACGGCGCGGCAGCGGTCCCGCAACGGGCACAGGTCGTGCTTGGGGCTCTGGGCGTGGCAGATGGCACGGCCGTGGTGGATCAGCAGCACGTGGGCGGCGTACATCTCGTCGGGCTCGAGGATGCCCAGGAACAGGTCGTGGGCCTGGTCCGCGGTCACCTTGGCCGGGATCAGGCCGATCCGCTTGGAGACGCGCTCCACGTGCCGGTCGACGGCCATGACCGGCGATCCGAAGCAGAACGCGAGAACGATCGAGGCCGTCTTCTTGCCGATCCCATCGATCGCGGTCAGCCAGTCGCGTGCCTCGAGCGCCGACAGGTCGCCCAGGAAGGCGAGCGAGTAGTCGCCGCGCTGCTCGCGGATGTGGCGGAGGGTCGCCTGGAGGCGGGGCGCCTTCTGGGGCGCCAGCCCGCCGGGCCGGATCACGTCCACCAGCTCCGGAAGCGGGGCGTGCTCGACCGCGGACCAGTCAGGTGGCGGCGCCGCGGTCAGGCCGTCGCCGCCCCACCCGATGCCCGGCCGGTGCTCCTCCGGCGCTCGATCGCTGGGATACCTGCGACGGAGGGCCTCGTACGCCTTCTCCGCGTTCACGTCGGCGGTGTTCTGGGTGAGGATGGTGAGGATCAGCTCCGAGGTGGGATCCAGCCGGGGCACCCAGGTCTGCTCGCCGTACGTTGCCGTGAGCCCGTCGAGCACGAAGCGCTGGAGCCCCGGACGGTACCGCCGCAGGTAGCTCGCCCATTGGCGGACCGGATCCGGCTTGGCACGCCGGCTGTTCACCGGCTTGCGACCGGCTCCGGCCGGGCTAGCCACCGAGCGTCCCGGCGAACCGCGCCGCGGCCGCCTCGACCGGCGCGGTCCCGGCCGCTCGTGCCGTCTCGAGCGAGATCGGCCGGTCGTGGACCGCCACCACGTCGACCCCCTGCGCCGCCAGCACCTCACGACCCTCGGGGGTCGCCCCGCCACCGACCGCGACACACCGGAGGCCGGCCCGGCGGGCCCGGCGGGCCACGCCCATCGCCGTCTTGCCGAAGGCCGTCTGGGCGTCGACCCGGCCCTCGCCGGTCACCACCAGGTCGCACTCGGCGAGCGCCTCGGTGAACCGCGCCTCCGCCATCACCAGCTCGATGCCCGGCTCCAGTCGGAGCGACGCGAACCTGCCGCCCAGGCACAGCAGCCCGAAGCCCAGCCCACCGGCGGCTCCAGCTCCCGGCGTGTCTCGCTCCCGGCGGCCCGTGACCGCCTCGAGCGCGTCCGCGTACCGGGCGAGGCGCGCGTCGAGGACAGCCACCAGCTCGGGGTCGGCCCCCTTCTGGGGCCCGTAGACCGCGGCCGCCCCGTCCGGCCCGAGCAGCGGGTTGGTGACGTCGCACGCGATCCGCAACCGGACGCCGGCCAGCCGCGGATCGATCCCGTCGAGGCCGACCGCGGCAAGGTCGTCGTCGACCCACCCGCCCAGCGCCCGGATCAGCCCCGCGCCGCCATCGGTGGTGGCGGAGCCGCCGATTCCCAGCGCCACGTCACGGATCCCCGCGTCGAGCACCGCACCCAGGAGGTCGCCCGTGCCCCGGGTCGTGGCGCGCGCGGCATCATGCTCCCCGGGCGCCAGTCGGGACAGCCCCGACGCCTGGGCCATCTCGACGAACGCCTCGCTGCCGTCTTCCCGGGCGAGCCAGGTCGCCCGGATGGTCCGCCCCAGGGGGTCGGCGGCGTCAGTCTCGCGACGGAGCCAGCCCCCGGCGGCCTCGATCGCCACCAGCGTTCCCTCGCCCCCGTCGGCCAACGGGGCCAGCCGGACCTGATCGCCGGGGCGGGCGCGGAGCCAGCCGGCGGCGATCGCCCGCGCCACCTCGACGCTGCTGAGGGTGCCCTTGTAGGAGTCGGGCGCGATCAGGACGCGCATCGATCCTGCGCGTCCATCGTCTGCCGGTTGCGGGCCGCCCAGGCTGCCACGGGCTAGCCGGCCTCGTCGCCCGCCTCGCCGGCGGTCCCATGCCGGCGCTCGAGGTACTCGGGGATGCGGATCATCGGCGGACGCTCGTGGTCCGCGATCTCCATGACCTCCAGCGAGAGGCGGCCGCGACCCGAGCGGGGCAGCTTCATGGTCGATCCCAGCTCCGCGAACAGCCGGGCACGACGCCGTTCCTCGAGCCGCTTCATGACGGCCTGGAGGATCACGAACGACATGCGCGACAGCCCCTCCAGCTCCTGGTTGCGGTGGACCCGTCGTTCGAGGTCGACCTGTCCCAGGCCCCCCAGGCCCGCCTTCTCCAGGACGTCGATCAGGTGGCCGATCTCGACCGCGTACCCGGTGAAGAACGGCAGCTGCTCGAGCAGGGATCGCCGACCGGCGTATTCGCCGGAGAGCGGCTGGATGAGACCCGACAGCTCCGGAAAGAACAGGTTGAGCAGGGGCCGGGCCACGAGCTCGGTGACCCTGCCGCCGCCGCCCTCCTTGAGCACGCCGCCCTCGACGATGGGCCGCTGGTAGTAGCCCTTCACGTACTGCAGGCGCGGCTCGACGAGCAGCGGACCGAGGGTCCCGTAGACCATCCGGTGGTGCCAGTTGCGGACATCGGTGTCCGCCCAGACCACGATGTCTCCCGAGGTCTCGAACAGCGACTTCCAGAGCGCCTCGCCCTTGCCCCGGAATGATCCGTAGCGGGGCAGCACGTCGGGGTGCTGGACGACCCGGGCACCCTCGGCCTCGGCGATCCTCCGGGTGTCGTCCGTGGATGCCGAGTCGATGACCAGGATCTCGTCCAGCAGCGGGTAGCGATGCTGCATCTCGCGCATGGCCCGATGGACGATGGGCCCGATCGTCTCCGACTCGTTGAGGGTGGGCAGCACCAGCGACACGCTGACCCCGTGCTTCGCCTTGAGCGTGGCCAGGCGGGCCAGGTCGGAGAACTCGCTGTGGTGGAAGTTGGCCTCGGCGAACCAGCGGTCGACTCGCGCCGGCACCGCCCGCGATTCCTCGGCCGCCTTGTCGGCGGCCACCAGGGTCTCCGCCTTCTGGGCAAGCTGCTCGAACGTCTGGCGGCCGATCGCCTCGCGGGTCTTGACCACGATGACCGTGGGCTTGGCTCGCTGGGCGATCGCCTCGGGCAGGGCCCCGAACAGGGCACCGCCTCCCTCACCGGGCGGGGCAGAGGCGCCCATGACCACCAGGTCCGCCCGCTCGGCCTCGCGCAGGATGGCCGTCCGCACGTTCGCCGTCTCGCGCAACAGGGGCTCGGCCTGGACGGTGACGAACCGTCGGGTGAAGGTGGCGAGCGCGTGCTCCGCCTGGGCGTGGACCGCCTCGGTGACGCCCGCGGGCACGAGGTGCATCACGGCGACCGTGGCCCCGTGGCGCTGGGCAAGGGCGTCTGCCACCCGGAGGGCCAGCTCGGCATGTGGACCGCCGCGAACCGGTACCAGGATGCGCCGGATGTCCGTCGCGCCGCGCTGCTTCACGACGGCGATGTCGCACGGCGACTCGCGGACGACCTCGTCGATGGTGGGGCTGATCACGGCCGTCGCCGGGTCCCGGTGGCTGCCCGACTTGCCACCCCACCCGAAGATCATCAGGTCCGTCTCCTGCTCGGCGGCGGCCTCGACGATGCCCGCCGCGGCATGGCGAGCGATGCGGACCAGGGGATGGATCACCGTCCCCTGGGGCACGTAGTCCAGCACCCGCTGGAGGAGCCGGCGGGCCTGCCGGGCGCGGGTGGCCCCCTCGGAGAGCGGCATGCCCTCGGGGACCTCGACGATGCCGAGGGCTGTGAGCTCACCGGTCCGCTCGTCCATCAGGGCGGCGCCGATCCGGATCAGCTCCTCGGCCGTCAGCGGGTTGGCGACCGGGATCAGGACGCGCGAGGGCAGCGGCGCGGGGATCACCGGGGTGTCTCGGCCACGGCCGCCCGCCAGCGGTCCAGGAGATAGGGTTTGAGCAGCTCGAACTGCCGCGCCTGGTGCTCCACCCGCTCCTCCGCATCGGCGGTGGTGAGGTTGCGGTTCTCGATCACGAAGCTGCCGACACGCCCGAAGTAGATGGGAACCAGCGCCGCGACCATCTGGCCCGTCTCGAGCGCGCCCTGGCGGGTGGCGATGATCAGGTCGTAGACGACGCGTGCCCAGAGGTCGTCCGGGAAGTGGAAGGCCGATAGCGCCTCGGCCATCTCGAGCGTCCCGACGTGGGCGGTGCTCCCCTCGGTGCCCAGCCCCAGCCGGCGGATCGCCGCCTCGGCCAGCGCGCCCGCCTCGCCGGCGAGCGACAGCACCATGTCCAGGTTGGCCGGCTGGAGCATCGCGCGCCAGGTGTCGACGAGCGTCAGCGAGCCCGCCTGGAACTCGCTCAGCAGCCGGACCGCGTTCACCTCGAGGGCCGGCGGATCGATGATCCGCTCGAAGCCGTAGACCGGGGTGTCGTGGGAGCCCTGGACACCCATCCAGGCCTCGGGGTGGGTGGCCGCGAGCTCGAGGATGGTGCCCACCACCTGGCGGAACATCGGGCCCAGGTCCGCGCCGGGATCCTTGGGATCGTGGACCTTGGCACCCAGCCGCGTCTGGCACACGGCATAGCCCCCGATCAGGGCGGAGGTCGTCATCCAGATGTCGATCCCGAACTTGCTGATGTCGTCGGTCCAGTCGTCCAGCTCGAGATAGTGGCGGACGAGGTCGCCCGACACCCCGAAGTCACCGCCGATGGGCTGCCGGAGCCGGTGGCCGTACAAGGCACGGGTGAGGGGGTAGGTGACCGTGTTGGTGATCGTCCCGTCGTACTTGTAGCGGGCGTACAGCGGCGCGGTGAAGTCGTAGCCGCCCTTGATGATGGGGCCGGCGAGCAGCTCGATCCACTCGGGCACGATGCTGCGCAGGTCGCTGTCGACCACGACCAGCGCCTGGACCTCGAGGGCCGCCGCGATCTCGAAGATCGTGCGCAGGGCGGCGCCCTTGCCGCCCACGCCGTCGATCTCGGGATAGGTGAGGGTCACCCGGGTCAGGCGGTTGGTGGGGCGGACGAGGAGGATCGACTCGACGTAGTCCGGGGGCTCCGTCTCCACCACCACCCGCTGGGTGCCGTCGGGCGAATCGGCGTCGGAGTTGATGAGCACAGGCCTGAGATCGGGGAAGTACTGGACCAGCCCGGCGTGCGCCGCGCGGACCACGTAGCCGATCGTCGCGGCGTTCTTGAAGCTCGGGATGCCGACCATGATGTCCGCCTTGCCCAGGCGGGCGATCTGCTCCCGGATGGCAGGCGTCAGGGTCGTTGCTGGCACGATTCCACCCTACCATCCCAGGCCAGCAGGGCGTAGTCCGGATGCTATCCGCCGGCGGCCTCTCCGACGTTCGCCGGCGGCGGCGCAACGGCGCAGTCGGGGTTCTCCTCGCCGGCCAGGTAGCGGCTGTTGGCGGCGCGATAGTGCAGCTCGCGGAAGCCCATCGCCGCCCAGGTCACGTGGGTGGCGATGGCGCGCTCGGTCACGAACGGTCCGACCCGGATCAACGAGGTCTCGTCGATCACGGAGGCCAGCAATCGCTTTCGTTCGAGCAGCGGGATGCCGTCGAGGGCCATGCCGTCAAGCCACAGCAGGTCGATGGCCACGAACGCGTGCGGCGTGCCCCCGGCGAGGGCTTCGAGGACGGCGGCTGCTTCGGCGGACGCCAGGCGCTCCCGCTCGGCCCGGCGCCGCGAGGCCTCGTCCTTGCCCCGGCGCAACGCCCTGGGGATGAACAGCGATGGTCGCTCCGCGGGCGCCGAGGGCACCTGCACGCCCTCGCCGCTGTCCATGGCCCTGGTCGTGAGGTGGCCCTCGACCAGGGCCCCGGATGCGTTGAATGCCTCGCCCAGCGCCCGCAGCAGCGCCGCCGGGACGGTCACCTCCGCTCCGGCATGCACGAACTCCGCGTCCTGTTCGCCGACGGCGGCGACCACGGGCAGCCCGTCCCACCGGGGCTCCACCAGCGCATCCCGGATGTCGCGCGGACGGCGAGGGCCGGGTCGCTGGGGCCGCCACCGGGCGGCGAGCTCGCGCAGGGCAGGGTCGATGGCCATCGCCGCCGATGCTACCGCCGGCCGGTGGCGTCGCGCCCGGCAGCGGTGTCCGGCCGGCAGCAGGGTCCGATCGTTCATCCGGCGCGTCTATGATCGCGGCGGGGTCGTTTCGACCTCTCCGTCACGAGGGTTTCCCCGCATCCATGCAGCCGATGTCCGATGTCGTTGCCGACCCGGCCGCCGACCCGCGCAACCAGCGCCGGCTGGCGCAGGGCGCGTGGAGCCTGTACGACTTCGCGAACACGATCTTCTCGTACGCGGTCGTGTCCACCGCGATCGGCCTGTGGCTGACCTCCGACGACCGGTTCGGCCAGGGACTGGGACAGCTGGTCCAGGGGATCACCATCGCGGTCAGCGTCGGTATCAACGCCCTCGTGTCGCCGATCCTCGGTGCCCTCTCGGATCGCGACGGGCGGCGGCTGCCGTTCCTGCTCCTGTTCACGCTGCTGACGATCATTCCCTCGGCGGTCATCGGGTTCACCCCGCCGGTCGTCGGCGCGGTCCTGTTCACGATCGCCAACTTCGCCTACCAGGGGGCGCTCATCTACTACGACGCGACCCTGGCGATGGTCAGCCGGCCCGAGACCCGGGGCCGGCTGTCGGGCATCGGCGTGGGCGTCGGGTACATGGGCACGATCTTCGCCGCAATCACCCTGATCCTGCTGGGGATCACCGACAGCCCGGACCCCATCTTCTTCGTCGCCGGCGTCCTGTTCGCGATCTTCGCGGTGCCGATCTTCCTGGTGGTCCGGGACCGGCCGGTCGCGGGCGCGAAGCGGGTGACGCTGGGCGACGGGGTCGCGTCGCTGGCCCAGCTCCGGGTGACGATCGGCCATGCCCGGATGGTGCCCGGCCTGCCACGGTTCCTGCTCGGCCGGTTCTTCTACAGCGACGCCGTCAACACCCTGATCGTGGTCATGAGCGTGGTGGCGGTGAAGGTCGTGGGGCTCACCCAGGGCCAGTGGCTGTTGACCTCGGTGCTGCTCACGGTGGTCGCCATCCTGGCCAGCTTCGGCTGGGGGTTCATGGTCGACCGGGCAGGACCGAAGCGGACGCTGCTGACCGTGCTCGGGTCGTGGGTGGCGGGGCTCGCGCTGGGCCTGCTGTCACTGGGCCTGGCCGGGACGCCGCGGGGCATGACGTTGTTCGTGGTCGCCGGCGCGATCCTCGGCAGCGGCCTCGGCGGCGTCCAGGTGGCAGACCGGGTGTTCATGATCCGGCTCTCGCCGCCTGCCCGGCTGGGCGAGTTCTTCGGCCTGTACGGCCTGGTGGGGAAGGGATCCCAGGTCGTCGGCCAGCTGGTCTACGGCCTGATCCTGTTCCTGTTCTTCGACTCGCTGGGGACCGCCGCCTACCAGCTCGCGATCCTGAGCCTGCTGCTGACGATGCTGGTGGGCCTGTGGCTGGTGTGGCCCGTCAACGACCGGTGGGCCGGGTCGGGTGAGACCGTCGGGGAGCCTCAGTCGCCGTAGCCCTCCGGGTGGGTCTGCCGCCAGGCCCACGCCGAGCCGATCATCGCCGCCAGCGTCGACCGTCGCGGCGTCCAGCCCAGGACCTCGCGCGCACGGTCGTTGGACGCCACCAGCACCGGCGGGTCGCCCGGACGCCGCGGTCCCACGGTGTGCGGGATCGCCCCCCCGACGACGTCCGCGGCGGCGGCGAGCACCTCGCGGACCGAGAACCCGGTGGACGTGCCCAGGTTGCAGATGACCGGCTCGGCGCCGCCATCGCGGCCCGTGAGCTCGAGCGCGGCCACGTGGGCGTCGGCGAGGTCCGCCACGTGGATGTAGTCACGGACGGCCGTGCCGTCGGGGGTCGGGTAGTCGTCCCCGAACAGGGTCATCGCGGGGCCGCCCTCAGCCGCGCGCAGGGCGTTGGGGATGAGGTGCGTCTCCGGCCGGTGGATCTCGCCCAGCCGCTCGGTCGCGCCGGCCACGTTGAAGTAGCGCAGGACCACGCTCCGCAACCCGTAGGCGGCGCCGTACCAGCGCAACGCCCCCTCGAACGTGCGCTTCGTCTCGCCGTAGGCGTTGATGGGAGCAGCCGGGGCATCCTCGCGGATCGGGGTGGCGATCGGGATGCCGTACACGGCGGCCGTCGAGCTGAACACCACCCGCCCGACACCGGCCGCACGGGCCGCCTCGAGCAGCGCGATGCCGCCCACGACGTTGGCGCGGTAGTACGTGGACGGGTCCGACACGCTCTCGGCAACCAGCGAACGGGCACCGCAATGGAGGATCGCGTCGATCCGCTGGCTTGCCAGGAGGCCGCGCACGGCGCCCTCATCACCGTAGGAGCCGGTCTCGAGGACGGCCCCGGGCGGGACGGCCGACCGGTGGCCCGTGCTCAGGTCGTCCAGCACGACCACGCCGTGGCCAGCACCGAGAAGCGCATCGACGGACGTGCTGCCGACATAACCGGCGCCCCCGGTGACCAGGACTCTCACGGGCGGTTCCTCCTGAGCAGGCGATCGATCACGCGGCGCTTGCGGACCGGTCGCGCCGGGGACGGGGATGGCGAGGGGGACGGGGATGGCGATGGGGACGGGGAAGGGGATGCCGTTGGGCCCGGCGCCGCGGAACCGGTGGGCGCGCTGCCGGGGTCCGGGTCCGGCGCCGCGGAACCGGCGGGCTCCATGCCCGCGCCGCGGCCGGCCACCGGGTCCTCGTCGGGCACGGTCGCCGGCAGCGACTCGCCCCGGTACGCCCACACTTCCTCAAGCCGGCCGGCCAGGCGTTGCGCGGCAACGTTCTCGGGGTCGATCTCAAGGGCCTGCCGGGCGAGCCTCCATGCCGCCGGCTCGTCGCCACGCTCGAGGGCGACCCGGGCCAGTCCGACCACGGCGATCGAGTTCTTCGGATCGGCCGTCGCAGCCTGCGCGTACAGACGCTCGGCCTGGTCCACGAGGCCCACGGCGAGGGAGCGCTCCGCCTGGAGCAGCAGCTCGATCATCGTTCGCGCGGCCCGTCGTCCATGTCCGCAAGCATGCCCTGCGCGAGCAGCAGCAGCGTGGCCCGCTCGTTGAGCCCCGGGTCGTCGATCACCCGCTCGACCAGATCGTCCAGCATCCTGCCCAGCCGTGGCCCCGGGGGCAGCCCGAGCTGGCGCATGAGGTCGTTGCCGTCGACTGCCAGCGAGTAGCGGTCGAGGGCCGCTTCGGCGGCCAGCTCCCGGTCGAGGCGCTCTCGGTAGGCCAGCTGGACGGGGTCGTCGGGGTCCGCGCCGGACCCCAGATCATCGGCCCGTCGCAGCGCGAACAGGTTGTCCAGGTGGCGCGCTCCGACCCGCTTGAGAAATCGCCGCACCGCCGCGTCGCTGGCGTCGGGATCCGCCCAGAACATGTGGTGGCGCACCAGGTGGGCGACGTCGTCGATCGCAGCCCGCGGCAGATGGAGGCGGCGCAGCAGGTCGACGGTCATCCGCGCCCCGACCATGTCGTGACGGTGGAAATGGCCATCCCCGGAGGTGGCCGGCTTGCCGATGTCGTGGACCAGGGCTGCGAGCCGCACGACAGGGCGGGACGCGGGGGCGGCATCGACCGTCCGCAGCGTGTGATCCCAGAGGTCCTCGCCGGGGACCTTGTTCTGGGCGATGCGGCGCTGGGCCGCGAGCTCGGGAGCGATGACCGCGAGCAGGCCCGTCTCCTCGGCCAGGCGCAGCCCGACCGACGGACGCGGTGCCGCCAGGAGCTTCTCGAGCTCCGCCCCGATGCGTTCACCAGAGACGTGCTCCGCAAGATGGGCGTTGTCGCGAACGGCGGCCAGGGTGGCCGGCTCGATGGTGAACCCCAGCGCCGCCGCGAGGCGGACCGCGCGGATCATCCGCAGGGCGTCCTCCCGGAACCGGGCCGCCGGGTCGCCCACCGCGCGGAGCAGGCGTCGGTCCAGGTCGGCCCGTCCGTCGAACGGGTCCACGATCCGCCGGACCGCATCGTCCCGGCCCTCTCGGCCCCAGGCGATGGCGTTGACCGTGAAGTCCCGGCGGGCCAGATCGGCGGTGATGTCGGCGCCGAACTCCACCCGGTGCGGCCGGCGGAAGTCGGCGTACTCGTGCTCTGTGCGGAAGGTGGTGACCTCGAGCACGTCGTCGCCCCGGCGGATGGCCACCGTGCCGAACCGGTTCTCGTAGACGGCGCCGTGGAACAGGCCGACGAGGCGCTCGGGCAGGGCGTCGGTGGCCAGGTCCCAGTCGGCCGGCTCCCGCCCGAGCAGCGCGTCCCGGAGTGAGCCGCCCACGACGTACGCGGCGTGCCCGCTGTCGTGGAGCTGGTCGGTGACCTGCGTGACCGGGACGGGGACGACGGCCTCGAGGCGCGCCTCGGCCTCGTCGGGGGCTGCCACCGGACGGGCTAGTTGCGGCCGAGGAAGAGATAGTTGCGCCAGGCCTCGTTTCGAGCATCCTCGAGGTATGGCGTGAACAGCGAGTACACGTCGCTGCGTGGCTCGAAGGGTGCGCGGGTGAGCCGGAAGCGGGCCTCCTCGGGGGTGCGCCCGCCCTTGCGGTGGTTGCACGGCTTGCACGCGGCGACCAGGTTCTCCCAGGTGTGACCGCCGCCGCGGTGGCGGGGGAGGACGTGGTCCAGGGTCAGGTCGTGCGCGATCCGGCCGCAGTACTGGCAGGTGTGGCGATCGCGCGCAAAGATCTCGCGGCGGGTCAGCTTGACCCGTGGGCGGGGTCGTCGCACGTGGTGTTGGAGCCGGATCACCGAGGGCGCGCGGAACGAGGTCCGCGGCGTCCGGATGGTGGCGTGGTCGTACTCGATGACCTCAGCCTTGGAGCCGAACACGAGGCGGAACGCCCGCGGGATGTTGCAGACGTTGAGCGGCTCGTAGTTCTGGTTCAGGACCAGCACCACCCCGTCCATCGGCCGCACGATAACAGGGCCGCCGTTCGACCCAAGGGGGGCGGCGGCGGCCATCGCCGGGACGGGGGCGAGCGGGGTCTCGGTCTCGGGCTCCTCTCAGCCGCGCCTCAGACCCGCGGCGGGTCCATCGCCCGCTCGACGCGGGCGATCTCGACTTCGAGGCGGCCGACCTCGCGCGTGGCCTCCTCCCAATCGTGGCTGCCGAGCTGGGCGGTGTTGCGCCGCCGGCGCGCCTCGGCGTGCAGGACGAGCAGGTCCTCGCGGGTCTGGGCCGGGGCCGTGCCGTCGGCCCGGGGCGTGTCGGCCATGGTTCCTCCGTGCATTGCCCGAAGGGTAGCGCGCCGGGCCTCGATGCGTCGCGCGCGGCGAGTCACCTGTCCGAGGCTCGTCGACACGGTGCGGAGCCCGACTCGTCCGCTGGCCGCCGGCGCCTATCCTTCGCTGATGACACCGATGTTCGAGCCCCCGGCGTACGACGGGTTCACCGCGGTGCTGCTCACCGTCGCGGCGATCGCCGGCCTGCTCCTTGCCGCCCTGCTCACGGTGCGCTGGCTGAGCGGTGACCCGGAGGCCCGCAGCTTCCGGGCGACAGATCGACGGAGCCGCGTGGTGCACGTGGCCGAGACGGCGCTCCCATGGTTGCTCGGGTTGGCGGCCGTCGGATCGCTGCTGTGGGCGGTGACGATCCAGCTCGGCCGCGGCGGCTGATTCTCAGGCCCGCGGCGTGCCCGGATCCCCGTCCGCCGGGACCACACGGACCGGGTCACCCGGCGCCACATCGCCCTCGCGGAGCACCCGCGCGTACCACCGGGCATCCTCGGGATGGACCTTGGCGCTGATCCGTGCGATCCGGGCTCCCAGGAACCACGCGGCCTGGGTCTCGCATGGGGTCGCGTGCCAGGTCAGCTCCAGCAGGGGCCCGTCGTCAGCGCCGACGGCCAGCCGGTCGCCCGCGGCCAGCGCTCCCCAGTCGATCCCCAGCAGGGTCAGGTTCTCTCCGTAGGCACCGGGGAAGGCCTGGTGCCCGTCGGCGCGGACGCGCTCGATCGCCTCCTGTGCGTAGAGGCAGATGGCACGGTCCGGCCCCCCGTGCACCGACGCGGGCGCGTGGTGGTGGTCGCCATCCAGCCCGAGTCGCAGGACCCGCGTCCCGTCGACCGGCAGCTTGGGAACGCCGCCATCGTTGCGATTGACCGAGACGATGATGCCCGCCGCTCCGGGCGTCGGCGAGCGACGGCTGGTGAGCGAGAGGCGCGTCGTGTACGGGAGCTCGACCTGGTCCCGGCCAGCGGTTGCCGGATCCGTCGCCAGCAACCGCCGAAGGTCCGCGACGAGCCCGGCCCGGCGCTCTGGTTCGAGCGCCGCCACGGTGCTGATCGACACGATCCGGTCCACGATCCCATCGATCGACAGCCGGTGGGCATGGTGGAGCTCGACCTCCTCGAAGGGGTCGAACAGGCCGCACCTCGCGACCCGCTCCCGCCAGCCGTGGTGCTGGCTGGGCGCCTCTCCCCCCGTCGTCCGCTCGACGAGCTCGCCCATCGCGCGCACCCAGGGCACGGATTCGTCGCGGACGTTGTAGGCGAGCGCCAGGCGGCCACCCGGCACCAGCACCCGGTGGAGCTCCGAGAGGGCGCGCACGGTGTCGAACCAGTGGATGGCCTGGGCGACGACGACGGCGTCCACCGACGCGTTGGGCAGCGGCAGGTCCTCGGCCGTTCCGTCGAGAACCTCCGCCCCGGGCGAGGTCGCGGCGAGCCGGGCCCGCATACCGGGCACCGGCTCCACGGCGATCACCCGGGCGCCTGTCGGCTGGAGCTGTCGGGTCATCTTGCCGGTCCCGGCGGCGAGGTCGAGGACCGTTCGCCCGGGCCCCAGGGCCAGCCAGTCGGCGATGGCGGCGACCGCGCCCGGCGGGTAGCCGGGCCGGCCACGCTCGTACGCTTCAGCAGCGGTGCCGAACGCGAGCGACAGCGGATGAATGGTGTCGGACATGGGGGAACGATACCCGTCGCCGGGCCGCGCCTCGACGAGCTCCTCGCCGTGGCTCCGTGAGGGCGCCCGATCAGGCGTCGGGCGCCCTCCCACCCGCGTCGCCGCCGGCGCGCCTGGCGCCGGTCCGGCGCCTGTCGTGCCTGGCACCCTTGCCGCCACGGCCGGCACGCTCGCTCGGGCGGCGGGATGCGCGGCCGGCCGGCGCCGCACCGGCCGGTCCCTCGACCGTGTCCACGATGCCGACGACGACCGTCCGAAGGGGCCCGAATGGAGCGCCCACGATCTGGCGGGCGGAGGTTCCCTCGTCGAGGACCAGCACGGTCTCACCCGCCCCCGCGCCCACCGTGTCCAGCGCGAGCAGGTAGCCGCCGGACGGACGGCCGTCGGGGGTGAGCAGGTCCACCACCAGCAGCGCGCGCTGCTCGAAGATCGGCGCCTTGATGGTCGACACCACGGTACCCACCACCCTGCCCAGCTTCATCGCCGCAGCTCCTCGACGGCGTCCACGATGCCAACGATCGCGTGGTCCACGGGCGCGAACCGGTTGGCCATCGCCTCGGCCGCCTCGCGCGCGCCGACGATGTAGACGAGCTGCCCGGGCCCGGCCGTATCCAGCGCATCGGCCGCGACGACGGGAGCGCCCGCCGGCTCGAGGGTGCGCGTGAGCGGCTGGACGATGAGCAGCCGAACGCCGTCGAGGTTGGGCGCCTTGACGGTCGCGACCACGGTGCCGGTCACCCGGGCAAGCTGCATCCGCTAGGCCTCCCCGGATGGGCGGCCGATCCGCTCGGCGAACCGTGGGCCGGCCTCGAGCTCGGCGCGCATCCCCGCGTGGAGCTGCGGGATCACGCGGGCGATCGGTGCCCGCGAGTCGGGGACCGCGCCGGTGCCGGCCGCGGGATCCCCGAGGCGCTCCACCGCGATCGCCACCGCGGCTTCGACATCCGCCACCGGGCCGTCGAACAGCAGGTAGCCCTTGCCGCCCAGGCCGTCGCCCAGGCGCAGCTCCAGGAGCTCGACGCCGGCGCCTTTCACCCCCGCGTCGGCCGCCTCGATGACGCCGGCCACGGTCTGTGTCTCCACCACGCCCAGCGCCTCCCCCACGCCCGACCGCCGGCTCCCGCGGAGGGCCGCCACGACTTGGTCGTGGACGTGAGGCAGGAACACGGTGTCCACCAGGCAGCACGCCCCGACCTCACGCCCGGCGGCAACGGCCTCCTCGACATCGGCGACGGCGCCCGTCACCAGCACCAGGTACTTGCCCGGCTGGACGGTGCCTGCGTGGAGCACCTCGACCGGCGCGCGCTTGACCATCGCGTCGCCGGCCTCGATGCCGACCGCGATCGAGGCGAGCTCGAGGAGCGCCAGCGCGGGCTGCAGGGCGGCTCCGGGGTCGAGTGTGGAGGTCACGGCCTAGACGATCCGCAGCGCGCCGACGACGGTCACGCGGCGCTCGCGGGAGAAGGTCCGCGGCCGTGTCATCCCGTCACCCGACGGGCTCGCGATCGACATCGTGGCGAAGCCCTCTCCGCCCGCTCCCAGCCCCGAGTAGTTGGGACCGTTGGCCACGAAGATCGAGCAGTTCATCGCCCGCGCCATGCGGGTGATCGTGGCCACGTTGGTGGAGTGGATCGAGGCGGTGTGCCGGAAGCCGTGCTCCGAGCGCACCGCGAGGTCGATCGCCGCGTCCACGTCCGCCACGCGGGCGACAGGCAGCACCGGCATCATCTGCTCGGTCCAGACCAGGGGGTGCTCCACGGGCACCTCGGCGACCAGCAGCCGCGGCTCCAGCGACGGCCGGACGCCGATCTCGGCGAGGATCCGGGCCGCGTCCCGCCCGACCCAGGCGGTGCTGATGTGGGCCGGCTTGCCGGGCACCAGCTGGTCGTCGGTGAAGATCAGGCGCTCCAGTCGGCGCAGCTCGTGCTCGGCGAGCACGTAGGCGCCCTGGCGGGCCATCGCGCGGACCAGCCGGTCGCCGATCGACGCGACGGCGATGGCCGTCTTCTCATCGGTGCACACGATGTTGTTGTCGAACGAGGCGCCGCGCACGATATCCGCGCCCGCCTTCTCGACGTCCGCGGTCTCGTCCACGACGGCCGGCGGGTTGCCGGGTCCTGCCGTGATCGCGCGCTTGTCCGTCCTGAGCGCCTCGCGCACCACGCCCGGCCCGCCGGTCACCAGCAGCAGGCGGACGTCCGGGTGGCTCATGAGGGCGCGCGCGCTCTCGATGGTGGGCTCGGCGACCGAGGTGATCAGGTTGGGTGGCCCGCCGGCCCCGACGATGGCGCGGTGGATCACCCGGACCGCGGCGTTGGACGCCCGGCGGGCCGAGGGATGGGCGTTGAACACGACCGCGTTGCCGGCCGACAGGATCGAGATGGCGTTGTTGATCACCGTGGCCACCGGGTTCGTCACCGGCGAGATGGAGCCCACCACGCCGAACGGTGCGAACTCGGTGATCATCATCCCATCGCCGCCCGTGACCGCGAGCACCTCGAGGTCCTCGGGCCCCGGCGTCCTGGCCGCGACCAGGCGGTTCTTGGTGGTCTTGTCGTCCACCCGTCCCAGCCCGGTCTCCTCGACCGCGAGCCGGGCGAGGGCCTCGGCCTGGTCGAGTGCCGCCCGCCGGACTGCCTCGATCAGGTCCTTTCGCTGGTCGATCTCGAGCCGCGTGTGCCGGGACGTCGCCGCAGCCGCCGCGACGGCTTCGTCAAGCCGCGCATGCACGCCGTCGCCGACGGCCGCGGCGGCAGGCGCCTCGAGCTCCGCCCGAACTGCTGCCTGGCGGGCAACAAGGGGCTGCCCGGGATCCCCGACGCGCCGCCGGGTCCGGTCGATGATGTCCTGGATCTCGCGTTCGTCGACCACGTTACTTGCGATAGACCTCCGAGCCGCCGACCTCCCAGGTGTCGACGATGGCCATGACCACCGCGTCGCACGGCCGGTCCCGGGTGAGCTCGGTCTGGCGGGCCGAGCTGCCCGAGGCGTAGAGCACGACCTCGCCGACGCCCGCCCCCACCGCATCCGCGGCGACCACGTACGGCCCGGTCGGCTCGTTGTCCACGCCCAGCTGCTGGACGACCAGCAGCCGCCAGCCCTCCATCAGGGGCTCCTTGCGGCTGGCGACGACCGTTCCCGCGATCCGTCCCAGGAGCATTCGTTCCTCCCGACCCCGGTGCGGGAGGCGGTCACCGGTCACCCGGTGCCCGCCCCCTTGGAGGGTCCTGGTCCCTGTGGGCCGTCAGCCGCCGAGCTCGGCCCTGGCCTCGTCCGCGCGGCCCAGCGGCAGCGCGGTGTCCACGTTGGCATGCGGGCGGGCGATCACGTGCGTGGCCACGACCTCGCCGACCTTGGCGGCGCTCCGGGAGCCGGCCTCCACGGCGGCCTTCACGGCCGCGACGTCGCCGCGCACCACGGCCGTCACGTAGCCGCCCCCCGTCTTCTCGTAGCTGACCAGCTCCACCTTGGCGGCCTTCACCATCGCATCGGCCGCTTCGACCATCGCGGCAAACCCGCGGGCCTCGATCATCCCCAGCGCTTCTGTCATTGCCTGTGACCCTCTCCCGTGTGGTGTCCTGGTCCCGCCGGCCGGCCGGCCGGGGGTCGGTTGGTGGATCGTGGATGCCTACGTCTTGGCCGGACGGCCGTCGATCGCCTCGATGGCCGCCACCGCGGCGCGCCAGCCGACGTCGATGTCCCGCTCCTCGCCGCCGAGGTACACCCGGCCCATGGAGCCGAACGAGCGGACCTCGAGCACGTTGATCGCAGCCGCCTTCTCGGCCTCGTTGGCGGCCAGCGGCGCGTAGGCCGCGGGCTCCATCTCGAGCACGTACAGCGTCTGACCGCCGAGGATCATGTGCCCGTGCCGGGTGCGGTTGATGAGCTGCGCCTGGTGGTCGTCGATCCGGCGGATGATCTGGGACGACAGGATCCGGGGTTTGATCCGCGCGGACTCCTCGACGCCCAGCTCGCCCAGGATCGCGGCGCCCGCCGCGCGGACCTCTGCCTGCGACGGGCTGTGGATCTCGAGCAGGCCGAAGTAGCGCTCGATGATCTGCATCCCAGGCTTGACCGAGGTGCTCTTGAGCGCGATGTCGGTCAGGCGGTTGATCTCGATCCCCGGTGAGACCTCGATGTACAGCGAGGCATCGCCCGGCAGCGGCAGGAAGCCCTGCGCGACCGTGCCCAGGAATGCCGCGTACTGCGCCTGGAGGCTGTCCAGGAACACGTACGCGCGCAGGTCAATACCGGCCACTGGAACCTCCCTCTCCGGTCACGATCCTGACGCCCGCCGAGGCCCCGATCCGGGTCGCGCCGGCGGCGATCATCTCCTGCACGTCGTCCCGGGTCCTGATGCCGCCGCTGGCCTTGACGCCCATCCTGGGTCCGACCGCCTCGCGCATCAGCGCGACGTCGAACACGGTGGCGCCGCCCGAGGCGTACCCGGTGCTGGTCTTGACGAAGTCCGCCTTGGCGGCCCTGGCGAGCTGGCACACGATGACCTTCTCGCGGTCGGACAGCAGGGCGGTCTCGATGATCACCTTGTTGAGCGCCCCCGACTCGTGGCACGCGTCGCTGACGGCTGCGATGTCGGCCCGGACCTGGTCGTGGAGCCCGGACTTGAGCGCCCCGATGTTGATCACCATGTCGATCTCGCGCGCCCCCGCGCGGATGACGGTGCGCGCCTCGTGGGCCTTGATCTCGGGCATCGTGGCCCCGAACGGGAACCCGATCACGCTGGCCACGGGGATGCTCGTGCCGCGCAGGTCGGCCACCGCGCGCGGTACCCAGGTCGGGTTGATGCACACGCTGGCAAAGCCGTGCTCGACCGCCTCGGCACACAGCTTGTCGATGTCCGCGGCGCTGGCGTCCGGCCTGAGCAGGGTGTGGTCGATGTAGCGGGCGAGATCGACCGGCACGTGGCCGCCGTCGCCCGTGTAGGTGATCCGGCTTGCGCCGCCGGCGACCACCTCGGCGACCTTGGGCGCGCAGCGCGCCGCGCAGTTCCCGACACAGGCCGGGTCGCATGCATCGCACGCCGCCCCACCCAGGGGGCCGGTGCCGGCGAGCGTCGCCATCACCTGGCGCGTGATCGCCTCGATGAGCTGGGCGTGGTCGTCGAGGGGCGGGGCGGTCATCGGCTGGGTTCCTCTGCCTTGGGGCTCCGGTACTGCTGTTCGATCCCGGTGATCTTGGTCACGCGCCGGCCGTGGCGCTCCGCTCCCCACGGCGTTGCCAGGAACGTGTCGACAATCTCGAGGGCGAGGCCCTCGCCGATCATCCGGGCGCCGAGGGTGAGCACGTTTGCGTAGTTGTGCTCGCGGGCGTTGCGGGCCATCGAGGTGTCGTGGGCGTTGGCGGCGCGGACGCCGGGCACCTTGTTGGCGGCTATCGCCGAGCCGATCCCGGCGCCGTCGATCACGATGCCGGCAGCGCAGGCGCCGGTGGCGACCAGCCGGGCGACGACGTGGGCGAAGTCCGGGTAGTCGACAGCCTCGGGTCCATTGGTGCCGCAGTCGGTCACACCGTAGCCGCTGTCGGCAAGGTGCTTCGCGATCAGTCCCTTGAGCGCGAAGCCGCCGTGGTCGGCGCCGAGGGCGACCGTTCGTGGGTCGCCGGCCCCGGCCGCAAGGGGTACCGGAGCGGCCGGCTCCCCGGCCGGGGCACGATCCACCGGAGCCGGACGCGGGAGATCGATCGACTGCAGAGCGCGCTCGACCAGGCTGCGCACGACCGCCTCGTCGGGCAGCCGTCGCTCAGCCATGGGCCAGCACCCATTCCGCCGTGGAATTGTCGCAGGCAAGGACGTTCACGACCTCCGCCCGGATGGCGGCCAGCGCGATCGGCCCCCGCCCCGCGCCCGCGGCGATCCCCATCCGGAAGGGCTTGCGCGCGAGGTCGTCCAGTCCCAGGCCGACGGTCCGGCGATCCAGCTTGGGCCACGCGATCGCCCCGTCGGGATCGAGGAACCGGCCGATCACGTCGCCCACCGCTCCCCTCGAGCGCAGCTTGCCCTGCTCCGATTCGTCGACGAAGCCCGAGGCGAGGTGGGGTGAATCCGGGGCAGGGATCCCCATCCCGAACACGGCGGACGGCGCCGCTCGCGCAGCATCGAGGGTCTCCCGGATCGCCGGGTCATAGGCCAGCGCGTCCGCGAGCTCCCGGCTGCCAACGATGGCCGGAGCGGACAGCCCGCGGAACGAGGCGCCGCTCGTCGCCGCGAACCGCTCGAGGATCTCACCCGCCCGGGTGGGGACGGTGGACCGAGAGGCTGCGCCGTTCATCTGGACAATCTCGGTGGCCGCGCCCCACGCCGCAGGCAGTCGGCGGGCAACCGCCAGCATCGTCCGCCCCCAGGACACCGCGACGGCACCCTGGAGTCGCTGCCTGGCGAGAAGATCCACGGCCGCTTCCGCGACCGCGTCCCGAGCCAGCCCGTCGGCCGCGGCGTCCGCGCCCGCAGCTGGGACGTCCGCAACCACCACCGCCCGCAGCCCGAACCGCTCCACCAGCTGGTCCTCGAGCTCCACCAGGCGGGCCGCTGGATGGACGACCTCGATCCTGACGATCGATTCCTCGACGGCACGATCGAGCAGCCGACCCACCTGGAACCGGCTCAGGCCCAGGCGCTCGCCGATCTCCTGCTGGCTGAGGTGCATGCGGTAGTAGAGCTGGGCGATCCGCACCAGCAGGCGAACGTCGCTGGTGCCCCGACGCCGGACAGCGAGCACCGCTCCTCCGTACCTTTCCTGCACATCTGAGCAGCTGGAATGCTCATACGAGCATGCTCATCGGCAGCCTAGCACCGGACGCCCGCATGTCAAGGTTGCCGGCGGGCTAGTCCAGCGAGCCGTAGGCCGCCAGCACCACCCGGTCGATCGCCTCCACGGCTCCGCCCCACAGGCCGGTCAGGTAGACCAGCACGAGGTCGTGGGCCGGGTCCACGACGAGTCTCGTACCCGACACTCCGCCGTGCATGAACGCGGCCGACGAGGCGGGGCTGGCCGGTCCGGGCTTGCCCCAGCCCAGTGCGTAGTGCTCGTCGGTGAGCGGATCGCCGGTGCGTCCGAGGCCACCCAACGTCACCTCCCGGGTCATCAGCTCGACCACGGGCCGCCCGAGGATCCGGGTGCCATCGAGCTCGCCCCCGCGCAGCATCGCCCGCCCGAACCGGACGAGGTCATGCGCAGTGCTCCACAGGCCGCCTCCCGCGAGCTGGAGGGAGGCGAATGCCGTCACCACCTGCTCCTCCGTCACGCCCTCCGGGATGGGGGCGATCGTGCCGTCCCAGTCACCCAGCGAGACCGGCGCGCGCCGGTCGGCGGCCCGCACGTGGTGGAAGGTCGTGTCGGCCATCCCGAGCGGGTCGAGCACCTCGTCCTGGAGGACCTCCTCGAACGGGCGGTCAAGCGCCCGGGCGACGGCCTCAGCCAGGAGGTCGAAGGTGAACGAGGCGTACAGGAACCGGCTGCCCGGCGACCAGTCCTGGCCGGCCGCGATCGTCTGCCGGAGCAGCTCGGGGCGCCCACCGCCGGCGAGCAGCAGGTCCGGCAGACGGATATCGGCGATCCCGGTCGTGTGGGTCAGGACGTGCCAGGCCGTGAACGGCTGCAGCCCCGCCTCGTCGAGCTCGGGCAGCCACCTCGAGAGGGGGGCCGTGATCGGGAAGCGGCCCGTCTGGGCGAGGCGCATGATCGCCGTGGCCACGATCGGCTTGGTGATCGACGCCAGCAGGCACACGGACGCGGGGCTGATCCGCCGGCCCTCGAGCGGCGGAACGGCCCCCAGCCGTCGCAGCCCATTGGCATTCCCGACGGCGAGGATGACGAACGGGACGTCGCCCTCGGCGACCTGCC
The DNA here is from genome assembly GCA_963727585.1 of uncultured Chloroflexia bacterium. GTDB lineage: Bacteria > Chloroflexota > Limnocylindria > Limnocylindrales > CSP1-4 > CAIXZV01. The sequence goes on along the minus strand of CAVSHH010000004.1, from coordinate 116,769 downwards.
GGGCGCCGAGGGCGAACGCGGGGTCGAAGGCATGTCCGGACATGACCAGACGATAGCCCGCGGGCGGCCAGGGCGTCGGGGTGCCCCATGGGTCGGCCGAGGGCCGCGGTCGGGCGGGACCCGTCCGCCGCCTGCTTCCCGTGAATCTGGCTATCCGTCAGGTACAGGTTTCGGCAGCGCGCTAGCATTGCCGCGTGACCGACGCCGTCCGCGCGACCGACCCTCCGACCCGACCCGCCTCGCCCATCGCCGAGGAGATCCGGGTACGACTGGCGGAGGCCTGGGGCGAGATGGGCGCCGCATGGGGAGTCGCCCCGGCCATCGCGCGTGTCCACGCCTACCTGCTTGCCCGCCAGGAGCCGCTGACCGAGCGCGAGGTACGCGAGGCCCTCGGCCTGTCGCACCGGGCGGCCAGTCTGGCCCTGACGGAGGCCGAGGCCTGGGGGCTCGTGGAGCGGGTGCCCGAGCCGCGACGCGTGGGCCGGCGGGGCCCGGCCGGGGCGGCCTACCTGGCGATCGGCGATCACTGGCGGTGGTTCGGCCGGGTGGTCGCGGAGCGCAAGGTCCGGGAGGGCGACCCGATCGTCGAGGTGCTCGAGCGGACGCTGGCCGACACGGCGCTCGCCATCGCCCAGTATCCGGGCGACGCCGACCTGTTGCGTCTCCGCGACTGGCTGTCGACCTTCCTGATCTTCGTGCGCCTGTTCGACCGCGCCGTGGGCCTGGTGTCCCGGCTCGAGCCAACCGAGCTGGAGCGCGGCGTGCGGCTGCTGGGCGAGGTCCCCGACGACACGATCATGCGCCTCGTCACCCTCCTCGACGGCTTGCCGGACGAGGACGTCCTGGGGCTGGTGGACGCCCTGTCGCGGCTGTCGCCCACCTCGGCCCGCCGTGCAACGACGCTGATGAGCGGGGTCGTCAGGACGCTCGTCCGCTAGGTCGGTGGTCCGCCGGGCAGCGCACCGCGCCTCCGACGGCCACTCACGAGGATCCAGCACCGACCCGGCCACCTACCTCCGCCACCGACCCGGCCCGATTGGGTTCCAGAAGGCTCCGTGCGATAATCGGCAGGTGACGCCGGACCGAACCGGTTCGAACGGGCGACGACCCCGGGGCCAGCCGGCCGGCCGACCACTCACAGTGTCCTCCGGAGAGCCCGACCCACCATGACCGAACGTTCCACATGGGCCACCAAGAAGGGCCTCGCCCAGATGCTCAAGGGCGGCGTCATCATGGACGTCGTCACGCCCGAGCAGGCCACGATCGCCGAAGAGGCGGGCGCCGTCGCCGTGATGGCGCTCGAGCGCGTCCCGGCTGACATCCGTGCCGCCGGTGGCGTCGCGCGCATGTCCGACCCGGCCATGATCGACGGGATCATGGCAGCCGTGAGCATCCCGGTCATGGCCAAGGCCCGGATCGGCCACTTCGTCGAGGCGCAGGTCCTCGAGGCCCTCGGCGTGGACTACATCGACGAGTCGGAGGTCCTCACCCCGGCCGACGAGCGGAACCACATCGACAAGCACGCCTTCAAGATCCCGTTCGTGTGCGGCTGCCGGAACCTCGGCGAGGCCCTGCGCCGGATCAACGAGGGCGCGGCGATGATGCGCACCAAGGGCGAGGCCGGGACCGGCAACGTCGTCGAGGCCGTTCACCAGCTGCGCGACGTGCTGGCCGGGATCCGGACGCTCCAGGGCATGCGCGAGGACGAGCTGTTCGTGGCCGCCAAGGACCTTGGGGCGCCGTACGAGCTGGTGAGGCAGGTGGCCCAGGACGGGAAGCTGCCGGTGGTCAACTTCGTCGCCGGCGGGATCAGCACACCGGCCGACGCGGCGCTCGTGATGCAGCTGGGTGCCGAGGGCGTGTTCGTGGGCTCGGGCATCTTCAAGAGCGAGGATCCGGCGCGAATGGCCAATGCCATCGTCCAGGCGACCACCCACTTCCGGGATGCCAAGGTCATCGCCGAGGTCAGCAAGGGGCTGGGCAGCCCGATGCGGGGCATCGAGATCGCTGCGATCCCGGAGGGCGAGCGGCTGGCGGTCCGCGGCTGGTAGGGGACCGGCAGAAGCCGGCGCCATGAAGATCGGGGTCCTGGCCCTCCAAGGGGCGTTCGCTGAGCACGTGGCCACCCTTCACGCCATCGGCGTGGAGGCTGTCGAGGTGCGCATGCCCGCCCAGCTCGAGGAGCTCGACGGCCTGATCCTGCCCGGCGGCGAGAGCACGACGATGCGCCGCCTGATCGACCGCTGGAACCTGCGGCAGCCGATCCTCGACCTGGCGGCGAGGGGCGTGCCCCTGTTCGGGACCTGCGCCGGCATGATCATGCTGGCGCGCGAGATCGCGGGTGGCGAGGAGCCGGTGCTGCCGCTGCTCGACGTGACCGTCGAGCGCAACGCCTTCGGGCGACAGCTGGACTCGTTCGAGACGGAGCTGGCAGTACCGCTCCTCGGGGACACGCCCGTCCATGGCGTGTTCATCCGGGCGCCGGTGATCGAGCGGGCGGGGCCGGACGTGGACGTGCTGGCCCGGCTCGACGACGGGCGCATCGTCGCCGTGCGCGAGCGCAACGTCCTGGCCACCTCGTTCCACCCGGAGCTCGCGGGCGAGGTGCGATTCCACCGCCTGGTCGCGACCATGGCGGCCGAGCACGCCGACCCGGGGGAGGGGGTCGGACGGCGGCCGCATCCCACGCGGCGCAGCCGGACGGAGCGCTGACGGGTGGTCAAGAGCACGGGCAAGGTGCGCGCGGCCCGGCTGACCGATCTCGCCGCGCTGGGCGAGCTGTCGCGACTGGCCCAGGCCGATGGTGAGGGCACCCGTTCGCTGGGCCTGCCGGTGGCTGGACCGCGGATCGGCATGTTCGCGCTGTTCCGGCTGCCGCTGGGCGCGTTCACCCCGCACGACGTGATGTACGTGTACGAGCGTGGCGGTCACGTGGCCGGCCTGCTTCGCGCCGTGCGCGAGAGCTCACGCGACGAGTGGACGGCGGTCGAGCTCGACGCGGTGGGCGACATGGACGCCGGGGACGTCCGGTTCAGGCTGGTGCAGCACCTGCTGCGCGACGGCGCCCGTCGCGGAGCGACCCGGTTCCACGTGGCCTGCGCGGACGCCGACGACAACGTGGAGCTGTTCATGCAGGCGGGCTTCGTCCGCTACGGCGATGAGCGGCTGCTGTTCCGGACGCCCGATACCCCGCTGCCGCCGACGATGACCGAGGCGGAAGCCGGAGCCTGCGGGATCCGCGAGGCGACGCCGCAGGACGCGCTCGCCCTGTCGCGCCTGTACGCGGCCGTGACGCCCGCTCCCGTCCAGCGCCTCGAGGCGATCCGCCTGCCCGACTGGGAACGCCAGGGCCGCGAGTGGCGGGTGCCCCGGAGCTCGCTTGCGCCCATCCTTCGATTTGCCGATGTCGATGCGTTCGTGATGCCGTCGCCCGACGGGGGCAAGGACGGAACCCAGCTGGACGCGTTCCTCCAGGTCGGGGTGGCCAAGGAGGACCAGCCGCACTACCTCAAGGTCATCGCCCGGCCCGAGGCCGACGTGGCCCCGCTGGTGCGGTTCGGGCTGGGTGTCATCGGCGCCGAGACCGACGCCCCCGCCTCTCATCCCCAGGGCGTGCTCGCCCCCGTCCGCACCTACGAATCACCGATCGACCGCCGGCTGGAGGAGGCAGCCTTCGAGCCGATCGCCGTCGTGACGCTGCTCATCAAGGAAACCCTCGTCCGCGTCGCCGAGCCACGCCTCGTGCCGGCCGGCGTCCGCTGACGGGATCAGGGAGGTCAACCAGGGTGGGATCCCAGGACCGGCAGCATGCCACCGCCGACGATCTCGACGTCCTCCTCGCGGCCTTGCCGCCGGAGATCGTGTCGGCGATCCACGCCCTGCCCGACCGGGAGACCCTGATCGAGGTCGTCATGGACCTCGGCCGCCCCCCGGAGGCGCGCTATCCCCAGAGCGAGGTCACGCTCCTCGAGCGCGAGATCACCGAGGCGGACATCGGGTACGTGGTGGAGCACATCGGCAGCTTCGGCGACGACAACCGGGCCGGGATCGAGCGCACCCTTCACCGCATCAGCGCCATCCGCAACCGGAACGGCAAGATCGTCGGGCTGACGTGCCGGATCGGCCGCGCCGTCTATGGGACGATCGAGATCATCGCGGACTTCGTCCAGACCGAGAAGTCGATCCTGATCATGGGCCGGCCCGGGATCGGGAAGACGACGATGCTGCGCGAGGCCGCCCGGGTGCTGGCGGACGAGCAGGGCAAGCGGGTGGTCGTGGTCGATACCTCCAACGAGATCGCGGGCGACGGGGACATCCCGCACCCCGCCATCGGCAAGGCCCGCCGGATGCAGGTGCGCACCCCATCGCTCCAGCACGAGGTCATGATCGAGGCGGTCGAGAACCACATGCCCCAGGTCATCGTCATCGACGAGATCGGGACGGAGCTGGAGGCGCAGGCCGCCCGCACCATCGCCGAGCGGGGCGTCCAGCTGATCGGTACCGCGCACGGCAACAACCTCGACAACCTGATGCTCAACCCGACGCTCTCGGACCTGATCGGCGGCATCCAGAGCGTCACCCTGGGCGACGAGGAGGCACGCCGCCGTCGCTCGCAGAAGAGCGTCCTCGAGCGCAAGGCGCCGCCGACGTTCGACGTGATCGTGGAGATCCAGGACCGCGAACGGGTGCTGGTGCACAGCGACGTGGCCCAGACCGTCGACCAGATGCTGCTCGGTGACCCGGTGGCTCCCGAGCTGCGCTGGCGGGACGAAGAAGGTGTTCACCGCTCGCAATCGCGGCCGCGGCCGTCGGCGCGCGAGGGCGGGATCGCGGGCGCCGGCGATCGCTTCAGCGGTCTCACTGGCGCGGGCGCGGGCGCCTGGGGCCGCGAGCCCGGCTGGCGGGGGTCGTCGACGTCTCGGACCGGTGGCTACGCGGGCGAGGACCGGCTTCCGCCGCGTCCCGGGTTCCGGCCCGGTCAATCAGGGGGCTGGCGCGCCGGCCGCGGGTCGGAGCGGGGGTCGGAGCGAGGCGCCCGGGCAGCCAAGGAGGGGGATCGACCGCCGCTGAGCGTGCTGCCGGGCGAGCATTTCGCGGTGCCGCCCGGGGGGCCGTTCGTCGCCGGTGAGATCGCCGATCGCGGGCCGCTGGAACGCGCCGAGCAGGTTGCGGCCGCGACCGCCGAGGTTCCCGCACGCGATGCCCGCGAGCTGCGCCGCCAGGAGGCCTGGCGGGCCGAGGCGGCGCGCGCCCTGAATGCCCTCCACGAGGATGAGGGCACGCGCCCCGTGAACGCCGATGCGATCGCAGCGGCGGAGGAGGAGCGGATCGCCGGCATGGTCCCCGGCGAGGCCGAAGCCGTCCCCGGCGGCCTGGGGCTCGATCGGGCGGACGACGACGACGGGGCCCCGTTCGGGTCGGAGTCGCTGACCGTGGACGAGGGCACCCTGCCCACCCTCCGGGTCTATCCACATGGGATCAGCCGCAAGCGCCTCGAGCAGGCGATCCGGGACGTCGGCCTGCCGGCGATCATCGCCCGCAATCCCGACGAGGCGGACGTGGCCATGACCCTGCGCTCCGAGTATCGCCAGAAGCCGCCCGCCATTCGGGACGCGGAGGAGCGGGGGATCCCGGTCTACGTGCTCAAGGCCAACACGATCGCGCAGATGCAGGCGTCGCTGGCCTCGGTGTTCGCGCTCGAGGTCGACCCGCGCGAGACGGCGATGCGCGAGACGGAGCAGGCGATCAGCCTGGTCATCAAGCAGCAGGAGCCGGTGGAGCTGGCACCCCAGAACGCCTACATCCGGCGGCTCCAGCACCAGTTGGCCGAGCGGGCCAACCTCGTCTCGCGCTCGCGCGGCCGGGAGCCGTACCGCCGAGTGCGGCTGTACCCGGATGCGGCCCGGCCCGCCTGGCGATAGCGGAGGAGGCGATGGCGTTGCGCGTGACCGAGATCGTGATCGACTGCGCGGATCACGAGGTGGTGGTCCCGTTCTGGCTGGCCGCGATGGAGGGCTACCAACGGCAAGCCGTCAACGAGCAGTACGTGGCGATCGTGCCCCTGGAACCGGCGATCGGCCGGCCGCCGATCCTGTTCCAGAAGGTTCCCGAGCCGAAGGCCGTGAAGAACCGGGTGCACCTCGATCTCCGCGGCGATTCGATGCACGCCGAGGTCCTGCGGCTCCGGGACCTGGGCGCCACCGTCATCGCCGAGCGGTCGCTTGGCGAGAGCATGCGCTGGACGGTCATGGCCGACCCGGAGGACAACGAGTTCTGCGTGACCGGCGGCTGACCGGGCTGCGGGCTCAGGTGCGGCGCAGCAGCGCGCGGGCGGCGAGCGCACCGCTCATGCCGTGCACCCCGCCCCCGGGCGGCGTCGACGAAGAGCACAGGTAGATCGCCGGATCGGGTGTTGTATACGGGTTCCAGCGCACCACGGGCCGGAACAGCAGCTGGCGCCAGTCGGCGATGCCGCCGTTGATGTCGCCGCCCACGTAGTTGGCGTCCCACGCCTCCATGGCCAGCGCGTTCTTGGTGGCGCGGGCGAGAACGAGTTCCCGGAACCCGGGCGCGAACCGCTCCACCTGGCGCTCGACGGCGTCGGCCATGTCGACCGTCGAGCCGTTGGGGACATGGCAGTACGCCCAGGCCACGTGTTTGCCCTCGGGCGCCCGGGACCGGTCGGCGATCGTGGGCTGGACGAGCAGCACGAACGGCCGGTCGGGATGGTTGCCGCGGGCCACGGCGTGCTCCGAGGCGGCCAGGTCGCGCAGCTCCCCGCCCAGGTGGACTGTGGCTGCCCGACTGGTGGCCGGGTCGAGCCACGGGATGGGTCCGTCAAGCGCCCAGTCCAGCTTGAACACGCCGGGCCCGTACCGGAACCCCTCGAGGGCCCGCCGGTAGCGGCCCGGCAGTCGCGACCCGGCGACGGCGAGCACCTGGCGCGGCGTCAGGTCCAGCAGATAGGCCCGTGCTGCCGGCAGGGCGTCGAGCCGGTCGACACGATGGCCGATCACGATCTCCACCCCGAGCTCACGCGCTTCGGCCTCGAGTGCCGCAGCAATGGCGCCGCTCCCACCTCGTGCGAGCGGCCATCCGACGGCGTGGGCGAGCCAGCCAAGGACCATCCCGAACGACGCGCTGAGGGTCGCGTCGAGCGGGAGCATGGAGTGGGCCGCCATGCCTCCGAACAGGGCCCGAGTTGCGGGCTCCGCGAATGCGAGACGCGCGAGATCCCGTGCCGACAGCACGGCGGGCAGGCCGAATCGCGCCAGCAGCCACGGGTGGCGGGGGAAGCGGATCACCGGCCCGAGGGCCATGGGCGCCAGTCGCTCCCACTCGCGAGCCAGCGGACCGAAGAGCGCCCGCCACCGTCCGGCGTCGGCTCCCAGGGCCTCGTCCAGTGCAGCCCCGAGGTCGCGTGGCAGGACGACGCTCCGGCCAGGCACCAGCACGTGCGCGACCGGAGCCTCCGGGTGGACCCACTCGAGCCCGTGGCGCCCCAGGTCGAGGGACCGGAGGAAGGGCGAGGCGAGGCTCAGAGGGTGGACCGAGGCGCACGGATCGTGGATGAAGCCGGCCAGCGTGAGCTCCGCCGACCGCGTCCCGCCGCCGACCGGCGACTCGGCCTCGTAGAGCCGCACCGAGCGCCCCGCCCGCGCCACCTCGATCGCGGCGGCCAGCCCGTTGGGGCCGCCGCCGACGACGATGGCATCGAGCCTGGTGTTCGGCATCCGGCTGCTCAGGCGGCCGGGGTCGAAGCCGCGCCATCCGGATCGGCCCGGGCAGCGATCCGCGGGAGCCACACGTGCTGCGCCGGAGCATCCAGCTCGAGGCTGTCCGAGAACCTGGACATGATCGACTCCTCAGCCCGTGAGCCGCCGTCGACGCACCCAGCGCACGGGCGCCGTGATCGTCGCCAGCGTCATGTTGACCGCCGGGCTGTGGCGCACGTTTCCGAAGTAGCGCCACTGGCGGCGGCGGTCCACGCAGGTCCTGGTGATCTCGACGACCGGCGCCGCCACGCCCAGGGAGCGAGCCAGGTTCTCGACCGTCTGCACCCAGAACCGGTCGTTGGCGCGGTTGGCACCCAACAGGTAGGTCAGCTCGATCAGCGGGTCGGCAGTACGCTCGAGCGCCTGGGCCTGGGCGACGGTCTCGTCGCCATCCCGGTAGGCGGAGAACGTGATCCAGGCGGACAGAGCGTGGCCCTCCGGTGTCATGAACGTGAACGACTCGCGATCAGCGTAGATCACCATCACGCCGGTGGACATCCTGACCGGCGAGCCGGGCACCGGCTGGACCTCGAGCAGGGCCACCTCCCCGGGAGCGATCCCGGACAGCGGGGCATAGAACCTGGCGCCCTTGGGCCAGAAGGTGGGGAAGCGCTCCTTCCAGTGGGCGATGACGGCCTCTGGCGAGAGCTGGTCAGCGGGGACGCGGATGGCGAACGTCTTCTGCCACAGCTGGCCGAAGCCCTGGATGGGCCCGGACACGCGGCGGCCGGTCACCGTGTCGACGCCCGCTCCCGTGGCCGTTGTGGCGAGCTTGTGGACGGGGCGGGCCCACGACTCCTGGTCGCGGGGCGCACGGGGCTGAGGGGCGGTCATCTCGACCTCCTTCTGGTTTGCCGGGGCGGCTTCTCGGTTGCCGCTGGTTGCCGGGCGACGTCACGGCCGCCGGGCAGGTGTCGGTTCGGGCGGCCGGCCGGCCGCCGGGGGCTCAGCCGGCCGCGGCGGCCAGCGCGGCCGTCTCGTCGTCGTGGATGGCGATCGCCTCGTCGAGGCGGGTGAGGGCCAGGATCTGGCGGTAGTGGTCGGTGAGGCCCGTGGCCAGCAGCTTCTGACCTGCGCGCTTGGTGCGGACCAGGAGCGTCACGAGCAGGCCGATGCCGCCCGAGTTCATGTACTCCAGATCGCCGAAGTCCAGGACCACGGAGCCAGCGTCGCCGGCCTTGCTGTACGCCGCCATGAGGACTGGCTCGCTACCGCCGGTGATCTCGCCGTGGATCCGCAGGATGGCGGCCGGCCCGCTGCGGGTGACATCGATCGTGGTATCGCTCATCGGGCAGCCTCCTCGGGGACAGGGGTGGTGGCGTCGGCGATCGTGAGGTAGTCGGACAGGCGGGTGATCCGGAAGATCTCGCGGTAGTGGTCCGACAGGCCGATCGCCACGACGTCGCGGTGATCGCGCCGGGCTTCGGCCAGCAGGCGCACGATGAGTGCGATCCCGGTCGAGTTGATGTAGTCGACGGCGGTGAAGTCGAGCGTCACCCGGCCGGCCTCCGCCGCAGCCGCCTCCGCGTATGCCGCGGCCAGGGCGGCGTCGGCCGCGATATCGACGTCACCGCGCATCAGCAGCGTCGCTTCGCCGGGGACCGCCACAACCAGCTCCACGGCCAGCCTGTTGTCGTTCATCGGGCACTCCTTCGGGCGTCCTGGGTCATGGCCGGGGACTCATCGCCCGTCCCGGGCGACGGTGAGGGTGATGGTCTGCATGCCGTCGGCAGCGTGGACATCCATGCCGTCGACCATGTGCCGGATGAGGAACAGGCCCCAGCCACGCGGCTTCTGCCTGCCCTCGAGCTTGGAGAACAGGTCCGGCTCCTCCACGTCCGGGACCGGACCGGACAGCGCGCGGTCGGTCACCCGGACGCGGATCCTCGTGTCGTCGGCATCGACGCGCACGTCGACGGGCACCGCCGGATCACCCTGCGACCCGTATTCGATGGCATTCATCACGGTCTCTGACACCGCTGTCTTGAGGCGCTCGAGCCGGGCCGGCTCGAGGGCCAGGGGAGCGACGGCAGCAGCGACGCGGGCCATGGCATCCCGCTCGTTCCCGACCGCCCCCGCGATCGAGAAGGCGGCCAGCAGATCGGCCTCGCCGGCCCCAGTGGCCCCGGCTGCGTCCGGGACGGCGTCGCGCGTGATCGGCACCTCGGGGCGAGGCTCGACCCAGCTCTCAGTGGTGCCCGTTGAGCGTCGGAGGGTGACCAGCGTGATGTCGTCCTCCTGCTCGATGCCCGGGCCCGTGAACTGCGTGAGCTCCGTCAGCAGGCGGTCCAGCAGCACACTGCCGGCATCGCTCCCCTCCATCGAGGCCCGGAGTCGCGGGAAGCCGAACATCTCCCGGTCCGGACCGTGCTGTTCCACCACGCCGTCCGAATAGAGCAGCATGGCATCGCTCTGGGCGACGACACCCTCGGTCTCCTCGTAGGCGATGTCGGGCATCAAGCCCAGCGGGAGACCCGTGGCGCGCAGCTCGATGACGCCGTCGCCGGTTCGGACGTAGGGCAGGTTGTGACCCGCATTCGCGAACACGAAGCGGCCGGTCGACGGCTCCAGAACGCCGTAGAGACAGGTGACGAACATGCGCGGCGGCATCTCGGGCACCAGCAGCTCGTTGGCGCGGGCCAGGACCTTGCCCGGCTCCACCAGCCGTGGTGCCTCGGCCCTGAGGATCGAATGGGTGCGGGCCATGACGAGGGCCGCCGGGACGCCCTTGTCGGTGACGTCGCCGACGACGACACCGATGCGGCCCTCGCCAAGGTCGATGAAGTCGTAGAAATCTCCACCCACGACACGTGCAGGACCGTAATACGCCGCGATCTGCCACTCGGGCAGGTTCGGCAGCTCGCGCGGCAGGAACTGCTGCTGGATCAGCTGGGCGACCTTCAGCTCCTGCTCGTAACGCTCGCGTTCGGCGGCCTCGGCTGCTTGCTCGCGGACCAGCTGCGCGACGCGGATCGCGGGTGCGGCCTGCGCGGCCAGCGTGGCGAGGAGCCGGCGGTCGTCGGTCGAGTACTCCTGCTCCGACAGGCGCGGCCCGAGGTTGAGGGTGCCGATCAGCTCGCCCTGGGTGACCAGCGGGACGACCAGCGCCACGCCAGCGTCGCGCAGCGCCGTCAGCGCCGGGGAGGCCAGCTCGAGCCTGCCGAGGTCGACCGGGCCTGGCGCGGACTGGAGGTAGGCGAACAGCGGGTCGGTCTCGGGAATCTCGACTGCCACGCCGACCTGCTCCTCGACGAGGGGCGCGGGGGTGACGGCCGCCGGCGCGACGGCCAGGTCGGGCGATCGGCCGCGCAGGCGCCGGAATGGTCGGGTCAGTGCTGTCATGGCCTGATCCTCGTGCAGAAGCGTCCGGACATCGTTACGAACAAGGTCCAATCATCAATATCGTCACGCGCGATCTTGCTGCGCGTACGCCGCCAGGGCGCGGGTCTCGCGAGCGAGCAGCTTCGTGTACTGGCCGGCCAGGAGCGAGTAGCCGCGCTCAAGCGATCCGTTGACCGTGATCGCGTGGTGGATCCGTGTGCCACTCTCGATCGGCTCGACCTCGCACCACTGCACGAGCCGCACCCCGATCGGCTTGACCTCGCAGACGACGCGCCGGTCCGGGACAGCCTCGAGGATGCGGACCGCGTAGGTCCACGGGTAGCGGCGGACCTTGACGTCGACGACCGCGCCCTCCTCCACCAGCGTCCGGGCTCGCGCGCCACTCGTGTTGTGGCCCCAAACGGTGCCAGGTGGAGGGGTCGGCGTAGCAGGCATAGACGGCTGCGGCGTCGACACCGGACGCATCGTCTGGTCCACGGTCGATAAAGCGCTGTGCTCGATTGCCTCCAGGTCGATCTCGTCACGAAGCCTGCTCGCGAACGCTTCGACCGTCCGCTGGCGGTCGTAGCGCATCCCGTCGAACCGTCGGTCGATCGATGATTGGATCCACCGGCGGACCGGCTGCAGTGCCGAGAACGCCACCAGGATTGACGCCGCCACCGCGAGCGTCTGGCCCGACGTCACATCGGCGAGCACGGCATCGGGGTGGATGCGCGCGCTCACCGCTGGGACCCCCGTAGCCATAGCCCCGCACGGTCGGGCTCCACCGCGGCGGTTGCGGTTCCCAGCACGGTTCCGCGGAGTCGGGTGAGATCGACCTCATCGCGCACGTGCATCCCGAAGGTGTCGATCGCCCGCTGGGCGTCGACCCGGGCCCGGTTGAACCGGCGGTCCACCGCGCGTTGGACCCGGCCCCGGAGCGGCGCGAACAGCGCGGCAGCCAGGAGCGTCGAGCCGGCGACCGCCAAGGTGTTGTTCGCGGTGAAGGGCACCAGGGCCGCCTGGAGCCCGAGCACCGCCAGCGCGAACACCGCCACCAGGATCCCGGTCACCAGTGCCCAGCCGATGGTGCGGCTGACGATCCGGTCGATCTCGTACAGGCGGTAGCGGGTGACCGCGACGTAGATGGCGAGCGGAACCGTTGGGTAGGCGATGATCGCGGGGATCCAGACCGCCCCGCCGACGTCCCCCAGCACGGCCCACATGGCCAGGCCTGCGATGACTCCGAGCACGACCGCGCTGAAGGCGGCGACCAGCCACCGAAGCTGAAGCCTCTCGATCCCAGTCGCCAGGCGGTACCGGCGCAGCGTCAGGATCAGGCTGACGACCAGCACCGCGATCACCGGCACGATCATGACGTCGACCGGCACGGCCGACCACAACGCGCGATCCGGGAGAACGGCCAGGCGGTTGGGAATGACGGTGGTGGTCGTTCCCCCGTTGGCGTTGAAGCCAACCCCGGGGGCGACGGCGACGAGCACGGTCAGGGTGACGCCGATCCCCACCAGCGTCCGCCCGAGTCGCCCACCCGCTCCGTGCTCGAAGTGCCCGGACGGGAACACGAGCACCAGCGCCGCGTAGGCGGTGAAGGTTGCATACCCCGACCAGCCTCCGACCCACACCGCCAGGAAGTCCGGCCATGACCCGCCTCCCGCGACGAGCGCCGCCAAGTCGACCCGGGGCTCGGACGTCGTGCCGATGAAGCCGAAGGCGATCACCAGCAGCAGCCAGCCGATGACCTGGCGCGGCCGGCGGATGATCAGCACCAGCGCCAGCAGCGCATGGGTGAGGTAGAACAGGAGCGTGAACGGGTCTGCCGTGGCGGCCACGCTTCCCGTGACCATGAGCACCACGAGCCCCGCCCTGACGAGCATTCCCAGCGGCGGCTCGAGCCTGGTGGCGGTTGGGACGGTGATCATGGCAGGACGAGGATGCCGGGGGCGCCGTCCGGGGATCGTTACGGGATGCGCAGCCATCGTTGTACCGTTACGACTGCATGCCGCTCGAGATCCGCGTCCTTGGCCCGCTCGAAGTGCTCGTCGACGGTGCGCCTGCACGAGTCGACACCCGCAAGGCGCTTGCGATCCTCGCCCTCCTGGCGGTGGAGGACCGGCCCTATGCGCGCGACGAGCTGGCGGCCATCTTCTGGCCCGAGTCGGACGACGAGAGCGCCCGCGGTGCTCTCCGTCGGACGCTCTCGGTGCTCCGCGCGGCGCTGGGCGGCCGGTGGCTGGCGGTCGAGCGGGCCTCGATCTGGCTGCCGCCCGATGGCGATGTCTCGATCGACCTCGCCAGCCTCGAGTCCACCGCGGCAATCGGGACGCTGGACAGCCTCGTCCGGGCAGCGGCCCTGGCCCGGGGCCCGTTCCTGGCCGGCTTCTCGCTGCGAGACTCCCCCGACTTCGACGACTGGCGAGCCACCCGCGCCGTGTCCGTGGAGCGCCGTGTGATCGGTGTGCTGGAGCGGCTCGCCGTTGCGGCCGAGGCGGCCGGAGATCCGAGGCTGGCGGCGGACGCCGCCGCCCGGCTGGTCGATCTTGATCCCCTCGACGAACCGGCTCGTCGCAGGCTGATGGCCATCCTGGCGCATGCGGGCGACCGAGCGGGTGCGATCCGCATCTACCGGTCCACGGTGGCCATGCTCGAGCGTGAGCTGGGCGTCAGCCCGCTCGCCCAGACGACCGAGCTGTACGAGGCGATCCGCGACGACCGGCTCAGCGCCGGGACGAGGGCTCGGTCACCCGGGTCCAGCGGGGCCGTGGCGGATCCGGAGCCGGCGTCCGCCGCCAGGCCGGAGCCGCCTGCCAGGCTGCCCATGCTGGGCCGTCGCCGGGACCTGGACTCGCTGCGCTCCGCGCTTCGGTCCGCATTGCCGGACGGCCGCGTCGCGACCATCACCGGTGAGGCCGGGATCGGCAAGTCCCGCCTGGTGGAGTCACTGGGTGACGCGGCGGCTGACGGGACGGTGGTCCTCGCGGCGCGTGCCTTCCCGGCCGAGGGTGCGATCGCCTATGCACCGATCGTGGAGCTGCTCCGGACGGGCCTCGCAGGCGCCGGCGCAGCCGGTCGACTCGCCGACGTTCCGCCCGCGATCCTGGCCGAGATCGAGCGGCTCCTGCCCTTGTCCGACGATGTGACTGCGCGCGCGACGGCCCGTCCTGCTGGATCGCCGGCTGCGCGTGCGCGGTTGCTCGAGGCGATCGCGACGGTCCTGGCGGCGCTCACTGCCGGTCCCGTGCCGGGCATCGTCGCCGTCGAGGACCTGCAGTGGGCGGACGGATCGTCGCGGGAGGCACTCCTGTACATCGCTCGGCGGCTGGCGGGGCGGCCGATGCTCCTGCTCCTGACGTGGCGCCCGGAGGAGCTGGATGCGGCCGCGATGGCGTTCGCCAACGCGGTCGAGCTGCTTCCTGGGGCGACGACTGTCGCATTGCGGCGGCTCGACGACGTGGTGGTCGCCGCGCTGGTCGAGGCCGCCGTTGCGGCCGGCCGGCCGCCGTGGGATCCGGCCGCGCTCGCCGCGGAATCGGAGGGGCTTCCCCTGTACGTCGTCGAGGCGCTCACCGCGGGCCCGTCGCCGGGAGGCGAACCGCCGCGCGGCGTGCGTGCCCTCCTCCGCGAACGGCTGGCGAGCGTGGGTGAGACGGCCGGCCAGGTGCTGGCGGCGGCCGCGGTCATCGGTCGCTCGTTCGACCTGGACACGGTGCGCGTCGTCAGCGGGCGCTCCGAGGACGAGGCCGTGGACGCGCTCGAGGAGCTTGTCCACCGCGCAATCGTGCGCGAGACCGACGAGCGAGCGCCCGTGTTCGACTTCGCGCATTCGCGCCTGCGCGAGGCTGCGTACCAGGACATCGGACTGGCACGGCGCCGGATCCTCCACCGACGTGTCGCAGAGGTTCTCCGGGCTGCAGACCCCGATGACGCTGCGACCCTCGCCCAGATCGCCGGGCACGAGCAGGCGGCCGGTCGCGACGCCGCCGCCGCCGAGGCGTATCGCGAGGCAGGACTCCGGGCGCGGGCGGTGTTCGCGAACCGCGAGGCGCTCGGGCACCTCCAGGCGGCGCTCGCGCTCGGGCAGCCCGACGTCCTCGAGGTCCAGGTGGACATCGGCGAGGCGCGGACGGCGCTGGGCGACTACGCGGGAGCGATCACGGCGCTGGAGTCGGCCGCGGCCCTCGCCGACAGCGACCGCCTGCCCGGCATCGAGCTGCGGCTCGGCCGCGTGCACGCACGCCGCGGCGACGCCGGTCCAGCCGCCTCGCACCTCGACGCGGCCCTGGCGTCGCTCGAGGATCCACGCGAGCGGACCACTGCCCTCGTGGAGCGTGGCGCGGTTGCGCTGCGGGCCGGGGATCTGGAGGTCGCCGCCGCCCTCGCCGCCGAGGCGGATGCGCTGGCCTCGACCCAGGCTGATCGGCACGCGCAGGGAGCGGCAGCCCGGCTTGCCGGGCTCGTGGCGCAGCGTCGCGGCGACCTCGATGCGGCCCGGGTCGATCTCGCCCGCAGCGTTTCGATCGCCGCCGGGATCTCGGCCGACGACCCTGGTCCGCTGATCGCCGCCCGAAACGCCCTGGCCCTCGTGGAGGCAGAGGCGGGCGACCGGGGGGCCGCCATCGAGCTGCTGCAGGCGGCGCTCGTCGAGTCGCAGCGTGCCGGGGAGCCACATCTCGAGGCGGCCGTGGAGAACAACCTCGCCGACCAGCTCCACGCGGCGGGTCGCGCGGACGAGGCGATGACGCACCTCAAGCGCGCGGTCTCGCTGTTCGCCGAAGTTGGAGGACGCCCCGACGAGCTGGAGCCCGAGATCTGGCGGCTGGTGACGTGGTAGCGGGGACGCAGCGGGCGTCCGGGCGCCGCTACCCCTCGTCTCGCGTGACCTCGATCCCCCGTTCCTGCGCCAGTCTCAGCACCAGGGAGGCCGCGCCCATCGCCGGGTCGCTCTCCTGGTGGGCCGGGTCGTCGCCGTCGTCGGCGCGGCCGGTCCCGCCCAGCAGCCGGAGCACTCCGCCGTCGGCCGCCAGGCGGTCCAGGATCCGCTCGAGGTCGTCCTCGCCGACCGCCACGAATCGGGCCCCGACGTCGACGGAGACGGAGCCGTCGACTTCCGCGTAGAGCGTCAGGTCCGCCGCATGCCGCTCGGAGATCCCCATCGCCCTACTCGGCTGCCGTGGCGCCGGTGAACGTGAACGACGACACCCGCAGCGACGGCACGACGCAGGCCCCGAGGAGGCCCCTGAGTGTTCGCCGTTCGCGGCTGACCGCCTCCACGTTCGCGAGCGCATCGAGGTAGGACATCGTGAACCGGAGGTTCCGCACCGGACCCACGATCCGCCCCCCCTCGACCAGGAACGTTCCGTCACGGGTCATGCCCGTGATGACGAGCCGCTTGGGGTGCACCGGGTTGGTGTAGTGGAAGCGGGTCACCAGCAGCCCGCGGTCCAGCTCGCCGAGCAGCTCGTCAGAGCCGCGGTCACCGCCCGACATCAGCATGTTGGTCGGGAACGGACCCCATGGATTGGGTGCCGGCAGCCCATGGCCGGTGGAGACCCGGCCGGCCCGGGCCGCCGTCTGGGCGTCGAAGGCGAGGTCGCGGCAGACACCGGCGTCGAGCAGGTCCAGGCGCTGCTTGGGGACGCCCTCCGCGTCGAACGCCATCGGCAGCCCCGCGGGGTCGCGACCGTCATCGACCAGGTTGACCAGCGGCGAGGCCACCCGTCTGCCGGCCTCCCAGAACGACCGGTCCTCCTGGACCGCCAGCGCGGAGAAGCCCAGGTAGCCAAGCATGTCCACGAGGTCCACGACCGCGTAGTGATGGAGCACCACGGGGTAGTCGCCCGGCGCGAGGTCGACCGGGTTGGCCGAGGCGCGGGCCCGTTCCGCGGCCTCGCGGCCGATGGACGCGGCGTCGATGGTGGCGGCGTCGACCGCGACCTGCTCGGCGTACCCGGTGCCGTTGTCGGGACCCATGGTCACGGTCAGCAGCTGCGAGCTCGTCCGCCGCTCGGCGGCGCGGATCCCGGTCGTGGTGGCGACCGCCACGGCCTCGGTCTCGGTGCTGAACGAGCCGTAGGCGACGATCCCCGCCTCGTCGGCGGCGGCGATGACCGCCCGCGCCCCGGCGGCCCGCAGCTCGGGATCGGCGGCGGCGGTCGCGTCCGACCAGGCATCCACAACGGGCTCCGCGGGGGGCGCCGAGGGCAGGCCCGGCCAGTCCTCCAGCTCCTCGACGTTGGCCGTGATGGCGGCCGCCCGCTCGACGAGCGCGCGGATCCCCTCCGTGTCGGCCCGCCCCGAGCTGGCCACGCCGACACGGCGGCCCCGGACGAAGCGGAGGTTGACCAGGACCTCGGAGGCAGCCACGTTCTGGTGGATCTCGCTGTTCGCGAAGCGGGTCAGCGCGGCCTCGCTGTCCACCACCAGCGCCTCGGCCTCGCCGGCACCTGCGTCCTGGGCGCGACCGACGACCTCCTCGGCCAGGCGCAGGGCAGCCTCCGGGTCGCTCGAGCCTCCGTGCCGGCCGCTCATGCCATCACCCCCACCCGCACGTTGCGGAACCGCGCCCCCGAGACGCCATGGCCGACGTGGCCGGCCTGGCTGGGCTCGCCCTTGCCACAGTTGGGGGTGCCCCACATCGCCCACGAGCTCGCGTCCCCCACCGCGTCCATCGAGCGCCACAGCTGGTAGGTGATCCCGGTGTAGGTCGCGTTGCGGAACAACCGGCCGAGCTTGCCTCCCTTGACCTCCCGGCAGAGCTCGGTCCCGAACTGGAAGTTGAGACGCCGGTCGTCGATCGACCAGCTGCGGTTGGTCTCGAACAGCAGCCCGTCGTCGGTGTCCGCGATGATGTCCTCGAAGCTCAGGCCCGGCCTGGGCAGCAGGTTCACGTTGGTCATCCGGATCAGCGGGATCCGGTTCCAGCCGTCGGCACGCATGGCCCCGCCGCTCCGCCGCCCGATCCGGGGCGCCGTCTCGCGCGACGACAGATAGCCGCTGAAGATCCCCTCCTTGACCAGGTAGACCTGCTGGGCGGCGACGCCCTCGTCGTCCCAGCCGAAGGTGCCGAGGCCGCCGGGTACGGTCGCGTCGGCAACGATGTCGCACAGGTCCGACCCGTAGCGGAACGTGTCCAGCATGTCCGGCAGCAGGAAGCTGGTGCCCGCATAGCTCGCCTCGCTGCCGAACGCCCGATCCAGCTCGGTGGGGTGGCCGCAGCTCTCGTGGACCTGCATGTACAGCTGGGAGGGGTGGAGCAGGACCGTCCGAGTGCCGGCCGGCAGGGGCGGAGCGGTCAGCAGCTCGACTGCCTCCGAGGCGACCCGCTCGGCATTGCCGGCCAGGTCCATCGCGCGCACGTGCTCGTAGCCCGCCGATGCCCAGGCGCCACCGTTGTCCGGGTAGCTGCGCCGCTGGTGCTCGTCGCCGTCGATCGCGTTGGCCTCGAGTCCCGCGCCGACATGCGTGATCACCTGCTCGGTGTAGCTGCCGTCGCTGGCTGCGAAGGTCTTCCACTCGCGCTGTGCGCCGTAGATCGACTCCGTCCAGGCCACGCCCTTGACCGCCTGCATCGCCCGGTCGGCCGCCAGCAGCTCGGCGATCTTCCGATCGAGCGGGATGGCGAACGGATCCTCGACCACCGGGGTCTCGAACCGGCCGGCGGCGGGCGGACGCTCGTCCAGCTCGACCGGTGTTCGGGTGGCCGTGGCGCTCGCCTTCGCAATCCGCACGGCCTCAGCCGCGACGCGATCCGCCTCAGCGGTGTCGAGGAGGTGGCTCGCGGCGAACCCCCAGGCGCCGTCGACGATCACCCGGACGCCGAAGCCCTCGCTCTCCCCGCCGGCGACGCCCTCCACGCGACCGGACTTGATGTTGATCGATTCCTCGAGGCGCCGGACCACCCGCACGTCGGCATAGGCGGATCCCTGCGCAGTGGCCGTGTCGAGGGCGCGGCTCGTCAGATCACGCATCGCGACCGAGAGTAGCGCGCGGCGCCGGGGGACGCCCTAGGGCAAAGGACCTAAGGGCGCCCGTCGGCCACGTCGGCCACGTCGGCCGTCGTCGTGGCCTCGCGTGGTTGCATCCGCTGCCCTCCGCCGACAGGTTGGCCTCCACGATGGCAGGGAGCCGAAGGAGCACCCGGCGCGGGGCCGGCCAGGACGCCCGGTCCTCGCGGACGGCGCGTGCGTTGCCGGTCGCCTCGACGGGCTGGAGGACCTTCGGCCCCCGTCGCGCATCCCATCGGCCCCTTGGGATGGCGACCCGCCATTGACCACACTCCGCCCCAACCCGGCGACCATCGGGCACGCGGATCCCTGGCAGGAGACGTGGGCCGCACGCGCCGCCACGGGACCTGGCGCGGCACGAGTGCCGCCCGAGGGCGAGGCCTGGAAGGAGAGACCATGGGCGATGCTGGAGGGCTCCGCGTGAGCTCCGTGCTTGACACCGCGACGGCCCCGCCGCCGGGGAGCGACGACGGCAGCCAGGACGAGGGAGGGTGGCTGTCGACCGCCCTTGCGGATCGCGGGATCAGCCGCCGGCGGTTCCTGGGCTTCGCCTCCGCGATGACCGCGTTGCTCGCGCTGCCGCAGGCGATGACACCCCAGATCGTCAAGGCGCTGGAGAACCCGGCGCGCAAGCCGGTGGTCGTCTGGCTCGAGTTCCAGGACTGCGCCGGCAACACGGAGTCGATGCTCCGCAGCAGCCACCCGACCGTTGCCGACGTCGTCCTCGACGCGGTGTCGTGGGAGTACCACGAGACGATCATGGCCGGGGCCGGTCACCAGGCCGAGGCCGTGCTGGAGCGGGTGAAGTCGGGCACCGATCCCTACGTCCTCATCGTCGAAGGCTCGATCCCCACGGCCGAGAACGGGATCTACTGCACGATCGGCGGCAAGACCGCGACCTCGATCCTGCAGGAGATGGCGGCCAACGCCGCCCTCGTGGTCGCGGTCGGCGCCTGTGCCTGGGACGGCGGCTTCCCGCGCCTCGGTCCCACAGGGGCGGTCGGCGTGAGCGACATCATCGGCAGCAAGGCCCTCGTCAACCTGGGCGGGTGCCCCCACAACGCGGCCAACACGGCCGCCACCCTGGTGCACTACCTCACCTTCGGCTCCGCCCCCGCCCTCGACACCTACAACCGGCCGCTGTTCGCCTACGGCCACCTCATCCACGACCAGTGCGAACGTCGTGCCAACTTCGACGCCGGCCGGTTCGTGGAGGCGTGGGGAGACGAGGGGCACCTCAACGGCTGGTGCCTGTACAAGATGGGCTGCAAGGGGCCCCAGGCCACCTACAACTGCCCGATCGTGCGCTGGAACGACGGCACCAACTGGCCCATCGGCGCCGGTCACGGCTGCATCGCCTGCGCCTCGCCGCGGTTCTGGGAACGGATGAGCCCGTTCTACGAGCGGCTGCCGGACGTGAAGATGTTCGGTGTCGATGTGGATGCCCAGACGGTCGGGCTCGCCGCGGTGGGCTTCGTCGCCGTGGCCACGGTGGTCCACGCGGGCGGTGTCGTGGCCCGCCGTGCCCGGGAACGCAACCAGCGCGCGACGGTGGCGCCGGACGGCACGGTCGTGCCCGAGGCCCCGTCAGAGCCCGCCCCGCCGGCCGACCCCGGCGCCGGCACCCAGAGCTAGGAGCCGACGATGGTCGACCGAATCGTCATCGATCCCGTCACGCGGATCGAGGGACATCTACGGATCGAGGCCCAGGTCGAAGGCGGCCAGGTGGCGAAGGCCTACTCGTCCGGCACGATGTTCCGGGGCATGGAGCTGATCCTCCAGGGCCGCGACCCCCGCGAGGCGTGGATCTGGGCCCAGCGCATCTGCGGCGTGTGCACCACGGTGCACGCACACGCGTCCGTGTACGCGGTGGAGGACGCCCTGGGCGTCGAGATCCCACCCAATGCCCGCCTGATCCGCAATCTGATCGCTGGGGCCCAGCACATCCAGGACCACGTCATCCACTTCTATCACCTGCACGCGCTCGACTGGGTGGACGTGACCGGCGCGCTGACCGCCGATCCGGCCAAGACCTCCGAGCTCGCGCAGTCGATCAGCGACTGGCCGCTCAGCTCCACCGACTACTTCGCCGGGGTCCAGGCCCGGGTGAAGAAGCTCGTGGACTCGGGACAGCTCAGCCTGTTCGCCAGCGGCTACTGGGGCCATCCCGCCTACAAGCTGCCGCCGGAGGCGGACCTGCTGGCGGTGGCCCACTACCTCGAGGCGCTCACCTGGCAGCGCGAGGTGATCCAGATCCACGCGGTGCTGGGCGGCAAGAACCCGCACCTCCAGACCTACCTCGTGGGTGGCATGGCCGCCGCGGTCGACGGCAGCTCGCCCAACGTCATCAACTGGGAGCGGATCACCTTCCTCAAGTCGCGCATTGCCCAGATGCGGGACTTCGTGACCCAGGTCTACATCCCGGACGTCAAGGCGGTGGCCTCCTTCTACCCGGAGTGGTGGGACCTGGGCGCGGGCCACATGAACTACCTGAGCTACGGCGGCCTGCAGGGCGGCAATCGGACCGACGAGTCGTCGTTCGGCTTCCCCCGTGGGATCATCGTGGGCGGCGACCTGTCGAAGGTCATCCCGCTCGACCAGACCAAGATCACCGAGGCCATCGCCCACAGCTACTACGAGTACGCGGAGGGGGATGACGCCGCCCTCCACCCGTGGTCGGGCGAGACGAGCCCCAAGTACACCGGCCCCACCCCCCCGTACGACCAGCTCGACGTCGATAACAAGTACAGCTGGCTGAAGTCGCCGCGCTATGACGGGATGCCGATGGAGGTCGGCCCGCTGGCCCGGATGCTGGTTGCCTACGCCTCCGGGAACCAGGCCGTCCAGGACCTCGTGAACGGGGCGCTGGAGGAGCTCAAGCTCCCGGCCACGGCCCTGTTCTCCACGCTTGGCCGGGTCGCAGCCCGGGCGCTCGAATCCGTCTACCTGCTCGACCTCATGGACAGCTGGATCGACGAGCTCGCCGGCAACATGGAGGCCGGCGACCTGCGGATCCACGAGGGTTCCAAGTGGGATCCCTCCACCTGGCCCGCCGAGGCCGAGGGATGGGGGTTCCACGAGGCTCCGCGCGGTGCTCTCGGGCACTGGGTCAAGATCAAGGACCAGAAGATCGAGAACTACCAGGCGGTCGTCCCGTCAACCTGGAACGCCGGCCCGCGCGACGAGCAGGGCCAGACGGGTCCGTACGAGGCGTCGCTCGAGGGCACGCCGGTGGCGGACCCCGAGCAGCCGCTCGAGCTCCTCCGGACGATCCACTCGTTCGACCCGTGCCTCGCGTGCGCGGTCCACGTCGTGGATGCTGAAGGGAAGGAGCGAGTGCGCGTGGAGGTGCGGTGATGACGGCGACCACCACGACCACGCCGGACGTCCCGGACGCGTCGGTCCTGCCGACCACCCGGATCGTCACCACCCAGGCGGACGAGGACAACGTCCTGGGCTGCAGCCCGATCTACGTCTGGGAGCTCCCGGTCCGGGTGACCCACTGGGCGATCGTGATCTCGATCGTGGCGCTGGGAATCACCGGCCTGTACATGCACGATCCGTTCCTGGTGCCCAGCTCGCCCGTCGAGGCCTCGTCGGTGATGGCCTCGGTCCGCTTCTGGCACGAGATCGTTGCGATCGTGTTCACGATCGCGATCGCCGTCCGCTTCTACTGGGGCTTCGTGGGCAACAGCTTCGCCAGCTGGCGGCAGATCATCCCGCATCGGCGGGAGCAGTTCTACTGGATGGGCCAGATGGGGAAGTACTACACGCTCCGTCGCCGCCATCCGGCGCCGTACGCGGGGCACAATCACCTGGCCGGGCTCGCCTACACCATCGTCTCCGTCGGCCTGTTCGCGCAGGTGCTGTCGGGGCTGCTGCTGTTCGGCTGGATCATGCAGGACGGCCCGATCCACGCCCTGTTCGGCTGGGGCAACGCCTTCCCGTTCGGCGGCATCCAGGGGGTCCGGACGCTTCACTACATCCTGACCTTCCTGTTCGCGGCATTCGCGATCCACCACGTGTACTCGGCCATCCTGGTGGACATCGAGGAGCGGACGGGTGTCATGTCGTCCATCTTCTCGGGCTACAAGAACATCCGGCCGAGCGCGTCGCTCGAGGCCCTGGGCCTGGTCGGCGATTCCCCTGAGGAGCGGGCCCGCAGCGAGTTCTGGGAACGGGACGATGCATGAGGCGGGCCTCCTCGCGGCCGCCGTCGCCGAGGCCCTGGCGGCGGGCGAGCCCCATCGCGGCGAGGGTCCCGGTCCCGCCGGGGCGCGTCGTCCGATCCTGCTGGAGATCCGGGTTCGCGACCCTGTCCACATCGCCCCCGAGTCGGCCAGGCTGCACGCCGAGCTGGCCCTTCGCGCGCGCGGGTACGAGGGCGTCCGGATCGAGGTGACGGCCGACCCGGTGACGTGCGTCCTGTGCGACGAACGCAACGAGGTCACCCCCGACCACCCGTTCTGTGCCGCCTGCGGCTGGCCGCTCCCGGACCGCGGCGGGCACGCGGTCGAGGCGGTGGTGCGCTGGGTGGACGGGGTCCCCGTGTGAGCGCCTACGTCGTCCTCGGGCTGGGCAACCGGCTCGAGACCGACGAGGCGCTGGGCGCCCTGGTCATCGAGCGGTTGGAGACCGAGCCCGCACTGCTGGGTTCGCTGCCGTCGCGCGACACCGTGGAGCTGATCGACGGGGGAACGGTCGGCCTCGGGCTCCTCCCGTACCTCGTCGACCTCGACGGCCTGGTCGTCGTGGACGCCATCAGCGCCCGCACCGAACCCGGCACGCTGATCGACCTCGACGGCGCCTCCCTGATCGCCCACCAGCAGGTGATGAGCGTCCATGACCTCGGGGCGGGCGAGCTGCTGGGTGCGCTCCACGTGATGGACAAGTGGCCCACGCGGGTCCGGGTGGTCGGTCTCGAGCCCAAGGCGATCCAGCTGGGCCTCGAGCTCACCGATCCCGTCGCGGCGGGCGTGCCCGGGCTGCTGGACCGGATCGCCTCGCACCTGCTGGCGTGGCAGCGGGCGGACGCGTAGCGGGTAGCGGCCCCGTACACTCCCAGCCGTGGACAACCAGCGCCGGGGCCTGTTCATCACCCTCGAGGGGCCGGACGGATCCGGCAAGAGCAGTCTCCTGCCGCGTCTGACGGCCGTCATCGCGCGTGGCGGCTGCGAGGTGGTGGCCACCCGCGAGCCGGGCAGCACACCCTTCGGCGAGCTGATGCGCCGGCTGGTCCTCGACACCGATCCGCCCGTTGACCGCGGCGGCCGGGCCGATGCGCTGCTATTCGCCGCGTCGCGCGCGCAGCACGTCGAGGAGGTCATCGGGCCCGCGCTGGAGCGGGGTGCGGTGGTGATCTGCGACCGCTACGCGGACTCGTCGATGGCCTACCAGGGCGCCGGCTCCCGGGTCCCGATGGATGAGCTGGCCGCGGTGCAGCGGTTCGCGACCGGCGGTCTGGTCCCCGACCTGACTATCCTGCTGGACCTGCCGGTGGAGCTGGGCCTGCGGCGCAAGGCCGACGAGATCACGCGGTTCGAGGCCTTCCAGGACGAGGCCTACCACGAGCGGGTGCGGGCCGCCTTCCTGGCCTTCGCGGCCGCGGAGCCGGGACGCTATGCGACCGTCGATGCGTCGGGGGATCCGGATGATGTCCTGGCCGGCTCGGTTCGGGCGTTGCGCCGGGTCGCCCACCGCCTGCCGTGCCTGGGCACCGCGCTGGAGCAGCTCGGCTCGCCCGGGAAGTCGGAGGCCGGCCCGGCCGGCGCTACCCGGCCGACACCTCGACGATCGACGCCGGATCGCTGACGTCCGCCAGCGCGTCGCGGGCCGCAGCCAGCAGCCGCTCCGCGTCGGCGCCATCCTGCGGGAAGCGGGCGACCGAGGCCGAGACGCTGATCGTGTGCCGCCCCACGGCGTCCAGTCGGGTGATGCCGTCGATCACGCGCCTGGCGACGGTCACGCCGGCCGACCCCGGTGCGACCAGCACGAACTCATCGCTGCCCGTACGGCCGATCGTGTCCACGAGTCGCACGCTCTCGGCAAGCACGGCCGCGACCTGGCGCAGCACGTGGTCGCCGGCCCGCGCCCCGGCATCGTCGTTGAGCGCCCGGAAGGCGTCGACATCGAACAGGGCGACCGAGACCTCGGTTCCCTGGCGCTGGGCGCGGGCGACCTCGAGATCCAGGACCCGGGCCACGGTCCGCCCGTTCGCCAGCCCGGTCAGCGGGTCCGTGAGCGCCACGCGCTCCAGCCACTCGGTCCGCTCGGTGGTCATCGACGACGTCCGGAAGGTGGCGATCGCTGCGGCGGCAAGGTCGGCGATGCCCACCAGCAGCGACTCCTCGTCGGTCCCCACCTCGTGCTCGCCCGGCCAGCCGAGCGACAGCACGCCGACACAGGCTTCCACGCCGCCGCTGCTGGCCACCACCAGCGGCAGGTCGGCGCCGGTCATCAACGTCCCGTCCGGTGCCTCGCCCGCCCGGCCGAGCGAGCCGGTCCGGTCGAGGGCGGCGTGATGGATCGGGTGCTCGGGGTTGCTGACCACCTCCGCCTCGAATGCCTCGATGGCGTCCTCGGCCACGCCCAGCGTGAGCAGCAGCTCGAGGGCATTCCGCTCCGGGTCCTGGACGAACACCGCGGCCATGGCCGCCCCGGTCGCTGCCGCGCCAGCCTCGACGATGACCGCCAGCGCCGTGTCCAGGTCGGTGGCCCGCGCGAGCGCGGCCGCACCGGCCGACAGCACGCTGAGCGGGCCGCTGCCGACGCCGGTGTTCGTGTCCGCCACGAGTCCCTCCGCATCCATGGTCTCGGCGCCCGCCCGGTCCTCCGGGCCATCTCGCACACCGAACCCAACCGGTGTCGCATCCTACACCGCGCCCGGTGCCGCCGACCGCCCATGTGCGTGGGGCAGCCCGGAGCCACCGGCCGTTCGGCTATGCTCCGCCCGTGAAGCTCGTCGTTGCCGTCGTGCACAACGAAGACGCCGGGACGCTCGTGGACGCGCTCCTCGAGCGCGACTTCCGGGCCACGCGCCTCCACTCGTCCGGAGGCTTCCTCAAGCAGTCCAACGCGACGGTGATGCTGGGCGTCGAGGACGACGATGTCGACGAGGTGATGGGCATCGTGCGCGAGAGCTGCCACTCCCGCACCCAGATCGTGAACCCGATGCCGCCGATCATGGAGCCGGGAGAGTTCTTCATGCCCTACCCGCTCGAGGTCGAGGTCGGCGGTGCGACGGTGTTCGTGGTGCCCGTCGAGCGGTTCGAGCGGCTGTGATCCACCGGGTTCTGCGCACGGTGCTGCTGTGGGCCGCCCGGAACGACTGGCTGCGGGAGCACCTGTCCGCGCTGCCGTTCATGCAGCGGGCCGTGCGCCGGTTCATGCCCGGCGAGGAGATCGACGATGCGCTGGGCGCCGCCGCCGGGTTCGAGGAGCTGGGCATCGGCACCCTGTACACGCGGCTGGGCGAGGCGATCACGGAACCGTCGGGCGCCCAGGCGGTCGAGGACCACTACCTGGAGCTGCTGGCCCGGATCGAGGCCGCCGGGATCCACGGCGGGATCAGCGTCAAGCCCACCCAGCTCGGGCTGGACATCGACGAGGACCTCTGCCTCGGCCACCTGCGGACCCTGGCCGCCGCGGCCTCGGAGCGCGGAGCCTGGCTGTGGATCGACATGGAGGACAGCGCCTACGTCGATCGGACCCTCGATCTCTACCAGCGACTGCGGGCGACCCATGCCAACACGGGTGTGTGCCTCCAGGCATACCTGCGGCGGACCGCGAAGGACGTCGAGCGGCTGCTGCCGATGGCGCCGGCCGTCCGCCTCGTCAAGGGCGCCTACGACGAGCCCAAGACGGTCGCCTTCCGCGCCCGGCGGGAGGTCGACGCGAGCTTCCTCGCCCTGGCCGTCACGCTGCTCCGCGAACGTCGGAGTCGGCCGGGCATGCGGGTCGGCCTCGGGACGCACGACGTCGGGCTGATCGACCAGGTCGCGAGCCATGCAGCTGCCGCCGGCATCGGAAAGGACGCCTTCGAGATCCAGATGCTGTACGGCATCCGGGCCGGAGAGCAGCGCCGACTGGCCCGCGCCGGGTACCGGGTCCAGACCCTGATCGCGTACGGCGGCGCGTGGTATCGCTGGTATATGCGCCGGCTCGCCGAGCGCCCGGCGAACGTCCTGTTCGCCCTGCGCCAGCTGCTGCCCTGGTAGGTGGACGCTCGGGTCGACACCCTCGCCGTCCGTCAGCCCGGTGCAGGGACCACTCGATGAGCCTTCGCCCCGACCTGATCGAGTGCTGGCCGTTCCGTGTCGCCCCGCCGTCCGCTCGGGATCGCCGGGACGACCGGGAGCGGCTCGAGATCCTGCTCATTCGCCGCGCCGGCCACCGCATCTTTCCGGGGCTGTGGCAGTGCGTCACGGGCGGTGTCGAGGCCGGGGAACGCGTGCCGTCGGCCGCCATGCGCGAGGTGCTGGAGGAGACCGGGCTGGGGCCGGCCCAGATCGAGGCGTTCTACGACCTCGACCAGGTTGCGCCGTTCTATGACGAGGGCGTCGACGGCGTGGTCGTGTCCGCGATCTTCGCTGCCCGCATCCACCCCGATGCCCGGCCGCGATCGTCATGGGAGCACGACGCTCTCCGCTGGGTGCCTGCCGACGACGCGTCCCGGATCGCAGTCTGGCCGTCCTACGCGGAGTCGATCCGCCGGATCCGTGAGCAGCTCCTCGATCCGGAGCTGGAGCCCTGGTTCCGGCTGGACCGGGACGGAAACCGGATCGCTCGCCGGCCGACCGCGCCGCCGCCGGATCGCTAGGCCCTGCGCGCGCCGCCGGGGGGGATGGCCGGCGTCGATCGCCCGGCGAGTAGACTGTGCGGAACCCCGGAGGACCCGACGATCGCGCGTGAGGACCAGGCCATGACCGAGACCCTTGCCAACCGGCGGGTCTTCCGCTCCAAGGTGGACGCCATCCGCCCAACCTACGGCTTCGAGGACGTCTCGCTCGCCCCCGGAACGGACACGGTCGATCCCGACGATGTCGTCCTGGCGCAGGAGTTCTGCGGCCTCCCGCTGGCGATCCCGGTGATCGCGGCCTCGATGGACGCGGTCACCGACGTCCGATTCTCGGGCGAGCTTGCCCGGCTCGGCGGCCTGTCCGTTCTCAACCTCGATGGCGTGCAGTTCCGCTACGACGACCCGTCGGAGGTCCTCGACCGGATCATCGCGGCCCCCGAGGAGGAGGTGCAGGAGATCCTTGCGGCCGCCTACCGGGCGCCGATCCGCGAGGAGCTCATCGCGCGCAGGATCGGGGAGCTGCATGCCGCGGGCGCCAAGGCGGCCGTCTCGGCCACGCCGGGGACCGCCCGGACCTACGGGCCGCTGTGCGCGGAGCAGGGCGTGGACCTGTTCCTCGTCCAGTCCCAGGTCTCGTCGGCTCGTCACCTCGCCACCGGCTACCAGCCGCTCGCCCTGTCGGAGTTCACCCGGCTCATGTCCATCCCGGTCGCGGTCGGCAACACGACCAACGCGGAGGCGGCGTTCCTGCTGATGGAGCAGGGGGCAGCGGCCATCTTCGTCGGCGTCGGGCCCGGCGCCGCGTGCACCACCCGCGAGGTCCTGGGGATCGGGATCCCGCAGGTCTCGGCCATCGCCGACGTCGCCGCAGCCCGCGACCTGTACCTCGCCCAGACGGGCCGGCACGTCCCGGTCGTGGCCGACGGCGGTATGAAACGCGGCGGCGACATCGCCAAGGCGATCGCTGCCGGCGCGGACGTGGTGATGCTCGGCTCGCCGCTCGCCCGTGCCGCCGAGGCGCCTGGCAAGGGCACCAACTGGGGCATGGCGGCGCCGTCGCCGGTGCTCCCTCGGGGGACCCGGATCAAGGTCGGGACGGCAGGCTCCCTGGACCAGATCCTCAACGGCCCTTCCCACGTCACCGACGGCACCCAGAACCTGATGGGCGCCCTCCGCCAGTCCATGTCCGCGCTGGGCGCGGCGACGATCGCGGACATGCACGACGTCGAGATCGTGTACGCCCCGTCCGTGGCGACCGAGGGCAAGTCCTGGCAGCTGCGCGGCAGGTAGTCGCGGGCGACCCCGGGACAGACGAGACCCGGACAGGCGCGGAGACGAAGCACTGGGGGAGGCGGGACCTGGCGCCGATGCGGATCGCGATGACCTGCACCGTCGAGGGCTCGCGGCGTCAGTCCAGGCCCAGGGTCCTCAGGGTCGCCTCGCCGCCCGGGAGGTGCCCGGCCTCGCAGAAGCGCCGGAGGTGTTCCCCGGACCTCGGCTCGGCGGCGGTCGCTGCGGCCAGCGCCGCCCGCGCGTCGTCGATCCGCCCGGCCGACGCCAGCCCGACGGCGCTCCACAGGACGACCTGGTCGTCCCCGGGGGCGAGGGCGATCGACCGACTGCGTGCAGCCATGGCCCGGGCCGGGTCGCCGGCCAGGAAGGCCGTCTCGGCCTCGTCCATGGCCTCGTACCCGCGGCCCAGGGTGACCAGGCGCGCCAGCTCGGCGAGCGGATCCCGGTGATCCTCGACACGGAGGTCGATCCGTCTCGCCCACGGTGCCGGTGCCGCACCATCGGAGCCCGGACCGGGAGCGACCACGATCGCCGCCGACTGGCGCCCGCGCAGGTCGCCACCCTCGCGCTCCGCAGCCTCGAGCGCCGCCAGGAGCCGCGCTGCCAGGTCGCCCTCCGTGCCGAGCAACGCGGTCAGCATCGCGGCCGGCACCGAGGCCCGTTCCATCATGTTCGCCTGCGCGCTCACCCCGGGGGCCACCAGGTGCGACGCATACCGCACGCAGCGCAGCCCGGTGTGTGCGGCGGATCCGCCCGTCGCATCGACCATGCCCACCTGGCGCACGGCCTCATCGGCATCGTCGGCCAGCACCTCGGCGAGCGCGTCGGCCGCCGTCCGGCCCTCGCGCATCAGCCGCAGTCCGTTGAAGCCGTGGGCGACCTCGACAAACGACTGGGTGGCCACGGCGCCGACGCCGGCCTCCACCCAGGGCACCAGGGCCCCGACGTTGAACCAGCGGGTCTGGACGGCGACGCCGAGCTCGCCGGTGGCGGCGTCGAGAGCGACGATCGAGTAGGTCATGTGTGCATGCTGGCGCGCCCGGCATCGAACCGCAACCCGGCCGCCCGGTAGACTTCGCCCAAGCCGTTCGAGCACCGCGAGGAGGGGCCGCTTGGCCGAGCCGGAGGAGCACCAGGAATCGTCCCCTGAGGGCGCCGAACCGATCTCGTCCCGGGAGCCCGACCGGCAGCGGGGCAAGACGGTCCACGGCGAGGCCGCCAACGCGGGTCATCGCGTGCTGGCCCCGGACGATGCCGAGGTCGAGGCCTATCTCGAGGTGGCCCTGGACGCGCCGGCCCCGGATCGTGCTCCGACCGATCCGCCGGTGGCGGCGATCGTGCCCGAGCCGGGCGTCGTCGCCGTGCTGGACTTCGGCTCCCAGTTCGCGCAGCTGATCGCGCGCCGCGTGCGCGAGCTCAACGTCTACTCCGAGCTGCTGCCCCACGACACGCCGCTGGCCGAGCTGGAGCGCCGGGGCGTGCGCGCGGTGATCCTGTCCGGTGGCCCGATGTCGGTCTACGACGTGGGCGCTCCCAAGCCTGACGATTCGATCTGGACCGGCCGGCTGCCGGTGCTCGGGATCTGCTACGGCGCGCAGCTGATGGCGCTCGAGCTGGGTGGCGACGTCCGGCCCTCCTCGCGGCGTGAGTACGGCCCGGCCACCATCCAGGTCACCCGGGACGACGGTCTGTTCGCCGGCATCGACCGGGAGCAGCCGGTCTGGATGAGCCACGGGGATTCGATCACCCGCCTGCCCGACGGGTTCGAGGCAACGGCCCAGACGGGCTCCACGCCGTTCGCCGGGCTCGCCGCCCCCGGCCGGAACCTGTACGGGATCCAGTTCCATCCCGAGGTCGTCCACACGCCCCGCGGCAAGGACGTCCTGCGCAACTTCGTGACCGGGATCGCCCACATCGCGCCGGCCTGGACGCCGGCCAACTTCATCGAGACGACCATCCAGGAGATCCGCGACCGGGTTGACCGGCACGCCGTCGAGACTGGCTCGGGGCAGGTCATCTGTGCCCTGTCCGGCGGGGTCGACAGTGCCGTCGCGGCCGCCCTGGTCCATCGCGCGGTCGGCGACCGGCTGACCTGCATCTACGTCGACCACGGCCTGATGCGCAA
This sequence comes from uncultured Chloroflexia bacterium, assembly GCA_963727585.1. Taxonomy (GTDB): domain Bacteria; phylum Chloroflexota; class Limnocylindria; order Limnocylindrales; family CSP1-4; genus CAIXZV01. Next base: position 85,437 of record CAVSHH010000004.1, on the reverse strand, counting down.
GAAGGAGTCCGAGCTCCTGCGCGTCACCTTCGAGGCCAACCTGGGCATGAAGCTGATCATGGTCGATGCCCGCGAGCGGTTCCTCGCCCGGCTGGCCGGCGTGACCGACCCCGAGCACAAGCGGCGGATCATCGGCGACGAGTTCATCCGGGTGTTCGAGGAGGAGGCGGCCAGGCTGGGCCAGATCGACTACCTGACCCAGGGGACGCTCTACCCGGACGTGATCGAGTCGACCGCGCCCGAGACCAAGGCCGCGCAGAAGATCAAGACCCACCACAACGTGGGCGGTCTGCCGGCCGATCTCCGGTTCCAGCTCATCGAGCCGCTGCGGTACCTGTTCAAGGACGAGGTGCGGCTGGTCGGCGCGGCGCTGGGCCTGCCCGATGCGATGGTCCAGCGCCAGCCGTTCCCGGGGCCGGGCCTTGCGATCCGGATCATCGGTGAGGTCACGGCCGAGCGGCTGGACACGCTGCGGGACGCGGACTGGATCGTGATCGACGAGATCAAGGCCGCGGGCCTGTACCGCAGCGTGTGGCAGTCGTTCGCGATCCTCACGCCCGTCCGCTCGGTGGGCGTGATGGGCGACGGGCGGACGTATGCCAACGTGGTCGCGATCCGGGCCGTCACCAGCGAGGACGGGATGACCGCCGACTGGGCCAAGCTCCCGTACGACGTGCTCGGCCGGATCTCGTCCCGGATCGTGAACGAGGTGCCCGGGGTCAACCGCGTGGTGTATGACATCAGCAGCAAGCCGCCCGCCACGATCGAGTGGGAATAGAGACGGACGCCATAGGCCAAACGGGGGAGTTGGCAACATGGGACTGGGGTCCACAATGCGCGCATGGCCGATCCGATGAGCGGTCCGATCACCCATTGTCCGTGGTGCTCGGCCAAGTTGCCCGATCCAACCGCCGAGCGGTGCCCCACGTGTAGCGCGATGCTGGTCACCAGTCCCGACGCCGGTGGCGACATCAAGGGCGTCACCACCCTGGACACCGAGGCGATCCTTCGAGCCCGCTCGGACCTCTCGCGCCCTCGGAGCAACCGGCTGCTCTCGTTCATCACCGGCGAGGTCGCCCAGGAGCCGCCGTCCCCGGCGAACCCGGACTCGATCGCGCCGCCCGATGACGCCGTCCGGCTCGAGATGCTCCGTCTCCGGCTCGCAGCGGAGACGGCCGACCTCGAGGCCGAGGCCGTGGCGCTCAAGGCCGACGAGCTCGCCCGGCGCGGGGTCCACCTGTCCCAGCTCGGGCCGCCGCCCGATGAGACGCCCACGCCCGCCCCCGAGCACGAGCCGGAACTGCCGGCCGAGGGCTAGACTCGCGCCCCGCCCGAGCTGCATCGACCGGCCGCTATCCTCGGCTGGATGCCCGAACGCCTCGCCAGACCCGGCCCGTCCTACATCAAGGAACAGGAGATCCGTATCGGCGACCGTCGTCTGCGCGCCGGGATGGCCCGGCCGGTCGACGGTCCCGACGACTGGTGGCTGGCGGTCCTGTGGGTCACCGACTACGACGGCGTGGTCAGCTTCCGGGAGGTCGGTCCGTCGTCGGGTCCGCCCCCCGAGCCGCCGCTGACCCACCTCGGGCCGGCGTTCGCCGGGTCGCTGTCGGGGCTGATCCGCGAGGAGGACGGTCGGCAGGCGATCCGGCTCGTCCCGCTGGTGCCGCCGGAGGACGACAGCCGGCCATGGCGCTGCCCGCTGGTCATCCGGGCCGCGTTCCGCTGGGAGCCGGCCCTCGCGACCACCCTGCGCCCCAACCAGGTGGCCGAGCGGGTGCTGGCAGGGTTTGGCAGGGCCGTCGAGGGCCTTCACCGCCGCTGAACTGGGATCGCGCCCAGCCTGGAACGCCAGTCTCGCCTAGACTCGTCGGCGATGGGTGATTTGTTTGACGAGTTCATGCGTGAGCTGGAGCGCCGGCGCGCCGAGGCGGAGGGCCGCACCCCTCCGTCCGATCCCGACCATGACGATGAGGGCGCCGGCACCGCTGATCGCGATGAGGGCGCGGCCGACGAGCCCCGCGACCAGCCACGCGCCGAGGAGGATGGGTCACAACCGGACGCCGAGCCCGATGCCGGTGCCGGCGATACCGCAGACCGGGAACCGACGCCGATCTCGCGCCTGCGCTCGCGGCGTCGCCCGGCGTCCGGCGGGTCTCGCGGGGCGTCAGGCGGACCGCCGAAGCGGCCGGCAGGCACCCGTGCCGGCGGTCCCAACGACGGTGGCGAGCTCGGCCTGAAGGGCATCCTGCGGCGTGTCGGGCTGGGGATCGCGATCGTCGTCATCGCGCTGATCGTGTTCCTCGCCTCGGTGGGCGTCGATCTGTGGACCGATGCCATCTGGTTCCAGAGCGTGGGCTTCGACTCCGTGTTCTGGACGCGGCTGGGGGCGCAGGTCGGCCTGTTCGCGCTGGCGTTCGTGATCGCCGCGATCGTCCTGCTGTTCAACCTGTGGCTGGCCGGACGCCTCGCTCCGCCCCCCGACCCGGAGCGTCCCGGGCGCATTCGCCAGATGGCCGAGCGGCTGGGTGAGGCCCAGCGCCAGGCGGAGCATGCAGCCCGCATGAACACGGGCGGCATGGGCCGGGGATCCGGCGGCCCGTTCCCGGGACGCGGCCCCGACTTCTCGGGCACGTTCGACGGCGAGGGTCTCCCCGACCTGGTGCCGATCGCGCGCTGGGTCATCGCCGTGGTTGCGGTGGTGCTCGCGGTCGGCATCGCGGGCAACGTGTCCGGCGCCTGGACGACCCTCGCGCTGTGGCTCAACCGCGTCCCGTTCGACACCGCCCAGTCCGTCACCGACCCCATCTTCGGCAGGGACATCAGCTTCTTCCTGTTCGAGCTGCCGTTCTTCCGCTGGATCCAGTCGCTGGCCAGCGGTCTGCTCCTCGCGTCGCTGCTGGTCGCCGGCGCTCGCTACCTGGCCCAGGCGAGCCAGGGCGGCGAGGTGTTCGTCACCCGCGTCCGGGTGCACCTGGCGATCCTCGGTGGCCTGTACCTGCTGACCATCGCCGCGGGCTACCAGCTGGACAAGTACGAGCTGGTGTACAGCACGGGCGGGGCCACCGCGGGCGTCGCCTTCACCGACGCCAATGCACGCTTCCTGGCCTACGACGTGCTGACCTTCCTGTCCGGCCTCGCCGGGGCGCTGCTCGTCGCCGGGGCGTTCACCCGTTGGATGTGGCCGCTGGGCGCGATCGTGATCATCTGGTTCTCCGCCAGCATCGTCCTCGGCCGACTCTATCCCGAGGCCATCCAGCGGCTGACCGTCGACCCCAACGAGTTCGCCCAGGAGCAGCCGTACATCGCCTACAACATCGAGATGACCCGGCTGGCCTACAGTCTCGACACGTGGGCCACGCCGAGCTACTCGGGGACGGCGCCGCTCACCACGGCCTCGATCAGGGACGAGAAGGACACGTTCACCAACGCCCGGCTGTGGGACTACCGGCCGTTGGGCACCACGCTCGACCAGCTCCAGACCGTCCGCCAGTACTACAACTTCGTGGACGTCGACACCGATCGCTACATCGTGGACGGCGACCTGCGCCAGGTCATGCTGTCGGGCCGCGAGCTGGCGATCGAGCGCAACCCGCAGGCGTCGAGCTGGGTCAACCAGCGGATCATCTACACGCACGGGATCGGCATCGCGATGGTGCCCGTGAACGAGGTGACCGCCGAGGGCCAGCCCGAGCTGTGGGTTCGGGACCTGCCGCCCATCTCGCGGCCGAACACGCCGGAGATCGACCAGCCCCGGCTGTACTTCAGCGAGCAGGACGACCACTACGTCGTGACCGGTGCCCGGCAGCCCGAGTTCGACATCCCGGGCAACGGGACCGATGACGACCTCACGTACTCCTGGACCGGCGACACGGGCATCTCGCTCAGCAGCCCGGTGACACGGCTCCTGTTCTCGCTCCGGTTCCGAGACTTCGACCTGCTGATCAGCGATCAGGTCACGTCGAGCAGCCAGCTGCTGTTCCATCGGACGATCGACGAGCGACTGCCGCGGATCGCCCCCTTCCTGTACTACGACAAGGACCCGTACCTGGTCGTCGACGACCGCGGTCGCCTGGTCTACGTCCAGGATGCCTACACGATCAGCGATGCCTTCCCGCAGTCGACGCCGTTCAACTCGGGTGAGCTGGCGCCCGAGTCCGGCCTCTACGGTCAGCCCTTCAACTACCTGCGCAACAGCGTCAAGATCACGATGGACGCCTACGACGGGACGATGCGGTTCTACGTCGTGGATCCGTCGGATCCGCTGGTGCGGGCGTGGCAGGGCGTGTTCCCCGGGCTGTTCCAGCCACTGTCCGAGATGCCCACCAAGATCCAGGGGCACCTGCGCTATCCGGAGGACATGTTCAACGTCCAGACGCGGCTGTACGGCCAGTACCACGTCACCCAGCCGCTGACGTTCTTCAACAACACCGACCGCTGGACGGTTCCCCAGCCGGCAACCAACGACCAGTCGCTGCCGCCCGAGGCCTACTACGTCGTGATGCGCATGCCGGGCGAGCCGAAGGCCGAGTTCCTGCTCCTCCAGCCGATGATCGCCCAGAACCGGCCCAACATGATCGCCTGGGTGGCCGCCCGCAACGACGTGCCCAACTACGGCGAGGTCAGGGCCTACCGGTTCCCGTCGGACACCACGATCTTCGGCCCGGCCCAGATCGAGTCGCGGATCGACGCCGACCCGGTGATCAGCTCGCAGATCACGCTCTGGAACCAGTCGGGTTCCTCGGTCGTGCGTGGCAACCTGATCGTGGTCCCGGTCGGCGAATCGCTGCTCTACCTCCAGCCGGTCTACCTCCAGTCCTCATCCGCGGCCTTCCCCGAGTTCCGCCGGATCGTGGTGGCCAGCCCCACCACCATCGTCTGGGGCAGCACGCTCGAGGAGGCGCTCAACACCCTGCTCGAGCGGCAGGGCCAGGGCGGGCTCACTCCCACGCCGCCCCCCGGATCCAGTCCCGGGCCCACGGCCACTCCTGCGCCGACGGCTCTGCCCGGCGGCCCCCTCCCGTCCGACGTGGACGGCCTGGTCAAGTACGCGGATTCGCACTTCGAGGCGGCCCAGACCGCGTTGCGGGCCGGCGATTTCGCGACCTATGGCAACGAGATGGACAAGGTGGAGGCCGCGCTCGCGCGCCTGGTCGAGCTCACCGGCAACGCGGCGCCCAGCACCACGCCGTGATCGCGGCCGCCGCGAGCGTGCCTCCAGGGGAGGCGGTGCGGCGCAGCCGGCTGGGCCTCGGGACGGTGCTCATGGGCTCGTTCGTGGTCACCCTGCTGCGTCCCGCGTCATGGGCGCTGGGCGTGCTCGGGTTCCTGGCCGGAGGCGGCATCGTGCTGGTGGCCTGGCCGATCATCGTCCTGCCGACCCTCACGGGCCTCCAGAACCTGCTGGCGGTGCCGGTCGTCTCGCTCGTCTTCGGGTCGGTGTCCCAGCAGCTGCTGCTGGAGATCACGGGCCTGATCGTGGGTGTCGCGGTCCTCCTCGTGGTCGGGGTGCTGCTCGGGGCGTGGGCCGAGCGCCAGGCGATCGCACTGGTGCTCGATGCCGCTCCCGACGACGGGTTGGATCGTCCGCTGGCCGATCTCGACGGCGCTCCGGGCGCAGGGCGAATCGCCGTCGTACGCCTGCTCGCGCTGGCACCGGTGGCACTGGCCGCGGCGCTCGCCTGGCAGCCGGTCTACGACGCCGTCTACCACGAGCTCATCCTGCCCACGGACCTTGCCGTGCCGCTGCCCGTCCGCGTGGTCGGCGAGGTGCCATGGGCGGTGCTCGGGATCGCGCTGGCCTGGCTGCTCTCGGACGCCGCTGCGGCGGTGGGGGTTCGACGGCTGGTCCTGGAGCGACGACCCGTCCTGGTGGCCTGGCTCCTGGGCTGGGCAGACCTCGTCCGGCGGCCGCTCCGGGTGGTGCCCACGGCCCTGTTCGGGGTCGCCGCGGTCGCGCTGCCGCTGGTCCCGGCGCTGTTGGCCGCCGGGATCGGCTGGGACCGCCTGCGGGAGATCCTGGCCGCGGATGGCGGTGCCCCGCTGGTCGTGATGGCGACCCTCGTGTGGGTCGCCATCTGGCTGGGCGGGCTGGTGCTGGCGGGCGTCGGATCCGCGGTCCGTGCGGCTGCCTGGACCCTGGAGGTCCCGGCGGTCGTGCCGGACGCCGGCGTACCGTCCGCGGTCCCGACCGGGGCGTCGTCACCGGGCTGAGAGCTCCGCCGTCCTGCTGATGGCCCGGCTGCGCCGGGTAGCCCTGTTACACTGCCGATCGCCGCGCGCCCCCGGGCGCGCCCGCCCCATGGAGGCACCACCGCACCCTCATGCCGGAAGAGATTATCCAGACGATCGGCGACACGATCGGTGGTTTCTTCGCGAACCCCATGGTGGAGCTCGCCATCCAGGCCAGTGCGGTCTACTTCGTGATCCTGTGGCTGGCGTCGGCCTACTGGGCGTTCCGCGACATGCAGCAGCGCAGCGAGAACCCGGTGCTGCCGTATCTCGCCGCCGCGCTCATCGTGCTGTTCACGCCCGTGCTGTTCGTGTTCGGCGTGGTCGTGTACCGCATCATCCGGCCGCAGGAGAAGATCGGCGAGGTCTACGAGCGGAATCTGGCCGAGGAGGCGCTGCTCGCCGAGGTCGAAGCGGTCAAGAGCTGCCCTGCCTGCCATCGCCGGATCAACGAGGAGTGGATCATCTGTCCCTCGTGCCGGACGCGGCTCAACCGGGTGTGCGCGAACTGCGGGCGGCTCGTCGGACTCGACTGGTCGCTGTGCGCCTGGTGCGGCAAGGATTTCGAGCGCGGCGACATCGCGGCCTATCAGCCGATCGCCTCGGGGCTCGATGACCTCGACCGGATCGAGGCGCCCACCGCGCGTGGTGGCCGTGCCTCCATCCGGCAGCCGCGGCCCGCGTCCAGCGGCCGCAGCGCGTCGGGGCCCGTCGCCGAGCCTTGATGCCGGGCCCCGACGGGGCCGGCGACCAGCCCGCCGGGACCGACGATCGCCCTGACGGGACCGACGATCGCCCTGTCGGCAGCGAGAACCAGCCCACGCCCGTCGTCCCGTCCAACGCCCACGATCGGCCCGCCGAGGGCCTTGGGGAGGAACCGTCCGGCACCTCGACGTTCAGTCTCGAGGGCCGAGCCGTTCCCGGCCTGTACCTGGTGGGCTGGCTCGCCAGCCTCGCCGGGGCCGGAATGCTGTTCATCTCGTTTGCCGCCACGGCACCGGTCGCCGGCCAGTGGCTGTTCCTGGCCAGCCTCGTGCTCCTCGCGATCGGCCTGGTTGGCGCCGCCGGTTCGCAGGCGATCGAACGGGGCCGCAGGCCCGATCTCGCCTACCGGGGACCCTCGCCCGTGCTCGCGTTCCTGCTGGTGGCGGTCCTCACCCTGCTCGTGCTGGTCATCGTGCTCGCCCCCCTCGCGGCACTAGGTCTCGACCCCCGGTCGCCGGCGGCCACGGCCCTCAACCTGCTGCTCACGACCGTGCTCTACGCCGGCGTGATCCGGTTGCTCGTCGTCGGGACCGGCGCGCTCGGCTGGGGCGACATGGGCGTGGTCCGCCCCGACGCCCGATCGCTGGTCGACCTGGTCGCAGGAGCGGTGCTCGCGGTCCCGGTCCTGATCGTGACCCTCGCGCTGGGCCTTGCCCTCAGCCGCTTCGTGGAGCCGGCGCCCCCGGTCCTGCCGCCGGCCCTCGATCCTGCCGGTCTGGCGGCCAACCTCGTGGCCGCCGCCGTCCTGGCGCCGATCGGCGAGGAGCTGTTCTTCCGCGGCTTCGCCACCACTGCCTGGGCGCGGGCAGCGGGTCCCACTGCGGCGATCGTGCGCGGTGCGCTGTTCTTCGCGCTGGCGCACGTGGTCACCCTCGTCGACGCCTCGTTCGCCTCCGGCGCCCAGCACGCCCTGTACTCGTTCCTCGTCCTGCTGCCGGTCGGGGTCGCCCTAGGCTGGCTGTTCCTGGCCCGCCGGTCGCTGTACGCGGTGATCGGGCTCCATGCGGCGTTCAACGCGATCCAGCTCCTCCTGCTGGCGGCAGCGACCTGATCCTTTCGTCCACAAAGGTGACGACAAGCTCCAGGTGAGTGACGGGTAACGGTTGCCGCGTAGCCTTCGTCGCGTTCCCGGGTCCGGATGGCGGGAGGAATCGGCGGGCTTCCGTCGTCCGGGTCCCGGGGACGCCGCCCCGCGGGCCTGGCAGCGGGCGAGCCGGGGACGGAGGGAATGCGGGTGACGACGCACGACAGCGGTCCGGTCGGGCGCGGCCCGGAGCATCGCCGGGCGTCACGCTCCGTGCGGGACCTGCCCGCCGCCGAGCGCCCTCGCGAGCGGCTTGCCCTGCGCGGCCCCGGCGGGCTCTCGGCGGCGGAGCTGATCGCGCTCGTGTGGGGGACCGGCGGCGCCGGTCGCAGCGCGCTCGACCTGGCCGAGGAGGCACTCACCCGGCACGGCGCGATCGGCGCCCTCGCCCGCGCGAGCGATGCCGAGCTGGCGGGGATCCCGGGGGTCGGAGCGGCCAAGGCGGCGCGCCTGGCCGCGGCCTTCGAGCTCGGCCGTCGCTCGATGGCCGACTGGCCGCCCGGCGGCTGGACGATCCGCTCGCCGCACGACGTGGCCTCCCGGCTGCTGCTCGAGATGGGCCACCTCGAGCGGGAGGAGCTGCGGGTCCTGGCGCTCAACGCCAAGAACGTGGTCCAGCGCATGTCCCAGGTCTACGTGGGCAACGTGAGTGCATCGCTGGTCCGGGTCGGAGAGCTGTTCCGGGACGCGGTGCGGGTCGACGCGTCCGGCATCGTGCTTGCCCACAATCATCCCTCGGGCGACCCCACGCCCTCGCCCGACGACCTGCACCTCACGGCCGAGGCGATCGCCGCGGGACGGCTGCTCGACGTGGACGTGCTCGACCATGTCGTCATCGGCCGCGATGCCTGGGTCTCCCTGCGTGATCGCGGGGTCGCATTCGACCGGCCGGGTCGCGCCCGACCGCCGTGAGCGGTCACCGGCCCGTGGGGCCCCGACCGCCGCGTGCGCCGTCGCCCGGCACCAGGCCCCCATGGTCGAGCATGATGGGGATGCAGATCACGCTCCCGGAGGCCGGATGCAACGCCTGCTCGACCGCGCGGACTCGGTGCTGGTGGTGATCGACGCCCAGCCCGGGTTCTTCGTCGCCTCGGCGACCGAGGACCGCGTCGACGGTGGCGCGGTTCTGGCGCGGATCGCGTGGCTGGCGGGGGTCGCCTCTGCGCTTGGGGTCCCGATCGTCCTGACCGAGGAGGATCCTGCCCGCAACGGGCCTACGGCCGCCGAGGTGCGGGCCCGGATCCCGCCCGGAGCACCGGAGCCGTTCCCCAAGGCCGTGTTCGGGCTGGCGGCCGATCCGCAGATCCTGGACGCCATCGAGACGACGGGTCGCCGGACGGCGATCCTGACCGGGTTCGAGACCGACGTCTGCGTGGCCCAATCGGCGCTCGGGCTGCTGGATCGTGGGTTGCGCGTCGCGGCCGTGGTCGATGCCACCGGGTCACCGGGTCGCATGCATCGCCTGGGCCTGCTCCGGATGCGGGACGCGGGTGTCATCCGCGTCCATGCGAAGAGCGTGTACTACGAATGGGTGCGGACCCTTGCCGCCGCTCGGAGCTTCCAGGAACAGCACCCGGACCTGGCCGACCCGCCCGGGTTCGCCCTGTAGCGCGGCCGGCGCCCGGCGATCCGCGCACGAGCCGCGCCGGCGATGCCGCTCCTGACCGATACTCGGACCGGTGGTACGCGTACAGGGGACGGTCATGAGCGACACGGCGGACGTCATCGTCATCGGCGCAGGCGTCCAGGGCGCCAGCCTCGCCTTCCAGCTCGCGTCCCGGGGCGTCGCCGTGACCATCGTGGAGCGCGCAACGGCAGCTTCCGGCGCCACCGGTCGGTCGAGCGGCCTGGTGCGCGTCTACTACGACCTGCTCGCGGAGGCCCGGCTCGCGTGGGACAGCTACGGCTGGTTCGCGGACTGGGCCGAGCGCGTTGGCGGCGAGTGCGGCTTCACCCGGACCGGGTTCTTGTGGATCGAGCCGCCCGAGCGGATCGAGCGCGTCCGGGCGAACTCGGCATCGCACCGCGAGCTGGGCGTGGATTCGCAGGTCGTGGACGCGGACGGGATCCGGGCCCTGTTCCCGGGACTGGAGGTGACGGACGAGGTGGCCGCGTACGAGCCGGCCTCGGGCTATGCCGACCCGTTCCTCACCGCCACCGGGTTCCTGGCTGCGGCCAAGCAGCGGGGGGCGCGCCTCGTGCCCGGTGCCGAGGTCACCGCGATCCGGACGTCGGGCGGCCAAGTGACGGGAGTGGACACGACGCGTGGCAGCGTTGACGCACCGGTCGTGGTCGATGCGGCGGGGGGCTGGGCGGCGCGGGTGGCCGCGCTGGCCGGTCTCGAGATCCCGGTGACGGTGTGGCGGCACGACACCGGTTACCTGGGCGTGCCGGCCTCCGTGCCGCGCCCGATCCCGGTCGTGATCGACGTCGCCAACGGGATGTACTTCCGTCCGGAGGGCGGCGACATGGTGTTGATCGGGCTCGAGGACGACAACCAGATGGGGGGCTCGCCGGACCGCGACACGAGCGACGCCCGGCCGGACTTCTCCGACCGGGCCGCCGAGCGGATCATGCGCCGGATGCCGAGCCTGGCCGAGGGCACCTTCCGCGCCTCGCACAGCGGTCAGGACGGCCTGACGCCCGACCAGCGACCGATGCTGGGTGCCGCCGGACCGGACGGCTTCTACCTGGACTGCGGGCACAGCGGGACCGGATTCAAGACGGCGCCGGCCGTCGGCCTGGCGATGGCGGAGCTGATCCTCGATGGAGCGGCCCGGAGCGTGGACATCGCACCCTTCGCGCCGTCCCGCTTCGAGGAGGGCAGGATGCTCGTTGGCGAGCACGGCGAGGAGAAGGTCTGGCGCTGACCACGGATCCGCGGGTCAGCGCCTGCCAGGGGTCCTGCGTGGCCTAGCGGGGCTCGTCGTCCGGGCGCTCGCCGAACGGGGCGGACTCGTCCCGGTCGTACAGGTGGATCCGGCTGCCGGCTCGCTTGGCGTGGAACATCGCCTCGTCGGCATGCCGGAGCATGGCGCCGGCCGACGGCACGCCGCCCCACGACCGCACCACCATCACCCCGATCGACACGCCCACCGAGATCGCCCCCACGCTGGTCGCGATGGGCCCCTCGATCGACGCTGCCACCTCGTCCGCCCGGCGCATCGCCGTGTCCACGTCGGTGAGTCCCGGCAGGAACAGGGCCATCTCGTCGCCGCCGAGGCGACCAGCGATGTCGCTCGGTCGGCGGCCCTGGGCGCGCAGCCGTGCACCGACCTCCCGCAGGACCTCGTCGCCGACCGCGTGCCCGAAGTGATCGTTGACCGCCTTGAACCTGTCGAGGTCGACGCTGAGAAGCGTCGCGCCCGGGGTCAGCCCGCGCCGCATCCGGCCCAGGCCCGTCTCGAGCTGCCGCTCGAACCCCCTGGGTGGCTGGAGCCCGGTGAGCGCGTCGGGAGCCGGCATCGGGTCGTTGTCCCAGGCGAGGATGACGAACGCACCGACCAACAACGGCGCCCACCAGCCGAGCGTGGCGTAGCTGGCCGCGAGCACGATCACCAGCGCCGACTCCACGAGCGTGATCCGGCCGATCCGGCCGAACAGGACCTCGATGAATGCGCGCGGCGAGACCTCGTCGCGGAGGACGACCGTCCCGACCCCGAGCCCGATCGACACCACGGCGAGCACGACCGTGCCCGAGACGGCGGCCACGAGGGCGCCGGTCGCTCCGGCATCCGGGCCGAGCAGGCCGACGACGGCGACGGTTGTGATCCCGCCGAGGACCGCGCCCAGCACCAGCGACGCGTGGTTGAACAGGATCCCGTACCACGGCTGGGACTCGAGCTCCCGGCGCTCGATCGTCGACAGCAGCGCAACCCAGGCTCCCGCGGTCGGGCCGCCGAGGATCATCGCGGCTCCCACGAACGGCATGTGGAAGGTCATCAGCGTGCCGCCCGGGGCGCGCAGGACCCGGAGCGAGCCCAGCAGGCCGTACACGAGCCACAGCAGCAGTCCGCCCGTGGGCCCGGCCAGGACGGTCCCACCGCCAACGTGCGGATCGATGGGCTCGAGGGGGGCGACCGTCACCGAGCTCCAGGCCAGCAGGGCCGCGCCGGCCACGATGGTGGTGCCGGTGTAGGTGTACAGGGCGCGTCGGCCGATGGCGATCCCGTCGGCTTCACCGTCCGGACGCGACCCCATCCCGAGCTTGCGTTGCAGGGCGAGCCACACCGCGCGCGGAGACAGCCGCCAGCGGCGGGCCGAGACCACCTCGTCGCCGGGGGCGCCCGGCGACGAGGTGGAACGAAGCAGATCCGTGACCAGGGCATCCATCACGGGCACTCACCTGACTCAACGAGCAACTGCCGGGCGGGGGACCGGTCCGAGCTCCATCTGCCGCGGATCGACGGGTCGAGCGGCCGTTCCGGCATGCAGGCACCGGGTGCGAGCTGGCTCGAGCAGGTTCTCGCCATCCGTGACACCAGCCCCGATCCGGTCACCGCCGTGCCCTGCGTTGGCCGGGAGCTGTCGTCCCTCCATCCGGGTGGGCCCCCACAGGGCTCTTCCGGACTGGGACCATCGTCACCCCGGCCCGCTCCGCGGGACAGGACGCCCGTGGTACTGCGGCCCTACGCCGTTGGTACCAGTCGCACAATGGGCGGGGCCGCCGGCGGGGATGCCGTCGAGTGCCGGTATACTGCTCGCGCTCGCTCGCCGACGACGCGCCCGAGCCCCCGATCTCGATCCCGTCACGGTCACGCGGCGGTCTCCCGTGGTCCGTCCCGTGCCCGCAGCACCAGCAAGGAAACGACCCCGTCCTCATGTTCGACCGACTGCTCGGCCTTTTCTCCCGCGACATCGGGATCGACCTCGGCACGGCCAACACGCTCGTGCACGTGCGTGATCGCGGGATCGTGATCTCGGAGCCGTCCGTGGTGGCGATCGACGCCAAGACCAAGCGGGTTCTCGCCATCGGAGCCGAGGCCAAGCGGATGGTCGGCAGGACGCCGGCCTCGATCGTGGCCATCCGGCCGCTCCGCGACGGTGTCATCAGCGACTTCGACGTCACCGAGCAGATGATCAAGTACTTCGTGAACAAGGTGCACGACCGGGTGGGCCTGATCCCGCGCCCGCGGATGCTGCTGGGCATCCCGTCGGGTGTCACCGAGGTCGAGAAGCGGGCCGTGCGCGATGCGGCGCTCAACGCCGGGGCCCGCTGGGCGCGGCTGATCGAGGAGCCGATGGCGGCCGCGATCGGGGCGGGGCTGCCGGTGAGCGAGCCGTCCGGCTCCCTGATCGTCGACATCGGCGGCGGCACCACGGAGGTCGCCGTGCTGAGCCTCGGCGGCATCGTGGTCAGCCGGTCCATCCGGATCGGCGGCGACGAGATGGACCAGGACATCGTCAACTACGCCCGGCGCGAGTACAACCTGTACCTCGGCGAGCGGACGGCCGAGGACATCAAGGTCGCGATCGGCTCGGGGTATCCGGGCGAGTGGGATGCCCAGCGCGTCACCCTACGCGGTCGCGACCTGCTCACCGGCCTGCCGCGCTCGGTCGAGGTCGGTGCGGACCAGATCCGGGAGGCGATCGAGGTCTCCGTGAGCCAGATCGTGGACACGATCAAGGACACGATCGAGGAGACGCCACCCGAGCTGGTCGCGGACATCATGGACCAGGGGATCGTGCTGGCCGGTGGAGGCGCGCTCCTGGCCGGCCTCGACCGCCGGGTCGCGGAAGCCACCCAGATGCCGGTCCACGTGGCCGACGATCCGCTGACCTGCGTCGCCCGGGGCACGGGCGTGGTGCTCCAGCAGCTCACCAACACCACCATGGAGCGGGTGCTGGTGGCGGATACCTACAATCGTCCACCGCGCTAGGCAGCTGCCGCGGAGCCGCGCATGACCGCCGCCGCCTCCAACAAGCAGTCCCGCCGCCGCTGGATCGTGTTCGCGGTCCTGATCGCGGTCACCCTGCTGCTGATGGCGTTCTCCGACAATCCCTACCTGCGCGAGGTCCAGCGCGGGTTCCAGTACGCCCTGACGCCGTTCCAGCAGGGCATCTCGTCGGCCGCCGACAGCGTCTCGGGCGTGGTGACCGCGATCGGCGAGATCGACGAGCTGCGTACCGACAACCATGCGCTCCGGGCGGAGAACGAGCGGCTGGCCAACGAGAATGCCCGGCTCCGCGCGCTCAAACAGGAGAACGACGGGCTGACCGCGCTGCTCCAGCTCCAGGGTGGCTTCGATCACGAGACCGTGGCCGCACGGGTGACGGGTCGCGAGACGCTGGAGACGCGTCGCGTGGTCACCATCGACAAGGGCACCGACGACGGGCTCGCCCAGGGCGACGTGGTCGTTGTCCAGGGCGGTGCGCTGGCGGGCAAGATCACCGACATCGGGCCCACGTTCGCCAAGGTGACGCTGATCAGCGACTCGTCCTCCACCGTGGTGGGCAAGCTGCTCACGTCGGGCGCCACCGGCGACATCGTGGGCCAGGCCGGCGGCGTGCTCGTGATGCGCAACGTCGACTCGGCGGTCGAGATCGGGATCGACGAGGAGGTGTTCACCGCCGGCCTGGAGCTGGCGGGCGGCATCCGGTCACCGTACCCGCCGGGTCTCGTCATCGGCTCCGTCGTGGACGTGGAACGCGACGTCAACGACGTGGTCCAGACCGCGTTCCTGGCGCCCGCGGCCAACCTCGACTCGTTCGAGCTGGTGCTCGTCATCACGGACTATGACGGCGGCCTGCCGCCGGTCGACCAGCAGGCGGTCCCGTGCGGCGAGGACGGCACGGTCCCGGAGGGCGAGGTGCCCTGCTACACGCCGCTGCCCACGCCGAAGGAGACCGCGAAACCCTAGCCCGTCGCGGCCGGTGGCGACGGCACCACGCCGACCTCGGGCTGGTAGCCCCAGCGCGCCGCGAGCTCCTCGGCGGCCCGCCGGTAGTGCGCCTCGAACTCGGCCAGCCGGTCCGCCGGCACCTCACTGGACCAGCGCCCGATGTGCGCGCGCTCGGGCGTCGCCTCGGCATCGAAGAAGCGCCGCATGGCGGGATCGTCGACCAGCCCGACGAATTCGAGCAACCGTGCGTACTGTGTGTCGCGATCCGTCGCCACCAAGGCTTCCATGCGCACCGTCAGGACACGCTCGGCCGGCGCCGCGGCAACCGCCGAGAAGGCCCGGTCGAGCCGGGCGGCCCACCAGTCGAGGGCCACGTCGAGGTCGTCCGGGCCCCACGACAACGGCACCACGCTGCACGCGACGTCCCGTCCATCCCGGACGCTGTGGATCAGCCGGGCACCGCCCAGGATGCACAGCAGCTCGGAGGCGCCGTTGACCACCCTGGGCGTCATCTCGATCCAGCCGCTCGCGCCGCTGGCAAGGGCGGGAGCGTCGAACAGGCGATGCACGAACCGTGCCGCGGCCGCCTCGCGGTCAGCCTTGAGCCCGTTGTTGAGCTCGCGCAGCAAGGCCCTGAGCGTCGGCCGATCGACGATCGTCTTGAGCCCGATGGCATCCCCCCGGTCCCACCATGGTCCGAGCAGCCGGCGCTCGAATGCCACGATGGTGGTCCGCCGGGCCACGAGATCGGTCAGACCACCCGGGTCGGACAGGAACCAGGCCTCGAACGGGACCATGTGATAGGCGGGGTGGGCGCCCAGCAGCTGTCCGGTGATCGTGGTTCCGCTCCGGCCCGTGCCGCCCACCAGCAGCGGCGGCAGGCTGGTCGCGGGTCCGGTCCAGGGCGACAGCGCGGGCGGTCGCCTGGGTGGCAGGTCGAGGCGGATCTCCCACAGGCGGCGGCGGAGACGCCTCCGCAGTCGACGCCAGCCGCGCGGCGCTCGCTTGCGAGGGCTCACCGATCAGGCCGGACGACGGGTGGCTGATCGTCGATCAGGGGCTGGCATCAGGACCGGATGGTAGCAGCAGGCATGTCGCCCGACGCTCGGATTCGGCCCCCCAACGGCGTCCCGACCCCCTGCTACGCTGTCGCCGATGAAGGGACTCGTCCTCGCCGGCGGCACCGCCACGCGCCTGTTCCCGCTGACCATTGTCACCAACAAGCACCTGCTGCCGATCTACGACCGGCCGATGATCTACTACCCGCTGGACACGCTCGCGGGAATGGGGATCCGCGAGGTGCTGGTGATCGTCGGCGGCAAGAGCGTGGGCGACATCGTGGAGCTGCTCGGTGACGGCCGGCATTTCGGGCTCGACCTGACCTACCGCTACCAGCGGGGGGCGCTGGGGATCGCCCACGCCATCGGGCTGGCCCGGGACTTCATCGGCGATGACTCGTTCTGCGTGGTCCTGGGCGACAACATCCTGCGCGGCGATCCGCTGGCCGATGTCGCCCGGCGGTTCGAGTCCGGCCCGTGGGGGGCGGGGACCATGCTCTACCGGGTGCCGGATGCCGAGCGCTTCGGGGTGGCCGAGCTGGATGATGCGGGCAACGTGATGGGCTTCGAGGAGAAGCCGGCCCGCCCCAAGAGCGACCTGATCCCGATCGGCGTCTACTTCCTCCGCCCGGACGCCTTCGACGTGATCGAGGGGCTCGCGCCGTCGGGTCGCGGCGAGTTCGAGATCACCGACGTCCTCAACCACTATGTTCCAAGCGGTGGTCTGTTTGCCCCTGTCTACGACGGCGAGTGGGCGGACGCCGGCACCGTTCCCAGTCTCGTCAGCGCGGCCGAGCTTGCCCAGCGTGACGATCGCGCGGGCCGCCTGCCGCCGCCGGTCGAGTGGCCGCGCGAATGACCGGCGGGGTTGCTCCCGGCGCCCGTCTCCTGGTCACGGGCGGCGCAGGCTTCATCGGCTCGGAGCTGGTCAGGCGGATCATGGCCCGACGCGACGGTACCCGGGTCACGGTCCTCGACAAGCTGACCTACGCGGGCAACCGTGCCAACCTGGCGGCGGTCGCGGCCGACGGGGAGCAGGCGGCGCGGTTCACCTTCGTCCACGGGGACATCGCCGACCCGGCGCTCGTCGGCCCCCTGGTCGCGGACGCCGACGCGGTGGTCAACGTGGCCGCCGAGACGCACGTCGATCGCTCGATCCTGGACCCGGAGGCGTTCCTCCGGACCGGCGTGATCGGGGTCCACGTGCTGCTCGAGGCCGTTCGCCGCGAGACGGATCGAGCCCGCACCGGGGAGCGGGCGGCCGCGCCCAGGTTCCTCCAGGTCAGCACCGACGAGGTCTACGGCGACATTCCCGAGGGCTGCAGCGTGGAGTCCGACCCGCTCGCCCCCCGCAGTCCGTACGCCGCCGCCAAGGCCGGTGGCGAGCTGCTGGTGCACGCGTACCGCGTCACCTACTCGGTGGACAGCGTGGTCACCCGCGGTTCCAACACGTACGGCCCCTACCAGCATCCGGAGAAGCTGATCCCGCTGTTCGCCACCAACGCGCTGGTGGGCGAGCCGCTGCCCATGTACGGCGACGGGCTGCAGGTCCGCGACTGGCTGCACGTGGCGGACCACGCCGCGGGCATCGAGTTCGTCCTGCACCACGGGGCGTCGGGCGAGACGTACAACCTGGCGGGCGGCCACCTGCTCACGAACCGCGAGCTGATCGCGAAGCTGCTGGCGGCGGCCGGACGCGACTGGTCGCTGGTGCGATCGGTTCCCGACCGCCCAGGGCACGACCGCCGGTACGCGATGGACGGGACCAAGCTCGCCACCCTGGGCTGGCGACCCGCCCACGCCTTCGACGAGGGGCTGGCAGCGACCGTCGCCTGGTACCGCGATCACCGCGAGTGGGTCGCGAGCGCCCGGAGCGGCGACTGGGACGCCTACTACGGGCGCCAGTACGGGGAGCGGCTGGCCGCCGGGCGCGCGGTCGACGCCGGCGCCTGACCGGTGCGCGTCGCGGTCACCGGTGCCTCCGGCCGCCTGGGGCGAGCCCTGGTCGCGGCGCTCGAGGAGGCGCCGTTCAGCGGGCCGTCCGGCCCGATCGGGTGGTCCCGCCCCGACCTGGATCTCGACACGCTGACCGGGGATTCGATTGCCGCGCTGGTCGACCGGAATCGCCCCGAGCTCGTGATCCACGCCGCGGCCTGGACCGACGTCGACGGGTGCGCCCGGGACCCGGAGCTCGCCATGCGTCGCAATGCCGCGGCGACGGGGCTGCTCGCCCGGACCTGCATCGCCCGCGGGGTGGCCGTGGCCCTGGTGTCCACCAACGAGGTGTTCGACGGGCGGCGCGCGGACGGCCGCGGCTACCAGCCGGGCGATCGGCGCGATCCCCGCAATGCCTACGGGCGGAGCAAGGTGGAGGCGGAGCAGCTCGTCGCCGCTGCGAGCGAGACCGGCGGAGGCTCGACGGCGATCATCCGGACGGCCTGGCTCCATGGCCCGCCGGGCAACGACTTCCCCGAGAAGGTCGCCCGCGCCGCCCTCCGGGCGCGGGCCGGCGGTGAGCACCTGCGCGTCGTCGGCGACGAGGTGGGCACGCCGACCTGGACGCCGGACCTCGCCGACGCGATCGTGGAGCTGGTCGCCGAGGACGCCCTGTGCGCCACGTCCGGGCCACCGGCCATCCACCACCTCGTCAACGGCGGCCGCGTGTCGAGGGCCGACTGGGCGCGCGAGGTCCTCGGCGCGACCGGGATCGAGGTGCCGCTGGACGTGGTCCCGCTGGCCGCGTGGCAGCGCGCTTCCATCCCCCCGGCGTGGGCCGTGCTCGAACCCACGCCGCTGCCGTCGGGCGAGCCGATGCGCGACTGGCGGGAGGCGTTCGCGCATGCCGTGCCGGCGCTGCGACGGTCGCTGACCCGCAGCTGAGCCAGGGGCCGACGGCGGGAGGCACCGCACCGCACTCGACCTGCCACCACCGGCCGCCACCCCACCCGGGCGGGGTCGAAAGGGCCACGAGTCCCCTGACCATCCCGCGATGGCCCCGGCGTGCGATCGCGGGGACGCTGGTCCCGCACTCAACCGGCGCCGGCTCGAGCCTGTGCGCCGCCCAGCGGAGCCCAAGGTCCCTTGCGCACGATCCTCGCTCTCCTGACGGCCGCCCTTCTCGCGAGCCTCGGCGTCCTTGCCCCGGCGACCGCCGTCACCGCCCATGCCGCGACCGGCACCAAGGTGGCCATCATCGTGGGGGCCACCCACTCGACCACGTCGACCTACCGGTCCTACGCCAACCAGGTGTACGCCGAGGCGGTCAAGTACTCGGACAACGTGGTCAAGGTGTACAGCCCCAACGCGACCGCATCCAAGGTGAAGGCGGCGGTGAACGGTGCCTCGATCATCGTCTACCTGGGCCACGGCAACGGGTGGCCGAGCCCGTACACGTACGACCCGAGCTATACGACCAAGGACGGCTTCGGCCTGAACGCCGACCTCAACGGCGACGGCAGGACCACGGACTACGAGAACAAGTACTACGGCGAGCCGTGGATCGAGAACCTCCGACCGGCGCCCAATGCCGTCGTGCTGCTGTTCCACCTGTGCTACGCGTCGGGCAACTCCGAGCCGGGCCGGGCGGATCCGTCGCTGTCCACGGCCAGGAAGCGGGTGGACAACTACGCGTCGGCATTCCTGCGGTCCGGAGCGCGCGCCGTGGTGGCCATCGGCCATACCCACGACCCGTACTACATCCGCGCCCTGTTCACGACGCGCCAGACGATCGACGAGTACTGGCGGAACGCGCCGGACGCCAACGGCAACGCCACCGCCTATGCCTCGGAGCGGACGTCCGGGACCACGTTCCAGCTCGACCCCGTCAAGCCCGGCAGCTACTACCGCTCGATCGCCGGCAAGCTGTCCCTCCGGACACAGGACGTGACCGGCGCCCCATACTCGGATACCTCCGTCGACCCGGCCAGCCTGGTGGTGCCGGGGAATGCGACGCCGGCGATGAACGGCGCCCCGCTGTACGGCTCCGTGGACGATGCCGTTGCGGGTGGCATGCCGGCCGCCACCCTGCCCGCGGACACCACCCTGCGCGTCGACGCCGCCGAGGATGCATACGCGGTCGCCGACGGATCCCGCGTCTACCGGGTCCACACGGATGATGGACCGGCGGGCTGGATGACGGCCTCGGCGCTGACGCCGCGCGACAGCGCGGCCCCGCGGGTGTGGGAGATCGAAGACGGTCCCGCGGCCCTGTCCCCGGATGGCAACGGGTACGGCGACAGCCTCGACATCGCGGTCCGCCTCTCGGAGGCGGCCGACTGGACGCTCAAGATCCGCGACGGCGACGGACACGTCCTGGACCGCGCCGACGGCACCTCGGATACGGCGGCGATCACCTGGGCGCCGGCAAAGGGCAGCGTGCCCGAGGGCACCTATCGCTGGACGCTCCAGGCGACTGACGACTGGGGCAACGGCCCGCTCGAGGCGGACGGCACGTTCCGGGTCGACCTCACCCGGCCGGAGCTGTCGGTCGCGGACGCCCTGGGCGGGGTGCCCATGGTGACCCCCAACGGCGACGGGTCGGGCGACAGCGTGAAGTTCAGTCTCACGGCCACCGAGCCGGGCAGCGTCCAGCTCACGGTGCGGGACGACGCCGACCGGATGGTGGATCGGGAGTCGGTGCAGGTCGGGACCGGGGCCACGACCGTTGCATGGGACGGTCGCGATGAGGACGGCCGCTATGTGCCCGATGGTGAGTACGAGCTGATCTTCGCCGCCCGGGATCAGGCGGGCAACCGCAGCGAGGCCAGCCAGCGGGCGGTCGTCGCCTATGCCGCGCTGGGGTTCGTCGACGCGTCCCGGCCGGTGTTCTTCCCGCAGGATGGCGACGGCCTCGGCCGCTTCACCCGATTCTCGTTCCGGCTCCTGTCGCCGGCCACCGTGGACTGGGAGATCGTCGACCAGGACGGGACGGTCCTGCGGTCGCTGGCCGAGGGCGAGGTGCTCGACGCCGGCACGCACGCGTTCAGCTGGGACGGGCGCGACGCGACCGGGGCGATGGCTCCGCGCGGGACGTACCGATCGGTGGTCACAGCCTCCGACGGCACGCATGTCGCGACCATGGTCACATCCGTGGTCGCGGCCGCGTTCAGGATCACCGCGAGCGACAGCACGCCTCGGCGTGGGCAGAAGGTCAGGATCACCGCGCTGAGCGGCGAAGCCCTGTCCGCCCTGCCCAAGCTGCGGATCAAGCAGCCCGGGATCCATGCCTGGAAGGTGCGGATGAGCCGCGTCTCGGGGAAGACCTACCAGGTGGTGATCCGTCTGCGCTCGAGCGACAAGGGGACGCTCAAGCTGAAGGTCGTGGGCGTGGACAAGGGCGGCCGGTCGCAGTCCTCCGTCCTGCGCCTCCCGCTCCACTAGCCGGGCACCTGGCCGGGCGCCGGCCCACCGGCCCAGCACCGCCCCGGACCGCCCCGGACCGCCCGCGACTGCACCGTACCGGCCCGCACCGGGACCATCGGGCGATGGCCATCCCCTTGCGCGATGGTCGATGATGCTGCTCCTGCCGCTTCCAGGGCCCCCACCGACCGGGGTCGCCGGCAGGACCCGCGGCTCGCGGTCAGGCGACGTCGAGGGGAAGTGCCGAGGAGCGTTGTGTCCGGTTCCCGTGTCGCGCACCGTCGCGCCCTGCCGCTGGCCGTCACCCTGGCGGCGACGCTGCTCGCAGGCCTGCTGCCCGTGCCTGGCGCGGTTGCCTCCGACCCCATCACGGCCGACCCGGCGACGGCGGCCAGCAGCCTGCCCGGACCGTCGGTCGTCTACCTCGATGCGATGGCCCACGAGGGCGACCGGATCGACTTCCGGCCCGGCGGCCGGGTCGACGTCCCGTTCACCCCGCGCGGCGACGATCGCTGGCCGGTCGGCGGGACGACCCCGGTGGATCTGCCGGCGGGTCGCACGACGGGGCGGGAGATGGCCCGCAGCCCCAACGGCTCCCAGTGGACCGCCGGCGATCCCCGTCCAGCTGGACACGCCGGAGCGACCGGCGGTCCGGACTCGGCCGATGCTCCGATCGACATGCCGGCCGGGGGCAGCGCCCTGGACGCGAGCGCGGCGGCCTACACGCAGCCCGGGATCGCCGTCACCGACGCGGCCGCCGCCTCCGGGCTGCGCCGCCAGGTGTTCGGCTTCCTGCCCTACTGGCAGCTGTCGGGCGCCGCCTCCAAGCTCAACCTCGACGTCCTCTCGACCATCGCCTACTTCTCGGTCGGTGTCAGTCGCAGCGGCGACCTCAAGAAGCGGTCCGGCGACGGCTCGGCCACCAGCGGCTGGGCCGGGTGGACGAGCTCGAGCATGACCAGCGTGATCAACCAGGCCCACCGGCACGGCACCCGGGTGGTGCTCACGGTCACGGCTTTCGCGTGGACCTCGAGCCAGGCCCGCGTCCAGCGGGCGGTCCTGGGCAGCAGCAGCAGCCGGCTGAAGCTGGCCCGCCAGGTCGCGGCCGCCGTCCGTGACCGGGGAGCGGACGGCGTCAACCTGGACTTCGAGCCCCTGGCATCGGGCTACGAGGACGAGTTCGTGGCGCTGCTGCGGACGGTGCGCAGCGAGCTCAACCGGATCAGGCGCGGCTACCAGCTGACCTACGACACCACCGGATACATCGGGAACTATCCGCTCGAGGCGTCGGTGGGGCCGCGCGCCGCCGATGCGATCTTCGTGATGGGCTACGACTACCGGACCGGCGGGTCGGCCACGGCCGGCTCGATCGACCCGTTGCGCGGCCCCAAGTACGACCTCGCCGACACCGTTCGCGCCTTCACGGCCCGGGTCGACCCCTCGCGGGTGATCCTGGGGCTCCCGTGGTACGGCCGTGCGTGGTCCACGACCGGCAGCGACCCACGGGCCCGGAACCGCAGCGGGGCCAAGTACGGGTACAGCACCTCGGTGACCTATGCGACCGTCGCCGGCCTGGTGAAGCAGTACGGCCGCCGCTGGGACCCGCTCGAGCTGAGCCCGTACGTCGCCTACAGGCGCAGGAACTGCACGTCGGCCTACGGCTGCGTCACCAGCTGGCGCCAGGTCTACTACGACGACGCAGCGTCCCTCCAGCGGCGCCTCGCGCTGGTCAACGACTACGGCCTGCGCGGGGCCGGGATGTGGGCGCTGGGCAATGACGGCGGTCATCCTGAGCTCTATCGCGCCTACGCAACCGCCTTCCTCGTCGACAAGTCCGCGCCACAGGCCGGCGTCCGGATCCTGTCCTCGACACAGCGCGACGAGGGCTTCGTGGTCCGCTGGACCGCGACCGACACCAGCCGGATCGTGTCCTACGACGTCCAGGTCTCGGTGAACGGCCGCGCGTGGACGCCGTGGCTCACCGGGACCAGGTCGACCTCGGACGTGTGGCTGGGCGCCGACGGCACCGGCTATGCGTTCCGTGTCCGAGCCCGCGACAGCAAGGGCAACACCGGCGCCTGGAACGTGAGCTCGACCTGGGCTCCCAAGGCGACGCTGGCCAGGGGAGGGTTCGGCCGGGTGACGACCGACGGTCTCGCCTATCGGGCCGGTCCCGACACATCGGCCGCCAGGCTCGGCAGGCTGCGGGCCGGCACGATCGTGGCCATCACCCGCGGCCCGGTCTCCGCCGACGGGTACCGCTGGTTCGAGATCACCCAGCCCGTCCGGGAGTGGAGCCCGGTGTCGTTCGTCGAGCGGGGCGTGTGGGTGGCCGCGAGCAGCGCGACCAGGGTGCATGTCGCCGCCTACCGCGCCCCCAACAGCACCCGCGTGGCGGCCGCCCTGTCGGGTCTCGACTTCGGCACCGGCAGCAGCGCGGTCGGTACCGGCCGGGCGGCCGTCGCCGCCCGCGCCTTCTCACCCGACGGCGACGGTTCCCGGGACGGCATCCGGCTGCGCTGGACGAACACGCGCGCCATGGACTCGCTCGTCTTGCGGGTGTTCCGGGCGGGAGGCAGGCTCCTGGGCTCGGTGCGGGTCCCGTCGCTCACCGCCGGTGCCCACACCTTCGTCTGGAACGGCCGGGTCGGGGGAAGCCGGGTGCGGGATGGCCGGTACGTGCTGCAGCTGGTCGGCAAGGCCGGCACCCGCGCCTTCACGGCGCCGTCCGTCCGGCCCACCTCGATCGCCCAGGTCCGGCGCTACGCCGTGACCGTGGACACGGTCGATCCCGTGCGGACCGCGTCGTCGGCCACGACCACCCGTCTGTCGCCCAACGGCGACGGTCGCCTCGAGACCACGAGGCTCAGCCTTGCCGCCGGCGCCGCGGTGCGCTGGACCGCACGGATCACGAACGACAAGGGCAGCGTCGTCCGGTCGGCCACGCGCTCGGCCCGGTCCGGCTCGCTCACCTGGGATGGCCGTGACAATGCCGGTGCCCGCTTGCCGGACGGTCGCTACCGGGCCACCCTGGCCGCCTGGGATGCCGCAGGGAACTCCACCTCGCGCAGCTGGACCCTGACGCTCGATACCGCCGGGCCGTCCATCGTCCCCGCGGCCTCCCCGGTCGTCGTGTCTCCCAACCGCGACGGTGTCGCGGACCGCACCGTCCTGGGCTGGACCTCCGACGAGCCCGCCACGGGGACCGTTCGCCTGTTCCTCGGCAGCAATCGGGTCCGGCGCTGGACCGTGACCTCGGCCTCCACCTGGTCGGCCCGCTGGGCAGGCCGCCGCGACGACGGGCGCACGGCTCCCGACGGCCGGTACACGCTCAGGGTCAGCCTCCGGGATGCGGCCGGCAACCGGCGGACCACCTCGACCAGCCTGATCGTGGACCGGACCGTCGGCTCGCTCGCCTGGTCGAATGCCTTCTATCCGCAGGACGGTGACGCGCTGCGCGGGACCGCCCGGATCGGGTGGCGGCTGACGCGCGATGCGACGACCACCCTGCGCGTCTACGACGCCTCGGGCCGGCTGGTGCGCAGCGTGTGGAAGGGACGGTCGCAGCACGCCGGCGGGCGCGGCTGGACGTGGAACGGGAAGGACGGATCCGGCCGACAGGTCGCCCAGGGTCGGTACACGGCGCGCCTGACGGTCCGGTCGCCGTTCTCGACCCAGGTCCTGCAGCAACCGGTCGTGGTCGCCGCGTTCGCGGTGACCACCTCGGCATCCCGGGTCTCGCCCGGCCAGGCGCTGGTCGTCCGGTTCAGCAGCGTCGAGCCGCTCTCGGACCGGCCCATCGTCCGCTTCAAGCAGCCCGGCCGGGCGGCCACGAGGGCCGCCGCCAGGCGCCAGGCCGATGGCACCTACAAGGCGACCTTCCGGGTCCGCACGGGCTCGGCGGGCGCGGGCAGGGTCAAGGTCAGCGCCACCGACGCCCGGGGTGGGCGCAACGTGACCCTGGTCCCGATCCGGATCAGCGGACGATGACCGCGCGGGACGGTTCGGGCCTCGTCTCCGAACCGGGTCACCGGGGGCCCGCGGCGTCCGTACACTCACACCCGTGAGCACCCAGCCCGAACCCCGTGGGGGCGTCGTCTCCGAGGCGATCGGCATCGGTGCCTGGGTCGTCCTGCCCACCTATGACGAGCGCGAGAACCTGGCCGCGATCAGCGCTGCGATCCTCGATGCGCTGCCCGGGGCAACGCTGCTGGTCGTCGATGACAATTCTCCCGACGGCACCGGGGACCTCGCCGAGTCGCTGGCGGCGGCGGACGCACGGATCCGGGTCCGGCACCGATCCAGGAAGCAGGGCCTGGGCCGGGCATACCTGGATGGCTTCGGGGTTGCGCTCGGCGCAGGAGCGAGCGCCGTGATCCAGATGGACGCTGACTGGTCGCACGACCCGGCCACGCTGCCCTCGCTGCTGGAGCCGGTCACGGCAGACCGTGCCGACCTGGTCATCGGGTCGCGCTACGCGGCGGGTGGCGGCGTGGAGGACTGGGGCGTGATGCGCCGGCTCATCTCGCGGGGCGGCTCCACCTTTGCGCGCCTCGTGCTGGGATTGGGTCCCCACGATCTGACCGGCGGGTTCAAGGCGTGGCGGGCGTCGACGCTGGCGGAGGTGCCGTTCGGGGGGGTCCGTGCGGGCGGCTACGTGTTCCAGATCGAGATGACCTACCGGGCCTCGCGGCTGGGGGCGCGGATCGTCGAGGTGCCGATCACCTTCCGGGATCGACGCCTCGGCCAGTCCAAGATGAGCCGCCGGATCATCGTCGAGGCCCTGTTCGTGGTGATCGGCCTGCGCTGGGACGAGCTGCGCGGCCGTGGGCCGGGGGCCGCGCCGCGCTGAGCCGCCAGTCGGCCGGCGCGGGCGAGCGCTGCCGGACCGCCGGATCCGCTACCCGGCCGGTTCCGGCACCACCCCGTCTTTGACCGTGATCTTCGTCGACCGGGTCACGACCTGGATGAACGTCTGCCCGATGGTGAGCGTGATCTCCTTGCCGTCGGGTCCGAAGAAGCGAGTCGGCGATCCGAAGTCCTTCTTGTTCCAGGTGCCCTTGACCGTGATCCCGTTGCTCGAGATCCAGGCCGGGCCGGTGCCCGTGATATGGCCGTCGAGCCGCTGCTTCTTGTCCCCGGTCGGGACGAAGGTGGCCTTCATCACGATCACGTTCTTGGGTGCGACCCGGGTCTTGGGCTGGGTGCCAACGTCGAACTGCCTGCCCTCGACCGACACGGATCGCCGGTACGTGTTGGTCGCCCGGTTGTACTTGTAGCTGACCCTGTTGGCGAGATAGGGCACGACGATGCTGCCACCCTGCGGCCGCAGCTCCGGCGCCGCGTCCGGGGCGAATTTCCAGACGGGCGCCTGGCCCTTGACCGGTTTTGCCCTGACGGCCTTCGGGATCTTCTTGACGTTCTTCTCGTCGCTGTACAGGTTGTGCGGTGACGATCGGAACGTCACCCGGTACAGGAACGGGCTCCAATCCGCGTTGTAGACCGCCGTGCCGCGGCCCTGGGACGTGGCCAGGAACGCGATCGCCTGCGGGGAGCCGCCGGCGTGGACGTAGACCGAACCCCATTCCGCGGCCCAGCCCACGTAGTACAGGCGTGCGCTGCGGACCGGCCCGACGCGCGTCGGGTACTCGCTCTGGAACAGCGCCATGTAGCGCGGGATGCCGCCCTCGGCCGGGGCATGCCACACGATGTCCGCTTCCGAGAGCCCCATCTGCGGACGAGCTGCCCACAGGTCGTCGATCATCACCGCGATCACGCGCCGGTTGGCCACGGCCCGGGTCACCGGCTCCCCGGTGAGCGGAGCGGGCACGAGCAGAGGCGTCGGCTCGGGGGTGGGCGTCGGCTCGACGATGGGCGTTGGCCCGGGGGTTGGCGTTGGCTCCGGTGACGGGCTCGTCGTCGGCGCTGCCGGCTCACCGGATGTCGCCGCGGGCGGCACGGTCGGCGTGGTGGCGGCGGCTGCGGGCGCGGCGGTCGGGGACGCGAGGGCGCCCGCGCCGATCCCGACACCGATGCCGACGACGAGCGCGAGGACACCCAGCATGGCCAGGACGGGTCGGGACATGAGGCTCCCCTCGAGCAGTGCGTCCTCCGGGATCCGGCCTGCGCGCCGGCGAATATCCGCCGGGAATATACGTCACCGACCGGAACCTTCGCGTTTCCGATGGGAAAGCGGCGTGACGGGTGCGGTAGGCTGCGGCGAGAGCCGGATCCAGCCGAGGGGTGCTCATGAGTGACGACAAGCCCACCGCCAGGAAGCGCAGCCGCAAGCCCAGCTCGCAGGCTGCCCAGCCCGCCGACACGGTGCCGGCGCCGGCAGCAGCGCCCGGTGGAGACGCCGGGGCCGGCACCGCTGCGCCCGAGGAGATCCAGGCCCATGCGGCGTCGCTCGAGGCCGCCGAGGTCGCGGCCGCGATGGAAGCGGTCGCCGAGTCCGGGAAACCGGCCGGATCCGGGACACCGGCCGGCCAGGCCGCCCCTGGGTTCCCGACCCGTGTCCGACTCCCGGACCGGGACACCGCCGGGGTCGTCCGGGTCGAGCGGGGAGGCATCAACGAGGCCACGGCCGGTTCGGTCGAGGTCAGGATGGGCGGCATCGGGCGGCTGGATGCCGAGGAGGTCTTCGTCCAGTGGGGCGGCGTCGGGATGGCGCGTGCCGACCGGGTGGGGGTCGAGTTCGGCAGCGTGGGTGCCGCGCTTGCCGGCGAGCTGTCGATCAGCCAGGGCATCGCGAGCAACGTGGTCGCCAGGGAGGCGACGATCGAGCAAGGCATCGCCCGGACCGTCATCGCGGGCCGGGTGTCGTTCACGCGGCCCTCGGCGGTGCTGGTGCTGCTCGCCGGTAAGGTCGAGGGGGACGTCCGGCCGCTGCTCGACTGGCGTGGGGCCCTGGTGGCCGGCGCCGTGTTCGCCATCGTCTCTGCCGCCCTGGCGAAGGTCAGGTCGAGGAGCTGATCGGCAGTCCGGCCGTCAGCGGCGTCTTCCGCGCGCCCTCTTGCGCTCCTTGCCGGCGGCGCTGAACACGCCGGCGGCCTGGGCGGCGGCCCGACGCTCGGCCGACCGCCGCTGGTGGAGCTCGACCACGTCCGCCGGGGCCCCCTCGGCGACGATCTGGCCCTTCTCGATCAGCATCGCCCGGTTGCAGTACTCGCGAACCCAGTTCATGTCGTGCGTGACCAGCACGATCGCCTTGGCCTCGCGGACCAGCTCGCCGACGCGCTGCTTGGACTTCTCCCGGAAGGCCGCGTCGCCCGTGGACAGCACCTCGTCGAGGATGAGGATGTCCGGTTCGACCGCCGTCGCGATCGAGAAGCCCAGCCGGGCACGCATGCCCGACGAGTAGGTCCGGATCGGCACGTCGATGAACTCGCCCAGCTCCGCGTAGGCCACGATGTCGGGCAGCTTGTCCTCGACCACGTTGTGGTCGAGGCCCATGAACGCCCCGGCCAGGCGGATGTTGTCCATGCCCGACAGGTCCTGGTCGAAGCCGACGCCGAGCGTCAGCAGGCTCGAGATGTGGCCGTCCACGGTCACCTCGCCCTCGGACGGGGTGATGATCCCGGCGAGCACCTGGAGCAGCGTGCTCTTGCCCGCGCCGTTGGGCCCGATGATGCCCAGCGAGTCGCCATGGCGGACGGTGAACGACACCTCGCGCAGCGCCCAGAAGGCCCTCGCCCGGCTCCGCCCCAACCGCTGCGACAGCGAGGCCCGCATGGTGGGCTTCTTGGTCATCTGCAGCGAGTAGCGCACGCCGAGGTCCTTGGCCACGATGGCGATCGGGGCGTCCTCGTCCGGCAGGCGTCGGGCGACGGATTCCACCGAGGGATCGTTGGTGGGGTCCGCGAGCTGGCTCACAGGACCTTGGCGAAACTGGGCTCGAGCCGCTTGAACAGCAGGACCGCGAGGGCGAGGAAGATGAGCGAGCCGACGAGCACCACGCCCAGCCCCAGCCAGTGGGGCGCCGTGCCGTCGTAGATCACGGCCCGGTATGCGCCCAGCAGGTAGGTGAACGGGTTGATCGCATACCAGATGTCGACGATCGGCCCGATGCCCGGCTTCGCATCGACGACCTCCTTGATGTCGGCGTACGCGTACAGGGTCGGTGACAGGTAGAACCAGAACCGCAGCACGTGCCGGGCGACATTGGCGATGTCGCGGTAGAACACGTTCAGCCCCGAGACCATGATCGCGAACGCGGTCCCGAACACGAACTGGACCGCGGCAATCACCGGCACCAGGAGGATCCAGGGCGTGAGGCGGCTGGGATAGAGGGCGAGCATGAGCACGACCAGCGGGATCAGGCCGAACAGGAAGCTCACCACGCCCGACATGGACATCGAGATGGGGAGGACGAGCTTGGGGAAGTAGATCTGCTTGATCAGCCGCTCGGCGCCCACGACCGACTGGATGCCGCCCTTGACGGTGGCGTCGAACCACTTCCAGGGCAGGATGGCCGCGAAGATGAACAGCGGGAAGTCCGGGTAGCGGTCGCGGCCCAGGATCACGCCCACCAGGAGGTAGTACACGAGCATCTGGAGCAGCGGATCCACGATCCACCACAGGTTGCCCAGCAGCGTATCGGCGCCCGTCTTGCGCAGGTCGGCGCGGACCAGGTAGGCGATGAGGCGCCGTCGGGACAGCGTCTCCGTGATGCCGATGCGGATCAGCGCCAGCGGGCCCGGGCGTACCGACGACGACCGGAACGAGGACGGAACCTCGGATCTGGCAGTCACGGCGCGGAAGGGTAGCACGCTGCCCGGTCGGCAGTCGCCGGAAACTCAGGCCCCGCGCGCGCATGGGGTACCATCCGCCCCGCGCGTGGACGGGCCGTTTCCCCCGGCCGGTCGGCGCCAGACCACCATTCGAGGATCCTCCAGCCACCATGACATCACGCCCCAAGACCGCTTCGCGCGCCCGCACCTGGGACGAGCGCGAGCGCCGCAACATGCTCCTCAATGTCGGCTTCGGACTCGTCATCGTGGCCGCGCTGCTCCTGCTGCTGATCGCCGCAGGCGTGTCCTGGTACAACGATCACCTCGCGCCGGCCGCCACCGTCAACGGGACGACCATCACCCGGGACCAGTTCGCCACGCAGGTCGACATCAACCAGTTCCGCGCGGACTACCAGCTGCGGCGGATCCGGACCCTGCTCGCCGAGGGTCACATCGGGGCCGCCGACGCGGAGACGCGGCAGAACGTGATCAGCCAGCGCGTCGGCCAGATCGAGGTCCTGTCGCTCGAGCAGCTGGTCGATGGCACGCTCCAGGCCAGTCTCGCAGGCGACCAGGGTGTGACGGTCACCGATGCCGATATCGACGCCCAGCTGACCCAGGAGGCCACGATCCCCGAGCTGCGCCATGCGTGGGTCATCGAGGTGGCGCCCGAGGTCGCCGACGGCGCCACCGGCCCGACCGACGAGGCGATCGCATCCGCCCGGGCGACCGCCGATCAGGCGCTCGCGGACCTGGCGTCCGGCAGCGACTGGGAGACGGTCGCCAAGGCAGTGTCCACCGCCGACACCAAGGAGCAGGCGGGCGACATCGGGTTCATCGATGAGAACACCCCTCTCGACGCGTCCTTCCGCGACGCCATCCTGGCGGTGCCGCAGGACACCCCCACGGACGTGGTGGAGGGCACCGACCAGGTGTTCCGGATCGGGCGGGTGACCGAGATCGTGCCCCCCGCGGAGGACACGACGTTCGCCCAGCAGGTGTCCGAGGCGGGCGTCTCGATGGACGCCTTCCGCGAGGCGGTCAGGCGTGACGTGACCCGCACCAAGCTCAACGACGCGATCGTCGCCCAGTACCTTGTGCCCGGCCCCCAGCGCGATGTCTCCGAGCTCTTCGTCCAGGACAGCGCCAACGAGTCGGGCGACGGTGCCGTTCGGGTACGCCACATCCTGTACTCGCCCAACGGCGATCCCCAGGGGGCGCTCGACCTGCCCCAGGACGACCCCGCCTGGGACACGGCGAAGGCGGAGGCGGACGCGACCTACGAGAAGCTGCAGGCCGACCCCGGGCTGTTCGACTCGATCGCCAGGGCGGAGTCCGACGACACGTCGGCGGCGATCAACGGCGGCAAGCTGGGCTACGTGGCCAACGACGGGGCGATGGTCCAGGCGTTCGCCGACGCGATCTTCCAGCCGGACCTCCAGCCGGGCCAGCTCCTCGAGCCGGTCAGGACCGAGTACGGCTGGCACGTGATCCAGATCATGCACTACCCCACCGACCAGGAGTGGGTGGCCGGGCTCAAGAGCCGGATCGAGGCGGGAGAGCTGACCTTCGCCGAGGCGGCTCGTGACAACTCGGACCTCGCCGAGGCCGCCGACGGCGGCGACATCGGCTGGGTGGGCAAGGGCCAGCTCGACGAGACACGCGAGCAGGCCATCTTCGCCGCCCCGATCGGCGAGGTCAGCGATCCGCTCGAGGTCCCGGGCGAGGGAATCTACCTGTTCTTCGTCCGCAGCGAGGAGGTCCGCGAGCCGGACGCGGCCCAGAAGGCCGCGCTCGAGACCACGGCCTTCTCGACCTGGTACGCCAAGCAGAAGGCGGCCGCCGAGATCACGCGCGACGCGCAGATCACCGGCGGGGTCTGACGCTCGGGGCGGCGGGCCGATGCTGGACGCGCTCCTGGCCGAGGCCCGTGTTCGCTGGGGCCTCGACCCAGCCGCCGGCCTCGCGCTCGTGGTCGCCGAGCGGATCGTGGCAACGCCGATCGAGCCCACCGTGCCGCTGCTTGTCGTGCCTGTCGCACGCCTGCACGCCCCATCCCGGGACCGGCCCGTGCCGCCCCTGCCCGGCCGCCACGGCCCGGGCGGAGGGGACCCCGTGGCGGTGCTCCGCCGGCTGTATCCGGATGCCCACCCCGTGGGCCGGTTCGGTGCCCAGGACGGGACCACGGTAGGGGACCTCGCCACCAGCGACCTGGAGCAGGCGCTCTACCTGGCCCCGGTCGAGCCGGTCGCCGATGCCGCTTCACCGTGGGGCATGCCCTGGATCTCGAACCGCCTGCGCGCGCCGGACGGCTGCCCGTGGGACCGCGAGCAGACCCATCAGTCGCTGCGCAACCACCTGCTCGAGGAGGCCTACGAGGTCTACGACGCGCTCGAGGCGGGCGCCACCCCCGAGCTCGCCGGCGAGCTCGGCGACCTGCTCCTCCAGGTCGTCCTGCACGCCCAGCTGGCGGCCGAGGAGGGGGTGTTCGACATGACCGACGTCTGGGCGGCGATCGCGAGCAAGATCGTCCGTCGCCATCCCCACGTGTTCGGCGAGGCGGAGGCGCGTACGGCCACCGACGTCAATCGCCAGTGGGAGCGCATCAAGCAGGGCGAGCGGGCGGCGGCCGCCGACGGTGCCGAGGCGCCGCGCAGCGCCCTCGACGGCATCAGCCGATCGCTGCCGGCCCTGGCGGCCAGCCAGGAGATGCAGGAGCGTGCGGCTCACCTGGGCTACGACTGGCCATCGATCGACGGCGTGCTGGACAAGGTGCGCGAGGAGGTCGGCGAGCTGGTCGAGGCCGAGGATGCCGGCCACCGGGCCGAGGAGCTGGGCGACCTGCTGTTCGTCCTCGTCAACGTCGGCCGCAAGACCGGCATCGAGGTCGAGGGCGCGCTGCGCGCGGCCAACGACAAGTTCCGCCGGAGGTTCCGGCACGTGGAGCTGGCGGCCGCGGCGCGCGGCGTGGCCCTCCGCGACATGACCTTCGAGGAGCTGGACGCGCTGTGGGATGCCGCCAAGGCGGCCGAGCGCGAGGAGGCGCACAGATGAGCATCGGCAACCAGCCGCCCGGTGGCGGCACCACCGCGCCCAGCGGGATCGGCAATCGCGGCGTCGTGCGCGCAGACGGGCGGACGCCCGGCGACCTGCGCCGGGTGGAGATCACCCTGGGGATCCAGAAGTGGGCCGAGGGCTCGTGCCTGATCCGCTTCGGTGACACCCAGGTCCTGTGTGCGGCGACCATCGAGGACCGGGTCCCGCCCCATCTCCGCGGCAAGGGCACCGGCTGGGTGACCGGCACCTACGAGATGCTGCCGCGGGCGACCGCCGAGCGCTCCGAACGCGAGAGCGCCAAGGGCCGCGTCGGCGGCCGGACCCATGAGATCCAGCGCCTGGTCGGGCGATCGCTGCGCGGCGTCGTGGACCTGTCCCGCCTGGGCGAGCGGACGATCACCGTCGACTGCGACGTGCTGGTGGCGGACGGTGGCACCCGGACGGCGTCGATCACCGGAGGCTACGTGGCCCTGGCCGCGGCGTTGATCACCTACGGCATGGACCGCCACCTGACAGGGCACGTGGCCGCCGTCAGCGTCGGGATCATCGACGGCGTGAACATGCTCGACCTCGACTACAGCGAGGATTCGCGCGCCGAGGTGGACCTCAACGTCGTGGGCACCGATGCCGGGGCGTACGTGGAGCTCCAGGGCACGGCCGAGGGGAAGCCGTTCGACCGGCTCCGCCTCGATGCGCTGCTGGACCTCGCCAGCGAGGGCCTGGGGCAGCTGTTCACGGCGCAGGCAGAGGCCCTCGCCGGGGTTCGCCGCTAGCGGTGCCGGCGTCCGTGCGGCTCCTGGTGGCCACCCGGTCGCGCCACAAGCTCCGGGAGCTGGGCGAGCTGCTCGACCTGCCTCCCCGCGTGGAGCTCGTGTCGCCCGACGACATCGGGATCGGGAGCGAGCCCGCCGAGACCGGCACCACCTTCGAGACCAACGCCCGGATCAAGGCCCGCTACTACGCGGCCCGGTCGGGGCTGCCGACGCTCGCCGACGATTCAGGACTCGAGGTCGACGCGCTCGGTGGCGGGCCGGGGGTCTACACGCGACGGTACGCGGGCCCCGACGCGACAGACCAGGACAACAACGCGAAGCTCCTGCGCGAGCTCCGCGACCTTCCCGCGGACCGGCGGGGAGCGCGGTATGTGTGCGTGCTCGCCCTCGCGCTGCCGGGCGAGGCGGGTCCGCGCGGCGCGCCGCGGATCGTCGCCCGGCGCGGAACGTGTCGGGGCCGGATCGCGACCGGGCTGCGCGGTGACGGCGGTTTTGGGTACGACCCGCTGTTCGAGCCGGTCGCGGAGCCGCCCGGCGGGCGGACGCTGGGGCAGTGGTCGGCCGCGGAGAAGCACGCCATCTCGCATCGCTCCAGGGCGGCCCGCCGGATGGGACCGGTGCTGCGGGAGCTGCTGTCCGGACGCTGACCCGGGCGACGCCCCGGTCCTGATGAGCACGGCTGTGGTCGACCAGATGGCCCACCCAGCCGCCATTCTGCCGCCTGCCACCCGCCTGATCGGGGAGTGGCCTCAGAGCGATCGAACGGCTAGGCTGGGCACATCGAGATCGTGGAGTCGCACGTGCCTGCCCGGGCAGCGTCGCCATACAGGAGAGGGCCGATGCCTGTCGTCGAGTATCCCCATGGTTCCCGCTTCCCGGGTCGGATCGGCCTGACGACGGCGGACTCGTCCCCGGCGTGGCCGGAGCCCATCCGGGCGCGCGACGGTGCGCCGAACGTCCTGTTCTTCGTCCTCGATGACGTGGGCTACGGGCAGCTGTCCACGTTCGGCGGGTTGGTGGAGACGCCGAACATCGACAGGGTGGCGAAGACGGGCCTCCGCTACACGAACATGCACACGACCGCGCTCTGCTCGCCCACGCGGTCGTGCATCCTGACGGGACGCAACCACCACTCCAACGGGGTCGCGTCGATCATGGAGACCGCCACCGGCTACCCGGGCTACGACGCCCGGATGCCGTTCGAGAACGGCATGCTCAGCGAGATCCTGCGCGCCGAGGGCTACAACACGTTCTGCGTGGGGAAGTGGCACCTCAGCCCGTCGGAGGAGAACACCCCCGCCGGCCCGTTCCATCGCTGGCCCGTCGGACGAGGTTTCGAGCGCTTCTACGGGTTCCTCGGCGGGGAGACCAACCAGTGGTATCCCGACCTCACGATGGACAACCACGCCGTCGAGCCGCACAAGACGCCGGAGGAGGGGTATCACCTCAGCGAGGACCTCGCCGACCAGGCGATCCGGATGATCCTCGACGCCCATGTGAACGCGCCCGAGAAGCCCTTCTTCATGTACTACGCCACCGGCTGCGGCCACGCACCGCATCACGTGGCCAGGGAGTGGGCGGACAAGTACGCGGGCGCGTTCGACGACGGGTGGGATGCCTATCGCGAGAAGGTGTTCGCGCGCCAGAAGGATCTCGGCATCGTGCCCCAGCACGCGGTGCTGCCGTCGCGCGACCCCGATGTGCCGGAGTGGGGCTCGCTGTCGGCCGAGGAGCGGCGCCTGTACTCGCGGTTCATGGAGGTGTACGCGGGCTTCGTCTCGTTCACTGACCACCATTTCGGGCGCATCCTGGACACGCTCGAGCAGATCGGGGAGCTCGACAACACGCTGATCATGATCATCAGCGACAACGGTGCCTCGGCCGAGGGTGGGCCCCAGGGGTCGGCCAACGAGATGCTGTTCTTCAACAACGTGCCCGAGTCGCTGGACGAGAACCTGGCCAGGATCGACACCCTGGGCGACCCCCGCTCCTACAACCACTACCCATGGGGGTGGGCATGGGCCGGCGACACGCCGTTCCGACGCTGGAAGCGCGAGACCTACCGAGGCGGTTCGACGGACCCGTTCATCCTGTCCTGGCCGGCGGGCATCAACGCGCGGGACGAGATCCGCGAGCAGTACGCGCACGCGATCGACATGGCCCCCACGGTCCTGGATACCCTGGGGATCGCGACCCCGTCCGCCATCCGCGGCGTGGCCCAGTCACCGCTCGAGGGCGTCTCCTTCGCCGGGTCGTTCGACGACCCGG
This sequence comes from uncultured Chloroflexia bacterium, assembly GCA_963727585.1. Taxonomy (GTDB): domain Bacteria; phylum Chloroflexota; class Limnocylindria; order Limnocylindrales; family CSP1-4; genus CAIXZV01. The sequence goes on along the minus strand of CAVSHH010000004.1, from coordinate 49,269 downwards.
CCGTGGCGTCCGACCACACCTCGCAGTACTTCGAGATGTTCGGCCACCGCGCGATCGACCACGATGGCTGGCGGGCAGTCTGCCCCTGGCCGGGCGTCGACTTCACCACGGCGGCCGCCAAGGGCCGGCAGTTCGGCTCGCTAATCGGGCCGGACGAGCTCGACGAGCTCGAGACCGAGGGCTGGGAGCTCTACCGCATCACCGATGACCCGACCGAGTCACACGATGTCGCGGCCGAGCACCCCGCCAAGCTCCGCGAGCTGGTCTCCCAGTGGTGGGTGGAGGCCGGCAAGTACAAGGTCCTCCCCATCGACGGCGACGTGCGGCAGCGGCTCGTGGTCGAGCGACCCATGACCTCGCGGCCACGCACGCGCTTCGCCTACTACCCCGGGCTCACCGCCATCCCGCAGTCAGCGACGCCGAAGATCGTCAACCGGCCGCACTCGATCGAGGCGGACGTGACCATCCCGCAGGGCGGCGCCGAGGGCGTGCTGCTCGCCCAGGGTGGAGCGGCCGGCGGCTTCGCCTTCTACGTCAAGGCTGGCCGGCTCCACTACGGGCTGAACTACGTGGCGCGCGAGGTCTTCGCGGTCAGCTCGGGCGAGGCCGTGCCGGACGGACGACACCGGCTGCGCTTCGAGTTCGAACCCACCGGCGCCCCCGACTTCCGGGTCGGCAAGGGCTCGCCGGCCCGGTTCCAGCTGTACATCGATGGCACGCTCGTCGGCAGCACCGAGGTCCCGTACACGACGCCGATGATCTTCGAGCTCGAGGGCCTGTCCTGCGGATACGACTCCGGGGCGCCCGTGCTCCCGGACCGCTACGAAGCTCCGTTCACGTTCACCGGGACGATCCACGAGGTCGTCCTCGACGTGTCCGGCGAGCTCATCGAGGACGACGAGACCACCATGCGCCGGCTCATGTCCCAGCAGTAGTCCGCCGTCACCCGGCGCCCGAGGGGCACGACGCGCGGACGCGAATGGCTAGCCGCCCGCCCGCCGCCGATGTCGTCCGACGGCGACCAGGGTCAGGTCGTCGGCCGGCTCGGCCGATTCCTGGAACGACCGGACGCGGTCCTTGATCGCTCCGACCAGGTCATGGGCGGAGCCGGTCCGCGCCTCGGCAACGGCCGCCAGGAGGCGGTCATCTCCGAAGCGCTCGCCGGACGGTGCCACGGCATCGGTCACCCCGTCGGTGTAGAAGAGGAGCGTGTCGCCCGGGGCCAGGGTCATCTCCGTCTCGGGCGGCGCGACGGAGGAGAAGGCGCCCAGGAGGACCCCGGCGTCGCCGATCGCCCGGATCGGTCCGCCGTCACCGGGCACCAGCAGCGGGGGTTCGTGACCAGCGCTGGCGAGGCGCACCCGGCCGCTGCCGGGCTGGAGCACGGCACACAGGAGGGTGATGAACAGCGTGCCGCGGCGCTCCTCCACGAGGACCCGGTTCGTCCGCTCGATGGCGTCGGCGGGTCCGCGCGCTGCGTTGAGCGCACTGTGCATCACGGGCCGCGCAAAGGCCATCAGCAGAGCCGCGTCGAGGCCCTTTCCGGTCACATCGGCGATCACGATCGCCAGCGGCCGGCCACGCTTGGGCACGCGGAACAGCTCGAAGAAGTCGCCGCCGATCTCGCGCGCCGCCTCGTAGTGACTGGCCAGCTCATAGCCCGGCACGTCGGGCGGCTCCAGTGACAGGATGCTCCGCTGCTGTCGCCGGCCCTTGGCCAGCTCGGAGGTGTCGATCCCGAGCGCCGTCGCAGCGTGCTCGGACCGGTGGCCCGACAGTGCCTGCTCCGTCGCCTCGCGCCGGCGCGTCTCCGCGACGAGCTCGCCCAGCGCAAGGGCGAGGCTGTCGACGGCCGCCCGGAGTCCGTGTTCGCCCGCCGGCCCCCCGGTCGCCATGACCCGCGCCACGAGGCTGCCGTCCACCAGCACGTCAGCCTCGACCGGCTCCTGCCCGCCGCCCACGCCGGGCCCGACGGCACGGCCCGCGATCGTCGTGCCGGCTCCGTCCACGATCCACACGGCGGGTCCGTCGGGGGCGATGCTCCACGGCGCAATGATCCGCTCGAGCCGCAGCCGGTCGAGCGGCGGCACCCCGTCTCCGTCGTCCGCCACGCTGCGGCCGGTCAGAAGGCCGCCAACGCCGTCGCGCGATCGGGGTATGACGGGATGAGCGGCCCGAGACCGGTCCGGTCGAGCACCTTCTGCACGGCATCCCTGGTTCCGCACAGTCGGAGGTTGGACTGGACCGCCCCGTCCTCGACCTCGCTCCGGATGGCGCGCAGGGCCTCCCAGCCCTGCTCCGGGTCCGGCGGCGCCTCGCCGCGCATCATCCGCATGCTGGAGTGCATCGCGACCAGCCCCGAGCTCGAGATGAACTCGAGGTCGGTCAGATCCATCAGCAGCCGGCGCCCACCAGCCTCGTAGATTCCGCGGACCGCGTCGATGACGCGCTCGTAGCTGGAGCCGTCCAGCTCGCCGTCGAGGGCGATGATGGTGATGGGTACGGGGCCTTCGACCTGCTCGACGGTCGTCTGCAGCACCATCTATCCGGTCTCCTCTGGTCGCGCGGCGAATGACCGCGTCAGGATCAGTATGTTGCCCCCGCCCTCCCGCGGTCGATAGGCAAGGCCGTCGGTCGCCAGCCGCATGAGGCGGATGCCCATGCCACCCGGGCCGCGAACCAGGGCTGGAACGCTCATGTCGGGGTCCGGCAGGGCCGTGGGATCGAACGGGAGTGCCTCGTCCTCGATGGTGATGACGAGCTCCCGGCCGGCCGCTGTCACCGTGATGTCGAGCCACCCCGGTCGGCCCGCATAACCGTGGACGATGCTGTTGGTGGCCGCCTCGTCGACCGCCTGGACGAGGTCGTCCACGACATCCTCCGGGGCACCTGCCGCCCTCGCCGCCTGGCGGACCAGCTGCCGGACCTCGGCGAGCCGCTCCAGGTCGGCCGGGATCCGGAGGCGTCGCTCCGGGGAATTCACGAGACGCCCGCCACGGCGAGGCAATGGTCTCGGAGACCGCCCCTCGCACGTTGCGCGTCGGTCATCCCGTACCCCGCTCTCATCTCGACCACACCATTGCCGCGCACCCTACCAGCAGCGACAAGCGGGGCTGGCCGCCAGGTCCGTCAGCTCACGCCCCGTCTGCCGTGGAGTCGGCCCGCGGGGTAGCATGCAGGGGGCAGTCAGCAGGACTGGAGGGCGACATGACCGACGCGAACCGACCTGGCGAAGGCGAGCCGAGCGCGGACGACGCCACGCCGTTGCCGACGGAGCCGACGGAGAGCGAACGGGTGGTTCCCGCGACCGAGCCCGTCGCCCCCGTGGCGGGGACAACCCCGACATCCCAGCCGCCGTCCTATCCGCCGCCGCCCGGCCCGGCGGCCGGGACACCGCCACCGCCCGTCGCAGCGCCCGCCGCACCTCGCGCTCCAGCGCCCGCCCCGACCGGCGCCCCGGCACCCGCCCCGGCGCAGCGGCGGCGTACCTGGCCGCGGACGGTGGGCCGGATCGTCGCCTTCCTGTTCGGCGTGCTGCAGGCCCTGCTCATCATCCGGATCATCCTGCTGTTGCTGATCGCCAATCCGGACAACGAGATCGTGAAGGCGATCCTCACCGTCACCGAGCCGTTCGTCGAGCCGTTCCGGGGCATGTTCCAGCTCGACGAGATCTCCGGTGATCGAGGCTCGGTCCTCGACATCGCCGCCGTCGTCGCGCTCGTCGCCTGGTCGTTGATCGAGACGCTGATCCTGTCGCTGCTCCGCGTCTTCAGTCGCCCGTCCGCACGCGCCTGACGGATCGTCCTCCGACGAGCGGTGCGGCGCGGACTGCCGTCCCTGTCGCAGCCCGCGCGACCAGATGGGCCATCAGGGCGATCAGGCCGTTGCCGGCCAGAACGCACCCAGATCGACGGATCAGCGACCCGGCGGCACCTGGACCGTGAGAGCGAAGTCCCGTGAGCCGGTCGTAACCACTCGCGGTCAGGGTGATCACGCACCTTGCCGTGTCGAAATCGCCGAAGTCCGTCGCCGATCAACACCACATCGCTCCGCACGGCCTCATGCGCAACCGGGCGCAGCGCTCGGTCTAGCCTAGTGGCCATGCTCGGCACCGGAGCCCCCGCGCCTCGCGAGCAGGAACCGATCGGTCCGGTGGGAGCCCGGCCGGCGTACTGGCTTGGGCCACGCGCCAAACTGGTAAAGTCGGAGGCGGCGGTCCGTGCCCGTGCGCATGGACAGATCATCCGCTGCTGAGTCGGCCTGCAGTGGTCGGCACCGAAACGACGAGGCGCACGATGACGGAGCCAATGAGTTCGCGGAATCGCGTCCTTGCCGCCATAAACCACCGGGAGCCGGACCGGGTCCCGGTGTCATTCGGCGACATTTGCTTTTCGGGCATCTTCGACTATCCGCCGAACGGCTACCGGGCCCTGTGTGCCGGAGTCGGTGTCACAGGCTACGAGGAACCCGTTTCCTCGCCTGATGACGGCGGCTGCGTTCTCAACATTGATGAACGCCTGAAGCGTCGGCTGGGGGCCGACATCAGGTGTGTTGCATCCGGGAGCAGTCGCGGGTTCGAGTTTCTCCCAGACGGGGCGTCAGTCGATGCCTGGGGCCTAGTCCGCCACCGCGCCGGGCCGTACTGGGAGCTGGACGATACGAAGGCTCCACTTCGCGATGCACGCAGCCTCGAGGAGATCGAGGCGTTTCGGAAGCGATGGCCCGACGTGACAGACCCCGCAATCTGGACGGGCAAACGTGAGGAAGCTCAGGCGATCCGGGATGCGGGCTACGCTGTCATGGCCGTCGGTGGCACGGCGCTCCAAGTGGGCCACAATTACGCGTTCACGAGGGGTTTTGAGCCATTCCTCACCGATATGCTCGACGACCCCTTGTTCTGGCATGCATATGCAGAGCGGCTGACCGACTGGGCGATCGAATACATGACCGCCTTCCTTGGCGGCTTTGCCGATCTTATAGATATCGTCCAATTCACTGACGATCTCGGCAGCCAGCGCGGGCTGCTCATGAGCCCAGACAACTACCGTTCGTTTCTCAAGCCTCACCATCGCCGTTGGATGGATGCCGTCCATCGCCTTGCACCCCATGCGAAGATCGCGATCCACAGTTGCGGAAGCGTGTTCGATGTCATCCCTGACTTGATCGACATCGGGGTCGAAATTCTCAACCCGATCCAGCCCCTTGCCAAGAACATGGAGCCATGGCGCCTCAAGCGCGACTTCGGCCGTGACCTGTCGTTTCTCGGCGGCGTGGATATTCAGCGGCTGCTGCCCTTCGGGACGCCGGACGAGGTACGAACAGCAGTGCGGGAGCTGATTGCGATCCTTGGTCCGGGGGGTGGCTTCATCCTCGCGCCTTCCCATCAATTCCAACCAGGGATCCGGGCTGCCAACATCGTGGCGATGTACGATACGGCGCTTGCTGAAGGCACCTATCCTCTTGACCGCGTGGCCGCCACCCAGGCTTGACTGTGATCGGGAGATCGTCGCGCTCCGAGCGCTATGTTTTGTCGAACATCCCGACTAGGCTCTCATAGAGGGCACGGTACGTTTCGTAGCCAGCGTCATAGACGGTGGCGTTCGCCTCGTTTGGCTCGTAGCGGTCCTTGACCACAACCATCTTCGCCACGGCATCATCAATGCTCGCGAAGGTGCCAACCGCAACGCCTGCGAGGATTGCCGCTCCGAGCGCCGCTGCTTCCTCGATCTCTGTCGTGACGACCGGAATCCCCAGCACGTCGGCTTTGATCTGGTTCCAGACGTGACTGCGAGCACCGCCACCGAGGGCGCGCACCTCGTTCACGCCAACGCCCATCTGCACCAGGACTTCAACGTTGCGCCTGACGATGTATGCGATCGCTTCCATGATCGAGCGCGCGAAGTGGCCCCGTCTGTGGCGCAGCGTGAAACCATAGAAGACGCCCTTCGCTCGCGGGTTTGCCTCCGGGGCCATCGCGCCCTGCAGGTGGGGCAGCATGACGAGGCCCTCCGATCCTGCAGCGATCGCCGCCGCCTCCGCACCCAGCAGGTCGTACGCGTCTGCCCCGGATGCGGCCGCCGCGGCCATCTCAGGCTCGCAGAACGCGTCACGGTACCAGCGGAGGACCATCCCTCCGCTCGTGAAGGTGTGGGCCATGTAGCGGCCTGGGACACCATGGTAGTGACAGGGCATCTGCCTGGCTGGATCAGTGAACGGTGCAGGCACCGTTGCGCAGATCGCGAGCGCAGCACCGGTATTCTCCGAGAACACCCCTTCGCGAGTGTTACCGACCCCTATCGCGCCCGCCGCCTGGTCCAGCGCGCCCGTGCACACGATCGTCGCGGGGTCAAGCCCGATCTCGGCTGCCACCGTCGGCAGCAACTCGGCAACAGCCTCGCCGGGCTCGCGAATCTCAGGCAGGCGCGCTTCGTCGATCCCGAGGTACGCGAGCATCTCTGGCCACCAGCGGCGAGTCGCCAGGTTCCAGTACATCGTGGAAGTGACGAGCGAACCCTCGCACACAAACCGGCCCGTTAGTCGGGAAATGAACCAGTCCTCGATGAGCAGGAAACGCGCCGTGCGAGCGAATGTGTCTTGCTCGTGGCGCCTGAGCCACAGGATCTTCGCCGCAGGCCAAGTGGGCACGAACGATACCTGGCCCGTGATGCGGTACGCGGCCTCATCACCGAACTCCGCGGTGAGGTCTGCTGCCTCAGCGTGGGCGCGATTGTCCAGCCACACGATCGCGGGGCGAACCGGGTGGCCGGTGGTATCAGTGCAGATGAGTGTCTCCCCCTGCGCCGAGACCCCGAGCGAGCGGATCTCCTTCGGGTCCACACGCGAGCGCCCCATCAGCTCGGCAAGTGCCTCCCGGAACGCGCGCCAGTACGTCTCTGCATCAAGCTCGACGGCCTCCGCCGCTGGCGTGTCCAGCTGGTACTCGCGGCTCACGCTCCCGAGGAGGCGGCCTGCAGCGTCGACCAGACACGTCTTGATCGCGGTCGTGCCGAGATCGACGCTGAGGATCTTGTCCACGATGTACTCCGTCCGCGGGCCGAGCTACGGGGTCGGCGCGGCGCTCCAGCTCACGAGCGCTGGCTCAGCCCCGACGTTGATCACGGTGTGCGGGATGCCCTCGGGGATCACGATGGCGTCTCCCCGCCACAATTCGTAGTGCTCGCGACCTTCTGTGTGGATCAACACATGACCTTGTATGACGAAGAACACCTCGTGCGAGGCGGGGTGACCTGCGTCGATCGCGCCCCTCTGGCCGGGCTGGAGTGACGAGGTGCCGAAGGTGATCTTGCCCGTGCTGACGTAATGGCGACAGTGTTCGTCACCCTCCATGAAGCTCTCGGCATCCGCGACTCGAACGATCCGCGGCCTGGTCACGCTTGTCATCGCCTCCTCCTGCTGCCGTCAGCGGCTATGACATCCGCTGTTCGGCATCCCGTGCGCATGCGAGAGCCCAGTCCACCTGCTCTCGCACGTTTGGGCCGGCGGGCAGTGCGTTCTCGAACACCGCCCCACCAATCGTGAAACCCCATGCGCCGAGCTCTGTCAGCGCTGCGATCCGCTCGGCCAAATCGATGCTGCCTGCCACCACGACGGGCCCCGCGGATGCCGCGACAACACCGCGGATGATGGCCGGGACGTCCCCAGCGTGGCGGTACGCGAGCAGATCGAGACCATCAACACCGGGGCGTCCAGTTAGCTCGGCTGCACTGTTTGCGATCTCTTCGGGAGACCCTTCGAGCACGCTCGGGTGTCCGACGACCCGGCCTGTGAACGGGAAGTACCGGATCCTGCTGTCAGCAAGTAGTGGGATCGCCGCGTCCGGATGGGTCCCGCCCATAACAACGTCAACGTCGATGCCCCGGGCCGCCGCGACCGACCGTCGCTCGTCCTCGACTCCGACGCTCACCACCTCTAGGTACACCGTCCGACCGTCCGCGTGCATGCGCTCGGCCAGGCCGGCGAGGACGTCCAGCGGCAGGCCGACATCCTTGAATCCGACGTGCTCCAAATCCGAGGCACGCAAGCCCTCATAGACGGCGACGGCGTTTGCGACCGTCATGTCGTCGTGGGTGAGCATGAAGATGAACTTGGCCATGGGTGATCTCCTCGAGGCAGGCGACCGCTAGGCCTCGAGGGTCAGCTCCTTGATCTTCTCCGGATGCTCGCGCAGCTCAGCCTCATCGATGTCGAACAGATCTTGCACGTGAAGCTGGATCGGGTGCCCGATGACGCTGGCGTAGATAGCTTGCCGAGAGACCTGCTCGACCAGCTCCGCGATGCCCAGGGCCTCGTCCAGGTTCGCACCGACCGTTGCGGCACCATGGCTCGCGAGCAGCACGGCCTTTCCGTAATCGCCGAGCTTATCGACGCAACTCATCGCGACCTCGTCGCTGCCGACCTTGCCCATGATCGAGCAGGGGACTGGCGCCATCCCGAGATAGTAGAAGCTGTCGATGAGCATGGTCGGCATCTGGCTGACGTCTGCCTGCGTAGGTCGTCGCTGCTCTCCGCGGCTAGAACGATCGCATTGACGTCGGATCGATGTTGGTAGATGCGCAGATGCGTGAGCAGTTCGATGGTTGGCTCCACATCAGGGTCGCCGACATTGACGCCATCGAGGTCTACGACCGAGACATAGTCGGCGGTCGCGACGGCCCAAGTGGGGATCGGGTGCTGTGTCGAGGGCTTCTGGAGGATGTAGATCAGCCCAGTCGCCGGATCGCGCAGGCTCGAGTCACCCGCGTCGCGACCCCACGTGAGCTTCCTGTCCCACATGAACCGGGCCGACGCGGCGACGACCTCCTTCAGCTCTTCCCGGATGTGGTCCTTCGCCTGCTCCCGACGTCCTTCCACATCGACCGAACGGAGATTCACCATGGCTCTGCTCTCCTGGGCGCTCGAATTGGCTCATGCCAGACACGAGTGTCAGCTCATCCATGCCCCGCCATTGACATCCATGGAGACACCGGTCATGAAGTCGCTGTCCGGCGAGGCGAGGAAGACCGCGACGGAGGCTACGTCCTCGGGGGCCTGGAGCCGCCCGAGTGGCGTTGCCTCAACATATGCGCGCCGGACCTCATCGGCGCTCATCTCGCGCAAACTCCCCTCCCAGGCCGCCTCTCGTTCCTGCATCGATGTCGCGACGAAGCCGGGGCAGATCGCATTGACCCGGATCCCGAATGGCGCGAGTTCAGTTGCCATCGCTTGGGTCAGACCCACGACGGCAAACTTGCTGGCGACGTAATGGGCCAGGAAGGGAGCCTTGCCGGTACGCCCTGCCATCGAAGCCGTGTTTATGATCTTGCCGGGTCGCTTCGATTCGACGAGGTAGCGGGCGACGGATTGTGAGCAGTTGAAGACGCCCTTGGCATTGACGTCCATGTTGACGTCCCAGTCCTCTTCGGTCAGATCGACGAACGGTCGCATCGTGCTGACACCGGCATTGTTGTGCCATACGTCGATCGGTCCGAGGTCTTTCGCGATCGCAGTGAGGGTGTCACCGATCGTGTTGCGGGCGGTTACATCGAGCGACCAGGCCCCGGCGTGTCCGCCAGCCGTATCGATCTCCTCTGCGACGCTTCTTGCGAGCGCGATGTCGACGTCGGTGACCGCTACTCGAGCCCCCTCGGCCGCATACGCTAGTGCACAGGCCCGGCCGATCCCAAGGCCGGCACCCGTGATCCCGACGACCTTGCCCTGCAGGCGCACTTGATCCTCCGTCAATTTCGGAACTCGATGCAAGCCGGCGCGCTCGAGAAGCGGCCACATGCAGCGGCATCGACGCTACCCCCGCCCGCGCCCTGAAGGGAGGGTCATGGGGCTCACGAATATGGGCCGGAGGGTCTCTGGGGCTGGAAGCGGTCGGGCTGTAGCGTAGGCGTGGCTAGCGCCGCGTCCCTGTTTCCGTACCTGTAGGTAAGGAGCAGCATGGGGTCCTTCGCGTGACCGTGGCTCGCGTTTCAGCCACGGGCTACCGGCATCGCCCCCGCGCGTCTTTGGGCCGCATTGGCGCGCACATCGTCCTGATCGTCGCAACGCTGTCGATTCTGCTGCCGCTGCTCTGGATCCTGCGGACTTCGCTGGTGTCGCGTCGCGTCGCGTACCTCATCCCACCCGACTGGACGGCGGCGCCGAATCTCGACAGCTGGGCCTACATCTTCGGCGACCAGGACTTCATGCGGTTCTTTGGCAACAGCCTGTTCATCGCCCTTGCCGCCACCGTCATCTCCTTGCTGATCGGCGTCCCAGCGGCCTATGCGATTGCTCGCTGGCGCACGGGCGGCCAGCCACTGCGAATCAGCGTGCTCGCGACCCAGATCCTGCCAGCGATCGCGCTCGTGATCCCTACCTTCATCGTCGCCCGGACGCTGGGGCTGCTTAACAACCAAGGGCTGTTGTCAGTGATGTATCTGTCGTTTGGCCTTCCGTTCGTGGTGTGGATCTTGGCAGGGTTCTTCGAGGGATTGCCCGTAGAGGTCGAGGAGGCGGCCCTCGTGGACGGTGCCACGCGGATGCAGATCCTGCTCAAGGTCGTCGTCCCGATGGCAGCGCCTGGACTCATCGCATCTGGCGTGTTCGCCTTCGTCCTCGCTTGGAATGAGTTCCTATGGGCCTTCATCTTGACCGGCCTTAATCACGGACGCTTCCGGTCGCCGTTGCTGGATTGGTGACCCAACAGGGCACCCTGATCGGGCCCATGGCCGCCGCCACTGTTCTCATGAGTGCCCCTGTGATTGTGCTGACGTTTGTCGTCCGTCGGTACCTTGTTACCGGCCTGACGTTCGGAAGCGTCAAGTAGACGCAGTCAGTCCGGACTGAATACCAGTCCGGACCAAAAATGGAGGAGGAGCAACGATGCGACCTGGAAGCACACGCGATCGGCCTCACCTACGGCTCGCGGTCGGGCTTGCGGCGGTCCTCTTGATTAGCGCCGCCTGTCAGGGGAGCAGCGCTACCCCATCGGCGGGGGCGGCATCAACTGGCGCGGATGGATCCACTGCGTGCCAAGGCGTCAGCATGCGGATGCTGATGGAGGATATCTCCGAAACCACGTACATCCAGGACCTGCTGCCCGAGTTCGAGGCGAAGACGGGTGCCACAGTCCAGTTTGAACTCGTGGCGTACAGCAGCATGTACGAGAAGCTCGTGCCCCAACTCAGCGGGCCCGAGGGTTCCGGCACATACGACGTGGTTGCGGTCGACTACTACTGGCCCGGCGAGTTTGCCCGCTCCGGCTGGATGCTGCCGCTCGATGACTGGATCGCCCGTGACCAGGTCGACTACAGCGGGATCTTCCCCGCTTCCTTCGAAGTCAACGGCACCGTGGACGGCACGACCTATTACGTCCCCTACTACACGTACCCGATGGGCCTCGTGTACCGCAATGACATGGGGATTTCGATCCCCGCAACAATGGAAGAATACGTCGCGCTGGCCAAGAGCCTCAAGAGCGGCGATCTTGCCGGTGCCGCCATGCAGGGTGCGCCGACCGATCCGATCGCGATGGAGTGGCTCAACTATCTGTATGCCAACGGTGGTGATCTTTATGCGGAGGACCTGAAGACCCCCACCATCAACAATGAGGCCGGGCTCACGGCGCTCAACCAGTACATCGACTTGATTGACAATGCTGCGCAGACTGGAGCCGCCGGCGCAAATCTCGACGATGCGATGAATCAGTTCGCCCAAGGCAAGGCAGCGACGATGATTTCGTACGTCATTTGGGCGGCATCCAACTTCCAGGACACGAGCATCTCCGAGGTCAAGGACAAGTGGGCCGTCGCCCCTATGCCTGGGACCGGTATTGGCAACGTCGGTGTGTGGTCGTTCGGTGTCCCCAAGAGCTCCAAGAACCCGGAATGTGGGTGGGAGTTCGTCAAGTGGGTGACGTCGGTTGACAATGCACGAGCCCGGGCCTTGATGGGCAGCGCGCCCGTGTACGCGGACTTCTACACCGACCCGGAAATCCTCGACGTGAGCCCGCAGCTTGAGCCGGCCTTGAAGATTCTGGAGACCGGCAAGGGCCTCCCGCTGATCACCAAGCAGCAGGACCTTGTGGCGACACTGGGTCGCGAGTTGTCTGAAGCGGTGAGCAAGCGTAAGACACCGCAGGAGGCGCTCGACGCCATCGCTGCGAAGCTTACCGAACTCGCAAGCCAGTAGGCCGCCCCTAGTTCAGTTCTGTGGGCGAGGCCCGTCCGGGCCCCGCCCACAGCCATCTCGAGGTCCCACCGCCTGATGACCGCCCACGCGCCCCAAGCAGCGCCCCGCCGCCGCATCGGAATTCCGTTCCGCTGGCGGCTGCTCGTGCCGCTGTTTGTGGCCCTGTTGGTCGTCGACGCATTCCCCTTGGGCTACGCACTCGTTGCGAGCTTCCAGCGGTTCCTGCTCTCCGGGGCCGATCAATCGCATCCCTTCGTAGGCCTGGACAACTACACTGGATTCCTCTTCACGCCCGACTTTGCGAACGCTGCCGTCAACACGATGGTGCTGACCGTTTCGGTCGTGACGCTGGAGCTGATCATCGCGTTCGCGATCGCGTACTTTCTCGCGCTTCCCGATCTCCGGTTCCGTAGCGTCTACTTCGCCGTGATCATGGTCCCGCTGCTGCTGAGCCCAGTCGCAGTCGCACTGTCGTGGCGACTTATCCTCCACCCGGATCTCGGCATTCTGAACTACGTCCTGTCGCTCGTCGGGATCCCGCGCCAGGCGTGGCTCGGTAACGTGGACCTTGCGATGCCGTCGGTCATCATGGTCGACATCTGGCACGAGACTTCGGCATTGATTCTGATCTTCTACGCGGGCCTTCAGGCGCTCCCGCGTGAGCCCATCGAGGCCGGATTGGTCGATGGCGCATCGGAGTGGGACAGCGTGCGCTACATCGTGGTGCCGCTGATGGTGCCGATCCTCGTCGTGGGCGCGCTGATCCGGACGGTGTCGGCGGTCAAGACGTACGACCTGGTCTATATCCTCACGCGAGGCGGTCCTGGCACGGCAACCGAGACGATCAGCTACCTCATATGGCGGACCGGGCTCGCGGGGCCACTCGATCTCGGGAAGGCCGCGGCGGGATCGATCTTCCTGTTCCTCGTGATCGTCGGCCTTACGTATTTGCTGCTGTGGGCGACTGATCGTGCGGCCAACGGGTGACCCTGTCGGGCTGAGGAACGGCGCGGCGCGTCAGGCATGCTGCGAGTGCAGCATCAGCCACCGTGTTGCCAGTGCGTAGTCGGCGGTTTCGTGAATCGCCCACCGCTCGTCGTCGGTGGGAGGGTCGGAGAGCGCATGAAGGACCGTGTGGTCATACTCGGTCACCGGCGCAGTGGGATCGAGCCGTTTGAGTTCGTCGTACAGTCGCTTGCCATGACACTCGACCTGGCGTGGGACGACAACGTCGAGCCAGGACCACCAGATTGCGAGCGGTACCCGCTGCAACCCGTCAGTCACATTCAGGGCGCTGCGGTGCGTGTAGGCGTCCGGAATCTCATCGGGCGTCCCACCGACCTCCGTGACGATAAGCGCGTCGCTACCTTCAGCGCGCAGGTCAGAGACGGTCGTTCGGGCGAGGTCGCGCTGCCAAGCCGCCGCATCGACGACGGGGTTGAAGGCGAAGGCCGCTGCGATGATCTGGGGATACGAGCCGGCGAGAAGGAGCGATTCCTGTCCGCCCATCGAGAGGCCGCACGCGTAGATGCGCGACTCGTCGACCTGCACGACGTCATCGACGGCCTCGATCCATTTCGGAAGGTCCCTTACGACGCCTTCATAGCCCATTGAGCATCGATCCACCACGCGATGATGGCCCTCGGGCTGGAGTACGGCGATGCCCATCTCGGATGGAATACCGAGCCAGCCGCGATGGGATGCCGCCTTGAGTCCAGCACAGCCCCCGTGGTAGTCCTCCTCCACGGACCATCCGAACGGGTGCGGCGCGATGACCAGAGCCAGCGGTCGGGACCGGCTGTCGCGAGGGAGACTCAGCATCCCAAACTGAATCGAGCCGTCGTGCGGGGAACGAATGTCGAGCCGCCTCCGGTCATCGATTCGCGTCATGCCAGCTTCTCCTCGCAGGTTCGAGAACGCGAACTCTTGGCCACAGGCGCGTCAGGTACGTTGCCGAAAGCCTATCGCACTGCCTGTGCCCCTTTGAGAGCGGGGTAGAGCGCCCGGAAGGCAGAGTAGGCTCCGTCGTAGCGATGGATATCCCGTGGTTCGACGATATCGCCTACCTCCACGAAGCGGTCGATCGCATCCCAGTCGTCGAATGCACCCACACCGATCCCGGCGACGAATGCCGCACCGAGCGCTGAGCCTGGATGCGAGCGCAATGTCTCCAAGCGAAGCCCGAGGACATCCGCGGTCACCTGCTTCCACAGGGTCGAGCGCGCACCACCATTTGAGACCCGAACCCGTCGGGGAGCGTGCCCGAGCTCCGTGAAGATATCGACGTGGTGCCGGAATGCAAACGCGATGCCCTCAAGCACCGCACGGAATAGCTGCCCGCGTGTCGTCGCGAGGGTGAGCCCCACGAATGCACCCCTGGCATCCGGGTCTTGGAGCGGTGTCTTCTCGCCGAGCATATACGGCAGCGCGATGATCCCTCCCGCCCCTGGGCCAGCCCTATCTGCCTCACCATCAAGCACCGAAAGGTTGACGCCGCCCGCGATCACTTCCTGGAACCATCGGATGAAGCTGCCGGAGGTGGCCATACATCCGTTGGGAAGGTACAAACCCCGAGCGAGGTGGAAGTCAAGGAACAGGCGCGAGTCCACGACCGGCTGGGCTGTCGTGAGCAGGATGTCGCCCGCGCCACCGAGCTTGATGAGCAGATCCCCCTCCCGCACGAGCCCAGCTGCGAACGCCGACGCGACGTGGTCGGCGCTCCCCGCGACAACTGGTGTCCCGACACCAAGGCCGGTGGCGGCGGCGGCTGCCGCAGTCACCGTACCGACGATGTCATCGGGGTGCCGGACTGACGGCAGAAGGCGTGGATCGAGCCCCACGGCCGCGCAGATGTCGGGAGCCCAAGCTCCGGTTTCGAGGTCGTACAGCCCGCTCTCGAGTGCCCAATTCAATTCGACGGCTGGCACCCCGGTGAGCATCCGCCCAATGGTGTCGTATGATCCGGCGATTGAGCGGGTTCGAGCCCAAGCATCGGGTTCGTGGTACTGCAGCCACATCAGGGTTGGGCCGACTGACTGCTGGGTGATGGCTGAACCTGTCCGCTCGAGAACGCGCGCCTCTTGGAGGCGCTTCCGAAGCTCATCAATCTCGGCGACCGCTCGGGCATCGTTCTGCTGGATCGAACGGCCGATCGCTCGTCCCATCGCATCCTGAAGGACCACGCACGGCACCATTCCACTCACGCCGACTGCGGCAATCTCCCGGCCAGGTGCGAGCTCCTGACACAGGGAAACGACGTTCGCCCACCACTCATCGACGTCCTCCTCAGCCCAGCCCGGGTGGGGAGAGTGGAGGGTCACACGCCGTTCGGACTCGGCGACGAGTCCCACTTCCGTGTCGAGGAGAATGCCCTTCGTCGCGGTGGTGCCAATGTCGATCCCGAGCAGCAGACTCATCCGCGGGCGGCCGCGACGAAGCGGCGGACACGCTCGGGATCGACCGGGTTCCACGTGTACCCGTCGACCTTGAGATCGCTTCCGACGATGCAGCCGTCGGCCACTTGGAGGAAGTCGGCGACGTTCGACGACTTCGTGCCGGTGTTCACCAGGACCGGCACAGACGGATCAACCTCATTGCGAGCCTCGCGGAGTGCGGCAATGTCTGGTTCCGAGCCGGCCATCGGCCCTGAGATCAGGATGGCATCGGCCAGGCTCGATACGGCGGCCGAGCGGGCCAGCGCGCCGACCCTGCGCGTGCCCATCGTGGATGCGAACTCAGGGGTCACGTTCATGAAGATCGAGATGTCCGCCTGTAGTCGACGTCGCTCCCGCAGGAGGCCTGCGGCGTCCGGGCTCCACAGTCCCATGTCCGACTCATAGGTACCGGTCACCACCTCGCGCATGAAGGTTGCCCCCGTTGCGACCCCAATCGCCAGCGCCGCGTGGGCATCCCATAGGAAGTCAACGCCAAACGGGCGGTCGGTCGGGCGGAGTTCGGAAACGACACGGGTCATCACGGACACGCCGTTGTAGCCAGCATCGAGCGTGTATGGCCTGTCGCCCTCATTGCAGAACATCACTGCGTCGACGCCGCCATCGAGCAATACCCGCAGGTCGGCCCGCTCGGATTCGACGAGGCCATCCACTCCTCGCTGCTCGTCATATAGAGGTGTGCCCGGCAGCGGCGGGACGTGCGCCATCGCGATGATCGGCTTGCCGCTGGGGAACAGGTCACGGAACGATCGCACCACGCCAGTCTTCCTTCACTCTGCAAGGTCTATCCGGGGCAGCCGGGTGCGCACCCCTCGAACGAATAGCGACGAGCAAGTGGCCGGGACGATACATCGCGGCCGTCGCAACGACGGTAGCACCGCCCCTTGTTGTGTCACGGGGCGACAGGTCGACTTCGGCAGGAGCTTTGTCGCTCTGCCGCCCAGCTGCCGCTGTGACGAGACGGCAGCGGGATGAGCGGGCGGGACCGTCACGAGCTCGAACGCCGGCAGGACCTGGTTCGCCTTCCACACGTCGATCCGCAGATTTCTGCCGGACAGCGAGCACCACATCCCCGCGGACGCGACGCGGCTGCACGTGACGACGAGATCGTCGGTGCGATTGTGTCCGGCATCTGAGGAGCAGCCCCTGCTCGCCCTGCCGATCGGATCGTCCTGCCGATCGGGCTCTCGCACCCATCACACGACTGCACACGATCATGCACAGGATTCGGCTACACAACGGGGAGCCCAGGGGCTAGGGTGGAGTCCTCACGGCTCGCCGCGACGCAGTCGCGCTCCGCGAGCACGAGAACCTGTCGGGGCGTGGCGCAACGGTGGCGCACGTGCTTTGGGAGCACGAGGTTGTGGGTTCGAATCCCACCGCCCCGACCAACTCGCGGCGTTGCGTTTGACGTCCGTGGTCGGCGGCGTCCGAGCTTCAGCCTTGCGCACCTTCCCCCGACGAGAGCCGAACCGGCACGTCAGCGATCGGTCTGGGTATCCTCCGCCCGCTTTACGGCATCGCGGTAGCGGACGTGGGCCTCGACCTCGGCAAGATCGGCCATCGCGGAATCCGACTCGGCGTCGGCCGCGTCGGCAACCATGGCCTCGGCGGCGAACCTCGCCGCGGCCGCCGTTCTGGTCGCCGACGCCTCGGCCAGGGCGGCCGCTTCCTGCGACGCTTTCGCCGCATCTGCGGTGGCCCGGGCGGCCTCGAGCGAATCGGTCGCCGCGGCAACCGCGGCATCGGCTGCGACGCGGCCCCGGCGGGCGACCGCGGCGGCCTGCTCGGCTGCGCGCCAGTCGCCCAGCGCCTCTGCAGTCGTGGGATGACGCCTGCCTTCGCTTGCCATCGCAGTACCTCCCGCCGGACGACGCCACCGTGGGCTCGCCCCCCAATGGTAATCACGATCGCGAATCATCCGCATTGGCATCGTGCAGGATGGGGCCGCGGACCGGCCGCCGGCAATGACGGCTCCGGCGGGCCTCAGGAGGTGGCGGCTGGTGCGATGGGCGACTGCTGGTGGAGCGCCAGGCACCAGCGCCCGTCACGGAGGACGTATGTGGAGGTCATCTCGGCCTCGTAGCGTGCCTCGTCGCGCCGGGCGACGCCCCGGTAGACCACGACGGCGGTCCCGACCGAGGGGTGGTGGACGGCCTCGTCGTACAGCTCGTAGCCGCTCCAGCTCGGTCCGTCGGGGATCGCCTCGAGCGCCGCCTCACGGTCCAGGCGCAGGCCGGGAAAGACCATCAGACCGTCGGGCGCGAGCAGGGCCCGGTAGAAGGCCTTCCCGTGTCGCCCGCACAGCGCGTCCCAGCCGCGCCGCTCGAGCTGGAGGAGGGCGCTGTCGAGATCGGAGTCCATGGGCCGACCCTAGCCCGCTCGGCGGATCGGTCATGCAAGGACGCCGATCGTTGGCGATACCAGCGCGTGGCAAATCGGTGGCAGCGTGCGCCGGCGATCACGCGGCGGCCGGAGACCGTCCGGCGGATGCACGGGGTGGAGCGGTACGATCTGGCTCGGTCCGTCGCCCCACACCACCACAGCCGAGGAGCTCCTGATGACCGAGCAGCGCCCGATCGCCCCCGACGAGGATCCGGTCTGCGGGATGACCGTGGACATAGACGCCGCGCGCGAGAAGGGGCTGGTCCGCGAGTACGACGGCCGCGAGTACGGTTTCTGCGGCAAGGGCTGCTTCCTCGAGTTCGCTGATGATCCCCAGGCGTTCCTGAAGGCGGACTACAAGCCCTCGATGTAGACCCGCTGCCCGGCGCAGCGGACACTCCCGGCGCAGCGGACACTCCCGGCGCAGCGGACACTCCCGGCGACCGGCTTGACCCACCCTTGAGGAACGGCTGACCCCTGCTGGGTGGTGCAGCGGTCGATCCTGCGGCAGGATCATGGCACATGGGTCGAGCGTCCCCGACCCACCGTCCCGAGCGCCAGGAGGCTCCCGTGTCCGCGACCCGCGTCCCCACCCGCCGACTTGCCGCCATCGCCCCGGTCTTCCTGGTCGCGATGGCGCTCGGCGGGGGCGTCGCCGGGTGCGGAGGCTCCGGGCACACCTCGGCGCCGGCGGCGCCGGCCATGGCCGATGAGGGTGGCGCCGCCGCGCACGAGGTCCCGCTGGGCGACATGGTGATGCCCGGCCAGGGCGAGGTCGAGGCGGCCTGGGCGACCCGGCCGGCCTACGTGACGGCGTTGTCGGATGACTGGCAGGCGGCCTACCACTTCGCGATTGCGCGGCCGGATGTCCTCCAATGGCTGCCGTGCTACTGCGGCTGCGGCGGGATGGGTCACGACAGCAACCTCGACTGCTTCGTCGCTGGACGCGAGGATGGGGGTGGCGTGACCTGGGAGGAGCATGCCTCCTACTGCGGCATCTGCGTCGATATCGCGAATCAGGCCTCCTCGATGCTCAACGAGGGCCGCTCAATGGGCGAGATCCGGCAGGCCGTGGATGCGACCTTCGACGACTCGGCAGTCCCGGGTACCGACACGCCGCTGCCGCCCTCCTGACAGGGGTCGGTCAGTGTTCGCCGATCGTCTCGCGGATCCGCCGGGCAAGCGACGCATCGACCACGGTGTCCGGATCACGCAGCACGTCAAGGCTGGCACGCACGCCGACCAGCGCGGCGTACAGGGGCGGACAGGTGGGACAGCCGGCGAGATGCTCCTCCACGGCCATCCTGGTGGGGTCGTCGAGCTCACCGTCGAGGTAGCCAGAGACGTGGCGCCGCGCCCGCCAGCAGCGGAGCGGCTGGGCCAGGCTCGCGTTCCGCTTCGCATCGTCCTCGGCCAGGGCGCTCACCAGCATCATCCGTCCTCTTCGCAGCCGCTGCTTCGCCGCCGGCAGGCCGATGCCGAGCGCGTCGGCGATCTCGTGGCTTGTCCAGCCCTCGGCATCGTGCAGGACGACCGGGATGCGCAGGATCGCCGGCAGTCGTGCGAGCGCATCCTCGAGGTCCTCGCGCCGCTCGGCCCGGACGAGCACGGCCTCGGGCTGGACCGTCCAGGTGTCATCGGCCCAGTCGCGTTCCACGGCGGCGATGTCGAGGGTGTCATGGTGGCTCCGGCTCCGATCGATCACCCGGTTCAGGAGTGTCCGCCGCAGCCAGCCCCGGAGGGCGGCCGGGTCGCGCAGCTGCCCGTACCGCTGCCACGCTGAGATCAGCGTCTCCTGGGCGCAGTCCTCGGCGACCGCGGGATCGCGGACGAGGCTGGTGGCGAGGCGGACGAGCCACGGGAGCTGGGCGACCAGGGTGTCCCCGAGCCCCCGGGTGTCGTGGTCGGTCAACGTGCCTCCGGACTCAGCTCTTGCGGGCGGCGGTGCTCACGTGCAGGGCGGCATACAGCGGACAGAAGCCGATCACGCCGGTCACCAACAGGATCGCCGCGACGATCCAGGCGACGTAGGCGATGGGAGCTGTCACCAGGCCGGTCGCGGCAGCAAGCGCAAGGAGCGCGGCGGCGGCGACGCGGATGATGCGATCGATGGGGTGCTCGTTGTGGGGGAGATTCATGGCCTTGGTCCTCGTCTCGGGTGGCCCTTGGTGGGCCGCTCCTGCCTGACTGACGAGATTCGAAGCTGGAGGGATACATGGTCGGTCGGATGGCACACTTCCGCCATGGCATTGCGTCCCCAGCGTGTCCTCGTCGTCGACGACGAACCGCCCATCGTGGAGCTGCTCACCGGCTACCTCGTTCGCGAGGGCTGGGACGTCCGCAGCACATCTGACGGCGCCGCCGC
Organism: uncultured Chloroflexia bacterium; assembly: GCA_963727585.1. GTDB lineage: Bacteria > Chloroflexota > Limnocylindria > Limnocylindrales > CSP1-4 > CAIXZV01. The sequence goes on along the minus strand of CAVSHH010000004.1, from coordinate 28,887 downwards.
CCTCGAGGCGGCGCAGGCATTCGACCCGGACGTCGTCATCCTGGACGTGATGCTGCCCGGCCTTGACGGGATCGAGGTCTGCCGCCGGCTGCGGGCGGTCTCCGACGCCTACGTGCTGATGCTCACGGCCCGGGGCGAGGAGATCGACCGGATCATGGGCCTGACCGTCGGTGCGGACGACTACCTGGTCAAGCCGTTCTCTCCCCGCGAGGTGGTGGCCCGGGTCAAGGCGATGCTGCGCCGCCCCCGGAGCGGCGTCGGGGATGCCCCCCGCCCCCGATCGGGCGGCCTGGCCCCGGGCCTGGAGATCGACGAGGGGCGCCGGCAGGTCCGGGTGGATGGGGCGCCCGTCGATCTGACGGCACTCGAGTTCAACCTCCTGGCCCTGCTCGCCCGCCGGCCCGGGATCGTCGTGCCTCGCCAGGAGTTGCTGGACTCGCTGTGGGGCCCCGAGTACGTGGGGGACGACCACCTCGTGGATGTCCACATCGCCAACCTGCGCCGGAAGCTGGGCGACGATCCGGCCACCCCGCGGTTCGTGGAGACGGTCCGTGGCGTCGGCTACCGGGTGCGGGAGGCCGCGTGATGCCACGCTCGCTGGGGGCGCGGCTGCTGATCGCGTTCCTGGTGGTGATCGGCGCGGCGATCGGGACGGTGGCGATCGCCGTGACGCTGGTCGGCCCCGGCTACTTCCTCGACGCGATGGGCCATCTGCCGGGCGATCCGATGGGCGAAGCGATGGCCGAGGACACGCTGGTGGCGTTCACGGACGCCATGCGCCAGGCACTGATCGCCGCGACCGTGATCGCGGTGGTGACCGCGACGGTGGTGAGCCTGCTGGTCGCCGCCCGGATCGCCCGCCCGGTGGGGACCATGGCCCGTGGCGCGCGGCGCATCGCCGGCGGCGACTACGGCTTGCGGGTCGGCACCGACGAGCCGGGCGAGCTGGGTGAGCTCGCGACGTCGTTCAACGAGATGGCCGCATCGCTCGAGTCGACCGAGCGTCGGCGGCTCCAGCTGGTGGGGGACGTGGCGCACGAGCTGCGGACCCCGCTCACCACCCTGGACGGCTATCTCGAGGGGCTCGAGGACGGGGTCATCCGCCCTTCTCCCCAGACGTGGCACCTGCTGCGCGCCGAGACCGCCCGCCTGACCCGGCTGGTGAACGAGCTGTCCGAGCTGTGGCGCGCCGAGTCGCACCAGCTCCCGCTGCAGCTTGCCGATGTCGACCTGGGCGAGGTCTGCCGCGAGGTGGGGCAGCGGTTCGCCCCGCAGGCCGCAGCCCGCGGGATCGGGCTGGTGCTGCCCCAGGGATCGGCCATGGCCCGCGCCGACCGCGACCGGGTCGCGCAGGTCCTCGCCAACTTCCTGTCCAATGCCCTGCGCCACACACCGGACGAGTCCCGCATCACCATCGCCGTGGGCGGCTCGCCCGGGCGGGTGCGCGCCAGCGTCAGCGACACGGGCGCCGGTCTGGAGCCGGAGCAGCTGGAGGCCGTGTTCGAGAGGTTCTATCGCGTGGATGCGGCTCGGAGCCGCTCGACCGGCGGCAGCGGCATCGGCCTGGCGATCGTGCGGGCGCTCGCCGACGCGATGGACGGGACGGTCTGGGCCGAGAGCGACGGCCCGGGGCGGGGTGCGACGTTCCACGTGGAGCTGCCGGCCGCCTGAGAGCGGCCGACCCGGGAGGCACATCCGCCGCCAACCTGCCGGCGAAGCGATTCCCAGCAACCTGTCATCCTTGACGAGGACACTCGCGTCCCGGTGCGTCGACCCGCCAAGGGATCGGCACGCCCGACGCTCGCCGGAGCCAGGTCCGATGACCGTCCTGCCGGATCCGCCGGACGACCCCATCGCCGCCGAGCACCGTGCCCCCGGGGGCCCGGCGCCGGCCACCCCTGCACCACGCCGGCACTTCTCGCGTGGTCCGCTGCTCCCATTCGTCGCCGGTCTCGTGCTGATGCTCGCCGTCGTGCTTGCAGCCGGTGTCGTGCGCCAGCCCGACGAGCACCCGACGCGTGCCGACGTCGCCCAGGCCATCGACGACGCCCTCGCCTCCCAGGCCCCGGACCCGCCCGTCGCGGAGCTGGTGTACGCGGCCATTCGCCCCTCGATCGTCCTGATCGACACGTCCGGCACCGACCCGGAGGGGGCCGAGGCCAGCGGCGAGGGCACGGGCGTCGTCGTCACCGACCAGGGCGGCATCCTGACCGCGCTCCACGTGGTGGACGGTGCGAGCGCCATCAAGCTCACGTTTGCCGACGGCTCCACCGCCAGTGGCAGGGTGACCAGCCGGGACGAGGCGCAGGACATCGCGGTGGTCATCGCCGATCCTGTGCCCGCCGTTCCGCCCGCCCTGCTGGGCAGCCCCGGCTCGCTGCGCATCGGCAGCGACGCCTACATCGTGGGCAATCCGTTCGGCCTGTACGGGTCGATGAGCACCGGCGTGGTGTCCGGCCTCGACCGGACCTTCCGTGATCCCGACAGCCAGGTGGTTCGCGAGGGCCTGATCCAGGTGGACGCCGCCGTGAACCCCGGCAACTCGGGCGGCCCCCTGCTCGACCGGGCGGGTCGCGTGGTCGGCATCGTCACCGCCCTGCTCAACCCCACCGACCAGCGGGTGTTCATCGGCATCGGCCTCGCCGTGCCCATCGACGTCGCCGGCGGTGGCGCCGGCCTCCCCCCGTTCTAGCGCGAGGTGGACGTGAACCCGATCGACCACGGCAACGGCAACCACCCGGCCCCGGGCCGGTCGACACCCGCGGAGCGGCTGCTCTACGAGGTCAAGAAGGTGATCGTCGGCCAGGATCACCTGCTGGAGAGGATGGTCGTCGCCCTGCTCGCGCGGGGCCATCTCCTCGTGGAGGGCGTGCCCGGCCTCGCCAAGACGATGGCGATCAAGACCGTCGCCCAGGCGGTGGGCGGCGAGTTCAAGCGCATCCAGTTCACGCCCGACCTCGTCCCGTCCGACCTCGTCGGCACCCGGATCTACAACCAGAAGACCGGCGAGTTCTCGACCTCGTTGGGACCGGTGTTCACCAACCTCCTCCTGGCCGACGAGATCAACCGGGCACCGGCCAAGGTCCAGTCCGCGCTGCTCGAGGTGATGCAGGAGCGACAGGTCACGATCGGCGGCGAGACGCACGAGGTCCCGGACCCGTTCCTCGTGCTGGCCACCCAGAACCCGATCGAGACCGAAGGCACCTACGCCCTGCCCGAGGCGCAGGTGGACCGGTTCATGCTCAAGGTCCTGGTGGGCTATCCCAGCCCCACCGAGGAGTTCGCGATCGTGGAGCGGATGACGGGCCCGCTGGAGCGCATCGGGCAGGTCCTGTCCACCGTCGAGCTGATCGCGCTCCAGCAGGCGGTGGACGCGGTCTACGTCGATCCGGCCCTGTACGACTACGCGGTCCGGCTCGCCGTCGGCACGCGCCTCCCGGACCGGTTCGGGATGCCCGAGCTCAGCCGATACATCACCTACGGCGCAAGCCCGCGGGCATCGATCAACCTCATCCTCACCGGGCGCGCGCTGGCCTTCGTCCGCGGCCGCGAGTACGTGCTCCCCGAGGATGTGCTGGACATGGCAGCCGACGTCATGCGCCATCGCCTCGTCCTCTCCTACGAGGCCCTGTCCGACGGCATCACGCCCGATCAGATCCTGTCCACCATCCTGGGCCGGGTCGCCCCGCCCAACGTTCCGCTGCGCGAGCATGCCGGCACCGCCGCCCGCGCCTGAGCGCGTCCTCCAGCGCCTCGACTGGCAGGTCGTCCGGCGCCTGGACGGCCTGCTCCAGGGCGAGTACCGGAGCCTGTTCCGGGGCGCCGGGATGGACCTGGCCGGGCTGCGCGAGTACCAGCCCGGCGACGACGTGCGTGCGATCGACTGGAACGTGACCGCCCGGACCTCGATCCCGTACGTGCGGGAGTTCAACGAGGACCGCGAGCTGACCGCGTGGTTCCTGCTGGACCTCAGCCCCTCCGTCGACTTCGGCACCGTGGGCGGGGACCGGCTCAAACGGACGGTGCTGGTTGACTTCACGGCGACCCTCGCCCGGGTGCTGACACGGCGGGGCAACCGCATCGCCGCGATCCTCGACGACGGGGCGGACGGCCGGCGCACGATCCCGGTGGCCTCGGGCCGGCTGGCGGTCCTCCGCCTCGTCGACGAGCTGGGACGCCAGCCGATGCTTGCCGTGGCGCCGCCGACGGACCTGGGTGCGCTGCTCGACGAGGGGCTCCGCGTCATCCGGCGCCGGTCGCTGGTGGTGATCGTGTCCGACTTCCTGAGCACGCCCGGCTGGGAGCGGCCGCTCCACCTGCTCGACCGGCGCCACGAGCTGCTCGCGGTGCGCCTCGTGGACCCGCGCGAACAGGCGCTGCCCGACGTGGGCGTCGTCGTGATGGGCGACGCGGAGACCGGCGAGCAGCTGGAGGTCGACACCTCGGACCACGCGTTCCGCGAGCGATTCGCGGCGGCATCGGCGGCGCGCGAGGCAGACGTCGACCGGTCGTTGCGTCACGCGGGTGTCGAGGCGGCCACGCTGTCCACGGAGGACGACCTGGTACGCGCGATCGTGCGCATGGCAGCCCAGCGGCGCCGGAGGGTCACGCACGCATGACCCTGACCTGGCCGGTGCTGCTGCTGGCGCTGCTCCTTGTTCCCCTGGGAGCCTGGCTCGCGATCCGGATCGATCGCCGTCGCCGGGCACGGGTGACCGCCCTCACCGGGAGGCTCGGGCGGCCGGACGCGGCGGTGTCAGGCGGCGGACGAACCGGCCGGGTCCTCGACGCGCTGCCGGCGGCGCTGGTGGTGGCCGCGCTGGCCGTGATGGCGTTCGCGCTGTCCAGGCCGACCGCCTCGGTCGCGCTGCCGCGGCTGGAGGGCACCCTGATGCTGGTCGTGGACGTGTCCGGCAGCATGGCCGCCGACGACATGGCGCCGACACGGCTCGACGAGGCCAAGGCGATCGCCACGCGGATCGTGGACGGCCGCCCCGAGGGGGTCGTGATCGGGGTGGTGGCGTTCAGTGATTCGGGGGTCTCCGTCCAGCCGCCGACCAGCGACAGCATCCAGGTCGAGGCGGCCATCGCGCGCCTGGTCCCCGCCCGGGGCACGTCGCTGGGTGCCGGCATCCTCGCGGCGCTCGACGCCATCGACGAGGCTCGCGCCGACACGCCGGCCGAGTACTACAGCAACCGCTCGCCGTCGCCCACGCCCGCTCCGGCCGCGGCCCCGCCCGGCTCGGATGCGGCCACGATCGTGGTGGTCCTGAGCGACGGCGAGAACAACGAGCGCCCGGATCCGGGACGGGCCGCCGCCGCGGCCGCCAACCGGGGGATCCGGATCGCGGCCATCGGGGTGGGCACCGCGGCAGGGGCGACCCTCGACCTCGACGGCTTCCGGATCGACACCCGTCTCGACGAGGCGACGCTCCGGGAGCTCGCCGATACAACGGCGGGATCGTATATCCCGGGCGCGGACGCCGGCGCAGCCGCCGGTGTCTACGACGCGCTGTCCCGGGCCCTGGTCGTGCGCCAGGAGCCGGTGGAGCTCACGGCGCTGGCGTCGGCGCTGGCGTTGGCGCTGCTGCTCGCCGGCGTGGTCCTGTCGCTGGCGCGCACGGGGCGATTGCCGTGAGCCGGCCGACCGTGACCCGGCGCCCGGCGACCGGCCGGGGAGGGACCGCATGACGTTCCTGTGGGCCGGCCTCCTGGTCGTGCTGCTGGCCGTGCCGCTGCTGGTCGTCGTCTACCTCTGGGCGCGCGGTCGCCGGCGCCCGACCGCCGCCCGCTACTCGACCCTGTCGCTGATCCGCGCCGCCGGGCCGGGCCGCCGCAGCTGGCGGCGCCACCTTCCGTTCGCGCTGGTCGCGATCGCGGCGGCGCTGCTGGCGATCGCCGTGGCGCGGCCCACCGTCGTGCTGTCGGTGCCCAGCAACCAGACGACGATGGTGCTCGCGATGGATGTCTCAGGCAGCATGTGCTCGACCGACATCGCGCCCACCAGGCTCGAGGCCGCCCAGCAGGCCGCCGTCGACTTCGTCAACAGCCAGCCCTCGGGCACCCAGATCGGCCTTGTCGCCTTCAGCGGCTTCGCTGCCGTGATCGAGCCGCCGACCGCCGACCGGGGCCGGCTGGAGGGGGCCATCAGGTCGCTGACCACGGGCCGCCGGACGGGGATCGGTGAGGGCATCCGCGCGAGCATCGACGCGATCGCCGAGGTGGACCCCAACGTCGCCCCCGTCGTGCTGGACGGGAGGCCCGGGGTGGAGCCGGATCCGGTCATCCCGGGCATGTACGAGCCCGACGTGATCGTCCTGCTGACCGATGGTGCCAACAACACCGGCATGGACCCGCTCGAGGCCGCCCAGCTCGCCGCGGACCGCGGGCTGCGCGTGTTCACGATCGGCTACGGGACCCCGGCCGGCGCGGACCTCGAGGTGGAATGCCGGCGCCAGTTCCTGGGCAACGAGCCGGGCGGGTTCGGCGGGTTCGGCGGGTTCGGCGGCGGGGGCGGGTTCCGCAGAGGGATCGACGAGGACACCTTGCGTGCGATCGCCGGCCTGACCGGCGGCACCTACTCCCCGGCCGAGAGCTCGAGCCAGCTGGGCGAGGTGTTCCGCAGCCTGCCCACGAACCTGATCACCAAGAACGAGCCGGTCGAGGTGAGCGTGGGGTTCGTGGCCCTCGGCGGGTTGCTGGCGGCGGGCGGGCTATTGCTGGGACGCGCCTGGCGGCCGTTGCCCTAGCGGGACCCGGGCGCCGGCGACTCGCTCTCACCCTGGGCCCGGCCCCGTCCCGTGACCCGTGACTCGTGACCCGTGACTCGTGACCCGTGACCCGTGACTCGTGACCCGTGACTCGTGACTCACCCTGGGGTCAGCACACGATAGGGCGTGCAGGAGTGTGGGCAGGAACGAGTGGTTCGGGGTCCGAGCCGCGCGTGCCGGATACGCCCCTGACCCAGCGGTGGGTCAGACAGCCAGGGGCCAGCAAATCGGGACACCAGCGGGATCCGGCGGCCGGCGGCCGGGGGCCAGCGTGGACCGGCGTACGATGCGCGGATGCCGACCCGCGATGACCCGCCGACCGTGATGCAGTTCACCACCCTGGACGAGGCCGAGGGCGCCCTCGACTGGATCGGGCTCGAGTTCGCCGAGGGTGACGGCTGGTTCGAGGGCGTGCTCGACGCGGACGAAGTCGAACGCCTCGAGGCGGCGGCCGACGACGGCGAGACCCCGCTCGAGGTCCGCGGGCTGGCGGCCGTCCTGCTCGAGCAGTGGCGCGACGCGTCGGCCCCCCGGGCGTGGCGGGTCGCCTTCGCGGCCTGAGCCGGCCTTCGCGGCCTGAGCCGGCCTTCGCGGCCTGAGCCGGCCTTCGCGGCCTGAGCCGGCCTTCGCGGCCTGAGCCGGCCTTCGCAGCGGGCCGCGGTGGTGCGCTGCTATCGCAGCGGCAGCGTCGCCACCAGCTCGCCATCCTGCTCGGCGAAGGTGAACCCCTCGTCGCCGAGCAGCTCGCGCATGCCGGCGTTCTCGGGGCTCAGCTCGGCGACCAGGTGCTCGACACCCTCGCCGCGAGCGACGTCGACGGCGGCCCGGATGAGGGCCGCGCCCACGCCCCGCCGCTGCCACGCGTCGGCGACGGTCATGGTCAGTCGTCGGTCCTCGGAGGCATGTACCCGCGACACGCGGGCCATGCCGGCCAGGTCGTGCTCGCCGTTGGGCCCGGGGCCCTCGAGGACCGCCACGATCGCGAACTGGCGGTCGTAGTCGGCGAAGCAGATCCGGGTCAGCCGGTCGTGCGCCACGCGCTCGGCCAGCGGGCGGTGGACGCCGTAGCGCGACATGACCGTCTCGGGTGACAGCCCGGCGTGGAACCGGGCGGCGGCCGGCTCGTCCTCGGGCCGGATCGGCCGCACGAGCATCCGGACGCCGTCGTCGGTCACGGCGTCGCGCTCGTACTCGTGCGGGTAGGGCCGGATGGCCAGCCGCGGCAGCTCGGCGTCCGGGATGGACGCCGGGTGCAGCACGACGCGCGCGTCGAGCGCGATGATCCGCTCCGGCGAGGCGAGCAGCGGGTTGATGTCGATCTCGGCGATCCGAGGCTGCTCCGCGACCAGCTCGCTGAACCGGACCAGGAGCGCGGCCAGGATGTCCTCGTCGATCGCCTTGCGCCCTCGCACGCCCTTCAACGCGTGGGCGATCCTGGTCTCGTTGATGAGCCGCCGCGCGAGCACGGTGTTGAGCGGCGGCAGGGCGAGGGCACGGTCCTTGAACACCTCGACCAGCTGGCCGCCCATGCCGAACAGCAGCACCGGGCCGAACTGCGGATCGGGCGACGAGCCGACGATCAGCTCATAGCCGGACCAGTTGATCATCGGCTGGATCGTGACGCCCTCGAAGTGCTCGGCGCCGACCTTGGCGGCCACGGAGTCGCGAATCGAGGCGAACGCGTCGCGTACCGCGCCGGCCTCGCGCAGGTTGAGGACCACGCCGCCGACATCGGTCTTGTGGGTGACCGTCCGGGACAGCAGCTTGGCCACCACCGGGTAGCCGATCGCCTCGGCCGCCTCGACCGCCTCGTCCTCGGTCTGGGCGAGCTCGGTGTCGGTGATCGGGATGCCGTACGCGGCGAGGACCTTCTTGGACTCGTACTCGGTGAGCAGCGTCCGGCCCTCGTCGGTCACGTCGGCGATGATCCGGTCGACCTCCTCCCGGAATTCGCCGCGTTCGGGGGCCACGGGCAGCTGGGGCGTCTCGTACAGGGACCGGAGGTTCGCGTCATAGCGCCACATGTGGTTGAACATGACGCACGCCGTGTCCGGGTAGGAGAAGGTCGGGATGCCGGCCTCGCGCAGGATCCGGGCCCCCTCCTCCACGTCCTCGCCGCCCATCCACGAGGCGAGCACGGGCTTGCCCTCGATGTGGGCGTGCTTGACCAGGGCGCGGGCGGTCGCCGTCGGGTCGGTCATCGCCTGTGGCGTGAGGATCACCAGCAGCCCGTCGGTGTCCTCGCTGGCGGCCGCCACCTCGAGCGCCCTCGCGTAGCGCTCCGGCGGCGCATCGCCGATGATGTCGATCGGGTTGTTGTGGCTCCACACGACCGGCAGGACCGCGTTGAGCGCGTCCATGGTCGCCGGGTCGATCTCGGACAGCTCGCCGCCGCCGCCGATCAGCGCATCCGTGGCGATCACGCCCGGGCCGCCCGCGTTGGTCACGATCGACAGCCGGCGGCCCGTGGGGCGCGGCTGCTTGGCCAGGATCTCCGAGATCTGGAACAGCTCGCTGATCTTCTCGACGCGCAGCACGCCCGCGCGCCGGAACGCCGCCTCCAGGACGTCGTCCGAGCCCGTGAGCGAGCCGGTGTGCGAGGCGGCCGCCTTGGCCGCCTGGGCTGTCCGTCCGGGCTTGATCACGATGATCGGCTTGGTCAGCGCGACCTCGCGCGCCGCGGACAGGAACGACCGGGCATCGCCGATGGTCTCCATATAGATCACGATGGAGTCGGTGTTGGGGTCGCTGCCCAGGTAGTCGATGACGTCCCCCCAGCCGACGTCCAGCATCGAGCCGAGGGACACGATCGAGCTGAACCCGACATCTTCGTGGGCGGCCCAGTCGAGGATCGCGGTCAGCAGGGCGCCGGACTGGCTCACGAAGCCAACCCGGCCCGGGTTGGCGATGCCGGCGGCGAACGTCGCGTTCATCCGGCCGACGGGGTTCATCACGCCCAGGCAGTTGGGGCCGATGACCCGGATCCCCCACTTGCGCGCCGCGGCGAGGACCTGGCGCTCCAGCTCCACGCCCTCGGGACCGACCTCCTTGAACCCGGCGCTGATGATGATCACGCCCCTGATGCCGACCTCACCGCACTCCTCGACGAGACCGGGTGCGGTCCTGGCCGGCGTCACGATCACGGCCAGGTCGACCGGTTCGCCGATGGCGGCGATCGACGGGTAGGCCTTGACGCCCAGGATCGCCGGGCGGGTCGGGTTGACCGGGTAGACGGTGCCGCCGAACGGCGACGACAGCAGGTTCCACAGGATCGTGCGGCCGACGGAGCCCTCCTTCTCGGTCGCGCCTACGACTGCGATCGAGCGGGGGTGAAAGATCGCGTCGAGCGGCTCGCGCGCCTGGGAGCGCTGGCTGGCGGGTTCGGTCGCCGGGGTCAGGGCGGTCATGGGAGTCCTCGGGTCGGAAGTCGGGCGGTGGCGCATCGCCGTGGGCGGGGAGTGCCGCTAGGGTCCTCCCGATCGGTGTCGGACGCAACGGGCCACTCGGCCGCCCCGGCGGCCCATGTGCCCGGCGCGGCAGGGGCCATTGGCCCGAGGCGGTGGGGCCGGTCGGGTGTCGCCGTGCGGCAGTCTCGTGGCCGAGGCTTGGCCATGACAGATCAGCGCCGTAGCGGCGTCCGCCACCCACTCGAGCCACGTACGAATGACCACGACCATCGCGCGACTCCGGCGCATCCACCCCGGCTGGATCCTGGTGATCCTGGACGTGATCGGGCTCGCCATCGCGAGCTACCTGTCGATCGTCGAGCTGGGCGGCGGGGTGCCCTACTGCGGGGCGCTGCACGGGTGCGAAACGGTTGCCTCCAGTGACTACGCGTGGATCGGGCCGCTGCCGGTTGCGGTCTACGGCGTGGGCCTGTCGCTGCTCCTGCTGACCCTCGCGATCGCCTGGGTCCGCACCGACCAGCCCGCCCTGCTCGATGTCCACTACGGGCTGTCGCTGGTCGGCGTGATCTTCGAGGTCTACTTCCTGACGCTCCAGGTGCTCGTGATCCATGCCCTGTGCATCTGGTGCACGCTGTACGGCCTGTCGCTCATCGCGCGGTTCCTGGTGGCGATGGTGATCTGGCTGCGTCGCGGCCGGCTGTCGGCGCGCTTCCGGGACTAGCCCGACCCTCCCGGCCGGTCAGGTCTCGTCGGGGGTCGCGGTCGGCTCGGGGGTGGGCTCGGGGGTGGGCTCGGCCGTCGGCTCCGGGGTGGGCGTCGCGGTGGGCGCCGGGGTTGGCTCGGGGGTCGGCGTCGGGGTCGGGGTCGGCGTCGGGAACGGGGAGCCGCCCGTCCAGGTGGCCGTCGCCCCGTGCCGCCACAGCCACTCGCGCAGGGACAGCCCCGAGTCGTGGACCCGTGCGGCGATGGTCCGACCCACCCACCGGAAGTGCCACGGCTCGTACTTGTAGCAGCTGTGTGTCGGGCTCCGGGCGGCCGGGTAGCTGAGGACCCAGCCGTACTTCCAGCTGTGCTTCGCGAGCCAGCGGCCGGCCCGGCTGGTGCCCCAGTCACGGGTCGCCCACGGGGCAGCGCCGCCGGGTGTCTTGAGGTCCACCGCCGTGCCCAGCTGGTGCTCGGAATGCCCGGGTCTTGCCGACGCCAGCACCGCGCTGCCGTAGCCGGTGCGTGCCACCCAGCCCCAGAACACGGACCGCTGGGTGGCGGCACTCCGGTAGGCGGACTGCACGGCGAATGGCTTGTCCGCGGCCCTGGCGGCGCGGAACATCTTCCGGAAGTCGGCCAGCGCGATCTTGCGGATCCTGCCCGATCCGGAGACGCCGGCCCGGTGGACGCTCACGAGATCGGGAGGCGTGTACCGGGAGCGCAGGCGGAGCTCGGTGTCGAGGACGCTCCGGTACCAGTCGGAAGGTTTCCGGTACCGCGTCAGCGTGTCCCCCATGGTGCAGGCCGGCGCGCGTTCCGCCAGGGCGGCCGACGGGGCGGCCTGCAGCGTCGCTGCGATGACGACGGCCAGCGCGGCGACGGCCAAGCGCGCGTGCCGCCCGGGTCGAGTCACGCATCGAAGTCTACCGGCGCCACCGCGATCGCCAATGGTCCCATCGGATCCTCGCGACCGGACGATGCGGGGGCCCGTGCCGGGCACGACAGGCGAACCCGCCCGCCGAGCCCGCCGGGCGCTGCCTCAGGGCCGGGTGAGCCAGGCCGCGATCCAGCCGGTTCGGCCCGATGTCGTGCGGATCTCGATCCATGCCCGGTTCCTCGAGTCGTGCGCCCCTCGGAGGACACTGACCCGGGTGCCCTCCGTCACCCGGCCGATGCGGGCGCTCCGGACCGTGTGGCGGGCCCGCAGGACCATCGTGGTGCGCGCCCGCGCGGAGCCCGAGAAGTCGCTGCGCCAGGCCGGGATGAAGCCGCGGCGTCCGGTTCGTGTCGTCACGGGCGCCCACGTCCGGCCGCGGTCATCGGTGGTGAGCCGGCCCCGGACGACGTAGCGGGCGTTCTCGCCCACCCTGGCCACGCGGGCCGAACCGCCGGCCGGGGACGAGCGCAGGACCAGCGATCGCTTGGCTCGACCCCAGTAGGCGGCGACCCGGATGCCACGTGTCGTCGGCGTGCCCCGCGTCGTCAGCGAGCGGTAGAAGCCGCCACTGGCCCGATCCGGGTCGAGCCGCAACCTGGCCGAGCCGGATCGCCGCGAGATGGCGGTCCGGACGTTGCCGTTCGCGTCCCGGTCCGACGTCCACAGGTCGATGATCGACTGGTGCCGGGTGAACAGTGCCAGCAGCTCGCCGTCGAGCGAGGTGTGGCCGTCGGCGAGCACCGTCCTGGCGCCGGACCCGAGGAAGCCGAAGGCATAGTTGTCGACCCGCTTGATCGCGGTGCTCCACGACGGCTCGGAGGAGCCCGGCTCCCCATTGCCGCTCGCGTAGCACAGGCGATTGAGGAGCACGACGGCGCCGGGCGCCAGCCGGATGTGCTTCCGGACGTAGTCCTCGCCGAAATACTCGACCTTGCCGGCTCCGGCGCCGTCGTAGGGGTTGAGGCCGAGGCCGTTCTTGGTCAGGCCCTGGAAGGGAGCGTACGGGCTTGGCCAGCCGTTGCCGTGGCCGAGGTAGATCAGGATGTTGGCACCCTGGGCGGCCCGCAGCACACGCTTCCATGTCGCGTGTGGATGGAGCACGCGGACGACCTTGGCCCCGAAGGCTTCGGCCTCGTTCGCGTAGTCGCGCGCGTGGCGCAGGTAGTCGGCGGTGCTGGCCCCGGCGGGACCGACGATGATCACGACTCGCGGGGCGTACGCGACGGCCGAGGTCGCTGTCGCGACCACCATCAGGGCGACGAGCACGGCGGCCGCCGTTGCCACCAGGGCGCGGCGCGGCCGGGAGTGCACGGGGGGCTGGACGTCGGGCATCAACTGCCTCCTCTCTCGTCCCGGACGCGCCGCGGCAGGGGTGGCACGGTCGGGGGCCGCCGTCACGAGGGCGCGGCGACAGGCGGGCGCGGTGCGGGCCCTCAGGCCCGGCGACCGCTGGCTGGGAGCGCGGGTTCGCCGACAGGGTGACCGGCGCTGGGCATGCTGTCGTCGGGCATGTGGGGGTTGACGCGTCGTGTAGCCCGCACTTCGCCCCGCTTGCGGGCCGCCCGGCTGGTCGGCGTCCGCCGGGCGGCAGGCTCAGCTTGCGGACAACCCGGCCGGCGCGTGGAGTGCGCGATGCCGTCCGGCCCGGTACCTTCGCGACATTCGCCCGATCGCCGGAGGCAGCCCAACCGTGACAAGGCTCCGCACCGTGCTCCTGATGCTGGGGATCTCGAGCGCGGTCGCCGCGTGCGGCGCGGGCGGCGCCCCGGCGAGCGGTGGCGGGTTCATCACCGTCAGCCCGGCATGGGTGCGGGCGGCGCCCGAGGGCGGCACGACCGCCGCGTACTTCCAGGTCGTCAACGGGCGCCTGTCGGACGACGTGCTGGCGGGCGTGTCGACCGACGCCGCGGAGCGGGCCTCGCTCCACGAGACCTCCACCGACGACCAGGGGATGACCGGCATGCAGCCGGTTGACGGGATCACGATCCCGGCCGGGGAGACCGTCCAGCTGGAGCCCGGGGGCTACCACGTGATGCTCGAGAACCTTGCCGCCGGACTGGTCGACGGATCCAGCATTCGGCTCGTGCTCATGTTTGAGCAGGCGGGTCCGCTGAACGTCACGGCCGAGGTCCGCGCCGGGTAGGGCGCCCATGACCGGCCAGTCAACCGCCTCCCAGCCGCCGGTGCCGCCCCGGCCGGGCGCGGGGACCGGGACCATCCCTCCCGCGGGCGCCGGCAGGCGATCGCCGCTGGTCGTGGGCGTGATCCTGGTCGTCGTGTTCGGCCTGCTGGCGGCCGGCCTGCTCGCATTGGCCCTGGCGGGCCGGATCAACCCGTTCGGAGAGCAGGAGCAGGAGCCGGCCCCGGCCCTCGAGCTGACCGACCAGGACGGGCAACCGTTCCAGCTGACCTCGCTCCGGGGGCGGCCCGTGCTGCTGTTCTTCGGCTACACGCACTGCCCCGACGTGTGCCCGGCCACGGTCGGCATCGTCAACGAGGTCCTGGCCGCGACGGGGGACGGGCCGCGGGCGGTGTTCACCTCGATCGACCCCGAGCGTGACGATGTCGCCGCGATGCGGTCGTACCTGCGCTACCTGCCGCCGCAGTACGTCGGCCTGTCGGGCACGGCCCCGCAGGTCCGCGAGAACGCCGACCGCTGGGGGGTCCAGTACGCGCGGATCGACCAGGACTCGGCCAACGGGTACGCGATGGCTCACACGGCCGATCTGTTCCTTGTGGACGCCCAGGGAATGATCCGGTCGCGGTTCGCGTTCGGCACCACCGCCGAGCCGATCATCGAGGCCGTCCGCTATCTCCTCGACGAGACCCCGGTGGCGCATACCGCAGGGGCAGCCCCGAGCGCCTCCACGCCGGCCCCGAGCGTCCCCACGCCGGCCCCGAGCGCCCACACGCCGGCCTTGGCGACGCCCACGCCGGCCTTGGCGACCCCCCCGCCGGCCACGCCCGTCGGGGGCACCCTGTTGCCGGAGGTGGTCTCGTCCAGCATCTGGGCCCGCGAGTCCGACCCGGTGATCCTGCGCGTGGTCGACAGCGAGGGCGTCCGGCTCGACGGCTCCACGCCCGTCAGCGTCCAGGTCCTGGCGCCCGACGGCTCGGTCCAGGGGGATCCGGTTCCGACGACCGTGGTCCTCCCCGAGGGCGAGACCCAGGCCTACTTCATCGCGCCGGTCACGGTCCCCGCTCCCGGCGCCTGGCGGCTGGCCGTGGTGAGCGGCCACGCCCGCGGCGACATCGGGATCCAGGTGCTCGATCCCGGATCCACCCTCCCGATCGGCGGTCCGGCTCCCGACATCGACACGCCGACCCTGGCGGATGTCGGCGGTGTCGTGCGGGCGGTGACGACGCAGCCCAACCCGGACCTGCGGATGTCGCAGACGTCGACCGCGGACGCGCTCGCGATGGGCAAGCCGTACGTGATCGTGATCGACTCGACACGGTTCAAGGTGTCGCCCGTGTGCGGCACCGCGCTGTCGATGGTCCGCTACCTCGTCGACCGCTGGAGTGACGAGGTCGTCTTCGTGCACCTCGAGCCGTTCCAGTACTCGATCGTCACCGAGGAGCCCGTGCTGTCGGGGTCCATCACCGATCCGCCGCTCAACGATTTCGCCCGCGCCTACGGCCTGGGCGACGCGACCTGGCCGGCGGTCCGGATGCCCTGGGTGTTCGTGGTCGATGGACAGGGCGCGGTGCGCGCCAAGTACACGAACATCATCGGAAGCGCGGACATCGACGTGATCCTGAGCCAGGTGACCGGGCGGGTGGCGGCGGGCGGCTGAGCGTGGTTCTCCGGGACCGTCCCGCGCGGCGTCCTGCAGGTGCGCTAGCGTGGCGGGCATGATCCCCCGAACACCGCGCCGTCCCCTCGGGGTCGGCGTCCAGCTGCCCGAGGTGGAGCGCGAGGTCCGCTGGGCGGAGCTGCGGTCCATCGCCCGAACCGCAGAGCAGGCGGGTTTCGACTCCGTCTGGCTGGGTGACCACCTGCTGTACCGCGACGCCGACGGGTCCAGCCGTGGGCCGTGGGAGGCGTGGACGACACTCGCCGGGCTGGCCGAGGCCACGGAGCGCGTCGCCCTGGGACCCCTCGTGGCGGCGACGGCGTTCCACCACCCGTTCATGCTCGCCAAGCAGGCGGCAACCGTCGACGAGATCTCGGGCGGGCGGCTGGTGCTGGGGTTGGGCGCCGGCTGGAACGAGGTGGAGTTCGCAGCCCTCGACGCGCCATTCGACCACCGGATCAGCCGGTTCGAGGAGGCGTTCACGATCCTGCGCACGCTGCTCCACGACGGGTACATCGACTTCCAGGGCGAATACCTCACCGCACGCGAGGCGGAGCTCCTGCCACGGCCGGCCCGCCGGGGCGGCCCCCCGATCCTGGTCGGGTCGACGGGACCGCGGATGCTTGCGGCGACCCTCCCGTACGCGGCTGCCTGGAACGCCTGGTACGCCGACACCGGGAACTCGCCGGGCGGGGTTGCGGCCCTGCGGAATGTCGTGGATCGCGCGACGCGCGAGGCCGGGCGCGATCCCGGTTCGATCGAGCGGACGGTGGCGGTCCTGGTCCGGATGCCGGGCGGCACGGGTCGCGTGATGGGGGACACGGATCCACGGATGGCCGTGCCGCCGCTCGAGGGCTCGCCGGAGGTGCTGGCCGAGGGACTGCGGGCGTACGCCCGGGAGGGGATCGGCCACGTGCAGCTCGTCGTGGATCCGATCACCGAGTCCTCCATCGCGGCGCTGGCCCCGGTACTGGAGCTGCTGGACCGCGGCTGACGGCCGCCCGGAACCACGATGCGCCACGCGCACCGCGGCCTTCGGTGCCGCCGGACCGCGTGCTAGCATCCCGCCCCACGCCCGCCGCCCGAGCGCGAGCAGATCGGAGGGTTGCCTCCCGTGACCGATGGCCGTGCACGTGGCTCCCGCAACCACGAGGTGTCCGACCTGGACAAGCGGATCATCGAGCACCTCCAGGAGGACGGTCGCCGCCCGTTCACCCAGATCGCGACCGATCTCGGCGTTTCGGAGGCGGCGGTTCGGGCGCGCACGAACCGGCTGATCGACCGCAGCATCCTCCAGATCGTGGGCGTCACCGACCCGCTCAAGCTGGGCTTCCAGCAGATGGCCATGATCGGCGTCAAAGTCGAGGCGTCGCGGCTGATCGAGGTGGCCGAGGAGATCGCCGCTTTCCCAGAGACCTCGTACGTGGTCGTCACGGCGGGCGCCTACGACATCCTGGTCGAGTGCGTGGCGGAGGACAACGATGCGCTGCTCCAGTTCCTCAGTGCCAGGCTGCGAAAGATCAAGGGCGTCCGCGAGACGGAGACCTTCGTCTACCTGCGGCTGATGAAGCAGACGTACCAGTGGGGAACCCGCTGACGGATCGCTCCGCGGCCTCGGTGTAGCATCGGGCGCGTGACCCTTCCGCGACCCAGGCCAGGCCTCAGCACCCGTGCCATTCGCGCGGCCTCGCGCCTGCCCGAGGTCCGTCAGGCACCCACCACGGTGCCGATCTACCAGAGCGCCACGTTCGCCTCCGGCGATGTCGACGAGCTGGCGGCGGTTCTGGCCGGCGAGCAGCCCGGGTACGCCTACTCGCGGATCGACAACCCCACGGTCGATGTCCTCGGGGCGGCGATCGCCGACCTGCACGGCGCCGACGCCGGGATCGCGCTGGCCACGGGAATGGCTGCGGTCCATGCCGCGTTCCTGTCGCTGCTCGAGGCTGGCGAC
The DNA here is from genome assembly GCA_963727585.1 of uncultured Chloroflexia bacterium. Taxonomy (GTDB): domain Bacteria; phylum Chloroflexota; class Limnocylindria; order Limnocylindrales; family CSP1-4; genus CAIXZV01. Next base: position 11,320 of record CAVSHH010000004.1, on the reverse strand, counting down.
CGGATCGTGATCGGTACGGTGGGTTACGGCACGACGCGGTCCCAGGCGATCGCCGCCTTCGGGCGGCTGGGCTGCGAGATCGTGACCGTCGACGTCACCAGCGCCGAGGCGGTCGAGGCCGCCCTGGCTGCCGCGCCCACGCGTGTGCTGCATGTCGAGACGATCGCCAACCCGACCTGCGTGGTCCCGGACCTGCCGGCGCTCGCGGCGATCGCCCATCGGCACGGAGCCCTGCTCACGGTGGACAACACCTTCGCGTCGCCGATGGTGTGTCGGCCGCTTGAGCACGGCGCCGACCTGGTGATCGAGTCTGCGACCAAGTACCTGTCCGGACACAGTGACGTGATGGCCGGTGCCGTTGTCGGCCCGCGGGAACGGATCCGAGCCGTCCGCTCGGCCCACATCGACACCGGTGCGACGCTCGGTCCGTTCGCCGCCTTCCTCGTCCTCCGCGGGATCGCCACGCTGGCCGTGCGGATGGAGCGCCAGGCGCAGACCGCGCTCGCCCTGGCAACCGTTCTCGAGGGCTGCGACGGTGTCGAGGCCGTGATCTACCCGGGCCTGCCAAGCCATCCGCAGGCGGCGACGGCAGCGCGCATCCTCGACTCCGGCGGCGCGATGCTCTCGGTGGATCTGGCCGGCGGTCGCGAGGCGGGTCGGGCGTTCTGCAACGCTCTCCAGATCCCGGAGCGGACCGCGAGCCTGGGCTCGGTTCACACCATCGTCGTTCACCCGCCATCGAGCTCGCACCGCTCGTTCGACGCCGCCGGACTCGCCGCCGCGGGGATCACCGAGGGATTGCTCCGGGTCAGCGTCGGGCTCGAGGACGAGGCGGACCTCCTCGATGACCTCGCCCAGGCGCTCGAGGCCGCGCGGAGGGCCTGAGTCATCGCCACCATTGCCGCCCGCCGTCCCGCGGCGCGACCCGTTCCCGGACCCCTGTCCCGCCTGGGGAGTGCGATCTGGGGACTGTTGACGTCGGTCGACTTCGCGGTGGTCCAGATCATCGTCCTGGCGCTGTTCGCCGTGGTCGGGATGACCCTGCGCCAGCTGCCGGGCTTCGCGTTCCGGTCGCCCTCCGACTACGCCACCGAGATGGCCAAGCTGCACGAGCTGTACGACGGCGCCTTCGGCAAGCCGGTCGTGGACGCCATCGAGAAGCTCCAGCTGTTCCAGGTCTTCACGTCCACCTGGTTCAGCATCGGGCTGGTGGTCCTGATCATCTCGATCGTCGCCTGCACCATCGATCGCATCCCGCGCCTGTGGCGCCAGTCGGCGGAGATCCGGGTCGTCCAGCCGGATCCGTTCTACGATCCACGCCTCCCCGACCGGGCCCTGATGGCGGGCGTCGAGGCCGATGCCGCGGCGTCGATCCTCGGGCGCCACCGGTTTCGTGTCCGACGCGAGGTCGTGGATGGGGTCGCCTACCTGTACGGCGATCGCAACCGCTGGACCAGGCTGGCCACGCTGCTCACCCACCTCGGCCTGATCCTGTTCCTGGTCGCGGCGGCGGTCACGGCCCGGCTGGGGTTCGAGCAGGGGCTGGTCGTCGCCGAGGGCGAGTCGCTGACCGTCCAGCCCATCGGCACGCCGGACCTGCTCCTCGTGCGCAACCTGGGCTTCGAGGCGCCGGGGTTCGAGACCGGTCGCCCAAGCGACTTCACCACCCATCTGGCCGTCTACCAGGGCGGACGGCAGATCGCGGACAAGGTGATCCGGGTCAACGACCCGCTCGAGGTCCAGGGGTTCACGTTCCACCAGAACGGGTTCGGCCCGGCGCCGGACATCGTCGTGCGCGATCGGGCCGGCAAGCCGCTGTGGTCGGGTCCCGTCCCGATGACCGACGCCGTCGCCGGCTCGCCGTTCGCCGAGCTGGCCGTGCCCGGCCGGCAGGTCGCGCTCCAGATGCTCCTGCGTCGCCTCGAGGACGGGACCGGCGTGCTGCTCGTGGTGCCGTTCGTGCCCACCGGGACCAACCCCGACGGGTCGCCGGTCATCGAGGCGCTCGATCCGCTGGCGCTGGCGGTCGGGGAATCCGGTACCTCGCAGGGGACGGACTTCTCGGTCGAGCTCCGGGCGGTCGGCCAGTTCACGTTGCTGATCGCCAAGAAGGACCCAGGGGCATCGATCGTGTGGATCGCGTTCGGGCTCCTGATTGCCGGCCTCCTGATCACCTTCTGGATGCCCCGTCGGCGGATCTGGGCCCGCCTCGATGCCGCTGGCCGGCTGGCGCTGGTGGTGATCGCGGACCGCTACGTGGACGTGGGGCGCGAGTTCGGACGGCTGCTGGACGACCTGGTCGCCTCGCGCCGGCCCGGGGCCCCGGTCACCCTGGCGGACGCCCCGTCGCCCGAGGCGTCGGCCGCCCCGTCGCCCGCTCCGTCGCCCGGATCGTCGCCCGCCCCGCCGTTCGCCCCGCCGTCCGGTGCGCGGGCTCCTCGCCCAGACTGATCGGCGATGGCGACCCTCCACGACCTGCTCGACGCGGTGCTGCCGGGCGCTGCCTCGATCGGCGCGCCGGTTCCGGCCGGCCCGGATGCCCCACCGCTCGGTTGGGTGCGAGTCCTGCGGGCGCGCGTCCCGGCGCTGGACGTCCTCGACACGGGCGACCTCGTGATCGTACCGGCCAGCACCCTGCCGGTCGTGGCTCCGACGTCGGCCGATGCGTGCGATCTCATCGAGACGCTCGCCCGGAGCGGAGCTTCTGCGCTGCTGCTGGTGCCGGGTTCCGGCGGCGACCCGTTCGCGTCCCTCGGGCCTGTCGCGTCCGAGGCGCGCATCCCGGCCGTGGTGGTGGACGGGGACGATCCGGCCGGGCTCGAGCGTCGGGTGATCGGCTACCTGGTGGACCGGCGTGGCGAGTTGGAGCGGCAGGCATCGGTGCTGGAGGCGGACCTGGCTCGACTGGCGATGGCCGGCCGCGGTCTCGACGCCCTCGCGGCGACGATCGGTGGCTTCCTGCGGCGTGCCGTCGCGCTCGAGAGTCGGAGGTCCGATGCGCTCGCCGTCCATGCTCCCGCTGACGTACCGGACGCAGCTGCGGCCGTCACCGCCTATCTCTCCAGGCCGGCCGTCAACGGGAGTCGCGTGCCGCTGCCCGGCGCCCCCGGCGACCCCGTACCCGCCGGCTGGCTGGTGCTGCTGGGCAACCGGCCGGTGGGTGACCTGGAGTCGATCGCAGCCGAGCGCGTGGCGCCGCTCCTGTCGCTGGAGCTGATGCTCGAGGCGCAGGTCCGGCGAGCCCGTGACGAGGCCGGCCGGAGCGACATGCTCCCGTCCGACGGGCCGCCCTGGGTGGTCCTGTTCGCGCGCCAGTCGGAGCCGGCCGACGGCGGTCCCAGCCGCGAGGAGACCCGTTCCGAACTGCGGTTCCGGTTCGCCGCCCGCCGGCTGGCCCTGCGCGGCACCAGCGAGAGCCTCGAGCTGCGGGCCGTCGCCGCCCCGGAGGGCAACGATCCAGAAGGGCTCGCGATCGCCGAGCGGGTGGCCGAGTTCCTGGGTCGGGCGGTGGCGGTCTCGCGGCCGTTCGACGAGCCCGCCGACCGGCCCGCGGCGGAGGCCAGCGCCCGGGCGACCCTGGAAGCCGTTGAGCGTCTGGTCGAGCCGCCCCGGGTCGCCCGTGCCGATCGATTGCCCGCCTACCGACTGCTCGCCGCCTTGGGCAACCTGCCTGACGACCGAATCGAAGCCTTGGCGTTGCTCGACCCGCTCCTCGGCGGCCGGCCCGCGAGCGTGCAGGAGCGACTCGCGACGCTGCGCGCCGTGCTCGACCACCCGGGTTCGGGCGAGGCTGCGGCGGTGCTGGGAATCCATCGCAACACCCTCGCGTACCGGGTCCGCAACCTGGAACGGATCACGGGCTGGGATCTGGCCGATCCTGAGCTCCGCCTGGCGCTCGCGGTAGCCGTCAGGATTGTGCAATCCGCCCAAATCAAGAGCACGTGAACGGGCATTCCGCCCGGGTCCTCGCCATCCAGCGCCGGTAGACTCCGCATATCCATGGCGTCAGACGCCATTCATCGTGCCGTTGGCACTAGTGCCAGGGAGCGGCGGAGGGACCAATCCGGGTGGCGGACAACGGCGAGTCGCTGGCGAAGATCAGGGAGGCCCAAGCGGCCGGGATCCGCTTCGTGCAGCTCCAGTTCACGGACATCCTGGGGGTGGTCAAGGGCGTCACCATCCCGGTCCACCGGCTCGAGGATTCGGTCAAGCACGGCACCTGGTTCGACGGCTCCTCGATCGAGGGCTTCACGCGGATCGCCGAGTCGGACCAGTACCTCGCTCCCGACATGGACACGTTCAACGAGATCCCATGGCAGCCGGGCTCGGGGCCGCGCGGCACCGCACGCGTGATCTGCGACGTGTTCACGCCGCGTGGCGAGCCGTTCACCGGCGATCCGCGCTATGTCCTGCGCCGGCAGGTTGAGCGTGCCAGCAAGCTGGGCTACCTGGTCCACACCGGCCCGGAGCTCGAGTTCTTCCTGTTCCGGCGCGGCGAGGACGGCCGGATCGCACCGCTCCCTCACGACCAGGCGGGCTACTTCGACGACTCGACGGACCTCGCCCAGGAGGTCCGCCAGGACATGGTCGACACCCTCGAGGCGTTCGGGATCAACGTCGAGGCCGCGCACCACGAGGTGGCCGCCGGCCAGCACGAGATCGACTTCCAGTACGCGGATGCGCTGCGCACCGCCGACAACGCGATCACGTTCAAGTCCGCGCTCAAGGCCGTCGCCAACCAGCACGGTCTGTATGCGACGTTCATGCCCAAGCCGATCCACGGGATCAACGGCTCGGGCATGCACACTCACCTGAGCCTGTGGTCCATCGCCGAGGGCCGGAACGCCTTCGCGGACCCCAACGCCCCCTATGGCCTGTCCGAGGTGGCCAAGTCGTCGATGGCCGGGATCCTGGCCCACGCACGGGGGATGATCGCCATCCTCGCCCCGCTCGTGAACTCGTACAAGCGCCTCGTCCCGGGCTACGAGGCGCCGACGTACATCACCTGGGGCCGCACCAACCGTTCGGCCCTCATCCGGGTGCCCATGATCTCGCCCGGCAAGTCGATCGAGGGGACCCGCGCCGAGGTCCGCTGCCCGGACCCCTCGTCCAACACCTACCTCGCCTTCGCAGCCCTGATCGCCGCCGCGCTTGACGGGGTGGAACGAGGCCTGCCCCTCGATGAGCCGGTCGAGGAGAGCCTGTTCGAGATGGGCGCGGCCCGGATCGCGGAGAAGGGCATCCGCGAGCTGCCCGGCACGCTGGGCGAGGCCATCGACGAGCTCGAGGCCGACCCCGTGATCGCCCAGGCTCTCGGCGACCACGTCCTGTCCCACTACGTGTCGGCCAAGCGGGCCGAGTGGGATGCCTACCGGACCCAGGTCACCCAGTGGGAGCTGGACCGCTACCTCGAGGCCTTCTGATCCTCCGCCCCACGCCCAGTTCCACGCACCACCCGCAGGAGTGCACATGACCGCTCGATCCACGGCCATCTCGGCCATCGCGAATCACACCGTCGCCTCGGTCGAGGACTACCTGGAGCAGGGCGGCGCCGACATCTACGGCGCCTACGTGTTCAACGACGTCGTCCAGCGCCAGTACCTCGCCAAGCCGATCTACCAGCGCCTGCGCCACACCGTCGACGGTCACGAGCCGTTCGACCCGGTGATCGCAGATGCCGTGGCGCACGCGGTCAAGGAGTGGGCGATGGCGAACGGCGCCACCCACTACACGCACTGGTTCGTGCCCATGACCGGCTCCACGGCCGAGAAGCACGACTCGTTCCTGGTGCCCACCGGCGAGGGCAAGACGATCGCCGAGTTCAGCGGCAAGAACCTGATCCTGGGCGAGCCGGATGCGTCCTCGTTCCCGTCGGGTGGCATCCGGGCCACCTTCGAGGCCCGCGGCTATACCGCGTGGGACGTGACCAGCCCGATCTTCCTCCAGGTCGAGCCCAACGGCGTCACGCTCACCATCCCGACCGCGTACGTCTCGTTCACGGGCGAGGCCCTCGACCACAAGATCCCGCTGCTGCGCAGCCAGGAGGCCCTGGGGAAGCAGGCACTGCGCGTCCTGCGCTGGTTCGGCAACGCCAGCACGTCGCGCGTGTTCACCACCATCGGGCCGGAGCAGGAGTACTTCCTCGTCGACCGCCGGCTCGCGGAGCAGCGGCCGGACCTCCTGCTCACCGGGCGCACGCTGTTCGGCGCCCCCTCGCCCAAGGGACAGGAGCTGGAGGACCAGTACTTCGGCTCCATTCGCGAGCGCATCCTCGCGTTCATGATGGATCTCGACCGCGAGCTGTGGCGGCTGGGGATCCCGGCCAAGACCCGCCACAACGAGGTCGCCCCGGCCCAGTTCGAGATGGCCCCGGTGTACGAGCCGACGTCGGTGGGCTCGGATCACAACATGATCGTGATGCAGACGATGCGTCGCCTGGCGCCGCAGCACGGCCTGGTGCTCCTGCTCCACGAGAAGCCGTTCGCCGGCATCAATGGATCGGGCAAGCACAACAACTGGTCGATGGCGACCGACGAGGGCGAGAACCTGCTCGAGCCGGGCACGGACCCCCACGCCAACGCCCAGTTCCTGGTGTTCCTGATCGCGGTGATCCGGGCCGTCAACACCCACGCCGACATCGTCCGCGCGAGCATCGCGGACTCCGGCCAGGACCACCGCCTCGGGGCCAACGAGGCACCGCCGGCGATCATGTCGATCTTCCTCGGCAGCCAGCTCGAGGACGTGATCGCCCAGGTGGAGCTGGGACCCGCGTCCAACTCCAAGAAGGGCGGCGACGTGGAGCTGGGCGTGACCTCGCTCCCGGTTCTCCCTCGCGACGCCACCGACCGCAACCGGACCTCCCCGTTCGCGTTCACGGGCAACAAGTTCGAGTTCCGCGCGGTGGGCTCGTCCGCCCCCATCTACTGGCCGCAGACGGTCCTCAACACGGCCGTGGCCGACTCGCTCAAGGTCCTCGCCGACGAGCTGGACCAGATCGACTCGGGCGACTTCGATGGGCTGACCAAGATCCTGTCCGAGATCGTCAAGGCCAACAAGCAGGTCCTGTTCGAGGGCAACGGCTACTCCGAGGAGTGGCACGCGGAGGCGGCCCAGCGGGGCCTGCCCAACAACCGCACCACGGTCGATGCCCTGCCGGCACTCACGACCACCAAGGCCAGGGCGCTGTTCTCCTCGTTCGGCGTGCTCTCCGAGCGCGAGCTCGTGTCCCGCTCCGACATCTACTGGGAGCACTACGTCAAGGTCCAGAACATCGAGGCCCTGACCGCGCTGGACATGGCCAGGACGATGATCCTGCCGGCCGCCGTCTCCTACCTGGGTCGCCTCGCCGCTGCCGGCTCGTCCAAGGGTGTGAGGACGATGACCGCGGCGGTCGAGGGCCACCTCGACACGCTGGTGGAGCGGATCCACGCGCTCGACCACGCGGTCCACGAGGCGCACGCGGCGGGGACCGTCCAGACGGAGGCGCGGGCGTTCGTGGACGATGTCATCCCGGCCCAGACCGCGCTGCGCGAGATCGCGGACACGCTTGAGACCGTGGTGGCCGACGACCTGTGGCCGCTGCCCAAGTACCGCGAGCTGCTGTTCCAGTATTAGGGGCGCCTCATACGCCTGGCGGCCCGTCGCCAGCCGCGTTCTTGGTCCGGGCGGCGGCGCTCCGCCGGCCGCGTCCTGCGTTGGGCGGCTCCTGCCCGCCGCCCTCGGTACAGCGTCGAGCCCACCGGGTGTCCCCGGTGGGCTCGATCCGTTGCCTGTGCAGGTCAGGTGATGTTCACGGTTCGGGAGCCGGCCCCCGGGCGCCCGATGGTCGGGATCAGCGGCCGCTGACGTGCGCCGCCAGCGCCTGGCCGCCGTACTCCGTCGCGAGACCGCTGACCACCTTGCCGAACGTCTTGCCGTCGACGCCGTGGGCCGCCGGGGCACCGCCGGGCGCGGCGAGGACCGCGGGAGCGGCAAGGGCCGCGAGGGACGCGGCGAGGACGAGGGAGCGAAGGACCTTCTTCATCGGGGCACTCTCCGTTGCTGATCACGCCATGGGGCCGGCGTGTTGCCCTTCCTTTCAGCCGTGCTGCGTCGTGGATGGGTGGGCGGTGCGCCGAGGCAACAGGTCCGGTGGCCGGCCAGCGCGGCTCGCGGCGGAGGGCGCCCGCCAATTCCCGCGGACTGCCCCGGTGAGCACACGGCATCCAGCGGAGCGCGCCCCGAGATCACCAGCGGTGCTATCTGGCCGGTCCGCGGAGAACACCCGGCTGCCACGGTCTCAGAGCCGTTCCGGGGATCACCGCCGGTGCTAATCGGGACGGCTCGGGTCGCTGCAAGCCCCCGAGCAGGCGCTCGGCGTGGTCGCGTGGCGCGCCAAACCGGTCCCCGATCACGGCTGGTGATAGGCGGCCACGTTCGCGCCCGACGGCCCGCAGATGAGCGGGTGACACGTCGCGACATTCGCGCTCGACCCTCCGGCGCCTGCGGCTCGGGGCCCCGAGGCCCCAGATGAGCCGGCGCGTCGTTCGCGGTCGGTCCTCCGGCGCCTGCGGCTCCCAGCCCCGAGGCCCCAGATGAGCCGGCGATAAGCGGCCGGTGCCAGCATCTCGGCATGTGCGCCGACAACACAACGCCGCGACCGCGCAGGGCCACGCGTCAACAACAGCTCGGTCGGGCAAGAGCCGCCGACATCGCCCGTCGACTCGCCCGCGCGCTTCGGGACCAGCGCCAGGGGGCCGGCCTCCGGCAGGCGGACGTTGCGACGAGGGCGGGCCTCTCCCAGCCGGAGATCGCCCGTCTCGAGGCGGGGGGCGGCGCGAACGCCGGAATCGACACCTGGACCGTCTGTGCCGCCGCGGTCGGGCTGCAGCTGGCCGGCTTCCTCGAGCGTGCTCCGGGTACCGACCTCCCACGTGACTTCCAGCACCTCCGGCGCCAGGACCTGCTGATCAGGGTGTCGGCGCCCGGCGGCTGGAGCCCCGACCCGGAGGCGGTGCTCCCGGATGACGGGCCTCGACCGCGCAGCATCGATGTCCTGCTGCTCCGCGAGGCGAGGCGCGAGGCCGCGGTGGTTGAGATCTGGGATCTGCTGCTCGACGGCGGGGCTGCCATGCGCGGCCTCACGGCGAAGGTCCGGGCGACGAGCGACCGCCTGGGCGAGGGGTGGCGCGTGCACGGCCTGCTCGTCATCCGGGGCACAAGGCGCAACCGGCGGCTGGTGAGTGCCTTCGCGGCGTTGTTCGCGGCCCGGTTCCCGGCGTCGTCAGCACGCTGGCTCGCCGCCCTGCAGGATCCGGACGTCGCGCTGCCCGACGGCGACGGGCTGGCGTGGACCGATGTCGAGGGCACGAAGCTGATCGCGGTGCACCGGCGTCACCGCGACGGCGCCGCCTAGTGACCGGCCGCTCGAACCTCCGGCCGCCCGCGACCCTCGAGATCCTGCGCCCGAGCCTCGATCGTGCGGGCGAGATCGGCGGCCGACAACAGGCCCACGACATCGCCCTGATCGAGGACCAGCAGGTACGGGACCGGCGCCCGTCCGGCGCCCGTCCGTTCGAATGCCTCGAGCAGCACCTCGTCCGGACCGACCACGGGTACCGTCTGGTGTGGAACCGCGATATCGCGGACGCGGGCCTCGTGGCGGGCCCGTCCGGGCAGTCGGCCCACCTCTCGGAGACCTGCGATCCCGAATGGGGTACCGCCGGCCTCCACCACCAGCGCCGCGCTCTGGGTCTGGGCGCGCAGCACGTTGTCGGCGAACACGTCCACCGTGATCCCGGCCGGGACCCGGAGCGGGTCGCGCAGCATCACGTCGCGGACGCGAAGGCTCGTCAGCGCCTCGCGGACGACCGCCTGCTCGCGTTCAGCGGCCGCCGCATTGGTCATGAACAGGCCGATCGCAACGGTCCACAGGCCGCCGAGGTTCGCGCCCACCACCACCTCGAGCAGCCCGAGCCCCACCAGCCCGAACCCGAGGAAGCGGCCGAGCCGCACCGCGACCAGCGAGGCGCGAAGTCGATCGCGTCCGAACCGCCAGGCGATCGCGCGCACGATCCGCCCGCCGTCGAGCGGAGCACCCGGCAGCAGGTTGAAGGCGGCGAGGATCAGGTTGACCCTGGCCAGCCAGGCCAGGCTCTCGACCAGCAGCGCCGGTCCGCCGGCGGTGGCCAAGGCGACGGTGGCGGCCAGGAACGCCAGGCCCAGCGCCGCACTCGTGAGCGGGCCCGATGCGGCGATCCGCAGCTCGTGACCCGGGGTGGGCGGCTCACCCTCGATCTCGGCGACACCACCCAGCAGCCACAGCGTGATCCGCTCGACCTTGACGCCGGCACGGAGCGCGAACAGCGCGTGGGCGAGCTCATGCGCGAGCAGGGACAGGAAGAACACCAGCGCAACGCCGATCCCGGCCGCCCAGTACACGGGCGCCGATAACCCCGGCGCCGTCACCGGCAGCAGCTGCGCCGCCAGACCCCAGGCCAGCAGCCAGGCGATGAACAGCACGCTCCAGTGGACCCCGATCCGGATGCCCCGGACCCGGCCCAGCCGGATGCTCTCGTTCATCGCTCATCCTCGGGTGCGTCGCTCCACTCCGAGTGGTAGCCGCGCCCGGCCCGCAGCCTGGACACGGGGATCGGTTCGGGGGCGCGCATGCGGGGCCCCGTCCAGCCGCCACTCTCGGCGTCGACCAGTCGCTCGAGCTCGCCGCGATCCAGGAACATCCCGCGGCAGTCCGGACACTGATCGATCTGCACGCCGCTACGCTCATAGGTCGACATCGGCGTTGCGCACCGCGGACAGCACGTCGCCGACGCCACCAGTGCGGTGTCTCGAACAGGGCCGACCGGTGCGCGGTTCATGCGACTACCTCCTGGGATCGGGACTTACGCAGGGCGAGCGATGACCAGACCGCAACCGCCCGCCGGCGATCAGGGGGATCCGTCGATCCACGGGCTGGGGCGATGGGATCGAGGGACATCGGGACACGGACCTCCAGGCATCACGCCCGATGGTCTCCCCCAGCCGGCTGTTGGCCGACCGACGGCAGCGGGTCCTCGTGGACCGTATTGACGCCGACGCCTGACGGGGTACTCCCCTTCGGATCGAAATCAGCGTATCGACGCCCCACCTCCGGGTCAACGAGCCATGCCCCAAGGTCCGATGAAGAACTCGCAACCCGCCCGCTGCGGCATTCGATCGGGACGCGATCTTGGGGTATCATTCCCCGGCCCTCAGCGGCACTTTCGGTCGGGGCGTGGCGCAGCTTGGTAGCGCGCATCGTTCGGGACGATGAGGTCGGAGGTTCAAATCCTCTCGCCCCGAC
>CAVSHH010000003.1:0-2374235 GCA_963727585.1 uncultured Chloroflexia bacterium | reverse complement strand
TGGGGCATGCGAGGCCCCCAGAAACCTGTCGAATTGGACAGTTATCCGCTGTCGTGATGAGAACGGCCTTCCGCCCGACGGCGCCTGCTGACCCCCCATCCCGGCGGCACCCTGGGGCCGACCGCGCCGCGAACAATGGCCACGGCACCACCACCTTGCGAATCTTGCAGGAGCGGATAGCATCTCCTGCATGACACAGGCCATACGATCCAATTCAGCCAGCCGATATATCCCCCGGTGGGTGTCTCGCGCCGTCGCCGAATTCGAGATCTTCGGACGTGACGTGGTGTCGACCGAGGACGTCGCGACGGCGCTCGGCGTCGGCATCGACTCACGACGGCTGAAGAACGCGATCCAGACCCTGGTGCGACTCGGCTGGCTCCGGCCGCTGCCCGCGCGCGGGAGGTACGAGTTTCTCGGCGCGCGGGGAGGCCCGTTCCCGTCGGGCGACCCACTCCTCGAGGCTCGCGCGGTGCGGTCTCGACGCCCCGACTTCCGGCTGGCCGTCGTCGGCACCGGGGCCGCCTTCCTGCGCGGGTTCGCCGAGCGCGCTCCCGACCGGTATGCGGTGGCGGTCGATCGTGATCAGGGCGGTTCCGTCGCCCTCGCTGCCGCGTACGACCTGGTCAAGACGACAAACTCCAGGATCGCCGGCATCCCGGATCTGCGGGACATCCCGGTCTCGGATCCTGCGCATCTCCTCGCCGACGCGGCGCTGTGGCCGTCGACGTGCGGTGACCTCCGCGACGCCGACCACTGGCTACGCCGGGCGCTCGGGGTCGCGATCCCCCCGGATGTGGCGGCGGTGGCCGGCCTCGTCGGGCAGGCAGCGGCAGCCCGGATGGCGTATCTCGCGGACCGCTTCGGTGCCCCGGACGTGGCCACGGTCATCGCCGAGACGCTTCCCGGGCGCGCCCGTACCCGGATCGGTCCGGCGGGGGCCGCGGTGGTTGTCCGTGATACCCGGCTGGGCGTCGATGATCGGCTGGGAGTGGCGACCCGGTGATCCCGCTCGCCGCCATCAACCAGCTCGCTGCCGTCTACCGCGGCCGCGGCCGGAACGAGGCCTACCTTGAGTTCGCCCAGGAGCACTTCCTCGACTGGCTGCGGCTGGAAGGCTTGTTCGAGGACGATGCGGTCGTGTTCAAGGGCGGAACCGCGATCCGCAAGTTCGTCCTGGGCAACGAGGGCCGCTTCTCGACGGACCTCGACTTCGCGGTCGGGGACCCCATCTATGCCGATCACATCCTCGAGCGCCTGGACCAGCGGGTCACGCACGAGGGCGTGACCTTCGTCCTCGACAGCTACGACGCCGCGGCGCGGAAGGGCGCCTGGCACGCGGAGACGGCGGAGCACGGCGCATCGCTACCCGCAAGCCTCGACTTCTCCCCGCGCCCACTCTTGCTGCCCGCCACCCATCCGGAGCGCGCGCGGATTCCCGGCATCGAACGCCGGTTCCTCGGGTTCGAGCCAGCCAGTCCGCCGGTCGCAGACCTCCTTGAGACCGTGGCCGAGAAGCTATCGCGGTTCCGGCGGACGATGCTCGGCCGTGACGTCTACGACCTTGCGACGGTAGCGCGCCGCGTCGACGACCGCCTGGCGCTCCTCCGCGAGGTCCTCTGCTTCAAGGCGTATTTCGACCGGGTGGAGGAGGGGCGGGACACGCTCCCGGTCCCATTCACCGGTGGCGACGAGTTCGTCGGGCGCGATCCTGATCGCGTGACCGGGGCCCATGACCTGGGTCTTCTCGCCCGCGACCGGACTGACATAGCCGCGCTCCTCGAGACGGTCGGCGCGGTCTACGGGCGGATGGGCGAGCCCGCGGGCGACATGGAGGCGAGGCTCGCCGCCTGCCGGTTCGACGACCTCCACTGGGCGCGCGTTCGGTATGCCGAGCGGGCCGGCGAATTGCGCCGGGCCGGTGGGCCAGCCTGAGTCGGGATCGGTGGGACGGCTGTCATGGGCACACTGCCGTGAATCCTGACGAACTTCACCGCGAGATTGAACGCCTCCGCGCCGAAAACCGCCGGTTGCGGGCGCAGCTCGGCATCGAATTCCACCGAACCTCCGACAGGCCAACCGGCAACGTCGCCGGCGTCCGCATGGGAGCCCACGCTCTTCCGCGATCGCGCGGTTGCCACCAACAAGGCGCCGGTTGACGGCTATTCCCCGCCGGAAGCGAAGATCGCGCTGTTCCGGTCGTTGTTCGTCGGGCGCGATGACGTGTACGCCGCCCGGTGGGAGAGCGCTCGCAGCGGGAAGTCGGGATGGAGCCCCGTCGTCGTGGGCGGTCCGGCCAACGCACGGCGACCGGATCGGGCGTACCTGCCCCTGACCGACGCGATCGTCGAGTCACATCTGACCGGTCGCGTGCACGTCGGCCTGTACCCGCTGCTGCGCGGCGATACGTGCCGGCTGCTCGCCTGCGACTTCGACGGCCCATCCTGGGTCCTCGACGCCGTTGCCTATGTCGATGCCGCGCGCGCGGCCGGGATCCCGGTCGCCCTGGAACGGTCGCGGTCGGGCGACGGGGCCCATGTCTGGATGTTCTTCAGCGGCCCGGTCCCGGCCGCAGCCGCCCGAAGGATCGGCGCGTTTCTCCTGCGGGAAGCCATGACGGTCAGGGCCGAGATCGACCTTGCCAGCTACGACCGTCTCTTCCCTGCCCAGGACTTCATGCCCAATGGATCGTTGGGCAACCTGATCGCCCTGCCGCTGCACGGCGAGAGCCGGCGTCGCGGCACGACGGTCTTCCTCGACCCGGCGACGCTCCAGCCGTTCGAGGATCAGTGGGCCTTCCTGGCCTCTCTGGGTCGCAGCTCGCCTGCGTCGATCGAGTCCTTCGCGGAATCCGTCCGCCTGGTTGCCGCGGGCCCGGACGAGCGAACCTACCGGGCACCCCACGGCCAACCGGTGCCGAAGCCGCCCGAGACCATCGTGGCCGAGACCGGGGCGATGCTGTCGATCGACCGGATCGGGATGCCGCCCGCGCTCCTGGCCGCCCTCAAGCACCTCGCCTCGCTGCACAACCCGGCCTACTACGAGAAGGAGCGCCTTCGCCTATCGACGTGGAAGACGCCGCGCTTCCTGGGCTGCTACGGCGAATTGCTCGATCGACTTCTCCTCCCACGCGGACTCCGGGAGGCGGCCGACGCGGTCATCGTGGAGGCTGGCAGCCGGCTCGTGGTTCACGACCGGCGCCTGCCTCTGTCGCCAATCGACGTCCGCCTCGAGGCGACGCTGTCACCCGGCCAACTCGAAGCGCTCGACGTGCTGTCCCGTCACGAGCTCGGCGTCCTCGTGGCGCCGCCCGGTGCAGGGAAGACGGTGCTGGCCTGCGGCGTGATCGCGAGTCGAGCGGTGCCCACGCTCGTCATCGTCGACCGTCAGCCGCTCGTGGACCAGTGGCGGGACCGACTGTCTGCCCACCTCGGGATCGACCGCAAGCGGATCGGGATCATTGGGGCCGGACGCCGCCGGCCCGGCGGGGTCATCGACATCGCGATGGTCCAGTCGCTGGCGCGACGCGACGACCTCCCGGAGTTGACCGCAGGGTACGGGCTCATCGTCGTTGACGAGTGCCACCACGTCCCCGCGACGACCTTCGAGGGGGCCGTCCGCCAGATCGCGGCACCTGCGTGGCTCGGCCTGACGGCGACGCCCTATCGGCGCGATGGCCTCGAGGGCTTGATCACGATGTACTGCGGCCCCGTACGACATCGCATGGGCCCATCTGCGCTCGACCCCGAGGAGTTCGAGCGCGTGCTGGTGGTCCATCCGACGGAGCACGCCATGGCTCTTGCCGGGGCCGACGAGATCGAGGGGGCGGGATCGGCCATCCAGGCCGTGTTCCGAGGCGTCGTCGAGGATGACGACCGCACGCGCCAGATCTGCGCCGACATCGCCGCTTCGGCGCGCCTGGGACGCAACAGCCTCGTCCTGTCCCAGTGGACCGCGCACGTCGTGCGGCTCGTGAAGGGTCTGAAGGACCTTGGCCTGGAACCGCTCGTGCTGCAGGGTGGGATGGGGAAGAAGGCCCGCGGTCTCGTGATGGAGGAGTTGGCGATGGTGCGACCCGGCGGCGGCGGCGTGATCCTCATCGCCACCGGCGGCTTTCTCGGCGAGGGCTTCGACTGCCCGCCGCTTGACACGCTCTTCCTGGCATTCCCGGTCGCCTTCAAGGGTCGCATCGTCCAGTACGTCGGCCGGGTGCTCCGCCCGGTCGACGGCAAGGTCAGGGTGGAAGTCCACGACTACGTCGACGTCCGCGTTCCCGTCCTCGCGCGGATGCACGCCCGACGCCTCTCCGCATACGCGAGCCTCGGGTTCGACGTTCGTCCCACCCGGTCAACGTAGCCGTCCCGCCCAAGCCACGACCGGGTTCGTTCGGCGTCTGATGCGAGAGGACTCAGGAGCCGGGAACCCGTGGTTGGTCGTCTCGCCGCCACAGACGATAACTTGGGCCATTCCGCTCGTGTCGATCGTGATCGGGGAGCAGTTGGCCACAACGCTCTGGAGCAGTTTCCTGCGTCCTGGTGGCCTTGCCAGTACCCGGCTCCTCGCCGTCGACTGCTTGGAGCAGGTCGCAGCAGGCGTCCAACACGCGCGGCGAGTCGCCCGCCCGCTCGTCGGATCGGGGCGTGCAACCTGTTGCCATACTGCGAATCGAAACAGGCGATCGAAGTTATCAACTCTCAGGTCGTTATCGTCTCTCCGCCGCAGACGATAACTTGGGCCGTTGCGCTCGTTTCGATCGTGATCGGGGAGCGGATGGCCACAGCGCTCAGCGGCGCCTGCATGCCATTCAGACGCTCTCCCAGCTGAGCTATAGCCCCACGCCGGAGCGCGAGTATAGCGGATGGCCACGCCCGCCGACCTATGGCCGGCGGGGCCGGTCACCGTGCGCCGGGAGCCACCCGGCCAGCCCGTCGAGGATCAGCTCGATGCCGGGGTCGAACTCGGCGCCGAAGTCATATCCGGGCTGCATCACGACCTCTGCGGTGAGCCGCGCGAGATGGGGATAGGCGTCGGCCGGCATGGCCGCCAGCAGTGCCTCGGCGAGGTCCGCCGCGCCCGCGCCGTCATCGAACGGCAGGCTCGCCTCCTGGATCGCGAAGCCGTACACGAAGGCGTCGAGGAAGGCGATGCCGTGCTGGACGAGGGGTCCCGGGAACCCCGCCGCGTAGAGCGTCCCGAGTGTCGCATCGTGGTGGCGAAGCGTCGCCGGTCCCGGGTTGGTGCGGGTCTCGAGCAGTGGCACCGCCCACGGGTGACGCCGCAGCACCTCTCGCGCTGAAGCGCAACGCCGGCGCATCTCCGGCTTCCAGTCTCTGCCCACGACCGGGAGTGCCATCTGGGCGAACACCGCGTCGACGATGCCATCGAGGATGGCCTCCTTGCCCGGCACGTGGTGATAGACGGACATCGGCTTGACGCCAAGCTCGGCGGCCAGCGAGCGGATGGTCAGTGCAGTGATCCCGTCGCGGTCGGCGACCGTGATCGCATCGGCGAGCACGCGCTCCCGCGTGAGGGGCGTGCGCCCGGTGCCGGTCTCGGGGGCCATCGCGACCTCCTCTGGTGCAGATGAAGCGGCGGGTTGACACGCCGTCAGGGCCAGTGTACCGTACTTAGTACGTCGTACTTAGTACGGTTCGCGATGGACGGGAACCGGGGCGGCAACGGAACCAGGAGATCGAGACATGACGACGACGCAGGCGGTGATCAGTCCGGGCGTAGTGGCAGCGGCCGGCACGATGCGGGCCGTGACGCAGGATCGGTACGGCAATGCAGACGTCCTGCGGCAGGCGACGGTCGAACTGCCGGCCGTAGGCGCCGGCGAGGTGCTGGTCAAGGTGCGCGCGGCCGGCGTGGACCGCGGAACGTGGCACCTGATGACCGGGCGCCCGTGGATCATGCGGCTGATGGGCTTCGGCCTGCGCGCCCCCAAGGTGAAGGTCCCGGGGCTGGACCTCGCCGGCACCGTCATCAAGGTGGGCGAGGGCGTCACCCGGTTCGTGCCGGGCGACGACGTGTTCGGCTTCGGGCGCGGCTCGTTTGCCGAGTACGCGATCGCGCCCGAGGCGGAGCTCGGGCACAAGCCTGCCTCCCTGGAGTTCGAGCAGGCGGCGGTCCTGCCGGTCTCGGCGGTCACGGCACTCCAGGCGTTGCGCGACGCCGGCAACCTGCGGCCCGGCCAGCGGGTGCTGGTTCTCGGCGCCTCCGGCGGCGTCGGCAGCTACGCGGTCCAGCTCGCCAAGGCGATGGGCGCCGAGGTCACCGGGGTTGCGAGCGGGGCGAAGCTGGACCTGGTGCGGGCACAGGGAGCCGACCACGTCGTCGACTATGCCCGCGAGGACGCGGTCGACGGCCGAGTCCGTTACGACCTGGTGATCGACACCGGTGGCCGCCGGCCGCTGCGCCACCTGCGCCGGGCGCTCACCGAGCGCGGCATCCTGGTCATCGTCGGCGGCGAGGGCGGCGACCGGGTGACCGGCGGGTTCGGCCGCCAGATCCGGGCGGCGATCTGGTCGGCGTTCGTGTCGCAGCGGCTCAAGGTCCTGATGAGCCGGCAGAACAGCGAGGACCTCGAGCATCTCGCCGGGCTCGTCGAGGCCGGCGCGGTCCGGCCGCAGGTCGACCGGACGTACCCCCTCGCGGGCGTCGCCGAGGCGATCCGGCGGCTCCAGGCCGGCGAGGTCCGGGGCAAGGTCGCGATCACGATCTGAGGGGGTCCCGCCGCCCCGGGACCACCCATCCACCCGGCCGGTGCCCACGGGCCCGGCCGGGTGGTTTCATGCCCGGTACGATCCCGGTGATGGGCTTCGATCTTGTCGGTCACGGTGTGCGCGGGCACAAGGGTTCCGGCTTCGCGGCGGTCGAGACGACCGCCGTTGCCCGGCTCGGGGGTGGGGACCTGCCCTACATCCTGCGTCGAAGCTCGCGCGCTTCCCGTCTCCGGGTCACGATCCATCCAGATCGGGGCGTGATGGTGACGGTCCCATCGGCGTCCCACCCGCAGTGGGGCCGGCCGGAGGGAATGATCGCGGCCTTCCTGGCCGAGCGCGAGCCGTGGGTCAGGCGCCATCTCGCCCGCCAGGCCGCCATGCGGGCGGCACTGGCGGGACGTCTCGCGATCGACGACGGGCGCCTGGTCCTGTTCCGCGGTCAGCTGCACCGGGTCCGGGTCATCGATGGTCGACCCGGCCTCCGATCCAGCGGGGTCGCCCGCGTCGGCGGGGATGAAGGCGACGAGCTGGTGGTCGAGCGAGCAGCCCGCGATCGCCGGCCGACGGCCACGATCCTCGAGCGCTGGCTTCGCGCCCGCGCCCGCACCGAGCTGGAGCGCGCGATCGAACGACACGCGGCCCCCCTGGGCGTTCACCCGACCCGACTCACGATCCGGGACACGACCTCGCGCTGGGGGAGCTGCTCGCGACGCGGTGCATTGTCGTTCTCCTGGCGCCTCGTCCTCGCCCCGCCCGAAGCGCTCGACACGGTGGCCGCGCACGAGCTGTGTCACTTGCGGGTATTCGGTCACTCGGACCGGTTCTGGACGCTGCTGGAGGGCCGGGTACCTGAGCACGCGACCTGGCGCCGCTGGCTGCGAACCCACGCCACGGAGCTCCACGCCGCGCTCGACTGAGCCATCGCCGTCGACCTGCCGCTCCTGATATGAGGCTGCAAGACGAGCCCGACCCCGGCCGGACCGGCGTTGCCGCCTCCGGAGTCACGCTTCGCCCCCGGGGCCGGCCGCGGCCCGTCGACGAGTCGTGGCAAGCGGTGCGGACCCGCGCACAGGAGGAGCGCACATGCTGCAACGACCTCGTCTAGGTCTTCGTCTCGCGGCCGGTCTTGCGGCCCTGGGGCTCGTGGCCGCCGCGTGCGGCGACGGCTCGGGGAGCGCGTCGCCCGCGGAATCCATGGCCGCCCCGTCGGAGTCGATGGCGGAATCCATGGCCGCCCCGTCGGAGTCGATGGCGGAATCCATGGCCCCGTCGGAGAGCGCCGGCTCGGGCTTCCAGTTCGAGCAGCTCGGCGGTGAGGTGAGCGTCCTCGCGACGTGGACCGGCGCCGAGCAGGACTCGTTCATGGCGATGATCCAGCCCTGGATCGACGGCACCGGCGTCCAGGTGAACTACACCGGGAACCGTGACCTGGCTACCCAGATCACGACCGGCATCGCGTCCGGGAACCTGCCTGACGTCGCCGGCCTGCCGGGTCCCGGCCAGATGGCCGACTGGTACGACCAGGGAGCCCTCAAGCCCCTCGACTTCGTCGACTACGAGGCGTACTCGAGCTCGACTCCAGCGGGCTTCGCGGAGCTCGGCAAGGCTCCCGACGGCAAGCTCGTGGGTATCTTCACCAAGGGCGCCGTCAAGGGCCTGATCTGGTACAACACGGGCGTCTGGCAGGGCGGCGAGCCCCAGACCTGGAGCGACCTGACCAGCGCCGCCCAGTCCCAGGCAACCGGCGACACGGCCGAGTGGTGCGTCGGCTTCGAGTCGGGTGGCGACTCCGGCTGGCCAGGCACCGACTGGATCGAGGACATCGTCCTGCGCCAGGCCGGCCCCGATGTCTATGACGCGTGGGTCAACGGCACCCAGAAGTGGTCGTCGCCCGAGATCACGCAGGCCTTCCAGACGCTCGGCAACGACGTGCTCACCAAGGCCTACGGCGGCAGCGACTACATCGTGACCACGAACTTCGGCAAGGCCGCCAACCCGATGTTCGACGATCCGCCCGGCTGCCTGCTCCACCATCAGGCAAGCTTCATCACCGACTTCTTCGCCAACGAGGCCAATGCCCAGCCGTCGGACTACGACTTCTTCCCGTTCCCCGACATCGATCCCGCCTACAGCGGTGCGGTCACCGGCGGCGGGGACCTGTTCGGCATGTTCAACGACACGCCGCAGGCAGAGTCGCTGATCCGGTATCTGCTGACGCCTGAGGCGCAGCAGATCTGGGTCGAGCGCGGCGGCTTCATCTCCGCCAACAAGAACGTTCCGGTGGATGCCTACCCGGACGATGCCTCGCGCAAGTCAGCGGAGATCCTCGCCAATGCCCAGATCTTCCGGTTCGACGCCTCGGACCGGATGCCAGCCGAGATGAACAAGGCGTTCTTCAAGGCGATGGTCCAGTTCGCCCAGCAGCCGGACAATCCCGATCCGATCCTGTCGCAGCTCGACCAAGTCCAGGCGGACGCCTACAACCAGTAGGTCTGCCCGCGATCGCCAACCAGGCGGCGGCCGGCGTTCCGGCCGCCGCCGCCTGTAGAAGGAGGGCTGAGCGTGATCGCCGACCTGCTGGACAACCGGCTCCTGGCCGCGCTCATCGTGGTCGTCGCGGTCCCGCTTGTCCTCATTGGCTACATCCTGTTCGTCGAGTGGATCCTGCGTCGGGTCTCGCGGCCGACAGCCGACCGGACGCGGCCGTGGCTGTGGCTCGGGCCTGCGCTCGTGTTCCTGGGCGTGTTCCTCATCTATCCGACGATCGCCACGATCGTGCGCAGTTTCCAGAGCCGGCGCGGCGACGAGTTCGTGGGCGTTGAGAACTTCCAGTGGTTCTTCGGCCAGGACTCGACTCTGATCGCCCTGCGCAACAACGTGCTCTGGGTCATCCTGCTCCCGCTGCTGGTGGTCGGGATCGGCTTGTTCGTCGCGGTGCTGGTGGACCGGGTGCGCTACGAGGGGGCGGTCAAGACGATCGTGTTCCTGCCCATGGCGATCAGCTTCGTCGCGGCCGGCACGATCTGGAAGTTCCTGTACGACCTCGACCCCACGATCGGCACCTTCAACGCCGTGGTCACGGCCACGGGGGCGGATCCGATCGCCTACACGGTCATCCAGCCCTGGAACAACCTGTTCCTGATCCTGGTCGGCGTGTGGCTCCTGACCGGATTCGCCATGGTCATCCTGTCAGCCGGCCTCAAGGGCATCAGCGTCGAGCTGCTCGAGGCGGCGCGGGTTGACGGCGCCAACGAGATCCAGGTGTTCATCCGGATCGTGATGCCGCTGCTCCTGCCCACGATCGCGGTGGTGGCGACGACGATCGTGATCTATGCGCTCAAGACGTTCGACGTGGTGTACACGATGACGAGCGGCAACTTCAACACCGACGTCATCGCCAACACGATGTTCACCCAGCTCTACTCCAACCTCCAGCCCGGCCGGGCGGCGGCGGTGGCCGTCGTGCTGCTGGTCGCCATCATCCCCGTGATGGTCATCAACATCCGCCGGTTCCGCCAGCAGGAGGCCATCCGATGACGCAGGCCCAGGCCCCAGTCGCCGTCGGCGCCCGGGTGGCGACCAAGCGGTCGTCCCGGCCGCGCCTCGGCTCGCTGCCGGTACACGTGATCCTGATCGCACTCACCGTGGCGTGGATCATCCCGGCGCTGGCCCTCCTCGTCGCCTCGTTCCGGACGGCGGCGGCCACTAACGAGAGCGGCTGGTGGACGGCCATCGTGCCGCCCTGGCAGTTCACCTTCGACAACTACGCCTACGTGTTCAGCAGGAACGGCATCGACCAGGCGTTCATCAACAGCGCCGTGATCACCATCCCGGCGACCGTGCTGGTGACCATGGTGGCGGCGTTCGCGGCGTACGCGTTCGCGTGGATGGACTTCCCGGGCCGCCAGGTCCTGTTCGTCGTCGTCGTTGGCCTGCTGGTCGTGCCCCTCCAGGTCACCTTCGTCCCGGTGCTGACCCTGTTCCGCGACTTCCAGCCGTTCGGGATCGCGATCAACGGCACCATGCTCGCCGTGTGGCTCGCGCACACCGGCTACGGGCTGCCGTTCGCGATCTACCTGTTGCGCAACTACTTCGGTTCCCTGCCACGCGAGGTGTTCGAGTCGGCCTCGATCGATGGGGCGGGACCGTCGACCGCGTTCTTCCGCCTGGTGCTGCCGATGAGCGTGCCGGCGCTCGCGTCGCTGATCATCTTCCAGTTCCTGTGGGTCTGGAACGACCTGCTTGTCGCGCTGGTCTATCTCGGGCCGGTCCCTGAGAACCACCCGCTGTCGGTCAAGCTGGCCGGCCTCACCACGTCGTTCGGCGGCGGTTGGCAGTACCTGACCGCGGCGGCCTTCGTGTCGATGGTCGTGCCGATCCTCGTGTTCCTCGGCCTGCAGCGGTACTTCGTGCGCGGCATCACCGGTGGTGCGGTCAAGGGTTGACGGACGTGCCGCGATGACCCCTTGACGATCGCGCAACGATGGGGGGTGGATGGAACCATTCGAGGCCGCTCATGCGTCATAGGAGCGCACGATCGTCCACCCCGTTGCCCGCCCATCGTCGAGGTGCCATGCTCCCGCGGCTCGCCGTCTCCGCCATCGTCGTATTCGCGCTCGCCGTCGGCGCCTGCGGTGGATCGACACCCATGGCGTCGCCCTCGCTCCGTGCGCCGGCGACGACCACCGTGCCGCTCGCCACGCCGGTACCCGCGATCGTCCCCGCCACCCCGGCCCCGAAGCCGGTCCAGAGGCCCGTCGTGGGCGCCGTCGATGGTGACGCGGATGGGCCCATGCTGACTGTCGAGCCCATGGATGACGACACGGTGATCGCCACCATCTCCGACCCGGACGCCAAGGCGTGGCGGATCAGCGTGGCCGGCACCGGTGGGCTCGGTGGCGACCGCTGGGACATCGTGGTCGAGACCGGTGACGTGGGGCCCGTGGTCAGCGCAACCGAGGTCCACGACGGCAAGGTCGTGGACGTGCTCGACCTGACCCCGTTCCGTGGCGGCGGCGGGGCGGCTGGCGGATGCCACTCGACGCTTCCCGTCTGCATCGATTCCGACAGCTTCGAGATCCCCGAGGGCGACGGCCTGTTCTCCGTACGCCTCGAGCTCACGGAAGGTCAGGTTCCGCTGGTCATCCGGGGAGCGGCCGCGTCCTGGCCGGGCGAGCCGTTCGTGCTCGGCCCGTGGGTCGAGACCGAGGCCTTTCCCTGGGGTGAAGGCTGACCACGCCGGTCCTGTACCGGTCCCTCGGGTTCCCCGGCGCTACCCAGCGACAGCGAGCCGCTTGAACTCCTCGACCTGATCGCGGATGGCCCGCTCGGTGGGCAGTCGCTCGATCGAGGACGCGCCGAAGAACCCGTTGACGCCCGGCATCCGGAGCAGCGCCCGGCCCACCTGGTCGGGCTCGTCGAACGGCCCGCCGTGGCACAGCACGACCAGGTCGCGGCGGACGGACCGGCCGGCCTCGGCGATGGCCATCACCCGCTCGATCGCCTCGTCCAGCGTGAACGCCACGCCGGCCCCGATCGTGCCCGCCGTCGTCAGACCCACGTGCGCGACCAGCTGGTCTGCGCCCGCCTCCGCCATGTCACGTGCCTGGTCCGGGTCGAACACATAGGGCGAACAGAACAGGTCCTCGTCGGAGGCTGCCCGGATCGCCTCGACCTCCCTGTCGTAGCCCATCCCGGTCGCCTCGAGGTTGCGTCGGAAGTCGCCGTCGATCAGCCCCACCGTCGGGAAGTTCTGGACCCCGTCGAAGCCCATCGCCTTCAGTTGGCGCATGAACACCGGCATGATCCGGAACGGGTCGGTCCCGTTGACCCCGGCAAGGACGGGCATGTCCCTCACGACAGGCAGCACCTCGGCCGCCATCTCGACCACGATCCCGTTCGCGTCGCCGTAGGCGAGCAGGCCCGCCAGCGATCCCCGGCCGGCCATCCGGTAGCGGCCCGAGTTATAGATGATGGCCATGTCGGCGCCACCTGCCTCGGCCATCTTGGCGGAGATGCCCGTGCCGGCGCCACAGCCGACGATCGGGATGCCGGCCTCGACCTGCACCCGCAGGCGGCGGTTGACCTCGGCGCGCGGCAGGAACGGCATCGTTGGTCCTCCTCGTGGATCGGATCGGGGGATCCCTCAGCGGGCAGTCAGCATCGCCAGCAGACGATCGGCCATGGCGTCGGCAAATGCGTCGTCGTTGATGTGAGCGTCAAGCTCGACCAGCTCGACCCGGGACCGGTCTACCGTGGCCCGGATGGCATCGAACAGCGCGGTGTCGGCCGCCGGTGACCAGAACGGCATGCCGTCGGCGTCGATCATCGACACCCCGTGCAGCGGCAGGAACAGCGCGACGGGGCCAGTGGCCGCATTGAGCTTGGCGGCTACGATCCGCCCCAGCTCGGCCATCTCGGCGGGGGTCGTCCGCATCAGCGTGACCTGCGGGTTGTGCTTGTACAGGTTGCGGTCCGCGAACCGCTCGGGGACGGTCTCGATCGGCCCCCAGTTGCACATGTCCAGCGCGCCCACCGACACGACCTGGGGGATGCCGGCCGGGGCAGCCGCATCGAGCCGGGTCGGGCCGGCCGAGAGCACGCCCCCGATGAGCTCGTCGGCCCACTCGGTGGTCGTGATATCGGCGACGCCGGCGATGAACCCGCCATCGATCAGCGACTCCATGGCCCGGCCGCCCGATCCGGTGGCATGGAACACGAGCACTTCATAGCCGGCGGTCTCCAGCCGCAGGCGGACCCGGGTCACGCACGGCGTGGTCACGCCGAACATGGTCGCCGCCACCAGCGGCTTGTCGGCGCCGCTCTCAACCTCCTCGCCGGCCATCCCGCACACCGCTCCCGCCGCGTTGGCGAGGATCCGGCGCGACAGCCGGTTGAGCCCGGCGACGTCGACGACCGAGTAGAGCATCGCGATGTCCTTGACGTCGACGTAGGCGGACACGTCCCCCGACGCCATCGTGGACACCATCACCTTGGGCAGGCCCACCGGGAGCGCGCGCATTGCTGCCGTCCCGATCGCGGTCCCGCCCGAGCCACCGAGGCCGATGACCCCGTCGAAGCCCGGATCGGCAAGCAGCTCCCGTGCGACGGCAGCGACCCCACGACACATCACATCGAGGGCGGCGGCCCGATCGCCGGCGGCCCGCAACGCCTGCAGTGAGCCACCACCGGCTGCGGCAACGCGGCCCGCGTCGATGGCGGGGGTCCACCCCGGCGGCTGGACGCCCGCGTCGAGCACGAGCGGCCGGTAGCCGAGCGCCGCCACGCGGTCGCGCACGTAGGCGACCTCGTCGCCCTTGGTGTCGAGGGTGCCGATGATCAGGATCGTCTTGGCCATGCCGGCCAGTCTGGAGGCCGCGGCGGTGTGGTGCAGGGGCCGGCCGGTCGGCGCGACCCGGCCGAACGGCCCGGCTCGCCGGGGGCAGCGGCTCGCCGGGCACAAGGACGCCCGTCTCGAGCGAGACGGGCGTTCGGCCCTATCAGTGCTGGTGGGCCGGGGCAGAATCGAACTGCCACAGCCGAAGGCGAGGGTTTTACAGACCCTTGGGCTCACCACCTGCCCAACCGACCCACGAATGGTGGAGATGAGGGGACTCGAACCCCTGGCCTCCGCGATGCGAACGCGGCGCTCTCCCAGCTGAGCTACATCCCCGCCGGAGTGGCCCCCGACGGATCGGGCAACCGGCCGGGAAGTGTAGCACGCGACACCGGCCGAACCCCACCTCCCCGCTGGATACACTCCCGCGATGCCCGTCGGTCTGCTGCTCGGCCTGATCGCGTCCCTTGGCTGGGGCGCGCTCGACATCGCCGTGGCGCTCTCGACCCGCACCGTGGGGACGCTGCGTGTCCTGGTGGGCTCGCAGCTGGTCAGCTTCGGCACGCTGATCGTGATCGCGCTCCTGGCCCCCGCCGCCCTCGGGGAGTCACCGGTCGACGGCCTGCTTGCCGGCGTTCCCCTGGGCGTGCTCGCAGCGCTCGCCTACCTGTCCTACTTCACGGCACTGCATCTCGGACCCCTGAGCATCGTGAGTCCGGTCGTGGTGGCGTATGGCGGGGTGACGGTGGCGCTGGCCGTGGTCGTGCGAGGCGAGGTCCTGAGCGGCCAGCAGATCGCGGGCGTGCTGCTGGTGACAGCCGGGGTGGCGCTGGCGGGCCTGGTGCTCGACCGGGGCAGCGAGGGCCGGCGGCCACGGCTGGCCAGCCTCGGGGTGGCGGCGGCGATCGCGGCGCTGATCGGCTTCGCCGTCCTCACGGTGGGCCTGGCGGACCCGATCCGCGCCCACGGCTGGCTGCCGGTGCTGCTCGGGTCGCGGCTGGGTAACAGCATCGCGGCTTCGGTCCTGTTGATCGTGGCGCTGGGAACGCGAGCCCGACGCCTCGGGCCGATGCTGGAGCCGTCCCGGCCGTGGACAAGTCGGATCGCGTTCTATGTTGTCCTGGGCGGAGCGTTCGACGTCCTGGCGTTCGTGGCCTATGCCATCGGTCTCGAGATCGCCCCGGTCTGGCTGATCGGGCTGTCGAGCTCGCTGGGGCCGGTGCTGCCGGTGATGTATGCAATCGGCTGGCTGGGGGAGCGTCCACGCCCGACGCAGTGGATTGGACTGGGGCTGATCGTGCTCGGGATGCTGGTCCTGGGGCTGTCGGTCTAGCGCCGCCTGCCCAGCCCGCGAGGGCGTCCGGTTCGATGCTTGACGACTCGAACATTTGTTCTAGTATTGGTCGTCCGATGGCTGGTACATCCGACATCTCCCAGGCGCTCGCCACGCTCCAGGCCCGCTGGGGGAAGGCTGCCCCACGACGTGGCGGGGAGCTCGGGTTCGACACAGAGGGGGCGCTCGCCCGGATGCCGGAGCGGGTCAGCATGCCGGACACCCTGCCGGAGCCTCTTGCCCCCACGGCGCTTACCCCCGCCATCCCGCGCCGTCACGGCATTCCGGCTCCAGGCGAGGCGGGACGCCTGGTCCCCACCGGGTTCCCCGCGCTGGACGCTGTCCTCGGTCCGGGCGGGCTGCCTCGGGACGCGACCGTCGCGCTTCGGGGAGCGCCCTCATCGGGCCGGACGACCCTCGCGCTGCGGATTGCCGCGGAGGCGCAGGCCGCCGGCTCGATCGTGGCCTGGCTGGACCTCGCGCGGGCGTTGGATCCGGTCGAAGCGGTCGCCCGTGGCGTGCTCCCGGAATGGCTGGTAGTCCTGCTCCCCCATGACCTGGAGGAGGCGCTGTCCCTGGCCGGCACGCTGCTCGCAGCCCGCACCGTGGATCTGCTGGTGATGGACCTCCCCGAGGGCATGGACCCGGCGATTGCCGGGAGGCGGGTGGGAAACCGGCTCGGTCGGCTCGCGGCGCTGGCCCGGCGCGCTGGGACCCTGGTGGTGGTGCTGGAGCCGGTCAGCCTGGGCCGGGACCTCGCGACCGCTGTCGAGGAGGCGAGCGGGCTCCGCCTCGAGCTGCGGCGTACCGGCTGGATTCACCTGGGGCGGGACGTCGTGGGCCAGCGGAGCACGGTGGAGGTGGCCCGCAACCGGTATGGACCGCCGGGTCGCCGGGCGACACTCGAGATCCTCTACGCGGAGGGCGGGCTCCGAGACGGCTGCCTCACCCGCCCGAACCTGCTGGCGGGGCTCGTTTCCTCGGCTGCGCCACCGGGCACCGCCCCACCATCCGAGCTCCGTCCCGACTGGAAAGGCCCCCCGGCATCGATCGATTCTCATGCGTCTGCTCCATCTGCTCTGGTCCCACCTGCCCCTGCGCCTGGCGCAGGCGAGGATGGACGCCACCCTGGGCGCCCCCTCCGCCTCGTGGCTGCCCGGCCCGATCGTCCTCGGCGGAAAGCCCTGGACGGACGGGATCGTGGTGGACGCGGATCCGCTCGCCCGTGCGCTCGGCGTGCGACGGGGGATCCCGCTCGGGAGCGCCCATCGGCTCGCGCCCGAGGCGACCTTCCTCGACCTCGAGCCTGACGCGGACCGGGCCAACCTCGAGACCGCCTTCGGGCGGCTGACAGGGTTCAGCCCGGGCATCGCCGGCACGAGCGACGTCACCGACCCGGCGTTCGGCCGGATCGCCGTCCAGGTCGACGGCCTGGTCCGGCTGTGGGGGATCGAGGAGACGCTCGTCGCGCGGATGACTGCTGCCCTTGCCCCGGTCCTGCCCGGTCCGCCGCGCGCCGGCATCGCCGGGACGGCGTTCGCTGCCTCGGTCGCTGCTGCGCACGCGGAGGCGGGTGGTGTGCCGATCCTCGTTCCGCCGGGTGACGACGAGCGGTTCCTGGCGCCCTACCCGGCCCGCCTGCTCACGCGCGATGCGGATGTGCGCGCCCGCCTGTCCCGGTTCGGGCTGCGCACCATCGGCTCGGTTGCCGCGTTGCCGCGCTCGGCGCTGGTCGCCCGGTTCGGGGACGAGGGCGCACGTCTGCACACTCGGGCGCGGGGCGAGGAGACGGAGCCGTTCCGGCCGCGGATGGCGCCGGAGCGGATGGCGCTGGGCCTCACCCTGGAGCCGCCCGGCGAGGAGCTGGAGGCCGTCCGGTTCGTCCTCCGGCGGCTCGCCGGCGCGCTCGCGGACCAGCTGTCGGCACGCGGCCGGGCCGCCGGCCTGGCCCGGCTGGTCGTGACCCACGACCTTGCCTTTGCGCGCCACGGGACCCCACCGGAGATCCGGATCGAGCAGCGATTCCCGGAGCCCACCGCGGACGGCGAGGCCATCGAGCGGCTGCTGCTCGCTCGGCTCGCGGCCGCGCCACCGCCGGCCGCCGTCGCACGGTTGGATCTGGAGCTCGGGCTGGTGGAGCCGGCCCAGGGTCAGCAGCTGCCGCTGTTCACGCCCCAGGCGGCCCGGGACGCGCGGCTCGCCTGGCAGCTGGCCCGGCTGGCGATCGCGTTCGGGGTGGACCGGGTGTGCCGGGTGGAGCTGGCGGATCCGGAGGCCCCCCTGCCCGAGGCCCGCTGGCGCTGGCTGCCGGTCGCCGGGACGGCGTGACGGGAGAGGCCGCGATGACGTCGCCGGGCGAGCCCGTGTCACCGGGACGGTGAGGGTGGACGGATGACCCGGTTGCTGCGTGAGCACCCGTTGATCGATGCGGAGCTGGACGGCACCGGCCGGCTGGTGGCGATCCACTGGAATGGCCGCCGCGAGGCCGTCGAGGTCTGCAACCACTGGCGGGTGGACGAGTCATGGTGGCGCGAGCCCATCGCGCGCGACTACTTCAAGGTCGTGGGGCCGGCGTGGCTGGCGCTCGTCTATCTCGATCGGACGAGCGACACCTGGCACATCGAGCGGGTGTACGACTGAGCGATCTCCGACGAGCGCGCCGGCCGGCGGCAGCCTGGCGCCAACCGTCGATCGGCCGGCTCCCCGTCAGCGGATGACCGGTGCTCCGAGCAGGGCTGCCAGCACGAACAGCGTCAGCAGCAGCCCGATGACGAGGGCGAGCATCCCGAGGTCGCGCGGTCGTGTCGTGTGCACCGTTGTCCGTCTTCCCCCATCCCGGACCGGATTCGGGCCGGTCGCCGTCACAGAGACGACATGACCCCGGGTTGTGTGGCGCTCGTCAGGCCGGCAGCGCCGCCACCACGATCAACACGATGCACACGATCAGGACCAGGGCCAGCAGGCCGGCTCCCAGGAACTCGCGCGACGTGGGCTCCATCGGTGTTCGCGTCTCCTTCCCCGTTGTCAGGCGTCACCGCCGGCGCAGCCGGCGCCGTACAGCACGAGGATCATCGTCGATCCACCCGCTGGACGGAAGGTGGTCTGGACACGGCACTCGGGCAGGTCCGACGCAAGGTCCAGCACCCGGGTCCCGTCCTCCAGCGCAGATCCCAGGTCGATCGACGACCAGCCGAGCTCCTCGAACCGGCCGACGTACCAGCCTGCGACCGCGGCAGGACCGGCATCGGCCAGCCAGGCACCGCTCACGGGCTCGTTGACCTCGCCGGTGGATGCCGCTCCCGGGTAGACCGGGAAGCCGTCCGGGACCCGGTCCAGGATCCGGCCCCAGTCGGTGATGGTGGTCCCGGTCCCCGGGTCCACGGCTTCCGGCGTCGTCCCGCCTGGAACCGGAGTGAGCACCGGCTGGGCAGTGGCGGGTGCGGGCTGGCTGCTGGCGTCGGGTGTCCCGGAGCCGGCGGCCGGCCCCACGCTGGGGACCGCGGGGCTTCCCATGACGGCGGGTCCGCTCTCGCCACACGCGGTCAGGGCGGCCATGAGCAGGGCCGTGAGCATCGTGGCCAGGCGGCGCCGTGTGGTCGTCATCGTCGCCATGGTAGCGGCGTGGACAACGATGGACCCTCGCCGCCCGGCAGCGAACGCTATGCGGCCGCCTCCACGATCGCGGGAAGGACGCCGAGGATCACCACCAGCGCGAGCACGATCGCCGTCGCCCGGAGGAGGAGCTCCAGCGCGAGTGGATGGGTCCGAGGATGGCGCAGGCTGCCGATCACGCGCATCTGACGCGCGGCCCCCCCGTTTGGTTGCGCGCCTCCGGCGACATTGTCCACCGAACCGCCACCCGAGCTCACCTCCTACAATCGGCAGCGCCCCTGCCCGTCGGTAGCGGCATCCCATGCCCTACTCCGAGGTTCGTCATTGGCCAGCCCCGTCCCGCCGCTCGTCCTGCCCGGGCGCTTCCGCGCCGTGGTGTTCGACATGGACGGCCTTCTCCTGGACACCGAGCCGCTGTGGCACGAAGCCGAGCGGGAGCTGCTCGAGCGCCACGGCGACACGTTCTCGGTGTCCGACATGATCGCCTCGCACGGTCGGGCCCTGACCGATACGGCCGCCGCCTACGCGGACCGGCTGGGCCTGCCCGCGCAGGAGATCGAGCTCGAAATCGGCGAGATCATGCTCGCGCACTACGCTGCCGGCGCCCCGTTGCACGCCGGCGCACTCGAACTCGTCGAGGGGCTGGCGGGACGGGTGTCGCTCGCGGTCGCGTCCAATACGTCCGCGGGACTGGTGCGTGCGGCCCTCAAGGCCACCGGCCTGGGTGCGTCGTTCCGGGTGGTTGCCTCCGGCCTCGATCTCGGCCGTCCGAAGCCAGCGCCTGACGTCTACCGCATCGCCTGCGACGCGCTGGGGATCCGCCCGTCCGATGCGATCGCGTTCGAGGATTTGCCGATGGGCGTCCGATCGGCGCTGGACGCGGGGCTGTTCGTGGTGGGAGTACCAGAGCGCTCTGACGTGGATCTTTCGGCGGCAGGCGCGCACGCCGTCCTGGGATCATTGTCGGAGGTCGTCCTGGCGGAGTGACGGGTCGCGGCCGGACGGGTGCTGGGCCAGCAGCCGGCGGGCGCCCGGACGGAAGGTTGGCCAGAACAGAACATCTGTTCTACTATGCCCATCCGGCCCCCGGAGAATGCACATGGCCCTTCCGCCGTTCGCCGAGCTGCACTGCCATAGCCACTTCTCGTTTCTCGATGGCGCATCCGCACCGGATGACCTTGTCGCCCGGGCGGTGGATCTGGAGTTGGCCGGGCTTGCGATCACCGACCACCAGGGCCTGTACGGGGCCGTCCGGTTCACGACGGCCGCGGAGTCGGCCGGCCTCCACCCGGTCATCGGGATCGAGATCGAGCTGCTCGACGCTCTGGTGTCGGACCCCGGCCGGGTCGTGGTGCCGGCCCCGCGGCCGTGGCGGCCGGCCGGGCGTCGGCATCCGGCCGTGGGCGGGCCTTCGCACGCCAGCGGCGGCATCCCCGTGCGCCCCCGGCCCGATCGGGCCCGGTTGCCCGGTCATCGCGAGGTTCGGAAGGAGGATCACCGGGGGATCGGCGAGGCGGAGCGGGGACCGCACCTGGTGCTGCTGGCCCGCGACGCGATGGGCTGGCGCAGCCTGTGCCGGATGGTGTCCCGGGCGAACCTCGCCGGGACCAAGGCCGTACCCCGGTTCACCCAGGCCCTGCTCGCCGAGCACGCGGAGGGGCTGATCGCCCTGTCCGGATGCCGTCAAGGCGAACTGGCCCGGCGGCTGCGGGCGGGAGATCGCGAGGGGGCACGGGCCGTGGCGGAGCGGTATGCGATGCTGTTCGGCACCCTGTCACCTGGCAGTCGCCCGTCGGCCGCGGCCGGTTTCGTGCTCGAGCTGCAGCACCACCTCCTCCCCGACGACGACTGGCTCGCCTCGGAGACCGCGCGCCTGGCCGCCGAGCTGGGGTTGCCGGTCGTGGTCACCAACGACGTCCACTACGCGCTGCCCGAGGGCCGCGAGCTCCAGGATGTGCTGACCGCGATCCGCCACGGCCGATCGCTCGAGGAGCTCGCCGACCTGCGCCGGCCGGATGGCGAGTCGTATCTCAAGGGCGCGTCGGAGCTCCTGGCACTGCCGCCGGGAGAGCTCGCGACCGAGGCCGGCGACCCGGTCCTGGCCCGCGCCTGGCGCGAGGGGATCGCCAGCAGCGTCGAGATCGCGACCGCCTGCCGGGTGGAGCTGACCTTCGAGCGCTACCGCTTTCCGGGGTTCACCGTGCCCAGGGGACAGACGCCGTTCTCCCACCTGTCCGAGCTGTGCTGGGAGGGAGCCCGGCGCCGGTACCACCCGCTCACGCCGGCCGTGGTCCGGCAGCTCGCCCATGAGCTCGACGTCATCGAGCAGACCGGTCTCGCCGAGTTCTTCCTCATCTGCTGGGACCTGATGCGGTTTGCGAAGCGGCGGGGGATCCCGGCCCAGGGGCGGGGGAGTGCGGCCGATTCGATCGTGGCCTACGTGTTGGGCATCACCCGTGTCGACCCCATCCGGCACGAGCTGCTGTTCGAGCGGTTCATCAACGAGGGCCGGACCGCGTACCCCGACGTCGACATCGACTTCTCCTCGGCGCGCCGGGAGGAGGTCATCCAGTACGTCTACGAGCGGTACGGGACCGAGCACACGGGCATGGTCTGCAACCTGGTCACCTACCGGGCGCGATCGGCGGTGCGCGAGGTGGGTTATGCGCTGGGGTTTCCCCGGCCACTGGTGGACCGCGTGGCCAAGGCGCTCGAGACCTACGACAGCGTCATGGTCCGGCGGGATCTCGAGGCCGAGGGCGGGTTCGCGCAGTTCTTCGCCCGGCCGGGGGATGGCGTCGAGAGCGCGGATGGCGTGGGTGGTTCCCGACGACTGGTGGCGGAGATGGCGATGGCGGGCTCGGCGTCGATGACCGGCGAGCGCGGGCTCACGGACGCGATGGGCCAGCTCAACCACGAGCGCGGCGGGCGGTTTGGGGCGGACCTCGCCGAGGAGCACGGCAACGGACGGATGCCGCGACGCGGGGAGCCGGCATCCCGGCCATCCTCGTCATCCCCCGGCCCCGGCACTCCCGCATCCACGAGCCGGCTTCGTGCTATCCAGGAGCTGGCCCCGGAGGCGTCCCAGGGACGAGCCAGGATCGTCGGTGGGGCCGAATTGGGCGAGCACGGGGCCGAATCGGGCGAGCACGGGGCCGAATTGGGCGAGCACGGGGCCGAATTGGGCGAGCACGGGGCCGAATTGGGTGAGCACGTGATCCCGGCACTGGACAGCACGAGTGTAGGTCGTCGGTGGCGGGAACAGGGCCCATCGGACCGGCCGGAGGCACCGCGACGGATGGCTGGCAACGGGACCTGGGGTGGTTCTCCGGGCTCGGTGCCGGCCATCCGGCCCGGCAGCCGCGACGACGACGAGGGCGGCCCGGGCGACTCCCCGGCGAGCGTCGCCTGGCTGCGGGCGGGTCGCGGAACGGGGTACGTGACGACGCCCGGGGCCGTGCCGGCGGCGCATGGGACGGAACGATGGGCGCCATACCGGGAGCTCGAACGCCGGCTCGATCCCCGGGGCGGCGTGCTCCAGTCGCCGGAGCGACGCGTGGGCGAGTCGAGCGTCGCCCGTGTCGGCCCGGAGCGGGCGATGGATCCGGCGCGCCACCAGGGCTCGGTTGCGCATCTCTCGGACTGGGAGCGCTGGCTGGAGCTGTGCGCCCGGATCGATGGGTTCCCGCGACACCTCTCGATTCATACCGGTGGGATGCTCGTGACCGCCGCTCCCCTGATCGACATCGCGCCGCTCGAGCGGGCGACCATGCCCGGCCGGGTCGTCGTCCAGTACGACAAGCGGGACGTCGAGACGATGAAGCTGATCAAGCTCGACCTGCTCGGCCTCGGCATGCTCGCCGCCATCGACGAGACGGTGCAGCTGATCGAGCATGACTGTGCGGTCTGCCTCGACCTCGACCGGATCCCCGAGGAGATCCCCGAGGTGTTCCAGATGCTCCAGGCGGCCGATACCGTGGGCGTGTTCCAGGTCGAGAGCCGGGCCCAGATGCAGACATTGCCCAAGTCACGCCCGCAGAGCCTCGATGACCTGGTGGTGGAGGTCGCGATCATCCGTCCCGGCCCCATCCAGGGCAACGCGGTCCACCCGTACCTGCGCCGCAAGCAGGGTCTGGAGCCGGTCGAGTATCTGCACCCGTCCCTGGAGCCGATCCTCCATGACACGCTGGGCGTGATCCTGTACCAGGAGCAGGTGATGAAGATCGCCATCGACGTGGCGGGGTTCACGCCGGCGGGGTCGGATGCATTCCGGCGGGCGATGGGGACGTATCGCAGCGAACGTGAGATGGACAAGCTCCACGTGCAGTTCGTGGACGGCTGTGTCCGGGCCCAGGGGATGCCGCGCGAGGATGCCGAGGAGCTGTTTCGCCGGTGTGCCGCGTTCGCGAGCTTCGGCTTTGCCAAGAGCCATGCCGCTGCCTTTGCCCGGACCGCCTACGAGTCGGGGTTCCTCAAGCTGTTCTACCCGGCCCAGTTCGTGGTCGGGCTCATCAACGCCCAGCCCATGGGCTTCTACCCGGTCGAGGTGCTGGTCAACGACGCGAAGCGCCATGGGGTCGCGGTGCTGCCGGTCGACATCAACCGCAGCAGCTACCGGACGACAACCGAGTGGGTGGGCCGGCCGGGCTGGGCGCTGGCGGGTGTCGCGGGCGACGACGGATCGCATGATGGCGACCGCGGCGAGCCGCTGCCCGATGGCTGCGGCACCGACCGCCGACCGTCCCCGGTCCGCACGCCGGAGTGCGTGGTGCCCACCGCGGCATCGCGCGATCGATGGGCGGCAGAGTCGATGACGGGTTGGGGGATCCGGCTCGGACTGCACCTCGTCAAGGGGATCGGCGAGGAACAGGAGGCGCGGCTCGACGCGGAGCTGGTCCGGGAACCGTATGCCACTCTCGCGGACGTGGTCGAACGGACGGGGCTGGCCGAGGATGTCATGGAGCGCCTGATCCGGGCCGGTGGGCTGGACTCGCTGGGCCGGCCGCGCCGGGAGTTGTTGTGGCAACTGCGCGAGGTGGCCGGAGCGTCGAAGGGTCGCGTCGACGGCCGGGCGCGGGCCAGGAAGGGGATCACCCGGGCCGGGGGCCGCCCGATGGACCTGCGGCTGCCCCCGACCGAGGCTCCGGCATTGCCGGCGCTGACCGAGCCGGAGCGGCTGGGGGACGCCTATGCCGTGGTGGGTCTGGATGCCCGGCTCCAGGCCGTGGCGCTGTTCCGGGCGGCCCTCGAGCGGTTGGGCGCGGTTCCCAACGCGAAGCTGGCCTCGATGCGCCCGCAACGTGTCCGGCTGGGCGGGCTGGTGGTCACCCGCCAGCACCCGATGACCGCACGGGGGACCGTGTTCCTGGCGCTCGAGGACGAGACCGGGATGGTCAACGTCACCCTGTGGCCGGACACGTGGCAGCGGCTGCGCTCGATCGTTCGCCGACATGCGCTCCTGTTCGTGGAGGGCGACCTGCAGCGCGAGGGAGAGGTCGTGAACGTGATCGCGCGCGATGTCAGGCCGCTCGTCGAGGTCACCGCCGGCGACGGTGGGCCCGAACCCCCGACCGGGATCAGGCAGATGGGGCAGGCCGGGATGCGCCGGTCCTGAAGCTCCTATCCGCCGGGCAGGCGGTGACCGGAGCGGTCACCGCAGGAAAGGGGGAGGGACGACGGCGCGGAGGAGGAGAGGAGGGCGCCGCTGCCCGGCACAGCCTTGCCCCGGGGGCGGCGACCCCGCGACGGCCCGAGCTTCCGTCACGAGATCGCCGACGCCGAGGCGAGACCGGCTTGTCCCCTAGTTCGACCGAACGCCGCGGATGGATGTCCCGGGCTCGTGGACCTCGAGCGACGGCCGTCCGGGACTCGACCGGAGCATGCTGCACTGAACGGCCCACCCGGGTCGCATGCTGCCGCCCACCCGTGTCGCATGCCGCCGACCGCAGAGCAGCCAGGTGGCCGACGGGCGACCAGCCGGTCGATCCAGTGCGCTCTGACGCGATTGCGCTGCCATGTGGCCGAGGCGCCGACCTGCCTGGCCCTCTGCGCTGCGGCGGTCAGCGGCGCAGAGGCTTCATGTCGCCTCGACCCTGCGACTTGTTCTGGCGCTGAGCGCCTCCCCGGTTGGGGTTCGAGAGATCGAGGAACCGGCGGTACCAGGCGGCAGCTGAGGCGAACAGCGCTGCGCCCAGCGGCGACCAGGCGGCGTGGCCGATGATCACCGCGTCGGCCGGGCCGTTGCCGGTGAGCAGGCGCCCCGCCGGCAGCTGGAGCACGATGATCGCGACGATCGTCACGAAGATCCCGTAGATCAAGCCGCCCAGCCAGCTTGCGCGCTTGGCGGCGAACCCGATGAGGAACGCGCCGATCGCGGGCGGCGGCTGGAGCGCCATCGTGGCCACGAAGTAGGGAATGCTGTTCGTGCCCACGACCGCCTCGAGGTCGGACGCGGGGGCGCCGGGCTGGACGGCCGACATCGGCTCGTTGTAGGCGAGCACGAACCAGCCGGCGGCCACGACCGTCAACCCCACGGCGGCGAGAAATCCCCAGTTGAGGAGCACCTGCGGGAGGGCTGCGATGTCGCCGCGCAGATCGAGCGGCCGGATCGCGCCCTTGAACGCGGCGACGATGCTCGGCCGCTTGGTCGTCCCGCTGCTGTTCGCCGGAGCGCTCCTGGCGCCGGCTGCAGACGTCCCAGCCCCGTCGTCGTCGATGTCGAGCTCGTCGGTGGCCAGCGCGGCCTGCTCCGCCCGGTAGCGGCGACGGGCCTCGGTACGATCGGTGCGCTTGGCGCGAGCCACGGGCTCCTCCTGTTCGGTCGGGCGTCCACGCGGTCGACTGCGGACCCGAGCATGGTACCGGCTCCCCGTCGGATGAGCGTTGAGTCAGAGATAAGTGACCCCGGGTACGGTCCATTCACCTGTTCCGCCGTCGTCTCCCGCCCTGGAG
The DNA here is from genome assembly GCA_963727585.1 of uncultured Chloroflexia bacterium. Taxonomy (GTDB): domain Bacteria; phylum Chloroflexota; class Limnocylindria; order Limnocylindrales; family CSP1-4; genus CAIXZV01. The sequence goes on along the minus strand of CAVSHH010000003.1, from coordinate 2,348,278 downwards.
GATTCCGATGGCGCGTGCCCGGCTGGCGGCGTCCCTGCTGCTCCTGTCAACCGTGGTCGTCGGCGCGGCCGGTGCGCCCACAGATTCCATTGAGGCGCTGCCGATCGCGGCCGCGGTCGAGTGGCCTGCGGCGGGATCGCTCCGAGTCGAGGAGGTGGTCACCGGGGGTGCCTCGGCGTCGGATGAGTACGTCGAACTTGCGAATGTCGGGCCCTTGCCGGCGGATCTGGACGGCTTGGAGCTGGTGTACGCGACCAGCTCCGGCGCCACCGTGACGCGCAAGACGGCCTGGACGGTCTCGCTGCCGGTTGAACCCGGAGAGCACGTGCTGATCGCCAACTCGCTGGGCACGTACGCCGGGATAGCGGATGCGACCTACTCCGGCGGGTTTGCAGCGACCGGTGGAGCCGTCGTCCTCCGTGCGATCGGTGGTTCACCTGTCGACGCAGTGGGCTGGGGCGACGCAATCAACGCGTTCGTCGAGGGCACTCCCGCCCCGGCCCCGCCGCCAGGGTCGTCGATCGAGCGGATCGGGCTCGACACCAACGACAATCTCGCCGACCTGGTTATCAACCCGTCGCCAATCCCGCAGGGTCTCGGTTGGGCGCCGCAGCCCACGGTTCCGCCCACGCCGCAGCCGACGCCGCAGCCCACGGTCCCGCCCACGCCGCAGCCGACGCCGCAGCCCACGGTCCCGCCCACGCCGCAGCCGACGCCGCAGCCCACGGTCCCGCCCACGCCGCAGCCGACGCCGCAGCCCACGGTCCCGCCCACGCCGCAGCCGACGCCGCAGCCCACGGTCCCGCCCACGCCGCAGCCGACGCCGCAGCCCACGGTCCCGCCGACGCCGGAGCCCACGACCCCGCCCACGCCACAGCCGGCCATCGACATCCTGGCGGCGCGCGGCCTGCCCGATGAGGCGCCGGTGGTCATCGAGGGCACGGTCACCGTGGCGCTTGGCGCGATCGACGGCGGTCGCGCTGGGTTCATCCAGGACACGACTGCGGGTATCGGGATCTATCTCGACGTCGCGCCGCCCACGCCCATTGCCCCGGGCACCCGGGTTCGGCTGGAAGGCACCCTCGACACCCGGTACGGACAACGAGTCGTCAGGGCGGATCCGGCCGTCCTCGAGATCCTCGGCGGCGACGCGCTGCCGGCGCCGCTCACGGTCGCGACCGGCGAGGCAGGCGAGCTGAACGAGGGCCTCCGTCTCGAGCTCACTGGTGTGGTGACCGAGGCGCCGGCGATGCTCACCGACGGGCTCGGAATCACGATCGACGACGGGACGGGCCCTATCCGTGTCGTCGCGGGTCCGGACGCGCTCGGCGCGCTCGACCCGGTCACGGGGGACGTGGTGACGGCCACCGGACCGCTCGGGCAGCGCGACAGCGGTGGGACAGGGCTGGCCGGCTACCGTGTCTACGCTCTGCTCGCGGGCGAGGTGATCGTGGCCCCCAAGCCTACGGCAATGCCCTCCCCCACCCCGACTGCCAACCCCACCCCGACCTCTAGCCCCACCCCGACACCATCTGCCGAGCCGCTCGGCGTGGGCGATGCCCGGCTCGTGCCGGTCGGCGGGTCGGTCTTCGTCCGGGGTGTCGTCGTCGCCGAGGCCGGTCGCCTCGGGACTCCGCCGCTGTTCGCGATCGCCGACGGGACCGGGGGATTGCCGATCAAGCTGCGCGACGGCCAGTCGGCGCCGTCGCGCGGCTCCGTGATCGAGGTGAGGGGCACGATCGCCGACCCGTACGGGCAGACCGAGCTCCGGCTCGCTGCCGATGGGCTGGCGGTCACCGGCTCTGCGAAGGTCCCGACCGCGATCGCGCTCACGCCGGCCGGCGCCGGCGAGGCGACCGAGGGCCGGCTCGCGCGCATCAAGGGCACGGTCGCCGCAAATCCGGCGAAGTCCACCAGCAACGACACCGCATTCATCATCGAGGGCGCCGACGGGACCCCGCTCAAGGTGATCGCCGATGCATCGGCCGGGATCGACCTCGCGGCCGTCCGTCGCGGGGCATCCGTGACGGTGGTGGGCATCGTGGGCCAGCGGGCATCGCGCAAGGGGGCTCTCGATGGCTACCGGTTGTGGCTCCGTAACCAGGCCGACGTGATGGTCACGGCGGCACCTACGCCCTCACCCACGCCGAGCGCCTCCGCCCCCGGTGGTTCGTCGGGACGACTTGTCCCGATCGCCCGGGCGATCGCGCGCGAGGGCGACCAGGTGACGATCGAAGGGACGGTCACAACCGATCGAACGCTGCTCGACGCGTCGGGCCGCCGCGCGGTCGTGGAGGACGGAACGGCGGCGATCGAGCTGTACCTTGCATCCGCCGAGCCATCGATCAGGGCCGGCGTTCGCGTCCGGGCATCCGGAACCGTCGGTCGTGCATGGGGGGCGCCACGGCTGCGTGTCGACGCGATCCGGGTTCTCGGCCAGCGCACGCCGTCGGCCCACGAGCTGCGAAAGGCACCGGATGAGGGCCGGGAGTGGCGGCTCGTGCGCGTGCAGGGGACCGTGGAAGAGGTCCATCGCTCCGGCGACCGCTGGACCGCCGAACTCGTGAACGGTGCCGTGCACATCCCCCTGGTCGGGCTTGCCGGATCGGGAATTGCCCCCACCGTCGTGGTCGAGGGACGGACGGCCACGGTGACCGGCATCGTGAAGCGGGCCTATCCGACCGCCGGTGACCAGCGCTACGCCGTCGTCCCCAGGTCGACCCGCGACCTGTCGCTGCGGGCAGGCACGGTTCCGGCGTCCGCGAGCCCGGGCGCCGGCACGCCGCAACCGGGCTCCGTCGGCAGTGCTGCTCCCCCGGTGGTCCCGGACATCGCGCTGCGCGACCTTGCTGCAAGCGTGGGACGCACCGTTCGCGTTGGTGGCCTGGTCGTGGCCACCGAGCCTGACGGCGTCCGGGTGGACGATGGAACGGCGATCGGCAGGATCGTGCTCGAGGGCGACGCGGCGGACCTGCGCGCCCTGCTGGTTCCCGGTGACGCCATCAGCGCGACGGGCGTGCCCGACGAGCGCGACGAGGTCGTCCTGGTCGTCTCCGACCCGGCGGCGGTGGTGATTGCGGGTGACCCCGCAGGCCTTGGGGCCGAGCTGGCCGACGGGCTGCCAGCCGCGGTCGGCGAGGACGGCCCGTTGACGGGCCCCGTTGCCGCGACCGCGCTCGCAGGCGTGGCACCGGCCGCGCCGCTCGAGCCGCTCCTGCTCGCTCTTGCGGCACTCGCCCTCGCGACGATGCTCGCGGTCGGCGTTGCCGCGCGGCGGGTCGCCACTCGCCGCCGGCAACGGGCCCTGATCGAAGCCCGGCTGGACGCGCTGGGGCGGCGCCCCGACGCTGCATGACCGGTCGCGGGCACCTGAAGCGTGGTCCAGAGAGGGGCTCCGACGGGACGGCTGCGGTCCCGATCGGGGCCCCTGCATGGGCCGAGCGTGAGGCAGCCCGCTTGACGCTCGTCGAATCGCGCCCCTATCCTCGGGCGGACCCCGCGCCCTCCGAGCGTGAATGAGCAGTGGAGCGAGCACTTGCCGAACGGCGACACACGCGTCGCAGTCCCCGCCGGTGAACGGCAGTACCACATCGGGCTCGGGCCCGGTGAGCTGGCCGACTACATCCTCCTCCCCGGTGACCAGGATCGAGTCGAGCGCGTGGCCGCCAGGTTCGAATCCGTGGAGCGGACCCACCGGCACCGCGAGTTCGCGAGCGCAACCGGCCTGTACAAGGGACAGCGGGTCTCATGCGTGTCGACCGGGATCGGGCCCGACAATGTCGAGATCGTGATCAGCGAGATCCTCGCCCTGGTCGAACGGCCGACATTCATCAGGATCGGCTCCTGTGGGGCTCTGCAGGAGGGAATGGAGCTGGGCGATCTCGTGATCTCGACGGGGTCCGTCAGGCTGGAGACCACGACCAGCTGGTTCGTCCACGAGGGCTACCCGGCGCTCGCCCATCACGAGGCGATCCTCGCCCTCGTGGAGGCCGCCGAGACCCTGGGCCACCGCTACCACACCGGCATCACGGCCACGGCCCCCGGCTTTTACGGTGCGCAGGGGCGACCGATCCCCCAGCTTCCCATCCGTTACCCTGACTTCGCCGACGAGATGACCCGCCAGGGCATCCTGAACTTCGAGATGGAGGCCTCGGCGGTGCTCGTGCTGGCCGGGCTTGGTCGTTGCCGTGCCGGCGTCGTATGTGCCGTGTACGCCAACCGTCGAACCGGAACGTTCGTCGAGGGTGACATCAAGGACCGGGCGGAAGCCGCCACGATCGACACCGGGCTGGAGAGCCTCCGGGTCCTCGCGGCGCTCGACCGCCAGACCCTATCGGCTGGAGCGGCGCGATGGCGCCCGTCGCTCTGGGCCGCCTCTTGAGCGCCATCATCCAGCGGACTCGCGGATGCGGGACATATGCTCCCGTGACGCGGCTCTGGTGAGGAGGAGCGTACCCATGGCCCAGGCCTACTGCGTGAAGGACAAGAAGAAGGTCGAGGTCCAGAACGCGCAGCAGATCACGATGAAGAACGGCAAGCCGGCGCTGCAGGGCACCTGCCCCGAGTGCGGTGGCAAGGTGTTCAGGATCGGCGGCTGACGCGCGCGTCGTCGACGATTGACCACGAGCCCCCTCCGGCCCGGCCGGTGGGGGCTCAATGGTGTTCCAACAGGGTCGCCTCGGCCCCTGCCGACCGGGCCGCCCGTCGCCTGAGCGCGATCCTCGGTTTGCTAGGATTCCGGTTGAACACCCCAACCCGAACCGTTCCGAGGTCTGCCCTGTCCGCTTTCCCGGTCCCTTGCCCTCACCTCGGACCGGATTCCGGGCGAGTGGGAATCGCCCATCGCCACCCCCGGTCACCCGGCCGGCGTGCCCCCACAGGGTCGCCGACCGCCCTCGGGGTCGCCGCCGCCCGCGCGTCCATCGCGCCGGAGGCAGTGCTCCCGATGTCGCCCAGGCGGGAAGCCCTTGCCGGGCCGCGATGGACCACACCCCCGGTTCGCCATCCCTTCCCGCCGAGCCGGTCAACGGATCTGCTCGCGGTCCTGCGCCCCTACCCCCAAGGAGGTCTCCGATGACCGTTCGTGTCGGCATCAACGGCTTCGGCCGCATCGGCCGCCAGTCCCTCAAGGCCATCATCGAGCGCGCGCCCGATGTCGAGGTGGTCGCCGTCAACGACCTCGTGGACGTCAAGACCAACGCCCTGCTGTTCAAGCACGACTCGACCTATGGGGCGTATCCGGGCGAGGTCAGCCACACGGACGACTCGATCGTCGTGGACGGCAACGAGGTCAAGGTTCTCCAGGTCAAGGACCCGGCCACCCTGCCGTGGGCCGACCTGGGGGTCGATCTCGTGCTCGAGTCGACCGGCCTGTTCACCGATGCCGAGAAGGCCTCGGCCCACCTCCAGGCCGGCGCGAAAAAGGTCATCATCTCGGCGCCCGCCAAGAAGGAGGACATCACGATCGTCCTCGGCGTGAACGAGGACAAGTACGACCCGGCGGCCCACAACATCATCAGCAACGCGTCCTGCACCACGAACTGCCTGGCGCCCGCCGCCAAGGTCGTCCACGACAAGTGGACCATCAGGCGGGGCCTGATGAACACCATCCACAGCTACACCAACGATCAGCGCATCCTCGACGTGGCCCACAAGGACCCCCGCCGTGCCCGCGCTGCCGGCCTCAACATCATCCCGACCACGACCGGCGCGGCCAAGGCACTCGCCCTCGTGATCCCTGACCTCAAGGGCAAGTTCGACGGCTTCAGCCTGCGGGTCCCCACGCCGACGGTGTCGGTCGTGGACTTCACCGCAGAGCTCGAGCACGAGGTCACCCTCGACGAGCTCAATCAGGCCTTCCGTGACGCGGCCGCGGGCCCGCTGGCCGGGATCCTGGGCGCCAGCGACGAGCCGCTCGTCTCGAGCGACTTCAGGGGCGACACCCGGAGCTCGATCGTTGACCTGCCCTCGAACATGGTCCTGGGCGGCAACTTCGTGAAGGTCATCGCCTGGTACGACAACGAGTGGGGCTACAGCTGCCGCGTTGCGGATCTCGTCAAGTTCGTCGCCGGGAAGATGTGACCCGGAGGCCGATGCGGTTCCCGGAAGGAACGTGAACATGGACAAGCTCACCGTCCAGGACCTGGACGCCGCGGGCAAGCGCGTGTTCGTGCGCGTGGACTTCAACGTCCCGCTGCAGGATGGCAAGGTCACCGACGACTCGCGCATCCGCGCGGCGCTGCCGACGATCAAGTACCTGACGAACCAAGGCGCCCGGGTCATCCTCGCCAGCCACCTCGGCCGGCCCGACGGCAAGGTCACCGACAGCCTGCGTCTCCGCCCGGTGGGCGCGCGCCTCAGCCAGCTGTTGGGCAAGACCGTGCCAGTCACCGGCGACGCCCTCGGCGCCGGCACGGAGGATGCCATCAAGCGCCTCCGCAACGGCGAGATCCTGCTGCTTGAGAACCTGCGGTTCCACACCGAGGAGGAGAAGAACGAGCCGGAGTTCGCAGAGGCGCTCGCGGCCTACTGCGACGTGTACGTCAATGACGCCTTCGGCACCGCACATCGCGCCCACGCGTCGACGGTCGGCGTCGCGAAGCTCCGCCCGGCGTATGCCGGGCTCCTGATGGAGAAGGAGATCGCGAACCTCGGCATGCTGCTCGAGGACCCGGGTCGCCCGTTTGCCGCGATCATCGGCGGCGCCAAGGTGTCGGACAAGATCAAGGTGCTCAAGAATCTGCTCGACAAGGTCGACATCATGATCATCGGCGGGGGGATGGCGAACACCTTCCTGCTTGCCCAGGGCAAGGCCGTGGGCAAGAGCCTGGCCGAGCCGGATCGGGTCGAGGACGCGAGGGCGATCCTCGCCGCTGCCGGCGAGAAGGGCGTCCAGATCGTGCTGCCGGTCGATGTCGTGGTGGCCAAGGAGGTCACCCGCGGGACCGAGCACAAGACCCTGTCCACCGAGAAGGTTCCGGCCAGCTGGCACATCGTGGACGTCGGCAAGCAGACCCTCGAGAACATCGAGACGGCGCTGGCGGACGTGAAGACGGTCCTCTGGAACGGTCCGCTGGGCGTGTTCGAGATCCCGTCCTTCGCCCACGGCACCAAGGCCATCGCCCGTTTCCTGGCCGACCGCGCCGCGGATGGGGCCAAGATCGTGATCGGCGGTGGTGACTCCGTCGCAGCCATCACCCAGCAGGGACTGGCCGACCGCATGACCCATATCTCCACCGGCGGCGGCGCCAGCCTCGAGTTCCTCGAGGGTCGCGAGCTCCCGGGCGTGACGGTCCTCCAGGACCGGGAGGCTGCCAAGTGAGCGACACCACCATCGCCTGGGTCGATGCCCGGGAGATCCTCGACTCGCGGGGCAATCCGACCATCGAGGTCGACGTCGTGACCGAGGACGGGAGCCTGGGCCGTGCGGCCGTCCCGTCCGGCGCCAGCACCGGAGTCCACGAGGCGGTCGAGCTGCGCGACGGTGACAAGGCGCGCTACGGCGGCAAGGGAGTGCTGACCGCCGTCGCCAACGTCACCGAGCGGATCGGCCCGTCGATCCTCGGCTTCGATGCGGCCGACCAGGCCGGCATCGACGACGTGCTGCTCGAGCTCGACGGCACGCCCAACAAGGCCGAGCTGGGTGCCAACGCCATCCTGGGTGTCTCGCTCGCCTGCGCGCATGCGTCGGCCTCCTCGCACGAGATGCCGCTCTACCGCTGGCTGGGTGGTGTCGGCGCACGGATCCTGCCCGTCCCGATGTTCAACATCCTCAACGGTGGCAAGCACGCCCAGGATTCCACGGACTTCCAGGAGTTCATGGTCATGCCCGTCGGCCTGCCCTCGTTCCCCGAGGCCCTGCGGGCCGGCGCCGAGGTGTTTGCCGCGCTCAGGCGACTCCTCCACGACGAGGGCTACGCGACCGGCCAGGGCGACGAGGGTGGTTTCGCACCGTCGCTCGTCAGCAACCAGGCCGCGATCGAGCTGATCCTCAAGGCGATCGAGAAGGCCGGCTACCAGCCCGGCGACGAGGTCGCGATCGCGCTCGACCCCGCCATCTCAGAGCTGGTCGAGGAAGGCAGCGGACAGGACGGGAAACCCACCCGCTACATGCTCGCCAAGGAAGGCCGCACGCTCGACTCGGGGGAGATCGTCGACCTGTGGGCCGATTGGGTCGCGCGCTACCCGATCGTGTCGCTCGAGGACGGCATGGCCGAAGACGACTGGGCCGGCTGGACGATGCTCAACGAGCGACTCGGTAGCCGGATCCAGCTGGTCGGTGACGACCTCCTGGTGACCAACGTGTCGCGCATCGAGCGCGGCATCCGCGAGCGGGTCGCCAACTCGGTCCTGATCAAGCTCAACCAGATCGGCACGCTGACCGAGACGATCGATGCGATCGAGCTCGCCCGGCGGGCAGGCTGGAGCGCGGTGGTCAGCCACCGCTCGGGTGAGACCGAGGACACGACGATCAGCGACTTCGTCGTGGCGATGGGTACCGGCCAGATCAAGACCGGCGCCCCGTCGCGCAGCGAGCGCGTCGCCAAGTACAACCGGCTGCTCCGGATCGCCGACGAGCTCGGCGAGGACGCCCGGTACCTGGGTCGCGCGGCGCTCTCCAGCGCGGCCGGCCGCGGGATGCTCTAGGTCCTGGCGATGCTCCCTGCATGCCTGCGGCGCGTCCCAGGCAGGAGCGCGCGGTGACCCGCTTCGTGGACCGGGGGGCGATCGTTGCCGCCTGGGTCGGCGTCGGCATGGCGGTCACGATCGGGGTCTCGTTCCTGCTCGTGATCCCGATCGAGGTCCTGGTCGTCCCGACCGCGCTGTTCGGCGGGATGATGATCGGCTACTACGCCAATGCGAGGGCCGACCGCAGGGGCGGCCCGTGGAGCCGGCTGATCGCCAACGGCCTGTTCGCGGGCGCGGCCACGGGCCTGGCTCTCGCGCTCCTGTTCCTGGGTGTGAAGGCGCTGTTCTTCACGGCCGACAATGGGTACCGTGATGCCTCGTCCGGCGGCCCGCTGGTCTGCCAATCAGGTGCCGACTGCGTTTACCAGCGGTATCTCGCGATCGGGCGGGGCGACGCGTTCGAGGAAGCCGGAATCACGGACGTCGACTCGTTCACGCGTTTCTACTGGGGCGAGCAGCTCAGCAGCGCGGGGGCGTTTCTCGCGCTCTCCGTCGGCGGCTCGCTGGTCGGTGCGCTCATGTACGGGGTGACCAACCGGCGGAGCCCGGACGAGATCTCAGCGGCGACCGGAACGACCGGGTCGACGGGACCCGCGCCGGGCGCCTGATCGGGAAGCAACCCGGACATGACGACGCCCCGGTCGAGGACCGGGGCGTTGGACGTGGCTGGGGACCGGAGGCTACTCGGCCTTGGTCGCCTTGGACGTGGTCTTGGTCGTCTTCGCCGCGGCCGTCTTGGAGGCCGTCGCCTTGGGCGCGGTCTTGGGCGTCTTGGAGGCGGTCGTCTTGGAGGCGGTCGCCTTGGTCGTCTTCGCCGCGGCCGTCTTGGCGGCAGCCGGCTTGGAGGCGGTGGCCTTGGTCGTCGACTTGGCGGCAGCCGGCTTGCTGGTCGTCGACTTGGTCGTGGCGGACCTGGTGCGGGTCGCCTTCGGTGCGGCGGCCTCGGCTTCCGCAGCCGGAGCGGTAGGGGTCGGGGTGGTCTCCGCGCGCGTCGTCTTCGACAGCGCGGCCCGGGCTTTGCCGGCAGCAGTCTGGGCGCCCTTGGCCTTGACGGCCTTGCCGGCCGCGATGCGTGCCTTGGCGGCCTTCGCCGCGGCGGCCTTGCCCGTTGACTTGGCGACGTGGGCGCTGGTGACCACGGCGGAACCGCCCATGGCGGCATTGACCTTTCTGGCCATCCGGCTCTTGCGGCGCGCCGCGGCATTGGGGTGGATGGCGCCGGCCTTGGCGGCGCGGTCAAGGGCCGCGATGGCCTCGCTCAGCGTGGCCGTGACGTCGACGCCCTCGGGCTGGGCGGTGGCGACCGTGACGGCCTTGGCGACCAGGGTCTTCGCTGCGGTTCGCCGGGGCTGCAGGATGGCGTGCCGGCGCTCCGCCTGGCGGACGCGCTTCAGCCCGGACGGGTTGCGAGCGCCCTGCCATTTCCGGGGCGTTCTAGCCAAGGTGGCTGATCTCCGTTCCGTGGATACGTGGTTCTCGGCGCGCGGGGGCGTAGCCCGCCCGAAGCGCGACGGCGAATGGTAGCAGAGGCCCTCGCGAATCGGCCAGCCGGGACGCCTCCAGACTGCGTCCGCCGGCGTCGACGCACCGCCTCCCGTCGGCGAGCCGTGCTCGTCCGGTGCCGCGCCTTGCGCCCGATGCCGGTCGCCTCGTCAGGGAACCCGGCGCCGCTGGGCGCGATAGCGCCGGATCAGCAGCGCCGTCGAGGCGTCGTGCGTGGCTGACAGCTCCTCCACCGGGGCCCGCAGCTCGTCGGCGATCCGGGTCGCGAGGACCTTGCCCAGCTCCACGCCCCACTGGTCGAAGGAGTCGATGCCCCAGATGGCGCCCTGGACGAACACCTTGTGCTCGTACAGCGCCACCAGCGTACCCAGCACGCGCGGTGTCAGCCGGTCCCCGAGGATGACCGACGTTGGCCGGTTGCCCTCGAACACCCGGGCGTTGACCTGGTGCTCCGGCGTGCCCGAGGCCACGACCTCGTCTTGCGTCCTGCCGAAGGCAAGCGCCTCCGCCTGGGCGAACAGGTTGGCCATCAGCAGGTCCTGGTGATCGCCGATCTCGGTGGTGGGGTTGACGAAGCCGATGAGGTCGGCCGGCACGATCCTGGTGCCCTGGTGCAGGAGCTGGTAATAGGCGTGCTGGCCATTGGTGCCGGCGGTGCCCCACACGATCGGCCCCGTGTCATAGGTGACGCGGCTGCCGTCGATCCGGACCGATTTGCCGTTCGACTCCATGTCGAGCTGCTGCAGGTAGGCCGGGAACCGGTTGAGCTCCTGGCTGTAGGGGAGCACCGCGTGGGTCTCGAAGCCGAACGCGTTGTCGTACCAGATCCCGAGCAACGCCATCAGCACCGGCAGGTTGCGCTCGAGCGGGGCGGTCTGAAAGTGGCGATCCATCGCGTGGAATCCGGCCAGCAGCTCGCGGAAGTCGTCGGGCCCGACGGCCAGCATCAGCGACAGGCCGATCGCCGAGTCCATGGAGTAGCGGCCGCCCACCCAGTCCCAGAACCCGAACATGTGCGCGGGGTCGATCCCGAACTCGCGCACCTTCTCCTCGTTGGTGGACACCGCCACGAAGTGCCGGGCGACGGCGGCCTCGTCGCCGAGGCCGGTCACCAGCCACTCCCGGGCGGTCCGGGCATTGGTCAGGGTTTCCAGCGTGGTGAACGTCTTGGAGCTGACGATGAACAGCGTTTCGGCCGGGTCGAGGTCCAGCGTGGCGTCACGGATGGCAGTGCCGTCCACGTTGGACACGAACCGGAACTGCATCTGGCGCTGGCTGTAGTTGCGCAGGGCCTCATACGCCATGGCCGGCCCGAGGTCCGACCCGCCGATGCCGATGTTGATCACGTTGCGGATCCGCGAGCCCGTGAAGCCGGTCCAGTCGCCCCGTCGCACCTCGAGCGCGAACTCGGCCATCCGGTCCAAGGTCGCGTGGACGTCCGTGACGACGTCGCGGCCGTCGACCACCAGCGTCGCATCGGGCGGCAGGCGCAGGGCCGCGTGGAGGACCGCTCGATCCTCGGTCACGTTGATGTGATCGCCGGCGAACATCGCGGCCCGACGCTCCTCGACGCGGGCCGCCTTGGCCACCTCGAGCAGGAGGGACATGGTCTCGTCGGTGACCCGGTGCTTGCTGTAGTCGAGGAGCAGGCCGGCGCCCTCGGCGGTCAGGCGCTGCGCCCGCCCAGGGTCCTCGGCAAACAGGTCTCGCAGGTGCCGGTCCCGGATCGCCTCGTGGTGGGCCATGACCGCACCCCACTCGGGCATCCGGTCAAGGGGGGTGGCGATCATCCTGTCATCCGCGCTCATCGCCCAATCCTAGACCGGGCCCGGCGCTGCGGAACGGTCGGCCGGAGTTGCAGATAGGCACCAATGATCGGCGGACAGGCCGGGAAGGCCCGGATCGGCCCCTATACTGGCGCCGTCGCCGGCCGCCCTGCCCGCCTGGCCGCGGCACTCGGGGAGCACATGATCGACGACACCGCCCGAATTCACCCCACCGCCGACCTGGAGTCCGATGTCCAGGTGGGTCCGCACACCAGCGTCTGGCACCGGGCGCAGGTCCGCACCGGCGCCCGGATCGGTGCCGAGTGCGTGATCGGCCGGGACGCGTTCATCGACGAGGGCGTCGTGCTGGGTGACCGCGTCAAGGTGCAGAACCTGGCCCTCGTCTACCACGGCGTGACCGTCGAGGACGGCGTGTTCATCGGCCCCAATGCGATCCTCACCAACGACCGGTACCCGCGAGCGATCACGCCGGAGGGCGCGCTCGCCCGGGCGGACGACTGGACCGTCTCGCCCATCCGCCTCCGCCACGGCAGCTCCATCGGCGCCGGCGCCGTGGTCGTCGCCGGCACGGATGTGGGCCGCTTTGCCACGGTGGGCGCCGGCGCGGTGGTCACCCGGTCGGTTCCGGATCACGCCCTGGTCGCGGGCAGTCCGGCCCGGCGGATCGGCTGGGTGTGTGCCTGCGGCGCCCGGCTGGGCGGCGAGGGGACGCCCACGGTTCCGGTCCACGCTTTGCACACCGGGCGTGCCGAGTGCCCGACCTGCGGAGCCGGCTACGACGTCGCGGGCGAGACGTGCGTCCAACGCCGCCCGGCGAACGTCGCGTGATCCCGATCTCGAAGCCCGATATCGGGCCCGCCGAGGAGGCGGCCGTCCTCGAGGTGCTCCGGTCCGGCATGCTCGCCATGGGTCGTCGTACCCAGGCCTTCGAGGAGGCCTGGGCGGCCTACTGCGGTGTCCGCCACGCCGTGATGACCAGCAACGGGACCGTCGCCCAGGAGGCCGTGCTCCACGCGCTGGGCATCGGCCCGGGCGACGAGGTGATCACGGTCTCGTTCAGCTTCAACGCGACCGTCAGCGTGATCCTGCGGGCAGGGGCGACGCCGGTGCTCGTGGACATCAGGGCGGACGACTTCTGCATGGATCCCGACCAGGTTGAGGCAGCGATCACGCCGCGCACCCGTGCCATCATGCCGGTCCACCTGTACGGGCTGATGGCCGACATGGATCCCCTCGTGGCCATCGCCGAGCGCCACGGGCTGGCGATCGTGGAGGATGCCGCCCAGGCGCACGGCGCCAGCTACCGGGGTCGGAAGGCGGGCCAGTTCGGGCCGGCGATGTTCAGCCTCTATGCCACCAAGAACCTGATGACCGGAGAGGGGGGCCTGGCCACCACCGACGACGACCTGGTGGCGGACCGGCTCCGGCTGTTCCGGAACCACGGCATGCGCGTGCGCTACCAGCACGAGTCGCTGGGCACCAACTACAAGCCGACCGATCTCGCAGCTGCCATCGGGCTCGCCCAGCTGGACCGGCTCGACGAGCGCACCGGGCGTCGCCGGCGCAACGCCGCCTACCTGAGCGCGCAACTCGGCGGCGACTACCTGGTGCCATCGGTGTCCGAGGGCCGGGAGCACGTCTGGCACCAGTACGTGATGCGCTTTCCCCACGAACGCCAGGCGGTCATCGACGGCCTCGCCGAGCGTGGGATCGGGACCCTCATCTACTACCCCATCCCGATCCACCGCCAGGACTATCTCCAGGCGCTCCTGCCCGGGGCATCCGAGCTCGACCTGCCGGTGACCGACGCCCTGTCCGACGAGGTCCTCGCCATCCCGGTCCACCCGATGCTGAGCGAGTCCGACCTCGATGCCATCGTCGCGGCCGTTCGCGATGTGGCAACCCCGGTGACCCGGTGAGCAGGTCGGGCGCACCCCTGCGACTGGGCCTGGTCGGGCTCGGGTCGATGGGTCGCAATCACGTCCGCGTCATCTCCGGGCACCCGCAGGCGGTGCTGGCCGCGGTGGCGGACCCTGACGAGGCCGCTCGCACGGCGGCGGCCGGGCAGTCGGGCGCGACCGCCTGGGCGGAGCCGCTCGAGATGATCGGCACCGCCGACCTCGACGGGGTCGTGATCGCGGCACCCACGACCTTCCATGGCCTGCTGGCGCACGCGGCCATCGAGCGCGGGCTGCCGGTCCTGGTGGAGAAGCCCCTGGCGGCGACGCACGAGGAGGCAGTGGGCATCGTGGTCGCTGGTCGGGCAGCAGGGGTGCCCGTCCAGGTTGGGCACGTGGAGCGGTACAACCCGGCCGTCCTCCGGCTGGGCCAGCTGCTGCACGACGACTGGCTGACGACCATCTACTCGATCGCCAGTCGGCGCGCCGGACCGTTCCCCGCCCGGATCCGCGACGTCGGGGTCACGATCGACCTTGCCACGCACGACGCGGACATGCTGTCCTGGATCGCGGGCGAGCGCCCGATCCGCGTGTACGCCGAGCTGGCGCAGCGCAAGCACGCCTCGCACGAGGACCTGCTGTTCGGGCTGCTCCACTTCCCATCAGGGGCATCCGGGATGCTCGACGTCAACTGGCTCACCCCTGCCAAGCGACGGCAGCTGAGCGTGGTCGGCGAGGAGGGAATGTTCGAGCTGGACTATCTCACCCAGCGGCTCACGTTCACCAAGTCGGACATCGCCAACGCGCAGCTCATCGGCGGCTATGCCACGACGTTCAGCGGCGACGTGGCGGAGATCGAGGTGACGACCCACGAGCCGTTGAAGGCCCAGCTCGACGCGTTCCTGCGGTCCGTGCGAACCGGCGAGCGCCCGTACGTCGACGGCGAGGACGGCGCATGGGCGGTCCGGATCGCGACCGCCCTGCTCGACGCTGCCTCGTCGGTGCGGCCCATCTCGCTGGTCGACGACCGGGTGACGGCGTGACCATCGTCCGCCGTCCATCGGCGGGCGGCTCGATGGTGGGCGGCTCGATCACGCTGCCACCCAACCCCTGCCCACACCCCCCGGCGCGCTCCGTCCGGCCATGGACCGGCGAGGACGGCACGGCGGGTACCGTCGCCGTGGTGGGTGCCGGCAAGATGGGCCTGCCGCTGGCTGCCCAGTTCGCAAGCCACGGCTGGTCGGTGATCGCCGTCGACGTCAACCGCCCCGTGGTCGAGGCCATCAATGCGGGCCGGTCCCACGTGGGCGACGAGCCCGGGCTCGCGGAGCTCGTGGCCCGCGTGCACGCGGAAGGCCGGCTGCGAGCCACCCTCGACGCCGCCGCGGCGGCGCGGGATGCCGACGTGGTGGTCCTGATCGTGCCCGTCATGATCGACGCCGAGCGTCGTCCGGACTACCGGTTCATGGACCCGGCGGTCGCCTCGATCGCGCCAGGTGTGCACGCCGGCAGCACCGTGATCTTCGAGACGACACTGCCCGTCGGCGACACGCGCCACCGGTTCGGGCCCACGCTGGCGAAGGCGTCGGGTCTCCGGCCGGACGAGGACCTGTTCCTCGCCTTCTCTCCCGAGCGTTTGTTCTCGGGCGCGGTGCTTGCCAACCTCGCCACCTATCCCAAGCTGGTGGGGGGCATCGGACCCGCGTCCACGGACCGTGCGGCCAGGTTCTATGCCTCGGTGCTCGACGCCGAGGTGGTGGCGATGTCGTCCTCGGAGGCGGCCGAGCTCAGCAAGCTCGCCGACACCACCTACCGCGACGTCAACATCGCGCTCGCCAACGAGTTCGCCCGGGCGGCCGACACGCTGGGTGTCGATGTCCAGGAGGTCATAGCGGCCGCCAACAGCCAGCCCTACAGCCATATCCACCAGCCCGGCATCGGGGTCGGCGGCCACTGCATCCCGGTCTATCCGCATCTCCTGTTGTCGCGCGCTCCGGGGCTGCGCCTGGTCGAGACCGCGCGCTCCGTCAACGACGGCCAGACGGATCGTGCGATCGCCGCCCTCGACGCCCGTCTTGGCGGGCTGGAGGGGGCGCCGGTGCTGGTCCTGGGCGTGACCTATCGCGAGGGGGTCAAGGAGCTGGCGTACAGCCGCGCGCTGCCGCTGATCGACGGCCTGCGGGCGGCCGGCGCGAACGTCTGGGCGTACGACCCAATGCTCAGCCCGGCCGAGATCGAGGCGCTCGGCGCCCAACCCTGGGCGTGGGGCGAGCCGGGTCCGACCCGGGCGATCGTGACCCAGACCGCCGATCGACGGTTCGCCGCCCTCGATCCCGCCTGGTTCCCCGAGCTGGCCGTCGTGTACGACGGGCGCAACAGTCTCCGCTCGCTCGCGCTCCCGGATGGCGTGGCATACCTCGGGATCGGGGTCCAGGCCGGGACACGGGACACGCCGGTCTAGACGCCGCCGCGGCGGGCCGACGCACCGGGACCACCCGCGCTCGGCGACCCCGCGCAGCGCGACGCTGCCCGCGGGCCGGTCAGGGCGATGGGATCGGCTTCCATGCGCCGTCCTCGAGCGCATGCAGCTCGCCGAGGGCGATGTCGAACCAGCAGCCGGACAGGGCCAGGGACCCGTCGCGGACACGTGCCCGGATCCACGGGAAGGTCTGCAGGTTCCGCAGCGACTGCTCCACCGAGCGCAGCTCCACGAGACGCCGGTTGGCTTCCGGCTCGCCGGGGCGGTGTCGTCCCTGTTCCAGCGCGAGACGACGCAGGCCGGCAACCCAGGTGCCGATGAAGTCGGTGTGGCTGAGCGGGGCCGCGTCGTCGAACGCCGCGGCCACCCCGCCACAACGGCCGTGCCCCATCACGACGATGGAGTCGACGCCCAGGCCGAGGACCCCGTACTCGAGGGCGGCACTCGCGGCATGACTGCGGGTATCAGGCTCGTAGGCCGGAACGAGCGCCGCGACATTGCGAACGACGAACAGCTCGCCCGGTCGAGCATCGAACACGATTTCGGGTGCCGCTCGCGAATCGCTGCACGCCACGATCAACGTCCGAGGGCGCTGCCCTTCCGCGGCCAGCTGCCGATAGCGATCGCGCTGGGCTGCATAGCGGGTGTCCCGGAAGCGGGCGTAGCCGGCGGTCAGCTCCGGGGCAAGGGCCTCGTTGCTCATCCCGGCACCGGCGCCACGTCGGGAACCTCGGGTGGTGCCGGATCCGCGGCGAGGGGGCGGTGATCGGGCAGGCGGACGACCCGGAGAGCGGGACGATCGGTGGGGCGCATCGAGGTGAGCATGCCATGGCTCGCCGGGCAGGAGCCGGCGCCCGGACCAGGGGGCCTAATTCCGGTGCGCCGCGCGTTCGTGGGTGCCAGCTGCCGGCATCCTGGTGACCATGAACGCCCGGGCATTCCGGTAGCGGAGGCCGGGAACCTCCTCGGCGCTGAACTCCGGGTGATCGGCCAGCCAGGCCTCGAACGCCGCCCGCTCCCCGAGCCCCCGGTCGGCGAAGTCGTTGGTCGCCCAGTCATCGAAGTAGATGAGGGTCCGTTCGTGGATCAGCGGGACGCAGAAGTCGAGCGCGATCCGCGCCGAGCTCTCGATGACGCAGTCGACCATCACCAGGGCGGCGCGCTCCAGTCCCAGCCGCTCCCGCGTGGGTTCGGTGAGCGAGTCCTGGAACCAGCCGGGGACCAGGTCGACCTGATCGAGGGGCACCCGCATTCGGGCAAGGTTCCGCTTCGTGGACTCGATGTCCGAGGCGAGCCCACCGGCGGTCCAGCGCGGGTCGTTCTCGCCCTCGTCCGTGTCGGGCATGCCCTCGAAGGAATCGAAGCCCACCAGCCGGAGCCGGGCCATGCCGGCGCGTTCCGCGGCACGATACATGCAGGCCATCGAGGTGCCGACATAGACACCGAACTCGAGGTAGGCGGTCGAGGGATCCTCGAGGTCGCCGTCGAGGAGGCGCAGGGCCGCCTCGTAGCTCCGCTCCAGGTCCTCCTCGGGCACGAGGACGATGCCCTGCATGTAGCCGGCCCGCACCTGCAAGGCGACAACGCGCCTGCGCAGTGGCGGTGGCAGCCGGCGAACAACGCTGCCGATCGCCGGCCGCAGGCGAAGGATCTCGGCCAGCCGCACGGTCCGTGCCAGGAGACGCCCAGCGGCGGGCTGGCTCATCGGCTGCTCCCGGGCAGCGGTGCCCGGGTTCGCGACGGCCATGCCCAGGATCCGCCGGCCACCAGCCGGTTGCGTGTCCCAGGGTTCACCCTGCAGGTCTCCTCGTGAGAACTCATCGACGCCTTGGAGCATCGACGCCTTGGAGCATCGACACCGCGGGGGTCAGGGCGCGCGTGCGGGGTGCTCCGCGATGTTGCGCGACCGTTGCGCGGTCGTTGCGCAAGAAACTATACAGGGCGTCGGGCGACGCAGCGAGAGCCGGGCCACGGGCCGGCCCGGCTTCCCGGTCCACCGTGACCAGCCCGTGGCGCCGTGCGGTGGTGGTGCCGATTGCCGGAGCCGAGCTGCCGGCAGCCGGCATCGAGATCGTGGTGCCGGAGGGGAAGGCACGGCACCCGTTGGTGGCGGGCCCCGAGAGGTCGAGCCGACCTGACCGGCTACACTCCGGCACCGTGACCATCAGCCAGGACCGCCTCCGCAACTTCTCGATCATCGCTCACATCGACCACGGCAAGTCCACGCTCGCCGACCGGCTGCTCGAGACCACGCACACGATCGATGCCCGCCAGATGACCAGCCAGGTCCTGGACTCGATGGACCTCGAGCGCGAGAAGGGGATCACGATCAAGGCTCGCGCGGTCCGACTCGAGCACACGGCGGACGACGGCCTGGTCTACGCGCTCAACCTGATCGACACGCCCGGCCACGTCGACTTCAGCTACGAGGTCAGCCGCAGCCTGCAGGCGTGCGAGGGAGCGATCCTGGTGGTCGACGCCGCGCAGGGGATCGAGGCCCAGACGCTGGCCAACGTCCACCTCGCGCTGCGCGAAGGGCTCACGATCATCCCCGTGCTCAACAAGATCGACCTGCCGTCCGCGCAGCCCGATGTCGTGATCGAGGAGCTGGAGAACGTGCTCGCCATCCCGCGCGAGGAGGTGATCCTCGCCTCGGCCAAGGAGGGCACCGGGGTCGCCGAGATCCTGCAGGCGATCGTCGACCGGATCCCGCCGCCGGGCGGCGACCCAGGCGCGCCGCTCCGGGCCCTGGTGTTCGATTCCCACTACGACGCCTACAAGGGCGTGGTCTGCTACCTGCGCCTCACGGAGGGCACGCTCCACCAGCACGACGTGATCCGGCTGATGGCCAGCGGGGCGCACAGCGAGCTGCTGGAGCTGGGGGTGTTCCGGCCGCAGCTCGTCCCCGTCCAGCGGCTGGTCGCGGGCGAGGTGGGCTACGTGGCCACCGGGCTCAAGACCGTCCGCGAGGCGCAGGTGGGCGACACGGTCACCACGGTGAACCGACCCACCCCGGCGCCGCTCCCCGGCTACCAGGCCGCCAAGAGCCTCGTGTTCGCCGGGATCTACCCTGTCAGCGGTCCCGACTACCCGCTCCTTCGCGACGCCCTCGAGAAGCTGCATCTCAACGATGCCAGCCTGACCTTCGAGCCCGAGAGCTCGGTGGCCCTGGGCTTCGGGTTCCGGTGCGGGTTCCTGGGCCTGCTCCACATGGAGATCGTCCAGGAGCGCCTCGAGCGCGAGTTCGACGTCGACCTGATCGCCAGCGCGCCGTCGGTCGAGTACCGGGTCGACCTGACCATGAACCGGGGGCAGGTCACGGTGGACAATCCGGCCAGGTTTCCCGAGGTGGGGGAGATCGAGTCGATCCGGGAACCGTGGGTCCGACTCGGCGTGGTCACACCGGACCGGTACATCGGGACCCTGATGGAGCTCACGACCGGGCGCCGCGGCACGTTCGAGAACATGGAGTACCTCGATCCGCAGCGCGTCCACATGCACTTCGATCTGCCCCTGGCCGAGCTGATCGTCGACTACTACGACCAGCTCAAGAGCCGGACGCAGGGCTACGCCTCCATGGACTACGAGGAGACCGGCTACCGCGAGGCGAACCTGGTCAAGCTCGACGTGCTGGTGGCCGGTGATCCCGTGGACGCCCTGTCCCTGATCGTCCACCGCGACCGCGCCCAGGCGACCGGTCGCGCGCTTGCCACCCAGCTGCGCAAGCTGATCCCGCGCCAGATGTTCGAGGTGCCGATCCAGGCGGCCATCGGGAGTCACGTCGTCGCGCGCGAGACCATCCCCGCGATGCGGAAGAACGTGCTCGCGAAATGCTACGGTGGGGACATCACCCGGAAGCGCAAGCTGCTCGAAAAACAGAAGGAGGGGAAGCAGCGGATGAAGCGCGTGGGCTCCGTCGAGATCCCGCAGGAGGCGTTCCTCGCAATCCTGCGCATGGGCGACGAATGACGCCCGCCTTGCTGCGCTGACCCGCCCCGATGCCGGATCTGCCCATCCCCGACCTTGACAGCCTGCTCGGCGACGTGCCGGACGAGCTGCGGGTGCTGATGGTCCTCGGGCTGGCGCTGCTCCTCGTGATCCTGCGGTTCGACGCCGAGCGGTTCAATGCCGCCGAGTACGACGACATCGACCGCTGGGGTCGTGAGCCGTCGCTGCTGCGCCGGCTGGCATGGTACGTGCTCGGGTTCGGCGGCATCTTCCTGGTCCTCAAGATCTTCCCCGACCCGGCGAACGGCCTGTACCTCTCGCTCGGCGACCGCCTCGGAACGGTGATCCTGGGCCTGGCCTACGGCTCGATCGGTGTCGCCATCGCGATCGGGATCGCCCTCTACCGCTACCACTACGTGCGGTTCCCGCCGGTCTCGCTGTACCCGGCCAAGATCACCAATGCCATCGCGACCGCCTTCATCGACGAGGCCGTGTTCCGCGGGATCGTGTTCGGGTTCCTGCTCCAGACGCCGATGGACGCCAACCTCGCCAACCTGACGCAGGCGATGCTCTACGCACTTGCGACCCGGGTCGGGGCTCCGGGGCGGCCGTGGTACATGCTGGTGACCATGCTGGTGATCGGCCTCGCCGGTGGCTGGCTCACCGCCGTGACCGGGGGCATCGGGGCCGCGTTCCTGGGCCATGCCATCACCCGCATCGCGATCTTCCTGACGACCGGCCACGCCGGCATCCCCAAGGCGCGGGGGACGGAGGAGGAGGAGGTCGAACGCCGGCGTCGTACCCCCGACGGCTGGCAGGTGCTGGGCCCGGACGAGGCGGTCGAACGCTGACGACCCCGGCCGGGCTGCCCGAACCGGCGATCCCCCCGGAGCCGGACGGCCCGCGGTCCCCAGTCGCGCTCTACGTCCACATCCCATTCTGCATCTCGCTCTGCCCGTACTGCGACTTCGTGGTGGTGGCCGGTCGTGAGGCCCGCGGCCCGGCGTCGCGGATCGAGGCATTCTCGGCTGCGCTGCTGGCCGAGCTCGCCCTCCGCGCGGACGCCGCCGACCGGGCCGTCGGGCCGGATCGACCGGCGCTGGGGTCCGTCTACCTGGGGGGAGGCACGCCGACCCTGCTACCGGCGGGTTCGATCGCGGCGATCCTGGATCTCGTGCGTGCCCGCTACGGCATCGCACCCGGGGCCGAGGTCACGATCGAGGCCAACCCCGGACCCGACGAGCGCGGGGACCCTGCCGCGCTGGCGGCCGCGGGGGTGACCCGACTCTCGCTGGGTGCCCAGGCATTCGACCCCGGTCGCCTCCGGCGGCTGGGCCGGCGACACCGGCCGGCCGATGTCCCCGACGCGGTTCGCGAAGCCCGGACGGCCGGGATCGGGTCGGTGTCGGTGGATCTGCTGTACGACGCCCCCGGCCAGTCCGAGACCGAATGGTCGGCGGCGCTCGAGACCGCGATCGGGCTGGGGCCGGACCACGTGAGCGCCTATGCCCTGACGCTCGACGACCCGGAAGCGGAGGGGCTCACAGGACCCGGGGGGACCACCTGCCCACGACGGCCGGGGCACGTCGCTGGCGGGCGGCCGCGCGCTGCCAGCAAGACGAGGATCGCGCGGCCGCCCAGTACCTGCTGGCCCTGGACCGGTTGAGCGCGGCCGGCTTCCGCGGCTACGAGATCTCCAACTGGGCCCGGCCCGGCCACGAGAGCCGGCACAACCTCGCCTACTGGCGTCGCGAGCCGTACGAGGCGGTGGGGCCGGGCGCCCACGCCTTCGATGGACGCCGCCGCCGCTGGAACGCCGCCCGCCTGGACGGCTACCTGGCCGCGCTGGCTCCGGCCGACGGGGGGCCGCCGCGACTGCCGCCGGGAGGCTCGGAGGTCGTGGACGACGCCGATGCCGCGGTCGAGGCGGTGATCCTCGGCCTCAGGCTCGATACCGGCCTCGACCGGGACGAGGCCCGCGCCGGGCCGCTCGGACCGCACCTCGCCTGGGCGCTCGCGGCCGGCCTGCTGGAGCACGGCCCCGGCGGACGCGTCCGTCTGACACGGTCGGGCAGGCTCCTCTCGAACGAGCTGTTCGTCCGGCTCGTCTGAGCGTGGCGCAGCCCGCCGGACGGCGGCGCGGTGTTCTCTCCGGGTCGACAATGGCATCCACGGCATCGAGCTTCGGAAGGTCGGCGGAGTGGGAGGTGCACGGCATGGGGATGACGGCCGGGAAGCGCTTGACCGGCATCGCCGCAGCGCCCGGGGTGGCCCGCGGGCCGTGGGTCGGCGTTCGCCGCCGCGAGGCGCCGGCCGGAGGGCGCGTGGCCCAGGGCGAGGCGGAGGCCGAGGAGGCTCGCCTGCGCGAGGCCGCGAACCGGGCCGCGGACGACCTGGCGGCGCTGTCGCAGCGGGTCGCGGCCGATGGCCACGAGGAGGAGGCGGCGATCTTCACGGCCCATGCCGCGCTCGCGGGGGACCCCGCGTTGGTGGACGCGGCGGTCGCCCGCATCAAGGGCCAGGGCGAGGACGGGGTGGCCGCGATCGGGGCCGTCGCGGCCGAGGTGGCGGCGAAGCTCGCCGCCCTCGATGACGAGGTGCTGTCGGCGCGGGCGGTGGACGTGGCGGACGTGGCCGACCGGATCGCGCGCTTGCTCACGGGTGCGCTTCCCGAGGGGCCGCTGTTGTCGGCGCCGGCGATCGTGGTGGCCGAGGACCTGTCCCCCTCGCTCACCGCGACGCTGCCACGCGGGCGCCTCCTGGGGATCCTGCTCGAGGGCGGTTCACCGACGGCCCACGCCGCGATCCTGGCCCGCGCCCGTGGCATCCCGGCCGTTGTCGGGGCCCGCGGGATCCTGGCTGCGCTGGCGGCGGCCGGAGGCGATGCCCAGATCGCGCTGGACGGGTCGACGGGCGAGATCGAGATCGATCCGGGTGCGGGCGACCTCGCCGATCTCGACGCGCGCGCGAGCCGGTTGGCAGCATCGCGCTCACAGGACCTCGAGGAGGCGGCGCTGCCCGCGGTGACCATCGACGGCGTCGAGGTCACGCTGCTGGCCAATATCGGGACGCCCGCGGAGGCCGGCCGGGCGCGCGCGATGGGAGCGCGAGGCGTGGGCCTGTTCCGGACCGAGTTCCTGTTCCTCGAACGCGCCGCCCCGCCGTCCGAGGACGAGCAGGCCGCTGCCTACCGGGAGGCGGTCGATGCGTTCGCCGGCGACCCGGTCACCATCCGGCTGCTGGACGTCGGCGGCGACAAGCCGCTCCCCTATCTACGCCTGCCCGCCGAGGACAACCCGTTCCTCGGGGTCCGTGCGCTGCGCCTGGCCGCGGAGCGCCCGGCGCTGTTCGTGACCCAGCTGCGCGCGTGTTACCGGGCGGCGATCGGCGGCCCGGTCAAGGTCATGGCGCCGATGGTGGCGGACGCCGGCGATGTCGAGCTGCTGCTGCAGTTGGCAGGGCGCGCGCGCGAGGGGCTGCGGGCGGAGGGAACGGCCGCCGGCGAGCTGGACCTGGGCGTGATGCTCGAGGTCCCGGCGGCGATCCTGGCAGCGGACGCCTGGTTCGGCTCGATCGCGTTGGCGAGCCTGGGGACCAACGACCTCACCCAGTACACGCTGGCCGTGGATCGCGGCAACCCGGCGCTCGAGCGCTACCGGGATGCGCTGCACCCGGCGGTCCTGCGGCTGGTCGCGATGGCCGTGGACAGCGCAGGCCGGGCCGGCATCCCGTTGTCCGTGTGCGGTGAGATGGCCGGCGACCCGGTCGCGGCCCTCGCCCTCGTGGGCCTCGGCATCCGCCAGCTCTCGATGGGGCCGCCCTCCCTGGCCGCGGTGCGCAGGGCGATCCGGGCGACCGACGCCACCGTGCTCAGGTCGACTGCGGTGGCGGCGTTGTCGGACCCGACCGCCGCGGCCGCCCGGGCCAGGTTTGCCGGGTTGCTGGCGGTGCCCTGATCGTCGCGCGCCGGAGAGAGCGGACACTCGGATCGGCCGCCGGCTCGGATCGTTGACACTCCCGACCCACGATTGCTAGACTTCCCACATTCCGTTAGCACTCTCATGCCGCGAGTGCTAACCAACGCAGGAGAGGCTTCATGGCGCGTCGCGTGCGTCGCTCCAGCGGCCCCCTGGACCTTCGCTGCCAGGCGATCCTTCGGGCCGTCATCGAGGAATACGTCACCACCGCCCAGCCCGTGGGCTCGCATGCGCTCGTCGAGCGCTACCGTCTCGGCGTGTCCAGCGCCACGGTGCGCTCGGTTCTCGCCGAGCTGGAAGGGGCCGGCCTGCTGACCCACCCCCACACATCGGCCGGGCGAGTGCCGACCGAGGCCGGCTACCGCTACTACGTGGAGTCCATGGTGGACTCCGTGCCGCTCCCGCCCGTGGAGCAGCTGATGATCCGGCACCAGTTCGGCCAGGTCGAGTACGCGAGCGAGCACTGGTTCCGCCTGGCGGCCACGACGCTGGCCTCGGTGACCCGCGCCGCCGGCCTGGCCACCCCGGCCAAGCCCAGCGCGGCGCATCTCCGGCGTCTGGACCTGGTGAGCATCAGCGATCGCCTTGCGAGCCTGATCCTCGTCCTCCGCGAGGGCGCCCTCAAGCAGGTGCTGGTCACGCTCGACCGGGCCGCCGGCCAGGACGAGCTGAGCGCGGTCGCCGCCCGCCTCAACGACCTGCTCGATGGCCGGACGGCCCATGGGGCGGCGCGCGTGCTGGCGCATCTCGACCACGAGGATCCGCGCATGGACCTCCCGCTGCGCGTGGGCGAGCGCGTCGTCCGGGCCCTCGAGGAGTTCGACGGCGCAGCCATCGAGGAGCTGTTCAGCGACGGCCTGCTGAACGTCATGGCCGCGCCCGAGTTCGCCCAGAGCGAGAAGCTCCGCCGCGTGTTCGCAGCGCTCGAGAACCGCGCCTATCTCGCGGAGTTGATCGGCGATGTCGCAGGCTCGGGCCGTGTGTGCGTGTTCATCGGCCACGAGAACCCGGCCGAGGAGATGGCCGACGTGTCGCTCGTGCTCGCGCCGTACGGGCAGCCGGGCCGCGCCGTGGGCGTGGTCGGCGTGCTGGGGCCGACGCGCATGGCCTATCCGCACGCGATCGGCACCGTCCGTTTCGTGTCCGGGCTCATGAACGAGCTCATCGACCACCTGTACGCCTGACCCATACCGACCGGAGACCGATGACCCGCAAGACCCGCGCCGAGGAGCGCATCGAGGAGCTCGATACCTCCCCGACCCAGCTCATCGACCAGATCGAGGCCCTCACGACCGCAAGGGACGAGGCCGTCACCAGGGCGGACGAGTACCTCCTGGCCCTCCAGCGCGAGCGCGCGGAGTTCACGAACTTCAAGCGCCGGACCGCCGAGGAGCGGCAGCGCGACCTGGGTCTCGCCGGCGTCGACCTGATCAGCAAGGTGCTCACGCTGGCCGACGACTTCGACCGGGCCATCGAAAGTCGTCCCGACGAGCTCGTGGACACCGCGTGGGCCGATGGGATCGCCGCCATCGACCGCAAGCTGCGCCTGCTGCTCGAGAGCGAGGGGGTGACCGCCGTCGAGGCGTCGGTCGGGACCGCCTTCGATCCTCGCGAGCACGAGGCGATCGTGAGCGTCCCGGGCACCGGCCGCCCCGAGGGCGAGATCGTCGAGGAGATCCGGCGCGGGTACCGGCTCCGGGACCGGCTCATCCGGCCCGCCCTCGTCGCCGTGGCGGCCGGCGGCGACGGCCCCCCAATCAACTAGCAACCCACCCCAGATCGACTTCCACCCGAACCCAAAGCGAGACCAGGAGAGACGCCCGAATGGGAAAGATCATCGGCATCGACCTCGGGACGACCAACAGCGTCGTCGCCGTGATGGAGGGCGGCGAGCCCACCGTCATCCCGAGCTCCGAGGGTAACCGGACCGTCCCGTCCGTCGTCGGCTTCCCCAAGACGGGCGAGCGCGTCGTCGGCCAGCTGGCCAAGCGCCAGGCGGTCACCAACCCGACCAACACCATCTACTCGATCAAGCGCTTCATGGGTCGCCGCTGGGATGACCCGGAGGTCCAGCGATCCAAGGGTCTCGTCCCCTACACGGTCGAGAAGGATCCCAAGAGCGACGGCATCCGCGTGGTCGCGGGGGAGCACCACTCCACGCCGCCCGAGATCAGCGCGATGGTGCTCCAGAAGCTGAAGTCCGACGCTGAGGCATACCTGGGCGAGAAGGTGACCGAGGCGGTGATCACCGTCCCGGCCTACTTCGACGACACGCAGCGCCAGGCCACCAAGGATGCCGGGCGGATCGCCGGCCTCGAGGTCAAGCGGATCATCAACGAGCCCACGGCGTCGGCGCTGGCCTACGGCCTGGACAAGAAGCACGACGAGAAGATCGCCGTCTACGATCTGGGCGGCGGCACCTTCGACATCTCGATCCTCGAGCTGGGCGAGGGCGTGTTCGAGGTCAAGGCCACCAACGGCGACACCCACCTCGGTGGCGACGATTTCGACCAGCGGGTCATCGACTGGCTGCTGGCCGAGTTCAAGAAGGACCAGGGCATGGACCTCTCGAAGGACCAGCAGGCCCTGCAGCGCCTCAAGGAAGCGGCCGAGAAGGCGAAGATCGAGCTCTCCTCGACTTCGTCGACCGAGATCAACCTGCCCTACATCACCGCCGACGCGAGCGGTCCCAAGCATCTCGTCATCACGCTCACCCGGGCCAAGCTCGAGGAGCTGGTCCGCGACCTGATCGAGAAGACCAAGGCGCCGGTGCTGGCCGCGCTCAAGGATTCCGGGCTCAAGGCGGCCGACATCAACGAGGTGATCCTCGTGGGCGGCATGACCCGGATGCCGTCCGTCCAGGAGATGGTCAAGGGCCTGTTCGGCAAGGAGCCGCACCGCGGCGTCAACCCCGACGAGGTGGTGGCCATCGGCGCCGCCATCCAGGCCGGCGTGCTCGGCGGCGAGGTGAAGGACGTCCTGCTGCTGGATGTCACGCCGCTGTCGCTGGGCATCGAGACCCTGGGCGGTGTGATGACCCGGCTCATCGACCGCAACACCACCATCCCGACCAGCAAGTCGCAGGTGTTCTCGACGGCGTCCGACAACCAGAACCAGGTCGAGATCCACGTCCTCCAGGGCGAGCGCGACTTCGCGTCCGACAACAAGACCCTCGGCCGGTTCATCCTCGACGGGATCCCGCCGGCGCCGCGCGGCATTCCCCAGATCGAGGTCACGTTCGACATCGACGCCAACGGCATCCTCGACGTCAGGGCCAAGGACCGCGCGACCGGCAAGGAGCAGCAGGTCCGGATCACGGCCTCCTCCATGCTCAGCAAGGACGACGTGGACAAGATGGTCCGGGAGGCCGAGTCGCACGCCGACGAGGACAAGAAGCGGCGCGAGGAGGTCGAGCTTCGCAACCAGGCGGAGCAGCTGACCTACCAGGCCGAGCGGACGCTCGGCGACCTCGGGGACAAGGTGTCGTCCGAGGACAAGGCCGAGATCGAGGCCCAGGTGTCCGCCCTGCGCGAGGCGCTCAAGGGCGACGACGCGGAGCTGATCAAGTCCGGCATGGACAAGATCATGGAGACCCTCAACCGGGTCTCGATGGCGGCCTACCAGGCGTCGGCGGCGTCGGGCGAGGACGGCACCGGCGACGGCACCGGCGAGGGCGGCGCAGCCGGCGAGGGCAGCGAGGCGTCCGGTCCCGGCGACGGCTCCGAGGCCGGCACCGGCGACGAGACGGTCGAGGGCGAGTTCAAGGAGGTCTAGCCTCGCGGCTTCCCCCTTCAGCGGTCATTGCCCGCCGGCGGTTCGCCGGCGGGCGACCACTGCCCGGCCGCACCGCCCGCCGCGACGGGGCCGCCATCGGGCCGAACGATCAGCGGGCGTCCGGTTGACGATCTCCGTGCCGCTCGACGTCGGCCGCGGATTGCGCCTGCGGGCCATAATCGGGGCACCACCATCCACATATCCGGCGGAGCACCCTGATGACCGATACGACGTGGAAATGGGCGCCGCTCGACGCCAAGGGCCTGGAGCTGGTGCAGGAGGCCGAGCAGACGCTCGGCGCAGACATCGTCCTCGTGTACAGCGAGGGTGCGCCCCGGACCGACGGGCGCCTGCGTGAGGGCCTCAGACCCGCGCGCCTCGACGCGAGCCAGCTCGAGTGCCTGCAGGGCGTCGAGGAGAAGCTGGGCGCGGTGGCGGTCGCCTACCAGCGCGGCTGACCGGCGGGAGCGCGCTCGGGGCATGGGCCCATCCGGGCCACGAGCCCATCCGGGCCGCGGCCCCGCGGATGTCAGTCCTTGCCGCTGCCGCCGAGGCTTGGCGGCAGCAGTCGTCCGAGCACCGCGAACGCGATCATCAGGATCACGGTGGTCCCGACGGCGAGCACGTACAGGCCGAGCCCGAACGTGACGCCCACGGCAGCCACCGCCCAGATCCCGGCTGCGGTGGTCAGGCCCTTGACTCGATCGCGGACGTGGAGAATCGTGCCCGCGCCCAGGAAGCCGACGCCGGTCACGACCTGCGCCACCACGCGCGAGGTCGGGTCACCGCCACCGAACGACCGTTCGGCGGCCACGGCGAACAGGCAGGCCCCGATGCCGACCACCGCGAACGTCCGCGTGCCGGCCGGCTTGTCCGCCGTCTCGCGCTCCAGCCCGAGCAGCCCAGCCGCGATCCCGGCCAGCACGATCCGCAGCAGGTCTTCGAGCTGGGTCTCGATCGGCATCGTTCCAGCGTGCGCCCGCCCGCGCTGCGGTGCGCTCACTGGGGACCGCGGACCGGTAACGACCGGCTTCCAGCCGCAGGGAAACTGGATACATCGGGTGCGCACGTTGTGGCGGGGAATGGGGTAGGATGCTGCCGACCGACCGGTCGGTCGGTCGAGCCGAGGACCTTGCGATGCCCCGCCCCGATCCCGCCGAGCAGAGCCGGAGCCGCCGTGAGCGGATCCTGGACGCGGCCTTCCACACGTTCGCGACCCGCGGCTACCGCGAGACGGCGGTGGACGACATCGCGGGCGCCGCAGAGACATCCAAGGGCGGCATCTACTTCCACTTCCCGACCAAGGAATCCATCTTCCGGGAGTTGATGGCGACCACGGCCGACAAGCTGGTGGCGAAGGTCGAGAAGGCGGTCGCGATGGAGACGGACCCGGTGACACGGGCGGAGGTCGCCATCCACACGGTCCTGGCCACGTTCGCGGGCCACCGGACGATGGCCCGCCTGCTGTTCCTCGACACGATGGGAGCCGGACGGGTGTTCCAGGCCCAGACCAACGAGCTCCACGAGCGGTTCGCCCGGCTGATCCAGGGCTACCTGGAGGAGGCGGTCGAGGCGGGCGCCTGCCCGCCGATGGATACCAGGATCACCAGCATCGCGTGGTTCGGAGCGATCAACGAGGTCGTGGCGCGCTGGCTGCTGGCCGATCAGCCGGGTCGCCTGGACGATGCCTACCCCGCGCTGCGTGCCGCCCTGCTGCGTTCGGCGGGGGTCCCGGCGCAGCGGGTCGGGGAGATCCCGGTGCCCGACGGCGGCTGGGACTTCCCGGAGCCCAGGCGATGACGGCGGCCCGCCCGGTGGCCCGCGGTCCCGAGGACGAGGCCGCCGGCCTCGGCGAGCGACTGGCGACACTCCTCGAGGGCTCGGCCCGCGCGGATTCCTTCGTGGCAGCCACGATCCCGGTCACCGGGCTTGATCCCGTGTCCCTGTTCACGGCCGCGCTCGAGGCGGACCTCGAGGTCGCGCTGTGGCTGCGCCCCTCCGAGCGACTGGCGCTGGTCGGCGTCGGCAGGTCATGGGCGATCGAGGCGTCCGGTCCCGGCCGGTTCCACGAGGCGGAGGTCGCATGGCGGGCCGCCCTCGCAGGCGCGGTGCTGGACCGCGACGGGCCCGATCACCCGATGGCCGGACCGGTGCTGCTGGGGGCGCTGGGCTTCACGGGGCGAGCACCCGCAGCCCAGGATCCGTGGGGGCCGTTCGGTCCGAGCAGCCTCGTTCTCCCCGAGCTCCTGGTCGCGGTGACTGCTGATGGCGCATTCCTCACGGGCAGTCTCGTCGCGCCGGGGTCGCCTGCCGCGGTCCGCGCCGTGGAGCGCCGCTGGGAACGCCTCGCCCTGCGAGCGCGAGCCCTCGCCCCGGCACCCAGCGGCCTGATCGCGATGCCCGTCTACGCCCCGCTCTCGGTCGAGGGCGAGCAGCCGTCGCACGAGCACTGGCGGCGCCTGGTCGGCATGTTCTCGGGCGCCGTCGGCCGCGGCCGGATCGACAAGGTCGTGCTGGGCCGGCGGGTCGACCTCCGGTCGCGGGTGGAGCTCGACATTCCCAACGCCCTGCGCCGCCTGGCCGCCGCCGCCCCCGAGAGCACCACCTATGCCTTCCGACGCAACGGCCCGGTCTTCCTTGGTGCGACGCCGGAACGACTCGTCCAGACCGCCGGCCGCGCGTTCCGGACGGTGGCCGTCGCGGGCACGATCGGCCGCGGCATCGACGCCGGCGAGGATGCACGCCTGGCCCGCGCCCTGCAGGATTCGGAGAAGGACCGCGAGGAGCATTCGATCGTGGTCGCCTCCATCCTCGACCAGCTGCGTGGCGTGGCGGACACGCTCGATGTGGCCCCCGAGCCCGGGATCATGACCCTGCGCTTCGTCCAGCACCTGGTCACGGAGATCAGCGGCACCCTGCCCGAGGGGCGCGGGCTGCTTGCGCTCGGCGAACGCCTCCACCCGACGCCGGCGGTGGGCGGCGAGCCGCGGGGCGTGGCGCTGGCGATGGTGGACGAGCACGAGGGGTTCGACCGTGGCTGGTATGCGGGACCGATCGGCTGGCTGGGCGCCGACGGCGACGGCGAGCTGTGCGTGGCCCTGCGATGCGGGATCGTCGACCGGACGCGGGCCACCCTGTTCGCAGGCTGCGGCATCGTCGCCGACTCCGATCCCGACCAGGAGTGGGAGGAGTCGCGGATCAAGCTGCGCGCGGTGGTCAGCGCGCTGGGCCTGCCGGAGGACGGACCTTGACCCGCGCGGACGGGCTGCGGGCATTCGTCGAGGAGCTGGTTGCGGCCGGGGTGGGGGACGCGGTCGTCTGCCCGGGCTCGCGCTCCACGCCGCTGGCCCTCGCCCTGCGTGCCGCACCGGACCTCCAGGTCCGGGTGCTGTACGACGAGCGGGCCGCCGCGTTCTTCGCGCTGGGGATGGCCCGGGCGTCGCGCCGGCCGGTGGCCCTGCTGGCGACCTCGGGGACCGCGGTCGTCGAGTTCCACCCCGCCATCGTCGAGGCGGCCTTGTCGCGCGTTCCGCTGATCGTGCTGACCGCCGACCGGCCACTCGAGCTCCGCGACCGGGGGGCGGCCCAGACGATCGACCAGGTGCGCCTGTACGGCAGCGCGGCCAAGTGGGCCACCGAACTGCCGCTGCTCGACGGGCAGACCGTCACGCTCGACCACTGGCGGTGGGTGGCCGGGCGAGCGGCGGCGGTGGCCGCGGAAGGCCCCGCGGGTCCCGTCCATGTGAACATCCCATTCCGGGAGCCGCTTCTCCCCGATGCGTCGCTGGCGCCCGACGGCCACGCGCCACAGCGGCCGTTCGCCGAGGTCGTACCCGGCGCCAGGACCCTCGAGGACCCGCACCTCGGGATGCTCGCGGACCGGTTGCGTGCCGCCGTCCGCGGGCTCATCGTGGCCGGGCCCGATGATTCACCGGTCCTGCCCGCGGCGGTCGCGACGCTCGCGCGAGCCACCGGCTTCCCGATCCTCGCCGACCCGCTGTCCGGGCTGCGGACGGGGCCCCACGATCGAACGCGCGTGCTGGCCCGGGGCGACCTCCTGGCCAGGCGGGGTTCCTGGATCGAGGGCCACGTCCCGGACCTCGTCCTGCGCACGGGGGCGATGCCCACGTCAAAGCCGGTCCTCGAGCTGCTCACCACGGCCCGCCCGGAGCTCCTGGTCATCGACGGCGACGGCGGCTTCCGGGAGGCGGCCGGGATTCCGGCGACCTACGTCCACGCCGATGCCGCCGCGACCACAGCCGCGCTCGCCGGCCGACTGACGCCGACCGGGACCGCCACCCCCCCGGCGTGGTCACAGGCATGGATCGACGCCGACCGCGTCGCTGAACGTGCCATGACGGTCTGGCTGGCCGCCCTCGACGAACCGTTCGAGGGATCCCCCTGGCCGCTCCTCGCGGAGGCACTGCCCGACGGCGGCATCGTGTGGGCCTCGAGCTCGATGCCGGTGCGCGATGCGGACACCTGGCTGCCCTCGACCGCACGAGCCATCAGCGTCCGGTCCAACCGGGGAGCCAACGGGATCGACGGCGTCGTCTCGACCGCGCTGGGGGCCGCGGCCGCCGTCGGGGCACCGGTGGCCGCTGTGGTGGGGGACCTCGCCTTCCTCCACGATCTCAACGCCCTGGTCGCCGCCCGGCTCCACCGCCTGTCGGCAACGATCGTGCTGGTCAACAACGACGGCGGTGGCATCTTCTCGTTCCTGCCGCAGGCACAGCCGGGCGTGCCGGTGGCGGGTTCCGGGCTGCCGGACCACTACGAGGAGCTGTTCGGGACCCCGCACGGCATCGACGTCGGGCCCGCCGTCGAGGCGCTGGGCGGCGAGCACGCGATGGTCGGCCACCGGGAGCTGGGCCGGGCCATCCGGGCATCGATCGGCCGGGCCGGGGTCCGTGTCCTCGAGCTGCGCACCGACCGGGCCCGCAACGTCGAGCTCCACCGCGAGGCGGCCTCCATCGTCCATGCCGCCCTGGAACGGCCCGGCCCGGCATGACCAGCCCGACCCCGGCCGGGATCGGCTGGAGCGTGGTTGAACGAGGGGGCGGTCGGCCGCTGCTCCTGGTCCACGGGTTCACCGGGGCCGCCGCATCGTGGGCCGACCATCTCGATGCGTTCGCCCGTCGCCACCGGGTGCTGGCGGTCGACCTCCCGGGCCACGGTCACACGCCCGCGACCGCGGATCCCGGGCAGATGACCGTCGAACGCACCGCGGACGCGCTGGCCGGGCTGCTCGGTCGCCTCGCGGCCGCGCCCGCCGATGTCGTTGGCTACTCGATGGGTGCCCGCATCGCCCTCCGGCTCGCGATCGCGCACCCGGCGGCGGTGGGCCGGCTGGTGCTCGAGAGCCCGTCCGCCGGGATCGGCGATCCCGCCCGGCGCGCGACCCGCCGGGCGTCTGACGAGGCCTTGGCGGACCGGATCCTGGACCAGGGGATCACGGCGTTCGTCAGCGCCTGGGAGCACAACCCGGTGTTTGCCAGCCACGCTGCGCTGGCGCCCGACCTCGTCGCCCGGCAGCGGGCCATCCGCCTGGCCGGCGACCCCGCCGGGCTGGCGGTCAGCCTGCGCGCGGCCGGACAGGGCGCCATGGAGCCGCTCCACGACCGCCTCCGCGAGGTGGCCGCTCCGACGCTCGTCATCGGCGGCATGCTCGATCCTGCCGGCCGCGCCCGCGCAGAAGAGGTCGTCCGCGGGATCCGGGGCGCGCGGCTGGTGCTGCTCGAGGGAGTCGGCCACACTCCACACCTCGAATCACCCGATGCCTTCGGGCGCCTCGTGCTCGACTTCACGGAGGAGGACCTGCCCGCATGACCACCGACGTCACCTGGACGCCCGTCGTCGAGTACCGCGACATCCGGTACGAGCACAGTGGGACCGGGATCGCCAGAGTCACGATCGACCGACCCGAGGTCCGTAACGCGTTCCGGCCGCAGACTGTGCGGGAGCTGATCGATGCCTTCGCCCGCATCCGCGACGACGCGAGCATCGGCTGCGTCCTGCTCACCGGCGAGGGCGACAAGGCGTTCTGCAGCGGCGGCGACCAGAAGTACAAGAGCCACGACGGCGGCTACCTCGACAGCGACGGCGTCGCACGCCTCAACGTGCTCGATCTCCAGCGCCAGATCCGCAGCCTGCCGATCCCGGTGATCGCGCTGGTCAACGGCTACGCCATCGGGGGCGGCCACGTGCTGCACGTCGTGTGCGACCTCTCGATCGCCAGCGACAACGCCGTCTTCGGCCAGGTCGGTCCCAAGGTCGGCTCGTTCGATGCCGGGTTCGGTATCGGCCTGCTGGCCCGGCTGGTGGGTGACAAGAAGGCCAAGGAGATCTGGTTCCTGTGCCGCCAGTACAGCGCGCAGGAGGCGCTCGAGATGCACCTCGTCAACAGGGTCGTCCCGCTGGCAGACCTCGAGGCCGAGGGGGTGCAGTGGGCCGACGAGATCCTCGAGATGAGCCCCACCGCGATCCGGTTTCTCAAGTCGGCGTTCCTGGTCGCGACCGACGGGCTGGCCGGCCTCCAGGAGTTCGCGGGCAACGCGACCGGGCTGTACTACACGACCGACGAGGCGCACGAGGGTTCGACGGCGTTCCTCGAGAAGCGCCGCCCGGACTACCGCAAGTACCCGCGCCGGCCGTGACCCGCCGATGAGCGCCGATCCTGCGACCGCGCCGCGACCGACCGCGCCGCGACCGACCTCGCCGCGGCCGTCCGCCCTGTCGATCTGGGTCCACGCCGCCCGCCCGCGCACGCTGCCCGCGGCCGCGGCCGGGGTCGTGGTGGGGCTGGGCGGCGGCCTCGCGGTCGGGGCGCCGTTCCGGTGGGACACCGCGCTCGGCTGCGTGATCGTCGCCCTGCTGCTCCAGGTGCTGGCCAACTTCGCCAACGACCTGTCCGACTTCCGGCGCGGCGCGGACACGCCCGACCGCCAGGGCCCGGTGCGCGTGGCGGCCGCGGGCCTGGTGACCGAGCGCCAGCTCGAGGTCGCGATCGGCATCACGATCGTCCTGGCCGGCCTGGTGGGGCTGTACCTGGCATGGGTCGGCGGTCCGGTGCTGCTGGCGCTGGGCGTGCTGGCGGTGGCGGCCGCGCTCGCCTACACCGGCGGCCCGTTCCCGTACGGGTACCGGGCGCTGGGCGAGCTGTTCGTGTTCATCTTCTTCGGGCTCGTCGCGGT
The DNA here is from genome assembly GCA_963727585.1 of uncultured Chloroflexia bacterium. Classification (GTDB taxonomy): domain Bacteria; phylum Chloroflexota; class Limnocylindria; order Limnocylindrales; family CSP1-4; genus CAIXZV01. Next base: position 2,313,031 of record CAVSHH010000003.1, on the reverse strand, counting down.
CGTGGGCACGGCCTACCTCCAGGCGCTGAGGTTCGATGGCCTGTTCATCGTGATCTCGATCCCCCCCGGGGCGCTGATCACGGCGATCCTGGTGGTCAACAACCTGCGCGACATCCCGACCGATGCCGCAGCCGGCAAGCGCACGCTGGCCGTGGTGCTCGGCAAGCGGCGTACGCAGGCCGAGTACGGCGCGCTGCTGGGCGTGGCCTACGCTGTGCCGGCTCTGCTGTTCCTCGCCTTCCTCGCCGGCTGGACGCCGTCGGGCGCGCCGGCCCCGTTCACGCCCGCCGTGCTGCTGCCGCTCCTGACGCTGCCCATGGCCTCGCCGCTCCTGACGGTCGTTCGCTCGTTCGGCGAGCCGCGCGAGCTCAACCTCGTCCTGGCCGGCACGGCGCGGCTGTCGCTCGTGTTCGGGCTGCTGTTCGGGCTGGGGCTGGCGGTCTCGGGGTTCGTCCCGGCGGGGGTCGGCGGGTGAGCGGCCGGCGCACGCCGGAGGAGCGCGTCGAGGTCCACCGCGTGTGCGTGCCGTTGCGTGCGCCGGTGAGGACCGCGGCCGGCAAGTGGACGGCGCGTCGCTCGTGGCTCGTCTGCCTGCGAGGAACCCGCGGCCGCACGGGTTGGGGCGAGGCCGTGCTGGAGGACGAGACGGAAGCACCCGTGCTGGAAGCGCTCCTGGCCGACCTGCTCGCGACCGGCCTGCCACCGGCGGAGAGCCTGCTCGCCCGTGCCGGGGCGGCGGGGCGCGCGACCCGGGCCGCGCTCGATGCCGCGTGGGTCGACCTCGGCAAGGGACGGCGGGGTCGTGGTCGCCGCCGTCATCCGGTCGTCGGCGTCAACGCCTTGATCGGGGCGGGGGACGCCGACGCGGCCGCCGAGGCCGCCGAGCGATCCGTGGCGGCCGGCTTCCGGACGCTCAAGCTCAAGGCCGGGCGACGCGACACCACGGCCTCTCTCGTCGAGCGCGTCGCGGCGGTCCGGTCCGCGGCGGGGGACGCGACCGCGCTCCGGCTGGACGTCAACGGGACCTGGGACCGGGCCACGGCGGCCGAGCGGCTCCGGGTGCTGGCCGGTTTCGACCTGCAGTACGTGGAGCAGCCGCTGGACCCGGCCGACCTCGAGGGCGCTGCAGCGCTGAGAGCCGGATCCGGCGTGCCGATCGCCGCGGACGAGGCCATCGTGTCCATGGAGGCGGCCCGCGCGGTGCTCGAGGCGGGCGCGGTGGACGTGCTGGTCGTGAAACCCGGCCGCGTCGGCGGTTTGACCGATGCGGCGGCCATCGCTGTCCTCGCGGCGACGCAGGGCGTGCCGGTCGTCATCAGCTCCCTGTTCGAGACCGGCGTCGGGCTGGCCGCGGCACTGGCCTGCGCGGCTGGACTGCCCGACGTCCCGGGCTGGCCCGCCGCCTCGCGGGACCATGGCCTGGCCACGGCGAGTCTGCTTGAGGACGACCTGCTCGCCCGGTCGCTCGTCGTGGACGGCGGCGCGGTACGGGCGCCCGGCGGGGCCGGGACCGGGGTCCTCGGGGTGCTGGTCGATGCCGCAGCGGTGGAGCGATACCGCGAGGATCCCGGGTGACCGGACCCGGGTGGCGGGGTGGCGAGGCGGTCGGTCCCGGCGCCGCGACCTGGGTCGCGCCGGTCCGCCTGGCGCAGCTTGCCCGCGACGCCGGTGGCAACGTCGCGGTCGTCGACGCGGGTGGTTCGGTCGAGTGGGGCGATCTCGAGGCACGGACGGTGGCTGTCGCGGCACGGGTCGCCGGAGCGGGAGTGCGGGCTGGCGAGCGGGTCGCCGTCCTTGCCGAGCCGTCGGTGAACGGGATCGCGACGATCCTGGGGATCGTTCGTGCGAGCGCGGTGGCGGCCCCCATCCCGCCCGGGCTGACCAGCCGCGAGCTGGCGGTCGCAACCCGGATCGTGGATCCGGCTCTCGTGCTGGGGGCCGACGACCTTGCCGACCTGACGAGTGGCGCGGTCCACGTCCCGCAGCGCCGGGGCGTCCGGCGGCCGGACCCGGACCCGCAGCCCGACCCCCGTCCGCAGCCGGACCCCGGTCCTCGGCTGGATCCGGACCCGCAGCTGGACCTCCGTCCGCAGCCGGACCTCCGTCCGCAGCCGGACCCCGGTCCGCAGCTGGACCTCCGTCCGCAGCCGGACCCGGAGTCGGCGGCCGTGGTCGTCCTCACGTCGGGGACCACCGGCGACCCCAAGGGTGTCGTCCTGTCCCACCGGGCGCTTGCATCCAGCGCCGAGAGCTGGCTGGCGGCGTTGCCGCCGGCGACCGGCTGGGTGCTCGCCGTGGGACTCGCGCACGTGGCCGGCCTGGGCGTGGTCTGGCGCGCGCTGCGCGACGGCGTGCCCATCCGGATCGTGCCTCGCGGCGAGCCGTCCGCGCTGCTCGCGGCGCTCACCGCGGACCCGGCACCGAGCCATGTCGCGCTCGTCCCCACCCAGCTGGCACGCGCGCTGGACGAGGCGCCCCGGCGCCCGCCCGATACGCTCCGCGCGGTCCTGCTGGGTGGGGGTCCGGTCCCGCCCGCTCTCGTGTCGCGCGCCCTGCGGGCCGGCTGGCCGGTCGTGCCGACCTATGGCCTGTCGGAAGCGGCGTCCGGTGCCACGGCGCTTGGCTCCGACGAGGCGTGGCATGCACCGGGAACCGCCGGGCGCCCGCTGCCCGGCGTCCGCCTGACGATCGTGGACCCGGACCGCGACGGGATCGGCGAGATCGTGCTGGCGACCCCGGCTCGCTGCTCCGGGATCCTGGCCGAGCTGGCCACGGGCGCCGATCCGGCACCGGCCGACGCACCCCTCCGCACCGGCGACCTGGGCCGCGTCGACGCGGACGGCCGCCTGGTCGTCGTCGACCGACGGCTGGACCGGATCGTGCGCGGTGGCGAGAACGTGTCGCCGGCCGAGGTGGAGGCAGTACTGCTCGATCACCCGGCCGTCCTCGAGGCAGCGGTCGTCGCTCGACCCGACGAGCGGCTCGGCCAGGTCCCCGTGGCCGCTGTCGTCCTGCGGCAGGGGAACGCGTCGCCGGGGCATGCGGCACTGGCCGTCTACGCACGAGCGATGCTGGCCGGGTTCAAGGTGCCGGTCGCGTTCACCAGGCTCGACGCGTTGCCGCGCACGCCGGGTGGCAAGCTGCGACGCGAGGCCGTCCGAGCCCTGCTGGCGGGAGAGCCGGAGGGCGAGCTCGCACGACCGGACGGCGATGCGATCGGCTGGCGGGTGACTGGGTCCGGCCCGCGGCCCCTGATCCTTCTCCCGGGGACGCTGTCCACCGCCCGCCAGCTGGACCGGCTCGCCGGGGCGCTGGCCGCGACCGGCATCTGGACCGTGCATGCCGTCGACCGGCGCGGGAGCGGCTCAAGCCGTCTCGCCCGGCCCCGTCCCCTGGCCGTCGCCACGCACGTCGCCGACCTGGTGGCCTATCTCGACGCCCGGGCGATCGACCGCGCTGACCTGGTCGGCATCAGCTTCGGCGGCGTCCTGGCGGTCGAGCTCGCGGCCCGCCACCCGGGCCGGGCCCGGGCAGTGGTGGCCTATGAGCCGCCGTACGGGGCCGTCGCCGACCCGGACACCCGCGCCTGGTTCGGGCGCGTGGCCGCAGATACGGCACACGCCCACGCGGACCGGGGTCCGGCGGCCGCGGCCGAGACCTTCCTGCGCGCCGTGGCCGGCGATGAGGCCTGGGACCGCCAGCCGCCCCGCGGCCGGGCGCTCCTGGCGGCCGATGGCGACGGAGCACTGGCGGACGCCGGGCTCACCGGGCTCGACCCCGACGGCCTGGCGCGGATCGCGTGCCCGGTCACGATCCTCACCGGCGGTGACTCGGAGGCGTTCTATGCGCCGATCGCGGACGCGCTCGCCGGACGCATCCCGGGAGCCTGCCGCGATACCCTCGCCGGTCTGACCCATCCGTCGCCCATCACGCAGCCGGGCGTCGTCGCCGACGCCGTACGCACCTGCCTGGAGCCTCGCCCATGACCGCCGCCCTGCCGCCCGACCACACGCCATCGGGCGCGTCGACCGGGGCGGGCAACGCCGCCGCCCCGCCGGAGGTCCAGGTCATGTTCGACCGGATCGCGCGGCGGTACGACCTGATGAACCTCCTGATCAGCGCCTTCCAGGAGCCGCGCTGGCGCAGGCGCCTGGTGATGCGGGCCGGGCTGCGACCGGGCGGCTCGGCGCTGGATGTCGCGAGCGGGACGGGCAAGGTGGCCGCGGATCTGCAGGCGCGGGTCGCTCCCGGTGGCCGGGTCCTGGGCGTCGACCTGTCGCCCGGCATGACCGCGGTGGCGCAGCGGCGGTACGCGGGACGCGAGGGACTGGCCTACATGGTCGGTGACGCGCTCGCCCTGCCGACCGAGGACGGCACCTTCGACGCCGCCACCATCGCCTTCGGGATGCGCAACCTGCCCGACTATCGGCGAGGCTTCGCTGAGATGACGCGGTCCGTGCGGCCCGGTGGCAGGGTGCTGTGCCTCGAGATCGCGCGGCCCCGGTCCCGGCTCGCCCGGTTCATGCGCTGGTGGTTCGACCGCATCGTCCCGCTCCTGGGCAGGGCTGCGGGACAGGGCGCGGCCTACGCGTACCTGGTGAACAGCGTCCGGGCCTATCCGCCGCCCGAGCGCATCGCCGAGATCATGAGCGAGGCGGGTCTGGTCGACGTCACCTGGCAGGGCCTCACCGCCGGCATCGTGACATTGCATGTGGGGACCGTTCCCCGGGAGAACCGAGAATGATCGTGTGCGTGCCGGTCGGACCGGATGGACAGGTGGGTGGCAGCTGGGGCCGGGCCTCGCGGGTCGCGGTCGCGCGGCTCGACGGGGACACGATCTCGGCCTGGGATGAGCACGACGTGGCCTGGGATGCTCTCCATGACGTCGGCACCGAGGGCGGGCACCATGCCCGTGTCGCCCGCTTCCTCCAGGACCACGGGGTGACGGTCGTCGTGGCCGGACACATGGGGCCGCCGATGCAGCAGATGCTCGCGAGGATGCGGATCGTGGCCAGGCTCGGCGCGACCGGGGACGCAAAGGCGGCGGTCATGTCGGCGGCATCGCTCGGGGGCTGACACCGCTATCCTCCCGCGGTGCCGAATCCCCTCGCCCGCGCCTCCGAGGCCGTCGTTCCCGCCCGGCTTGGGCGGCCGTTCCGCTGGCTGCTCGCCTCCTCGCTCGTCACCAACATGGGCGACGGGTTCGCGCTCGCCGCGGGACCGCTGCTCGTCGCGTCGCAGACCCACGACCCGTTCGTCGTCTCGTCGGCGTTCCTCGTGCAGCAGCTGCCGGTGCTCCTGTTCGGCATCCTGGCCGGGACCATGGCCGATCGGGTGGACCGGCGCCGGATCATCATCGCGGTCAACCTCGCCCGGGCCGTGGTGCTCGCCGCCCTGGCCACGATCATCGCCACGGGCGCGGTCAACATCGCCCTCACCCTCGGCGCCCTGTTCGTGCTGGGTACAGCGGAGACGTTCGCGGACGTGTCCTCGGGCGCGCTGCTGCCCCGGGTGGTCCCCCGCGCCGGCCTGGGGATCGCCAACGCCCGCCTCCAGGGCGCGTTCGTGCTGGTCAACCAGTTGGTCGGCCCACCCATCGGCGCCTTCCTGTTCGCGGTCGGGATGGCGCTCCCCTTCGCCGCGGATGCCGTCGCGTTCCTGCTGGGGGCCCTCCTGATCAGCCGCATGGTCCTGGCGCCGGCTCCGTCGCAGGAGAACGCCCCGAAGGAGGAGCCGGGCTTCCGGCGGCAGATGGTGGAGGGCGTGCGCTGGCTGGCGGGCCACCCTCCGATGCGCACCCTCGCGATCACGATCATCCTGTTCAACGTCACGTTCGGGGCGGCATGGTCGGTGCTGGTGCTCTATGCCTCCGAGCGCCTGGGCATGAGCGAGGTGGGCTTCGGCCTGCTCACCACCGCCGTGGCCGTCGGCGGGATCATCGGGACCACCGCGTACGGCCGCCTCGAGCGTCGCTTCTCGCTGGCCGACATCATGCGGGTGGGCCTCCTGGTTGAGACCTTCACCCACCTCACGCTCGCACTGGCCACCTCGGCCGCGGTGGTCTTGGTGACGATGGTCGTGTTCGGCGCCCACGCCTTCGTGTGGGGGACGACGTCCACGGTGGTCCGCCAGCGCGCCGTGCCGGATGCGCTGCTGGGCCGGGTCACCGGCGTGTACCGGGTGGGCATGGTGCTGGGCATCATCGTCGGGGCCCCGATCGGCGGGCTCCTGGCGTCGGAATTCGGGATCACCGCTCCGTTCTGGTTCGGCTTCGCCGGCTCGGCGATCCTGGTGGTGCTGCTGTGGCGCGAGTTCGCCCACATCGCGCATGCCGCCGAGGCCGAGGCCCCGGCAGCGAGCTGAGGACGGGCGCGCGACGAGGGCGTGTAGCGGGCCGGCCGATCCCAGACACCTCCCGGCGGCGGGCCGAAGCGGGGCTCCGGCCCGAGGCGGGGCTCCGGCCCGAGGCGGGGCTCCGGCCCGAGCCAGGCACGGGCGTTGTCACCGCGCCTCGACCCTTAGCGACCCTCCCGCTGGATGGACGGACAGTCCATGCCTACCGTCCTGTCCGGTCGCTCCTTGGGCTCCGCGTCCGTGATCAGGCGTCCTGCACTCCTGGCGGCGCCTCGATGACGGCCGCTGTTGGCCTGCCAGTCCTGTTGTCGCGGAGGCGGCGCGGATCCATGGACCGGCAGTCCAAGCGCGTCGGCCCCACAACGGCCACGGCGGCCTGGCACCCAGAGCGCGTCGGCCCCAGGGCCGGCCACGACGGTCTGGCAGTCAAGCTGCGCAAGCGACGGGAATGAATGACGCGCGGTCGCAGCGCCAGGAGCCCGGTTCCTGACACCTCCCGGCATCCGGGAGCGAGGTACCATCCCTCCCCCATGCCCGGTTCTGCCAGCGAGCCCGTGCCGCTCATCCATGCCCGCAACCTGACCAAGCGGTTCGGGTCGTTCACCGCCGTCGACAGCATCGAGTTCGACGTGGCGCGGGGCGAGAGCTTCGGCTTCCTTGGCCCCAACGGGGCCGGCAAGACGAGCACCATGCGTATGGTCGCCTGCGTGTCCCCGGTCACCGAGGGGACGCTTCGCGTGCTGGACCTGGACCCGGCCAGCCACGGACCCGACATCCGCGGCCGCCTGGGGGTGGTGCCCCAGCAGGACTCGCTGGATACCGAGCTGTCGGTCCGCGACAACCTCGTCATCTACGGGCGCTATTTCGGGTTGTCGCGGGCCGAGTCGCGCCGGCGCGCCGACACCCTGCTCGACTTCGCCCAGCTCGCCGAGCGCGCCGGGGACAAGGTGGAGCCGCTGTCCGGCGGCATGAAGCGCCGGCTCACCATCGCCCGGGCGCTGATCAACGAGCCGTCGATCCTGCTCCTCGACGAGCCCACCACGGGTCTCGACCCGCAGGCACGCCACCTGCTGTGGGAGCGGCTGTACCGCCTCAAGCAGCGGGGCGTGACGCTCGTGCTGACGACCCACTACATGGACGAGGCCGAACAGCTGTGCGACCGGCTGGTGGTGATGGACAAGGCCCGGATCGTGGCGGAGGGCTCGCCGCGCGAATTGATCGACCGGTATGCCACCCGGGAGGTCGCCGAGCTGCGGTTCCCGGTGGGCATGCAGGAGACGCTCGCATCGCGCCTGGATGGGCTCGGCGATCGCGTCGAGGAGCTGCCGGATCGGGTGCTCGTGTACGCGGACGACGGTGACGCGGTGGTCTCGGTCGTCCACGAGCGCGGCCTCCAGCCCGAGACCGTGCTGGTCCGGCGGAGCTCGCTGGAGGATGTGTTCCTGCGGCTGACCGGCCGGTCGCTGGTGGACTGATGACCGCCGCCGACGCGCCGATCGACACCGCGGCGGTTCCCGCCATCTCCCCCTGGCGGTCCGCGCTGGCCGCCTACGAGCACCAGTGGCTGCTGTACCTGCGGACCTGGCGTGGCTCCCTGTTCGGAAACTTCGCCCAACCGGTGCTGTTCCTGGTCGCGATGGGCATGGGCCTCGGGCTGTACGTGGACCGCGGGGGCGGCGAGGCGCTGGGCGGGGTGCCGTACCTGCAGTTCCTCGCCCCGGCCCTGCTGGTTTCGACCGTGATGCAGGGCTCGGTGTTCGAGGCGACCTTCCCGGTCCTGGACGGCTTCCACTGGGGGCGCCGCTTCCACGCGATGTACGCCACGCCGCTGTCCCCCTATGCGATCGCCTTCGGGCAGCTCGCCTGGATCACGACGCGGGCGACGCTGGTGGGGGCGATCTTCGCGCTGGTGACCGTGCTGTTCGGGGCGGCTGCGACGCCGGGGATCGTGTGGTGTGTGCCGGTGGGAACGCTCACCGCGCTGGCGTTCGCCGGGCCGATCGCCGCCTACATGTGCACCCAGCGCGATCCATCCGCGTTCAGCTCGATCTGGCGGTTCGGGATCACGCCCCTGTTCCTGTTCTCGGGCACCTTCTTCCCGATCGACCAGCTGCCTGAGGTGGTGCGCCCGATCGCGTGGCTGCTGCCGCTGTGGCACGGGGTCGACCTCGCCCGCTCGCTGACGCTGGGGACGGCCATGGAGCAGCCACTGCTCAACCTCGCCCACGTGGTGATCCTCGGGACGGGCGCGGTCGTCGGCGTCGCCGCGACCTTCATCATGTTCCGCCGGACGCTGGAACAGTGACGACCCTGCTCGCGATGGGCCGCATCCTGCCCGCGTCGCTCGGCGGCCGGCGCGCGCTGCTGGTCATCGAGCGCAACATTGCTGTCTACCGCAACCAGTGGCTGATGATCCTGTCCGGGTTCTTCGAGCCGCTGTTCTACCTGCTCTCGATCGGGCTCGGCATCGGCGGCCTGGTGGGAGACGTGCCGGGGCCGGACGGCGAGCCGATCCCGTATGCGCTGTTCGTCGCCCCGGCCCTGCTTGCCACGGCCTCGATGAACGGGGCCATCACCGAGTCCACGTTCAACGTGTTCTTCAAGCTCAACTACGCCAAGACCTACGACGCGATCCTGTCCACTCCGCTCGCCCCGGGCGACGTGGCGCTGGGCGAGATCGGCTGGGCGCTGATTCGATCGACCCTGTACGCGGTCGGGTTCCTGGTCGTGATTGTCGTTCTCGGCCTGGTGCGCTCGCCGTGGGCGCTGCTGGCGGTGCCGTCGGCCACCCTGCTGGCGTTCGCCTTCGCCTCGGTGGGCATGGCGGCGACGACCTGGATGCGCTCGTGGCAGGACTTCGACATGATCAACCTGGTCGTGCTGCCGCTGTTCCTGTTCTCGGGCACGTTCTTCCCAATCAGCGCCTACCCGCCGGCGCTGCAGGGGATCGTCATGCTCACGCCCCTGTGGCAGGGGACCGACCTCATCCGGTCGCTGGTCCTGGGCTACGTCGATCCGTCGATCCTGTGGCACGTCGCCTACCTGGGCGTGATGGGACTGGCCGGGCTGGCCGTGGTCGGCCGGCGGCTCGACCGGCTGTTGCTCAAGTAGCCGTGATGACGACGACCGGGGATCGGGACCCGCACCCGCGCTGGCGGCGCCACGTCGCGACCTTCCTGGGCGGCCAGACCGTCAGCCTGTTCGGATCCATGCTCGTCCAGTACGCCGTGTTCTGGTACGTGGCCATCGCCTTCAAATCCGGCCTGATGATGACGCTCGCGGTCGTGTTCGGCTTCCTCCCCCAGGCCGTCGTCTCGCTGTTCGCCGGCGTCTGGGCGGACCGGGTGAGCCGCAAGCGGCTGATCATCGCGGCCGATGCCACCATCGCCCTGTCGACTCTTGGGCTCGCCCTGCTGCTGCTGGTCGGCATCTCGGACCCGTGGGTCATCTTCGTGACCCTGGCGATCCGGTCGGCCGGCGCCGGGGTGCAGACCCCTGCGGTGAACGCGCTGATCCCGCAGATCACGCCGACAGACCGCCTGATGCGGGTCAACGGCATCTTCTCGTCGCTGCAGTCGGCGCTCGCGCTGCTCGGCCCCGCCGTCGCCGGCGCGCTGTACGCGGGGGCCGCAGCGGCCACCGACGGCTCGGTGCGTGCCCTCCTCCCGATCTTCGCGATCGACATCGTCACTGCCGTCGTCGGGATCCTGCTGCTGGCGACGATCCCGGTCGCTGTCCCCCGCGGCGCGGGCATGGCCGCGGGCTACTTCGACGACCTCGTCGAGGGCGTGCGCTACGTGGCGACACACGGGTTCGTCCGCTGGCTCCTGGTGGTGTACGCGATCGTGTTCGTGCTCACCGTGGCGCCCTCGAACCTGACACCGCTGATGGTGGTCCGGTCGTTCCCGTCGGGTGACCAGGGTGACGTCGTCAACCTGGCGATCCTGGAGATCTCGTTCAGCATCGGCATGGTGGCCGGCAGCCTCATCGTGGCGGCGCTGGCCGCCCGCTGGAACCGCATCGTCCTGATCGCCGGCTCCTCCCTCGTGTTCGGGGCGCTGTCGATCGCGCTCGGGCTGGCGCCGACCCTGTGGGTCTTCTTCGGGGTCCTGCTGCTGGTCGGCATCACGGTCCCGTTCTTCTCCACGTCGTCGTTGACCCTGCTCCAGGAAACCGTCGAACCGGCCCGCCAGGGCCGGGTGTTCGGCTTCGTCGGCATCGTGATGGCGGTCGCGGCGCCGTTGGGCATGCTGGTCTTCGGGCCGCTCGCCGACGTGGTGCCGGTCGAGACGATCCTGGTGGGTGCCGGGATCGGCACGTTCGTGGTGATCGGGCTCGCGCTCGGGCTGCCCGCCGGGCGTCGCGCCGTTGCGGCAGCCAACGAGGCCTCGGCCGCGGCCGCGGCAGGCGTCCCGGTCGCGGGGGCACCGACGATCGCGGCGTCACCGGTCGCAGGCATGCCACTGCCGGTCGGAGTCGTGCCCGGGCCGTCCGCTCCAGGAACGGCGGATCCGGATCCTCCATCGGCCTGAGCCGGCGACACGGGCTACGATCCCGGCGTGCCCGTCACCCAGCCCGTCACAGCCGCGAACGCGGCCCGAGACCTGTCGGCGCTCGACAGCCTGATCGCCGGCTGCATCGCATGCCCGCGCCTGGTGGCGTGGCGCGAGGAGCAGGCCCGGGTCAAGGTGGCGCGCTTCCGGGACGAGACGTATTGGGGCCGGCCGGTTCCCGGCTACGGCGATCCCCGGGCTCGGATCCTGCTGGTGGGCCTGGCGCCCGCTGCGCACGGGGCCAATCGCACCGGCCGCGTGTTCACCGGCGACGCATCGGGCGACTTCCTGTGGCGGGCGCTGCACGCGGTGGGTCTCGCCGACCGCCCGGCAAGCCGGCGGGCCGACGACGGCCTGGGGCTGCGTGGTGTCAGGGTGATCGCCGCAGTCCGCTGCGCCCCGCCGGCCAACAGGCCCACGCCCGCCGAGCAGGCCACGTGCCGGCCGTGGCTGGTCCGGGAGCTGTCGCTGCTCGACCAGGTCACCGTGATCGTGCCGCTGGGCCGGATCGGCTGGGACGCCACGCTTCGGACGCTGGCCGAGCTCGGCCAGCGTCTGCCCGCCCCGAAGCCCGCGTTCAGCCACGGCGCCGAAACAGTCATCGGTCCCTACACCCTGGCGGGGACCTACCACCCGAGCCAGCAGAACACCTTCACGGGCCGTCTGACGGCACCCATGCTCGAGGCTGTGCTGGCGCGGGCGATCACCGTCGCCGGCCTCGCTTGAGTCGACCCAGGCGGCGCGCCGTCCTCACCCGCGCCTCCCCGTTGGGTGAGAGCCGATAGACTCACGATCGCCCATGACCGCCGAACACGACTTCTACGACGTCCTCGGTGTCGAGCGTTCTGCGTCCGACGCCGACCTCAAGCGCGCCTTCCGCAAGCTTGCCCAGCAATGGCATCCCGACGTCAACATGGACGCCGAGGCGCAGGAGCGATTCAAGGAGATCAACGAGGCCTACCAGGTCCTGTCCGACCCGCAGCGCCGCCAGGCCTACGACATGTTCGGTCGCGCGGGCGTCAGCGGGTCTGGGGGCGGCGCCGACCCGTTCGGGGGCGCTGCCGGGTTCGGCGGCTTCGCCGATATCTTCGACGCCGTGTTCGGCGGGGGCATGGCCGGCACCAGCCGGCGCGCCCGGCCGACGCAGGGCTCGGACCTGCGCTATGACCTCCGGATCTCGTTCCAGGAGGCCGTGCTCGGCGTCGAGAAGGAGATCGAGTTCCCGGTGCTCGGCCGGTGCGAGACCTGTGGCGGGTCGGGGGCGAAGCCGGGCAGCACGCCCGTCCAGTGTCCGCAGTGCAACGGCCGGGGCGAGATCCGCTCGGTCCGCCAGACGATGCTCGGCCAGATGGTCAACGTGGCGGCCTGCCCGCGCTGTCGCGGCGAGGGCAAGGTGATCGAAGACCCCTGCGAGTCGTGCCGCGGCGAGGGTCGCACGGAGCGCGCGCGGAGCCTGCGGGTCACCATCCCACCCGGGATCGACGAGGGCCACCAGATCCGGCTCACCAACGAGGGCGAGGTCGGGCCGCGGGGCGGCGCGCCCGGCAGCCTGTACGTCGCGATCCACGTTGCCGATCACCCGACCCTGTCGCGCGAGGGCACGGAGCTGTACTACGAGGCCGACCTGTCGATCGCCCAGGCCGCCCTGGGCACGAAGCTCCAGGTGCCCACCGTGGACGGCGACGGGGCCGAGGTCGAGATCAAGCCCGGCACGCAGCCCGGGACCGAGATCCGCCTGCGTGGCCGCGGCGTCCCGCACCTGCGTCGGGCGTCCTCCCGCGGCGACCTCCACGTGATCGCCAATGTCGTCGTTCCCAGCAAGCTCACCAAACGCCAGCGCGAGCTCCTCGAGGCGTACGCGCAGGAGGGCGGCGAGACGGTGAGCCAGCCATCGGGACTGCGCGAGAAGCTGGGTCTCTAGTGGATGGGGCCGGACCCGCCGACCGCGGGCCGCTCGACGGCCTCGACCTGGATGCGGCCGCAGCAGCGACCGGCAGCTGGCTGGAGCTCTCGGTTGCGGCCGACCACGAGGCTGTCGAGGCGGTGTCCGAGATCCTGTCACGCGCCGCCCCTGGAGGAACCAGCGTGGAGCCTGCGTTCGAGCTGGTGGACGAGGGACTGGCAGCGCGTGTCGACCTGGCCCGGCCGGCGCTCGTCCGGGCCTACCTGCCGCTGCTCGACGTGGCCGCTGCGCGCGACGCCGCCGTCCGTGCCGAGCGCGACCTGGGCCACCTCCAGGCGTTCGGGCTGCGACCCATCGGGGACCTCTCGGCCAGGATCGTCCACGAGGCCGACTGGGCGACGGCCTGGAAGGTGCACTTCCCGGTGCTCCGGGTCGGGCGGCGGATCGTCATCCGCCCCACCTGGCGTCGTCACCGGCGCCGGCCCGACGACGTGGTGCTCGCCCTCGATCCGGGCATGGCATTCGGGACCGGCCTCCACCCCACCACGCGGCTGTGCCTGGCGGCGCTGGAGGGTCTGGCCGATCGCGGCGTGCTCACCCGGGGAGCCGCCGGCGCGGGGCCGGCGCGAGTGCTGGACATCGGCTCGGGATCCGGAATCCTGTCGATCGCGGCCGCCCGGCTCGGGGCGCGCGAGGTGCTGGCGGTCGACGTCGACCCGATCGCGGTCGAGGCGTCGGCTGCGAACGCCCGTCGCAATCGCGTGGCACGCATCGTCCGCGCCCGGGAGGGGAGTGTGCCCAGCGGCGAGGGTCCGTTCGACGTTGTGCTCGCGAACCTCATCGCGTCGCTGCTGATCACCCTCGCCGATGGTCTGGTCGAGGACCTCCAGCCCGGCGGGACGCTGCTGGCGTCGGGCATCTTCGAGAACCGCGAGGCGGAGGTCACGGCAGCGTTCGCGGCCCGCGGACTCGTCGTGGACCGGCGCTGGGCGGAAGGGGACTGGGTCGCTCTCGAGCTGCGCCGGCCAGCAAGGCGGTCTGTGCGCCACGATCCACCCTTCGGGCTGTGCCTCATCCCGGCACGCCGCTCCCCCGATCCCTCCGCGGGATTGCCGCCTCGCGTGCGACGTCGGTCCGATGCCGCTCCGGGGTCAAGGCGACCCCGCTGAGAAGCGCGCGGTCCCGAATCGGGTCGATCTTCACCCGCGCAGGCATCGCTCCGACCGGCCGCCACCGCCGGCAATGCCTGCGAGAGATCGGGGACGAGCGTGCGGATCGGCGCAGCTGCGCCGGGCGGCCTGAGGCGGCCTGTGCGCTACGATCCACCCTTCGGGCCGGTGCCATCCCGGCTCCCGCCACGCGCGAACCACCAGCAGATGCCCGACCTGTCCAGCCTGTTCCCGATCATCCTCGCGACCCACATCACGCTCGCGATCGCCTTGTTCGTGCCCAGCCTGCTGCTGCCGTTCACGCTCCGGAACCGGCTCGTCAACTCGGGCTACGACGCACCGGTGCCAGGTCGCTTCGTGAGACTCCTGCTCTGGATCCAGGCCCACGGGACGATCGTCATCGGCGCCGGGCTGGCGGTCAGCGGCGTGGCCATGATCGCCGTGCTCGGCCCCCGGATGCTCGAGCAGCCGTGGCTCCTGGTCAGCCTGGCGACCTACGCGGTGACCGCCGTCGTCGCGTTCGCGATCCAGCGGCCGAGCCTCCGGCGCCTGGTCCGCCGCGATCGCATCGAGACCGACGCCGACCGGGCGGCCTGGCGCGCCAATGCCCGTCGCCAGCGGTACATCGCATACGGCATCACGACGGCCGTCGGGCTGATCGCGTTCCTGATGTCGACCAAGCCGGTGCTGTGGTGAGCATCGAGCCCGCCGCCGGCCGGGACCTCGACCGGCTCATGGGTTCCGCCGCCCGCCCCCGCACGGCCGCCATCGTCAATCTCGGCTGCAAGGTGAACCAGTCGGAGATGGAGGCGGCCGCGCGGCTCCTGCGCGAGGCCGGGATCCCGCTCGTCGACCCGGCGCGCGCCGCCGACCTCTACCTGGTCAACACCTGCACCGTGACGGCCACCGCCGACGAGAAGTCGCGCAACGCGGTCCGTCGCGCCCGGCGGGCCAACCCGGCCGCCGAGGTCGTCGCGACCGGCTGCTCCGTCCAGGTGGATCCGGGGACCTTCGCGTCGGCCGACGGCGCCGCGCGCCTGGTGGGCAACGAGGACAAGGCCGCGTTCCTGGCCGAGCTCGAGGCCCTGCTCCGGCTCGACGACCTGCCCGACCATGGCCCGCACGCCCCGCTCGGCGCCGCGCTGCCGACGCTGTCGGGCGTGGAGGCGGTGGCGGCCGCCCGGCTCGACGGTGCCGCCGATGACCGTGCCTCGGTGGAGCGGACCCGCGCCTTCGTCAAGGTGCAGGACGGCTGCTCGTTCTACTGCACCTACTGCGTCATCCCGCGCGCCAGGGGCGCCGAGCGCAGCCTCCCAGCCGAGGTCGTCCTCGCCGACGTCCGCCGGGCGCTCGCGGCCGGGCATCGCGAGGTCGTCCTGACCGGGATCAACATCGGCACCTATGACGGCGGCTGGTCCGAGCGCGGCCATCGCGGGTCGCACGTCGCCAGCGCGCTGACGCTGGCCGGCCTGGTTCGCCGGATCCTCGGCGAGACTGACGTGGAGCGGGTCCGCCTCAGCTCCATCGAGCCCCAGCATGTCGACGACGAGCTGCTGGCGGCGTGGGTCGAGGGGGCGCCGCGGACGCTGCCGCACGTGCACGTGCCGCTCCAGAGCGGCGACGACGGCGTGCTGCGCCGGATGGGCCGCCGGTACACCACCGACGAGTACGAACGGACGGTCGAGCGGATCCGGGCGGTCGTCCCGGGCGTCGCCGTGCACGCCGACGTCATTGCCGGGTTCCCGACCGAGGACGATGCCGCCTTCGAGCGGTCCGCCGCCTTCATCCGCCATCTCGATCCCGCCGGTCTCCACGTGTTCCGCTACAGCGCCCGGCCGGGGACGCCGGCGACGCGGATGGCGGCCCAGGTCCCGGAACGGGTGAAGAAGCAGCGCGCTGCGACGCTGCTTGCGCTGAGCGCGGAGGCGAAGGCCGCGTTCGCCCGTCACAGCCTGGGCACCGCGACCCGCGTCCTCGCTGAGCAGCGGCTGCCCGACGGGCGGTGGGTCGGGCATGCCGAGGACCATGTCGTGGTCGTGGTGATGGCCCGCCCGGGCGACCCGGACAACCTCGAGAACAACGTGCTCCGGGTCCGGCGGACTGCCGTCGATGACGCGGTCGCGGAGCGGGTCACCGGCGAGATCCTGGCGATCGATCCGCCCCGACGCACGCTGCGACCCGGCTTGCGCGTGCTGGCGGGCTGACCGCGCGAACGCGCTGCCCGGCCGCGCGGGCGGGGATCGCGGTATCGTTTACATCGCGTCTCGGGACCGTCATCGTCGCATCCACCGCTGGAGGCAGTGCACATGCTTCGCGTCGCCCTGTTCGGGGCCGGCCGCATCGGGCAGGTCCATGCCCGGTCCGTCGTCGAGAACCCCGACACCGAGCTCGCCTGGGTCTGCGACCCCGCCGAGACGGCCGCCACCACGCTGGCCGGCACGTACGGCGCCAAGGCCAGTCCCCAGCCGGGCGACGCCATGGCCGACCCGGGCGTTGACGCCGTCGTGATCGCGTCCGCGACACCCACCCACGTCGACCTCCTGCGCGCGTCGGTGCTCGCGGGCAAGAAGGTCATGTGCGAGAAGCCGATCGATCTCGACCTGGCCAGGATCGACGCGGTCTGGGCGGACATCAGGGACAAGGCGCCGTTCGTGATGCTCGGCTTCAACCGCCGCTTTGATCCGTCGTTCCGCGAGGTCAGGGAGCGAGTGGAGGCGGGCGACATCGGGGACCTGCGCGCGCTGAACATCACGAGCCGTGATCCGCAGCCGCCTCCCGGCGCCTACCTCGCGGTCTCGGGCGGCATGTTCCGGGACATGACCATCCACGACTTCGACATGGCCCGCTTCTTCCTCGGGCAGGTGATCGAGGTCTCAGCCGTTGCGAGCGACAACAACGACCCGGTGTTCATCGAGGCCAAGGACCACGCCCAGGCGGTGGTCACGATGAGGAGCGCCGACAACGTGCTGTGCACGATCGTGAACAGCCGATCCTGCGCCTATGGGTATGACCAGCGGCTCGAGGCATTCGGCGACGACGGTTCGCTGGAGGCCGGCAACATGACCGCCACCACGGTTCGTGCCAGCTCCGCGACCCAGACCGGGGCCGCCGGGCCGGTGCTCAACTTCTTCCTCCAGCGGTACCTGCCAGCGTACAGGGCCGAGCTCGCCGAGTTCGTCGCGGCGATCAAGGAGGACCGCGAGCCTGCCGTGGGCTTCGCCGACGGGCGCGCCGCGCTGGTCCTCGCCGAGGCCGCCGGCGAGAGCGTCGCGACCGGCAAGGTCGTCTCGGTCGCGGGCGGCTGACGTCGCTTCTCCTGCCGGGACCGCTCGACGCCGTCGGGCGGCGGGACGACCGAGGCTGGTCGGCGGCCGTGGCGGAGCTCTCTCGCTCGAGGCTGGACCGGCGCGACCGCCTGCTGCAACGCGCTGACCGCGCCGACATCGCCCGACCTCGGCGCTCACGCTACGATCGCAGAACGGTGCCCGATACCCTTGCCGGTTCGAGGATGATCGTCGCAAGGAGACCTACCCGTGGCCGACGACTGCCTGTTCTGCCGGATGGCCTCCGGCGAGATCCCCGTTGACAAGCTTCACGAGGATGATCTCGTATTCGCGATCCGCGACATCAATCCGCAGGCGCCGACGCATGTGCTCGTGATCCCGGTCGGGCACGTGGGTTCAGCCGCGGAGCTCGACGACGACGACGGCCCGCTGCTCGGCCGGCTGTTCGATGTGGCCGGTCGTATCGCGGAACGGGATGGGCTCGACGGCGGCTGGCGGCTGGTGATGAACACCGGGCCGGACGGGGGCCAGACCGTCCAGCACCTGCACCTCCATCTCCTCGGCGGACGCCGCATGACCTGGCCGCCCGGATGACCTCTGCCCCGCCCGTCCCGGACGCGCCGCCCGCCGGCGAGCGCCGGGGCGGACCGCCCGTGTGGTTCACGCTGGTCGCCGTCGGAAGCCTCCTCGCCGCGGTGCTGCTGCTCGGCATGCAGCTGCTTGGGATCGGGCTCGGGCTCCGGGTGACCGAGCCGACCATCGCACCCACCGGGCAGGCCACGGAGGTCGCGCGCGCCCTGGTCGTCAAGGCACTGGAAGCGGCTTCGTTCCAGGTGCAGGACTCGCTCACCGAGTTTCGACCTGGCGAGAGCCCGGAGCTGGTCGACGTCCCGCGCGAGCTCGTGCAGGTCGTGATGCCCGAGGATCCGTCGGCGGGATACATCGTGATCTACGAGCTGCCGAGCGCCAACGACGCCGATCGAGTCGGCCGGGAATTCCTGCGCTACCTCGGTGGCGGCACCGGGGCGGTGCAGTACCCGCGCGACACCCGGTTCGTGCTCCAGCGGGTCGGGCAGACGCTGGTGTTCTACGCGTACTCGCTGGAGGCGTCACCGGACGCGCAGGTGGCGGAGCTCGCAGCTGCGATCGAGACCGTCGGGACGCCGGTCAGGCCCTAGCCGGCCCGGGGTTCGCTAGCGGGGGCCGGCAACGCTAGGAGCCCTCGCCCGCCCTCCCCCCGGGCTGGTCGGCCCCGACGGCAGCCCACGTTCGCACCCGGTCGCGCTTGATCTTGAAGGTGTGGGTCCGGGGGAAGTCTGCTTCGGGCCACAGCCGCCAGCCGGCGATCCGCTGGTTGGATCCAAGGCCGGCGTTGGCCGCCTTGACTGCGGCGTTGATCTGACGATGGACGTCCTCGGGGATCTCCGCGTCGAGCGTGGACAACCCACCGCCGCCGTCCGCCCCGGTGCTGCGGGTCTCGGGCGCGAGCACCACCGCCTCGATCCGGCCGGGCTCGGTCTCGACCGCCACCGAATCGCGGATCCCGGCGACCCGGAGGGCATTCTCGATGTCCTCGGGGTACACGTTGAAGCCGTTGGGCAGGACGATGATGTCCGTCCTGCGGCCGTGGAGGTGGAGCCGTCCGCGCTCGTCGAGCTGGCCGAGGTCTCCGCTCCGGTACCAGCCGTCGTCGCTGAACGCGTCGGCCGTCGCCCGGGGGTTGTTCCAGTAGCCCTTGAACAGGGTAGGCCCCCGGAACTGGATCTCGCCGTCGTCGGCGATCCTCATCTCGACAGGCTTGGGCGGCCAGCCGACGCAGCCCAGCGGATGGTCGCGCATCGTGGTGCACGAGCCGGCGGAGGTCTCGGTGGCGCCGTAGCCCTGGAGCACGACCACGCCCAGGTCCTGCCACGCCTGCTGGAGCGCCGGCGGCAGGAACGCCCCCGCCGACACCAGCAGCCGGACCCCGCCGCCGAGCTGCTGGTGGACCCTGCGGAACAGGCGTCGCCGGAGCGGGTAGGGGAGACGCCGTGCGATCGATCGCAGGCGGTCGAAGGCGGCGGTCCGGCCCTGGCGCGCCACCTCGCGCTCGATGGCGCTCCAGAACAGCTCGATCACCTGGGGGACCAGCAGCATCGTGGTCACCCGGTGCTCGCGGAGGCTGTCGAAGATGACCCGCGGATTCCGGCTCCGCACGTACAGGATGTCCGCGCCCACGTCCATCGCGTAGAACAGGCTGACCGCCTGCTCGAGGCTGTGCGACAACGGGAGCAACGACACGAGCCGGTGGTCCATGGGCTCGATGATCCCGTGGAAGCTCTGGACGCCCGCCAGTGTGTTGTCGTGGGCCAGCATGACTCCCTTGGGACTGCCGGTCGTGCCGCTCGTGAACACCAGCTGGTAGATCTCGTCCCTCGTGGGGCGAGGCCAGGCGTCGAGCTGCGCCTCCCAGTCGGGCGGGAACGTGGCGTCCGGGTCGTCGCACAGGGACTCCATGCTGGTCGTCGGGAAGCGCTCGAGGCCGACGTCGCGTGGCTCGGGAGCGTCGCGACCGGTGCCCAGCAGCAGCCGGACCGCCCCGGACTCGGCGAGGATGTTGGCGATCGCGTCGGCGCTCATGCGCGAATCGAGCGGGACATAGATGAGGCGGGCCAGCATCGAACCGTAGTACGCGGCGGGCAGGGCGGGGGTGGACGGCGACCAGGTGAGCACGCGGTCGCCCGGCTGGAGGCCCAGCGCGCGCAGCCGCCACGCCGCCAGCCGGCTGCGGTCCCGGATCTCGCGGTAGCTCCAGTGGAACGCGGTGCCGTCGTCGCGCCGGAGCCCGAGGGCGTGGCGCTCGCCGTAGCGGCGGGCCGCCGTGTCGAGGAGGTCGACCAGGGTGTCCATGCCGCGATTGATCGTAGTGGCTGGCGGAAGGCCGCTGCCGGGCGTCGGCCGCGTCAGGCGGCGGACTGGCTCACGTGGCGCGTCTCGGGCAGCAGGAAGATGAAGGGCAGGGCCAGCAGGGCCAGCGCAGCGACCATGATCAACGCCGCCTGGAGTCCGATCACCTCGCCCAGGGCACCGATCACGATCGCGCCGATGGCGCTGGCCACCGCGACCACGAAGATGCCCAGGCCCACGGCCAGGCTGCGATTGTCGGGCAGCAATTCCTGCATGAGCACCAGCTGGACGGGCCCGGCGCTGAGCAGGGCCACGCCCGCGACAGCGAGCAGGACGAGGGTCAGCGGACCGATCGGCAGCAGCAGCGCGATGATCAGCAGCGGGGCGCCGACCCCGGCCGCGAGCGCGAGCATCAGCCGCCGGCCGATGCGGTCCGAGAGCGTCCCGCCGAGGAAGGCCCCGGTCGCGCCGCCGATCTCGAACGCGGTCACGGCCGCGCCCGCGAGCACGAGCCCGGCGCCCGCGCCGGTCAGGTAGGTGGGGATGAACACGACCATGCCCACGCCCGACATCGACAGCATCACGCTGGTCACGGCCAGCAGCAGGAACCCGCGCCGGGCGGATCGCAGCGCGACCCGGATCGAGCCCGGGCGTGGCCTGAGGTGCAGCTCGGGCCGGTGGGCGATCCGGAGGTACAGGATCCCCGACGCGATCAGCCCGGGGATGAATGCGATCCAGCTGCCGGCCAGCCCCACCACCGACAGCACCGCCGCGATGAGGAGTGGCCCGATGGCGCGTCCGGACTCACCGCCGGTCATGAACAGCGAGGTCCCGCGCCCCCACTGGGTGCCCGCCGAGCGGGTGACCAGGGCAGCCGCCGCCGGGTGGAACACCGCGGAGCTGAGCCCGGCCGCGGCGAGCAGGAGCGCCACCACCAGCGGCGAGGCCGTCAGCCCCAGGAGTCCGATCGCGATCGCCGTCGTCGCCGGCGCGAGAATGATCCAGTAGCGCGTGTCGGCGCGGTCGGCCACCATGCCCAGCAGGGGCTGCACCCCGGTTGCCAGCCGGAACACGGCTGCCAGCAGGCCGGCCGTCGCGAGGCTGATGCCCAGGCTCGGGATGAGCAACGGCAGCAGGACCCCGATGAAGCCCGGGTACATGTCGTGAACGAGGTGCCCACCCGACACGGTCACGATGGTCGGCGTGTCGAAGGGGGCCTCGGATGCGGTGGGCGTCGTCGGATCGGGCTCGGGGTCTCCCATGGGGTGTCCATTGTCGCGCCAATTCTCGATGCGCGGGACGGGGATGGGCCAAGCGTCACCGGCTCACCAACGATGCGAGAATCGGACGGCCACCAGCCGCCGACCAGGAGCCGCCATGCCCACGCCCTCGGCCTACCTCGATGACTCCGCGCGACCGGACCGCCTCGGCGGCGGCGCCCGCATGATCCCGATCCAGACGCCGGCCGGCGAGTTCCGTGTCTGGACGAAGCGCCACGGGAACAACCCCGATCTCAAGCTCCTGTGGCTCCACGGCGGGCCGGGCGCCACCCACGAGGGGTTCGAGGCCTGCGACAGCTTCCTGCCGGCGGCCGGGGTCGAGTACTACTACTACGACCAGCTCGGGTCGCACTACAGCGACCAACCGGACGATCCCGACCTGTGGGAGCTCGACCGCTTCGTGGACGAGGTCGAGCAGGTCCGGCTGGCACTCGGCCTCGATCGCTCCAACTTCGTCCTGGCCGGCGTGTCCTGGGGCGGGCTGCTGGCGACCGAGTACGCGCTCCACCACGGCGACGCGCTCAAGGGCCTGGTCATCTCGAACATGATGTCCAGCTGTCCGGCCTACAACGCCTACGCCAATGACGTGCTGATGCCGACGATGGATCAGGCGGTGCTGGCCGAGATCAAGGACCTCGAGGTCCGCGGGGACACCGAGAACCCGCGCTACATGGAGCTCCTGCTCGAGCATCACTACCAGCACCACGTGTGCCGCATGCCATTCGCCGAGTGGCCGGAGCCGGTCGCGCGGATGATCCGGCACATCAACCCGGCGGTGTACGTGCCCATGCAGGGCCCCAGCGAGCTGGGTCTCAGCGGCAAGCTGGAGGGCTGGGATCGGACCGAGGACCTCGCCCGCATCCAGGTGCCCAGCCTGGTGATCGGCGCCCAGCACGACACCATGGACCCGGGGTTCATGGCCGACATGGCGCGCCGGCTGCCCAACGGCCGGTACCTGCACTGCCCGAACGGCAGCCACCTCGCGATGTACGACGACCAGGAGACGTACTTCGCGGGCCTGATCGACTTCCTGCTCGGCCTCGGCGACCGCGGGGTGTAGCGGGCGCGCCGTTCACACGGGCAGACCATCGCGTTGGCGGGGGCGGCTTCTCCACAGCGTCTGCTCGGATCTCGGCCGGGACGGTCCTGGAGTTCGTCCCAGGCGCTGCCGTGCGGGTCGTCGTCGCCGGCGGGTCGGCCCGGAAACGCCTACGGCGCGAGGAGCTCCCGGGAGAGCGCCTCGGCGAGCCAGGCGACGTAGCGCTCCGACGTCCAGCCGCGGTCCACGACGAGCAGGTCGTGTACCGCAAGCGAGGACAAGACCCAGAGCACGTCGGCCCCAACCTCGCGCGTCAGCTCCGGGCGGAGGAGGTCCCGGTCAGCCAGCTCTTGGACGAAGCGCCCTTGTCCCTGCAGCCGCGACGTCTCGAGCTGCTCCCACAGCTGCTGCAGCTCGGGATCGCTCGATCCCGCGTCCCGCAGGGCTCGCAGCAAGGGGCCGGCACGGCGATGGATGCCGGGCTGGATGGACGCATAGCCCGCGATCTGCTTGCGCGGATCGGGCTCCTCCCGGATGGCGCGGATCGCGGCCCGCTCCGGCACCGGAATCTCCGCCCTGCTGGAGCCTCCCGCCAGCAGCGCCTCGACGGCGGCCGTGAACAGGCCGGCCTTCGTGCCGAAGATGCGGTAGACGGTCTCCACGGCGACGCCGGCCTTCCGGGCGATCTTGGTCATTGGGACGGCGTATCCCTCGTCGCGGAACAACACGCCCGCCGCGGCCACGATGTCGTGCCGTGTCTGGGCGGCCTGCTCGGCCCGTCGCCTGGACTGGTACCGGCGCCGGGGCTTGACGGACTCGGTCATTTCGTGCAAGTCTGCCTGCTATCAAACCTGTCGGACTTGGACGATAATAGGCGAAGGAGCGACCGACATGCATGCCGTGGTGATCCGCGAGACCGGCGACCGCGAGCAGATCGACGCCAGCGGGCCGCCCGTCACGGCGACCGTCGTCCCGCGCGTCCGCGAGGCTCCGGGGTTCGTGTCCGCGATCTGGATGAGCGATGGGGCAGGCGGCACCCTGAACGTCCTCGCGTTTGACTCGGAGGAGGCCGCCAGGGCGGCGATGGAGGCCGCCCGGACCGCTCCGCGGGCCCCCTTCATGCAGCTCGAGACGGTCTCGCTGTACGCGGTCGGAGCGACCGCGTAGCGACGGAGCCTCGACCGAGTGCAGGATCCTCGATCGCGTTCTCCTCTCCCGCGGCACGTTTGACCCTCTCGCGGGACCGCGCGTACACTCCGGCGGCCTGCCGGCAGGCTTGGCGTGCATTGCGCCGTGGCTGCCGGGACGTCACCGTGCCGTCGGGCATCGAGCGCGGAGGACGGGTACGAGACTCCTGCCCGAGGAGGTGAACCGGATTTGGCCGAAGTCCGAGTGGGTGAGAACGAGACGTTCGAGAGCGCCCTCCGCCGCTTCAACAAGAAGATCCAGCAGAGCGGGATCCTCGCCGAGGCTCGTCGTCGTGAGCACTACGAGAAGCCGTCGGTGAAGCGGAAGCGCAAGGAAGCGAAGCGCAAGAAGAACGCGCGCGCGAGCCAGGGCTGAGCCTCCGGGCGCCGCGGCGGTGCACCACAGGTGTCGCCGCCCCGGTCCCCCAGGCGACCCCGAACAGCGTCGACCGGGATCCCGTCCCGGAACCCACCATCGGCGCAGCTCGCGGGCACGGCAGCACGTCGGGGCACAACGACGATCGCCGTCACGCCCGAGGAGCCATCCGGTGACCTTACGCGAACGACTCCAGGACGACACGACCGCCGCGATGCGGTCGCGTGACGTGCTGCGTCGCGACGTCCTGCGAATGGTCCAGAACGCGATCTACAACGTCGAGAAGAGCCGGCGCATCACCCTGTCGGACGAGGACCTGCTCGCGGTGCTGACGCGCGAGGTCAAGACCCGGCGCGAGAGCGTCGAGGCGTTCCGGAAGGGCGGCCGCGAGGATCTCGCCGCCAAGGAGGAGGCGGAGATCGCCATCCTGGCCGAGTACCTTCCCCAGCCCCTGTCCGAGGACGAGCTGCACGCGCTCGTGGAGCAGGGGGTTGCCGAGACCGGCGCTGCGTCCGCCCGCGACATGGGCAAGGTGATGGGCTGGCTGTCGCCGCGCATCCGCGGCCGGGCGGACGGCAAGGTCGCCTCGGCGCTAGTCGCCCAGGCGCTGGCGCGGGCGGATCTCGCCGCGCACGACACGGAGCACTGACCTCCCTCCCGGAGGGGCATGACCATGCTGGCACGATCCGCAGAACCCGCTGACCAGTTCACCCGCCGGGACGCCGGCCGCCTGATCCTGGCCTCCGCCCTGCTGGTCGCAGCGATGTCCGTGATCCTGGGCGTCGACTTCCTGCCCGCCCAGTCGCAGCTGGAGCTGGGGCGCCCGGCGCCGGCCAGCGTCCAGGCGCCCCGGGCCGGCCAGTACGTGAGCGACGTCCTCACCGAGCGCGACCGCCAGGCCGCCAAGGATGCCGTCCAGCCCCAGTACGACTTCACCGTCGAGCGCGGCGCCGCGGTGGCCGCCGAGCAGCTGCGTGCGCTCGAGCGCCGACTGGCCCCCATCGACGCAGCGTTCTCGCCGGAGACAAGCGATGAGAACCGGGCAACCCTGCTCCAGGACGTGGCTCCCGGCGACCTCGGCGAGGAGAACCTCGCCACCCTGCTTAGCCTCGATGCGGCGCGCTGGGAGGCGGTGCGCAGCGAGAGCGCCCGCGTCCTGGACTCCGTCGAGCGATCCGAGCTCCGGGACACGGAGCTGGCCACGATGCGCGACGGCCTCGAGGGGCGGTTCGCGGGTGATCTGAGCAACAAGGAGGTCCTGCTCGGCGCCGCGCTGATCCGCCCCTTGGTTGTGGCCAACTCGTCGTTCAGCGAGGAGCTCACCACGCAGGCCCAGGACCGGGCCGCCGAGCAGGTTCCGGACACCACCAAGGAGTGGGAACGGGGCGAGACGATCGTCCGCAGCGGCGATCGCGTGGACGAGGTCGCGTGGGAGGCGATCGAGTTCTTCAATCTCAACGAGGGCGGCCTCGACGTCGCCCGGCTGCTCGGTTTCGTGGTGCTGTCGATCCTGGTGATCGCGCTCCTGCTGACCTGGACCTGGCGCTTCCGGCGCGAGTTCTGGCACCGCAACAACGTCCTGCTCCTGCTCAGCCTGCTCCTGCTCCTCTCGGTGTTCGCGCTCAAGCTGACGGCTGGCCGGGCGTGGCTCCCCTACGCGCTGCCCCTCGCGGCGGTGGGGATGCTGGTCACGGTGCTGCTCGACTCGAGTGCCGCCATGGTGCTGACGGCGCTGATCGCGATCCTCGCGTCGGCCGTCAACGGCGCGGGGCTAGAGCTGGCCGCGTACGTGATGCTGGGCGGCATCGCCGGCATCGTCGGTGTACGACGCGGGGATCGGCTGGCGGTGTTCATCCAGGCCGGTATCGGGGTGTTCGTGGTCCAGGCGTTCACGGTGGCGGTGTTCGCGCTCCTGGGTGACCAGGACCTGCAGGGCGTGCTGCAGCTGCTCCTGGCCTCCGCAGTCTCGGCCGGCGGGTCGGCGGTGGCGGCGGTGGGATCGTTCGCCGTGGTCGGCTCGGTGTTCGGCATCGTGACCGTGTTCCAGCTGCTGGAGCTGGCCAACCCGTCGCAACCGCTGCTGCGCCGCCTGCTGGTGGAGACGCCCGGCACCTACCACCACAGCCTGATGGTCGGCAATCTCGCCGAGCGGGCTGCCGAGGTCATCGGCGCGGACGAGCTGCTCGCTCGCGTCGCGGCCTACTACCACGACATCGGCAAGCTGAGCAATCCCCTGGCGTTCATCGAGAACCAGGGCGGCGCCGACAACATCCACGACGACCTGGACCCCATGACCTCGGCGCAGCTGCTCAAGAGCCACGTTTCGGCGGGGATCGACATCGCGTACAAGTCGGGCCTGCCCAAGGCCCTGATCGCGTTCATTCCCCAGCACCACGGCACGGCCGTGATGTCGTACTTCTATGCCCGCGCGAAACAGCAGGCGGCGGCCCCGTATGGCGGGCTGGAGACACCGGAGGGGCGCAAGGCCGCGGACGCGGTGGACATCCGGAAGTTCCGGCACGGCGGGCCCAAGCCGCAGTCACGGGAGGCGGCCATCATCATGCTGGCCGATTCCGTGGAGGCCTCGGTGCGCTCGCTCTCCTCCCGGGACGAGGCGGCCATCAGGGCCATGGTGACCCGAATCATCGACGAGCGGATCGCCGACGACCAGTTCGACGAGTGCGACCTCACGCTGCGCGACATCGAGCAGATCCGGGAGGCGTTCGTGAGGCAGCTGCTGGGCATGTACCACCAGCGGGTCGCCTACCCTCAGAACAAGGTGGTCGAGCTGGAGTCGAGGCGCGCCGCCGGGGCCGGGGGTGGTGGCACCGAGGCGCCCGGGCCGTAGCCGGTGGTCCGGTACGAATCGCGCGGCGCGGCGCCGGCGTGGCGGCAAGATCGCCGATCGGCTACCGTCTGGAGCGCCCGCCGGCACCCAGCCCGGCCGGACACAGAGGGGTCATCGTCGTGCGTCAGCTTGTCACCGTCATCGCCGCCGTCACCGTCATCGGGGTGATGGCCGCCTGCTCCACCCCCGGCGGCACGGGGGGGACCATCGAGGGTCCGACCTGGACGCTCAGCTCGCAGGCGAGCGGCGGGAGCCTCGCCGACATCCCCGACGGCGTCGCCGCCGACGCGACCTTCACGGGCGGCATGATCGCCGGCTCCGCCGG
Source organism: uncultured Chloroflexia bacterium (assembly GCA_963727585.1). Lineage (GTDB taxonomy): Bacteria > Chloroflexota > Limnocylindria > Limnocylindrales > CSP1-4 > CAIXZV01. Next base: position 2,285,827 of record CAVSHH010000003.1, on the reverse strand, counting down.
CTGCAATGTCTTCCACGGGCCGGCTGCCATCTCCGGGGCGACGATCGAGGTCGGTCTGCTCGGGACCACGGCGATGGCCTGCCAGCCACCGGCGTCCGACGTCGAGACCGCGTACCTCGCGAACCTCGCCGACGCGGCCACGTTCACGGCCACGGCCGACGCCCTCACGATCTACGACTCGTCGGGTGCGACGCTGCTGGTCTACGCGGCCGGTCCCGCCAATCCCCTCGAGGGCGAGTGGGACGTCACCGGCGTCAACAATGGCAAGGAGGCTGTCACGTCGCCGATCGTCGGGACCGAGCTGACCGCCACCTTCACCGCCGACGGCGTCTCGGGCAACTCGGGCTGCAATACCTATACCGGCGGCTACACGCTCGATGGCGACCAGGTCACGATCGGCCCCCTGGCCTCCACGATGATGGCCTGCGAGCAGGCGATCATGGACCAGGAGACCCAGTTCCTCACGGCGCTCCAGACCCCGGGCCTGACCGTCGAGGTCTCGGGCGGCACGGTGACGCTCCGGGACGGGAACGGGGCGACGCAGGTGGTGCTGGCGCCGAAGGCCTGAGTGGACGGTGCGCAGCCACTACGTCGGCCCCTGGCGGCTCGATGTCGAGCGCCGAGAGGGGGCGGCACGGCTCCTGCCCGCCACGACCCTGGTGCGCGTGGCGGCGGCTGCCCTCGACGTGGCCGGAGCCCCGCGCCCGGCGAGCCTGGGCCTGGTCCTCTCGGATGATGAGGAGCTGGCCGCGCTCAACGCCCAGCACATGGGCAAGGGCGGCCCGACGGACGTGCTCTCGTTCCCGCTCCTGCCGCCGGCCGCATTCCCGGCCCACCCCGGCAAGGGGGGCGGCGACACGCCGATGACGACCGAACCGGGGGACTTCCTGCTGCCGCCCGGCGTGCGGCCGCACCTGGGAGACATCGTGGTGTCCGTGGAGCGGGCGATCGAGCAGGCGGACCGGGGGCAGGGTGGCCAGACCGGCGACGTGAGCTGGGACGCGCGCCAGGAGCTGCGATTGCTGGTCGTCCACGGCGTGCTCCACGTCTGTGGCTGGGACCATGCCGAACCCGTGGAGGAGGCGGCGATGCGGGCCCTCGAGCGGGAGCTGCTCGCGCCCTGACGGGCCGTGGTCGCGGCTGCCGGTCAAGGGCCTGACGGCTGCCGGTCACCGGCTGGCGGCGGCGCCCGCGCTACCATGGTGCCAAGCCCCGTCGGACGTCGTCCCGGGGCCGTTCGGCATGCTCGCAACGGAGACCCGCAGCGCATCGTGAAGCTCGTCGTCGGCCTGGGCAACCCGGGCAACCAGTACGCGGAGACCCGCCACAACATCGGCTGGATGGTGCTCGACCGGCTCGCGGACCGCCACGGGCGGTCCGGGCGCGGACGGCAGCGCGACGCCTCGTCGGTGATGGAGCTGCGGACCCATGGGCTGGAGCTGGCCCTGGCCAAGCCCCAGACATACATGAACGACTCAGGGCGGGCGGTGCGCAAGTTGCTGGCAAGCTATCGCGTGCCGCTGGCCGACGTGCTGGTGGTCGCCGACGACTTCGCGCTGCCGTTCGGCAAGCTGCGGTTCCGCGAGTCGGGGTCGCACGGCGGGCACAACGGGCTGCGCTCGATCATCGAGGAGCTCTCGACCGAGAAGGTCGGGCGGCTCCGGATCGGGATCGGGGAGCCGGGTCGCGGCGCGATCGATCATGTCCTGAGCCGGTTCAGCGCCGAGGAGCTGGCGCGGATGCCGATCCTGCTCGACGCTGCGGCCGACGCGGTGGAGGCCTGGTCGCGCGAGGGAACGTCCAAGGCCGCCAACCGGTTCAACGCCTGGGAGCTCCAGGCGCCGGCCGCCGACGCGCCCGGACCCAGGCCGGGCGAGGTCGGTGGGCCGGCCGACGAGTCGGGCATCCGGCGGACGAAGACGGGCTGGCGCCGGATCCTGGGCGGCGGTTCCGGCGGTTCCGGCGGTTCCGGCGGTTCCGGCGGCGACGGCGGACGGCGGGGCGCCCGTTGAGCGGAGGCGACCGGTATCGCGGGCGGACCACGCGTCAGCGCAACGTTTCCGAGCGGGTCGCCCGCGAGTGGGCCGAGCGCCGGGCGACGGCCGAGGCACGCGAGCAGGCCACCGACCTCGACGCCGTATCCGCCGAGGCCGAGGTCGAGCTGCTCGACCCGGCGGCACGGTCCGCCCCCGAATCGACCGAGGCGGCCCGGGTCCGGGGTGCCCAGCGCAGGCTCGCGGCGGCGGCCCGGCCCGGGGAGCGGCCGACGGCATCGTCCGGGCGTGGCGCAGGGAGGCGACTCCCAGACCTTGGTGCTCTGCCCCGCCTGCTGCATGCAACCGGTGCCTTCGGGAGCCTGCGCGAGCGGCTGGGCGACGTCGCGCCCCCGTCGATGCACGGTCGGCACGTGGGGTTGACGGCGGTCCCGCACGGCGCCAAGTCCTATCTCGCGACGGCCCTCGCGCTCGCCGACGATGGCGAGCGGATCTGCTGGGTAGCGCGGGACGCCGAGATCGGGGACCGCGTCGCCGAGGAGCTGGCGGCGTGGCTCGGGGACCCGTCGCTGGTGGCGGTCCTGGAGCCGCGGACCTCGCTCGCCTATGAGCGCTCGGAGCTGGTGCCCGATGAGACAGCGGCGCGGGTGGCGGCGCTCGCCGCGTGGCGGTCGGGGAGCGCCCGGGTGCTGGTGGCGTCGGTCCAAGCGTTGCTCCAGGCCACCCTTGCCCCGGACGACCTGCCGGCGATCCCGCGCGTCCTGCGGCCTGGGGCCCGTGTCTCGCTCGACGCCCTGCTGGCCGAGCTGTTCGACCGCGGCTACGCCCCGGTGCTCGAGGTGGCCGGCCGGGGCGAGTTCGCCCGCCGCGGCGGCATCGTCGACGTGTTCCCGCCCTCGGCCCCGCTGCCGGTCCGGATCGAGCTGTTCGGCGACGAGATCGACAGCCTTCGGGCGTTCGATCCCACCGACCAGCGGAGCGTGGAGAAGGTTCGCGAGCTGGTGCTGCTCCCGGCCACGGAGTTCCTGCTGCCGCAGGGCGGCGTCGACGAGATCCGGGACCGGCTCGGCCGCCTGGGGGCGCGGCTGCCCGAGCGGCTGGCCGCGGACCTCGCCCGCTTCGCCGGTGAAGCGTCGCCCGAGCATCCGGTCACGGTCGCGTCCGGTCGCGCGCTGGCAGCGGCCGACGCGGCCGAGGTGTGGGCCCGGTTGGTCGCCCCGTCCACGGGCCTCGACCACCTGGACCCGTCGACGCTGTTCGTCCTCGACGAGCCGGGCGACCTGGCGGACGCGGCCGACTTCCTGTGGTCGCAGGCGGACGAGCGACAGGGTGAGCTCGTCGAACAGGGTGAGCTCCCGAAGGGCTGGCCGACCGCGTACCTGCCGCCGCGCGACTGGAAGGCGCGGCTCCACGGCGCCCGGACGCTCGAGCTGACCTGGGAGTCCGAGGCGGCGGTTGCCGCGGGGATGGCCTACGCGTCGAAGGGGCTCACCTCGGGCGACCTGTTCGGCTGGCGAGAACCCGTCCTGCCGCCGGGTCGCACGGAGCGGCTGGTCGACGGCGTGGAGCACTGGCTGGGCGAGGGCCGGCGGGTCGTGCTCGCCTCCGACCAGGCGCCGCGGCTCGCCGAGCTCCTGGACGACGCCGGGCATCCCGTGGCGATCGTGGGACGGGTGGCCGAAGCGCCGCCCCCGGGCGCGATCGCGCTCGTGGAGCGGAGCCTCAACGGCGGGTTCGAGGGCGGCCCGGACGGGCTGGCCGTGGTCACCGACCGCGAGCTGTTCGGATCGGTCCGGGTCCGGCGGCCCAAGGCGATGCGCCGGGTGGTCCCGCGCGATCTGCTCGAGCGGCTGGCGCCGGGGGACATGGTCGTCCACATCGACCACGGCATCGCGCGCTACGAGCGGATGCTCCGCCGTGGCGCGGAGGGCGAGGAGCGCGACTACCTCGAGCTGTCGTTCGCCGGCACCGATCGGATCTTCGTCCCCGTCGAGCAGATCAATCGCGTCAGCCGATATTCGGGCGGGGAGCATCCGCAGCTCTCGAGGCTGGGCGGGACCGAGTGGCTGCGGACCAAGCAGCGGGTGCGCAAGGCGGTCAGCGACCTGGCCGACGAGCTGCTGGCGCTGTACGCCAAGCGCTCGGCGGCGCAGGGATTCTCCTATGCGGCCGACTCACCGTGGCAGGCCGAGATGGAGGCGTCGTTCCCGTACGAGGAGACCCCCGACCAGCTGCGTGCCGTCGTCGAGACCAAGGTCGACATGGAGACCCGCACACCGATGGACCGGCTGGTCGTCGGCGACGTCGGCTATGGCAAGACCGAGGTGGCCCTCCGCGCCGCGTTCAAGGCGGCCCAGGACGGCAAGCAGGTCGCCGTGCTCGTCCCTACCACCGTGCTCGCGGGGCAGCATTTCGCGACGTTCTCCCAGCGCTTCGCGGCCTTCCCGCTGACCGTGAAGCTGCTGTCGCGGTTCGTGTCGGCGCGGGAGCAGGCGGCGACGGTCGCCGGGCTCGAGGCAGGCACGGTCGACATCGTGATCGGAACCCACCGGCTGTTGTCGAAGGATGTCGCGTTCCGGGACCTCGGGCTGGTCGTCGTCGACGAGGAGCAGCGCTTCGGCGTCGCGGCCAAGGAGCGGCTCAAGCAGCTCCGATCGGCCGTGGACGTGCTGACCTTGTCCGCCACGCCGATCCCGCGCACGCTCAACCTGGCCCTCGCCGGGATTCGAGACCTGAGCGTCATCGAGACGCCGCCCGAGGACCGGCTGCCGATCCAGACGAGGGTGGCGGAGGCGTCGGCCGGCCTTGTCCGCGATGCGGTCCTGCGCGAGCTCGACCGCGGCGGCCAGGTGTTCTACGTTCACAACCGGGTGGAGACCATCGAGGCACAGGCTGAGCAGCTGCGACGACTGCTGCCGGGAGCGCGGATCGTGGTCGGGCATGGCCAGATGTCCGAGGGCGCGCTGGAGAAGGTGATGCTCTCGTTTGCGGACGGCGGGGCCGACGTCCTCGTGTGCACCACGATCATCGAGAGCGGCCTCGACATCCCCAACGCCAACACGATCATCATCGACCGCGCGGACACCCTCGGCCTTGCCCAGCTCTACCAGCTCCGCGGGCGGGTCGGGCGGTCGTCGCGCCGGGCCTACGCCTACCTCCTGTACCGGCGGCGCGAGCGGATGAGCGAGGAGGCCCGCAAGCGGCTGCAGGCGATCTTCAACGCGTCCGAGCTGGGCGCCGGGTTCCAGATCGCGTTGGCCGACCTCGAGATTCGCGGCGCCGGCAACATCCTGGGCGGCGAGCAGAGCGGGTTCATGGCCTCGGTTGGGTTCGACCTGTACTCGCGGCTGCTGGCCGAGGCGGTCGAGGAGGCCAAGGCCCGGCGGGAGGACCGCGAACCGGTGCGCGAGGTGCCCCAGGCCGTCGTGGATCTTCCCGTGGATGCGCACCTGCCGGATTCGTACGTGCCCGACGAGGCGCAGAAGCTGGAGCTCTACCGGCGGCTGGCCCGGGCGCGGACGATCGGCGACCTCGCCGCCTTCCGCCAGGACGTCACCGATCGCTACGGGCCGATGCCCCAGCCCGCCCTGCGGCTGGTCGAGGTGGCCGAGCTGCGGCTGTCGGCGGAGTCGGCCGGCGTCGCGTCGGTCGCCCGCGAGGAGGGCTGGCTGGTGGTGCGGTTCGGGGCGGCCCTCTCGCGTGCCACCGCGATGCAGCTGCTGGCACCCGGAGCGGCGGGCGGCACGGCGCCGCTGCCCGGCGTGCGTCCGGGTGACATCACGTTCGCCTCCAACCAGGTCCGGATCCGACTGCCACGCGACCCGCTCAAGGGCTGGACGCTGACCCAGGCGGTGGTCTCGCGGCTGGTGGCGGCGGCTGGGGTTGGCGCCGGCCGGGCCGGGGTCGGCGTCTGATCCGGCCCGATCCCACTCCGGCCCGATCCCCCGGCCCGATCCCCCGGCCCGATCCGACTCCGGCCCGATCCCCCGGCCCGATCCCCCGGCCCGATCCGACTCCGGCCCGATCCCACTCCGGCCCGATCCCCCGGCCCGATCCCACTCCGGCTCGATCCCACTCCGGCCCGATCCCTCCCAGGGATTGCCGGCGGCGGTCCGGAGTCGTCATGACCCCGCCGCGGCATCAATGCGACGGATCGACGCCTGCCGGGACAGGTGATCGTGTCGCGGTGATGCCGCGGGCGGATCACCGCGACGCCAATGCACCGGAGGCAATCCCTGCCGGGCATCACGGAGCGGGTTGCGGCATCACGGCGCGGGTTGCGCGGTCACCGGAGCGGGTTTGCGCGTTCACTGGACCCGGTGTTGCGCATCCACGGGGCGGTTGCGCAATCCCCGGCCCTGGTGATGATTGCGGCATGGAAGCGAGCCCGTCCCCCGATCGCGCCATCGAGATCGACCTCCGCCCCTGGACCGCGGACGACCTCGAGCTGATGCGCCGGCTGCTTGGCGACCCGGCCATGACCACCCACCTGGGCGGTCCGGAATCGCCCGCCCAGCTGCGGTCGCGGCTGGACCGGTACCTCGCGCTGGCGCCAGAGGCCGGTCGCACGTTCGTGGTGACCCTGGGCTCGGACGGCCAGGATGTCGGCTCGGTCGTGTACTGGGCGCACGAGATCCGCGGCGAGCCGGCGCTCGAGATCGGCTGGGCCGTGTTGCCGGAGCACCAGGGCCGCGGCATCGCCACCCGCGCCACGGCGCGGTGCATGGAGATCGCGGCGGCCGAGACTGGCTACGGGACCATCCACGCGTTCCCGTCGGTGGACAACGCCGCCTCCAATACGGTGTGCAGGAAGCTCGGCTACGAGATCGTGGACACCGGCGAGTTCGAGTACCCGGCGGGCCATTGGATGACCTGCAACGACTGGTCGTTCGAGCTGGATCGACTGCGGCCCCGCTAGGGGATCGCCCGACCAGGTCCCTGGTCCACACGACGGTCCGGTCGCCTCTGCCACCGGCGCCGAGCGCACCTCGCCAGCACCACAGACTCCCCGGACGGGTCGGCTGTCACGATCCGAGTCGCACCACGATCCGTATCATCGGGCGCGTGATCGACGATTCGCGTCTCGACGGCCTGCCGCGCTGGGGGTTCGCATCGCCCGGATCGCTGCGCGATGACCTGACGCGGCGAGCGCTGGCCGGCGTCAAGACCGCCACGACCGGCCTGCGCGTCGAGTACGAGCTCGACGGGGATCCGTTGCCGCTGCCCGGCGCCCGCCAGGTGCTGGTCGGCTCCGCCGAGCAGCCGGTTGCCATCGTGGAGACCACCAGCCGTCCCGTGGTACGTCTTGCCGACATCGATGACGCCCACGCGATCGACGAGGGCGAGGGCTTCGCGGACGCCTCCGCGTTCCGGATAGCGCACGAGCGCTACTGGGGGCGCGAGATCGATCAGCTGCGCGCGCGCCTCGGCGACCCGACGTTCCGCGTGACCGACGACACGCCCGTGGTCGCCGAGCGGTTCCGCGTGGCCGAGGTCCTGGGGCCCGATCCCGCCGCGCGGATCACCGTCCGGCCTGCCATGCTCGCCGACCGGCCCGCGGTCGACGCCTTCCTCGACGCCAACGAATCCGCGGTCGTCGCCCGCCGCAACGAGCTGGTCGATGCCCGCCGGCATCCTGCGCTGATCGCCGAGTCCGAGGGCGCGCTGGCCGGCGTCGCAACCTGGATTGCCGGGCAGGGGTCGCTGGAGATTCTGACGCTCCACGCGATGCACCCCGGGCAAGGTGCCGGCAGCGCGCTGATCGCCGCCGCGCGAACCGTTGCCGGTGCCATCGGTGCAGGGCGCATGTGGCTCGTCACCACCAACGACAACCTCGATGCGCTCCGCTTCTACCAGCGGCGCGGGCTGCGCCTGGCCCGGGTCGACGCCGGCGCCGTGGATCGAAGCCGGGCCACCAGGAAGCCGGCGATCCCGACGGTCGGCCTGTACGGGATCCCGATGCGCGACGAGCTGGAGCTCGAGCTGGCCGTCGAGGCCGAGGACGACGTCGATCCCGGGGGCTCCGGGTGACGCCGCGACCCGGGTGACGCCGCGAATGGTCGACCCCGACGCCCGCTTCCGCCCCTCGTTCGCCGCCGCCATGGACGAGCTCAGGGCCCAGGGACGCGGCGCCGCGGACGACTTCGTCGACCGGATCCGTGCTGTGACCTGCGACGTCGAAGACATCGGCTCGCGGACCGTCATCGCGCGCAACGGCGGCGTTCTCGAGGACGAGCGCCAGGGCAGGCTGCGGTTCTGGGTGTCCATGGCGGGGTCGTCATGAGCGGCATGCGAGACCACGAGGGCAGGCAGATCGACTTCGGGCGGGCCGCCGCCGATTACGACCGCTACCGGCCCGGCTTTCCCGACTCCTTCTTCGACCGCCTGGGGCAGGTCGGCTGGATCGCACCCGGCAGACGCGTGCTCGACCTCGGGACCGGGACCGGCGCCCTCGCCCTGGCCTTCGCGACCCGCGGGATGACCGTCACGGGGCTCGACATCGCGTCGGATCTGCTGGACGTCGCGCGCCGCCACGCGGCCGTCCGCAGGCTCGATGCGGAGTTCGTCGAGGGTTCCGCCGAGGCCACAGAGCTGCCCGCGGCGAGCGTCGACCTCGTCAGCGCCGGCCAGTGCTGGTGGTGGTTCGACAGCGACCTCGCGGCCCGTGAGGCCGCCCGCCTGCTCGTGAGTGGCGGCCGGCTGCTCATCTGCGACTTCAGCTATCTGCTGCTGCCGGGCAACGTCTGCAGCCGTACCGAGGCACTCGTGCTCGACCACAACCCCGGCTGGCCGAAGGCCGGCTGGCGGGGGATCCACCCGGAGCAGGTCCGGGCGATTGACGAGGCGGGCTTCCGGGACGTCGAGAGCTTCAGCTACACGGTGAACGTCACCTTCACGCACGAGGCCTGGCGGGGACGGATGCGGACCTGCAACGGCATCGGCCCGTCGCTCGAACCGGCCGACGTGGAGCGATTCGACCGCGACCTCACGGCCCTGCTCGCCGCGGAGTTCCCGGGCGAGCTGTCGATCCCGCACCGGGTGTTCGCAGCGAGCGGCGTGAAGCCGTAGGCTGTCCGACTCACGACAAGGAGAGCCATCGTGAAGCTGCTGCTGACGTCGGCCGGCGTCACCAACCCGAGCATCCACGCCGCGCTGGCCGACCTGCTGGGTCGGCCGATCGCCGCATGCCGCGCGCTGTGCATCGCAACTGCCAGCTACCCCCTCCAGGGCGGGGCCAGCCTCGCCTGGAACTTCATCGCCGGCCGGGAGCCCCGGACCCCCATGGTCGAGCTGGGCTGGAGGTCGGTGGGCGTTCTCGAACTGACCGCCCTGCCCAGCATCGACCAGGAGCAGTGGGTTCCCGCGCTCCGGGAGGCCGACGTCCTGCTGGTGAACGGCGGCGACGCCGTCTACCTCGGCGGCTGGATGCGGCGGTCGGGGCTCGCCGACCTGCTGCCGTCGCTGCGGGCGGTCTACGTGGGATTGAGCGGCGGGAGCCTCGTCCTGGCGCCCGGGATCGCGGACGAGTTCGCCCAGTGGACCCGGCCCACCGGCGGCGACGAGGCGCTGGGCATGGTCGACTTCGCGATGTTCCCGCACCTGGATCATCCGGAGCTGCCGGAGAACACCATGGCCGACGCGGAGCGGTGGGCCGCCGGTCTGTCCGTGCCGGGCTACGCGATGGACGACCAGACGGCAATCAAGGTGGTCGACGGCGCGGTCGAGGTCGTCTCCGAGGGGCACTGGAAGCTGTTCACTCCATGATGACGGGCGGGCTCGACCCGTCCGCGATCAGCGCGCCGCGTCGCGTCAGGGCGCGCGAACGCCGCAGCCGCGATCGGCCCCACGAGCGACGGCAGGACGGCCCCTTGGTTCGCGGGAGCCGCGAGCAGGCGGCGACGGCAGCCTTCCCACGCGATGGTTCGGGAGGGCGGCTACGCGTCGCGAAGGGCCGGCAACGCGCTCGAGGGCATGGCAAGTATGCCCGCGTGCGGAAGCCCGGAGCCCTGGGCATTCCGGCGGTCGGACACGTCCACGATCGGGGCACTCGATGGTGGTGGGTTCCTGGTTGGCGCCATGACCGGCCCTCCCTCCGCTCGGCCCGCGGGCGTTGATGTCGTCAGGGCAGCGTCAGTCCGGGGTGGGCGCGCTCGAGGTGGGCGGGATGCCGGCCAGGATCCGACGGCGCAGCCGGGTCAGGTTCCTGCGCGTCTCCGCGCGACCCAGGGCCGGGTACAGCGGGTCGAGCAGGTTGAGCGGGAACCGGAGTCGGCCGGTGGCACTGTAGGTGACTCGACACCGATCGGAACCGATCGGGTCGACGGCGTACGTCACCAGTGATTCGACGTGGGGGCCTCCGCGCAGCGCCGCGGTCATGAGGTGGCCATCCTCCAGCGTGCGCACATCGCCTTCGAGATGGGTGGCCTTCCCCGCATAGATCCGCCCGGCCGTGAACCGCATGCCGACGACCGGGGGTCCGGGGTCCACCTGCTTCACGTGGAGGATGCCGTGCTCCCAGAGCGGGACCTGCTCGAGCGCTTTGAGATACGGCCAGACGGTCGCCGCCGGTCGCTCGATCTCCATGCCTTCGCTCAGCCTGAACACGGGACGCCTCCAATCTTCGCCATTGCGGCCCACATTCTCGCCCCCGGCGTCCGGAGATCGTTACGGGCCACCGGTGTTGCCGGGCTGGGGCGGCCTCGTGGCAGCCCGATCCCACCGCCGCCCTGAAATCATCGTCCGGACCGGATCCGCGGCGATCTATCATTCGGGGCACGATCGGAGGCGCACCGTGACCGTGTCTCGACAAGGATCGACGACCAGCCTCCTGGCCCGCGAGCGCCGGAACAGCCGCCGCCCGAGACTGCTCCAGGTGGCCGACGTCGTCCTGTTCGTGGCCCTCGCCACCCTGGCGTACTGGCTGGCAGGCACGCTGCTCGTTCCCGGGTTCCTGGCGGACCCGGCGCTGGTGCCCCCGTTCGTCGTCGAGGCGGAGCTCGATCCGATCCGGGCCGCCCTCGTCTTCGGGCCGCTCCTGGCGCTGGTGGCCGTCACCATTTACCGGCTGCGCTTCCCGGCCCGGGCGACCTGGCCATGGACCCCGCTGATCGTCGCGTGGCTTGCCATCGCGTTCGCCGCCGGCGCCATCGCCTCGCCCGACGTCACCGCCTCGATCCTGTTGATCGGCGGGGTGCCCGCCGTCCTCGTCGGCAACAACCAGGGGTACCTGCGTCGCCAGGCGGGGATGGACCCGCGGCCGGAACGCTGGTCGCCGCTGCGGCGCACGCTGATCCTGGTCGCGAGTGTGGTCGTGGTGGCCTGGCTCGCCTTGTACCTGCTGAACGGGATCATCACCGCCTGGAATGCCACGTTGCCCGACGGGCTGCCGTTCTTCCAGCAGTACCCGCGCGCCCCCATCGGGCCGGCGGGGGGCGCCGGATGACGCCTCCTGGAGCCGGGATCGAGAGACGGTGGTCGCGGAAGGTGGCCGCGAGCGGTGGTAGGGTCGGCGCATGAGCAGACCGATCCTCACCGACGCCTTCGACCACCATGTCTGGGCCACGCTGCGGCTCCTCGATGCATGCCTGGAGCTCACCGAGGAGCAGCTGGACAATCCCGTCCCGGGCACGTACGGCTCGATCCTGGACACGATGCGCCACCTCGTCGGCGCCGACTGCTCGTACCTGAACCTGCTGTCCGATGGTCGGATCGAGCAGATCGACGAGGAGTCCATGGGTCTCGTGGAGCTGCGGCTGGCCATGGGCGCCAACGGCCAGGTCTGGGCGGAGCTGCTGGCGGGCGAGCTCGATCCCGACGAGATGCTGGTGCGTCGCCACGAGGACGGCTCCGAGAGCCGCGCCCCACTCGGAATCCGGCTCGCCCAGGCGATCCACCACGGGACGGACCACCGGAGCCAGGTCTGCACCGCGCTGACCAACCTCGGTTTGCTCCCGCCCGACATCGACGTGTGGGATTTTGCGGCCTCGCGGGGGCGGCTGGAGGAGGTGCCGGCACCGGGCGCCTGATCGATCCGCTGGCAGGACGCGCGGATGGCCGCGTCCCACCCACCGCAGCGCGCCATGATCCCCCTGATCCACCGACCCGTGTCCCATCGGAGGACCGACCCATGGCCGCCAAGCCCGCCACCGTGGCGGCGTACCTCGACGCCCTGTCCGCCGATCGCCGCGAGCGGTTCGAACCGCTCCGCGCGGCGGTGCGTGCGGCGGCTCCCGATGCCGACGAGGTGATCGCCTACGACATGCCGGCCTACCGGGTCGGCGGACGCTTCCTGTGCTCGATCGGGGCCTACGCGAGGCACGACAGCCTGTTCCCGGCGAGCCAGGTGGTGATCGACCGGCTGGGCGACGAGGTCGCGCCCTACGTCAAGGGCCGCGGCACGCTCCGGTTCCCGCTCCGTCGGCCCCTGCCACTGGAGCTGGTCGGCCGGATCGTGCGGATCCGGCTCGACGAGGTGGCGCCGATTGCGACCTCCTCCTGAGGGGATCGCGGTCGGGACTTCCCCCCGAGCGACTGCGCGCTATGAGGCCCGCAGCGTTCCCTGGTGGAAGCGGACCTGCCAGCGCCCGTCGCGCCGGACCCAGATGGTCGACCGGTTCGACGGGCGAGGCTCGCCGAGGCGGTAGGTGGCCAGGACGACGTCGGGGGCCAGTTCGATGATCTCGAAGTCGAACAGATCGACCGGTTCGTGGAACGCGGCGCCGGCCAGCGCCTCCCGCGTCGTCGCCACATCCCACGTGCGGCCGCTCGCACCGAACTCGAGGAAGTCATCGGCGAGGAGGGCGGGCAGGCCACCGTCGATGCCCGCCGGATCGGCCGAGGCGAGGGCGATCTCGAGGCGGCGGAGGGTGTCGCGCAGGTCACCGGTCATCACTGGGTCTCCCGAAGACGACGTCGGACTCCATGATGGCCGATGATCGACCGGTGACGACATCCATCCCGGACCCGGTTGCCATCCGCCGGTCGGTGACCGCGGACCTCTCGGCGGCCGATCTCGCGCAGCTCCTCGACCTGTTCCAAACCTGCTGGCCGGACGGGGAGTTCACTCCCGAGGACGCAGACCACGCGATGGGTGGCGTGCACTGGATCGCCGAGTCAGGTGGCCGGATCGTCAGCCACGCGAGCGTCGTGCCACGCATGCTCGAGGCGGCCGGCCGGCCGCTGGCGACCGGGTACGTTGAAGCGGTGGCGACCCACCCGGACTGGCGGCACCGCGGGATCGCGAGCCGCCTCATGGATCTGGCGAACGCCCACATCCGGGAGGGCTTCGAGCTCGGCGCACTGGGCACCGCCGTCCACGGGCTCTACGCGCCGCTGGGCTGGGAGACGTGGCGCGGGCCGACCTGGGTCCGGACGCCGACCGGGCTCGAGCGAACTGCTGCCGAGGACGGCTACATCATGGTGCTCCGCACGCCGCGCACGCCGCCGCTGGCGGGGACGGAGGCGCTGAGCTGCGAGTGGCGACCCGGGGACGCCTGGTAGGCGGGGCCGCGGCCGTGACCGGCCGCGGCCCGGCTAGACCTTCCGGATCACGTCCCCGACCTGCACGGCGCCGCCCTGGATGACGCGTGTGTTCACGCCGCGCAGCCGCAGCTCGCGGCCATCGGGCGAGTTGACCCAGCGCAGCGCATCGGCGCCGAACCGGGCCCTGAACTTGGAGCAGCCCGTGTGGGGGGTCTCGCTGACCTCGAGGATCACGTCGCCGACGGCGAACCGGCTGCCGGCGGGCAAGTTGGTGACGCTCAGGTCGGCGTCCACGAGGAGCTGGTCGCCGGCCAGCGGCCAGCGCGACGGGTCGGCCTCGATGGCCGCCAGCGCACGGACACTCATCACGGTCACCTGCGCACTCGGGTTCGGCGAGCGGCTGCCACTGCCCCGGGATCGCCAGCTGTCCCCGACGACGCCTCCGTCAGTGTCCACGATCGCCGCCTGGACCACGATGCGCTCATCGACGGCCGGGCGCAGCACGATGGACTCGACGCGTCCCCGGTCGGCCGGGGCGGCGCGCACGGTCTCGAGGCTGGGCGCGAAGTCGCGGGCCTGGGGCGCTGGGGCGGCGTGATCGACGGATTCCATGGCTCCAGTGTCGCCCATCGACACCGCGCCGTCATCCGGCGCCGCGCCCCGCGAGGGCAATGGGCCTCCGGGCTCGCCACAATCAAGCCTCCGCGGCATCCTTGGGGCATGACGACACCCTGGTTCGGCTTCCACCTGCCCCTGTTCACCTTCCCCGACACGCCGCCGGAACACACCTTCGACCGCGTCGTCGTCCAGGCGCGCGCCGCCGAGGCGGCCGGGTTCGGACTGGTCACCGTGATGGACCATCTCAACCAGATCCCCGGCATCGGCCGCCAGGACGAGCCGATGCTCGAGGGATGGAGCGTGCTCGCCGCTCTCGCTCGCGAGACGACACGCGTGCGCCTTGGGACGCTGGTCACCGGCGTCACCTATCGCAATCCCGCGCTGCTCGCCAAGACGGCGACCACGCTCGACGTCGTGTCCGGCGGACGGGCGGTGTTCGGCCTCGGCGCCGCCTGGTTCGAGGCGGAGCACGACAGCTTCGGCTTCCCGTTCCCGCCCATCCGTGAGCGCATGGACCGCCTGGACGAGGCCCTGTCCATCGTGCGCGGCATGTTCCGCGAGGAGCGCTCGTCGTTCGACGGCGTTCACTACCGTACGCGCGACGTGATCAACCAGCCGCGGCCGCTCCAGCCCGGCGGCCCCCGAAATCCTGGTCGGTGGTGGCGGCGAGCAGCGCACGCTGCGGATCGCGGCCAAGCATGCGGACCTGACGCACTGGTTCCCGCTGGGCATCGATGCACTCAACCACAAGACCGAGGTCCTGGCCGGCTACTGCGAGACGATCGGACGCGATCCGGGCGAGATCGAGCGGACCATGGTGGCACCGGTCATCGTGGCTGCGACCGAGGCCGGGGCCGAAGCCCTGCGGGACCAGCTGCCCGCGGAGCGGCGGGCCCACGTTGCCGCAGGCACGCCCGACCAGGTGGCCGATGCTCTCCGGCCGTACCTGGACGCCGGGTTCACCGGGTTCACGTTCAACAACAACCTGTACCGCACGCCCGAGCAGATCGCGGTCGTGGGCCAGGTATTGCGAGCGATCGGCGGGTGAGACCGTTCCGCTTCCTCGCCGGGCCGGACGAGGTTGCCGGCGGCAGGGCGCTGACCGAGGCAGCACGCCGAGCGGAATCGATGGGCTATAGCGCGTTTGTCTACCCGGACCACGTGGTGAACGATCTCGCCATGCTCCCGGTCCTGACCTGGGCGGCGGCTGCAACCGAGCGCCTGCGGTTGGCGCCGTTCGTGGCCAACAACGACCTGCGCCACCCGGCGCTCCTGGCCCAGGACCTGGCCACGCTCGACGTGCTGTCCGACGGTCGGGTGGAAGTGGCGATGGGCGCCGGCTGGAACCGGCCCGAGTACGATGCCCTCGGCATCCCGTTCGACCCCGGTCCGGTGCGGGTGGCGCGCCTGGCCGAGGCCGTGGCCGTGGTCAAGGGCGCATTCCGCGGCGAGCCGTACTCGTTCCGCGGCGAGCACTACGCGATCACGGATCACGCCGGCCTGCCGCGCCCGGTCCAGCAGCCGCATCCGCCGCTGTTCATCGGCGGCGGCGGCCAGCGCGTCCTGTCGCTGGCGGGACGGGAGGCCGACATCGTGGGCCTGGCGCCGCGCACCATGCCGGGCGGTGATGGACCGCTCGTTCGGAGCGACCCGCGCTCGATCACCCTCAGGGCGACCGAGGAGAAGATCGGCTGGGTCCGCGAGGCGGCCGGCAACCGCTTCGCCACCCTCGAGCTCAACGTCTACCCGACCGGCAGCCCGCCCCTGGTGACCGACACGCCGCGCAAGGTGGCCGCGGACCTGCTCGACGGCATCCGGGCAAGGACGGGCGTGGAGATCGAGGTCGACGACTTCCTGGCCTCGCCCCATGTGTTCATCGGGTCGGTCGACGGCCTGGTGGCCAAGCTCAGGGAGCTCCGCGAGCGCCTGGGCATCAGCTCGTTCATGGTCGGTGACCCCGACACCCTCGCGCCGGTGGTCGAGCGGCTGGCAGGCAGCTAGCCTTCCCGGCCCGCCCGGCGCACCTCGCCCGAGCGGTTCCGGTGGGGCAGAATGGCCGGCGTGTCCGCGTCACCCAAGCCCTTGACCGCCATGGCGCGGACGGCCGACCTGTTCAGCCCGGCCTTCCGCGGGCTGACCGCCGGCCTGGTTGCGACCATCACCCTGGTCGCGCTCGAGTCGCTCGCGATCGGCACCGTGATGCCCATCGTCGCCGACGAGCTGGGCGATCTCGCGCTGTACGGCTGGGTCTACTCCGCGTTCTTCCTGGGCAACCTCGTGGGGATCGTGCTGGCCGGCGGGGCGCTCGACCGGATGCCGCTCCACCGCCCGTTCGCCGCGGGGCTCGCCCTGTTCGCCCTCGGCCTGCTCGCCGGCGGGCTCGCCCCGTCCATGCCCGTCCTCGTGCTGGCCCGGTTCGTCCAGGGGCTGGGTGGCGGGGCGATCCCTCCGACGGCATACACCGCGATCGGGCGCTGCCTGCCGGAGCAGCTGCAGCCCCGGATGTTCGCAATGCTGTCGACCGCGTGGGTCGTGCCCGGGATCATCGGGCCCAGCCTGGCCGCCCTGGTTGGCCAGCTGACCAGCTGGCGCTTCGTGTTCCTGGGGCTGCTGCCGCTGCTCGCGATCGCCGGGGGCGTCGCCCTCCAGGCGCTGCGCCGCGTGGAGGGCGCCCAGCCGACGGGCTCACCGGCCGCGCACCGGACGGCGAACCGGTTCCTGCGGGCGACCGCGGCGGCCGGCGGTGCCGGCCTGCTGGTCGCCGCCCTGGGGGCCACGGAGTGGTGGGTCGTGATTGCGGGGGCCGCGGCCGGGGTCGCCGTGCTGGTGCCCGCCTTCCGCTCGCTCACCCCGCGCGGCACGCTGCTGCTCGCCGTGGGCGTGCCCGCCGCGGTGTTCCTCCGGGGCGTGATGACCTTCGCCTTCTTCGCCTCGGACGCGTACATCCCGCTGCTGCTCCAGACGTGGCGCGGGACGCCGCCCGTCCTGACGGGCGTCGTGTTCACCGCGACCACGGTCGCCTGGACGGCGGGCACCTGGTACCAGGCCCGCCACGTCGACCGCCGCGGTCCCCGGTGGTTCGTCGCGCTCGGCTTCACGGTCGTCGCCGCCGGGGCGGCGCTCACGCTGCCCGCGGTGGTTCCCGGCATCCCGCCGGAGATCACGATCGTCACCTGGATCCTGCCCGGGGTCGGCATGGGGTTCATGTACTCGGCGGTCACGCTGGTGGTGCTGCGCGGGGTCTCGCGCGCGGAGCAGGGGAGGGCGTCCTCCTCGCTCCAGCTCGCCGACATCCTGGGCACCGCGCTCGGGACGGGGGTGGCCGGGGCGATCACCGCTGCGGGCGAGCGGGCGGGCCCCGATGGGCTGGGGTGGGCGCTCGCGGCGGTGCTCATGATGACGTTCGTGACCAGCCTGCTCGGGCTCGCGGGCTCCGGGCGCCTGGGCAGCGTCGGGCGCTCGCAGGGGGCGCAACCTGCTGCGGTAGACTAGCGATCCGGCACGCCCGACCGCCCTTCGGCGCCGCCATCGCGCCACCACCCCGGAGGTTCTCGAACCCCATGTCCGCCGAGACGCTTCGCGCGAAGATCCGCGAGATCCCCGACTTCCCGAAGCCCGGCATCCTGTTCTACGACATCACCACGCTGCTCAAGGACCCGGCCGCCTACAAGGAGGCCATCGACCTCATGCTCGAGCCCTACCGGGACGAGCGCGTGGACCTCGTCGTGGGCATGGAATCCCGTGGGTTCATCTTCTCGGCACCCATGGCCTACCAGCTGGGTACCGGCCTGGTGCCGGTCCGCAAGCTGGGCAAGCTGCCGGCCGAGACGCTGACCGTCGAGTACGCCCTGGAGTACGGCTCCAACACCCTCGAGATCCACCGCGACGCCGTCGCGCCCGGCCAGCGCGTGCTGATCGTCGACGACCTGCTTGCCACCGGCGGCACGGTACGCGGGACGATCGAGCTCGTCGAGCGGCTCAAGGGGGAGGTCGTGGGCCTGGCCTTCCTCGTGGAGCTCGACTTCCTCAAGGGGCGCGAACGCCTCGAGGACCGCAAGGTCACCAGCGTCATCCAGTACTGAGGCGACGAGGCGCGGTCTCGCGTCGGACCCCATCGTGAGCGAGCCAGTCAAGCCTCCCGACCCCGATCGCCGGCGCTTCTTCCGGCAGTTTGCCGGCGATGTCATGACGTCGATGGGATCCGTGATGGGCGCGGCGCAGTCGCTCCAGGAGACCTCCGCGCAGGCCGCCCGCGAGCTGTTGGGAGCGGCCGGCCCGACGGCCACCGCTGGGGTGTCGATCGCCGGCTCCGACACGCTGACCACGGGGGTGCGCGGCCCCCAGGACGCCTCGACTGCCGGCTGGCGCGCGCCGTTCCGCTGGGATGGCGACGTGTGCCGGATCGTGGACCAGCGGCGGCTGCCAGACACCCTGGTGGACATCGAGATCCGCAGCGCCTCGGATGGGGTCAGGGCAATCAGCGACGGGGCGCTCGTCGGCTCGGCTGTCCAGGCGCAGGTGGCGGCGGTCACCCTTGCCCTGGTGGCCGCCCGGGCGGCCGCGTCGCGCGCCTATGCTCGACGGGCGACGATCCGCGGCGCCGCCAACGCGTTCCGGGTCACCCGTCCCGGCTCCGCCGCCGTCGCCGCGGCGCTGGACCGGATGCTCGCCCTCGTCGAGGCGGCCGATCTCGAGACGCCGGGCGAGGTGCTGGCAGCGACGCTCCACGACGAGGCGGAGCGGATCATCGGCGAAGCGGTCGACGATCACGGCAGCCTCGTGGGCCACCTGGTCGGCGCCCTGCCGGGCGGGCCGGCCGACCCGATCCATGTCCTGGTGGCGGGCAGCTCGGGTGCCATGGGCGGGGGCCAGTTCGGCACCGCGCTGTCCGCCGTCCAGACCGTCCACCATGCGGGACGCCCGATCCACGCGCTGGTGACCGAGGGACGGCCGGCGTTCGAGGGTTCCCGGATCGCGGCCTGGGAGCTCCGCCAGGCCGGCGTGCCCCACGCCGTGGTGACCGACGGTGCGGCCCCCGGCTGCATCGCGGCCGGCGAGGTGGACGCCGCCCTGGTTGCGGCCGACCGGGTCGCGGCCAACGGCGACGTGGTGCTGACCGCGGGTGGCTATCCCCTGGCCCTGGCCTGCGCCGCGGCGGGCGTCCCGTTCCTGGTGTGCGCCCCGACGAGCAGCGTCGATCCTGGCGTGGCGGACGGGGGTGAGGCCACGATCGAGGAGGGCCGTCCGACGCTCGTGATGCGGGTGGGCGACACTCGCGTCATGGCCGAGGGCACCCAGGTCCGGAATCCGCTCCAGGAGGTGGTGCCGGCGGCCCTGGTGACGGCGATCGCCACGGAGGAGGGGGTGCTGCATGCGCCCTTTGGCCCGGCGCTCGCCACGGCGCTCCAGCGGGCGATGGCGCGGCGGGAAGGCGTGCCCGGGATCGCCGCGCTCCGGGCCCAGCGTGAGGCTGCCGGGGCGGCAGCGGGCGAGGCCGGGGAGGCGGCGCCCGGGTCCTCCGCGGTCCGGCCCGTGGTCGACGTGGCCGCCATGCGCAACCGCCCCCGGGAGGGGACCGCGTGATGGCGACGACCGCCGTCGACTCACGAGTCGGGCTCGCGACCCGCAGCACCACCGACCGGGTCCTCCTGCGCGAGTTCCTGGAGCGGGACCGGCTGTTCGCCGCGTATGCGATCTGCGACCTCTCCGACCGCGAGTTCTCCCGCACGCGCTGGGGCGTCGCCACCGCGGACGACGAGGTCGTGGCCGTGGTCCTCGAGTACAGCGGGATCACTCCCCAGCCGGTGTTTGCGATGGGCCGGCCGGACGGGATCGCCGCCATCCTCAAGGACGTGATCCGCCCGCGCGTGGCCTACGTCGCCGCGCTGACCGGGACGCTGCCCGCGGTCAGCCGGCACTACCGCGTGGAGCCCGGCCCGGAGATGGTCCGGATGTGGGTGGACCGCAGCACCTTCCAGCCGGCGATGGCCCGGGTGGAGCGCCTCCTGCCTGTGGACGCCCACGACCTCAACCGCCTGTACCAGCTGGGGTTTGCGGCGTGGCTGCCGTCGTCCGCGGTGGCCGAGGGCGTCTACTACGGCATCCGCGTCAACGGGCGTCTGGTGGCCGCGGCCGGGACCCATGTCATCGGGCGCGAGGCGGGGCTCGCCGTGGTGGGCAACGTGCTCACCCACGTGGAGCACCGGGGCCGCGGCCATGCCAAGGCCGTCACCTCCGCCGTGACGGCCGAGCTGCTGCGGTCGTGCGACCAGGTCGTGCTCAACGTGCGCGCCGACAACCCGCCTGCGATCGCCGCCTATCGCCGGCTGGGCTACCGTGAGCATTGCCGGTTCGAGGAGCGCCTCGCCCGCCGCACCACGCCCGCCTGGCCGGATCTCGCCGCGCCGTTCCGGCGGCTGTTCGCCTCGTGGCGATCAGCCTCGCCGGCGCTCCCGGGAACCGACCAGGCCCATCCGGTGACACCGCCCAGCTACCCATCCCAGCCATCGCCCGCCGGCCATCCGCCCGGCCCGGACGCGCCCGATGCGCCCAGCGCGCCCGTCGAGCCCAGCCCACAGGAGCCCACATGACCGATGCCACCAGCCACCTCCCGCACGACGTCACCGACCTCTCGCTGTCCGAGGAGGGGGTCCGGCGGATCGAGTGGGCCGAGAAGGAGATGCCGGTCCTGCGCCTGATCCGGGAGCGCTTCGAGCGGGAGCGACCGCTGGCCGGGATCCGGATCGGCGCCTGCCTGCACGTCACCACCGAGACTGCGAACCTGATGCGGACGCTTGCCGCCGGGGGCGCCGCCGTCCACCTCGCCGCCTCCAACCCACTGTCGACCCAGGATTGGACAGCCGCGGCCCTGGTGAGCGCGTATGGGATCTCCGTCTATGCCCGCCGTGGCGAGGACAACGACACCTATTACACCCATCTGCGCACCGTCGCCGACACCCATCCGCAGCTGACCATGGACGACGGCTGCGACCTGGTCACGCTGCTCCACCGGGAGCGCCGTGACCAGCTGCCGGAGGTGCTCGCCGGGACGGAGGAGACCACGACCGGCGTCATCCGGCTGCGCGCGATGGCGGCCGACGGGGCGCTGGCCTTCCCGGTCATCGCCGTCAACGAGGCCGAGACCAAGCACCTGTTCGACAATCGCTACGGCACCGGCCAGTCGACCATCGACGGCCTGCTCCGGGCGACGAACCTGCTGCTCGCCGGGCGGAACGTCGTGATCGCCGGCTATGGCTGGGTGGGTCGCGGCATCGCCTCCCGGATGTCGGGTCACGGCGCCCACGTCGCGGTCGTGGAGGTGAACCCGGTGCGCGCCATCGAGGCGCTCATGGACGGCTACCAGGTGATGACCGCGGGCGATGCGGCGCCCTGGGGCGACGTGTTCGTCACGGCCACCGGCAACATCAACGTGTTCCGCCGTGAGCACTTCGCCCAGATGCGGGACGGAGCGACCATGGCCAACAGCGGCCATTTCGACGCGGAGCTCGACCTCCCGGCGCTGCGCCAGATGGCCGAGGGCCACATTCGGGAGGTGCGTCCGAACGTCCAGGAGTTCGACCTGGGCGGCAAGCGGCTGAACCTCGTGGCGGAGGGGCGGCTGGTCAACCTGGGCGCGGCCGAGGGGCATCCGGCGGCCGTGATGGACATGAGCTTCGCCAACCAGGCGCTGGCCGCGGAGTACGCGGTCAAGCATCACGCCGAGCTCGAGCCGCGGGTGTACACCGTGCCCGAGGCGATCGATGCCGACGTGGCCCGCCTCAAGCTCGCGGCGATGGGGATCACCCTCGATCCGATGACGCCCGAGCAGCTGGACTACGTGTCCTCCTGGCAGCACGGAACCTAGGCATGCGCAGGGAGCTCGGGGAGGAGGGCCTGGGGGATGTCGCGCCGTACGGCAGCTGGGTGTCGCCGATCCAGATCGAGCTCGTGGCGGGCGGCACCGTCTCGCTCGCCGAGCCGTGGCTCGACGGCGAGGATGCCTACTGGCTCGAGGGTCGATCTGCCGAGGGCGGTCGCCGGACGCTGCTGCGCCACCAGCTCGACGGCCGCACGACCGAGCTGACCCCGGTTCCGTTCCGGGTCGGCAACCGGGTGCACGAGTACGGGGGTGGCTCGTTCGCGGTCGATGCCGGCCGGGTCGTGGTGTCGTCGCAGACCGACGGACGCCTGTGGCGGCTGGATCCCGACGGGGCTGCCGAGCCGGTGCCGCTGACCCCGGCAGGCGGCTGGCGGTACGCGGATCTGACCTTCGATCCCGTGCGGCCGCGCCTGTATGCGGTGCGGGAGACGCATGACAGCGAGCACCCGGACGATCCGCTGCTGGTGGTCAACGAGCTGGTCGCGCTGGCGCTCGACGGGTCCGACGGAGCCGGGCGAGTGCTGGTGTCGGGCCCCGACTTCGTGGCCGCTCCGCGTCCCTCCCCGGACGGGCGGCAGCTGGCCTGGATCGAGTGGGATCAGCCGGCGATGTCATGGGATGCGACCCGGCTTCGCCTCGCCTCGCTGGACCGGGACGGTGCGCTCGCCGAACCGATGACGGTCGCCGGCGGCCCCGAGACCAGCGTGGTCGAACCTGCCTGGAGCCCCGAAGGGGTGCTCCACGCGGTGTCCGACGAGACCGGCTGGTGGAACGTGTACGCGTTCGACGAGCCCGGGAGCCCCGGCGGTGCGGGCCGCAACCTGGCCCCGATGGCCGCCGAGGCCGCCCACCCCGCCTGGGTGTTCGGCGAGTCGACGTACGGCTTCCTGGAGGATCGTTCGCTGCTCGTGGTGTTCCGCGCGGAGGGCCGGGACCGCCTCGTCCGGATCGGGCCCGACGGCGTGGTGACCCATCTCGAGTCACCGTGGTCGGAGATCGGCCGGCTCCGCGTGGCCGGAGCCGACGCCATCGCGCTGGCTGCGGGACCCACCACCGGGGCGGCCGTGGTCCGCTTGGATCCGGGTTCCGGCGCAACGCGCGGCGTGCTCGCCCGGTCGATCTCAATCGCCCTCGACGACACCATGCTGCCCGTGGCCGAGCCGATCACGTTCCCGACCGGGGACGGGGCGACCGCCCGCGCCCTGTTCTATCCGCCCCGCAACGGTGCCTGCCACGGTCCCGACGGGGAGCGCCCGCCGCTGCTCGTGCTATGTCACGGCGGTCCCACTGGTGCCGCCTCATCGGCGCTGTCGCTCGACCGGGCGTTCTTCACCTCGCGCGGGATCGCCGTCGTGGACGTGGACTACCGAGGGTCCACCGGTTATGGGCGCCCGTACCGCGACGCGCTCAAGGGCACGTGGGGGATCGCCGACGTCGAGGACTGCATCGCCGCCGCCTCCTTTCTCGTGGAGCGCGGCGACGTTGATCCGGACCGGATGGCGATCCGGGGTGGCAGCGCGGGCGGCTACACGACGCTGGCGGCCCTCGTGTTCCGGCCCGAGGTGTTCGCCGCCGGGATCAGCCACTTCGGGATCGCCGACCTCGCCCTGATCCACGCCGACGGCCACAAGTTCGAGTCGCGCTACGACGAGGGGCTCCTCGCGCCCTGGACCGAGGAGGGGCGGCGAGTGTTCCACGACCGTTCGCCGATCCACTTCCTCGACCGGGTGCGGGCGCCGGTGCTCGTCTTCCAGGGGCTCGAGGACCGCGTCGTGCCGCCGTCGCAGCTCGACGTGATGGTGGCGGAGTTCGCGGCACACGGCCTTCCCCACGTCGCGATGACCTTCGAGGGCGAGGGCCACGGGTTCCGGAAGGCGGAGACGAAGCGGGCAACCTACCGGGCCGAGCTCGCGTTCCTGGGCCGTGTGTTCGGGTTCACCCCGGCCGACCCGGACCTGCCACAGCTCGAGATGCCGGGGCTGGCCTAGCTGGCACCCGCTCCCGGCCGCGGTCGCCTGCCCGGGCACCGGCGCCTGGCCCAGACCGGCCCGGATCGGCCCGGATCGGCCCGGATCGGACCGGTGATACTCTCGCCGGACCTGCCTTCAGCGCGGAGATCCATGAGCATCCTCGACGCGTCCCAGTACCTGTTCACCTCCGAGTCGGTCACCGAAGGCCATCCCGACAAGATGTGCGACCAGATCTCGGACGCGATCCTCGACAGCATCCTCGCCGTCGATACCCGGGCCCGCGTGGCCTGCGAGACGTCGACGACGACGGGCCTGGTGCTCGTGTTCGGCGAGATCACCACCTCGACCTACGTCGAGTTCCAGAACATCGTGCGCGACACGGTCCGCGACATCGGCTACACCAAGGCGGAGTACGGGTTCGACTACGAGACCTGCGGGACCATGGTCTCGGTCAAGGAGCAGAGCCACGACATCGCCCAGGGCGTGGATCGGGACGAGGAGCTGGGGGCCGGCGACCAGGGCATGATGTTCGGGTTCGCGTGCCGCGAGACCCCGGAGCTGATGCCGCTCCCGATCGCGCTTGCACACCGCCTGGCCCGCCAGCTGGCCACCGTGCGCAAGATCGGCACGCTTCCGTACCTGCGGCCCGACGGCAAGACGCAGGTCACCGTGGAGTACGAGAACGGCATGCCGGTGCAGGTGCGGACGGTCGTGGTCTCGTCCCAGCACGACCCCGGCGCTGAGGCCCACATCCGGGACGACCTGATCGAAACGGTGATCCTGCCCACGATCCCGCCGCACCTCCGTCCCCGGGATCCCGTGATCCACGTCAATCCCACCGGCCGGTTCGTGACCGGCGGCCCGATGGGCGATGCCGGCTTGACGGGTCGCAAGATCATCGTGGACACCTACGGCGGCATGGCCCGCCACGGAGGCGGGGCGTTCTCCGGCAAGGATCCGACCAAGGTCGACCGGTCCGCGGCCTACGCGGCCCGTTGGGTGGCCAAGAACGTCGTTGCCGCCGGTCTCGCCGACCGGTTCGAGCTGGAGCTCGCCTACGGGATCGGCATCCCCGAGCCGCTGTCGGTGTCCGTGGACTCGTTCGGGACCGGACGAATCGACGACGGGCGGATCCTCGAGCTGGTCGGCCGGCACTTCGACCTCCGGCCCGCCTCGATCATCCGCGACCTCGACCTGCTCCGCCCGATCTACCGCCAGACCGCCGCCTACGGCCATTTCGGCCGCGACGACCTCGACCTGCCCTGGGAGCGCACCGACCTGGCGGCGGCGATGGCCGCCGATGCGGGGCTGCCGGAGCCGGTGACCGCCTGACCTGGTCGCCGGACGGGTCCGGACGAAGGAGAACAGCGGTCGCCGAATCGCTCTGCGGCTACCGCTCCGCGATCATCTGGGCCATGTTGGCGCCGCTCCCGCCACCGCTGCGGCGTGCCGACCAGCCCAGCGCGAGCTGGCCCAGCGCCAGCATCGCCAGGGTCACCAGCAGCATCATCGTCGCGACCGCGTTGGTCTCCGGGGTCACCCCGCGCTTCACCTGGCCGAAGATGAATACCGGCAGCGTGGACGATCCCGGTCCCGAAACGAACGACGTGATCACGTAGTCGTCGAAGCTGAACGTGAACGCGAGCAGGAACCCGGCCACGATCGCCGGCACCAGCTGGGGGAACGTGACCTGGCGGAATGTCCGCCACGGCGTCGCGTAGAGGTCGAACGACGCCTCAACCAGGGTGCGGTCCATGCCTGTGAGCCGCGCTCGCACCAGCAGCAGCACGATGCTGATGTTGAACAGCATGTGGGCGGCCACGATGGTGGGGATACCCAGGTTGAGCCGCATGCCCGTGACGTCGTTGATCCACCCGAAGCTGGTTGCGAACAGCACCAGCGTGGACAGCGCGATCACGATCTCCGGCACGATGATGGAGATGTAGGTGAGCGCGTCGAATCCGATCCGCAGCCGCTTGGGCACCCGTTGCAGGCCGAGGGCCGCCATCGTGCCGAACAGCGTCGCCAGGATCGCATTGGGCAGCGCCACCTGGAAGCTGTTGGTGAGCGCGCTGAGCACGACCCGGTCGTGAAGCGCCACGTCGTACCAGTGGAGCGAGAACCCGGTCCAGATCGTGGCCAGCCGGTTGGCGTTGAAGCTGAAGATGACGACGACCACGATCGGCAGGTAGAGGAAGGCGTACACGAGCGTCGTATGGGCGCGCAGCCAGACCTCGACCGCCGCGGACGAGCGGTCGATGCTGATCCTGGGCCTCGGCTTGCCGACGGCGGCGGCGGCGGCCGGGACGGCGGGGGCGCTCACAGGACGCTCACCTCGCGTCCCTGGGATCCGCGGTTCATGAACCAGATGTAGAACGTGACGCTGGCGAGCATGATCACGATGAGTCCCACGGCCATCGCCGACCCGAACGGCCAGTTGCGTGTCTGGATGAACGCGTCGACGAGCGCGTTGCCGGCGAGGAACGTGCGGCCGTAGCCCAGGATGGCCGGGATCACGTATTCGCCCATCATCGGGATGAACACCAGGATGCTGCCGGTGATCAGACCGGGCAGGGCGATCGGCAGCGTGATCTGGCGGAACGTCGCCCAGCGCGCTGCACCCAGGTCCTTGGATGCCTCTACCAGCGTCCGATCCATCTTCTCGAGCGTCACGTAGAGCGGGAACACCATCAGCGGCAGGTAGCCGTAGACGAGGCCCAGCAGCACCGCCAGGGGCGTGCCGAGGATCCGGAAGTCCGGGTCACCGACCAGCGTCCCCAGGAAGCCGCCGATGTTCTCCCTGCCCAGGATGATGAGCCAGGAGTAGGTGCGGATGAGGAAGCTCGTCCAGAACGGGATCACCAGCAGCAGGACGAACAGGCCCTTCCGGCGGCCGGCGCGCGTGGCCATGAAGTAGGCGAGCGGCAGGCCGACGAGCAGGCAGCCGATCGTGCCCGCGATCGCCATCCACAGCGACGTGATGAACGGCGCCAGGCGCTGGGGCTGCGTGAGGAGCCGCTCGTAGTTGTCGAGAGTGAACGCCGGCTGATAGCCCCCGTTGGAAGCGCGGACGCCGAAGCTGAACACGAGCACGATGGCCAGCGGCGCCACGAGCAGGATCAGGTACCACAGCCCCGCCGGTGCGATCAGCACCGTGGTCAGGAGCGCGGAGGCACCGCGCCGCCCGGTGGTTCCTGCGGGGCTTGAGCCCGCGCTGGTGGTCGCCGCTGCCATCGGTCGATTCGTCCGTCCGTCGCGCGGCTAGCCGCCGATCTTGGACTTGAACTCCTGCCAGATGTCGATCCGCTGCTCGTTGCCCGACGTGTCCACCGCGCCCTCGAGGTTCGCCATGACCTCGTCGGGCGGGAAGATCGCCGGGTCGGCGAGGACGGCGGGATCGATGTACTTCTTGGCCTCGTCGTTGGGGGTTCCGTAGCCGTTGAAGTTCGTCTCCTCGGCCTGGACCTCCGGCTCCTGGATGAAGTTGAGGAACGCGTAGGCCGCGTTCGGGTTGGGAGCCTCGGCGACCAGCACCCAGGTGTCGAGCCAGTACAGCGAGCCCTCGCTGGGGACCACGTACCGGATATCGGCCGTGGCGGGATCTGCGCGCAGCTCCACGATCGGGCCCGTCCAGCCGAGGCACAGCGCCGCCTCCTCGGAGGCGAGCTTGTCCTGGTACGTGTCGGAGTCGAGGGCGAGGATGTGGGGAGCCAGGTCGAGCAGGATCTCACGGGCCTGGTCCAGGTCCTCCTTCTCGACCGAGTTGAGGCTCTTGCCCAGCATCTTGAGCGGCATGACGAACGCGTCGCCCATCGAGTCCACGACCACGACCTTGCCCGAGTACTTGCCCTTGGCGAGATCGAGGAAGTCCTGCCACGAGTTGACCGGCTCGCTGACGAGCTTGCTGCGGTAGAGGATCCCGGTGGTACCGAAGTCCTTGGGCAGCTGCCACTCGTCGTTGGGGTCCCAGTGCTGCCCCTTGAACGCGGGGTTGATGTACTGCGCGTTGGGGATGCGGCTCCAGTCGAGCTTCTGGATGTAGCCGCCCTCGACCATGGCCGGGACGTACTCCGCCGTCGGAGCCGCGATGTCGTAGCCCGACGCGCCGGCCTGCATCTTGGCCAGCAGTTCCTCGTTGTTGGCGAACGTGTCGTACTGGAACTGCTCGACCCCGAACTGCTCCTGGAACTTCGCCATGTTGTCGGGGCTGACGTAGTCCGACCAGTTGTACATGTAGAGCTGCTTCTCGACGTCGCCCGCCGGCGCCATCGACTCGCCGCCGCCGGAGCTGGGAGCCGCCGCGGACGCGCCGCCCGAGGCTGGAGCGCTGGTCGCGCTGCCGCCCCCGCAGGCCGCCAGCGCAGCGCTGCCGCCGAGGAGCCCGGCGGCGGCCAGGAAGCTCCTGCGCGGCACGTGGGTTTGGGCTGCTCTGGCCAGGATCTCGTCGAGGGTCTGCGCCATGGTCTCTCCTCCAGGTGTGGGGCGCGTGACGGGATGCGTCAGGCGACTGCGATCAGTCAGGCCACGAGGATCAGGTTGGCCGACTCCTCCCAGCGGATGGCGACGCGGCCGCCGGGGCCGATCCCCGACATCCCTGCCGTCCCATCGGCGTTCTGACGACGGACGATCACCTCGCCCGCCTGCTCGGTGACGATCCGGAACTCGGTCTGCTCACCGAGGTACGTGCCCTGCCGGACACGTCCCTCGAGGCCGTACCAGCCGGGTGCGGGGTCGGCCGCCGGATCGGCCGGCTCCACCTGCATTCGTTCCGGCCGGATCGCGACGACGACGTGCTGCCCGACGGCGGGCCGGGCATCCGGGTCGGTCACGGTGCCGACCAGCTTGATCCCCCGATCACTCTCCACCACGGCCCGGCCGGTGGTGGGGTCGTGCTCCAGGAGTGTTCCGTCGATGGGGTTCGAGACGCCGATGAAGTCGGCGACGAACCGGTTCACCGGCCGCTCGTAGAGCTCGGCCGGACTCCCCTGCTGCTGGATCCGTCCCTGCTGCATGACGACGATGACGTCGCTCATGGTCAGCGCCTCCTCCTGGTCATGGGTCACGTACACGAACGTGATCCCGACCTCCTGCTGGAGCGCCTTGAGCTCGAGCTGCATCTCCTTGCGCAGCTTGAGGTCGAGGGCCCCCAGCGGCTCGTCGAGGAGCAGCACGGTGGGATGGTTGACGAGCGCGCGGGCCAGCGCCACGCGCTGCTGCTGGCCGCCCGACAGCTCCCAGGTGCGTCGCCGTTCGTAGCCGCTCAGGCGGACCAGTTCCAGCGTCTCGCCCACGCGCCGCGCCTCGTCGGCCTTGGAGACCTTCTGCTGGCGCAGGCCATACCCGACGTTGCGGGCCACGTCCATGTGCGGGAACAGCGCGTAGTGCTGGAACACCGTGTTCACGTGACGGCGGTACGGCGGAACGCCCGCCACCGCCTCGCCCGCGAGGTAGATCTGGCCCGCGGTGGGCTGCTCGAACCCGGCGATCATGCGCAGCGTCGTCGTCTTGCCGCAGCCCGAAGGCCCCAGGAAGGAGTAGAACGAACCGCTCGCGACCGAGAGGCGCATGCGGTCGACGGCGACCACGTCGCTGAAGCGCTTGGTCACGTCGACGATGTCGACGTCGGGGGTGCCGTCGTGATCGGCGTGGACGCCAGCGGGGTGCCGCAGCGTCTCGGGGTGGGCCGCGGGGGCGACGGCGTCCGGCAGGTGCTCGTGATACCCGCGGGGGGTGTCGGGGGTCGCCGGTGTCGTCAAGCGGTGGTCCTCGGCTCCTGGGGGCGCGCCTTGCCACGGCGTGGGCGGATGGTAGGCGTGCGGCACCCGGTACGTCAACGCGCCGGTGCGCTCAACATGCGAAGTTCGTCGTGGAGTGGGTGGTTGCGGTGCGAATATCGCGGAGCATGTCGGCATCCACGGGCGCGCCCCGCCCAGCCGGGCGGACACTCGCGGCCCGCGTTTCGCGATGCGGCACGGGATCCCGCCTCACCGGCTCCTAGAATGCTCCGATGTACGTCGTGATCATGGCCGGCGGCGGTGGTACCCGGCTTCGGCCGCTGAGCACCACCGCCCGGCCCAAGCCGTTCCTGCCCCTGCTGCCCACCGGCGAGACGCTCATCCAGCGGACGGTGCGGCGGTTGGCCGGTCCAGAGCTCGGCCTGGCGCCGGGTGCCGTCTCGGTGGTGGCGTCGGCGGCCTACGAGTCGCTGGTCCAGGAACAGGTCCCGGACGCTGCCGTGGTGGTCGAGCCCGTGGGCCGCAACACGGCGGCGGCCATCGCGCTGGCCGCGCTGGCGATCGACCGTGACGATGACGAGGTCATGGTGGTGCTGCCCGCGGATCACCGGATCGACCCCGATCGGGAGGGCAGCTTCCGCACGGTCCTGCGGACGGCTGCCGACCAGCTGGCCACGGGTCGCTTCGGGATCGACAGTCCCCTGGTCACGCTGGGGATCCAGCCGACCCATCCGGCCACCGGGTACGGCTACCTGCGCCCTGTGCTGGCGCGTCGCGAGACGGTCCGGGGGCTCGACGCCTATCCGCTCGAGGCATTCGAGGAGAAGCCCGATGCGGCCCGCGCCGGGGCGCTGCGGCTGATGCCGGGGGTCGCCTGGAACGCGGGCATGTTCCTGTGGCGTCGCCGTGCGATCCGGGATGCGCTCCAGCTGTTCGCGCCCGATGTCGCCGGGGCGGTGGCTCGCGGACTCGCCGGCGGCGACCTCGCCGACGCCTACGGGGACATCCGGCCGCGGTCCATCGACTACGCCGTCCTGGAGCCCGCCGCATTGGCCGGGCAGGTGGCCATGGCGACGATGGACGTGGGGTGGACCGACATCGGGTCGTGGCCGGTGCTGCTCGAGGTGCTCGGCGCCCCCGGTGTCGAGGGTGGTGTCGTGGAGGCCGGCGTCCCGTTCGACGTGCGCGAGCACGACCTCGTCCTCGAGCGCCGGGCGTCGGGGCTCGTCGTGGCCGGGCCGCGGGGCGGTACGATCGTGCCTGACCAGCCGGTCGCCCACCTGCGGGGGGCTCGAGACGCCCGACCCATCCTGCAGGCGCTCGTCGACCGGTGCGCCCAACGGGAGACCCAGCCGTGACCAACGTGTCGGAAACGCCCATGCCCACCCGGATCGTGTTCGGGACCGACGGCTGGCGCGCCCGGGTCGCGGACGACTACACGTTCCACAACGTCCGCCGCTGCGCGGACGGGGTGGCCCGCTACGTGGCGGATCGCGGCGAGCAGGCAAAGGGCGTGGTGCTGGCCTACGACCGGCGGTTCGCCTCGGAGCACTTCGCCGCGGCCGCGGCCGAGGTCCTGCTCGCCAACGATATCCCGGTGGCCATCAGCCGGACCGCCGTGCCCACCCAGATGAGCTCCTACGAGGTGGTCGCTCGAGGGGCGGCCGCGGGGGTGGTGATCACCGCGTCCCACAACCCGTGGACCGACAATGGGTTCAAGGTCAAGGCCCCGACGGGGGCGGCGGCGGGCGCCGAGATGCTGGGAGCTGTGGAAGCGGGGATCGTCGCCAACGCCGGGCAGGAGATCGAGCGGCGGCCGCTCGCCGACGCCGAGGCGGCCGGCCTCGTGGAGTGGTTCGACCCGTTCGATGGCTACCAGGCCTACGCTCGCCGCACGATCGATCTCGATGCCCTCAGGGACGCCGACGTGTCCGTGCTCGTCGAGCCCCTCTACGGTTCGGGCTCGGGCTGGATCCCTCGCCTGCTGGCGGGCGGCAGGATCCGGGTGACCGAGATCCACGGCGAGCGCAACCCGTACTTCGGAGGGCTCAATCCGGAGCCCATCCGGCCCCACGTCGACCAGGCATTGGCGGCCATCGCCGCCGGCGACTACGACCTGGGCCTGCTGCTCGACGGCGACGCGGATCGCGCGGGCGCCGCCGACGAGCGCGGGGAGTTCCTCCACCAGCTCGAGGTCACCGGGCTGCTGATGTACTACCTCGCCGAACACCGTGGCATGCGCGAGCCGGTCGTGGTCAGCGTCAACAACACCTCGACCGCAGCCACGCTCGGGGCGCACTACGGAATCGAGACCCACGAGGTCCCGGTGGGCTTCAAGTTCATCGGTCCCCGGATGATCGAGACCGGCGCGATGATGGGCGCCGAGGAGTCGGGTGGATTCGGGTTCGGGATGCACCTGCCCGAGCGCGACGGGATCTACGCCGACCTGCTGCTGCTCGACCTGTTCCTGCGCGAGCGTGAGCGCGGGACCTGGCCGGTGTCGGAGGCCGTCCGCCGGTTCCACGAGCTGGCCGGCCCGTCCTTCTACCGCCGGATCGACGTCCGCATCGAGCGTCCGCAGTACGAGGGCGTCAAGCAACGCCTGCTGGTGGAGCTGGCGGCCACGCCGCCCACGGGGCTCGTCGGGCTGCCGATCGCGCGGACGCAGGTCCTGTCCACCGGGGACGGCATCAAGTGGTTCCTCGGCGACGGATCCTGGCTCCTCGTGCGCGCCTCCGGCACCGAGCCGCTCGTCCGCGTCTACACCGAGGCGAGCTCGCCCGAGCTGCGCGACGAGCTGGTGGTGACCGGAGAACGCATCGTCCGCGGCAGCTGACGCCTGATCGAGGGGGAAGCATGGTCAAGACGGCCCCGGGCCGCATGCTCGCGGTGGCCATGATGGTCGCCGCGTGCGCTCTGCCCTCCGAACCGGTGCCTGTCGTCACGCCGCTACCAACCCCCATCCCCTCGACAGCGCTCGACCCACGGCTCGCCGCACCATTGGCCGACGTGGCCGCGCACCCCGAGTGGACCGGCCCGGGCAGGCCGCCCTTTGCCGTGCGCAAGGTCCAGGCGGGCAGCGGAGACGTGTGCCTCGAGCTGACGGCGGCCGACGGGTCCACGCTCATCCTGGCAGTGGACGTCTCGCGCCCGACATGGCGGGTTGCAGCCACGGGAGCCTACCTGGACGACCAGGCTCACGACTACTACACGCGGGACCTGCACGACACCTTCGGAACCTGCGCCTCGGTTCTGGCA
The DNA here is from genome assembly GCA_963727585.1 of uncultured Chloroflexia bacterium. Taxonomy (GTDB): domain Bacteria; phylum Chloroflexota; class Limnocylindria; order Limnocylindrales; family CSP1-4; genus CAIXZV01. The sequence goes on along the minus strand of CAVSHH010000003.1, from coordinate 2,252,892 downwards.
GGCCCGCAGGGAGAATGGCCGGCCCACCCGGACGAGGTCGAGGTGGCGGGCGGCTCCGGCTACCCGCTGGACGAGGCGATGGTGCCCGCCATCCAGGCCGCTGTGTTCGACGACCCCGCCGCCTTCGGCCTGGAGCGGATCGGGCAGCCCCATGTCGACGTGGCCCCGTTGCAGGACTGCTCCGCGGGCTCGTGCACGTTCGTGAAGGAGCCGTCCCCCGGCCTCGTCTGCCTCGCCGCCGGCGTCTCGTATGGTCCGGGCACCGTGGCCGACGTCGCCCTCGGGCTCCGCCTCGAGGCTGGCTCCTGGAGGGTCGTGTCGGTGCGGCTTGCGGCCCAGGCGCTCGCCGAGGTCGAGTCTCGTCGGGCGGATGGCTGCTGATAGCGGTGGATCGGGCTCATCGCCGGTGCCCGAGCGGAGACGGTGCCGGTCGGCGACCATGTGCCCGATCGACCGCGAAAACCGGGGCTGACCCGGGTCCTCTCGCGGGTGTAGGCTTGCCCTGCGACCGCCATCACCGGTCCGCGGATCCGACCGGACGGCGGCTCTCGTGGACGCCCCCGTTGCGAGGGGCGACTGGAGGTTGATCGGCGATGCACTCCTCTCTCATCGGCAAGGTCGAGAAGGCGAATCGCTACGCTCGTGAGCTGGACCGCATCTCGCTCGAGCGGGTCGCCCTGACGTTCCGTGGTGACAACGACACCCACCACGTCAGCCTCGATGCCGGCCAGTGGCACTGCACGTGTCACTACTTCGAGAGTTGGGGTTCGTGTGTGCACCTGCTCGCGCTCCAGAAGGTCTTCGGCGTGATGCTTCCCGAGGAGGCGCAGGTCTCCATCTTCGACGCCCCGGCGGTGGGCGCCATCGCCTGACCCGCGACCCCGCCCGCCGGACCGACGCCGCCGGACCGTCCGGCGGCGTCGCCGCGTCCGGCATCAGGTGGCCGGGGCAAGGCGCCAGTACCATGTCGCGCGCCCGGCGGGTCCGAAGTCCACCTCGAGCCGCAGCGACCACGGCCCGGGTCCCCGCGGGCCCGTCAACATGATCCCGGTGCCGGTTCCCTGCTCGTGGCCTTGGATCTGGCCCGCCAGGCCGTTCTCGATCGGTGCCCAGACCACCCTCCAGGTGACGGGCACCAGCGGGGGATCAAGGTCGATCCGGTACGGCGGCCCGGACCGCGCGGCCCGCCGGGCGGGGACGATGATCCACGGGGCGTCGGACCCGCCGCCGCGCCAGGTGTAGCTGCCGAGGTCGCCCGGAACCGGGTCGCCGCCGTCCGCCGCCAGGCTGGCCGCCGGCGGTGCCGGGGGAACCGCGACGATGCTCGAGCGCGGCGTGGACGACGCCGTCGCGAGAGGTGATGCCGGCGGCGATTGGACGGCTGACGCAGCCGGCGTGGCCGAAGGCGGATCGGTAGCGCCGCCGGCCGTGCCGGAGCTGCCCGACGGGCCGCCGCTGCACCCGGCCACCACGAGCGCGAGCAGGAACGACCCGGCCCGGAGCGGGCCCGGGAACGACGTGGGCATCGACAACCTCCCGAGAGGGCCGGGGCGCATCATTCCGCTCCCGGCTGGGTCAGCTGGCAGCGCGCGCTGACGCAGTTGAGGGATACGGCGATCCCGATGGCGCCAGACGACGAGGCGCGCAGTCCCTCGTTGGACGGGGCCCGGAACCGGGCCCGCCAGTCGGCGCTGGACAGCATCTCGATCCCCGCCAGGTAGGTGCCGTTGGTGGAACCGGGCGCCATGGTGGCGATATCGGTCCAGCCCGACGACGACCGCCGCTGGAGGACCACGGTCCGCCCCGAGATCCTGTTGTTGGACAGCTTCCCGGTCCCGTCCGACATCAGGGTGGCAGTGAAGGTGACGGTGGAGCCGTAGTAGGCCGATCCGGAGGAGGCGGCCAGCTCCAGCTCGGTTGGGACATCGAGGCAGGTGCTGTAGCGCATGGTGGTATTCGCGACGTCGTAGACCTGCTGAAGGGTCGCCACGTCGCAGCGTGCCAGCGCGTGCGCGTTGTAGTAGGGCTGCGGCTTGACCCGCGAGTAGGTCTGGACGACCGCGTCGCCGTAGTCGGAGTCGTCGGGCTTGTTCACGTGGTGGTCCAGGCCGAACACGTGGCCCAGCTCGTCGAGGGTGATGTTCTCCGCGTCGTAGCAGCCCTTGGGGCGGCCGGTCGCCTCGCACCAGCGGAGCGTCCCCCAGTCGTAGCGGTGCCCGTTCTCGCGCAGGTGGACCGAGAACCAGTCGGGCGCGTCCCGCCGGAAGCAGGCGAGGCCGTTGGTGCCGCACGGCGCCTCGACGCCGTACGAGATCGTGTTGCTCGCCCCGCTCGCCTTGGCGAACGTGGGGGCCCTGCTCTGACGGGTCGAGTTGGCATCGTCGACGGCCGCCTTGATGGCGTTCCTGATGGACGTCGGTGGCGCGCCACCGACGCCCCAGCGCCAGGTCAGCACCTGGTTCTGGTTGAACGGGTGGCCCATGAACGGGTCCGGCGTGGGGGCGGCCGAGACCGGTCCCGCGGCCAGGGCGGCGAGCAGAAGCGCAGCACAGATGGCGAGGCGGATCATCGGGTGACCTCCGGGCGGGCCGGCGGGCGGAGCGAGACGGGCTCGAGCGGGACCAGGGTGTGCGCTGCCGGTCGCCCGCCCGGCGCGAGAACCACGGTGCCGGCTGCGCCCTCTGCGCCGGCCGGTGCGGTCGATCCCGCGCGCAGCGGAACGCCGGCGGAAGCAGCCTCGGCCGTGCGCCGGCCGGAACGGACGTCGATCGCTGCGACCCGGTGGCCGGCGGTCTCGATCAGGAGCGTGCCCCGGCCCGGGCCGCCGAGCGCCGCGGCATATGCCTCCGTGGCGAGCCGGCGCCGCTGCCCGGACGCAAGATCGATGGCGTCAACGGGGCACGGGTCGCCGAAGCAGGCGGCGCGGGCGACCAGGCTTCCGCCGGTCACCCCGAGCGCAGGTCCCGACGGCTTCACCATCGTCACCGTGCCGTCCTCCGGGTCCAGGAGCCGCACCCGACAGGCTGGCTGGGCGCACGACGAGACCAGGAGACGCCCGTCGGGCTCGAGGACGAGGTCGGTCACGAAGGTCGGGCCGAGCACCGGGTCCGGCGCGAGCCCGGCGAGCACCCGCCGGACGTCGCCCCCGATCTCGCGTCGCCAGATTCCGAGGTCCACCCGGGTGGCGCGATCCACGCGGTGCTCGTACAGGTAGCCCGCGCCAGGGGCGAGGACGGCACTGCGGATCACGTCCGGCGCCTCGCCGATCGCCACGGCACAGCCGCGGGCGGCGTCCACCAGGCGCAGGCGCGAGACCGAGCCATCGTCCTCGCCGCTCAGGACGAGCCCGCTCACCGGGCCCGAGGCGAACGACTCGGGGGCGAGGTCCATCGACCCTTGGGATGCCCCGTCCACGCCGACCACGAGCCGGCGGGCGGCAAGCGTGCCGGTCCCGTCGAGCACCGGGTCCAGCCGGTACCACCCGACGCCGGCCGGGGCCGTCGTCGCTGCGGAGCAGGGCGGGGGATCCCACGGCGGATCCCATGGGCGGTCACCCGCCGCCGGGCCGAGGCTCCATGTCGAGATGGCGAGAACGAGCGGCGCGGACACCATCCAGCTGGCGAGCTCCATTGACCGATTCCTCCTCCGGCGGGTGGGAACAGGTGTCCGGCGGGAGGAGGGCGAGGTGGCCACTGTGGCGGTGACCAATTACCTGCTGCTTACGTGGGCCGGAGTGATACGCTCCGCCCGTCAGCCGGGACCGCAGGTCCCTGCAGATCCGACGCCGCGGTCGCGAAGCCGGTGAGAGTCCGGCACAGTCCCGCTACGGTGACCGCCCCCCCGGGGGGCGGAAGTCCGGTCGCCGACCAGCCGTCGCCGCTCGAGCCTTCGAGAGAAAGGTCAGGCGCAGCGTGCGATCCACTGCCTGACCCCCCGCTCCTCCCGAGCGAGGGGTCTCGTTTCACCCAGACACACCCTGGAGTTCCGAGTGGACGCACGTCCTTCCCGATCGATCCTGTCCCTGGCCGGCATCGGCCTTGCCGTCGTCGTGGCCGCCTGCTCGGGCGCCCCGGCGGCCACGTCCAGCCCCGAGCCCGTCACGGTGCCCCCGTCCATTGCGGTCGCCAGCGAATCCCCGACCCCGTCTCCGACGGAGGCCCCCACCCCGGCCGCGCTGTTCCCCTTCGAGCTGACCGACGACGAGGGCACGGCCGTTACCATCCCGGCCGAGCCGCAGCGGATCGTCACCCTCACCCCCGCGGCCACCGAGACGCTGTTCGCGCTCGGTGTCGGCGAGCGCCTGGTCGGCAAGTCCGAGGACATCTTCCTGTACCCGCCCGAGGCGGCCGACGTGCCGGACCTCGAGAAGTTCGACGGCAGCGCGATCGTGGTCGACATCGAGCAGATCGTGGCCGCCAAGGCCGACCTCGTGATCGCGGGCGGCAACTTCGGCACCCCGCCCGACGCGGTCCAGAAGCTGCGGGAGCTGGGCGTGCCGGTGGTCGTGGTCTACGCGCCGTCGGTCGAGGGCGTGTTCACCGACATCGAGCTGCTCGGGCGGGCGGTGGGCAGGCCGGACGAGGGCAGCGCCATGGCCCAGCGGATGCGCGACGAGTTCGCGGCCGTGGCAGCGGCGGTGGATGGCCAGCCGCGGCCGCGCGTGTACTACGAGATCGACGCCACCGGTGCCTACTACGGTCCCGCCGACGACTCGTTCCTGGCCGAGATGATCAGTCTCGCCGGCGCCGAACCCGTCACCACCGGCTCCCCGACCGCGTACGACATCCCGGCCGAGCGCCTGGTCGCCGCGGACCCGGAGGTCATCCTCCTCGCCGATGCGGCCTATGGCGTGACGGCCGGGGACGTGGCTGCCCGACCCGGCTTCGACACCATGACCGCGGTCAGGAACGGCGACATCCGGCCGATCGAGGACACCCTCATCACCAGGCCCGGGCCGCGCCTGTTCCTGGGTCTCCAGCTCCTTGCCTCGACCATCCACCCCGAGGCGGCGATTCCCGCCTCGTCGCCCATTCCGCCCGTGCCGTGACCATGCGGGCGACGACGCTCGGCGACGCCGGATCCAGGCTGGGAGCCGTGCCCCGGGCACGGGACCGGCGCCTGTGGCTGGTGCTCGGCGGGATCGCCGTCGCCATCCTCGGGATGCTGCTCGGCATCGCGCTCGGCAGCGTCCGGGTCCCGCCCGGCGAGGTGATCGCGATCGTGATCGACCGGGTCCTCGGCACCCACCTGTCCGTCGCCGACCCCGCCATCGCGGCCATCGTGTGGGACCTGCGGGTGCCACGGGTGCTCACGGCCCTGATCGTGGGCACCGGGCTGGCCGTGGCCGGGGCCACCTTCCAGGGTCTGCTGCGCAACCCGCTGGCCGACCCGTACGTGCTGGGGACCGCCTCAGGCGCCGCGCTCGGCGCGGCGATCGCCTTCCTGCTCCCGATCCGCAGCCTGGTGTTCGGGTTCGGACTGGTCCACGCGCTCGCGTTCGTCGGCGCGCTGGCCGCCGTGACCACCGTCTGGAAGCTGTCGCGGGTCAGCGGGCTCGCGCCGCTCACCAGCCTGCTGCTGACGGGCTACGCGGTCGCCTCGCTGCTGTCGGCCGGGCTGGCGATGGCGATGTACCTGTCCGGGGCCGCGCTGCGCCAGATCTTCGGCTACCTGCTTGGCAGCTTCCAGCTGGCCTCCTGGGAGCGGCTGGCGGGCGCCCTGCCGATCATCCTCATCGGCACGCTGCTCATCGTGTTCCGGGCCCGGTCGCTCAACGCCCTGCTCCTGGGCGAGGAGACGGCCAGCCACCTGGGCATCAACGTGGCCCGGGAGCGGGCGCTCCTGCTCGCGCTGGCCTCGCTGGTCACGGCGGCCGCGGTGACGATCAGCGGCCTGATCGGGTTCGTGGGCCTGGTCGTGCCCCACGTGGTGCGGCTGCTGGTCGGTCCCAACGCCCGGTTCGTGCTCCCGATCTCCGCGATCTGGGGCGCCAACCTGCTCATCTTCGCGGACCTCGCCGCGCGCCTTGCCGGCGATATCCCGGTGGGGGTGGTGACCGCGATCATCGGGGCTCCGTTCTTCCTCGCCCTGCTCCGGCGGGCGCGCACGGGGTACGAGCTGTGACCGGTCCGGCGCTTCTCGCCGACGGCGTGACCGTCGAGGTGCGCGAGCGCGCGATCCTGCGCGACGTCTCGTTCCGGCTCGAGCACGGCGAGCGGGTGGCGCTGATCGGGCCCAACGGGGCCGGCAAGTCCACACTCCTGCGGGCGCTGACGGGCATCCTCCGGCCCAGCACCGGGCGGGTCCTGCTGGACGAGCGACCGATCGTCGGGCTCGACCGTGCCGAGGTCGCCCGCAGGCTGGCGGTGGTGCCGCAGCAGACCGCGCTCCCGTTCTCGATGCGGGTCGAGGAGGTCGTCGCCCTCGGGCGGCTGCCCCACGAGTCCGCGCTGCGTGGCGCCGGTCCCGCGGACCGGGCCGCCGTCGCGGCCGCGATCGACCGGGTGGGCGTCGGCCACCTGCTCGGTCGCGACGCCCGCGAGCTGTCCCTCGGGGAGCGACAGCTGGTGCTGCTCGCGCTCGCGGTCGCGCAGGAGTCGCCCGTGCTGCTGCTCGACGAGCCGACCGTCCACCTCGACCTGCGCCACCAGGTCGAGGCCATGGAGCTGCTGCGCGATCTCAACGAGCGCGACGGCACGGCGCTGGTGGCGGTGCTCCACGACCTCGGCCTGGCTGCCCACTTCTTCCCGCGGCTCGTGATCATGGACCACGGCCGGGTGGTGGCCGACGGCCCGCCCGCCGCGGTGCTCACGGATGCCCGCATCCGCGAGACGTTCGGCGTCGAGCCCGCCCTGGTCCGGCTGGCCGCCGGCGTGAACGGCGACTGACGCCGTCGCCGGCCGGCTCGGGCGCATCCTGCCGCGGCCGAGTACCCTGTCGCCGTGCCCAGGTTCCGCGCTCTCGTCCTCGTGGCGGTCGTCGCCATGCTTGCCGCGACGTGCGGAGGTTCGCCGCCGGCCTCGGATGGATCGGCCGCTCCCACGGCGGCGCCCACCACCTGGCCCAGCCTGTCCGCCGCGCCCGCTACCGGGGTGGTGCCGGCCACGGAGCCGCCGAGCGGGACGCCCACCGATTCTCCGGCGGCATCGCCGAGCGCGACGTTCACCGAGTCGCCGGCGGCATCCCCGACCGAGACCCCGACCGACGATCCGTCCGCCTCGACGCCGACCGGGCGCGCCGAGGCGTGCACCGGGACCGACGAGAACCGCGCCTTCTTCGACGCCATCGCGAACGCCGTCGATTGGCCGGTCCTGTGCGGCGTCATGCGCAAGGGCTGGTACCTCCAGAGCGGGCGGTACCGGACCGGGAACGGCGGCTGGGTCTACGTCGAGTACGCGGGGCCGGGTGGGGCGACGCTGCGGCTCGACGAGGGCAGCTCGTGCGCCGTCAACGGCGGCTGCGACACGGGTGGCACCGACCTCGGCCCCGCCGCGCTGGGACCGCTCGACGGGACGCTCCTGCAGACCGGGACCGGGTTCGCGGTGGTCGCCGCACCCGGCGAGCGCCCGATGTGGTACCTCGCCACCACCGGGCTCGACCAGGCCACGACGGTCCAGCTCGCCGCCGCGCTCGCGGAGGTCGGCCCCTAGGTGGCTGGTGTGAAACGCGCGTTCTGACGGGCTGACGGACAGGCTCGGGCGCAGCTACGATTCTCCCTGGCAGGAGCTGCCGGGCTGATCGCAGGAGCACACCGATGTCGCAGGGATCCACACCCCGTCAGGCCGACCTGTTCCGCGACACCGCCAGCTTCGTCGAGCCGCTGGTCCGATCCGACTCGATCCATGCCCTGCTCGCCCGAGAGTGCCACACGCTGTTCCCTGACGAGCTGTTCAGCGACCTGTTCGCGGCCAACGTCGGCCGGCGCTCGGTGCCGCCCCTGGTCGTCGCGGTCGTGATGGTCCTCCAGCGCCTCGAGGGCCTGTCCGACCGCGAGGCCGTCGAGCGGTACACCTTCGACGCGCGCTGGAAGTACGCCGCCGGCGGCCAGCCCTTCGATGCCCCGGGCTTCGCCCACACGGTGCTCGTCGACATGCGGGCGAGGCTCGCCCGCTCGGAGCGTCCCAACCGGATCTTCGAGCGCACGCTCGAGGTCGCGCGGGGTGCTGGCCTGGTCGGCGTCCGGCGGGTGCTCGACTCCACGCCCCTGTACGACGCGGTCGCGACCATGGACACGGTCACCCTGGTCCGCTCGGCGATCCAGGGCGTGCTCGCGGCATCGGGCGGGCGCGAGCCCGGCCTGCGCACCGTCCTCCGGCGCGACGACGACTACCGCCAGGGCGGCAAGCCCGCCGCGGACTGGGATGACGCCACCGCCCGGGCGGCCCTGGTCGACGCCCTCGCCCGCGACGGCGAGGCCGTGCTCGCCGGGCTCGAGGGCGAGCCGCTCGAGGCTCCGCTTGCCGAGGCCGCGGTCCTGCTCGCCACGGTGCTCGGCCAGGACCTCGAGCCGGGTCCGGACGGCCGGGTGCGGATCGCCCGGCGGGTCGCCCCCGACCGGGTGATCAGCACGGTCGATCCCGACACCCGCCACGGCCACAAGACCGAGGCCCGGGGGTTCGACGGCTACAAGGGCCACGTCGCGATCGACCCTGACCATGAGCTCGTCACCGCGACCGCGGTCACCCCGGGCAACGCCGGCGACGCCTCGGTTGCCCTCGCCCTGCTCACCCACGACCTCGCGCGCGAAGCCGCACCCGCCACCCCGCCCGTCGTGTACGGCGACGCGGCGTATGGGACGGGCCCGGTGCTCGAAGCGCTCGACGAGGCGGGCGCGCTCAGCCGGGTCAAGGTCCAGCCTGCGAACGGCGTGCCTGGGCACTTCACCAAGGACGACTTCACGATCGACCTCGGCGCCGGCACCGTCACCTGTCCCGCCGGTCGGGTCGCCAGGCTCACGCGGCATCAGCGCGGCGAGGCCCAGGCGCGCTTCCGAAGCGCCTGTACCACCTGCCCGCTGGTCAGCCGGTGCACGACCTCGGCTCGCGGTCGCTCGATCGCTGTCGGCCCGCACGAGGCGCTTCTCACTGCCGGCCGCGCCGACACGCGCGACCCCGCCTGGCTCGCCGACTACCGGGCAACGCGTCCCAAGGTCGAGCGCAAGCTCGCCCATCTCGTCCGCCGACGACACGGCGGGCGGCGGGCTCGTGTCCGCGGCAGGCTGAAGGTTGGCGCCGACTTCGCCCTCCTCGCCGCCGCGGTCAACCTCGCACGCCTCGCGGTCCTCCGGGTGACGGGATCTGGCGGGACCTGGGCGGTCCGGCCAGCCTGACGGAGGGCCAAGGCCCGTCTCGGGGAGCAGCCGGAGCACGCTCGGGGGACGGTTGCCGCATGATCCGGGCGCCAATCACCCGATCACATCCACCGACCACACGCGCGGTCCGGTCAGCCCGTCAGAACGCGCGTTTCACACCGGCCACCTAGCGCCAGGCCGCATCCCACCGCCGGCGACCGGCTTCCCGCCGCCCCGCGGCGGCGCACAATGCCCTGATGCGGATCGACGACTTCGCGCTCGAGCGGTTCTTCGCCCGGTACGAGTTCGCCGTGCATCACCTGCTGTGCGCCTCGGATGTCGAGGGCTGGCCGATGGCGGAGCTGCTCGCCCTTGCCGACGCCGAGACGTCGGAGCTGTGGCGCGACCTGCGCCTGGGCTACACGGAGGCACCCGGCCACCCCTTGCTCCGAGCCGAGATCGCCAGGCTGTACGAGTCGATCGATCCCGCCGAGGTGCTCGTGTTCAGCGGGGCGGAGGAGGCGATCTTCATCGCCGCCAACGTGCTCCTCGCGCCGGGCGACCATGCCATCGTCGCCTGGCCCGCCTACCAGAGCCTGCACGAGGTCGCGCGCGCCGTCGGCGCCCAGGTGACCCTCCACGAGCTGCGCGCCGAGGATGGCTGGTCGCTGGATCCCGAACGCCTGCGAGCCGAGCTCACCCCACGCACCCGCCTGATCGTGGTCAATGTTCCCCACAACCCGACGGGGGCCGTGCCCGACCCGGCGACCTTCCGCGCCATCTCGGAGCTGGCCGCCGACGCCGGGGCGACGCTGCTCGTGGACGAGGTCTACCGGTTTCTCGAGCACGGTCTGCCCGACCGGCTGCCGGCCGGGGCCGATCTGGGTCCGCACGCGGTGAGCGTCGGGGTGATGTCCAAGTCGTTCGCGATGGCGGGCTTGCGGATCGGCTGGATCGCCTCGCACGATGCTGCCCTGCTGGGTCGCGCAACCCGGTTCAAGGACTACACCACGATCTGCGCCTCGGCGCCGGCCGAGATCCTGGCGCTGGTGGCGCTCCGGGCGCGCGATCGGGTGCTCGAGCGGTCGCGGGCGATCGTGGACACGAATCTCGCCCTTCTCGACACGTTCTTCGAGCGCAACGCCGCCCGAGTTGGCTGGGTGCGGCCGGCCGGCGGCCCGGTCGGCTTCCCGGAGCTCCTGACCGGCGCCCCGGTTGACCGCTTCGCCATGGACCTGCTGGATGCCGAAGGGGTGCTGGTCGCGCCAGGCTCGATCTTCGGCCACGGTGGCAACCATTTCCGGCTCGGCTTCGGGCGGACCGACATGCCGGCGGCACTGGACGGTCTGGAGCGATTCCTGCACGGGCGCAGCGGGAGTGCTGGGTAAGACGGCCGGGCGCCGCTGCCCGCCATCCGCTGCGCGGCGATCTCGCGGCCCTCCGCGTTCTCGCGGCCCTCCGCGTTCCCGTCACGACTCCTGGTCGTCCAGCCGACGCCGCCGCGACCGACTCCCGGCGCCGACCGGCCCCCGTTGCGGCGACCACCGGCCCCCGGAACCGGTCCGTTCCGGCCCTCCGGTTCCGGGCGTTGCGGGGGCATCCTCGCCGTTGCGCCCCCCGAACGGAGTCCGCCCATGCCTGCTCGCGCGCTTCGCCGCGCTCCCGCCCACGCCCTGCTCGCCCTGCTGCCGGGGCTGCTGCTCGCCGCCTCGCTCGGCGGCTGCGGCGCCAAGTTGGACGTGCCCGGCGAAGGACCGGGCGTCCAGGGCGAGGGAGAGGTGGTGACCGACCTGCGAGATCTGCCCCCGTTCAGCCGCGTGAGCGTGGCGGGGGGCTTCAAGGTCGTGATCGGGGAGGCCGACGAACAGGAAGTCAGCGTCGCCGCCCAGCAGAACCTGCTCGACGCCATCAGGACCGAGGTCGTCGACGGCCAGCTGATCGTCATGATCCCCAGCCCCGGGATCAACTCCACCGAGCCGCTGTCGCTCTCGCTGCGGATGACCCAGGTCGATTCCGTCGCGCTCTCGAACGGGGCCGTCGGCTATCTCGAGCACACGGGCGGCGATCTCAACGTCGACGTCTCGGGCGGTGCCCAGTTGACCGCAATCGGGACCACTCCCGACCTGACCCTGACGGCCTCATCCGGTTCCCATGCGATGCTGGGTGAGCTCGAGGCGCAGGATGCCCAGGTCAATCTCAACGACGGCTCCGCCGCCGAGGTTCACGTGGTCACTGCGCTGACCGGCGTGGCCGACGGGGGCTCGACCCTCCAGCTGACGTCCCAGCCGGCCTCGGTCAGCGTCGAGACGATGTCCGGAGCGACGATCCAGGGCGGCTGAGCGAGGGCAGATCGCGCAGGCCGGGGTCGCACCGGAACACGCTCAGGTGACCTTCGGCACGTCGGGCAGGCGGGCGAGCCCGTCGATGAACCGGGCCATCATCCGGGTCGCGGCCACCAGGTCCTCGATCCGGATGTTCTCGTCCGGCGCGTGTGCGCGACAGTCGGCACGCCCGGCGCCCAGCGTCGTGGCGGGCAGGCGGTGTAGCGCACAGACCTGGTGCATGGGCACCGTGCCGGGCATCGAAACGCCGATGCTCGCCTCCTGGCCGGTGACAGCCTCCGACACCCGTGCGGCCAGCTCCACGACCGGGTGGCTGGGCGGCGTCCACCAGGCCGCCTCCCCCTCGCGCTCGATGACCTCGATGTCGCCGAAGCCCTCCCGGTCGAGGTGGCGACGGACGGCGGCCGTCATCTCGGCCGGGTCCTGGTCGGGCACGATCCGGATGTCCAGCCGGGCGTGGGCCTCGGCCGGGGTCACGGTCTTGGGAGTGGTCGCAGTGTGGCCTGACCACAACCCCTCCAGGTTGAGGGTGGTCTCGAAGGTGAGCGCCTCCAGGGCGTCGTAGCCGTCGATATCGCCCACGAAGCGCCGCACGCCGAAGTCGCGGCGCAGGTCGTCGAGCGTGGCGAGGTCCATGGACCGGGTGGCCGCCAGCTGGTCCTCGCGCGGCGCACGCTTGCCGGCCTCCAGGCCCTCCACCACGGGTCGTCCCTCCTCGTCCCACAGGGTCGCGAGCGCCAGGACCATTCGCTGGCCGGCGTTGGGCAGCACGACCGACAGGCTGGAGTGCGCGTCGTGGGCAAGCGTCCGCAGCCGCAGCTCGAGGACGACGATGCCCTTGCCACCGCCGGCGATCTGCGGTCGGCCCGCGAGATCGAGCTCACCGCCCTCGATCAGCGCCGCATCCGCGTCGCGCAGGTGGGGTCGCAGGTCGAGCAGCGCGTCCAGCGCCCCGCTGCCCGTCTCCTCCTGTCCCTCGACGAGGTGCCGGACGCGTACCGGGAGCGGACCGATCGAATCGCGGTACGCCTCGAGCGCCCAGACCCGCGGCAGGAACTCGCCCTTGTTGTCGGTGGCGCCCCGCGCCCAGACCCGGCCGTCGCGGACCGCGGGCTCGTAGGGCGACGTCGTCCACAGCTCGACCGGCGCCGCGGGCTGGACGTCGTAGTGGACGACGTTGACCAGCGTCCGGTCGCCGGCGCCGACCTCGCCGACCACGAGCGGCGGCGCACCATCGACCTCGAGGATCTCCACCTGCGCCCCTGCCCGCCGGAGGCGATCCGCGGTCCAGTCGGCCGCCCGCCTCAGCTCGACGTCGTCGCCACCCTCCGAGGGGATGCGAAGGAACTCCAGCAGCTCCGCGACCCAGCCGTCGATGCGCGCCGTGACCAGCCGGTCGAAGGCGTCCCAGTCGGGTTCGGGCAGGGTCCGCGGGGACGGCGTCGAGGCCGGGGAGGAGCGCGGCCGCTCGGCGCTCACTCGCGCTTGCGCGGCAGGTCGAGGAAGGGCAGCTCGACCACCGTCGCGCCGACCCGGCCACGCCGGCCCTCGACCGTCCACTCCACCTGGAGCTGGGCGCCCGGCCGCTCGTGGCGGGGTGGGACGAAAGCGAGCGCGATCGCCTGCTTGAGGATCGGGCTCCAGCCGTGCGAGGTCGACTTGCCCACCTGGCGACCGTCGGCGAACACAGGCACGGGGGAGCGGTCGATGTGGGGGCTGATCGCGGGTGGCAGGCCGTGGGCGTCGAACATCCCCTCGATGTCGTACCAGTCCAGCTGGAGGCCGACCAGCCGGCGCGCGGGGCCGCCCGCCGATACCTCGGCCCGGAGCGCTCGGCGGCCCACGTAGTCGGCCTTGTCGAAGCTGACCAGCCCGCCGAGGCCCAGCTCGAACGGGCTGTAGTTCTGCTCCGGGTTCATCGCATGCCGCGCGGACGTGTAGTCGACATCGAGCATGATCAGGCCGGCCTCGAGCCGCACGACGTCGAGGGCGTCCATCCCCGCGGGTCGGATCGCGTAGGCCGCGCCCGCAGCGAACAGGGCGTCCCACACGGCCGGCGCCGACTCGGCCGGGACCCACAGCTCGTAGCCCAGGTCGCCCGTGTAGCCGGTGCGGCTGACGTCGACGTCCACCCCGCCGATCGCGCTGGAGCGGCGCCGGAAGTAGCGCAGGTCATCGAACGACTCGCCGGTCGCCGCCTCCAGCACGGCCCGGCTGTACGGGCCCTGGAGCGCGAGCGCGCCGAGCGAGTCCGTCACGTCGTCGACCTGCACGTCGAGCCCCGCGGCATTGAGGGTCAGCCAGCGGAACTGCGGATCCGCCGCGGTCCAGCGCAGCTCCTGCTCCCCGACCCGTTGCACCGTGCCGTCGTCGATGACCTTGCCGTGCTCATCGCACCACGGCGTGTACATCACCTGGCCGACCTTCAGCCTCGACGCGTCGCGGGTGACGACCCGGTCGGCGAGGCGGAGGGCGTCGGGTCCGCTGACCCGGTACTTGTACAGCGGGCTGACGTCGATGACGGCCGCCGCCTCACGGATCGCGTTGTACTCGATGTCGTGGAAATCGGCGTACACCGTGGACGCGAAGTAGCCCGCCCACTCGCGCCACTGCATCTTTCGATTCATGGCCGCGGCGCGGGGATGGAACGGGGTGCCGACGCTCACGAGGCTCCTCCTGCTGGGCTGACCCCGTGAGTATGCATGAGACCGGTGTGGGTGCCGCCAGGCCGGCGGCCGTCCGGCGGTGCACCATGGGGCCGTGCATCACCGATCCTCGCGGTCCGGACCACGGCGACCCGAGCCGCAGCGACCCAATCCCTTCGATGGCCACGAGCATCGCCGCCCCGATGTCGAGGCGGCGGAGGCCGCCCGTCTGCTGCGCGACCACTTCGGCGTCGACGGGGTGCTGCGCGAGCTGGGCAGCCACCAGGACCGCAACTACCGGGTCACGACACCCGCCGGTGACCGGTACGTGCTCAAGATCGCCCGCCGGGGCTTGTCGCGCGCCGGGCTGGAGGCGGAGAACGAGGCGATGATCCGGGCCGCGGCCGCCGGCCTCCCGTTCGAGGTGCCGGTCCCGCAGCCGGCAACGGACAGCTCGCTGATCGTCGCGGCTGTCACGGCCGCCGGCGCAGCCCACGACCTGCGCCTCGTGACCTGGATCGACGGTGAGCCGCTCGACCGGGCCCGGTACCTCGCTCCGGGCGTGCTGAGGGCGCACGGCGCGATGGCCGCCACGATCGCCCTGGCGCTCGACGGCTGGGATCACCCGTCGCTCGACCGCGTGCTCCAGTGGGACGTGCGGCATGCCGGCGACGTCGTTGGGGCCCTGCTCCCGTTCGCCGCCACACCGGCCCACCGCCGCCTGCTCACGCAAGCCATCGAGGACGCGACGGCCGCCCTCGACGCGCTTGCCCCGGAGCTGCGTGTCCGGGTGGTCCACCAGGACGTGACGGACCTCAACACGGTCACCCGGCGCGACGCCGCGGGCCGCCCGATGCCCGTCGGGCTGATCGACTTCGGCGACCTGTCACGAACGTGGCTCGCGGCGGAGCTGGCGGTGACCATCGCCGCCGATGTGGCCCACGACCCGGCTCGTCCGATCCAGCTCGGGCGGGAGGTCGCCCGCGGGTTCCTGCCGCTGCTCCCGCTGGAGGAAGCCGAGCTCGCCGCGGTGTGGCCGATGGTCGTGGCCCGGGCGGCGGCGGTCGCGATCAGCGGCGACCAGCAGGGGACGCTGGAACCGGACAATGCCTACGTGCACGCGACCCGCGCGGAGGAGTGGACGGCGCTCGAGGCCGTCGCGGCGATCCCGTTCCCGCTGGCCACCGAGGTGCTGCGCGAGACGGCCGGGCTGGCCTCGATCGATCGATCGCAGGTCGAGGTGGCCCATGCGCCGCTGCTGCCCGGGATCGATCGACTGCCGGTCCTCGACCTGTCCACGACGTCAGACGACCTCGACGGTGCGGCCACGGGCGACCGGCAGGCGCTCGCCGCGGCGGTGGCACGCGCCGGGGGGCGGGCGATCGGGCGATGGGGCGAGGCGCGGCTCGCGGACACCGAGCTGGACACGGCCGAGGAGCCGGCCACGGTGCACCTCGGCGTGGACGTCTTCGTCGAGGCCGGCGCCCGGATCCGGGCGCCGATCGACGGCCGGGCACGTCACATCGCCGGCGGGCTCGCCCTGGAGGGCGGGGCGGTGACGCTCCGGCTCGACGGTATCAGGCCGAGCGTCGGCGACGGGACCGAGGTTGCCGCCGGGGAGCAGCTGGGACAGGTGGACCGGCCTCGTGCCGACGGCCGGCCTGCGGGCGTCCACGTCCAGCGGATCGACCAGCCCGGCCTGATCGCGCCGCGCCGCGCCCAATCGTCGATCGCCGCGGCCTGGCGGCGCCTGTGTCCGGACCCTTCCCACCTGCTCGGCCTGGCACCCGTCGCCGCCCCGCCGGACGACCCCGGTGGCCTCCGTGCCCGGCGGGACGCCGTGCTCGCCCCGGTCCAGGAGCACTACTTCGCGGCCCCGCCGAGGATCGAGCGCGGCTGGCGCCACCACCTCGTCGACACCGGTGGTCGGTCGTACGTCGACGTCGTCAACAACGTCGCCGTCCTGGGCCACAGCCACCCGGCCGTGGAGGCCGCCGTCCGCGGCCAGCTCGCCCGGCTCAACACCAACTCCCGGTTCCTGTATGCGGTGATGGTCGAGTACGCCGAGGCCCTGGTCGCCCGGTTCCCGGCCCCGCTCGACACGGTGTTCGTGGTCAACACCGGCTCCGAGGCCAACGAGCTGGCGCTGCGACTCGCGCGGACCGCCACCGGGGGCACCGAGGTGCTGGCGGTCCGTGGCGCCTACCACGGCTGGACCGCCGCCACCGACGCGATCTCCACCTCGCATCTCGACAACCCGAACGCGATCGGGACCCGGCCGTCCTGGGTGCGTACAGTCGAGGCGCCCAACGTCTACCGGGGCCTCCATCGCGGGCCGGATGCGGGGACCCGCTACGCGGACAGCGTCCGGACGACGCTCGCCGGCATTGCCGCCGATGGCCATCGGCCCGCCGCGTTCATCGCGGAGCCGCTGTTCGGCAACGCGGGCGGCGTGGTGCTGCCCGACGGCTACCTCGCGCAGGTCTACCGGGACGTGCGTGCAGCCGGCGGTTTGGCCATCGCCGACGAGGTCCAGACCGGCTACGGGCGGCTTGGCGCGTTCGAGTGGGCGTTCCAGCAGCAGGGCGTGGTGCCCGACATCGTCACCGTGGCCAAGGCGGCCGGCAACGGGATGGCCGTGGGCGCCGTGGTGACGACCCGCGCCGTCGCCGACGCGTTCGCAGCGGAAGGCTCGTTCTTCTCCACGGTGGGCGGCTCGCCGGTCGCCTGCGCGGCCGGGCTGGCCGTTCTCCAGGCGATGGACGAGGAGGGGCTGCAGGGCAACGCTTGGCGGGTCGGCGCACACCTCAAGGCCGGGCTCGAGGCGCTGGCGGACCGCCACGCGATCGTCGGGGCGGTCCACGGGATGGGGCTCTACCTGGGCGTCGAGCTCATCCGCGACGCGGAGTCCCTCGAGCCCGCCCGCGACGAGGCGTCCGCCATCTGCGAGCGGATGCTCGAGCTGGGCGTGATCGTCCAGCCCACCGGAGACGGCGGCAACGTGCTCAAGGTCAAGCCGCCCCTGTGTCTCACCCGGGAGAGCGCGGATCACGTGATTGCCGCCCTGGAACGCACGCTGGACGATGGCTGGTGACCGGGCCAACCTGGCGTTCGGCGCGATGCCGAAGCCGACGTCGGCGAGGGTCCGATAGACTGCATGCTCACGATGCAGGCTGAATAGCGACCGCGGCCGAGCGCGTCGCTGGGTTCCCGACTGGAGGGTGGCGTGCCGCAACGCTACGACGCGGTGATCATCGGCGGAGGGCACAACGGGCTCATCTCCGCCGCGTACCTGGCGAGGGCCGGGATGAAGGTCGTGGTCCTCGAGCGCCGCCACGTCCTTGGCGGTGCCGCGGTGACCGAGGAGATCGTGTCCGGGTTCCGGTTCTCGGTCGCGAGCTACGTCGTGAGCCTGCTGCGGCCCGAGATCATCCGCGACCTGGAGCTGCCGAAGTTCGGCCTCGACATCCTGCCGCTCGACGGCACGTTCACCCCGCTTCGCCCGGGCGAGGGACCGGCGAAGGGTGGCGGCGACTACCTGTGGCGGGTGAACGACCACGGGCGCACGGTACGCGAGCTTCGCCGCTGGTCCACCGCGGACGCCGAGGCGTACGAGGAGTACGGCCAGCTGATGGTGGAGATGGCCCGGTTCATCAAGCCGATCCTGGGCATTGTCCCGCCGGACCCGACCGACAACGACCCGCGCCCGCTGATGCCGCTCGCGAGCCTCGCCCGCCGGTTCGCCCAGCTGCCCGAGCGCCAGCAGGCCGTGTTCGTCCAGCTGATGACGATGTCGGCCAAGGACTTCCTCGACCAGTGGTTCGAGACGGACCCGCTCAAGGCGACCATGTCCGCCTCGGGCATCATCGGCACCTACCAGGGCATCAACTCGCCCGGCACGGCGTACGTCCTGCTCCACCACTACATGGGCGAGATCGACGGCGCCTTCCGCGCCTGGGGCATCCCCAAGGGCGGCACCGGGGGCGTGTCCTACGCGATCGCCCGGGCGGCGCAGGCGCTGGGCGCCGAGATCCGCACCGAGGCGCCCGTCGCCAGCATCAGCCTCAAGGGCGACCGCGCGACCGGCGTGGTGCTCGAGAGCGGCGAGGAGATCGAGGCCACCGCCGTCCTGTCCTCGGCCGACGCGAAGGTCACCTTCCTCGATCTGCTGGAGGCGGGCAGCCTGCCGGGCGACTTCGAGCAGGAGATCCGCCGGTTCAAGTTCCGCGGCAGCTCGGGCAAGGTCAACCTCGCGGTCGACCGGCTGCCGGAGTTCACGGCCCTGCCGGGCGTCGGCGAGCATCTCCGCGGTGCCATCAGCTTCAGCCCCACCACCCGGGAGATGGAGCAGGCGTACGACGACGCCAAGTACGGGCACTGGAGCAACCGCCCGTACATCGACATGATCATCCCAACCCTGGTCGACCCCCAGATGGCGCCGCCGGGCAAGCACGTGATCAGCTGCTTCGTCCAGTACGCGCCCTACAAGCTGGCGCCCGGGCTGGGGAGCTGGGACGACAACCGGGAGGCGTTCGGCGACGCGGTCATCAACCGGATCGCCGAGTTCGCGCCCAACATCCGGGACATCATCATCGGCCGCCAGGTCCTCACTCCGCTCGACATCGAGCGGACGATGGGCCTCACCGAGGGCAACATCTTCCAGGGCGAGCTCAGCCTCGAGCAGCTGTTCTTCAACCGGCCGGTCCCGGGCTATGCCCGGTTCCGGACGCCGATCGAGAACCTGTGGCTGTCGGGCTCGTCCACCCATCCGGGCGGCGGCCTGATGGGCGCCAACGGGCGTCTCGCCGCGCTCGAGCTTCTCAAGTCGCGCGGCCGGAAGGTGGCCTGACCATGGCGCAGTCGATGAACCAGTACGACGCGATCGTGGTCGGAGCCGGCCACAACGGCCTGACCGCGGCAGCCTACGTGGCCAAGGCAGGGCTCCGGGTCCTGGTCCTCGAGGCGCGGCCCGTGGTGGGCGGCGCCGCCGTGACCGAGGAGCTGGGCGGCGTCCGGGTCCCGACGCTTGCCCACACGGTCGGCCGGCTCAAGCCGGCGGTGGTCCGCGAGCTGGACCTGGCCGTGCACGGGCTGTCGCTCGTCGCGCCCGACGTGCGGGTGTTCGCACCCCAGCCCGACGGGCGTGCCGTGACGCTCCACGCCAACCTCGCCAAGACAGTGGACGCGCTGCGCCCGTTCTCCGTGGACGATGCAACGGCCTTCGTGGAGTTCGACCGCCGGGTGCGCTCGCTGTCGCACTTCCTGGCCGACCTCGGCGACGAGGTGCCACCCGACATCGCGGCCCCAGCATTCGGCGATGCCCTCCTCGGCCTGCGTCTCGGCCGTGCGTTCCGTGGCCTCGGTCGTGAGGACGGCCGGACGATCCTGCGCGTGCTCGCGATGGCCGCCGCGGACTTCGTGGCCGAGTCGTTCGAGGCGGAGCCCATTCGCGCGGCCACCGCCTGGCGGGCGGTCCGCTACACCGCGATGGGACCGTGGTCCGCGGGCTCGACGTCGACCCTGCTCGCCGACGCTGCCGGCAACGACGGCGGCGGCTCGGGCGAGACCGTGTTCGCCAGGGGTGGCCCCGGCGCTGTCTCCGAGGCGCTGGCCTCCGCGGTGCGCGCCGCCGGTGGCGAGATCCGCACCGGCGCCCGCGTCGCGGCCGTGACCACCCGTGACGGGGCGGTGACCGGCGTGGCGCTCGAGTCGGGTGAGGAGATCGCGGCCACGGCCGTGGTCTCGGGGCTGGACCCCAAGCGCCTGCTCACGTCGCTGGTCGACCCGGTCACGATCGGCCCCTCGATGCGCTGGCGCGCCGGCAACATCCGGACCCCCGGCACGGTCGCCAAGGTCAACCTCGTGCTCGACGGCCTGCCCGACGTACCGGCCGCCGCCGGTGAGCAGCGGAAGCTGCGCGGCCGGATCCTGGTCGGGGCCACCTCCATCGACGACGTGGAGCGCGCGTTCGACGCGTCCAAGTACGGGTTGCTGCCGGCATCCCCGGTGATGGAGGCGACGATCCCGTCGCTGGTCGACCCGTCGCTGGTCGCCGGCGCGCCGGACGGCACGCACGTGATGAGCGCGATCGTCCAGTGGATGCCGCCGTCGCTGTCGCCTGGCGAGTGGGCGGCGCGCCGCGACGAGGTCGGGGATCTCGCAATCCGGACGCTGGAATTGGTCCTTCCTGGCCTGGGCGCCCGCATCCGGACCCGCCAGGTGCTCACCCCTGCCGACCTCGAGACGGAGTACGGGCTGTCGGGCGGTCACCCGTTCCACGCCGAGCCCGCGCTCGACTCGTTCTTCCTGTGGCGGCCGCTGCTCGGCTGGGCCCGCTACCGGATGCCGGTGGAGGGGCTCTACCTCGCCGGGTCCGGTGCTCACCCCGGCGGCGGCGTGACCGGCGTTCCCGGGCGCAACGCGGCGGGCGAGGTGATCGCCGACCTGAAGAAGCGGAAGCGGTAGCGCCGGGGCGCCAGACCGGTCGTGCCCGACGGGCTCTGGTCGGCGCCCGGAGCCAGCCGTTCTCCCGGTCAGCGGCGGTCCATCCGGGCCTCGTCCGCCAGGCGCTCCTCCTCGGCCCGACTCGACTCGGGCACCTGCTCGGCACCCGCCTCGGTCTCCAGCGTCCAGTCCCAGGTTCGCAGCTGGCGGAGCAGTCGACGTCCGGTGAGATCGAGGTGGATGGGCGTGACGGAGATCAGCCGGTTGACGACGGCGTTGAAGTCGGTACCGGGCACGCTGATGCCGGAGGGCGGCGGCCCGCCGATCCAGTAGTACGGAAGGCCTCGCGGGTCGAAGCGCTGGATCAGCTCATCCTGGTAGACGCGCCGGCCGACCCGGGTGACCTCGAACCCGCCGCAGGCCTCGACCGGGACGGCAGGCACGTTGACCGAGACCAGCTCGCCTCGCTTGAGACCATGCTCCAGGATGTTGCGCGCGACCACGGCCGCCGCCTTGGAGGCGAGGGTGAAGTCGATGTGCTCCTCGTACTCCTGGCTGATGGCGAACGCCGGGGCGCCGAGGATCACGCTCTCCATCGCGGCCGAGACGGTCCCCGAGTAGGTGATGTCGTCGCCCAGGTTGGCGCCGTAGTTGATGCCTGAGGCCACGAGGTCGAAGCGCTCATCGAAGAAGCCCAGGAACGCGAGCGAGACGCAGTCGGTGGGGGAGCCGTCCACCGAATACCCGGTCGAGCCGTCCGCGAGGGTCCGCTCCCGGACGCGGAGCGGCCGCATGAGCGTCTTGGTATGGCCGACCGCGGACTGGTTGAGATCCGGAGCCACGACGGTGACGTCGCCGATGGGGTCGAGCGCGAGCTTGAGCGCGAGTAGTCCACGCGACTCGATGCCGTCGTCGTTGGTGACCAGGATCCGCGGCCGCGATCCCCACGACCCGAGCGGCCGGCCGACACGCTTGAGGGCGCGGTGCTTGCCGCGCGAGCCGGCGACCGGCTCCCCGCGCTCCTTGTCCAGGTCCCGGCGCTCGGCCCGGGCGCGTTCCCGGGTCATCTCCGGCGCCTGCGGTTGCGTCTCCCCGGGAGGCGGAGCGTCCGGGCGGTCGTCCGCGCCAGTCATGCGTCACCCGCAGGCTGTGGGCGGCCGGACGAGGCCGGATCCTCGGCGAGCCCTGCCGTCGGACCGGGCGCCGCTGTG
The DNA here is from genome assembly GCA_963727585.1 of uncultured Chloroflexia bacterium. Taxonomy (GTDB): domain Bacteria; phylum Chloroflexota; class Limnocylindria; order Limnocylindrales; family CSP1-4; genus CAIXZV01. Next base: position 2,230,961 of record CAVSHH010000003.1, on the reverse strand, counting down.
CGTCCCGGATCGGGCGGCATGCCGTCGGCGGACTGGGCCGGCGTGCTCGCGTCCCCGGCAACCTCGGCGACGTCCTCGTCGACCCCGGGGACCGGCTCCCGCGGCCGGCGCACGACGCGGCCCTCGCGCCGGGCGACCCGCCGCGTCGCCCGGTCGGCCACGGTGCCGTGCTCGCGGGAGCGCGCAACCCAGTGGAAGAACAGCGCCGAGATGACGGCCGCGATCGGGATGCCGAAGATCGCCCCGGCGATCCCCGCGACCCGCAGTCCGATGACCACCGAGCCGAGCACGACGATCGGGTGGATGCCCACCGAGCCGGCCATCAGCGGCGGCTGGATGAGGTTCATCGTCACGAACCATGCGATGGCCATCAGGATCAGGACCGGCAGCACCGGTCCGCCGGGTGTCAGCATCGCGACCAGCACGGGCGGCGCCCACGAGATGAACGGCCCGAAGAACGGGATCATCTGCAGCAGGCCGGCGGCGACCGTGGTGAGAGACGCGTACTGGAGCCCGAACACCAGGTTGACCGCCGCCGTGAACAGGGCGAACACGACACCGATCAGGACCTGGCCGCGGAGGAAGCCTCCGAACGAGCGGCCAACGCTCGACTGCAGCACCCGGGCCTGCGGCACGTACGCGGGCGGCACGAGGCGGTACAGGAAGGCTGCGATCTCGTCGCGGTCGAGCGCGATGTAGATCGACAGGATGACCAGGATCAGGATGTTGCCGAACACGCCGATCGAGGCGACCGCCACCGACTGGAGCGGCTGGATGAGGCTGCCGGCGAAGCTCTGCACGTTGGCCACGATCTGGGGCGCCTGCGCCGCCAGGTCGACCGACAGACCGAGGGCGGCCAGCCGGTCCTGGAGGTCCGCGAGCATCGAGGTCAGCTGGGCCTCGAAGGTTGGCGCGTCCCTGAGGAACTGGCTGATGGATGTCACCAGCGACGCCGAGACCTGGACGATGACGCCCAGCACGACGCCCACGATCGCCAGGTAGACCAGGATCACCGCCCCGGCCTGGGGCACCTTGGGCACCCTGCTCACGGCGGTGATCAGCGGCAGGAGTGCGAACGACAGGAGCCAGGCGAGGAAGAACAGCAGCAGGATGTCGCCGAACGCCGTGAACACCCCGCTCGCGAAGTTCACGACCACGAACCCGAGCGCGATCGCGCCCAGGATCAGGACGGCGTCGAGCAGCCGTCGCTCGCGGTCGGTCAACAGCTCGTTGGGCATGTGCGAAGCCTACGACGGCGAGGCCGCCAGCCGCGAGGCGTCTAGCGCAGCCCCATCTTCGCCTTGACCTCGGCCAGCGTGGCCCGGGCCAGCGGCTTGAGGCGGTCAGCGCCGGCTTCGAGGATCCCGTCGACGTCGGCAGGATTGGCCATCAGCTCCGCGTAGCGCTCGCGAGCGGCTGCGTAGCGGTCGATGATCCGCTGGGCCAGCAGCCGCTTGGTGTCGACACACCCGGTTCGCGCCGTCCGCTCCCCATCCCAGATCTCCTCGTAGTCGTCCCCGAAGAAGCGGTGCAGCTGGCAGACGTTGCACACCTCGGGCCGGCCGGGGTCGGTGCGCAGGACCCGCTGGGTGTCGGTGACCATCGACATGACCTGCTTCCGGATCTCGTCCGGCGAGGCCAGGATCTCGATCGTGTTGCCGACCGACTTGGACATCTTCTTGACGCCGTCGGTGCCCAGCACGACGGGCGCGCTGGTGAAGACCGCCTGCGGCTCCGGGAAGGTCGCGCCGTACCGGTTGTTGAACGAGCGGACGATCTCGCGACTGAGCTCGAGATGCGCCGCCTGGTCCTTGCCCACGGGCACCAGCGAGGCCTTGTAGAGCACGATGTCGGCCGCCTGGAGCACCGGATACGTCAGCAGCCCGTGGTTCACGTCGTCCGGCTGGTTGGCGATCTTGTCCTTGTAGGTGGGCGTCCGCTCCAGCCAGCTGACGGGGGTCACGGTCGCGAGCAGCCACATCAGCTCCGTGTGCTCGGGGCGGTGGCTCTGGACGAACAGCGTGCAGCGCTCCGGGTCCAGGCCAAGCGCGAGCAGGCTGGCGGCCATCTCACGGGTACGTGCCCGCATGGCCACCGGGTCGTGCGTGCTGGTCAGGGCGTGGTAGTCGACGATGCAGTAGATCGCCTCGTACTCGAACTGGAGCATCACGTAGTTCCGGATCGCGCCGAGGTCGTTGCCGAGGTGCACGATCCCGGAGGGCTGGATGCCCGAGAAGATGCGCGGGCGAGGAGCCGGAGCCTCCGTGGGCGACGGAGCCGGCATGAGCTCAATGGTCATGGTGCGCCGGAGTGTATCGGAGCGCGAGCGGGGCGCGGAGGGTGGCCGGCGATCCCGTGCGGGTCTCGGGGCCCCCGGCCGTTCTTGCCGACGTCCGCGGGGTTGTCGACGATCGGCCTGTCAGGCGACGGGATCGACGCCCAATGGTCGACTCTTGGCTCCCCAGACACAGAATTGGCGGGCATCAGCGAGGATCCGGCCGATCCGCGGTCGGGAGTTGGCTTGGCAAGCCCAGATGCGACCGTGAGACCGCGAATCCATGGCCTGGGAGGCAACGGGCCGAGCGCCTGGGAGGCAACGGCCGAGCGCCTGGGAGGGGCGCCCGGGGCCAGTGCGACGAGTGTCGCCCCGTAGAGCGTCGCGAACGGCAGCGCGTCGTCGCCCCGCCCCCAGACCGAAGACGCACGACCAGGTCTCGATGAGCGGGATCATCCGATCGGTGGCGCCCTTGCTCAGGGCGGTCGGCATCGACCAGGACTCGTCCCGGGTCCCGCTCGTCGATGCCGGCGGGCACCGCAGCACACTGCGCGACCAGCGAGGCTCGATCCATCGCCAGGGTACGCCAGTCGCGTCGACTCGGCCGGTCCGGTGTCGGGCCGAATCGGGTTGGTGTGTCGCCCGTGGGGGGGAACCTTGCCCGGGGCCGGCGTGGTGTCCAGCCGTTGGGTTCGCGCGGCCGGGCAGCCACCGCCTCGCGTTCCAGCGCCCGCGTTCGCTACCATCGCGGCCACCGTCCACTGCCGTTGTGAGAGGCCCTGTGAGCGTTCAGCCCCTGCGCGTCGGCGTCATCGGCGCCGGCACCGTCGGCCGCGAGGTCGTCCGCGCCTTCCTCGAGCGGTCGCCGCGCCTTGCCCCCGGCGACGGCGCACCCCTCGTGCTGACCGCCGTGGCCGAGAAGTCCACCGATCGCGCGATCGAGTTCGGCATCCCGGAAGGCATCCTGACTGATGCGCCGGCCCACCTCGTCGCCAGCGAGGACGTGGACATCGTCGTCGAGACCATGGGGGGTGCGGAACCGGCCCACACGCTCGTGAGCGCCGCCCTCGCCGCCGGCAAGCACGTGGTCACCGCGAACAAGCACATCGTGGCCCACCACGGGCCGGAGCTCGAGCGTCTGGCCCGCGACGGCGGGGCGACCTTCCGGTTCGAGGCAGCCGTTGGCGGTGGCATCCCGGTCCTCGGCCCCATCGCCCAGGATCTCGCTGCCAACCGGATCGCCCGGGTTCGCGGCATCGTCAACGGCACCACGAACTACATGCTCAGCGCGATGACGCGCGAGGGTCGCGACTACGACGAGGTGCTCAGGGAGGCCCAGGCCAGGGGTTATGCCGAGCTCGATCCCACCGCGGACGTGGAAGGCCTCGACGCGCTGAACAAGCTGGTGATCCTCGTCCGGCTCGCGTTCGGCGCCTGGATCCAGCCCGCCAGCGTCGGCAACCGGCCCGGCTCCACGACCGGCGTCCCAGGCCGGCCCGGCATCACCGGCGTCACCGCCGCCGACGTGGCCGCGCTCGCGGAGGAGGGTCGCGTCCTGCGCCTGATCGCGACCAGCCGGCTGGCCGAGGACGGCGCCATCGAGGCGTCGGTGGTGCCCACCGCCGTGCCCGTGGACAGCGCCTTCGGCCGCTGCGATGGGGTGCTCAACCGGATCGAGGTGGATGCGTCGCCGGTCGGGCGGGTCGCGTTCGAGGGTCCCGGTGCCGGGGGTCCGGCGGCCGGCGCCGCCGTGCTCGGCGACCTGGTGTCCATCGCCCGCGGCCTGGGATCCACCTGGGCCGGCTCGCGATCCGCCACCGAGACCTCCGGGATCCAGATCCGGCCGGTCGCCGGCGAGTGCATCGCCGCGCCGTCGGGCGCCTGCTACCCGGTCGGGGACTGACCGCCGTGACCGTGACCCTCCCGCCCCGCCCGCGCCTCGTCGAGCGCTACCGGGACTTCCTGCCGGTGACCGACGCCACGCCCGTCGTCTCGCTGGGCGAGGGGGCGACGCCCCTGATCCCGGCCCGGCGCCTGGGAGCGCGCATCGGCGTGCCGAACCTGTATCTCAAGTTCGAGGGCATGAACCCGACCGGGTCGTTCAAGGACCGGGGCATGGTGATGGCCGTCGCCAAGGCCCTCGAGGCGGAGGCGCAGAGCGTGATCTGCGCCTCGACCGGCAACACCTCCGCATCCGCCGCCGCGTACGCCGCCGCGGCCGGCCTCGAGTGCATCGTCGTCCTGCCGGCCGGGAAGATCGCGACGGGCAAGCTGCTCCAGGCTCTGGTGTTCGGAGCGCGCGTGGTCAGCGTCGACGGCAACTTTGACGATGCCCTGCGGGTCGTACGCGCCCTGTCCGAGCAGGACGACCACCCGATCACGCTGGTCAACTCGGTGAACCCGTACCGGCTCGAGGGGCAGAAGACCGCCGCCTTCGAGGTCTGCGACGATCTCGGCCGGGCGCCCGCGATCCTCGCTATCCCGGTCGGCAACGCGGGCAACATCAGCGCTTACTGGAAGGGGTTCAAGGAGTACCGCGCCGCGGGCATCGTCGACGCAACGCCGCGGATGTGGGGCTTCCAGGCGGCCGGCGCCGCGCCGATCGTCCTTGGCCACCCGGTCGAGACCCCGGAGACCGTCGCGACCGCCATCCGGATCGGCAACCCCGCCTCGTGGAACCTCGCCACCGGCGCCCGTGACGAGTCGGGCGGCCGGATCGACGCCGTGACGGACGACCAGATCCTCCACGCATACCGTGAGCTCGCCCGTCTCGAGGGCGTGTTCTGCGAGCCGGCATCGGCCGCCTCGGTGGCCGGCGTGATGGCGGCCGCCGCCGCGGGGGAGGTGGAGCGCGACGCAGCCGTCGTGTGCGTGCTGACGGGCAACGGGCTCAAGGACCCCCATACCGCCGAGCGCGGCCTCGAGGTCGAGATGCTGGAGGCAGAGCCCACCATCGCGGGCGTGGCGCAGGCCCTCGGCTGGTGGTGAACCCCCCGGGCAAGGTCCCGATCGCCAACCCGCCGGTCCCGGCCCCGGCCGCCCTCGATGCCGCCGCGTGGGCAGCGCTCGTCGGGCGCCGGCTTGTGCTCGACGTGCCTGCCTCGACGGCCAACCTCGGGGCGGGCTACGACTGCCTCGGACTGGCGCTCGAGGTATGCAACCGGGTCGCGCTCGAGGTGACCGACGACGGCGGGCTCTGGATCGACGTCAGCGGTGAAGGAGTGGGCGAGCTGCCGGCGGTCCGCGACAACCGGTTCGTGGCCGGGCTGGAGCGTGCGCTCGAGGCGTCGATCGGGCCCCGGCCCGCGGCGATCGGGTGGCGGGTCACGATGCACAACCGGATCCCGCTGTCGCGGGGCATGGGCTCATCGGCGGCGGCCTCCGTGGGTGGCGTGGTCGCAGGCAACCTGCTGGGCGGGGAGCGCCTGGGCGCGGATGCCCAGCTCCGGCTGGCTACCGCGCTCGAGGGTCACCCCGACAATGCCTCGGCGGCGCTGCTGGGCGGGTTCGTCGTGTCTGCCCATCTCGGCGAGCGGGTCGAGGCTGTGCGGTTCGATGCCCCCGACGGGTTGCGGGCGGTGCTGTTCATCCCGGATCGCCGGCTGTCCACGGCCGACATGCGGCGGGTGCTGCCCGCCGAAGTTCCGCTGCGGGACGCGGTCAGCAACATGAGCCGGGTCGCGATCGGCGTCGCCGGCATCGCCAGCGGGCGCTACGAGCTGCTCGCGGACCTGACCCTCGACCGGATCCACGAGCCGTACCGCTCGGTCGCCTACCCGCAGCTGCCGCGGCTGACCGGGGCGGCCCGCGCGGCGGGCGCGCTGGGCGCGTTCCTGTCCGGGGCCGGGTCGACCGTCCTCGCGTTCGTGGCGCCGGGCGCGGACGCTGCGCCGGTCGAGCGGGCGCTGGCAGATGCCGCGGCTGCCGAGGATCTCGAGGGCGTGACCCGGATCGTGGCGCCGCGCAACCGCGGGCCGGAGATCATCGAGGCGACCTGACGGCGCGAGGCTGCTATGGCAGCCGCGCCTTCGGCACGGCCGTGCCCTCGGGCACGAACCCGTCCGGCTCGGGCTCGCTGGCGACCAGGCGTACCGGCAGGCTGCCCGCCCACGTCGGCCACGTCTCGTCACCCGGGTCGTCGTGCGCTCCCTCGGCACGGACCTTGGCCGATGCCTCGGACAGGTCGATCCAGAAGACCGCGGTCTGGCGCCGTTCGGCATCGGTCATCGGCCGGAGCTCCGCCCAGCGGCCCGGGTAGAGATGCTCCACGAACGCCTCGAGCGACTCGTCGATCTGTGCCTCGTCGGTGACCAGGCGCGCCGTGCCCAGCGCCATGACCGACCGGTAGTCGACGGAGTGGTTGATGGCGCTCCGCGCGAGGACCAGCGCGTCGAGATGGTGGACGGTGACGCACACCGGCTGGCCATCAACCGTCCGGGCCATCGTGCTGCCGACCGAGGCATGCCAGTACAGCCGGTCACCCTGGCGCCAGACGGAGGTGGGGGTTGCGTATGGCTGGCCGTCCCGGACCCAGGCCACCGTGCCGACGATCGCGCCGTCGAGGATGGCGTCGACGACTGCGCGGTCATAGTGGCCGCGCTTCGGCTTGCGCCGCAGGCGGACGCGATCGGACGGGGGCGATGCCGCGGGGTCGCCCGGGCCGGGCACGCCGGCGTCGCTCACTTGCGGTAGAGGATCCAGAGCGTGACGCCGGTGGGGGGCGGGGCGTAGCCGTAGGCGGGGTTGGGAGCACCGACACCGGTCGACACTGCGCCGATGTTCGCGATGCGCCAGCCCTCCGGCGAGCGCCGCGCCGCGTCGGCGGCAACCCAGTCCCACAGCGGGTCGCCCATGGTCGTGTCGGCGGTGACGAGCAGCTGGTCGTCGCCGATGAGCCGTTCCTTCATCGAGGCCTCGTTCGTATCGTGCTGCGCGGAAATGGATGCCCACAGCGTACGCGGCCCGGGGTCCTCCCGGGGCGTGCGCCTGCGCACCCCGCGGCCGGGGCGCACACTGCGCGCCATGGACGGATTGCTGCGCTCGGTGGGCGACGGGATCTCGGGCCTCGTGAGCGGCGCCCTCGCGGCGATCGGGTCCGCGCTCCAGGGCATGGTCGACGCGGTGTCGAGCGCCCTGCCCGCGGGCGTCCTGCCGGTGTTGGGCGTGGGTCTCGCCCTGCTCGTGCTGTGGCTGATCGTCAAGCGCTGACGCGAGGCGCCGGTCGGCCAGGTCGTCCGGCGCGGCCCGAGCCACCGCAGCCCGAGCCGCCGCGGCCGTAGCCGTCAGCCTTCGGGCGCGCCGTCCTCGTCACCTGCCCGGCGCGCGCCGCCCTGTGGCGGCGGTGTCCACGACCGGTCGGCGTAGCGCAGCTGGCGCTGCAGCAGCTCGTCGTCCAACCGGCCGGCCTCGGCCCGAAGCAGCTCGCGATCACGCGCCTGCTCCTCCGCCGCCAGGTCCACCGGCTCGAGGCTGGCGTCGGGATGAGGGGATCGTTCCTCCCGGTCGCCGCCGAGGAGTCGCCGCAGGAAGCCCATCCTCAGTGCACGCCCGTCTCGCGCACGAAGCGCAGGACCTCGTCCCAGGCCGCCGCCGATGCGGCAGCGAACTCCTCGTGCTTCCGGTCGAAGAACGAGTGGGGGGCGCCCGCGTAGGTGACGATGCGATGTTCCAGGCCGGCACCGGTCAGGGCGGTCTCGAAGGCCTCCACCGCGTCCTCCCCGATGCCCTGATCCGCACCCCCGAAGATCGCCAGCACCGGCGCCTCGAAGGTGTTCACCACGTCGGCCGGCGCCGCAGTGTCGTTGCGGGAGGCGCCCACCGGCCAGCCGTAGAAACCGATCACGCCCGCGGGTCCCAGGCCGAAGCCGTCGGCCAGGAACGATACGCGACCGCCCATGCAGAAGCCGATCGTGAACAGGCGGCTCACGCCGGCTGCTGCCCGCAAGTGCGCCGCAGCGGCGGTGACGTCGGCGCGCAGCCCCGCCTGGGTCGTCCGGGCCACGTGCGGGACGTGATCGAAGTCCGGCCCCCGGTCACCGATGCCGGCGGTCCGCCCGAAGTAGTCGATCGCGATCGCATCGACGCCGTGCTCCGCGAACCGCAGCGCCAGCTCGCGATAGTAGGCGTGGAGCCCGCGGACGTCGGGCAGCACGATCATCCCGGCCCCGGTCGGCTCGGCGGCGCTCGCGAGGTAGGCCGCGAACCGGTTGCCGTCCCCCGCCTCGAGCACGAGCTCCTGTGCATCCAGCGCGCCGCCCTCGATGGGAAGGATCGGCGGCCGGGAGTCGTGGTCGAAGCACATGGGACACCTCCGGGTCGGGGAGCGGATGGGGCACGATTGTCGCGCAGGTGGCGGTTCGTGGCTTGGGCGAGAGGCCCCGCCCGGAACCGGAGGCACCCGATATCCGCCCCCCGCCGATGTCGCGGCGTGCGGAACGTGCACGAGGCGGGTCCGATGAGCCGCTATCGACTGATTCGCACCATGAAATCGCGAGCGGAGCGCCATCAACATCAGCCCCCGGCAGTAGCTGGCACGGAGGTTGAGGCCTGGCCGCCGCCCGGCACCGGAACCGGTCCGCGCCCCCGCCGTCACCGGTCCGCAACCAGCTCGACCGGGTCGGCTGCGGCCGCCCCTCGGGTAGAATGAGTTGATGCCCGGCCTCCTCGTCGTCATGAAGTTCGGTGGTTCGTCCGTGGCCAACGCCGAGCGCATCAAGCGCGTGGCGCGACGGATCGTCGGGGAGCGTGCCAAGGGCTCCCAGCTGGTGGTGGTCGTGTCTGCGATGGGCGACACGACCGACGAGCTGCTGGCGCTCGCCGCCGCGATCACTGACGAGCCGGACGCCCGGGAGCTGGACGTCCTGCTGTCGACCGGCGAGCACCAGAGCGCAACGCTGATGTCCATGGCCCTCCAGTCGCTGGGCGTGGCGGCGATCAGCCTCACCGGCCCGCAGGCCGGGATCACGACGGACGGCCGCTACGGCAAGGCGAGGATCGGCGTCATCGACCCCCGCCGGGTGCGCGCGGAGCTGGCGGCCGGCAAGGTGGTCATCGTGGCCGGCTTCCAGGGCATGAGCGTCGCCGCCCTCGAGGGACTCGACCTCACCCCCACCGCAAGCGATGTCCATGCAGCCGAGATCACGACGCTCGGGCGGGGCGGCTCGGACACCACGGCCGTCGCGCTGGCGGCCCAGCTCGGCGCCGACCGCTGCCAGATCTTCACCGACGTGACGGGCATCTACACCGCGGATCCGCGGATCGTCACGGACGCCCGCCAGCTGCCCGTGGTCGGGTACGAGGAGATGATGGAGCTCGCGCACCAGGGCGCCCAGGTGATGCAGGTGCGGGCCGTGGAGCTGGGCTGGGTCAACAACGTCGTCATCGAGGTCCTCAGTTCGTTCGAGGACGCGCCCGGAACGCAGATCAGGGAGGACCCGCTCGTGGAGCAGCGGAACAAGGTCCGGGGGATCGCCCACGACCGGAACGTCGCCAAGATCACGCTGGTGGACGTGCCCGACCGGCCGGGTGTCGCGCGAAGCGTGTTCGGCCCCCTGGCCGACAACGGCATCAACGTGGACATGATCGTCCAGAACGTCGGTCACGGCGCCGCCACCGACCTCTCGTTCACGATCCCGCGCATCGAGCTGGCGAGGGCCAAGCGGATCCTGGAGCCGCTCATCGGAGAGCTTGGGTTCCGCGACATGACCACGGACTCCTCCGTGGCCAAGGTGTCCATCGTGGGCGCCGGGATCCACAACGCGCCCGGATACGCCGCCCGGATGTTCGGGACGCTGGCCGACGCGGGGATCAACATCGAGATGATCTCCACCTCGGAGATCCGGATCACGACGATCATCGCCGAGGACCGTGTCCAGGAGGCCGTGCGCGCGCTGCACACCGCGTTCGAGCTCGAGCAACCGGAGTCGGTCCAGGCAGTCGGCACGGCCGCCGGCTGACGCCGCTCGTGTCTCACGCCGCCCCGCCCCGGGCCATGCTCAGTCGCGTCGAGCGCTTCGATTCGATCGGCAGCACCAACGACGAGGTCCGTGCATGGCTGCGCGAGGCAACATCCGAAGTGTGCCTCGCGGTTGCCGACGTCCAGACGGCGGGTCGCGGCCGGCATGACCGCGAATGGACTGCACCTCCGGGCGCTGCGCTCCTGCTGTCGCTCGGGTTCCGGCCCACCTGGATCGAGCCCGACCGCGCGTGGCGCGTCGCCGCGACCGTGGCCCTGGCCATGGCCGATGCGGCCGAGGACACGGCCGGGCTGCCGGTGGGCGCCATCCGCCTCAAGTGGCCCAACGACCTGGTGGTCGAGACGGCCGGACCGCGCGCCCTGCTGCCGCCGGGCCTGGACACGGCCACGGCGCGGGCGTTGCTGGCCGCCTCGCTCGAGCTGCGCAAGGTGGCGGGCCTGCTCGGCGAGACCGACGGCCTGGGGTCGCCGGATCCCCGGTTGATCGTGGGCATCGGGATCAACGTGGACTGGCGGCGGCGCGACTTTCCGCCCACCCTTGCCGCCGGCATGACCAGCCTGCACGAGGCGGGCGGCCGCCCCATCGACCGCGAGGCGCTGCTGGAGGCGTTCCTCGACCGCCTCGAGGGCCGGCTCGAGGCGCTTCGCAGCGGCTGGTTCGACGTGGCCACGTGGGCGGAGCGCCAGGCGACGACGGGCCGCCTGGTGACCCTGGAGTCGGGGGACGGCCCGGGTGCCGCGCCGGTACCCGCCCTCGGGGTGGACTCCGCCAGCGGGGCCCTTGTGGTGGCCGACCCGGACGTGGCGGGCGGCGAGCGCCATGTCCACGCGGGAGAGGTGGTGCGGGTCCGCCTGGCAACGCCCGCCGCCGGGTCGCCCCTGTCCACCCATCCGGCAACCGAGGTGTAACGGGATGGTCCGGCCGGTGTTGGGAAGGCGTGAGCGGGCGACGGGGGTGGTCGTCGTGCTCGACCGTGACCGCCGCCTCGTCGAGGCGGCGCGCCGGGACCCCGCCCAGTTCGACGCTCTCTACAGGAAGTATCTCGCCCAGGTGTACACCTTCGCGCTCTACGAGCTCGGCGACCATCACGCGGCCGAGGACGCCACCGAACGCACGTTCCTGCGCGCTCTCGCCGCGCTCCCGCGCTTTCGGGAGCAGGCCCGCCCCGACGACGGACCCGAGGCCTCGACGTTCAGGGTGTGGCTGTTCCGGATCGCCCGCAACGTGGTCGCAAACGAGCGCCGGCGCCGCCGCCGCCGGCCCACCGAATTGCTCGACATCGCGCTGGGGGCCGGGCTGGCCGTGGCCGACGGCACGGACCTCGAGGCCCAGGCGGTGACCCGCGACGACGCCGCTCAGGCGCTCCGGGCACTGCGGAGCCTGCCGGACGATCGGCGCCGGGCGCTGACGCTGCGCTTCGTGGACGAGATGACGACGGCCGAGATCGCGGGCGTGCTGGGCAGGTCCGAGGGTGCAGTGCGGGTTCTCATCCACCGGGCCCTGCGAGCCGTGGCGCGAGAGCTCGGGCACGAGCCGGAGCGCGGATCGTGATGCCGCCCGTCCCTCCCGACCGCGACGGCGGCGAGGTGGAGGCGCTGGTCGCCGACCGCTACCTGGACGCGCTGCTGGCGCTGGCCGACGGAGCTCCCGCTCCCCGCCTGGTCGACGGCCAGCCGGTGACCTCGGACCTGGGCGTGACCATCCACACCCTCCGGCGGTTGCTGGTCCGGGTCCATCCGTCGTTCCGGTTCGAGGAGCGGCTGGCGGCACGGCTGGCGGACTTGGCGGCCGCCCAGGCAGGTGACCTCGTCACCGCCGGCGAATCCGGTGCCGTGGTTGTCCCGTTCCCCGGCACCGCCGATCGAGCCGTCGATCCGTTGCTCGACGCGATCCTCGGCGGCGAGCTCGACCCGGCTGCCAACGCCGCGCTGGATCGGGAGGCCGCGCTGGATCGGGATCGAGCGGTCCCGCCCGCCGCCCGCTCATCGTGGGCGGCGCCGCCATCACCTCCGCTGCCCTCTCGATCGTCGGTGTCGCGTTCGTCGCCTGGCGGGCCACCCGGCCAAGCGGTCGCGCCATCCCGGCGTCCGTCATGGCGCGCGCCGCGCGAACGGCGCATGCGCGACGATCCCCGCTCGTCCCGGTCGGGTTTCCTGGAGGGCGTGGCTGATGCCCGTCAAGTTCCCCCAGTTCCGACCGCGCAAGGAATCGATGCCGGACCGGATGTGGACCCGCTGCCCATCTTGCGAGGAGCAGCTGTTCAACAAGCATCTCGAGAAGGCGATGAACATGTGCCCGTCGTGCGGGCACCACTTCCGGCTCGCCGCCCGGGTGCGCATCAGCCAGTTGCTGGACGAGGGGACGTTCGAGGAGCGGGATCCCGGTCTGGTCTCGCTGGACCCGCTCGAGTTCGTGGATCAGAAGGCGTATCCGGACCGGATCGCGGCCGCCCAGCTCGCCACCGGTCTGAAGGATGCCGCGGTGTGGGGCTTCGGCCGGATCGAAGCCCAGCGGATCGCGATCATGGTCATGGACTTCGGCTTCATGGGCGGCTCGATGGGGGCCGTGGTGGGCGAGAAGGTCGCCCGCGCGGCGGAGGCCGCCCTCGCCGAGCGGGTCCCGTTGGTCGTGGTCTCGGCGTCGGGCGGCGCCCGGATGCAGGAGGGGACGATGGCCCTCATGCAACTGGCCAAGACGATGGCGGCGTTGGAGCGCCTGCGGGCCGCCCGGGTGCCCTACGTCTCGGTCATGAGCGATCCCACCACCGGCGGCGTGTTCGCCTCCTACGCTGCGATGGGCGACGTCAACCTCGCCGAGCCCAACGCGCTGATCGGCTTCGCCGGCGCCCGGGTCGGGGCAGGGACGATCGGCCAGGAACTGCCGCCCGGCTTCCAGCGAGCCGAGTTCCTGTACCGGCACGGCTTCGTCGACCGGGTGGTGGCCCGGCCGGACCTGCGCCGGGAGCTGGCCCAGCTGCTCCGCTACCTCGCTCCGCAGCCTGTCGGAGGCCACCGTGGTTGACCGCCTGCTGGGCCGGCGCGACGGCGCTCCCGCGGAGCCAGCGGGCCCCGTCGAGCCGGTCGATCGCAAAGCCGAGGTCTGGGGACGGGTGCAGCTTGCCCGGAACCTCCGTCGGCCCCGCATCCTGGAGCTGCTCGACGGCATGGCGGACGAGTTCATCGAGCTCCACGGCGACCGCCTGTTCGGCGATGACGAGGCGATCGTGGCGGGGTTCGCCATCATCGGTGGGCACCGGGTCGCGGTCGTCGGCCAGCAGAAGGGAGCCGACACAGAGGAGAACGTGCGCCGCAACTTCGGCATGCCCCACCCCGAGGGCTACCGCAAGGCGATGCGGGTGATGGAGCTCGCGGAGCGGTCGGGGCTGCCCGTCGTCACCTTCGTCGACGTCCCGGGCGCCCACCCGGGGCCCGAGAGCGAGGAGCGCGGCATCGCGGAGGCGATCGCCCGCTCGGTCGGCCTGATGACCCGCCTCCGGACGCCGATCGTGACCGTGATCACCGGCGAGGGGGGCTCGGGCGGCGCGCTCGCGATCGCCGTCGGCGACGTGGTGCTCGCGCTGGAGAATGCGGTCTACGCCGTGATCAGCCCAGAGGGCTGCGCGAGCATCCTGTGGCGGTCCACGGACGAAGCGGCGACGGCCGCCCTCGCGATGCGCATGACGGCCCAGGACCAGCAGGCCCTGGGAGTGGTGGACGAGGTCATTGCCGAGCCGCCCGAGGGCGCTCACACCGACCCGGCCGAGACCGCCCGCCGGCTCAGGGTCGCCATCGTCCGTGAGCTGGACCGCCTGACGGCCATCCCGCTCGACGAGCTGGTCGAGCAGCGCTACCGCCGGTACCGTGCCCTGGGACCGTACGCTGAGATCGTCGAGGCGGCCCCGGCCCCGCCGCCCCCAGCGCCGAGATCCGGGCTCGCGGATCGGCTGCGCGGGCTGATCGAGGCCGGTCGCGCCGCCATGCCCATGCGGCCGAGCGTCCGTCGCCAGGACCCTCCGCCCCCCGAGGACGACTAGCCGATGCCCGAAGCCCATCGCCCGAGCGACCGCACCGCCGCCCAGCGGCAGGACGACCATGCCGGCCTCGCCCGGCTGTCCGAGACGCTGGTGCCAGCCCTGGTGCAGAAGCTCAGCAGCTCAGGTCTCGGTGAGCTCGAGGTCCAGGAGGGCGACTGGAGGATCCGCCTTCGCCGGCCCGTCGGCGCGCCACTCCATCCGAGGCGCGAGCGGTCGCGATCGGCTGGGCCCGCGGTTCGGCCGGCGGTGCCGCTCCCGGCCGAGCCGGACGACCCGCACCGTGCCATCGCGACCTCGCCCGCCGTGGGCGTGTTGCGGACCGTGGCGACCATCGGCAGCCGCGTTCGCGAGGGGGACCGACTGGCGGTCGTCGACCTGCTGGGCATCCCGCAGGACGTGCCCGCGCCCATCGACGGGGTCCTGGTCGAGTTCCTGGCCGAGAGCGGCGAGGTCGTCGAGTTCGGCGAGGAAGTTGCGGTCGTCGCCGAACCGGTCGCCGACCGGGCCGCCGATGGCGACGTCCGCAGTCCGGGCGCCGGGGGGGAGGACTGACCATGATCTCGCGCGTGCTGATCGCCAACCGCGGCGAGATCGCCCTCCGGATCCTGCGTGCCTGCCGCACCCTGGGGATGGAGGCGGTCGTGGCCTATTCGGAGGCCGACCGGCTGTCCCTGCCCGCGATGCTGGCCGACGAGGCCATCTGCATCGGCCCGGCCGACGCCCGGCGCTCCTATCTCAGCGCCCCGGCCCTGATCTCGGCCGCCGTGGTCACGGGCTGCGACGCGATCCACCCCGGCTACGGGTTCCTGTCCGAGGACGACGCGTTCGCGGACGCCGTCCGGGCGCACGACCTGACCTTCATCGGGCCCAGCGCCAACGTCCTCGAGCGGTTCGCCTCCAAGGAGGAGACCCGGCGCCTGCTGGCGCACCACGGTCTGCCCACGATCCCGGGCTCCGGGCTCCTCGAGGACGAGCACCAGGCGCTCGAGGAGGCCGAGCGGATCGGCTACCCGGTCCTGCTCAAGCCGTCGGCGGGCGGAGGTGGCAAGGGGATGCGCATGGTCCGCTCGCCGCGCGAGCTGGCTGCCGTGCTGCCCATCTGCCGCTCGGAGGCGAGGGCCGCCTTCGGCGACGACTCGCTGTATCTCGAGCGGTGGCTCGAGGACAACCGCCACGTGGAGATCCAGGTCGCGGTCGACAAGCACGGCAACGGCGTGCACCTGTGGGATCGGGACTGCTCGGTCCAGCGCCGCCACCAGAAGATCGTGGAGGAGTCGCCCTCGCCGGCGATGCTGCCCGCGGCGCGCCGCGACCTCGCCGAGCGCGCGATCCGCGCCGTGGTCGCGGCCGGCTACGAGAACGTCGGGACGCTCGAGTTCCTCGTCGACAACCTCGGCAATGCCTACTTCATCGAGATCAACTGCCGGATCCAGGTGGAGCATCCGGTGACCGAGATGCTGACCGGGATCGACATGGTGGCGCTCCAGATCCGGCTCGCTGCCGGGGAGCCGCTGGGCCTCGCCCAGGGGGACATCCCGCAGCGCGGCCACGCCATCGAGTTCCGGATCAACGCCGAGGACCCGGCTCACGATTTCCGACCCGGCGCCGGGACGATCGAGCGCTTCAATGCACCCGGCGGGCCGGGTGTCCGCTTCGACAGCCACGCGTACGCCGGGTACGAGGTGCCCCCGTTCTACGATTCGCTGCTGGGCAAGCTGATTGTGTGGGGACCGACCCGCGAGTGGGCGATCGCCCGGGGCCGCGCAGCCTTGGGCGAGCTGGTCCTCGAGGGAGTCGTGACCAACGCACCGATCCATCGCGCTCTGCTCGCATCGGAGCCGTTCCTGGAAGGCCGGTTCACCACGAACCTGCTCGACCGGATCGGGAGCGCGGCGTTCCTCGCGGCCGAGGAGCGGGCCTCGTGAGATGCAACCCTGCACGCAACCCGGAGGCCGACGCCGGGGGCGCCCATCACACTTGCCACCGTTCCCTTCCCTGGAGCTGCCCGTGACCGACGCCACCACCGATCCCCGGACCGAAGCCGCCACACCGGATGCCGACCATCCCAGCCTGACCCTTCCGTTCTCGACCCGGTCCATCGAGCGCCTGATCCCACACCGCTGGCCGTTCCTGCTCGTCGATCGCATCGTGGAGTACGAGCCGGCCCAGAAGCGGATCGTGGGCATCAAGGGCGTGACCGCCACCGAGTGGTTCTTCCAGGGCCACTTCCCGGGCCTGCCCGTGATGCCGGGCGTGCTCCAGATCGAGGCACTCGCCCAGACGATGGCGGTCTACGTCGCCAACCAGCCCGGCTTCGGGGACCGGATCGGGCTGTTCGCGGGGATCGACGACGTCCGCTTCAAGCGCGTCGTGGTCCCGGGCGACACGCTCCGGCTGGAGATCACGATGGAGAAGCTGGGCAGCCGGTTCGGCAAGGGCCGAGGCACAGCCAGCGTGGACGGCGAGGTCGCCTGCGAGGGACTGCTGTCGTTCATCATTCCGCCGGCGGGGGTGCTCGGGTGACCCGCATCGCGGTCCTGTCGGACATCCACGGCAACCCGGTCGCGCTGGAGGCCGTGCTCAAGGAGCTCAAGCGCGAGAAGCCTGACTACGTGCTCGTCGCCGGTGATCTCGTGCTCAACGGTCCCGAGCCCAACGCGGCGATCGATGCGCTGCGCAGCCTCGAGAGCGATGGCGGCATCATCGTCTCGGGCAACACCGACATCGCGGTCGGAGACTTCGATTACACGGCCGCCTTTCCCCAGTACGCGGACGGGGTCCCGGAGACCGTGTCCGCGGCCGTCGAGTGGGCCCACGACGAGCTGGGCGACGACCAGCTCGACTGGCTGCGCCGCCTGCCGGCGGAGCGCCGGATCCGTGCCGGTGACGACCAGCTGGTGCTCGTCGTTCACGCATCACCGGGCTCGCAGACCCAGGGCTTCGACCAGGCGCTTGACGCCAACGTCATCTTCGAGCGGGCCGCCGCCACCGACGCCCGGGTCATCTGCGTCGGTCACACCCACCTGCCCGAGGTCCGCGACCTGGGCTGGAAGGTGATCGTCAACGACGGATCGGCGGGCTACGTGTTCGACGGCGACCCGACCGCGTCGTGGGCGATCGTGACCGTCGAGGGGACCGACGTGTCGGCCGAGATCCGGCGCACCGAGTTCGACGTGATCTCGGTCGCCAACGCGATCAGCGCCCGCGGCCTGCCGGGCGACGTGTACCGGGCGGCCACGGTCCGGACCGGGAAGCTGGTGCGATGACCTGGCGCTGGCCGGACCGGCCCCGTCGCGTCGTGATCACCGGCATGGGCGCCGTGACCGCGCTGGGTCAGGGGGTCGCGCCCACCTGGGAGGGTCTGGTCGCCGGCCGGTCGGGGGTGGCGCCGATCCGCCAGTTCGACCCGGGCCAGCTGTCGGTCAGGATCGCCGCCGAGGTCAAGGACTTCGACCCGTCGGCCGTGCTCGACCGCAAGGAGATCCGGCGCACCGATCGCTACATCCAGCTCGGGCTGGTCGGCGCCCGCGAGGCGATGGAGCACGCGGGCCTGCCCGGCCGGCTGGACGGCGGCCTGGCCGACCGCACGGGGGTGATCCTCGGCTCCGGGCTGGGTGGCGTTCGCACCCTGTTCGACAACGTGCTGTTGATGGCCGAGCGCGGCCCCGCCCGGATCTCGCCGTTCTTCATCCCGATGGGCATCGTCAACGTGGGCGCCGGGCAGATCGCCATCGCGACCGGCGCCATGGGGCCCAACTTCGCCACCGTCTCCGCATGTGCTTCCGGCGGCCATGCGCTGGGCGAGGCATGGGAGACCATCCGACGTGGCGACGCCGACCTGATGATCGCCGGCGGCGTGGAGGCAGGCATCCACGAGGCGACGGTCGGCGGCTTCGCGTCGATGAAGGCGCTGTCCAGCCGCAACGACGATCCGGAGCGAGCATCGCGGCCGTTCGACAAGGGGCGCGACGGGTTCGTCATCGGCGAGGGTTGCGGGGTCCTGGTGCTGGAGGCGCTGGAACATGCCGAGGCCCGCGGCGCCACCCCGCTGGCCGAGCTGGCGGGCTATGGCGCAACGGCCGATGCCTCGCACATCACGCTGCCTGCCCCGGGTGGGACGGGCGCAGTGGGGGCGGCCCGGCGCGCACTCGACAAGGCGGGCATGGACCCCACCGAGATCACCCATGTGAACGCGCACGCGACCTCCACCCCGGAGGGCGACAGGGCGGAGCTGCAGGCGCTGCGGACGATCTTCGGCGAGCACATCGCCGACGTCTCCGTGTCGGCCAACAAGTCGATGCTCGGGCATACCCTGGGCGCTGCCGGCGCCATCGAGGCGATCGTCACGATCTGCTCGATGCGCGAGGGCATCGTCCCGCCGACGATCAACCTGGACGACCCCGACGACCAGGCGGAGGGCCTCGATCTCACGCCCGGGTCCGCCGTGACCCGGCCGATCAGCGCGGCGATCTCCAACTCCTTCGGGTTCGGAGGGCAGAACACGGCGCTCGTGTTCCGCAGGTGGGACGGATGACCGGCGATGAGCGCGAGGCCGCGAGGCCGGAGGAGGAGGCGGCGATGACCGAGCCCGGGGTGGCGGATCCGGTGGCGGTCGGTCCCGGCGAGCCGCAGGACGAGCCGGCCGGAACCGATGGCGCCGATCGCACCGCCGGTGGCCCGGTGCCGGCCGTGGGCACCGACCGGAGCCGTGCCGCCGACGCGGACGACGGCGCCGACGCGTCGCTGCTGGCGCTGGTCGACCAGCTGACTGCCCTGCTCGAGCGGAGCGAGCTCGGGGAGTTGGAGGTGGCCGCGGGAGGAACCACGATCGTCCTGCGCTCGCCGGCGGCCATCGAGCGCCAGGTCGCGTTGGCCGCCCCCGCGCTCGAGGTGCTCGCGGCGGCGTCGGATGCGGCTCCCGCCGGGTCTCCCCAGGCAGCTGCCTCGGCCGAGAAGCCAGCCGTCAAGGCGCCCCTGACCGGGATCTTCTATGGCGCCCCGTCGCCGGGTGCGACGCCGTACGTGGCCGTCGGCGACCACGTCGCCGTGGGCCAGATCATCGGGCTGATCGAGGCCATGAAGCTGTTCAACGAGATCAAGTGCGACCTTGCCGGCCGTGTCGTGCGGATCTGCGCCGACAACGGGGCGTTGGTCAAGGCGAAGCAGCCCCTGATCGAGGTCGAGCCCGCATGACGTCCGCCGCGCAGCGCTTCGTCCGTCTCACCGGATGGGGCCGGTACGCTCCCGCCCAGGTGCTGACCAACGGCGACCTCGAGCGCATGGTCGACACGACCGACGAGTGGATCGTCAGTCGCACCGGGATCCGAGAGCGGCGCGTCGCTGCGGCCAACGAGACCACCGCCTCCATGGGTGCCGTGGCAGGCCTGCGCGCGATCCACACCGCCGGCCTTGCCCCGGACGACATCGACCTGATCATCCTGGCCACGCTCACGCCCGATTACTGGATGCCGTCGACGGCCGCGCTGGTCAAGGAGGCGATCGGCAACACGCGGGCGCCCGCGTTCGACGTCTCCGCCGCATGCTCGGGGTTCGTGTACGCCTACGCGACGGCCTCCTCGTACCTCGCCGCGGGGCTCGCCAGCCACGCCCTGGTGATCGGCTCGGAGCTGCTGACCCGATTCCTCGACTACGAGGATCGGGGCACCTGCATCCTGTTTGGCGATGGCGCCGGGGCGGTTGTGCTCTCGGCAACCGACGAGCCGACCCACCCGGTGGGGATCGAGCTCACGACCGAGCCCCAGGGCGCCTACATGATCTGGCTGCCAGCGGGCGGATCCAAGAGCCCGTCGTCGGCCGAGACGATCGCCCGCGGCGAGCACAAGATCCGGATGGAGGGCCGCGAGACGTACCGGTTCGCGACGCGGACCCTGGCCTCCACCGCCCTGTCCGCGGCGAGCAAGGCGGGCTGGGAGCAGGACGACGTGGACCTGATCGTCCCGCACCAGGCCAACATCCGGATCATCGAGGCGGTGGCCAAGGGCCTCGACCTGTCGATGGACAAGATGTACATCAACCTCGACCGGTACGGGAACACGTCCGCGGCGTCCGTCCCGATCGCGCTCGCCGAGGCGGTCAACGAGGGTCGGGTCAAGGTGGGCGACCGGGTGGTGTTCGTGGCCTTCGGCGCCGGCTTCACGTCCGGCGCCGTCGCCCTCGAGTGGACCGCGGATCCCGCCCGGGGGCGTGAGGCGGACGACGCCATCCGGCCCCAGGACGTGACGGTGCGCCTGCCCCAGGACTGGGACTCGGTGGACCCGATCCCGCCGGCGCTGGCGGAGGTGCTCGCCCGTCCGCTGCCCGGTCACATGGACCTCTCGGACGTCGCGCCGGGCGAGCCCGAGTCCGCCCACCAGCCCAGGCACTGATCCCCCGGGCCCTGCCCGGTTGAGCTCCGGAGGAAGGAACGCCAGATGCTCGATCTCAGCACCAAGGTCGCCCTCGTCACCGGCGGGTCGCGCGGCATCGGCCGTGCCGTCTCGCTGATGCTCGCCCGCCAGGGCGCCAACGTGGCCTTCATCGACCGCGAGGCGTGCCTCCTTGATGACCACACCAAGGGGGACGTGGAGGCCCTGGGTCGTCGGTCGGTGTGCGTTGGCGGCGACGTCACCAGCCCCGAGTCGTGCGCCGAGACGGTCGAGGCCACCCTCCGTGAGTTCGGACGCATCGACATCCTGGTCAACAACGCGGGCATCACCCGGGACGACCTCGCGATGCGGATGAGCGACCAGGCCTGGGCCGACGTCATCAACGTCAACCTCACGGGTTCGTTCTACATGGCCCGGGCGGTGCTCCGTCCCATGCTCAAGCAGCGCTCGGGGCGGATCGTCAACATGTCCAGCGTGTCGGGCCAGATGGGCAACGCCGGCCAGGCCAACTACTCGGCCTCCAAGGCCGGCCTCATCGGGCTCACCAAGGCCCTCGCCCGGGAGGTCGCGTCGCGGGGCATCACGGTCAACGCCATCGCCCCGGGCTTTGTCGTCACGGAGCTCACGGACACCCTTCCGGACGGCGTGAAGGAGGCGATCAAGGGCGCCACGCCGCTGGGCCGCTTCGCCACGCCCGACGAGGTCGCGGCGGCCGTCACCTTCCTCGCCTCGGACGAGGCCGCCTACATCACGGGCCAGGTGCTCGGGGTGGATGGCGGTCTCGCGATGATGTAGCGGTGCCCTTCAGCGTCGAGGAGACGTCGATCCCCGGGGTCAGGGTCGTTCGCCCCGGCCGCTTCGGTGACGATCGCGGCTGGTTCGCGGAAGTGCTCCGGGCCGACGACTTCGCCGGCCTCGGCCTGCCCACCGGGTACCCGCAGGTCAACCAGTCGCGCTCCGCGGCCGGGGTGATCCGCGGCCTCCATTTCCAGTGGGATCCGCCCCAGGGCAAGCTGATGCGCGTCATCCACGGTCGGGCGTTCATGGTCGCGGTGGACATCCGACCCGGCTCGCCCACCCTGGGCCGCGCGGTGACCGTGGACGGGAACGACCGGGATCCGATGCTGTTCTGGGCGCCGGCGTCGTTCGCCCGGGGCTTCTGTGCCCTTGTCGACGACACCGAGGTCGAGTATTTCTGCACGGCGACGTATGACCCCGCCCACGAGTCCGGGATCCGCTGGGACGACCCGGCGCTGGCGATCCCGTGGCCGGTCGCCGAACCGCTGGTGTCCGCCAAGGACGCCGTCGCCGGCACGCTGGCCGACTGGCTCGCGCGTCCCGAGGCCGAGGTCTTCCGCCACCCGGGCTGAGCCGGCGCGAGGCGAGATCCGGCCCGCCTGCCCGGGCCAGCCGGTACCTTCGATGGATGATCGGGCCCGGCCCGGCTGGCACATGATCCGTGGGTGCAGCGCCGCTTCGCCATCCCGCCCCGTTTCCGACCGCACGCGCGGCCCGCATCGGGCCCCCTGCATGCCCTGGCCTTCGCCGCCGGGCTGCTGGTCCTGGGACTCGGCGTCGCCGGCTGGGTGGTTCACGGTGGTCCGACGACGTTCGACGAGCTGGTCCTCGTGCTCGATCTCACGATCGGAGGCACGGTCCTGTGCACCGGCGCGATGGTCGGCCGCGCCCGGGCCGCGGAGGCGCGCCGCAACGCCCAGCTGACCGTGCTCCAGCATGCCGCCCGGCGGATGACGGCCAGCCTCACGCGCGCGGACGTCGGTGCCGCGGTGGTCGAGGAGACCCGGCGCGTGATCGACTACCACAACGCGAGGGTCTACCTTCTCGAGCCGCCCGAGGAGCTGGTGCCGGTGGCATTCGAGGGCCGCGTCGGCGCCTACGAGCAGGTGGACCTCGAGATCCTGCGGACCAGGGTCGGGGTCGGGTTCACGGGCTGGGTGGCCGAGCACCGGATGCCGCTGTGCATCGGCGACACCCAGGCCGACGAGCGTGGGGTGGCGATCCCGGGAACGGACAGCGTGGACGAGTCGATGCTGGTCGTGCCCATGCAGCACGACGGCGTGGTCGTGGGCGTGGTGACCCTGTCCAAGCTCGGGCTTCACCAGTTCGACGACCAGGACCTGCGCCTGCTGGTCACGCTGGCCGACCAGGCCGCCACGGCGTTCACCAGCGTCCGCCACCTCGCCGACTCACAGCGACTCACCGCCGAGCTCCGCCAGCTGCTTGACATGAGCAGCGCGCTGTCCCGATCGCTGGACCCCGTGGCCGTGGCCGACCTGATGGCCGAGCACCTGGCCCGGGCGGTCGGCGCCAGCACGGCCCAGATCAGCGCCTGGGAGGCCGCGGACGACCGCCTTCGGACGCTGGGCTGCTTCCCGGCGTCGAGCCGGCCGGGGCTTAGCCCCACCTACGATCTCGCCGGCTATCCCGTCACCCGCCGGGTGCTCGAGGAGCGGACGATCGCCATCCTCGATACCGACGATCCCGAGGCCGATCCGGCCGAGGTCGACCTGCTTCGCGCGGAGGGGAGCCGGGGCCTGATCATGCTGCCGCTGGTCGCGAAGGACCAGGGGATCGGGCTGGTGGAGCTGACGTTCACCGACCGCCCCACGACGGACCCCGGGCTGATCACGCTCGCCCGGACGATGACCCACGAGGCGGCGATGGCGCTCGAGAACGCGCGTCTCTACGACGTCGCCCGCAATCTCGCGGACCGTGACCCGCTGACCGGCTTCTACAATCACCGCTACCTTCACGAGCGCTTGGCCCAGGAGGTGGTCCGGGCCGTGAGGACGCGCCGGCCGCTCAGCGTCCTGATGCTGGATCTCGACGACTTCAAGCTCGTCAACGACTCCTGCGGCCACCTGTACGGCGACCGTGTCCTGGTCCACGTGGCGGAGCTCATCCGATCGACCGGCCGGGCCAGCGACGTCGTGGCCCGATACGGTGGCGACGAGTTCGCCGTGATCCTGCCGGAGACCGACCGGACCGAGGCCCGCGTCGTGGCCGAGCGGATCCTCCGGGCGATCCGGGCCGCGCCGTTCGCCGCCGAGGGACGGGAGGCGTTCCCGGTCGCGGCATCGATCGGCGTGGCCAGCCATCCCGACGACGCGCGGACCCCCACCGAGCTCATCCGCATCGCCGACGACGCGCTGTACGCCAGCAAGGGCGCCGGCGGCAACCAGGTCTGGGCAGCCGAGGTGCATCCGCGGATCGCGCTCGAGATCCCAGCGATCCTGCCGCCGGCCTGATGGGAGGTCCGTCAGCACGGGCCCGGTCCCGTGCCTGCGGACGCCTTGGCTGCTGACGGAGCACTCCGTCGCCCGGTACCCTCGACGAGTCCGACGGAGCACGTCACGGTGGGGTCCATGTCCACGCGATCGAACCCGACGAGCGCGATCCGGCTGCCGGCCTGGCCGCCGTCCCCGGTGGCCGCTGGCCGATGAGCGTCAGGACCCGGGAGCCTGCCCGGCTCATCACTCACGTCGTCGGGGCCAGACCGAACTTCATGAAGGCCGCCCCCGTCCTCGCCGCGCTGCAGGAGCTGGGTGTCGGGCAGCGGCTGATCCACACCGGGCAGCACTACTCGGAGTCGCTGTCCGACGTGTTCTTCACCGAGCTCGAGATCCCGTCACCCGACATCAACCTCGGCGTCGGCTCCGGGACGCACGCTCAGCAGACCGCCGCGACCATGGTTGGCCTGGAGCAGGAACTGACCCGAGAGCGGCCCGATGTGCTCGTTCTCTACGGCGATGTCAACAGCACCCTCGCAGGAGCCCTGGTGGCGGCGAAGTCGGGCGTACCGATCGCGCACGTCGAGGCCGGGCTCCGATCCTTCGACCGGTCGATGCCGGAGGAGGTCAACCGGGTTGTCACCGACCGCCTGTCGACCATGCTGTTTGCGACCAGCCCCGAGGCACTTGTGCACCTGGGCCGGGAGGGAGTGGATCCATCACGGGTGTTCTTCGTTGGCAACCCGATGATCGACACCCTCCTGCGGCACCGGACCGCCTTCGATGCCACACGAATGCGGGAGGCCCTCGTCTTGTCCGACGCGTATGGCGTGGTCACGCTCCACCGCCCGGGCAACGTGGATGAGCCGGAGGTCGCGACCGTCCTGGTGGAATCGCTGCTCGCCCTGAGCGCGCGGCTCGAGATCGTCGTGCCGCTCCATCCACGTGGACGTGAACGGCTTGCCGCGGCGGGCCTGGTGTCCGGTCGCCGGCTCCGGATCATCGAACCCCTGGGGTACCTGGACTTCCTGTCGCTGGTGACGGGTGCGGCCGTGGTCGTCACGGACTCCGGAGGTGTCCAGGAGGAGACCACCTTCCTGGGCGTGCCCTGCCTGACGGTCCGGCCCAACACGGAGCGCCCGATCACCATCACGCACGGTACGAACCGCCTGGTGGCACCTGCCGACGTGGCGCGCGCAGCGAGCGAGGCCATGGTCCTGGGGCGCATCCGGCGCGATCCCCCGCCGCTGTGGGACGGGAGGGCCGGCCGCAGGATTGCGGCGATCCTGGCCGCCGGGCTGGAGAGCGATGCGGCGTGATCCGGGCTCCGGCATGTCGCTGCCCTGAAGCGGCATCGGCCCGCATCGGGGGGCTGCGGTGTGGTCCGGGGATGGTGGAGCCCGTACGGAAGTACCAGGACCGGCACCCCCACAGTACCGGCGCGCCGCCTTGTCCGGGTGGATTCGAAGCCGCATCCTAGGACGCAAGGTGCGGATCCGGGGAAGCTCCACGGCGATCAGTGGGCTGCGCGACGAGGTGCGAGCCCTGACCCGGCGCCCCCTGCTGCTGTCCCTCGTCGTCCTGGGTGTGGTCCAGGGCGTTCGGTTCGTCGTCGCCCCCACCATGTTCGACGCGCTGATGCTCGCCCTGGTGGGCGTCGTCTCGCTGGCCGCCGTCCAGGAGCGGGGCCGGGTGGTGGAGGGCGAGGGCAGCCGGCGCACCGAGGCCGAGTCGTTCGCCCGGATCCTGCGCGGCCTGTCACGCTCCGTCTCGCCCGATGCCATCGTGGATGCCATCGTGGAAGAGCTGGGGATCGGCACGGGCGCGGACCACGTGGCCGTGGTCCGGCGGCGCCCCGAGACGATGCACCTGGAAGCGATCCTGTCGCCGACGCGCGCGGGAGCGCCCGCGTCGAGGACCACGCTCCCGTTGCGGGAGCTCGAGGACCCGGCGGTCGGGGAGGCTGTCGCTCAGCTCGCGGTCGCCGCTGCCCGCGGCCGCCGGCTGGCCGCCGTGCCCATCGAGCCCGACCCGGACGGTGACCCGGATCTGGTCCCGTTGGGACTGGCCGCCGCGCCGGCGGGCCAGCCTGCCGTTGCCGCGTTCGACGGGCTGGCGCTCGCGGTCGAGGCCGACGGAGCGGCCGTCGCCACGCTCGCTGCGCGTGGCCGCCGCGTGTCACAGGCCGCTCCTGTGCGCGAAGGTGGCGACCAGCGGATCGCCGACCGGATCGCTGCCCGGCTGCGGGATGCCTACGGCCTGCGTAACCTGCTCGCCGCCCCGTTGCGGGTCAATGGCCGGGTCGAGGGCGCGATCATCCTTTCGCGCCGGGTCAACAGCGCCTGGCCTGACAGCACCCACCGCTTCCTCGACGCCGCCGCGGTCGAGGCATCCGCGGCCCTGGCCCGCGTCTACTCGATGCGAGACGCTGAGACGCGGGCCACCACGGACGCCCTGACCGGGCTGCCAAACCGGCGCTACTTCGACGAGTACCTGGGGCTGCTGGCCCGGCGCCGCCGGGCGAACGACCGGGTGGGGGTGCTGATGATCGATATCGACCGGTTCAAGCGGCTTAACGACACCTTCGGCCACGCCGTCGGCGACCACGTGCTGCGCGCCGTGGCCCAGGCGATCGCGGGAGCGGTCCGGGACGACGACGTGCCGGCCCGGTTCGGCGGCGAGGAGTTCGCCGTGGTCCTGCGCAACCCCACGCCCGGGATGGCCGTGGAGGTGGGCGAGCGCGTGCGACGCGCCGTGTCGCAGCTCGACCTGCGGCGGATGGGTGTGCCGGGGGTGTCCGTGTCGGTGGGCGTGGCCGTCGCCGACGAGCCGGACGTCCCCCTCGATGCCGTGATCGACGAGGCCGACCAGGCGCTCTACCGCGCCAAGCGGGCCGGCCGCGACCGGGTCGTCGCCGCGTAGCTGCCTCCAGCCAGCGGTTCCCGACCGCGGCCCCTCGCACGGTCGTGCAGGCGGTCGCTACGCGGGCTGGTACGCTGCTCGCAGACATGCCGAACGGCCTGTCACCTGCTGCCGACATCCGTGGCAAACTGCGTTGCCACCAGCGCCCGCTCGGGCGGTTTTCTGGGGTCTGGTACGTTCGGGTGATGTCAGTGGCGACCGGCATCGTGCCACGCTGGCATGAGGGCGCAGCAGGGGTCGACCCGCTCCCACTCACCGATGGGGGACCATGAACCGTCGTTCCGCCACCATCGCGGCTCTGCTCTCGTTCGTCTACCCGGGGCTCGGCCACCTGTACCTGGGTCGGCGCCGCGATGCCGCGGTGTTTGCCCTGCCGGCGCTGGTCGTGACCGCGTCGCTGAGCATCGGGATCGTCGTCAACCTCAACTCGGCGCTCGGCTTCGCCATCACACCGTCGGGCGCCATGACGGTCCTGATCCTGTTGCTGGTCACGATGGCCTGGCGGCTCGTCGCGATGGTCGACGCCGTCCTGTCCGTGCGGCGCCGCGCCACCGTTTCGACCACGGCCGTCGCCGTCACCGGAGTCCTGGCGATCGGGATCCTTGCCATGCATCTCAGCGCCTCCTACCTGGCATGGTCGGTGTACGACGCCGGCAGCCGGATCTTCGTTGGCGGGGGACCCGACGACGGCAACGTTGCGCAGGCGACGCAGGACGCAGGGGCAAGCGCGCTGCCCGGCGAATCCCCGGCGGTCGAGGACGACTACGAGGTCACGCCCGAGGAGACGCCCGCGACGTCGGATTCGCGGATCAACATCCTGCTCACCGGCGTGGACTCGGCCGAGACCCGGACCACCGCCCTCACTGACACGCTCATGGTGATCAGCATCGACCCGGTGGCGAACTCGGTCGCCATGCTCAGCCTGCCGCGCGATATCTCCAACTTCGAGCTCTACGACGGGCGGACCTACACGGGCAAGATCAACTCCTTCATGACCTGGGTCCGGAAGCATCCGGACGACTTCCAGGACAACCCGTTTCCGGCCCTGATGAAGCAGGTCGGCTACATGATCGGGGTGCCGATCCACTACTTCGCAGCCGTGGATCTCCAGGGGTTCCGCCGGCTCATCGATGCCGTGGGCGGCGTGACGGTTGACAATCCGCGGGCGATCAACGATCCGGCCTACGATTGGCTCGATGGGACTCACGGGTTCACGCTCCCGGCCGGCAACGTGAAGCTGAGCGGGCGGACCGCGCTGGCCTATGCCCGGTCGCGACAAGGGCTCGGCGACTCGGACTTCACCCGCGCCGCGCGCCAGCAGCAGCTGCTGGTCGCCGTGCGCCAAAAGCTCACCTCGCCCGAGATGATCACCAAGCTGCCCGAGATCATCGGCGTCGCCGGCGACACCGTCCGCACCAACCTGCCCACGGAGCGGATGGACGAGTTCATCGGGATCGCCCGCAACATGGACGGCGATGCAATCAAGCAGTACGTGCTCGGACCGCCGTACGCGTACCATCCCCCGACAGCTTCGACGGGTGGTATCTACACGCTGCGCCTGGACATGGACCGGATGGCCAAGCTGTCGCGGACGCTGTTCGGCTCCGACAGCCGGTACTCGTCAAACTGATGATCCGCCAGCACGCGAACCTCCTTCGAGTCGCCCTGCTCGTCGTCGACGGCGCCATGGCGACCGGGCTGTTCGTGCTGCTGTCGCAGCTGCGGTTCGGCGCCGACTGGGCGGCGGCCTGGCTGCATGCCGGGGGACCGTGGTGGACCTGGGCATTCATCTACGGCCTGCTCTGGGTTGGCGCCGAGTGGCTGCTGCAGCTGGACCAGCTGCGGTCCCGATGGACCTTCCGGGGCGAGCTGCTGGATATCGTGCGCGCGGCCCTGCTTGTCGGCGTGACCGTGTTCAGCCTGCTGTTCCTCGTACACGCGCCTGACGTGAGCCGCCTGTTCCTGGCCGCGCTGTTCGCCTCGCAGGTCGTGTTCTCGATCATCGAGCGGCGGTTCCTCCGGGCGGCCCTGGTGCTCGCCCGAAGGCTGGGTATCGGATCGCGCTACGTCCTGGTCCTGGGGACGGGGCCCGTGGCAAGGCGCGTCGCCGGCCGCCTCCGCCGGCATCCCGCGCTTGGCTACAGGATCGTGGGCCACCTTGGTCGCCCGACCACGGCCTGCCCGACGGTCCTCGGCTCGCTCGACGACGTCGAGGCGGTGATCCACGGGCGCGTGATCGACGAGCTCGTCGCGGCGTTCGAGGCCAACGAGGCGCGCTACCTCGAGCCGCTCGTGGCCCTGGCCCAGCAGGAAGGGAAACGGCTGCGACTCGTGCTCACGCCGGGGGTGAGCGCCGCCGGCGGGCCTCGCGTGGAAGTGCTCGGTCAGGACGAGATCGTGACGATCTCGAACGGGCCCGATCGCATGCTCTCGCTGGCCGTGAAGCGCCTCCTGGATATCGCGATCAGCGGGATCGCTCTGGTCGTTCTCGCCGTCCCATTCCTCGTGCTCGCCCTCGTCGTAAAGGCCGGCGATGGTGGCACCGTGTTGTTCAGGCAGGTCCGCATCGGCCTGCAGGGGCGTCCGTTCCGCATGCTCAAGTTCCGGAGCATGGTCCAGGGCGCAGAGGCGCGCCTGGACGAGGTCATGGCCGCCAATGAGCTCTCGGGCCCGGCGTTCAAGCTGACCGAGGATCCACGAATCACGCCGGTCGGCCACCTTCTCCGGCGCACCAGCCTTGACGAGCTGCCGCAGCTGTGGAACGTGTTCCGGGGCGAGATGAGCCTCGTCGGCCCGCGTCCGCCGCTTCCCGAGGAGGTGGGCGCCTACGACCTGTGGCATCGGCGCCGCTTGTCCATGAAGCCGGGCATCACGGGTCTGTGGCAGGTCAGCGCGCGCCTCGAGCCGGAGTTCGACCGGTGGGTGGAGATGGACCTCCGCTACATCGATCGCTGGACCCTGTGGCTCGATTTCCAGATCATGGCGCGGACGATCCCGGCGATGCTGACGGGGCGATGAGGCGCCAGCGCGGGTCACGCCGGGCGCTCGTCGTCAACACCTACTCGATCGGCAACTGGGGCGACACGGCGATCGCTGAGGGATTGGTGGACGCCCTGCGCGCGGCAGGCTACGACGAGATTGCGATCGCTGCGAGTGACTGGCGCCATCGCCCAGGCGGCTGCACGGCAGCCGAGCCGGACGAGATCGTCCAGCCGCTCGTCGACCTCCTCGACATGCCTCCGCTCGTGCGGCGCCTCAAGCCTGCCGCGCTGGCCTGGGTGGCAGCGAGGATCGCCTGGGCACAGATCCGGTCGCGGCCCGAGTACCGATCCGCCGACCTGGTGGTCTCGGTCGGAGGTGGGTTCCTCGGTGGGGCGAAAGCGGGAGCCAACCTGGTCAAGGTTGCGAACATCCGGGCGGCCGTCCTGGCTGGACGGCCAACCATGGTCGGGCCGGTCTCTGTGTCGCCGTGCTCGCCGAACGTCGCTCGCGTGCTCCGGTGGGGGTTGCGGAACGTCATGGTGTTCGCCCGGGAGCAGGAGAGTCTCGAGCGCCTGCAGGCCCTCGGGATCCGGAGCCGCCTGCTCCCGGACGCCGCATTCCGGTCCCCGTCGCTCGTCACCGCCGCGAACGCGGAGACCGAGCACGGCACAGTTCGGGATCGACCGATCGTCGGTTGGTCTCCTCGGGACTACCGGCCCGACCATTTCGATTGGGGCGACCCAGGACATGCCGAACAGGTCGTCCTGGAGGCTGTCCGTCGGATGATTGCCGAGTGCGACCTGAAGAATCAGGTTCATCCCGCACGTCCGCACGTCCCGTGCCGACGACGATCGTGCCGCCGTAGAGCGACTGATCGACCGCCTCGACGAGACCGAGCGGAGTCGGATTGAAGTCGTCGCACCACCGAGCAGCCTCGGGGCGGCGGTCCGACTGTTCGCCGATCTCGACGTCCTCCTGACCTCTCGGATGCATGCGGGCATCTTCGCGATGGCGGTCGGCACACCGGCCCTGGCGGTCGCCTACGAGCCGAAGGTCCGAGGTGTGATGACGCTGGCCGGCCTCGGAGACCGGGTGCTGGACGCGTCGACCGCGCTTCGAGTCGACGATGTCATGCGGCTTGTCGAGGTCAGTCGCGACCCAGCACAGCGAGTGCGTACGCGAGACGCATTCGAACGAATGCGTCAGCGCCTCGACACGCTGCCCGGCATCCTTGCGGGCCACGGCATCGAATGAGTCGTCCCGCCGGGCGTGCTGAAGGCGGCCAGGGCCGGCTCGCAGTTCCGCTCCTCGCGGTCGTGGCGGTGGCCGGGCCCCTGGTCATGCACGCGGTTGCGCCCGACCTCGGCGGCTGGGCCGGGCTGCTCGTCGCGTGGATGGCGTTCACCGTCGGGTTCCTGGTGGCTCCCATCCGAACGGTGGCCGCCTTCGCGGCCTACATGCTGTTCATCGAGACGATCGCGGGCAGTGCCGACGCCAGGATACGAACGCTTGACGAGCTGTTCGTCCCGACGATGGTTGTCCTGTCGATGCTGACGCGACATCGTCCCGTACGGGCATGGGTGCACTGGGCCAGGGATGGCGCCGTCGTCGTGCTCATCCTGGCAGCGACGGCGTCGAGCCTTGCCAACGGCGTCGCGCCGACCACCTGGACGCCCCAGATGCTGCTCCTTCTCAAGGGCATCGCGGTGTTCTACGTCGTTCTGGCCCACGACGTGACCGATGCCGACGTCTCCTGGATTCTGCGCGCCTGGCTGGCCGTTGCCTTGACCGTCCTCGCGATCGGTGCCCTTCAGGTGGTCAAGGCGCTTCTCCCTGGTACCGAACCCTTCGCCGCTCGTGCAGGGCTTCCCGTCGTGTCGTCGGTGTTCTATCACCCGGAGCTATTCGGGTGGCTGTGCTCGGTCGCGGCCTTGTTCCTCATCGCACACCACGTGGTCTATCGACGACTGTGGATGCTCGTTCTCGCGATCCTGTTCTCGGTGGGGACGATCACGTCGGGGCGGCGCAAGTCGATCCTCGCTACGGTCGCCGGCGTGGCTGCAGGCGCCGCGACCGAGTTTGTCCGCGGTCAGGGTCGCACGAGCCGGCTCCGTGTCTGGATCCCCTCGGCGGTTGGCATCGCCGTGCTCACGGTCGCCTTCCTGCCCGTGTTGTCCGGTCTGTACGCGCTTACGATCGAGGGGTATGTCAACCCGGTCACGGGGAGTCGCGGTGTCGACGGACCGGCCGGCGCCACGGCACCACCGGGAGAAGGGCAGGAGGCTGGGCGGCCCGACCGGGTCGCCGGCGCTGCCACGCCCGCCCGCATCGCGCTGTATCTCGGTGCAGTGGCCGTGGCGGCTGACGAATTCCCTCTCGGGGCCGGGCTAGGCCGTTACGGCTCCTGGATCAGTCGGACGAACTACAGCGACGTCTACCGCGAGTACGGGTTGGACCAGATCTACGGCCTGAGCCCGGAGAACCCCCAGTTCATCACCGACACCTTCTGGCCACAGATCCTCGGCGAGACGGGCGTCGTCGGGCTCGGCGCGTATGTGGTGTTCATCGGCTGGATCGGGGTGGAGCTTCTGCGCCTCATCCGCAGGGACCTCGTCCCTGCACAGCGGGCGGTGGTGCTCGGCGCGGGAATGCTCTTTGCCGCAGCCATGGTGGAATTGCTCGCAAGCCCCATCCTTGGCTCACCGTCCCAGGTCTACCTGCTGATGCTTGCCTTCGCCGGTACATTCAGCTGGGTCGCGGGGGGCCTGCAGAACGGCGGCCCGGTCACCACGGGCCCGACTGCGGCTCCGGCAGCAAGGTGATGGACGGCCGCATCCGTCCTGTTCGCCCGCTGATCATCGTCCCGATCGATCCGCTGAGCCAGAAGATCGGCGGCATCCGGTCGTTCGTCAACGACTTCATCCGGTTCGCCCCGCCCGACTTCGAGCCGGAGATCATAGGCTGCACCGCGGATCCCGTCGCTCGCCCCGTCGGCCGCTGGACGGGCCTCGACATAGGGGGCCGTCGGGTCCCGTGCCTACCCGTCCTTGCCACCCCGGACGTGAACCGGAGATCCCGTCTTCCGCTGTCGCTCGCGTTCACCGTCGCGGCCATGGCTCGTCCGAGCGCACACCGCTTCAGGGGGCGGGTGCTGCAGTTCCACCATCCCGTGCCGCCCGCTGGCTTCCTTGCGGTCGACGCGCCGAAGATCCTCACCGTCCACCTCAACGCTGCCGACATCGACGCCGGTGGTGGCGAGAGCCGTTGGAGTCGCCTGCCGGGCGCGCTCCACCGCCTCGAGGATATGACGCTGCCGCGGATGAACCGGGTCTTCATCGTGAACCGGGCGGGGCTGGACTTCTACCGACGACGCCATCCCGCTGTCGCCGGCCGGGTCACGTTCCTGCCCACCTCCGTGGACCAGGAGCACTTCCAGATCCTCGATCCGCATGAACGCGCCGAGGCACGCGTGGCGCTGCTCCGGGCGGCCGGCCTTGGGCCGCTCGAACCCGGCCCCATCCTCCTGTTCGTCGGGCGGCTCGAGGAGCAGAAGGATCCGCTGCTGCTCATGGACGTCGTGGCGGCGACCAGGCGGCGCGTCCCGGGAGCCCGGCTGATCGTGGTGGGCGACGGCAGCCTTCGCCCGGCCGCCGCTGCCCGAGCACGCGACCTCGCCATCTCCGATCATGTCCATTTCGTCGGGTACCGAGGCCGCCAGGACATGCCCGACGTCATGAACGGCGCGGACGTTCTTGTGCTGACATCCCGGTTTGAAGGGATGCCGATCGCGGCTCTCGAGGCGCTGGCCTGCGGATTGCCCGTCGTGGCGCCGCCCGTTGGCGAGGTGCCCTTGGTGATCCAGCACGAGCTTTCGGGGTACCTGGCGGGCGAACGGACGCCGGAAGCCTTGGCGGATGGGGTCAGGTGGGTCCTGGGTCATCCACGAGAGGAGCTCGCCGGCGTGGTCCGCGCGTCGGTGGCGGCGTTTCGCCCCCAGGACGTCCTGCGGCCCTATTACGAGGCGCACCGCGCACTGGCGGCCTCGCGCCAGCGGTGACCAGCCTTGGCCCGACGGGTGTCCTGACAGGCGCCGAAGCGCCGTGGCCGACGCGAGCGCCAATGTCCGGACGTCGCCCGGTCCCGGGACCAGGTGCCGCAGCGAGGCTCCGGTGACCCGGCGGTCGCGACGAGCATCGCGGCCGCCCCGGTCGAGTAGGCGAGGACGGACGCAAGGGATGCCCCTGCGATGCCGAATGGCGGGATCAAGATGACGTCGCAGGCGACCGTCGCCACGAGGGCGAACCCGGCGGATACCGATACCAGGCCCGCTCGGCCTCGTCCCTTCAGGTCGCTGGCCATGAGGCGCTGGACTGACAGCGGGATCATGGCCACGAGCGTGATCCGGAGCGCGGTGGAACCTTCCGCGTAGGCGCTGCCGAAGAACAACTCCAGGAGGACGGGTGCGAAGACGCCGATAACGAGGCCGCCCGCCACCACCACGATCAGCGTGGCGCGGATCATTCGCTCCGTGAGGGCCGTCTGTCGCTCGTCGAGGCGGGCGACAGCCGGGAACAGGTACGCCGCCGCTGCCGAGGCGACCTGGGAGATGACCTCCGACATGCGGACGGCGATCAGGTAGATCCCTGCCGCCCGCAAGTCGACGAACAGCGGCACCAGCAGCAGGTCGAGCCGCAGGTTCAG
Organism: uncultured Chloroflexia bacterium; assembly: GCA_963727585.1. Classification (GTDB taxonomy): domain Bacteria; phylum Chloroflexota; class Limnocylindria; order Limnocylindrales; family CSP1-4; genus CAIXZV01. The sequence continues at coordinate 2,196,435 of CAVSHH010000003.1, read as the reverse complement.
CATCTGGATGACATTGCCGACCTGGCCTCGCAGGCCCAGGCCCAATGCCTCGCGGGCGAAGGACAGGTCGAGCGCCAGACGGAGTCCGCCGATCAGTCTCCCGGTGACGACCATCGCGAACACGGACGCCAGCAGGGCTGCCAGCGCCGACCCGAGCACATATCCGGCAGCGGTCGCCAGCCCGAGCATGAAGACGGCCGCGACGAGGGCAAGCGAGCCCAGGCCCTCGATCCCCTGGGTGACCAGATACGCAGATCGACGATCATGGCCGAGCAGCAATGAGCCCGAAAGCTCGAACGCGACGACGCTGGCAGCGAGGCTCGCGCTCGCCACCAGCAGGTCGCCATGGCCGTTGCCCAGTGCATCGGGCGCAACCCAGCGCCCGACCAGCAGGATCAGGAGGGCTGCGATCGCCACCGCGATCAGGCCCAGCGTGAAGCACCAGCTGGTGATCCGGCGGCGGTCATCCGGTCGGCGTCCCAGAAAGTAGATGCTGGCGATGTTCAGGCCGCCGTTGGCCAGCAGCGCAGCAATCGCGCCCGCCGTCATCCCGAGTCCGGCTGCCCCGAGCGGCGCCGGTCCGAGCACGCGTGCCGCGAGAATGCTTGTCAGAAAGCCCGCACCGACGGCCGCGAACCGGACGCCGACAAGGAGGACGATGTCTCGCCCCAGGCCCGGGGCGCCGGCACTGCGTCCGGTCACGGACGTCTCCGACGGCCCACCCGGGCGAGCAGGACGAGCCGGGCAAACCGCGGAGCGTCGCTCGCGTACCGCCGCCACAGGCGCCGGGGTTCCTGGCGGACCCGGTATAGCCACTCCAGACCGGCGCGCTGCATCCAGACAGGCGCACGTTCGACGACCCCGGCGTAGACATCGAACGAGCCGCCGACGCCCATCACGAATGAGGCCCCGATGGTGTCCTTCCAGCGCGCAAGGAAGTGCTCCTTCGCAGGCGACGGGATGGCGAGGAACAGGATGTCCGGCCGGGTCTCGGCGATCCCGGCGGCGAGCGCCGGCTCGTCCTCCGATCGCCAGTAGCCGTCGTGCCACCCGGCGACAATGGCCGCAGGATGCTCGGCCTCGATGCGTGCGGCGACTGCTTCCACGACGGAACCACGGGCACCCAGCAGATACATCCGGTGACCGCGGGTTGCGGCCCGCGCGAACAGGCTTGTCATCAGGTCGATCCCCGCAACGCGTTCGCGAAGCGGCGTTCCCAGCCATCGCGCCGCCCAGACGATCGGCTGACCGTCGGCATTGACGAGGTCGCACGCCTCCAGGATGGCCCGAAGCGCAGGGTCGCGGTCCGCCTGGACCACCTTGGTCACGTTGACCACAACGTGTTGGTGAACCCGGTGGCTCGCCACGAACTGATCCACCACGTCCAAGGTCTCTTCGAGGGTGAGGTCGTCGATCGGCAACCCGAGAAACCTGATGCGCCGTGTTCCGGCGATGCCGGACGGGCTAGTCGCGGTGGCCATGGTCGCCGATTGTATCCGGCGTCCGGAGCGTCCCCGGTCACGAGGAGCCACGGGCCCGATAGTCCGATCGGGCGGTTGCGCGAACGATCCGTCCCGGCGACCATGCCACCATGCCTGTTCGATTTCATTCCCATGCTCGAGGCGCTGCCAGGAGTTGGCGAGATCCGCGCTGGAGCCTCGCCACCGTGACACTGGTGACCTCGGCACTCGTCTTGGCCATGCTGGGCGCCCCAGGGTCGGTGCGAGCCGCCGGGTCCACGTTCTGGGTCGACGCCAAGGCCGGCAGCGATGCCAACGACGGGCGCTCGCCTGCAACCGCCTTCCGCACGATTGCCCACGCCGCCGATGCCATTCCGCGGGGCTCGGCCGCCGCGGGATACCACGTCATCGTGAAGGGCTATGCGGACACGATCTATCGGGAGCGACCCATCAGCCCTGGCTGGGACCGTGCCGGAACTGCGAGTGCCCCGATCGTGTTCGAGGCCGCGGGGTATGCGGCTGGCGGCTCGAATTACGTGCGTCCGATCGTCTCGGGCGCAGACGCGGCGCCTCAGCCCGGCAAGTCGTGGCAGGCGGCTGGCAGGCAGGGGGTCTGGAAGACCGCGTGGTCCACGGCTCCATTCGATTACGGCAAGGGTCTCGCCACGGTCGTGTTCCAGGACGCCACGGGCTGGCTCCGGGAGCGCAGTGACCTGACCACCCTCGGATCCGCCGCCGCCTCGGGCGCAGGTGGCTTCGTCTACCAGTCCGGCTGGCTGTACGTTGCTCCAACCGGTGCCGCCGCGACCGAACCAGCGTCGCACACCTTTGACGTCGTCCAGCGAAACGCGTTCTTCTTCAAGGGCAACAAGGGCACCCAGCACGTGGAAGTGCGCGGGTTCGAGGTCCGCCATTCAGCGAACGGCATCGCGTTCAAGAGCGGTGTCGACAACTCCCTGGCCGCGGACAATGTCCTGGTGGGCAACCTGTACATGGGCATCCAGGTCTCGGGGGACGACACCGGGGGCCGGGCCAACCCAGCCCGGCACGTCGTCGTGCGGCGCAACGTGTTCATCGCCAACACGTTGCAGGGGATCAAGATCGACCGAGGCACACAAGCATCGGAGTTCTGCGACAACGACATCAGCGGAAGTGGACTGGCCGGGATCAAGCTCCAGGGCGCTCCCCCCGGGGTGGCCAACGTGCTCGTCACCAAGGGCAATCGGGTCTGCCGGAACAACCTCCACGACAACACCTACAACCCCACCGGCAGCGCCTGGGCCAACACGTCCGGGCTCACGATCGCTAACGGTGCGCGATCCAACACGGTGGATCGCAACCGGATCCACGACAATCTCGTGGGGATCCACGTGACCCAGGAGGGCACCGGTCGGCTCACTCTCGATGGCAATCGTCTCAAGAAGAACCGAATCTGGTCCAACGCGCGATACGGCATCTACTTCTACGATGGAATGTACCGGTCGGGCGGTGGGGCGATCACCTCCCTGCGGGACCTGATCTGGGACAATGGCGTGGGCGTCCGGGTGGACCGCGGGTCCTCTGGCAAGCGCCTCAAGCGAGACACGATCTTCAGGAGTCGTAGCGACGGGGTTCGTGTCGGGCTGGGCAAGTCGACGCCAGCGTCCGCCCGGATCGTGCGCAGCATCGTCACCCACAACGGTGGCTACGGCATCTCGGTGCCGTCGAGCGGCAAGGCGTACCTGTCCTTCGTCGCCGTCTCGCGCAACGCCGATGGATCCTGGCGGGGGCTCGTGGTCCGATCGGGTGTGAACAAGCGATCCCCGCGATATCTGTCCAAGTCACCGGTCAATGCCGATTTCCTGAGGATCTCGAGGGACTCCTATCAGTACCGGGCCGGGCCGAGGCGGACACCGATCGGAGCTCGCTGGTAGCGCTTCCGCCTCGCCCCGAACTCTGGATGCAGGATCGTCGGCAGGTTGAGCAGCGGTCCCGTCGGCCGGGACGCCAGTCGACCCGTACCATGGCGCCGATGCCCCGCCGCGACGACCTGCCCCCGGCTCCCCCCGCCACCCTGCCGCCCGCCGACGGGGTTGCGCCCGCCGACGTGGATCTCGCCGAGGAGCTCGCGCCGGGTGAGGGGATGGATTCGGCCCGGCGACCGGTCACCAACGGCGAGCTGGCCCGGATCTTCCACGAGATCGGCGACATCCTCGAGGTCAAGGGCGAGATCCCGTTCAAGACGGTCGCCTACCACCGGGCCGCGGACGCCATCGCGCGGGCGCCATTCGATGTGGCCGATGCCTATGGGACGGGTGACCGGCGGCCGATCCCCGGCGTGGGAAGGGCCATCAGCGACAAGATCGTCGAGATCGCCACCACCGGGAGGATGGCCGCTTGGGAGCGACTCCGCTCGGAGATCCCTCCCACGCTCGTCGACCTGCTGCGGATCCCGGGCGTTGGTCCAAAGACGGTGCGCCAGGTCTGGGAGGAGCGGGGGATCGCCACCCTCGCCGACCTCAAGGCGGCCGCCGAGGCCGGCGAGCTCCGGGGTCTCAAGGGGATCAGCGCCACGACCGAGACGCGGATCCTGGACGGCATCCGCGCGCTCGAGGCGCGTCCCCGCCGGCTCCTGCTGCCCCAGGCGCAGCGGATCTCCGACGACCTGGTCGAGCGGCTGCGCGAGGTCCCCGGGGTCCGCCGGGTCGTCCAGGCGGGGTCGCTGCGCCGGCGCCGCGAGACGATCGGCGATCTGGATCTGCTCGTGGAGACGGCGGATCCCGATGCAGCGGTCGAGCGGTTCACGCACCTGCCGCTGGTCGACAGGGTGCTAGGGGCGGGACATGCGAAGGCCGCGGTCACGGTGCTCCGCGGCCCCCAGGTCGACCTGATGGTCATGCCGCCCGGCGAGTCGGGGACGTACCTCGTCCACTTCACCGGTTCGGCCGACCACAACATCCGGCTCCGGGGCATTGCCCGCGAGCGGGGCTGGAGCCTGTCCGAGAAGGGGTTCCTGCGCATCGGCGACGACGGGCTGCCGCTCGAGGGCGACGGGGCGGAGCTGCGCACGTTCTCCGACGAGGAGGGCGTGTACGGCTTCCTCGGCCTGGCCTGGATCCCGCCCGAGCTGCGCGAGGACCGGGGGGAGATCGAGGCCGCCCGCGAGGGGTCGCTGCCGCCGTTGATCGCCCTCGACGACCTCCGCGGGGACCTCCACAGCCACTCGGACTGGAGTGACGGCGTCCACCCCATCGAGGCCATGGCCGAGGCGGCGCGTGGTCGCGGCTACTCGTACCAGGTGCTGACCGACCACTCGCAGGGTCTCGCGATCGCACACGGCCTCGAACCCGATCGGGTGGAGCAGCAGCGGTCGATCATCGCCGCGCTCAACGCCCGCTTTGCCGCACAGGAGGCGGCCGGGGAGCTGCCGGCGGGGGCGAGCACCGACGGCTTCCGGCTGCTGCACGGCTGCGAGCTGGAGGTTCGCGCGGACGGCAACCTCGACTACGACGACGACCTCCTGGCCCGGTTCGACCTCGTGGTGGCCTCGGTCCACGTCGCTCGCCGCCAGTCGCGAACCGAGCTGACCCGGCGGACTCTCAACGCCATCCGCAGCCCGCACGTCGACGTCATCGCCCACCCGTCCGGTCGCATGATCCAGCGTCGCGACGATCTCGACCTCGACTGGGACGCGGTGTTCGAGGCGGCGGCAGCCACGGGGACCGCGCTCGAGATCAACGGGTCGCCGCATCGTCTCGACCTCGCTCCAGAGCGGGCCCGCCGCGCGGCGGAGGCCGGCTGCCTGCTGTCCATCGACTCCGACGCCCACCGGACCGAGGAGCTCGACTACGTTCGATGGGGCACCGCCCAGGCTCGCCGCGCGTGGGTGGAACGTCGCCATGTGCTCAACGCGCGTTCCCGGGAGGCACTGCTCGACTGGGTGGCTGGCAAGCCCGGTCGGGCCTGACCTGTCGGACGTACCATCGGGCGCGATGAGCGAGCGCGAGATCGACACGACCCTCGCCCGGCGCGAGCTCGTGCTGGTCGCCATGCTCCTGGTGGCCATGGCGCGCCTCGTCGAGCGCCCGGATGCCTTCCTCGCCGTGGGGCTGCTGCCGGCGGTGATGCTGGTCGCCGGTTTCGCGCTCGTGCGCGCGCGCGAGCTGCCGGGGCGGCCCGTCGATGCCCTGATCGTGCCGGCGGTGCTGACCGGCGGGGCGGGAGCGGCGATCCACCTCGTCCCGGCGGGTCTCGGGCTGCTGCCCGCGCTGCTGTTGTTCGCGGTCGGGCTGGATCGCCTGCTGGCGTTCGAGATGCGGCTGCTGGGGCAGGCGACGGGCATCACCGACGCGGACCGGTCGCGCATTCTCGCCGCAGCCGTGATCACCGCGTTCGTGGCGTTCACGGGGATGGCGACGCTCGTCCCCGGGGGCCTGCCGGAATCCGGCGGAAGCGGTGCCGACACCGGCCTCACGGAGGTGTGGCTGCTGGTCCTCGCGCTGGACGACGCCCTGATCGCCTTGCTCCTCGGCTACCGGATCTCGGCAGCACGCTACGCAGCGGTGCGTGATGCCCTGCGGTCCGCGCTCACGTACGCGATCGTGATCGCCGTCGCCGCGGGCGCGCTGCGGGCCATGGACGTGCCCCAGCTGGTCGGTCCGGCGGCGCTGACGCTCGTGTTCTACCTGTGGGATGCGCTGCACTCCGCCGCCCCGGCCCGGCGCCGCGAGCCGCGCTTCCTGTGGGAGACGGTGCTGCTGGCGGTGCTGGCGATGGTCGTCGTGGCCTGGAACCTCCGCCTTCGCGCCTGATCCGGACCGGGTCCGGCGCCGGCTCAGCGAGCGGAGGCGCTGCCTGCGTGGCCACGCAGGTTGAGTGCCGTATTGACGACGAACAGGCGGCCCAGGCCGCCGCCAGCAGCGCCTGGCTCGCCAGTGCTCAGGTGATGAACGCGACCTCGGTCCCGGCCACCGGTCCTGCCCTCTGCTGATCCTCGATGCGAGCGCATTGGCAGCGTCCCCCAGGGGGACGACCGGTGTGTCGAGAGCCGATCCGCCCGACCCGTCCCGACCCGCCCGACGGCTCACGCGTTTGACGCGCGCCGCAGGGGGTGCTAGAAACACGTGCCCGCGACCGTTCGCCGATTTGGCGCGCCATGCCCTCGACGCGCCCCGGCGCAACGCTCCCGATGGACCGAAAGGACGACCTCCACGTGACCTTCCCCGAGATCGACGCCGCCGCCCAGACGCCCGCAGGCCAGACCCGCCTGAAGCGGCAGCTGGCCGAGCAGGCGATCGCTCAAGCGACCGCCGCCAACTGGGCGGACGCCGCCGAGACGAACCGGCGGCTCCTGGAGCTGGCCCCGGACTCCGAGGCGGAGAACCGGCTCGCCAAGGCTCTCTGGGAGCTGGGTGAGCTGGGCGACGCGCGAGAGCACTACCAGAAGGCGCTCGCGCTGGATCCCACCAACCGGATCGCCGAGCGCAACATCGACCGCCTCCGGATGCTGATCGTCGACGCAGGCGAGAAGACCGTGGCCGCCCACCCTGGCTCCAAGGCGCCGGTCAGCATCTTCGTTGAGGAGACCGGCAAGACGGGGTTCGCGCACCTGACCGACCTCGCCCGCGCCGCAGAGCTCGCCCAGGTCAATCCCGGCGATGCCGTGGAGCTCGTGCCCGAAGGCAACCGCCTGGTGGCGATCAGCAACGACGTCCGGATCGGGATCGTGGAGCCCCGCGTTGCCGCCCGCCTGATCAAGCTCATCGCCGACGGCAACAAGTACCTCGCGGGCGTCACGTCCCTGGGCGACAAGGATGTCCGGCTCATCATCCGCGAGGTGTTCCAGGACCCGCGGAACTACGGCAAGGTGAGCTTCCCGACCGCCGCCAAGTCCTCGGACCTGCGCCCGTACACGAAGGGCACCCTGCTCCGTGAGGAGGAGGAGCTCGAGGAGGAGCTCGAGGACGACATCGAGGACGAGGAGATCCAGAACCTCGACCGCGTCCTGCCGCCCGAGGAGACGACGGACGAGGCGTTCGAGGAGGAGACGGACGACCTCGAGGAGTCGTAGGCCGACCGAGGACACGCGACCGACGGCGCCCGGGGGCCATCCTCCCGGGCGTTCGTGTTTTCCAGGTCTCGTGCCCGGAGCGGCCGCCTGCGGTGGCCGCCGGGGGCCTCCGGTGCCACCGCGCCCCGCCGTCCGGCCGATGCATCGCTGACGGAGCGGGATCGCCGTCTCTGCCACAATCAGGGTCCATGGCTGGACGCGCCCACCTGCTTCGCGCCGAACCGGGCTTCTCGCTGCCCGCCTTCGAGCGATTCGCGCCGCCGCCGCCCCCGGCACTGGTCACGGCACGGCTGGAGGCGGCCTCGTCCCCGGGCGACATCGTCCTCGACCTGTTCGGGCGGGGCGGTTGGGTGGCCCGCTCGGCCATCGACAGCCGGCGCAAGGCGGTCAGCCTCGAAACCAGCGCGCTCGACCGCCTGCTGGCCGAGATCGTGCTGCGTCCCCCGGACCTGCGCCACCTGGACGCGGCGATCCAGTCGCTGGCGGCCTCGGCGCGCCGCGACACCAGTCTCAAGGCGAGCATCACCAACCGGTATGCGAGCCGATGTGCCACGTGCGACCGGGTGGTCATCCTCGACGACCTGACCTGGGCTGCCGAGACCACAGACGACGAGGGCCGGGCTGCTGGTCCGCGACCCATCCGCAAGCACTACCGCTGCCCCGTCTGCCGTGACCAGCTGGGTGGTGGGGAGCAGCGCCAAGCGCCGGTTGACGAATCGGACATCGCACGCGCCCTCGACCCGGAGGGCAGCGAGATCCGTCGCAACCTTCGCGACCGGTTCCCCGTGCTCGAGGGGGGCGAGAGCCTCCCCGACGAGCTGCTCGACCTGCACACGACCCGCCAGCTGGTGGCGCTGGCGGCCATCCTGGAACGCGTCGAGGGCGACCTGCGGGCGTCGTCGATCGCGTCCGCCATGCGGCTCGCCCTGCTCCACGCGATCGCGCCGGCCAGTCGCCTCGTGACCTCCGCGGGACGGGTCGCGCCGCTTCGGATCGGCGGCGGTCACGTGAAGCTGCCCGGGAATGCCCAGTGGCGGGAGCGCAACCCGTGGCTGGCGTTCGAGGACGGCGTGCGGCTGGTGCGCGGCTTCATCCAGCGTCTCGAGAGCGGCGCCTGGGGGCCGGTCCCGGCCCGCTTCGGGGACGACCTCCGGAGCCTGGCCGAGGGAGCGGCCACCGCGGTCGTCAAGCAGGGCACGCCGGCCGCGTTCGAGGCGCTCGGCCTGGAGACCAGCAGCTGGGCGGGGTTGGGTGTTCGGCCGCAAGTGCGGCTCGCCGTAGGCACCCCGCCGGTGCGCCCGGGCGCGGAGCGGCTTGCCTGGGCCTACCACGGGACGGCATGGGTGCTCGGTCGCGACGCCGCATCGACGCTACCCCTGGAGCCGCTGTTCGGGTCGCCGGTCCGGCCGACCTGGGGCTGGCAGGCGGCCGTGATCAGCCGCGCACTGCGGGCGGCGGAGCCGGTGATGGGCAGGGACGCCCGGATCGTGTTCCTGCTCGAGGGTGAGGGCCCCGAGTCGCTGGTCGCGTGCGCGCTGGGCGGGGTGACGGCCGGCTACCGCATGGCCGGGGCCCGGCTTCCCGAGGCCGGACGTGACACGGGTGGTGTCGTCGAGCTGGTGCCACCGGGGTCGGGCGCCGTGCCTCGTGGCCCGCGCACTCGGGGTGGCCAGCCGCTGGCCCCATTGCCCGGCGGGGCCGGCGATCCGGAAGGCGGCTCCTCGTCGCGGCTGTTCGCGCCGCCGCCCGACCGTGACCCGGACGCCCCGTTCTCGCCGGAAGAGGCGGAGCAGGCGGTGGTCGAGGCCGCGGTCGACGTGCTCAAGCTGCGTGGCGAGCCGGTGACGTTCGAGGGCCTCCTGGGCGAGATCCTCGTCGGACTGGACCGGGCAGGTCACCTGCGGCGCCTCGTCCGCCCGCCGGCGTCGCCCGGTGGGGCCGGCGGGCCGGAGCGCCCGGGGGAGCCGGCGGGCGCCGGGTCGCGCTCGGCCGATGCCCTGCCGGAGCCCGACCCGTCGTTGGACGATCGGATGCCCTCTTCGGCGCCGACCGGACACCGTGACCACGTCGATCGCCTGCTCGCCCTCGTCCGATCCGCGCTGGCTGCGGCCGAGGGTCGGCGCCTGGTGAAGGTGACCGACGAACGATGGTGGCTGGGCGACAGGGCGGACCTCGACCTGGCCGCCGTCCCGCTGGCGGATCGGGTGGAGTGGGCGGTCTACAGCCTGCTGTCCACCGCTGGCAGCCTGTCCGAGGCGGCCTTCCTGGACCGGGTAGCCGGCCTGTTCACCGGTCCCGACCTGCCCGACGAGGCGCTGGTCCGGGCCTGTCTCGACTCGTACCGCAGCCTGTCCAGCACGATCGACCGGCTTGATACGACCGATGACCTGACCCGTCGCAGCGAGGAGCACAGCCGGCTCATCGCCGACCTCGTGAACCTCGGTCACCGGATGGGCTTCTCGTGCTGGGTCGGTCAGCGGCAACAGCCCCGGCGTGCGGGCCGGTACACGCTGGCAGATCATCTCGAGGGGCGCGAGCTGGCCGGTCCCCCGAGCCTGGGCCGGATCGCCGCTCGCGACCTCGAGGACGTGGACGTCGTGTGGTACGTCCGCGGCCGGGCCGTGCTCGCCTGGGAGGTCGAGTGGACGGCGATGCTGTCCGACACCGTGCTGCGGCGCCACGGTGCCATCCCCCACGACGACCGGCTGGTCCGGTTCCTCGTGGTGCTGCCTGAGCGCACCGAGCTGGTCCGCTACAAGCTGGACCGGTCGCCGCTGCTGCGCGATGGCCTGGAGGCCGGCGGCTGGCACCTGGTGAAAGCCAACCACGTCCGCGACTGGGCCGCCCGGGAGCAAGTCGAGCTCGCCGATCTCGAGCCCCTCCTTGGTCTCGACCCGGCCATCGAGCGAACCGGCGACCAGATGGCCCTGTTCAACGGCTGACGGCCGGCCCGGCCCAACCGTCCGCGCGTCGGGGTACGCTAGCCACAGGCAGCCCGGCGGCCGTCGCCGGCGACGCGTGCATCCTGGCGCGCGCTAGGGGAGCCGATGACCGAGACCTTGCCCACGTCCCGCGCCGACGACATCGCCGTCCGCTTCTGGGAGGACCTCCTGGAGCTGGCGCCGACCACGGCCACCGTGTATGGCGACGATCGCTACGACGATCGTCTCGACGACCCGGGGCCCGAGGGTCGCGCGGCGCTGCGGGCGCTCTCGGAGCGCGTCCTGGCCGAGGTGCGGGCCGTGGACGTCGACGATCTCGCGGTCGAGGACCGGATCACCCTGGACATGCTGGCTGTCGTGGCCGAGCTCAACATCGAGGGCGACGACCTCGCGGTCCACGAGTTGCAGACGCTGAGTCATATCGACGGGGCGCAGACGATGCTCGCCCAGCTGGCCGTGTTCCAGCCGGCGGATACGCCGGAGCGCCTCGAGCGATGGCTGAGCCGACTGCGCGCCTATGACGCGGTGATGGATGCCTCCATCGCGATCCTGCGCCAGGGCATGGCCTCCGGCCGGACCGCCGCCAGGATCGTGGCTGAGCGGACGATCGCCCAGCTCGAGGGGATGCTCTCGCAGCCGGTCGAGGGGTCGCCCGTGGTCCGGATGACGCGGGCGGCGGATGACGCGGCGCGTGACCGCGTCGCGGCGCTGGTCCGGGACACCGTCCGCCCGGCGGACCGACGCCTGCTCGACTTCCTCCGGGACGAGTATCTGGTCACGACCCGCGAGCAGCCGGGCCTGGTCTCGGTCCCGGGCGGCGACGAGCTGTACCGGTACGCGATCCGGGCCTGGACGACGCTGGACATGGATCCTCGCGACGTCCACCAGATCGGGATCGACGAGCTCGCGGGCATCGATGCGGAGCGACGCGAGATCGCCCGGGACGCGGGGTACGGCGACGATGTCCACGCGTACCGTCGGGCCCTGGCCGACGACCCCGCGAACCAGGCCGCCAGCCCCGAGCTCCTGGTGGCCCGTGCCATGGAGGACATCGGCCGCGCGGCCGAGGCGGCGCCGCGGGTGTTCGGCCGCCTGCCTCGCGCCGCCTGCGAGGTGCGCCCCGTGGAGGCGTTCAAGGAGAAGGACGCTCCGTTCGCCTATTACTACCCCCCGAATGTCGACGGCTCGAGGCCCGGGATCTACTACGTCAACACGTACGACCTCCCGAGCCGGACCTTCGCCAAGCTTGCGTCGACCACGTACCACGAGGCCATCCCCGGCCACCACTTCCAGATCGCGCTGGAGATGGAGCACCCGTCGCTCAACGTGTTCCGGCGACTGGGCGCTCGGATGGTCGGGGCGGCCTACGTGGAGGGCTGGGGCCTGTACTCGGAGCGGCTCGCCGACGAGCTCGGCCTGTACCGGTCACAGGGCGAGCGGCTGGGCATGCTCGATGCCCAGGCCTGGCGCGCCTCCCGGCTCATCGTCGATTCTGGGCTGCACGGGCTCGGCTGGTCGCGCCAGCAGTCGATCGACTGGCTGCTCTCGACCGGCCTGTCCGACACCGATGCCACGATCGAGACCGACCGCTACATCGTGTGGCCAGGCCAGGCCCTGAGCTACATGACCGGGCTGCGCGAGATCCGCCGGCTGCGACGTCAGCTCGAGGCGGACCTCGGCTCCGCGTTCGACCTCAGCCGGTTCCATGACGAGCTGATCGGGCACGGGTCGCTGCCGCTGGCCACGCTCTCGCGCGAGCTCCCCCGCTGGCTGGGCGACGCGTCCTGACCGGCCCTGGCCGGTAACGGACCGGACGCGAGCCCCGCCTGCAGCTGCCGCGTCCAGCTGCCGCGCTCAGCTGTCGAATCCGATCCCCAGCGCCTCCATCGCCCGCAGGAACGCTCCCGGCCGGCCATCGTGCTCGTCGGCCTCGATGACCGCCCGCCGCATCAGCGCCACGGCCGGCGTCCGGACCGGCTCGGGCGGGATCGGGAACGGACGGGAGCGAACAAAGCGCAGCCGGAGTCGCGGTGACGTGGGGTCGAGCAGCCGGTCGCGCAGGACACCGGCCGCCCACCGCGAGGACCCCACCCCCAGCCCCGTGTAGCCCAGGGCGTAGTGGACACGCCCGCCGAGCGCCTCCCCGAACGTGACATGGAACCGGGTCGTGGTGTCGATGGCGCCACCCCAGCGGTGCGTGAACCGGATCCCGTCCAGCTGGGGGAAGGTGTCCGCGAAGTGCCGCTCGAGCGTCTCGAACGTGGCGGGCCGGCGGTCCTGCTCCGGCCGGACCCGGTTGCCGGGATGGTAGATGGCGTCGTAGCCGCCCCACAGGATCCTGTTGTCGCGGGACAGCCGGAAGTAGTGGAACTGGTTCCCCGCATCGCCCAGCCCCTCGCGCCCGCGCCAGCCGACGGCCTCCAGCTGGGCAGGCGTCATCGGTTCGGTCATCAGCGCGTAGTCGTAGACCGGCACGAACGCGGGCACCAGCCGGCGCAGCCAGCCGCTGTAGGCGGAGGTGCCCACCAGGACGTGGGCCGCCTCGACCGTCCCGCCCCCGGCCACGGCCGCCTCGACGCCCCAGGCTCGGCGTCGAAGGCCGGTCACCCGGGATGATTCGTGGATGGTGCCCCCGCGTCGCTCGACGGCGGTCGCCAGGCCCCAGGCCAGCTTGGCCGGGTTGACCAGCACCGAGCGATCGGGTCCACCCCGCAGGCCGGCCAGGAACCGCGGCGAGTGGATCGCCGCCTGGATCCCGTCGCGGTCGAGGAAGCGCATTGGACTGCCGTGACGCTCGCTCAGCTCGGCGAACCGGTGCAGGTCCTCCACCTGGTACGGGGCCGTGGCGACATCGATGGTGCCGGTCGCCTCGAGCTCGGCGTCGATCCCCTCCGACCCGACGAACGCGACCAGCTCGGACAGGTTCTGCCGACCCTCCGCCTCGAGGATGTCGATCTCGTCTGGGAAGTGGAGCAGCCCGTTGGCCAGTCCGTGGGTGAGCGATGCCGAGCAGAAGCCCCCGTTGCGCCCAGAGGCGCCGAAGCCCACCTGCTCGGCCTCGAGGACGGCGACCCGCATCGAGGGATCGGCATCGAGCAGGGCCAGGGCGGACCACAGTCCGGTGAACCCGCCGCCGATCACGGCGACATCGACCCGTCGGCGGCCGCGGGCGGCGGCGCGCCGCGGACCGGGATCGGCGGTGGTGAACCAGTAGGATCCGCCGGCGACGGCGGCGTCGGGTGTCATGGGGCCAAATGTACGCGGATCGGCGCGCGTTTCGCCAACTGGGCTGCGATATTCGCGCCGTTCGCGCCGAACCCTGACGATATCCGTGTTGACGGGCTCATGAGCCGTGTGGCACGATCGGACCCACCTGTTGCATAGCCCGCAACGATCGTCCCGGTCCGCGCACCGGCCGGCCTGTGGGCGCCCGCACGTCTCCCGCGTCCCGGCGACGGGCCCGGTGGGCCTGCGGGTTCCGAGCTCGGAGGAATCATGACCGCCGAATCCGCTGCCCAGTCGGTCCCCGCCCTTCGCCGCGAGCGCCAGTCGGCGATGTACCGACGCGCCTGTCGGACGCTGCCCGGTGGAACGGATTCCAACTTCCGGGCATGGGGCGAGGACACGGTCTACGTGGATCGCGGCCAGGGCGGGATGGTCTGGGACCTCGACGGCAACGAGTACGTCGACCTGCGCATGGGCTACGGGCCGGTGATCCTGGGTCACGGCGATGCCCGCGTGGACGACTATGTCAACGAGCGCATGCGGCTGGGCGTCAGCTTCTCGCTCACGAGCGAGGACGAGATCGAGGCCATGGAGCTCGTCAAGGAGCTCAACCCGTGGCTGGGCAAGGTCCGCATGACGGTGTCCGGCACCGAGGCGACGATGCACGCGATGCGGGTCGCGCGCGCCTACACGGGCCGCACCAAGATCGTGAAGTTCGAGGGCCAGTACCACGGTGTCCACGACTACGCACTGATCAGCGTCGGTCCCAACAACATGGCCGAGCTGGGTGACGCCGAGAACCCGGTCGCGCTCGCCTGGGGCCGCGGCATTCCGAGCGAGATCGCCAAGACGATCGTCCCCGCCCGCTACAACAACCTCGAGTTCCTGCGCCGGCTGTTCGAGCGGGATGGCGAGAACATCGCGGCGATCATCGTCGAGCCGGTGCTGGGCAACGCGGCCGGCATCCTGCCCCAGCCCGGGTTCCACCAGGCGATGCGGACGCTGACCGAGGAGTTCGGCATCCTGCTCATCTTCGACGAGGTCAAGACCGGCTTCCGGTTCGCAAAGGGCGGTGCGGCCGAGTACTTCGGGATCACCCCCGACCTGGCGACCTACGCCAAGGCGATGGGCAACGGCTATCCGGCAGCGGCGTTCGGCGGCCGTGACGAGGTGATGTCGGTGCTCCCCGACAAGGTCAGTCACGGGGGCACCTACGCCGGCAACCGGGTTGCCGCCGCCGCCGCACGGAGGGTGCTCGAGATCCTGCGCGACACCGATGCCCTGGAGGCGGTCCACGAGACCGGGCGCCGGGTCCAGGAAGGCCTGCGGGCGATCCTCGACACCAAGGGCCTGCCCTACCACTTCACCGGCCATCCCTCGATGTTCAGCGTGATGTTCACCGACAAGGTGGCCACCGAGTACCGCGACTGGGCAGCCACGGACCACGAGCTGTACGACGCCATCGCGGTCGGCATGCACGCCCGTGGCGCCATGCCCGAACCCGACAGCCGCGAGCCGTGGTTCATGTGCGAGGCCCATGCCGCCGGCGACACGGTCGACCGCGTGCTATCGGCCTTCAAGGCGTCGATGGAGGAGGCCCTCGACCTGCGGGCCAAGGGCAAGCCGCTGCCGCACGAGTCGGAGGTCGCCTACAGCGACCCCGACGCCAACTGAGCCCAGAGGAGGGGGTCGGATGACGCTCGACGGGAATGCCGTCCGGTCGGTGGATCGGGCGGCGGCCCTGTTGCTGGCCCTGGGCGAGAGTCACGGCGAGGCCGGCGTGACCGAGCTCGCGCGGCGCCTTGGGCTCCACAAGTCCACGGCATCGCGCCTGCTGGCCACCCTGGAGCGGCGCGGCCTCGTGGAGCAGGACGACGAGACGGGCCGCTACCGGCTGGGGCTCGTGGTCATCCGCCTCGCCGAGAAGGCGGAGCGGACGCTGGACCTGCGGTCGATCGCGATGCCCGAGCTCGATCGCCTCGCGCGGGCGACCCGCGAGACGACCGGACTGGGGGTGGCGGACGGCGACCAGCTGCTCACCGTCGCCCAGGCGGACGGGCCCAACCTGGTTGCCGTCGGCGACTGGACCGGCAGGGTGGTGCCCATCCACAGCACCGCCGCCGGCAAGGTCCTGCTGGCGTCGATGCCGGAGCGGGAGATCCTGCGGCTGGTCCGCAAGGGGCTCGACCGGTTCACCGAGCACACCATCACCCAGCTCGAGCCCCTCCTCGAGGAGCTGGCGCGGATCCGCCGCCGCGGCTACTCGACCGCGTTCGGCGAGTACGACGCCGCGATGAACGCCGTTGCCGCCCCGGTGTACGACGCCCGCGGCCAGGTGACGGCCGCCGTCGATGTCTGGGGTCCCAGCTTTCGCATCACGCCTCGCCGGATGCCCGAGCTGGTGACGGAGGTCCGCCAGTCTGCGGCCGCGGTCTCGGTCCGCCTGGGCGGCACGGCGGGCTGATCCGTCCGCCCCCGTCACGGCGTTCACGTGCGGCTCACCCCCGTCGCGACCGCGTTCGCTAGGCTAGCCGCGTGAACTTCTTCGACGACATCCCGGAACCGGTCCTGAACCTCGTCACGGGCACGATCGTGCCGATCATCCTGATCATCCTGATCGCGTTGCTGGTGATGGCCCTCGCCGGCCACCTCGTCCGCGGGCTGGTGAAGACGCTGCTCGACCGGGAGACGAACGATGGGACGGCGCAGGAGCTGACGGCGGTCGAGATCCAGAAGCGGATGCATACCATCGAGTCCCTGGCTACCAACGTGATCCGGGGGTTCGTGGTCCTGGTGGCCGGCGTGATGATCCTGGGCGAGCTCAGCCTCGACATCGGCCCGGCCATCGCTGGCCTGGGGGTCGTCGGGATCGCCGTCGGCTTCGGGACCCAGAGCATCGTCCGTGACTACTTCACGGGGGCCTTGATCCTGATCGAGAACCAGTTCAGCCAGGGCGACGTGGTGACGATCGCCGGCGTCACCGGCAGCGTCGAGGATTTCAGCCTCCGGAGGACGACCCTGCGGGACCTCGACGGGGTCGTGCACACGGTGCCCAACGGCGAGATCTCGGTGACCTCCAACCGGACCCGCGTCTGGGCCCGGATCAACCTCGACATCCAGGTCGCCTACGACACCGACATGGACCGGGCGGTGCAGGTGGTCGACGAGGTCGGCGAATCGATGGCCGCCGATCCCGATTGGCGCCGCCGGCTCATGGAGGCACCGCACGTGGAGCGGGTCCAGGAGCTGGCCGCCTACGGGGTCACGCTCAAGATCCTGGGCATGGTCCGGGCCGCCGATCAGTGGGCGGCGGCCGGCGAGCTGCGCAGGCGCCTGCTGGACGCATTCACGGCAAGCGGGATCGAGATCCCCTACCCGCACCACGTGGTGATCACCCGCGGCGACGGGGGTGCCGATCCGGTCCCCGCAGCGGCTGCAGCCGTCGTCGATCATGACGACGGTGAGGGGGACTAGGTCCTGCGGGCCGGAGCGCCCGGCCGCCGCCTGCGTGCATCAGGACGAAGTGCGAGGAAGCCACGTCGCGCGCGTAGAATGACCGCACCCAGGTGTGCTGCTGGAGGGACCCGTGACCGACGACCCCCGGGGCCAGGATGGCCCTGAGATCGAGAACCTCCTGGCCGAGAAGCGAACCTTCCCGCCGGACCCGGCCTTCGCCGCCCAGGCCAACGCCACGGCCGAACTGTACGAGGAGGCCGCCTCGGACCTCGTGGGCTTCTGGGACCGCCAGGCCCGCGAGCGGCTGGACTGGTCCATGCCCTACGAGCAGGTCCTCGAGTGGGACCTCCCGTTCGCGAAATGGTTCACCGGGGGCCAGCTCAACGTCGCCTACAACTGCGTCGATCGCCACGTGGAGCGAGGGCTGGGCGACAGGGTCGCGTACCACTGGATCGGCGAGCCGGGCGAGACCCGCACGCTGACCTACTCGGACCTGCTGCGCGAGAGCTCCAAGGCGGCCAATGCCCTGCTCGAGCTCGGTGTCCGGACCGGTGACCGCGTCGCTATCTACATGCCCATGATCCCGGAGCTGCCGATCGCGATGCTGGCCTGCGCGCGGATCGGGGCTCCACACACGGTTGTATTCGGCGGTTTCTCGGCTGAGGCCCTGTCGGGCCGCATCAACGACTGCGGCGCCAAGGTCCTGATCACCGCCGACGGCGGCTGGCGGCGCGGCAGGAAGGTGGGCCTCAAGCACCACGCCGACGAGGCGGTCGCCGACTCGCCGACCATCGAGCACACCATCGTCGTCGATCGGATCGGCGACGGCGCCCACATGGTGGAGGGTCGGGATCACTGGTGGCACGAGCTGGTCGAGCGCCAGCGCGACGAGTGCGCCCCGGTTGCGGTCGACAGCGAGCACATGCTCTACCTGCTGTACACGTCGGGGACCACGGCGACCCCCAAGGGCATTGTCCATACGTCGGCCGGCTACCTGCTGGGTGCCGCGTTCACGCACTGGGCGGTGTTCGACATCAAGCCCGACGACGTCTACTGGTGCGCCGCCGACATCGGCTGGGTGACCGGCCACAGCTACATCGTCTACGGGCCGCTGGCAAACGCGAGCACGGGCGTGCTCTACGAGGGCGCCCCGGATGCTCCCGACTGGCACCGCTGGTGGCAGATCATCGAGGACTACAAGGTCACGGTGCTCTACTGCGCTCCGACCGCCATTCGGGCGTTCATGAAGCAGGGTGAGGAGATCCCGCGTGCCCACGACCTGTCGTCGCTGCGGATTCTGGGGTCGGTCGGCGAGCCCATCAACCCCGAGGCATGGCGCTGGTATCGCGACGTCATCGGCGGGGGATCGGCCCCGGTGGTGGACACCTGGTGGCAGACCGAGACAGGGCAGATCATGATCTCGCCGCTGCCCGGTGTGACCACCACGAAGCCCGGGTCGGCGACGTTCGGCATGCCCGGTGTGGATGTGGACGTCGTGGACGCGGAAGGCCGGTCGGTGCCGCTGGGTGGCGGTGGCTACCTGGTCTTGAAGCGCCCGTGGCCGGGCATGCTCAGGGGCATCTACGGCGATCCGGAGCGGTTCCGGCAGACGTACTGGTCGCGTTTCCCGGGCATGTACTTTGCGGGCGATGGCGCCAAGCGTGACGAGGACGGCTACCTGTGGCTGCTGGGCCGGGTGGACGATGTCATGAACGTGGCCGGTCACCGCATCTCCACCACGGAGGTGGAGTCGGCGCTCGTCGACCACCAGTCCGTCGCCGAGGCCGCGGTCGTGGGCAAGAGCGACGCCATCAGCGGGCAGGCGATCTTCGCGTTCGTCACCCTCAAGAGCGGTCAGCAGCCGTCCGATACGCTGGCCATTCAGCTGCGCGAACATGTCGCCTACGTGATCGGCCCCATCGCGCGTCCCAAGTACCTGATGTTCGCGCCGGACCTGCCCAAGACCCGGTCGGGCAAGATCATGCGGCGGCTCCTGCGTGACATCGCCGAGGGTCGCGCGCTGGGCGATGTGACCACCCTGGCCGACGCCACCGTGGTCGACACCATCCGGAGCAACACCGGCAAAGCCGAGGAGGAGTGATCGGGTGCCGTTCGGCTTCCTGAAGCGGCGCAAGCGGGACGGGGCCGCCGGCAAGGATGGATCCGCGCCCGGTGGGGAACCGGGGGCCGCCGCCGGGTCGCACCTGCACAACGGCCTGGTTCGGGGCGTCCAGTTCACCGCCCTCACCGAGGAGTGGCGGCTGCGCGGCTGGATGGACATCGAAGGCCGTCTGTCGGACGCATTGAACAAGCGTGAGGCGATCGCCATCCACGACGTGTCCTGGGGGCCGTCAGAGTCGAGCGACCTCGAGCCCGCGCCTGGCCTGCGGAGCGTCGACCCCTACGACCTCATCCTGGTGACCGCGGGCGAGGATTCATTGCCGCCGCTCACGGACACGGAGCGGGCCGCCCTCAAGGTCCACAAGGTTGCCTACGATGTGGCGCTCGAGGTGCCCCCGTTCCGGGTCATCGGCACCGTCTACCTGCACCCGGGCTCGGAACCCGACCGGCTGCTCGATCGCTCTAGCGAGATGTTCGTGGCCGTGTCCGGCGCCGCGGCCCGCATCGGCGACGTCGAGGTCAGCGATCCCGAGGTGGAGGTGATCCTGGTCAACCGCTTCTATCTGCGCGGCGTGTCCCAGGTCGACAGGCGGACCGGCGAGCCGCACCAGAAGCTGCCGGGATCGCCCCTGGGGGGCACCAGCTGGCAGGATCGCAGCTAGCGTCCGACGACCCGGTCCTGGAGCACCCGTCGGTGACCGGTCCCGGACGGTCGAGCCGCCGGGGTGGCATCAGGCCCGGGCGGGTGCCGACTTGCCGAACAGCCGGAAGCCGGTCTTGACCGGCTGGACCGCCTCGCGGCCCAGGACGCGATCGGCGAGGATGGCGAAGTCGGTCGTGATCCCGTCCTTCGGGGCCAGCTCCACCAGCGATCGCCCCTCGTTCGCCGCCCTGACCATGACCGGGCCAGCGGACCGGATCGTGGCATAGGCCGGGATCCCCACCGCCCTCTCCACGTCCTCCGTCGGAACGCCGGAGTTGGCGCGATTCACGACCAGGCTCAGCCGGTTGCGCATGCCCAGCTCGTCGGCGACCTCGCGCAGCTTGACCGCCGCGCGGATGGCCGGCAGGTCCGGTGTGATCGGCATCAGGATGCGGTCCGCCTTGTCGAACACGGCCCGGTTGAGCGGGCTGTAGGACGGATGCAGGTCCACGATCACGAAGTCGACCGAGCGGCGGGAGGCGGAGATCGCGTGCGCGACGCGCTCCGGGTCGAGGATCTCGGTTTGGATGGGGCTCGCCGTCAAGGGGAGGACACGCAGGCCGGACGGATGCGCCGACGCCATGTCGAAGAACGAGAGCACCGGGCCGCCGTCGACCTCGTCCCGCCAGGCATCGACGACGGTCGCCGCGCCCTCCATTCCGAGCGACGTGGTTACGTGGCCGGTCACGGTGTCCGCGTCCACCAGCAGCACGTCGTGTCCGCGATTGACGAGCATGGCGGACAGGTTGGTTGCGACCATCGTCTTGCCCACTCCGCCCTTGGGGTTGAACACCGCGATCAGCTGGCCGCGGCGTCCCCAATCGGCGGGGTCGATATCGCCCTGCAGGACGGGCCCGGAGCCGTCGTCCACCGCGACCGACCGGATGCACATGGCCTCGATCCGCCACCGGATCGACTCCGCGGAGTACGGGCGGGACAGGTACTCGTCGGTCTCGTGGCCGGGCGCCGAGAGGTCGAGTGCATCGATCGAGGCCGTGTCGACGATCAGGAGGGTCGGGATCGCCCGTCCCTCGTCGTGCAGCAGGGACCAGGCAGCCGAAGCCTGGTCGGGATCGCTCTCGGCGTCGAGGATGCCCGCGGCAAACACCCGCCGTGAGGCCAGCAGGGTGGCGAGCTCGTCGACATCATCGACCGGAACGGGATCGAAGCCCCCGGCGTGGAGCTCGGCGGCAACCGGATCTCGCTCCGATGCCGGCAGCAGGAGCGTGACTGCAGGCCGGGCGGGGGACACGGACATGCTGGATCAGCCCTCCGCCTCGGGATCGCGCGCCGTGACATGGATGACACCGTCGCCGGTGCCCGTCACACGGGCCGCGAAGCCGGGCATGGTCGGGACCGCGTCCCGGAAGGAGACGTCGGGCCGATGGGTCACGTTGAACACGAATTCCCCGTCGGGTCCGGAGGCCACGGCGACGCCCTGCACGCCGGCGAGGCGGCCCAGGTGGCGCTTGAAGCTGGCGATGCTGGCGACGGAGACCAGGCCTGAGACGATGACCTCCGTGGAGCGGGGCTCGCCGTCCGCGGCGTCGTCCCCGTGTCCCGGCAGCAGCGATGCCAGTCGATCGGCGTAGGACTCCTCGAACCCGCCGGCGCCCACCCGGGCAGACAGGGCGGCGGCGGCCTCGGGATCGAGATCCTCTTCGGGCGACTGCCGTCCCTTGAACATGCCCGCGGCGGTCTCGGCAACGTCGGCGGCCGCCTCTGCCTGGTCGGCCGACTCGGCGGCAGATTCGGCGGCCACGACGGCCTCGGCCGCGGCCTCGAGGGCGGCCATGATCGCGCCACGGTCGACCGGGTCGCCACCTTCCTCGCCACCGGCCGCGGCCCCGTCGGGCACCTCGCCGGCGGCCCAGCGGGGCGCGTCGCCGGGCTCGGTCCACTCGCCGGACCCGTCGTCCTCGAGCGGCCCGGCCTCGCCCTCGGCGACCGCGACGGCGACGGCGCCCGGCTCCATGGTTTCCGGCGCGGGAGCCTCCCTCGAGGGCCGGTCACCCCAGGGGCTGTCGGTATCACCCCACGGTTCCGCGACGGCCTCCGGCTCCGCGACCGCCTCGGCCTGTGCGACGGGCTCCGGCTCCGGCTCCGGCTCCGCGATGGCCTCCGGCTCCGGCTCCGGCTCCGCGATGGCCTCCGGCTCCGGCTCCGCGACGGCCTCCGGCTCCGGCTCCGCGACGGCCTCCGGCTCCGGCTCGTGCTCCGCGACCGCCTCAGGCTGGGGATCGCTCGCGATCGGCGTGGCGCCCAGGTCGAGCCTGAGATCGGCCAGATCGGCCAGGGAATCGAAGGCGGGTGCCTCGGGCATCGACTCGGCCATGGTGGCGAGGCGCGCGGGATCGTCCTCCTGGCCTAGGCGCTCGGCGTAGGCGTCCATCTCCGAGCGGTAGGCCGACGCGGTCCCCTCGACGTCGCCCACGCGCTGCTCGATGGCCGCGGCATGGGCAGCGAGCTCCTCGTCGAGGCCCAGCTTGCGGGTGCTGATCCGGTGCTCGGTCTCCTCCTTGATCCGCGCGATCTCGGCGCGCGACCAGTCCTTGATCCGGGCGATGTCCTCGTCGGCATGGACGCGGAGCTCATCCTCGCCCTGCTTCGCGCCGGACCGGATCTCCTCGACCACGGAAGCCACGTCGGACTCGAGCTGGGCGAGCGCCTGGTCGCGGGCCCCCTGTGCGGTGTTCCGGATCGCGGCCGACAGGTCGGCCATCAGCTTCGACGGCCTCCTGGGGGTGGGCGGAGCCACCGATGCGAATGTGGTATCGACCATCTCGGGCTCCTGGATCTCACTCTCGGTGGGGACTGTTTCGGTGTCGGCGATCCGCGGTTCGGCGTGCGGGCCCGGGCGGCCGTCGAAGTCGCTCGAGGGCCAGGCTGCCGCCTCCGGGCCAGCGGTCTCGGCCGGTGCGGACTCCCCGCTGCCGGGCACCTCATCGGCCGCCTGCCGGGTCGGCGGAGCAGCGTCGCCGGGCGCGTCGGCGGTGGTCTCGTGCGTGCGATCTGAGCTCCAGGGGAGGCGGAAGCCGGAGCGCGTATCCGTGGTGGCCATGGGCGAGCACTCTTCCTCGTGAACGTCGGGCAGGGCGGGGCCTGTGCGCACCATAGGCAACAAGGTGGGCTCCGGTGCAGTCGCTAGAGGTACCAGCGGGTGCGGCCCGGTGGTACCGGGACAGTCCGGCCGGCCGCCCGGCACCCCGTCCCGGCACGGATCCGGGGTCCTCCAGCCCTGTCGCCCAATCCGGCTACCATGGACCCGTGGAGCCAGACCTGCGGCCCGTTCTTGCCCGCGACCACGCATTCGATGGCCGTGCCGGCCTGCCCGATCGGTTCGGGCGAGCCCTGCGCGACCTGCGGATCTCGGTCACCGATCGGTGCAACTTCCGGTGCCCCTACTGCATGCCGGCCGAGCTGTTCGGCAGGGATTTCGCGTTCCTGCCCCGGGACCAGGTCCTGACGTTCGAGGAGATCACCCGGCTGGCTGCGCTGTTCGTGCATCTCGGCGTGGGCAAGCTGCGGATCACGGGTGGGGAGCCGCTGGTCCGCCGGGATCTGCCGGTGCTGGTCGGCGAGCTGGCGGCGCTTCGCGCAGTCCACGGAGCACCGATCGACCTCACGTTGACCACGAACGGCTCGGCCCTGCGCTCGCTCGCCCGCCCACTCCGGGATGCCGGGCTGCAGCGGATCACCGTGTCGCTCGATTCCCTCGATGACGAGGTCTTCGGGCGGATGAACGGGGTTGACTTCCCGGTATCGCGCGTCCTCGACGGGATCGCGGCAGCGCGCGAGGCCGGGCTCGCACCGATCAAGGTCAACACGGTGGTGCGGCGTGGACTGAACGAGGGATCGATCCTGCCGCTCGCCCGCTGGGCGCACGAGGAAGGCCTCATCCTGCGGTTCATCGAGTACATGGACGTCGGCACCGCCAACGGCTGGCGGCTCGACGACGTCGTGACCGCCGACGAGATCCTGGCCATGATCGATGCCGAGCTCCCGATCGAGCCGGTCGAGGCGAGCTACCGGGGCGAGGTCGCCGGCCGCTACCGCTATCGCGACGGCAGCGGTGAGCTGGGTGTGATCGCATCGGTGACGCGGCCGTTCTGCGGGGACTGCACCCGGGCCAGGCTGTCGGCCGAGGGCGTCCTGTACACCTGCCTGTTCGCGTCGAACGGCGCGGATCTCAAGACGCCGATGCGGGCGGGCGAGGCAGACGAGGAGCTGGAGGCTCGGATCGCAGCCATCTGGGCGGCCCGCACCGACCGCTACTCCGAGCTGCGCAGTGAGGCAACCCGGAGGCTGCCCAGGGTGGAGATGTTCGCGCTCGGCGGTTGACCTAGCCGACCACGAGCGCCGCTTGGCAGCCGACGCAGCCGACCACGAGTGCCGCTCGGCGGTGCAGCCCGGCCCATCCGGCCACGCGTGGTCCACAGCCTGTCCACAGCGGTGGGAAACTCGTGGACAGAGCCGGCGCCTGGAGGCCAAGGTTCGTGGACAACCTGCTTGGTCGCCGCGGCGACGGCCGGTACCGTACCTCTTGTCCGAGGAGGCCGACGGAGGCCCGCAGCGGAGGCGATCGCCTCAAGGCCGCTGTGCCCGACCCGACCGAGATCACCTCAAGGTCGGGTTCCGCGCCCGGTCCGGGATGACATCAAGGACCGACGCGCTCTCCGGTTTCCTCGGGCACTTCGTTCACCACCGCCGGATGGCCCGCGAGGGCCGGCCCGCGGCGGGCGCCCGGAAGGACGCGACCGGCATCCCGGTGTCGGTACTCCTGCCGGGCGTCGAGGTTTAACCCGTGCTCGATCCGGCCCTCCCGCTCCGCGTGTGCCGGCGGCGGATCCATGGACGCCGCCGGACCTATCCTTGCGGTCATGACTGATCCCCACCGCGTGCATCCCATCCCGCCCGCGACGCAGCCGGACCGCCTGGCCGCTCTCGTGGCCGCCGTCCGGAACCGGACCGACCTGGAGCCCGTCGCCGGCATGGTCCTGGGCTCGGGACTCGGCGGTCTCGCGGACGACCTCGAGGGCGCGGTCGCGATCCCGTTCACAGAGCTGCCCGGCTGGCCTGTCGCCACCGCGCCGGGTCACGCCGGTCGATTGCTGCTGGGACGCCTGGCCGGGGTCCCGGTCGCGGTCCTGCAGGGCCGGTTCCACCTGTACGAGGGTCACGACGCCGGGCTGGTGGTCCAGCCGGTCCTGCTGTTCCGGCAGCTCGGGGCGCAGCTCGTGATCCTCACCAATGCGGCCGGCGGGGCGAACCCGCGGTACGGACCGGGCACCCTGATGATCATCACCGACCACCTCAACCTCACCGGACGGACGCCGCTCCTGGGCGGAAACGCCGACGAGCTGGGCCCCCGCTTCCCTGACATGAGCGAGGTCTGGACGCCGGCCCACCGGGTCGCGCTGCGGGCGGCCGGGGAGGCCGAGGGCGTGGCACTTGAGGAGGGGATCTACGCCGGGCTGGTCGGGCCCAGCTACGAGACCCCCGCCGAGGTCCGCATGCTGCGCACGATGGGAGCGGACGCGATCGGGATGTCGACGGTGCTCGAGGCCATCGCCGCCCGCTGGGCGGGTCTCGAGGTGGCGGGGGTATCGCTGGTCACGAACGCCGGGGCCGGCTACGGCGATCAGCTGCTCACGCACGAGGAGGTGCTGGCCGCCGGGAGCGAGGCCGGTCCGCGTCTCGCCCGCGTGCTGCGCCGGTTCGTGGCCGGGCTGGTGGAGGCATAACGGTCCGCCCTGCCCCGCCGGGACCTAGCGCTGGGCCGAGGCGTTCCTCGCGGCACGGTCCAGGGCGACGCCCAGGACCAGGATCCCGACGAAGACGCCAACGAACAGGAGCAGGGGGTTGGCGAAGCCGGACCACGGCGTGCCGGGGATCGCGGCGACCCCCGCGATCGCGGCGGCGATGACGAACGCGACCACACCGATCGAGGTCACGGTCTTGCTGGGCTTCTGCACGCGGTGCTCCTCCAAGGACTGGTGATGGCGTGACAGTACTCCACCACGCGGATCAGGCGTCGAGCCAGTGCGACGGGGCGTCTGCCGGTGCGCGGTCGATGGTGGGATCGGTACCCGGTGATGCACACACGAAGTAGCGCAACTGGTGACGTCCGTCGTTGCGGACCCGGTGTCGCCGTCCGGGCAGGACACGGATCCCCTTGAGGGGCTCGAGCACCTCCTCCACGTCGCCGACCTGGATGGTGCCCCGGCCCTCGAACACCACCAGCGCGTGCTCCGCGCCCGGATGGCGATGCCATTCGTCGGCGTGGCCGGGGGCGATGTCCACCTCGGTCACGGTGAACGTCACCGACCCGAAGTCTCCGGGCTCGACGAGGAACGTCCGCCGGATCCCGTCCTCGCCGGCGATCCGGGCGGCGCTGCGGCGGCGAACAGGCTCCGCGTCCGCGTGCCAGCGGCGGAGCGAGGTTCGGTGATGGACGGAGTCGGGATCGACCGCCGCGAGCAGCGCCAGGGCGTCGAGGGTGCCCTCGTTGCGGACCCGGTGGAGCTCGCCCGGAGCCTCGTACAGGACATCGCCCGGGGTTACGATGGCGCGCCTCGTCATTGCCTCGCCGTGCTCGAACGCGAGCTCACCGCCGGCGAGGTACACGATGGTCTCGGTTCCGTGGCGGTGCGGGCCGATCTCGACCCCGGGCGCGATCCGGTTGAACTCCAGGCGGATCGTCATCGGGCGACCCCTGGCGACGTCACGTGACCGGCAGGTCCCGGCCCTTCGCGCGAGCCTCGTCGCGCTTCTGGGCCCACGCCGCCAGCACCGTGTCCTTGTGCGGCCGGATCGGGCAGTGCTCGTCGCGGTTGTTGAACTCGTCGCAGTAGCCCATCGGCACGCACTTGGGGGCCAGGAACGAGCCCAGGAACGGCGACACGCCGAACACCTCGTGGCGGATCAGCTGGAACAGGCGGCGGATCTCCCACTGGGCCATGGTGCACAGGCGGAGCCCGGACATGTGGATCAGCGCCCGCAGGTTCGTCGTCATCACCAGGTTGGTGCGGGTCGCGTTGGGGAACACGAACCGCGCGTCCTCGCCGGGCACGCCCGCCTCGACCAGCTCGGCGTACAGACCGAGCGCCCCCTCGACCTGCTCCTCGTAGCGCCCGCGCAGCGCGGGGTCTCCGTCGGCGATGGTCCCGGGCAGCATGGTGGCGGCGCCCTTGTACTTCACGTAGCGCTGGCTCTGCTGGTCGAACGCGACGCCGGCCCGGTGGCGGACGAGCTGGTGGGAGAGGGTTCTGGAGACGCCCGACAACCCGAACGTGAACACGATGTGCTCGATGGTGGAGCCGTGACCCGACTCGATCACGTTCGAGATGAGGCGCTGCATCGAGGCCGGCGCGATCTCACCTTCGACGGCGCGGCGGAAGATCTCCTGCGGCTCGAGCTCGCTGTAGCAGGTGCGGCATGCCGTGTACACGAGCGGCACGTAGTACTGGTCCACGATCTCCCGGGTCGGGAACAGGAGCGTTGCCTTCATGCCCAGCTCGTGACGGCCGGGGTTGCGCGGGATGGCGGTCCGGGTGCGCTGGGGAGCGGGCGCTTCTGCCATGGTCGAAGTCTAGCGGCCGGGCGCGTTCGATGGAACCGCCGCCTCCGGCTCAGGCCGCGGTGGCCCGGGACGCGAGCGCGCGCCGGTCCGCCTCGCGGAACCACGCCCAGTAGAGCAGGGTCGCGACCGAGTACAGCACGATGATCGTCAGGAAGTTGACGGTGTACCCGCCCTCGAACCCCAGCGTCGCCT
Organism: uncultured Chloroflexia bacterium; assembly: GCA_963727585.1. Classification (GTDB taxonomy): domain Bacteria; phylum Chloroflexota; class Limnocylindria; order Limnocylindrales; family CSP1-4; genus CAIXZV01. The sequence continues at coordinate 2,168,705 of CAVSHH010000003.1, read as the reverse complement.
GGAGCAAGGCATACCAGGTCCCGCCGATCACCCAGCCCACCTGCCACAGGACGCTCATCGCCGCCGCCAGGGAGGCCCGCTCCACGGGCGACACCTGCTCCATGGCGAACGCGTTGAAGATCGGGTTGCCGGCGTTCATCAGCGAGTTGCGGACCGCCATCGCGGCGATCACGGTCCACAGCAGGGGCGAGAAGCCCAGCACGACGAGGAACGGGATCGATGCCGCCTGGACCAGGACCACCGAGGTGATCTGCCCGTATCGCCGGGCGAGACGCGGCTGAGCCAGGATCGCGAGCACGGTGCCCAGCGAGGTCAGCGCGAACACGGCATTGAGCTCCGCCAGGTCCAGCCCGAACTTGCCTTGGACGAACACGTTGAGGAAGGGGATCACCTGGCCGGCCCCGATCGAGATCAGGAATCCGGGGAAGACCAGCCGGGCGAACCTCGCGCGGTCCCGGATGGTGATCCCCAGCAGCGTCCGGGATCGACGGGGGTCGAGCGGGAACGCCGCCGGCTCGCCCAGTCGCCGGAGCCGGGCGTCCTGCACCCGCGACGGCCGGTCGTCGGCGAGACGGGACACGGTGGCCAGGCCCAGCACGGACAGGCCCAGCATCAGGACCAGGATCACCTTGTACACGCCGGGTCCGCCCTCCGGGAATCCCAGCCAGGCGGCCACTGCCGTGGCCACGATGCCGCCCAGCACGGCCGCGCCAACGTTGGTCAGGTTCTGGATCGCGAACTGGGCCGCGAACAGCTCGTTGCGGTCCTCCGCCGTGCTGTGCTCGGTGAGATAGGGCGAGATCACGACCTGGAAGGCGTTGAAGCCCATCGTCCACAGGGCCGCCGCGATCATCACGACCAGCAGCGCCTCCGATGCCAGCAGCGCGCCCAGGGCCACCGCTCCTGCCGCCGCGCCGGCGAGCAGCACCACCCGGCGCCCGACCCGGTCGGAGGCCGCCGACGCCGGGAACGCAACCAGCGCACCGGCCAGCGAACCGACCGTGGACACCACGCCGATCGTGGCGGTCGAATACCCCAGCGCCGCGAGGTACAGGTTGAAGTCGATCCACCACAGGCTGACGGCCGCCCCGGTCACGAGGCTCGTGACGAGGATCAGGCGGGCGTCGCGCTGGAAGCGTCCGAACACCCGGTAGCCGACGGAGCCGCCCCGGCCGCCCTTCATCGGGACCCGGCGACCAGTGGCTCCATGAGCCCCATGCTACGTCGTCGCGGGACCGTCCGGACTGGCCGCCGGCACCCCGGCCACCTCGTCGCACAGCCGGATCGCCTCGTCCAGCGCCTGCTCGCGGGTCCACGAGCGGCCCCGCTCGGCGGCGGCCCGGCCGGCGGGGTCGGCGGGATGCGTGTCCGGCATCCGGAACGAGGCCGTCGGCCACAGGCCCGCCAGGTGCAGGCCCGTCTCGGTGATCGCGCGCTCGGCCGCGGACCCGATCGCCACCGCGTCCTCGTTGCGTCCGGCCGTGATCAGCATGCTCGCCAGGGCCGACATCGAGAGACACAGGCCGGAGACATCGCGGCTGGCCCGGAACACCCGCAGCGAGATGGCCACGTCCTCGGCGGAGCCCCGGACATTGCCGGCGATGGCCCGCGCGAAGGCACGTGTGAACCGGGTCCAGGCGATCCAGAACGCATCGTCGGTGCGTTCGAAGATGGCGAGCGCCTTGGTCGTGGCCACCTCGGCCGCCTCCGATTCCTCGCGGTAGGCGTGGTGCTCGCCGAGGCCCCACAGCGCCTTGGCGACACCCGTCTCGTCGCCCAGGCGGGTCCAGATCTCGAGCGCCTCGTCGAGCAGCTGGCGATCGTCGTCCGCAAGCAGCTGGGCCCACTCCGTGACCCCCTCCGTGGGCCGCCGCGTGAACCAGTGGTTGTAGACGGCGTTGGCGATGGCCGGCTCGTCGCCCAGGCCGCGTGCCTCGTCCACCGCGGCCCCGTAGTGGACCCCCGCGTCCACCATGTCGCCCGCCCAGTAGGCGAGCCCGCCGGCCGCCTCGAGCGCGCGCATCCGGTCGGGCGACGGCTGTTCGGTCCAGGCGGGCATCGCCAGGATCCGGCTGATCCGGCGGCGGCCCTCGACAATGTGGCCGCGCATCTGCCAGAAGCGCCAGACCCGCCACCCCAGCGTGGCCGCGGTCACCGTGTCGCCGGCGGCGATGGCGTGGTCGATGGCAGCGCGCAGGTTGTCGTGCTCCTCGTCCAGCCGGTCGAGCCACGCGCCCCGGTCATCGCCGCCCTCCACATCGCCGACCATGCCCAGCACGGCCGCTGCGTGGCGGTCTGCCAGGACGCCGGTCTCGCCGCGCTCGGCAAGCCGCTCGGCCGCGTACTCGCGGATCGTCTCGAGCATCGTGAACCGGACGTCCCCGTGCGCATCTGGCTCGATGCGGACCAGACTCTGCTCTGCGAGCCGCTCCAGCGTCTCGAGCACGTCGGGCGGCCGGCCCTCGTCCTCGACCCGGTCCTCGGGCAGGGCGCAGACCTCCTCCGCGAGCTCCAACCGACCGCCACCGGCGAAGGCGGACAGCCTCGCGAACAGCCGCCGCTCCGCCGGGCCCAGCAGGTCATGGCTCCAGTCGATCGCTCCCCGCAGGGTTCGCTGGCGGTCGGGCAGGTCTCGGGCGCTGCCCTCGAGCAGGTTCAGCCGGTCGTCGAGGCGTCGCGCCAACGCCCGCGGCGGCAGCAGACGGACCCGCGCGGCGGCCAGCTCGATCGCGAGGGGCAGGCCGTCCACCCGGCGCACGATCTCGGCGACGTCGCCGGCGTTGGCGGCGTCGACCGCGAAACCGGGGCGCACGGCGCGCGCGCGCTCCTCGAACAGGCGCCCGGCCTCCGAGCCGGTCACCGCGTCCGGGTTGCCGGCGCCATCGAGGGGAACCGAGAGCGGTGGCACGGGGAACTCCTGCTCGCCGGCGATCCGGAGCGGCGCGCGGCTGGTCGCGAGCACCGTGATTCCCGGCGCCTCGCGAAGCAGCTCCGCGATGATCAGGGCCCCGTCGAGGACCTGCTCGAGGTTGTCGAGGACGAGCAGCAGGCGGCGGTCACGCAGGTGCTCCCGTACTCGCTCGAGCGGCGGCTGGGATGCCGACAGCAGGCCCAGCGCCCCAGCGATCGACGACGGCACCAGCTCCGGATCGCGAACCGCAGCGAGCGGCACGAACCAGGCGCCATCGGGATACCGGTCGGCACAGTCCGCGGCGAGGACGAGGGACAGTCGTGTCTTGCCGGTGCCGCCGGGGCCGGTCAGGGTCAGCAGTCGCGTCCTGGACAACAGGGACCCGGCGGCCTCGACTTCGGCCCGGCCCACGAACGACGTCAGCTGGACCGGCAGGTTGCCGGTGACCGGTCCGGTCGCCCGGGGCGGCGGGAACCGCGTCCTGAGGCCCGCGCAATCGGCCTGGAACAGGCGCTCCGGAGCCGCCACGTCCCTGAGTGTGTGCTCGCCCAGGTCGTGGAGCTCGATCCCCGCACCGGGGTCCCCGGCCAGTGATCGCGCTGCACCCGAGACCAGCACCTGGCCGCCGTGCGCTGCGGCCGCGACCCGGGCGGCACGATGCACCTCGTAGCCGACGTAGTCGCGGTCCGCGACCTGCACCTCGCCCGCGTGGACGCCCATCCGGACCTCGATCTGCTGCCCGTCCGGCCAGGGGTGGGCAACGAGCGCTCGCTGGCCCCGCACGGCGGCCCTGATCGCGTTGCCGGCCGCGGTGAAGGCGACGAAGTGGGCGTCGCCCTCGGATCCGAACGGGACGCCGCCCTCCGCGATGGCGGCCTCGAGCACCAGCGCGCGCTCCTGCGCCAGCAGTCCCGAATAGGCGGTGTCCCCGATGCGGGCCACGAGGCGCGTGGAACCCTCGATGTCGGTGAACAGGAAGGCGACGGTACCGCCAGGGAGCTCGGGGGACACGGCTCGGGCCTCGTCGTGGGGAAGGGAGCGCCGGGGGATCAGGTCCTGTGGTCGGAGGTGGCCTCGCGAAGACGCCCGGCAAGAACGCGCAGGACCGCCAGCGCGACGCCCGGCTGCTCGCGCAGCACGCGGTCCGCATCCCAGGTTGCGAGCGCCAGGCAGGTGGTGGGCTCGTCGGCGATCACGGTGGCGTTCCGGGCGCCGCCGTCGAGGACCGACAGCTCGCCGAAGAACTCGCCGACCCCCAGGTGGGCGATCGGGCGCCCGTCGCGCATGACGCGGACGCGGCCTTCGCCGACGATGAACAGGCCGGTGCCGATCTCGCCCTCGCGCGCGATCACGCGCTCGGGCGCGAAGGCGACCTCGATCGTGGCGGCAGACACAGCGGCGAGGCCCGCCTCGTCCAGGCCGGCGAACAGTGGGCACGCGGCAATGAGCGACGCACGATGGGGTGCGGCCAGGGGCACGGTTCTCTCCTCGACGTGGCGACATCGTGCGCTGCCGGGCGCGGTGCGTCAACGGTGGCCAGCCGACATGCCGCGGGATGGCGGCCGGCGGTGTCCTGTCACGCCCCGGGCCCAGGTGTGGGACCATTCGGACCTGCGGTGGGAAACGCGAGCCGCACATCCGGGGGAGAAGGAGGCGCCGATCCGTGGCGACGCGCGAGGAGCTCGCCGACACCCTGGCCGGATTCGCCATGTTCGCGGACCTCGGCTCGCCGCAGCTGCTGAGCGTGGCGGGCCTGTTCGAGGAGACCGTCTTTCCGGAGGGCGAGCGGATCCTGCGGCAGGGCCTGACGGGGTCCGGCTTCTACGTGATCCTGGAAGGGACCGCGGACGTCCGGATCGACGGGACCAGCCGGAGCACCCTCCACAGGGGCGACTTCTTCGGCGAGGTGTCCATCCTGCTGGGTGAGCCGCCCACCGCCGACATCGTGGCGACGAGCACGCTGCGCTGCATCGTGATGGGCCCGGCGGCGGTCCAGCCGTTCCTGCTCGGCCAGCCGCCGGTCATGTTCCGGATGCTCCAGGCGCAGGCCCGGCGGCTGCGCAACGCCAACCGCTGGCGGAGCTGACCGTGGACGCGATCGAGCGCCCCTTCCCGCCGGGAGCCTACCCGGCGGTGGTGGTGGGCTCTGGCCCCGGCGGGATCCAGCTGTCGTACGCCCTCCGGCAGGAGGGGATCGAGCACGCGGTGATCTCGGCTGACGAGGGTGCCGGGGGCATGTTCCGCAAGTGGCCGTTCTTCCAGCGGCTGCTGTCGTGGACCAAGCCGTACGCGCCGGAAGATCGCGCCAGCCGCGAGTACCAGCGGTACGACTGGAACAGCCTGCTCGCGGCCGAGCCCGAGCTGAGCGGCCTGCAGGCGGACCTGCTGGACGGGACGTCGTACTTCCCGTCGCGGCCGGCCATGCAGGCAAATCTGGAGACCTTCGCGGACCGGGCCGGCATCCGGATCCGGTACGGCACGCGCTGGGAGGCGACCCGCCTCGAGGACGGTCCCGACGGCACCCGCTTCGTGATCGAGACCTCCGACGGCGAATACCGCTGCCGTGCCCTGGTCCTCGCGGTGGGCGTCGCCCAGCCGTCGATGCCGGCCACCCCGGGCATCGAGCTCGCCCACCACTACGCCGAGACGCGCGATGCATCGACCTACGCGGGCAAGCGGATCTTCATCATCGGCAAGCAGAACAGCGGCTTCGAGCTGGCATCGGGCCTGGCCCGGTGGGCATCGTCGATCACCGTATGCTCGCCGTCGCCCGCCAAGACGAGCATCCAGACGCGCTCCCTGGTTGGAGTGCGCGCCCGCTATGTCCAACCGTTCGAGGACAGCTTCCTGGGTCTCGGCGTGCGCATCCTCGATGCGTCCATCACCGGCTTGTCCAAGGTGGGTGAGGGGGTCCGCGTCGATCTGCGTCGCACCGATACCGGCGCGGAGCTGTGCGTCGAGGCCGACGAGGTGATCGCGGCCACCGGGTTCACCTGTCCCCTCCGGGACCTGCCTGATCTCGGGGTTGCCACGTTCGGCGCGGCGAAGCTGCCGGTCGTCACCCCGTTCTGGGAGAGCTCCACCGTGCCCGGCATCTTCTTCGCGGGCACGATCAGTCAGGCAGCCCCCGGACTGCGCAAGCATGGCGTGCCGTCGAACTCCGGGGCGGTTCAGGGCCACCGCTACAACGGCGTCATCCTCGCCCGGCACCTCGCCCAGACCGTGTTCGGCAAGGTCAGCGAGTGCCCGATCGTGGCGCCGGACACCCTCGTCGACCTGCTGCTCCACGAAGCCGGCTCCGCCCCCGAGCTGTGGCACCAGAAGGCGTATCTCGCCCGCGTGATCACCGCCGAGCCCGACGGCACGCTCCGGGATGCCGGGATCCTGCCGCTCGCGCATGCGCTGGACGGGATGACCGAGGACCTGGCCGCGATCACCGTCGAGATGGACGGCAAGGGCGGCCTCTACCCGGTCGTCTATATCCGGCGTGACGGGGTGCTCTCGGAGCATTCTCTGCCGGAGGAGCCGCTGCTGGACTTCCAGACGGCCGCGCACCGGGAAGAGCTCGGCCGCGCCCTCGATCGCCTGCTGGCCGCCGCTCCCGCCGGCTGATCCCCCGGCGCTCGGACCGGGACGCGCCGGATCGCCCTGTCGGCGGGATGACACCGCCATTGGTTGTCGAATACGGCTATTTACCTATCCTGTAGTCGTGTACGGCTAACCGCGTGTACGGTAGGCTCCGCCGTGTGACAGGGATGCTGCCAGCCACGGTGCTGTTCGGGGACGTCGTTGCCTCGCGTCGCGATGCGGGCTCCACCTCGTTCCTGCGTGCGCTGCGCGACGAGCTCGATGGAGCCTATGGGGCCGGTGGCCTTGCGCCGGCGGGCTTCACACAGGGCGACGAGATCCAGCTCCTGCTCGCCCCGGGCGTGAACCCGTTCACGGCGGTCGTCCGGGCGGCGCTCCGGCCCGACACCAGGGAGCTGCGGTGGGCGGCCGTCGCCGGCCAGGTGGAACGTGGTCCCGGACCAGCCACCGAGCACACCGGTCCAGCCTTCCTCGCCGCGCGCGACCTGCTCGAGCGGGCCAGATCGCGGCGCGAGGGGATGCTCGCGACCACGGGCGACGCGACTGCCGACGCGCTGCTCGCCGGACTGGCTCCGCTGCTGCCGGCGCTGCTGGCCGAGCTGACGGTCCGTCAGCGCGAGATCGGCCGGCTGCTGATGGTGGACATGCTGCGCCGAGCCGAGGCTGCCGAGCGCCTCCAGGTCAGCCGCGCAACGGTGTCGGTGATCGCGGACCGCGGCCGCGTTCGCCACCTGGAGCGCCTCGCCGCGAGCCTCGCCTCCATCTTCGCCGACGGGGCCGCCCGGGCACGGCAGCGGCCGCCCGGCGCAGTTGCGGGGAAGCCGGCGTGACGGACACCGTCCTGGTCCTGGCCTGGGTGGTGTTCGCCCACCTGCTCGCCGACTTCGTGCTCCAGAACGACTGGATCGCGATCAACAAGGGGACCGGCGGCCGTACCGGCTGGTCGGCCCTCGCCGTGCACGGGTTCCACGTGGGCCTGTGCCTGGTCCCGTTCGCCTTCGCCTACGGCCTCAACGCGATCGCGTACATCGCCGTGGTGGTGGCAAGCCACGTCGCGGTGGATCGCTGGAAGGTCCGGGCCACCCGGCGGGCGGAGCGCAACGCCCTGGAGGCCGCGATCCGCCGCCGACCCGCCGCGGGCGATGCGGCGGCATCGGGGCTGGGGGCTGCCTGGAGCCCGTGGCCCGGCATGCTGTTCGTGGCGGACCAGGTGCTCCACATCACGATCGCTGTCGTCGGCTGGCTCGTGCTGCTCGAGGGCGTGCCCCTCCAGCCGGCGTTCGTCGACGTGGTGAACCTGGTCCTCGGCTCGTGGGACCTCGCCGCCGTCCACGCGGTCGTGCTGACCGGTGTCGTGCTCGTCTCGCTGTTCGTGGTCAACACCCGGGCGGCGTTCTACTTCGTGCTCGCGCTGGTCTCGCCGCGCCAGCTTCCCGAGCCGGTGGCGGCCGCGGCGGATGGCGCCGTCGAGGCGGTGGCAGCCGGGTACACCGTCCGGGTGGGACCGCTGGTGGCGACGGTCGAGCCCGGGGTTCGTGGCGGGGTCGCGGCCGCAGATGGGTCGCCATCGCCTCCGGGCGGCTCGCCTCCGGCCCGGGCTGCAGGTGCGGCCGTCGACGCTGCAAGTGGGGCCGTCGACGCTGCACGTGGGGCCGTCGACGCGGCGACTCCCGGGCCGACGGGGCCTGCCCCACGGGTGAGGTCCTCGGTGCCCAGCGGCGCCCCGGCCATGATCGGGGCCACGATCGGGGCGCTGGAGCGGCTGCTCATCGTGGCGTTCGTGCTGACCGGAGCCGAGGCGGCGGTGGGTTTCGTGATCGCGGCCAAGACGATCGCCCGGTTCAGGCAGCTCGACGACCGAGGGTTTGCCGAGTACTACCTGTTGGGCACCCTGGGCAGCGTCTCGGTGGCGCTGGCCACCGCGCTGGTCGCCCAGGCAGCCCTGGCGACGCTCGGATAGCGGCGTCCGGTCACGTCCCGGGCACAGCCGTGGCCGGGATGGCTAGACCAGCCGCCGTGGGATCCGCTCCCGCCACTCTCGGCTGAAGAACGGCTCGCCGTCGAGGGTGACGTCGAGGGCCACCGTCACGTCGAACGCCGACTCGTCGGACACGATGGCGCCGCGCGCCCGGATGTCGGTCTCGGCGCCGAAGCCGGACCAGCGGTAGACGACGTCGCTCTCGAGCCGCGCGTGCGCCGGGTCCGAGTCGGCGGCGGTGAGGACCAGGCGCTCGCTGCTGTAGAGGTGGGAGCGGTCCTCCTGGGTGCTGCTGCCGCCGTCGAAGATGGTCACGGCGATGGTGCCACGCAGGACGTCCTCCTCGACCCGCCACTCGGGCTCGTCCTCCGTGGAGGTCCCGACCTCACGCATGACGACGGGCTCCGTTCGGAACGGCGGCACGGGCAGGATCGCCGCTTCGGTCGGCAGCACCGGGAGCTCCAGGCGCGACGGCGTCGCGCCGCCGTGATGGACCCGGAGCTCGCCGGGGTACGGCGACGGCCAAAGCACCGGCCAGTAGCCCGTGAGGACGGTGAGGCGGATCCGGTTGCCGGGCGTGAAGCGGTAGCCAGAGACGCGGAGCGGGATCCGGATCTCCTCGACTGCCGGCGGATCCACGGGCATCGGCGCGGGGCCGGTGTCGGATCGGCGATGGGTCAGGTTAAGGACTCCGGTTGCGACGAGGGACGAGACCCCGTCCGGTGCTACCTCGGACAGTCGGACCACGCAGGTCGCAACGGGCATCGACGCGGCCAGGTGCAGGACGGCGACCGGGGAGCCGATGATCTCGACCGGGGTCTCGAGCGGCGGCGAGGTGTACGTGAGGCCGCGCAGCTCGTCGGGGCGGAGATCGCGGGCCAGGCCGTTGGGTGCGCCGCCCGCGCCCCACGAGAGCGCCCCGGAGGTGCCCACAGTCGCCCGGTGGGGGAGGGTGTCGACGGCGGTCTCGTCCGGTGACGCCTTGGCGAGCGCGCCGCCGCCGTCAAGCCAGAGGTCGACGCGCTCGGTGCCCGGTACCGGGAACGCGCTCGCCGCCCGCCAGCGCCCTGGCCACTCCTTGGGAAACGGCTCCGGCTCCGCCCACTCGCGCTCGAACCAGACCAGCGCGGGCTCCCGGTCCCAACCGTTGTCGCGCGCCTTGAGGTACCGGTCGAAGTACCGGACCAGCTCGTGGAGCCAGTCGAGGTTCGGCCCGGGATAGGCGTCGTCGGGGTAGCTGTGGACCCAGTTGCCGACGAGGGTTCGCACGGCGGCGTTCGTGCAGCGCTCCTGGATCCGGAACGCGGCGTCCGGGTAGGCATCGGTCCAGCCGGCGACCTGGAAGACCGCACACTCCAGCGCCCCGTACTCGGGCGCAAGCGACCCACGCCGCCAGTACGGCCCGTCGAGCTGGTTCCGGATCCAGGCCATCAGCCACGGCGGCGTCTGTCCCAGGCGTGCGAGCCACTCCTCGCGCCACTGCTCGCCGCGGAAGGGCGGGTGGGGCGGCATCGCGTTCATGCCCAGCTGGCTGACGGCGTACTGGCATTTCTCGCTGGCCGTGACGCAGCCGCCCCGGATGTGCACGTCGTCGCGGTAGCGGTCATCGGTGGCATACATGGGCAGGATGGCGCGCAGGTGCGGCGGCCGGAGCTTGGCCACCTGGAGCGAGGTGAAGCCGCCGTAGCTGATCCCCCACATCCCGACGTTGCCGTTGGACCAGGGCTGGGCGGCAAGCCACTCAACCGCGTCGTAGCCATCGAGGGTCTCGGCCTCGGTGTACTCGTCCTCGGCGATCCCCGGCGAGGAGCCGGTGCCCCGCACGTCCAGGCGGCACAGGGCGAAGCCGCGCGCTGCCAGCCACTCGCCGCGGGCGGTGTCGCTGTTGCGACGCCAGCTGTCCTTGCCGTACGGGATCATCTCGAGGATGGTGCCGAAGCGCTCGTCGGGGCGGGTGGCGGCGGGCAGCGGCAGCCACAGGTTCGCTGACAGCTCGAGGCCGTCCCGGACCCGGATGCGGACGTCCCAGCGGGTCTCGAACTCGTGTTCAGGTCCGCTCGCATCGGTGCGGCGGTCGGGGAGCCCGGTGGGGGCCGGCTGGTCGGTCATCGGCCCGAGTCTAGGACGGGTTCAGGGCGATGGGGCACCGAGGGCCGCGGTGAAGAACGCGACGAGCCGCTCCTGGTAGCCCGCCGGGTCTGTGACGATCCCCTGGGTGTGCCCCGCCCCGGGCACGACCCAGGCGTCCGGCGTGGTTGCGCCCCTCGATGCGGCCGCATCGCGGAGCTCGGTCGCGTACCTGGCCGGCAGCGCCCGATCGTCGGCGCCGTGGACGAAGGCGATGGACCGGCCCCTGTATGACGCGACCTCGCTGATGGCATCGAACCTGAGCAGATCATCGCCGGCGAGGAGGCGTGCCCAGATCACCGTGCCCGGCACGAGGACGCGGGCCGGCACGGCTGCGTCGCCGATCGCCGGTCGCAGCTGGTCCACCAGGAAGTCACCGATCCCGTCCGCCGTCCGGGCCGGCGCCGAGTCCGCCCACACGGCCTGGACGCGGGGGTCTTCTCCGCCTGCGATGATCGCGTTGAGCGACCCGAACGAGAACCCCGCCAGCCCGATGCGCTGTGCCGGGACTCCCTGGGCGCGGACCCAGTCCCAGCCGCCCAGGACGTCGAGATACTCCTCGCTCCCCCCGGCGAACCGGGCATCGTCATCCTCCGAGTCACCGTGGTCGCGGAGATCCATCAGGAACACCGAGAACCCGGCGCGGTGGAGCATGCCCGCGGCCAGCAGGGCGGTCGCTTCCCGTCGGCATGACTGGATCCCGTGCACCAGCACGACGGCCGGCGCGTCGGCCGCAGGTTGCGGGACCCACCAGGCGGCCAGCCTGGCATCCGGGATCGACGGATCGCGGGACGCGAACCGGACCTCCTGGGGCTCGGGCATCAGGTAGGGACTGGTGTCGATGTCTGCACCCGCCTCGAAGGCGGCCGGCGTGTTGGCCTGGTCCCCGGGATGACAGGCACGCGGCGCCAGGCTCAGCGAGTCGTAGACGATCCACGACAGCAGCCCGTAGAAGATGAGGGCGACCATGACGACCACCGCCAGTCCGGCCAGGACCGCGGCTCGCCGGGAACGACGACGCGCGACGCCCGCCATTGAGCACCCCCAGCGTTGGATCCCGCCCTCAGGATCCGCCGTGGACGCTGGTCCGGCCAACGCGCATCCACCAGTGCCCTTCGGACCGGGCGGGGTACCGTACCCGGCATGAGCGACTCCCTCGATCCCCCGGCGGTCGTGGGTCCCTGGCGCCGGCGAACGCGGCGGTCCGCCTATGCCAACCCCTGGCTGGAAGTCTGGCACGACGAGGTGGACCGTCCTGACGGCAGCCCCGGGATCTACGGGGTCGTCCACTTCCGGAACGCCGCGGTCGGCGTGGTGGTCGTGGACGAGATCGGTCGGCTGCTGCTCGTGGGGCAGCATCGGTACCCGCTGAATGCCTACAGCTGGGAGATCCCGGAGGGCGGCGCGGCGCCTGACGAGGACCCGCTGGACGCTGCCCGCCGGGAGCTGGCGGAGGAGACCGGGTACCTCGCCGGCGAGTGGCGCGAGCTCGTCCGCTTCTCGTTGTCCAACTCGGTGACCGATGAGCGCGGCGTGGTCTATCTCGCGAGTGGGCTGCGGCCCGGACCGGCATCCCCTGAACCGACCGAGGCCCTCGAGATGCGCTGGGCGCCGCTCCGCGAGGTGCTGGCCGCGATCGACGGCGGCGAGATCCACGACCTGATCACGATCGCGGCAGTGACTCGCTACGCGCTGGAGGCGCGATGACCCTGGAGTCGGTGGGCCCGCCGGGAGGTGATGGGTGACCAGGGATGTCGACGTCGCTGTCGTGGGGCTCGGCGGCCTCGGCTCCGGGGCTGTGTACTGGCTGACCCGGCGGCCCGGCGTCCGGATCCTCGGCATCGAGCAGTTCGAGATCGGGCACGCGCTGGGCGCTTCGGAGGATGTCAGCCGGATCATCCGGAGGTCGTACCACCGACGCGACTACGTGCGGCTCACCGCGCGCGCCTACGACGCGTGGGCCGAGGTTGAGCGGGAGAGCGCCTCGCAGATCGTGTTCCGCACCGGCGGCCTGGACGTCGGGCCAGCGCACCCGGACCACGGCTCCGAGGTGGACATCGAGGTCTACGCGGGTGCCATGGCGGCCGAGGGCATTCCCTTCGAGCGACTCGACTCGACCGAGATCATGCGCCGCTGGCCGGCGTGGCGCCTGGAGGACCACCACGTCGGGCTGTTCCAGGCGGACACGGGGATCGCCGACCCGTCGCGCGGCAACGAGGCCCACCGCCGCCTGGCCCGCGAGCAGGGCGCCGAGCTCCGGGCGCAGGCCCGGGTCACCCGGGTGGTGCCGGTGGACGGCGAGGTCGTGCTCGAGCTCGCCTCCGGGGAGCGGCTGCGAGCCGGGCGCGTGATCCTCGCGACCGACGCCTGGACGAACGACCTCCTGGAGCCCCTGGGCCGGCGCCTGGCGCTGACCGTCACCCAGGAGCAGGTGTCGTGGTTCACGCCGCGGGGCGACCCGGACCTGTTCGGGCCGGACCGCTTCCCGACCTGGATCTGGATGGACGAGCCATCGTTCTACGGCTTCCCGGTCCACGGGCGTCCGGGGCCCAAGGTGGGCCAGGACGTCGGCGGCCGCGAGGTCACGCCCGCCACTCGGACCTTCGAGCGCGACGAGCGCGCATTCGCCCGCACGAGGGCCTTCCTCGAGGCCAGGCTGCCCGACATGGCCGGCGAGCCGTTCCTGACCAAGACCTGCCTGTACACGATGACCCCCGACCGGGACTTCGTGGTCGACGCGCTGCCCGGCCACCCCGAGGTGCTGGTGTGCCTCGGGGCGGCGCACGCCTACAAGTTCGCCTCGGCACTGGGGCGGATCCTGGCCGAGCTGGCCGTCGACGGCTCGACACCGGCGGCCCCCGACCTCGAGGCGTTCCGCATCGACCGGGCCGTCCTGAGCGAGGATCGGCCGGACAGGCGGTTCCAGATCTGAGCCGGCGCCGGGACGACCGGCGCGACGGTCAGACCGGGGACAGCTCCGGGGCCACTTCGCGCCGCACCACCGCCGGGAGCGGCTCGCCGGACTCGGCGAGCCAGCAGGCCGCGGCCCGCCCCTCTCCGAGCCGGATGAGCGGCGGTTCCTCCGTCCGGCAGCGCTCGAGGATCCCCGCCTGCTCGGCCAGCGGACACCGGGGATGGAAGCGGCAGCCGCTCGGGATATGGGCGGCGTCCGGGGTCTCGCCGGCGAGGATGACGCGTCGCGCCCGCGAGCCGGGCTCGGGTGGTTCGGGGGTGGGCATCACCGAGACGAGGGCACGGGTGTACGGGTGGCGCGGGTCCCGGATGACCTCCTCGGCGGACCCGAGCTCCATGACCTTGCCCAGGTACATCACCGCGATCCGGTCGGCGATGACCCAGGCGACCGACAGGTCGTGGGTGATGAACAGGTAGGTGAGGTCGCGCTGGCGGCGCAGGTCCAGCATCAGGTTGAGGATCTCGGTCCGGATCGAGACGTCGAGCATGCTGACCGGCTCGTCGGCGACGACGATCTTGGGGTCGAGGACGAGGGCGCCGGCGATCACGACCCGCTGCCGCTGGCCACCCGAGAGCTCGTGGGGATAGCGGAACGCGAAGTCCGCGGCGGGGCGGAGGCCGGAGGCGTCGATCGCCTCGAGCACCCGGCGTTCGCGCTCGGCGGCATCGAGGCCCAGCCCCTGGACTTCGAGCGGCTCGACCACGAAGTCGTGGATGGTCTGCTTCGGGTTCAGGGTCTCGTACGGGTCCTGGAAGATCAGCTGGACCCGGCGCCGGTAGGCGGCCAGCGCCGGCCCGCCCCAGGTGTCGGTGACGTCCTCACCGTCGAGCCTGAGCCGGCCCCCCGTGGGCCGGGTGAGCTTGACGATGACCCGGCCGGTCGTGGTCTTGCCGCTTCCCGATTCACCCACCAGGCCGAGCACCTCGCCTCGCCGGAGCTCGAGGTCGATGCCATCGACCGCCCGGACATAGCCCGCGGGCCGACGCCGGACCAGGTCGCGCAGGCCACCCCGGATCGGGAAGTGGACCTCGAGACCCTCGAGCTGGATCAACGGCTCGCCGTTGGGCTGCCCGCTCATGCGCCCACCTTCTCGACCGGCAGCGCCCGCGGCGTCCCGTCGCTCCCGGGCGGGTACAGGTGGCAGGCCACCCGTACTCCGTCGTCGAAACGGATCTCCTGTGGCACGTCCGTCTGGCAGACGTCCATCGCCGCCGGGCAGCGCGGTGCGAACCGACAGCCGGGGGGCGGCGTGCGCAGGTCGGGCGGCGAGCCGGGAATCGTGCCCAGGTCCCGGCGACCGGCATGGACGTCGGGGAACGCCCGCAGCAGCATCTGCGTGTAGGGGTGCCGGGGCGTCCCGAACACGGTGCCAACCGCGCCCTCCTCGGCGACCCGGCCGGCGTACATGATCATCACCCGGTCGCATGTCTCCGCGAGGACCGACAGGTCGTGGGTGATGAGGATCAGCGACAGCCCCAGCTTCTCGCGCAGGTCCTCGAGCAGCTCCAGGATCTGCGCCTGGACCATGACGTCGAGGGCCGTGGTCGGCTCGTCGCCGATGACGACGGCGGGGTCGCAGGCGAGGGCCATCGCGATCATGGCACGCTGGCGCATCCCGCCCGACAGCTCGTGCGGGTAGGCTCGCGCCCGGGCCTTCGGAATGCCCACCAGCTCCAGGAGCTCCCGGGCCCGCTGTGCGGCATCGGCCTTGGACAACCCGAGCCGCTCCACCAGGGGCTCGCCGATCTGGTCGCCGACCCTCTTGACGGGGTTGAGCGCGTTCATGGCGCCCTGGAAGATCACCGAGATCTCCCGCCAGCGATAGCGGCGCATCGCATTCTCGCTCTTCTTGGCGAGATCGATGCCGAACAGGCGGACGCTACCCGAGACGACCTTGGCGTTGCTGGGGAGCAGCTTCAGCAGGGACAGCGCCGTGGTCGTCTTGCCGCAACCCGACTCCCCCGCGATCCCGAGGGCCTCGCCATCGTCGAGCGTGAAGCTCACGTCGTCCACCGCGTGCACGACGGAATCGCCGAGGGTGAAGTGGGTCGTCAGCCCTTCCACCACGAGCAGCGGCGCCTCCGGGTCGGCCAGCTTGGGCAGCGGCCACTGGCGCCGGCCGCGAGCGGCAACCCGGGCCGCGGTCCCGCTGGGGGAGGATTTGGGATCGGTCAGCAGCGTCATCGGCTGAGGCCTGCCTTGGGGTTGAGGACGTCGTCAAGGGCGTTGCCGACCAGCGTGAACGCCAGGATGACGGCGACCACGCACACGGCGGGTGGGACGATATACCACCAGGCTCCGAGCCCTGGTGCCCCGGACTCCTGGGCCGCGTTGAGGAGCTGACCCCAGGAGGGTGCCGACGGATCGCCGAGGCCGATGAACGAGAGCGTCGTCTCGGTGAACACCGCGAGGGCGAACGTGAGAACCGTGTTGGCCACGATGAGGTTCATCACGTTGGGCAGGATGTGGCGGCGCATGATGTGGCCGCGGCTGCCCCCGATCACCCGCGCCCGGTCGACGAACATCCGCTCCCGGACCGACAGCGCCTGGGACCGGATGATCCGGGCCGTCGATGCCCAGCTGGTGATGCCGATGACGATGATGATGACGATCAGGGTCGCGCGGATCCCGAGCACCTCGGCATCGACGCCGATCAGGTCGAGGATCAGCGGCGCCAGGACGATCGCGAGGACGAACGTCGGCAGCACCAGGAAGAAGTCGGTCAGCCGCATCAGGCCCTGGTCCCAGCGGCCGCCGACGTACCCCGAGATGATGCCGATCGAGGCTCCGAGCAGGATGGTGATGGCGGTGGCGAGGAGCCCGATCACCATCGAGATCCGGGCGCCGTGGACCGTCAGGTTGAGCATGTCCCGGCCTGCCTCGTCCGTGCCCAGGATGTGGGCCGCGGAGGGCGGCTCGAGGGACTGCCCGGTCGCCGTGGTCACGGTCTGGAGCGGTCCGACGAGCACGTCCGGTGCGAGGGCGAGGAACGCGAAGAACGTCAGCATCAGGAAGCCGGCGACCCCGTCTCTGCGGCGGGCGTAGCGTCGCAGGAAGCCGCGCGCGTTGCGCAGCCGCAGCCGCCAGCGCTCCTGGCGGAGGTTGCTGACGGGCGCCGCGCCGGCGGTCACCGTCGCACTCGCGGGTCGAGGAACCCGTAGATGATGTCCGCCCCGAAGTTGGCGAGCACGACCGAGACGCTCAGGACCAGGAAGATGCCCTGGATCACCGGGTAGTCACGGGAGCCGAGGGCGTCCACGGTCAGCGTCCCCAGGCCGGGCCAGTTGAATACGATCTCCGCGGTGATCGCCCCGCCCACGACATAGCCGAGGTTGATCGCGATCAGCGTCACGGCGGGAAGCATCGCATTGGGCAGGGCGTGGGCGCGCAGGATCTTGCCGTCGGGCAGGCCCTTGGCACGCGCGGTGGCGACATAGTCTTCCGCCCGGGTCTCCGTGACGGACGAGCGCATGAGAATCGAGTAGCCGCCGATCAGGCCGAGACTGATCGTGGCCAGCGGCAGCACGAGATGCGGCACCAGGTCGGCCAGGAACTCCATCGGGCTGTCGTACGTGGCGCCCGCGGTCAGCATCCCGGAGGTCGGTAACCAGCCCAGGCCCGCCGCGAAGATGATGATCAGCGGCATGCCGATCACGAAGTAGGGCATCGAGTACAGGATGAGACTGAAGCCGTTGCCGATGCGATCGGTCATCCCTCCTCTCCGCCATCCCGTGTAGGCCCCCAGCCCCAGACCGACCACGATCGCGATCACCTCGGCCAGGCCGATGAGCATGATCGTTGGCCAGAACCGGTCGCCGATCACCTTGACGACGGGCTGCCCCTGGAACTTGATCGAGTAGCCGAGATCACCCTGGAGCGTCGATCCGATGAACGCGAACAGCTGGTTGTCGGCGGCCACCGTGATCGACGGGGGGTCCAGGTTGACCCCGATCGGCAACAGCGGCTTGTCCAGCCCCCACCGGGCCTTGGCCGCCTCTCGTTGCTCGGGTGTGATGTTCGGGTTGCGAGGGTTCACGCGGTCCGGCGACCCGGGCATCATCCGGAACAGGATGAAGTTGAGCAGCACGATCATGGCGATCGTGAAGATCGCCTGCAGCGACTGCCTCACCAGGTACCGGGCGTTCACCCTCCGTCAGCCCGAACGGATGCGGAGCGGGGTCGCCTACTCCTCCTCCTCGCGGGGACCGACCGAGCGGCGGCGGGCGAGGAACAGGCCGACGAGGACGACGATCACGATGATCGCGATCACGCCGACGATCAGCGTCGTGTTGTCACCGCTGTCCGCCGCCGGTGTGGAGCCGTCGTCCGGATTGGATGCTGCGGGCGCATCCGTCGCGGCCGCCGAGGCACCCGGCTCCTGGCTCTCCGCCGCCGGTGGCTGGGAGGGCTGGGCCGTCGCATCGGTCAGCATCGTGTACTGCAGCGTGCTGTAGGTGAACAGCGGCGTTCCGTTGTCGAGGGGCTGGTTCTGCCAGCCGGCGAACTTGTCCGTCCGGTAGGCGGCCAGGTTGGAGTCGTAGAACAGGACGTCGTACGGGGCCTCGTCGTAGATGATGTTCTGCATCTCGGCCAGGATCGTGTGCCGCTCGTCGTCCGAGGTCGCCGTCGCCTGCTGGTCGTACAGCTTGTCGTAGTCCGGGTTGCAGTACTGGCTGTCGGACGAGGAACCGATGTAGTCGCACCGGAAGATCTGCGCCATTCCGTTCGGGTCCGGGCCCCACGCCCAGCCCCACAGCTCGATGTCGTAGTCGGCCCGGTACTCGGAGCAGTTCGGATCCTTCTTGGGGCAGGCCTCGGGCGGCAGGACGATGTCGGCGAGCGTCGACGAGTCATAGGGCTGCGTGGAGACCTTGACCCCCAGCTCGCCGTACCAGTCCTTGACGAACTGGGCCGTCTTGTCGTAGCTGGAGTCCGTGTTCGGGTAGTACAGCCGGAGACTGATCGGCTTGCCTTCCTTGTCGAGGCGGTTGCCGCTGCCATCGAGCGCGTATCCGGCGGCCTCGAGCTTCTGCTTGGCAAGGTCGATGTTGAACGAGCGCGGCGTGTTGGGCTCGACGTGCCACTTGCCGAGCACGGGCGGCACGATGGTGGTGCCCGGGTCCCCGAAGCCGCCCAGGATGCGGTCGACGAGGACATCCTTGTCGATCGCGTACCCGAGGGCGTCACGGAAGGCCGGGTCCAGGAGCGCGGTCGTCGATGGCCCGCCCTTCTTGATCGTCTTGCCGGTGCCAGTCCCATAGGTGTTGAACGCCAGCTGCGTCCAGCCGTTCGAGGCGCCCACCACGGTGTCGATGTCGGGCTCCGATTCGAGAGCCTTGAGCTGGTCCGCGTTGGGGTTCCGGGCGTAGTCGAGCTCGCCTGCCTTGAGTGCCTGAATCATCGTGTCGTCGTTCTTGAAGAACTGCATCACGACCTCGTCGGCGGCACCCTGCGTTCCCCAGTAGTTGGGGTTGCGCTCGAAGCGCACGAACTGGCTCGTCTGCCACTCGACCGCGTGATACGGACCGGTGCCCACCAGCGGGGTGTCGAACTTGGCGTCACCCATGGCCTGCCAGTCCGTGTCGCCCCAGATGTGCTTGGGAATGATCGGGATGTAGGTCTGGAGGATCCGGTCGGACGCGTCGACCGTGTAGGCAATGAACGTCTGATCGTCCGGGCACTCGATCTTCGTGACCTGGGCGTCGGTCAGGCCCGGGTTGATGTAGCCCTCGCCCACGTAGTCGTCATTGTTGTTGGCGTCGAGGTTGAGCCCCCACGAGTAGCACACGTCCGCGGACGTGGCGGGCTCGCCGTCCGACCACTGCATCCCGTCACGGATGTGGAACGTCCAGTAGGTCCCGTCGGCGGAGCGCTCCCACGAGTCCGCGAACCCGGGGACGGGCTCCAGATTGGGCCCGAAGTCGACGAGCAGGTTGTAGGTGAGCTGGAACACCTCGTAGCCGGACACGAGGATCGTCGTGTACGGATTGAGGGAATCGAGATCCTGCGTGGTGCCGACACGCAACACGAGCTTGTCATCCGCGGCGCGGGCCGGAGTCGCCCCTGCTGGCATGAGCACCAGCGCTGCCAATCCGAGTACCGCAAACGTGCGGAACATGCGTTGACGAACGGGTGCGCGCATCGTGCTCCTCTCCTCGCCGGCCTCCCGGCCGCATGAGCAACTACATCCCCGCGAACTCTATACCCCCGAGAGCCCCGCGAAACTGTAGGCACGCGTATCCGGCCGGTCAACCGGCGGCTGCACAGCGTGTACCGCGCCCGCCGCTGCGACCTCGTCCGGGTCGCTCCATGGGCCCCGCCGGAGCGACTAGCGGCCGCCCCGGTGCTGGTCTCGGTCGTCAGGGCGCTCGTATTCCCCGATCCGCTGTTCGAGGCGCGTGAACTCGTCCTGCTCGCGGAGGCGGGCCTCGTGAGCCAGCTGCTGGCAGTGGGGGCACCTTGGGCAGCTGGGCACGTCCAGCGCGGACCGCAGCTGGCCCAGGGTGACCGCCATTGCGGCCACCAGTCCGCCCAGGATGAGGAGCATGACAGCGAGGGTCATCGGGACACCGTCCTTGCCGGTCGAGGTGGTTGGCTGCTCGTCCGCCCGCCGATGATCCCGGACAGGCTGTGCCGGGTGGGCGACCGGGCAGCGGTACGGCGCTTTCGGCTTCCTTGCGAAGACGGTGGCATCGCGCGCGCCGGCGCCCCGGTCGGCGATCAGGCGGCAGAGCTGAGCGCGGCCGTCCGGGGCGTCGGGGCGTCCGGGGCGAGCTCGAGGTGCACCAGGCATCGCTCGCAGTCGAGCGCGCCAGTCTCCGGGTCGATTGGCAATGGGCTGAGGCAGAACGGGCAGTCCACGAACAGCATCGGCTGGGGCTCCGGCTGGAGGAGGTACGTCGGCGGGGTGGTCATGGGTCCATCCTCGATCCCGGGCGTGCCACCTTGGCTGTCACGACTGGCGATCGCCACGACGGTCGAACGGGATCGGACCGAGAATGCACGCATGACCGACCATGCGATCGTGACCCGCAACCTGCGCAAGGTCTACAGCCGGACCGTCGCGCTCGAGGCACTCGACCTCGACGTCGGCCGCGGCGAGGTGTTCGGCTTCCTGGGACCCAACGGCGCCGGGAAGACCACCGCCGTCAAGCTGCTCCTCGGGCTGACCCATCCGAGCGGCGGCGAAGGCAGCGTGCTCGGCCATCCGTTGGGCAACCTCGACGCCCGCCGCCAGATCGGCTACCTGCCCGAGCTGTTCCGCTACCAGGCGTGGCTCACGGCGCGCGAGGTCCTGTCCCTGCACGCTCGCCTCGGGGGGCTGGCCGCGAAGGGTCGCGAGGGCGAGATCGACCGCGTGCTGCGCATCGTCGGCCTGACCGGTCGCGACCGCGAGCACATCGGCGGCTTCAGCAAGGGGATGCAGCAGCGCCTGGGCCTGGCTGCCGCGCTGCTCGGTGATCCCGCCCTGGTCATCCTCGACGAGCCCACGTCCGCCCTCGACCCGGTCGGGCGGGACGAGGTGCGCAGCATCATCCGCGAGGCGCG
Source organism: uncultured Chloroflexia bacterium (assembly GCA_963727585.1). Classification (GTDB taxonomy): domain Bacteria; phylum Chloroflexota; class Limnocylindria; order Limnocylindrales; family CSP1-4; genus CAIXZV01. Next base: position 2,147,579 of record CAVSHH010000003.1, on the reverse strand, counting down.
GGATCGGGGAAGCGCTGTCTTCCTCAACTCCCACCTCCTGGGCGAGGTCGAGCGGCTGTGCGACCGGGTCGCGATCGTCAACCAGGGCCGGGTCGTGGCGGCGGGATCGCTGGGCGACCTGCTCGGCGAGCCGGCCGTGCGGCTGCGGGTCACCGACCTGGCACCCGAGGGGCTCGCCTCGCTGGGGCAGTTCGGCCCAGTCACGACCGATGAAGGCTGGCTGGTGATCCGGCCCCTTGCCGGGGACCGGGTTCCGGACCTCGTGGCGGCGGTCGTGGCGGCGGGAGGACGGGTGCACGCGGTGGATCCGGCCCGGCGGTCGCTGGAGGACCTGTTCCTGGACCTGGTGCGCGAGGCCGCGGCCGAGGAGGTTGCATGAACCCGCGGCTGGTCATCGTGATCGCCCGACTCACCCTGCGGGAGGTGACCCGGCGCCGGATCCTGTGGGTGCTGGTCGGGCTCTCCGTGGTGAGCGTGCTGCTCGTCGGCTGGGGGGTCGACCGGCTGGTCACCATCGCCCGCGAGGAGGGGGTCGATGAGCTCCAGGTCCGGATCGGCGTGAGCCAGGTGCTGATCCTGGTCGCGTTCATGTTCAGCTTCGTGCTGGCGATGTCCGCCGCGTTCCTCGCCGCTCCCGCAGTGGCGTCCGACGTGGAGACGGGGACCGTCCACGCGATGCTGGCAAGGCCACTGCGGCGCGCCGAGCTGGTGATGGGCCGCTGGGTCGGGCTGCTCGTCGTCGTCGCCGGCTACGCCGTCCTGTCCGGGCTGCTGGCTATCGCGGTGGTGGGGCTCGTGAGCGGGTACCTGCCACCGTCGCCCTGGATCGCCGTCGGGTTCCTCGCCCTCCAGGCCGCGGCCGTGCTCACGCTCGCCCTCGCGCTCGGCACCCGGCTGCCTGCGATCGCGGCCGGCGCGATCACCGTCGTCCTGTTCGGGCTCGCCTGGTTCGCCGGGGTGCTGGGCAACATCGCGATCGCGTTCCAGGCTGCCCCCCTGGCGGGGTCCGGAGAGATCATGCGGGTGCTCGTCCCGACCGACGGCCTGTGGCGGGGCGTGATCTACGGGCTTGAGCCGCCCCTCGTCCTGCTGGCGTCGGTGGGTCGCAACACCGAGGCTCTGCGCGCGAACCCGTTCTTCGCCGATTCGCCGCCTCCGACGTGGTTCATCGCCTGGGCGCTCGGCTGGGTGGGGCTGGTGCTGGCCGCCGGGATCGCGCTGTTCCGCCGCCGCGAGCTCTGAGGCCGTCCGCGTTTCCTGTCCCCGGCGCTCAGCTCCCCGCGATGGGCCGGGTGTCGAACAGGTTCGAGCGCAGCTGCCTGGCGGTCGAGGGCTTGTACCGGTTGTAGACAGACCGGAACACGTCCGCCGACACGGCCTTCTTGCCCGCGGATCCGCGGAGCACCACCTTGTACAGGCGCCCCGAGACTCCTCGCCGCCGGAGGTCGAGCGCTGTGAGCGTGCCGACGTTGGTCCGGCTGTCCTTGCGGAACATCGCGGACAGGGTGCCGGTCGATAGCCGGGTGGTCCTCCAGGCGTACAGCGGCGCGTCCTTGTCGTATGGGATCCCGTCCTCGGACCGGTCCACGATCCCGCGCAGGTAGGCGACCTTCGACGTGCCGGGTGTGCCGCTGGACGATACGAACACGTACTCGTTGTTCTCCGTCCCTCCACCGCCCGTCGAGAAGTAGAAGGCCTTGATGACCGAGCCGCCGGCATAGCGGATGACCGCGCCGGGCTCCTCCTCGATCAGGGAGTTGGTGAGGGTCCGCTCGGCCTCGATGCCCCGGTAGACCTGCGACCGGCTGTCGTCGGGCATGTCGTAGTTGCCGCGACCCGGATTGCGGCACTTGACCGCGTACGATCGGCTGGCGATGACCTGCGCACGGACGGCCTCACGCGACCACGAGACGGGCATCTCCATGGGGGCCACGCCACGCAGATAGTCGTCGAGGCCCAGGTGGTTGACCACGGAGACCTTCCGCTTCGTCGAGGCCAGGAGCAACCGCAGCGATCCCCTGTAGGTGTCGTAGGGGGAGGACTTCGAGGACAGCTGGAGCACGGTCGACGGCTGGAGCGGCCGCACATACGGCTTGCCGGAGGTCGAAGCCTTGTACAGCACGTCACCCCCGGGGTCCTTGACCTTGACCTTCCACGAACGACCGAGGACGCGCCAGACCGCGAGCCGGGCACCGTCGGGGAAGGCCTGGTCCGTCCCGTCTATGCCCCACGTACCACCTCGACCATAGATGACGAGCCGGGCGGTGGACTTCGCCTTGTACTTGTGCATCAGCAGCACGCGGACGGGCTTGTCCGGGCTCACCGTCGACATCGTGGCACCCGTGAAGTAGGCGGTCAGGATCTCCTCGGCGCTCTGGCCCTCCTGGGCGCGGCCCCTGGCGCCGTGCTGGCTCATCCCGACGCCGTGACCGTAGCCCTGGCCATAGAACCTGACGGTGTCGCCGAGCGTGGTGACCGTTGTCGGCCACTCCGCGGTGGGCCAGGGCGTGGGCGTCGGGGACGGATCGGGCGTCGGCGTGGGATCGGGCGTCGGCGACGGGCTGGGAGTCGCCGCCTCGGCGGGCGACGGATCCGGCGCCCGGGTCGCCTGCTCGGTGTCCACTGGATTGCCGGTCGACGTGGGATCGGCTGCGGGCGTGGGATCGGCTGCGGGCGTGGGCTCGGCTGCGGGCGTGGGCTCGGGTGCCGGCGTGGGATCGGCTGCGGGCGTGACGTCGGCGGCCGGCGTGGCCTCGGGCATCGTGGCGAGCGCCGGCATCGCTCCCGGGGCGAGGAGCGAGGTCGCCAGGGCGACGGCCGCGAGCAGGGGGCCGGGGCGGACACGGACGCGGCCAGGCCGCGAGGCTCTGGTGGAGGCGATGGTCATGCTCCCGATTCTGGAGGTGACGGCTCGCACCGGCCATGGGCCGGGGGGACCAGCGGGCGGCTGGCAGGGGTACCAGCATGCCATGGCCCCGCGCTATCGTGCTCGCATGTTGCAGGTCTACCTCGCGCACGGCGCATCGGGGAGCGCCGCCAGCATGACGCCCTGGATCGAGGGGCTGCGCGAACGCGGCTATCCGGCCCATGCCGTCACGCTGCCCCGCCGGCGAGCCGAGGACGCCGTCAGCGCGTTCGAGGCGCAGGTGCCCGATGCGCCAGGCATCGTGGTCGGCGGCCACTCGTTCGGGGGCCGCGTGGCGTCCCTGTCGGCAGCGGGGATCACCAGGACGGATGGCGAGCCGGCCCGCCGCTACTCGGCGCTCGTCTGCCTCTCGTACCCGCTGCACCGACCCGGGGCGCCCGACACCGCCGGCGCGCGGACGGCCCACTGGCCGCAGATCGACGTGCCGACCCTGCTCCTGTCGGGCAGGTCGGACCCGTTCGCGCAGATCGACCTGCTGGAGGGCGCGGTGGCCGGCCTCGCGCACGGCCGCCTCGAGACCTGGCCCCGGCTGGGTCACGGGCTGCTCAAGGTGCGGGAGGAGGCGCTCGACCGGATCGTGGCGTTCCTGCGCCAGGTGGAGGCGGGCCACAGCTGATGCCGGCGCTCGTCACAGTCGGAGCTGGCTACATCCCGAACGGCCGCCGTCGCCGCCGCGGCGGTGCGGGCATCCCGCCTCTCGCCCCGCCTGTCCCGGTCGCGCCGATGGATTGCAGCAGCTGATCGATCTCGGCACGCCACGGTGCGCCGTCCGGCCGGTCACGCAGCCACAGGAGGTAACCGGGATCGAGACGCGCGACCTCACCCAGCGACCAGCCGATGTGACGCCCGAACGGCAGCACCGAGCCGCGCGGGTTTCCGGGCGGCGGTCCGGCGGCTCCCTCACCGTCGGGACCCCGTCGCCATGTCGGGGTCGGCTGGGCGGCCGACGGGTGATCCGTCCCCGGTGGCGGTGCAGGCCGCGCGGGCGGCGGGGTGCTGCCCCGTCGGGCGCTGTGGGGGTGGCCGCCACGTTGCCCGTGAGCCGCGCCGGCGCCGGCCGTAGCGGTGGCAGGACCGATGCCCCGTGGCCGGTTGGCGCGGTCCCAGTCGGCCCGGCGAACCGGATCCCGGAGGATGGCCCAGGCCGCATTGATCTCGGCCATCCGGCGCTCGGCATCGGGCGCGGCGGAGACGTCGGGGTGGTGCCGGCGGGCACGGTCGCGGTAGGCCGCGGCGATGGTCTCCAGGTCGGCATGTGCGGCCACCCCGAGCACCGCGTACGGGTCACGTTCCGTCAAGCAGGGCTCCCAGCTCCATCACCGATCGCCACCGGTCCGGTCGATGATACGGGTTCCTGGACCCGACGCCGTCCTGGCCTCGGGTGCGAGGATGAGCTGGACGCGGGAAGGCTGACGAGGGTGCGCATGGACGGCGAGCGATGTGCCTGGGCGCAGGGACCGGATCCGGCGTATCGGGCCTACCACGACACGGAATGGGGCGTGCCGGTGCGCGATGAGCGCCACCTGTTCGAACTGCTCATCCTGGAGGGTGCGCAGGCCGGCCTCGCCTGGTCGACGATCCTCCACAAGCGCGAGGGCTATCGACGGCTGTTCGCCGAGTTCGACGTGGCCGCGGTCGCCAGGTTCGAGGAGGCCGACGAGGCGCGGCTCCTGGACGACCCGGGTATCGTCCGCAACCGCGCCAAGGTGGCGGCGGCCATCGGCAACGCCCGGGCCACGCTCGGCCTGTATGCCGCCGGCACCTCGCTAGTCGATCTGCTGTGGTCGTTCGTCGGCGGCATACCCGTGGTCAATCGCTTCACCCGGCAGGACGAGATCCCGGCCGAGACCGAGGTGTCGAGGAGGATGAGCCGTGACCTGCGCGCCCGCAGCTTCAGGTTCGTGGGACCCACGATCTGCTACGCGCTGATGCAGTCCGCCGGCCTGGTGAACGACCATGAGACGAGCTGCCCTCGCTGGGCGGATGTGCAGCGCGCCGGCAGCCGCTGGCCCGTCGACGGTTCGGGACGCCGGGATGCCGGCACGCGCCGGTGCCCATGATGGGGTCCCAACGATGGTGATCGAGCGCCGGGTGAGACAGCCGCACGGGCGGTTCGGCATGTTGCATGCCGGCGACCCCGGGCCGATGCTGGGGGCATGAGTGAGGAGCGCCGCATCCTGCCCGTGAGGGACGGGACGAGCGGGATGGCGGCGGGCGAGCTGGCGGCGGGCGAGCTGGCGGCGCGGGAGCGCGTCGGCGCCCTGTTCCGGGCGTTCGATCGCCTGACCGCTGCCGAGCTCGCCCGGATCGGCTACCGGCTGCCGCCCGCCATCGAGCGCGACCCCCTGCTGGATGCCGTCCACGAGGCGGCCGTGCGAACGGGTCGGACGGGGCTCGTGGGCGAGGCCCGCGACGCTGCCCGGGAGGCCGTCCTGAACCGCTATGCCGCGGGGACGTACCAGCCGACCTCCGTCGCACTCAACTGGGGACTCTCGCAGGGCACGGTCGAGACCCGCGTGGCCATTGCCGAGACGCTCGCCGACGCGGCCGCGGCCGCCGTCGTCGAGGATGCCCTCGACCCAGAGGTCGCGGCGGCGCTGGCACTCGATGCGGAGGCGATCACCAGCCTGGCCGCGGGCGAGGCGTCCGAGGGATCCCTGGCCCAGGCAGTCCGCCAGCCCACGGATCCCGACCTGCTCCCCGGCCCAGGCGCTCGCCGAGCGCGGCGGGTCGCCGCGGTCGCGATGGTGGCTGTCGCCGCATTGACGACCGGAATCGTGACGCTGGGCGCCGCGGTCGTGGGGGTGGTCGCGGGTGTCCGGGCGATCACGCGCGGCGCGGGCCGCGACCGCTGATCGGAGCGGGCCCCGACGCTCGGAGCGGGTCGATCAGCTCCGGGCGCGCCACGCGTCGCGGATCTTCATCCGGGAGCCCGTCTGGAGCACGGCGCCCGCATAGACCCGGCCGCCGATCACGAACAGCGCCCAGATCGCCGCGACCATCAGGCCGATCGACAGCGCGACCTCCCACGGCTCGATGGCGCCCAGCGCGGTCCGCATCGGGACGACCATCGGCGCCGATGGCGGGAAGAAGGTCATCACCTCGGCGAGGAGACCATCCGGCGCCTGCTGGACGATGATGATCGAGGCGAGGTAGCAGGCCATGGCGGTCATCGTCACCGGCATCGCGGCGTTCTGCGCTTCCTCCATCCTCGACGCGAGCGAGCCCAGGAACCCCATCGCGGTGGAGTAAAAGGCAAAGCCCAGCAGGAACCACGTCAGCAGCTGGATCACGGCACCAACAGTGGTCGGCGGGAGCACCAGGCGCCCGGACAGCACCGCCGCCCCGATGCCGGCGGTCACGAGGACCACCAGCTGCGCGATCGCGAGCACGCCGATCCCGAGCACCTTGCCCATGAGCAGGTCCCGCGGACGGACCGTCGACAAGACCACCTCTACGACGCGGCTCTGCTTCTCCTCGACCACGCCCGACAGGACCCAGTTCGCGTAGGTGAAGATCCCGATGAACATCAGGATGATCCCGGCGTTCGCGAAGATCGCCGCGGTCAGGTCCTCGTCGCTCGGCGGTTCGAGCGCGGTGATCACCGGCGGCGCGAGGAGCTCCGCGGCGCTCGATGCCCGCAGTTGCACGACCGCTCCGGTGGCAATGGCCTGGACCTCGTTGCCGGCCCGCCTCTGGACCAGCACCTCACCGGGCCCCGACAGGTCGGCGGGCACGGCCAGCGCCGCGTCGATCGACTCATCCGTGAGGGCAGCGCGGGCGGCGGCGCGGTCGGGCAGCGTGGTGATCACCACGTCGCCTCCGTACGACTCGGCCGTGGTCTCGACGGCCGCCTGGAGCCCGGGCGGAACCGGGTCCACCAGGGCCAGCCGGAGCGCCTGGTCGGCGAGGAGCAGCTGCGGCAGCACGAACGCCACCGAGAGCAAGGCGAGCGTGAACAGCAGCGACAGCACGTAGCCGCGGCTGCGCCCTCGCTCGATGATCTCGCGCATCGCCACCAGCCGGATCGCGCGCAACCGGGTCATCGATCGCCTCCCCGGGCATTCGCAGCCCCGATGGCCGGAGGGACATCCACGGCCGGCTGCGCGGCTGCGACTGCCTCCATGAACAGCTCAGAGAGCCGCGGCGGCTCGAAGGCGAAGCGGCGGATCTCACCCGCGGACCGCGCCGCGGCCAGCAGGGCATCGAGGTCGACTGTCTCGTCCACGAGGAGCTTCACGCGGTCTCCGCTGCGCTCCAGCACGCGGTGGTGGTCCAGGTCGGTCAGCCAGGCACCGCCCGTGCCGGCCACCTCGACCTCCAGGTGGCGGCGACCGGAGGCGGACCGGAGTGCCTCGATCTCGCCCTCCGCAACGACCCTGCCCCGGCTGATGATCACCACGTCCTCGCACACCTCCTCGACCAGGTCCAGCTGGTGCGAGCTGAACACCACGCCGACCCCGGCCGCGGTGCGCTCCCTGAGGACGTCGGACATGGTGGCGATGCCGATCGGGTCCAGGCCGGAGAACGGTTCGTCGAGGACCAGCAGCTCCGGGTCGTGCACGAGCGCCGTGGCCAGCTGGATCCGCTGCTGGTTGCCGTGCGACAGGTCCTCCAGCTTGGACCGGGCGCGGTCAGCCAGCCCGAACCGCTCGAGCCAGGTACCGGCGCGGGCGCGCGCCTCTGCCGCGGACAGGCCGTGATGCTGAGCGAAGTAGGCGAGCTGGTCCGCGACCCGCATCCGTGGGTACAGGCCGCGCTGCTCGGGCATGTAGCCGAACCGCAGCCGTGTCGTGGCATCGACCGCCGAGCCGTCCCAGCGGACCTCGCCCGCGTCGGGCGTGGCCAATCCGAACACGCAGCGCATGGTCGTGGTCTTGCCGGCGCCGTTGGGGCCCAGGAACCCGGTGAGTCGCCCCCGGTGGGCGGTGAACGAGGCGTCGTCGAGCGCGGTCACGGGGCCGTAGCGCTTGGCCAACCCCCGGATCTCGAGCATGGGCCTCCTGGTTCCGGCCGGACCGGGAACGGTGTCCGACCTCGTCCAATGTACCGGAGGAGCGGGGTCGCAGGCCCGGGTTGGAACACTTTGGCCAGCGCCGTGGACCGCCGCCGGTCACCTGCCGATCGACCGGCACCGGATGGCGATTCGGCCATGGGCGACCGGGTATCGGCACGGTAGGATCTGCCTCCAATAGCGAGGTGCTCCATGACCACGCCCGAGCCGACGCCGGGCTCCGGCCCGCTTCCCGACGACGCCACGTCCGCCTACGAGGCGCCGCCCCCGGGTGCCGCCGCCCGACCCGCTCCGTCGCCCCCGGACGCTCCAGCGTCGCCGGATCCGCTGATCCCGCCGGCCCCGCTGACCCCGCCCGTGCCACCGGCTGCGGGTGGCGTGCCTCCGGCCGTCCCTCCTCCGGCCGGAGGGTGGGGAGCCTCGCCCGCTGCGGCGCCCGGTACGGCATGGGACTCCCCGGCTGCCGACGGCTCGCCTCGCCCGGCGCCGCCGCCTGCCCGCCCCGGGACCCCACCCGGGCTGGTCGCCGGCGTCGTGCTCGTCATCATCGGTGCGGCCATCCTGGTAAGTCGCCTGGTGGAGCTCAACCTGGGCACCATGGCGTGGCCGCTGTGGATCGTCGTGCCCGGTGCAGCGATGCTCATCGGGTCGTTCTTCATCCCGCCCAGGGGAGGTGTCGGGCTCGCGATCCCGGGAGCCATCGTCACCATCGTCGGGCTCATCCTGTGGGTCCAGGAGACCTACGACCTGTACGCGACCTGGGCCTACGCCTGGGCGCTGGTTGCGCCGACGGGCCCGGGCCTGGGGATGCTGCTGTACGGGATCGTCCATCGCGACGGCGAGCTGATCGCCGACGGTGGCCGGACCGCGCTGGTCGGGTTGGGGCTGTTCCTGGGCTTCGCCCTGTTCTTCGAGGGCGTCATCGGGCTGTCCGGCGCGCCCCTTGCGGACCTTGACCAGATCCTCCCGTACGCGGTCATCGGCCTCGGGATCCTGCTCGTCGTGCTCAGCTTCTTCGGCGGCGGTCGCCGCCGCCGCCGCCGCGAGGAACGCCGGGCTCGCTGAGCGGGAGCGAATGTCTCCCCGCGAGCGTGTCCTCCCGCCAGCGTGTCCTCCCGCCAGCGTGTTCTCCCGCGAGCGCGGATCGAGAGCGCGCGCGTTCGCCCGCCCTCAGGTTCGCCCGCCCTCAGGAGATCTCGAGGACCTCGAACCTGATCTCGCCGCCGGGGGTGATCACCGTCACCGCGTCTCCAACCCGGCGGCGCATCAGTGCCGACCCGACCGGTGAGGACGACGAGATGCGGCCCTCGCGGGCGCTGGCCTCGGCGGGCGATACGATCTGCATCACCGATTCCTCGCCGCTCTCGGACACCCGCACGCGTGAACCGAGCTCGACCAGCGCCCCGCGCTCGGTCGGCGCCACGACCACCGCCACCTTCAGCTTCGCCTCGAGCGCCTTGATCCGGCCCTCGAGAAAGCCCTGCTCCTCGCGTGCGGCGTGGTACTCGGCGTTCTCCTTGAGGTCGCCATGCTCGCGAGCGGTCGCGATCCGCTGGATGACGCCCGGCCGCTCGGCCAGCAGACCGTCGAGCTCGCCCTGGAGCCGCGCGAGGCCCTCGGGCGACAGCATCACCGGCTCCGGGGCCTTGCGCGGCGAGCCCTTCGCGGCGTAGGCGGCCGCCGATGCGATCCGGCCCGCCCCGCGGCCCGGCGCCGGCCGCCGGCCCCGCTTCGCCTCGTCGCTGGCGCCGTCCGCCTCCGCGGGCGGCAGCTCCACGATCCGCTGGACCGGGGTCGCTGCCGGGACCTTGACCTCCGGCAGCAGGGCGTTCGCGATGCCGGTGGGCTTGCGCACGCCGGATGGAGTTCGCAGGGTCGCCCACGGCATCGGCGGGACCTCGCCGGGGATGGCCCGCGCCTCTGCCTCGGGCACCCCGGCGGCGAAGGCGTCGATCAGGGCGTCCTCATAGAGATCCGCATCGTCGGTCGCCGCCCACCACACCCGCAGCTCCGCGAGGTTGCGCAGGAAGTGCAGCCAGAACCCGGTCCAGGCCGGTTTGCGGTCGCCGGGGATCGTCCTGGCCATGGCGGCGAGCCGGGTCGCCACCGAGCCGGCCGAGCTGCCGACCAGGACCACCGGCTGGGATGGCAGCCAGAAGGTCGAGAGCCGCTGATGGAGGTCCTTCGACACTGGCCGTTCGCCGTCGAGCGTGAGCTCCGGGACGCGCTCCAGCCACTTGCCGACCAGGGCGAGGTCGAGCGGCGGCGAGGTGCGCGGTTCAGGGAGCTCCACGACGAACACACCGGGACCCGCATGTCGAGGCGGGCGCCCCCATCGGACGGGGCCGTCGGCCATCAGGCCGACCTCGCGGATCAGGGCGGAAGCGTTGCGTTCGTCGGTCATGGGCTCCGGGCTCATTCTGGCGGTGGGGGCTATCGTCTCACCATCATGCCCAACGCGAAGCCGATCCCGCCCTCGCGCCATGATCGGACCGACGCCGACGGACGTCCTCGTCGGCTAGTGCCGGTCGTCCTGGTGGCGATCATGGTGGTGGCCGGCGTCGGGCTGGCAGCGATCGCGGGCTTCGGGCTCCGTGACCCGTTCCCCAACCTCGCCTCGACCGCGGTCGCCATGGCCGCCCCGTCCGGCTCCGCAGGCACCATGCCGGGGTCCTCGGACCCGGGCACCGTGCCGGGGGCCTCGGGCCCGGGCATCGCGCCGGGCGCCTCGGACCCGGGCATCGTGCCGGGGGCCGCCTCGGCCACCCCGGCTGCCGCCTCGCCCACCCCGTCCCCGGCGCCGTCCGGCTCCAGCGACCCCGCGGCGTCGCCGCCGGACGGCGTGACGGGGATCCCGGCGACGACGCTCCAAACCCGCCTGGATCGCGTCCGCAAGCGGCTGTCCATCCCGGGTGTGTCGGTCGCGATCCTGTGGGACGACGGACGCAGGTGGCTGGGAGCGTCGGGCTGGCGGAACGTCAGGGCGGACGAGCCGATGACGACCGGGACCGCGTTCGCCCTGGCCTCGGTCTCCAAGACCTTCACCGCAGCCGTGGTGCTCGAGCTGGTCGAGGAGGGGAGGCTCTCGCTGGCTGACCGCGTGTCCGACCGGCTGCCCGGCTACCCGGTCCACCCGGCGATGACGATCCGCCAGCTGCTCGACCACACCAGCGGGATCCCGGACTTCTTCCTGAATGCCAGGATCGACGCGCCCCTCCAGGCCGACAAGGAGGCCGCGTGGACGCCCGAGGAGACGTGGACCTACGTCGCCCCGCTCCGGAAGCGGTACCTGCCCGGTCGCGTATGGCTGTACTCCAACGCCAACTACCTGCTGCTCGGCCAGATCGTGGAGAACGTTACCGGTCACCCGCTTGCGCAGGAGATCCGGGAACGGCTGCTCGACCCGCTCGGCCTCGAAGCCACCTGGTACCAGGCCGTCGAGGAGCCCCGGGCGCCCGGCACGCGCGGCTACCGGCTGGCCCGGGACGGCACGGGCGGGCTGCGCCCGGTGTCAGTCGCAGCGGTCTCGGACGTGATGCCGTTCCGGTCCGTCGTGACTGCCGCGGCCGGCGCCGGCTCGATCGCGGCGACGGCTGCTGATGCGGCCCGCTGGATGCGCGCGTTCGCGGGCGGCGACGTGCTGACACCGGCGATGCAGCGGAGGATGCTGGCGGACGTGGCCGTCACGAAACGGCTCAAGGCACGGGTCCCATACGGCCTGGGCATCCAGGCGCTGCCGCTCGCCGGCCGGCGGGCCCTCGGGCACTCGGGGCGGTTCCTCGGGTTCCGAAATGTGGTTCGCTACCTGCCCGGCGAAGGCGTCACGATCGCCGTGCTCACCAACCAGGGCGTCCAGGATCCCGCCAGGGTGGCGGAGGCGCTGCTCAACGTGATCCTGGACCCGCTCCCCGAGGCGAGCCCGTCGCCGTCCAGCAGCCCGGTCGCCGCCTCGACCGCCGCTCCGTAGCCCGCCGGGCCGCCGCCTGCCGCCCACCGCGACACTGCGACCGGCGCGGCGCCTGACCACCGCGACCTGCCACGCGTTCTTGATGTCCGCTGCGGTTCGATGGACGCATGACGATCCACGTGGGAACCTGCGGCTGGCAGTACCGGTCGTGGCGTGGCGGCGTCTATCCCGACGGCATCGGACAGGCCCGCTGGCTGAGCGTGTATGCCGGGCTGTTCGCGACCGTCGAGGCGGACAGTGCCTTCTACCGCCTGCCTGCTCGTGCGACATTCGAACGCTGGGCTGCCGGGACGCCGGACGACTTCGTGGTGGCGGTCAAGGCGAGCCGGTTCCTGACCCACGTCAAGCGACTCAAGGATCCAGAGGAACCGGTCCTCCGGCTTGCCGAGCGGGTTGCCGGCCTGGGGTCGAAGCTCGGCCCCCTGCTGCTGCAGTTGCCGCCCAGGTTCGCTCCCGATGCCGGCCGGCTGGACGCGACGCTGGCGGCCTGCCCGGCCGGCTGGCGCGTCGCCGTGGAGCTGCGCGACGACCGCTGGCACGTGGCGGAGGTCCGGCGCGTGCTGGAGCGCCACGGCGCCGCCCTGTGCCTGGCCGACCGGCGGGGGGCCCTTCCACCGCGCTGGCGGACCGCGGACTGGACCTACCTCCGGCTGCACGAGGGCCGCGCGTCGCCGGAGCCGTGCTACGGGCGCCAGGCGCTCGCTTCCTGGGCCGGGCGCCTGCGCGACGGCTGGGGCCCGGACGGGGATGTGTGGGTGTACTTCAACAACGATCCACGTGCCTGCGCCCCCGCCAATGCCCTGGGCTTTGCAGCTGCCTGTCGCCGGCTGGGAATGGACGTGGCGCGGACCGCACGACCGCAGGCGGTGGCCCGGCCGAGAGCCTGAGAGCGGTCGGGCCGGGTCCTCGGAGCCACGAGGGCGGCCTTCCCGATCTCCAGGCGTCAGCGCCGGCGGGCGCCCCCGACCCGGCTCCGGCCCCTGCCCGTCGTGCTGCCGCCGGTGCCGCGAGGCGCGCGCAGCGGTTGGGGTGCCTGGCGGCTGGGCTCGAACCCCTCGGCCACCTGCCACTCGATGGCCAGCTGCAACAGGCGCTGGACGCCGCGCAACAGGTCGGCCTCGTCCACGCACACCAGGCTGACGGCATCGCCGGTGGCGCCCGCGCGACCGGTGCGACCGATGCGGTGGACGTAGTCCTCCGGGTTCCAGGGCAGCTCGAAGTTCACCACGTGGGGCAGGTTGTCGATGTCCAGGCCGCGGGCTGCCACGTCGGTGCCGACCAGGACCCGGATCTCACCCGCCTTGAACGCCTCGAGCGCCTTGGTCCGGTCCGACTGGGCGCGGTCCGAGTGGATGGCGGTCGAGGCCACGTCGTGGCGGTCCAGCCAGGAGGCCAGCCGCGATGCGGCGAGCTTGGTCCGGGTGAACACGAGGACCTGGTGCCAGTCACCCTGGATCACCAGGTGGCGGAGCAGCTCCTCCTTGCGATCCCGGTCCACGGGGTAGACGAGCTGGCGGACGGTCTCGGCGGCGGTGCCGTGGCGCGAGACCTCGATGGTCTCAGGGTGGTTGAGGATCGACCCGGCGAGGCGCTTGATGTCGTCGCTGAACGTGGCCGAGAACAGCAGCGTCTGCTTGCGGGCGACCAGCAGGTCCAGGATGCGCCGGATGTCGGGCATGAAGCCCATGTCCAGCATCCGGTCCGCCTCGTCGAGGACGAGGATCTCCACCTGGCCGAGGTTCGCGGCCCGCTGCCCCACGAGGTCGAGCAGGCGGCCCGGCGTCGCGACCAGGATCTCGACGCCGCCGCGCAGCTCCTTGATCTGGGGATCGAGCGGGACGCCGCCGTACACCACCGCGCTGCGCAGGGGGACCATGCGGCCGTAGATCTTGACCGCGCCGGCAACCTGCATCGCCAGCTCCCGGGTGGGGGTGAGGATGAGGGCGCGGACCGGGTGGCGGGCGGGAGAGAACGAGGTGTTCGCCTGGGACTTGAGGCGGTCGAGGATGGGCAGCGTGAACGCCGCCGTCTTCCCGGTGCCGGTCTGGGCCGCCGCAAGGACGTCGCGGCCCTGGAGGACAAACGGGATTGCCCGCTCCTGGACGGGCGTGGGCTCGGTGTATCCCTCGTCGGCGACCGTCCGCAGGAGGTCGGCCGAGAGCCCCAGCTCTTCGAAATGCAAGTGCGTCGCGTTCCTTCGGGTCCGTGACCACCTTGGGCGGCGGTCACCTTGCTCTGATGTCGTCCGGCGCGGCGCCCTCGCGGGATCGGGGCACCCTGCCTAGGCGTGGGCGGCGGCGCCGCCGGACGGGGCCGAGCATACGCGAAAATGGCGGCATGGGCTCGCAAGGCACCCGGGCGACCGATGCCGTCCGTCGCTCCGGGGTTGTGCATACGGTGCATGAATATGCGCATGAGGCCCGGTCATCGCTCCGACCGGGTGGGCAGGGCTATGCTCTCGAGGCGGTCAGCGCCCTGGGCGTCGATGCCGGACGCGTGCTCAAGTCCATCGTGGTGAGCGTCGATGGCCGGCTCGGGATGGCTGTTGTCCCGGCCGACAGCGAGGTTGACCTCAAGGCCGTCGCCCATGCGCTCGGCGGACGGCGGGCGGAGCTCGCGCCATCCGGCCAGGCCGAAAAGGCGACCGGGTATGTGCTGGGCGGGATCTCACCCATCGGGACGCGCCGCCCGCTGCCAACGGTCGTCGATGCCTCGGTGACCGCGTGGCCCACGATCCACGTGTCGGCAGGCCGACGGGGCCTGGAGATCGAGCTGGCGCCGGCCGACCTCGTGGCGCTCGTTCACGGATCCGTGGCGCCGGTGGCGCGTCGCGCCTGATGCGACGGGGCTCCCGCGGCCGTTGCCGCCCTCAGCCCCCGATCTCGGCCCGCTCAGCCCGGATGACGGCCACGGCAAGCGCCCCCACCAGCCACAGGACGGTGACCACGATCGCGGTCGTCGAGTCCAGCGAGGCCCCGATCTCGGCCCCGTTGACCACGACACCGCCCCCGGCCCCACCCTCCACCGCCGCGCCCGAGGCCGTGAACGGGAACCATTTGATGACGTGCGGCGCGAAGATGCCGGCGATCCCCTCGGCGAAGAACAGGCCGATCCCGACGCCGATGCCGGCGAGCTGGCTGCGGGTGAGGGTCGCGATCGCGAACCCCAGCGAGGCGTTCATGGCCATCGCGAGTCCCGCCCGCGCAAACCGCTCCGGGAGCGCGAGCAGGGCGTCGATGTCGCCCATGCCTCCCAGCCCCACGTCGATGACCACCGCGCCCAGGGCGGTCACCGCCACACCCACGACGAACGCGGCAACCAGCCCGACCCATGTGGCCACCGTCACCGCGGCGAACAGCAGCAACAGGTAGGTCGCCCTGCCCTCGCCCCTCGCGACCGCCGACTTGAGCGTTCCCCAGCTCCACTCGGAACCCGCGATGGCGGCGGCATAGGTTACCGCCAGCAGGCCCCCGATCGAGATCACCAGCGACAGGGTGATCTGGTAGGCGGCCGGGAAGGTCAGCAGCTGCCGGGCACCCAGAGCCTCGGTCGGGTCCGTCGACACCTGGGTACCGAGAATCACGAAGAACATGACCAGGGCATGCAGTCCGACCAGCAGCGCGAGCGTCACCCAGCTGGCCGGCCGGGTGCGAAGCTTGCGCAGGTTGGCGCCCAGGAGCCTCACGTCGGCCACCCCGGGATCGTGCCCGGCGGCGGCGTGGGCGGTGTGCCCGATCCGCGGACATCGGGCGTCGAGCCGGTCAGCTCGAGGAACAGCGCCTCGAGCGTCGTGCCCACCTCGAGGCGTGACGCCCACACGTCGCCGGCAGCCAGCGCACGGTTGAGCTCGGGCGCACGGTTGGGATCGATCCGGACGTCGAGCCAGCCCGCCTCGGGCCCGGCGTGGGCACGGACCTTGCCGGGTCCCGCCATCGCCTCGAGGATGGGGCCCGCGGCGGCGACCTCGGCCGGGTCGACGCGGACCCGCACCGATCCCGCCTCGCGCAGGAGATCGTCGATCCGGCCCTCGCGCACAAGTCGCCCGCGGGCGATGATGCCGACCACGTCCGCGAGCTGCTGGACCTCGGACAGCAGGTGGCTGGACACCAGGACCGTCTTGCCGGCGGCCGCCAGCGCGCGCAGCGTGTCGCGCATGCCGGCGATCCCGGCCGGGTCGAGCCCGTTGGCGGGCTCGTCGAGCAGCAGCAGGCGCGGGTCCGACAGGAGCGCACCGGCGATCCCGAGTCGCTGCTTCATCCCCAGCGAGTAGCCCGACACGCGGTCGTCCGCCCGCTCGCTGAGGTTGACCAGCGTCAGCAGCTCGTCAACCCGGGCGGGAGGAGTCGGTGCGCCGGCCGCGGCCAGCACCAGCAGGTTGGCCCGGCCCGAGAGGTACGGATAGAAGGATGGCGCCTCGATCAGCGAGCCCACCTCGAACAGCCGTCGCCGGTCGCCGCGTCCGAACGGGCGGCCCAGCAGCTCGACGCTCCCGGCATCCGGGCGCACCAGGCCGGTGAGGATGCGCATCGTGGTCGTCTTGCCGGCGCCGTTGGGCCCCAGGAAGCCGTAGACCACGCCCGCCGGGACCCGCAGGTCCAGACCGTCGAGCGCCACCCGGCGCCCGTACCGCTTCCGGAGCCCCGACGTGGCGAGGGCGACGTCCGCGCCGGCCATGACTCCCGTCGGCCCGTCCATCCGTCCTCCGGCTGTGCCCGCTCCGGGTCCGTCCCGGCGGGTCTGCTGACACGATAGCGCCATCCGACGATGGGCCGAATGGCATGGGGGCGGGGTCGTGCCTCGTCTGGCATACTCGGCCGGACTCGCAGTCGACCCCCAGACCGCAGACAGGCCAGCAACCGAAGAGCCGTCGCCTGGCAGGCACCGTCGCCTGCGCACACTCCGGCCCGCCGATGGATCCTGTCGGCACCCTCGCGCCGTCCTCACGGACGCGTGCGCCCTTGGCCCCAGCCCTGCCGTGACGGCCCACGTCCCACCGTCGCCCGGCCCAGCCGCGGCGTCCGGAGAGGGGAGGCACGACGATTGCCGCACCACCAGCGCGGCGCCCAGCGGGCGTCATCCAACCTGATCCGGTCCCTGCTGACCGCGATCGTCGCCGCACTCGTGCTCGTCACCGCGACCACCGCTTCGGCCCCCGCGGCGCGCGCCGCCTCGATGAAGGTCGTCATCGTCGTCGGCCCCGTGGGCTCGGCCACCGCCAATTACAAGAGAGGCGCCAACAGGCTCGCCGACCAGGCTCGAGGCTACGGCGCCACCGTGAACAAGGTCTACAGCCCGAGGGCAACCTGGCGACGCGTCCGGAGAGCGGCCGTCGACGCGAACATCCTCGTCTATCTCGGCCATGGCAACGGCTGGCCCAGCCCGTACGCCCCGTTCTCCGTCGACTCCAAGGATGGCTTCGGCCTCAACCGGCGCTATGACAGCGGCAACTCCAACGTCAAGTATTACGGCGAGTCGTACATGGCCAGGCTCCAGCTGGCGTCGAACGCCGTGGTCCTGCTCAACCGGTTGTGCTACGCGTCGGGCAACAACGAGTGGGGCGCCGGCAACCCCAAGAAGTCGGTCGCCAAGAAGCGGATCGACAACTACGGCCACGGGTTCATGCAGGCGGGTGCCAAGGCGGTCTACGCAAGCGGGATCACGAGCGTGGGCTACGTGCTCAAGGGGCTGTTCACACGCAAGTCCGGGATGAGCCTGGCGAGGCTGTTCTGGACCGATCCCACCCGGACCCGCGAGTATGGCTTCAGCTTCCTGTCGGTCCGCACGCCGGGCGCGCGGGCGATCTCGGACCCGTACGCACCCAAGCGCTACTACCGGAGCGTGATCGGGTTCCTCGGCACGACCGTCGGCGACTGGCGGGCCGGCGGCTAGGGACGAGCGACCGGCGGCCAGGGGCTCGCCATAGCGTGTGCCCCGACCACCACCCCGCGAGCCGACGACCAGGCAGCGCCTACCGCCGTCGACCGGCCCGCAGGAACTACGCCCCCGCGAGCTCGCTCGGGGCAGACCAGGAGTGGAGGGTCTTGAGGTAGTTCGCCCGCTCGAACGCCGACGGGTTGGCGACGTTGGCCGCACTCGCGGAGCCGCGGAGCTGCGATACGGACTCGTACTCGCGCTCGACCATCCAGGCCACGAGATCCCGTTCCACGGTTGCCGCGTGATCGGCCCCGTGGAGCAGGATCGCGGAGGCCATCATCACGATGTCCGCCCCGACCGAGAGCGCCTTGACCGCGTCGGCGGCAGCGTGGATCCCTGTCGTCGCCGCGAGCCCCACGGAGGAGCCCAGCTGCGGTCGCAGGATCGCCAGCCAACGGAGCGGCAGCCGCAGCTCCGTGGGGTGGGACAGCGAGACCTTGGTCACGACGTCGAAGGTCTCGAGGTCCAGGTCCGGCTGGTAGAAGCGGTTGAACAGGACGAGGCCATCGGCACCCGCCGCCACCACGCGCCCGGCGAAGTTCGCCAGCGCGGCGTAGTACGGCGACAGCTTGACGGCGAGCGGGATCGAGATCGATGCCCGCACCTCGGCCACGAGGTCGACGTCCGCCTCCTCGCGTGCCGCTGAGCCGAGGGCCGGGTCCGCAGCGACGTGGTACAGGTTGAGCTCGAGCGCGTCTGCGCCGGCATCCTCGATCAGCTTGGCGTACCGGACCCAGGAGCCGGCGGTATCGGCGTTGAGGCTCGCGACGACCGGGATCGAGACCATGGACTTGGTCTTGCCGAGCCGGTCCAGGTAGCGCTCGCCGACGCCCTTGAACTCCTCGACGTTGGGGAAGTACCCCAGGGCCTCGGCGTACTGCTCGGTGCCCTGATCGAGCGCGCGGCTGAGCTCGATCTCGTCATTGAGGATCTCCTCCTCGAACAGCGAGGGCAGCACGACCGCGCCGACACCGGCGTCCTCGAGCCGCTTGACGAACGACGGGTCGCCCGTCAGCGGCGTGGACGACGCGACGATCGGCGACCGGAGATCCAGCCCGAGGTAGCGGGTGCGAAGGTCGGGGATCACGCGCGAGCTCCCTTCTCGGCCCCGTTGGAGCCGTTCGACGCGCCGGGGGCTGGGGCGACGGCCTCGGTGTCCTGCGCGGCTGCCTGGAGGTGGGGAACGCTCCGTTGCATGCCGGCCATCTGCTGGTAGTAGCGCCATCGCTCGTCGGCGTCCTGCTGGCTGAGGTCCGCGAGCTCGGCCGCCTTCTCGGGATCGGTCCGCTCGAGGATCGCGAACCGGGTCTCGCTGGCCACGAACTCCTTGATCGGAATCGACGGCTTGGTGCTGTCGAGCTTGAACGGGGTGCCGTCCTCGACCTCCTGCGGCTGGAAGCGGTAGAGCGGCCAGTAGCCGGATTTCACCGCGTCCTTCTGGTGGCTCATCGACTTGCTCATATCGATGCCATGCGCGATGCAGGTCGCGTACGCGATGACCAGGCTCGGCCCGGGCCATGCCTCCGCCTCGAGCAGGGCCTTGATCGCCTGGGCGTCGTTGGCGCCCAGCGAGATCTGGGCCACGAACACGTTCCCGTAGGCGCGGGCGACGGCGCCCAGGTCCTTCTTGCCGGTGGGCTTGCCGGCCGCCGCGAACTTGGCGACCGCGCCGCGCGGCGTGGCCTTCGACGCCTGGCCGCCGGTGTTGGAGTAGACCTCCGTGTCGAGGACGAGGATGTTGACGTTGCGGCCGGACGAGAGGACCTGGTCCAGCCCGCCGTAGCCGATGTCGTAGGCCCAGCCGTCGCCGCCGATGATCCAGATGCCCTGCTTGACCAGGTTGGTGGCGAGGGCGGCCAGCTGGCGGGCATCTTGGGCCTGGTCGCCCGTGACGCCGTCGAGGATCGCGCGCAGCCTCGCGAGCCGCTCGCGCTGGGCCTCGATCTGCGGCTCGGTGTCCTGCGGGCTCTCGACCAGCTCGCTGGCCAGCGGCTCGCCGATCACCGGTGCCAGCCTCTTGACCAGCGAGACGGCCATGCCGTACTGGGCGTCGAGGCCCAGCCGCATCCCGAGCCCGAACTCGGCGTTGTCCTCGAACAGGCTGTTGGCCCAGGCGGGCCCATGGCCTGCAGCGTTCGTGGTGTACGGGGTGGTCGGCAGGTTGGCGCCGTAGATGCTCGAGCAGCCGGTGGCGTTGGCCACCACCATGCGGTCGCCGAACAGCTGGGTCACCAGCCGGATGTAGGGCGTCTCGCCGCAGCCGGCGCAGGCGCCGCTGAACTCGAACAGCGGCTCCAGCTGGGCTGCGCCCTTGACGGTGTCGCGGGGGATGGCATCGCGGGCCAGCGGGGGGATCGCCAGGAAGGCGTCCCAGCGCTCCCGCTCCACGTCGCGGTTGTCGAGGTAGGGGGCCATGTTGATCGCCTTGTGCCCGACATCGGTCTTGCTCTTGGCAGGGCAGATGTCGACGCACACGCCGCACCCGGTGCAGTCATCGGGAGCGACCTGGATCGTGAGCCGGTGTCCCGGCAGGTCACGGGACCGGAACTCCTTGGACGGGAAGCCCTCCAGCGCCGGGAGGTCCGCCTCCGGGAACACCTTCATCCGGATCGTGGCGTGCGGGCAGACCATGGCGCACTTGCCACAGTCGATGCAGATCGACTCGTCCCAGACGGGGATCTGCTGGGCGATGGCCCGCTTCTCGTACTTCGTGGTGCCGGTGGGGAAGGTGCCGTCGACGGGCAGCGCGCTCACCGGCAGCAGGTCGCCCTCACCGGCCATCAGGCGGGCAGTGACGGTCTTGACGAAGTCGGGGGCGGTGTCGGGGACGAGCACCTTGAGCGGGGTGGTCGGGCTGACGGCCTGGAGCTCGACCTTGCCCAGCCGCTCGATCGACTTGTCGATGGCGGCGTAGTTGCGCTGGACCACGGCATCGCCGCGTTTGCCGTAGGTCTTCTGGACGAACTTCTTGATTCGCGTGATCGCGTCCTCGGCCGGCAGCACACCGGAGAGGTGGAAGAAGCACGGCTGCATGATCGTGTTGATGCGATTGCCCATGCCGGTCTCGGCGGCGACCGCCATGGCATCGATCACCCACAGCTCGATGCGCTTCTCGACCAGCTGCTCCTGGACCCGGGTGGGCAGATGCTCCCAGACCTCGTCGGGCCCGTAGGGGCTGTTGAGCAGGAAGGTCGCGCCGGGCTTGGCGCGATCGAGGATCGGCACGCTGTCGAGCAGGCCGAACTGGTGGCAGGCGACGAAGTCGGCATTGTCCACGAGGTACGTGGAGCGGATGGGCTCGGGCCCGAACCGCAGGTGCGACGAGGTGACCGATCCCGACTTCTTCGAGTCGTAGACGAAGTAGCCCTGCGCGAAGAGGTCCGTGCCCTCCCCGATGATCTTGACCGAGCTCTTGTTGGCGCCCACGGTTCCGTCCGAGCCGAGCCCGAAGAACAGCGCCTGCACCTCGCCCGCCGGACGAGGGTGGCTGAACGTCTGGCTGATCGGCAGCGACAGGTTGGTCACATCGTCGTAGATGCCGACCGTGAAGTGGCGCTTGGGCCGCGCGGCCAGCAGCTCGTCGAAGATCGGCTTGACCATCGACGGCGTGAACTCCTTGGACGAGAGGCCGTAGCGGCCGCCGATGACCTTGGGCGCCTCCGCGAACGGCGGCTGGTCGCCGTCCTGGGCCTCGGCGAGGGCGGTGACGATCGACTGGTACAGCGGCTCGCCGACGGCGCCCGGCTCCTTGGTCCGGTCGAGGGCCGCGATCTGCTTCACGGTCTTCGGCAGCGCGGCCATGAACGCGTCCGCCGGGAACGGCTGGAACAGGCGGACGACCACGACCCCGACCTTGTCGCCGCCCGCGACCATCGTGTCCACCGTCTCCTCGACCGCGCCTGCGCCGGAGCCCATGACAACGACCACCCGGTCGGCGTCCGGCGCACCCTTGTACTCCACCAGCGAGTAGCGCCGTCCCGTTCGCGTCGCAAACTCGTCGAACACCTCCTGCACGATGCCCGGCACGGCGTCGTGGTAGGGGTTGCAAGCCTCGCGGGCCTGGAAGAACACGTCGGGGTTCTGGGCGGTGCCACGGACGACCGGCGCCTCACTGGTCAGGCCGCGGGAGCGGAATGCCAGCAGGTCGTCCTCCCGGACCAGCGACCGGAGGTCGTCCGGGTCGAGGAGGGCGATCTTGTTGACCTCGTGGCTGGTGCGGAACCCGTCGAAGAAGTGGAGGAAGGGCACCCGCGCCCGCAGGGTGGCCGCGTGCGCCACGGCGGCGAAGTCGTGCGCTTCCTGGACCGAGTTGGCGGCCAGAATCGCCCAGCCCGTCGCCCGGGCGTGCATGACGTCGCTGTGGTCGCCGAAGATCGACAGGGCGTGGGTGGCGACGGTGCGAGCGGCCACGTGGATGACGGCGGGCGTCAGCTCGCCCGCGATCTTGAACATGTTGGGGATCATCAGCAGCAGGCCCTGGGACGCCGTGAACGTCGTCGTCAGCGCGCCTTTCTGGAGCGAGCCGTGGACCGCTCCCGCGGCACCAGCCTCGGACTGCATCTCGACCACGGACGGAACGCTGCCCCACAGGTTGGGCTTGCGGGCAGCGGACCAGTCGTCGCAGTACTCCGCCATGGGCGAGGCCGGCGTGATCGGGTAGATGGAGATCACCTCGCTCATCGCGTATGCGCTGCGCGCGGCTGCCTCGTTGCCGTCGAGGCACTCCCAGTGCTGACTCATCGGTGTCTGCATCCTTTCGGGTGGCACATGCCACCCGGGTTGATAGGTGGCGACGGGGACGGACCGGCAGGACGGGATCCTGCGAAGCCAGCCCCAAGTGTGCGCCTGTCCGTGCGCCGAGGGGAAGGCGATCGGGCCCCATCCGGACGGACGGCGGGTCACCGATTGGCTGGGACCCGAGGGCCGTCCGGCAGGGGTGGGCGTGCCAGGCGGCCCGCGAGATGCCGCGCGACGCGTTCGGCCGCACACGGCGGCACGGATCACGGCACCATGGCGCCATGCCCCATCGCCATGCCGCCGTCGACCACGAGTGGCGCGCCGTCCGTGCCGCGTCGCCGGCACGCGTCGCCGGGCCGGCCCACGGTCGCCTCACCTTTCTCGGCCACTCGGCGCTGCTGCTCGAGATCGACGACCTCCGGATCCTCACCGACCCGGTGCTGCGCAATGGCCTGGGGCCGGTCCGGCGGCAGGTCGCTTCGGTGCTGCCCGAGCTGTTCGCGGACCTCGATGCGGTCTTCATCAGCCACGGCCACCACGACCACCTCGATCCGCGCTCGCTGCGCCAGATCCCCGGCAAGCCAACCGTGATCGTGCCCCGCGGCTTCGGGCGCACCGTGGCCGGGCTCGGGCTGGGTCCGGTCGAGGAGGTGGAGCCGGGCGACCGGCTGACGATCGACCGCGTCCAGTTCACGGTGGTGGAGGCGCTCCACTCGGGGCGTCGCGAGCCGTTCGGCCCGGTCGGTCCCGCCATCGGCTGTGTCCTGGAGGGCTCCCGCACCGTCTACTTCCCTGGCGACACCGACCTGTTCCCGGGGATGGCGGCGCTGGCCGGAAGCCTCGACGTGGCGCTGCTGCCGGTCTGGGGCTGGGGGCCGACCATCGGGCCCGGCCACATGGATCCCGAGCGAGCCGCGCAAGCGGCTGCCGTCCTCCGGCCGCGCCTCGCGATCCCCATCCACTGGGGCACGTTCTACCCGGCGGGCCTCAAGCGCCTCGTTCCCGAGCCGTTCGCGACTCCGGGTCCCGCCTTCGCCCGGGCGGCTGCGCGAGTGGCGCCGGACGTTCCCGTACGCGTGGTGGCGCCCGGGGAGTCGATCGACCTTCCGGCACGCTGAACCCCCGGGCGAAAGGGGAGCGCCGGCCCTGGCGGCGGCCGGGTGGCCGGGCCGAACCGGCTCAGCCTTGGGCTCGGCTCAGGAGCGGGCGACCGGATCGGTCGGATCACCGACGGCCGGCGGCTCGGTCGCCGCGGCCGGCGGCTCCGGCAGGGCCTCGTGCGCGTGCGCCTCGGGATCCGTGCCGGCCTCGGGGATCGGGCCGCTGGCCGTCGGCAGCTCGGTCGCCGCCACGTCCATCACGGCCACGGGCCCCGGCCCCTCATCCGCACTGGCGCGGCTCCCCCCCGACCTGTCGCCGACCTGGTCGGACACCCGGCCCTTGATTCCGCTCACCGTCCGGCTCAGCGCCTCCCGGCGCTCCCGGCCATGCCGGGGCTCGAGCAGCAGCGCCGCCGCGATGCCGGCCGCGATCCCGGCGGCCAGGCCCAAGCCGAGATAGATCGTCCGAGCCCGGATGCGGCCGCGTTCATAGGCGCGGTCATACCGGTCCTTGTCCGTGTCCGGGAGCTCGCGCTCGATGCGGGCGGCGAACGCCCGGATCCCGCCCGGGCTGGCCACCTCTCGGACCTTCTGACCCACGTCCTCGAGCGTCTGCTCCGGCTGGCCCGACTCGATTGCTTCGACCAGGTCCGCGCGCATCTCTCGCGCGCGCTCCGAGGCGCGGTCCAGCGAGTGTCGGGCGCGCTCCGAGGCGTCCTGCACGGCTTCGGCAGCCATGTCGCGAGCCCTCGCCAGGTCCACGCGCTCGAGATCGGGCACGCGCTTGGCGAGGTCGTCGGCCAGCTGGCCGACATCGAACTGGATCTGGCGCCTTCCGCGGGCGCGATCGAGGATGGTCATCAGGGGCCCTCCGTGCGGCGTGCTTGGCACCTTGCCTGCCGGAACGGCATGGACGCGCCCCGCGGGTGAGGCAGCGGATGTCGCGCGTGTTGCAGCCTGCCCGGTGGCGGCGACGGGACGCAGTGCTGACCGGCCCTCGCAAGGCGGCCCGCGGGGCCGATGGCGCGCCGGCATGGTCGTGGACCCGAGGCTGTGCTCATGCCTGCACGAGACGACCTGCCGGGGACGCTCCGCCGTTCCCCGAAGAAGGCCCAGCGGACCTGGGCCAAGACCCACGACTCGGCCGTCGATTCCTACGGCGAGGGCGAGCGCGCGCACCGAACGGCGTTCTCGTCCCTCAAGCACTCGTTCGAGAAGGTCGGCGACCACTGGGAGCCCAAGGACGAGAAGGGACCGTCGGACCCCCAGGCCGCCCAGGACACGCCGCGGTCCCACGACCGGCCCCGACGGACGTACGGCGGCGTCGATGTCGAGGGCAACACCCGCGACGAGCTCTACCAGCGGGCGCGGGCCCTCGAGGTCAAGGGCCGCTCGAGGATGACCAAGGGAGAGCTCGCCGAGGCGATCGCGCGCAAGCAGGACTGATCGGTCGGCTCCCGTCCCCGCCCATCTGACCTGCGGCGCTGATCCGGCCCTGCGGCGCTGATCCGGCCCTGACTTGGCGCGGCTGCCCGGGCCGCCCCGGCGTGGCCGGTCCGAGCCACGTGGCGTCCATGCAGGTGCAACTGTGTGCCATCGTGATCTCCCACTTGACACAGAAGAAATCAAATATTAGAAAAAGGGAACCACACCTTCTATTTGTGAGGACGAGTACGGTGCCACACGACGTCATCGCCACGTGTCCCGTCTGCGCCGGGGAGCTCGCCGTGACCCGCCTGCGCTGCGGGACCTGTGGCACCACGATCGAGGGCGAGTTCGGGGTCGGGCGGTTCGCCCGCTTGAGCCGCGAGCAGCTGCAGGTCCTGGAGAGCTTCCTGCGCAGCCGCGGCAACCTGCGTGACATGGAGCGCGAGCTGGGGATCAGCTACCCGACCGTCAGGGTCCGGGTTGAGGCCCTCGTCCGGGCTCTCGGCTTCGGTCCACGCGACGAAGCGGGAGCGGCCCCGACGGCGTCCGGAGGCGAGGACGTCAGCGAGGCGCGTCACGACATCCTGGAACGCCTGGCCAACCACGAGCTCACGGCGGAGGAGGCCGCACAAGCCATCCGCGCCATGGGGAGAACAACGCGATGACCGGAACCATCAACCCAGCCCTCCGTGAGGTCCCGCTCCAGCCGGACGGCCTCGTCGAGATCGTGGTCTCGTCGGCCGATCTGCGGGTACGCGGGATCGACGCCGACCAGGTGGTCGTCCGCAGCCGCGACGGCGAGCCGCTGGGTGACGACGTGATCGTGGACGGAGAGCCCGGCACGGTCCGCGTGCGCGAGGGCCACGTCGGCGTGCGGATCGGTCCACTGAGCATGACGACCGGCCGGTCGCGCGACCTGGACATCGACGTCCCGCGCACCGCCCGCGTCATGCTCAGGACCGCCAGCGGCGAGGTCGAGGCGGTGGGGATTGGCGGGACCAGCCGCTGGGCCTCCGCCTCGGGGAGCCTCCGCATCGCCACCGGCGGCGGATCGGTCCGTCTCGAGACGATGTCCGGTGACGCGTTCGTCGAGGCTGACGGGGCCGTCGACCTCGGGGCCCGCACGCTGTCCGGAGACCTCCGCATCCGGGCGTCGCGCCTGGCCGCCACCGACGTCGGGACCACCAGCGGCGACATCCGCCTCGAGGCCGAGCTGGCCGCCGGGGGCCGGCACGCCATCAGCTCGGTGTCCGGCGACGTGGAGCTGGTCACGCCCACCGACGTCCGCCTCGAGGTGGAGACGATCACCGGTGACGTGCGCGCCCAGGGGGAGCACCGCGTGGAAGGCACCCGGGCCCACCGTACGGTGGTCGCGGGTGCTGGCTCGGTCGGCATCTCCGTGCGCACCTTGTCCGGAGACGTCAGGCTGCGCACTGCGGGGGGCGCTGCCCGGCCGGATCCGGCCGCCGCCGCCAGGCCCGGGCAGCCCGCTGCGCCCGAGTCGCCTGTTGCGCCCGAGCAGCCCGCTGCACCCGAGCCGCCCGCTGCAGCGGCCCCCCCGGAGGCTCCGGCCCCGGCGGCTCCGGCGCCGGAGCTCGCGCCGGTCGCCGAGGCCGTGGCCGGACCGGTCGCACCGCGTCCGGTCACCGACGAGGACACCCAGGCCTGGGCTGCGCCCGAAGGAGGCGTCGACCGCAGCGAGGCAGCCCGGCTGGACGTCCTGCGGGCGCTCGAGCGGGGCGACCTCGACGTCGAGACTGCGTCGCACCGCCTCGAATCCCTCGATGGTGCCGGTCCGCGCACCTTCCGGGGGTGGTGCTGATGGCCGCCGATCCGCTGTCCCGCGTCCTGGAGCTCGTCGCCGAGGGCAGGCTCACGGCTGATGAGGCGGCCCCGATCCTTGCAGCGCTCGACGAGCGCCCGCCCGCGCGCGCCGGTTCCCCGGGGTCCGCCACTGCATCCGCGGAGTCATCCGCCGCCGGAGCCGATGGGCGGCCCGGGTTCGAAGCGGCGGCACGTCCGTCCGCCATCCGTCTCGAGATTCGCGAGGCCGGCCGCCAGGTGGTCGACCTCCGGCTGCCGATCGCCGTCGGCCGGCTCGCGCTCGACCGCGTCCCGGGCCTGTCCGGAGACCAGGTCGAGCGTGTCCGGGAAGCGTTGCGCACGGGGATGCGCGGGCCGATCCTGCTGGTCGAGGACGGCGACGACATCGTCAGGATCATCCTCGAATGAGCGCCCTGGCAAGCGCCCGGTCGCTGCCGATGTGGCGGGCCTTCCGGGTACGGGATTTCCGGTTGCTGTGGGCCAGCGAGGCCGTCTCGCTGGTCGGTGACCAGTTCCACTACGTCGCCCTCGCCTGGCTGGTCATCGACCTGACCCGCTCGGGCCTGGCCCTGGGCACGGTGCTGATCGCCGTCGGCGTGCCGCGCGCGATCATGCTCATCCCGTTCGGCGTCCTCGCCGATCGCCGGCCGCCGCGATCGCTGATGCTCGTCGCGCACCTCGCGCGCGGTGTGGTCGTGGGCTCGATCGCGGCCCTGGTGCTGACGGGCGCGGCCTCGATCCCGGTGCTCGCGCTGCTGGGAGCAGCGTTCGGCATCTTCGATGCGCTGTACATGCCGGCCCAGCAGGCCTTCCTGCCACGGACGCTGGAGGACGACCGGCTGCCCTCGGCCAACGCCATCCTCCAGGGGACCCTCCAGGTCGCCACGATCGTGGGCCCCCCGATCGCCGGTGCCGTGATCGCGGTGGTCGGCACCGGCGCCGCCTTCTCGGTCGACGCCCTGTCCTTCTTCGTGGCGGGCGTGTTCATCCTGCTGATCTCGTCGCGCGGCGTCGCCCGCCGCCGGACAGCGACCGGCGATGAGCCCGAGGACGCCGCCGCGCGAGCGGTCGCTGCCGGCCAGGAGGCGGCTCCAGCCGGCGAGCCCGGTCCCGTGTCCGGGGAGTCGTTCCTCGATGCCGTGCGGGACGGTGTTCGCCACGTCCTGGCCGATCCGCCCCTGCGGACCACGCTGCTCCTGTCGCTGGTCCTGAACTTCGCGCTCACCGGCCCGGCCAACGTGGGCATGCCCTGGCTCGCGGAGATCCGCTTCGCCACCGGGCCGGCGGGCCTGGGCCTGCTGTCGGCGGCCTGGGCGGCGGGTGCGCTCGGAGGGACCCTGCTGGCCGGCAACCTGCGGGTCGAACGTCCCGGCCGGCTGCTGCTGGGGGCGGTGGCCGTCGCCGGCGGGGCCATGGTCGTGGTCGGGATCGCACGGTGGATGCCCATGGTCTCGGCCGCGCTGGCCGTCATGGGCGTCTGCATCGGCTACACCAACATCATCGCGGTCTCGTGGATCCAGGCCCGGGTGCCGTCGGAGCTGGTGGGTCGCGTGATGAGCCTGACGATGCTGATGGGCTTCGGGATCATGCCCCTGTCGCTGGGCCTCGCGGGCGCCATGCTCGATCTCGACGCCACGGCCCTGTTCCTGGGCTCCGGTGCGCTGGTGATCCTGGGGGCGCTGGCTGCCGCGCTCGGCCGATATCCGGCGGCGTTCGATGCGCCACCTAGGTCGTCGCGAAGCCTCCCGGCAGCCTGACGGTGAACCGCGCCCCGCCCGACGGCGGGGCACCGACCCCGATCGACCCACCATGCGCCTCGGCGATCCGGCGGGCGATCGCCAAGCCAAGACCCGTGCCGCCCGAGCCATGGCGGGTTGTCCCGGGCAGCCGCATGAACGGCTCGAAGATCCGCTGGCGGTCCGCCTCTGCGATCCCGGGTCCCTCGTCGTCGACCTGGACCACGACGGATCCGCCGTCGAGGCGCACCCGGACGGCGACCTCGGTCCCCGGTGGGGAGTGGTCGATGGCGTTGTCAACGAGCACGAGCAGCAGCTGGACCAGGCGACCGCGGTCCGCCACGGCGGGGACCGGATCGTCGGCCTCGACCGTCAACCGCACGCCGCGCTCGCCCGCCAGCGCGGTCGCCCCCCGGATGGTGTCGCGCGCCACCTGTGCCACGTCCAGCGGCGCGGCGGCCAGGACCAGCCGAGTCTCGTCCCACGCGGCCAGCTGGAGCAGGTCCCCGACCAGGCCGCCCAGCCTGTCGGCTTCGGCGATGATGTCCTCCAGCAGATCACGACCGTCGTCGGAAACCAGGCCTTCGCGCTCGAGCACCTCCCCGTTGGCCCGAATCAGCGCGGCCGGGGTGCGCAGCTCATGCGAGGCGTCGGCGACGAACCGGCGCTGTGCCTCGAACCCCTCCCGTACGGGGACCAGCGCGCGGCCAGTCACCACGTACGCGATGGCGGCGGAGGCCAGCAGGCCGAGCGCAGCAGCCGCTGCGATGGCGAGCACGATGCTCCGCGCCTGCTGGTCGTGGAGGGTCAGCTCGAAGCCGCCCTGGACGTAGCCCATCACCGCGGTCCCCGAGCGCAGCGCCACCGTTGCCACCCGCACCTCGACCCCGTCCGTGCGCACGGAACGGATGTCCGACCCGGACCCGGCGGCCGGGGCCAGCGCATCAAGCGCGGGCAGCCCGGGCAGGGTCTGGCCGGTCCGGTTGAGCACCACACGACCCGACGGGTCCAGCACGAGCAGCACGGTGTCCGCCACGGCCGGAGCGTTCTCGTGGCCCTCGCGCTCCTCCTCGCCGGCGGGGATCTCGCCCGAGATCGCCGCCGCCTGCGCCTCGACGGCCGCGGTCAGCGCCCGGTCCACATCTGCGTCGAGCGCGGACAGGGCAACGAACGCGGTCGCCGCCCCGACGCCGGCCACCAGCAGGACCAGCAACGCGAGCGTCGTGGCGAACAGGCGGATCCGTGTGCGCCGGAGCAGGCGTTCCGTCGTCGGCAGGGCCACCCTCAGCCCTCGACCCTGAGGGTGTATCCGACCCCTCGCACCGTTCGCAGGCGGTCCGCCCGGTCGAGCTCGCCGAGCTTCCGCCGCAGGTAGGACACGTACAGGTCGACCACGTTCGAGTAGACGTCGGGCTCGGCTCCCCAGACCTGGTCCAGGATCTGCTGCCGGGTGACGACCTGGCCGGCGTGGCGGATGAAGAAGCCCAGCAGGGCGAACTCGCGCGCCGACAGCTCCACCGATCGGTCCTCCACCTGGGCGACGTGGCGTAGCTCGTCGAGGACCAGGTCGCCGGCCGAAAGCCGACCATCGCCGGCCGGCGGAGGACGACGGCCGAGCGCGCGGATCCGGGCCAGCAGCTCGGAGAAGGCGAATGGCTTTGCCAGGTAGTCGTCGGCGCCGGCGTCGAGCCCGGCCACGCGATCGTCCACGGTGCCCAGGGCGGTGAGCATCAGCACGGGGGTCTCGATCGACTTGGCGCGCAGCAGGCGCAGGACCGTGAAGCCGTCGATGTCCGGCAGCATCCGGTCCAGCACCACGACGTCGTACGGACCGGCAGCGGCGAGCGCCATCGCGCTGACGCCGTCAGGCGCGACATCCACCACGTGGCGCTCGGCCACGAGGACCCGCCGGATGAGGGCGGCCATCTTCGGTTCATCTTCCACGACCAGCACGTGCATCGCGGCGCATTGTGCCGGGGAACGTCGGGTCGGCCAAGGGCCATGCGCCGTGTCTGTGAGCCTTCTCATGCTGGGCATAGCGGGACGGGGAGGGTGGCCGACGAGGATGGTCCCACGCCGCCACACCAGACCGGAGACCAAGCCGATGCTCCAGCGACTCGCCCTGTTCACCGCCTCCCTCGCCGCAGCCCTCGTGATTGCCGGTGGCCTCGCGCTCGCTGGCTTCGGCCCCTCGGAACCGGCCGCCGCACCGGCGGTCGAAGAGGTCGCGACCACGCCAGAGGCCGCGCCGGTCCAGGTCGACACGGTCTACCTGACGCCCGAGGCGACGCCCCAGCAGATCACCGTGACCAAGGTCAAGACCGCTACGCGCAGTGGCGACGACGAGGCCGAGCGCGAGCAGGGAGGCGACGACTGATGTCCCGCCGCAAGACCACTCGAGGCACCAACCGCATGTCCATCCGCCATTCCGACGCCGCTCCCCGCGGGGGCACCCAGAGCGCCAGCGGTGGCGGCCGACCAGCGGTGTCCTTGCCGCCCTCGGCTCCGTTGCCCGTGCCGCCGGCGGGCGCCCGCCGTCCGCTGGCGCCGGAACCGGTGCGCGTCAACCGCGGGCGCCCGGACCCCAACCCGCTGCGCCTGATGGCCGGTGTCGTGGGTCTCGCCTCGGCAGCGGCCCTGACGTCGGCGATGTTGCCCTCGATCACGCCCCAGGCGGCAGCCCAGGACCCATCTGCGGTGTCCAACACCGTGCCGCAACAGCCCGTCCAGCACGTGACCAAGTACGTGACCCTGCAGCCGGGCCAGACGGCGCCGCCGCAGTCGACCGTCATCGTGCGCCCCCAGCCGACACCCAAGGTCGTGACCAAGGTCGTGACGCGGACCCGGCAATCGGGGCGGTGACGGACATGGTCACAGCGTTGCCCGGCCAGGTCACCGCGGACGCGAGCCGCCGGCTGATGGGTGGGACGGTGTCGGTCCACCTTCGCGATGCCGGCAGTGCCGGGCTGGGTGCGGAGGCCGTGCCGCCGGCCCGTGCCGCCGACGCCGTCCTCGACCGGCTCGCGGCCTGGGCGCACCGGCTGAGCCGGTTCGAGCCCGATTCGGACCTGTCGCGGCTGAACGCGTCGACCCGGACACAGATCGTGGTCGGGCCGACCATGACGGCCGTGCTCGACTGGGCACGCGTCGCCGAAGCTGTGACCGACGGGCTCGTGGACGTCTCGATGCTCGATGCCCGGCTGGCGGCCGAGGACGGCACCCGGATCCGACGCCCGGCCGGCGCCTCCCGTCGCTGGTCGCTCGCCCGTGGTCCCCGGGGCGCCGTGCTCCGGCGCGCGCGCGGCGTCCGGTTCGACCTCGACGGCGTGGCCAAGGGCTGGCTCGTCGACCGGGCGCTGGCGATCGCCCCGGGCGGTACCGCGCTGGTCGACGGCGACGGTGACATCGCGGCACGTGTTGCCTTCGGCGACGAGCTGCTGCTGGGCGTGGCCGACCCCCGCGACGAGGACGGCACGCTCGCCGTGGTGCGCCTGGTGGGAGACCGGACGGCGGCCGGCGCGGAGCGCTCGACCGCCTGTTCGAGTGGGTACGGGCTGGCGACGTCGGGAACGAGCGTCCACCGCTGGGTCCACGGCACGCTGACCGGCCACCACCTGATCGATCCCGCCACCTGGCAACCGGGCGATACCGACGTGGTCCAGGCGACCGTGCTGGCAGCCACGGCCAGGATGGCCGAAGCTGCCGCCAAGGCGGTCGTGCTGGCGGGGAGCGACGGGGCGCCGACCGTGCTCCATCGGACGGGAGCCCATGGGGCCCTCCTCCTGACCACGAGCGGCGAGGTCCGCGCGACGCCCGGGATGCTGTCGTGGCTGGCGTGACCTTCCGCGGCATGGACAGCCGCACCTCGCTCGTCCGCTGGGGCCTGGCGGCCGTGGCAGCCGGGATCATCCTCGGCGCCACCGTGCCGCTCGCGATGCGTGGCCTGGCCGTGGTCTGGGCCACTGACCGCCAGGGCCTCGTGTGGCTGTTCGAGCGGGTGTTCGGGTTCACGGCCTACCTCGCGTTGACCGGCTCCGTGGTCTACGGCCTGTTGCTGTCGACCCGGTTGCTGGACTCGATCGCGCATCGCCCGATCAGCTACACGCTCCACCAGGACCTCGCATCCGTCGGCGTTGGACTGGCCGGGATCCACGGGTTCCTGCTGGGTCTCGACCACACCATGCCCTTCTCGATCGCGCAGATCCTGGTGCCGGGCCTGTCCCCGCACGCCCCGCTCGCGGTCGCGTTCGGGCAGGTTGCGCTGTACCTCGCCCTCGCCGTGGTCGGGTCGTTCTACCTGCGCCCGCACCTCTCGCAGCGGGCGTGGCGGACCCTCCACTACGCGACGTTCCTTGTGTTCGTCGGCGTGACCGTCCATGGCATCGCGTCGGGCTCGGACAGCTCGGCGGCCTGGGCGCAGTGGCTGTACATCGGCTCGGCCGCCCTGGTGGGCTTCCTGCTCGCGTACCGGATCGCGCTGGTGATTGCGGTCCGGTCTGGACGAGGGCCGGCGAACCGGGCGCAGGAGCAGTTGGAGCGCGTCCTCCGCCGCTGAGGAAGCTGGACCGCGGGCTCCGCCGCTGAGGGCTGGTCGGCCACCCACCACCGCATATCACCACCCGTGTTGCCGGACCGGTCACGGGCCGGTCGGTTGGCAGCCGGCGACCCTGCGGCCGCCCGAAGCGTCGCGGTCATCACGCCGGGTGATCCGCCGGACGGATTCGGCGCGAATTCCCCGCCGGGGCCGCCGGCGCTTCGCGCCCGACCCGTCTGGGATCACCGCTGGTGATGTCCGGACGACGTCCGGGCCCGGTGCTGGGGCTACGAGGCGATCACCCGCCGCCAGCGCACCCCCAACCGGACCATGTCCAGCGGTGGCGTCCCGGGTGCCACGGCCAATTCCACCACGGGCTCCGAGGCACCCTCGCGAAGCACGACGCACGCCTCGCCCATCGCCACCCTCCAGCCCTCGCTGAACGCGATCCCCAGCACCGAGCCGTACTCCTCGGCGACCGACGCCGCGTCGGTCGCCGGCAGCACCAGCGTCGACAGTCGTGCCCGGCCGCCCACCGGATGGCGGAACATCGCCCGCGCGGCCCGGGCATCGGCACCCCATTCAGCACCGGTCATCTCGTGCTCGATGAGGAACGGCGGCCGATCGGGGCCGAGTGCCGGGAACGCCGTGATCCAGCTCACCAGCTCGCCGTCCGGCCGGCGCCGCGAGCCTGCCACCGGCTCCCCGATCGGCGACCCTGCCGCCCTGAGCCGGGCCACCTCGGTCGCGGCGTCATCGGTGGCCAGCGCCCAGGTCGCCAGGCCCTCGTGCCCGGAATTGAGCATGGCGAGCGCGGCGCCGGCAACGGCGAACCGCGGCGAGGAACGGACCAGCCCGGCGTCGAACACCCCGATCAGCTCCACGTACGTGTCGCCCAGGAACGCGAGCATGTTGTACGTGCCCATGGTCTCGTGCCGCCCACCACCCGTGACGGTAAGGCCAAGCTCGTGCTCCAGCGCCTCGGCTGCCGCCTCGACTGAGGTGACGGCGACGACCAGATGGTCGATCCCGGTGATCACGTCGCGCTCACCCTCGCCTGTCGACCGCTAGCCGGCCGCCCTTCATCACCACCGCCGGCGCCTGGAGCCGGGTGATGTCGGCCAGCGGGTCGCCGTCGACCGCGACCAGGTCCGCGAACCGTCCCGGCCCGAGGGTCCCGACCCGGTCGTCCCAGCCCAGGCACTCGGCCGCGACGATGGTCGCCGACCGGATCGCCGCCAGCGGGTCCATCCCGTATCGCACGTAGCTCGCGAGCTGGTGGCCGACGAGCTCATGGGGATAGACGCCGCTGTCGGTGGTGTACGTGATCCGCACGCCGGCCTCGATCGCCATCCGGAAGGCCTCGATTCCCGTGTCCATCGTCTCGCGCAGCTTGCGCATCGTGTCCCCGGGCCAGCCGACGGCATGCCCGGGCTCGAGCGCCCACTCGCCGTCGAACAGGTCCACGCCGAGATAGGTGCCGCTGTCGGCAATCAGCCGGATCGTGTCGCGGTCGAGCATCGACCCATGCTCCACGGATCGGACACCGGCGCGGACGGCGCGTCGGGCGCCCTCCGCCCCGTGGGCATGGACTGCGACGAACGCCCCGTACAACGCGGCCTCGGCGACCGCCGTCCGCATCTCCTCCTCGGACAGCTCCGGCACGCCCGGGACGCCGCCTCGTGTCAGCACGGCGCCGGTCCCGATCATCTTGATCACGTCGGCTCCACCGATCAGCAGCCGGCGGACGCGGTCCCGGACCTCGAGCGGCGTGGTGACCACGCCGAACCGCAGCTCCTCGGGCAGCCGGATGTCCGGTGCGAGGCCCACCACGTCACCGCCGCCCCAGGGCACCGTGATGAACGCACCTGCGCACTGCATCCGCGGCCCCTCGAGCTCGCCGGCGTCGATCGTGTCGCGCAATGCACAGTCCACGAACGACCGGAACGGGCCGAGATCTCGCACGGTGGTGAAGCCGGCCTGGAGCGTGACGCGAGCGTTGCGGACCGAGAGGAGCGCTTCCTGGGCACCGGTTGTCGTGGTTGCCGGGACTCCTGCGTCCTGGATCGCGCCGACAAGGTGGCTGTGGGTGTCGATGAGCCCGGGCAGCACCGTCAGTCCCGACAGATCGACGATCGGGGCGCCGTCGGGCAGGCCCTCGTCCGGGCCGAGCACGGCCGCGATCCGGGCGTCACGGACGAGCAGCACCCGGTCGGGGACAAGGTCGCCGGCCCGGACGTCGAGGAGGCGGCCGGTGCGGACCGCAAGCACGCCGCGGGTGTCGGCGAACGGGGCAGGGTTGGTCATGGCTCCGATGGTAGGCCCCGGGCGGGCGTCGGTTCGAGCGCGTTGCGGAGCCCCGTGAGGGATGGGAGCCCCGTGCCCCGGCACCCGGGCCCTCGCGGTAGGCTGCGCGTGAGTGTCACCCTCAGTTGCGTCTCCCGGCTTGGCTCCTAGGCTGCGTGCCCGCCGAAGCGGCGTGGCCTCCATGCGTTGTGCCGGCCGGGAGACAGTCCGGGCCGACCGGCGTGACTTGATAGGAGCGTGGCACCGCCCCCACTCAGGTGTGTCCGCCGACCGGCCCGTGCGCCACCACCGCATGCACGGAGGCGACAGGCACATGGTCATCCTGGGAGCGGATCTGCACAAGCGCTGGCACACGGTCGTCGCGGTCGACGGGCAGGGCCGCAAGCTCGCCGAGCTCACGGTCGCTGCCACGCCTGAGGGGCACCTCGAGCTCCGCCGCTGGGCTGCCCACTTCCCCGAGCGCGAGTGGGCGCTCGAGGACTGCCACCACCTCTCGCGCCGCCTCGAGGCCGGCCTGGTCCGCGCCGGCGAGGCCGTCGTCCGGGTCCCGCCCAAGCTCATGGCGGGCGCCCGCCGCTCGGTGCGCGAGCCCGGCAAGAGCGACCCGATCGACGCGCTCGCGGTCGCCCGCGCGGCGCTCGCCAACCCGGACCTCCCCATCGCCACGCTCGACGGCCCGGAGCGCGAGCTGCGGATGCTCGTCGACCACCGCGACGATCTCGTCGCCGAGCGCACCCGGAACATGGCGCGGCTGCGCTGGTTCCTGCTCGACCTCGGCGTCCCGGAGCCGCCGGCCCGCTCCCTCGACCGCGTCCGCACCCAGGACGCGCTCGCGGTGGCCCTGGCCCCCGTCCACGGCACCACGGGCAGGATCGCCCGGACGCTGCTCGAGCGTATCCGGCAGGCATCGGCCGACATCCGCCACCTGGAGGCCGAGATCGGGGACCTCGCCGCCGTCCTCGCCCCGTCCCTGCTGGCGCTGCCCGGCTGCGGCCCGCTCACCGCCGCCAAGATCGTCGGCGAGAGCGCCGGCATCCGCCGCTTCCGCTCCGCGGCCGCCTTCGCCCGCCACAACGGCACGGCACCGGTCCCGGTGTGGTCGGGCAACTCGCCACGTCACCGGCTGTCCCGGGGCGGCAACCGCCAGCTCAACCTGGCGCTCCACCGGATCGCCATCACCCAGATGCGGATCGACGAGCGGGGCCGCGCCTACGTCGAGCACCGGCGCAACACCGGGGACACCAAGACCGAGGCGATCCGGGCCCTCCGCCGGCGCTTGTCGGATGAGGTATTCCGACGCCTCTCGACTGACGAGACACGACGTGCCAGTGCCGCCTCCGCCTTGACAGCGGCCGCGGCTTGACATAGGAGCAACGTATGACGCTGCCTGTTCCGCCCGATCACCTCCCGTTCACCGGCAATCCCGACGCCGACCGGCTCCTTGCCGAGGACCCGCTCGCGCTGCTGATCGGCTTCGCGCTCGACCAGCAGGTCACCGTCCAGAAGGCGTTTGCAGGTCCATACGAGCTGCGCAAACGGCTCGGGACGCTCGATCCCGCCGGGCTGGCCGGCATGGACGAGGGGCGGTTCGAGGCCGCCTTCCGGACACCGCCGGCCCTCCACCGCTTTCCCGGCAGCATGGCCAGGCGCGTCCGGGACCTGTGCGTTGTCGTCGCGGACGAGTACGGTGGCGACGCCTCGCGTGTCTGGACGGAGGCGGCCGACGGGCGCGACCTGCACAAGCGGCTGATCGCGCTGCCGGGGATCGGCGAGATGAAGGCCGGGACGATCGTGTCGCTGCTGGGCAAGCGCTTCGGGATCACGCCTGCCGGCTGGGAGGCGGTGATCCCGGACCACCCGACCCTGGGCGATGTCGAGTCGCCCGACGGGCTGGCCGAGTACCAGGCCGGCAAGCGGGCTCGAAAGGCCGAGAGGCGCGCGCAGGGCAAGGCCGGATGACGACGACGGACATCTTCGCGGTGGGCGCCACCATCGCCGGCCTGCTGATGGCCATCTCACCGTCGCTCCAGATCCGCCGGATGTCCCAGACGCGCTCCAGCCGGGACGTGTCGATCGGCTACCTGTCGCTGCTGTGCATCGGATTCATCATGTGGATCTCGTACGGGACGGCCCTGGGCAACCTGCCGATGATGCTGACCAACACGGCGTCGCTCACGTTCATGCTGGTGACCATCGCGGTGGCGCTCTACTTCCGGCGGCGCGAGACGGCCGCCGAGCAGAGCCGCGCCGGCTCGTCCGGCTAACCCCAGCTCGGCATGACCGACGGCCGCGTGGTTCGATTCCGCGACGCCGGGACGTTTCTCGACCGGTGCGCACGGCACCTGGCGGCTGACGAGGCGCTGCACTGCGTCATCCTCGGCTTCGCCCTGGCTGCCCGTGATCGTCCCGATGCCGGCGCCGGGAGGACCGGTCCGCGCGGGATGGCGCTGCGCGCGGTGCTCGGCGGAACGGCCGTCAGGGCCGTGGCCGGGGTCACCGACATCGCCGCGCTGCTGTCGGCCGAGGGCGCGCCGGACCAGATCGAGGCAGCGATGGCGGCGATGGCGGAGGCGGTGGCGGCGGACCACCCGGGTCTCCGGGGGTTCGAGGGGCTGCCGCCGGTCGCGTCCGCGTTCGGGCGCCACTGGCAGGCCGCCACGGGCCGGCCGCCCCGCCTGGCTCTCCGCGAGCGGATTCATCGCCTGGACCGGCTCGTCCCGCCGGCGCAGCCAGCCCCCGGCCGGTGGCGCCTGATGGCCGGGGCCGATGTTGCGCTGGTGGGCGGCTGGATCGAGGCGTTCGCGGCCGAGGCCCTGCCGCACGAGGATCAGCGCAGCGGGGTGCCCATTGCCACGGCATGGCTGGCCGACCGGTGGCGCGAGGTGTGCCTCTGGGAGCTGGGCGGGCGGCCGGTCTCCATGGCGGTTGCGGCATGGCCGACGATGACCGGGATCCGCATCTCGAGCGTGTACACCCCGCCCGCGGAGCGAGGCCGCGGGTTCGCCACCGCGGTCACGGCGGCCGTGACGGCCAGTCAACTCGCGGCTGGGCGGCGGTCCTGCTTCCTCTACACGGACGTCGCGAACCCGACCTCGAACAGGATCTATCGTTCGCTGGGCTACCGGCCGGTGGCGGACGTGGATCGGTACGTGATCGACGCGGTGCCCTGACCCCGCCCGCCGAGGGCGCGGATGCCGCGGCGGCGGCTCAGCGTCGGACCAGGGTCCGGAACAGGTGTTCCAGGGTCACGGCCGGATCGGCGGTGAGGCCGGTGTGGATCTCGCCGGGCTGGATGACCGTGGACGAGGGCGCGACCAGCCAGTGGAACCGCTCGGGCATCGACAGCGCCGCGATGGGTCCGGCGTCGCGTTGACCGCCCGCGATGGCCTCGATCGCGGACAGGTGCCGGCGCACGATCTCCGGGTCGCAGTCGGGACTCATCGCCACCAGGAGAGCCTCGTCCAGCGCGACGCGGGCGCCCAGGAAGCGATGGGGGCGGCACATCAGGACGATGCCCGCGTTGAAGCCCTCGCCACGCTCGACGCGGGGTACGACCCGGACGATCGCGTACTCGAACGGGCTGCGCGCGGCACGGACATCCTCGCGGGCGCTCCCCGGGACATCCGGCGGCTCGGGGCCGTCGGATGTTCCGGGTGGCTGAGGGCCGTCGACCGGCTCGGGCACGTCAGGCAGCTCGGGCACGGTCGGCCTCGTCCACCCAGGCATCGCGCGCCCGCAACCGGGAGCCGAGGTAGTCGACGTAGGCGAGCCGGTGGGCGTCCGGGTCGGGCAGCCCGGGTTCGGCGAGCAGCCAGGCGTCCGGGATCGCGCCGGTCAGACCCTCGAGCAGGACACGATCGACGAGCGGCGCCAGGCGGGCATCGGCGTCCGCGATGGAGCCCGCGAAGGGGAGCAGGACATGGTCCCGGATCGCCTCGAACGGCCGCCGGGCATGCTCCGCCGGGTCCTTCCAGCTGTGGTGGATGTACAGCGCGGAGCCGTGGTCGATCAGGTGGAGCCGCCGGTGCCACACGAGCAGGTTGGGGTTGCGCGGCGTGCGATCCACGTTGGTCGTGAACGCGTCCAGCCAGACCACGGCCGCAGCCAGCTCGGGATCGGGTGGGGGCCCGATCACGGGCGAGAACGCCAGCGCACCGGGCAGGAAGTCGAGGCCGACGTTGGTCCCGGCCGAGCGTTCCAGCAGGTCCTGGAGCTCGCTGTCCGGCTCGGCCCTGGCCAGCGCGGCATCGAGCTCCACGAGGACCAGGTCCGGGACGGGCAGTCCCAGGTGCCGTCCGAGCTCGCCGGCCAGCAGCTCGGCGACCAGCGCCTTGCGGCCGTGCCCCGCGCCGAGCAGCTTGACCACGTACAGACCGTCGTCGTCCGCCTCCACCAGGGCAGGCACCGATCCGCCCTCCCGGAGGGGCGTGACGTAGCGGGTGGCCGTGACGGTCCGAAGCATTGCCCCGGAGTGTAGGGCCCGGGTCGCGTTTGCCGCCTGCGCCCGGCCGACATATAGTTGTGTGTGCAACTACTATGACAAGCACGCCGCCCCGGCGGCGGGGAGGACACCATGGAAGTGACGATGAGCACCGCGCTCGACCACAGCCAGGTCATCGACATGACCACCATCGGCCGGCGGACCGGCCAGCCCCGGCGGATCGAGATCTTCGTCCACAATCTCGGTGGCCTGCTGGTCATCAGCGGGATGCCGCGGGCGGGATCGACCCGGGCGTGGCTCCGGAACGTGGCCGCCAACCCGTCGGTCACGCTCCACTACAAGGGGGCCGGCACGGCGGTCGACGTCGACGGCACCGCGCGGGTCGTGACCGATCCCGTCGAGCGCCGCTCGCTGCTCGAGGGCGTGGCCCGCAACTGGAAGCGCGACGACGTGGATGTGATGGTCGAGCACAGCCCGCTGATCGTGGTCTCGGTGCCCGGCTACCCGGACTGACTCGCCGTCTCCTCGTCGAGCAGCGCCCGGAACCGGGCCATCGAGACCGGCAGCTGCTCCCCGATCCGCCGCTCTGCCTCCGCTGCCACGAACCCCAGGAAGGGCGGCGTGACGATCGACACCTCGAGCGTCGCCCGCGTTGACCCGGGCCCGGCGGCCTCGAGCACGGTTCGCAGCGAGACGGACAATGGACCGCCGCTGCCCGCGATGACGAGCCGCTCCGGGGCCATCACGTCCTCGACGACCCCGGTGACCTCGGCGTTGGCCGCCGCGGGCCCGAGCCGCAGCCTGACGCGCGCACCGGGAACCAGTGCAGGGTCCAGGAGCTCTGCCGCCACGACCTCCGGCAGCCAGCGCGGCAGGTCCGGGACACGCGTGGCGACCCGGAACACGAGGTCGGCGGGGTAGGGGAGCTCGACGGTGGTGGTGACCCGGCCCATGGCCTTCTGATCCTACGTGGCCCCGGCCGTCTCCCGCTGCGCCGCCGCGTTGATCACCCGCTGCGCCGCCGCGTTGACTACCCGCTCGCGGGCTCTGTCAGCTGCTCGACCAGTCGATCCAGCTCCCCCTCGCTGAGACCGTGGCGCTGCAGCAGCCGGCGGGCGCCGCCATGGCGCTGGTCGAGATGGGCGAGCGCGCTCTCCATGAACTCGGGCGGGCTGTCGACGACGAGGCTCCGACTCCGCCAGTCGTCGAGCTCCACGTGCGCCACGGCCGAGGCGAAGTGACGCGCGGACATCGCGTAGTCCTCGACGATCACATCCCGCGGCACACCGGCCAGATCCAGCAGCAGGGCGATCGTCACGCCGGTCCGGTCCTTGCCCGCGGCGCACCCGATAACCGCGGGAAGGCCGTCCTCGAGGAGGAGCGCACGGACGACATCGGCGAGCTGGGTGCCTCGGGCATCGAGGACGTGGCGGTACATCCCGGCCAGCCCCGCGTGCGGGGTGGGGTCGTCAGCGAGCAGCGGGATGCTCGTGTATCTGACGCAGGACGACGACCGGAACGTGTTGGGCGAGAGCTCGAGCTCCTCGGGCCAGCGGAGGTCGATCACCTGGCGCAGGCCGAGCACCTCCAGCGCGTGCTGAGTGTCGACGGGGATCCGCGTCAGCTCGTCTGATCGGAGAAGCGTCCGCCAGCGGGTCCGCCGGCCGTCGAGCGTCGGATAGCCGCCGACGTCGCGCACGTTGCGGGTGCCGTCGAGGACAAGGTGGCGTTGGGGGTCGGTCAGGGTCATTGGGCCAAGGGTATCCCTCTCCCGGGCGGCACGGCCCGGACGCGGATAGGCCGTTCGGGGGATGACGGCCGGCGCCGCCCGTCGGTAGCCTCGAGCAGCGTTGCCGGCCTTCGTACGAGTCCCGCCGGCATCGAACCGGAGACCCATCGTGAGCCACGCCCCCGCCCGCCTTCAGCCCCGCTCTGCCGGTGCCATCGCCGACGTCGACCTCCTGCGAGTCGCGCGCACCGAGCTCGTTCCCCTGGATCGCACGCCCGGCTCGCTCGTGGGCCGGATCGGGAGGCGCCTGCGGCGGTTCACGAGCCGCTGACCCCCGCAAGACCCCCGAGGCGCTCGAACCGTGTCCCCATCGGTCGTCCGCCATCGATCCGGGCCGGGGAGATCAGCGGCGCGGGTTGCCCTCGAAGCGGCGCTTTGCCGCCGCGGTCCGGCCCTGGACGTCCCACCCCGCGGGGAACGCGGCAAGCAGCTCGTGGACCCAGCCCAGGGGGCCCCGGAGGGTCGAGCGGAGCTCCATCGACTGGTGCACCCAGGTACCCGATCCCCGGGCTTCGAACACGATCGAGCGCAGGCGCTCCATGCTCCCCGACCGGCTGACGTGCGTCTGGCGTGAAGGCCGGCGGTGCTGCACGATCTCCCACTGGGCGGTCGACGGCAGCCCGAGGGTGCGCGTCCGCTCCCGGTAGACCGTCCCGACACGGGACGGTCCGGAGACATACCGGATCTCCCGCACGAGCGGAACCCACCGGGGTGTCCCGGCGATGTCGTCGTACAGGTCCCACACTTCGTCGCGCGACGCACCCACCAGCGCGTCGGCCGTCACCTTGCGCATCGTCCCCAGTATCCCGCGCTCACGGCGTTCCGTGAAACCGCGCCCGCCGTCAACCTGCCCGGTCCTGAACGGCCCCGCGGCCGGCAGCGTCCCCGGCGCGGTGGTCCTGCGGGCGTGCGCCCCCGGCGGTCCGGTCGGGTGACAATGGCAGCATGCATGAATCACGCTTGCTCACCGAGATCCACGAGCAGCCTGCCGTTGCCTCGCGGCTTCTCGCCGGCGCCCCATCCGTGCTCGACAGGGTTGCCACCGAGGTCCGCCAGCGCGCGATCGAGGTCGTCGTGATCGCCGCCCGTGGCACATCCGACCATGCCGCGGTCTATGCCCAGTACGTCCTGGGGGCCCGCAACGGCATGACCGTGGCCCTCGCCACGCCATCGCTGGTGACACTGTACGGAGCGCCGCCCCGATACGGCCGGTCGCTTGTGATCGGCCTGTCACAGTCAGGCCGCAGCCCGGACGTGGTGGGCGTCGTCACCGCCGCCCGGGAGCAGGGCGCGCTGACCCTGGCGATCACCAACGCCCCGGCCTCGCCGCTCGCGGAGGCCGCGCAGCACACGCTCGACCTGGCGGCCGGCGACGAGCGATCGGTCGCCGCGACCAAGACCTACACGGCCGAGCTGCTCGCGGTCGCGTTGCTCTCGGCGGCGCTCGACGGCGGCCCGGCACCTGCCGAGCTGCAGGCCGTCCCGGAGGCACTCGAACGGGCCCTCGGGACCGAGTCGGAGGCGGCACGGATCGCTGCCGACCAGGCGCGTCTCGACCGCGCGGTGGTGCTGGGTCGGGGGTTCGGCTACGCCACGGCGCGCGAGTGGAGCCTCAAGCTCAAGGAGGTCGCCCAGTTGTGGGCCGACCCGTACTCGGCGGCCGACTTCGCTCACGGCCCGGTGGCGCTCGTGGCTCCCGGTTCAGCGGTCTTCGCCTCGATCGCAGCGGGGCCGGCCCGCGATGCCCTGCTGGGTCCTGTCCGCTCCCTGGTCCGCGACGCCGGGGCCGACGTGCTGGTCCTGTCCGACGACGCGGAGGCGCGGACCGCGGGCCGTTGGTCGCTCGCCGTACCCGACGGTCTCGCGGAGTGGCTGGGACCGATCGCGGCGATCGTCCCGGCGCAACTCCACGCCGTGCACCTGGCCATCGCTCGTGGGCTGGACCCGGAGCGGCCACGGGGCCTGCGCAAGGTGACCGAGACTCGCTGACGGCGATCGACACGAGCCCCGAGGCGCGGCGCAAGGGCGACGGCCCCATCGCCCGATGACAGCCGGATGCAATCCCGCCTGCCGGGGCGCACCCCGATGGATGTGAGCCGGCTCGGCCGACGATCGTCGCGACCCCCGATCCCTGCTGCAACCCAAGGAGCGTCCACGATGACCAACCGCATCGACGGTATCCGTGTCGCCATCCTCGCGACGAATGGCGTGGAACAGGTCGAGCTCACAACCCCCATGAAGGCCGCGGTGTCCGCCGGCGCCAGGGTCGAGCTGATCGCCTCCGAGCCGGGCGAGATCCACGCGATGCACCATGATGACAAGGGAGACACATTCCACGT
The DNA here is from genome assembly GCA_963727585.1 of uncultured Chloroflexia bacterium. Taxonomy (GTDB): domain Bacteria; phylum Chloroflexota; class Limnocylindria; order Limnocylindrales; family CSP1-4; genus CAIXZV01. Next base: position 2,103,503 of record CAVSHH010000003.1, on the reverse strand, counting down.
CGACCGCACGACGGACGCGGTGAGCGCCGACGACTTCGACGCCCTGCTGATCCCGGGTGGCGTGGCCAGCCCGGACCGGCTGCGGCGCGACGAAGCGGCCGTCAAGCTCGTGCGTACGATGGCCGAGGCCGGCAAGCCGATCGCCTCGATCTGCCACGGCCCATGGATGCTGGTGGAAGCTGACGTGCTGGAGGGGCGGACGGTGACCTCGTGGCCCAGCCTCCAGACCGACATCCGCAACGCTGGGGGCCGCTGGGTGGACGAGCCGGTTCACGTGGACTCGGGCATCGTGACCAGCCGCAAGCCCGATGACCTGGACGCCTTCTGCGAGAAGATGCTGGAGGAGTTCGGCGAAGGGGTTCACGACCGCTCAGGGACACGCCCCTCTCTCGCCCAGGCATCGACCGGCGGCCGCGTCTGACCGATCCTGCACGGAGGCGCTCCGTTGTGCCGTCCGTGAGCGCGCCGTAGCCGTCCGTGAGCGCGCCGTAGCCGCCCGTGAGCGCGCCGTTGCCGCCCGAACCCGCGCCCTCGCCTCGCGAGGCGCGGGGTCGGCCACGGTTGCCGGCTGGGCGCGCCTCCGGCCGGGCTCCGGAGGCGATCGGGGCTAGCATCAGGTGGTGACCGATCCCGAACCCGCCCCGACGGGCTTCGCAACCCTGGCCCTCGACGACCGCCTCCAGCGCACGCTGGCCGGGCTCGGCTACGAGGAGCCCACGCCGGTCCAGCTCGCCGCGATCCCGCCGCTGCTCGAGGGGCGGGACCTGCTGGCCGAGGCCCCGACCGGGACCGGCAAGACGGCCGCGTTCGCGCTGCCCATCCTGCAGCGGCTGGCGGAGCGCATGGATGCGGACCGGGCGGCCGGCCGTCCCGTGGAGGGCCGGGGCGCCCCGCGCGACGGCCGGGCGAGCCGTCCCGCAGCCCTCGTCGTGACGCCCACCCGCGAGCTTGCGATGCAGGTGGCCGAGGCCATCCACCGGTACGGGCGCGAGCTCGGCGTGCGGGTGGTCCCCGTCTATGGCGGCCAGCCGATCACCGCGCAGCTCCACCGCCTCGCCCGCGGGGTCGATGTCGTGGTTGCGACGCCGGGTCGGGCCGTCGACCACCTCGACCGCGGCACGGTGCGCTTCGACGAGGTGGCGACCGTCGTGCTCGACGAGGCGGACGAGATGCTCGACATGGGGTTTGCCGAGGACCTCGAGCGGATCCTCGGCGGGCTGCCGCCGGAGCACCAGACGGCGCTGTTCTCGGCCACGATCGCGGGGCCGATCGCCCGGCTCGCCGAGGCGCACCTCCGCCAGCCCGTCCGCGTCCGGGTCGGGACCGACGCGCCGGTCGCGGGCGAGCAGGCGCGCGTCCGACAGGTGGCATACGTCGTGCGCCGCGCCGACAAGCTCGCTGCGCTGGGGCGCATCCTGGACCTCGAGGACGGGGCCGCGACGCTCGTGTTCGCGCGCACGCGGGGCGAGGTCGACGATCTGGCCGAGGCGCTGTCGGGACGCGGCCGGGACGCGGCCGCCCTGCACGGCGGGCTTGCCCAGGAACAGCGCGACCGGATCATGGGGCGCTTCCGGGAGGGTGCCCTGGACGTGTTGGTCGCCACGGACGTGGCCGCGCGCGGTCTCGACATCGAGCATGTCACCCATGTCGTCAACTACGATGTGCCGTCCTCTCCCGGGACCTACGTCCACCGAGTGGGACGAACCGGCCGGGCCGGCCGCGGGGGCGTGGCGATCACGCTGGTGGAGCCGCGCGAGCACCGCCTCTTGCGGGACATCGAGCGCACGATCGGGCGACCGCTCGACGTGGCCGGGCTGCCCACGGTGGCCGATCTGCGCGAGCACCGGCTGGATCTCCTCCAGGCCCAGCTGCGCGAGGAGCTCGTGGGCGGCAGATCCGATCGCTACCGGGGAGTGGTCGAGAGCCTGTCGGGTGAGTTCGACCTGGTGGACATTGCCCTGGCGGCGATCAGCACCGCGGACGCGGAGGCTCGTGGGGCCGAGGACACGGCCGAGCTGGCGCCGGCCACCCTGCCCACGGCCGAGCGATCCCATCATCCCGTTCGAGCGCCCCGGCCACGACCCCGCCCGGGCGAGCGGGTGATGGGGCCCGGCCCGCGCCACCGGGCGGCGCCGGAGGCGACGGGGCCCGGGGCGGCCGACGCCGGCGGACCGGCGGGCACCCACCCCCAGCCGCGGATGGCTGCCAAGCCCCGGCCCAGCCGGCCACCCGGCCCGGGCAACCCCTTCCGTGCGACCGCCTGGCGTGACGCGGACGGACGTCCCGTGATGCGCGCTTCCCGGCCCGGGCCGGGCGGTCCGGGCACCGGCGGAATGACTCGCCTGTTCGTGGGTGCGGGTCGAGCCGCGGGGATGCGCCCGGGGGATCTCGTCGGGGCGATCACCAACGAGGCCGGTCTCCGGGGCGCCGACATCGGCGCTATCCAGATCGCGGACGGCTTCTCGCTGGTCGAGGTGCCCGAGCCCGATGCAGAGCGTGTGGTGCGGAGCTTGCGGGCCGCGACCATCCGGGGCCAGAAGGTCCAGGTCCGGCGCGAGCGCTGGTAGTGTCCTGCGAGCGCTGGCAGAGCCCCGCGGCTAGCCCTGGTTCCCGCCACGCTCGTTGAGGAAGCGCTCGATGTCCGCGATCAGGTCGTCGCCGGCCGGCTGGCGCGATTCGTCGGCCATCGTCTCGAGACGTCCGACGTAGGTGCGGGTCGTGTCGTCGGCGGCCACCGCCGCGTCCAGTCGCAGCCGCAGGAGCCGGCTCTCCTCCTCCAGGTCGCCGCGCGGCAGGACCACGTCGAGATGCTGCTCCAGCACCCGGATCAGCTCGAGCGAGGCGAGCGAGTAGCCGCCGGTCACGTAGTGGGGAGTCTGGGCGAAGTAGCCGACGGCCGGGATCCCGGCCTGGGTCACCTCCATCTCGAGCATCGACAGCGCCGCCGACGGCACCTTGAGCAGGCCGACGGGCCCGGCGCCGACGCCGCCCCGCAGGAGTCCCGGCTGCGAGGCGGTCCCGAGCACGGGCACGGGCCGCGTGTGCGCCACCGCCGCGGGGATCGCCCCGATACTGATCCACTGCCTGACGTCGAGCCGGCCGAGCAGCTCCACGGTGTCCGTGGCCAGGCGATGCCAGCGATCGTCGGGCTCGGCGCCGGTCAGCACCAGCACGTCGCGCCCGTCGAAGCGGGCGGCGCGCATCGTGATCTCGGGCCACGCGAGCGAGCTCAGCTGACCGTCGCGGATCTCCAGGGTGGGCCGTCGCGAGCGGTAGTCGAACAGCTCGTCCGAGTCGAAGCGGGCCACGACAGGCGCGTCGCTCGCGAGCAGCTCCAGCGCCGACGTGGCAGCCGCCCCGGCGTCCACCCAGCCGTCGAACGCGGCCACGACCACGGGTGAATCGAGCGAGGGCGAGGGCTCCTCGAGTCGGTAGAGCGACATGCGATGAGTCTACGGGCGTGGACCGGCACCTGGCCACACCGTGACGGGAACGTTGGGCCTACCCTTGGGGCCGGTCGGCCGGGGCCGGGAACTGCGGGGCCCGGCTACGTTCGGATGACGTAGTGGAGGGTGCCATGGCCAACACATCGGCTTCGGTCTCGATCGGGTTCCCCCGGATGCACAAGGAAGCGGGCGAGCGTCGCGACTTCCTGCCACCGTTCGTAGGCTTGCTGGCGGGCCTGGGTGCCGAGGTGTACGTGGAGTCGGGCATCGGGTCGGCGATGGGCTACTCGGACGCTGACTACACCTCGATCTCACCGTACGTGTACGCCACCGACGCGGAGACGGCGTTCCAGCAGGACATCGTGGTCACGCTCCGGGCGCCCGAAGGCAGCTATCAGCGGCTGCGCCGCGGCGCCGTGCTGATCTCGATGCTCCACTTCCCGACCCGGCCCGCGCGCGTCGAGCTGCTCACCGAGCTGGGGATCGACGCCGTCAGCCTGGATACGATCGTCGATGACGATGGGCACCGCCTGGTCGAGAACCTGCGCTCGGTGTCCTGGAACGGGATCGGATCCGCGTTCCAGATGCTCGAGCGTCGCTGGCCGGCGATGACCGTGAAGGGCCGCCCGCCGGTGCGGGTCACGATCATGGGCGCCGGCACGGTGGGCAAGCACGCCGTGGAGTTCGCCACCAAGTACGGTGACGACGCCCGCAACGAGGCGTTCATGCGCCTCGGCCTGTCGGGGGTCGAGGTCGCCACCACGGGACGCAACCTGACCCGGGACCCGGACTACCTGCGCGCCCGCCTGACGATGACCGACATCCTGGTCGACGCGACGCAGCGGCGCGACGCCTCGGTGCCGCTGGTCCCCAACGCGTGGATCGACCTGATGCCCGAGCACGCGGTGATCTGCGACCTGGTCGTCGATCCGTATCTGCTCGACAGCGAACCGATGGTCGTGCGGGGGATCGAGGGCATCCCGCAGGGCGACCTGGACCAGTGGGAGTTCGAGACCGACGATCCGGCCTGGGACCGGCTGCCGCCCAGCATCCCCACCGATCAGCGGCGGGCGGTCGTGTCCTGCTACTCCTGGCCCGGCGTGCGGCCCGAGCCGTGCATGCACGTCTACGGCTCCCAGCTGTCACCGATCCTCGAGACGCTGATCCGTGCCGGCGGCCTGGACGGGATCCGTGGAGACGGCGCCTACCACGAGCGCGCAATCTGGCGGGCGAGCCTGCGGGCCTGGCGCCGGGGCGAGGGTGCATCGATCGGGACGCCGCCGCCGGTCGCGACGGGCGAGGAAGTCGAGACCGGACACGAATCGGGGCGACAGTCGATCCCGGCCGGGGTGGACGTCGCGCGGCCCGCGCGCGATGCTGGACGTGACTGACGGCCACTCGGCCGTCGCTGCTCGGGGTACTGCGCGATGCTTGGTCGCCTGATGAGACTCGCCTCCTTCCTGCTCTTCGGCTGGTTCCTGTTCGTGTTCGGTGCGATGGCCTATGCCAGGCTCAAGGGCCCTTCGCCGACCCAGCCCGAGCCGGACGCCGACGAGATCGATCTCGTCGCCACCTTCGGTCCACTGGACTACCGCAGCACCTCCAGCGCCTTCCGGGGTGGGACCGTCGCAACCTGGTTCGGCGGTGGGACCCTCGACCTGCGGGATGCGACGCTCGCGGCGGAGGGCGCGACCCTGCGGGTGAGCGCGCTGTTCGGCGGCGGCAACCTGATCGTGCCCGCGGACTGGCGCGTGGAGACGCACCTGGTGGGCGTGGGCGGCGCGGGCGACGGGCGACCCGACGGCAACCCGCCCGTCGGCGGCCCGACCCTGCGCCTCGAGGGGACCGTCGTGTTCGGCGGCTGGGGCGTCACGTCAGAGGCGCCCGGCCAGGAGCTCGCTTCCGCCTGACATCGAGCCGGGATGGGAACGGATCCCGCGCCCGGCGTCCCGCGGCCCACCGGCGGCGCCCATGCGATCCACGGACGGCACCAGGGACGGCGCGAGCGGTCGTTGATGCGCCATCAGCAACACCACGCGCGGCCGTCCCACCCCGGCGCTAGGGTGCCCGGACCTGAGGTGGGAGGAGCGCGTCCCGATGATCCGAACGACACCCTTCCACGAGCGTACGGCGGCGCTCAACGAGACCGGCCTGTGGAGCCACTGGGCGGGCCGGCTTGCCGTGGAGAAGTACCAGCCGTCGGAGAAGTTCGAGTACTTCGCAATCCGGAACGCCGCGGGCCTGTACGACACGTCGCCCCTGTTCAAGTACCGGTTCACGGGTCGCGCTGCCGAGCGCTTCCTCGCCGGGACGCTCGCCCGTGACCCACGGTCGCTCAGGCCGGGTGAGGCGCAGTACACCATCTGGTGCGACGACCGCGGCCACGTCGTTGAGGACGGCGTTCTCCTGCGCCACGGGGTCCACGACTTCGTGCTCACGGCAGCCGAGCCCAACCTCGCCTGGTTCGCGGACCAGGCCGGTCCGAGCGACGAGGTGGCGATCGAGGACGAATCCGATGCTTGGGCGGTGCTCGCGCTGCAGGGCCCGCGGGCGAAGCTGCTCCTCGAGGCGCTCGACCCGGCGATCGGGAAGCTGGGCTACTTCGGTCACCGGAAGGCGAACATCGCGGGCCGCAAGGTCCACGTATCGCGAACGGGCTATACCGGCGACCTCGGATACGAGGTGTGGTGCCGGACCGAGGACGCGCTCGTGGTATGGGATGCGGTCTGGGAGGTCACCCGCGGGCACGGCGTTCTCCCGATCGGGCTCCAGGCGCTGTACATGACCCGGATCGAGGCCGGGCTGCTGCTGCTCGATGTCGATTTTGCGTCGAGCCGGTTCGCCTGGACGGACGCAGACCGCGCGACTCCCCACGAGCTGGGCCTGGGCTGGATGCTGAAGGGTATGGAGTCGGACGGCCGCGTGTTCACCGGCGGGGCTGCGATCCGGCGCGAGGTTGCCGCCCGATCATCGCGCTTCCGGACGACCGGGATCGTGGTCGACTACCACGACTGGAACCGGCTGCACGCGGAGGGCGGCCTCGTGCCGCCGATGGACCACACACCGGTCCAGGAGGAGATGTTCCTGTACGACGACGCGGGTGAGCAGGTCGGGTTCGCGACCAGCTTCATGTACTCGCCGGTCCTCCAGCGGCACATCGGGATCGCGAGGGTCCCGGTCGCATCGGCGGCTCCGGGATCCCGGGTCAATCTCGAGATTCCCATCAACCACCGCTACGTCCACGTGGCCGCGCAGACGGCCCGCCTGCCTCACTTCAACCCGCAGCGGAAGACGGCGTGACCATGGCCAAGACCGTTCGCACCGATCGCACCGACCGGACCTACGACGCCATCGTCGTGGGCGGCGGTCACAACGGCCTCGTGAATGGCGCCTACCTGGCCAGGGCGGGACTCAAGGTCCTCGTCCTGGAGCGCCGCGACCGGGTCGGCGGCGCCGCCATCACCGAGGAGCTCAGACCCGGCTTCTGGTTCACCACCTTCTCGTACGCGCTGTCGCTCCTCCGGCCGGACATCGTGCAGGACCTTGATCTCGTCAAGCACGGGTTCATGCCGCTGCTGATGACGTCCACCTTCGCTCCGATGGAGAACGGCGACTACCTGTACCTCGGCCAGGATCACGGCGAGAACCAGCAGGAGATCGCGCGCCACAGCCGGCATGACGCGGACGCCTACGACCGCTTCGACTACGACATGGGCAAGGTGCTCCAGGCATGCAAGCCGCTGATGGACGCCCCGCCACCGAACCTGTTCAGCGACGATCCCGAGGAGCTGCTCGCGCTCGCGGGTCTCGGGGCGCGCTTCAAGGCGCTGCCCAAGGATGTGCTCCACAACGCGGTCCGGCTGCTCACCGGGTCCGCGGCGGACTTCCTCGACGACTACTTCGAGTCGGACATCGTCAAGGGCTACCTTGCCAGCTCCTCGATCATCGGCACCAAGGTCGGCCCGCGGTCCCAGGGCAGCGGCCTGGTGCTGCTCTACCACCTGCTCGGCGAGCACGACGGTGTGATGGGCGCCTGGTCGTTTCACAAGGGGGGCAACGGCGGCTTCACCCAGGTCCTGTCCAGGGCGGCGACGGCGTTCGGAGCGGAGATCAGGCTCGAGTCGCCGGTGGCCAACGTGATCACGAAGGACGGGCGCGTGACCGGCGTCGCGCTCCAGGACGGCGGCGAGTACCACGCCCCGGTCGTGGTCTCCGCGCTCGATCCCCGCCGGACGTTCACCGAGCTGGTCGACCCCCGCGAGCTGCCGGGCGACCTCGTCGACGCCATCCGCCGCTACCGGTTCCAGGGCACCTCGGCCAAGGTCAACTTCGCGCTCGACGGCCTGCCCGTCTACCCCGCGCTCAAGGACCGCGTGGACCAGTACCGGGGATTCACCAACATCGGCCCTTCGATCGACTACCTCGAGCGGGCGTACGACGAGGCGAAGTACGGCTGGTACAGCAGCCGCCCCTATCTCGACTGCTCGATCCAGAGCACGATCGACCCCGACATGGCCCCGCCCGGCAAGCACGTGATGTCGTGCTTCGCCCAGTGGGTCCCGTACCAGCTGCGGGAGAGCGACTGGGAGGCCGAGCGCCAGAACCTGGGCGACACGGTCCAGCGGACGCTGGAGTCGTTCTTCCCGGGGTTCAGCGACCTGGTGCTGCAGCGCGAGGTGGTCACGCCCCTCGACATCGAGCAGGTGGCCGGGCTGACCGAGGGGAACATCTTCCACGGCGAGCTCCTCGCGCCGCAGATGTTCTTCTTCCGGCCGGTCCCGGGCTGGAGCGACTACCGGACCCCGATCGAGGGCTACTACCAGTGCGGGTCCGGCACGCACCCGGGCGGCTGCGTGACCGGGGCACCGGGGAAGCTGGCCGCGAGCGCGATCGTCAAGGACCGGGAGAAGCGGGTACCGGCGAGCAGGAAGGCCCGCTGACCGGATCGGGCAGCCGCTGACCCGCAGGCGTCGTCAACCCGATCACCGACATCGCGCCGCCGCGCCCGGTCCGGCGGGCCCGGGCGCATTGCCCGACAGCCCCGAGTCCTACCCGAGGCCCCGAGCCCTACCCGACGGCCCCGAGCTCTCGCCCGGCGTCGAGGAACGCGACAAGGTTCGCCCACGGCACGTCCGGCTCATCGACGTCGTAGGCCGGACACAGGATCAGTCCTGCGCGGCCCAGCATCTCGATCCGCTCGCCGACCTCGCGCCGGATCGCGCTCGGGCTCGCGGACGAGAACGTCCCCTGGCGCCCGACCGTGCCCCACAGCGCCAGGTGCGGACCAAAGCGCCGCCGGATCCCCGCCGCGTCCATGTGCTCCGGCTGGAGCGGGTTGATCCCGTTCACCCCGATCTCGACCAGGTCGTCGAGGATCGGCTCGATGTGCCCGTCGCTGTGGTACACGACGGGGACCGCAGGATTGACCTCCCGGGCCGCCCGGATGATCCCCTCCATGCGCGGCTTCAGGAACTCGCGCCAGGTCGCCGGGCTGATCAGCATCGTGCCGGGCATACCCACGTCGTCGTCAATGGTCAGCACATCGATGCCGGCCGTGACCAGCGCCACCGTGTTGCGACGGGCGTGCTCGGCCAGGCGGTCGAGCAGGAAATGGGCCATGTCCTTGCGTTCGAGCAGGTCGAGCAGGAAGGTCTCCAGACCCCGGAGGCGCCAGGCGGCCTCGAACAGCTCGCCGCCCAGGTGCGGCGTGTTACCACCGGCGGCCTGCCCCCGCGCGTGGATCGCCGCCACCTGCCGCTCCAGGCCGACGGTCGCGTACGATCCGTCCGCACGGGGGAACGGGAAGCGCTCGAGATCGGCCAGGGTCCGGGCGTGCTCGAGCGGGTTGCCGCGCGGCGCCTGCTCCGGGTGGTACCCCCAGCTGGCGTAGCGGGTCGACTGGGCGACGCTGCCGATCCGCGTGTTGCCATCGTAGGGCGTCGCAATTCGGGCGAGCTCGCGCTCCTCGGGGGACAGCGGGAACGAGACGAAGGCCACATCCACGAGATCGTCCCGCCAGGCGCCGGGAGGCGCCAGCGCCGACCCGTCCAGCTCGAAGAAGGACAGGGCGATCGGCACCCGGTCCGGTGCTCTGCCCGCCAGGGCTTCCAGGACTCGCTCGCGCCCGTCCATCCGTTGCTCCTCCGCGGCAGCGTGCAGCCTCGAGTGTGACTGTCGGGCGCACCGCCTGTCAGCCCGGTCAGGGGCCGGCTCGCCGTTCTGCCCGGACCGACAGGTAGTGGTGCCACAGCATCCGGGCCGCCACCGCCCGGTACGGCCGCCAGGCCTCCGCGAGCGTGGGCAGTTGGGCGGGTGATGGGCGTGCCGGCAGCCCATGCGTCTCGGCGATCGCCTGGGCGAGCGCGATGTCGTGGGCCGGCCAGGCATCCGGGCGGAGCAGCACCATGAGCCGGTAGATGGTGGCGGTCCACGGCCCGATCCCAGGCAGGGCGGTGAGCCGGCGATCCACCTCGTCGTCCTCGAGGTCGGGCAGCCCACCGAGATCCAGCTCGCCGCCATCGACTGCCGAAGCGAGCGATCGCGCGTAGCGGGCCTTCTGGCGGCTGAAGCCGATGGCAAGCAGCTGCCCATCGTCCAGGAGAAGCAGAGCCCGCGGGGTGAGCGGGTCGGTCGCCGCTCGCAGCCGGTCGAAGGCCGCCCGCGCCGATGCGAGCGAGACCTGCTGCTCGAGGATCAGGTGGACGAGGGTGGCAAAGCCGGGCTCGCGGGCCCAGAGCGGGGGCGGCCCGAAGCGCTCGAGGATGCCGGCCAGGGCCGGATCGCGCGCAGCGAGCCTGGCGGCAAGCGCGGGCAGGGCGTCGGCGGTCAGCGTGGGGAGCAGCACGGGCACATCATCCTCGAACCCGCGCCCGGCGCGTGCGGTTGCGGCCGCGCCGCCTAGTACTGGAGCTCTCCGCCGCTGGCCGCCGGCCTGCCGATGATGGTCCCGTCGGGGCCGATGACGTACCACTTGTCGTTCAGCCCCTGGCCGGCGGTATCACCGGCCGCCTTGTCTCCGCTGAAGGAGTACAGCGGCCATCCGTGGAAGGTGACCTGGGTTCCACCGTCGGTCCGGGTGGCGGTGGCGAAGTCGTCGGCAGCGAGTCCGTCGCCGACGGCCGGCGCGCCGTCGGCGAGCAGGGGGGGCCAGGCCGCAGCGCATCCGTCGTCGCAGGTCGAGGGGCCGGCGTTGTCGGGCAGGAACACGTACAGCGTCGTGCCGTCGTCGCGGGCGAGGATGCTGCCCAGCGAGGTGTCGGCGATCGTCACGCCGGCGCCGGACGTCGAGGCGCCGCTGGGACTCTCGGGGGCATCCGTGGCCGGAGCGGGCGTGGCCGGAGCCGGCGTGGCAGGAGCTGGCGTGGGGGAAGCGGGGGCGGCCGGCGCCGGCGTCGTCGTGGCGCCGCCCGACGAGCAAGCGGCGAACAGCGCGGCGAGCCCGAGCAAAGGAGCAGTCGCGAACAGGGTGCGCATCGGGATCTCCTGGTCCGGGGACGTGGACACCCGGCAATACGCCCGGTTGCGACGGCTGGTTTCGGGGATGACAGCGGCGCCCCAGCCCGCCACACTCCGGCGATGGACCCGGTGACTGGCCTCCCTGTCGACGCCCTTCCCCGCCTGGCGGCCATCCGCGCCGCCTACCGTGACCTGGAGCCCCGGGTGACGGCGGGAGCGCCCTGGGCGCTGGCTCCCGACAGCGGCTCCGGACCCGAGTCGTCGTGGGGTCCGCTCGAGGTGCTTGCCCATGTCGGTGAGATGCTCACCTTCTGGCTGGGCGAGTACGAGCGGATCGTCGAGGCCCGACGCGGGCCCGGCGATGGCGTGCCGTTCGGGCGGAACACTGGGGATGCGATGCGCCAGACGATCATCGATCGGGATCGAACGGTCCCCCTGCACGAGCTGTTCGCACGCGTCGACGCCGGGATCGGACGGTGGACGGCCCGCCTGGAGGCCAGCGAGCCCGGCGAGCTGGCGCGGGTCGGGCTCCACCCCCGGCTGGGCGAGATGACCGCCGGCGCGGTCGTGGGACGGATGGTCGTGGCTCATCTCGAGGAGCACCGGCGGCAGCTCGAGGGGATCCAGGCCGGGCGTTGACCCGTTCCCGCCACGCCGCCGTAACCGGCCCGAACGGTCGGGCCGTCAGGCTGGACCCGACGTGCGGGAAGCGACGGCCATTGCCGTGCGAGGTCCATCGGCCTGCGACGGGTGGCACCACCACGGGCGTCACCAATCCGGTCACCGCCACCATCGGCGGCAGCCGCGTCCGGGTCGCGACTGCAGTTGGCGCCTAGCCGTGCATCCCCGTCGGCGCGGACGGAATCAGAACCACCCGCGTCTCGATCGACGCGGGTGGCCGGGATCGACGGGTGGCAGCCTGCCTAGGCGGCGAACTCGCGGAGCTTGCGGCTGCGGGACGGGTGGCGAAGCTTGCGCAGCGCCTGAACCTCGATCTGGCGGATCCGCTCCCGGGTCAGGCCGAACTCGCGGCCGACCTCCTCGAGCGTCCGGGCATGCCCGTCGTCGAGGCCGAAGCGGAGCCGGAGGACCCGCTGCTCGCGGCCGTCGAGCGAGGCGAGCACATGCTCGATCTGCTCGCGGCGCATGCGATCCGCGACGACGTCGAGCGGTGACACCGCGTCCTCGTCCGGGATGAGCTCGCCCAGCTCCGCGTCGCCCTCGTCGCCGACGGGAGACTGGAGGCTGACCGGCTCACGGCCGAGCTTGCGGATCTCCTCGACCCGCTGCGGGGTCATGATCGGCGTCTCGTCCGGCAGGGCCGCAGCAATCTCGGCGTTGGTCGGCTCGCGGCCGAACTGGGTCGACAGCTCACGCACGACGCGTGCCACGCGACCCATCGTCTCGACCATGTGGACCGGGATCCGGATGGTCCGGCTCTGGTCCGCGAGGCCGCGCTGGATCGCCTGGCGGATCCACCACGTGGCGTAGGTGCTGAACTTGAAGCCGCGCTCGTACTCGAACTTGTCGACCGCTCGGATCAGACCGGCATTGCCCTCCTGGACAAGGTCGAGGAGGCCCATGCCCGCCTGGTTGATGTACTTGCGCGCGATGGACACGACCAGCCGCAGGTTCGCGGACGTGAGGTGATCCCGGGAGTGCTTGGCGAGGTCGCGCAGGACCGGGGCCAGCTCGTCCTGGAGCGCGAGCTCGTTGCCGGCGTCGAGGTAGCGCTGGATCGCCGGATAGGCGATCTCGCTGCGTCCCCAGTCGCGCAGCGCCTTGAGCGCGGCGCTCGCGCGGATCTCGGCGTTCGGCTTGCCGAGCTCGCCCTCGATCCAGTTGAGGAGCTCGAGGAACGAATCGGCGTCGAGCCGCTCGTTGTAGACCGAGCGGAGATCCTGGGCGCGCACGAGGCGCTCCTTGAGTGCGTCCGACTCGGTCAGCTTGAGCTCGTCGCCGAGGCCATTGGTGGGAGCGGTGACCAGAAGGTCGAGGGCGTCCTCAGAGCGGATCGAGGCCTCGACGACGCGATGCGACTCCACGTCGAAGGGCAGCACGTAGCGCTTGTCCTTGGCGCGCGCGGTCGCCTCCGTGCGATGCAGGGTCCACTCGTGGATCGACAGGATGGCCTTCCAGGGCTCGGTCTCGGCCTGGGTGCCCAGCTCCATGCCCTTGGCGAGGATGACCTCCTCCTCGGCCGTGAGCAGCGGGACGCGCCCGATCTCCCGAAGGTAGAGGCGCACGGAGTCGTCCGTGTCCAGGACCTCGGTGCTGGCCGCCTCTGGCTCGGGCTCGGGCTCCTTCTTCGTCGGCGGCTCCGCATCGCGCTTGGGCGAGGAATCGCCCGCGCGCCCGGCTGGCACGCCCGCGGAAGCCGCGGCCGAGCCTTCGGGCCCTGCGCGATCGTTGAGCGCCTCGTCGGCCTCCATGTCTGCGGCTTCGGGATCAAGCTCGATGGAGGCCGCTGCGAGCTCTGCCTCCGGATCGGAGGCGGGGGAGGATGTCTCGAAGGAAATCACGTTGCTCCAGCTGAACGAGCCGCGCCCGACCGCGCGACCCGGGGATTGGGTCAAGAGATCCGGCCTTCCGACCGGTGCCGTCCACCGGGACCACGCCTTCCCGACACACGTAGTGGCGTGTCAAACGACACGCCATTGGATCTGAAGTCTAGGCCATTGAACAGGTCTTGACAACCCCCCAGGCACATACCGACGGGGAGTATTCGCAACAAGGACGTAACAGCGCGGGACGATCTCGTCCGTTGGCGGTTCCCACCTGCCGGGCGGGCCAGGGTGGCAGCTCGCCGCCGCCGCCGCCGCCCCCGCCGCGCGCGTTCGGATGCTCCCTTGACACGGCCGCCGATACTGGTGACTGACCGTCAGTCATCTTCTGCGGGAGTCCCGCCCCGTGCCACAGGCCAGTAGCACGTCTGGCCCGCGCCGCCGCGCCGACCGCCGCCGCGCCGACCGCCGCGAGACGCTCGTGGACGCGGCCGCCGTGGTCTTCTCGCGGGTGGGTGTCGCCGCTGCCACCGTGGACGACGTGGTGCGCGAGGCGGGCGTCGCAAAGGGCACCTTCTACCTCTACTTCACCACCAAGGCCGAGGTGGTCACCGCCGTCGCCGAGCGCCTGGTGGAGGCCGTGGCCCGCGGGATGGACGACTCCCTGCGCGCCGATGGCCGGTCGGCGGCCGACCGTGTGTGCGGGGTGGCGCTGGCCATGACCACGGTCGGGGGTCTGCCTCACGAGCGCGAGCTGATCGAGATGATCCATCGGCCCGAGAACCGGTCGATCCACGACCAGCTCGGCGGCCGGATCCTGGCGACCCTGCGACCGGCGGTCGCCCGGGTCATCGCCGACGGTATCCGCGATGGCGAGTTCACGGCCCAGGAGCCCGATCGTGCCGCCGCGTTCGTGCTGGCGACCGTCACCGCGGTCGAGGAGCTGGCCACCTCTCCGGAGGAGCTGGCGCCGGCGGTCGACGACGCCAATGCCTTCGTCCTGCGCGGGCTGGGCCACGTCGAGGGGGACCGCCGATGACCGCGCTCGCCGTCGCGACCGACGGACTGACCAAGCGCTATCCGGGCGATGTGCTGGCGGTCGACGGCATCGGCCTGGAGGTGGCCAGGGGCGAGCTGTATGCGTTCCTCGGCCTCAACGGGGCCGGCAAGTCCACGACGATCCGGATGCTGATGGGCATGATCACCCCCACGGCGGGGGAGGCGCGCGTGCTCGGCGAGCCGGTCCGGGCCGACGCGCCCGGGTTGTGGTCGCGAGTCGGCCACCTGGTCGACGTGGCCACCGCGTACCCGGAGCTGACAGTGCGCGAGAACCTGGACGTCGCGCGCCGGCTCCATCGACTGCACGACCGCCAGGTCGTGGACGGGGTGATCGACCGTCTCGGTCTTGGCCCCTACCTGGACCGCCCGGCGCGGGCCCTGTCACTGGGCAACCTGCAGCGGCTGGCCCTGGCGCGCGCGTTGCTGCCGAGACCCGAGCTGCTGGTACTGGACGAGCCCGCCAACGGGCTCGATCCGGCGGGCGTCGTGGAGGTCCGGGAGCTCCTGCGCGAGCTGGTCCACGACCGGGGGGTCACGGTGTTCATGTCAAGCCACATCCTGGCCGAGGTGGATCGGCTGGCGACCCGGGTCGGCATTGTCCACCGGGGACGGTTGATCGAGGAGCTCGACAGCGAGGCCCTCGAGCACCACCGGGACCCGCGCCTCGAGGTAGGCGCCCGCGACCTCGCGGCGGCGGAGCGGGTGCTGCAGGCCGCCGGCCGTGGCCCGCGGCCTGCGGGCTCCGGTCCGGACCGGGTTCTCGAGCTGCGCGACCCGGTGTCGCTCGCCGCTCCGGACGAGGTGGCCCTGATGCTCGTCGGGGCCGGGACACCACCCACCCGGCTGGCGATCGCGCGCGAGACGCTGGAGGACCACTTCATCCGCCTGACCACGATGGACCTCCCAGCATGACCGGCCTGCTCGAGGCGACGCGCGTCGAGCTGCTCAAGAGCCGTCGCTCGCGGGTGCCGTGGCTGATCGGTGGCGGCTTCTCGCTGGCGCCGCTCGTGGTGGGTCTGTTCATGGTGATCCTGAAGGATCCGGAGGGCGCCCGCCGGCTCGGGTTGCTGGGCGCGAAGGCGGAGCTGGCCGCGACCTCGGCCGACTGGTCGTCCCTGCTGGGCATGCTCGGCCAGGCCGTGGCGATCGGAGGAGCGGTGCTGTTCGCGTTCCTGACCTCGTGGGTCTACGGGCGCGAGTTCGCCGACCGGACGGTCCGTGGGCTGCTCGCCGTGCCCGTGTCGCGCGACGCGATCGTGCTGGCCAAGGCGCTGGTGGTGGCAGGATGGGCGGCTGGGATCGGCGTGTGGGTCGTCGTGCTGGGTTTCGTGGTCGGGGCGGCCGTCGGCCTGCCGGGCTGGTCGGACCAGCTCGCCACGTCAGGGGCGATCAACATGGCGGTCGCGCTCCTGCTCACGATCGCCCTCCAGCCCGTCACCGGGTTGTTGGCATCCGTGGGACGCGGCTACATCCCCGGCCTGGCCTGGGCGGTGCTCACCGTCGCCGCGTCGCAGGTGCTCGCGGTGCTCGGGTGGGGCGCCGCCTTCCCGTGGGCAGTGCCCGCCCTGCTGGTGGGCACCGGGGGACCCGGCACCGCCGACATCGGGGCCGCCAGCTTCGTCCTGGTCCTGGTCACCGGCCTCGCCGGACTGGTGCTCGCGGTTCGCTGGTGGCAGCGCGCGGACCAGGCCGGCTGACGCGCCGCCGGCGGACGCGCCGCCGGCGGACGCGCCGCCGGCGGACGACGTCGGAGATCGCGGGATCAGCCGGCGGAGGGGCGCGAGCCGGTGAAGCCGATGCAGAACTTCATGAACTTGTGCATGCCGTCGGCCGTCGGGTCGAACATCAGGGGGCAGGCGCCCTCGATGACCGTCATCCCGGCCGCGCGCCCGGTGGCCGCCGCCTCGGCCGAGACGCTGCCGCCGCCGAACGAGCGATGCATCCACGCCCGCTGGATCCCGAGCCGGGTGCAGTCAGCGATCACGCTTTCCACGGCCGACGGGTTGGTCGCGATCACCACGCCGTCAACCCCGCCCGGGATGGCGTCCAGGGTCCGATAGCAGGGCTCACCGTTGATCTCGTCGGCGTTCGGGTTGACGGCGAACACCTCGTAGCCGCGCTGCTTGAGCCGCTGGTAGATACCGTTGCCGCTGTGTGCCCCGGCGTTCCGGGACACCCCCGCCACCGCGATCCGCTTCTGGGCCAGGAAGTCGCTGGCCGCCTCCGCCACCGTCGCCATCGAACCGTGTCTCCATGTGCTGAAAGGAACTCGGCCGAGAGTAGGAGGCAGGGCGGCCGTTCCGGCAGGGCCGAGTGGCGCCCCGACAGGGCCGACTGGAGGCCATGCGGCCCGAAACGAAGGAGAGCTGTGATCCCGCGGCTCGGGGAGAGCCTCCGCGGGATCACAGCTCGTTCGTACGGCACGGGTGCCGCATGGTGACTCGAGCCCTGCCCGTGGCCCAGTCACCAGGTCACGTCACCAAGGGGAGGTAGGCGACCTGACGCCGGGAAGCATCGGGTGTCGCACGACGATGGGTGACGGGCCATCGGGCCCATTGCTGCGACCCTTCGGCCCGTCCGCCCTCGCCCGTTCTCCGTAGGGACCTTTGGCAGCTGCACCCTCCGGCGCGTCCGCCCTCGCGGCCATCGCTTGACCCGGTCCGGGATCGGCTCGACCATCAGGGGACACCCAAGCCCCATGCGCCGCGCGCCGCTCGCGACGCCATCGCGACCATGCCGCCGGCCCAGCAGAGGACTCGCCACGAGATGCAGAGCACCATCGTCACGAAGGCCGAGAAGGCACACCGCTACGCGCAGGAGCGCGACCGGCTCCGGATCAGCGCGATCGAAGCGACCTTCGACGCCGGCGGTGGCCGCCACCTGATCAGGCTCGGTGATGGGGGCTGGTCCTGCGACTGCGAGTTCGGCCAGACACACGGGGTCTGCCCGCACACCGAGGCAGCGTCCCGGATGCTCGATGCCCACCTCGCCGAGGCCGCCAAGCCGCGCGTGGTCGACCTGCTCGCCGGGACCTGATCCCGGCCGCTCCCAGGAGGCGCGACATGGCGCAGTACCACCTCGCCGTCAACCCCGGTGACATCGCTCCGACGGTGCTGCTCCCCGGTGATCCCGGCCGGGTGCCGGTGATCGCCTCCCGCTGGGACGAGGCCCGACACGTGGCCACCCGCCGGGAGTACGTGACCTGGACCGGCGTCTACCGCGGGGTGCCCGTCAGCTGCACCTCGACCGGCATCGGGGCACCCTCGACCTCGATCGCGATGGAGGAGCTCGCCCGCTGCGGTGCCACGACCTTCATCCGGGTGGGGACCGCGGGCACGTTCCTGGACCACGTCCAGATCGGGGACATGGCGATCATGGACGGGGCCGTGCGCCTCGAGGGCGCGTCGCGCCTGTACGCGCCGATCGAGTATCCCGCCGTGGCCCACCACGAGGTCGTCGCCGCGGCCATCGCGGCCGCGAAGGGTCTCGGCATCCCCTACCACGTTGGCCTCACGCGGAGCGCCGACACGTTCTACGCCGGCCACGCATCTCCGGGTTCCTCCTACGGCGGCTACTGGCAGTCGTGGTGGAAGGACCACTTCGACGACCTGGCTCGCCAGAACGTCCTCGCGGCGGAGATGGAGGCGAGCCTGATCTTCGTCCTCGCCCGGTTGTGGGGGCTGCGGGCGGGTGGGATCGCCGTCATGCTCGACCACGTCCGGCGCGTGAGCGCGGCGTCCGGCGGCGAGTTCGACCCGGCCGACCAGATCGAGCACGGCACCGACCACATCGAGCGGCTGTCGGAGCTCGCCTGCGAGGTTGCCCGGGTGCTCCACGAGCAGGACGCCGCCAGGGTCTGACCCGGGAGCGCGGAGAGGCGCCCGACCTGGGGGGAAGGTCGGGCGCCTCCGGGTCTCGTGTGGAGACGGTGCTAACTGTAACGGGAGCGTCTACCCAGAGGTACGGAGGTTCAGGGCCCGGGCTCGACCCGCGGCACGAGCTGGATCCAGGTGGTCTTGGTCTCCATGTACTGGTCGTGGGCATGGACGCTCTTGTCGTGCCCGCCGAACCCGCTCAGCTTGTAGCCGCCGAACGGGGTGGTCATGTCGCCCTCCGCGTAGGCATTGACGCCGACGACGCCGGCCCTGAGATCGCGGGCGACACGGTGGGCCACGTTGAGGTCCTGGGTGTAGAGCGAGGCTGCCAGTCCGTACACGGTGTCGTTGGCCAGCCTGACGGCCTCCTCCTCGGTCTCGAACTCGATGACCGAGAGGACCGGCCCGAAGATCTCCTCCTGGGCGACGCGCATGTCGTTGCGGACGTGGTCCAGGATCGTGGGCGGGATGAAGAAGCCGCCCGTCTCCCGCAGGATCTGCTCGCCGCCGGTGACGATCCGGGCCCCCTCGCCCATCCCCAGCTCGATGTAGTCGAGCACCTTCTCCATGTGGCTCTTGTTGATCATGGCGCCGATCCGGGTCGCCGGATCGAGCGGATCGCCGACGGGCCACTGCTCCAGCTCGGCCTCGAGCGCCTCGAGCACCTGGTCCTTGACCGAGCGGTGAACCACCAGGCGTGATCCGGCGCTGCAGTTCTCGCCCATGTTCCAGAAGATCGCCAGCGCGGCGTTGGCGGCGATCGACGCGAAGTCCGTCACGTCCGGGAACACGATCTGGGGGCTCTTGCCGCCCAGCTCGAGCAGGACCCGCTTGAGGTTGGACTCCGCGCTCCAGGTCAGGAAGTGCCGACCCACCTCGGTGGAGCCGGTGAACGCGAGGCCATCGATGCCCGGATGCCGGCCCATCGCCTCCCCCACGACATTGCCCGGGCCGGTGACCACGTTGAGCACGCCGTCGGGAATCCCGGCCTCCTGCCCCAGCTCCGCGATCCGGAGCAGGCTGAGCGAGGTCGTCGAGGCCGGCTTGATGACCACGGTGTTGCCCGTCGCGAGGGCCGGGCCCAGCTTCCAGGCTGCCATCTGCGCGGGGTAGTTCCAGGGGATGACCGCGCCGATGACACCCAGCGGCTCGCGCGTGACGGTGGCAACCACACCCTCCGGGGCGGGGGCCACCTGCCCGTACAGCTTGTCGATGGCCTCCGCGTGCCAGCGGATGCAGTTCGCCGTCTCGGGGACGTCGAGCCCCACCGTGTCGGTGATTGGCTTGCCGGCATCGAGCGTCTCGATCAGGCCGATCTCGCGGCCGTTCGCTTCGATCAGGTCCGCCCAGCGCACGAGGATCCGCTTCCGATCGGCCGGGTTGAGGCGCGACCAGCGCCCGTCATCGGCGGCCTGGCGGGCAGCCGTCACCGCAGCGTCGACGTCGGCGCCGCCGCCCCGGGCCACCTCGGCCAGCTGCTCGCCCGTTGCCGGGTTCAGCGTGCCGAAGCGGGCGCCGCCGGCTGCGTCCCGGAACCGGCCGTCGATGAACAGCTGGGTGCGCGGCTGGAGACCCGCGATCTCGGCGCGGCTCTCGCCAGGGGATGGAATGGCGGTCTGGGTCATCGGAGCTCTCCGTCCGGCGCGGCCGTGGGGGATGCGCTGCAGCAACTCCCGCACAGGGTAGGCGACCGGGCGCCGAATGTGCCCGGCGTTGGGCATGGTGCGACGGGGCCGCTCCGGCCACTCCCCGTCAGGCCGATGCGTGCGCCTGGTCGTGGCCGCGGCGCCGGCGCTCGTCCAGGCTGCGGACCGTGACGACCACGAACACCAGGATCCCGGATGTCGTCGCAAGGTCCGGATTGCCTGGGGCAACGACGATCGAGAGCAGGAACACCCCCACCGTGAGCGCGGCGGGAGCAGCGTCCGATCGACTACCCTCGCCCGTGATGAGCGCCGACACCGATCCGGACCGCGCCGCCCTCGAGGCTGCCCTCGAGGGTCGAGGCGAGCACGAGCTGTTCGCCTGCGATCCCGCCCTCGCCGACACGGCGGCATTCTGCGCCGCGTATGGCTTTGCGCCCGAGGATTCGGCGAACACGATCATCGTGGTGGGCAAGGGAAGCGAGCCCGTGTACGCCGCCTGCGTCGTCCTCGCCACGCACCGCCTGGACGTCAATCGCACGATCAAGGGCCGCTTCGGACGCAAGGCCTCGTTCGCGTCGCCCGATGAGACGCGAGCCATCACCGGGCACGCGATCGGCGGGGTGACGGTGTTCGGGTTGCCCGAGCACGTCCCCATCTGGGTCGATGCCGCGGTGATGGACCGGGAGCGGATCGTCCTCGGGGGCGGGTCGCGGAGCTGGAAGGTGATTGCCCCGCCCTCGATCCTGCTGACGTTGCCCGGCACCACCGTCGTCGACGGGCTTGCCCGGCCGGCCGACGCGCGAGCAGGCTGACCCGCCTACCATCCGGGGATGACCAACCAGCAGCGTCTTGTTGTCGCGCTCGTGTTCCTCGTCGCGATCGCCGGCGGGGCTGTCCTTGCGGTGAACGCGTTGGGCGGCGGGCCCGGCGCGTCACCCAGCCCGGTCGCCGAAGCGAGCGCATCACCGGTGGCCACGGTACCGCCGGCCACGGAGCCGCCCAGCGAATCGCCGCTGCCCACCGAAGCCCCCTCCATCGCGCTCTCACCCACGCCGTCCACCACGCCGTCCACCACGCCGCCGCCGACGCCCAGGCCGACGGTCGAGCCCGGCGAGCCCACGGTCGTCGTCGTCACCGCCCTCCAGCTCGACGCAAAGGCCGACCCCGACGGTGTCAACCGCCGCGTCCGGCTCCAGGCCCAGGGCAGCGGCCTGATCACGGCGGCCGTCCGCGTGCTGGCGCCCCCGGAATTGGCCGTGATGTGCCTGACCGTCAACGACAACCCGCAGGACTGCACCACCACGGCCGCGGGGACGCTGAGCGCAGTTGCCACGACCGCCACCACGGACCTCCTGCTCACGCTGCGCGGGAATGACACCCAGACCCCCATGGTCGAGGTGGCTCTGACCTTCCCGGCCACGACGCCGTCGATCACGGTCGAGAACGCCCGCTTCGACGGGACCCTGTGGCCAGACACGAACGGGCTCCAGGTGTTCCTGGCGCCGCGCTCCGACGGCGACGTCACCCTCGACGCGAGCTGGGGAGGCCACCCCTTCGACTACGAGGTGGACCTGTTCGAGCAGGGCGGGCCGGGGTCGCATGTGATCTCCGGCCAGGAGGCCAACGTGGGTGTCCAGGCGGTGCTGCCGGTCACCGCGGGCAACCCGTGGAAGCTGGTGCTCCAGAACGTCGACGACGGGTTCGGGATCACGCTGCTCGACGCCACGATCGGCTGGCCCTGAGCCGGCGCTGCCGACCGCGCCTCCCCTGACCATCGGGTCTCGTCGCCACCGGACCGCCGGTGGGTGGATGCAGCGGGTGGTTCCAGCGAGGCTGGTCGCAACCTCACGCGGTCATCACCGTCCCGGCACGTCGCCGGCGATCGAACTGCCGCCGCCCGTCCGGAATGCCCAACCTCCGTCGTCACGCATCAGCTGCCGTCGTCGCGTGCCTGGCCCTCGTCCTCCTGGCGGGCCTGGCGCCCGGGCGCGCCAGCGCGCTCGAGCCGCCGCGACCGCTGCCCGGTCATCGTCCGGTGTTCGTGACCGAGACCGACACACGGCCCTGGATCGACTGCCTGTGGGCCTCGGCGTCGATGCTGCTCGACAAGTGGACCAACGGCCAGGTGCGGGCAAGCCACCAGCGACTGCGCCGCCTGTCAGGCGATGTCGCCGGCGGCTCCTCCCTGGAGGATCTGCGGGTCGCCCTCAGGCGCCTGGGATTCCGGATCGCCCTTGACGCCAATGGCGACAGCACAATGACCTGGGGTGGCCTGCTGTCCCGTCTGCGTCATGGCGCCGGCGCCGTCGTTCTCGGCGACTACGGCGACCTGCCCCGGTGGTATGGACGCTGGGACTCCCGGTTCTGGCGCGGCAAGGGCAAGCAGGGCAATGACAATCACGCCCTCTACGTGGAGCGGTACGACGCGCGCCATGGTCGGGTCTGGGTGATGGACCCGCTGGCACGGGGCGCCTACCGGGGCGAGTGGATGAGCATCTGGTCGCTCCAGCGGTTCGCCTGGTTCTCCGGCGGCCGGGTCCAGGCCATCGCGACCCCCAGCGCGAAGCCCGCGCCGTACAAGGGCGTGCACCTGGGCGCCGTGCGCCTCGAGCAGTCGGAACGATCGCTCACGGCGGTGTGGCCCCTGCAGGCGCCCCGCCGCTGGCGCTTCCCGGGGGCCGACACGCATGTTGCCGTCGAGCCCGCCGATGATCCGCTCGGCGCCGCCGCGGCGGCGGCGACTCTCGCCAGCCGGCACCTGGCCGCCGGGACGAACGTGCCGACGAAGCCGCGCGCGTCGGTCGCCGGCGGCACGTTGCGGGCGAGCACGGCGCTGCCCCACGAGCCGGGCGCCTACCTCGTGAGCCTGCGCCTCACTGATCGGCGGTTCGGGCGGCGCGTGGCGGCCATGGCACGAGTCACCGTGTTCGTGCCGGGCGACCGGCGAGCCATCCTGACGCTGCGCTCGGTGGACCAGCAGCTGCCCGCCGGCGGGACGATGCCCGTCTGGCTGACGGTCGGCAACAGCGGATCGGCCACGTGGGTCGATCCGGAGAAGCGGAGCGCGACGGCACGCGACCTGCCGCGCGCCACCCGGGTGATGGCAACCTGGATCCCCCTCGATGCCCATGCGTCGCCCGGCGATCGCCGGCCCTCGACCGCGGGCGCGCTCATGGCCCCGGGCCTCCGACGCACCAGCGTCCTCCGACGCGTTGAGCTCGGACCAGGTGGCAGCGCCCGGTTCCAAGCCGAGGTCGCCGTGCCCGGCGAGCCCGGTCGCTGGGCCCTCGTGATCGATGTGACCGATGACATCGACGGATCATTCGCCGCGCTCGGCAGCGAGCCCGCCGTCGCACTGTACGAGGTCGTGGGGCCGTCGGTCGCACGCCCGGCGATGCTCGCCGTCGAGTAGAGAACGCCCGGTGCCTCGCCGGGAGGGTGGCCCCGTTCGGCCACGTGGCGTCCCCCGCCGGTGTCCGGCCCTGTACCGCGACCGGCGATGGGTCCATGCTTGGAACCGTCCCCGGGACCCGGGCGGAAGCGCGGAGGTCGCAGATGACCACGGACCTGACGATCGGACTGGCGAACCAGCCCGGCAATCTCGCCGCGGCGTGCGAGGCGCTGGGTCATGCCGGCGTCAATATCGAGGCGGCCTGCGGCCTGGTGATCAGCGGGCAGCCCGAGCTCCACGTGCTGGTGGCGGATGCCGAGCTGGCCAGCCGCGTCCTGATCGACGCGGGGTTCGACCTGCTCGCAAGACGCCAGGTCCTGGCGCTGCCGATCGAGAACCGGGCGGGCGCTGCTGCGACCCTGCTGCGCCGGCTGGCTGAGGCCGGTGCCAACCTCGACCTCGTGTACACGACGCTGGACGGCCGGCTGATCCTGGGGTCGGACGACCTCGGCAGCCTCAGGTCCGCCCTCGGCTGACGTTCGCCGCCCGGTCCCGTCAACGGCGTCGACGCGTGATCGGGTCGAGGTGGTACCGGGTCTCGTCGAGCGTGCCGTCGGCCCACTCCTCGCGCCGGGTGGTGCCATCGGGCAGCCACCCGGCTGCCTCGTAGAAGCGGCGTGCCTGCCCGTTGGCGGTGAGCACCCACAGCGTGGCCCGCTCGGAGCCGCGAGCCGCGAGGTCCTCCACCGCGGCCGCGAACAGCGCCCGCCCCACGCCGCGGCCGATGACCGGTGGATCGAGGTAGATCGCCTGGACCTCGCCCGTCCCCCCGGCGGCGTCGCGGTCGCGGCTGGGACCGGTGAATGCGAACCCCGCCACCCGGCCATCCACCTCGGCCACGAGGACGGCGCCCCGCTGCGAGCCGTCGCCGACCCGGCTGCGCCACCGATCGATACGCTCCTGCCGAGCAGCCACCGCGTGGTCGATCAGCGCCGTGGGCAGCAGCCTGCCGTAGGCGGCTCGCCAGGACCGGGCGCGGACATCGACCATGGCCGGGACGTCGGCGGCGCTGGCACGCCGGACGGCGACCTCCACGGGTCAGCCGCCTACCGCGCTGCGGCGCTGCGGCAGGCGCCGTGCGTCGGCGGGCGTGCGGCGCAGCAGGAACGCCACCTGGGCGTTCACGGAGCGCAGTCGTCGGCCGCCCAGCGTTGGAGCGCGCGGTGCGTCTCCGGGTCGAGCCGGAGCAGGAACGGCTTTCGATCGGCCATCCGCGCCGTGCGCGCCTCGTCGAGGTTCACCACGCGCCCCTCGCACAGCTGGGCCGGCGCCGCCTCCACGATCCCGTCGCTCCCTCGACGCTGCGGGTCGGTGCCGGCCACGGTCGTCAGCGGGCGCGCAGGTAGGCGGCGCCCATCAGGTCCGGACCAAGATGCGGTCCGGTGGATGCGCCGATCAGCTCCGTGGTGACCCTCGCCGGATCGATCCCGCCCGGGATCGCCCCGACCAGGGCATCACGGAAGGCCGCCACCTCCTCGGCCGGGCTGGTGGGAGTGTGCAGGACCGCCACCCGCTCCACGGGCGTCGCCGCGACGGATGCGATCACCGCGGCGCGGGCCTTGGCCCGGCTGCGCTGCCGGTCGGCGTTGACGACCACCCCGTCCCGGACGGTGATGATGGGCTTGACCGAGAGCATCGAGCCCATCACGGCCTGGGCCGCGGACAGCCGGCCGCCTTTGCGCAGGTACTCGAGCGTGTCAACGGCGACCAGGAGGTCGATGTCGTCCAGCCGGTCGATGACGCCCTGCTCCACGGCTGCCGGCGACAGGCCGCCCGCGGCGAGGTCCCCCGCCACCAGGGCCGCGATGCCGGTCGACATCGAGGTGGTCATCGTGTCGATCACGCGGATATCGCGATCGGACATGCCCTGGGCGGCGAGGGTGGCCGCCTGGAACGTCGCCGACAGCCGGGAGCCGATGGTGGGGCACACGACGGCCTCGGCGCCGGCGGTGAATGCCGCCTCGAACGCCATCGTGAAGTCGCCCGGCGAAGGTGCCGCGGTGGTGGGGTGGGGAGCACCGGGCGCGAGCAGCTTCTGCCAGAAGGCGTCGGTCGTGAGATCCACCCCTGCCCGGTACTCCTCGCTCCCGAATTGGACATAGAGCGGGACGACGGTGATGCCGGCCGCAGCCGCTTGCGCGGGCGAGAGATCCGCTGTCGAGTCGGTCAGGATCGCGATACGTCCCACGGGCTCCTCCTGGGCGGTCGCGCCGGGTCTGCCAGGGCCCGATCCCCGTCATGGTACGGCGCCCGGGTCGGTCATTGGTCACGGTGCCGCAAGGTGGCCGATACTTGGCGGGTGACATACGACCTCATCGTGCTGCCCGTCGACCGGGCGCTGACCAACGAGCAGGCCTCGGCAGAGGTCGAGCGCCTCCAGCGCAGCCTGGGCTTCGGCTTCGGCCACGACCGGCGCCTCGACCCGTTCATCGAGGCGATGGGCAAGCGCTACTGGCAGCTCCGTGCGCGCACCCCCATCCCGGCGCCGTTCGAGTTCGACATCGCGCGCAGCTTCATCCTCGTCGGCATTCCCTGGAACAAGGTGGACGAAGTCGTGGGCGCCGTCAGCGAGTCGGCGTACGCGAACGGCGTCGCCGTCTGGGATCCCCAGCGCGGGATCGTGGGCCTGCCCGACCCGTGGGCGGATGCGCCACTCGGCACCGAGGGCATCCACGAGCATGTGCCCCAGGCGGACGAGGCGTTCGCGGCGGTCGGCCGCGGGCTGATGGCCACCCCGATGGACGAGGTGGAGATCGCCCGGAGCGACGCCGGCGACGACCCCTCGGGGCCGGGCTTCACCACCATGAGCCCGCTCGGCTTCGAGATCACGCCGGAGGTGGCCGATGAGGTCGCTGCGGATCCGGCACGGATGCCGTCCGACCTCCAGACGCTCGAGCGCCGGGACGAGCTGATCGCGATCCTCACCGGGACGATGGCGCCCGAGCGCCACCAGGCGATCCTCCAGCTGGCCGGTTGGGACCCCGACCCGGCGGTCGCCGCGGCGCTCCGGCCGCTGCTGGCATCGGACGACGTGTTCGCGGCCAGCCGGGCGGCGTCCGGACTCGCGCGCCAGGGTGACGTGACCGACCTGCCGGCGCTGCTCGACCTGCTGTACCGCCTGTCGCCCGCCGACGGCGCCAGCCAGGCCACCATGATCGAGCCGTTGCGCGCCGCGCTGCAGCTCGCGGCACTGGCCGGACCCGAGATCGTCGCGGGCCTCCAGGCCCGGGCCCGAGAGTGGCGGGCGGCCGGGTCCGGGCGGCGGCCGGCCTGGGAGCGCGAGCACGAGGCCGAGCTCGACGCGCTCCTCGAGGGCCCGGTCGCGGACGAGGGCTGATCGGGGCGGTCCGGCGCCCGGTCAGCCGGATGGCGTCACCACCATCCGCCTCAATGGGCTCGGGATAGGATGTCGCGGAGTCGAGCGGCGCCTGGGTCACGGGCAGCGAATTGGTCGTCATCGACCACCTCCCGGGCAGTCCGGGATTGCAGCCCCGAGCCTCAAGCCGCAGCGATGCCGGTTGCGGCCTGGTGGTTGCCGGGATCAGCGGCCGACGGGAAGGATCGAGACGAAGTCCCCCTCCCAGGCCATGCGGACGGGCGCGTAGTGCCAGCGCTTGAAGAAGTCGCGCAGCTGGGCGCGGGAGAGCTTCTTGTCAGGTCGCATGTCGTAGCCGTACCTCCGGCTCTGGAGGCCCCATAGCGGTCCCACCACCCGCACGCTCTGCACCCGGAAGTCATTGGTGACGGCAGGGTCCGCCGTGGCCGCGAACCCGGTCAGGATCCAGGCATGGTTGCCGTGGGCGACGAGCAGGCCGACGGGCATGCTGGTCCGGCGGAGCGCCTTGACCGCCCGCCGCAGAGCGTGCCTGAAGGTGTCGCTCGCGACGACCCGGTAGCGGCCGTCCACGTAGCGGCGCAGGCCGGCGGCCCAGCCGGCAGGATCGACGCCGTCCCTGGCCGGAATGTCGTACCGGTTGTGGTTCCGCATGTAGCGCCAGTACCGCTGCTGGCGCGCGTACGTGTGGTCCCGCCGGTTTCGGACGATGTTGCGCATCATCTGGACATCCGCCGCGGTGCACCAGCGCCAGGTCTTCTGAGTCGTGAACATCCCGCTGCGGTACAGGTCGACGGAGCCGTCCCAGGCGGGCAGGTCGGTCACCAGTTCCGGCGCCGCCCGGGCCGGCATCGGGCCCGCAGCGGCCGGGACGGGGTTCGCCGCCGTCAGGATCGCGATTACGACGAGCGCGGCGACCAGGGCGGTCGGCCGCCAGGCCCGGACCTGGAGACGCGGTCGTGAGCGCATGGTCCCGAGGGTAGCGTGCCGGTCCATCCAGGTCGTCAGACCCGTCGGGAGCGGCCGAGCCGGGGCCGGCCCCGGCCAGCCAGCCCCAGGCGGCTCAGGTGGCCGAGCTCGCGGTCCCGTTCCCGGCGTCGCCGGGTTCCGCCCGGGCGCTGCCGGCCTTGGGGCGGATCTCGCTCACGTGGCCGTCTTCCCAGCGGACACGGTAGTTGGCCCCCAACGGGGAGGGTGTGATCTCGAGGATCTCACCCTGGCGGTCCGGCTGTCCGACGTGCTCGGACTCCAGCACGATCCGGTCTCCGACCTTGGCATCCATGGCCATCACCTCCTGTCACAGGTGGGGCCAGCATGCCCCGCGGCCCACCCGGTCGACAGGGCCAAGGGGCAGCGCCTGATCACGTCCGATTCGCCCGACCGGACGACGGGCCCCTTGCCGGAGCTCAGTGACCGGGGAGCAGGGGACGCGAATCGAGGGGTTCGCGCAGGGCGGCGATGGCGGACAGGGCGATGCCGACCTGGTCGGCCTCGTCGCCGGCACCCAGCTCGAGGCGGCAGTACCGGAAGCGACCCGGCAGCACCCGCTCCATCATCGCGCCCAGCCAGCTCGTCAAGTCGGCGCGCGGCCCCGTCCGCCTGCGGGCATCGGGGGCGATCGCGTGGACGAGCACGACGCGTCGCCGGTTGCGTTCCAGCCATGGCCAGTACTGCAGCACGTTCTCGGCCGGGTGGTTGTGCTTGCGCTCGACCTGGAGGGCGACCCACGCGTCCTCGCCGACCTCGGCCATGGCACCGGCTGACCCGCCGCGCCCGGGTTGCTCGCCCGCCTCCCACGTCACGCCCAGGATCCTCCCCAGGCGCCTGGCCAGCTGCTCCTCGGACAGGCCGGACCATCCCTGCTTCGCCACGTTGCTCCCCGTGCTGCCGATGTGGGTGATCGCGATTTCGACCCTAGCAGGTTGGGCGCCGCGAGGCGACGCTGGCAATGGCCGATCCATACCAGTGCGTTGGCGCCCGCGGATCAATCCGGCTTGCAGGTCCATGACGCATCCCGGTGCCCGGAAGTCCGGCCCTGGATGGGCCGCTCGGCCCATCGCCAGGTGAGCGCCGCTGGGGCAGGATCGGAGCCGCAGCGCAGTGGCCGTCCCCGCCACCCATCGGCGTCTGCCGGAGGAGGGATGATGCACCTGCCAGGCCGCCGACTGCTCCTCGCCGCGGTCCTCGCCGTCTGCCTCGCTGCGTCGCTATCGGGTGCTGCCTGGACCGCGGTCGGTACGACGGTCGGGCCGTCGGACACCGGCACCTGGAGCGTCCTTGGCGAGTACCGGGTGAGCCCGCGACCGACCTCGCTCGACACGCGCAGCCGGGAGCCCATCGTCGCCGCGCATCCGTTCGACCCGAAGCGGCTTGCCGTCGTCTACGCGGCAGGCCCCGGCGAGCACAGCCACCCGGTCATCCGCGTCAGCCATGACGGCGGGAGGACTTGGCGCACGAGGTCGGGGCGCCCACGCGGGGGCGGCAGCCACCCGATGCTCGCCTGGGGGCCGGGGCCGACGGCCGGAAGCGCGCGCCTCTACTACGCGGCGATGACGGGCCAGCCGGACAACTATCACTTCGCGCTGAGCTACAGCGACAACGAGGGCCGGACCTGGCACCTTGCCACGATCGCCGACACCACCCGCGGGTGGTTCGGCGGGATGGAGGACCTCGTGGTGGACACCAATCCCGACAGCCCGCGCTACGGCGCCGTGTACCTCGCGTACAACTGGCCCAAGAGCGCCACCCGCGGCGACGGCCTGCGCATCATCGCGTCACATACCTACGGCCGCACTTGGTCCGAGACGGAGGTGCCGAAGCTGGCAGCGCCGACGGGCTACCCGGCAGCGTGGCGCATCGGCTACAAGCTGGCCACCGCGCCCGACGGCAGCGCCTATGTCGCGGGCTACCAGCTCGACATGAAGCGCTGGAGCATCACGCGGCCGTTCTACAAGGGCGGGTACGGGAACGTGGGGCGGATCGCGTTTGGTGTCGCCCGTCTGCACTTCGACTCCAGGGGCAGGATCGTCCACGGACCGAACGTGCTTGCCACGCGGCTGCCGGAGTCCGCCTGGAACCTCGGCTGGACCCCCGCGCTCAAGGGGATCAACGTCGGCCTCGCGGAGCCACCCTGGGCGACCGGGCTCGCCGTGGACGAGGGAGGGCGGATCTACTACGCGGTCGCCGGTGATGGACGGATCCGCATCCTGACCAGCAATGACCGCGGCCACAGCTGGCACCTCCGCTACCTGCCCCGCGCGCCGGAGGCCAGGGGCCGCAAGCAGCGCTCGATGCGTCCCGACCTGGTGGTGGGTAGCGGGTTCGTCGGCGTCCTGTTGCACACCGTCGACGCATCGGGTGCGAACCGAACCGTCGGCACCGCGGTCGCGGTCAGCTTCGACAGGGGTGCGAGCTGGGTAGGACCGCGCCGGATCACCAAGGCGCGCTGGCCCGTGGCGCCGGTCCTCAAGCTGTACAACGGCCCCGGGCTGCGGGACGAGGGAACCCTGCTCGCCGACGGTCGCACCATCTACTTCGCCTACGGCGACGGTCGCGATCGCCTGACGGCGGCGTTCGGATCCAGGATCCGGGTCACGCCGCCCCGGGAGAGCTCGGGGCCACCGCCCGAGCCAACGCCGGATCCCACCCCGGAGCCCACCCCGGAGCCCACGCCGGAGCCCACGCCGGAGCCGGCCCCCGGCAGAGGTGGGTGGCGGCTGTCGGGCGCCCGAGCGCGATCGCAGTCATGGGTCCCGGCAGCTCCGGGACCCATGCTGACTCGTTGCGCCGCGGGTCGGGGCGGTGGCGTGCGCCACCGGGCACAATCGGAGCGAGCATCCGCATCCGGAGATCGAATGGCGCTCCAGCCCCGACTCGTCACCCGCAGCGACGGCTTCGAGGTCGTCGACAACGAGGCCGACGTCCGCTACGAAGCATGGCTCGAGGGCGAGCTGGCGGGCTCGATCCGGTACCGGCCCCAGGACGGCTGGATCGTCCTCATCCATACCGAGACGCAGCCGGCGTTTGCCGGCCGAGGGGTCGCGGCGCGCATGGTGGTGGCGGCGCTCGACGACATCCGAGCCCGCGGGCTGTACGTGACACCCGCCTGTCCCTACGTAGCCGCGTACATCAAGAAGCACCCCGGATACAGCGACCTCGTGGTCGGCGTGCGAGGGCCTGCGTCGCGGCACGGCCAGCCGGCGCCCGACGAGGGATCGGGCGGCGACGGTCCCTGATCCGGGACCGGGTGGCTCATCTCCAGGCCGGGGCGGATGGTGACGCATGGCCTCGTGGATACGAGATCGGGATGATGATCCGCAACCTCATCTGGGATGTCGACGGCACGCTGTTCGACACGTACCCAGCGATCAACGGCGCGTTCCGGTCGGCCCTGCACGACCTGGGTGCCGACGCATCGCTGGAGTCCATCAGCCTGCTCACCCTGGTGTCGCTCGACCATTGCGCCAGCGTCCTCGCCGAGACCTTCGACCTCCCCGTGGAGACCGTCGAGCGCGGCTTCCGTGACCGCTACGCCGAGCGTGCCCTGTCGGACAGCCCTCCGTTCCCGGGCGTGGTCGATGTCTGCCGCTACATTGGTTCCATCGGCGGAACCAACGTCATCGTGACCCACCGCCGGCGATCGAGCACAGAGGCCCTGCTCGCCGCGAACGGCATGGAGCACCTGTTCGCGGGCCTGCTGAGCGCCGCGGAAGGCTACCCCCGGAAGCCGGACCCGGCGATGTTCGAGGCGGCGATCGATGCCTTCGAGCTCGATCGGGCCGCGACGATGGCTATCGGTGATCGCGCCCTCGATGTCGAGGCGGCCCGGGCGGCCGGCGTGCGAAGCTGCCTGTTCTCGCCGGATGGCGACGGCGAGGCGGACCTCCTCGTCAACGCCTTCAGCCAGCTGCTTGGCGCCCTCCAGCGGTCGGCCTGAGCTCGAACACGACGCGGCCGTCGGCCGCCCGGGCGGCACGCCGCTGGTGCCCCACGACCCTCGGTACCCTGCAACGCGTGGAACCTGCTTCGACGATCCGGCCAATGGCCAAGCCGCTGTCGCGCGCCCGCGTGCTGGCGCTGGCGTGGCCGGTCGTGCTCGCCCAGGTCGCCACGGCGACGACCGGCATCGTCGACACGGCGGTCATGGGCAGCGCCGGGCGGGCGGTCGACCTCGGTGCGGTGGCGCTTGCGGCCGTCATCTTCAACGTCGTCTACTGGAGCTTCGGGTTCCTCCGGATGTCGACGACGGGTCTGGCGGCGCAGGCGCTGGGTGCCGGCGACCGAGCCGAGAGCCGCGCGGTCCTCGCCCGGGCGTCAATCCTGGGGGCCGGCATCGGGCTCGCGATCCTGGTCCTGGCGCCCGCGATCCTGGCCGTCGCCCTGCTGCTGTTCGGCGCCGCCGCCGACGTGGAGGCCGGCGCTGCTTCCTACTTCGGGGCCCGGATCTGGGGTGCCCCGGCGATCCTGGTGACGTTCGGGATCAGTGGCTGGCTGCTGGGTACCGGACGGACGCGATCACTGCTCGTGCTCCAGGTCGTCCTCAACGGTGTCAACGCCATGCTCGATGCATGGTTCGTCGCCGGGCTCGGGCTGGGACCGGCCGGGATTGGTGCGGGCACCGCGATCGCCGAGTGGGTGGCGCTCGGGTTGGGGGTGCTCCTGGTGCTGGGCGAGTTCCGGCTCGCGGACCGGGCGCGAACCGCCGATCGCGCGCGGATCCGGGCGCTCCTTGCGGCGAACCGGGACATCATGATCAGGACCCTTGCCCTGCTGTTCGCGTTCGCCTGGTTCACCAACTCCGCCGCCAAGGTGGGAACCGCCGAGCTGGCCGGGAATGAGGTGCTGCTCCAGTTCATCACCGTCTCCGCATTCGTCCTCGACGCGCTCGCCTTCGTGACCGAGAAGGAGGCCGGCGAGGCGTTCGGGTCACGCGATCCGACCCGACTCCGGCGTGCGGTCCGGCTGACAAGCGAGATGGCGGTCGTGGTCGGCGCGGCGTTCAGCGCCCTCTACTACCTCGGGGGCGGGGCCGTCATCACGGCGATCGTCGCGGACCCCGCCGCCCGTGACGCCGCCCTGGCCTACCTGCCGTTCTGCGCGGTCGTCCCGCTGCTGGGTGTCGCCGCCTGGCAGCTCGACGGGATCTTCCTCGGGACGACGCAGGGCAGAGCGGTACGGATCGCGGGCCTGGTCACGGCCGTGCTCTACGTGGTCAGCGACCTGGTCCTGGCGCCCCGGTACGGCAACACCGGTGTCTGGATCGCGTTCCTGCTCATGTACCTGTACCGGGCGGCCGGGCTCGCCATGTTCTGGCCCGGCCTGGTGCGGGCCGCGGGCAGGGCTGAGGCCGGAGCCGGATGACCCATCGCCCCGCGGTCCCAAGGTACCGGACCCGTATGGGACGGAATTCGTGGTGCGTGGCGGCGCCGGCGGAGTAGGGTTGTGGCAGGCGGCGAGAGCCGTCCCAGCCCAAGCGGCTGGCCGATAAGGGCAAACCCGGGGTGACCCGGGGACGCAAAGCCACGGGACTCGGGGTTCGCCCGAGTCAGCCGGGTTGCCGGACAGGAGGTTGGTGTGGCCTCGGCCCGCCCGCGCTTCGACGCGCTCGTGCGCGTCCTCGCCGTCGCGGCGCTCGCCCTCGCGGGCATCGCTTCGGTCCGTCCCATCTGATCGGGCTCCTCGGAGTCCTGGCACGACGATGCCCCGTCCACCGGACGGGGCATCGCGATTCCCGGCGGGCGGGACGCCGCCTCAGCCGTCTCAGCGGACCCGGACGCGGCTCCACTGGTAGTGGCCTCCGTCGTCGAGCCGGTCCCACGCGGCCGTCGCGACGACCTCGCCCAGGCGGTCATCGGGAGCCGGCCTCGCTCCTCGTCCCGTGACCGCTCGTGTCCGGCTGCCCACCAGGACCGTGGTGCCGGTGGTCCGCCGCAGACGGAAGGAAGCCCCGAACGGTCGTCCGGGGCTTCGGGCCGCGTCGGATGGGGGCGACGGGCTCAGCTGCAGCCTGACGTGCTCCCGCAGTTGAGGCACTTGTAGCAGCTGCCGTTGCGGATCATGATCGAGCCGCATTCGGCGCACGAGGGGGCGTCGGCCTGGGCCGCGAACGCGACCTTGGTGCCGCCGCCACCCGCGGCCTGACCGCCGAGCGAGCCGGTGACGTCCGCCAGGGTTCGCTTGCCGTTCCCGTTCCCGTTGGCATGGCCGTTCGCCGGGCCACTGGCGGAACCGACGGCGACGAGCTCGGCGGCCGGAATCGACACGCTGACCGACGTGGCCGGGGCCGCGGACGCCTTGGCGACCTCGTCCGTGGCCGGCCCAGGCGCCGGGGCCACGGACGGAGCGGGCGCCTCGACCGGGGTCCCGGTTGGCGCGGACATCGCCTCGGACTGGGCGGTGATGCCCTCGTTCGATTGCGGGGCGAGGGCCGACGCGCCGGACAGCGCCGCGGGCGGCTCGGAGACCACCGCGGAGCGGTCGATGAGCCCGAGCGACGCCTTCTCCTCGCCCGGCAGGAAGCGCGACCCGAGCCAGCGGAAGATGTAGTCCACCAGCGACTTGGCGATCGGAATCTCCGGGTTGCCGGTGAAGCCGCTGGGCTCGAACCGGACGTGCGCGAACTTGTTCACCACGTCCTTGAGCGGCACCCCGTACTGGAGTGCCAGGCTGACCGAGGTCGCCAGGGTGTCCATCAGGCCGCTGATCGTCGAGCCTTCCTTGGCCATCTTGAGGAAGATCTCGCCTGGCTGGCCATCCGCGTACAGGCCGACCGTGATGTAGCCCTCGTGGCCCGCGATGTCGAACTTGTGGGTGAGCGCGGTCCGCTCGGCCGGGAGCCGGCGGCGGTGCGGCTTGCTCGCCTCGACCTGGGCGGCGGCGAGCTGCCTGCGGAGCTGTTCGATCGTCTCCCTGTCCTCGGCCGATCCCTCGGCGCCCTCGTCCTTCTTCCTGCCCGTGGACAGGGGCTGGGAGCGCTTGGAGCCGTCCCGGTAGATGGCGATGGCCTTGAGGCCCCGCCGCCAGCCCTCCATGTAGACGGTCTCGATCTCCTCGGCCGTCGCCGCCTCGGGCATGTTGACGGTCTTGGAGATGGCACCCGATAGGAACGGCTGGACGGCGCCCATCATCCGGACGTGGCCCATGTAGTGGATGGACCGCTCGCCGTTGACCGGCTTGAACGCGCAGTCGAACACGGAGAGGTGCTCCGGCTTGAGGCCGGGCGCGCCTTCGATGGTCTCGCGCTCGTTGACGTAGGCGATGATCTCCTCGACCTCGGTCGGGGAGTAGCCCAGGCGCCGCAGGGCGGCGGGCACCGTCTGGTTGACGATCTTGAGGTAGCCCTCGCCGACCAGCTTCTTGTACTTGATGAGGGCGATGTCGGGCTCGATGCCGGTGGTGTCGCAGTCCATCATGAACGCGATCGTCCCGGTCGGTGCGAGCACGGTGACCTGCGCGTTGCGGTAGCCGTGCTGCTCCCCGAGCGCCAGCACGTCGTCGTACAGCTGCTGGACATTCTCGAGCATCGCCACCGGCACACCCGTGGCCGGGATGGCGTATGCCGCATCGCGGTGCTTCCTGACCACGCGCAGGAACGAGCTGCGGTTGCCGTCGTACTCCACGAAGGCGCCGCCGTGGTCGCGCGCGATGACCGAGCTCTGGCGATACGCCTCGCCGTGCATCAGCGCGGTGATGGCGCCCGCGTAATTGCGTCCCTCGTCCGAGTCATACGCGAGGCCGCGGTTCATCAGCAGCGCGCCCAGGTTGGCATAGCCCAGGCCCAGCGGCCGGTAGCGGTGGCTGTTCTCCTCGATCCGGGGCGTCGGGTAGCTCGCGTTGTCGACCAGGATCTCCTGCGCCGTGATCGTGACCTTGGCCGCGAACCGGAAGGCGTCGACGTCGAACTCGCCGTCCTCCTTGACGAACGTCATCAGGTTGAGGCTCGCGAGGTTGCATGCCGTGTCGTTGAGAAACATGTACTCCGAGCACGGGTTGGAGGCATAGATCCGGTCCGTGTTCGCGCTGGTGTGCCAGTCGTTGATGGTGGTGTCGTACTGGATCCCCGGGTCGCCGCACAGGTGGGCGGCGTCGGCCATCTTGCGGAAGATGTCGCGGGCCTTGTAGGTGCCGGTCGGCTGGCCGTCGCTCACCTCGTGGGTCACCCAGTCGCCGTCGCGCTCGACCGTGTGCATGAACTCGTCGGTTACCCGCACGCTGTGGTTGGCGTTCTGGAAGAAGACGCTGCCGTAGGCCTCGCCGGTGAACGACGGGTCGTAGCCCTGCTCGATCAGGGCCCAGGCCTTCCTTTCCTCGTTGGCCTTGGAGTCGATGAAGTCGATGACATCCGGGTGCCCGACGTCGAGGATGACCATCTTGGCCGCGCGGCGGGTCTTGCCGCCCGACTTGATGACACCGGCGAACGCGTCGTAACCGCGCATGAACGAGACGGGGCCGCTGGCGATGCCGCCACCCGACATCCTGGCCTTGCTGCTCCGGATCGGCGACAGGTTCACGCCGGCCCCGGAACCGTACTTGAACAGCATGGCCTCGGTCTTGGCGAGGTCCATGATGCTGCTCATGTTGTCCTGGACCGAGTTGATGAAGCAGGCCGAGCACTGCGGCCGTGGCTCGATCCCGACGTTGAACCAGACGGGCGAGTTGAAGCTCATCTTCTGGTGGACCAGGAGGTGCGTCAGCTCCGCCTTGAACGCGGCAAGGTCCTCGTCGGTGGCGAAGTAGCGCTGCGTCTCCGCCCACGCGGTGATGGTGTTGACGACGCGGTCGATGAGCTGCTTGACGCTGTGCTCGCGCTCCCTGGTCCCGACGTGGCCGCGGAAGTACTTGCTGACCACGACGTTGGTGGCCAGCTGACTCCAGGACGCAGGGACCTCCACCTCTTTCTGCTCGAACACGGTCTTGCCGCTCTCGCTGGAGATGCCGGCCGTGCGGTACTCCCAGGCGATCTCGTCGTAGGGGTGGACGCCGGGCCGGGTCCAGCGGCGCTCGAACGTGAGCCCGCGCGTGCCCTCGCCGGTGAAGCTGGCACCGTACTGGCCGCCAAGCCCCTTGCGGGCGGTGGCCTTCGTCCCCGCCCTGGTTCCTCGAGCCTTGGGCGCCGACTTTCCATCCATGACCGGGACAACCTCTCGAGCCTGGGCCATTGCCTGTTCTCTCCTCCGCTCCCGCGGACCGCGGGACCTGAATCGCCTCGACGCCGGCCTGTCCGGCGCCTTGGCCGGTGGCCCCGTTCCGGATCCCGCCGGGGGCGGCCGATCCCCGGGTGCCAAGCGGGGGGCGGCGGTGCGGGTGGGCTCCGTCCGGGGTCGCGGTTCCCGCCGGCACGTACCGGGTGACGTAGCTACGGGACCCTCCACCGGGCCGTCCGCCGCCGATCTTCTCCCGGCTGTCCTCGCGGGGTCTCGGGCCGCGCTCCCTGGGTGGTTCCGGGTGTGCTCCAGCGGCGGAGCGGCCGGCTGACTGTACGCCTGCGCGCGGGGCCGGGTCAAGCCTCAAACCACAAGATGTAGTGGTCTACGGGTGATTCGTATCGCAACATGTTGTTGTTAGCCGCCTCACGCTGCCATCCACGGATCCGGGCCTTCGATCCACCCGGGTGGCCGCGGTATCCACACCGTGAGCTGGCTTGGTCCACAGCTCTCTGCCGGCTTGTCCACGCGTGTCGCCCGGGTTGCCCACAGAACGCATGTTCGATTGTGGACGGGTCGCCTGGCCCGCGCAACCGGTCGTCTCGCGACCCGGAACCACGCGACCGCTCGCGGATGGCCGACCGCCGTCATCCGCGATGATCGGGGCATGGATGAAGCGCAACCGCTCCTCGTGGGCATCGATGCCGGTGCCACCAAGTCGGCAGCCATCGCCGTGACGCCGGATGGAGCCCGGCGCGCCCGGGCGATCGGTCCGGGTGCCAATCCCAAGCGGCACGGCCTGGAGGTCGCGGCGGACCGGACCGCGGCGCTCGCGCTGGACGCCGCCGCTGCGGCCGGGGACCGCGCCCTCGCGCTGGTGTTCGTGGCTGGTGCCGGCATCGATCGCCCGGAGAACGCCCGCGCCCTCCGGCGAGCCCTGCGCGACCGCCTGCCGGCGACTCGGGTGGTCGTCGTCAACGACACCCTCGCCGTGCTGCGCGCCGCCACGCCCGATGCCGTCGGACTCGCGGTGCCCGTCTCGACCGGTGGCAACGTGATCGGACGCGCGGCTGACGGCCGGGTCACCGACCGCGGCCATGGGATCTTTGGAGGTGGCTACGTCCTGGGCGCGCTGGCCGCCCGTGCCCAGCGGCGTGATCCGACCGCGATCGACGCCACGCTGAACAGGGCCATCCGCGACGTTCATCTCGGTTGGCGCTCCGACAGGCCGCGGCGCCCCGGTCCAGACGCGGCCGTCCTGGGCGCTGCCGTCGCCGCGGCTGCCCAGCGTGGCGACCCGCTGCCGGTGCGGATCGTGGATCGCTGGTCCACGCGTGTCAGCGAGGCGGTCCGGGAGGAGGTCGCCCGGCTCGACCTGGGCGCGACCCCCGCGGTTGTCGTCTACGGCGGGCTGGCCGACGCGTCGCCGTGGCTGGCGAGCCGGATGCGGGACGCGGTGCTGGCAGCCGCGCCAGGCGCCCGACTCGTGCCACTCCCGGAGGAGCCTGCCGAGGGGGCCGCACGGCTGGCGCTCGACGCATGGGCCGGCAAGCCGATCGACTGGGACTTCAGCCCGCGACGGTGAGCTGCCCGGCAGCGACGGCAGCCCGAGGGCGGCAGACGAGCTGCCCTACTTGTCCGCTGTCGCGAGCGCCGCGGCCCGTGCCTCCATGTCCCGCTCGAACATCGGCCGGGCGCCGATCGACGCGCGCAGCTCCGCGTCGGCCGCCGCCAGCTCGTCGAGCTTGGTCGCCAGGCCCGGCGCGGTGGGGTCGGCGAGCAGCGTCTCGCGGACCAGCCCGACATACCGCTCCGTGCCCGGCCCCTCGACCGCGGCGAGTCCGGCGAGGCGCTGCCCGACCTCCTCGTCACGGCCCGCGACAGACCACCCACCGCGCTCGCGGACGAGCAGCTGGAGCTCGCGACCCTCGCGCAGGGCGCGGTAGCGAAGCGACGGGCCGCCGGTCGCCTTGACGACCTGGTCGGGCCGGTAGATCGCGGCCAGGCCAAGGAACAGCACGAACAGGCCGATCTCGAACGGGAGCAGGTCCGGCGTGATCGCGACCAGCATCGCAACCACGGCGACGGCCATGATCCCGGCCGCCACGTTGCCGCCGCCGTAGCGTCGCGAGCGGTGCTGGAGCTGGCCCCACACCAGGTACGCCATGACCACGACGGCGATGGCGAGGCCGATCTTGAGGAGTGCCTGGACTGGATCGGGGTCGATGAAGTCGAGCATCGTGGTCAGGATCGGTCAGATCCGGCGTTGCTGCAACGTCGCCGACACCCCTCCCCGCCCGGCATGGGCGCGGGATCCGCCCGGCGCCGCCATCATAGGTCGGCATGGACACCCCGCCCCCCGTCGGTTTCGCCAAGGACCTCGTGACCCAGATCACCGAGGACGACGTCCCCGACCTGGCCGCCGGCCTTGCCTATCGGTTCCTGTTCGCGCTGTTCCCGTTCGCCATCTTCCTGGCCGCGCTGTCGTCGTTCATGGCCCCGATGATCGGGATCGAGGATCCGACCGGCAAGATCCTCAGCTCCGTCTCGGACACCCTGCCCCCTGACGTCTCGGCCCAGATCAAGCCGCAGCTCCAGGCCGTGCTCGGCCAGGCTCGGCCGGGCCTGCTCTCCCTGGGCGCCCTGATGGCGCTGTGGGCGGCGCGAGGAGGCATCTCCGCCGTGATCAAGGCGATGAACAAGGCCTACGATGTCGATGAGACGCGCGGCTTCGTGTCGCAGACCGCGCTGTCCGTGGCCCTCACCCTGGTGGGAAGCGCGGGCATCGTGCTCGCCTTCGTGGCGATCGTCGGCGGCAGCGTCGTGAGCCAGCAGGCCGCCAGCGCCGTCGGGATCGACAACGCGACGTGGCGGACGATCTCGCTGCTCCGTTATCCGCTGGTCCTCGCCCTGGTGGCCGTCGCCATGGCGGTGCTGTTCCACTTCGGGCCCAACGTGCAGGTGTCCTTCCGCTGGAGCCTGTTCGGGGGGGTCGTGTTCGCGCTGTTCTGGCTGATCGGCACCGTCGTGTTCGGCCTGTACGTGGCGAACTTCGGCAACTACTCCAACACCTACGGCGCCCTGGGCGGCGTGGTCATCCTCATGCTCTGGTTCTACCTGACGGCGCTGCTGATGCTGATCGCGGCCGAGATCACGTCCCTGCTCGCCCTGGGCGCCGAACCCGAGCGGGTCGAGGAGCGCCGCCGCCAGGTGCGAGGAGACGACGGGACCCAGGGCTCGGACACGGGTGCGTCGGCACCGACCTCGTCCGAGCAGGATCCCGATCCGTCGGCAGGGGGCGGCCCGAGCCCGGTCGATCGCCCGGGCGCCAGGCGATCGCCGTTGCGCCGGCCATCGC
Organism: uncultured Chloroflexia bacterium; assembly: GCA_963727585.1. Classification (GTDB taxonomy): domain Bacteria; phylum Chloroflexota; class Limnocylindria; order Limnocylindrales; family CSP1-4; genus CAIXZV01. The sequence continues at coordinate 2,063,233 of CAVSHH010000003.1, read as the reverse complement.
TGCGCCTCGCTCCGACGCGGCTGGCTGCCGTCGGGGTGATGGCGGTGGCCGCGGTCGCGGGTGCGGTCCTGGGCCACCTGGCGGGCAGCGACGACCAGCCGGCCAACTGGACCTGACCCGCGTCGCGCTCCTCGCCGACACCCACCTGCCGCGGTTCGGTCGAGCGCTGCCTGCGGCCCTGGTCGACGGCATCCGGGCGGCGAACGTGGATCGGATTCTGCACGCCGGCGATTGGACGCAGGCCCTCGCCGCCGACCTGCTCGAGGCGCTCGCGCCGCTCGACGGCGTGGCCGGCAACAACGACCCGCCCGGGCTCCACGAGAGGTTCGGCACCCGGCGGATCGTCGAGCTGGCCGGAGTGCGGATCGGGCTGACCCATGGGCACCTGGGCCCGGGCGTCACGACCCGTGACCGTGCCCGGCGAGCCTTCGCGACCGACTCCGTGGACGCCGTGGTCTTCGGACACTCGCACGTGCCGCTGGTCGAGCGCGACGGCGGGCGATGGCTGGTCAACCCGGGCTCGCCCACGGACCGCCGCCGCCAGCCCCTGTTCAGCTGGGCGCTGATGACGATCAGTGCCGAGTCGGTCCAGACCGTGGACCTTCGGACCTACACCGATCGGTCATCTGCAGGCTAGGGTGCCCGTCATGGGCATCGATGCAATTCTGGCCATCCTCCACGACCTCGCGATGATCGCGTTGGTGGGCCTGCTGTTCGTGGAGTTCACGCTGCTTCGCGGGTCGCTCGACGACCACGGGCTCCGGCGTCTCCGACGGATCGAGGCGCTGACCCTGCTGTCCCTCGTCGCCGTCGTGGTGGTGGGACTCGCCCGGCTCGCATGGGGCATCGTCCCAGCCGACGCGTACCTGGGCAATGCCTACTTCTGGTTCAAGATGGCTGTGCTGGGGTTCGTGGTGCTGCTGGCGCTGCTGCCGATGCGCGACAGTGCTCGCTGGCAGAGGGCGCTGGCGGTCGATCCCTCGTATCGGCCGCCGGTCGGCGAGGTCACCCAGGCCCGCCGTGCGCTCACGGTCGAGCTCATGGTGCTGCCGCTGGTGCCGATCGCCGCGGTGCTGATGGCTCGCGGCTTCGGCGCCTTCTAGGCTCCTCGCCCGCGGCTGTCGGACGTCCATCTGCCGGCTGATCGGGGGGCGCCGACCGATTCCGGGCGGACGGTCGCGCTACAGGCCGGAGTACGCGTGCAGCCCGCTGAACCAGAGGCTGCCGGAGTAGGTGACCAGCACCATCCCGAAGCCGATCACGAGCAGCAGCGCTGCCGGCCGGCCCGCCCACCGCTTCTGGTTCCGGGCATGCAGGTACACGGCGTAGACGAGCCAGGTCACCAGCGCCGCCGTCTCCTTGGGGTCCCAGCCCCAGTAGCGCGACCAGGCGATCGAGGCCCACCATGAGCCGAGGATGATCATCGTCGCGAAGATCGGGAAGCCGATGATGACCGCCCGGTAGGCAACCTCGTCCAGCGTCTTGTGCGACGGGAGCCAGGCGAACCGGTCCTTCGTGCCCTGGGCGAGATAGCCGATGCCGGCCGCGAACGAGGTGGCGAAGATCCCGTAGGCGAGAACGGCCATCCCGACGTGGATGGTCAGCAGGGGCGCGTTCTGGAGCGCCGGCACGAGCGGCTCGATCTCGCTCGGCAGCGACGAGGCGTAGAGGAGCATGGCCAGCCCCACGCCCACCGGGATGAAGCCGATCTGCCGGATCGGGTAGCGGCGGCTAAGGACGAGGTAGCCGCCGAGGATGCTGGTCCCGAACGCCACGCTGAACTCGTAGAGGTTGCCGTACGGCCCGCGACCGACCGCGATGCCGCGCGTGATGAGCGAGGCCAGCAGCAGCGCGAAGGCGACCACGGTGACCAGGGTGGCGGCCCGCGACAGCGGGGTCGGAGCGGCGGAGAGCTCGACCGGCGCCTCGGCGCGCGCCGCGCGCGCAGTGACGAACGAGCCGGTCACGCCGGCCGTCGCGAACGCCGGCCGTGCAGCCGGTGCGAGGAGGAGGGCCCGCCGCCCGTTGGCGAGCAGCACGGCGTGGCCAACGTGCGCCGCGAATCCGATGGCGGTGGCGATCACGCCGAGGACGAACAGGAGCGATGAGGCTTGTGCCATGTCGGTTCCCGGGACGCTGGTGGCGCCGCGGCGGAGTTCCGCGGCCCTCGTGGGTAACTGTCCCGGTCCGGCATTGCCGGGCCCGGGCCAGCCGATCAGACGGCGGCGCGCCCCCCCGGCCGGGAGGCCGGCCGGAGCGAGCGGGTGGTGGGCTTGAGGGTGAACGAGAGCCCGCAGTTGCCGCAGGTGTCCTCGGCCGCGGGGCGGACGAGCGAGCACTTGGGACAGGCGACGACCAGCTCCTCGCCGGACGCAGAGCGGGTTGCCCCCGGCTCGTAGATGACGGCCTCGCTGGGGCTGTAGGGCTCACCGGCCGGGAACATGGGGTTGCCGGCGGCATCGAGCGCGGCCGGGCGACGCGGATCCGCGTAGGCCACCTTGACGCCCGGTCGAAGGACGAGGAAGCGGAACCAGAACAGCACGAGCAGGGTCAGCAAAGGCCCGACGACCGCGACCAGGAGAAGGACCGGGAGCAGGCCGATGAGCTGGCCCCAGTCGGGAGTGACGAAGGTCGTCGAGAGCTCGACGAGCGAGTTCCATAGCTGCTGGAGCTGGTCGATCACGGGCGCATGCTAGCAGGCGCCTGGAGCAGGTGGTGTTGCGGGCGCCGGGATCCGCGCCGCTGCCGGCTTGCGATCCCGCTCCCCCGAGCGGTCCGCAGTCGGGTCAGACCGACCGTCGTTCGAGCCCGTCGCCGGACGCCTTGGGGAGCCGGACGCCTCGGCAATCAGCCGCTCGCGCGTGGGTGGCGCTTGTGACGGGCCACCCGTCGCGGCGGTCCGGCCTTGGCGGTGGCGCCCCGACCCGGCTTCCAGCGCGGCCGGTCCTCGTCGCGGACCAGTCCTTCCTGGGGACCGGGCGGCCGGCCCTGGCCGATCGAGGTCCGCGCCGATCCTCCGCCTCCGGCCGGCCCGCCGGCCCGATCCCCGTGGCCTCCCGGAACCACCGGCAGGTTCAGCCTCGAGATGAGCCACTGGAGCGGTGCCGAGCGGGCACCCTTGGCGGCGATCCGGTCGCGGAGCCCGCGGTCGTTGGTGACGACCAGGATGCGCGCCGTGGCGGCGGCACCCGGTCCCTGCATGGCGACCTCGGATACGAGGTCGAGGATGGTGTCGTCGGCGGGGCGCTTGCCCGAATACCGGACGATCATCCTCTGCGCGAGCCGGCCGTAGAGACCGTGACCCACACCGTCGAACACGAGGTCGATCGAGACCTCCATCGGCACAGCTGCCCGGAGCCGTCCGACGATCGCCGATGCCGGCGCCGCGCCGCCCGCTGCTGCGCCCAGCCGGTACAGCAGGTTGGTGCCGTCGATGAGGAGCCGGTCGGTGCCGTCGAGCGGTGACCGGCGGGGGTCCGCGGGCATGGGCAGACGGTAGCATCGACCCGTGCTCCTCCTCGTCGACCTCGACGGCGTCGTCTATCGAGCCTCCCAGGGCGTGCCCGGGGTCGGGCCGGCCTTGGCCGCCCGCGCGGCGCTCGGGGACACCGTCGTCTACGTCACCAACAACTCGATGTTCTACCGGGGCGACTACGTCCAGCGCCTGGAGAGCCACGGCGCGCCGGTCGGTCCGGACCGTGTGGTCAGCAGCTCCAGGGCGAGTGCGCTCTACGTCCGCGATGAGCTGCCGGACGCCCGCCGGATCCTTGCGGTGGGGGCGGCCGGCCTGGAGCGAGAGCTGCGCGAGGTGGGGCTCGACGTGGTGACCGCTGCGCACGCGGCCACGCGCATGGGTCAGGAGGGGATCGACGGCTGGGCAGCCGCCGGTCATCCCGACGTGGTGGTCGCCGGCCTCGACCCCCAGGTGACCTACCTGCGCGTGGCGGCCGCGGCCGACTGCATTCGTGCCGGCGCCCCGCTCGTGGCCACAAACAAGGACCCCGTGTATCCCACCGAACGGGGGCTCCGCCCCGGTGCCGGCTCCGTGCTGGCTGCGATCGAGACCGCCGCGCGCACTTCTGCCCGGGTGACCCTGGGCAAGCCCGGGCCGCTGCTGCTGGAGATCGCGGCCCGCTCGGTCGGGGAATCGCCTGACGGAGCCGTGATGATCGGTGACGCGCTCACCGACGTCGCAGCGGGCCGCGCGGTGGGGGCCCGGACGGTGTTGATGCTCACCGGGGTGACCACGCGCGCGATGGCGGATGCGCTTCCTGTCGAGGAGCGTCCGACCCGGATCGCCGCCGACGCGGGCGAGCTGACGGCGGCGCTGGCGGACCTTGCCGGCGGTTGATGCGCGGGCTGAGATGGCACCGGCCGGGCGCGGACGTCCCCCGGGGCTACCGGCGGACGATCAGTCCCGGGTCCTGAGCGTGGAGCGCTGCAACCGGCCGAGCGAGACCGGGTACAGGATCGCCGCCACGGCCGCCGCCAGCGCGGTCAGGCCGAGGACCACCAGCGGCTCCTGGCCCGTGATCAGCGTGAATCCCAGCGCCAGCACCGGCAGACGGCCCACGACAAGCAGCGCTGACGTCCGGTCGGACATCCGCCCGGTCAGCCAGCGGTGCTCCTCCCACAGTCTCGTCACGACGAGCGAGATCACCAGCAGCGCCAGGGCCACCGTCTGAGGCGTCATCGGCCGACGGTCCGGGCGGTCATCGGTGGATCAGCTCGGGGATCTCCGCGCCCCAGGCGAGGAACGTCTCCCGCAGCGCCTCCTTCGTCGACTCGCCGCAGAACGCGGCCTCGATCGCCGCGGTGTTGACGGCCCACAGCTCCGGCAGTCGAACGCCCAGCCGCTCCACCGCGCGGGCGTACTCCTCGGACAGGGTGACGTCGGACACCGTCAGGTCGTCGGTGCTGAGCGTGATGCGCACGCCGGCATGCATCAGCCGGCGGAACGGGTGGTCCTCGAAGGAATCGACGATCCGTGCCTGGACATTGGAGGTGAGGCACAGGTCGAGCCAGGTGCCCCGCTCGACCAGCAGCGCCACGAGGTCCGCGTCCTCGATCGCCTGCGGCCCGTGGGCGATCCGCTCCGGCTCCAGTGCGAGCGACCGGCGGACCTGGGCGGCCCCACCCGTCTCGCCCGCATGCAGGGTGAGGTGGAGGCCGAGGTCGCGCGCCATGTCCAGCGCGCCCCGGTGCCGCTCCGGATCCGGGAACGCCGCCTCCGGCCCGGCGAGGTCCACCGCCACCAGCCCGTCGGGGATGCCCTCCCGGGCCAGGTCGAGGACAAAGTCGAGATTGGCCTCGGGCGGATGCGAGCGCATCAGGGTGGCGATCAACCGGACGTCCACCCCCAGCGGGCGTGCGGCCCCGTAGGCACCGCGCCATACGGCTTCCACCACCTGGAGCCCGGTCATTCCCCGCTTCGTATGGAGCAGTGGCGCCCAGCGAATTTCCATGTAGCGCACGTTGTCGGCGGCCTTCTCGGCCACCAGGTCCCCGGCGATCCGCTCGATCGCCTCAGCGTCCTGCATCAGCGCGATGGGGAGGTCGAAGGCTCGCAGCAGGTCGGCCTGGTCCTCGCACCGGTCCGGGGCCACGAGGGCGGCACGCATGCCGGCATAGGTGACCGGTGCCTCCAGGTGGCGGGAGCGGGCGATGTCGAGCGCGGTGTCCACGCGCAGCGAGCCGTCGAGATGGAGGTGGAGCTCCGCCTTGGGCATCGCGCGGGTCAGGGCGCGCAGGGTCCGGGGGTCGAGCTGGCTCATGGCGGCGATGGTAGGCCGGGCGGCGGCCGGTGCGCTAACCGGACGAACCGACCCGCCGCCCGGTCAGGGCCATCCGGTCTCGACGCCGGGGCGAAGATGAGGGTGACCGTCCCGTCCGGGCGGGCCCGCAACCCGGAGCGCAGCGATGTCCACGATCCTTGTCACCGGCGCCAACGGCTTCGTCGGCAGCCACATGGTTCCCGCCCTGCTCGACGCGGGCCACCGTGTCCTGGCCCTGGTCCGGGACGACGCGGGAGCGGACCTGGTCCTCCGGCGCCTGGCACCCGCCCAGAGCGCGGTCGAGATCCGGTACGGCGACGTCACCCGGAGGGAAACGCTGCCCGCGGCGCTCGACGGCGCCGAGGCCGTCCTGCACCTCGCGGCGGTGCCGCGCGACCTGGACGGCGGCGCAACCCTACGCCTGGTCAACACCGAGGGCAGCCGCAACATGGTCAAGGCGGCGTCCGACGCCGGTGTTCGCCGGTTCGTGCACCTCGGTGCGCTGGGTGTCGTCGACGACCCCGACCTGCACTACGCGAGCTCCAAGGCCAAGGCGATCGCGATCGTTCGCGCCAGCGGCCTCGACTGGACGATCCTGTCGCCATCACTCCTGTTCGGGCCGCGCGACGGGTTCTTCAACATCCTCGCCGACCTTGTCCGGATGTCGCCCGGCATCGTGCCCATCACCGGCAAGGGTGACGCCCGCTTCCAGCCGCTGGCCATCGGTGACCTCGCCCGCACCGCGGTCATCGCCATCGCCGACCCGGCCACCATCGGGCACGAGTACCTGCTCGGGGGGCCGCGCTACTGGACCTACAGGGAGATCATGGGCGAGGTCCTGCGCGGGATGGAGGCACGGCGGGTGATGGTGCCGATGCCGGTCGCGATCATCCGCCTGGTCGCCGGAGCCGCCGAGCGGATCCATCTCCCGTTCCCCGTGGCCACCGACCAGCTGCGCCAGCTCAAGCTGGACAACGTCGGGCCCATCGACGGCGTGCGGTTGGCCTTCGGCTTCGACCCCCAGCCCATGGACGGCGGCCTCGGGCACCTGCGGTTCAAGCGCAGTGAGCAGGAGCCGCAGGCGATGTCGGCGTCGGCTGCGACGGGCACGCGGCAGCCCGGAACGGCCTGACCACCCATCGCCCCGAGGGCGAGGGGTCGGCCGGCCCGGCTCCCGGAGGGCAGCAGGGCACGGGACCCGCTACGCTCCGCGCGTGGGTGTCATGTGGATCCTGCGCCGGCTCGCGGTGCGTGTCGCCTGGGTGGCGATCGCGCTGCTGATCGCGTTCGGCTCGGCCGGCGTCGTAGCTGCGATGAACCAGCCGCCCGGCAGCGCCGGACGGGAAGAGCTGACATGGGCGGGCGATGCCGCGATCACGGCGGCGCTCGATGCCGCCGTGATCGACCTCGGCAAGCTCTCCGACCGGGTGGACGAGCTGGGCACGACGGCGCGCCATGCACTCTCGGAGGTGGTGGCGGGCGACGTGGATCAGCTCCAGCAGGCCGTGACCGAGGGCACCGCGACGCTGGGAGCCGTCCAGCGTCTCGCCGCGGAGCTCGAGGCATCGCTGGCCGGCGTCCCCCACACCGGGCCCGACTGGGCACTCCATGTCTCACCGCTGGCACATCGACGATACGAGCTGCTGGCCGGGACGTCGGGACTGACGACCGGCCTGGGCGACGACTGGGCCGCCTTCACCGGGCGATCGCTGGCCGCCGCGCACCTGGGCCGGCTGCTCGCCCGCCACGACGAGGAGACCGCGAAGGCGGCGAGGTTCGGCTCGGCCGGCAGGTATCGCGAGGCGCTCGCGCAACTCGACGCCTCCGACGCCACCATCGCCGAGGCGAGGGGGCTGCGTGACGACCTCTCGGCGAGCACGGATGTCACGACGCTGACGGCATGGCTTGACCGCAACGCCGAGTACGATGCGGCGCTCCGACAGCTCTACGGGGCATTGGTGAAGTCCGAGGCCCGCGTCAACGATGCCGTCCGCAAGGCATTCGACCGTGAGCAGCAGGCCCGCGCCGGGCTGCCGGGCGATACCCGAGGCCTGGTGGTGATCATGTCGGACGTTGCGCAGGGTGGGCTCAACCAGGCCGTGATCGCGATCGAGGAAGCACGCGGTGCGCTGGCCGAGGCGCTCGACGCGCAGCAGCAGCTGCTCGACCGGCCGGACTCGACGGGTGCGCCGGAGGCCACGCCGCCCGGTTGACCGGCGGTCCCCGCTCGTTCCATTCCCGCCACCGGGGTTCCGGCTTGCCCCGTCTCCGGCGCTACACTCGGACCAACGTTTCCCGGGCCGCCGCACGTCTCCGCCCGCGGCCCCATCCGGAGGTCCACGTGCAGATCCGCGTCGTTGCCGCGCAGCCATGGGAGGCTGCCAGCGAGCTCCTCGTCGTCCCCGTCCTCGGGGAACCCGACTTCGAGGGCGTGCTCGACACGCTCGACAGCCGGACGGGCGGCGAGCTGCGCTCCCTCGTCTCCCTCGGCGAGCTCAGGATCAAGGTCTACACCTGCGCGCTGGCGGCTCCCGGCGAGCTGCCGGTCGGCCGGGTCCTCGCCGTTTCGGGGGGGCCGGCCGGGGAGTTCGACCGGGAGACCGCCCGGCGCCTCGCCTCCACCGCAATCCGACGGCTCGCCGGGCGCCAGCTCCGATCGGTCGCCGTCTGGCTGGAGCCCATCGCCAGCGCGTTCGGCGGCGACATGGCGTTGGCAGCCGAGCAGGTGGCGCGCGGCGTGGTCGAGGGCGGCTTCGAGCCCAAGGCGATCTACCGCGCGGACACCGACGCCGCCCCGCCCGTGCTCGACGAGCTGGTCCTGGTCGCCGGGCCGGGCGCGCCGGTGGCCGACGCCGAGCGAGCCGCCGAGCGTGGCCGGATCATGGGCGAGGGCGCCAACATCGCCCGCCGCCTCGCCAACCGCGCCGCCAACGACATCACGCCGCAGGTCCTCGCCGACGAGGCCCGGGCAATCGCCGAGGACCACGGCCTGTGGATCGACGTGATCGACGAGCGACGTGCGCGTGAGCTGGGCATGGGGATGTTCCTCGCCGTGGGGCAGGGAAGCGACAACCCCCCGCGGATGATCGTGATGCGCTCGGGCGGAGAGGGCGAGCGGGACGCGCTCGGCCGACACCTTGCGCTGGTCGGCAAGGGCGTCTGCTTCGATTCCGGCGGCATCAGCATCAAGCCGTCCGACCGGATGGAAGAGATGAAGATGGACAAGACCGGCGCGTGCACCGTGATCGCGGCGATCGCCACCGCCTCGCGCCTGGCCCCGGACCTGCCACTGCTCGCGGTGGCGCCTGCGGTCGAGAACATGCCTGGTCCGCATTCGACCCGGCCGGGCGACATCGTCCAGGCGCTGAACGGCAAGTGGGTCGACATCATCAACACTGATGCCGAGGGCCGGTTGATCCTGGGCGATGCGATGACCTACGCGGAGCGGCTGGGGGCTACCCACCTGGTTGACGTCGCGACCCTGACCGGCGCCGTCGCGCGCGCGCTGGGCCACCAGGTCAGCGGCGTGTTCGCCACACCCGATCCGTGGTGGGACGAGGTCGAGGCCGCGGCTGGCCGGGCCGGCGAGCGATGTTGGCGGCTGCCCCTCGTCCACGACTACCTGGCCGACATGGACAGCTGGTACGGGGACGTCAAGAACCTGGACACGACCGAGGGCGGGCTGATCAAGAGCGGCCTGTTCCTCGAGCAGTTCCGGACCGTGCCCTGGGCTCACCTCGATATCGCCGGCACCGCGTACTACCGCAAGGTCCGCCCGTTCGCCCCCCGGGGTGCGACCGGCGTGGCCCATGCGACGCTGGTGGAGCTCGCGCTCGCGGGCGCCGCCGTGGGCTGAGGCTGTGGCCGGGGGGAGCCCCAGCCGGCGGGACCGAGGCATCGACTCGGACATCCGGTCGGACGGGTGGGGTGCCAGCGGGGCGCGCGCCGCGGGGTGGCGGCCCCGTATCCTCGGCGCGTGCTGACACCGCTCGCCGTCCTGCTCGCGGTCCTCGGAGGCGCCTGGGGGTTTGCGGCCGACCGGATCGCTGCGCGCTGGCCCGCGCACGACGACGGCTCGGTGCGGCGGATCGACTGGCGCACGCCGGTGGTCGTCGGGGTCGGCGCCCTCGCGCTGGGGGCGCTGGCGGCCAGGTTCGAGGACGCGATCCCGGCCGTGGCCTTCGGTGCCTACCTGGTCGCCCTGATCCTGCTGCTCGCGACGGACCTCGACCAGCGCCTGCTTCCCGACATCGTCACGCTGCCGGCGATCCCGCTCGCCTTCCTGTTCAGCGTGTCCGGGCTCAACCCGCTGGTTCCACTCGGGGTGCTCCCGATCGCGGTTGTCGCGGCCTTGGTCGTGCCCCTGCTGCTGGCCCTGCTCGCGATCCCGTTCGGTGCAGGCGCGATCGGGCAGGGCGACCTCAAGCTCCTGGTGTCCGTGGGACTCATGGTCGGACCACTGCGGCTGGTGTACGGGGCGGTCTACGGCGCGCTCCTGGCCGGCGTCGTGCTGGTGGTGCTGCTCGCCGCCCGCCGGATCACGCTGCGCACCTTCGTTCCGTACGGACCGTTCCTGATCGTCGGCGCGATGTGGGCGGTGCTCGTCATCCGGTAGGCGTAGCCTTCACACTCATCCCGCCCCATCCCCGCCCTGGAGGCCCGCCGTGACCGACGCCGCCCGGTTCCTCGAGATCGCCAAGGAGGAGGCCCGCGCCGGTCTCGCGGAGGGCGGCATCCCGATCGGGGCGGTGCTCGGGCTGGACGACGGGAGCGTGCTCGGCCAGGGGCACAACCGCCGGCTCCAGATGGGCAGCGCCATCCGTCACGGCGAGATGGACGCGCTCGAGCGCGCCGGTCGCCTGCCGGCGAGCGTGTACCGGCGGAGCACGATGGTCACGACGCTCTCCCCGTGCGACATGTGTACCGGAGCGATCCTCCTGTACCAGATCCCGCGGGTCGTGATCGGCGAGCACGACAACCACTTGGGTGCGGAGGCGTACCTCCGCGGGCGCGGGGTGGACGTGGTGGTGCTCGGCGATGCGGAGCTGATCGCGATGATGGGGGACTGGATTCGTGCCCACCCGGCCACCTGGAACGAGGACATCGGGGTCTGACGTGGAGGAAGGTGCCGTGGCCGGCAAGGGTGGTGGGATGGTGCTGGTGCCGGGCGGTCCGTTCCGGATGGGGTCCGACGAGTTCGCGCGCGAGACCCCGCCGCACGAGGTGGACGTGGCGTTGTTCTGGATCGACCGCTACCCGACCACCAACGAGCTCTACGTCGCGTTTGTCGACGCCACGGGCCACCGTGCCCCGGTGGACTGGGTCGACGGCCGTCCCCGCCCCGGCTTCGAGCGCCATCCGGTGATGGTCACCTGGACCGATGCGGACGCCTACGCCCGCTGGGCCGGCAAGCGCCTGCCGACCGAGGCCGAGTGGGAGAAGGCCGCCCGGAGCACCGATGGCAGGCGGTACCCATGGGGCGACACCTGGGACGGCAGTCGCGCCCTCACCTGGGAGACGGTGGCGCCCACCGGCACGCGGACGGAGGCCGTCGACAGCCGCCCGTCATCCGCGAGCCCCTATGGCTGTGAGCAGATGGTGGGCCTGCTCGAGGAGTGGTGTGCCGACTGGTACGACGCCTACCCGGGGTCGACCTATCGGTCGATGGCCTACGGCGAGCGGTTCAAGGTGCTGCGCGGCGGGGCGTGGATCTTCACCCAGACCCACGCCCGGTGCGCCTACCGCTGCTTCGAGCTGCCCAGCCGGCCGCCGGAGGAGATGGCGGTGCTGGGGGCACCGACCTTCCGCCTGGTCGCCGACACCCGGCCGGTGGACGAGCCCCGATGAGCGCTCGCACCGATGGGATGGTGCTCGTTCCGGCGGGTCCGTTCCTGATGGGATCCGGGGAGTTCGACCTCGAGGGCCCGCCGCGGACCATCGACCTGCACGCGTTCTGGATCGACCGCTACCCGGTGACCTGCGCCCAGTACCAGGCCTTCGTGGAGGCCACCGGTCACCCGGCGCCGCCCGACTGGCCGGACCGCCGGCCGGTCCCGGGCCGCGAGAACCACCCGGTGGAGCGGGTGTCGTGGCACGCCGCGCGCGCGTACGCCGAATGGACCCGCAAGCGGCTGCCAACGGAGGCCGAGTGGGAGAAGGCGGCCCGGGGCGCGGACGGCCGGCGCTTTCCGTGGGGCGACGAGTTCAACGAAGCCCACTGCATCGCGTGGGACCACGCGATGGTCCTCGGCGTCACCACGGTGCCGGTCATCTCCCATCCCACCGGGGCCAGCCCGTACGGGGTCGAGCAGCTGGCGGGCAATGTCGAGGAGTGGGTCGAGGACGAGCTGCGCCCCTACCCCGGATCGTCCCACGACTCGCCGTCCGCCGCGGGCGGGCTCCGGGTGGTCCGCGGCGGCTCGTGGTTCTATACCCAGGAGCACACCCGGTGCGCCTACCGCCGTGGCCTCCCACCCGCGTTCGACGGCTGGTCGCAGGCGGGCGGCCCCGGGTTCCGGTGCGCGTGCGACACCGGCTGAGCTGCGCGCCGATCGCTCCGGCCCCGCCAGCGACAGGAGGTTCCGCCCGTGCCGGCCGGTACCTCTCGCCCATGGGGCGGGTTGCGGCCCTTGCTACACTCGGGCCGAACATCGCTGGATCTGGTCGTCTCGGCAGTGCCCTCCGGGGCGGCGCCAATCCGGCGGGTGCTCGTGCCGTCACGCGCCATCCTCCCCGGGGGATGCGGGGGCCCGGGTCCCGCCGAATGCTGAGGACGCCACCGTCTTGACCCGCCCGGTTGCCGCGCAGTCGTTTCCCGGGTCCCGGAGGACCCGGCGGACGCGGCTCCTCGTCGCCCTGCTGGCCGTGCCGTTCCTGTTCGGAAGCCTGGCCGTGCCCGCGCTGGCGCCCGCGCCCGCCTACGGTGACGAGCTGGCGAAGGCTCGCGCACAGCAGCAGGACCTGCAACGCAAGATCCGCGAGCAGCGCAGCCTGGTGGCCTCGATCAACGCCTCGCAGGACCGGCTCGAGGGCCGGATCACGGCGACCCGAAACGAACTCGACGGGATCACCGATGACCTCGCCGCGACGCGCCGCCGGGTCTCGGCCCTGGAGGACGATATCGCCGACGTGCGCGCAGCGTACGAGTCGCTCGTCACGTCGCTCCACGAGCTCGACACGCAGCTGCGCGGCATCGAGGGCCAGGAGGCCGCCAAGCGCGAGGAGCTGGGCGCCCGGAAGGTCGAGCTCTCCGAGCGGATCCGGCAGGCCTACGAAGCCGAGCGCACCTCTCTGCTCGAGACCTTCCTCTCGGGCGCCTCGTTCACCGACATGCTGGCGCAGATGAGCAGCCAGCTCGACGCCGCCGAGCAGGACCGGGCCCTGGCCCAGCAGATCGCGCTCGACCGGGCTACCCTGCTCGAGCTCCACGACACGGTCGAGTCCACCCGGGCGGACACGGACCTGCTCCGCCAGCAGACAGCGGTGCAGAAGCAGAAGCTCGATCGCCGGATTGCGGACCTGCGCGAGCAGCAGGCCAAGCTCAAGGAGCTCGAGAAGGCCGCCAAGCGGGCGCTGGCCGAGCAGAAGCGCCAGTTCGCGAAGCTCACCTCTGACAAGCGGCGCCTCCAGCGGGCGATCGCGGCCACCGCGGCCGCGCGCCGTGCGCTGCAGCGCAAGATCGACAAGCTGGTCGCCCGCCAGGCCAACCTGGGCAACATCCCATCGAACTTCAATGGGACGCTCCGCTGGCCCATGAACGGCACCGTGACCCAGGACTTCGGCTGCACCGGGTTCTCGTGGGAGCCGCCCTACGGCGATTGCGCGCACTACCACAACGGGATCGACATCGTGGCGCCCTACGGGACCGCGGTCCGGGCGTCGGCCGCGGGACGAGTCCTGTACTGCGGCTGGAACTACGCCGACGGCGCCGACCCGGCCTGGATCGTGATCGTCGCCCACAGCTCGAAGCTGACCACCTGGTACGCGCACCTGACCTCCAGTTGCCCGGCGGGCGCCGGGTCGAAGGTCAGGGCGGGGCAGGTCATCGGGCACGAGGGCAACACGGGACACTCCACGGGCGCGCACCTGCACTGGATGGTGCAGTACAACGGCACCTTCGCGAACCCGCGGATGTTCACCTAGGGCGTCTCCCGCCGCCGTCCCTCCCGTTCCGGCCGTTCACCCTGCCGCAACCTTCCGGCAACCCGCGGTGCTAGCATCGAGGGGACGTGTCCGTCGTGGGCAGCGGAAACGGAGGGACGACCCATGGTGAAGCCCGTACTGGCCGTGATCCTTGCCGGCGGCGAGGGGGAGCGTCTGTCCATCCTGTCATCGGTCCGCGCCAAGCCCGCGGTGCCGTTCGGCGGCAAGTACCGGATCATCGACTTCACCCTGTCCAACTGCGTCAACTCGGGCATCGACAACGTCGTCGTGCTCACGCAGTACAACCCGCGGTCGCTCAACGACCACATCGGCCTGGGGCGCCCGTGGGACCTCGACCGGACCACGGGCGGGGTTCGGATGCTCCAGCCGTACATCAGGCGCGGCCGGGTGGCGGAGTGGTACGGAGGCACGGCCGACGCCGTGCTCCAGAACTTCAACGTGGTCGAGCGGGCCGGGGACACGGTCCTGGTCCTCGCCGGCGACCACATCTACAAGATGGATTACCAGCCGTTCCTGGCGGCCCATCGCCGGAAGCGCGCCGAGGTCACGATCGCGGTCCGTCGCGTCCCCATCGCCGAGGCCTCGCGGATGGGCGTGCTCGCGCTGGATGACCAGGATCGGGTCGTGGAGTGGCAGGAGAAGCCCAAGCAGCCCAGGAGCGACCTCGCGTCGATGGGCATCTACGTGTTCAGCAAGCGGGCGCTGCAGCGCTGGCTGACGGACGACCGCCGGGACTTCGGGAGGGATGTGATCCCGGCGATGCTCGACGGCGGGGCCCGGGTCTACGGCTACCGGTTCGACGGCTACTGGGCGGACGTGGGCACCATCCAGTCGTTCTGGGAGGCCAACATGGACCTCCTCGACGATCGTCCGGACCTGGACATGTACGACAGGGAGTGGCTGATCCACACGCGGTCCGAGGAGCGGGCTCCGGCCAGGGTCGGCGCCACCGCACAGGTCCACCGGTCGATGATCTCGCATGGCTGCGTGATCAACGGCACCGTCGTCAACAGCGTCCTGTCCCCGGGGGTCCGGGTGGACGTGGGCGCCGTCGTGCGGGACTCGATCGTGATGTTCGACACCGTGATCCGGTCGGGCGCGGTGGTCGACCGGGCCATCCTGGACAAGGAGATCGTGGTCGGCCAGGGAGCGATCGTGGGCGACGGGCCGGACTTCGACACGCCGAACAGGCAGGAGCCCGGTCGGCTCAACACCGGCATCACCGTGGTCGGCAAGCAGTCCGTGGTGCCGCGCGGCACCCGCCTCGGGCGCAACGTGAAGGTGGGCGAGCGGGTTCGCTCCGCCGACTTCTCGACCCGCACGGTCCGCTCGGGGGGCACAGTGGAGCGGAAGGCGCGGGCCAAGCGCGTCGATCCGGCTGCGGATGCCGACGAGCCAGCCGCGGGGAAGGTACCCGGAACCCCCATCGCGGCAGCTGCCGCTGCCGAGTAGGCGTCGGCCCCGCCACCGGGTCGGCATGGTCCGGCCGCCGGGACGGCACGGGTCCCGTCGCCAGTCGCGTGACGCCTGCAACACCCGGCGGGGGTCGCTGACGGCCGTCCGGACGACCCTCCGGTAGACTCCGCGCCATGTCCACCGCCCCCCGGGCGCCGGCCTGTGCCCCGGCCGACGTCGAGGCCTGGCTCGCCGAGCTGGGCCTCGTGCCCCTCGAGCGCGCCGATCGCGAGAGCGCCACGTCGTGGGACCTCGTCCTCGACGGGCGCCGCCGTGCTCGGCTCCGGATCACGGTGATCCTGGATCCCGCCCTTGCGCTGCTCTGCTGGGCCCACCTCGCCCCGCCGGTCAACGACTCGTTCCGCCGGTCCTATCGCAAGCTGCTGCGCTGGAACGACGAGCTGCCGTTCGTGAAGTTCTCGGTCGGCGAGGACGAGCGACCGCTCCTGGTGGCCGAGATCCCCGTCGCGCACGCGTCGCGTGACACGCTCGGCCTCGCGCTGGCCCGGGAGCTCGCGGTCGCGGACAGGATCCATCCGGACGCGACGGAGTGGCTCAAGGCGGGGGGCTGGCCCAGCGACCCGCCGCCGCCGGCCCGTCTGGACGGGCCCGGAGTCGGGCTGGTCGCGCGCTACGCGGCCGAGCTGGTCGAGCTCCTGGAACCGGCGGCGGGCAGCGCATGACCGGCCGCAGCCGCTCGCCAATCTCCGTTGTCGCGGCGCTCCTGGCGCTCCTCGTGGTCGCCACGGCCGCCGCCCTGGCCGCCCCCGGGGCCGCCCTGGCCGCCCCCAGGGACCTGACGCTCGTGACGGATGCCGTCTACGCGGTGCAGCCCGAGCACGGCCGGATCGCCGTCGCCGTCACCATTCGTGCATCCAACCACACCCGGGAGACGAAGACCCGCCGGTTCTACTACGACCACGCTTTCCTGGCCGTCCAGCCGGGTGCCACCGGCGCCAGGCTGGCGGGACCGGCGAAGGCCCGGGTGCGAGTGACCAAACGCTCCAAGACCGCGACGCTGCTGCGGCTGGACTTCGGGACCCGGATCTACAGTGGCAAGCACGCGACGTTCCGGCTCACGTTCAATCTTCCCGGCACCGGTCCCGCCGCCAGCCCCCAGGTGCGGGTCGGGACCGGCCTGATCACGATCCCGGTCTGGGCCTACGCTTCCAACGGGGCGACCGGGAGCACGGTCACGGTGCGCTTCCCGAAGGGTTGGGACGTGACGGTGGAATCGGGCGAGCTCCGTCGCCGGTCCGGCGGCGAAGGATCCGGGGTGGTCCTGACCAGCGGCTCGCTGAACCGCCCGCTCGACTTCTTCGCCTTCGTGACCGCACAGCATCCGGCGGTGTTCACGGAGCGGACCGTGAGTCTGCCTGCCGGCGACCAGCAGATCGACCTGGTGCTGCAGGGCTGGGCGGACGATCCCGGCTGGATGAACCGGGTCGAGTCGCTGTACGGACGCGCGCTGCCCCTGCTGCGCCATGACATCGGGTTGCCGTGGCCGATCGACCGGCTGACGGTGGCCGAGACGGTCAGCCGGGACGAGGACGCCTACGCGGGCGCGTTCGACCCCGCCCAGGAGCGAGTCGAGATCGCCTACTGGGCCGACCACGGGGTGATCGTCCACCAGGTCGCCCATGGCTGGTTCAATGGCTCGCTGCTGGCGGACCGCTGGGCGAACGAGGGCTTCGCCACCTACTACTCGCTCCACGTGGCGCAGGCGCTGGACGAGGCGATCGAGGCGCCCCAGATGACCAAGGCGGCCGAGGCCGCCCGGCTGCCGCTCAACGACTGGGCGGGCAGCACGGGGGAGCGCACCGCCGTCGACAGCTACGCCTATACCGCCTCGGCGCAGCTCGCCGACGAGCTCGCCCACCGGGTCGGCTCGGCCGTCCTGCGCCAGACCTGGGCCGATGCCGCGGGGCGGATCGGCGCCTATCAGCCGGAGGGCGAACCCGTCGGCCCTGCGGCGACGGTCCCGGGCGCCGTGGCCCTGGCGCGGGCCATGATCCACCGGGACGGCGCGGGCGTCGCCGGCCCCGCCACCCCCCAAGCGGATGCCGACCCCGAGCTCGTGGATGGCGCGCCCGATTGGCGTGGGCTGCTCGATCTGCTGGAGGAGCACTCGGGGCAGGACCTGGTGCCCCTGTGGCGCCAGCTGGTGGTCACCCCCGAGCAGGCCCCGTTGCTCGACGCACGGGCCGACGCACGGACCGCCTATGCCCGGACGCTCGCAGTTGCGGGTGACTGGGCCCTGCCGCGCCCCATTCGCGATGCCCTGCGCGCCTGGGACTTCCCGACGGCCGAGGCCTGGATGGCCGATGCACGCACGGTGCTGGCAAGTCGGAATTCCGTGGCCGAGCTGGCGGCTCGTGAGGGCATCGACCTGCCCGACACGATGCGCAACCTGTTCGAGAGCGGCGACCTGGCCGGTGCAAGCGCGCTGGCAGCGGCGGAGCGCAATGCGATCCTGGCGATCGGGCAAGCCGAGGCGTCCCGCTCCACCGCGAACGACCCGCTGAGCGCCCTCGGGATGCTGGGCGAGCACCCGGAGCGCGACCTTGTCCAAGCCCGTGCGGCGCTCGCCGATGGCGACCTCGAAACGGCGTTTGGCGCCGCAGACCACGCCTACCGGGCATGGGCGGCGGCGTCAGAGGAGGGCCGTCGCCGGGCCCTGTTCGGGCTGGCAGCTGCGGCCACCGTCCTGATCCTGCTGGCCGCCGCTGCCACGACGCTGCGCAGGATGCGCGGCCGCCCCCACTCCGGGCGCCGGATCGGGGCACACACGATCGGCCGCCCCCTGCCACCGGACGACGGCACGGCGGCCGGCTGAGCCTCCCATGTCTGCGATCCGCCTGACCCGGGGCGCCCTGTTGTCGGTCTGGTTCGCGCTCGTCCTGTCGCTGGTCGCCGGGCTGGTGCCCGCGGTCGCGCCTTCGTTGTCGCTGCCGGCGGCGCTGGTTCCGCCGGTCGCGCGGGCAACGGACGATATCGCGATCACCACCACGACCCGCTACACGGTGCAGCCGGCAGCCGGCCGGGTCCGCGTGGTGGTGAAGGTCAGCGCCGTCAACCGCAAGCCCGACCGGGTCATGGGCGGCCGTGTCACACGCTACTTCTACGACGGCGTCAACCTCGGCGTGCAGCCCGAGGCCCGCGCATTCCGGGCGACCCAGGGCGGCGAGGCGACCCGGGTGACGGCCACCGGCCGCGACGGCTACCGGCTGGTCACCGTCCGCTTCCGCCACAAGCTGTACTTCGGCGACAGGGCACGCGTCCGCCTCGTGTTCAACCTGCCGGGCGGCGCACCCCGATCGGGGAGCGATGTCCGGGTCTCGCCGGCGTTCGCGACGTTCACCGCCTGGGCGTTCGGCGACACCGGCAGCGTCCGGGTCGAGGTACCCGACGAGTTCCGGGTGGATGTCGCGGGCGAGGACCTGGTCGCCGAGGCGGGCGCGGACGGGCTCCAGGCATGGGCGGCGACGGCCGCCGACCCGCTTGACTGGTATGCCTGGATCTCGGCCACCAGCGAGGCGGGACTCACCTCGCAGCAGCTGTCCCTGAGTGACGGCGAGGAGGTCGCCATCCGGTCCTGGCCCGACGATCCGCGCTGGCGGGCACGCGTCCGGGATCTGCTCCGCGACGGCCTGCCGTCACTGGCCGCGCGGATCGGCCTCCCGTGGCCGGTGGAGGGCACGCTCCGGGTGACGGAGGTGCACACGCCCCTGCTGGAGGGATATGCGGGGTTCTACGACCCGGCCACCGACGAGATCACGATCAGCGAGGACCTCGACGACCTGACCATCGTCCACGAAGCGTCGCACGCGTGGTTCAACTCGAGCCTGTTCACCGAGCGCTGGATCACCGAGGGCCTGGCCGACGAGTACGCGGCGCTCGCGCTCCGAGCCGACGGTCGCGGCTACCCCGGCCCCGACAGGGTGAGCCGCTCGGACCCCGCCTCGTTCCCGCTCGAGGACTGGCCGCCGCCGGCAGCCATCCGGGACGAGGCGGCCGGCGCCCAGGAGCGGTACGGCTACGCGGCCGCGTGGACGCTCGTCCGCCGCCTGGTGACCCGGGTGGGAGAGCAAGGGATGCGCCAGGCATTCGCAGCGGCGGCCGCCGGCACCACGGCCTACCCCGGTGAGGGGACCCCGGAGCCGAGCCGGCTGCCCAACGACTGGCGCCGGTTCCTGGACCTCGTCCAGCAGGCCGCCGGACCGGTCACGGCGGATGCGGGCGCCAGGACGCTGGCGGAGGTCGTGGCGCTCTGGGCGCTCGACGACCAGCAGGCCGCGCAGCTGCCGGAGCGCGAGGCGGCGCTGGCAGCGTACGCAAAGCTCCAGCTCGACGGTGCCGGCTGGGCACCCCCGGAGGCCGTCCGGATGAGCCTCGACCGCTGGCGCTTCGACGCGGCTGCCGCAGCCATTGCCCGATCCGAGGCGATCCTGGAGCTGCGTGATGAGCTGTCACTCCTCGCCGCCAGCGTCTCCCTTGCACCGGACCCGGCGTTCGAAGCCCGCTACCAGGACGCGGGCAGCGTGGCCGAGCTGAATGTCCTGGCCGACGCAGTGGCGAACAGCCTGGCCGTCCTCGACGAGGTCGTGGCCGCCCGTGACGCGGCTCGCGGGCCGCGCGACTGGCTCGCGGACTGGGGGCTCGGCGACGTCGACCCGGCCGCGTCCGCAGCCGCCGCCGGCAGCGCGTGGCAGGCAGGCGATCTCGAGGGCGCCCGGGCGGCTGCTGCCGGGGTCGCCGACACCCTCGCCTCGGCCCCCGAGGCGGGCCGGAACAAGGCCGTCCTGGCCGGCGGCGCCGGGACGGCGGCCCTGCTGCTGCTCGCGCTGGGTGTCGCGGTGCTGGCTCGCCGCCGGTCGCGCCCCGAACCGGTCATGTCCCGCCCGGCTCCCGAAACCCCCGGGGTCGTGAACCGGTCGTACGCTACACTCCCGCCCGACGGACCCGCGGTGGAGCCTCCCGGTGAACCGCCGTCCGCCGACGCAGGAGCGGATCCACCGTGACCATCCCTGCCGATTCGCTCCACGGCCGCCCCTGATGGGCCTGGTCCGCATCCGTCCATCTCACGAGATCCTGTCCGGGGCGACGGCGGACGTGTACTTCGCGCGGGCCAACAGCATCCTCGACCGCGAGGGCCTGGATCCCAGGGTGTGCATGGAGGTGTTCTGCCGGGAGGACGCCGTCCTGTGCGGCATGGCCGAGGCGATCAACCTGATCGGTCATGTGCTCGCCGAGGAGGACGATGCCATGGTCGAGGCGCTGGGCGACGGCGACCTGGTGACGCCCAAGGAGGTGGTCCTCCGGATCGAGGCGCGCTATCGTGCCTTCGCCCTGTACGAGACCGCGATGCTGGGCATGCTCTCCCAGTCCACCGGCTGGGCAACGGCGGCCAGGGCGTGCGTCGAGGCGGCCGCACCCCAGCCAGTGATCTCGTTCGGCGCTCGCCACGTCCACCCGGACATCACGGACGTCCTCGACTACGCTGCCATCGTCGGCGGCTGTGTCGGGGCATCGACCCCGGCGGGCGCCCGGCTGGCCGGGCTCAACCCGACCGGCACCATGCCCCACTCGCTGGTCCTGATCTTCGGCGACACCGTCCGCGCCGCGGAGGCGTTCGACCGGGACATGCCCGCGGATGTCCCCCGGATCGTGTTGGTGGACACGTTCAAGGACGAGGCGGAGGAGGCGCTCCGTGTTGCCCGAGCGCTCGGCGACCGACTGTTCGGGATCCGCCTCGACACACCGTCCGAGCGCGGCCGGGTGACGGCGGCGCTGGTGACCGAGGTGCGGGCACGGCTCGACCAGGCAGGCTTCTCGCACGTGACGATCACGGTCTCGGGCGGCCTCAACCCGGACCGCATCCGCTACTTCATGGACGAGCGGGCGCCTGTCGACTCGTTTGCCGTCGGCTCCCACATCTCGGGTGCCACGCCGATCGACTTCACCGGCGACATCAAGGAGATCGACGGGCGGCCGATCGCCAAGCGGGGCCGGATCCCGGGCCGGACCGAGAGCCCGCGGCTCAAGCCGGTCGACCTGGCGACGTTCCGCGAGGACTGAGCGCCCGTGGCCGGACCCGGCCTCACACGTGCGACGCACGTTGCAGCCCGCCCGACCCGGCTCGTGATCAGGCCGCCGACACGAGTCCGCCGTCCCTGCCACCTCGCGTAGCGGCCAGCGACGGGTCGCCGATGGCGAGCGCCATCGCCACCGCGATCAGGGCGAGGCCGGCCACCAGCGCCGCCGACAACCCGAACAGCGCGACGATCGGTGCGCCGCCGACGCTGCCCAGCGCGATGGCCGTCGCGATGCCCCCCGAGAACAGGGCGAACGCCGAACCGCGATCGGCGTCGGTGGATCGCCGCGACAGCTCCACGGTGACCGGCGTCATCACCATGCCCCCGCCTGCGCCACCGAGCAGCCCGGACAGGATGAGCAGCGGCGTCGTGAGCGGCAGCAGCAGCATCGCGATCGCCACGAACGTCATCGCGGCGCCGGTCAGGATCAGCCACCGCGAGGCGACGCGGTCGACCAGCCAGCCGGTGGGAAAGCGCATCGCGAAGATCGCGATCCCGTCGGCCGCGAAGTACAACCCGATATCGGCGCCGGCATCCTCTGCCCGGATGGGCAGGTAGGCCGTGACGGCTCCCCAGTGGGCGACGTAGGTGACGATGATCAGGAGCGGGATCGTCCATTCCCGGCGGAACGTGATCCCGAACCGCCGGCTGGCGGCCCCGAGCGCCCCGACGGCGGGATCTGCCGGTCGGATCGGCAGCCGCTGGCCCAGCACCATGCCCGCGATGAGCACCCCCACCACGGCTGCCGCGACGCCGTCGAGCGAGGACGCATCGAGAATGGCAATCGAGATCGGCGGAGCGAGGACAAGGATCAGGTTCTGAGCGGCTTGCACGTAGGCGAGCGAGCGGGGGACACGGAGCGGCGCCACGAGGTGCGGGACCATCGACAGCGCCGACGGCAGGGCAAGCGCGATGCCCACTCCCTGGAGCATGCGCACCGCCACGAACGGTGCAAGGCTCGCCGCCACGTCGACGCCGGGCAGCAGGATGATCCCCGTCGCGAGCAGATAGGCCAGGCCGCCGGCGGTGAACAGCGTCGGCCCGCCGAACCGGTCGAGCAGTCGCCCGCCCACGACTGCCGCGGGGATCTGTACGACGGCGGCCGCACCCATGATCAGCCCGATGGTGGCGTCCGGGTTGCCGGCGCGCGCCAGGGCGAGGGGAAGCGCGGCCGTGTACGCGTGGAACCCGGCCTGGACGAACAGCAGCGCGATGGACAGGCGGAGGATGGGCACGCTGGCTCCCGACCACGGGCGGACCGCGGCCGCGGGCGTCGCCCGGGCCATCCTACCGGCGGGATCATGGCATCCGTGCGAGCATCGGGCAGTGCCCGACCGCGTCCCGCCCCGCGAACCCGGCCGTCCCGATCCGCAGGATGAGTCCGGCCGCGAATCCGCGTACGAGCTCCTCAAGCGGGGCACCGAGCTGCTGGGCGGCCGGCACCATGCCCAGGCCGCCGTGGTGCTCGAGCGGGCCGCCCGCCTCGAGCCAGGCAAGGGCTCGATCCTCGAGGCATTGGGCCGTGCCTGCTACAACTCGGCCCAGCCTGTCCGTGCGGCAGCCGCCTTCGAGGCGCTGCTCGAGGTGGACCCATCGTCGCACTACGGGCACTACGGGCTGGGCCAGAGCCTCAAGCGGCTGGGTCGGCCGGCCGAGGCGAGAGCCCACCTCCGGCTCGCGGTGGCGTTGTCGCCCGACACCGTCCTGTACCGCAGCGCTCTCGCGCGTCTCCCGGCCACCGAACGCACGTCCGACACATGACCTTGGGTCACCTGAATGCAAGGGTTCTCCGCGTGGCCAGCGAGGCCCCTGAAAGGACGGTGGCCGCTGGGGTAGGGGAGACTTGGAGTTGGGGTCCCCAGCCTGGAATTGGAACCTGCGTGGACACGAGCCTTAGCACCGAGACCCGGGCCCTGCGCGACGCGCGGGCTCTCGCCCGTCTGGCCATGGCAGTGGCGCGCGCGAGCACGGCGTCCGAGGTTGCCCGGATCCTGCTCGATGAGCTGGGGGCCGTCGTCCCGGGTGGGTCTGCGGCGCTTGCCGTGCTGGACGAGCCGAGCCGGGAGTTCGAGCTGATCGGCTCGCGACGGGCAGGCTCGGGGGCCGAGTTTCGCGAGCGCTGGTCGTTCGACCTGCCGTCGGCGGCCCGCGACGTGGTGCTCACCGGCAACCGGGTCAGCCTCGGCCGGGAGGAGTATCGGCGCCGGTACCCGCTGGTTTCGAGCGTGGCCGATCCGTCGTCATTCACCCGCTACGTGGCGCTGCCCATCATCCCCGGCACCCGTCCCATCGGGGCGGCTGCCCTGTCGTGGGACGCCGATCCAGAGCTGGACGACGAGGCCATGGACCATCTCCAGGAGCTCGTGGATGCCGGGGCGCAGGCGCTGGGACGGGCCCGCCTCGAGGACGCCGAGCGGCGCAGCCGGTCGCTGCTCCGTGCGATCGTCGACCAGCTGCCGCTGGGCCTGCTGATCCTCGAGCCCGGCGGTGCCAACCCGCTGTTCATGAACCGGGCCTACGCGGAGATCTTCGCCCTCCCGACCGATCCCGCCCCGGATGACCCGCAGGCCGTCGTGCTCCGCACCGACGGCACGCCCTGGCCGGACGACGAGCGGCCGCTCATCCGGGCGACGTTCTCGGGCCAGGTGGTGGTCGACGAGCTGGCGCTGGTCGTGTTGCCCAACGGATCCCGGCGCAGCGTTCTCGTCAACGCGTGGCCGGTGCGCGGCGCCGACGGCCGGATCCTGGTCGGCGTCGCCACGTTCGTGGACGTGACCGCGCGCATCGAGGCCGACACGGCCCGGGAGGCGTTCCTGGGCGTCCTGTCGCACGAGCTGCGGACGCCCATCACCTCGATCTACGCCGGGGCCGAGCTGCTCCAGCGTCGGGTGGGATCCGACGCCGACTCGGCGGAGCTCGCGGAGGGACTGGCCGAGGACGCGAACCGCCTCCACCGCCTGGTTGAGAACCTGCTCGTGCTTTCGCGCGTCGAGCGCGGCGCCGATCTCCGTCGCGAGGACCCGGTGCTGCTCCACCACCTCGCCCGCCGGATCGTCTCGTACGAGGCGGAGCGCTGGCCGGGCGCCCGGTTCGAGCTCGAGATGCCGAGCACCCTGCCGGCGATCGCGGGCGACGAGTCGTACGCGGAGCAGATCCTGCGCAACCTGCTGTCCAACGCGGCGAAGTACGGGCCGCCAGGCGGCCGTGTCGAGGTCCGCCTCGACCATGACGACCACGAGGTGCTCCTGCGGGTGCTGGACGAGGGTCCGGGGTTCGACGACGGCACGGAGACGCGGCTGTTCGACCTGTTCTATCGGGCGCCGGCGGCTGTCCGGAACGCGCCGGGCGCGGGGATCGGGCTGTACGCGGTCCGGGCACTGGCATCGGCGATGCATGGCCGGGTCTGGGCGCGCACGCGACCCGGTGGCGGGGCGGAGGTCGGCGTGGCGCTGCCCGTCTACGAGGCGCCCTGAGCGCCGGAGCGGTCCGGGCGACCGGTCATCCGGCGGACCGCACCTCACCGCGGTGGAGGAGGCGCTCGAGCCACAGGATCCCGAGGATCGTCTTGGCGTCCCGGATCACGCCCCGTTCGACCATTGCGAGGGCCTCGTCGATCTCGACGTGGAGCAGCTCCAGTCGCTCGTCCTCGTCGGGCGCAAGGCGGTCGTCCTCGGCGGCACCGGCGATGCCCGTGGCCAGGTAGAGGTGCATCAGCTCGGTGGCGAAGCCGGGCGCGGTCCAGAACTCGGCTAGCTTCCGCCAGGTGGACGCGCGGTGTCCGGTCTCCTCCTCCAGCTCGCGGCGTGCGGCCAGGTCCGGATCCTCCGTGCGGCCGTCCACGATGTCGAGCGTCCCGGCCGGGAGCTCGAGCATCGCCTGGGCGGCCGGGACCCGCCACTGCCGCACGAGCAGCAGGCGGCCGTCGTCGTCCAGCGCGACGACGGCGATCGCTCCCGGGTGAACCACCACGTCCCGGGTACCGCCGGATCCGTCGGCGCGCAGCACGTGGTCGATCCGGAGCCCGAGGTAGCGGCCGCGGTGGATGAGCTCGCGCTCCACCACCTGCTCCTCGAGAGGGTCGCTGCCGAACGGCGCGGGATCGAGGCGCTGTCTCGTCGAATCGGGCATCACGGCTCCGTTGCGTACGCCGGCCGGCTCGCCCCGGGGACGAGCCGGCCGGGTGGTTGCGGGATCTGGAGGATCAGGCGCCGGCGGCGGCCTCCACCTTGGGGGTCGGGGTGGGGCTCGCCTCGGCGGGCCCGGAGTCGAGGGTGAGGTTGTCGCCGTTGTCGCCCGCCGCGAACAGCTGGAGCTTGCCCGCGGGCACCTTGAGGGTCACCACGTCCCCCGGGCGGACCTGGTGGGAGGAGTCCACGATGGCCACGATGTCGTGCTCGCCGACCGACACGTGGAGCAGCTCCTCGTTGCCGAGGTATTCGACGACGTCGGCCGTTCCCTGGACGGAGCCGACCGCATTGTCGATCTCGCCGATCTCCAGGTGCTCCGGGCGGAAGCCCGCGACCACCGTGTCGCCAGACCGGGTGACGGCGGCGCGATGCGGCTCCGACACCCGGAAGCTGAAGTTGTCGGACGACAGCTCCGCGCCGCCGCCGCCGACCGGGAGTTCGACGAAGTTCATCGATGGGCTGCCGATGAAGCCGGCGACGAACCGGTTGCGGGGATGGTCGTACAGCTCCTGCGGCGTGCCCACCTGCTGGAGCAGGCCGGTGCTCATGACCGCGATGCGCTGCCCCATCGTCATCGCCTCGACCTGGTCGTGGGTGACGTAGACCATCGTGGTTCCCAGCCGCTGGTGGAGACGCGCGATCTCCGCGCGGGTCTGGACGCGCAGCTTGGCGTCGAGGTTGGACAGCGGCTCGTCCATCAGGAACACTGCCGGCTCGCGCACGATCGCGCGTCCCAGCGCGACGCGCTGCCGCTGGCCACCGGACAGCTCCTTGGGCTTGCGGCCGAGCATCTTCTCGAGCTGGAGGATCCCGGCGGCGTCGTTGATCCGCTGGTCGATCTCGGACTTGGAGACCTTGCGCAGCTTGAGCCCGAAGGCGAGGTTGTCGCGGACCGTCATGTGCGGGTACAGCGCGTAGCTCTGGAACACCATCGCGATGTCGCGATCCTTGGGAGCCACGTCGTTGACGACCTTGTCCCCGATGCGAAGCTCGCCCTCGGTGATGTCCTCGAGGCCGGCGATCATCCGCAGGCTGGTCGTCTTTCCGCACCCCGACGGGCCGACGAGCACCATGAACTCGCCGTCCCTGACCTCGAGGTTGAGGTCCGCCACGGCGGGCACCTCGCCGTAGCGCTTGTACACGTGATCGAACGTCACGGTCGCCATGTGCAGACCTCCTCCCGTCCAGGTCATCGCGGGCTCCTGCATCCGGCCGCCGGGTGGCGGTCTCGGACGAGCCCCGTACGAGGTGCTGGCTCGGGCTTCCCCGATCGTAACGGCTCGAGTGTCGGGTCACAAGGCATGCGGCGGGGCGCCACCTTGCAGCTCCATCCGCCCCCGGTCCATGCGCCACCGGACCCGATCCAGCCGCGATGGGCCGCGACGGCTGCCCGCGGCCGGGCGGGAGGCCGGCTGCGACGGGCGGCACGATCGCCGATCTCCGCGGCGGTATCGTGACCCGTGACGACCCCGCCCGCTTGCCCGAGGGAACGATGAGCCAGCACCCGCGCGCCGGCCAGCCAGCCGCGCCCGAAGACCTCGTGGACGTTCCCGCGCTCCTGCGCGCCTACACGGAGATCCGGCCCGACCCCTCGGAGCCGGCCCAGCGGGTGGCGTTCGGCACCTCCGGTCACCGGGGGTCTGCGTTCCGGGCCGCGTTCAACGAGGCGCACATCCTGGCCACGACCGAGGCCATCTGCCGCTACCGGACAGCGCACGGGTATACCGGACCACTGTTCATTGGACGCGACACGCACGCGCTGTCGGAGCCCGCCTGGAGGACGGCGCTCGAGGTGCTGGTCGCGAACGGTGTCGACGTGCGCACCGACAGCGAGGACGGCTACACGCCGACGCCGGCCGTATCGCACGCCATCCTGGTCGCCAACCGCGGCCGCGCCGCCGCCCTTGCCGACGGCATCGTCGTCACCCCGTCCCACAACCCTCCCGACGATGGCGGCTTCAAGTACAACCCGCCCAACGGTGGTCCTGCGGACGCTGACGTCACCGGCTGGGTCCAGGACGAGGCCAACCGGATCCTGGCCGTTCGCGGTGTCGATGGACTGGACGGCATCCGGCGGCTGCCATTCGAGCGGGCACGCGCCCAGGCGACCGGCTACGACTTCCGGGGGCGGTACGTCGACGACCTGGCCAGCGTGATCGATCTCGGTGCCATCAGCGCCTCCGGATTGCGGCTGGGCGTCGATCCGCTGGGGGGCGCGGCCGTCGCCTACTGGGGGTTGATCGGCGAGCGATACGGCCTCGACCTGACCGTGACCAACGACACCGTCGACAGCGCCTTCTCGTTCATGACCCTCGACTGGGACGGGAAGATCCGCATGGACCCGTCGTCCCGGTTCGCGATGGCGCGGCTGGTGGAGCTGCGGGACCGGTTCGACCTCGCGCTGGGCAACGATGCCGACGCCGACCGCCACGGCGTGGTCGTGCCGGGGGTCGGGTTGATGAACCCCAACCACGTGCTGACCGCGATGATCTCGTACCTGTTCGGTGGCGGGCGCAACTGGGGTGACGACGTGGCCGTAGGCAAGACGCTCGTCTCGTCCTCGATCATCGACCGTGTCGTCGCCTCGCTCGGGCGCCGCCTGCTGGAGGTTCCCGTCGGGTTCAAGTGGTTCGTGGACGGCCTGGTGGACGGGTCGGTCGGCTTCGGCGGCGAGGAGAGCGCTGGAGCCTCGTTCCTGCGCCGCGACGGCAGCGTGTGGACGACCGACAAGGACGGGATCATCGCCTGCCTGCTGGCCGCCGAGCTGACCGCGTCGCTGGACCGGAACCCGGCCGAGGTCTACGCCGGCCTGACCGAGCGGTTCGGCGCGCCGGCCTACCGGCGGATCGACGCCCCGGCCACCCCCGAGGTCAAGGCCGCCCTCGGTCGCCTGTCGCCCGAGGCGGTCACCGCCACCGAGCTGGCCGGCGATCCGATCACCGCCAGGCTGACGGCCGCGCCGGGCAATGGTGCGCCGATCGGCGGGCTGAAGGTCGTGTCGGAGCAGGGGTGGTTCGCGGCCCGGCCGTCGGGCACCGAGAACGTGACCAAGCTGTACGCGGAGTCGTTCCGCGGCGAGGATCACCTGGAGCGCATTCTCGAGGAGGCGAAGGCGATCGTGGACGGGGCCGGCTGACGCGGGTCCACCACCCCGCGGCGGCGCGGTCCACTCGTGCGGGCGCGCCACGGGCTGCCCCCATCGGGTGGGGTCGACCGGGACTTGTTGCACGCTCCCCGTCGGCGCCCGGGCGCGCGACGATACGCCCATCGCCGCCGTCGTCGCGGCTGCTGCTGGAGCCCCGGTGCCCCCTTCCACCTCGTCTGCCTCCACCTGTCTGCAGTGCGGCACGGTCTCGACCCGCTCCGGGGCGCGGATGTGCCGCCGTTGCGGCCTGCCGTTCGGCGAGGCTCCACCTGCCAACGCCCGTCTCGCGGAGTGTCTCGTGTGCTATCGGGCATCGGGTTCCGATGGCCGGTTCCCCTCGCTCTCGAACCCGTCACGCCGGCTCGACATCAACGCCCACGTCCTCGAGCACGAGCGGTTCCCGGTCGGTGACGATCCCTGGCTGGAGACGATGCGTTCCGGGGACCGGATCCAGATCGGCCGCTGGCAGGCCCCGTACGACCTCGTCCGCCGCTACCTCGTCACCGGCGTGGTCGACGCCGGGCGCAACCGGCTGGCGCTCCACAACGCCATCGTGACCGCGATGACCCAGGTGCAGCGCTGGGGTCCCGGCGCGCAGCTGATGGGTGACCAGGAGGAGTGGCAGGCGGCCCGGCTGGAGGTCGAGGCGCTGATGGACCGCTACCACCGGAGCCGCCTCGACCTGGCGGGGTAGCTCGACCTGGCGGGGTAGCCGGCTTCACGCCCGCGCGCCGACCGGAACGGGCCGGATGACCCGGCGCACGAATCCCCGGCATCGGGCACGATCGTCACCGACGACCTCGAACCCGGACTGGAGCCGCCCCGTGTCACCCGCGAGCCCGATCACGCGCCGTCGCCTGCTGGCTGCGGTCGCCGCCCTTCTCGTCGCCCTCACCCTTGCCGCCTGTGGCGGGTCGACACCGACGGCCGTCCCGGGAGAGCCTGCCGCCCTCCCTGCCGAGGTGGACGTCGACACCGCTGCCGCCATGGTCGAGGACGGCGCCTTCCTGCTCGACGTCAGGGAGCCCGACGAGTGGACCGCCGGCCATGTCGAGGGTGCCACGCTCATCCCGCTGGGCCAGCTGGCCGACCGGGTCGACGAGGTCCCCAGGGATCAGCAGGTGGTGGTCATGTGCCGCAGCGGGAATCGCAGCGCGGAGGGCCGTGACATCCTGCTCCAGGCCGGCTTCCCCAGCGTGACCAGCCTGGCGGGCGGCATCAACGACTGGATCGCCCAGGGCAAGCCGGTCGTCACCGGCAGCTGATGCCCCCGCTGTTCGTCAGCGGACGCCAGGTGCGGTGTCTGACGGGGTCAGCGCGCGCCGGACCTCGGGTGCGACACGCGTCCCGAACAGCTCGATCGAGCGCATCAGCTGCGCGTGCGGCATCCCGCCGCCGACCATCTGGAGCAGGAACCGCTGGTGGCCGAACAGCTCGTGCTGCCACAGGATCTTGTCGCTGACCTCGGCCGGGCTGCCGACGAAATGCGCGCCGCGCAGCTCGCGCGATGCCTCGAAGCCCTCACGATCGAGGAGCGAGAACCCGCGCTCCCGGGCGATGCGGTTCATCATGGCCGAGAGGGGCGGATACGCCTCTTCGGCCGCCTGCTGGGAGGTCTCCGCCACGTAGCCGTGGGCGTTGATCGACAGGGCGGGCAGCGGCTGGTGGCCGGCTTCCCTGGCCGTGCGCCGAAACAGCTCGGCGAACGGCGCGAACCGCTCGGGCAAGCCACCGATGATCGCGAGCGCCATGGGCAGTCCCAGCATCCCGGCCCGGACCGCGCTCTCGGGAGTCCCCCCCACGGCGATCCACACCGGCAGCGGGTCCTGCAGCGGACGCGGGTACACGCCGCGGCCGTCGATGGCCGCCCGGCGGCCCCCGGGCCAGGTGACGATCTCGTCGTCGCGCAGCCGGAGCAACAGCTCGAGGTGCTCGGCGAACAGGTCGTCGTAGTCGCGCAGGTCGTAGCCGAACAGCGGGAAGCTCTCGATGAACGACCCGCGCCCGGCCATGATCTCGGCCCGGCCGCCCGTCAGCAGGTCGAGGGTCGCGAACTGCTGGAACACGCGGACCGGATCGTCGGAGCTGAGGATGGACACTGCGCTGCTGAGGCGGATCCGGCTGGTCCTGCCAGCGGCAGCGGCCAGCACGACAGCCGGCGCCGACACCGCGAAATCCGGCCGGTGGTGCTCGCCCACGCCGAACACGTCCAGTCCGACCTGGTCGGCGAGCTCGATCTCGTCGACCAGGTCGCGCAGCCGCGTCCCGACGTCGGCGCGGCCGGTTGCCGGGTCCGGCGCCAGCTCGCCGAAGGTGTAGAGGCCGAGCTCCATGACGCTCAACGTGCCTGTCCCCGCGCCGTCGCTACGCCAGCAGCACGTCGAGGAGGTCCTCGACAACCTGCTGGGCGTCGACGGCGGTCACGATCCGGGTGGGTGGCCGCCGGGCCACGGAGGCGGGCCGGCCGCCGGCCCGGCGGTCGACGACGGTCGTGCCGCGGGCATCATCCGAGCATGCGATTTCCACGTCAGCCTCGAAGCTCGCGCTGACCAGGTCCGGATCAGCGAGCACGGCTGCCGCCGTGGGGTCGTGGAGCGGGCACGCACGGCGTCCGCTGACTCCCTGGTAGAAGTCGAGATACTGGGCCAGGATCGCCGTCGCGAACCGCGCTCGCAGGGAATCACCGGAGGCCAGCCTGGCGATGGCCGTCTCGTCGAGCACGGCGTTCATCGTCACGTCCAGTCCCACCATCGTGACCGGCCACGGAGCCTCGAACACGTGCCGCGCGGCCTCGGGGTCGTGCCAGATGTTGGCCTCGGCGAGCGCCGTCACGTTGCCCGACGCATTGGCAGCACCGCCCATGACCACGACCGAGCGGACCAGCTCCGGCAGATCCGGCTCGAGGATCAAGGCAATCGCGAGGTTGGTGAGCGGCCCGGTGGCCAGGACGTCGAAGCGTCGGGGCGCGGCGCGGGCGAGCCGGACCAGCTGCTCCGGAGCGCTCTCGCCCGAGTTCGCGCCAGGAGCCGGGCGGTCCACGGTGTTGCCCAGCCCATCGTTGCCGTGCACCTCCGGGGCGAACCGGGCGGGACGCACCAGCGGGCGAGCCGCGCCGAGGGCGACCGGGACGTCGGACAGCCCGACGAGCGCGAGCACCCGCCGCAGGTTGCCCGCGGCCAGCGCCGAGGCGGTGTTGCCGTGCACGCTGCCCGCGGCCTCGATCGTCACATGCGCGCGACTGGCCAGGTACAGGAGGGCGACCGCGTCGTCGATCCCCATGTCCATGTCGAGGATCACGTGGCGCGGTTCCGGCACGATGGACCTCCGAGGGGGCGAGCGCCGCAGGCGGTGCCCGGGAGGTCAGGATAGCGAGCGCAGCATCCCCCGGTTCGCCGTCCTGCCCGGGTCGGTCGTCCTGCCCGGGTCCGTCGTCATGCCTCGGGCGGTGCGGACTCCTCGAGTGTCGCCGGAGCGTTGTGCACTGCCGGGACCCGGCCCAGGCGGCCCGCCTCGTAGTCGGTGAACGCCTGCAGCACCTCCTCGCGCGTGTTCATCACGAACGGGCCCATCCACGCCACGGGCTCCTGGATCGGTCGTCCGCCGAGCACGAGGATGTCGAGGTTTGGAGCGTTGCTGTCCTGCGTCTGTTCGGCCGCGAACGCGAGCGTGTTGCCCGGTCCGAACACGGCGAGCTGCCCGAGCTGCACCGGTCGTCGCTCCCCACCCACGGTGCCCCGGCCCGCGAG
This sequence comes from uncultured Chloroflexia bacterium, assembly GCA_963727585.1. Taxonomy (GTDB): domain Bacteria; phylum Chloroflexota; class Limnocylindria; order Limnocylindrales; family CSP1-4; genus CAIXZV01. The sequence continues at coordinate 2,030,668 of CAVSHH010000003.1, read as the reverse complement.
GGTGTAGGCCAGCGCGTTGTAGTCCGCGCGCCACGGGAGCTCGACGCTCGCCCCGGGGGCCAGCGTCAGGTGGAGCAGCGTCATGGGCGTGTAGGTGGACCCGGGGCCTGCGTGCCCCGCGACCTCGCCCGCGATGACCCGGATCAGTGTGCCGCCGTCGTGCGAGGCCAGCAGGCGGACCTCCGACGCGCGGATGTCCTGGTAGCGCGGCGGCGCCAGCTTCTGGGCGCGTGGCAGGTTGACCCACAGCTGGAACCCGTGGAACAGGCCGCCTTGGGCCACCAGCCACTCCGGGGGCTTCTCGATGTGGAGAATCCCGGCGCCGGCGGTCATCCATTGCGTGTCGCCGTTGGTGATCACGCCGCCGCCGCCGTTGCTGTCGCTGTGCTCGAACACGCCGTCGAGCATGTAGGTGACCGTCTCGAACCCGCGGTGCGGGTGCCACGGCGTGCCCTTCGCCTCACCGGGCGCGTACTCCACCTCGCCCATCTGGTCGAGGTGGATGAATGGATCGAGGTCCTCGAGGTAGGCACCGGCGAAGGCCCGCCGGACGGGGAACCCCTCGCCCTCGTAGCCGCTGGGAGCCGTGGTCAACTTCCGGACGGGCCGCTGTCGCGCGACGACGGGATCGGGAACGGGGAGGCGGGGGAGGACGGTGATGTCGTCGACGGTGACGGCCGGCATGGTGTCGTTCCTGTTGTGACAATCGGGGGGGAAATGGCGTGGATCGTTGCGCATGCAACTATCGCATCGGGGTGCCAGCTTGTCAATCGGGATCCGTTGCCGTATCACCTGTGGTGCTATGGGGCCGGACTGCGGCGCCTGCGTGCCCGAGGACGACGAACTGAACGTCCGGGGATCCCTGTCCGGCCACCGGACCGGGCGACGCCATCACCGGGGATGCCCGGGGGTCATGTTGGCCGATCGGCCGGTCATGGGAAGCGCCTCATAGCACCAGCGGTGATATCGGGCCCGGCTCGGGCCTTTCCACGGCGCCCAGGCGGGGCCCAGGCGCTGGGCCCAGCGGCGGCGCCCAGACACGGTACCGGCGGGCCACCTCCGCGACCGGCGGCATGCCCCTGACCGGCGGCATGCCCCTGACCGGCGGCACGACCGCAATCGGCGGCACGCCGCCGCACGCGGCCCCGTACGCTGTGGGGCATCGCACCCGCCAGTCACCGACACCGGAGCCGGCTCATCGTCTCGCATCCTGACCAGCTCGCCACCGCGACACCCGAGCGCGCTCCCATCCCTGCCGCCCCGGACCCCGAGGCCGTCGCTGCGCTTCTCGCCAAGCTCCGGCGCGCGCTGCGCGGGTCGGTGGCCAGTGACGTGGCAACGCGTGCCCTCTTCAGCTCCGACGCCTCGAACTACCGGGTGCCGCCGGCGGCGGTGGTGGCGCCTCGCGACCGTGACGACCTTGCCGCCGTGGTGGCAATGGCCGCCGAGGCTAGCGTGCCGCTCACGATGCGCGGCGCGGGGACCAGCATCGCCGGCAATGCGATCGGACGGGGCCTCGTGGTCGACCTGTCCCGCCACCTTGCGGGGATCCTGGCCATCGACCCCGGGGCCCGCACGGCCACGGTTCTGCCCGGGACCGTGCTCGACGACGTCAACCGGGCGGCGGCGAGCCATGGTCTTCGGGTCGGTCCGGACCCGTCGACCCACAGCCGGTGCACGATCGGCGGGATGCTGGGCAACAACGCCTGCGGGGCACGGAGCGTCCGCTGGGGCACGACCGCCGAGAGCACGCTGGACCTGGAGCTGGTGACCGTCGACGGTGTTCGCCGCCGGGCCGCTGATCCGGGCCCCGCGATCCGGGCCCGCATCGAGGGTGTCCTTGCCGATCACGGCGACGTCATCCGGCGCGAGCTGCCACCGTGGCCGCGTCGCGTCTCGGGGTACGCGCTGGACTGGCTGCTCCCCGAGCGGGGCGGCGATGTGGCCCGGGCGCTCATCGGCTCGGAGGGGACCTGCGCCGTGATTTCTGAGGCCACGATCCGGCTGGTCGCGCCGCCGGCCCATCGGGGCCTGCTGGTGCTCGCCTTCGCGGACGACATCGCTGCCGCCGGAGTGGTCACCGACCTCCTCCCGGAGCAACCGTTCACGGTCGAGAGCCTGACCGCGGACCTGCTCAGCGGCTGGCACGATCCGGGACTGTTGCCGCCCGGCGGCGCATGGCTGCTGGTCGAGGCGGGCGGTGCCAGCGTCGAGGAGCTGCGGGATCATGCTGCGCGTCTGGCAGCCGCAGCGGGAACCCGGCCGGGCGCTCCCGATGCGACGCTGATCGAGGACGGCGCGGCGCAGCGTGTCCTGTGGCGGGTCCGGGAGGACGGGGCGGGACGGGCGGCCCGCCTTCCCGACGGGTCGCCCGCCTGGCCGGGGTTCGAGGACGGCGTGGTCCCGCCCGAGCACCTGGCGGCCTACCTCGGTGAGCTCCGGGCCCTGCTCGGCGAGCACGACCTGCAGGGCGTCACCTACGGTCACTTCGGAGAGGGGTGCATCCACCTCCGGGTGGGCTTCGGCCTGGACAGGCCGGACGGTCCCGGGCGGCTGGCTGGGTTCATGCGGGCAGCAGCCGCGCTCGTCGTTCGCCATGGAGGTTCGCTGTCGGGGGAGCACGGCGACGGGAGGGCCCGTAGCGGGCTCCTGGCACGCCAGTTCTCGCCCGCGCTGCTCGACGCCTTCCGTGCCTGGAAGGCGGCGTGGGATCCGGGCGGCGTGCTGAATCCCGGGATCCTCGTCGACCCGGTGCCGCTGGACCAGGACCTGCGCCGACCCCGGCCGACCCTCGTGGACCTCGCGCCGTCGATGGCGCACGAGCCCGATGGCGGCGACCTGCGCCAGGCTGTCGAGCGGTGCATCGGGGTGGGGAAATGCGTCTCGCGCCAGGCCGGCGCGGCGATGTGCCCCAGCTATCGCGCCACCGGCGAGGAGCGGCACGGGACCCGGGGGCGTGCGCGACTGCTCCAGGAGATGGCCGCCGGCTCGCTGGCGGCGGACGGGTGGCGATCGGCCGACGTCCGCGATGCCCTCGACCTGTGCCTGTCGTGCAGGGCGTGCCTGTCCGAGTGCCCGACCGGGGTCGACATGGCGGCCTACAAGAGCGAGTTCCTGGATCACCATTACCGCGGGCGTCGGCGCCCGCGGTCGCACTACTCGCTGGGCCGGCTGCCCCGCTGGCTGCGGCTGGTGCGCCGGATCCCAGCCGGTCCGCGGCTCGCCAACGCGACGATGGCGTTCCCCCCGACTCGTCGCGGGTTGGCGTTCCTGGCCGGGATCGCGGGGGAGCGACGGATTCCCTCCATCGCCGCGCATCCGTTCACTCGGACGGCCGTGCCGCTGCCCGCCGCGTCGGTCGCCGGCAGCCCGCCGGGGCGGGTGATCCTGTGGCCGGACACGTTCACCAACCACTTGTCGCCCGGCATCGGCCATGCGGCGCTGCGCGTGCTTGCCGCCGCCGGCTTCGAGGCGGTGGTACCCCAGGGTCCCGTGTGCTGCGGGCTGACGTGGATCACCACCGGGCAGCTCGACGGCGCGCGCGGCGAGCTGCGACGGACGCTGGCCGCGCCCGAGCTGGCAGGCGATGAGCCGGTGCTGGTCCTCGAGCCATCATGTGCCGCCACCCTCCGGCGCGACCTGTGCGAGCTCATTCCCGACGACCCGCGCGCCGCGGCACTCGCCCGCCGGGTGACGACGCTCGCCGAGTTGCTCGACGTCGCCGGCTGGATCCCCCCGGCCGGCGAGCCGATCGACGTTCTCGTCCAGCCGCACTGTCACCAGCAGGCAGTCCTGGGAACAGCCGCCGACACGCGGCTGATGGTCGCCGCCGGGATCCGGCCGACCCAGGTGCTCCAGGGCTGCTGCGGACTGGCCGGCAACTTCGGCGCCGAGGCCGGTCACCAGCAGATCTCCCGAGACGTCGCGGAGCTGGAGCTGCTGCCCGCGCTGCGGGCGACCGGGGAGGGGAGCGCGATCCTTGCCGACGGGTTCTCCTGCCGGACCCAAGTCGCGTTCCTCGACGGGCGCAAGGCGCACCATCTGGCCGAGCTGCTCGCCAGGCGGCTGGAGCCGACACCGGCCGACCCGCTGGACCCGACACCGGCCGACGCGGTGCGGCGAGGGACTCCTCCTGCGATCGCCGAGGCGTCAGACTAGGGTCGTTCCGCCAGCCCCAGGGACCCGCCCATGACCGACGAAGGCTCCATCTCCCGCAGCGTCCTCGCCGAGCAGATCAAGGACCGCGTCCTCCAGGACATCCTGTCCGGTCGCTACCCGCCGGATGCCCGGATCGTGGAGACGCGCGTCGCGAAGGAGCTCGGCACCAGCCAGGCACCCGTGCGTGAGGCCCTGCGCGGCCTCGAGGCGCTGGGTGTCGTCGAGATCCTGCCGTTCCGCGGGGCCCGGGTCCGGCGCCTGTCGGCCACCGAGCTGCGCGAGGCCTACGACGTGCGCTCGGAGCTGGAGTGCCTGGGCGCGCGGCTCGGCGTCCCGGCGATGACCGATGCGGACCTGGCCGAGATCGAGGCGCTGTTCGCGGCCATGCAGGCCGCGGCCGAGGCGGGCGATCGGCGCGAGGTCGCCGTCCGCGACGCCGCCTTCCATGCACGCCTGCTGCGGCTGGCCGGAAACGCGACCCTCGAGCGGGTCTGGCGCTCGCTGGAGCCGTTCTCGCGGACCTACATCTCGCTGGTATCCCCAAACGCCGATCCCCGCTGGTCCGCCGGCCTCCACCCGCCGATCGTCGCCGCGCTCCGGGGACGCGACGTCGCCGCCGTCGAATTGGCCCTCCAGCGCCATTTCCGCGAGGCGTCGGACCACGTGGCCGCCGCTTGGCCCGAGGTCCCCCGCGGCACCTGAGCCATGGCGCCCATGCGAGCGCGCGGGACGGGCCGGCCGGCGCTTGACGTGCCGCACCTTCCCTTCCTACCATCGCTAATCGATTATCGAAGGTCCTCGGGACCGCCGGAGCCCAGCCGCCACGACGGCAACGCACGCCACGACGGCAACGCACGCCACAACGCACGCCACGATGACCCGGCCCATCCGGGCCAGCAGGAGGAGAACAGTGCCTCTCAAGGAAACGGCGCTCGCGACGTTCTACGGCGATGAGTCCTTCCCGGTCGAGTGGTCGTCCGAGACGGAGCGAGACCTGTTCTGGGTCTTCGACGATCTGCACTGCCCGCAGCCGTTGAGCCCGATGTACGAGGACATCGGCGGCTGGTGGCTCACCTGCGACCACATGTTCCGCCGGTTCGGGACGCCGTTCGCCTCGGACTGGATCGCCAAGAACATCAACGGCTACCTGTACACGGCGGCCGTCCCCGCCGAGGCCGGCGTGGACGTGGCCACCCAGGAGTACGGCTTCGAGATCAACGCGGTCGTGCCCCAGGACCCGGCCTACGCGGGGGAGATCGGCGCCTACCTCGGGGCCGTGCTGCCGGTCTACGGCATGGAGTTCGCCGACTGGTGGCGGGACCGCCTCGTCCCCGAGATGCAGCACAACTTCGACTACCTCGAGGCACAGCTCGCGAAGCGGGACCAGATGAGCCTCGCTCAGGCGGCGGTGCTGCTCGAGGACGCGATCGACATCCACGACCGCCACTGGAAGATCCACTGGATGCTCAACTTCGCGCAGTTCAGCGCGACCCTCAACCTCGAGGCGACCGCCCAGAAGCACGGCAAAGCCGACCCGGCCCTGCTCGGTCGTCTCCAGAACTCGGCCAGCGATCGCAACTGGGACAAGATCGAGGCCCTGTGGGTCATGAAGGAGGAGGTCACAACCAACGCCGAGCTCAAATCGGCGTTCGCGGCGGGTGACGCGTCGGCCATCGTGGCCGGCCTCGAGGCGTCCGATCGGGGGCGCCGCTTCATCGCGCAGCGGATCAGGCCCTACCAGCAGGAGTTCGGCTGGCACGCGGTCTGGAGCCACGAGTTCATCTTCCCCAGCTTCCTGGAGCAGATGGAGCCCATCGTCCAGCTGGTCAAGGACCAGGTTGCCCAGGACTACGACTACCCGTCTGCCAAGGCGAAGCTGGCGGCCGACATCCGGTCCGCGGCCGACGAGATCCTGGCCGGCCTCGAGGGCGAGGCGCTCGAGGAGATGCGGTCGGCGCTCGAGGTCAACCTGCGGATGGCGCCGCTCACGCCGGACCACCACTTCTACATCGACCAGGGGGCGAACGCCCACGTCCGACAGGTCCTGCTCGCCGTGGGCGAGAAGCTCGTGGCCATGGGCGTTCTCGATCGCCCCGACGACGTGATCCTGATGCGCTACAACCAGCTGCGCGCGTTCATCGGCAACCCGACCGGCATCGACGGCCGGGCGATCGTGGCCGCAGCCCGTGCCCATCGCGAGGCCGCCTACAGGATCAAGCCGCGCGACTGGGTGGGCACCTGTACCCAGACCCAGCTCGACTTCCCGTACCTCAACCTGTGGGGCTTCCCCGAGAAGTTCCACCGGGGCCAGGGCGTCAACACCGGTGAGTTGACCGGGGTCGCCGGATCGACGGGCAGCGTCGAGGGGATCGCGAGGGTCGTGCTGTCCGAGGGCGAGTTCGACCTCGTCCAGCCGGGTGACATCCTGGTGTGCGAGATGACCAACCCCGCCTGGCAGGTGCTGTTCCCGAAGATCGCCGGCCTGGTCACCAACGCCGGCGGCTTCGCGGCCCATCCGGCGGTGCTCGCCCGTGAGTACGAGATCCCGGCCGTGGTCGGCACCTCCGTGGCCACCGACCGGATCCGGACCGGCGACCGGATCCGGATCAGCCAGCGCACGGTCACGACCGAGGGCGGGACCGACCGCACCGAGGGGCTGGTCGAGGTCCTCGAATCCGCGCCGTCGCCGGTCGCGGGGATCGACTGACCGCGTCACCGGATGACTGCCGAGACCGCCATCTCCCGGAGCGTCCTGTCGGACGCCGTCAAGGACCGCCTCCTGGAGGGGATCCTCGATGGCACCTATCCGCCCGGGTCGCGGATCGTCGAGACCCGGGTGGCACGGCTGCTGGGCACGAGCCAGGCACCCGTCCGCGAGGCGCTGCGCGACCTGGAGGCGCTGGGCCTGGTGGAGATCTCGCCCTTCCGGGGCGCGCGCGTTCGGCGCCCGTCACGCAGCGAGCTGCTCGAGGCCTACGTTGTCCGGGCGGAGCTCGAGGCGATGGCGGCGCGGCTGGCGCTGCCCGAGCTGACGCCGGCCGACCTGGACCACCTGGGCGCGCTGCTCGAGGAGATGCTTCGCTGCGCCGGGGCGGGCGATACCGTGTCCGAGGCGGCCGCCGACGCCGCCTTCCACGGGTACCTCGTGGAGCGGGCCGGCAACGCCACCCTGACGCGGGTGTGGGCCCAGCTTGCCCCATACTCGCGCACCTACATCAACATGGCGGTCCCGGGTGGCGACCGCCACCTCATGGCCGCGCTCCACGGCGACGTCCTCGAGGCGCTCCGGTCGGGGGATCCCGCTCGAGCCGATGCCGCCGTCCGCCAGCATTTCGCCACCGCCAGCGCCTCGCTCGCCGAACGCTGGCCGGACCGAGGCGCGCCGGCCTCCGCCCCCGAGCCCGAAAGGACCTGATGAACGCCAAGCTGCAGTTGACCGAGGAGTTCTCGGCGGGCGCCGCCCGCCTTCGCGTGGATGTGTTCGGTGGGGAGCCGCGCGAGCACGTGCTCGACGATCTCTCGTTCATGAACTACCGCCTCGCGGACGTCCGCATCTCGCCCCGACCCACGCTGGCCGACCCGGACATCGTCTGGAACCAGGACGGCGACAAGTCGGTGACCTACGACGGCCGGCGGGTGACATTCACCGGGCCGTGGCCGGCCGGCCCCATCCAGAAGGTGATCGTCGCCGTCCTCGCCCTGCGGATGGAGGCCGTGGGGCTCCATCCGTCGCACAGCGCCGCCGTCAACTACCGGGGCCGGACGTTCCTGTTCCTGGGCGGCGAGTCCAACCACGGCAAGAGCATGGGCCTGATCGAGGCCGGCGTCCGGGGCGGACTCCAGGTTGCGTCGGAGACGACCGTCATCGACGAGGACGGGCGCGCCGTCATGGGCTCCGTGGACGCGTTCCTGGTCAGGCGCACCGAGGGTACCGAGCGCTCCGACAAGGCGGCGCCCAACAAGGGGGTCGAGAAGTTCTGGGGACCGGTCATGCCCAGCTGGGGGATGTACGAGGGCACCCCCAACATCGACCTCGTGATCGTGCCGGCGATCGACGGCAACTTCGACCCGGCGACCAACGAGCTGATCCCGTTCGAGGCGCAGTTCCAGTTCCTGCACAGCCTCCAGAACTACTTCCTGACCAATGAGCTGCTGGCGCCGGGGCACGTGATCCCGATGCTCGACAACGACCAGCTCCGCGCCCGCCGGGCCGACTTCGTCGCCCGGTTCTGCCAGCGACCGTTCTTCTTCATCCGCGCGGCCACCCCGCAGGTCCTGCTCGACGAGGTCGACAAGGTCCTCGGCTAGCGCGACACAGCGACAGGCAGCCACCATGAACCCGTTCGCGTATGCCCGCCCCGACAGCCTCAGCGAGGCCGTCGCCCTGCTCGCCGAGCACGGGCCGGCGGCCCGTGTGCTGGCGGGCGGCACGGACCTGGTCATCCGCCTCCGCGACGGCACGCTGAGTCCCTCGGTCGTCGTGGACGTCAAGCGGATCCCCGAGCTCGCACCGGGGATCCGGGCAGGCGACGATGGCTGGCTGGTGATCGGAGCCACGACCACCATGACCGAGATCGCGGCCCACCCCGTCATCCGGCGCGACATGACCGCGCTCGCCGAGGCCGCCGCGGTCGTGGGCTCGGTCCAGATCCGGAATCGGGCCACCCTCGCCGGCAACCTGTGCAACGCATCGCCGGCTGCGGACACCGCTCCCGCGCTGCTGGTCCACGGCGCGATCGTGGTCGCCGCCGGGCCGGCCGGGGTGCGCCGGATCCCTTTGGACGACTTCTTCGTGCGCTCCGGGGTCACCACCCTGCAGCCCGGCGAGCTGGTCACCGCGATCGAGATCCCGGCTCGGGCCGCCCGCCTCGCCAGCGCCCACCAGCGGCGCACCCGGCGCCGTGGTCACGACCTGGCCAGCGTGACCCTCGCCTGCGGTGTGGACGGCTCGGACACGGTCCGGATCGCGTTCGGCAGCGTCGGCCCGCGCCCACTGCTGCGGCTCGATCCCAGCGGCATCCTGGCCGACCCCGCTGCATCCGAGAACGACCGCGCCGCGGTCCTGGAATCGATGTTGGCGGATGCGACGCCGTCCACGCGCTCGATGCGCGCCGGTCCCGAGTACCGGCTGGCGATGCTCCGTGTGCTCGGCCGGCGAGCGCTGGCAACGGCCCACGCCCGCCTGGCGACGGAGGAGCACCAGCCATGACCTCGCGCGTCCCGATCTCGCTCACCGTCAACGGCCAGCCGCGGTCCATCGAGGTGGCCGCCCACCACACCCTGCTCGAGGTCCTGCGCGACGACCTCGCGCTGACCGGTACCAAGGAGTGCTGCCTGGTCGGCGAGTGCGGTGCGTGCACGGTGATCGTGGACGGGCACAGCGTGGACTCGTGCCTCCTGCTGGCGGTGGAGGCGGACGGCGCGGACGTGCTCACGGTGGAGGGCCTCGCCGCGCCCGACGGGTCGTTGTCCGCCCTGCAGGCGGCATTCCTCGACAAGGGTGCTGTCCAGTGCGGCTTCTGCATTCCCGGCCAGCTGGTGTCGGCGCACGCGCTGCTGGGCGAGCATCCGCACCCGTCCCGGGATCAGGTCGAGGAGGGGCTGGCCGGCAATCTGTGCCGGTGTGCCTGCTACGAGCAGATCTTCGAGGCGGTGGAGAGCGTGGCGGCGGGCAGCTCGCCCGCGACGGCCGTGGTGCCCGCCGCCGAGGTCGCACGGGGGGCGGGCGGGGCGCAGTCGGGCGGTCGGAACAACTCGGAGGGCCTCGACCAGTGACCACGACCGATCGGGCCCGCGTGGGAGACTCGCCCAACCGGCTGGGCGGCATCGGGCGGGTCACCGGCAGCCAGGCGTACCTCGCCGACCTCCAGGTCCCGGAGCTGCTCCACGCCAAGCTCGTCACCCTGGACTGCGCGCGGGCAAGGATCGACCGCGTCGACGGCTCTGCCGCGCTGGCCATGCCCGGCGTCCACCTCGTCCTCACCGCCGACGACCTGCCCCAGCCCGTGCCGCGGTTCGGACCGCAGCGCGAGGATCGCCCGGTGCTGGCCGTGGGCGAGACGAAGTACCACGGCGACGCAGTCGCGCTGGTCGTGGCTGACTCCCGCGAGCTGGCCGAGGCCGCGGCGGCGGTCGTCCGCGTGGATCACGAGGAGCTGCCCGCGGCATGGACGGTCGCCGGGGCGCTGGCCCCGGATGCGCCGCTGGTCCAGGATCCGGCGAGCCGTCCCGGGGACCCCCGGGCGCACACCAACGTCCTCCACGAGCACCGCGTCGAGTGGGGCGACATCGACGAGCAGGCGGCGCTCGCGCACACGATCGTCGAGCGCCGGTTCAGCTTCCCGATGGTGACCCAGTTCGCGATCGAGCCCCACGCGTTCATGGCCGCGCCGGATGGCGACGGGGTCGCGGTGTGGTCCACGATCCAGCATCCCAACTGGCTCCAGAAGGTGGTGGCCGGTCTGACCGGGCTGCCGCTGGCCAAGGTCCGCGTCTATGCGCCGGATCCCGGCGGCGGATTCGGTGGCAAGCAGCACGCCAAGTGGGAGCCGGCGGTCGTGTTCGCGGCGCTCCGGCTGGGGCACCCGGTGCGTCTCGTCCTGACACTGGAGGAGTCGTTCCAGGCCGTGCGCCGGGCCGCCTGCGAGTCGCGGGTGAGAACCGGTCTGGATGCCCAGGGACGGATCCTGTTCCAGGACATCGAGGCCGATTACCTGATCGGCGCCTACACCGACATCGCCGACCGGGTGGTGGGCAAGGGCTCCTACCCGGCAGCGGGTCCGTACAACGTGCCGGCCGTGCGCATCGTGGCCCGGTCCGTGTTCTCGCACACGGTCCCGTCGACCGCCTTCCGCGGCTTCGGCAACCCCCAGATCAACTGGGCCGTGGAGAGCACGCTCGACGAGGGCGCCGACGTGATGGGCATCGACCGGCTCGAGATCCGGCTGCGGAACCTGGCCGCCAAGGGCGACCGGTTCATCCCGTTCGACACTCCCTGTGACGGGGACTGGGAGCAGAGCGTGCGGTTGGCAGCCGACCGGATCGGCTGGGCGACGCCCTGTCCCGGGGGTCGGGGTCGGGGGATCGCGGTCGGGCTCAAGAGCGGGCCCACCACCGGGCTCTCGTACTCGATCGTGCGCCTCCTCGGCGACGGGTCGGTGGTCGTGTACGCCGGGACCTCGGACATGGGCCAGGGCGCCCGGACGGTGCTCGCCCAGATCGCGGCCCAGGAGCTGGGCGCGCCGCTGTCTGCGGTCACCGTCGTGATGGGCGACACCGCCACCGTCCCCTACGACCAGCAGACGTCCGCGTCGCGCTCGACCGTCCTGATGGGCAACTCGGTGCTGGCGGCCTGCCGCCACATCCAGGGCCGCCTGCGCAGCATGGCCGCGGCGCTCCACGACGTGCCCGAGGAGGAGGTGGTCGTCGACGAGGGCGTGATCCGGCTTGCCGACGGACGCGAGCTCACCCCGATCGAGGTCCTCAAGCCCGGCCTGGGCAGGCTTGGCGGCGAGCTCACCGGTCTGGGCGAGGCCCGCAAGAACGCCGAGCCCGGGCACCCGCTCTCGGGGGCCCCCGCGTTCTTCGAGTTCAACTGCACCGCGATCGAGGCCTCGGTCGACGAGGAGACCGGGGACATCACGATCCACCGCCACGTGACCGTGAGCGACGTGGGTAAGGCCATCAACCCGCTCCAGGTCCGGATGCAGGACGAGGGCGCCGCGATCATGGGCCTCGGCCACACCCTGATGGAGACATACCTCTGGGACGAGCGCGGCCGGCTTCGCAACCTGGGCGCGATCGACTACCGGATCCCGACCTCGATGGACCTGCCCGTCGAGCTCCACTCCGAGGCGGTCGAGAACGCGGACGGGCCCGGGCCGTACGGCGCCAAGGGCATGAGCGAGGGGGCGCTGCTGTGCGTGGCGCCCGCCGTCGCTGCCGCCGTGCGCGACGCCACCGGGGCCGCCATCCGCGAGCTGCCGCTCAGCCCGGAGCGGGTCTGGCGCGCCCTCCAGCACACCCACGGGGACCCCCAGCACCCCGATACGGAGAAGGAACCTCCCTCGTGACCCTGATCTATGCCAGCGACCATCGCCACGACCGCTCCCCGGAGGAGATCACCCTCCTGCTGGGTGGCAAGGCGGCCAACATCGCGACCATGGCCGTCGAGATCGGCCTGCCGGTGCCGCCCGCGTTCACGATCACCACCGAGGCGTGCAACGCGTACCTCGCCACGGGCTGGCCCCCGGGCCTTGACGACGAGGTCCGGGCGGCCATGGCAGGGCTCGAGGCGCGCGTCGGGCGACGGTTCGGCGATCCTGCGGACCCGCTGCTCGTGTCCGTGCGCTCCGGTGCACCCCGGTCCATGCCCGGGATGATGGACACGATCCTCAACCTGGGCCTCAACGGGCAGACCGAGGCCGGGCTGGCGGCAACGTCGGGTGATCCGGCCTTCGCGCGCGCATGCCACGAGCGATTCCTCGCCATCTACCGCGACGTCGTCGGGGTCGACGATGTCCCGGCCGATCCGTGGCTCCAGCTGCGGGCTGCGATCGAGGCGGTGTTCCGCTCCTGGAACAGCGACCGGGCCCGGAGGTACCGCGCCGTCGAGAGGATCAGCGACACGCTGGGCACCGGGGTCACGGTCCAGGCGATGGTGTTCGGCAACCGCGGCGCGGACTCTGGCACCGGGGTGCTGTTCACGCGCAACCCGGCCACCGGGGAGCACGCCCTGTACGGCGACGTGCTGTTCGATGCCCAGGGCGAGGACGTGGTTGCCGGCACCCATGCCACCGAGCCGGTGAGCTGCCTCGACAGCCGGATGCCGAACGTGGCCGCCGAGCTGCACCGCCACGCGGACGTCCTCGAGCGCCACTATCGCGACTGCTGCGACATCGAGTTCACGATCGAGCAGGGCCGGCTGTGGATGCTCCAGGTTCGGGTCGGCAAGCGGACGCCCCAGGCGGCCGTGCGCATGGCCGTGGAGATGGCCGAGGACCCCGGGTTCCCGCTCTCCCGCGAACAGGCGATTCGCCGGGTGCTGACGCTGCTCGCCGACCCGCCGCGGACCGTCGTCGCGAGTGGCGATCGCGGTGCGCCGCTCACGCGTGGGCTGGGCGCCTCGCCGGGCGTGGTGTCGGGCGAGATCCGCCTGACGCCGGACGACGCCGTGGCCGGGGCCGACGCGGGTCACGACGTGATCCTCGTCCGCGCCGAGACCTCCCCCGACGACGTGCACGGGATGCAGCGGTCACGGGGAATCCTGACCACGTCCGGTGGCTTTGCCAGTCACGCGGCGGTGGTCGCCCGGGGGTGGGGGATCCCCGCGGTGGTGGGCGCCGCCGGGCTGGTGATCGAGCCCGGGGCGGTCCGGGCGGGGTCGACCCGGCTCGCCACGGGCGCGACGATCACGATCGACGGCGCGACCGGCGAGGTGTTCGAGGGCGTCGTGGCCGGTGCCGAGACGGTGGTCCCGGAGGCGAGGGTGCTGTTGGGGTGGGCCGGCGAGCTGGGGATCGAGGTACCCACGCCGGCCGGTGCCGGCGATGCGGATGATGATGCGGGTGCCAGCCCGGCGCCGGTAGCGGGACCGGGCAGGGCGGACGGGCAGGCGGATACGGACGACGCGCTCCGCGCGCTGCTGGTCAAGGGGTACTGCCAGCCGGACGCGCTGGCGGCGGCGCTGGGATGCGCGGCCGAGGACGCGGCGGCGCTGATGGACGCCCTCGTCGCAGACGGGCTCGCCGAGGCAGGTGCCGGCTCGTTCCGACCGACCGAGGCAGGGCGCGCGGCGGGTGCGGCGCTGATGGCCGCGGACCGGGACGCCCTGGGCGCCGAAGCGGCTGCGGAGGCGCTCGACCGGTTCGTGGCGCTCGACCGGCGGATGAAGGCCATCGTCACGGCGTGGCAGATGAAGGGGCCCGAGACGGTCAACGATCATGCCGATGCCGAGTACGACGCGGCGGTCCTCACCCAGCTGGGCGAGCTCGACGCGGATGTCGAGGCCTGGCTTGCGCCGCTGGCCGCCCGCCTGCCGCGCCTGGGCCGGTACGGGTCACGCCTGGCGGCGGCCGCGGCCGCGGTTGCGGCGGGCAACGGCAAGTACATCGCGTCGCCACGCGTCGACAGCTATCACGGCGTCTGGTTCGAGCTGCACGAGGACCTGATCGGGCTGGCCGGCCGGACCCGCGCGGAGGAGACTGCCGCCGGGCGCGCCTGATGCGGGGTCACGGTTCCACGACGATCTTGATGGCGCCCGAGGACCGGTCGTCGAAGGTGGCCAGCGCGGCGCCATAGTCGGCCAGCGGGAAGCGGTGGGTGAGCAGCTCGCCCACGCGGATCCGGCCCCCCGCCACCAGGGGCAGAACGCGCGCCATCTCGCCGGCGGACGCCCGCGACCCCACCAGCTCCAGCTCGTCGAGCACCAGGCGCTGCATCGCCACGGACACGTCCACGGTCGGGATGCCGACGGCGGCGCACCGCCCGCCGCGGCGCAGCGAACCCAGCGCCACCTCGACCATCTCGGGTGCGCCCGCGCATTCGAGCGCGACATCCGCCCCCTGTCCGCCGGTCAGCGAGCGGAGGGCTGGCGCCGGATCGCCGGCGGCCGTGTCCACGGTCTCGAAACCCAGCTCGGCGGCCTTGGCCAGCCGGCGGCCGCGGCCAACCACGATGACCCGGGCCGCCCCCAGGACGAGCGCGGCATCGGCCGCCAGCAGTCCGATGGAGCCGGCCCCCGTGACCGCGACCGTGTCGCCTGGTCGCACGCCGCCCCGGACCGCCACGTGGAGCGCGATGGATGCCGGGTCCACGAGGGCGCCTGCGGCGAACGACAGGTCGTCAGGGAGCCGGAAGATCGTCTTGACGCCCTGGACCACGTACTCGGCGTCCGCGCCCTGCGTGTTGTGCCCGTACTGGCGATGGAGGCCCGGCTTGCCGTAGTTGAGGCACAGGTTGTAGCGCCCCTCGACGCATAGCTGGCACGTGCCGCAGGCATCGTGCGAGGTGCCGGCGACACGATCGCCCCGCTGCCAGCCGAGGTCGTCGGCACCCGGGCCCAGGGCGACCAGCTCGCCCGCCCACTCGTGGCCCGGGATGAACGGGAATGCCGGCGGCCAGAAGCCCGGATAGTCGCCGTGGACGAGGTGCGCGTCCGTGCCGCAGATGGAGACGGCGCGGACGCGCGCAAGAACCTGGCCCGGCCCGCGGGGGAGGGCACAGGGACGGCCTCGATCGAGAGCTGGTCCGGCGCCCGGACGACGAGCGCCTGCATCGTCGCCGGGGGCGCCGCGGTCATCGGGCCGGCGGCTCCTTCGCCGGGTACGTGGTCGACGTCGGGGCCGTCATCCTGTCGTACAGCGCCGCGGCGTTTCGCTCCTGGATGTAGTCCATCATGTATTCCTGTCCGATATCGACCGGGTACCGCTCGGCGAAGCTGACCCGGGCGATGGTCTCCTCGCGCGACCAGCCCTTGGAGATCGCGACCGCCACGGCCGACGTCCACTCCAGCATGAACGAGCGCTGGACGGCCAGGTAGTCCTTGCCCTGGACGGGGCCGTGGCCCGGGATCACGTGATCCACTTCGAGCGCCCGGATCCGGTCCAGCGCCTTGATCCACTGGTCCACGTCGGAGGTCATCAGCCACGTGGTGCACTCCGAGAACACGGTGTCGCCCGTGAACACCGCGCGCTCCTCGGGCACGTACACCGCCACCTGGCCGGGCGTATGCCCCGGCGTGTGGAGCAGGTGGAAGGTCCGGTCGCCCACCTTGAGCGTGACGTCGGCGCTGAACACGATGTCGGCCGTGCCCATGTTCGCGTAGTAGGTCTCGCGGTCGGGGACGAGATCCGCGCCCGCGGGATCGTCGGTCGGCAGCGCCTCGAGCGCGTATTCGAACGGGTCCAGCTCCGGGAACACCGTCATGAAGCGCTCGTGGACGCCCTGATGGTGGATGATCGGGCCAGCGCCCTTGAACCAGTAGTTGCCGAAGATGTGGTCGACGTGGTGCTCCGTGTTGATCAGGTACTGGATCGAGCCGTGTTCCTCGACCGCCTTGCGCATCTCGACCGCCTTGGACGGCAGCTGCGGCGTGTCGATCACGACCGGCCCCTTCGAGGTCAGCACGAAGCTGGGATTGCAGCCCCGGACCTTCGTCTCAGCGAAGATGCGGCTGGTGACCTGCTCCATCTGGAAGCGCTCCCTCCGTGATTGGGTGCGACGCTACTGCGTCGCGGTGAGGCCGCCGTCGATGCCGATCACCTGGCCGGTGATGAAGGCAGCGGCGTTGGATGCAAGGAACACGACCGCCCCGGTGATGTCGGCGGTCCCGCCAACGCGCCCGAGCGGGATCCGGCTCACGATGCCGGCCTTGAAGTCGGGGTCGTCGAGCAGCATCGCCACCTGGGGCGTGTCGACGAAGGTGGGGCGGATGGCGTTGACCCTGATGTCGTGCGTTGCCCACTCGGTTGCCCACTGGCGGGTCAGCGCTTCGACGGCTCCCTTGGCGGCCACGTACGCGGAGTAGCCGGCGTTGATGCCCAGCTGGGCGCGGACCGAGCTGATGTTGACCACCGCGCCGCCGTTGCCGGCGCCGATCATCCGGCGGACCGCGGACTGGGTCGGCAGCAGGACGCCGCGCACGTTCATCTCGAGGATCCAGTCCCAGGCATCACGGGGGTAGTCCTGGGCGTCGAACAGCACCTTGCCGGCTCCGCCGCCGATGCAGTTGACCACCAGGTCCACCTTGCCGAAGGCGTCGAGCGTCGCTTCCACCGCGCGTTCGCAGTCCGCCTCGACCGTCGCGTCCATGCCAACGCCGATCGCCTCGCCACCGGCGTCGCGCACGGCCCGGGCGGTGGCCTCGGCCTTGTCGGCGGTGTGGTTCGCGGCGGTGACCCGGGCGCCGGCCCCGGCGAGCGCCAGCGAGACCGCGGTCCCGATCGCTCCACCGCCGCCCGGCACCAGCGCGACCCGACCCTCGAGGCTGAACGTGTCGAGATAGTTCATCGTGCTCCCTTCGCGATCCGGGCATCACGGCTCTCGCGCCGGGCATGCCGGCGCCTGATCATCGATTATCGAGCATACGGGTTGATCGGTGGTCGGTCAACGCGCCTGGGACCGTTGACCGACCGGGCGCCGGTCGCGAGCGAGGCTTCCGGCGCATGATGGGACCACATCTGCGTCGCGACCCGCATCCGGAGGCCCATGAGCCCAACCGACCCGCCCGCGTTCGACATCCTCGGCCCCACCGGGGGCGCCTTCAACGGGCTGGTGGGCCACGTCCCGCACGCCGCCACCTGGATCCCGCGCGACGAGCGGACGCGCCTGTTCCTCGCCGACGATGCGCTGGCGGGAGAGCTGCTCAGGCTCACGGATGCCCACACCGGCCGCCTGTTCGCGTGGGTCCGGGAGCTGGGCGGAGTGCTCGTGGTCAATCGGGTGTCGCGCCTGGTGGTGGACCCGGAGCGGTTCCCGGACGACGCCGACGAGCCGATGGCGGCGGTCGGCCAGGGAGCCGTCTACACCCGCACCGCGGACGGCCGGCCGTTGCGCGCCGAGGATCCCGCCGAGCGGCGGCGGCTGCTGGACCGCTGGTACACGCCGTACCACGCGGCCCTCGCCGGGGTGGTGGGAGCGGCGCTGGCGGCCACGGGCGGGTGCCTCCTGCTGGACGGCCACTCCTTCGCGACCCGGCCGCTGCCGTCCGAGCCCGACCAGGACCCGGACCGTCCGGACGTGTGCCTGGGCACGGATCCTGTGCACAGCCCGCCGGCGCTGGTGGCCTCGCTCGAAGCGGCCCTGCGGGCCGAGGGGTTCCGGGTCGAGCTCGACCGGCCGTTCGCAGGCACCCTCGTCCCGGCACCCTGGTACGGCGTCGATCCGCGCGTCATCTCGGTGATGCTCGAGGTCCGGAGGGGGACCTACCTCGACGAGGCGACGGGAGCGCCGCTGCCGGAGCTCGACGACGTGGCGCGGCGCCTGCGGCGGGCAACGGAGCGGGCGTTGCCGGCTCGATGAGGTCGCGAGGGCCCGGGCGCCGTATGCTCGATGGATGTCACAGGCGGAGGCGTTGCCCGAACCGCGCCTGAGCGTGATTGTGCCGGCATGGAACGCCGAGGCGACGATCGAGGCCGCGGTGCTGTCGGTGCTGGACCAGCGGGACGTGAGTCTCGAGTGCCTGGTCGTCGACGACGGCTCCAGCGACGGCACGGCCGGCGTTCTCGAGCGCCTTGCGTCAACGGACCCACGGCTGGTCGTGGAACGGCTGACGCCGAACGGCGGCGTGTCCGCGGCCCGCAACCGGGCCCTGGAGTCGGCGCGCGGGACCTGGCTCGCGTTTCTCGACGCGGACGACCGGCTGCTGCCCGGTGGCCTGGGCGCCATGGTCCGCCACGGGGAGGCGTCCGGCGCCCTGATCGTGGTGGGCCAGCGGATCTCGACCGACGGGGAGCGCACCTGGGTTCCCACCCTGTACGACCTGCCGGACATCCGCCAGCCGGGGCGCAAGTCGCTCGCCGCGAATCCGGACCTGCTGTACTACGTCGGACCCGCGGGCAAGCTGTTCCACCGCTCGCTGGCCGGGGACCTGCGGTTCGAGGGCCGGATGGTGGGCGACCAACCGTGGGTGGTCCGGGCGCTCGTCCGGGCGGGTGACCGGATCGAGGTCGTCGATGACCTCGTCTACGAGTGGCGGCGCCCGCATCCCGACCATTACGTGGCCACCATCACCAGCGCCCGCGAGCGGTCGGCGTCCCTGGGGGCGGAGGCCGTCCGGATGGCCCAGGCGGCCTGGGATGCCGGAGCGGCCGCGTTCCGCGAGGCGTACGACGCCGCCACTGCGGCGCGGCTGGAGGCTCTCTACCTGCGGCGCATCCTGCGCGCGGATCTCGGAGCCCAGCTGCGTCGCGCCATCGAACGCCGGGATCCCGACCTGCCGCTGATGCTCGACGCGCTCGACGGGCTGCTCGCGCATGTGCCGGCGTCGATCGTCGTGGCTGCCGAGGATGCGGTCCGCTCGCAGCTCATCGACCCGCTTGGCAGCCGCATGCACCACCTCGCTGCCGGGGCCCGCCACTCGTTCCTGGATCTGGCCATCCATGCGGCCAGGATCGATGCCGGCCTGGTGCGCAGCATCAGGGCCAGATCCAAGCGCTGGCCGCTGCTGGTCGGGCTCCACATGCCGGTCGTCGGCAAGCCGATCGCCCGGGTCCTCCTGGACGCCTGGTCGGCGCGTGGCCGTCGCGGGCCGTCCTGACCGGCCGGTCCGGGGTGGGCTCAGCCCCAGCCCAGGCGACCGCGCAGGCCGCTCGCGAACGCCGCCGACAACGTGGACGCGTCGAACGACCTCGCCGTCGCGACCGCCGCGGCGCGGGCCGCCGGCGTGGCCAGGTCACCGGCCCGGACCAGGGCATCGACCAGGCCGGAGCGGTCGTCCGTCGGGAAGGTGAACCCGTTGCGGCCGTCGACAAGCTCGGCGATCCCGCTGTTATCGGGCACGATCGCCGGCAGCCCGAAGGTGAACGCCAGCATCAGTGCCCCGCTGTTGAGGGTGCGAACGTAGGGCAGCACCACGACGTCCGCGGCCCGCAGGTAGACCTGCATGGCGTCGATCTCGATCCGTCCGGCCTGGATGAGCACATTCGGATGGAGCGTTGCACGGGCGAGCACCGCGCCGATCTCTGGACCGCCCGACGGGCGACCGGCGACAAGCAGCCGCCGCGGCTTGCCGTCGGAGGGCAGGTCGTCCCATGCGTCGAGCAGCTGATCGATTCCCTTGTAGCGCCGGATGCCGCCCAGCATGAGGTAGACCAGCTCGTCGGGCGCGATGCCCAGCTCATGGCGTGCCTGGGCCTGCGACAGGTGATCGGGATAGGCGCCCGCGTAGGCCGGGTGTGGCACCCGGAGGACGCGGTCCGCCGGGAGGGTGAAGTGCGGGGCGACGAGCCGGGCCGTCGTCCCTGCCATCACGTGGATGACGTCCATCCGCGCTGCGACCTCGCCGCGGAACCATGCCTCGAGGGTTTCGAAGCGGGCCTCATGCGGCAGGATGTTGTGCACGGTCCACACGAGTTGCACTCCGGACGCACGGAGACGGTCGAGGCGGTCCAGGAACGGTTGGGCTGCCGCCGCTGCCTCGTCCTCGGTCGTCGCGCGCGCCAGCGGACGGTTCAGCCAGTGAAGGTGCAGGCCGACCCGGTGGCCGAGGTGCGCGAGCTGCGCGAGCTCGTCGAACCGCGCGTTCTCGGGAACCGGGACGGGAGCGATCCCCGCCTCCCAGGCCCGCTGGTAGAGGAGCCGCTGGAACGGGTTGGTGTGGTCGACCGGGTGATAGCCGAGGACGGCCGGCGCCGGGTGGTACGCGTCGAGCGCACGCAGCGCGGTGAGCGCCTCGACCGAGACGGCGCCGGGCGCTGTCGAGGGCATTCGTCGGGTCGCCTTCACGCCGACACCCCGGTCGTGGCAAGTGCCCGGTACCGGGCGGCAAGCTCGGTGTCCTCGCTCCCGGCGACGAGGATGCGTCCGGTGTCCACGCCGAGCCCCGTGACCCAGTCGACCTCGGAGGCGATCACGATGACGGCGTCGGCCGTCTGCAGCAGCCCGTCCCGGACCTCGATCATCCTCCTGGCCAGCTCGTCCGGGCCAAGCGCGGCCCCCGGACCCACGCCCCCACGATGGGCGCGGGCATCCATCACCAGCGGACGGCCGAGGTGGGAACCCAGCGCGTGGGCGACCAGGCCCGCATCGCAGCCCGCGTCGTCCGCGCGCGCCAGGAGCACGGCGGGTGCCACGTTGCGGGCGGTGGCCGCGGCGAGCCATGCGAGCGTCTCGAGCCGGACTCGTCGCGGAGCATCCGACGGGAAGCTCGCGCCGATCGGGAGGTCGGCGAGGCGGAGCGTCGCGATCGTCCAGCCGGCCGGGACCATGCTGAACGGGGTATCGGGATTCTCGGCGGCCGATGCCCCGGCCGGCCCGTCCATGCGGGACGACCCGGCAGGGCGATCGGCGATCCAGAGCACGACATCCCCGGCCGGCGCAACCGGCTTGGGCGGTCCGACGATCCGCGGGCGCCAGGCCGGCTCGGCATCCGCCCAGCGAGCCGCCAGGCGTTCCTCGCGCGCCGAGCGCTCCGTGTCCCGGCGCCGCGTCCCAAGCCGGGCCAGGATCGCGAGCGGTTCCGATATCTCGCCCTGGAGCTCGAGGACCGTGGATCGCAGGTCGGCCACGCGGCTGCTGGTCGGACTGCGGGTCTCCAGGTCGTCGACCAGGCTGCGCGCCATGGCAATGTCGCCGGCCTCGATGGCCGCTTGCACGGAGGCGAGCCCGTCGCGGACATGGGCGTTCGCCCGTGGGCCGGACCCGAACGTGATATCCCCGCGGTCGTCACCCCGCTGGCCCCGCAGCCGGCGCCCCATTCCCCGCAGCCGGCGTCCCAGTGCCAGGAGCCGGGCAGCGGGCCCTGATCCTGCACCGGACGGGAGACCCGCGATCCCGCCGGGGCTCGCGTTCGTGGCCACAGCGGTCGCCCCTGCCCGGGCCGTCGCCGCTGCCCGGGTCGTCGCCGCTGCCCGGGTCGCGCCGGATGGGCGTTCGAGCAGGCCCCGGTAGATGTCCAGCAGCAACTCGGCCTGGCGTTCCCAGGTGTACCGCTCGTGCCCGATCTCGAGCACATGGCGGCGAAGCGCGGCCCGGTCCTCGGGCGGCCGGCCGACCAGGGATCGAAGGGCGTCGGCGATGGACTCCGGACGGGTCGGGTCGCAGAGCGCACCGACGCCAGTGGAGCGCACGACGTCCGCCATCCCCGGCAGGTCCGAGGCCACCACCGGTACCCCGGCGGCGATCGCCTCCCACAGCTTCTGGGGCGTGGTCAGCTCGTGGTTGGCGGAGCTGGGCTGGATCGGCATGACCATCACGTCGGACGACGCCGTCCACGCCACCAGCGCCTCGGGCGGGACCGGCGGCAGCACGAACACCCGGCCGGCGTAGGGCGCTTCTCTCGAGCTCCGGGCCAGGTGCGCCTGCCAGTTGCCGAACCCGAGCAGCACCAGCACCGCCCCTGGCACCTGGAGGATCGCCTGCATCGCCTGCTCGATGCCCCGCTGGCTGATCAGCTGGCCCTGGTACAGGATCACCGCCGTCTCGGCCGAGACTCCGGTCGCCTCGCGGAGCAAGTCCGGCGGCGGATCGGGAGGCGTCCACCGGTTGGACGCGTTGAGCACGACTGGCGGGCGGGGGATTTGCAGCTGGCGGACGATGAGGTCCGCGTAGCCCTCGTTCACGGTGATGACCTGGTCGACCCGGTGCGCCCAATGCCGCTCGAGCCGCTCGAGCACCGGCCGGACCGGCCACTCTAGATGCATGAAGCCTCGGGACAGCATGTACACGTCGCGGCTGTCGTAGACCGTCCGCCCACCGTGGCGCCGCTGGAGCCGTTCCAGGGCGGGCAGGCTGCCGGCCCACATCCCGTGCCAGATGTCGGCGGGCTCGGCGACATCCTCGAGGGCGCGCGCCCAACCCAGCGGCCGCAGTGGGAACATCAGGAGCAACGTCCGCCAGCGGCCGCGCATCCGGCGCAGCTCGCGCCATTTCCGCCGGCTGAACCGCACCGGCCATGTGATGGGGTTGCCGGTGAACCGGCGCCGCGGACGGGATGGGCCAGCGGCTCGCGGCGCCACCGCCGGGGCGATGACCGATGGCTCCATCTCCGTCCGCGCCCCGATGACCGGCGCGGAGCGGACGGCGGCCCGCCGCCGGCGACGGACCAGGCCGCCAACGACCGGCAGCGCCTGCCGCGGGTCCGCATCGACACGCACGACACGGTAGCCGTCTCGCTCCTCGCTGGGGGCGAGGCCGGGGTACCAGCGGGAGTAGACGATGACCTCCCAGCCCGCCGCGATCGCCGACGCCGCGAGCCGGAACGACCGCCCGTCAAACTCGCCCGAGGAGAAGGACAGAATGGCGAGCCGCCACCCGGCCTGCCTGGTGCCCGACGGGACCGTCACCGGCCCGGACGATCCGGCGGACTCCACGTCATCGCCCCGGATCAGGCGCGCGACCAGCCGGCACCGAGGCGCAGCACCTGGCGGTCGCGCAGCGCATGGTTCCGGGAGGCGTTCACGGTATCCACCACGACATCGGCCTGCGCAAAGAGGTGGTCCCACTCGATCGCCTGGTGGGGGGTCACGATCAGGAACACGTCGGCCCAGTGCAGCAGCGCGTCCAGACCAACCCCCTCGTGGTCGAAGCCGGTGTCGTCGCGAAACCGGGCGACGTGCGGGTCGTGGTAGCGCAGCTCTGCGCCACGCTCGGCGAGCAGCGGCAGGATCGCCCCGGCGGGCGAGTTGCGGGCGTCCTGGACATTGGGCTTGAAGGCGACCCCGAGGACTCCCACACGGGATCCTTTGAGCGCTCGGGCGCGGTCGTTGAGCGCCTCTGCCACGAGGTCGACGACGTGGCGCGGCATGGCGAGGTTGATGTCGCCGGCGAGCTCGATGAACCGATCGGTGAACTCGAACTCCCGCGCTCGCCAGGAGAGGTAGTAGGGATCGACGGGGATGCAGTGACCTCCCACCCCCGGGCCCGGCGTGAAGCGCATGAACCCGAACGGCTTGGTGGCGGCGGCGTCGATGACCTCCCACACGTCGAGACCCATGCGCTCGCACAGCAGGGCGAGCTGGTTGATGAACGCGATGTTGACGTTGCGGAACGTGTTCTCGAGCAGCTTCGCCATCTCGGCCGCGTCCGGTGAGGACATCTCGATGACACGGTCGTTGACGGTGGCCAGGAGCTTGGCGGCGCGCTTCGTGCCGGCCGGTGTCATGCCGCCGGTCAGCCGTGGAACACCCCGTCCGGAGCTGGCCGGGTCGCCCGGGTTCACCCGCTCCGGAGCGAACGCGAGATCGAAGTCGCGACCGGCCACCAGCCCGGTCTCCTCGAGCACGGCCCGGAAGGGGCCGGTCGTCGTTCCCGGGTAGGTGGTCGACTGGAGGACCACCAGGTGGCCGGCGCGCAGGTTGTCGCGGACGTAGGCGGCCGCTCCCAGCAGCGGTGCGAGGTCCGGATCCTTGGTGGTGGTGATGGGCGTCGGGACGCACACGAACAGTGCGTCCATGTCGCGC
The DNA here is from genome assembly GCA_963727585.1 of uncultured Chloroflexia bacterium. GTDB lineage: Bacteria > Chloroflexota > Limnocylindria > Limnocylindrales > CSP1-4 > CAIXZV01. Next base: position 2,006,393 of record CAVSHH010000003.1, on the reverse strand, counting down.
GCGGACGCAGCGTCCGGCCCGACCACGCGCAGCATCCCGTCCAGCGCGGCACCCAGCCGCTCGTCGCCGATGTCATCGATGGGCGAGTGGCGGGCATTGAGCTCCGTGACGCGCCCGGGTGAGGCATCGATGCCCTCGACCTCGAGCCCGGCCTCTGCGAAGGCGATCGCCAGCGGGAGTCCCACGTAGCCGAGGCCGATGATGGCGACACGCCGGTCCTGGGTCATGGATCCTCCGGGGCGCGGGCGGGCCCGGGCGCAGTGCTGGTCGACGGACAGGAGGCGAATTTACCGCCGACGGGGGTGGCGCGCTGGCGGCGGGCGCCGGCGCCGGCTGGTCCGCCCGACGCGCCGTCGGTCTGGCTGGCACCCGTGTCCCGGTAGGGATGTCCCCACCCCGAGGATGCCTGCTGCCCGGCTGGGCGCGGCTGCCCGGGAAGGGCATCGTGAGGCCATCGAACCGATGCCCCTCGCAGCCCCCGCCCGGGGTCCGCGAACCACGATCGTCCGGAGGGACGGATGCCATGACCATCAGCCGTGGAACCTTGTACGCGGGGGTATTCCTGCTCGCTGCCGGGGCCGTCGCCCTCGCCAACGTGGCCGGAATGCTCGAGCCCGCGGCCGTCGCCGGCGCGGTCGGCGCCTTGTGGCCGCTCGCCGTGATCGCCGTCGGCGTGGCGCTGCTGCTCCGGCGGTCGCCAGCCGCGCTGGTGGCCGGCGCGGTTGCCGCCGCGCTGCCGGGGCTCGCCCTGGCCGCGTCGGTGGTGGCGGCGCCTGCCGCCGTGCATCTGCCCTGCTCCGACCCGGCGGCACCTGCGGAGCAGACCAGGAGCCACGAGGGCTCCTTTGCGGGTGGCGCCGCGGTCCGGCTGGAGCTCGACTGCGGGCGGCTCGCGCTCGCCACCGGGCCCGGCACCGCCTGGCGGGTCGATACCCGTGGCCCCCGCGACCGCGGGACTGCTGTGTCCGCCGATGCGGGCCGGCTCGAGGTCGGCTCGGCGGCTGTCGTCCGTGGCCCAGGGCTTGGAACCGGGCGAGTCGACTGGGACGTGACCCTGCCCACCGAACCCCGCCTGGACCTCGCGACCGTGATCAACGCCGGACGCGGACAGCTGGCGCTCGGCGGCGCCCGCCTGGGCAACGTCGACCTCGAGGTGAACGCCGGCGAGCTCGGCGTGGACCTGGCCGGCGCCTCGCTCGAGCGCCTCGACCTCGGCGTCAATGCCGGGCAGGCCATGGTCAGCCTGCCGGCCGCCGAGTTCAGCGGTGCCGTGGAGGCCAACGCCGGCTCCGTCCAGCTGTGCACCCCCGACGGCCTCGGGCTGCGGGTCACGTCGTCGGCCAGCCTGGGCTCGGTCCAGCTCGGTGGCCTCATCAAGCACGACGGCGCCTGGGAGACCCCCGGCTACGCCACCGCCCCGTTCAAGGCCGAGCTCGTGATCGACGCCAGCCTCGGCACCGTCGCCATCAATCCCCAGGGAGGATGCAGATGAACCCCCGTCGTCTCTACCGCAGTCGTGATCGCCAGCTGGCCGGTGTCGCCGGCGGCATGGCGGACTACCTCGAGCTCGATCCCACCATCATGCGGATCCTGTGGATCGTGGTCGGCATCGTGTCCGGTGGGCTCGCGCTCATCGCCTACATCCTGCTGGCGCTCGTGATCCCGCAGGCGCCGGCCTGCGCGCCCGGCGCGCCCGGCGGCTGGGCCCAGGCGCCCGGTTCGTGGAGCCAGGGGGCCGCGTGGGCGCCGCCCGCAGCCCCGCCCGCTCCGGCAGGCTGGACGACCCCCGGGTCCGCCGCCCCGGCTCCCGGGACCGCCACCCGCGGCATCGGCGCCGGCGCCATCGTGGGGGTGGCGCTGATCGTCCTCGGCGGCATCGCCCTGGCCGACGCAACGCTGCCCGGCTGGTCGGGTGCCGTCCTGCTCGGCCCGGCCGTCATCCTGGCACTCGGTGCCGCGCTTCTCGTCGCGTCGATCCGGCGCCCGGCGGCCGAGGCGCCGACACCGGCCGCGGCGCCCGGTGCGCCCGCCGCGGCCGCGTCCCGGCCCGAGCCGGCCGCGTCCCGGCCCGAGCCGGCCGCGTCCAGCCCGTCGGAGGGCGAGGACACCGAGCCCGCCACGTTCGATGCGCCGGATCCCGGAGGTGCTTCCGGGCAGGCAGGATCGACGACCCCCGCCTGACGGCGGATCGGACCATTCGGTCCAACGCCGCCCCCGGCCGGGACTGCCCGGACGGGGGCGGCCGCCGTCCGCGGCCTCGTTCAGCCGGGAAGGGAGACGACGCGGTGCTCCCGGTCGCTGGTCCGGGCGGCGTCGAGGACCTCGATCGTCCGGATACCGTCCTCGACCGGCACCGGGAACGGCGCCTCGCCCCGGAGGGCGGCGGCGAACTGCGTGTACAGGTCCTGGTAGGCCCCGCGCTCTGATGGCACGCGCCGCTCCCCGGCCGCCGAGCGCAGGGTTCCCCAGGCCGGCTCCGGCTCGTATCCCCAGTCGGGGCCCTCGGCCAGCGGCCGCCGGCCGGCGAAGATCGCTGCCGCCTGGGCATCCGTGGACCGGCCGATGTAGCTTCCATCCGAGCCGTAGGCGCGCAGCTCCCGCTCCACGTTGCGATTGAGCTTGCTGGCCGTGGCCCGGGACCGGACGCCCGAGGCGTGCTCGAGGGCGATCGAGAACCCGACATCGGTGCTGCCCGCCGACTCCACCCAGTCGAGCTGGGCGTAGACCGTGCGAACCGGCCCCAGCAGCCACAGCAGCTGGTCGACGAGGTGGGCGCCGAGATCACGGAGCAGCCCGCCGTGGGGTCCCGGGTCGAGCGTGCCGGGTTCGTCGAGGTCGAACCGGCTTTCGATGCGCCACGGCTCGCCGAGCTCGCCGCCGGCGAGCAGGGCCGCCAGCGTCCGGATGTCCGCGTCCCAGCGACGGTTGTGGAACACGTTGACCGCGACGCCCGCCGCGGCCGCGGCCGCTTGCAGCTCCCGGGCTCCGGCGGCATCGGGGGCGAACGGCTTGTCCGCGATCACGTGCACGCCGGCGGCCACGGCCTCCAGCACCAGCTCGCGCCGCGTCTCGGGCGGTGTACTGATCGTGACCGCATCGACGCCGGCGGAGAGCAGCTGGCCGAGCGTGTCGTAGGCCGGCACGCCCGGGTAGTCCTGCCCGAGCTGCGCGCGCCGCTGCGGCGAACGGACCACCACTCCCGCCAGCTCGACACCCTCGGCCGCGACGATGTACGGGGCGTGGAAGTGCCGGCCACCGTTGCCGTAGCCGACCAGTCCCAGTCGCATGCTCCTGCCTCCCATCGATGGCCGGCCCGTCGGGTCAGCCACGGGTGCTGACCCGGGACCCGACCGTGTGGGCGCGGACGTAGTCCCAGTCCAGGTTGATCCCGAGTCCGGGCGCCTCGGGCAGCCGGTAGCGCCCGTCGGCGACCCGCGTCGCCATGTCGGTCAGACGCCAGAAGAACGGGTCACGCTCGTCGTCAAAGCACTCCGCGAACGTGTGATCGGGCACGGAGGCCAGCAGGTGCGAGCTCACCTGGGGCTCCTCGTGATGGCCCAGCTGGACGCCGAACGCCGCGCACAACCCCGCCGCCTTGCGCCAGATCGTCGGCCCGCCGGCCCACGAGGCGTCGAAGTTGGAGACGTCGATGGCACCGTCCACGACGAGGTCCCGCAGACCGCCGAGCGTGAACTCGCTCTGGCCGGCGCACACGGGCACGCCCGTCATGTACCGGACGTCGCGCATCCAGCGGCGGTCGTTGGTCCATCGGACGGGCTCCTCGAACCAGCGCAGGTCGAGATCGGCTACCCGCCGGGCGAACTCCACGGCCTCGGCCAGGGTGTAGCCCTGGTTCGCATCGGCCATCAGCGCGAATTCCGGGCCGGCCGCCTCGCGGGCCACCCGGAACCGGGCCGCGTCCTCGGCGGGTGAGCGGCCGCCCACCTTGAACTTCATGCCGGCGAATCCCTGCTCGACGTACCGGCGCACGGTGGCCGCCGTCTGGTCGGCGTCGAGATGGTAGTAGCCGCCGATCACCGAGATCGGCACCTCGTCTGTCAGTGCGCCCCACAGCCGGTAGAGCGGCAGGCCGGCGGCGCGCCCCAGGGTGTCCCAGATGGCCGTGTCGAGCGCTGCGATCGCCTGCAGGGCGAGCCCCCGGTCGCGCAGGATGTTGCAGGTCGCGGGCTCCATGTCGCGCCAGCGGCCCTCCGGGTCGCGGGCCGAGCGGCCCAGGACGGCCGGGGCCAGCTCGTCGTGGATGATCCCGACGATCAGCGCCTGTTCCTCGTCGGTGTCGCCACTGTAGGTCTCGGCGGTGATGCCATCGGCCGTGGTCAGGCGGACCACGATCGTGCACCGGTTGTCCATGGAGTAGGCGGATCCGGAGAACCGGCGCCCGAGCGGCGCCCGCAGGGCGATGGTCTCGATCCGGTCGATGACGAGTGACGCCGGAGCCAGGGCCGCGATGCTGGGAGCGGGGGCCGGTGTGGGGTCCATGGTCTCGTCCTCGGCTGGCACCCGGCACTTGGTACGCCGGTCTCGTCTGGCGCCGCTTGGGATGGCAGCCACCTGCTCCCGCACGGCTGTGCCAAAGCCTACACGCAATCGATTACCGCTGGTGCCGAATGCGGGATCGTACTGCCGCCGGAACGCGCTGCGCCGGGCGGCGTTCTGGGACCAGCGCCTCCTCCGCTGACCATGCCCGTGCCGGTCGCGATCGCCATCTTCGTCGGGCGTGCAGCCCGGCCCCCAGGACGACGAGCGGGATCGACCAGACGGGGATTGTCCGGGCCAGGGCGTCGGGCAGGAAGATGTCGGACACGCGGCCGCTCGAGGCACCGTATCGCTCCGCCAGGGGCGTCAGCGGGCAGACCCCACGGTTGGCGACGAATGCCGCTGAATTCGCACGCGACGAGGCCGGCGGCGAGGCGCACGGACCGGCCACCACGCCCGCGCAGCCCGGTGATGATCAGCCACACGATCGCCCACAGCTCGACGAGGAAGACCGCGGAGTGGGCGGCACGGACCGCGAACAGCCGGATCCTCAAGTCACCGCCTCCTCATGCAGCGAAGGTGGGGTCGCCGGTGGGTGCTGGCTGGCTGGGTGAAGTTGGGGTGGCCTACGGGGCTCGAACCCGTAACCTTCGGAGCCACAATCCGATGCTCTGCCATTGAGCTAAGGCCACCAAGGCACCCGGGACAGGCGCCAGTGGCGCGCCTCGACCCGTGGGGCGAGGGGGAAGTGTAGCGGAAGCCGGCTCCGGTGGGCATGGCGCATCGCGGCCCGGTGTGGACGATGCCCGGGCGCTGGTGGGTCCGGTGCATTGCGTAGGTGACCGGTACCGCCGGGGTACCGGGTCGGGACCTTTGCCCCGGGGACCGGTCCGGCCCCCCGGCCGAGGATTGGGGCACGTCCCGCAGTGCTGCGGGCGCCCCGTCACAACCCCTGCACCACGGCATGACCACCCTCGACCGTCTTCCCGTCACCCCAGCGCCCAAGCGCGCCCTGCGTCACCTGGCCAGCGTCCTGGCGATGATGGTCGCCCTGTCGATGTCGGCCGGCCTGCTCCTGCCGCAGGCAGCTCTCGGCTGGGACGTCAATTCCTACAGCTCGGGCTCCGAGAAGCAGCTGATCTCGCTCCAGAACCAGGCTCGGGCCTCGGCCGGGCTCTCAGCACTGAAGCTCGACACGGCGCTGCGGACGATCGCGCGCTGGCGCAGCAAGGACATGGTCGACCGCGACTACTTCTCGCACACGATCCCCGGACCGGGGGCCGACCACAACGTGTTCTGGTACATGCAGTACAGGTACGACTACTGCTTCAAGGTCGGCGGCGAGAACATCGGCCAGGCGAGCTGGCCGGGCGCCTCGGAATCGGACGTCACCGCCTACATCTTCGGCTTGTTCATGGACTCGTCGGGCCATCGCTCGAACATCCTGGGCAAGGCGTGGGACGTGGTCGCGGTCGGTGCCTACCGGACGACGGGCGACCACTACGTGTGGACCGTGCTGTTCGCCGATCGGTGCGGCGGTGGAGGCGGCTCGGCGACCCCCAAGCCGACCGCCAAGCCGACGCCCAAGCCGACCGCCAAGCCAACGGCCAAACCAACGGCCAAGCCAACCCCCAAGCCGACCGCCAAGCCGACCGCCAAGCCGACCGCCAAGCCAACCCCCAAGCCGACCGCGACCGAGCGAGCGACACCCAGGCCCTCCCCCAAGCCGACACCCAGGCCCAAGCCCGCGTCCACGCCTGTGTCAACCCCGTCGTCCAGCCTTGCCCCCAGTCCATCGCCCTCGCGGGCGCCGACCGCCTCGCCGCCGCCCGCGCCGACGGCTTCCCCGCAGTCGCCCGCCGCCTCGACCGCCTGGAACGACGGCATTCTGCCCGCCGGCGGCCTGCGGGTGGTGGAGGCCCCGGCGGGACGGAGCCTCGTGGACTCGGTCCTGTCCACGGTCGCCGCCCGCTTCTTCGGCTCCTGACCCGTGTCCGGTCCTCCCCGGTCCCGGGACCATTGGCCCGCTGACCGCACCGGACCCCACCGCTACCCTCGGCACCAACCAGCAGCAGCCCGGAGCCCGACCCGCGCATGATCACGTCCCCGCCGGCCACCGCCGCCCAGCCCTCCTCGCTCCTGCCGCGCAACCCGGAGCCGATCCTGGAGGCGGTCGAGGTCACCCGCCGCTACCGGCTGCCGGGCGAGACCGTGGACGCCGTCCGCGGCGTCTCCCTGGCAGTGATGCCCGGTGAGCTCGTGGCCCTGATGGGGCCGTCCGGCTCCGGCAAGAGCACCCTGCTCCAGCTCTTGGGCGGCCTGGACCAGCCGACGTCGGGCGAGGTCTATCTCGAGGGAGAAGCCATCAGCCGGCTGTCCGACGACGCAGCGACGCGTCTCCGCCGCGAGCGCACGGGGTTCGTGTTCCAGTCGTTCAACCTGGTCCCCCTGCTCGATGTAGTGGAGAACGTGGGCCTGCCGTTCACGATCGCCGGCCGGGACCCCCGGAGTGGCGAGCTGGCCGACCGGATCCACGACGCGATCGCCCTGGTGGACCTGGCCGGCAAGGAACGACACCGCCCGGAGCAGCTCTCGGCGGGCGAGCAGCAGCGGGTGGCCGTGGCCCGCGCGATCGTTACCCGCCCGGCGCTGCTGCTGGCGGACGAGCCCACGGGAAACCTCGACTTCCGTACCGGGACCGACATCCTCGACGCGCTGTGGCGAACCTGCACGGATCGCGGTCAGACGATCGTCCTGGTCACCCACGACGCGAAGGCCGCGGCCTACGCCGACCGGGTCCTGGTGATCGGCGACGGGACCATCCGTGACCAGATCGTGCTCGGCCGCCGCGACGACCACGCGGCCGGGCCGCTGATCGCGCGGCTCGCCCAGCTGGGCCTGTAGCGCTCGCCCCGGCCATGCGCAGCCTGGTTCCCTACGCGTGGCGCGGGCTGGCCGCGCGACCGGCACGCAGCCTGCTCACGATCGCCGGCATCGCGATCGGGGTCGCCGTGCTGGTCGCGGCGCTGGCCACCAACGCCGGGCTCGACGCCTCCGTCGACCGCACCGTCGCCTCGCTGGTGGGCCGGGCAGACCTGCGGGTGGAGGCATTCACCGAACGGGGGCTCTCGCAGCGGACCCTCGCCACCCTCGACGACCTGCCCGGGATCGCGCTCACCGCGCCCGGGATCGAACGGCGGACGTTCCTGGCCTCGGTGCCCGGCCACCCGGTTGTCACCGAGCCCGTCACCGTGCTCGGGATCGATCCCTGCTGCGAGACCCGCGTCCGAGCCCTGGACCTCGTCCGGGGCGTTCCCCTCGACGGTGTCCAGCAGGCAGGTGCCCTGGTCACCGAGCGACTCGCCGCTGCCGAGGGCCTCGACCTTGGCTCCGAGCTGTCCATCCTCGGCGCGCGGGCGCCGGTCAAGGTGGCGGTGACGGGAATCGTGGCCGACGACGGCCCCGAGGTGGGCTCATCGGGCCGGACGGTGGTGCTGCCGCTCGGGACCGCGCTACGCCTGCTGGCCGCGGACGGCGACCCGGAGCCTGCCGGGGGACCGGCCGGGCTGACCCGGATCGACCTCGTCCTCGCGGCCGGCGCCGACACCGACGCGATCATCCCCTCGATCGAGGCGGCGCTGACGACCGAGCCCTACGTGCTGTCGCGCCCGCAGGACATCGCGGCATCGATGCGCGCCTCCACGGGTGAGGTGCGGGGAACGCTCGCGCTGCTTGCCTCGATCGCCCTGTTCGCGGCCGCGCTGCTGGTGCTCAACGCCACGTCGATGACGGTCGTGGAGCGGATCCGGGAGTTGGGCCTGCTGCGGGCCGCCGGGGCCACCCGCGGCCAGCTGGTCCGCGTCGTGGAGCTCCAGGCATTGCTGCTCGGGGTCGCCGGCGCGGTCGCCGGGCTGGTGTTGGGCGGCGGGCTGGCGCTGCTGGTGACGGGCTGGCTGCGCGCGGCCGGCAACACGGTCATCGATGGACCGAGCCTGACCCCCCCGGTGCTCGCCGCGGGGCTGACGGCAGGAATCCTGGTGACGCTGGTGGCAGGGCTCGAGCCCGCCCGGCGGGCCGCCTCGGTGAGCCCGGTGACCGCCCTCCGATCCCGTTCCGACGCGGCGGCCGCCGCGCGCGCCCACGTCGGCTGGCTGCTGGTCGTCATCGGGACCGTCGGCGCGCTCGCCGTGCTGCTGCTGCCGGTCGGGGCCGCCTCCCCGCTGGGCCCGCTGCGGGCGGTGGCCGTCTACGCGATGCTGCTCCTCGCCGTCCTGGTCACGCCAGCCGTGCTGGGGCCGCTGGGCCGGCTCGCCGGCCTCCCGTTCGCGGTGCCGCTCCGGCTCGAGGAGCGTCTCGCCCGGGCAGCCATTGCGCGCGACAGAGCGCGGACCACGGTCACCGTGGGGTCGCTGGTCGTCGCACTGGCGATGGTCGTGGCACTGGCCTGCGTGAGCTCCAACGCGCGCCTGGCGGCCACCGCCTGGCTGACCGACGTGGTTCCCGGCGACCAGATCCTGACTGCCATCGCCCCGGCGCCAGTCGGGGAGGGCGGGGTGGACGAGCAGCTGGCGGACCTGGCCGGCGTGGAGCGGGCGACGGCGCTCGCCTCGTTCGACCTTGCCCTGGCGGGCACCCGCCTCGAGGCGACCGCCGTGTCCGGTGGCGACCTGCTCGCGGACGGGCGCCTCACGTTCACCGAGGGTGATCGTGCGACGGCCCTGGCAGCCCTCGACGCCGGTGGGTCCGTGATCGTGCCAGCGTCGAGGGCGGAACGTCTGGGCGTCGGACTCGGGGACGCGCTGCTCCTCGCCGGCATCGACGGACCGGTATCGCTCCAGGTCGCCGGCGTGGTGAAGCGCTCGTTCCCCGGTCGGTCGGGTGAGACCGTGCTCGTCGGCTGGCCGGATGCGGTCAACGGGTTCGGGGTCGCCGGTGCCGATGCCATCGCGGTGCGATTCTCGCCCGGAGGGGAGGCGTCCGCCGGCCCCGCCCTGGCCGAGCTGGCCCGCGAGCAGGCGCTCACCGTGGCCCCCGTCAGCCGCGTGGAGGGCGCCATCGGCGATGGTCTCGAGGCCGTGTTCGGGTTGCTCGACCTGCTCGCGCTGGCGGCGGTGGTGGTCGCCGCCCTGGGCATCGTCAACACGCTCTCGATGGACACCTGGGAGCGTGCGCGCGAGCTGGGCATGCTGCGGGCCGCGGGGATGAGCCGCCGGCAGGCATGGCGCGGTGTCCTCGTCGAGGCCGGGATCCTGGGGCTGATCGGCGGCGTGGTCGGGTCGCTGGCGGGACTGGCGGTCGGGATCGTGCTCGTGGTGACCGCGGGCGGCCGACTCGAGGCGGGGATCCGCCTGCCACTGCCGGCGATGGTCCTGGCACTCGCGGGGGGTGTCGCGCTGGCGATGCTGGCGGCCGCCCAGCCGGCCCGGATCGCCGGCCGGAGGTCCATCGTGGCGGCCGTCCGTGGCGAGGTCTGAGGGGCACGCTGGACGGCTGGTCGGCGGGGCTCGGCGCTTGCTAGACTCCGCGCAGCGTCGCGTTCTGCCGTGACGCACGAGGGAGACGGATGTCGTACGCGATCCCATCGCTGTCGCGGGTGCCGGCGAACGAGAAGGGCCTCACGATCGCCGACTTCCTGGTTCCCGTCCGGGTCGGTGAGGCGGCGTCACCGCGCCTGCGTCACCTGGGCTTGATCGTCGCCGGGACGCTCCTGATCTTTCTCACTGCCCGGATCTCGATCCCGATCCCCGGCAACCCGGTCCCGTTCACGCTCCAGAACTTCGGGATCCTCGTTGTCGGCGGGGCGCTGGGGTTGCGTCGGGGGGGCCTGGCCGCGCTGCTCTACGTCGTCCTGGGCCTGATCGGCCTGCCGCTCTTCGCCGAGAGCAAGGGCGGTCTCGTCGTGCTGTGGGGCGCCACCGGCGGCTACCTCGTCGGGTTCGTGGCTGCGGCCGCGCTCGTCGGCCGGCTGGCCGAGCTCGGCTGGGACCGGCGGATCGGTGGAGCCGTCGGGGCGACGGCGCTTGGCACCGCGGTGATCTACGCGATCGGCGTCCCGTGGCTGGCGGTCGTCACCGGTCTGTCGGCGGGCGAGGCGGTCCGGACCGGGCTGCTGCCGTTCCTCGCGGGCGACATCGTCAAGCTGCTGCTGGCGGCAGCCGTCTTCCCGGCGGCTTGGTGGGTGGTCGGACGGCGGCCCAGCGATCGATGACCGCCGACCCGGGACTCTACGGTCCGGGATCGGAGGCGTGGCGTCTGAACCGTGAGGCTGCCCTGCTCCTGGGGGCGGGACCGCGGGCGCTTCTCCTCCAGCTCGCCCATCCGCTCGTGGCGGAGGGCGTGGACCAGCATTCCGACTTCCGCGCCGATCCCTGGGGCCGTCTGGCCGGCACGCTTCGCTCCTACCTGCGGATCGTGTACGGGACCGCGGGGCAGGCGCGCGACGAGATCCGTCGGCTCAACCAGCTGCACGGGTCGGTGGCCGGACCGGTCCACGATCCGGGTGCAGCGGCCCGCTTCGGGGCCGGCTACGACGCTCGCGACCCAAGCCTGTCGCTGTGGGTCCACGCCACGCTCATCGACTCGACCCTGCGAACCGTGGATGCCTGGCTGGAGCCCTTGTCGCCGGCGCGCCGTGCGCGGTTCTATGCCGAGACGCTGCCCGTGGGCCGACTGTTCGGGATCCCGCCGTCCGTCCTGCCGCCCGACATCGACGCCTTCGACGCCTGGATGGCGGCCCAGTGGGCCCCGGGCGGACCGGTCCATCCGACGGGGGTGGCACGCGACCTCGCCTGGACGATCCTCCACCCGCCGCTGGCTCCACTTGCCGCCTCGGGCCCCGTCGCCGGGATGCTGGGACGGGCGGCGAAGCCGGTGGCAACGCTGATGGACCAGATGCCCGCCGGCATCGCGCGCTGGGTCCTGGTCCCCTCCCTGGGTCTCCTCCCGGAGCCCGTTCGGCGCGAGTACGGCTTCTCGTGGGGTTCCCGCGAGCGGTGGCTGTCGGCATGGCTGGTTCCCACCTGGGGGGCGTGGCGGCGGGCGCTCCCGGAGCGCTGGCGCTGGTTCCCCCAGGCGCTCGCCGCCGATCGGCGGATGGGAGGCCTACCGCCGGGCACCGGCTGAACGCAGCGCCAGACGTCCCCCAGGCGCGCGCACCGTTCAGGTTCCCTGGCGCCGGCCCATGATCGGCGGACCACCACGGTCTCAATACAGGCTGGGGAACCGGGCGCGCCAGCGACCGGCCATGTCGAGCGGCGTCGCGGCGTCGAGGGCATCCAGCAGCGTTCGCGTGTGGACCAGCTCCCAGCGGTGATCCGCCAGGTACTGGCGAAGGGTCCTGAAGAAGGTCGCGCTGCCGAGCCGGCGGCGCGTCCGATCGAGCAGGTTGCCGCCCTGGATGTAGACCCGTTCGTAGTAGCACCCGGCCGAGTACGCGTAGATCGATCCGTCCAGCGTGCCCCTGGCGCAGCGCGAGCCCCGCCGGGTCCCGGTGACGTAGCGCGCGACCATGTCGCTGATCGCCTCGTCGGCGAACGGCTCCCGCGCCTGGTCGTTGCCGACCAGACCGTAGAACCACTGGTGGGCGATCTCGTGGGCAAGCAGGTACGGGAGGTTGCCCCGGGCCACGCCGGCCGGGATCCACACGATGCCCGGGCCCTCCATCCCGTAGCCGCCCGACGACTGGATGACCCGCAGCATCGGCCACGGGTACCGGCCCAGCCGCTGCTCGAGCCGGGCGAGGACCGTTGCCGCCGCGTCGAGGACCGCGGCCCTCCGCTGCCCGGGCCGGACATGGACGCGCAGGACGGTGTCAGCGACCGTGCGCTTCGCGGTGCGGTAGTCGGCGGCGGCGTTGAGAACGATGTCGCGCACGTCGGTCAGCGTCCAGGTGGTCACCAGCCGGTCGTTCGAGATGGACGTCCGGGTCCCGTTGACGACGACCCGCACCGGGCTGTCGGTGCGAAGCCGGAGGGTCGCGGAGGGACTGACCGGGGTTACGAACGGGTCGCCGAAGTTGGGGCGCTTGAACGGGGTCGTCCGGCTGATCCAGGGCACCCATCGGTAGAGCGAGGTGATCCCGTTGGCGCGCGTGAACAGCCACGTCGACCCGCCGGTGGTCGAGCGCAGGGTCGCCTTGAACAGGATCACGATCACGGCCGTGGCGCCGGCCGGCAGGACGCCGCCCAGCGGGACCCTGATCGTCTGCCCGGTGCGCGAGGGGGTGACCGGCCGTCCGTCGACGGTGACCGTGCCCAGCGACAGCCGGCCCAGGGGACCCATCACGGTGTTGAGGCGGATCCGGTCCACCCCCGCGCCGGAGTCGTTGCGGGCCGTGATCGTGACGCGGGCCCGCAGCCGGCCGACGGCCACCTTGAGGCGCGCGCTGACGGCGTACCTGGCGGTCATCCGGATCGAGCCCCGGTGCACGGAGCCCGGAACGAGGGCGCTCGCAGGTGCCTCGACCGGAGCGGACGAAGCCGGGAAGCTCGGACCGAGCGGAGCGGCCGCGGCGGGCGGTGCGGCGAGGCCGGTCCCCACCGCGACCACCGCCAGCGCCGTCGCCACGACCATGGCCGACCGCCGGGCAAGCCGTCCCCGAGCCGAGCGAAGCATGGCCGATCCCTCCATGTGAGGAAGCCTAACCCCGTGGTGTGGGATCCTTGCCTGGATGGACGTTCCGAGCGGCCCGCAGCCCGCCGGCGACCCGGTTCCGTGCCGGGGCGACGGGAGCGGGCTCCTGCGCGCGATCAGGTCACGACTCCCGGATGTGCGGCTGCTGACCGAGCCGACCGACCGCGAGTCCTACCGGCGCGACGAGACCGCCTACCAGCCGGCCGGTCTGCCGCTCGCGGTGGCCCTGCCGACGAGCACGGCCCAGGTCGCGGGGCTAGTGGCCCTGTGCGGCGAGTTCGACGTCCCGATCGTGCCCCGCGGCGCGGGTACCGGGCTGTCCGGGGCCGCAGCCGGAATCGAGGGAGCGCTGACCATCGCCTTCGGCCGCATGGACCGCGTGCTCGACATCGACCGCCACAACCTCACGGTCACCACCCAGCCCGGGGTCGTCAACGCCGTCCTCAAGGCCGCCGTCGCGGGCGAGGGCCTGTTCTACGCGCCCGACCCCGCCTCGTACGAGACGTGCACGATCGGCGGCAACCTCGGCACCAACGCGGGCGGCCTGTGCTGCGTGAAGTACGGCGTCACCCGCGACGCGGTCCTGGGTCTCGAGGTCGTGATGGCAGACGCCACGGTGCTCCGGTTGGGCGGCAAGAACGTCAAGGACGTGGCGGGGTACGGCCTGATCCCGCTGCTGGTCGGGTCGCAGGGCACGCTCGCGCTGATCACCGAGACGACGCTGCGGCTGCTCCCGGCGCCCCCGCCACGCTCGACCCTGATCGCGTTCTTCCCGTCGCTCGAGGCGGCCGGCGATGCCGTGGCCGGGATGACCACCGCCGGCGTGCGGCCGGTCACCCTGGAGCTGATGGACCGGACGACGATCTGCGCCGTCGACGACGTCCATCGCCTGGGGCTCGACCGCGAGGCCGCGGCCATGCTGCTGGTCGAGTCCGACCTGCCGGGTGATGCCGCGGCCGCCGAGATCCGGGCCGCCGTGCCTGTCTGCGAGGCAGCGGGATCGACCCTGGTGGTCCGGGCACAGGACCAGCAGGAGGCCGAGTGGCTCCGCCAGGGACGCCGCCTCGCCTACCGCGCGCTCGAGGAGCTGGGGGTGGCGCGCATGGAGGACGTCGGCGTCCCGCGCAGCCGGGTTCCCGACCTGCTGCGCGAGATCGAGGCGATCGGCGACCGCCACCGGCTGCTGGTCGGGACCTTCGGGCACGCGGGCGACGGCAACCTCCACCCCACCTTCGTGCTCGACCGGGCCGAGGGTGACGCGGCCGTGGCCAGGCTCGACGCCGCGCGCGCCGACCTCTACGAGGCCGCTCTCGCGCTGGGTGGGACCGTGACCGGGGAGCACGGGATCGGCACGGCTCGGCGCGACTGGCTGGTACGCCAGCGAGGCGGTGACGCGGTCGCCGTGATGCGCTCGATCAAGCTCGCGCTGGACCCGAGGAACCTGCTCAACCCGGGGCGGATGCTCGAGCCCTGACCTGACGCGCCGCCCGCATGGTCCCCACCACACGGGACCTGCGGACTGCCTGACCTGATCCCGATGGCCCGGGCCGTCGCGCCCGAGACCCGGCGGGCCCCGGCCCCCGGATGCGGGCCCAAGGGCCCTGCCGGGATCCATGCCCGCGCCGGACGATCTCGGCACACAGGACGGGAGTGGACATGGGCGACGGGCGAGTGCTGGTGGCGTACGCGAACCAGGTGGGCTCCACGGCCGGGATCGCGGCCACCATCGCCGGCGTGCTCCGCCATGCCGGGTTCGCCGTTGACTGCCGCCTCGCATCCGAGGTCGCTGCCCTCGACCCCTACGACGCGGTCGTGCTGGGCAGTGGCGTGTTCATGCCTCGCCGCGGGGCCGATGGCGGCGGGTTCCTGGTCCGCCACCGGGCGATGCTCAAGACCCGGCCCCTGTGGCTGTTCTGCGCCGGGCCGATCGGTCGCGGACGCTGTCCGCCGGGGACCGCCCCGGAGCGCCCCGACGACTGCAACGTGATCGCGGTGGCGGAGGCAGTGGGGGCGCATGGTGCGGCGATGTTCGGGCCGACCGCCCTGGCCGCGGATGCCGACCCGATCGAGCAGCTGGGGCCGGTGGACGTCCAGCGCGTGCGGGCCTGGGCGGCGGCCATCGCCGAGCAGCTGCGGGCCGGATCCACGCCCGGATCGCCGACGCCGGATGGCGCCCCGGGCTCGCTGCCCGCGTCCCAACAGCGGTCCCGTTCCCGGCGCCGCCGGCACCTCGCCTCGCCCGCCTGATCCGGCCGTCGCCAGGGCGGCGGCGCGAGTGACAGCCTAGGTGGCACGCGCCGGGCGCAGGATGGCCGTCATGGAAGCCCGAATCCTCCCGCTGTCGACTCCGTCCACGCCGGCCGCCTCCCGGCCCGGGACCGGCCTGCCCAGCGTGCACGTGCGCGGCGACCGGATCCTGGTCGAGCGGCTGGCCCTCACCGACGGCGCCCTCGCCGCCGCGCTCATGGAGCGCGACGAGGCGGACCGCCCGGCCATCGTCGAGCGGGCCCTGCGCATCGGCCTGCTGGCCATCCAGGACGCGGCGACCTCGGTGGACACGGACCTCGTGCGGCGCGAGTTCGAGAAGCTGGTCGCCCAGACCGCCACCGCCAACGAGCAGGCCGCGCGCGCGGTCGAGGAGGTGCTGCGGACCAACTTCGCGGACGGCGACGGACGCCTGCCGCGGACCCTGGAGCGGTTCCTGGGCGATCGCGGTGCGCTGGTCACCTTCGTCAACGAGCTGTTCGACGAGACCCGGCGCGACAGCGCCATCGGCCGGATGCGGGTCCTCCTTGGCACCTACTTCGACGGCGATGCCTCCAGGCTCGCCCAGTTGCTCGATCCGACGCGCCTTGGGTCGCCCCTTCACCAGTTCCGGCAGGAGGTCAGCGAGGGGTTCCGGGGGGTCCACGAGCGGCTGGCGGCAATCGAGGCCGCCAGCCGGGCCCGCGCCGACGAGCGTTCACGGTCGGCGGCCAAGGGCGGCGATTTCGAGGAGCTTCTCCAGGGCATGCTGGGCGAGCTCGCCCGCGGTGCCGGGGACCTGCTGGACCGGACAGGGACGGAGGTCGGTGCGATCGTGGGCAGCAAGAAGGGCGATTTCGTCCTGACCCTGGACCCGCGCCTGACCCGCGGCGCCGACGTGCGGATCGTGGTGGAGGCCAAGGACCGCACGATGTCGCCCCGGGCGATGCGGGAGGAGCTGCGCGAGGCCCGCGAGAACCGCGGCGCCACCGTGGCCATCGCGGCCTGGAGCGCCCACCACGCCCCCGCCGGTGTCGCCCCGTTCACCGTCAGCGGCGAGGACGTCCACGTCGTCGTGGACGCCGAGGCGCCCGATCCGGCCTATCTCGAGGCTGCCGTGCGCCTTGCCCGGCTGCTGGCCATCGCCCGCCTCGGCGAGCGCGAGGTGGACGTGGACGCTCAGGCGATTGGGCGGGCGATGACCGGGGTCAAGGAGCAGCTCGAGGCGATCCGCAGCCTCAAGACGCAGCTGACCTCAGTGGCCGGCGTGGCGAAGTCCGTGTCGGACGGTTTGGACACGATGCGCGCTGGCATCCTCGCCCGCGTGGCCGAGGCAGAGGACGAGCTGCGGGCTGCTGCCGCCGCCTGACCCGGGATCCTGTTCGGGCATCCGCGCGCCGGCGTTGGACATCACCGCGAACGGCGCAGGACTTGCCCCGACCCCCGGCTGGCGCGATCCGGGACCACTGGGCCATACTGCCCCCGGTCATGAGGATGGCATCCTGTGACCTCAGCCGGGGGAGGCGAACTCTCCCGCCGAGCGAGCCCTGCGACTCCGGGAGGCCATATGCGCCGCGCAACGCCCCTGGCCTTCGCGCTCCTGCTCGCCATCGTCGCGAGCGCCGCCGCCTCCCATCCCACCAGCGCCGCAGCCCCGGCCACGCGGGCCGAATCGGGACCCGGCCCCGATGCCACGGCACGGGCGCGCCGGCCGCTCTCGGCCGCCGGACGGTTCATCGTCCTGCTCAAGGATGGGCGCAGCGTCACCGCGGCGACCGGGCGGGCGGGTCGCATCGGAATTGCGGCCGACCACACCTTCCGCCACGTGGTCCACGGGTTCTCTGCCCGGCTGTCGCCGTCGCAGCTGGCCTGGCTGCGGGCCGACCCCGCCGTGGACGCGGTCGTGCCGGACGAGGTGATCTCGTTGACGGCGCAGTCCACGCCCACCGGCGTGCGGCGCGTCAACACGGCGGAGAGCCGGGTCGCCGACCTGGGCGGCTCAGGGCCCGGCGTTGACGCCGACGTGGCGATCGTGGACACCGGCATCGACAAGGACCACGAGGACCTCAACGTCGCGGGCGGGATCTCATGCTCCACCGACAATCCCAACAGCTGGGGCGATCCGAATGGCCACGGGACCCATGTGGCCGGCATCGTGGGTGCCCGGGACAACGGCTTCGGGGTGGTCGGGGTGGCGCCCGGTGTCCGGCTGTGGTCGGTGCGAATCCTCGACCCCGCCGGCAACGGCCTCGTGAGCTGGTACGTGTGCGGGCTCGACTGGATCACCGCCCAGCGAGACCGGGACGGCCGGCCCATGATCGAGGCGGTCAACATGTCGGTCGCCAAGTCGGGCGAGGACGACGGCAGCTGCGGCCAGGTCAACAAGGACGCGATCCACCGGGCCGTCTGCCGGCTGGTCGACTCCGGTGTGACGGTGGTGGCGGCCGCCGGCAACAACGGCTTCAACGCCAAGCGCCTCCGACCTGCCAGCTACAACGAGGTGATCACGGTCTCGGCGCTGGCGGACACGGACGGCAAGGCCGGCGGCACAGGGGGGTCGCTCTGCTACTCGTGGGGCACCTACGACCGCGACGACACCTTCGCCGACTTCTCCAACTACGGTCGGGACGTCGATCTGATCGCACCCGGCAAGTGCATCTACTCCACGCTGCCGACCACCTCGTCGGGCGCAGAGCGCTACGGCTACCTGTCGGGCACCTCGATGGCGGCGCCCCATGTGACGGGCGCAGTCGCGCTGTACAAGGCGTCGCGCCCGGATGCGACGCCGTCGCAGGTGCGCGCCGCCCTCCGCGCCGCCGGAACCAACGACTGGAACCTGGCCACGGATCCGGACTCCGTCCACGAGCCGCTGCTGGACGTGTCGCACATCGTCAACCTCGGCGACTTCACGCTGGACGCGACAGCCGGCACCCAGCACTCGAGCCTGCTGGGAGCGGCCGGCGGCGATCTCAACGTCCCCGTCCGGGTGTTCCGCGCCGAGGATTTTCCGGATCCGGTCGACGTGTCGGCCACGGTGCCGGCACCGCTCGCCGCCGCCGTCGAGGATCGCCAGCTGACAGGCCTCGACGGTACCGCGACGAGGGTCCGGGTCAGCGTTCCGGCCGATGTCCCCAGCGGCACCTACACGCTCCGGGTCACGGCCACCGACGGCACCCGCAACCGCACCTCGACCTACCCGATCGTGGTGGACAGCCGGCGACCCACGGTCAAGGCCGCCAAGCTCGTGCTGTACAAGGGCGGCAGCCTCGGCGCCGGCGTGAAGGTCCACGCGTCCTGGTCGCCCGCAACCGATCCGGCGGGCGCGATCCGGAGGTACCAGGCGCGCTGGCGGGTGAATGGCACGCTGGGCCCCAAGATCTCGGTCTCGGCGTCGTCGCGATCGCTCACGCGACGCACCAAGGCCGGTGAGCAGGTCTCGATCAAGGTCCGTGCCCGCGACGCAGCCGGCAACTGGAGTCCCTGGGCCGAGAGCGCCACGATGACCCCGACGCTGCTCGAGGACACGAGCCCCAGGCTCCAGCTCACTCCCGGCTGGCGACACGCGGCCGGCTCCTCCTACTCGGACGGGACCACGCTGTTCTCCAAGGTCAGGGGGGCGAAGGCGACCCTGGGCTTCACGGGCCGCGCGGTCGCCTGGGTGGGAGCCAGGAGCGCGAAGCGCGGCACGGCCGCCGTGTTCATCGACGGCACGCGCGTGGCGGTCGTCGACCTCCGGCGCTCGTCGGCCAGGTACCGCGTCGTCCTGTTCACGAGGACGTGGACCTCCGCCGGAGACCACACGATCAGGATCCGGGTCCGGGGGACCGCCGGCCGGCCGCGCGTGGACGTCGACGCGTTTCTCGTCGTGCACTAGACACGGGCGGCGGATCGTGTCGCCGCTGTGAGGTGCACGGCCGGGCTGGTCAGGCGGCTGGGTTGCGGTCTGATGGTAGAGTCACCTCCCGGTCGGGCCGGGCGGACCGGGAGATCCGCGCCGGACCGCGACCGCACGAACGGAGCACTGCCCGTGGCACGCTCGATGTGGAAAGGGGCCATCCAGTTCGGCCTCATCACCATCCCGGTGAAGCTGTACACGGCCACCGAGTCCGACTACGCGATCCGGTTTCACATGCTGCACGAGACGGACCTCGCCCGGATCAACATGAAGGTCTGGTGCCCCGTCGACGAGCAGGTCATCTCGCGCGCCGACACGGTGAAGGGCTACGAGTACGCCCCGGATCAGTACGTCGTGATCAGCGATGCCGACCTCGACAAGGTGCCCCTCAAGACGGTGCGCTCGATCGAGATCGAGCAGTTCGCGCCACGCGACAGCACCACCCGGCAGCATGCCCAGTTCACCAGGCAGGCGTACTACATCGAACCCGACAAGATCGGCCGCAAGGCGTTCTACCTGCTTCGCCAGGTGCTCGCCGACAAGGGCCTGACCGCGATCTGCAAGGTCGTCATCCGCGACCGTGAGGCGCTGGCCGCGATCGATCCGTTCGAGGACACGATGGTGCTCACCACGCTCCACTGGCCTGACGAGATCCGCTCGACCAAGGAGCTGGACCTGCCGGCGGAGGAGTACGACTTCAAGCCCGCCGAGCTCGCCATGGCCGATCAGCTGGTCGAGGCGATGACCGACGAGTTCGACCCGTCCAGGTACACGGACGAGTACCGCGAGGCGTTGCTGGCGGTGATCCAGGCCAAGGTCGAGGGCGTCGAGATCGCCGAACCCGAACCGGTCGAGGAGAGCGCCAACCTGGTCGACCTGATGAAGCTGCTCCAGGAGAGCGTGAAAGCGGCGACCGACCAGAAGACGAAGGAGTCGCCCCAGCCGGTCTCCGTCGCCGCGGCCAAGCAGGAGCGGGCAGACCGCGGCTCGAAGCCCAAGACCGGGTCGCGGGCGAAGCGCGCAGCCGCCGGGGGGGATGCCGAGGCGGAGGAGGCGAAGCCGGCGCGAAGGCGCAAGGCCTCGTAGCGTCCGACGTCAGCGGCGCAGCTGCCCCGTGTGGCGAAGCCATGCGAGGCCGAGCGCCAGGAGCACCACGCCGATCGCGCCGAACAGCAGCTGCAGGAAGGACGTCTCCGGCATCACCAGCAGCTGGACGCCGATCCAGATCACGAGGCCGGTGCCGAGGATCACGGTCAGCCACGGCGCGGCCCAGTGGCGCCGGACGGTGAGGCCGGCCAGGATCAGCATGCCGAACCCGTTGACGAGCAGCAGGTAGAGCCCCGGCAGGAGATACGACCCGAACGGCGTCGCCTCGATCCAGCCGGGCGGAAAGCCGACCAGGTTCCCCGTCGTGTCCAGCAGCAGCTGGATGCCGACCGGGATGGCTCCCAGGGCGGTGAGCAGCTCGAGGGCGACCGCGAGCCAGACCCACGCGGGGCGGGTGACCGTGGCCGCCGCCTGGCCATGCGTTGATGCCATGCCATTGCTCCCGTGTGATCTGGACCGTGGAACGCCCGAGCGGACGGTGCGCCACGCGATCCTCCGGCGCGCGGGCCGTTGGTCACGCAGGAAGCACGGGCGCGCACCGAAGTCGTGCCCGTCCCGTGATGCCGCATCCGCCGCCGCACCGCTCAGCCGGTCGGGAGACCGGCGGGGGATTGCGGCTCACCCCACGCCATGCACGGGCGCCGACCGGCATACTCCGCCCCATGCCCCTCGAGGAGTACCGCCGCAAGCGCGACTTCCGGAAGACCCCGGAGCCACCGCCGGTCGAGGCTCCGGCGCCGGGCGCCGTCGCCGGGTCGCGGCGCCGGTTCGTGATCCAGCGCCACCGCGCGACCCGGCTGCATTACGACCTGAGGCTGGAGATCGACGGCGTTCTCGTGAGCTGGGCGGTGCCCAAGGGGCCGACCCAGGATCCGGCGGTCCGCCGGATGGCCGTCCACGTCGAGGATCATCCACTCCAGTACTTCGACTTCGAGGGCGTGATCCCCGCCCGGCAGTACGGCGCCGGAGACGTCATCGTCTGGGACTGGGGCACCTGGGAGCCCGAGGCGCAGACCCCGGACCCCGCCGCGGCGATCGAGCACGGCGAGCTCAAGCTCCGGGCCCATGGGACGAGGATGAAGGGCCGCTTCACACTGGTCAGGACCAGCCGCCGCCCGGGATCCGCGCCTCGCACCGCCTTCGAGGACGACGAGGGCGAGCAGTGGCTGCTGATCAAGAAGCGCGACGCGGATGCGGTGGCCGGCTGGGATGCCGAGCAGCACCCGACGAGTGTCAAGTCCGGCCGCACCAACGATGAGGTCAAGGCGAACGCCCCCGCGATCTGGGTCAGCGAGGCGCCGGCGGCGAGGGCCGCGATCGACCTCCTCGACGCCACGGCTGCGCCCATGCCCCGCTTCATCGAGCCGATGAAGGCGACCCTCTCGACCAGGCCGTTCCGGGACGAGGACTGGTTGTTCGAGGTCAAGTGGGACGGCTACCGGGTCGAGGCGGTCATCGCGGATGGCGACGTGCGGATCTACACCCGCAACGGCCACGACGCGGAGACCTACTTTCCGCGGCTGCTGTCGCCGCCGGACTGGATCGACGCTGCGGAGGCGATCGTCGACGGCGAGGTTGTGGCCCTCGACGACCAGGGGCGGCCCGACTTCGGCCTGCTCCAGGAGCGGATCAGTGCGGGCCGGACCGGCCGCCCGGTGGCCCTGGTGTTCCAGGCGTTCGACCTCCTGCATCTCGACGGCCGCTCGCTGCTCGCCGTCCCGCTCGAGCAGCGCCGCCGGCTCCTGGAGCTGGTGGTCCAGCCCACCTCGCGGGTCCAGGTGGCGCCGGCGATCGACACCGAGGGCGAGGCCTTCTTCGAGGCGGCGAAGGCGCAGCGTCTGGAGGGAATCGTCGCCAAGCACCGTCGCAGCCGGTACGAACCGGGGCGCCGATCGCCGGCCTGGCTCAAGATCAAGGCACGCCCCGAGCAGGAGCTGGTCGTGGGCGGCTGGACACCCGGCGAGGGCAACGCCAGGGACCTCGGCGCCCTGGTCGTGGGCGTGTACCAGGAGGATCGGCTGCGCTTCGCGGGCAAGGTGGGCTCCGGGTTCGACGCCCGGAGCCGGAAGCAGCTGCGCGAGCGACTGGACGCCCTCGAGACCGCCGAGCCTTCGTTCGACCCGGCGCCGCCGGCGGACTACCGGGGCCGGTGGGGCGGAGACCTCGCCGGCGTCCGGTGGGTCCGTCCCGAGCTGGTGATCCGGGCCGAGCACGCCGACTGGACTCGCGACGGCCACATCCGCCAGGCCTCGTTCAAGGGACACCAGCCCGACCGGGATCCGCGTGAGGTGGTTCGCGAGCGGCCGGTGGATCCGGGGACGGCCGAGCGAGAGGCGGAAGCGAGCGGGTCGGCCCGCCCCCGTGGCGCGATCGACACCCGCCCGGGCGCACCATCGGACACGATGTCGCCGCGGACCGCCGCCCCCGATCCAGCCTGGCTCGTCGGTGCCGACGAGCTGGCGTCGCTGGCCGCGCTCAAGGGTGGG
The DNA here is from genome assembly GCA_963727585.1 of uncultured Chloroflexia bacterium. GTDB lineage: Bacteria > Chloroflexota > Limnocylindria > Limnocylindrales > CSP1-4 > CAIXZV01. Next base: position 1,983,533 of record CAVSHH010000003.1, on the reverse strand, counting down.
GGCGCCTGGCGGGTCGCCGGCCAGGACCTCAAGCTGACCAACCTTGACAAGGTGCTCTTTCCACCGCGCGATGGGGTGGAGGAGGCCCCACTCACCAAGCGTGACCTGGTGGCCTACTTCGTGCGCATCGCGCCGGCGATCCTGCCCCACCTCGCCGACCGTCCGCTCAACCTCCACCGCTATCCCAACGGGGCAAGCGCCCAGGGCTTCTGGCAGAAGGACATCCCCAAGTCGGCGCCGGCATGGCTCACGATCTGGCACGAGACCGGCTTCCGCGAGCGCGACGACCGCGAGGCCAACGACCACCTCGTCGCGGACCGCGCGGCCACGCTCGCCTGGCTGGCCAACCAGGCCGCCTTCGAGATCCATGCCTGGACCTCGACGATCCACGACCCGTGGACACCGACATTCGCCCTGATCGACATCGACCCGGGCACGAGGACGACCTGGGACCAGACCCTCGTCCTCGCCCGCCTGTACCGGACGGCGCTGGAGCACCTCGGCATCCGCGCCTACCCCAAGCTCACCGGCAGCCGCGGCATCCAGGCCTGGATCCCCATCGAGCGCGGCCGCTACACCTACGCCGACACGAGCGCCTGGGTCGAGCAGCTCTCGCGCGCGGTCGGGGCCACGGTGCCCGACCTCGTGTCGTGGGAGTGGTCGAAGGCGGAGCGTGGCGGCAGGGCTCGCCTCGACTACACTCAGAACGCGGCGATCAAGACCCTGGTCGCACCCTACGCCGTTCGCCCGCGCCCGGGCGGCCCGGTCTCGGCCCCGATCGGCTGGGAGGAGCTGGACGACCCCGACCTGGCGCCCGACCGGTGGACCATCGCCTCGGTCGTCGAGCGGGTCGCGGAGCGCGGCGACCTGTGGGCGGGCCTCCAGGAGGACCGCCAGTCGCTGCCCAAGCTGTAGCGCTGCCCGACCCGGGCCCTATCCGGTCCGCGGTCGCCGGTGGCCGCCCGCCGCCGGTTGCCATGCACGAGCCGCTGCCGCCGGCGGCCACGGCTGCCGGAAGAACCCCAACAGCGGCTCGCCAGTGCTCTGGTGCATGGAGATCCGGTCCCGCCACGGGATCGGTGCCGGCACCTCGGGCTTGATCCGGACCCGGAGCTCCACGTCGTCTCGACCGGGATGGTTGGGGTCGTACACGCGCAGCACGATCCGATCGCCGGCGGCCTCCCACGCCCACGCGAGCACCTGGTGGTTCTGGGTCAACTGCCACGGCGAGAGCCCGGCCACGCGGATCAGGCCCATGACCGACGGGTGCCCGGCATCGATCTCCGCCCGCACCCGGGGCCACTCGCGGATCACGGACTCGACCCTCGCCGGCTCCCGGCAGACGACCCGGGCAAGCCTGGTCGGCGGATCCGGACGGAACGCCTGGAGATCGAGGTAGCGCAGCGGAACCCGGAGCCAGTCGAGGGACTGGACCTGGCGCCGGACCAGGGCCCGGAACCGGGGCGACCCGTTCGCAGGCGGCTCGTCCTGGTCGGCAGGGGCAGCGAGGCCGGCCTCGAACAGGTCCCGGGCGGTGAGCGCCATGCCGCCGCACAAGCCGGCGGAGGCGTCACCCAACCCGAGCAGCCGCGAGTCGAACGGCCCCAGCCGGAACATGGGGCCGGGTGGAAACGAGTTCGGGAACGGCAGCCCGTGGACGGACGGCCGGAAGCCGGGTACGGCGTTGGCACTCACGGTCGAGAAGCCCGGGGGGCCTGCGTCCGCTCGGCCACCAGTTGCCGGTAGACATGCTCGTACTCGCCCGCCATCCGCTGCGGGGAGAAGCGCTGCAGGGCCCGCTCGCGAACCCGCCCCCGGTCGAGGCCGCGCACCTGCGCCAGGGCCAGCTCGGCCTCCGCGATGTCATCCACGAGGAAGCCGGTCACGCCGTGCTCGACGGTCTCGGTCAGGGCGCCCGCCCGGCGGGCGATGACCGGGGTCCCGGTCGCCATCGACTCGATCGCCACCAGGCCGAACGGCTCCGGCCACCCCCCGAGCATGATCGTCGCCAGTGCCCCGGCCAGCAGCGCATCACGTTCGGCTGCCTCGATCTCGCCCAGCGACTCGATCTCGCCTGTCTCGATCGCGGGCTGCGCCACCTGCTCGAAATGGCGGTGCTCGGCAGGCAGATGCACCTTGGCGGCGACACGCAGCGGGACACCCGCCCGGCGGCTGAGCTGAAGGGCCTCGGCCAGTCCCTTCTCGGGTGTGGCCCGGCCCACGAACGCGAGGTAGTCCCCGGGCTGGCCGGAGAACGGCATCCCCGACAGCGGCAGACCGTGGTGGATCGTGGCCACCCAGCGCTGCGAAGGGAAGAACCGACGCTGACTGCGGCTGATGGCGACCAGGGGCGCGCTGCGGTGCTCGGCGAGGAGCTCGGGCAGTCCGGGAGCGTCGAGCCGGCCGTGGAGCGTGGAAACGACCGGGACGGGGCCGTACCGCGCCAGGAGGAATCCGTGGCCCTCCAGATGGGCATGGACGACGTCGAAGCCGGCCGCCTCCCGCCAGGCGACAGCGACCGTGTGCTGGAGGTAGGCGTCCAGGGCTCCCGCGTACCCCGTCGACCACAGGCTGCCCTCCAGCGACGGGATCAGGCGGTACGGGACGTTGGAGTCGCCCGCCGCGACCAGCGCCACCTCGTGGCCCCGGCGGTGCAGCTCGTCACCGAGGGCGGCGACCACCCGCTCGGTTCCCGCATAGGTCGGCGGCGGGATCGGCAGCACGGGCGGAGCGACCAGCAGGATCCGCAGCCGCTTCGGGTCCGCAGTCAGGGGGCCGGAGTCGTGCGCCACGATCGAGCTCTGCATCGGCCAATTCCACCAGCGCTGCCCCGTCGCGGACGGCCCCCGGGCAGGACGCCGCGTTGCGGGTCCATGCCGGGATCACGCGTCGCTGTCGCGGCGCGGCCTACTCCCGCCCGCCACCCGGGGCGATCGGAACCGCCGGGACGAACGTGGACGCCGGTGTCGCCGCTGCGGGCGAGGCGTCGGCCGGAGCGGCCACCGGTGACTGGTCCACTCCGACCGGCGTCGGCACGGACGGTGCCGGCGGCGCCGGGGTCGCGAGCGGGTTCACGGTCACCCGGATGATCGCCGGCGTGGTGCCCAATGACGACAGCGGTCCGTTGTCCTGGGTGACCACATCGAGCAGGACGAGGTAGGTGCCGGGCGTGGCCGGGGCACGCAGCTGGAGCATCACGTCCGCGACGCCGCCTGGTTCCGACACGCCCAGCGGCAGCTCGGCGATGAGCGCCTCGGGGACAGCCTGCCCGTCGGCCGATACCCATGTCGCCACCAGGTTCGCGCCGCGCACCAGCGTTCGCATGGTCGCGTCGGGGTCCGGGGTGGCGCTCGGGTCGGGCCCGAGGGCCATCCGGTTGGGCGACGGCACGGTCAGCGTGGCGTCCCATCGTCCGGTGCCCGCATTGAGGACCTTGACGGCGACGGGGGTCGTCGAGTCAACGCCCACAGCGAGCGTGTCCGGAGCGCCGTAGGCGGCGGCCATGGGCCCCGACACCCGGACCAGCACCGGCGTGAGCATGGCCTGCGTCGCGGCGTCGTAGACCACTCCCTCCGGGCTGTGGAGGGTGACCGTCAGCCGGTAGAGCCCGGGATCCGCAGGGTAGGTGGCCTTCAACGACAGGCCCCGCGCCCCGCGCCTGGCCTTGGCCGGCTCGACGACCGATCCCGGCTGCTCGGGCACGATGAGCTCGATGGCGGGAGCAACCGGTGCCGGCGTGGGGGTCGGCGTCGGCACCGCTGTCGGTGTCGGCTCGGGCGGAACGGGGCTGGCATTGGGGCGCCCGAACCGGGCGACCGCATCCGGGTCGACCGTCGGCTCGCTGCTGGGGTTCGGCTCGGGGCTGGCGGTCACCTCCAAGGTCGGGCTGGGCGCGGGCGCGACCGAGGGCGCCGGGGCCGGTGGGGCATCGAGGACGATCGGCTCCCAGAGCAGGGAGACCTGGGTGCCGGCCGGCAGGCTGGTCGTCCGGCCCGAGGCGAGCGGGAGGGTGAGGCGGGTCGTCCCGCCCGCGATCGGGAGCTTCCTGAGGGTGGTCGTCCCAAACCTGACCCCGGCGGACGCGAGCGATGGCGGGGCCGGGACGCCCGTGGTGCCGGCGCCCGTGGTGCCGACGCCCGTGGTGCCCCTGGTGCCCGTGGCACTGTTGCGCAGCGCCGCGGCCGTCACGCCCTTCGCGACCAGCGAGCGGGTGAAGCCGCTGTTCGCGTGCCGCGGGTCGAGGCGGACGGTATAGCCGGCGGTTCGCGCACTGGGCAGGGTGATCGAGTGGCGGCTGCTGTTGGTGGGAGCGGCCTTCCAGATCTGCTCGATGCTGTTCCTCGTGCGCAGCAGCGCCCGGACGTAGTAGGCGGGCCCGAGCGCCGCCTCGGCGACGACGGCCTTGGCCCCTGCGGCGAGGAAGCCCGCCGCGTAGTTGTCGACACGCTGGATCGCCATGTCGCGGCTGCCTTCGGCCAGGCCTGGCTCGGAGTTGCCGCTGGCATAGCAGAGATGGCTCAGGAGGACCACGGCGTTGGCGGCGGGGTGGAGCCGCGCGACGTCGCGCTCACCGAAATACTGGTGCCTGTCGTCACCGCCGCCGGCCGCCGGATTGAGCCCCAGCCCGTTCTGCGTGGGCGGATACAGCGAGTTGCGGTACGGGCTCGGCCAACCGTTGCCGTGGCCCAGGTAGACGATGATCGAGGCCCCGTCCACGGCGCGCTTGACGGCCGGCCAGGTCGCATCGGGCGAGTAGACCTTCGCAACCTCTGCGCCCGCGGCCTGCGCCTCGGCCGCCGCCTCGTTCGCGAGCTTGCGGTAGACATCGGTGATCGAGCCCACGGGCCCCACGATCAGGGCCACCTTCGGCACGCGGGCGGCTGCCACGGCGGGCGTGACCGCACCCGTCGTCCCGGCTAGCGCGATGAGGAACGCGACGAGCGTCGCGCGAACCCAGCGGTCCAGCGATTCCTCTCCCTGTGGCGGCTGCGCGTAAGGCGCTCCGCGAATCTACGCCACGGAAGCGGGAGTGGGAAGGGTTGATGCGGCGCAATCGCCGGGCCGGACGGACTCAGGCCAGGCTTGGCGGGTCCCGTAGCGCGCCGCTCCGCGTACCATCGACGCCATGGCCGACCCGGAGATCCGCCCCCGGCACACCAACCGGCTCGCCGGTGAAACGAGCCCGTACCTGCTCCAGCACGTGCACAACCCGGTGGACTGGTATCCGTGGGGTCCGGAGGCGCTGGGACGCGCGATCGAGCTGGATCGCCCGATCTTCCTGTCGATCGGTTACGCAGCCTGCCACTGGTGTCACGTCATGGAGCGCGAGTCGTTCGAGGACGAGGGAACCGCGGCGTTGCTCAATGCCCATTTCGTGGCCATCAAGGTGGACCGCGAGGAACGGCCCGACCTCGACGCCCTGTACATGGGCGCCGTGCAGGCCATCACCGGGCAGGGCGGCTGGCCGATGAGCGTGTTCCTGACACCCGAGGGCCGCCCGTTCTTCGGGGGGACGTACTTTCCCGACGCGCCGCGTCACGGGATGCCGTCGTTCCGCCAGGTCCTCGACCGGGTGCGGCGCGCCTGGCTCGACGAGCGGCCCCAGCTGGAGGAGGCGGGCGGCACGCTGGTCCAGGCGCTCGCCGAGCAGCAGCGGGCCGCCTCGGCTGCGGGCGGGCTGCCGGGACCCGAGGTCCTGGAGGCCGCGCTGCGGGCGATCGACGCGTCGTTCGACGCGGTCCACGGCGGCTGGGGTCGGGCTCCCAAGTTCCCGCAGCCGATGACCATCGAGGCGCTGCTGCGGCGCCACGCCGCGGGCGGATCCCCGCGCGCGCTCGACATCGCCCGGCGAACCCTGGACGCGATGGCGGCCGGCGGCGTACACGACCAGCTGGGCGGCGGGTTCCACCGCTACTCCACCGATGCCCAGTGGCTGGTGCCGCACTTCGAGCAGATGCTGTACGACAACGCCCAGCTCGCCCGCGCCTACGTCCATGCCTGGGCGGCGACCGGGGACCCCGGCTACCTCGCCACGTTCCGGGGCACCCTCGACTACCTGCTGCGCGAGCTGCGGATGCCGGCCGGCGGCTTCGCGGCCAGCCAGGATGCCGACACGAACGGCGAGGAGGGCGCCACGTTCGTGTGGTCCGCGGCCGAGATCCGGGAGGTGGCAGGCGACGACGGGGCCCTCGCCTGTGCCGCCTTCGGGGCGACCGACGAGGGCAACTGGGAGGGGCACACGATCCTGTCCCGTGTCCGCGACGATGCCGAGCTGGCGGAGCGGTTCGGACTGGCGCCGGAGGAGGTGGCGGCCCGCCTCGAGCGGGCACGCACGGCGATGCTCGGCCGCCGCTCGTCACGGCCCCAGCCGAGTCGCGACGACAAGGTGCTCGCGGCCTGGAACGGGCTGGCCATCGCGGCGCTGGCGGATGCATCACGGGCCCTGGCAGCCGCAGACCCCGCCGACGTCGACGGCGCCCAGCGGTATCGGGCCGGCGCGGCCGCCGCCGCCGAGGCGGTCACCGAGGCGCTGCTCGATGGCGACGGGCGGCTGCACCGCTCCTGGAAGGATGGCCGGGCCACGGCCGACGGCGTGCTCGAGGACCATGCGAACCTGGCCGAGGGCCTGCTCGCCCTGTACGAGGCCACGGCCGACGAGCGGTGGTTCGGGTGGGCCGTCCGCCTTGCCGACGCGATCCTGGCCCGGTTCGCCGACCCGGCCGGCGGGTTCTTCGACACCCCGGACGACGGTGAGCCGCTGGTGGTCCGGCCCAAGGGACTCCAGGACAACGCCGTGCCGTCGGGTGGCGCGATGGCGACGACGGTCCTCGTCCGGCTCGCCGCCCTGACCGGCAACGGCCGGTACCGGTCGGCCGCCGAGTCGGCGCTGGCGACGGTCGCCCCCTACCTCGAGCGATATCCGACCGCGTTCGCCCAGTGGCTCGTCGCGCTGGAGGATGTCCACGCCGGGATCACCGAGATCGCCATCGCCGGCGACCCCGGCGACGAGCGCACGGGCGAGCTGGTCCGGGTGGCGACCCGCGGCTTCCACCCGTTCCGCGTCCTCGCCGTGGCCGCCGACCCGGCCGATTCCCGGGTGCCGCTCCTTGCCGACCGGTTCGCCCTCGGGGGCCGGCCGACCGCATTCGTCTGTCGCGACTTCGCGTGCCGCCAGCCGGTCCACGAGCCGGAGGCGCTCGAGGCGCTGCTGGCTGGCGCGTGACCGCCGGGGTGGAAGTCCGGGTCGCCCGGGAGGACGAGCTGGATCTCGCGGGCGAGGTTGTGGCCCGGGCCTACCTGGCCCAGCCCGGCATGGACGGCCACGACGACTACCTCGCCCGCATCCGCGATGCCCGGTCGCGAGCCCGCGAGGCCGAGATCCTGGTCGCCGTGGACGGGGTCGGGGCCGTGGTGGGCTGCGTGACGTACGTGCCGGGCCCCGACAACCCCTGGGCCGAGGTGGAGCGCCCCGGCGAGGCGGGATTCCGGATGTTGGGCGTCGCGCCCGCCGCGACCCGCCGGGGTGTCGGCCGGGCCCTGGTTGAGGCCTGCGTCGCCCGGGCCCGGGCCAATGATTGCACCGCCGTCGCGATCTCCACCGAGGCCGCCTGGACGGCGGCCCGGCGGTTCTACGAGCGGTTGGGCTTCCGGCGCGACCCCACCCGGGACCTGGAGCCGGTCCCGGGGATCCACCTCGTCGCGTACGTGCTGGCGTTGTGACCGCCCCGCTGCGGCCGGCCGCGCGGCCGGCGTCCACGGTCGCGCTCCTCGGGACCGACGCACGCGGCCGCGCCTCGGTGCTGATGACCCACCGGCCGGCGACGATGGCGTTCGGGCCCGGGCTGCACGTGTTCCCGGGTGGCGGCGTCGAAGCCACCGACCGGGAGCCCGTCGACGGCGGGCTCGCGCACAGGTCGGCAGTCGACGCCGATGGGTGTGCGCGGGCCTGGGCGGGCGACCTCGCTCCGCTCGCGGCGCTGGGCCACGCGGTGGCTGCCGTCCGCGAGCTGTACGAGGAAGCGGGCATCCTGCTCGCGCGGCACCGCGACGGGTCGAAGGTCGAGCCGGCCGTCGTCGCCGGGGCCGTGGCTGCGGGGGAGCCCCTTGCCAGCCTGGCGCAGCGTCTCGACCTCGTGCTGGCCACCGACCAGCTTGCTCCCCTGTCGCGCTGGGTCACGCCGCCCACCCGGGACGTCACCCGTCGCTACGACACCCGGTTCTACGTTGCCGACCTGCCGCCCGGAGGTGCGGTGTCGATCGATGCCCGGGAAGTCATCGCGCACGAGTGGATCACCCCGAGGGAGGCGCTCGAGGCGTGGACGGACCGGCGGATCGAGCTTTGGCCGCCGACCAGCGGCACGCTGCTGCAGCTGGGCTCGGCCGGCTCGGCCGGCGACATCGGACGGCGCCGGCGGCCACTGGGCCCCGCCCCCGCACCGGTCGTCGAGTCGGTGGCGCCGGATGTCCGATCCTGTCGCCTGGGCGCTGCCGGCGGGGTGCCGGGAGCCGTGGCCGAGGCCTGGATCGTGGGCCGGCAGCGGGTGGTGGTGGTCGATCCCGGAGACCCGGGCGAGGAGGCCCTCGACGCGCTCCTGGCGGCGACGATCGGATCGGGCCGGACGCTCGGGGCGGTCGTGCTGACCTCCGCATTCCCGGAGCGGGCGGCCGGCGCGGTTGGGCTGGCGATGGTGGCCGGCGTGCCGCTCCTTGCCTCGGGACGCGCCGCCGCCCTGGTGGGCTCGCCGTGCGAGGCCGTGGAGGACGGCACGGTGATCGACGCCGGGGATGTGCCACTCAAGGCGAAGCTGCGCCGGGAAACGTTCGACGGCGTGCTCGAGCTCGAGGCGCCGGGGCTGCTCAGGAGACCGTGTCGTCCTTCGGGGACTCCTCGTCCGTCGAGGACACCTCGTCCTTGATGGACTCCATCTCCTTCCGCGCCTCCTTGACGCCCTGGCCGAACGCGCGGCCGATCAACGGCAGGGTCTTGGGTCCCCGCCAGATCACGACGATGACCAGGACGATGACCAGGACGACAACGAGATCCATGCGCCAATCGTAGCAGCGTGACCACGCCCGGCCTCGCGCGTCCCGCGGGCAGCGCCTGGACCCACCAGGGCGGCACCGCCCCGTGGGGGCGCAGTGGCGGGCCCATGGTCCCGTCAGCGCTGGGCGCCGACCGGGCCGTTGGACCCGGCTCGTCCCGTGACGGCAGGCGGTGCGGCAGGGGCGAATGGCACCGTGCGCCGGCGATCATGTCCCCAGACCACAACGTCGACCGCGCGGAGCTCTCTCCTCCCCCTCCGCCGCGCGGCCGACCGGGGCTACTGAAGGCGGCGGGTTTGCCAGAGCCCGCCGTTTTCGCTGTCCGCTGCTGGTTCCCGCCAGCAGCAGAACATGTGTACCAAATCACGCGCCCCGCCTATACTCGGGCTCCCGTGGCCGGCCGCAGCAAGGATCCGCTCGCACCCTTCGGGCCCGCCGTCCGGGCCTGGTTCGAGGCGACCTTCGAGGCGCCCACGCCGGCCCAGGCCCAGGGGTGGACAGCCATCGCGGCGGGCCGCCACACGCTCATCCACGCTCCCACCGGCAGCGGCAAGACCCTCGCCGCCTTCCTGTGGTGCCTGGACCGGCTGGTGGACGAGCCCAGCGCACCGCGGCAGCGGGGCGTGCCCGGGACGGTCCGCACGTTGTACGTCTCACCACTCAAGGCGCTGACCTACGACGTCGAGCGCAACCTGAGGGCTCCCCTGGCCGGGATCGCGCTGGCCGCCCGGCGGCTGGGCCTGGAACCGCCGCGGATCACGATCGCGAGCCGCACCGGCGACACGCCGCAGGACGAGCGCCGGGGTCTCGTCCGCGAGCCGCCGGACATCCTGGTCACGACGCCGGAAAGCCTGTACCTGCTGCTCACCAGCCAGGCTCGCGAGATCCTGCGCGGCGTCGAGCAGGTCATCGTCGACGAGGTCCACGCGATCGCCGGGACCAAGCGGGGGGCCCATCTCGCGCTCAGCCTCGAGCGGCTGGAGGAGATGCGAACGGCTGACCGGCCGCTCCAGCGGATCGGCCTGTCGGCGACCCAGCGACCCCTCGACACCATCGCCCGGTTCCTCGGCGGCGCCGGTCATGGCCGCGATGTCGCCATCGTGGACGCGGGGACGCGCAAGCCCCTCGATCTCGAGGTGGTGGTCCCGGTCGAGGACATGGCACGCCTGGGCGAGGTCCTGCCGCTGGACGAGCAGCCCGGCGGCCCGGTGGTCGGCGGCGAGAGCCGGAGCAGCATCTGGCCGGCAATCCACCCCCGGATCCTGGAGCTCATCCGCGGCCACCGCTCGACCATCGTGTTCACCAACAGCCGGCGGCTCGCCGAGCGGCTCGCCCAGCGGCTCAACGAGCTGGCCGGCGAGGACCTCGTGCGCGCCCACCACGGCAGCATCGCCCGCGAGCAACGGCTCGAGATCGAGGAGGAGCTCAAGGCCGGTCGCCTGCCCGCGCTCATCGCGACCAGCAGCCTCGAGCTGGGCATCGATATGGGGGCGGTGGACCTCGTGATCCAGGTCGAGAGCCCGACCAGCGTCTCCCGCGGCCTCCAGCGGGTCGGGCGGTCGGGCCACCAGGTCGGCGCGCCGAGCAAGGGCGTCATCTTCCCCAAGTACCGCGGCGACCTGCTCGAGACCGCGGTCGTGGTGCGCGGCATGCGCGACGGCACGATCGAGCCCACCGTCCTGCCCCGGAACCCGCTCGACGTGCTTGCCCAGCAGCTGGTCGCGATGACCATCGGCGAGCGGTTCACGGTCGACGGGCTGCTCGACATCGTCCGCCGGGCGGCGCCGTTCGAGACCCTTACCAGGGAGGCGCTCGAGGGCGTGCTCGGGATGCTGGCCGGCGCCTATCCCAGCGACGAGTTCGCCGAGCTCAAGCCGAGGGTGACCTGGGACCGGCTGACGGACGTGGTGGAGGGTCGCCGCGACGCTCGGACGGTGGCGGTGACGAGCGGCGGGACGATCCCGGACCGCGGCCTGTACCCGGTGTTCCTCGAGGGCGAGCCCGGCACCACGGGACGTCGGGTGGGCGAGCTCGACGAGGAGATGGTCTATGAGCTGCGGGCCGGGATGCACGGCGACGTCGTGGTGCTGGGTGCCAGCTCCTGGCGGGTCGCCGACATCAGCCCCAACCGGGTGACGGTCACGCCCGCGCCCGGAGTCCCCGGCAAGCTGCCGTTCTGGCACGGCGACAGCGTGGGGCGCCCGGTGGAGCTGGGCCGGTCGATCGGGGCGTTCACCCGCGAGCTCGAGGACGAGCTGTCCAAGGGAGCCCGGGGACGGGCGCGCGCCGCCGACCGGCTGCGCCGGGACCATGATCTCGACGAGCTCGCCGCGGACAACCTGCTCGCCTACCTCGAGGACGAGCGTGCAGCCACGGGAGCTCTGCCCACCGACCGCCGGATCGTCATCGAGCGGTTCCGTGACGAGCTGGGGGACTGGCGTCTCGTCGTCCTGACACCCTTCGGCGGACGCGTCCACGCTCCGTGGACGATGGCCCTCGAGGCGCGCCTCCAGCAGCGGCTGGGGATCGAGGTCCAGACGATCTACTCCGACGACGGGATCGCCATCCGGCTGCCCGAGGGGACCGTGTCGCTCGACGGGGTGGAGGAGCTGCTGTTCCCCGATCCCGAGGAGGTGGAGGACCTGGTCGTCGGACAGGTCGGTCAGTCGAGCCTGTTCGCCTCGCGGTTCCGCGAGAACGCCGCCCGCGCGCTGCTCCTGCCCCGTCGCCGCCCCGGTACCCGGACCCCCCTGTGGCAGCAGCGCCAGCGGGCTGCCGACCTGCTCGCCGTGGCCAGCCGCTACGGCAGCTTCCCGATCCTGGTCGAGACCTATCGCGAGTGCCTCGCCGACGTGTTCGACCTGCCCGCCCTGCGCGACCTGCTGCAGGGCGTCCAGCGGCGCGAGCTCGCCGTCCACAGTGTCGAGACCGCGACGGCCTCGGCGTTCGCGAGCTCGCTCCTGTTCGACTACGTGGCTGCCTACATGTACGAGGGCGACGCCCCGCTGGCCGAACGGCGCGCCCAGGCATTGACGCTGGATCGCGACCTGCTGCGCGAGCTGCTGGGCCAGGAGGAGCTGCGCGAGCTGCTCGACCCGGCGGCGCTTGCCGACCTCGAGCTGAGCCTCCAGGCCCTGAGCGAGGACCGGCACGCCCGGACTGCCGACCAGGTGCACGACCTGCTGCGCCGGCTGGGCGATCTGACGACGGACGAGGCGGGGGCACGCACGGTGGGCGGTCGCGTGGAGGCCGCCCTCCACCTTGCCGAGCTCGCGTCGACCCGCCGGGCGGTGCGCGCCCGGATCGCCGGCGAGGAGCGCTGGATCGCGATGGAGGACGTCGCCCGCTATCGCGACGGGGTGGGCGTGAGCGCGCCGCCGGGCGTGCCGCAGGCCTTCCTGGTGCCGGTCGTCGGGGCCCTCGACGGGCTGCTCGCCCGGTATGCGCGGACCCACGGACCGTTCCTGGCCGCGGAGCCCGCCCGCCGCTGGGGGCTCCCGGCGGGCGTGGTCGAGGACACCCTCCACCGGCTGGCCGGCGCCGGCACGATCCTCGCCGGCGAGTTCCGGCCTGGCGGCGCAGCGCGAGAGCTCTGCGACCCGGAGGTGCTGCGGTTGCTGCGCCGTCGCTCGCTGGCCACGCTGCGACGCGAGGTGGAGCCGGTGGACCCGGTCACGCTCGCCCGGTTCCTGCCGGCCTGGCAGGGCGTCGCCCCTTCCCCCTCAGCCACGGGGAGCGCCATCCCGCCGCTCAGGGGTTCAGCCGCGCTGGAGCGCCTGGCCGAGGTCGTGGACCAGCTGGCGGGCCTGCCGATCCCGGCCTCCGTCCTGGAGCGCGACGTCCTGCCGGCCCGGGTCCCCGGCTACCAACCGCGGCTGCTCGACGAGCTGGGCGCCATGGGCGAGGTCGCCTGGGTGGGACGGGGAAGCCTCGGACGCGACGACGGCAGGGTGGTCCTGCTGCGGCCGGGCCGGGAGGCATTGCGGCCGGCCGGCGTGCCCGACGCCGTGGAGCCTCCGTCCGGCGAGCTCCACGAGCGACTGCGTGTCCACCTGCGACGCCGGGGGGCGTGCTTCTATCGAGAGCTGTTCGCGGCGTCCGGGGCCCGTTCGGACCGCGAGGCGCTCGACGCGTTGTGGGACCTGGTGTGGGCCGGCGAAGCCACCAATGACACCTTCGCCCCCCTCCGGGCTCTGCGCTGGAAGCGCTCGGCGAGGGATTCCCGGCCCCGGCCGGGCCGTCTGACCGCGCTCGGGCCGCCGGAGGCCGCCGGACGATGGTCGCTGGTGGAGGGACCGGCTGACGTCGAGGTGGACAGCGGTGGCCCCCAGCCGGTCGGTCCCTCGCGCACCGAGCGCACCCATGCCCAGGCGATGGCGCTCCTCGAACGGCACGGCGTGCTGACCAGGGAGGCGGTGGCCGGCGAGCCTGTCGAGGGCGGGTTCTCCGGGGTGTACCCGATCCTGCGGCTGCTCGAGGAGGGCGGGCGGATTAGACGGGGGTACTTCGTGGACGGGCTCGGGGCGGCCCAGTTCGCGCTTCCCGGCGCCGTGGACCGGCTGCGTGCCCTGCGGGATCTGCCCGGCGAGCTCGCCGACGAGCGCGGGCGGGTCACCTGCCTGCTCGCCGCCGCCGACCCGGCCAATCCCTATGGCGCTGCGCTCCCCTGGCCACGCCGGGACGAGCACGACCGCCGGCCCCTGCAGCGTGCCGCCGGGGCATACGTGGCGCTGGTCGACGGCGCGGCCGTCCTGTACCTCGAGCGCGGAGGGAGGTCGCTCCAGGCGTTGCCCGCGGCCGATGACGCGGATCGGCTGGCGCTCGCCCTGCAGGCGCTGCGCGATCTGGTCGCGGATGGTCGGCTGCGGGAGCTCGTGATCGGCAGGATCGACGGCCGGCCCGTGGCCGACTCCCCGCTCGCCCAAGCCCTGCTCGACGCCGGCTTCGTACGCGGGTACCGGGGGTTCGCCCTTCGGCAGCCGGGGACGACCTCCGCCGGCCGGACCTATCCGCGCCCGACGCCGGTTCGGCCCGGCCGGTAGTCGTCGTGGATGACGTCGCACGAGGCCATCGCGATGCCCGAGGGTGACACGCTGGCCCGGACCGCCGCAGGGCTGCGGCCGCACCTTGTCGGCCGCACGGTCACCGCCGCCACGGGGCGCGCGCCCGGCCCCCGCATGGACGTCGTTGTTGGAGCGACCGTGACCGGCGTCGCTGCGCTCGGGAAGAACCTGGTGATCCGCTTCGACAACGGGCTCCAGCTGCGCACCCACCTCCGGATGCACGGGTCCTGGCACCGCTACCGTCCGGGCGAACGATGGCGTCGGGCGCCGTCACGAGCACGGCTGGTGCTCGAGGTGCCGGGCTCGATCGCCGTGTGCTTCGACGCTCCCGTCGTGGAGCTGTTCGAGCAGCGGGCCGAGAAGCTGCACCCGGCCCTCTCCAGGCTCGGGCCGGACCTGCTCCGGCGACCCGTCGACGTGGAGGAGGCGGTCCGCCGGCTCCGGGAGCCGTCGCGTGCCGCACTGCCGATCGCGGTGGCGCTGCTCGACCAGCGGGCCCTGGCCGGCATCGGCAACGAGGTCAAGAACGAGGTGTTGTGGCAGGCGCGACGCTCGCCGTTCGTGCCGGTCGGTGGGCTCGACGATGCAGACCTGCGGCAGCTGGTCGACCTGGCCTGCAGCGTCCTGGGCCACGGTGCTCGCACCGGTCGTCGCCCGCGCCATGTGTATCGCCGCGCGGGCCGGCCGTGCCCGCGGTGCGGTGCGATGATCCGGGTCGAGCATCAGGGGACGGACCTGCCGCGCCTGACGTTCTGGTGTCCGGTCTGCCAGCACGGCAGGCCGGGGTGACGTCCGCCGCGGCGTATGCTGCCTGCACGACATCCGGGCAGCCGAACGATCACGGAGGCGTCGGCGTGGAGGTTCCGACACGGTCGGGGGCAGCCCGCTGGCTCGTCGTCCTGATCCCGGTGGCGGTCGTCGCCCTGCTCGAGACACTGTCCGACTCGGTCCTCGATGAGCTCCTCCCGTTCCCGCGCGACACCCTGCTGGTGGTTGGCGTGCTCGCCGTGTTGGCGCTGGCGTTCGGGGCCATGGCCTTCTCGCGCATCGACGCCCTCACGGGGGCGCTTCGGGCGCGCAACACGGAGCTGGAGGCTCGCGGCGCCTCTGCCCGGGCGCTGCACCGGGTGTCGCTCGCCATCGCCTCGCTGAGCGACGTCGAGCTCGTCCTCGACGCGGTCGTCACCCAGGCCCGGGCGCTCCTCGCTGCGGACGTGGCCGTGCTGTTGCTCGAGGACGAGCACGGGCAACTGGTCCCGCTGGCGGCCTCACCTACCGGGGCGGCGCGCCTGGCTGCCGATCGCGATGGCCGCGAGCGGGCGAGCGACGAGGATCCCAGCGTCGTGCTCCTGGCGCACGTCGATCCCGCAACTGCGGTGGTCCGGCTGGTGGCCCCTCTGCAGCGCGGTCCGGTCACGATCGGGCTCCTGGGCATCGGCTGCGCCACCCCTCGCGGGTTCGATGCCGACGAGGTCGAGACGCTGGCTTCGCTGGCCAACCAGGCGACCATCGCTCTCGAGCACGACCGCCTGGAGGCGCGGCTGCGCGAGCTCGCGGTGGTCGAGGAGCGCGAGCGGATCGCGCGCGAGCTGCACGACGGCATCGCGCAGGTGCTGGGCTACGTGAATACCAAGACGCAGGCCGTCGACGGGTACCTCGCGGCAGGTCGCATCGACGAGGCGAGGACGCAGGTCGCCGACCTGGGGGCAGCGGCGAGGGCTGTCTACGTGGATGTGCGAGAGTCGATCCTCGGGCTGCGCGGGCCGATCGAGCCCGGCCAGGGGTTGGGATCCGCGGTGGCCTCCTACGCGGGGCGTGCCGCCGCGGCCTCCACCTTCGCACTCGACTTGCGCGTCGACGCGGACGCCCGTGGCCTGCGCCTCGATCCCGACGCCGAGGCGCATGTCTACCGCATCGTCCAGGAGGCACTCACCAACGTGCGCAAGCACGCCGGAGCCAACCGCGTCCGCGTCGAGATGGTCGTTCGCGACGACCACCTGTCGCTTCGCGTGGAGGACGACGGCCGGGGTCTGCCGGCGGCCGCGAGACCCGGGGAAGTCCCGCACTACGGCATGCAGGCCATGCGGGAACGGGCCGCCGCCGTGGGCGGCCGCATCGACGTGGGCGACGGGCTCGGAGGTCGTGGCACCGCGGTGGTGCTCGAGATCCCCCTCGCCGGCCACGCCCCGGCCGTCGCGGGCGAGAGCTGAGATGCGGATCCTGCTCGCCGACGACCATGCGCTGTTTCGGGACGGCGTCGCCTCGCTCCTGCAGGCCTGGGACCACGAGGTGGTCGGTCAGGCAGCCGATGCCACGACCGCGATCGACCTCGCGCGCACGCTCTCGCCGGACCTGGCGCTGATGGACATCGCGATGCCCGGGGGCGGGTTGGCGGCCACCGAGGTGATCGCCCGGGAGCGTCCCGACGTCGCGATCGTCATGCTCACGGCCAGCGAGGACGTCGACGACCTGTTCGCTGCGATCCGTGCCGGGGCGCGCGGATACCTGCTCAAGAACCTCGAGTCGGCGGAGCTGCGCTCCATGCTCGAGGCCGTGGCCCGGGGTGAGGCGGCGATCACCCCGGCGATCGCCGCGCGGATCCTGGCCGAGCTCGCCCGCCCGGTGGGGGATCCGAACGGGCCTACCGTCCACGACCGGGACCCCGATCAGCTCACGGATCGCGAGCTCGACGTGCTCAGGCTCGTCGTGAACGGCTTGCGGAACAAGGAGATTGCTGCCGCGCTCGGGATCTCCGAGAACACCGTCAAGTTCCACCTGCGCAACATCCTCGACAAGTTGCACGCGCACAGCCGGGCCGAGGCGGTCGCGCGAGCTGTCCGCGAGGGCCTCCTGCCGGACCGCTGATCCTGCCGGATGCCTGACCCGCCGACCGGCCCGGGCCGTTTCTCCCCCGGCCCCCGCCCGAACGGATAGGTTGCTGTCCTGCCCGTACGGGCGTTGGCGTCGGCCGCGTCGGGGGCGATGCTCGGGCTGCCACAAGGAGGCGGCCCATGGGCTATCGCATCGACATCGACCACGGCGGCTGCATCACCTGCGGGGTGTGCATGGACGTGTGCCCCGTGGAGGCGCTCGACATGAGCCGGCCCGACACCCCAGGGATCGAGACCGGGCCGGTCGGTGGCCGCCCGCTCCCTTGGACGATGGAACGTCCGCTCCAGGTGGGCGAGTGCATCGGCTGCGGGATCTGCATCCGGGAGTGCCCGCCCAACGTGATGACGCTGGCGACGCTGCCCCGCGAGACCATCCCGCTGGCCCCACGCCAGGGTCCCATCGACCGCCCGGCGACGATCGCGGCCGACCGCGCCTGGCTGCCGCTCTCGGAGGTCACCCGCGAGGCGCTCAAGCCGGTCCACCCGTCACCCTGGGGCGACCTGTTCACGTGGAGGACGCGGTCCCGGCCGCGACCGTGGCAGGTCTGGACCACGATGGTCGACCAGCCGCCCGCAGCGCCGATCGCCCCGTGCCAGGAGGCGTGTCCTGCCGGCACGGATGCCGGGAGATACGTCGGCCTGGTGGCCCAGGGCCGCTACGACGAGGCGTATGCGGTTGCCGCCGAGGTCAACCCCTTCCCCTCGGTATGCGGCTGGATCTGCACCGCCCCGTGCGAGCCGGCGTGTCGTCGTGGCGTTCTCGACGAGCCGATCGCCATCCGGACGCTGAAGCGGTTCGCCGTCGAGCGCGGCACGCTGCCGGCCGTCCCGCCGCCCGCGGTCCGGCATCCCGAGCGGGTTGCCATCGTCGGTGGTGGGCCGGCCGGGATGTCGGCCGCCTTCTACCTCGCCCGCCTCGGCTACCCGGTCACCGTGCTCGAGGCCATGCCCGTTCCGGGCGGCATGATGGCCATCGGCATTCCCGAGTACCGCCTGCCACGCGACGTCCTCCAGGCGGAGCTGCGGCGGATCCTGGATCTCGGGGTCGAGCTGCGGCTGGACACGGTCATGGGCCGTGATTTCACGCTGCCCGATCTCGAGCGAGAGGGCTTCCGGGCGATCTTCCTCGCCACCGGCGCCTCGAAGAGCCGGCGGCTGGGCGTTCCCGGGGACGACCTTCGCGGCACGATCCCGGCCACCCGGTTCCTCAAGGAGGTCAACCTCGGCGAGCAGCCGCGCTTGAGGGGCTCGGTGATCGTCGTCGGCGGTGGCAGCACCGCCATGGACGCCGCCAGATCGGCCCGGCGCAGCGGGGCGACCTCGGTCACCGTCGCCTACCGGCGGGGACGGGCCGAGATGCCCTCCCAGGTCGAGGAGGTCGAGGCCGCGGAGCGCGAGGGCATCGCGATCCTGGAGGGCCTGGCGCCCCGCGAGGTCGTTGGCCGCGATGGCAGCGTCGTGGCCGTGCGCTTCGACGTGACCCGCCCGGCCACCGAGCCGGCAGGCACGACGCGGCGTGTCCAGAGGACCGCGACCGGCGAGGTCCGGGAGCTCGCCGCAACCGCGATCCTCGTTGCCATCGGCGAGGAGCCCGACCCGTCCATCCTGCCCGAAGGCGCCGGCATCGAGGTCAGCGGCTGGGCCGGGATCGTGGCCGATCCCCGGACCCTCGCCACCGGCCGGGCCGGCATCTTCGCGGGCGGCGATGTCGTGTCGGGGCCCAAGACGATCATCGATGCGGTCGCCGCCGGGCGGCGTGCGGCCGGCTCGATCCACGAGTACCTGTCCGGAGCGGCCCATGGCGAGGCGGAGATCTTCGCCGCGGTGCGCTACCGGACGCCGCCCGAGGACCGGCTCCAGGTCGACCTCGCGAACCAACCACGCCGCCACCCGGCCCTGCCGGTCATTGAAACGGGCACCTTCGCGGCCACCCAGGAAGGGTTCGTCGAGCGGGACGCCCGGGCGGAGGCCTCCCGCTGCTTCCGCTGCGACGCCGTGTACGCATGCCCGTCCGTGTCGGTCACCGCCGGGCGCGGTCCCGCGGACAGCCACCACGCGCCGATCTCCGCCCCGGTGCCCGCATCGGCTGCGGCGCCAGTTTCCACGACCACGCAAGGAGGTGCGCAGTGACCACCGACCAGGTGTCCGGCTTCTTCGATGCCGGCGAAGGCTTCGTGGAGGGCACGATCGCCGCCGCGCTCGTGATCCTGTGGATCCTGTCGGTCGCCCTGCACCTGGCGCGACCGTACATGGTCCGGACCACGGGCAAGTTCACGCTCCGCCTGGGTGCCGACCTGTGGTGGATCATCTACGTCGCGCTGCGCGACCTGATCCTGCTCCAGGTGTTCCTGGGCAGCTTCATCTTCCTGTACCCCGATGTCATCTCGGGCCAGGACCTGCCGATCACCGGTGGCCTCGCCGCCGTGTGCGCCTTCGGCGCGCTGCTGATCAAGCTCATGACCCGCGGCGATGCCGACGTGCGCTGGATGCGCATCCAGGTCGTGCTCGTCGGCCTCGGCGCCGCCTTGTACATCACGCCGTACCTGCTGGGCACCCAGATGACGCTGCTGGGCGGCAACCTGGCCGGCCAGCTGGTGCCGCTCCTGGTGACGTCGCAGAACCCGGACCTCGCCCTGCCGCTGTGCTACCTGTCGGGCGCCCTGATCGGGATCCTCGGCCTGGTGGCGGTGGGCTACAACTTCCGGCTGTCCATGATCCGCCGGCCCGCGGCGGCGTGAGGAGGCACCCTGATGCTGACACCCGACGATCTTGCTGCTGCCTTCACCTCGGGCGGGTCCGAGTGGATGGTTCTGTCCATCGCGGCCGTGCTGCCGATCCTGTGGGCGTTCACGCTGTCGCTCCACTTCGCCCGACCCTACGTGCTCAGGTTCCTCCAGCGCCTCACACTCCGATTCGGTGGCGATGTGTGGTGGCTGAGCTACGTGCTGATGCGTGATGCGCTGCTCGTGCTCACGCTCTGCCTGTCGATCGTGTTCGTGTTCCCCAACCTGTACCTCAAGGTCGGGCTGCCGATTACGGCCCCGCTCGCAGCCGTGGTCCTCATGTGGGCGACCGTGGTCAAGCTGGTGCGCGACCCGGATGACAACCCGTCCGACTTCCGTCTCGTGAGCTCGCTGCTGATCGTCGCGTCGGTCCTGTACATCATCCCCCAGGTCTACGGCCTCGAGGCAGCCGACCAGGCGTATCTCGGCGACCTCCCGAGCGCCCTGATCAGCACCGAGAACCTCGACCTGGCCCGGCCGATCTTGTGGGTCAGCCTCGCCCTGGTCGGGCTGACCGGGGCAGCCGTGTTCGCCCGCTTCCTGGTGCGGCTCGGGCAGCCGGCCGACGGGGAGACGGGCGAGCTTCTTGATCCCGGGCCCTCCTCGGACCCCGCGGCCGGGCCGCACGCAGGCCCCCAGGCGGCCTGACCCATCGGGGAGCGCCCGGACGCGCGCAACCGGGGCCCCGCCCGTCGACCGGCTGGGCGGGGTCCGCTCATTCCTGCCATCCTGCGGACATGGATGCACCCGTGACCGTGACCTGTGAGCCGGGGGCCGGCGGCTGGACCTGCCACGTGACCGTGGGTGGCTCCGGCACGCCGACGACGCACGAGGTGGCCGTCACGGCCGACGACCTGGCGCGGCTGGCGCCCGGGGCTGCCGATCCGGTCGACCTCGTCACCCGCTCGTTCGCGTTCCTGCTGGCGCGCGAGCCCAGGACGTCGATCCTGCGCCGGTTCGAGCTGCCGGTCATCGGACACTACTTCCCGGAGTACGAACGCGAGATCCGGCGCTGACCCGTCAGGGGCTGCGGTGCTGTCCCGCGAACGTATGATCGCCGCCATGTGCGAGCAGCTCGTGGCCCGCGCCGCGGAGCCGTTCCGGCTCGACGCGTTGTGGCCCTTGGCCGAGCGGATGGAACAGTACGGGATCGCCGGCTTCGGCTGGGGCGTGGCCTGGCTGGCCGGCGCCGGGACGCTGGCCGTGCATCGGGACCTGGGTGCGTTCCGCGATGCCCCGGAACGTGACCGGTTGGGTGCCATCGAGACCACGGCCGCGCTGATCCACCTGCGCCGGCCGTCGCGCCTGTCCACGATCCAGCTGCCCGACGCCCAGCCGTTCCTCGATCCTGCCGGCCGGTTTGCATTCGGCCACAACGGCGACTTCGAGTCCTTCAGGGCGGTGCGCGACGGCTACCGGAAGACCGGCCGGATCCACGGCCGCGCCGACAGCGAGGTGGGCGAGCGCCGGCTCGAGGACGCGTGGACGCGGAAGGCATCGGTCGGCCGCCTGCTCGGGCGCCTCCACGCGGAGCTGGGCGGCCAGGCCAACCTCGCCCTGCTGGCCGCCGACGGGACCCCCTACCACTACGCCGGCAACCGCGAGAACCCGCTGTTCGCCTTCCGGCTGGGCGGGATCGGTTTCGTGTCGACGGCGATCTACTCCGTGGACCGGTCCCTGTTCCGGTACGCGGCAAGGGGCGCGACAGGGCGGGCGATTGCCCGCCCGGGCACGACGGTCAGCCTCGACCCGCGCGGTACCGCCGTCCCCGGCTGAGGTTCAGTCGCCGATCTCCGAGACGGCCCGTCGCGCCGCGGCCCGTCGCGCCCGCCTCGACACGTCTTGCGACGCCTCGAGGCCCAGGAACCTTGCGCCCCAGCGCTGGAACCGGGTGGCCGCCAGCCGGCCGGCGGCCGCGGGATCCTCCCGCAGCGCGCGGTCCCAGCGACGGGCGCGCTCCCGCTGGGCCTCCAGCGACGCCTTCCACGCCGACGGGTGGAGGAAGGCAAACGGCCGTCGCAGCTGCCACCACCAGGGAACCGCGGCCCAGATGAACACCAGGTAGTCGGCACGGAGCGGCCGATCACCGAAGCCGAACAGGACCTGGAGCTGGACGATCGTCAGCGGCAGCGTCAGCAGCGACAGCGCGCCGCACAGGGCGAGGAACACGAGACCCCACAGCCGGGCACGCGGCGGCAGCACGAGCCACAGCGGCGCCGGCACCCACTTCATCCAGGTCGCCAGGCCCCACAGGAGGCCACCAACCCGCGGGCCGGTGAAGTGGGCCGCAAAGACCGCGAGCGTCAGCAGCAGGTTGATGTTGCCGGTGTCGAGGTTGGCCGCCATCGGGAACGCGAGCAGGCCGACGAGGATGGCGGTGGGCAGGGGCCGCCGCGCATAGGCCCACCGGATGGACCACAGCAGGAGCAGGATCTGGGTGCCGCGCCAGACGAACCAGGCCACCTCCCAGGGAAGCAGCGCCCACGGGATGAAGACGGGCAGCATCCACGGCGCGTAGACGTACGGCAGGAACGGCCCCGCAGGGTGATAGGGGTCGCCGCCCTCGAGCCAGACGCGGACCGCGGCCCAGTAGGCCTGGGCGTCCCCCCCGGCGGCATCGCCCCTGCCGAGCATCCCGGCCAGCGCGAGGCCGAAGGCAACGATCAGGATCGCCATCGCCAGGATCCGACGCGGTTCACGGATCCGCGCGGCCTCGCGCCGCAGGGCGCGCCGGATCACCCCTGCCCGTCGGGCGGGGCGCCCCTGGAGCGCGGTGGGCAGATCCATTCGTGTCATTCTCGCTCCACTGGCGTCGCTGGGTCGCATCGACCGCCGATCGCGCACCCCCTCGCGTGTGTCGCCATGGTCATCGCCCGGGGCGGGGCACAGCGCGCTGGTAGACTCCCCGCACCATGCCGCAGGGAACTGTCATCGTGATCGGTGGAGCCGAGGACAAGGTCCGCGACCGGCTCATTCTCGGCCGGTTCGTCACGCTCGCCGGTGGGCGAGACGCGAGGATCGCGGTCATCGCCACCGCCTCCTCGCTGGGCGTCGAGGCCGCCGAGCGGTATCGAGCCGTGTTCCGGGAGCTCGGCGCGACCGATGTCGTGCCACTCAACGCCGTCGCCCGGACGCAGGCGAACGACGAGCATGCCGCGCGCGCGATCCGCGGGGCCAGTGGCATCTTCATGACCGGTGGCAACCAGCTCCGCCTGTCCTCGATGCTGGGTGGCACCCGCCTGGCGGAGGCGATCCTGGAGCGTTTCCGGGCGGGCGCCGTCGTGGCGGGCACATCCGCCGGTGCCAGTGCGGTCTCGTCGCACATGATCGCGTTCGGCGCCTCGGGTGCGACTCCCAAGCACCGGATGGCCCAGATCGCGGCTGGCCTGGGGCTGCTGCCGGGCGTGATCGTCGACCAGCACTTCCAGCAGCGCAACCGCCTCGGACGGCTGCTGTCGCTGATCGCCCAGAACCCGTCGCTGCTCGGCCTCGGCGTCGACGAGGACACGGCGGGCGTGGTCGGGCCGGACCAGGTCATGGAGGTCATCGGGCGCGGCTCGGTCACGGTCGTGGATGGGGCGGCCTCGGAGACCGATGCCTGGGAGATCCGCGGGCACCGGCCGCTGATGATCAGCGGTGTCGTGCTCCACAGCCTGCCGTCCGGCTACCGGTTCGACCTGCGCCGGCGGACGCGCGTGGCGACGCCCGCGCTGCACTCGCTACAGGGCGATCTCGCGTCGAGCTGAGCCCACGCCGGTAACCGTGGATGCTGCGCCCTCGGGGAGCATGCCCTCCGGCGACCCGGCGCGGGCGAGCGAGGGCCGCGATCCCGACCACGCGCCGCTCACGGCCGATGCCGGGACCACCCTCGATCGGGCTCACCACGAACGCGTACACTCCGGTCCCACGCAGTCGGAGGAGGGACCAGTGGCGCAGGCGGATTCCGGCACTCCCAAGCGGTCTCGGACCCGGTCGGCGCACGCCAGCCCCGCCGCCTCGACCCGCAAGCGCCGAAGGGCCACCCCCGCCGCCAAACCGGCCGGTCCCGAGCCCACCCTGCGCATTCTCGAGACCCGCGTCCTGCGCGGCGCCAACTACTGGGCCACGGAGCCGGTCATCCGCCAGGTGGTGGACCTCGGCATGCTCGAGGAGTTCCCGTCCAACACCATTCCCGGGTTCGTGGATGCCCTGGTCGAGGTGCTTCCCACCCTCGAGGACCATGCCTGCTCGCTGGGCAGGCGCGGCGGCTTCCTCACCCGGCTCCGCGAGGGCACCTGGCTGGGGCACGTCGCCGAGCACATCGCGCTCGAGTTCCAGAACCTGGCCGGCACCGATGTCCGGCACGGCAAGACCCGGGGCACGGGCGAGCCGGGCCGGTACAACGTCATCTTCGAGTACCGCGAGGAGCAGGTCGGGATCGAGGCGGGCAGGAAGGCCGTCGCGCTGGTCAACCACCTGGTGGCGCCGGAGGACCCGGCGTTCATATTCGACCTGGTCGGGGAGCTGGAGTCCCTGATCCGACTGGCGGAGCGGCTCGCGTTCGGTCCGTCGACCCAGGCGATCCTGGATGAGGCTGCGGGTCGTGACATCCCGTTCATCCGTCTCGATCGCCACAGCCTGGTCCAGCTGGGCCAGGGCGTCCACCAGCAGCGGATCCGGGCCACGATGACCAGCCGGACCAGCGGCATCGCCGTCGACATCGCATCGGACAAGAAGCTGACCAACCGGCTGCTCGATTCGGCCGGTCTGCCGGTGCCCCGGAGCGAGGTGGTCGACACGCAGGACGACGCCGTCCGGGCCGCGCAGCGGATCGGGTATCCGTGCGTGATCAAGCCCCTCGACGGCAACCATGGACGGGGCGTCGCGCTCGGCCTGCGGGACGAGGACGCCGTCCGAGCCGCCTGGCCCGAGACGGTGCGCCAGAGTCGCGGCGGAGACGTCGTCGTGGAGGCCTTCATCACCGGCCGGGACTACCGGTGCCTGGTGATCGGCGGCAACCTGGCCGCGGTGGCCGAGCGCGTGCCGGCTCACGTCAGGGGCGACGGCCGGCACACCGTTCGGGAGCTGGTCGAGCACACGAACCTGGATCCGCGACGCGGCATCGGCCACGAGAAGGTGCTGACAAGGATCAAGGTCGACGCCAACACCGTCGAGCTGCTTGCAGGCCAGGGCTGCACGCTGGACTCGGTGCCCGAGGACGGTGCCTTCGTCAAGCTCGCGCTGACCGGCAACATGAGCACCGGCGGCACCTCGATCGACCGCACGACCGAGGCCCATCCCGACAACGTCGAGATTGCCGAGACGGCCGCACGCATGATCGGCCTCGACATCGCGGGCATCGACTTCATCTGCCCCGACATCGAGGTCCCCGTGCGCGAGACTGGCGGCGGCATCGTCGAGGTCAATGCGGCACCCGGGTTCCGGATGCACACCCACCCGACCGAGGGCGAGCCGCAGTACGTGGCCAAGCCCGTGATCGACCTGCTGTTCCCGCCCGGCACCCCGTCCCGGATCCCGATCGTCGCCGTGACCGGGACCAACGGCAAGACGACCACCGTCCGCATGATTGCCCACATCCTCAAGCTGATGGGCCGGCGGGTCGGGATGACCAGCACCGACGGCATCGTGGTCGATGGACGGCTGATGAAACGGGGCGACATGAGCGGCCCACGGAGCGCCCAGATGGTGCTCCAGAACCCCACCGTGGACACCGCCGTGTTCGAGGTCGCGCGGGGCGGGATCCTGCGCGAAGGCCTGGGCTACGACCGCAACGACGTGGCCGTCGTGACCAACGTCACCGGTGACCACCTCGGGCTGGGCGGGATCGAGACGGTCGGCCAGCTGGCGGGCGTCAAGGGGGTGGTCGTGGAGGCCGTGCCTCGTTCCGGGACCGCTGTTCTCAATGCCGACGACCAGCACGTGTACCGCATGGGCCGCCACTGCGACGGCCGGGTCGTCCTGTTCTCGATGTCGAAGGGCAAGGGCGAGGACGGCTTCGACCGCGTCGACGGCCACACCTCGCGCGGCAACGCCGCGTTCTGCCTCGAGGACACGCCGCAGGGCGAGCTGATCGTGCTCAAGCACGGGCCGCGCAAGATGCCGGTCCTGTTCACCCACCTGATGCCCTCGACGTTCGCCGGGCGTGCGCGCATGAACGTTGCCAACGCGCTGGCCGCGGCCGCGGCCGCATGGTCGATGGGTGCCCACCTGCACGACATCCGCCAGGGGCTGCGCACCTTCACGACGTCGTTCTTCCAGGCGCCCGGTCGCCTCAACCTGGTCGAGGTGGCCGGGACGCGGGTGGTCATCGACTACTGCCACAACGTCGATGGCATGCGGCAGCTGGCCGATTTCGTGAACCGGATGATGGTCGACTCCCAGCCACACCCCGGCGGCGGTGGGGGCACCACGAGGACGGGTCGGGCGATCGGCGTCATCGGGATCCCCGGCGACCGGCGTGACCAGGATCAGCTTGACTACGGAGCCCTCGCGGCGACGGCCTTCGACGAGATCGTGGTCCGCGAGGACCGGAACCTTCGAGGTCGCGAGCCAGGTGAGACGGCCGCCAACGTGGTGGCCGGGATCCGCACCGTGCGCCACGAGGGCGGGGCGAGGGTGGTCAAGGTCGAGAAGATCCTCGATGAGCCCGCGGCGATCCGGGCGGCGCTTCGCCGGGCCTCGCCGGGCGACCTGGTGGTGGTCTGCGCCGACGACGCCGTCGACGTCTACCGCCAGGCGATGGCCCTCGCCGGGCGCGGTCAGGGTGGGACGGCGTTCGCGGACCCAGGGGAGCTTGAGGCACCCGAGGGCTGACGGCCCGCCGGCTCGCGCCACATCCCGGGCTCCGACTCGTCCCTAGTTCACCGTATCCCGCCCGTCCCGCGGCATATCCCGCCCGTCAGGCGGCGGCCACCGGGGAGCCCCAAGGGAGGTCCAGATGAATCCAGTCTCCCGGCGTCGTGCATCGCTGTGGACCGGCATCATCGCCGTGCTGGCCCTCTCGAGCCTCGTCGCAGGATGCGCCCCGAGCGAGTCGACGCCCGGTGGGGCCTCGCAGATCGCGGCCTCGGTCTCACCCATCCCGGCCTCGGTCTCACCCATCCCGGTCTCGGTCTCCCCCAGCCCGGCCTCGGTCTCCCCCAGCCCGGCCTCGGTCTCGCCCACGGCGTCCGCAGCTCCCAGCGTGCGTCCCACGGCCTCGGCGTCACCCACTCCGGGCCAACCATCCGTCGCGGCCGATGCCAGGCCGCCGGCCCCGGACGGCCTCGAGCTCCTGGTGGAGCGCGGCGTGCCCGGAGCTGGCGACACCCTCGCCACCCGTTACACGGTGTCCTGGACGGTGCCGCTCGCTTCCGGCACCACGGTTCGTGTGTTCGGGATCACGGCCTGTCCCAACGAGCCCGTGGCGGGAGGCGTCCCATGCGTCACCCGCTCAACGCCACTGCCGGCGAGGATCCGGAACCGGCTGGCCTCCGGACCCGCCGCTGCGGGCTCCGTGTCGTGGACATGGCCCGAGGCCGATGTCGACGGACCTGTCCTCGCATGGGACGGGACGAACGAGTACTTCGCCTTCGTCGCCCGCGCGGTGAACGCGGCCGGCTCCTCGAGGTTCGTGGTCGTCCAGTCGGCCACGGCCTGCAGGCCGGCGGACTGCATGTCCTAGGCCGACCGGACGTCCCGGCCCGCCGGGGCGCTGGGCCCCTGGCCGACCGCTCGCGGCCCGACATCGCGCAGCCCGGTCGCCACATCGACCTGGCGGGCGCCGAGCCGGTCGAGCAGCTCGAACACCGCATCACGCTCCTCGTGGCAGAACAGCACGATGACCCGTGGCGCGACCGCCCGACCGCCGCCCGCTCGCGAGCCCGGTCGAAATCAGCTCGGCCTCGAGCGCCCGGGTCTCCGTGTCGTACACGGGAACGTCCGCGGGGTCGATGCCGCCTTCGGCCAGCCCCTCGCCCAGGAGGCGCACGAGCGTGGCGCGCTCCCGCCCCCGCAGGTAGCCGAGGGTCTCCTTGATGACCACCCTGTCGGCCAGCCGCGCGGCGAGGCGGCCGATGCCACGCAGCGTCTCGTCGGGCCGATCGCCGGCGGTGCCGATGATCGCGGTCACCGGTGCGCCGGAGCCGATCGCCGCCGCGACCTCGAGGATCGCCTCGGTGCCCGCCTCGTTGTGGGCGAAATCCACGATGATCGTCCGGCGCCCCAGCCGGAACAGGTTGAGGCGTCCGGGTGACAGCTCGGCAGACGGCTGGAACGCGCGCAGCCCGTCTGCGACCTCGTCGCAGGTCGCGCCCAGGCCCCTCGCCGCGCCGGCCGCCGCCAGCGCGTTGGCGATGTTGTACCGGGCCAGCCCCCCGAGCGCGAGCGGCAGCTCGGCAAGCGGGAGCAGCTCGGTCTCGTCCGGGCCGTCGAACTCGACCAGCCATCCGCGCCGGATGCCCCAGGCAATCCCGCCGCCACGGCGGTGGCGGACCACCAGTCGCGAGCGATCCGGCTCGAGCGACACGTAGCCCACCCGGGCACGGACCCGGCGAGCCACGGCGGCGACCAACGGGTCATCGGCGTTGAGCACCACCAGTCCGCCGGGCCGGGTGATGCGGCAGACCGTGGACTTCACCTCGGCCAGCTCGGGGAGCGTGTGGATGCCGTGGAGGTCCAGGTGGTCGGCGGACACGTTGGTGAACACGGAGACGTCGTTGACCTCGTAGCCCATGCCCCGCAGGACGAGCCCGCCGCGCGCCGTCTCGAGCACAGCGACGTCGATGTCCGGGCGCTCCAGGACGGCCGCCGCGCCTCCCGGACCGGTCCAGTCGCCCGCGTCCACCAGTCGCCCATCGACGAGGATGCCATCGCTGGTGGTGGTGCCGACACGGTGCCCGGCCCGCAGCAGGATGTGCGTGATCAGGCGGGCGACGGTGGACTTTCCATTGGTGCCCGTGACCGATGCCACGGGGACCCGGAGGACGGCGGCGCGGATCCACCGGGGCGGGGTCGTCTGTGCCGCGGCGATGCGCACCGACCAATGCTCCACCAGGCGCGCCTGGGTCATCGTGAGCCGGACCCGCCGGCCCGGCGAGACCGAGCGACCCGCGAGGTCGACGGCAGCCTCCGCGATCAGCCTCGCCCGCTCGTGGCCGACCCACGGCCAGGTGGCGATCCATCGTCCGGCGTCGGACGCGCGGTGGACGCGGACCGGGCCGGCCTGCTCCCCATGCGCAGCTCGCAGGCGCCTGGTCCAGGCCACCACGTCGATCACGGCATCGGGCCACTCACGTGCCGGCACCGGCCGGGCCAGCCGGGTCAGGGAGTGGGTCGGTGGCCGGCGCGAGCCGTGCCACGCGCGCGTCCGGCCCACCGCGAGCTCGACCTTGACCACCGGGACGAGCCGGTAGACGTTGGGTCCCTCGAGCAGGCGGATCTCGACCAGGCGCACGGTTCCGGGAGCATACGCGAGCGATCCGGCCGGCGGGCCAGCTCCCCGCAGGTCGCTGCCCGCGGCCCGTAGACTTGACGCATGTCAGCCACCGATTCCGCCCTCGTCGCGACCGAGGAGCTGGCCGCGATCCGGGCCAGCATCGATGCCGCCTTTCCGGCCTTCCTGCGTGACCTCGAGCGTCTGGTCAACGTGGATTGTGGCAGCTACACCAAGCCCGGAGTCGACGTCGTCGGGCGCTGGGCGGCCGAGCGGCTGCGGACGCTGGGGTTCTCGGTCACGGTCTACGCCAACGACCTGGGCCTGGGCGAGACGGTGATCGGCGAGCTGCACGGGACGGACCGCGGCGGACCCACGGTGCTGTGCATCGCCCACCTGGACACCGTGTTCGATGAGGGCACGGTGGCGGAGCGCCCGTACCAGCTCCAGGGGGGCATCGCCACCGGTCCCGGCGTGACCGACATGAAGAGCGGCCTGCTGTCGGGTCTGCATGCCATCGCTGCCCTGCGCGACGCCCTTGGCGGCGCGCCAGTGGCACGGCTGCTGTTCATCGCCAACCCGGACGAGGAGATCGGGTCGCCCGCGTCCTCGCCCCACATCCGGCGGCTGGCCCGTGAGTCCGACGCCTGCCTCGTCCTCGAGTGCGCGCGCGCCAACGGCGACATCGTCTCCTCGCGCAAGGGATCACTCGACCTCGCCATCACCGTGCTCGGCACGGCGAGCCACGCTGGGATCGAGCCCGAGAAGGGGCGCAGCGCCATCCTCGAGGCGGCGCGGATCACCCAGGACCTGCACGCACTCAATGGGCGCTGGTCGGGCGTTACCGTCAACGTGGGCGTGATCGAGGGAGGCAGCCGGCCCAACGTGGTCGCGGAGCGGTGCACGCTCGAGGTGGATGTCCGGGCGGTCACCGACGACGAGTTCGCGGCCGTCGAGGCGGCCGTGGAGGCCATCCTCGAGCCGCGCCTGGTGGCGGGGGTGAGGGTTCGGTGCGAGGAGCGTGGGCGCCACCGGCCGATGGAGAAGGGCCCCCGCTCGGCGCGCCTGGTGGACCATGTCCTGGCTCTCGGCAGCGACCTCGGCCTCCAGCTGCGCGACGCCGCGACCGGCGGTGCATCGGATGCGAACACGACGGCCGCAATGGGCATCCCCACCATCGATGGGCTGGGCCCGATCGGCGGGCTGGATCACTCCCCGGGCGAGTACCTCGAGGTGGCCTCGATCGCCCCCCGGACGACGCTCCTCGCGGCGCTCATCGCCGCCATCGGGCGAGACCCGGAGGTCGGCCGCTGGCGCAGGGAGCGGCTGGCGAGGGCCGGCGCGGCGCTGTGATCCGCCCGGCCGTCAGGGTTTCCTGGGCAGGCTGACCACGTCTGCCTGCGCGGCGCCGTTCCGATCGTCCATGGACACGACCAGCCAGCCCCTGACCGAGGAGACACGGCGGAACCACGCCCTGGTCCGGGCGGTGTCCTTGCCGGCGACCGGCTTGAACTGGCCGTTCGACTGCTTCATCCGCCAGGGATTGACGGTCCGGGACCAGCCGGTCCAGTCCTTGTGGCCGGTCAACCCGTCGTGGGCCACGACCTTGTAGGCGAACGAGCCGCGCCCGATGAGGCCGAAGTCGGACGCGAGAGCCGGGAGCAGGAGGGTCGACCCGTTCAGCGGGGCGTCCGCGAAATAGGCCCAGTCCAGGTACTCATCCGCGGCCACGTCCCTGATGAACGTGGCGAACAGGCCGTAGTACGCACCGGCAGCGGCCAGCCCGTAGTCGAACCCCTGGAGCTCGAAGTCGGCTGACCTGTCTCCGTCGACGTCGATCAGGACGTCGAACTCGTGGGGGGAGGCGCTCGAGAACCGATCGTGGACATTGACCGCGAACAGCAGCGACCGGTCGGCGGGGTCCGACCCGTAGTCGAGGAACGACGGTGACAGGACCTGCACCCCGGTGGCTCGCAGGTCGGTGCCGTTCGCCCCATCCCCCTTGGCATCGGTGCGGCCCAGTGCGTACACGTCCACGTAGCCGTCGTGATAGCTGCGGTTCCCGAACAGGAGCCGGCCCGAGATCGTCCTGCCGGACTTGGTCCAGGGGCTGCTCCGGGAGGAGGCGATCCTGGACACGCCGCGCGGAGCGATGATGTACGGCACGCGCAGCCTGTGCTGCCCGCTCCTGGCGTTGACCGGCGTCGCGATGATGGCGCCGGTCAGGGTGTACAGGCCGTCGCAGCCCTCGCCCACCCATTGGTCGGCGCTGCACAGGCGCCGGACTGCCTTCCTCGACAGCGAGGCCGTCACCTTGATCTTGACCGCGGCGTGGGACGGGATGGCGACCGTGGCAGCGGACAGCTTGACCCGACTCGTGGGGGACGACAGCGAGTACGTCGCCGATGAGGGGCCGTCGTTGGTGATGGTGATGTACCTGGACGACGTCCAGGCCTTGGCCAGCTGCCGGTAGCCCCACGACAGCGCGGCGGTGCCGTCGCTGGTCGTGGCCAGCACGTTGGCGCTGACGGCCCGGTCGGCCTGGATCAGGCCCGAGCCCGCCCGCAACGGCGAGTAGCCCACGACCGCCGAGGCGTCGGCGGTGTTGGCGAGCGACGCCTTGACCTGGAGCGGGGTCCAGGCGCGATGGGTCTGGATCACCAGCGCCGCCGCGCCCGCCGTCATCGGAGCGGCCATCGAGGTGCCTGAGAAGGTTGTCCCGTCCGCGCCGCTGCCCATGGCCACGGAGAGCACGCTCACGCCCGGAGCGGCGACATCCGCCTTGAGGGCGCTGTCACCCCAGCGTGGGCCCGTCGACGAGAAGTCCGCGATCCTGCCGTGGTCGGGGTTGGCCGCCGAGGGAGCGTCGGTCAGGGTCACGTCCGTCCCGTCGAGCGCCATGAGCACGTCGTCCAGCGACTCGACCGGCGCGCTGCCGGCGACGTTGTTGGCGGTGCCCAGCATCGGGATGGCGAACGACGCCGGGTCGCCGCCGACGTAGGGAGGGAGTTCGTCGTGGCGAACGCCACCGTCGTCCCGGTTGACCACGATGATGGCGGCGGCTCCGGCCGCCTGTGCGAGCCCGCCCTTGTCCGCAAAGGAGCAGTCACCGCGTTTGACGACCACGATGTCGCCCTCGGACACCCCGGCGTAGCGGTCGAGGTCGCAACCCGGGCTCAGTCCGGAGGTACCGCTGAGCAGGATCTCCAGGGGACCCGACACGGGAAGACCCGTGGAGCCGTTCATGTTGACCGCGCGGATGTCGCCGTCCGCGGTCCCGATGGTGGCCATGGGGATGTCCGGGAGGGCGTCATAGGCGGCGACGCTGATGCCCTTGGTCGCCGCGGCCGGGGTCCCCGTGATGTAGGGGACGTCACCGTCGTTGCCCGCGGCGGCAACCACGACCACGCCCGACGAGACCAGCGCGTTCGCCGCCACTGCGTCGGGATCGGTGGGCGCGCCGAACGGCGAGCCGAGGCTCAGGTTGACGACGTCGATGCCCGCGACGTGGTGGGCGTTGTAGGCGCCCACCCACTCCAGGGCATCGACCACGAGGTCGGTGGAGCCTTGGCAGCCGAACACCTTGAGCGCGACCAGCGCAGCCTCGGGCGCGATGCCGGGAGCCACCCTGAAGTCGGATCCGTCACCCACGGCGGCCGCCGTATAGGGCCCGCCGTAGGCGGATCCATCGAGGCTGACGCCGGCGCCCGCGACGGTACCGGCCACGTGGCTGCCATGACCATTGCAGTCGAGCGGATCCTCGTCCTCCAGCGGGATCCTGGAGCCGCTGTTCCCGCTCGCGTCGTAGTCATCGCCCGCGAAGTCGTGCCCGGCGATGACCTTGGCCGTCGGGAATGAGGCGGCTTCGACGGTACCGGGATCATTCGCCTCGTAGGCCGCGGCCGTGCCCTCGCCGCCGAAGTCGGCGTGGGTGTAGTCGATGCCGGTGTCGATCACGGCCACCACCGCGCCGTCGCCGGTGGCGCCGGACTCCGCCCACGCGGCGGAGGCGCCGATGGCCGCGTTGCCGTTGGCGTTGCCGAGGTCATAGGTGCGCAGCGGGCGGACGGCCACGACGTCGGGCAGGGCGGCGAGCTCGTCGACATTCCCGGCGCGGGTTCGGACCCGCAGCCCGTTGTACGTGTATCGGTAGCTGGCGACGACCCTGCCGCCGGCTCGCGCGACCTCCGACGCCACCTGCTGCTGGGCCCAGTCAAGGTCGCGCGCCGCCGACCGTTGACCGAGGCGCGACACGTTCGATCGCACCGCGGGCGAGCCGCGCAGCTGGAGCATCACCGTGACGATGCGCCCGGGGTCCGCCGCTGGCGGCATGAACGACGGGTCGACCCGTCCCACGTTGACCCGGGTGGGGGCGCGATCCGGTCCCGCCGCGAGGACCGGCAATGGGAGCAGCCCGACGGTGACCAGCACACCGGCGCAGGTCGCTGCGACGAGCCTCCTCGGGTCCATTCAGCTCCTCCGGGCGGGACGCTCCGGCCGGGATAGCCCGGCCTACGCCCGGGCCATCGTACCCGCTGGGCGCGACCGGCCGGGGACCTGCCCTGCCCTCCGGGTACGGACGGGGACCGGAGGGTTTATGGATGGGGTCAGGTAGCGGCCCTCGCCAGGGCCACGATGGCCACGCCGACGACCAGACCCAGGAACAGGTTGCGGCGCCAGGCGACGACGGCCAGGCAGACCACCACGCCGACGGCCTCGATTCCCACCTGCAGGCTGCGCGGGCCGTCCTGGCCGCCCACCACCAGCGTGTTCACGGCCGCCAGCGACGCCAGCACGGCCGGTCCCACCAGGCGCAGGTACAGCAGCGCCCCGGATGGCAGCCGCTCGATGCCCGGTGCCAGCAGCGGCACGGCTCGCGATGGATAGGTCACCGCCGCCATCAGGACGGCCAGCAGCACGAGCCCGGTGCCGGTCACCGTGCCAACCCCCGGTCCGGGCCGTCGTCGGGCGGCACCTCGTCCAGATCGCCGAGCGCCGCATCCACGTCGACGTGGTCGTGGGGCAGCGGGATCGTGGCGTCGGCATGGACGGGCGGGCCCGGATGAGCGTCGTCGACGGGCCGCTCCGGGCCCCGGGGCACGGCGATCCCCAGCAGCGGACCGATCAGCCCGCCGGTCATGATCCCGAGCGCCGGCCCGATCGCCAGCGACAGGGCGACCCCGAGCGCGGCTCCGGAGACGGCGGCGACGACCTCGCGGCGTCCGGTCACGAGACCGATTGCCAGCCCGGCCATCGCGGCCGGGAACACGATGTCGAGCCCGAAGGCGGTCGGATCGGGGATGGCGCCGCCGATGAGCACGCCGGCCAGCGTGGCCAGGTTCCAGGGCACGAACACGCCCAGGATCGCGCCCAGCCAGTAGCCGCCGACGTCGGAGCGGCCGAGCCGGTGGAAGTGGGCTGCCGAGAGCGCGAACGCCTCGTCGGTGAGCACGTGGGCCATCGCCGCCCGGTGGCGACGGGGGACATGGCGCAGGTGGGGGGCCAGGGACGCGCTGTACAGCACGTGCCGCAGGTTGAGGAACAGGGTGAGCACGACGATGGGCAGCCACGGCAGCCCGGCGGCGACGTACCCCACGGCCGCGAACTGGGCGGCGCCGGCAAAGGCGATCGTGCTCATCGCCACGGCATCGATGGGGGAGTAGCCGGCATTGCGGGCGGCGAGACCGAACACGAGGCCGAATCCCGCCACCGAGACCGCGATCCCTGCGGTGTCGAGCAGGAGTCGCCGGCGCGCGACGGCGACGTCCAGCTGCCCCCCGGTAGCGCTCACGCGGCCCGGGTCCGACGGCTAGCGGAGGAAGGTCCTGCCGCAGGTCCCGTCGCAGACGACGAACACGGCGTGACTCTCCAGGGCGTATCCCGCCGCGTGGAGCAGGCCCGGACAGCCGGTGGTGGGACACTTCCAGACCCACCAGCGGTCGTTGTGGTCCAGGGGCAGCGACTCGCTCGTCACCGTGTCGCCGAGCCCCTCGCGATCCTCGATCAGCGCAGCCACGCGCTCCGCGCGCTCAGCCTCGGTCTCGCTGGTGTACGGGTAGTTCTGGCCGACGTTCGAGGTCACGGGTGCCTCCGTTGTCCCACACGGCGCCGGTGGCAGTTCGAGTGTGAGGGCGGCTGCCACCGGCTGCCGGAGGATACCATCCGGCGCCGGGCGTCCCTGCCTCGACGGCCGCCCCGCCTGCCCGTCCGTGCCATCAGCGGACGGCGGGCAGGCCCGCGCTGCGGGGATCGGTCACCGCCGCCAGGGATCCTCCCGCGGCAGGCCCGCCGTCGACCAGCTCGATCGCGTGCTCGTGACCCAGGCTGCCGTCGTAGCCGGCCCGGACAGGATCGTGGCCCCGCGCCCGGAGCCCGTCCTCGACGCCGGGGGCGAGCTCGCCGTCGAAGCCGACCGCGAGCGGAGGGGCGAGCCGGCCCCCGGGCTCGACCACGACGCGCGGCGCCGCCACGGCCGTCGCGATGTCGACGCCGCCGTCGACCAGCGCCGACACGAGCTGGGCGTGGACCTGGGGCTGGATGTCGCCGCCCATCGACCCGGCCACGATCCACGGCCGTCGATCGCCCTCGCGGAACAGCATCCCGGGCATCAGGGTGTGTGCCGTCCGCTTGCGCGGCGCCAGCACGTTGGGGTGCGCGGGATCCAGCGAGAACGACGCGCCGCGATCCTGGAAATGGACGCCGGTGCCCGGATCCACGACCCCGGACCCGAACCCGGCAGCGTTGGACTGGATGAGGCTGACTGCGTTGCCCTCGGCATCGACGACACCCAGCCATACGGTGCCGCCGACCAGCGTCCGGACCGGCGGCGGTGCGGGGTCCGCGCGCAGAGGGTCGATCCGGGCGGCGAGCCCGACGGCGTGGTCGCGCCCCAGGAGCTCGTCCACCGGGATCCCCCGGACGTCGGGGTCGGTCAGGTATGCGTCGCGGTCGGCAAACACGAGCTTGGCGGCTTCGAGCTGGCGATGGATCCATGCGGCGTCGGACCAGCCGCGGCCGGTGAACCGGGCGCCGGGCGGTGGCTCGGCCAGGGCCAGGACGTTGAGGATCTCGAGCGCCACCAGGCCGCTGCTGTTGGGGGGATGGGTCGTCGCCCGGACCCCCCGGTAGACGGTCGAGATCGGCGTCGCCGGGGTGCTGCGGTGGTCGCGCAGGTCGGCCACCGTGTGGTCCGCACCGGCCGCCGCGAGGCCGCGCACGATCCGCTCGCCAAGCTGGCCGTCGTAGAACACATCGAAGCCCTCGTCGGCCAACGTGCGCATGGTCGCGGCGAGCACCGGCAGCTGCACCCGCTCGCCAGGCCGCCACGGGCGTCCCGCCGGCCGCCAGACCTGGTGAAACCCGGCGGCCCACGGCTCCTCGGGCAGGCTCGCTGCCGTCGCCTCCACGGCGCTCACCAGGCCGTCCCAGGCCGGGAACCCGCGGTCCGCGTGCTCGATCGCGGCGGCCAGCAGCCGGGCGCGTGACAGGCGGCCCCAGCGCCGGTGGGCATCGGCCCACGAGCGGACCACGCCGGGCACATTGATCGACAGCGGACCACGGAGCGGGACGCGGTCGAGACCGCGAGCACGGAGCGCGACCGGGTCGGCGGCGGCCGGGGCACGACCCGAGCCGTTGAGGGCGGCCTGCTCGCCGGTCGTCTCGTCCCACACCAGCCAGAACGCGTCGCCGCCGATCCCGCAGCCGTTGGGCATCACCACGGCCAGGACCGCGTTGGTGGCGATCGCCGCGTCCACCGCGTGACCGCCGGCCGCGAGCACCTCCAGCCCGGCCGCGGTCGCGAGGTGGTGGGGGGCGACCACGGCTCCGCGGGCCCCCCGGGCGAGCCGGGCCGGGACCAGCGCCGGATCAGCCATGGGACACCGCCGGGGCGCCGCGGATCGAGTGCTCGTACTTGCGCAGGCTGCGGATGGGGAGCATGGCGATCGCGAGCAGCACCAGCGACGCGACGAAGATCCCGTCGAGACCGGCCATCTCGGCGGCGATGCCGCCGACCAGGCTGCCGGTGATCTGGCCCAGCCCGAGGAACACGGAGTACAGCCCCATGATCGCCCCCCGGTCGTTGGGGTACGCCTCGGTCATGTCGGCGAGCAGCCCGATCGCGGCCGGCGTGGCGCCGGCCAGCACGAACAGGCCGGCCGCGCCGATGACGACCAGCACCAGGAGGAGCACCGCGAACGTGGTCCCGACATGATTGATGGCCGCCCCGGCGGTCAGCATGACCGCTCCGCCCAGGATCCCGTACTGGATGATCGCGGTCCGGCGCAGGACCCGGAACCGGCCGCCCCACCAGAACAGCCCGGCGAAGAACAGCAGGCCGCCGATCGCGAGCGCGATGCTGACCTGGGTCGGGGAGAAGGCGCCCATGAGGTGCTGCCCGGCGAACCGGGGGTCGGGCTCCCGGACGAGCTGGAACACCGTCTGGCTCGTGTACAGCCCGAGCGTGGCGTTGATGGCCACCCAGGTGGGCGCCAGCAGCCAGACGTGGGAGCCGCGCAGGATGCGGACGTAGCGGCGCAGCCCTTCGGCCGGATCGTGGCCGCGAGCCGCCGGCTCCGGTTCCGCCTCCGGCGGGACGCCCCAGCGGTAGATGGCAAAGGAGATCGCATACAGCCCCGCGTTGGCCAGGAAGCCGGCCGGTCCCATGATCTCGAACATCGGACCCGCGATCACGAAGCCGACCATCAGTCCGGCCAGCGTCGCTGCCTCGAACCGGGCGACGGCCTTGCCGCGGGTCAGCTCGTCGGCTGCCGTGGCGAACGCGATGAAGCCCAGGATGGACGGGACCGAGGCAGCGGTCGCGGTGCCCTCGAGGAGCCGGGTGAAGGCGATGACCGGGAGGCTCACCGTAAACGCCGTGATGACCACGGCGATCCCGCCGAAGGCCGGCCCGACCAGCATGATCCGGCGGTGGCCCAGCCGGTCCGACAGGATGCCGAAGATCGGCGATCCGATCAGCTCGCTGGCGTAGAACAGGGCGCCCAGGACCCCGACCATCAACGGGTCCACCACCGCGCCGCCATGCTCCGGGAAGGCGGCGTAGTAGTAGATGAGCATCGCCCCGGTCACGCCCGTGGCGAGCCGGAGCGTGAAGGTGCCGAAGATCACCGCGAGCACGGAACGCGCCATGCGATGAGCGTAGCGGGTCGCGCGGATGCCGCGGGCCTTGCCGGGCCGCCGGGCCCCGACCACCGGGTCGGCCGCCCGCTCGGGGTTGCAGGTTCGTATCATCGGACGTGGGGGATCCCCGCCCCGGGGCGGCCGCCGACAACGCCCGAGGAGGACCCGGCCCGTGTCCAGCGTCGCGATCGTCACCGACTCCGCCAGCGACCTGCCGCCTGACGTGGCTGCCGCAGCCGGCATCAGCGTGGTGCCCCTCATCGTCAGCTTCGGTGCCCAGACCTTCCGCACCGGCGTCGACCTCACGACCGACCAGTTCTGGGCCCGGATGACCGCGCCCGACGCACCGTTCCCGACCACGGCCGCCGCCTCGCCCGGTGACTTCCAGCACATCTACGAGGCGGCATTCGAGCGAGGAGCGGACGCGGTGGTCTGCGTCACGGTCTCCGGCGACCTGTCGGGGACGCTCAAGTCGGCGACGCTCGGCGCCCGGGCCCTGGCCGGGCGCGAGATCCACGTCATCGATTCGCGCTCAGCATCGATGGGCCACGGGATGCTTGCCCAGGTGGGTGCCGAACTGGCGGCCGCCGGGGCGAGCGGCGGTGAGATCGCAGCCGAGATCGAGGATGCCAAGGGACGGATCGACCTGTACGTGGCCCTCGACACACTGGAGTACCTCAAGCGGGGTGGCCGCATCAGCGGGGCACGCGCCGCGATGGGATCGATGCTGTCGATCAAGCCGATCATCACCGTGACCGACGGGATCGTCGAGAACGCGGAGCGGGTGCGAACTCGGGCCAAGGCACGTGAGCGCTGCCTCGAGCTGCTCACCGCCCGGCCGATGGAGCGGGCGACGGTGCTTCACACGACACACGCCGACGTGGAGTCGTTCCACGCCGGCTTTCTCGAGCGATCGGGCCTCGACCCGGCGCTGGTCCAGGTCCGGACTGTGGGACCATCGGTGGGACCGCACCTGGGTCCCGGCTGCGTCGGGGCCGTGGCGATCTACCGCCCGTAGCCCACACCCGCTCGCATGCCCCCTGCCGGATGACAGATGCGCGCAAGTGACGGATTGGTTGCGCGACGGTGACGACCGGCCCGTGGTCCGGAGCGTCGCACGGCTATACTCGAACCCCGAAGGCGGCGTCTGACCTTGCCCGGCCGTGCTCGGCCGAGCGTCGGCAGCGCCCCCGTGGGGTCGTCCGGATGACGGCCCACCGATCGGGGACGGCGTCCACCGTCCCGCAACCGAGGATCATCCGTTGATGACGACGGAGCACGCTGAGGCAACCACGAACGCGTGGCACGTGGCCCAGCACCAATTCGACCTCGCAGCCGAGATGCTCAACCTGGACCCGGGTCTCCGCGGAGTGCTGCGCGAGCCGCGCCGCGAGCTGACGGTCCACTTCCCGGTGCACATGGACGACGGCAGCGTCCAGGTGTTCACCGGCTTCCGGGTCCAGCACAACCTGGGCCGCGGCCCCGCCAAGGGCGGCATCCGCTTCCACCAGGACGTCAGCCTCGACGAGGTCAAGGCCCTCGCGATGTGGATGACCTGGAAGTGTGCGGTCGTGGGCATTCCGTACGGCGGCGGCAAGGGCGGGGTCATCGTCGACCCCAAGAAGCTGTCCAGGAAGGAGCTGGAAGGGCTCAGCCGGCGCTTCTTCACCGAGATCGAGGTCCTGGTCGGGCCCGAGCGCGACATTCCCGCCCCGGACGTCAACACGACCCCCCAGGTCATGGCCTGGTTCATGGACACCTACTCCATGCACGTGGGCTACACGGTCCCGGGCGTCGTCACCGGCAAGCCGATCAGCCTCGGCGGGTCCGAGGGCCGCAACGAGGCCACGGCGCGCGGTTGTGTGTACACGATCGTCGAGGCCGCGAGGCACCTCGACATCGACCTCAAGACGTCCACGGTCGTGGTCCAGGGATACGGCAACGCCGGATCCATCGCCGCCCAGCTGATGCGCGACGAGGGCTCCAGGATCATCGCCGTTTCCGACTCGACCGGCGGCATCCGCAACCGGGCCGGCCTCGATCCGGACCGGGTGCTGGCCTGGAAGAAGGAGCACGGGACGGTCCAGGGCTTCCCGGGCGCCGAGGACATCACCAACGCCGACCTGCTCGAGACCGAGTGCGACGTCCTGATCCCGGCGGCGTACGAGAACCAGATCACGATCCGCAACGCGCACAAGATCAAGGCCAGGATCGTCGCCGAGGCCGCCAACGGCCCCACGACCCCCGAGGCCGACGAGATCCTCGCGGACCACGGCGTGTTCATGATCCCGGACATCCTCGCCAACGCCGGCGGCGTGACCGTCAGCTACTTCGAGTGGGTCCAGGACCTCAACCGCGACCACTGGACCGAGGTCGAGGTCAACGCCAAGCTCAAGGTCATCATGGTCCAGGCGTTCGCCGAGGTGCTGGCCTCGTCCGAGAAGCACAACGTGCACATGCGGACCGGCGCCTACCTCAACGCCGTCCAGCGCGTGGCCGACGCGACCGCCCTCCGCGGGCTGTACCCGTAACCCCGCCGCGGCTCGTGACGGCCGCCGCCCAATCGAACGCTCGAACGACCCGGCTCCGGCCGGGTCGTTCCGCGTCTGGCTGCCGCCAGGCCCCGGCTGGGGACCCCGGCCCGGGTGCTAGAGTTCGCGCCATGCTCGACCACGAGGAGAAGTTCCTGTTCAAGGAGGAGATCCTCCACATGGCGGGGGCGCTCGGCGAC
Source organism: uncultured Chloroflexia bacterium (assembly GCA_963727585.1). Taxonomy (GTDB): domain Bacteria; phylum Chloroflexota; class Limnocylindria; order Limnocylindrales; family CSP1-4; genus CAIXZV01. The sequence continues at coordinate 1,942,473 of CAVSHH010000003.1, read as the reverse complement.
CCCGGCAGCCTCGACAATGTCGAGGACCTCCTCACGGACGTGATCACCAGCCCGCGCTTCGATTCCGAGGTGTTCACCCTCGAGCGCAGCCTGCAGGTCATGCTGGGAGCCCGCGCCGGCACGACGCTGGTCGGGCTGCTCACCGTGGCGCCCGAGGTGTTCGAGGACGTCGCCGAGGTCCGCATCCCGCCCGAGGTCCACGAGCGGCTGGTCGCCTGGCGGGCCCGATTCGGTCTGGCCATCGACAACGCCCTCAACTTCCTCAACAATCCCGACGGCATCCAGGGTCACAACTTCAGCACCCAGGTCGCCCATGTCGACGATCGCCGGGTGCTCCAGGGCCGGCTGACCATGGTCCGCTACAACAACGAGCCCCAGTTCTTCCTGGCCGATGCGGCCGTGTTCCTGGGGCTGGTGACGGACATTCTCGAGCGGCTCGGCCCGCACCTGGAATCGGACAGCGTGGACGACGAGTCGCTGGTCCGGTTGCGCGAGGCAACGGCCCTCATCGAGCGCAAGTCCGCCCGAAGCGGCTGACGGGCGGCCCGTGCGCCAGCTGTTCCTCGCGGCGACCGGGCAGAACCGGGGCAAGACGACAGCGAGCCTGGGGCTGCTCGACGGGTTCCGCCGGCGCGGCTACCGCACCGGGTTCACCAAGCCCGTCGGCCAGCGGACCGTGGTCGTCGACGGCGAGCCGTGCGACGAGGATGCCGAGCTCATGCGCCGGGTGTTCGGCCTGCCCGAACCGTCTGCCGTGATGAGCCCCGTCCATATCCCGCGCGGCTTCACCAAGCGCTACATCGCGGGCAGTGTGATCGAGAACCTCGAAGCCCCGATCCTCGCCGCGCAGCGCCACTTCGCGGACCACGACATCCTGCTGATCGAAGGCACCGGGCACGCCGGGGTTGGGGCGGTGGTGGGTCTGTCCAATGCGCGCGTGGCGTCCATGCTGCGGGCGCCTGCGGTCATCGTGTCCGAGGGCGGCGTCGGGCGGCCGATCGACGAGATCGTGCTCAACGTGTCGCACTTCGAGGCGCACGGCGTGCCGGTCGCAGGTGCGGTCGTGAACAAGGTCCGCGTCGACGAGCAGCCGGGTATCGCGCGGACGCTGGAGCGCGGCCTGGCCCAGCACGGCATCCCGCTGCTGGGCGTTCTGCCCTACCGGCCGATCCTGTCCAATCCGACCCTGGACATGGTCCTGCGCGGCGTCCGCGGGCGGATCATCTGCCCCGGCCCCGATCTCGACCTGGTCATCGGCGACGTGGCAATCGGGGCGATGGAGCCCGGCCACATGCTGGACCACATCGGCCCACGCACGCTGGTCATCCTGCCCGGTGACCGGGAGGACGCGATCCTGACCCTGGCCGCCGCCCATCTGCCCCAAGCGGCGCCGAGCGATGCCGTGGAGCACCTTGGGAGGCTGGTGGCCGCCACCCCCGGTGCCGTCGGCGCGGCATCGGTGGCCAAGGCGGCCGGGATGGTGCTCACGGGCGGCTACGAACCGCGCGCCGAGGTCCTCGACGCGGTGCGCAATGCCGACCTGTTCGCCGCCATCGTCAACGAGGACACCTACACCGTCGCGTCCGAGGTGCACGACCTGCTGGTCAAGACGCACCCCGGTGATCACGGCAAGATCGAGCTGATCAAGGAGCTCGTGTGGGAGCACCTGGTGATGGACCGGTTCCTCGAGGCGGCGACCGAGGCGCGGCTCGACTGACCCGGTTGTAGAATCGGTGGCCCATGCGTCTCGCCCACGAGATCGAGATCCGGCGGCCCCCGGACGAGGTCTTCGCGTGTCTGGCCACCCTCGAACGCATTCCCGAGTGGAACCCGGCGATCGTCGAGACGCGCCGGCTGACCCCGGGTCCGGTCCGGGTCGGGACGCGCATCCGCCAGCAGCGGTCGAGCCCCACCACGTCGGTCGAGGAGCTGGAGGTCACGGCGCTGGATCCGGGCCGGAGCCTGGTGCTGGTCGGCGAGCTCGGGCCCCTGCGCGGCACGATCGCGTACCGGCTCCATCCCACCCCGGGCGGCACCCGGCTGGAGAACATCGCCGATGTCGAGGCGAGCGGCCTCGCGCGCCTGCTGGCCCCGCTCGCGGCCGGACGCGTCCGGAGCGCGGTCGCCGAGAACCTGGCGGCCCTCAAGCGGATCGTCGAGCAGGCCGGCTCCCCGCCGGCGGAGTCGTGACCGGCTCGCCGCCAGACGACGAGCTCAGCGCGGGGGAGCTCGCCGCGCTCGCCCGGTGCTCGCCGGGGCGGATCCGGCAGCTGACCGATCTCGGCCTGCTGGCCGCGCGGGGCGGCCTGTACTCGCCGGGCGACGTGCACCGCATCCGGCTCATCGATGCGTTCGCGACAGCCGGCGTTACGGTCGAGGCGTTGGCGCAGGCCAGCCGGGGTGGGGCGATCAGCTTCGCCTACTACGACCAGCTCCACCGGCCCCCGGGGCCGCCGACCGAGCGCGCGTACGCCGAGCTGCTGGCCGGGCTGGGCAACCGCGCCCCGCTGCTGCGCCGGCTGGTAGCCGAGTTCGGGATCGCCGAGCCCGAACCGGACGACCAGCTCGAGCAGGAGGACGAGCGGCTCCTCCTCGCCGTGCTCGCGGTGGTCGAGGACAACGGGACCCGGATCTCGCGCTCCGGGCCGGTCGCCTGCTGGCGGAGGCGGCGCGTCGCGACGCCGAGGCTGCGATGTCGGTCTATGCGGAGGCCATCGAGCGAGCCGAGGACGACGTGGCGGGCGTGCCGCCGGTGGAGGTGTTCGAGCGGTTCCTGGAGCCGTGGGCCCGGTTCGCGCGGCTCGCGCCTGAGCTGGCCGGCTGGCTGTGCTGCTGCGGTTCGACGGTGCGCCGGCGGGGACCGAGGCGACGCTGGCCGTGCTCGAGCGGCTGGGGCGGGCCGGTTTGCCCGGCGGTCACGCCGGGATCGCCGCCGGCCCCGTGATCGTGCGCGACGGCGACGTGTTCGGGCGCACCGTGAACCTCGCCGCCCGGATCGCCGACCGGGCGTCCGATGGGGACCTGCTGGCTGCCGCCGAGCTTGCGGCCTCACTCCCTCCGGGCGAGTACCGCGTCGAGCCGGCGGGCGAGGCGGTGCTCCAGGGGATCGCGGCCCCCCAGCCGCTGGTGCGGATCAGCCGGCTGGCGAGTCCCGATCGCTGATCACCCGGCCGCCTGGACGAGCGCCGGCCGCGCCGGATCCGGCCGGCCCTACACCACCCGCTCGTTGTCGATCAGGCGGACGCCGTCGATCCGGGCCGCCAGCGACAGCAGGGCCCGGCCCGCGACCGCGCCCAGCTCGCCCAGCGAGTCGGGGTCGGCGACCGAGATGTACTCGATCGTCACGGCGGGCTCCGAGGCCAGGACGTCACGCACGGCAGCGCGGACGGTGGCCGCATCCCGCTCGCCTTCGCGAACGCGGTCGGCCCCGGCGAGGAGCGCGCGGTGGATCACCGGCGCGGCTGCTCGCCCGGCCCCCGTCAGGCGGGCGTTACGCGACGACATCGCCAGGCCGTCGGGCTCGCGGACCGTGTCGCACGGGACGACCTCGGTGGGCAGCGCCAGGTCGAGGGCCATGCGCGAGATGACCTGCACCTGCTGGTAGTCCTTGAGGCCGAAGTAGGCGCGCTCCGCGCCGACCAGCGCGAACAGGATCGCGACCACGGTCGCCACCCCGTCGAAGTGGCCAGGACGCGCGGCACCCTCGAGCACCCGCGCGATGGCTCCGACCGACACCAGGGTGTCGAAGCCGGGCGGAAAGACCTCGTCCGCAGCCGGGGCGAACACGATGTCCACGCCGGCAGCCTCGGCGCGGGCGAGGTCCCGGGCCTCGTTGCGGGGATACGTCTCGAAGTCCGCGGTCTCCCCGAACTGGCGGGGGTTGACGAAGACCGACATGACCACCGTCTCGCTCTCCGCACGGGCGCGCTCCACCAGCGACACGTGGCCCGCGTGAAGCCAGCCCATCGTGGGAACGAGGCCGATCGGTCGCGGGGTGACAGCGAGGACGGCGCGGAGCTGGGCGCGGGTTCGGACGACCTGCATACCGCGGGTCCGGTCCGATATCGGTGACTGCCGGGCCGCTACAGGTCGCGGTCGAGCGGGATGCCGGCCAGGTCGGCCAGCCCGCCGGTCGGGGCGCGGTCATCGTCGCCCCGGCCGAGCACCTCGTCCAGCACGGACGGATCCATCAGAACCGTCTCGGCCTCGCCGGGGAACGACCCGCTCTCGACGTCGGAGCGGTAGGCGCGGACGGCCTCCAGCACCGTGCCGCGCAGGTCCGCGTACTTGCGTGCGTGCTTCGGAGTCCAGTCGCCCCAGCCCAGGGTGTCGTTGATGACCTGGATCTGGCCACTGCACCCGGCGCCTGCCCCGATCCCGATGGTCGGGATCCGCAGCCGCTCCGTGATGGCCTCGGCGAGCTGACCCGGGAGCAGCTCGAGCACGATCGCGAACGCGCCCGCCTCCTGGACCGCGAGCGCATCGGCCAGCAGCGATCGGGCCTGGTCGCGGTTCTTGCCCTGGACGCGGACCCTCCCGATCGCATTGATCGCCTGGGGAGTGAGGCCGATATGGCCCATGACCGGGATCCCGGCTCCGACCAGCGCCTCGATCGTGCGCGCGCTCCGGACCCCGCCCTCGATCTTGACCGCCTGGGCGCCGCCCTCGCGCAGGAACCGGCCGGCATTGGCCACGGCCTCGTCCGGGGTCGCGTAGGACAGGAACGGCATGTCGGCCACGATCAGCGCCCGCCGCGTTCCGCGCACGACCGCCTTGACGTGGTGGAGCATCTCGTCCATCGACACCCGCACCGTGGTGTCGTAGCCGAGCAGCACCTGGGCCAGGGAGTCGCCCACGAGAATCAGCGGGATGCCCACCTCGTCCACCAGGGCGGCAGTGGGGTAGTCATAGGCGGTGATCGTCGCGATCCGCGTCCCGTCGGCGTACAGCTTGGCGATGTCGACGACGGACAGGCGGCGGACGGTCTCGGACTGGGTGCTCATCGGGTGCTCTCCATGGTCGGCCCAGTGTGCGCCCCTCCGTCGCGGGCGTCCAACGCCTCGACCACGCGCTCCAGCAGCCGGTCGGCCACCTCGCGCTTGGCGAGCAGCGGCAGCTGGTCCCGCGAGCCGTCCGCGCCAAGGATCAGGACCCGGTTGGTGTCCGTCCCGAACCCGGACCCCGGCTCGCTCACGTCGTTGGCGACCAGCAGGTCGGCTCCCTTGCGCCGCAGCTTCTCGGGCGCGCGCTCGAGGGACCCGGTCTCGGCCGCGAACCCGACGATGACCGGGCGCGGCGCCAGCCCGCGCGCGCGGGCCCCGACCTCGGCCAGGATGTCCTCGGTCGGCTCCAGCTCCAGGGTCAGCCCGTCGTCGCGAGTCAGCTTGGTGGCGGTCGGCCGCCGGGGGCGGAAATCCGCGACGGCTGCGGCCATGATGAGGACGTCGGCCGGTTGATCGATCACGGCGTCGATCACGGCGACGCGCATGGCCGCGGTCGACTCCGCTCGAACCACGACCGCGCCGGGGGGCAGGGCGACATCGGTCCGGCCCGCGATGATGGTGACCAGGGCGCCGCGGGCCATGGCGGCCTGGGCGATGGCGACGCCCATCCGGCCGGTGCTCCGGTTGCCGATGAAGCGGACGGGGTCGATGGACTCTGCCGTGCCGCCGGCGGTCACCACCACTCGGCGGCCTTCGAGATCCGGCTCGTGCTCGGGCTCGACGACAGGCGGGCGCTGGGCATCGTCCGGCTGGCGGACCGGCCCGTCTCCGATTGCCGCCACGACGGCGTCGACGATCGCGGACAGCTCGGCCAGGCGGCCGATTCCGGACTGGCCGGAGGCCAGCGAGCCCACCTCCGGAGGCACGATCCGATAGCCGAAGTCGTGCTCCAGCCGGCGCACGTTGTCCTCGGTCGCGCGGTGCGCCCACATGTCGCCGTCCATCGCCGGCGCGACCACCACGGGAACGCGCGTGGCGAGGCAGGTCGCCGTGACGGTGTCATTGGCGATCCCGTTGGCCATGGCGCCCAGCCAGCGCGCGGTGGCGGGTGCGACCACGATCGCATCGGCCGTGTCGGCGACGACGATATGCCCGATGCGCAGGTCCGGGAGCAGGCCCAGGACGTCCGTCTCGACGGGGTGCCGCGACAGGGCGCCGAAGGTGAGCGGGCCGACGAACCGCGTCGCGGCCGGGGTGAGCATGACCACGACCTCGGCGCCCTCCCCGCGGAGCAGCCGGAGCAGCTCCACGGCCTTATAGGCGGCGATCGAGCCGCAGACGCCGAGACCGATCAGCCTTCCGGCAAGGCGGCCGTTGTCCGGCAGCGTGCTCACCGGGCGCCCGCCAGCGGCTGGCCGCCGGCGACCTCCGCATACAGGATCGCCAGCCCCTTGAGCGTGAGGTCCGGATCGATCACCTCGACGCCCGCGACGTCGCGGGCCCAGGGTTCGATCGACAGGCCGCCGGTGAGGATCCCCCGGACCTGGTCGAGCGGCACGGCCGCGAGCTCCGCGAGCTCGCGCCGGATCCGGTCCAGCAGCCCGGTGACCGCCGCCTGGTAGCCGAAGACCGTGCCGCTCTGCATCGCCGTCACGGTGTCGCGGCCGATCGCACGATCCGGCGTGCGCAGGTCGATCCGCGGCAGCCGGGCGGTGCTGGCAGCCAGCGCCTCGAGACCCAGCTTCATGCCGGGTGCGATGGCACCGCCCATGAACGCCCCGTCCGGCCCGACGCAGTCGTACGTGGTGGCGGTGCCCATGTCGACCACCACCGCCGGGCAGCCGTACAGCCGCTGTGCAGCGAGCGCGTTGACGATCCGGTCGGGCCCGACCTCACCCGGTCGGTCGATCCGGACGGCCAGCGGCACCGTCCCCGAGGAGGCGACCAGGATCGGCAGGCCCCGGCGGCCGGCGACGGCCTCCACCATCTCGGTCTGGGCCGGCACCACCGAGCACATCACCGCGCCGTCCACCACGTCGAGCCCGGCGCCGTCGAGCGCGAGCAGGCCGTCGATCAGCACCTCCAGCTCGTCGACGGTGGTCGCCCGGTCGCTGCCGGCGCGGCGCGTGGCGACGATCGAGCCGTCGTCCACCAGCCCGAACGTGATGTTGGTGTTGCCGATGTCGATGGCGAGCAGCATGGTCGGATCATACGTTCGCCGACGGCCCGCGACCGGCCAGGACGTGGTCACGGCCGGGCTCGACGGCGGCGCCTTGGGCCCCGGCGAGCGAGACGCGGGCCCCGGCGAGCGGGACGTGTGCGATTGTCACCTGCCCGCAACCCGCCATTCGGGTAGCATCCGCACATTGTCGTGACGCCACCGGGACGGCGGCGCGGCGTGTCGCCATCCAGCCCCTTTCGAGCGCGAGGTTGGAGCCCACCATGGCGAGCGAACCGCCCGCGAAGTTCTTCGTCAACTCGGGTCTCGTCACCAGCCGGACGGACATCCAGCACCTGCTGCGTCCGGTTCTCAGGCAGACCGTCGCCTACCGCTACCTCCGGGGCCGGGATCTCGTTGCCCACGGCACCGGCTGGGTGGAGCGGATCGTGGCCGACGAGCCCGGGACCTCGACGTACTTCACGCCGATCTCGATCACGATCAACGTCGATTCCTTCGAGCACCTCGAGTTCGAGACGCGCCCCGACCAGCTGCTGGTCTACACCCTCGCCCAGGGTGACGAGCGGGTGATCATCGAGTTTGTGCCGATCGTCGTGGACGACGCCGGGGGCCCGTCGGCGCCGCGCCAGCTCGAGCTCGACCTGGGTGGCTTCGTGCAGATGGAGCTGCTGGGGCTGGACAGCACGGAGGAATAGGGAAGCCGCAGGGGGTCACTGCCCCGCGGGATGAACCCGCGGGCTCCGGCGAGGGGCCGGATGGAACCACGAGGGAGGCATCGACGATATCGCGATGAGCGCTACAGCCGCGCCCGGATCCGCCAGCGGCGGGGGCCTTGCCGGGTACTTCAAGCTCGCTGAGCGAGGCACCTCGTTCGCGACCGAGGCCCGCGCCGGCCTGACCACGTTCATGGTCATGGCCTACATCATCTTCCTCAACCCGAGCATCCTGATGGGCGGGTTCGAGTCCGCCGGCGATCCGCGCTTCACGGCGGTCGCCCTGGCCGCCGGCACGGCCCTGATCGCCGGCCTGATGACGATCGCGATGGGCGCGATCGGCAACTATCCGCTCGCACTGGCGGCCGGTCTCGGCATCAACGGCATCGTCGCCTTCTCGCTGACCGGGCAGGGCCTGTCGCCCGCCGGCGCGATGGGCGTGATCCTGCTCGAGGGCCTGGCGATCCTGCTGCTGGTCGTGGTGGGCTTCCGGGAAGCGGTCATGAACGCCGTCCCGCTTGCCCTCAAGAAGTCGATCGGGGTGGGCATCGGCCTGTTCATCCTGTTCATCGGCTTCGCCAACGGCGGCTTCGTCATCGCGAACTCGCCGGCGACCCTGGTGACCTTCCACCCGCCCACGACCGCGGCCGACTTCGTGTTCTGGATCGGGCTGATCCTGACCGTGGTGCTGTGGGTGCTCAGGATCAAGGCCGCGCTGGTGATCAGCATCCTGGTGACGACCGTCATCGCCCTGATCGCGGGCGTCACCTCGGTCCCCGATCAGCTGGTGCTCACCCCCTCGTTCACCACGCTGGGCGCGGTCGACCCGCTCGAGGTGTTCACCAAGCTGGCGCCGCTCGCCGCGGTCCTGACCGTGTTCTCGATCATGCTGACCGACTTCTTCGACACCATGGGCACCGTGACCGGTGTCGCGTCCGAGGCCGGCCTGGCCCGGGAGGACGGGTCGGTGCCCGGCGTGGGGCCGGTGCTGCTGGTCGACTCCGCCGCTGCCGCCATCGGCGGCTTCGCGGGCGTCAGCTCCAACACCACCTACATCGAGTCGGCCGCCGGCGTCGCCGAGGGTGGCCGGACGGGCTTCGCCTCGATCGTGACCGGCGTCCTGTTCCTGCTTGCGATCCTGCTCGCCCCGATCGCCGGCATCATCCCCGGCGTGGCCACCGCCCCGGCCCTCGTGCTCGTGGGCTACCTGATGTTCACCCAGATCAAGGGCATCGACGTGACCGACGTCGAGGACGGCATTCCCGCCCTGCTCACGCTGATCCTGATGCCGCTCACCTACGACATCACGGTGGGCATCGGCGCCGGGTTCATCTCCTGGGTGCTGATCAAGATCGTCCGCGGCAAGGTGGGCGAGATCCACCCGCTGATGTGGATCGTCACCATCGCGTTCCTGGTGTTCTTCCTCTACCCCTGGATCCTCGCCTTCGGCCAGGCGCCCGCCTGATCCGGTCCTCCCTGCGACACACCGTTCGACCGGCGACCCCTCGGGCTGCCGGTCGGACGATTCAGGGGCTACCATCGGTGGCCATGTTCGAGCGCACCGAGCTGCCCGACGGGCCGCGTGTCATCTCCGCCCGCCTGCCGGGGTCGCGTGCCGTGTCGGTCGCTGCCTACGTCCTCGCCGGGTCGCGGCTCGAGTCCGCGACCAACGCCGGCGTGGCCCATTTCATGGAGCACCTCACCTTCAAGGGCACCCAGCGCTTCCCCTCCAGCCGAGCCATCAGCGAGGCCGTCGAGGGCGTGGGCGGGTCGGCCAACGCGGCCACAGATCGCGAGTCCACGGTCTACTGGGCGCGCGTTCCGCGGCGGGAGGCCGGGCGGGCGATGGACGTGATCGGGCAGCTGGTCACCCAGCCCCGCCTGACCGGGGCGGACATCGAGCAGGAGCGCACGGTCATCGTCGAAGAGATCCGCTCCTATCTCGACGATCCGTCCGAGTACGTCCAGATGCTGATCCAGGCAGCGCTGTTCGGCGACGGGCCGCTGGGCCGCGAGATCTGCGGCGACGAGGATGGGATCCGGGGCCTGCCGTCGGCGGCGATCCGCGAGTTCTGGTCCGTCGCGTACCGGCCATCGAACACGGTCGTGGCGGTCGCGGGCGACGTCGCCCACGAGGAGGCGGTGGAGCTGGCGACGGCCGCGTTCGGCGCCGGCAACGGGGCGGTCCCCGCCGTGGCCCCCGCGCCCGACCTGCCCGCCGGATCACGCGTGATGACGGGCCGCCGGGACACAACCCAGGCCCAGCTGGCGATCGCGCTGCCGGCGTTGCGGCGCGATCATCCCGACGCCTGGACGCTGTCCCTGCTCAACGCGGTGCTCGGGGATGGCATGTCCAGCCGGCTGTTCCTCGGGGTCCGCGAGGAGAAGGGCCTCGCCTACGACGTGAGCTCGGGCGTGGTCGAGTACGCCGATGCGGGCGCGCTCGAGGTCTCGGCCGGCGTCGACCCGGCGCAGCTGCCGGCGGCGATCGAGGCCATCCTGGCCGAGCTGGTGCGGCTGACCGACGAGCCGGTGCCTGCCGACGAGCTGGCGAAGGCGAAGGCGTACCTCGCCGGCGGCCTCGAGCTGCGGATGGACGACACGCGCCACCTGGCCTCCTGGATCGGCGGGCAGGAGGCGCTCCACGACCGGGTGTACACGTTGGACGAAGCGCTCGAGGCCGTCGAGCGGGTTGGCGCGGAGGACGTGCGCCGGGTCGCCGACGAGCTGGTCCACGACGAGCGGCTGCGGATGGCCGTGGTCGCGCCCGCCCGCCACCTCCGGGGCCTCGAGCGACACCTGCGGTTGCCGCGATGAGCGACCACGATCCGGCTCCGGACGAGCCGGTGGCCGGCGCCTGGCCGGGTGACGCGGTGGTCGCACCCGCAACCGGCGGGCCGGCGGAACCCGCACCCGACACGGGACCCGAACCCGCGCCCGACGGTGACTCCGGGCGAGCGCCCGCTCTTGAGCCGGATGCCGGGCCCGAGGTCGCGGCGGATGCCGGGCCCGAGGTCGCGGCGGATGCCGGGCCGGAGGCGACATCTCGCCATCGCGACGCCGGCCTGCGGCTGGCGCGACTGCACCTGCGCATGGGATCCCTGTCGCTGGCCCGCGCCGAGCTCGAGGCAGCGGCTGGGCGCGGCGCGCTCGACGTGCCGTCGCTGGTCGACCTGGCCGAGGTTCGCTGGCGGACGGGCGACCTGGCGGGTGCCGGCGAGGCGGCGCACGCCGTCATCGACCAAGGCGTCGACGACCCGCTCGCATACGTCATCGCCGCCGAGTCGGTCGCGGCGCTCGGCCGCCCCGCGGAGGCCCGCCGGCTTGCCGACGCCGCGGTCGAGCGCATGGACACGACGCTCGATGCCCTGTTCGCGGGGATGCCTCGCGCCATGGTCTGGCCGGCCGGGGTCGAGCCGGCGAGCCCAGCGGAGCCCGGCCGCGCCCACGACCGCCAGGGCGATCCGGCACCGGCCCCCACCGCGGCCGCCGAGGCCTTCGCCGGGGGGCGCTCGGCATTGATCGCCGGGGAGGTGTCGCTCGCGGCCCTGCGCCTGTCGCTCGCGTTGCGGCTCGAGCCGGGGTTCGCGCCGGGGGTGCTGGCCGCGATCGGGGAACGGGGCTCGGTACCGCTCCTGGCCCTCGTGGCCGGTGACGCACTTCGCGTGCTGGGCCGGGAGGACGAGGCCATGGAGTCCTACGAGCGGGCCCGGCAGCGGATCGACCTCGCCGTGCCCGGTGTGCCCGACGAGCGGGCCGTCCCGCCCACGGCGACCGGGGACGACGAGCAGGAGGCCTGAGGCCTGGGCGAGGTCCTGCCCCGGCGCTGTCGGGGCAGCGTCACGCACCCGGTCGGGCACGCTACCCTGTGCAACCACCCGACACGGCCACCGCGAACGCGGCACGCCCCGGAACGCGGCCAGGGCCGATCGCCCACCAGAACCAGAGGCATCCCTCATGCCGGAACTCCAGCGCACGCTGCTCCTCGTCAAGCCCGATGGCGTCCAGCGCCAGCTCGTCGGCCGGGTCCTCGCCCGGTTCGAGGACCGCGGCCTCAAGCTCGTGGGCCTCAAGCTCGTCCACGTGGATCGCGCGCTGGCGGAGCAGCACTACGCGGTGCATCGCGACAAGCCGTTCTTCACGGGCCTGGTCGAGTTCATCACCTCGGGCCCCCTGGTGGCCGCCGCCCTCGAGGGTCCGAACGCGATCGCGATCGTGCGGGCGATGAACGGCGCGACGCGCCCCCATGAGGCCGCCCCGGGCTCGATCCGCGGCGACCTCGCCGTGGAGACGGCCCAGAACCTGGTTCACGCCTCGGACAGCACCGAGACCGCGGCCGGCGAGCTCGCTCTCTGGTTCAAGCCAGAGGAGCTGCTGGACTACCGGCGCGAGATCGACCGCTGGGTGCTCGCCCCCGAGGACTGAGCCCGGTTCCTTGGAACGGACGCGCGCCGGTTGACCGGCACTGCGCCCGCGCCTTCGCGGCCGGCGGTCAGTCCCCGCCGCCGCCCAGGATGATCGGGGCCGGCTCGGCGGCCGCGCTCGCGATGTCGAGCGCGCCCCAGCTGGTGAGCGCGGCCAGGATTGCCAGGGCGAGGACGGCGCCCGACAGGATCTCGGTGCGGTCCCGCTGGACCCATGCACCAAGGCTCGCCGCCGCTGATCCCGCACGTGCCCTGCGGCCCGCCGCGGGTCCGGCCGACCGCGCCGCGGAACGGGCGGGCACGGCGACCCGCCGGGAGCGGCGTGCGGACGTGTCCGGGGACGCCGCACCTGCGTCGGCCGCGGCGTCGATCGGGATCGGGCGCGCGGCGTCGGCGGCTGTCGCCCCGTCGTGGTCCGTGCGGTCCCGGGCCACCGTGCTGCGCACCGACGCGGTCGCTCCGCTGGTCGCCGCCCGGGCCCGCCCGGCAGCGCCGCGCGCCCCGGACGTGGCGCCGGCTGCGGCCTCGCGGACACCGGTCAGCGCGCCGCGCGCCATCGAGACCGCAGCCACCCGGCCGCCGGCCGGCCTGCCGCCCACGATCGCGAACCCGCCGGTGACCTCCTGCTCCACGACCAGCGTCTCGATCGGCGCCCGACGGCGGACGATGCGCTCGGGGGCGGCCCGGTCGACCCGCGTGGTCGGCCGGCCGACCCCGACCCTGGCCAGGCGCAGGTAGCTGGGCAGGGTCAGGAAGCCGGCCAGCAGCAGGACCTGCTGCCATGGCGCGCCCCAGACGCCGGTTGCCAGCGTCGAGCGAGCGTCGAGCGCGACCCAACCGGGCAGGCCGTAGGTCGCCACCGCCGTCAGGATGAGGCCTGCGGCGAGCAGCGGCGAACGTCGCGCCCAACCACGCAGGTCGGGGATGCTCCGTGACTCGAACCGGTCCTCCATCACGGCTGCCCATGCCGCCATGGCGGTCTTCGATCCGGCCAAGACGACCACCCACGCACGGCCGGCCCCCCAGATCGACGGGTCGAGCGCAGCAAGGGCGAGCAGCAGCAGGCCGGCGTCGGCAACGACCAGGTAGCCGACCGCGTGACGCAGATCGTCGTGGAGCGCTGCCGCCACCGACGCTCCGGCCAGGGTGAGCAGGGCGAGCGCGATGAGCAACACCCGCTCGCCGTCGATGGGCAGGGCCAGGGGAGCGACGAGTCGGTCCACCGCCGCGAACACCACCACGGTGACCGGGACGGGTGTCCACGCGATCAGCAGGGGCATGGTCTCCGTGGGGACCAGGTCGCTCAGCCGGGTCAGGCGGACGTGGAACGGCGGCATCCCCCAGCGGGCGGCGAGCGCAAGCCCGAGCGCGACGGTCAGCAAGCCGAGCACCGGGCCCGCGATCTCGGACGCGCTCCCGGTCGCCTCGTCGAGGCCGATGCCGGAGGCGATCACCGCCAGCTGTGCCGCCAGGGGGACGATGGCCATCGCGACGATCACCGCGGTGCCGGTCGCCAGGGTCACCCGCAGCTCGCGTGCACCGGCGGCGACCGCGGCCGGTCCCTCGACCGCGAGGATCACGACCAGCGATGCCAGACCCGTCACGGCACCCGCCGCGGCACCCACCGGGAGATCGGCCGAGGCCATGGCCACCGTGCCGCCGGTCATCGCGGCCAGCGTCGCCGGGAGCAGGCTCCCGAGCCGCGGCAGCCCTCCCAGCAGCGCCGCCACGAGCACGAGGATCAGGCTCTCCAGGCCCCACAGTCCGACCACCAGCCGGAGGTAGGCGCTGCCCACCAGGTGCGCATCGAAGATCCCGGTGACCGGCTGCCCGGTGTCGGTGAGCTGGGTCTCGTGGAGGGTGAACGCGACGATTGTCATTCCGGCCAGCGCGACTACGCCGACCAGCGCCCCGGCGCGCGCCGGCCGCCCGCCGCGGGGGATTCCCCAGGCGGCGATCACCGCCCCCACGGCGCCGGCGATGAGGAGGACGAGCAGCCGCAGCATCAGGCACCCGGGCCGGGGTAGGTCGTTGCGCCGGGCCCGGAGTCGGGCCCGGCAGGATCGCGGCCCGCCTGCAGCGGGTGGGCGTCATCGGTGGGCCGGTGCCGGATGACCGCGTCGGGTCGGAGCGAATCGCGGATGACCAGGTCGCCGCCGTGGCGCAGCGAGGCGCGGATCAAGGAGCCCACCGCCGCCCCGGAGGCGGCCGTCGCGAGGGCGAACGCGAACTCCTCGACCGGGTCACCGACTCCGTACAGGGCATTCCCGACCAGGGAGGTGGCGGCCAGCAGGAGCAGCAGGCCGACGCCCAGCCGGAGCGTGTCGCGGGCGATGGCCACCTGGGGGATGCTCAGCGCGACCAGTGCCAGGGCGGCCCCCACGCCCGCGCGTGCCACCAGCGATCCGCTCATGAGTCCTGCGGCGACGCCCCCCGTGCCGGGGCCATCCGGTGAGCCGGCGGCCAGCGCGCTGCCCAGCGTGCCGGCGGCCAGGAACCCGGCCACGAATGCGGCGGCCGCGACCAGCAGCGAGCCCCACCAGCCGATGCTCGACGCGGGCAGGGACCCTGGACCGTGGCGGAGTCCGATCCAGACCAGGTAGGTACCCAGCGTCGTGCCGGCCAGGCGGGCACCGAGACCGAGCGGCCCCGGAAACGGGTCGGCCACGTACGCCGCCCCGGTCAGGGCGAGGAACAATCCCAGGACGGCGAGGCGCGGCGTGGTCGCGGCCACGGTGACCACGCCACCGAGGACGATCAGAGCGGAGACGATGACCAGGACTGGGGTCACGATTCGGCAGGCCGCCCCCTCAGGGCGCAGCCGGGACGCCGGGATAGTCCGGCGTCTGGAGGATCCCGATGGTGCTCAGCGGCCAGTACCGGAGGAAGGCCCGCCCGATGACGTTGGAGATGCTGATCGGCCCGAAGTAGCGCGAGTCCGCCGATTTCTGGCGGTGGTCCCCCATCACGAACAGCTGGCCCTCGGGCACCACCCAGCGGTTCTGGTCCGGCGCCGCCTCCGTCGGCTCGTTGACACCCGCGCTGTTCTGGTACGTGTACAGCTCGTCCAGCCTGGCGCCGTTGATGTACACGTTGCCGTCCTCGCGGACCTCCACGACATCGCCCCCCTTGCCGATCACGCGCTTGATGAACGGCGTCGGGTCGCTGGTCCAGGACGACGGCGGGTTGAACACGACGACGTCGCCCCGGTCGTAGTCGTCCCAGCGGGGTGTGAGCTTGTCGACCAGCACGTACTGCCCCGGCTCCAGGGTTCGCTCCATCGACTGCTGCTGCACCTGGTAGGGCTGCGCGATGAATGTCTGGATGACGAAGAAGATGACCAGGGTGAGGACGAGCGTCTCGACGATCTCGACGAGGCACCCGAGGCTGGATCGACGGTCCACGAGCGGGGAGTATAGGGTGCGGAGCCTCTCGCACCGGGGGGTGGAGGCTGAAGGAGCGACCGGGGCCACGGCCGGACACCCGGAGGAGGGGCGGCGTGACGGTCCCGGTCGACGTCGACCGGTAGGGCCGACCGGCCCCCGAACGCCCGGGTGCATAGGCCGACCGGGTCGATGAATGCCTTCCGGACGAGGGCCCGGAAGTCGTTTGACCCGTGCGATCGCGCACGCATACACTCCGGCTGCCGACGCGGCGGTTCCCCTGCGTTCCGAACCCCGGTCAGCGACTGCGCCCACGTCCGCGACGCATCCCGAGCCGCCGTCCAAACCTGCCCGGGTCCGTTACCGCGGCCGAGACAAACGCGACACGGTGGTTCCGAACCGGGTAGGAGGCCCTGCAGACCCTGATGGCCCAAGCGCTCCAGTGGCTTGTTCCGATCGCGGGCGTCGCCGCGATCCTGTTCGCGCTCTATCTCGCCCGCGACGTCCTCTCCCGGGACAAGGGCCCCCAGGCCATGCAGGATGTGGGAGCCATGATCCGCGAAGGCGCCGACGCGTTCGTCAAGCGCCAGTACACGACGATCGCATCGCTCGCCGTCGTCGCGGCGGTCATCATCGGAGTCGTCATCGCCGTGGTGGAGACGCCCGACGTAGCCGACGTGCCTTCGCTGGCCGGCCTGCCGATCGGTGCGCTGACGGCGTTCGCCTTCCTGGTCGGCGCGGTGTGCTCGATGGCCTCGGGCATCATCGGCATGACGGTCAGCGTGCGCTCCAACGTGCGGACAGCCGCCGCGGCACGCCACAGCCTGGTCGAGGCCGTGCAGGTGGCCATGCGGGGCGGGGCCGTCTCCGGCTTCCTCGTCGTCGCCCTGTCCCTCCTTGGCGTGTGGGGCATCTTCACGCTCTACCAGGCGGTGTTCAGCGACATCTCGGTCAACCAGGCGCCGTTCGTGATCGTGGGCTTCGGCTTCGGCGCCAGCTTCGTCGCCCTGTTCGCCCAGCTGGGCGGCGGCATCTACACCAAGGCCGCCGACGTCGGCTCGGATCTCGTGGGCAAGGTGGAGAAGGGCATCCCCGAGGACGATCCCCGCAACGCGGGCGTGATCGCGGATCTGGTGGGCGACAACGTGGGCGACTGTGCCGGTCGCGGCGCCGACCTGTTCGAGTCCACGGCGGCCGAGAACATCGGCGCCATGATTCTCGGCGTGGCCGTGTTCACCATCGCCACCACGGCCGGCTGGCCGAACCCCGAGGCGTGGATCTTCTTCCCGCTCGTCGTCCGCGCGTTCGGGCTCCTGGCCACCATCGTCGCCATGTTCTTCATCCGCGGCCGCGAGGACGAGGATCCGATGAACATCCTCAACCGCGGCTACTGGGTCACCTCGCTGCTGTCCGTGGTCGGGCTCGGGATCGCCACCTACGTGATGATGAACACGGGTGACGCCGCGGCGGCCAACGGGCTCCCGGCGTGGGTGTGGTTCTTCCTGGCCGGCGTGGTGGGCCTCGCAACGAGCGTCGCCTTCGTGTACATCACCCAGTTCTACACGGCCGGCTCGTTCCGCCCCGTGCGCGAGATCGCCGAGGCCAGCAAGACCGGCCCGGCCACCAACATCATCAGCGGCACCGCGGTCGGGTTCGAGACGACCGCCGTCACCGCGATCACGATCGGCATCGCCCTCATCGCCTCGCACTGGCTGGGCTCCCAGGCGGGCCTCACCAACGAGGCCGGAGTCGACGTCGGCGGCATCTTCGGCACCGCCGTCGCGACCATGGGCATGCTGATGACCACGGCCTACATCCTGGCCATGGACACCTTCGGCCCGATCACCGACAACGCCGGCGGCGTGGCCGAGTTCTCGCGCGCCGAGGCAAGCGCGCGCGAGATCACCGACCGTCTCGACGCGGTGGGCAACACGACCAAGGCGCTGACCAAGGGCTACGCGATCGCGTCCGCCTCGCTGGCCGCCTTCCTCCTGTTCTCGGCCTACATCGACAAGATCAACCTCATCCAGGGACGCCGTCTCCTGGCGGGGGTCCCGGGTGCCGAGCTGCTCAACGCGGTCAACCTGGCCGACGTGAGCGTGTTCGTCGCCGCGCTCATGGGTGCGATGCTCGCCTACTTCTTCAGCAGCCTCGCCATCCGGGCGGTGGGCAAGACCGCGCAGTCGATCATCGTCGAGGTTCGCCGCCAGTTCCGCGAGATGCCCGGGATCATGGACTACTCCGTGAAGCCGGACTACGCACGAGTCGTGGACATCACGACCCGGGCCGCGCTGCGGGAGATGGTGGCCCCCGGCCTGGTCGCGGTGGCCACGCCGATCGTGGTCGGCCTGCTGCTCGGCTACCAGGCCGTGGCCGGCCTCCTGATGGTCGGCACCATCGCGGGCGTCCTGCTGGCCACCGTCCTCAACAATGGCGGCGGTGCCTGGGACAACGCCAAGAAGTACATCGAGTCGGGCAACCTCAAGGACGCCGACGGGAATGTGCTCGGCAAGGGCTCCGAGGCCCACGCGGCGGCCGTGGTCGGCGACACCGTCGGCGACCCGTTCAAGGACACGGCGGGCCCCTCGCTCCACGTGCTGGTCAAGCTGCTCGCGACCATCACGCTCGTCCTCGCTCCACTGTTCATCCGCTAGCACCACGCGCCGCCTGCAGGCGGCGGACAGGAGGAGACCTCCTGGGCGGCCGGCCCCTCGTGGCCCGCGCCGCCCGGAGCTGATCCATGGACCAGCTGTTCCAGGCGCTGATCATGGGCATCGTTCAGGGGCTCACCGAGTTCCTGCCGATCAGCTCGTCCGGGCACCTGATCCTGGTGCCGTACCTGCTGGGCTGGAACGACGAGTTCATCAACTCGCTCGCGTTCTCCGTGGTGGTCAGCGGGGGCACCCTGCTCGCCCTGCTCGTCTACTTCCGGGACGACTGGCTGCGGCTGATCCCGGCCTTCCTCGCCTCGATCCGCGATCGATCGCTTGCCCGCGACCCGGACCGGCGGCTCGCCTGGCTGCTCGTCCTGGCCACCATCCCGGCCGCGATCATCGCGTTCCTGCTGAACGACTTCATCGACCAGAACGTGCGCAAGCCCGGCCTGGTCGCGGTCCTGCTGGTCGTGGGCGGCGCCATCATGTGGATCGCCGACCGCTGGGGGTCGCGGACCCGCAGGTTCGAGCAGCTGACCGCCTTCGGCGCCGTCGGGATCGGCCTGGCGCAGTCGCTGGCCCTGTTCAACGGCGTGTCGCGCTCCGGCATCTCGATCTCGGCGGGCCTGTTCGCCGGCCTCGACCGGGAGGGAGCCACGCGCTTCAGCTTCCTGATGGCGACGCCCATCACCGCCCTGGCGGTGGCCTACGAGACGGTCAAGCTGCTGCGCGGCGACATCGGCGGCGCTGAGCCGCTGCCCCTGCTCGTGGGGATCGTCGGTGCCTTCGTGGCCGGCATCCTCGCGATCGAAGTCCTGCTGCGCTACGTCCGCCGGCACTCGCTCAACATCTTCGTCGCGTACCGCCTCGTGCTCGCGGCGATCGTGCTGGCCGCGTTCCTGGCCCGGTAGGCCCGAGGCGTCGGATGGAGGTCATGAAGCAGCTCCGCCAGCGGGCGATCCGGGACCTGGTCGAGCAGCGCCCCATCCGGACCCAGCAGGAGCTGGCCGTCGCCCTGCGCGAGCGCGGTTTCCGGACGACCCAGGCGACCATCTCGCGCGACGTGGCGGAGCTGGGCCTGGTCAAGGCGACCCGGGCCGGGATGCAGGCCTACGCCATCCCGCCCATGCTGCGCGAGGCCGACAGCAGCGGCGAGGAGCGGATCCGGCGGCTCCTCCAGGAGATGCCGGTGGAGATCCGCGAAGCGGGCACGATGCTCATCCTCAAGGCGTTGCCCGGCTCGGCCCACTCGATCGCGGCAGCCCTCGACCGGTCGCGCTGGCCGGAGGTGGTGGGATCGATCGCCGGGGACGACACCGTGTTCGTCGCCTTCGCCGACCGGGGCTCGCTGGCCCGCGTGCGGCGCCGCCTGGAGCAGCTGACCGCGCCCGAGGAGTAGGCCGGCTGGGCTCGAGGCCTGGCCGGGCCGGACTGGGCCGGGGCGTTCGCCGGGCGATACTGTCGCGCCGCCGCAAGGTCCCGATGCCCGTCCATGCCGCTGGACGCTTTGACGAAGTCGAGCTCCGCCGATACCATTCCGCCCGATCTACCGACCCTCGGCGGCACACGTTTGGTGCCCCGGGGGGCTTTTGTTCAAACCGACCGAGCGGCGGCATCCCACGTGGACGCCGGTTCCGCGCCTCGGGGGTCCCGCGTGAACAGCAAGACGACCTACATCAGCAAGGACGGCCTCGACAAGCTCCGCGCCGAGCTCGAGGAGATGTTGAACGTCCGGCGGACCGAGATCGCGCAGCGGATCCACGATGCGAAGGAGCACGGCGACCTGAGCGAGAACGCCGAGTACGAGGACGCCAAGAATGAGCAGGCCTTCGTCGAGGGTCGGATCCAGACGCTCGAGGTGATGATCAAGAACGCCACCATCATCGACGAGAACACCTCGACGGACCACGTCCAGATCGGCTCCACCGTGAGGGTCAAGGGCGAGGACGGTCCCGAGACGTTCATGATCGTGGGCTCGGCCGAGGCCAAGCCGGCCGACGGCCGCATTTCCAACGAGTCGCCGGTCGGTCGCGCGCTGCTGGGCCGCAGGAAGGGCGACAAGGTGGTCGTGAAGGTGCCCGCCGGCGACTTCGCGTACACCATCGTGGAGATCCGCTAGGACCTAGAATCGACCCCGAGCCGGCACACCGCGGAGGCAACGGGCACGATGCCCGGCCCGCGCGCCGGTGGGAAGAGGTGTCGAGGGTGGACTGGGCCGACGAGCTGGCCGCGAGCGTCGAGGGCCCGCAGGTCGTCAACGACTCCAAGACACCTTCGGGGACCGTCCACGTCGGCAGCCTTCGCGGACCCGTCATCCTCGACGTGATCACGCGCGCCCTGCGCGCCCGTGGCCTCCAGGCGACACTGCTCTACGGTGTCGACGACATGGATCCGATGGACGCCCAGGCCCTCCTGTCGCCCGACGCCATCGAGCGCGAGATGGGCCGACCCCTGGCGCACGTGCCCGATCCCGCCGGTGACTGCCACGAGAGCTATGCCCGACACTTCGCGGGCATCTTCATCGACACCTTCGCCGGCCTCGGCATCCGGCCCGACCGCTACTACTGGATGAGCGACATCTACCCCACGGGGCAGATGGACCCGTTCATCCGGACGGCGCTGGACCGGGCGGCCGTGGTCCGCGACGTGTACCGCCGGGTGGCCAACGTCCAGCACCCCGACCACTGGCTGCCGCTGGGCGTCGTCTGCCAGAGCTGCGACAAGGTGGGCACCACGATCGCGTCCGACTGGAACGGCGAGACGGTGGCCGTGCACTGCCGCCCCGACCTCGTGACCTGGGCCACGGGCTGCGGCTGGCAGGGCCGCCTGCGCCCGTTCGGCGGCACGGCGAAGCTTCCGTGGAACCTGGAGTGGGCAGCCCAGTGGAGCCTGTTCGGGGTCACGATCGAGCCCAACGGCAAGGACCTCGCCACCGCCGGCGGCTCCCGGGACCGGAGCAACGCCATCTCGCGCGAGGTGTTCGACCGGGAGCCACCCCTCAACTTCCCGTACGAGTTCCTCAACATCGGCGGCAAGAAGATGTCCACCTCGAAGGGTCGCGGGGCTGCGGCGCACACCATCGGCAGCGTCGTGCCGCCCGAGCAGCTGCGGTTCCTGTTCGTGCGCTCGCGTCCCGAGAGCGTGATCGAGTTCGACCCCGAGGGGACGGACGCTGTGCCGCGCCTGTTCGACGAGTTCGACCGCCTCGCCGCCGCCACCGCGGGCAGGGAGGTCAAGGGCGAGCTGCCCGCGGGGCACGAGTCGATCTTCCGGTATTCGCTCCTGGACCCGGCCGCCGAGGTCGCCGAGGCCGCGGCCGCCTTCCGGCCGGCGTTCGCCCACCTTGCCCTGCTGGTCCAGGTCCCGGGCGTGGACGTGCCCGCCCGCGTGGCCGCCGAGAAGGGTGCACCACTCACGGAGCATGAGGTCGCCGAGCTGGAGGTCCGCCTGGCCGCCGTCCGTCGCTGGCTGGACGCCTACGCTCCGGAGCGGGCCCGGCTCGAGATCCGGCGTGACCGGGTGCCGGTCGAGGCGGAGCAGCTGCGGCCCGAGCAGCGGGGCTTCCTGCGCTCGCTGGGCGACGCCGCTCACGGCGACGCTCCATCGACGGGGGAGCAGTGGCAGGCGGCGATCTTCGCCGTGGCTGCCGACAACGGCATCGACGCCAAGGCCGCGTTCAACGCCCTGTACCTGGCGTTCCTGGGAAGGCCCAACGGCCCGCGCGCCGGCTGGCTGCTGGCGAGCCTCGACCGCCCCTTCGTGATCAGCCGGCTGGCTGCCGCGGGCGGGCCCGGGGGCAACGAGGAGGCAACCGCATGAGCGTCGGGGTCCAGCGGCTGCGCGACGAGCCGGAGCTGATCCGCCAGGGGGCGATCGACAAGGCCGAGGATCCGGCGATCGTGGACCAGGCCGTCGATGTCGACGCTCGCCGTCGCCTCCTCCAGGCCGAGTCTGACGGGCTGAAGGCCGAGCGCAACGCCGCGAGCAAGCGGATCGGGGAGGCCATCCGTGGCGGTGCGACGCCGGACGGCTCCGAGGTCGCCGCGCTCCGGGCCGCCAGCACGCGCGCCGGCGAACGAATCGACAAGATCGACGCCCAGCTGGCAGCGGCCGAGCAGGAGCTCGAGACCTTCCTCCTGCGGATCCCCAACCCGGCTGATGCGGATGTTCCGGTCGGCGGACCCGAGGCCAACGTCACCGTCCGCACCTGGGGCGACCCGGTGCCCCACGGTGGCGTTGCCGGCGCTGATGGCACCTGGGTGCGGCGGCCGCACTGGGAGATCGGCGACGCGCTCGACATCATCGACAATCCGCGAGGCGCCAAGATCGCGGGCTCCGGGTTCCCCGTCTACAAGGGACTGGGCTCGCGGCTCCAGCGCTCATTGATCAGCTGGTTCCTGGACGTGCATACGGCGGAACACGGCTTCACTGAGGTCTGGCCGCCGGCGGTGGTCAACACCGCGTCGGCCCGTGGCACGGGCCAGATCCCGGACAAGGAAGACCAGATGTACGTCGTCACCCGCGACGACCTGTACCTGGTGCCCACGGCCGAGGTCCCGGTGACCAACCTGCACCGAGACGAGATCCTCGAGGTGGACCAGCTGCCGATCCGGTACGCCGCCTATTCGCCCTGCTTCCGGCGCGAGGCGGGCGCCGCGGGCAAGGACACGCGCGGCATCCTGCGCGTCCACCAGTTCGACAAGGTCGAGATGGTGTTGTTCGAGAGGCCGGAGAACAGCCCCGAGGCGCTCGAGTGGCTGACCAATTGCGCCGAGGTCCTGCTCCAGCGCTTGGGGCTGCCCTATCGCGTGGTCCTGCTGAGCACGGGCGACATGGGATTCGTCCAGCGCAAGACGTACGATCTGGAGGTCTGGGCGCCGGGCGTGGAGCGCTGGCTCGAGGTCAGCTCCTGCTCCAACTTCGGCGACTACCAGGCCCGCCGGATGGCGATCCGGTACCGTCCCGAGAAGGGTGCCAAGCCGGAGCTCGTGCACACGCTCAATGGATCGGGTCTCGCGCTGGCCCGCATCGTGGCTGCCATCCTCGAGGTCTACCAGCAGGCCGATGGTTCGGTAGCCGTTCCCGACGTGCTCCGGACGTACGTCGGCACGGATACGATTGAGACGCCGGCCGCGAGCTGAGCCGATCCGTCACCGGCCGCCATTCGAGGGAGGTTGTCTGCCGTGACCCAGCCGTATGCCCCGCCGCCCGCACCAATGCCGATCGACGGTCCCGCCCCAGGAGTGCGATTCGCATCCTCCGTGTCGAGGCTGATCGCCTATCTCGTCGACGGGTTCATCGCGGGGATCATCGTGTGGCTGCTGGCCATGGTGCTCGGCCTGGTCATCGCCGGCCTGCTGTCCGCGGGCGCCGACACGGCGGCCGGCCTGAGCGTGCTGCTGACCGTCCTGGCGGTGCTCGGCGTCGCGTTCCTCTACTTCCCCTACTTCTGGGCGAAGCAGAACGGCCAGACCCCGGGGATGCGGCTGATGCGGATCCGTGTGGTGCGTGACGCCGACGGCGGCCCGATCACCTGGGGACCGGCCCTGCTGCGCCTGGTCGGATATTGGATCAGCAGCGCAGTCTTCTACCTGGGCTTCATCTGGATCCTGGTCGATGCCAGGAAGCGTGGCTGGCACGACCTGATCGCAGGGACGTGCGTGATCGAGGCATAACCTGCGGGACGGGCTGCCCGCGTCCTCGTCACGCTGGCGCGGGTCCTTCGGCCCTAGTCCAGGCGTGACCCGGCCCCGATAGCATGGGCGGGCCGGGCGCGGTGCTCGAGGAGGGCGTCCGGCCGGAACACACGAGGGAGACCCGATCCGATGCCCGATCAGCCACCGACCGCCTGGCAGGCTCCACCCGAGCCCCAGGGACCGGCTCCGGGCGTCAGGTTCGCCGGTCCCGGGGCGCGCCTGGCCGCCTACATCATCGACGGGATCATCATGGCCGTCGTGTTCGGCCTGCTGCTCGTGGTGATGGGCGCCTTCGTCGTCGGGTCCCTGGGGACGACCGGGGACCGCGGCGCCGGGATCGCGATCGGCGGGATGCTGCTCGCCGCGCTCGCATTCGCGGTGTTCAATCTTGTGTACTTCCCGTGGTTCTGGACGCGCGGCGGCCAGACACCGGGCATGCGGCTGATGGCGATCCGGGTCGTCCGTGACGCCGATGGCGGCCCGATCACGGTGGGCGCGGCGATCCTGCGGCTGATCGGCTACTGGATCAACAACGCGCTGTTCTACATCGGGTTCGCCTGGATCCTCGTGGACAAGCGACGTCGCGGCTGGCATGACCTGCTGGCCGGGACCTGCGTGGTCGACGCCTGACCCGTCAGGCTGCGGGGTCCTGCTCCAGGGTGCCGTCGAGGATGCGTCCATCAACCATGTGCACCGTCCGGCGGGTCCGTGCCGCCAGCTCGTGGTCGTGCGTCACCATGACGATGGTGCGGCCGCCCTGGACCAGTGATTCGAACAGCTGGAACACCTCCTCGGCCGTGACCTCGTCGAGGTTCCCGGTGGGCTCGTCGGCGACGATGATCGGGGGGTCGTTGGCCAGCGAGCGCGCAATCGCAGCCCGCTGCTGCTGGCCACCCGAGGTGGAAGCCGGCAGCTTGTTCGCCTGGTCGACCAGGCCCACCAGCTCCAGCAGGTGCATCGCGCGCTCGAGCCGCTCGCGCGGGCTCCACAGCCCGGCGAAGTCCATCGGCAGCATCACGTTCTCGACCACGGTCAGCGTTGGCAGCAGCTGGAAGAACTGGAAGATCACGCCGACCGTGCGCCCGCGCCACTCGGCCATCCGGCTCTCGCCCAGCCGGGTGAGATCGGTCCCACCCACGAGCAACCGGCCGGCCGTGGGGCGGTCGATGCCGGTCATCATGTTCATCAGCGTGGACTTGCCGGACCCCGACCGGCCGACGACCGCGATGAACTCGCCGGCGTCAACCTGCAGGCTGACATCCTTGAGCGCACGAAACGGCCCTGCCTCGGTGACGTAGTCCTTGATCACGTCGCGAAGGTCGATCAGGTGGCCGTGGGACAGGTCCCGCTCGGCGAATGGTGCGCGGATCACGGTAGCGATGCTACCGGGGGCTGGGTCCGGCTGTGTCCTCCCGTCCGGACGTGCCATCCGTCTGCGCGTGCCTTCGTCTGCGCGTGCCTTCATCTGCGGGCGCCGGCCATGCGTGTCCCGCCACCATTCACGGAGCCAGGGCCTCGGCGAGCCGGGTTGGTGCCGGGCCCAGGCCGGGGCGGCTGCCCAGCGGCGGAGCACCCCAGCGGCGGAGCACCCCAGCGGCGGAGCACCCAGCGGCGGAGAACCCCAGCGGCGGAGCACCCAGCGGCGGATTGGTATGCTCCGGCACGGAGCGATGGCCGAGTGGTTGATGGCGGCGGTCTTGAAAACCGCAAGGGCGCAAGTCCTCGGGGGTTCGAATCCCTCTCGCTCCGCCAGTGTCATGAGTCGCGACATCGGCGACACATGAGTCGCGAGCCTACATCCGTCCCGCCCAGCGGGTGTACGGGAGCGTGACGGGACGATCATCCCGCCTGGCGGGCCAACGGGCTCAGGCGAGTGCCGACGTGGACCCATCCGTCCCGCCCGGTGGTTCAGATAGCGCCTCGTGCGCCCGTACGCCCGCGTGGCGGGACAGCCGGAATGGGGTGTGGCGGAACAACCGGGATGTGGCGGGACAGCCGGAATGGGGTGTGGCGGGACAACCCGGGATGTCGCGGGTGGCGGCCCGGGGCGCGGCCCCGGACCGGGACCGCGCCCCGGAACCGGGTGGACACGCCCAGCGCCACCCTGGGGCTGCTGACTGCCACGCTTGACGCTCGACCGGGGCCCGCATATCCTCCCGCCCACAACTGAACAGCGGGCCTTGATCGGGACGAGTACCCGTCGGGCGCCATCACAGAGACCCGGCGGCTGGTGCGAGCCGGGATGGCGGCGGCGGCGAATGGACCCGGGAGCCCCCGGACCGAACGCGGGGCGACGGCCGGGAACGCAGGCGGCGACCGATGTGGGCACCCGCCGCGGACCGGCCGGAGCGGACGACAAGTAGGCTCCGGCGCAGAGCGCCAGCGTTACAGGGCAGCGCCGATCGATCGGATGCCCGGCAGACTTGCCGGGCACGACGACCCGTCGGTCAGAGTGCGGCACACCGCCGAACGTGGGTGGCACCGCGGAAGGAGCAACGACCTTTCGTCCCGGACAAGACGAACCAGGTCGTTTTCGATTCTCAAGGACCTGATCCTATGACCGACCCGCTGAGCCTGACCGAGACCAAGCGCCTCGCCGCCACCGCCGACACGATCCTGCTGCGGGCGACGCGGACGGCGGACCTGGAGACGCCCATCGGAGCGTTCCTCCGCCTCGACGACGGGACGACGCCGGCCTTCCTGCTGGAATCCGTCGAAGGCGGCGAACGGCTTGGCCGCTACAGCTTCCTGGGGATCGGGCCCCGCCGGCTGCTCGAGGTCCGCGGCGGGCTGGCCCGCACGACGACGCGACCGGTGGGGATGACGGCCTACGAGCCGGGCCTGCCGACGACCGAAGCCGAGACGCCCGACCCGCTCGCGGCCCTGCGTTCGTTCATCCCGCGCCGGCGTGTCGTCCCGGTCGACGGGATGCCCCGGTTCACGGGAGGCGCCGTGGGCTCCCTCGCATACGACGCAATCTCGGCCTTCGAGCCCTCCGTGCCGCTCCCGGAGTCGGACCCGGTGGGTGTGCCGCTGGCAAGCTTCATCGAGACCGATCTCGTGATCGTGTTCGACCACCTGACCCACCAGCTGAGCGCCATCGCCTCGCTGCACACCGAGACGCCGGACTTGGAGGGCCGGTACCGGATCGCCGAGCGGGCGATCTTCGAAGCCCTGGAGCAGACGGCCCGGCCCAGCGCCGCCGAGATGTCGGCTCCGTTCACCCGTCCCGCGGAGGGGGATGATCCGCGGGCGGTCCTCGCCCGGGTTGAGACCAGCCTCGGCCGCGACCAGTACATCGGGGCCGTGGAGCGGGCGAAGGATGCGATCGCGGCGGGCGAGGCGATCCAGGTCGTGCTCGCCCGACGCCAGTCGTTCGATCTGCCGCTGATGGGCGACGGTCGGCCGCTCGACGGCATCGGGCTGTACCGCGCCCTGCGCCGGGTCAATCCCAGCCCGTACCTGTTCTTCACCCGGACCCCCGGGTTCGAGGTGGTCGGGGCGAGCCCCGAGCTGCTGGTCCAGGTGGTCGGCGACCGGATGAGCACGCACCCGATCGCCGGCACCCGGCCGCGTGGCGCGACCCCCGCCGACGACGACCGCCTTGCCGACGAGCTCCGCCGCGACCCCAAGGAACGTGCCGAGCACGTGATGCTCGTGGACCTGGGCCGCAATGATCTCGGACGGGTGGCGCGGCCGGGCACGGTGAGCACGAGCCAGTACATGGAGGTCGAGCGCTACAGCCACGTGCTGCACCTGGTCAGCCACGTCGAGGCCCGCCTGCGGCCCGAGCTCGATGCGCTCGACGCGCTACGCAGCGTGTTCCCCGCGGGAACGCTTTCCGGCGCGCCAAAGATCCGGGCGATGCAGTTGATCGCCGCCGCGGAGGGGGAGCGGCGCGGCCTGTACGGCGGTGCGGTGGGCTACCTCGGCTACGACGGCAACCTCGACACGGCGATCACGATCCGCAGCGCGGTCCTCAAGGACGGCCTGGCCCACGTCCACACCGGGGCCGGGATCGTCGCCCGCTCGAATCCCGAGAGCGAGTTCGACGAGACCGAGCACAAGGCGGCGGCCCTGCGCCGGGCGATCGAGCTGGCGGCAGCACCGGCGGCCAGCCCTCGCCCGCCGGCGGCCATGGCGGCAGATGCTCCGGGGGCAGCCACGGCGGCAGATGCTCCGGAGGCAGCCACGGCAGCCTCGTCGCCCGGGGAAGTGCCTCGATGATCCTGATGATCGACAACTACGACAGCTTCACGTTCAACCTCGTGCAGGCGCTGCAGGCGGCCGGCGCGGAGGTGAGGGTCGTGCGCAACGACGAGGTCACCCGCAGCGAGCTCGAGGCCCTGGCCGGCGACGCCGGCGCGAACCTCCACGGGATCGTCATCTCGCCCGGCCCGGGCGACCCCGATCATGCGGGGATCTCGGTCGAGGCGGTCCGGGTCGCGGCGGCCTGGAGGATCCCGCTGCTCGGCGTGTGCCTCGGCATGCAGTCGATGGCCGCAGCGTGGGGAGCCTCGATCGTCCGCGCTCCGACCCTCGTCCACGGCGAGGCGTCGGACGTCGTCCATGACGGGGCGGGGCTCATGGCGGGCATGCCCGACACGTTTCCCGCAGCGCGCTACCACTCCCTGTGCGTGGACCCCGCCACGCTCTCCGAGGACCTGTACGTGACCGCCACCACTCCCGAGGACGACGTCGTCATGGGCCTGCGCCACCGTGCGCTGCCCATGGAGGGAGTCCAGTTCCACCCCGAGTCCGTGCTCACGCCCGATGGGCCGCACCTGCTCGCCAACTTCCTCCGCCTCGCCGGGGAGGGCGAGGCGAGCCGGCTCGACGCCGCGACCGGGTCGTTCGCCACCCGGGGCCTGGAGACGGGCGGGTCGATGCCCGCGAGCGAGGTCGATGGCGGGGGTGACGCACGGGCGACCGTGGAGGCGACCCGATGAGCGATCTGGTCCGTGCTGCCGTCGCGGCGATCGTGGACGGTCGAACGCTGTCCATGGACGACGCGCGCCTGGCGATGGGCGCGGTGATGGACGGCGAGGCGACGCCCTCGCAGCTGGCGGCGCTGCTGATGGGCCTCAGGATGCGCGGCGAGACCGTCGACGAGCTGGCCGGCTTCGCGTCAGCGATGCGTGAACGTGTCGTGCGGGTGGAGGCGCCCGGGGATGCGATCGACGTCGTCGGGACGGGCGGCGACGGCGCCGGGACGTTCAACATCTCGACCACGGCCGCGCTGGTCGTGGCGGCGATGGGCGTCCCTGTCGCCAAGCACGGCAACCGGGCGATCACGTCGAGGTCGGGCTCGGCCGACGTGCTCGATGCGCTGGGCATCAGGATCGACCACGACGCCTCGTCGGCGGGCACCTCCATCCGGGAGCATGGGTTCGCGTTCCTGATGGCACCCTCGTTCCACCCGGCGATGCGCCATGCCGGCCCCACTCGACGCGAGATCGGCGTCCGGACCGCGTTCAACCTGCTTGGTCCGCTCACCAACCCGGCCGGGGCCACTCGTGCGGTGATCGGCGTCGGCGTGGCCGAGGCGGCGCCCAGGATTGCCCAGGTCGTCGCACGGCTGGGCACGGAGCGGACGTTCGTGATCCACGGCGCCGGTGTCGACGAGCTGCCGCTCGACGACACCGGGGTGCTGTACTGGGTGGACGCGACCGGACACATCGAGCGACGGGAGATCCGGGCCACCGAGCTCGGCTTGCGACGCACGCCCACGCCGCGGCTCGCGGGCGGCAGCGCGGACGAGAACGCGAGAATCGTCGAGGCGGTCCTCCAGGGCGAGCCGGGCGCCCGGCGCGACGTCGTCCTGCTCAACGCCGCGGCGGCGCTGCTCGTCGCGGGACGGGTGGAGCGCCTCGAGGACGGCATCGACCGGGCGGCGCTGGCGATCGACGCCGGCATTGGGGTGGAGCTGCTCCAGGCGCTGCGCGCCGACCGGCGGGCCCACGAGGCGGCGATCGCGACATCGGTGGTCGCGACATCGGCGTCGACCGGTCGCCCGACATGACCGTGGCCAGCCGACCCGGTCGCTCACGTGCCGGCTCCCCGTCCCGTCCCGGCGTCGTCGCCGAGATCGCCGCCCGTCGCCGGACGGACGTCGTGTCCGAGCTCGACGCCCTGGGCCGCGGCGGTCTTCGCCGGGGCGTCGCTGCCGCGCCCGTCCCGCGCCCCGTCGCCGAGCGCCTCGCCGGTCCCGGTCTCCACCTGCTCGCCGAGATCAAGCGGGCGTCGCCATCGGCCGGGACGATCGCCGCCACCGATGACCCCGTCGCTCGCGCCCGCGCCTACGCAGACGGCGGCGCGACGGTCATCTCGGTCCTGTGCGAGCCTCACTGGTTCGGCGGGTCCGTGGACGACCTGCGCCGGGTCCGCGCTGCGGTTGCCCTCCCGGTGCTCGCCAAGGAGTTCGTCGTCGACCCCCGGCAGCTCGACCTTCTCCGCGCTGCGGGGGCCGACCTCGCGCTCCTGCTCGCGGTGCTCCACCCGCCGAGGCGGCTCGCGCGGCTGGTGGCCGCCGCCCGGGACCTGGGCATGGAGCCGCTGGTGGAGGCCCACGACGAGCGCGAGCTCGAGGCTGCGCTCGCCACCGGGGCCCGGTTGATCGGGGTCAACAACCGTGACCTGCGGACGCTCGACGTGGATCCCGAGCGTGCCGTCCGGTTGCGCGACGCGATCCCGGCCGATCGCCTGGCGATCGCCGAGTCCGGCGTCCGGGACGCCGCCACGGTCGCCCGCTGGCGGGCGACCGGCTACGACGGGGCGCTCGTGGGCGAGGCACTGATGCGCTCACCCGACCCGGCCGCGGCGGCCCGCGCGTTCGTGGCCGCCGGTCGCGATCCAGTGGATGCCGCCGCGGCCTCCCGGCTGCCCGAGGTCAAGATCTGCGGGGTCACCGATGCCGCCGGCATGCTGGCCGCGGTGCATGCTGGCGTCGAGGCGGTCGGACTCAATTTCGCGCCCGGTACCCCCCGCGAGCTCTCGCTGGACGAAGGTGCCGAGCTGGCGCGGCTGGCCCGGGCGGCCGGCGACCCGGCGCCGCGGATCGTGGTCGTCACGGCGGACCTGCCCCCAGAACGTCTGGCCCGGGTGATCGCTGCGGTGGACCCGGATGCGGTCCAGCTCAACGGTGACGAGCCGCCCTCGGCGCTGGCCGCCGTCGGACGTCCGGCGTGGAAGGCCCTGCGCATCGACGTCGATGCCCGTCCGGACGACGTGATCGACGCCGCCCGTGCGTTCCTGGAGGCTGGAGCGGAGCGGATCCTGCTCGATGCCGCCGGTGGGCCGCACCCGGGCGGAACCGGGATCCGCGTCGGCACCACGCTCGCCGCCGCGGTCGCCCGCGAGGTCCCGATCACGCTGGCCGGCGGTCTGCACCCGGGAAACGTGGGCGAGGCCGTGCTGGAGGTGCCCGCCACGGGCGTGGACGCCGCATCGGGCACGGAGGGGCCGCGGACGGCGGGGGAGCGCCCGCGCAAGGACCCGGTGCGCCTGGCCCTGTTCGTCAAGCGGGCCCGCGCCGCCCGTCGCCACCGGCCCAACGTCGCCTTCGGCCCCACGCCCGCTCATCCCGGCCTCCTGCAGCCCGACGCCGCGGGTCGCTGGGGGTTGGAGCGTGATTTCGGCGGCCGGTATGTGCCCGAGACGCTGGTTGGGGCGCTGGAGCAGCTCCAGTCCGCCTACGACGCCATCCGCCACGACCCGCGGTTCTGGTCCGAGCTCGACGAGCTGCTGGCCCGGTTCGCGGGCCGGCCAACCTCTCTCTACCGTTCGGATCGGCTGGCCGTGGCCGTGGCCGCGGAGGCCCGGCGTGTCGCGGTCGCGGCGGGCCGGCCCGACTCCCGGATTCCCCCGTTCCGCCTGTACCTCAAGCGCGAGGATCTCGCCCATACGGGCGCCCACAAGATCAACAACGCGCTGGGCCAGGCGCTGCTCACCCGGCGCCTTGGCAAGTCGCGCGTGATCGCGGAGACCGGCGCCGGCCAGCACGGTGTCGCCACGGCCACCGCGTGCGCTCTGCTCGGCCTCCCGTGCGTGGTCTACATGGGCGAGGAGGACATCCACCGCCAGGCGCCCAATGTGCTCCGGATGCAGGCCCTGGGCGCCGAGGTCCGGGGCGTGACCGGCGGGACGGCGACCCTCAAGGACGCCGTCAACGAGGCGATGCGCGATTGGGTGACCAACGTCGGGACCACCCACTACGTGCTCGGCTCGGCGATGGGCCCCCATCCGTACCCGACCATCGTCCGCGACCTCCAGCGCAGGATCGGCGACGAGGCGGCCGCGCAGCTGCGCGCGATCGAGGGCCGTCTGCCGGACCTCGCGCTGGCCTGCGTCGGCGGCGGCTCGAATGCCATCGGACTGCTCGCCCGGTTCATCGGAGAGCCCTCGGTGCGGCTGGCCGTGGCCGAGGCGGCCGGCGCCGGGGTCGCGACCGGGCGCCACGCGGCGGCCATTGCCGGGGGCACACCCGGGATCCTCCACGGGTCGCGGAGCCTCATGCTCCAGGACCGCGACGGGCAGGTCGTCGAGGCCCACAGCGCGTCGGCCGGCCTGGACTATCCGGGCGTCGGCCCGCAGCTGGCCGCGCTCGCCGAGGCGGGCCGGTTGGAGGTGGCCACCGCGACCGACCGGGAGGCGATCGCCGCCATGCGCTCGGTGACCCGGAGCGAGGGCATCCTGCCGGCGCTCGAGACCTCCCACGCGGTGGCCGCGCTGCCCAAGCTGCTCGCGGGGCTGGAAGGGTCGGGCGCGCCCCTCCCGGACGGTGCCCTGGTCCTCGTCGGCTTCTCCGGGCGCGGAGACAAGGACATGGCGGCCCTCGAGCGGTTCTCGGATGTCCAGGCCTGGGAGGCCGTGCGATGAGCGGCGTGGCCGCGACCGTACCGCACACGAACGACACCGCGGGCGCACGACGGATCGCCGGAGCCTTCGCCCGCGCTGCTGCCGACGCGCGGGTCGCGCTCATCCCGTACGTCGTGGCCGGCTACCCGGACGCGGACACGTCGTTCGCGGCGGCCTGCGCGGCGATCGACAATGGCGCCGACCTGCTCGAGGTCGGGCTCCCGTACTCCGATCCGCTTGCCGACGGCGCCACGCTTCAGCGGGCATCGCAGGCAGCGCTCGCCGCCGGGGCGACCTTCGACCGGTCGCTCGCCCTGGTCGGGCGGATCGCAGCGGCCCGACCAGCCGTGCCAGTGGTCGCCATGGGCTACGCGAACCAGCTGATCGGCGGCGGTGACGGGCGTGACCGGGTGATCGGGCTGGCCAGGGCCGGCGTCGCCGGGATCATCGTCGCCGACCTCACGCCCGACGAAGGCGCAGCGTTCGAGGCGGTCGCCGCCGACGCGGGAATCGGGGTCGTGTACCTCGTTGCGCCGACCACCGCACCCGCCCGGCTGGCATCGGTCGCGGCCCGCACCGGCGGGTTCCTGTACTGCGTGTCGCTGGTCGGCGTGACCGGCGCCCGCACATCGTTGCCGCGGACGGTGGCGAGGCTGGTCGAGGGCGTGAAGGCCGTCTCGCCGGTCCCCGTCGCGGTCGGGTTCGGGGTGTCGAAGCCGGCCCACGTCCGGGCGATCGCACGGGCCGGGGCGGACGGGGTGATCATGGCCTCCACCCTGGTGGAGGCGCTGGGTCAGGACGGAACCGACGTGGCCGCGCTCGGCCGGCTCGTCGCGAGGCTCCGGGCCGCCACGGGGCGCTGAGGTTCCGTCCCCCGGTCGGCGCGCTCAGCCGAGCTCAGCCGCCCCAGCGATCCGACGGAGGTGGTGGTGGCGGCGGCGGGGCATCCGGGTCGGCCGGCTCGGCCGGGGCCGATGGCGGCGGCGCGACCGGCCAGGCGGACCGGGCATCCCGGCTGCCGGGGCCGCCCGGCGAGGGCCGTGGCCGGGCGGCGGCTCGAAGCAGCTGGCTCTCGTACAGGATCGCGGTGACGATCACGGCGTAGGCCTGGAAGGCCATCCCGGCCAGCGAGCCCGCGACGGCCGTGGCGATCCCGAGGCCGGGCAGCAGCACCGTGAGCGCCGTCTCCAGGAGCGACACCAGGAGCGATAGCCCGGTGAGGGTGAGCACCCAGCCGAGCACCCGGAGCGTTGCCCGGTCCGTCAGCGACCAGCTCCGGCGGAGCGATTCCTCCACGCCCGCCCCGTCGAACAGGGCCAGCTCCCAGAACGTGAGACGGATGCCCACGTAGATCACGAGGGGCACCAGGCCGAGCACCAGCAGCAGCCCGATCACCCCCAGCACCAGCAGGCCCATCAGCAGCCCCCCCAGCACCAGCGACAGGGCAAGGATCACGAGCAGCACACGCAGCCCGGCGCCCAGCACCCAGGCCAGGGTCACCTCGCGCCCGCGCAGCCCAGCGATGGCGTTCGCGGTCAGGAACCAGTCGGCGACCAGGCTCACGACCGACACTGCCAGTGGCCCGGCCAGCAGCGAGGGCAGCATCGACGAATCCGCGGACCCGGTGACGAGCATCGACTGCATCGTCGGCTGGTCGATCGCCGCGCTGGCGAACAGCCAGGTCACCAGGCCATTGGCGAGCCCCACCGCGACCACCGCCAGGATCCAGCGATCCCAGGAGCCGGACCAGTAGCGGCTGCCGACGGACAGGGCCTCGCCGAGCGTCACATCGACCAGGGAACGCCCGAACGGGATGGTCTTCATTGGCGCTGGGTGCCCTCGCGCGGCTGCGGGCGCCAAGCGTAGCAACGAACCGGACCTGCTCTCGCGGGCTGTCGCGCGGCCGTCGCGCCATACTTGTGCCATGTCCGATGGCTCCCTCCGCATCCTGGTCGAGACCACGCCGAGGAAGGTGTTCGTCTCGGCACTCGACTGGCCCGGCCTGGCGCGCGGCGGGCGCGACGAGCCGGCCGCGATCGCGGCCCTGCTGGACCACGTCGAGCGCTATGCTCCGGTGGCCCGCGCCGCCGGGCACCCGCTGCCCGGGGTGGACCTCGAGCCCCAGGTCGTCGAACGGATCGACGGCGACGGCGGCACCGCGTACGGGGTGCCGAGCATGGTTGCCGGGGCGGACCGGGCGCCGGTCGACGGTGGCGAGGCTGCACGCCTGGCTGCCCTGGTGGGCGCCGCCTGGGAGGCCTTCGACCGGGTCGCGGCGGCTGCCCCGGAGGCGTTGCGCAAGGGTCCGCGCGGCGGCGGCCGGGACACCTCGAAGATCGTGGAGCACGTCATCGGGGCCGATGAGGGCTACGCCTCGGTTGTCGGGATCCCATCCGCGGACCGAAAGCCGGCCACCGCGCTGCGGGCCGCCGAGCTGGCCCTGCTCCGGCAGCCATCGGACGGGACGCCGCTCGCCGGCAAGCGGTGGCCGCTGCGCTATGCCGCGCGACGGATCGCCTGGCACGCCCTCGATCACGCGTGGGAGATCGAGAACCGGACCGAGCGGGCCTGATCGGTACCCCCCGGCGAGCCCCGGCGGAGCCGCTGGACCGGGCCGGCCAGCACGGGCAGTCCCGGGGGGTCCCGGCTCACCCCTGCCGGATCGCCACCCAAATTGGTACCCACGCACCATGTTTCGGATGACGCGGTGCGCACGATACGGGTGGGAGACATCTGCTCGAGCGGAACCGTGCCCGCTCGCCATTCGAACGGCCCTGCCGTGACCGGCCCGCCGGATCCGGTCCTGCGCGGCACCCAAGGGAGGAGCACCTGACCTCGTGGACGCGTTGATGCTCGCACGGTGGCAATTCGCCATCACCACCGTGTACCACTTCCTGTTCGTGCCGTTGACGATCGGGCTCTCGTTCTCGGTGGCTGCCCTCCAGACGGCGTGGTATCGAACCGGCGACGAGAAGTACCTGCGGTTGACCCGGTTCTTCGGCGAGCTGTTCCTGATCAACTTCGCGATCGGCGTCGTGACCGGCATCGTCCAGGAGTTCCAGTTCGGCATGAACTGGAGCGAGTACAGCAGGTTCGTGGGCGACATCTTCGGCGCCCCGCTCGCGGTGGAGGGCCTGCTCGCGTTCTTCCTGGAGTCGACATTCCTGGGCCTGTGGATCTTCGGCTGGGGGCGCCTCTCGAAGCGGGTGCACCTGGCCACGATCTGGATCGTGGCCATCGGCAGCGCGGTCTCCGCCTACATCATCCTGGCCGCCAACAGCTGGATGCAGCACCCGGTGGGCTACCAGGTGAACCCGGCCACGGGCCGCGCGGAGCTCCAGGACTTCATCGCCGTCCTGACCAACAACACCGCCCTGATCACCTTCGCGCACACCATCCCGGCCGCGTTCATGACCGCCGGGGCGTTGATCACCGGCATCTCGATGTGGCGCCTGATGCGGGACCGCAGCGACGCCTCGCTGCCGTTCCGGTCCACGGCCAAGGCCGGCGCGATCATGGTCCTGGTCGCCGGCCTGCTGGTCGCCGTCACCGGCGACATCCAGGGCAAGATCATGACCGAGCAGCAGCCCATGAAGATGGCGGCGGCCGAGGCCCTGTGGGAGACGGAGCAGCCGGCCTCGTTCTCGATCTTCACGGTCGGCACCCTGGACGGCAGTCGGGACGTGCTGTCGATCCGGATCCCGTACCTCCTGTCGTTCCTCGCCACCGGCGACGTCAACGGCCGGGTGGAGGGCATCAACGATCTCCAGGTGCTGCAGGAGGCGCAGCTGGGGCCGGGCGACTACACGCCCAATCTCGCGATCACCTACTGGATGTTCCGCTGGATGATCGGCGCCGGCGCGCTCGCCGCGGCGGCTGCCCTGTGGTTCCTGTGGGCGATGCGCAGGGGCAGGATCCCGGGCAGGGGTGCCGTGACCATCGCGGTCCTGCTGCCGTTCCTGCCGCTGGCCGCGAACTCGTTCGCCTGGATGTTCACGGAGGTCGGCCGCCAGCCGTGGATCGTGTTCGGGCTGATGTTCACCGCCCCATCCGTCTCGCCCAACAACTCGGAGCTGATGGTGCTGGCCACGATGGTCGGGTTCACCGTCCTGTACGGCGGCCTGGCGATCCTGATGCTGGGACTGGTCATCCGGCGGGTCCGCAGCGGGCTCCCCGAGCCAACGCACGACCAGGGGTTCGAACACGAGGCCGAGCCGGCGCTCGGGCTCGGGTACTAGGGGTACGGAGATGGAGCTGACAACCCTCTGGTTCGCGCTGATTGCCGTCCTCTGGATCGGCTACTTCATCCTCGAAGGGTTCGACTTCGGGGTCGGGATCCTGCTTCACGTCATCGGTCGCAACGAGCCCGAACGGCGCGCCATGCTGCGAACGATCGGTCCCGTGTGGGACGGCAACGAGGTGTGGGTCATCGTCGCTGGCGGCGCCACCTTCGCGGCCTTCCCCGAGTGGTACGCCACCCTGTTCAGCGGCTTCTACCTGGCCCTGTTCCTGATCCTGGTGGCGCTCATCGTGCGCGGTATGGGGATCGAGTACCGGAACAAGCGCGGGGACCTTGCCTGGCGGAATCGGTGGGACATCGTGATCGCCGTCGGCAGCTTCCTGCCGGCCCTCCTGTGGGGCGTCGCGTTCGCGAACATCGTCGGGGGCGTGCCGATCGACGCGGACAAGCAGTTCACCGGCAGCCTGCTCACGCTGCTCAATCCGTTCGGGCTCCTGGGCGGGCTGACCACGCTGCTGCTGTTCACGACCCACGGTCTCCAGTACCTCACCCTCAAGACCGAGGGGGACATCCGCGAACGTGCCCGCCGCCTCACCCTCCCGGTGGGGCTGGTGACGGCGGTCGTGGCGGTCGTGTTCCTGCTGTCGGCCAATGCCATCCGCGGCGACGTGCTGTCGACGGTGGTGGCGGTCCTGGCCGCGGTGGCCTGGCTGGTATCCATCGGTGCCGCCTGGATCAAGCGCGAGGGCGTGGCGTTCTTCAGCTCGGCGCTCACGATCGGCCTCGCCGTCGTGAGCCTGTTCCTCGCGTTGTTCCCGGATGTCATGCCGTCCAGCACCAACCCTGCCTACAGCCTGACCACGACCAACGCCGCGTCCACGCCGTACACGCTCACGATCATGACCGTGGTGGCCGTCATCTTCGTGCCGCTCGTGCTGCTCTACCAGGGATGGACCTACTACGTGTTCCGCAAGCGGATCAGCACGCCGCGGGCGGGCGTCGAGGCCTGACCATGCGGCCGCGTCCCCACGGCCGTTCGTGAGCCCTCATCGGCGACTCATCGCCGCCGCCCGCATCGCGACCGGATCGCTGGTCGCGGCCGTGATCCTCGGGCTGGCGGGCGCGCTGCTCGCCGTGGTCCAGGCCTGGCTGCTGGCCGCGATCATCGCGGGGGCCGTGGTGGACGGGCTCGACCTGCCGGCGCTCAGCCCGTCCCTGGCGGCGCTGGCCGCGGTCCTCCTGCTTCGCGCCCTGCTGGGCTGGGCAACGGACGTTGTCGCCCAGCGGATCAGCGGCGCCGTGAAGTCCGATCTCCGGGTGCGACTTCTCGAGCGCGCCGCGACGCTCGGGCCCCGCTGGGCCGCCGACCGCCCGAGCAGCGAGATCGCCATCCTGGCGACCCGCGGGCTGGATGCGCTCGACGGGTACTTCGGACGATACCTGCCGCAGCTCGCCCTGGGCGCGATCATCCCGTTCGCCGTGGTCGTATGCCTGGTGTCGGTCGACATCGTGGCCGGACTGACGGTGTTGCTGACGGTGCCTCTGATCCCGGTGTTCATGGTCCTCGTCGGACGGATGTCGGGTGCCCATCGCGCCCGGCGCTGGTCGATGCTCCAGCAGCTCGCCCATCGCTTCAGCGATGTCGTGGCCGGGCTGCCCACGCTGCGCGCCTACGGCCAGGCGGACGCCCAGGTCGCGATCCTGGGCCGGATCACGGACCGCTACCGGACCACCACCATGGCCACGCTGCGGGTCGCGTTCCTGTCGGCGCTGGTGCTCGAGCTGCTGGCGACGCTGTCCGTGGCGCTGGTCGCGGTTGGCGTCGGGCTGCGGCTGGCCGTCGGAGAGCTGACGCTCGAGGTGGGGCTGTTCGCGCTGATCCTCGCGCCCGAGGCGTACCTCCCGCTGCGGCGGCTGGGGACCGAGTTCCACGCGTCGGAAGAGGGGATCACGGCCGCGGTTCGCGCGTTCGAGATCATCGACGCGGTCGATGCCTGGAGTCCGGCTGCCGGTGGCCGGCCCCGGACGGCCCCGGCCCCTCCCGAGCCGATCGCCGAGCTCGTGGTGGCGGGACTCTCGGTGACCCAGCCAGGCCGCGCGCTGCTGGCTCCCGCCGAGGCATCGCTCGTCGTGCGGCCGGGTGAGGTGGTCGCGGTCACCGGTCCATCGGGCGTGGGCAAGAGCACGCTCCTGGCGGCGATCCTCGGCCTGGTCGAGCCGACGGAGGGGCGGGTGCTGGTCCGGGCGTCCGACGGGACCGAGAGCGACGTTTCCGGGCTGGATCCGGTCGCTTGGCGCGAGCGCCTCGCCTGGGTGCCGCAGGTCCCGTTCCTCGTGGCCGGCAGCGTCGCCGACAACGTCCGGCTTGCCGCGCCCGATGCGGACGATGCCGCGATCGCCGCCGTCCTGGCGCGGGTCGGGCTCCCCGATCTCGCGACGGACCGGGTGCTGGGCGAGCGCGGTCGCGGCCTGTCGTCCGGGCAGCGGCGCCGGATCGGGATCGCCCGGGCCCTCCTTCGCGGTGCTCCGATCCTGCTCCTCGACGAGCCCACCGCCGGCCTCGACGAGGCTGCCGAGGCGGCCGTGATGGCGGCGGTGCGCGACGCCGCGCGGGCGGGCGCCGCCGTGCTCCTGGTCGCCCACCGGCCGGGCGCGGTCGCGGGGTCGGATCACACCGTCGAGGTCCGTGCCGCGGCGACCGCGGAGGCGGCCGCGTGAGCGCACTGCTGGCCATCGCGCGCATCGGTCGCCCGGTCACCGGCCGGCTGCTCCTCGCGGTCCTCGCCGGCGCGGCGGCCGCCGGGGCTGCCATCGGGCTGGCGGCCGTGTCCGCGTGGCTCATCAGCAAGGCCGCCGAGCAGCCGGTGATGCTGACCCTGCTGCCCGCGGTCACCGCCGTGCGGTTCTTCGGCATCAGCCGCGGCGTGTTCCGCTACGCCGAGCGGCTCGCCGCGCACGACGCCGCGTTCCGCGTGCTGGGACGCCTGCGCGAGACCACGTACGCGCGGCTGGCCCGACTGGCCCCGGCCGGCCTGGCCGAGCTCCGGTCCGGCGATCTGCTCGCCAGGCTCGTTGGCGACGTCGACGGGCTGGCCGACCTGTGGCTCCGCGTCCTGTTGCCGTACGCCTCGGCGGCCATGGTCGCGGGCGGGACGGTGCTGCTCATCGGCTGGCTCGTCCCGTCCGCCGGGCTCGCCCTGGCCCTCAGCCTGGTGGCGAGCGCGACCCTCGCGCCGCTCGTCGCCGGGCTCGTCTCCCGGCGAGCCGAGGCGAGCCTCGCTCCCCGCCGCGGCGAGCTGACCGACACGGCGCTCGACCTGCTCCACGGGGCGCCAGAGCTGATGGTCGCGGGGGCCGTGCCGAGGGCGATGGCAGAGGTCCGCGCGGCCGACGAGCGGCTCGCCGACGGGGAGCGCCGGTCGGCGTTCGGGGCGGGCGTCAGCGGGCTGGTGGCGTCGCTGGCCGCTTGTGTGTCGATCTGGACGGTCCTCGTGCTGGGGATCGGAGCGCTGCGTTCCGGGCGGCTCGACGCCGTGGCGCTGGCCGTCGTCGCCCTCACGCCGATTGCCGTGCACGAGCTGGTGGCGCCGCTCGCACCCTCGGCACGCCTCCTGCCGGGGCTGGTCGCCTCAGCGCGCCGGGTGCTCGACGTGGTGCGCCGCCCGGATCCCGTGCCCGATCCGCCACCGGACTGGGCCGTCCCTGTGCCCGACGGCCCGCTGGGCCTGCGGATCCGGGCCCTCGAGGTGCGCTACCCGGGCGCAGCTGAGCTCGCGCTGTGCGGCCTGGACCTCGACGTCCCGGCCGGCGCGCGGGTCGTGATCACCGGGAGCAGCGGCGCTGGCAAGAGCACGTTTGCCGCCACCTGC
Source organism: uncultured Chloroflexia bacterium (assembly GCA_963727585.1). Classification (GTDB taxonomy): domain Bacteria; phylum Chloroflexota; class Limnocylindria; order Limnocylindrales; family CSP1-4; genus CAIXZV01. The sequence continues at coordinate 1,901,516 of CAVSHH010000003.1, read as the reverse complement.
CTCCGCTTTCTCGAGGTCGAGGCGGGATCCGTGTCGCTGGTGGGCGCCGTCGGGCCGGTCGACGAGCGCGCGATCACGGGTGACGAGGTGCGGGCGGCGGTCGGCCTGTGCGAGCAGGACCCGCACATCTTCGACGCCACCATCGCCGACAATCTCCGGCTGGCCCTTCCGGGCGCCCCCGATCACGTGCTCGAGGCCGCGCTCGACCGGGCAGGGCTGCTCGACTGGATCCGCTCGCTGCCGGACGGGTTGGCGACCAGGGTAGGGGAGCACGGAGCGCGGCTCTCGGGGGGGCAGCGGCAGCGGCTCGCGCTGGCTCGGGCGTTGCTCGCCGACGTGCGGATCCTGATCCTGGACGAGCCCACCGAACACCTCGACGATGCCGCGGCACGAGCGTTCGTGACCGATCTCCCGGCCGCCACGGCAGGCCACACCTTGCTCGTGCTGACCCATCGCCCGGAACTGTTCGCAGCCGAGGATTGGACGCGGGGGCCGGAGCTGGTGCCGGTTCGCTGACGGCCCGGTCCGGCCGGGTTTGCGGTGCGGCGTGCGCCGCCCAGCGCCCCCGCCGCCGCCCAGCGCCCCCGCCGCCGCCCAGCGCCCCCGCCGCCGCCCAGCGCCCGCGGCCAACCAAACACGTCCAGGTATCACGGCTGGTGCTCGCGAACCGGGATCGCCCATGCAGGCACCGTGGATCCGCCCCCGAGATCACCGTCCGTGTTGGGGACGCCCAGTCCGGGTCCTGGGACGACGAGACACGCCGGCCGGACGCCCTGACTCCCGCCCGATAGCACCGTGGGTGATGCGAGGGGTGGGTGATGCGAGCGGTGGGTGATGCGAGCGGTGGGTGTTGCGAGCGATGGGTGATGCGAGCGGTGGGTGATGCGAGCGATGGGTGATGCGAGCGATGGGTGATGCGAGCGGTGGGTGTCCGGGGTGATCGCCGGTTCCCGTTTGGCGCGGCGATCGGCGCACCCTCGGCACTCACCTGCACAGCAGCATGTCGGGCTCCCCAGCGCGCCATGGAACGCGGGCCGGAGTTGAAAGGTCGCGATCGTCGTGCACGAGCCGACCGGGGTCTCGGGGTCGTCGGACAGCCGACCCCCCGCAGCCGCTAGTCGGCGAGCTCGGGGTCGCCCGTGGCGCGACGGTCATGCTCGAGCGCGGTCAGCTCGGCGGGATCGACGAACGTGTCCGGCGGCGCGAACCCCAGGTAGCGCCGATGCGCGCGCAGGACCCCCTCCACGGTGTCGCGATCGAGGTCGCCGGGCAGGGTATGGGCGATCCAGCCGGCCTCGGCCGTCAGCTCCTCCTCGTCGAGCTCGTCGTCACGCCGGCGCGAGGCCGCGAGCGCCACCCAGGTCAGGGCCACACCGGCCACGCCGCCCACGACCAGGAGCCACCAGTTGAAGTCACTGCTCATCGACGCCGAGCATAGCCGAGGCCGATGGCGATCGCTGTCGGGCTACACTCCGCCCGATGCCCGACCTGATCTCCGCTCTCCTGCAACCCATCATCGCGCTGATCGCCGTCACGCCGGATCCGATCGCGTTCCAGCTGGGGCCGATCCCCGTGCAGTGGTACGGCGTGGCCTACGCGGTGGGCCTCGCGGCCACCTACGTCGTCGTCACCCGGGAAGCCGCCCGGCGGGGCCTGGACGCGAAGCTGGTGGACACCGGCATCATCGTGGTCGGGGTCGCCGCCCTGATCGGCGGCCGCCTGTACCACGTGATCGACCAGTGGGCGCGCTACAAGGACGACCTGCTGACGATCTTCCTGCCCATTCAGCGGACGGCGGAGGGCGGCTACCAGTTCGCAGGCTTCACCGGCCTCGGCGTCTATGGCGGCATCATCACCGGCACCATCGCGGCCTGGATCCTGATCAGGCTCTGGAAGCAGCCCTTCTGGCGATGGGCGGACGTGATCGCCCCCGGGCTGTTCGTGATGCAGGCGATCGGCCGCTGGGGGAACTTCTTCAACCAGGAGCTGTACGGGCCGCCGACCAGCCTGCCGTGGGGCATCACGATCGACTGCGCCCACCGCGTCGCCGAGTACCCGTGCTCGATCTATCCGGAGGCGACCACCGGCTTCCAGCCGCTGTTCCTGTACGAGTCGCTGAGCGGGGTGCTGGGTGCGATCACGCTGCTCTGGATCGCCCGCCGGTTCGGACCGCGGATGCGCCCCGGTGACCTGTTCCTGCTGTGGGTGATCTGGTACGCGGTCGTCCGGTTCGCGCTCGAGACCTTGCGGACCGGCAACTGGACCATCCTGGGCGGTGTCCCGACCGCGATGGTGATGTCCGCTGCCGCGATCGTCCTGGCTGTGCTGGCCCTGCTGTGGCGGCACCGCCCCGGGGCGGCCGGCGGCGACCGCTGGGGCGAGCCTCCGGCCCGCGTCGACGACGTGGACGTCGTTGAGGAGGTCGAGGTCGAGGTCGAGGTCGATGACGATCCGCTGGACGTCGAGGCGGGCAGCGAGGAGGACGAGGTCCCCGTCGATGGCCACCAGAACGCCGGCGACGGCAGCCGGGCCGGTGGCGCCTGAACCGTCCGATCCAGACGTGGACCCCGTCTCCCCGTCGGTTCACCGCCGTCCGCCCTCGCGGCTCTCCCCCGACGTCCTCGCTGCCGGTCGTGCCGCCGGCGCCCGCGAGGGGCTCGAGTGGCTCGCTCGTGTCCCCGAGTCACGTGCCTCGATGCCCTACCGGGCCCTGCGCGTGCTGGTCCGCTTCGTGGCCTTCGGTTTGCTCCGGTTCCGGATCGAGGCGTCGGGGCAGGAGCACCTGCCGTCCGGTGGCGGCTACCTGCTGATCGCGGCGGCGCATCGCGGCTGGATGGACCCGTTCGTGGTCATGCATGCCATCCCGACCGAGCCACGGGCGTGGTTCCTGGGCTCCGCCCCGTCGACCTTCACGTCTCGCTGGCGGGAAGCGCTGATCCACCGCATCGGTGGGCTGCTGCCCGTGTGGCGCGGCGGGGTCGGCGCCGAGGGTCACGTCGCCTCCGCGCGGGCCGTGCTTGCCAACGGCGGCGTGTTCGTCCAGATGCCAGAGGGCACCGTGTCAGGCCCGCCGGGCCGGATCGGACCCTTCAGGCCCGGCGCCGCGCTGATCGCGATCCGGACCGGCGGCTCCATCGTCCCGCTCGCGATGGCGGGCACCGAGGAGCTGTACCTGGGTCGCCGGCTGGCCTCGAAGGTCCTGCCGCGGACATCCGCCCGCGAGCTGCTGGCTGGGTGCTGGGACGGATCGGTCCCGGAGCCCGGATCGCGCGCTGAGCTGGAGCTGGCGAAGGCCGCAACGCAGCGGCTGGAGGCCATCCTTGGGCCCGAGGTCGAGGCTCTGTATCCGCGGACGGTCGATCCGCCGTCGCATCGCCGGTGGCTGCGCCACCGTCTCACCTGGCTCCTGCTGGGGCCGGGTCCCCTGGACCGGGAGGACTCGTGACCGTCGGCAGGTCGTCCCGTCAGCCTCCGCCGGCCGGTCCCGGGGCCGGCGCGGCCCGGGTCTCGCGCATCGATCCCGCGTCGCCCAGGGCGTCGAGCAGCTGGCGGGCGGACAGCGGCTTGGGGACGAAGTGCACGCCGCGACCCTCCACCCGGGCCAGGTCGAGCGTGTCCGCGGTGTAGCCGGACAGCAGCACGATCCGCGATCCGGGCAGCCGGTCGAGCACCCGCTCGGCGAGCTCGATGCCGGACAGCCCGGTCATGACCACGTCGGACACGATTGCGTCGAACGGCTGGGCCCGGGTGTCCACCAGGGTGAGGGCCTCTTCGCCCGACGAGACCGCGGTCGGCTCCCAACCGGCGCGCCGGAGCACCTGGAGCGTCATCTCCAGCACGGTCGGCTCATCCTCGACCACCAGGACGGTGCCCCTGCTGGGGGCTCCGGACGGATAGGGTGCCGGCTCGTCCGCCGCCGGCGTGTCCACGCGTGGCAGGTAGAGCTTGAACGTCGTGCCGCGGCCGGGTTCCGAGTAGAGCCAGATATGGCCGTCCGCCTGGCGCACGATCCCGTAGATGGTCGCAAGGCCCAGCCCGGTGCCTCTGCCCGGCTCCTTGGTCGTGAAGAACGGCTCGAACACGTGGGCCCGTGTCTCGCGGTCCATCCCGTGGCCGGTGTCGCTGACGGCGAGCATCACGTAAGGGCCGGCCTCGACCCCGAAGTGCTCCTGTGCGTACGGTGCGTCGAATTCGGCATTGCCGGTCGCAATCGTGATCCGGCCGCCCCCGGGCATCGCGTCCCGCGCATTGACCACGAGGTTGACCAGGATCTGGTCCAGCTGCCCCGGGTCGACCTGGACCTGTCCGGCGACAGGGTCGAGCGACAGCACCAGCTCGACCGTGTCGCCGATGAGCCGCTGGAGCATGGGAACGAGTCCCGTCACCGCGGCATCGATGTCGAGGACCAGCGGGCTGACCCGGCCGCGCCGCCCGAAGGCGAGGAGCTGCGTCGTGAGCAGGGTGGCCCGCTCCACCACGGTCCCGATCGAGGCCGCATACTGGCGGGCGGTGGTCGCGTCCAGCGAAGCAGCACGCTCGGGTGCGAGGTCGTCCTCCAGCATCTCCGCGTAGCCGCGGATCGCGAACAGCATGTTGTTGAAGTCGTGTGCGATGCCGCCGGCGAGGCGCCCGATGGACTCCAGCTTCTGGGCCTGGAGCAGCTGGGCCTCGGCCGCCTTGCGGGCGGTGATGTCGACGATGGTCGCGAACACCAGCGGCCCGTCGGGGGTGTGAACCGGGGCCAGCCCGATCTCGACCGGGAACTCGGTTCCGTCCTTGCGACGGCCGGCGAGCTCGAGCCCGTTGCCCATGGGCCGGGCGACCGGCTGGGCAGTGAACACCGCGCGATGACCGGCGTGGCGCCCGGCGGCGTGCTCCGGGACGAGGTTGTCCACGCTGCTGCCGAGCAGCTCGTCGGCACCATAGCCGAACGTCTCCGCGGCCCGGGGGTTCACATAGCTGATCCGGCCCCGGTCGTCCACGGCCACGATGGCGTTGGGGGACGCATCGAGCACGGCGAGCTGAGCGGGGCGGCCGTCGTGGCTCCCGACGGGCGGAGGACCGGACCTGGGACGAGGTCGGTTGGGCACGAGCAGATTCCCGTACAGGAGTCGGACGGGCAGGGTATGCCCGGACGGAACCCGGGCAGGGTACGCCCCCAACGGGAGCGCTGCCAAGTGCACCCTCCGCGGTGTGCTCGCGGTGTGCCGACGGGTCGGCGGTGCAACGGAAACGCGACATCTCCACGCCCGGGTCGCCCTTCCAGCATGGTTGCGCAACCTTGTAGAATTCCGCGCAACTGAAGCGCAACCTTGACTGCGAAAGCCGACTCCCGGGTCCCCACGGATCCGCCACGCGCGGCCGGTCGAGCCGAATCCTCGCGGGCGTCCCTGTCCGCGCAGCAGCCGAGGTGCCGATCGTGACCATGACCGCGCCAACCACCGCCGGACCCATCGGGGGCAGCGTCCTGGCGAACCTCTCGGTCGCCGAGCTGTACGAGCACGCTATCCGGGCCGGCGAGGGGACCCTGGCCGCCGACGGCCCGCTGGTGGTCAGAACCGGCCAGCACACGGGCCGCTCCCCCAAGGACAAGTTCATCGTCCGCGAGCCGTGGAGCCAGGACAAGGTCTGGTGGGGCGAGGTCAACCACGAGATCAGCGAGGAGCACTACGATCGGCTCCGGGCCCGGCTGATGAACCATGTCGCGGACAAGCAGCTGTACGCGCAGGACATGTACATCGGTGCTCACGAGGCGCACCGCCGCAGCCTGCGGGTGTACACCGAGACCGCCTGGGCCAGCATCTTCGCGCGCAACCTGTTCCGCCGACCGCCGCGCGAGGATCTCGCCTCGTTCGCCCCCAACTTCACGATCATCAACGTGCCCAGCTTCGAGGCGGACCCCGCAACGGAGGGCACCCGGACCGGCACGGCGATCCTGCTCCACCTGCAGCGGATGGAGATCCTGATCGTCGGCACGATGTACGCGGGCGAGATCAAGAAGTCCGCATTCACGGTCATGAACTACCTGATGCCCGACGAGGGGGTGCTGCCCATGCACTCCTCGATCAACGTCGGCGATGCCGGCGATGCCTGCATCTTCTTCGGCCTCTCGGGCACCGGGAAGACCACCTTGTCCGCCGACCCGGAGCGCAGCCTGATCGGCGATGACGAGCACGGCTGGGGCGACGGCTACACGTTCAACTTCGAGGGTGGCTGCTACGCCAAGACCATCCGCCTCTCGCCCATGTACGAGCCCGACATCTTCGCGACCACCAAGCGCTTCGGGACCATCCTCGAGAACACCGACATGCTCCCCGAGACGCGCGAGCTCGACCTCGACTCCGAGCGGTTCACCGAGAACACGCGGGCGGCGTACCCGCTCCACTTCATCGGCAACGCGGATCCCACCGGCGTCGGGCCCGGGCCAAGGAACGTGGTGTTCCTGACCGCCGATGCCTTCGGCGTCCTGCCGCCGATCAGCCGGCTGACCCGCGAGCAGGCCGCCTACCACTTCATCAGCGGCTACACCGCGAAGCTGGCGGGCACCGAGGTCGGCGTCAAGGAGCCCAGCGCGACCTTCTCGGCCGGGTTCGGGGCGCCCTTCCTGCCCCGCCACCCCGGCGAGTACGCCCACATGCTGATGGACCGTCTCGACCAGTTCGACGTCCCGGTCTGGCTGGTCAACACCGGCTGGACCGGCGGCCCCTACGGCGAGGGAAACCGGATGGTGATCAGCCACACCCGGAACATGGTCCGCGCGGCCATCAACGGCGAGCTCGAGGGCGTCGAGACCGTGATCGACCCGATCTTCAAGGTCGCCGTCCCGGTCCACGTGCCGGGCGTGCCGGACGAGATCCTGTTCCCGCGCACCACATGGGCCGACACGGCCGCCTACGACAAGGCGGCCCGCAGGATCGCGAGCATGTTCCATGCGAACTTCGCCAAGTACGCCGGCGGTGTGTCCGAGGCCGTGCGCGACGCCGGGCCGAGCCCGCTGGACGCAGACCCGACCGCCAAGGGCTGACCGCCCGGCTCGTTCGGCTGGCCAGCAAGGCCTGGCGGGTCGACCACGCGAAGCGGGTCGACTCCGCGGCTTGGTGGCGGGTTGCGCGGGCTAGAATTTGGTGAAAGTCCACCGAACCCGCGGCGCACGTCCCGCGCCCTGCAGGGGCATCTCGAGGAGCAGCGACAGCATGGCTCGTAACAAGGTCACCGTCATCGGCGCCGGGAACGTCGGCGCCACCACCGCCCAGCGCATCGCGGAAGCTGGCCTGGCCGATGTCGTGCTGGTGGACATCGTCGAGGGCATGCCCCAGGGAAAGGGCCTCGACCTTGCCGAGGCCGCGCCGGTCGTGGGACACGACGCGGCCGTCCTGGGCACCAACGACTACGCGGATACTGCGGGATCGGACATCATCGTGGTCACCTCGGGGATCCCCCGCAAGCCGGGCATGAGCCGCGACGACCTGATCGCGACCAACGCCGGGATCGTCGGCGGCGTGGTCAAGCAGGCAGCGGCCGCCAGCCCGGACGCGATCATCATCGTGGTCACCAACCCGCTCGACGTGATGTGCCACGTCGCCAAGGATGCCTCGGGCTTTCCCCGCGAGCGGGTCATCGGCATGGCCGGCGTGCTCGACTCGGCGCGCTTCCGGTCGTTCATCGCGCTGGAGCTCGGCGTGTCGGTCAGGGACGTCCACGCGTTCGTCCTCGGCGGTCACGGGGACACGATGGTCCCGCTCTCGCGCTACAGCACCGTGGCCGGCGTCCCGATCACCGAGCTGCTCCCCGCGGATCGCGTCAAGGCGCTCGAGGACCGGACGGCCAACGGTGGGGCCGAGATCGTCGGCCTGCTCAAGACGGGGTCCGCGTTCTATGCGCCCGCCGCCTCCACGTTCGAGATGGTCGACGCCATCCTGCGCGACCGGAAGCGCGTCCTGCCCTGTGCGGCGTATCTCGAGGGCGAGTTCGGCGTCGACGGCTACTACGTGGGCGTGCCGGTGGTGCTCGGCCGCAATGGCCTCGAGCGGGTGTTCGAGATCTCGCTCACGGCGGACGAGCAGGCAGCGTTCACCAGGAGCGTCAACGCGGTCAAGGAGCTGGTGGCGGCGCTGCCCGGCTGATCGCCACCGGTCGTCCGCCGGCGGCTCCTCTCCGCTGGCCGGTGCGCGAGGGCACCGGCTGCTGCCGTCGAGGGGGCGGTCCGGTTCGCAGGTGCACCAACCTGCGACGGATTGGGACTGGTGACCTGGCCCGGGCTGGGCTAGGCTCGATGGGACGCACGGGCATGCGGGTGGCTGCCCGGGGGCCCAGCCGCTGCCCTCGCACCGATGCATGGGAGGAACGCTCATCGTGCGACGCTTGCGGATCGCGCTCGCCGCCGCCCTGACCGCCGTCCTGGTGATCAGCGCGACAGCATCCGCGGCCAGCTACCCGCTGACCGATTCCAGCGCCGTTGGCAGCGCCACGGCCAAGGGATACGCGCTCGTCCAGCTCAAGGGGTCCCCGCTCTCCACCAACGCCAAGACCAGGCCCGAGAAGGGCAAGAAGATCGACTTCTCGAGCGCCGCCGTGAAGTCACGCCGGGCGCTCCTCGCAGCGGAGCGCAACACGTTCAAGAAGTGGCTCAAGCAGCACGCCCCCAAGGCCAAGGTGGTCAAGGGGTACGACATCGCGCTCAACGCGGTGAGCGTCAGGCTCAACGGCACCAAGCTCAAGGTCATCCGCAAGGCGCCGCTGGTCGTCCGCGCCCAGCGCGAGGGCCTGTACCACCCGACCGCTGACGACCCCGACCTTTCGCTGATCAACGCCATGGAGGCCTGGGCGGCGGCCGGCCAGACCCCTGCCACCGCCGGTGACGGCGTCAAGGTCGGCGTCGTGGACACGGGCATCGACATCACCCACCCGTGCTTCAGCGACGCCGGCTATCCCGATCACCTGCGGCTCGGTGACCAGCGGTTCACCAACAACAAGGTGATCGTCGCCCGGGTCTTCTACAACAAGGCCAAGAGCCGTGGCTTCAGCGCGGAGGCGATCGGCGACCACGGCACCCACGTCGCGGGCACCATCGCGTGCAACTACGACACGGCGGCCACGGTCAACGGCGTCGACATCCCGTACGGGATCTCCGGCGTCGCGCCGCGAGCCCTGCTGGGCAACTACAACGTGTTCCCGGCGGACGTCGAGAACGCTCGCAGCGAGGACATCCTCAACGCGATCGAGGCGGCCTACGTGGACGGCATGGACGTCGTCAACATGAGCCTCGGCGGTCCCGCCAGCGGGATCAAGGACCTGCTGACCAAGGCTGTCGACAACCTGGACAGGGCCGGCATGGTGTTCGCGATCTCCGCGGGCAATGAGGGTCCCGGTCATTACACGGTCGGCTCGCCGGGATCCGCCGCGCGGGCCCTGACCGCCGGGGCGTCGACCGTGCCCCACTTCGTCGGCGCCCCGCTGAGCGTGGACGGAGCCACGTATGGCGTCGCCGCGGGTGACTTCCCGGTCGTCGACAGCGACCTCACCGCGCCGCTCGGCGTCGTGCTCGACGGCTCCGATCTCGGCACCGCCTGCTCGCCGTTGCCGGCGGGCAGCCTCGCCGGCGACATCGCCCTGATCTCGCGCGGCGCGTGCACCTTCAGCCAGAAGATCCGCAGCACCGAGGACGCAGGCGCGGTGGCGACGATCGTCGTCAACAACGTGGCCGGCGACCCGGTCTCGATGGCGCTCGGCGGCATCGCCAACGAGCCCACCATCCCCGCCTACATGGCCTCGCTGGCCGACCACGACGCGCTGATGGCCGCCGACGGCATGTCGGCCACGATCGGCGCGGACAATGCCTACTTCTCGACCACCAACGCGGACATCATGGCCGGCTTCAGCAGCCAGGGCCCGACAGACGTCGACTTCCGGGTCAAGCCGGACGTCGTGGCCCCGGGCGTCAACGTGCTGAGCTCGATTCCGCAGTCGTACTGCGACAAGAACGTGGACTGCTTCGCGTTCTTCCAGGGCACCTCGATGGCGTCCCCGCATCTCGCGGGCGCCGCGGCGATCGTCCGCCAGGCCCACCCCGACTGGCCCGCCTGGGCGGTCCGCTCGGCCATCGTCAACACTGCCGACACCGGCCGGCTCACCGACTACCGGGACGGCACCACGGTCGTCACCGACGTCAACGTGACCGGTGCCGGGATCGCCAATGTCGAGTCCGCGGTCGACGCTGCGGCGCTGCTCGCCCCGGTCAGCGTCAGCTTCGGCGCTGCGCCGTCGGGCTCCGGCCAGACCAGGAGCCTGACGGTCACCTTGCTCAACGCCGGCGATAGCGACGTCGAGTGGACCGTGGGCATCGAGCCGTACGGCACCGCGACCGGGGTGCACTTCACGACCGGCGTGGACAGCGTCTCGCTGGCGGCCGGCGAATCGACCACCTTCCAGGTGAAGGCCTCGTTCCTCAAGAAGGTGACCAAGGGCAACAAGCAGGCGTGGCTGGTCGTCGCCGACGGCTCGGGTCTCGTCGCCCACGCCGCGGTCTACGCCTTCGTCAAGTAGTCTGCCCGGCCGGACGCACCGGCCACCGCAACGCGAGGCCCCCGGCGCATGCCGGGGGCCTCGTGGCATTCCGGTGGCGCCTCCGGACCCTGCTGGCGCCGGCCGGTGTCGCTCGGCGGTCAGTCGCCGGCGGGCGGACGCTGGCACCAGCGGACGTCGGGTTGTCCGCGTCGAGACGCCCGGTAGTCGTATTCGCGCCCGCCGGCCTCGACCACGATGCGGTAGCCGGGCGTGAGCACGTCCGTGTACAGGTAGCCCGGCTCCGGGCAGCCCAGCGCGCCACTGGGCCAGGTGCGGGTATCGGCGCTCACCACCGTGATCTCGGCCGGGTCGACGCCGGCCCGATCGGCGGCGTCGGCGACGGCGCGGTCGATCACGGCCTGGGGAACAGCACCCTCGCCCGGGACGGCCGTCGGCGGCCGGCTGCCGACGGGGGGCGAGGCGGGGGCCGGCTCGCTCGTCGAAGCCGCGGGCGATGCCGTGCCGGCGCTGCCGGAGCAGGCAGCCAGGACCAGCGCGGCCAGCGCCATCGTCGTGGCCAGGATCGGAGCGCGACGTCGAGCGTCCGACACGGGAGTCGGGGCGCCGCTGGGTCGATCGGTCGTCATGCCTGCAGAACGCCTCCGATGGGCCCGAGGTTGCGTGTCGCGTCGCCATCATAGGGCGCCGGCGGCCGGGTATGGGTGGGTCGCGGCGGCCCGCACGGTAGACTCCCGACGTCGTGGTTCCCCTCGTCGCCACCGGTGCGGTCATCGAGCTCGCGTTCGACCCGATCCTGCGGATCGGCGACTGGAGCGTGCGCCTCGAGACGATCGTGTTGGGTGCGGTCCTGTTCCTCGCCCTGGTCCTTGCGGCGGCGGTGGCACGCTCCACCCCGGTCGACCTCTCGAGGCCACCCGACGCGCCCGGCGACGATCCCGACGAGCTCAACCACCTGCGGGCCGACGACCTCCTGTACATCGCGGTGGCGGCCCTGCCCGGTGCGGTGATCGGCGGGCGGATCGGCTACGCGCTCGTCCACCTCGACTACTACGGGTCGAACCTCGCGCCGCTGCTCGACGTCGGCCAGGGAGGGTTTCAGCTGTCGCTGGGCGTGGTGGGCGGCGTCATCACGGCCACGATCGTTGCCGGGCTGCTGGGTGCACCCGTCGGGCGCTGGCTCCACGCCGCCACCTTCCCGGTCCTGCTCGCGCTGGCCGGGGGCAAGGCTGCGATGGTGCTGGGCGGCAGCGGCCAGGGCCAGCCCAGCGACGCGGGCTGGGCGACGGCCTATCTCGGGCCCGGCCCCTGGGGATCCCTGGCGCCCTCCCTGCCCTCGAACCCGTCGCAGGCGTACGAGGCGCTGGCCACGCTGGCCGTCGTCCTGGTGGTGCTGTGGGTACTCGTGTTCGGCGCGTTCCCCGGGCGGCGCGGCGGGGCCTTCCTGCTCGCGATCGGCTCGTGGTCGATCGCGCGGGCGCTGGTGGCGACCACCTGGCGCGATCCGACCGTGCTCGGGCCCCTGCGGATGGACCAGCTCATCTCGGTCGCGATCGCGACGGGCGCGTTCGCGCTGATGCTCCTCGTGGGCGGGGTGGCTTTCGCCCGCGGCCGACGGCGATCCGCCGGGGGGGCCGGAGGTTCGGGCCCGGACGGGGCAACTGCCGGCGGCAGCGAGGCGCCGGATGCCGCACTCGCGCCGGGCGACCCGGCGTGGCCCGACCCCTCCGCCCGGCCCCGGATCTGAGCTTCCGACCGCGCCCCGTCCCCCCCGGCCGGCCAGATCATCCGTCTACCGGGCGTCACGAAGGACGGCCGTCAGCTCCTCGTCGGTCAACACGATCGGGTTCGTGCGCATCGAGTTGCCGCGAGCGTCCGCCACGATCCCTGGGATCCCGCTCTCCTCCAGCCCGTGTTGGCGGAGGCCCGGGATGTCGAGCCGGCGGCTCCAGCGCCGGAGCTCCGCCACCAGCGCCGCGCGCGCCTCGGCATCGGGCACGGCATCGGGCAGCCGCGCCAGCAGCCGTCCGAGCACCGCATATCGCGCCAGCGCGGGCGAGCCGGGATCGCGCGCCTCGAGCGCCGCGACGTTGGTCGCGGTGAGCTCGGCCAGGGTGGCGCCGCAGGCGATGCCGTGGGGGATGGGCAGCTGGGCTCCCAGCGGCGCGGCCAGTCCATGGACGCCGCCGAGCCCCGCGTTGGCCAGGCAGATCCCGGACATGAGCGCCGCGTATGCCATTCTCGAGCGCGCCGCGGGAGCCTCGGGCCCGTCTGGCGCCGCGTGCCAGGCCAGCAAGCCGTCCCGGGCAGCCTCCAGGCCGCTCAGCGCCAGGGCGTCGGTCACCGGACCCGCCCGCAACGAGACGTACAATTCGAGGAGCTGCGTGGTGGCGTCCATCCCGTTGGCCGCGATCCGCGCCCGATCGGATCCCGCCAGCAGGGCGGGATCGACGACGGCATCCGCGGCGACCAGGCGCTCGTCACGGAGCGAGCGCTTGTAGCCGTTCGCCCCGCGCTCGCTGATGACCGCGTTGCGGGTCGCCTCGGACCCGGTGCCCGCCGTGGTCGGGACCGCGACCAGGGGGACGGGGTCACCGTCGTAGGGCCGGTAGCCGGGCAGGCCCTCGAGGTGGTCGATGACGCTGGCACCCGAGCGGAGCAGGCCCGCGATGGCCTTGGCCGCGTCCAGCACGCTGCCGCCGCCCACGCCCAGCACGACCTCGACTCCGGCCTCCCGATGTGCGGCGACGGCGCGGTCGATCACGGCGGGCGAGGGTTCATCGACCATCGTGACCTCGCCGGCAACCTGGATACCGGCCTCGGCCAGCCCCGCACGCAGCGCTCCCAGGCGCCCCGACACGGCCAGTGACCGACCACCGGTGACGAGCAGCACCCGTCGGCCGTGGCGGGCCGCGATGGCGGGGACCTTCGAGAAGGAGCCGTCGCCGAACTCGATCCGCGGAAGGCGCCCCAGGGCGAACCCGGGGAGGGACGACGCCGTCACGAGGCCGGGGTTTCGGGGAACAGTCCGTCGTAGCGGACGCCGTACCGGGTCTCCACGAACATGTCCGCCGTCGCCTCACGCCAGGCGAGGTAGTGCGGGGTGTTCTTGTGCGCCTTCGCGGCCGCCTCGTCCACGTACCACTCGTACAGGACGAACCGGGTGGGGTCCTCCACCAGCCGCAGGAGGTCGAAGCGGAGGTTGCCCGGCTCGCGGCCCGACGCCTCGGCGTTGGCCCGGCAGGCGTCGGCGAACGCGTCGGCGTGCTCGGGCTTCACGTGGCAGTGGACAAGCGTGACGAACATCGGGACCACCTCGGTGCGGGACGCCACGGTCGAATCTATGCCCGTTGGCCCCGTCACGGGAAGCGTGTCGGGACCATCGTGCGCCGGACGGCACTGGCGACGCCGTCGGGCAGGGCGGAGGCTGGCGGCGATCGATGGTCATCCCGGAGGAGCGTCCATGGCCCGGCAGTTCGTGGTCCAGCTCGACAATCACCCAGGCGAGCTCGCGCAGCTCAGCCGGACCTTTGCCCAGCGGGGCGTCAGGATCCACCACGCCGCGTGCGCCGGGAGCGGGCCCCTCCAGTGCATGTTCGTCACGTTCACCGATGCCGATGCGGCACGCTCGGTGCTGCGCGGGCTGGGCCACGAGTTCATCGAGGGCGAGCCGGTCATGGTCGAGATCCCGGACGAGCCGGGGAGCCTGGGTACCGTGAGCCAGAAGCTCGCCGACGCGGGTGTGCTCGTGACCGGCGTCATCCAGGCCGGGCAGCGGCCGGGCTACCTGGAGATGGCCTTGTGCGTGGACGACGAGCACCGCGCGCTCGAGGCACTGGATCTCCACCAGGAGGCCTGCGTCGGCTGCTCCTCGTAGCGAACAGCCGGCCGGCACCGCTGGGGCGGCGCCGGCCCGCTGACGCGATCCAGGCGGGGACGAGGCCTCCGCCGGCTACTCGGAGCCCGGCTGGCCGGGCTGCACCGGTCCGATGCGGAAGGGCCGCATCATCTCGTTGTCCTCGTGTTCCACGATGTGGCAGTGCCACACGTACTGGCCCGGCGTGTTGAACTGGGCGCGGACGCGCGTCACCTCGCCGGGGTAGGCGATGACCGTGTCCTTGAAGCCCGTCTCCCATGGCTCGGGGCCGCGTGCGATGCCGTCCAGCTGGATCGGCTGCTCGACCTCGCCGTCGTCGTCGAGCTCGAGCGCCTGCCGGTTGACCACCTCGAACACGATCTCGTGGATGTGCATCGGGTGAGCGTCGCCGGTGGTGTTGTAGAACTCCCACACCTCGGTCGCCCCGACGGCAGGATCCTCGGTGACGTCCTCCACCCACTTTCGCTCGGTCCAGACACCGCTGTCGACGGTGCCAAGCAGGGCCTCGACCGGTCCCTCGACCTCGTTCCCGCCACTGTCGAAGCCGGTTCCAGCCTTCTCGATCAGGGCCAGCGGACGGATGACGCTCTCGACCGGCAGGGCGGCCGGCGTGGGCAGCACCAGGAACTCGGGCGGCGTGGAGGGATCCGCCGCCGCGGCGGGGACCACCCGGAACTGCAGGATCTGGCCGGTTGAGTCCGGATCGGCCACGTCGAAGTCCTCGTCGGGCTCGCCACCCCCGAACGGCTCGTCGGGCCCGACGTTGAGCAATGTGTAGCTGCCGACATCGACGCCGGCGAAGTCGACGATCACGTCGGCGCGCTCGGCCAGCCCCATCAGGATGCGGTTGTCATGGTCCGCAGTGATGTTCACCGGGGCGGCAAGGAAGCCCCCCTCGTTGCCGATCTGCCAGACCCGCACCCCTGGGATGTGGTTGAAGTCGAGGATCAGGAACCGCGACTGGCAGCCGTTGAGGAATCGGAACCGGTACCGGGACTGCTCGACGGTCTGGTACGGCCAGGTGTTGCCGTTGGCGATGATCGTGTTGCCGAAGAACTCCGGGTTCCAGATCGGCGAGAACTCGCCACCGTCGCCGATGAAGGGCTCGACGATCTCGTCGAAGAACTCGCGGGTGTCGGGGTAGAACAGGCTCCCGTCGGCGTTGAACGAGCGGTCCTGGATCGCGATCGGGATCTCGCGGTACGTCTTGTTGGGCGGGAACATGTCGCCGTCCTTGGGGGCCGGCCCGGGCAGGACGGCGGGTTGCGGCTTGCGCCCGCGAGCCCGCGAGTCGAGGACCATGTCGCCAGGGCCGCCGCGGATGATGAAGAAGCCCGCCGGGCCGGCGTACACGTTGAGACGGGTCATGCCCAGCGTGTGGTCGTGGTACCAGATCGTGGAGGCGCGGTTGTCGTTGGGGTACTGGAAGGTCGCGTACCCGGGGCCCCACGCCTCGCCGAAGGCGCTCGCCGCCTTGGCTGCGAGGAAGTCGTACCAGGTGCCCTCCGTGGCATAGCCGCCCGGGATGTCGTCGGCATCGGGCAGGTACCACGCCTCGGCGTAGCCATCGCTCTCGTCCCCCACGCCGACCGCGCCGTGGACGTGGGTGACCATCGGGACCGGACCCGTGTAGGGGCCGGGTGTCGAGGTGAACGAGGGCCGGGTGTCCCGGCCGGAGCTGCCGCCCGGCGGGTTGGCCCAGTGGAGCGTCTGATCCACGGGCAGCAGGTGGGGGAGGTATCCTCCGCTGCCGTCCCTCAGATCGTTGATCCACTTCACGCGGACCGGGCGTTGCCAGTCAGCCTCGATGGTGAGCGATGGGGCATTGTGGATGAGGAGGGGGCGATGGCTGCCGTCGCCGTTGACCGATCCGTAGCCCCAGACGGTTGTGCGCGGCTGGGGCGCCGGCAGGATCTGCTGGGCGAACTGGCGGACGGAGATCTCGTAGTAGTCGATCGGCTTGCCACCGCGCTGGCGGATCTGGGCAGCCCTGGGCATCACGGGCGGGATCAGCAGCGGCGTCACGAACTTGTCGATATTGCCCGGGGGCAGCGTGCCGCCCGGGATCTGCGCAAGGGCCACCTTGGTTCCGCCGGTGAAGCGGTACAGCACGAGGCTGGTACCGGTCGCGACCGAGCCGGCAAGGAATCGGCGTCTCGACAGGGGCATCGCGGGTTCCTCCCGAACCCTCGGCGACGGCACATCCGGGCACGAACGAAACGCAGACGCCGGGCTCACTCTGGTACTGGTGACGCCGTGGGTGCCGGATGCATCCGGGGCGCTCGGTCCGACCCCGACTCGAACCTTGACCCGAACCCTACGTAGGCTGCCGTAGAACGGCCTAGGACCATCGGGCCCCGGCGAGCATAGGCCGTACGTCCCTACGCGGGCAATATCGGATTCCGACCGGTATCGGACCGGGACACCTAGCGCGCAGTCGATCCGCCGTCGTCCCATGGGAGCCCGCGCCACGACCCGCAGCAGGGCCGAGCAGGCGAGGCGGCCGCCCGGGACGGATCCCGCGGCGGCCGCCGGAATGGCGAGGATTGGTCAGGCGACGCGCGGGAAGGTCGCGCGGCTGCGCTTGACGAACTTGCCGTGGCCGGCCGGGCCGGTCCACTCGCCGTCCTTGACCACGACGGTTCCGCGCGACATCACCGTGTCCGAGCCGCCCTGGACCTCCATGCCCTCGTAGCAGCTGTAGTCGACGTCCATGTGGTGCGTCTTCGCGGACAGGACGTGCTTGCGGCCCGGGTCGTAGACCACGATGTCGGCATCCGAACCGGCCGCGATCAGGCCCTTCTGCGGGTACATCCCGAAGATCCTGGCCGGGGCGGTGGACACGATCTCCACCCAGCGCTCCTTGGTGAACCGTCCGTCGACGACCGCCTGGTGCATCAGGTCCACCCGCTCCTCCACGCCCGGCAGGCCGTTGGGGATCTTGCGGAAGTCGCCGCGGCCAAGCTCCTTCTGGCCGTGGAAGTCGAACGGGCAGTGGTCGGTGCCGATCAGCTGCAGGTCGTCGCGCTTGAGCGCGTTCCACAGCTCCGCGGCGTGGTCCGGGGTGCGGAGCGGCGGCGAGCACACGAACTTGGCACCCTCGAACCCGTGGCCCAGGTCATCCAGGGTCAGGTACAGGTACTGGGGGCAGGTTTCGGCCCACGCCATGGACCCGCGGGCCCGGGCCTCCCTGACGGCCTTGAGCGCCTCCTTGGCCGACAGGTGCACGAAGTAGACAGGGACGCCGGCGACCTCCGCCAGCCGGATCATCCGGTTGGTGGCCTCGCCCTCCATCCGCGAGTCGCGGGCGAGCCCGTGGCCGATCGGATCGGTCACGCCCGCTGCGACCTGGTCGGCCGCGAGAATGTCGATCACCGGTCCGTTCTCGGCGTGCATCAGGATGAGGCCGCCGTTCTTCTTCGTCTGCTGCATCGCCCGGAAGATATGGTCGTCCGGGGAGAGGAAGACGCCGGGATAGGCGGTGAACAGCTTGAAGTCCGGCACACCTTCCTCGACCAGCTGGTCCATCTCCGCCAGCGTGCCGTCGGTGACATCGGACATGATCATGTGGAAGCCGTAGTCGACGACGGCATTGCCCTCGGCCTTCTTGTGCCAGGCGTCGAGACCCTCGTGGAGCGACTGGCCCTTGGACTGGACGGCGAAGTCCACGATCGACGTCGTGCCGCCGAAGGCCGCTGCCCGGGTGCCCGTCTCGAACGTGTCCTTGGCGAAGGTCCCGCCGAACGGCAGCTCCATGTGGGTGTGCGCGTCGATGCCACCCGGGATCACGTACTTGCCGGCGGCGTCGATCGTCTGGTCGGCCGTCACGCCGGCGCCCGCCAGGTTCGCGCCGACCTGGGCGATCGTCTCGCCATCGACAAGAACGTCGGCCTGGTACGAGCCGTCGGCGGTCACGATGGTGCCGTTGGCGATCAGGGTCCGCATGGGTCCTCCTCGCGTGCTTGGACCGGCCGCCCGCAGGCGGCGGGGGGACGCTGGTGGGTTCCATCCTAGCGACGCGCACCGGTCTCGACAGGGCCGGTTGACGCCCGGCCGGGTCCAGACATCCCGTCGGGACGGGCCCGGCGGCCCGGCGACGGTGAGGTGTCAGCGGACGTCGCCAATGCCCAGCGGGCCGCGGCCCGGTTTGGACGCTGCGAGCACCTCCGGCCGGTGGACTGATCCTGTCAGTCGGCGGCGGCCGTGGCCCGGGAGCACCCCGCCCCGAGCGGCGTCAGCCGAGCGGCAGCGAGGCGTGGATGCCGAGCGCGGCCGCGATCCCGAGCTCGACCGACCAGGCGAATGCGGCGGCGGCGACCGCGGCCAGCGCCGCGGTGAACGCGATGCCACCCCGCATGCTGTGGATCCGCTGCTCGCGACGGGCAGCAGGGCCGTCGATCTCCCAGTCTGGATCTCGACGGCGGAACAGCGAGCGAGCGGACATGCGGCACCTCCAGCCCTCGGAGTCTCCACCGCCCGAGCCCGGCGGGCGACCCTGACGGTCGTCCCGGGACCCCACTCCGGACCGCTCCGCACCGCACCGGCTGTGGATATCCGGGGCGGGTCCGCATCCACCCGGTGCCCGGGTGCACCGCGCTCCGGACGACGACCCCGGCCCAGACGGCCCCGGTCCACGGGTCGCGCGCGGGGCGCGTGGCCGGGATGGCGCCGGAGCTGGTCAGCGGAGGGTGGCCGCGTAGCGGGCGACGGCAAGGAGATACAGCATGCCGAGCCCGGCGAGGCGGGCGACGTCGAGCTCCTCGATGAGGAACAGCACCGGGAACGCGCCGAAGCCGGTCACGATCGCGGCCACGCGCCCATTCCGTCCAGTCAGCCGGGCCACGACCGCCACGACCGCAGCCATCAGGGCGGCCGCGCCTCCCGCCAGGGGCGCCAGCGCGAGGCAGACACCTGCCATGGCGGCCACGCCCCGGCCGGCCGGCGTCCGCCCGAACGCGGGCCAGCCGGCGCCGGCCAGGACCCCCACGCCCGCGACCCAGCCGGTCCACCACGAGAAGGTCACGATCGCGAGCGCCACCGGCAGCATCCCCTTGGCCAGGTCCCCGGCGAGGGCGAGCACGCCCCAGCCCGGCCCCGCAAGGTGCCAGACGTTGGCCGACCCGGGGTTGCGGTCGCCATTCGCGGCGACGTTCACGCCGGCCGCCCGCCCGACCCAGACGGAAACGGGCAAGGAGCCGGCCAGGTAGCCGCCAAGCAGCGCGATGGCGGTCCGCACCAGGTCCAGCCAGGACGCATCGGACGGGGTCAACGACGATCCTCGAGGAGCGAGCCCGCGAGCAGCCGGAGCTTCCGCCAGCGTGGCACGACCGCTCGCCGTCCGCTCGCCGCGTAGCCGTCGCGCTCGATCTCGCGCAGGATCCCGGCGTACATCGCCGCCGCTGCCCTGATCGCCGGACGCCCACGGCGCAGGCAGCCGACGCCGCCCAGACCCGCCAGGTAGTCCGCGTCGGCGCGCGCGATCTGCGGGGCCAGCAGTGCCCGGCGTCGGGCCAGCCGCCAGGCGGGCAGGTCGAGCAGCGCCGCGGCATCCCCGGGAGCCACGTCCGCCACCGCCAGCGCGTCGTCGGACAGGTACACGCGCCCGGCCCGCGCGTCCTCGCGCAGGTCGCGCAGGATGTTCGTCCGCTGCATCGCCGCGCCCATGGCCCGCGCTGCGGCATCGGCCGCCGACTCACAGCCGGGCGCCAGGCCCAGCAGCGGCGTCATCAGCCGGCCCACGGTGCCCGCGACCTGGTAGCAGTAGCGGTCGAGGTCCTCCGAGGTCGCGTGGCGCGGGCCGGCGAGATCGGCCCGCATCCCGGCGCAGAAGTCGAGGACGGCATCGCGGGGCAGGGCGGGGTGCCGGGCCGCGAGGTCGCCGAGCAGCCGCGTCTCGCGGGTATCCGCCGGCCGGCCCTCCGCCCAGGCCTCGACCGCGGCGACTCGCGTCGCGGCCCCAGGGTGGCCGTTGTCGACCAGGTCGTCCAGCGTGCGCAGGACGAGGTACAGGCGGCGGACATCGGTGCGCGCCCCGGGTGGCAGGAATCGGGTCGCGAGATCGAAGGTGCGCGCCACCCGTGCCATCACGACGCGCGCCTCGATGTCGTGCTGCTCGACCAGTCCGGGTGCAGCCACCTCGACCACCATGCCGTCAGGCTGCTCCCGCGGCGCCGGTGGCCCGGATGCGCGGTGCGAGCCGGCCGGTCGCGAGGTCCGCGGCGATCACGTCGCTGGTCACGCCGGCGCCCAGGATGACGCCGGGGATGCCACCCCCCGGGTGGGTTCCGGCGCCCACGAAGTAGAGCCCGCCCACGGTGCGGTCGCGGTTCGGCTGGCGGAAGTACGCCGACTGCCAGAGCACGGGCTCGATGGCGAACGCGTTGCCCAGCGGCGCCTCGAGCTCGCGCCGGAAGTCGAGCGGGGTGAAGGCGTGCTCGGTCACGATCGAGTCGCGCAACCCGTCCAGCCCGAAGTCACGCTCCATGAACTCGAGCACCCGCTCGCGCAGCTCCGGGCCCGCGGTCATCCAGTCGTGGTGCGAGGCGAGGTTCGGCACCGGCAACAGGACGTACAGCGATTCGCCCCCGTTGGCGGCCATCGCCCGCTCGGTCCGCGACGGGGCGTGGACGTAGAGAGCCAGGGTGTCGGGCAGCTTGCGCTGCCGCGTGACCTGCCGGACGAAGCCCGGGTAGTCGTCGCCCACCAGCAGCGTGTGGTGCTCGAGCTGCGGGAAGGGACGGTTGGTGCCCAGGTACAGCAGGTAGGCGCTCATGGTGTGGCGCGGCCGGATCCAGCGCCACGGGGCGCGATCCGGGACTGCCGGCTCGAGCAGCCGGCGGCGGGTCAGCGTGGCGTCGGCGTTGGACACCACGAGGTCCGCCTCGATCCGCTCGCCTCCTGCAAGGCGGACGCCGACCACCCGCCGGTCGCGGGTCTCGATCGCCTCCACCCGGCGGCCGGTGAGGATGGTGCCTCCACCGCGCTCGATCAGGTCGCCCAGCGATCGGACGATCGAGTACACGCCGCCGTCGGCGTACCACACGCCGTCGGCAACCTGCAGGTACGACAGCGCCGTGTAGATCGCGGGCACCCGCCATGGGTCGCCGCCGATGAACAGCGAGTGGAAGTCGAACACCATCCGGACCCGCGGGTCGGCGAAGTACTTGCCCACGAACCCGCGGAGCGATCGGACCGCGTCCAGCCTGAGCATGGTCGGGACCAGCTTCGCAAACGGGGCCGGGCCGAGGAACGGGCGGCGACCGGCGACCAGGATGCCCTGTTCGTGGATGGCCCTGGAGGCCGTCATGAACGCGTCGTAGCGGGCAGCATCGGCGGTCGAGAACTTCGCGATCTCGGCCCGCATCCGGTCGTTGTCACCCGTGAAGTCGAAGGTGCGGGGATCGTCGTTCCAGCGGATGCGGTAGAACGGGTCGAGCGGTCGGAGCGTGACCTGGTCGGCGGTCGTCGTGCCGGCCAGCGCGTACAGCTCGTCGAGCAGCCAGGGCATCGTCACCAGCGATGGACCCGTGTCCCAGGTGTAGCCCCCGTCGCGCAGCTGGTTGGCCCGGCCGCCGATCTGCGGGCGCCGCTCCACGATGGTGACCCTGTGGCCGGCGGCCTGGAGGCGGATCGCCGCGGCGAGGCCGCCGAGGCCGGCGCCGACGACGAGGGCATGGAGGGGGCGGGAGGTCATGGTGTGGCTCCGGGCTGGGTCGTGGACGGAAGGTCGGGCATCCGCCGGCCGCGCCAGGTCGCCCGGCGCCCGGCAACCAGCATGGCCAGCGCGACGCCCTGGGCGGTGATGGTCAGGACGGCCGTCAGCGGGTGGAGGACGATCGTGGCTGCCGGCTGGCGTTGTGTGACCGCCAGCGCGACGCGCGCCAGCACCAGCACGACCAGCGGGATCATCGAAGCCGCCAGCCAGCTCCGGTCCTGGGCCAGCGCGAGGACGGGGAGGACGAGCGGCAGGACCCAGGTGGCGAGCTCCACCGCGAGCAGGGTGAGCACGATCGCGACCGAGCCGCCGGCATAGCCCGGCAGGATCCGGGCCCAGCTCGCGAAGACATCGGCCGCCGTCGCGTAGTGGCGCGTCGCGGCGAGGTCGGCCGCGTGGACGGTCTGGACACGCCGGCCACCGGCGGCGAACGTCCGAGCGAGGTCCACGTCCTCGCGGTGGCTGTCGGGATGGACGGCGTGGCCCCCGGTCGCGAGGTACGCCTCGCGCCGCAGGAGCACCAGCGGGCCGTAGGAGAAGGCGAGGGCGGCGGGGCGACCGCCGGTCAGCGCCGGCAGCCACGTGGGCACGAACCCGAACAGGAGCATCGGGTAACCGGGCATCGCGAGCCGCTCACCAGGGCCCGGCATCGCGTACCGGGTGACGCCCGACACCAGGTCCGCACCGGACGCCTGGGCGGCGCGGACGAGCGCCGTCGCCCCGCCGGGCTCGAGGACGGTGTCGGCGTCGAGGGTGAGCACGAGGTCCGTGGTAGCCGCCCGGACGCCGGTGGCCACGGCCCAGCCCTTGCCCGACCAGCTGTCCCCGGGCGGGCTCGCGCGGAGGATCGTCCCCCGCCCCTCGAGGGGGGCCAGCGAGCGCATCGCGACCTCGATGGACCCGTCGGTCGAGCCCTCGTCCACCACGAGGACCCGCAGCTCGCCGCCATAGGCGTCGGGCAGCGCCGCCAGCGCCGCCGGCAGGCGAGCCGCCTCGTCGCGGCAGGGAACCACCACCGTCAGTCCGGGCAGCGGGGGATTCCCCGAGCCCGGGCCGCGCCGCGTCGCCACGCGGATCAGGAGGGTGTTGAGCAGGGTCCAGCCGGCCAGCGCCGTCCCGGCCCCGACGGCCAGCTCCCAGGCCGTGAATGCGGTCACGTCCCATGCTCGCAGCAGCTCCTGGCTGAGCACGAACCCGACCGGGATGTTGAGCTGCATGAAGGACCGCCACGCGCGGCGCGCCTGGGCCTCGTCGTCACGGGCGAGGATCATGGCCGGCAGCAGCAGGTAGGAGGCCAGGGCCAGCGCGGCGATCGGCCCCCAGGGCGGGACGACGGTCGCCGCCATGACCACCGCGATCCCGTATCCGACCAGGGCCACGGCCGCCGTCGCCCGCCCTCCCAGGGCCGTCGCGATCGATCCGATGCCGGCCGCCCGGTCGTACTCGATGTCCTGGATCGCACCGATGGCGTGGCTGGCGATGCCCCACGCCATGAAGCCGGCCAGGACCAGCCACGGAAGGTCGGCCGGAGCGCGACCGGCGACCAGGAACCCGCACACCGCCGGCAGCACGAAGTGCAGCGCCGAGGTCGTGGAGTCGAGGAACGGGCGCTCCTTGGTCCGCAGGGGCGGTGCGGAGTAGATCACCGCCACGAACGCGGTCAGGAGCAGCACGGCTCCCGCGACCGGCCCGCCGAGCCAGGTCAGCAGCGCGAGAAACGGGACGTTCGTGGCCACGATGGCCGTCCACAGCACCCGCGCCTCGGCCGGGGCGACGAGGCCGCCCTCGAGCGACTGTTTTCGGGGGTTGCGGATGTCGGAGGCGTAGTCGAACAGGTCGTTCACGCCGTACAGCAGCAGGTTGTAGGGCCCGAGGAAGTACAGCGTGCCCAGGACGACCGCCGGATCGAGCATGCGCGCCTGGTCGAAGGCGGCGGCCAGGAACGGCAGCCCGGTGTTGATCCAGCTCACCGGCCGGCTGGCCAGGACGAGCTGGCGCACCCCGAACCGCCGGGGCATGGGCACGTTCGCGCTCGTCATCGTCCGCTGCCGGCCGGTCGCCGGCCCCAGGCCGCGATGGCGACGAGGTACAGCGCCAGCCCGTATATCAGGTCCTCCACCGGCATCGGGCCGATCCGCAGACCGGTGTCGTATCCCGCCCCGTAGGTCACGATCGGGAGCCCGGTGAGGACGAGGTCCGCCGCCACAGTGATCAGGCCGAAGACCAGCAGCCCCGCCCAGGCGGCCCCCTCGCGGAGCATGCCCGCCAGCGCGGCGAGGGCGAAGGCGCCGACAAGGAACGCCAGCGCGAGCAGCGTGTACTCAGGCATCCCGGCGCCCCCGGCGTCGGAAGGCCTCGAACAGCACCACGCTGAACAGGGCGAGGAAGCCCAGCAACAGCGGCTCCTCGGGCGGGATCCCGGGCGGCACGGTCGCGACGACCCAGTCCGGGCTCGAGGCGAACCAGCCGCGCGCCGCACCGATCGTGTCGAACACCAGGAACGCGGCCAGCACCGCGACGACAGGGCGGATGAGCCGGGGGCTGACGACGCCCGGCAGCAACCGCTTCGCAAGCATGCCGACGCCAGCGATCGAGACGAGGATGACGAGGAGGTAGAGCCCGGGCACGTCGTGATCATGCGGGATGGCGAAGCTGGACGCACTCCGTTCGTCGTCCGGCGCCGGACGGATGGGTGGCCGGCTTCGGACCGGCCGACGGCCAGGCCCCGGCGGGTGCGGCCCCGAGTGGGGTCCGGGGTCAACCCCGCCGCCCGTACAATCCATCGACGGAGGTGAGCATGACCGCACCGGGCGATCTGGAAGCGCTGCAACTGCCGGCGGGATCGCGGCTGGTCCATATCGGCCCGTCCAAGACCGGGACCACGTCGGTCCAGGGCGCGATGTGGTCGGCTCGCGCCGAGATGCGCCGCCAGGGCGTCCGCTACCTGGGCCAGAGCCGGCACTCGGGGCTGGGTGCGCGCGCGGTCGCCGGCATGCCCTCGCCCTATTCGAACACGGGCAACAGCCCTTCGATGCGCTACTGGGAGGCCATCGTTCGTGAGCTGGCCCAGGCCCGCGAGCCGCGAGCGATCTTCAGCAGCGAGTACCTGGCCCACGCCCCGCGCGAGCGGGTGCAGCGGGTGGTGCGCGACCTGGGCGGCAGCCGGGTGCACGTCGCGGTCACGCTCCGCCCGCTGCCCAAGATGCTCGCCTCGCGCTGGCAGCAGGGGGTCCAGGCGGGCAACCGGATGGGGTTGGATGCGTGGCTCGAGCACGTGCTCGGCCGGCAGGGCGACCTGCCCGATGCGCGCCTGTGGCAGGCCCACCGCCACGACCGGCTGATCGACCTGTGGGCGGAGATCGTCGGCGCGGACCGGGTCACGGCGATCGTCGTCGACGAGAACGACCATGCCTGGATCCTTCGGGTGTTCGAGGCGCTGCTTGGCCTGCGAACCGGCACGCTCACACTCCAGCAGGACGCGGAGAACCGCTCGCTGACCTACCCGGAGGTCGAGGCCGTCCGCGCGCTGAACATCGAGCTCGAGCGGCAGGGCGTGCCTCCCCGCGTCAACCGCCTCCTGGTCCATGACGGCTTCGCGCGCCGGGTGAAGCACCGGACGCCACGGCCCGACGAGCAGCGGGTCGTGCCCCCCGCGTGGGCGGTGGTTCGCGCGCGCGAGGTGGCGGAACACGCGGTGGCCGGAATCCGCGCCTCGGGGGTCCGGGTGATCGGCGATCTGGACGGCCTGGTCGCCGTCCCTGGTGGAGCCGCCAGCGAGCCGCCCGATCCCGCCTCGATGCCCACCGACGTGGCGATGGCGATGGCCGTGGGGCTGTTGCAGGGCGGCGGGCTGCTGGTCAACGACCAGGCCCGGGCGCCCGGCAAGCTCGAGCCGCCCAAGGAGATCCCCACCGTCAGCGATCGGAGGCTGTTGCGGATCTACGCTCGCCGCAAGCGGACCGCGCTCGGGCGCGCGATGCGTGCCCAGCGCGGCGCGGCGGCTCCCGAGGACTGACCGACACCAGCGGATCGCGGTCGGGACGCGGCGGTCAGGCCCGGGCCGGCTGCACGTCGCGGAGGGCCGGGATGACGAGCTCGCCGTACAGCTCCAGCTGCTCCTCCTCGTTCCCGTTCATCAGGTACAGGTTGAACTGGTCGACACCGGCCTCGGCGAGCTCGTGCAGGCGGGCGATATGGGCCGCAGCATCGCCCACGAGGCAGAACCGGTCCACGATCTCGTCGGTCACGAAGCTCGCGTTGTCCGATCCGACCTCGGCGTGGTGCAGGTAGTCGTATCCTTCGCGATCGCGGACATAGGCGGTCAGCTCTGGGGGCAGGTCCTCCCGCGGGTACTTGTTCACCAGGTCCACGACGTGGTTGCCGACCAGGGCTGGGAACCAGCGGGTGCGGTCGCGGCCGTCGGCGAGGTCGCCGATATGGGCCGGCGCAGCCGCCATTACCTGGATCGCGTTGGGGTCGCGTCCGGCGGCTGCCGCGGAGTCGCGCACCTGCGACACGAACCAGCGGATGAGGTCCGGATCGCCGATCTGGAGCATGGCGCCATCCGCGATCCGGCCGGTGAGCTTGAGGGCCACCGGGCCGTAGCCGGCGATCCAGACCGGGAGCGGAAACTCGGGGGCCCAGGGCAACTCGAGCATCGCCCCCTCGAACTCGATTCCACGGCCCTCCACGAGCGCCCGGATCACGTGCACGGCCTGCTCGAGGTCCTTCATCGTCGTGGGGCCCTTGCCCAGGACGCGCCGGGCCGAGTCCCCGCGGCCGATGCCCAGGTCCATGCGCCCGCCGGAGAGCTCGTTGAGCTCGGCGAGCAGTGATGCGGTGACGGATGGCTCGCGCGTCGCCGGGTTGGTGACGCAGGTCCCGAATCGCATCGTCTTCGTGGCCTGGGCCATGAGCGTCAGCTGTGGGTACGGATCCGGCCACAGGACGTGGGAATCAAACAACCAGCCGTGGGTGAACCCGGCCGCCTCCGCCTGCCGGGTGAGCGCGATCGTGCGCTCCGGGTGGCCTGGCTTGAGCGTGAAGCCGAACTGCATACGACGTCCTCCAGCGGGCCCGGACGAATCAGGAGGCTCGGCCGCCCTCCTCCGTGGCAGCCGAGCCGCGCGGGATCATACCCGACACACCGGATCGGCGACTGTGCCGTTCGGCCCTGCCGGAAGTCTAGGGGCGAACGAGGTCCCCGTACTGGTCCGGGCGGCGGTCACGATAGAACTGCCAGGTCTGGCGGACCTCGTTGACCACGTCCATGTCGAGGTCGCGGATGATCAGCTCCTCGTCGTGGGGGCTGCCCACGCCGCCCACGAACTGGCCCCGCGGATCCACGAAGTAGCTCTGACCGTAGAAGTCGTCGTCGCCGATCTCGGCCTCGACGCCCACCCGGTTGATGGTGCCCACGTAGTAGCCATTGGCCAACGCGTGGCTGACCTGCTCCACGCGCCACAGGTACTCGGACAGGCCGCGGCTCGTCGCCGACGGGATGAGCACGAGCTCGGCGCCGTTGAGGCCAAGAGCGCGGGCGCCCTCCGGGAAGTGGCGGTCGTAGCAGATGTAGACGCCGACCTTGCCGACCGCCGTCTCGAACACCGGGTAGCCCAGGTTGCCCGGGCGGAAGTAGAACTTCTCCCAGAAGCCCTTCACGTGGGGAATGTGGGTCTTGCGGTACTTGCCCAGGTAGGAGCCGTCGGCGTCGATGACGGCGGCAGTGTTGTAGTAGATGCCCGAGGTGGAGTCCTCCTCGTACATCGGCACCACCAGGACCATGCCCGTCTGCTTGGCGAGGTCCTGCATCCGCTTGGTGGTGGGGCCGTCGGGGATGGTCTCGGTGTAGCTGTAGTACTGCTTGTCCTGGACCTGGCAGAAGTAGGGTCCGTAGAACAGCTCCTGGAACAGCATCACCTGGGCGCCCTGCTTGGCGGCCTCGTGGGCATAGCCCTCGTGCTTCTGGATCATCGACTCCTTGTCGCCGGTCCAGGATGCCTGAAGGAGCGCGCCTCGGACGATACGGGGCATCGGATGAGCCTCCTCGAAACTACCCGTTTGCCGCCCCCTCGGGCGGCGGCCACCGGCGGTTGGGCCCGCGGCGGCGAATGCATGGAGCATACCCCTGCAGTCGTGGAGTCACCGCGCGTCGTCCGGCCCACGGGGAGCGGGCCGGAAGTCAACCCGTCTGCGTCAGTGGCAGCTCGCGGAGCCGGAATCCGTGAACGTGGCGCCGGCAACCGGGACGAAGGCCCAGTCGTAGCTGTCGTTGTGCAAGGTCAGCTGCAGGACGCCGTGGGTGGTCGCATTGCGCACCTCGCTGGTCGCGTGGACCCGGGCGAAGGGGCGCAGCGTCCCTCCTCCCGTCCCGACCACGAACTGGCGAATCCCCGCAGCCGATGCCTGGCCGTCAGCGGCCTGGGGCGTGAACCGCTCGTAGTCGTGGTCGTGACCGGCCAGGATCACGTCCGCTCCGGCGTCGGCCAGCGCCACCCACAGGGGCCGCACGGCCGGGTTGTCGCCGTGGTACCCCGACGAGAACAGGGGCTGGTGCATCACGGCCGCCACGCACGTCCGCGGATTGGCGGCCAGGTCTGCGCGCAGCCACTGCTCCTGGCGGGAGCCGGCCCCACAGGCCACCCGGTCGCAGTTCGTGTTGAGGGTGTAGATCCGCCATGCACCCAGGTCGTACGCATACCAGCCGTCGCCCCGCGTTCCGGCTCGTGCGCCGAAGTAGTCCCAGTACGGCCCGCCGCCGGCCGTGTGGTACTCGTGGTTCCCGATGGCGGGCGAGGTCCGCAGCATCCAGCGGCCCCAGGTGGGGTCGTAGCAGCGGCGGAACTGGGCGGCGCTGCCGCTCGGGTAGGCGGTGTCGCCGGCGACGAACACCCGGCCGGGGATGGCGTCGAGCAGCTTCGCCGTCCGGCTGTCATCGGTGTAGGCGCACGAGGCGACGTCGCCGGCACCGACCAGGACCGGGTCGCGCGGAGGCTCGGTGGCCAGCACGAAGCCGTCGACCGTGACGTCGGGATGACCGGGCGTGCCCGAGACGAGGATCGTGATCGTGTGCTCGCCCGATTCCGGCCAGCTCGCGGCGAACAGGATCTCCCGGTACGCGCGGTGGCCCGCGCTGCTGATCGTGGTCCGATACGCTCCGTCGACGTAGACGCGGGCGCTGCCCCCCGAGGCTCGCAGGCGTCCGATCCAGGCCACCCGGGAGCCGGTGAACCGGTAGCCAAGCTCGGCGCCCGGCTGGCGAGAGACCAGCGCCCGATCGCCGAGGTACGCCGAGGCCGACACGGACCGCCAGGCGCCGGAGGTGGTGATGCCGTCGGCCCGCTCGCTCCACAGCAGCCAGCGGAGCGGTTCCCCGTAGGCCCACGCGCTGCGGTTGCCGGCAGCGTCCTTCGCGCGGACCCGGAACCGGGTGTCGTGGGGTGGCATGACGCTGACGGCGGCGTTCCTCGCCGTCCGCGAGCGGAGTGGCACCCCGGCCCACGATCCACCGTCGATGCTGACCTGGAGCGCGATCCGGGCGACCCCCGAGCCGGTGTCCGAGGCGGTCCACGAGACGCGCACCGGAATGGCCTTCGACCTGGCGGTGGCGCCGGTCCTGGGCACGGCGTCGGGCGCGGTGACGATCGGAGCCGAGACGTCGGCGGCCAGCGCGGTCGGTGGCAGCATGGCCGCCCCTGCCAGCGCGAGCCCGAGGAGCAGCGAGGCGTGTCGCACGGTGGGCATGGGGCGATCCTGCGTCGAGGGGCCTCGCGCGTCATCCGCCGGTTGGCCCTACCTGCCGGGGAGGTCCCACCCGGCTGATCAGCCCGGCTGCTCAGCCCTGCTGCAGGTACAGCTCGGTGAACAGGGAGCATCGGCCTGCAGCGTCGAACTCCAGCAGGAACGCGTTGTGGTAGGTGCGGTCGCCGCCGTCGCCCCAGTAGCGGCTGGTCCCGACACCCACCGCCCGGCTGCCCTCGACCGCCCACGGCTCGTAGGAGCCCTCGTAGGTGCCCGAGCTGTCGCGGTTGACGAGCCAGTCCTGCGTGATCGCCGCCGCGCCGACGACGGGCTCATCCCAGGGGTGGTAGCGGTACTGCGCGTCGTCGCTGAACAGTGAACCGATCAGATCCTGGTCGTAGGTTTGCCAGGCCTCCGCGTAGCGGTCGAGCCAGCGGGCAACGTCTTGACGGTCCACGATCGCGCCTCCTGCCGATCCAGGTACCCCCAGCCGGACCGGATCCGGGCGGGCGGTAACCTGAAACGAAAGGATAAAGGTTACCGATGTGGCAGGGAAGCCTCGCGCGGGGTCGCGCGCGGTCGACAGCCGGCGCCAGCCGGCGCCAGCCGGCGCCGGATCGCCGGCCGTTCGCCGAGTCGCGTCGTGCCGCCGATCGGCCGTGTGCTGTAATGAGGGCAACGCATTCGCGCTCCCTCGGCAGGCAAGCGGGCGCCCAGGGATGGCTGCCCGGAACGGAGGATCATGGGCATCAGCGCAGCGCCCGGGATGACGAGCGAGGAGATCACCGGGCTCTCCCGCAAGCACACCATCTTCAGCTGGTCGGTCCAGGGCCAGGTCGACCCGATCGCCATCGACCGGGCGGAGGGCGTATACCTCTACACGCCGGAAGGCAAGCGGATCCTCGACTTCAACAGCCAGCTGATGTCGGTCAACATCGGCCACGGCGACCACCGGGTGATCGACGCCATCAACGCCCAGGCCCAGAAGCTCCAGTTCGTGCAGCCGGCGTTCGCCACCGAGGTCCGGGCCCGTCTCGGCCGCAAGATGGCGGAGATCCTGCCCGGCGACATGAACAAGGTGTTCTTCACGCTCGGCGGCGCCGAGGCGGTGGAGAACGCGATCAAGCTCGCCCGCCACGTGACCGGCAAGACCAAGCTGCTCGCCCGCTACCGCGCCTACCACGGCGCCACCGCAGGCGCAATGACGCTCACCGGCGATTACCGCCGCTGGGCGAACGAGCCCGGCATCGTGGGCGTGGTCCGCTACCCGGACACACACCGCTGGGGCGAGAAGGAGCCGCGCAGCGCGGACGAGGCGCTCACCGGCCTCGAGGATGTCATCAAGTACGAGGGCGCCCAGACGATCGCCGCGGTGTTCCTCGAGACGGTCGTCGGCACCAATGGCATCCTCATTCCGCCCGACGGGTATATCAAGGGCGTCCGCGAGCTGTGCGACACGTACGGCATCCTGATGGTCGCGGACGAGGTGATGGCCGGGTTCGGTCGCACCGGCCGCTGGTTCGCCATCGACCACTGGGACGTCACGCCGGACCTGATGACGATGGCCAAGGGCCTCACCTCGTCCTACCTGCCGCTCGGCGCGGTGGCCATGCGCGATCACATCGCCGAGGCGATGGACACCCGGATGTTCTACGGCGGCCTGACCTATTCCTCCCACCCGATCAGCCTGGCCGCGGCGCTGGCCACGATCGAGGTCTACGAGGAGGACGACCTGATCGGCAACGCGGCCCGGCTGGGCGACGTGATGCGCCGCCACCACGAGGCCCTCGCCGCGAAGCATCCGTCGGTGGGCGCCCACCGCAACATCGGCCTGTTCGGCATCCTGGACCTGGTCCGCAGCCAGGACCCGTGGACGCCGATGACGCCGTTCAACGGCACCAGCGACGAGATGAAGGCCATCGGCAAGTTCTTCCGGGAGCACGGGCTGTACGTGATGATGGCCAACAACTCGATCCACACCAACCCGCCGCTGTGCATCACCGAGGAGCAGCTGGCGGAAGGGTTCGACCTGATCGACCAGGCGCTGGACATCGCCGACCAGGCCGTGACCGGCTAGCCCGTGGACGGTGGCCCGGTGGCCGGCAGCGCTGGTGCCGCCGGGCCGATCATCCGGATCCGCGGCGTCGACAAGGCGTTCGCGGGCGGCGACGCCGGGTCGATGCTCGCCCTCGAGGACATCGATCTCGAGATCGAGACCGGTGCCTTCGTCTCGCTCATCGGCCCGTCCGGCTGTGGCAAGTCCACGCTGCTGCGCGTGATCGCCGACCTGGTCTCGCCCACGCGCGGGGAGCTCGCGGTGCACGGCAAGGCTCCCCAGCGGGCGCGCCTCGATCGTGACTACGGGATCGTGTTCCAGGCGCCCGTCCTGTTCGACTGGCGTACCGTCGCCCACAACGTGGCGCTGCCACTGGAGATCCTCGGCTGGCCGCGGAAGCGGCGCGAGGACCGAGCCCGCGAGATGCTGGACCTCGTGGGTCTCGTCGAGTTCGGGGGTCACCGTCCCTACCAGCTGTCCGGTGGAATGCAGCAGCGCGTGGCCATCGCCCGGGCACTCGCCTTCGAACCGCGGATCCTGCTCATGGACGAGCCGTTCGGCGCGCTCGACGAGATGACCCGGGAGCGGATGAACGACGAGGTGCTGCGACTGTGGCAGCGCACCGGCACCACCGTGGTGTTCGTGACCCACTCGATCGCCGAGGCCGTGTACCTGTCCACTCGGGTCGTGGTCATGAGCCCACGGCCAGGACGGATCACGCGGTCGATCGACATCGGGCTGCCCCGGCCCCGCGACGAGGCCACCCGCGAGTCGGCCCGCTACTTCGAGCTGGTCAACGAGGTCCGCGAGGCGCTGCACGCCGGCTGACGAGGACCGCTGGCTACCTCACCTTGAGCTTCGTGATCGTGACCACGCCGGGGGGCGCCACGTCGCTGCCGGAACGGATCTCGACCCGGGTCGGATAGCCCAGCGCCTTGTCATAGCTCGCCACCACGGTGCCGCCCTGGGCCAGGATGCGCTCGACCAGCGAGAACAGCTCGTCGACGCGGGGTCCTGAGAACGCCTCCTCGACCGCCGGGGCGCCTCGGGTCGGCTTGACCTTGGCCGACCCACGCCTGATGGTCACCTTCCAGCCCCACGCCTCATCGGCACCCTCGTAGCGCCACGCGTACGCATAGTGCTCGATGCCGGCCGCCGCCCAGCGGGTCCTCGCGGAGGCGAGCTTCTCGGCGGCGCGGGTGGCCAGCAGGTCGGTGTACTCGATCCGGATCCAGTACCCGTCACCGGTCGCGGACGGCGACGGGTCGATGCCGAGCAGCAGGTTGAGGCCGCTGGGGTCGGACGCGATGTCCACCCAGCCCCCCGAGGCGAGCGTGGCGGCTGCCGCCTCCACGGTGCCCTCGATCGTGGCCGCGTCCGGAGGCGCGGCAGCGCCCGACGAGCCGTCGGCGGCGGAGACCGTCGTCGTCCCGTCCTCGTGCACGACCCGGTACGCAGTGGCCGTGGCGACCGTGTCCGAGGCGTCGAACCGGGTCCAGGTGTAGGCCCAGCTGGGCGAGTCCACCTCCCTCCAGGCCTGCAGCATCTGCTCCAGCGCCTGGCGTGCCCGCCCCGCGCTCGAGCGGTCGGCGGGGACCACCAGGTCGCCCACCGTGGTCGTCCAGCCGCCGCTGCCGGAGGCAGGCTGGAACGTCATCCGGCGCAGGCTGCCGGTCAGCTTGTCCACCGTGTACTCGAACGTGCCGTCCGCATCGAGCGCGGCGTGCGCACGATCGAACAGAGCCTCGACCGTGAGCTTCGCCGGATCCTCTGCGGAGGAGCCCGTCTCGAGCGCGAGCGCCTCGGAGCGGCCGTCGATCGTGACCACGTGCACGCTGGTCGTGCCCGTCTCGTCTGCCTCGGTGGTGGTGTATGCGACCGTCCGTGGCCCGCGCGCCTCCCAGACCGCCTGGGCCTGGTCGATCTCGTCGTGGCGCGGATCGGGCGCCGCTCGACCGGTGGCGGCCGGAGTGGGCGTCGGCTCGGGACCACCGCAGGCGGCTGCCACGACCACCAGGGCGAGCAGCGCGAGCTGCCGCCCCATGGGCCGTGTTCGCTTGGCAGTCATGCCCCCGATGTCGCGATCTCCCCGTGGTGTCCAAGAGTGTGACCGGATCATCGGGGAGTGGCAACGGGCCGGGAACCCACCGGAGGTCCTGTAGCTCGTGGCGCGCGGGTCCCAGCCGCGGCAGGTACACCAGCCCCAGCACGGCGGCCCCGGTTGCCCCGGTCCGCCCCCTGCCGCTCGATCCGCCCGCTACCATCGGATCCCGATGACCCCGGTGCGCGCGATCCAGGAGCAGGCAGGCATCGTCGGCCGCGAGGACGAGCTGTCGCTCGCCCTGGCGGTGCTGGGCGCCGGCCGCCACCTGCTGCTGGAGGGTCCGGCCGGGGTGGGCAAGACGACGGTCGCGCTGGCGGTGTGCGGGCACCTGGGCCGGGACACGGTGCGCGTGGACGGCGACGACCGCTACAGCGAGGCGAGGCTCGCCGGCTGGTTCGACCCGCCGCTGGTGCTCGAGTCGGGCTACGGCGAGACCGCCTTCGTGCCCGGCCCCCTGGTGGACGCCATGCGCCGCGGCGCGGTGCTGTTCGTGAACGAGCTCAACCGGATGCCCGAGACGGTCCAGAACGTGCTCCTGCCGGCGCTCGACGAGCGCCGGATCGGGGTGCCCCACCTGGGCGAGGTTCAGGCGGCGCCCGGGTTCCTCGTGGTCGCCACCCAGAACCCAGTCGAGTACGTTGCCACGGGGCATCTCAGTGAGGCCCTGCGGGACCGCTTCGAGCACCTCGAGCTCGGCTACCAGCCCGAGGCCGAGGAGCGGGCGATCGTGGCCCTCGCCACGGGGTCGCAGGCCGCCGACCCCCTGGTCGCCACCGCGGTCCGGCTGGTCCGGGCCACGAGGATCCACCCCCGCGTCCGCAAGGGCGCCTCGGTCCGGGGCGCGATGGGCATCGTCACCCTCGCCCGCCGCCTGGCCGGCGACGACCCCGCCGCCACGGCCGACCCCGCCGTCCTGCGCCGGGCCGCGGCCGCTGCCCTGCGCACCCGGATCGACCTGCGCGACGACGCCGGCGCCACCTTCGAGGCCGTCCTCGGCGAGCTGCTGGCGGAGGCGGCGAGCGATGACCCCAGCCTTGGAGGGGGACCCGTCGACCTTGCGTCCGAGCTCCCCGGCGACGTGCCCCAGGAGCCGGCGCTGGTCGCGGCGGTCCCGATCGACCCGGCCGAAGCGCTGCGGGTCGCGCGTCAGCCCCTCGATGGCTGGCAGCTGGCCTCACGGCTGACCGCGGGCCGGCTTCGGGTCTCGGATGCCGAGGTGGTCGAGTACGCGGAACAGCTCGCCGCGGTCGCGGTGCTCCGCCGCGCCGCAGCCCTCGTGGGACCGTTGCGGGGCGCCACGCGCCTCGAGCGGGGGTCGGTGGGGGAGGTCCATGACGGCGAGCTCGACCTCGAGACCACCATCGAGAACGTCACCGGCAAGCCCCGCCCCGAGGCGTCGGACTGGGTCGTGGAGCGGCGGATCGAGCAGCGACGACAGGTCGTGCTGATGATCGACATGTCGGGCAGCATGGCCGGCGAGAACATGGCGCTCGCGGCCGTGGCCGCGGCCGTCATGGCGCTCAAGGTGCACCCCGGGGATCTGGGTATCGTCGGCTTTGCCGACGAGGCCCGCGTGATCGTGCCGATGGGCGAGGCGCTGTCCGAGCGCGAGATCGTGCGCCGCCTGCTGGACCGGCCGTGCCGGGGTGCCACCAACATCGCGGCGGCCCTCGAGCTCGGCGGCACCGAGCTCGCCCGGGCCCGCGACCCGCGCCGGGCCGCCGTCCTGGTCAGCGACGGCATGGCGACGGCCGGAGCCGATCCGCGGCCGGTGGCCGCCCGGTTCCCGGCGCTCCACGTGCTCCACACCCGGCCCGGCGAGCACGCACGGTTGCCGAAGACGGTCTGGATCGCCCCGCGGTATGAGGTGGGGGAGGCAGTCGCGCGGCTGGGCCACGGGCGCCTCGTCCCGGTCGGCACGTTCGAGGAGCTGCCGAGGCAGATGGTCGCCCTCGCCGACCTCGTCCTCCGCTAGGTGCCAGGCAGGCCGTGGTCGGCGGCCCCGGTTGCCCCGGTCCGCCCCCTGCCGCTCGATCCGCCCGCTACCATCGGATCCCGATGACCCCGGTGCGCGCGATCCAGGAGCAGGCAGGCATCGTCGGCCGCGAGGACGAGCTGTCGCTCGCCCTGGCGGTGCTGGGCGCCGGCCGCCACCTGCTGCTGGAGGGTCCGGCCGGGGTGGGCAAGACGACGGTCGCGCTGGCGGTGTGCGGGCACCTGGGCCGGGACACGGTGCGCGTGGACGGCGACGACCGCTACAGCGAGGCGAGGCTGGCCGGCTGGTTCGACCCGCCGCTGGTGCTCGAGTCGGGCTACGGCGAGACCGCCTTCGTGCCCGGCCCCCTGGTGGACGCCATGCGCCGCGGCGCGGTGCTGTTCGTCAACGAGCTCAACCGGATGCCCGAGACGGTCCAGAACGTGCTCCTGCCGGCGCTCGACGAGCGCCGGATCGGGGTGCCCCACCTGGGCGAGGTCCAGGCGGCGCCCGGGTTCCTCGTGGTCGCCACCCAGAACCCGGTCGAGTACGTTGCCACGGGGCATCTCAGTGAGGCCCTGCGGGACCGCTTCGAGCACCTCGAGCTCGGCTACCAGCCCGAGGCCGAGGAGCGGGCGATCGTGGCCCTCGCCACGGGGTCGCAGGCCGCCGACCCCCTGGTCGCCACCGCGGTCCGGCTGGTCCGGGCCACGAGGATCCACCCCCGCGTCCGCAAGGGCGCCTCGGTCCGGGGCGCGATGGGCATCGTCACCCTCGCCCGCCGCCTGGCCGGCGACGACCCCGCCGCCACGGCCGACCCCGCCGTCCTGCGCCGGGCCGCGGCCGCTGCCCTGCGCACCCGGATCGACCTGCGCGACGACGCCGGCGCCACCTTCGAGGCCGTCCTCGGCGAGCTGCTGGCGGAGGGGGGAAACCCCTGAGTAGCCCTATGTCAAGCCGCCTTCGCGAGGACGACCTCCTGTAGGGCGCGATGGCGGGCCGGGTCGTAGGGGACGCGATCCTGCCAGCAGCGCCAGATCACGTACACCCAGGCCCTGGCGAGGATCCGCCCGGCGTGGGGGTGTGTCTTGTTGCGGGCCCTCGCCCGGGCGTACACATCGGCCGCCCAGGCATTCGCGAACCGGCTGTCCTCCGCGAAGTCGATGAGCGCCTCGCGCAGCTTCTTGTCGCACGCGAACCGGAACGTGACCGCGCGATGCTGCCCGGACTGCCGCGTGGACGGAGCGGCTCCGGCGAGGCAGGCGAGCGCCTCGGGCGTCGGGAAGCGCTCGCGGACGTCGCCGATCTCGGCCAGCAGCCCGGCGGCCCGGACCAGCCCCGCCCGGGGCAGGCTGCGGAAGATCGCCCCGTCGGGGTGGAGCTCGAGCTGCTCGGCGATCCGGGCCTCGAGCTCGGCCACCTGGTCCCGCACGGCGAGGAGCGATCGGACGAAGGCGAGCGTGACGGCTGACCGGGCCTCGGCCTCGGATCCGGTGACCCCGAGCGGGGCGGCCTCGAGTCGCCGGCACAGCTCCTCGGGACTCGTCCGGCCGCAGTACCCCTCGCCCTTGAGCCAGGCCGCCATCCGCTTGGGGCTGAGCCAGGCGGCCCTGGCCGCCGAGGGAAACCGGAGCAGGAAGCGCAGGGCGATCGGCGAGTCGAGCTCCCAGAACAGGCCGACCGCACCCGGGTACACAAGCTCGAGGTGCGCCCGGAGCTGCTGCATGAGCCGGATCCGGGTCTGGACGAGGTCCTTGCGAGCGCGGACCGTCGCGCGCAGGGTGACGGTCGCGGGGCTGTCGGGCTGGAGCGGCCGGAGCCGCTGCCCGTCGGTGCGCAGGACGTCGGCGAGCAGGTACGCATCGGCCCGGTCGTCCTTGTTGCCCGCCGTCCCATACCTCGTGCGCAGCGCCTTCACGTGGCGGCTCGCGATGACGAACACGGTGAGCCCCGCGGCGAACAGGGCGTCGATGACCGGGCCGTCGGGCCGCTCGATCGCGACCCCGGTGACCCCGGCCTTCGCCAGCCGAAGCCCCAGCGACCGGAGCCCGGGCTCGCTGTGCTCGACCTCGAACCGCTCGAGCGCGCTCCCGCGCTCGTCGACGATGCAGACGGCGTGGGCGCGGCTCGCCCAGTCGACACCCGCGTACGTGGTGTCAGAATCCATCCCGTGCCTCCTCGCTGGTTCCAGCAGCCTGGGGGCACCCTCGTGTCTCGGGACCTGGCCGGCCGTTCGCTTGCTGTCCGGCGCTCCAGGGCGCGCAGCCCTATCGCGGCTCTCCAGGTCCCTGTGCGCCGGACCCCGCGGAACTCAGGCTGGCCGTTGCACGGCGAGGCTGGTTGGCGGTGATCCGGCGTCCACCAGGGGTGCGTCCTCGGTCAAGGTGACCGTGGACGAGGAGCATGGTGCTCCAGCAAGGCGGTGACGGAGGCGGGCCGTGAGACATTGCCCGGCAGGACCGCGGGGCGGGCGGTGGCCGGTGGGAGGTGGGTGGCGTCGATCTCAGCCGCCGAGGAGCCCCTTCATCTGCCTCGCGATCATCGCTGCCGCGCCGCTGGGGTTCACCCGGTAGAGCAGGTCCATCAGCTTCGCGTCGCGGCCGATCAGCACCCGGTACGCTCGCCGTTCGATGCCATCGAGGATCTGTTGGGCCGCCGACTCGGCTGTCGTCAGGCTGGTCGCCATCTTCGCGGCCTGCTCCGGGTCAACGCTCACCGACACGCCCGAGTTGTCGGCCATGTTGGTGGCCATGCCGCCCGGGATCACGACCGTGACGCCCACCCGGGTCCCGCGGCATTCCGCGTGGAGCCCCTCGGTGAGCAGCTTGACCGCCGCCTTCGACGCTCCGTAGATCGTCTGCCCCGGGACCGGGATGAAGCCACCCATGCTGGACGTGTTGACGAGGTGGGCCTCGGGCCGGGCGAGAAGGACGGGCAGGAAGGCGCGATCGATGTTGAGCGTGCCCCACAGGTTGATCGTGAGCACGCGTTCGATTGTCGCCTCCTCCAGCTCCCACACCTTCACGAAGGGCTGGATGATTGCCGCGAGGTGGACGACCCCATCGACGGCACCGAACCGGGCCGTCACCTGTTCCGGCAGGGCCGCCACCGCCGCCCCGTCGGTCACATCGAGCTGGTACGTGGCGAGGGCGTCCGGGCTGCCGGCCAGCTGCTGCGTCTCGTCCAGGCCACCCTGGCTGACGTCCACTGCCGCGACCTTCGAACCACGGCCGAGGGCTTCAAGCGTGACGGCTCGCCCCACGCCATTGCCGGCGCCAGTGACCACGAGGACTTTCCCGGCGATCTTCATCGGTGCTCCTCTCGGGCCCGGGGGCGATCCGCTGGACCGTTCGGTCGACCTGGCCGGATGCGCGACCCATGGCGCATCCCTGCCACCAGCCTACGCTCGTCCGCGAGCGCCCGGCGGCCCGGTCGCGCCATGGCAGCCCCGGCGGCTCTACGTCAAACGGTGGTCGCAAACATGACCGCGAACGGCCGCATCCGGGCCATCCGGCCCAAACCGCTTCGGTTCGGCGAGTGCACGATGGGCTTCACTCGCCGGCCGGCGGCGCACCGACCGCCGCGCCGGTGTCGCCACGCTCGAAACAGGAGCCCGCGGTGCGGTTCATGTGCGTTCCGAAGAACCAGCTGATGCTCGTCGCCGGCGCGGTCTGGATCGTGGCCGGTGCGATGGTCGCCTTCGTCGGGCTCCCGCTCGAGGTACGGCTGGCCCCCGGTCATCTCGTGCTGATCCCGCTGGCCCTCGCGACCTTCGTGGCCTTCTACGTCTTCGTCTTCTCCCGCCTCGTCCGAAATCACACGGGGCGGATCTGTCGTCGGACCGAGGCACGCCTGCCCGTGTACGGGTTCTTCGACGCTCCCTCGTGGGCGGTCATGGCCCTGATGATGGGTGGGGGACTGGCCCTCCGACTGTCCCACGCCCTGCCGGACTGGGCCATCGCGTTCTTCTACAGCGGGTTGGGTGTCGCCCTCTTCCTGAGTGGCGTTCGGTTCGTGGCGGCTTTCGCGCGGCGGGAGGTACCGGTGTCCGAGCCTGGACAGTCCACAGGCTGAGCTGCCGGGCCGCCGATCTCGCCAGCACGGACCGACCCGGCCCTCCTCACCTGGTCATGCGCGCATCCGCGCCCCGAGCCCGACCGCAGGTTGACATGTGACCGTGCGGTCACATATCGTGTCCGACATGGAGGACGACGTGTTCCGGGCGCTGGGCGATCCCAGTCGCCGGACGCTGCTCGACCGGCTGTTCGAGCGAGATGGCCAGACGCTCGGCGAGCTGGAGACGTCGTTGCCGGAGATGACCCGGTTCGGCGTCATGAAGCACCTGCGTGTCCTCGAGGCGGCGAATCTCGTGACCAGCCGCAAGGTCGGCCGGGAGCGCCACCACTATCTCAATCCCGTCCCCATCCGACGGATCCACGACCGGTGGCTGGACCGCTACACGATCCGCGCCGCCGACCTGCTCGCCGAGTTCAAGACCCGCCTGGAGATCGACCCGATGACGTCCCCCGACACCGCCAACACGGCCGCCGAGGCCGCTCCCCGCCACATCTTCTCAACGTTCATCCGTGCGACGCCCGAGGCCATCTGGCGCGCGCTCACGGAATCGGACTTCACGACCCGCTACTGGTACGGCTCGACGATCCACTCCGACTGGGCCGCCGGCTCCCCGTGGGAGCTGCGCACGGCGCAGGGCCAGCTCGGGATCACGGGCGAGGTCCTCGAGGCCAACCCGCCGAGCCGGCTCGTGGTCAGCTACCAGCAGGCATGGGGCGGGGTGGACGAGCCGCCGTCGCGGGTCACGTTCGAGATCGAGCGTGCCGGCCCCGGCGTCCAGAGGCTGACCGTGGTCCACGAGACGGAGCCGGGCACGAGCACCCAGATCGCCGACGTCGCCGCCGGCTGGCCGTTCATCCTCGCGGGGCTCAAGACGCTGCTCGAGACCGGCGAGCCGCTGGTCGCCGGCTGACGCCCACCGACCCATTCGACGCTCCGGCCGGCGGCCCCGACCCCCGGGTCGCCGGCACCCCTCTACCGCAGGAGGCCCGGATATGACGAACACCAAGCACAACGAGACGTTCACCGACGTAGAGCGCGCGGCGATGCAGGAGGCGGTCCGGGAGCGGAAGGCTGCCGCTCGGCGCACCTCGGGCAAGCATGGCAAGCAGGCCAAGGCCGACGGCGAGCAGGACCTGCTCGCCAAGATCGCCGAGATGCCGGAGCCGGATCGGTCGCTGGCGGAGCGCGTCCACACCATCGTCATGGCCAGCGGGCCGGACCTCGCCCCCAAGACGTGGTACGGCATGCCGGCCTACGCCCTGGACGGCAAGCTCATCTGCTTCTTCCAGGCCGCTTCGAAGTTCAAGGTGCGCTACGCGACGCTGGGATTCCAGCCCGACGCGAAGCTCGATGAGGGCGCCATGTGGCCCGTGGCCTATGCGCTGACCGGGCTGACCGCCGATGAGGAGGCGCGGATCGCCGAGCTCGTCAAGAACGCGATCGGCTGAGGGCAGAGCAGGCTGAAACCGGACTCGACCGCGCCAGGTCGAGTCCGGGATGGCTGCCGATCACCGGCCCGCAGGTCGTCCGGCCGCGATCTCATCCCGGGAGACCGCGGCGGGGCGACGACCGGATCAGGCCGCCGGAGGCGGGTCCGAGACGCCGAAAGCGGCCTTGACGGAGGCGGAGTTCAGGTAGAGCAGGACGACGACCGGCAGGAGCGCCATCCCGAAGCCGATCCCCGTGCCCGGGAACTGGAAGAATGCGATGAACGCCTCGAGCAGGCTGAGGCCGGCGATGATCATCGCGGTCACCCATGCCCAGGCCTGCAGCGTCCACAGGCCGAAGGCGATCAGGAGCCACAGGACGGCCGTTCCGATCGCGGCCCAGCCCCACAGGCCGACCGATTCCAGGGCGGGCAGATCGCCCAGCGCCCCGAACCAGTCGAAGCCGAGGACGCGGAGCCCGAAGAACAGGAAGCTGAACCCGGCCAGGGCGGCGAAGAAGCCGATGACCGAGATCAGGATGGGCGGGTTCTTCACGAGTGTTTCCTCCCTCGCGGTGTGGCGGTGCCCGTTCGTGATCGGGCGAGCGCTTCTCGGCCCTAGCCGCCCAGGATCTTGGCCTTGGCAGCCGCGAACTCCTCGTCGGTCAACACGCCCGACGCATGGAGATCACCGAGCTGCTTGAGCTGGTCCATGTCGATCCCGGCGGACGGCGCCGGTGCCGGGGCGGGCGCAGCGGCTGCCGGCTGCTCATAGGCCTGCTGCTCGTAGGCTGCCTGCTGCTCGGCCTGCTGGTTGGCGTATTTCTGCTGCTGATGGTGGCTTACCGCACCTGCGGTGCCGGCTACGACTGCAGTGGTGGCAGCGGCCCGAACGAGCGGCCGCCCGCGACGTCGCATCATGGAAGGTTCTCCTGTCGTGGTGCCTGCTACGCGGATGCCTTGGCGTTGGCCTCGAGCTCGGCCGATACCTCCTCGAGCACCTCGGGCGGCACGACGGTACGAGTCACGAGGAAGCCGCCGGCGGCGGCCATCGCGTCCTTGATGTTCTCCGCCCATCGGTGCTCGAAGAGCAGTGCGACGCCAGAGGTGTTCAGGGGCAGCGAAGCGGCGATGTTCTCCAGGTCCTCGGGCGTGAACAGCCCCATCC
Organism: uncultured Chloroflexia bacterium; assembly: GCA_963727585.1. GTDB lineage: Bacteria > Chloroflexota > Limnocylindria > Limnocylindrales > CSP1-4 > CAIXZV01. The sequence continues at coordinate 1,858,858 of CAVSHH010000003.1, read as the reverse complement.
GGTCGGCGACCAGCGGAGCAAGGCTGGCGAGCCTGGGATCGTCCTCGTTGTCGATCTCCAGGATCACGCCGTTGCCATCGGCGTCCCGGCCGACAAACACCACGTCGATCAGCCGGATGACCTTGCTCTCGACGACCTTGCCGATCTCCCGGGCGATGCTCCCATCGAAGCGATTGCCCGCGAAGCCGACGACGACGTACTCAAGCGGTCCAAGTGTCACTGTGGCCTCCTGGTGCGCGGAGCGCACGCGAAGCGCCGGGTTTCGCGCCACACCGTGGCACGTCCGGCCCGTGCGCATACCCAATGACATCACCGCCCGGGAGTGCTGGCATCACCCGTAACGGGTGATTCCGTTCGGGCAAGGCGATCGGGGAGCCGGGACCCATGGGTCTCGGCGCGGTCCGCGATGTTACAATCGCGTGCCATCACGGCGCTCCTGGCTTGCGATGGCGCAGAGAAGCGATCGGCCCCTGAACCCTTGACGACTACCGAATATCGGTTCCATCCGGCGATCCCGTTGGTGGAGGCCAAGCTCAGCCCGCCTGTCCCCAGGCACGCCATGATCGATCGGGCGCACCTTCTCGCAATGATCGAGGCCGAGCACGCCCGCCCCGTCGTGTCGATCGCCGCGTCGGCCGGGTACGGCAAGACAACCCTGCTCGCGCAATGGGCAGCCGCCGAGGGGCGGCCGGTGGCCTGGCTGACGCTCGATGACCTGGACAACGACCCGGCCGTGCTGTTGTCCTACCTGGCCGCCGCGCTGGATCGGATCGAGCCGGTTCCCGGCTCCCTGCGGTCGGCGCTCGGTGCGCCGCGAGATCGCATCCTTGCCGCCGCGGTCCCGCGCCTGACGTCCGAGCTGTACCGGTGGCAGCGTCCCGCGGTGCTGATCCTCGACGACGTCCATCGGCTGCTCGACCAGACCTCCCGTGACGTCCTGACGACGATCGTGGATCAGCTGCCCCCCGGCTTCCAGGTCGCGCTCGCCAGCAGGACGGGGTTCACCCTGCCCCTTGCGCGACTCCGTGCCCAGGGCGCCGTGCTCGAGATAAGCCAGGACGACCTCGCTCTCGACCGGGACGAGATCCGGGCGCTGGCCGCTGCCACCGGGCTCGCCCTCACTCCGGGCGAGGTGGACGGGCTGCGTGCCAGGACCGAGGGCTGGGCCGTCGGGATCTACCTGGCGGCCGTGGCCAATGGCCGCGGGAGGGCCGCCTCCTCGACCTCCGGGGACGTGTCGGATGGCGGCTCGTTCGTGTTCGACTACCTCAGGTCCGAGTTCGAGCAAGGCCTCGATGATGACGAGCTGACGTTCCTGACCCGGACGTCGATCCTCGAGACGGTGTCCGCGAGCCTGGCGGAAGCGGTCGCGGACCAGCCGGCCGCCGCGGCCCGACTGCATGCGTTCGCACGCAGCAACCTGCTCATCCAGGAGGTCAAGGGGTCGGCGGACACGTACCGGTACCACAATCTGCTGCGCGAGTTCCTGCTGGCCGAGCTTGAGCGGCGCGAGCCCGGAGGTCGGATCGCCGCTCACCGTCGGGCCGCAGCGTGGTTCCTTGCCGCCGGCCAGATCGGCCGCGCGGTCGAACATGGCATGGCCGGTGGTGACATCGACGGCGCCGCGCGCACGGTGGCCGGCGCCGCGCTGGAAATGTTCCGCGCCGGCAACGGGCGGACGCTCGAGCGGTGGCTGCAGGGCTTCGACGCCGACAGCATCAACCGGCACCCATCGCTTGCCGTCGTCTCAGCCTGGCTCCACGTCATGAGCGGGCGCGCGGAGGCCGCCGATCGCATGGCTGACATCGCTGAGCGATCCGTCGCCCGCGACGGCTCCGACTCGGGCGCGGCCTCGTTCGAATCCGAGCGGGCGATGGTCCGGGCGCTGATGGCCCGTCACGGCCCGTCGGACATGCTCGAGAATGCCGAGTACGCGGTGTCCCAGGAGACCCCGGCCAGCCCCTGGCGGCCGGTCGCCCTGTGGCTCCTCGGGTCGGCCCACATGCTGTTGGGTCATCCCGACGCCGCGGACGCCGCGTTCGAGGCCACCGCGAACGCCGAGGCGAGGGCCGGCGCGACCAAGATGATCGCGGTGGCAGGCAGGGCCGGCATCGCGATGGCTCGCGGCGACTGGCGGGCGGCAGGCGACTTCGTGCGCGACGCCCGCACCGGCCTCGCGGCGGACTACCTCGAGGAGATCCTGCCGTCACTCAGCGTCTACGCGGTCGGGGCGCGGATGGCCATGAAGCAGGGCGACCTCGCCGGGGCCCGCGCCGACCTGGTCCGTGCCCAACTTGTGCGGCCGCTGGCCACCCACGTCGCGCCCTGGTTCGCGGTCAACGCGCTGCTCGACCTGGCCCGGGCGTACCTGGCAATGTCGGATCCGGCTGGCGCACGGTCGATGGTCCGCGATGCCGAGCAGATCATGCGCAGGCGCCCGAACCTCGGGACCCTGGCGGTCGATCTGATCGAGATGCGTCAGCAGCTGGCCGGCGCATCCGCGACCCTGCTGGGCGCCTCCGCGCTCACGAATGCCGAGCTCCGTCTCCTGCCATGGCTGCCGACCTATCTGTCCTTCGAGGAGATCGGCGACCGCCTGGGCATCTCCCGGCATACCGTCAAGAGCCAGGCGATGGCCGTCTACGGGAAGCTTGAGGCGACGTCGCGGGGCGAAGCCGTGGAGCGGGCCATCGGGATCGGGCTGCTGGAGCCCTTCTACGGTCTGCCGCTCGCTCGGGACGCCTCGCCTGGCCGGGAGTCCACGAGGCGCCCCGGGTAGGCTCCCGGCAAATCAAGCTGTCCGGCCCGGTCGGGGCCGGAGGCATTGGAGGTGGAGCAGTCATGACCGCAGGGCCGCCCGCGCTGCGCTCGCACGGCAACGCCTACAACATCTTCATCCTGATCCTGACGATCTTCTCGCTGGCGATCATGGTCCTGCTGCTGCTGCCGATCACGCAGGCCGAGCGGGACCTGCTCACCATGTACGACAACCTCGTCTGCATCGTCTTCCTCGGTGACTTCGCCTTCAACCTGATCGGCTCCAGACCGAAGCGGGCCTACTTCGTCGGCCAGCGGGGCTGGCTCGACCTGCTGGGGTCGATCCCCAGCCTCGGGTTCATCCCGTTCACGGCCCTGTTCCGCCTCGCTCGACTGAGCCGGCTGGTGCGTATCACCAGGCTGCTCCGGGGCCAGGCCGGCAAGGACCTGGTCATGGACGTGCTCAAGAACCGTGGCGAGTACGCTACCTTCATCACGATCCTGCTGGCCGCCATCGTGCTCAGCGTGGCGAGCATCATGGTGCTGGAGTTCGAAAGCCGCTCCCCGGACGGCAACATCAAGTCCGGGGGCGATGCCATCTGGTGGGGCCTCGTGACCATCACCACCGTGGGCTATGGGGACTTCTACCCGGTGACGCTGATGGGACGCATCACCGGAATCTTCGTCATGTTCACTGGCATCGGGATCATCGGCGCGCTGGCCAGCATCCTCGCGAGCATGCTGGTGTCGCCCTCGACGGACGAGCCTGCCACCGACGCCGCGGCGACCGACCCGGGGGCGACCCCGACGGGGACGACCGTCAGCGAGGCGATCCTCGGGGAGCTGGCGGCCCTCCGGGCGGAGGTGGCGGAGATGCGTGCCTCGCTCACGGACACCATCCCCGAGCACCCTGTCAACGCTGCCGGCCGGGGAGAGGGCAGGTGACCTTCATCGAGGTCATGGACGTGGTCGTGATGGCCTTCGAGATCGGCGGGGTCGTGATCCTCGCGGGCGGCGGACTCCTGTCCTTCGCCGGGTACCTCCGCGACCTCTTCCGCACCGCACCACGACCCGCCTACGAGCGGCTCCGCCAGAACCTCGGGCGCGCCATTCTTCTGGGTCTCGAGGTCTTGATCATCGCCGACATCGTGACCACCCTGACCATCGATCCGACGATCGAGAGCGCCATCACGCTGGGGCTGATCGTCCTCGTGCGGACCTTCCTGAGCTTCTCGCTCGAGATCGAGCTGGAGGGCACGGTGCCGTGGCGCCGCGGGTCGAGAAAGGATTCCGGTTGATGCTTCTCGCGGTCAGGCGGCCTCGTCCAGCCTGGTCGAGTCGGCCGCTTGCCCGCCTGGTCGACCGGTGAGGAGGTGCCGGGCGTAACCTGGTTCCGGATCCACCCCTCCCCGGGATCTACCTAGCCTGTGCCGCCCGTCCCGAACTGGCGGTCGCCGGCGTCGCCCAGGCCGGGCATGATGTAGCCCTTGTCGTTGAGCTGGCGGTCGAGCGAGGCGGTGTAGATCTCGACCTCGGGATGCGCGGTCAGCACTGCCGCGACGCCCTCGGGAGCGGCGATCAGGTTCACGAGCTTGATTCGGACGGCGCCCCAGCGCTTGAGGACCTCGATCGCCGCGGTGGCCGAGCCGCCGGTGGCGAGCATCGGATCGAGGATCAGGCACAGGTCGATGGTCGACGTGTTGGGAAGCTTGTTGTAGTACTCGACCGGTCGCAGGGTCCGCTCGTCCCGGAACAGGCCCAGGTGCCAGACCTGCGCGGTCGGCATCAGCTCCAGGAAGGCGTCGACCATACCCAGGCCGGCGCGCAGGATCGGGATGAATCCGATCCGGTCTGCCAGCTCCTCGCCCTGCATCATCTCGAGCGGGGTGGGGACGTCGATCGGCCGGGTGCGGGCATCCGCGAGCGCCTCGTAGCCCAGCAGCCACGACAGCTCGCGCACGACCTCCCGGAACTTCTTGGGCTCGGTCTGCTCGTCGCGCAGGATCCCCAGCTTGTGGCGGACGGCGGGATGCTGCGACACGTGGAGGTTCGGCCAGCTCGCCACGGGGATCCCTCGCGCTGATCGGGCGGACGGGCGACGTGCGCCCGGGGCCGAAGTCCTGCTCTCGACCGAGGGTCAATCCTAGCGCGCGGCGCGGTCCGGCGGCGGCCGAACCGGCGTAGGAGCCGGATGCGGCTAACCGGCCTTCATTCGGGGTCGTGGGGACGGCAACGGCCCCGGGCTGCCGGTTCCCGGGCGCGATATGCTCGCCCCGATGGCCAGCACGCGAACCCCGCGCCGCGCCTCCCGTCCGCGCCTCAGCCAGCGCCCGGGACGCTGGCCGGTGCCGCCCGTCCTGGTCCGCCAGGGCCGCAACGGGGTGACCGAATCCGTGCATCGCGGTGACGCGGCGGAGGTCGACGCCTCGGGGCGGCTGCTCCACGCGATCGGCGACCCGGACCGGCTGGTCAACCTGCGCTCGGCCGGCAAGCCGTTCGGGCTCGTCGCGCTGCTCGCCGCTGGCGGCCAGGCGGAGTTCGATCTCACCTCCGACGAGCTGGCCGTGATGGCCGCCAGCCACTCGGGTGAGGATCTCCACGTGCGGACCATCCTCGGCCTCTACCGGCGGGCGGGGATCCCGCAGGCGGCACTGGCCTGCGGTGTCGATGGGCCGATCGATGCGCTGACGGCGGCGCGCCTCGCTCGCGACGGCGAGCGGCCCAGCCCGCTGCGCCAGATGTGCTCCGGCCAGCACTCCGCGTTCCTCCTGCTGGCCCGGATGGGGGGTTGGGAGCTCGAGACGTACTGGCAGGCGGACCATCCCGCGCACGTCGCCTACGCGGAGACCATCGCGACGGCCTTCGGAATCGCGCCCAGGGACCTTGCGCCCAGCATCGACTCGTGTGGCATCGCGACCTATGCCTTCCCGCTGCGCGAGATCGCGCGGGCGTTCGCGATGCTCGCCGACCCCGAGGCGATCCCGGCCGCCGACCCTCGTGCACCGGTTGCCCGGCACCTGGGCGTTGTCCGGGACGCGATGCTCGCGTGCCCCGAGCTGGTCGCGGGCACGCGCGGGCGCCTTGACACGTCGCTCATGAAGGCGGTGCCCGGTGGGCTGGTCGCCAAGGGGGGCGCCGAGGGGCTGTCCTGCGTCGGCCTGCTGCCGGGGGCGCGGGCCGCGGGATCCAGTGCGTCCGGGCTGGCGCTCAAGATCGAGGATGGGGGCGCGTTCGAACGAGCCGGCCACGCGGCCACGGTCGAGGCACTCGCCCAGCTGGGCGTGCTCGAGGACCAGGCGCTCAGGATGCTCGCGCACTATCACCGGCCGCCCAGCCTGGATCCGCACGGACGGGTCGCCGGCGAGGCGATCGCTTCCTTCGAGCTGGTGCCGGTGGGTGAGCTGACCGGCTGAGCCGGGCAACGAAGCTCGCACGGCAGCCACCACCGTCCCGCGGAGGCGCCAGATGACGTTCCAGGGAGATCCGTACCGGACGCTCGGCCTGGCTCGCGATGCCTCCCTGAACGAGATCCGCTCGGCGTACCGGCGGCTGGCAAAGCAGTACCACCCCGACGCGGCCGGCGAGCGTGCGCTGGCGCGGTTCCTCGCCATCCAGGCCGCGTACGAGCAGCTCGTGGACGGAGAGGGTCGGCTGCGCGCGACCCGACCCGGCGGCAGCGCCCGGGCCCGGGGCGGCGGTGAGCCGTGGCGCGCGGACCCGGCACGGGCGCGCGCCTCACGCGACGCCTGGCGGGCCCGATGGGCACGATCCGGGTCCGCAGGGCGCGACCGGGCCGGCGACGCACCGGCTGGCGGGGCGTCCGGTCCATCGCGCGGACGCTCTCAGACCGGCCCCGGAGCGGGCGCCCGTCGTCGAGCGGATAGCGGCGGCTCGACGGCCGGCCGCGAGGGTGGCCCCGACCGGGGCGCGACCGGCGAGTCGCGTAGCCCCGGCGGCCGCCCGCCCGGCGAGCGCCGCCACCACGCCGGACCTGCCAACCGCAAGGCCACGCCGGGCTCGACCACGTACGACGAGGCGAGAGAGTCCCCGCTCGATCCGGCATGGGAGGGCGGCGCCTGGTATGGCCCGACGTCGGGCACGTACTGGACCCTCAACCCCCGGGAGTACGCGGATCCGCGCAAGCATGGTCCCGAGTACCTGGCCCGAGCGCGCCGGGCGGCGGGGGATCAAGGGCCGGGACCATCGGCTGCCGGCGCCGGGATCGGACCCGCGGCCGCGTCCGCTGACGCCGGCATCGGACCTGCGGACGCGTCCGCCGACGAGACCACGTTCAGCCCGCCGCCGGCGACCCCCGGCAATCCCGCCCCGGATGCCGGCGGCACCTGGGAGTGGACCGGGACCGCACGGACGACCACCGACGGGGGCGAAGCGGAATGGCAGGCACGCGCGTGGAGCTTCGAGGCGCGCCGGCAAGGTCCCGCCTGGACCACGGGCCCGGAGGCGGACCGCCTGCCCGGGGATCGACCGCCGGACGGCAGCGCGGGCCACGCCCGCGGCGCCGGTGCCACGTCGACGACCCCGGATGTCGCGCCGCGCCCGCCCGACCTCGAGTCCGTGGTCCGGCTGGCGCTCCCCGAGCACCTGCTCGCCCTGGCCCGGCGCGACGATCGCCGCTGGCGGCTGGTCCTGGCGCTCGTCGCCTGGCCGCCGCTGGGCTGGTTGCTGGGCAGCCTGGTCTCCATGGCCACCGGCTGTGCCAGCTTCTCGGCGGTGTGCCCCGAGCCGGTCCCCATCCTGCTGCTGCTCGCCCAGCCGCTGGTCGTCGCCGCCCTGTTCGCGATGCCGGTCGTCACTGCTGTCGGCGCCTTCGCCTCGCTGGCGGCGCTCGCCGTCGCCATCCCGGCTGCGGCGATCCTGTCGGTCGGAGCCATGCCCCGACCGACCGTCGAGCCCGTGGTGCTGGGCGTGGTCGTGGGCGCGAGCTGGGCGATCGCGCTGGTCGCGGCGGCCGTTCGTGTCCGGAACGGTCCCCGGCCGTCCGATCCCGCGCCGTAAACTCCGGCCATGCGCCGGAATGACGCCGCCGACATCTCCGCAGCCGCCCAGGAGTACCTGCTCGCCCTCCGCGTCATGGGCTCGGATGGCCGGGTGGCCACGTCGGCCCAGCTTGGTCGCCACGTCGGCGTCTCCACGCAGGCGGCCAGCGAGATGTGCCGCCGCTTGGCCTCCGACGGCCTCCTGGAGCCCTCCACCGGACGAGGACTGGCGCTCACCACCGCGGGCCGAACGGCGGCCGACGCCATCTTCCGCCGGCATGCGCTGCTGGAGTGGCTGCTGACCGCGGTCGTGGGCCTGAGCTGGGCGGAGAGCGACGTCGAGGCGATGCGCCTCCAGGGCGCGCTGTCGCCGCGGGTCGAGGCCAAGCTCGACGAGCTGCTCGGTCACCCGGACACGTGCCCCCACGGCAACCCGATCGACCTCGAGACGGCCCGCCGCCGGCCCACGGGTGTCCCGCTCAGCGAGCTGGAGTCGGGGACGAAGGCGACCGTCCTGCGGATCACCGAGGAGGCAGAGGAGGACCCGGGGCTGCTGTCCTACCTCGAGGCGCGGGCACTGACGCCGGGCGCGCACATCACCGTCCTGGCGCGATCGGAGTCGCTCGACTCGCTGACGCTCGACGGTCCGCGCGGGCGCGCGACGCTGGGCCTCCGCCCGGCCTCGCTGATCCGCGTGCTGCCTGGCGAGGCCGACCCGTCGCTGTTCCACCAGGTGCCGGCACCGCTGGGCGTGTAGCGCCCGGCGGCGCGCACCGCCCGGCGGCGCGCGCCGCCCGCGACCGCGAGGGCCGAACGTCACCCGGCGGCCGCCGGCCCGGCCCCTACAATCGGCGCATGCCCTCCGACATCCGCGTGCGCATCGCGCCCAGCCCCACCGGGCCGCTTCATATCGGCACTGCGCGAACCGCGCTGTTCAACCACCTGTTCGCCCGGCACGCGGGCGGCACGTTCGTCCTCCGGCTCGAGGACACCGATGTCGCTCGCAGCACGGCCGCGTTCGAGAAGGACATCCTCGACGGCCTGCACTGGCTGGGCATCACCTGGGACGAGGGACCGGGCCTGGGCGGGGTGGGGGAGGTGGGGCCATACCCGCCGTACCGCCAGATGGCGCGGCTCGGCGACTATGCGGCGGCTGCCGCCACGCTCCTGGCCGCGGATGCCGCCTACCCCTGCTACTGCACTCCCGACGAGCTCGCCGACGATCGCCGCGCGCAGGAGGCGGCGAAGCAGCCGGTCGGCTACGTCGGCCGGTGTGCCCGGCTGACTCCGGACGAGCGTGCCGAGAAGGAGGCCGCGGGTCGTCGCGGCGCGCTGCGGTTCCGGGTGCGCCCCGGTGTCGTCAGCTGGGATGACCTCGTGCGTGATCGCGTCGAGATCGACACCGCCAACCTCGGCGGCGACTTCGTGATCGTCCGCGCCGACGGCACGCCGCTCTACCACTTCACGGTGGTGGTGGACGACATGGCGATGCGGATCAGCCACGTGATCCGCGGCGAGGACCACGTCAGCAACACGCCCAAGCACATCCTGCTGTTCGAGGCGCTCGGCTCCCCGCTCCCGGTGTTCGGCCACCTGCCGCTCATCCTCAACCCCGACGGCAGCAAGATGAGCAAGCGCAAGAGCCAGACCGCGGTGGCGGACTACGTCGCCCAGGGGTTCCTGCGCGAGGCGCTCGTCAACTACTTCGCGTTCCTGGGCTGGTCGCCGGGCACCGACGAGGACGTCCTCACGCTCGACGAGATCGTGCAGCGCTTCGAGCTGGACAAGGTCCAGAAGGGCGGCGCCCGGTTCGACCGGGAGCGGCTGGAGTGGCTCAACGGGCAGTGGATCCGCCGCCTCGCCGATGACGACCTGGTGGACCGGCTGCTGCCGTTCCTCGAGGCGGCGCAGCTGGCCGGCCAGATCGACCGGTTGCCGGGCGCCGACGAGGTCCGCGCGCTGCTGCCGATCGTGCGTGAGCGGATCCCGACGCTGGCAGCCATCGTGGATGCGGCCGGCTTCCTGTGGCGCGAGGCCCTGGACATCGAGTTGGCCGCGCTGGTCCCCAAGCGCTGGGACCCGGCGACGGCCCGCGAGGGGCTGGCCGCCGCGCGGGACGTGCTCGCCGCGCACGACGCCGTCACCTGGGAGGCCGACGAGCTGGAGCCGCCGCTGCGCTCGCTGGTGGAGGCGCGCGGCTGGAAGGCCGGCGACCTGTTCATGGCGATCCGGGTCGCCACCACCGGCCAGACCGCCACGCCACCGCTGTTCGACACCCTGGTCGCGCTGGGTCGCGACCGGACGCTGGCCCGGCTGGACGCGGCCATCGAGCGGCTGGACGCCGCCGGCTGATCATGGCCAACGGCCTGTGAACTCGTCGTGAACACGGCGTTAACTCGCCGATTCGACGATTTGGGGCACATGACCCGCACCATCCTCGTCGTGGATGACGAGACGACCCTTCGCGAGACCCTCGTCGACGCCCTGGAGCTCGAGGGCTATCGGGCCATTCCCGCCGCAGACGGCCGCGAGGCGCTCACCCGGTTCCGGGCCGATCACCCGGACCTTGTCCTCCTGGACCTGATGCTGCCCGAGCTGTCCGGTGTCGAGGTGTGTCGCATCCTGCGCGCCGAGTCGCAGGTGCCGATCATCATGCTCACCGCCCGCGACGGCGAGGTGGACAAGGTGGTGGGGCTCGAGCTGGGTGCGGACGACTACGTCACCAAGCCGTTCAGCCTGCGCGAGCTCACCGCGCGGATCCGGGCCATCTTCCGCCGCTCGGAGCAGCTCGCGACGGGCTCCGCGACCCCGCCGATCATCGATCTCGGCCGGGTCCAGGTGGACCTCGCCGGTCACCGGGTGATGCGCGACGGGGCGCCGGTGCCGCTCAAGCCCAAGGCGTTCGAGCTGCTCGCCTTCCTCGTCCGCAACCCGGGCCAGGTGTTCAGCCGCGACCAGCTGCTCGAGAAGGTCTGGGGCTACGACTACGCGGGCGAGACGCGCACGGTGGACGTCCACGTCCACTGGCTGCGTGCCGAGATCGAGGCCGACCCGACCGCCCCGGAGCTGCTCCAGACCGTGCGCGGCGTGGGCTACGTGTTCCGGCGCTCCACCTGAGCCCCCGCCGGCGGAGTCTCCCCGGGTGACGACAGTGCGATCCACGGCTGGACGAAAGGGAGAGGCGCCCGCCACGCGGCTAGCTCTTGGCCAGGATCCGCTCCATCACCTCGGCCGCGTCCTCGGCGGCATCGATGGTCTCCTCGATCGCGTTGTAGAGGTCGCGCAGCTTGATCACCTGGAGGGGGTCGTGGCCACCCTCGAACAGACGCCCGATCGCGGCTCGCGATAGGCCGTCCGCCTTGTGCTCCAGGTCGTGGATCATCTCGAGGTGGGTGCCGATACCCTTCGGGCGCTCCAGCTTGGTCAGCGCCTCCAGGAGCTGCGTCGCCTGGCCGGCGAGGATGCCCACCATCTGGCGGACCTCCTCGGACGGGCGATCGACCTTGTAGATCACGAACGTCTCCGCCGTCGCCTGGATGCCGTCGAGCACGTCATCGAGGTGGATGGTGAGCTCGTGGATGTCCTCACGGTCGAAGGGCGTGATGAACGAGCGCTCCAGCCGGGTTGCGATCTCGGCGTCAATCTGGTCGCCCTGCTTCTCCAAGGCCTGGATCTCGGCGACCCGCTCGTCGAGCCGGTCGTACGCCCCGACCATCGCCTCCAGCTTGCGGGCGGCCTCGAGGATGGTCTGACCGTCCTGGATGAACAGCTCGAAGAACTTCTCGTCGCGGGGGATCAGGCGGACCATGGGTGGCCTCCGGTGGCAGGCGGGCAGATCGGGTCGGACAGGGGAGTGCTCATTGGAAGCCGATGGCGTTGAGGATGACCCAGGCGAGGGCACCGACGATCCCGGCAGCGGGGATGGTGAACACCCAGGCGACGAGGATGCTGCGGGCGACGCCCCAGCGCACCCCGCGCAGGCCCCGGCTTGACCCGACGCCCATGATCGCGCTCGAGATCACGTGCGTCGTGGACACGGGCATCCCGAGATGGGCCGCGCCGTAGATGATGCTGGCGGCGGTCGTCTCGGCGGCGAAGCCGTGGATCGGCTCCAGCTCCACGACTCGGTGGCCCATGGTGTGCATGATCCGCCAGCCACCCATCGCCGTCCCCAGCGAGATGGCGCTGGCCGAGATGACGATGACCCAGACCGGCACCTCGATGCTGTCGATGACCCCGGCGGAGAACAGGGCCAGGGTGATGATGCCCATCGTCTTCTGGGCATCGTTCGAGCCGTGGGCGAAGGCCATGAACCCGGCCGAGAAGACCTGGAGCCGCCGGAACACGGCCGCGAGGGGCTTTCGGGCGAACCCCCGGAAGGCCCAGGTGAGCGCGACCATCAGCACCAGCGCGATCACGAAGCCGAGGACGGGCGAGGTGAACAGGGGCACGATGACCTTGTTCCAGATGCCGTCGAGGTTGAGGGCCCCGACGCCACTCGCGATGAGCGTGGCGCCCAGCAGCCCGCCGATCAGCGCGTGGCTCGAGGAGCTGGGCAGGCCCAGCCACCACGTGATCAGGTTCCAGGCGATGGCCCCGAGGAGCGCCGCGGCGACCACCGCCTGCGTGGTCGTCTGCTCGTTCACGATCCCGGCGCCGATGGTCTTGGCGACCGCCGTCCCGGCGAAGGCGCCGATGAAGTTGAACGAGGCCGCCATGAGCAGTGCGTACTGGGGACGCAGGGCCCGGGTCGCCACCGAGGTCGCGATGGCGTTGGCGGTGTCGTGGAAGCCGTTGATGTAGTCGAACACGACCGCCAGGGCGATGGTCGCGATCAGGAACAGGGTGACGTTTTCGATGGGGGCCCTCGCTGCCGCCGACTCGGATCCCGACGGCGCGCCCGGCGCTGGACCGGACGTTGACGACATCGCAGGATAGCGAACCTCGAGGGGCCGGTGTTGGCTCGTTGACGCACAGGTCCGCCATGCTCTGCGCGCCCGCCGCCCGGTAGACTGCGCGCCATGCGTCTGTCCCACCTGTTCTTCACCACGCTGCGCGACGATCCCTCCGAGGCGGAGATGCCGTCGCACCGGCTGCTGCTGCGGGCGGGCTACGTGCGCCAGCTGGGCGCCGGCATCTACTCCCTGCTGCCACTCGGGCTGCGGGTCACCAGGCGCGTTGAGCAGGTGATCCGCGAGGAGCTCGACGCGATCGGCGGCCAGGAGATGGAGATGCCCGTCGTCCATCCCGCCGACCTGTGGCGCGAGACGGGGCGCTACGACGCGATCGGCCCCGAGATGGCCCGGTTCAAGGACCGTGGCGACCGGGACATGGTGCTCGCGATGACCCACGAGGAGATCGTGGCCGACCTGCTCCGGGACATCGTGCGGAGCTACCGGCAGCTGCCGATGATCGTCTACCACTTCCAGACCAAGTTCCGCGACGAGCCCCGGTCCCGCGGCGGCCTGATCCGCGTGCGCGAGTTCGTGATGAAGGACTCGTACAGCTGTGATCGCGACGAGGCCGGGCTGGACGCCGCGTACTGGGCGCACCACCGCGCGTACACGCGGATCTTCGAGCGACTCGGTCTGCAGGCGATCCCGGTCAGCTCCGACGTGGGGATGATGGGCGGCAGCCTGGCCCACGAGTTCATGAGCCTCAATCCGGCCGGCGAGGACGTGCTGGTCCTGTGCGAGGCGTGCGCCTATGCGGCCAACCGCCAGATCGCGCCCACCATCGCCGACACTCCCCAGGCCGAGGAGCTGCTGCCGATGGAGGAGGTCCACACCCCGGACGCCACCACGATCGACGCGCTCGCCGCGTTCCTGGGGGTGCCCACCAGCCGCACCGCCAAGGCCGTGTTCCAGGTCGCCGGCGACGGGCGGTTCATCGTGGCCGTCGTGCGCGGCGATTACGACCTCAACGAGACCAAGCTGGGCAACGTGGTCAAGGCGACCGGGGGCATGCGGCCGGCCCAGATCGAGGAGATCCTGGAGCGCGGGATGGAGGCGGGCTACGGCTCGCCGATCGGCGCGCGCGACGCGGTGGTCGTCGTCGACGAGCTGGTGGCGAGCAGCCCCAACCTCGTGGCGGGTGCCAACAAGCCGGGCTACCACCTGCTGAACACGAACGTGGGCCGCGACTACACCCCCGACGTCGTCGCAGACATCGCCAGCGTCCGCGAGGGCGACCGCTGTCCCAACGGCGACGGCACCGTGATCCTGCGCAACGGGATCGAGATCGGCAACATCTTCAAGCTCGGCACCACGTACACGGAGGCGCTGGGCGCCGAGTACCTGGGCGAGGACGGCGAGCGGCACCCCATCGTCATGGGCTCCTACGGGATCGGGCTCGGGCGCAACGTCGCCTGCATCGTCGAGGACCACCACGACGAGAAGGGCATCATCTGGCCCGCAGAGGTGGCCCCGTACACCGCGCACCTGGTGGCGCTGGGCGCCAACAGGGAGCCCCGGGTGACTGAGGTGGCCGACCGGCTGCACCGGGTGGCTGCCGATGCAGGCCCCGCCCACGAGATCCTGTACGACGACCGCGACGAGAGCCCGGGCGTCAAGTTCGCCGACGCCGACCTGCTGGGCATGCCCTGGATCCTGACGGTCTCGCCGCGCTCGCTCGAGGCGGGCGGGGTGGAGGTCAGGAACCGCACCAGCGGCGACAAGGTCGTGCGCCCGATCGAGGACGTCGAGGCGTTCCTGACCGGCCGGGCCGCTTCGCCGGTCTGACGGTGGCGACGGGTCGCGGCCCCGCGGCCCGGCCCACATTGCTGCTGCCCGAAGAGGGATCCGGCGCCCGGAGCCGCCGCTGATGCCTGGCCGCCTGCTTCCCGATGACGACCTCTACGCTCGCCTCGAGGTCTCGGTGGACGCATCGCCCGAGGCGATCGAGCTCGCCTGGCGGGCGCTCCTCAAGCGCCACCACCCCGACGTGGCGGGCGAGGACGAGGCGGCCCTCGACCGCGCCAAGCGGATCAACATCGCCCACGACTGGCTGAGCGACCCGACCCTGCGCGCCCGCTACGACGCGGAGCGGCTGGGGCTCGGCGTCGCCCCGTCGGTCCGTGTCCGCCGGTCGGGGTACCGCCCGCGCGCATCGCGGGTGCCGTGGGCCCGTCAGCCCGGGACACGAGCGACGGCCCCCGCCCGTCGCTCGACTCGCCCGGACCTGGTTCGTGGTGAACCCGCCGCGCGGCTGGCCCGGTTCCTCGGCCGGGTCTCGCGGCTGACCCCGGACGAGCTGGATCGGCTGGCCGCGGCGGAGCCGCCGCCGATCGCGTTCCTGGCCACGGTCCGGCGGTTTCTCACGCCCGAGGCCAGGGCGTCGTTCGCAGCCGCCGAGGCCGAGCTGGGGCGCCGCGTGCCCGCCGACGCGTGGGCGCAGGTCGGCGTGCGCGAGGGATTGCTCGCCGTGGCGGCCGAGCTCGTCCTGACGCCCTTCCTCGACGACATGCTGGCCGAACCGTTCCGCGGTCGTGCGCGGGAGCGGCTGCTGCGAGCCTGGGAGGCGTCGCTGGACCAGCCGCGCCACGGTCCCAACAGCCGCGAGGTGGCCACCGTGCGCGACCGTGCCGCGCGGCTCACCAGGGAGGAGCTGGCCGCGTTCCTGCGCAGCTCGCGGGGGATCGCCGGCGACGACCGTCCCTGGCCGGCGGCCCTGGACCGCGACGAGGACGAGGCGCTGCGGATCTCCGCGGTGCTGGCCGCGCGCGACGTGGCCGCGGCGATCCCCGTTGACACCCTCGGCGTGGCACCGGCGGCGGCGAGTCGCGCGCGCCGCCTCGCGGCGCGGGTGGGGCACGTGACCGCCCTGCGCCACGCCTTCCCACCAGCGATCCACGCGGCGCTGATGGCGCCATGGGCCGGCGCCACGGGCGCTGACGGCGGAGCCCCGGGACGGGGGGCTGCCACGGGACCCGGGCGGGGTCGTGCGGCTGGGCCCGACGTGCGCCGGGCCCGCTGAAACGGGAACCCCGGCGCCGGCGGCCGGGCCCCGCCCGCAGGGTTAACGCGGGTGTGCGATCCTCGCTGCCGATGGAAGGCATGCTGCTGTTCGCCGTCGTCGTGCTCGCCCTTGCGCTGGCCGCTGCGCTGGTCGCCCTCCGCCGCCGCGCCGCGGAGCTCGACCGGGCCGTGGATGCTGCTGGACAGCGCGAGCCGCAGCCGGCCAGCGGCGTCCCGGCCGCCATCCTGCCGCTGGCGCACCCGGCCGACGAGCTGCTCCCGGTCGGCGTGCTGCGGATCGACGCCGGTCACCGGATCGTCGCCGCCAACGAGCGGGCCGTTGCCCTGGTCGGATCCACCGGGCCCCTCGCCGGCCGGAGCGTGATGGAGACGTTCCTCGATGCCCGGGTGGAGGCCGCCTTCGATGCCCTTGCCGTGGGCGGCTCCACGGCCCTGGAGCACCGGGTCGCGGGCGCCGAACCGCGCACGCTCGCCGTCCGGGCCGTGCGCGCCGCCGCCGACGACCTGGTCGTGCTGCTGGAGGACGTGACCGAGCTCCGCCGGCTCCAGCAGATCCGCACCGAGTTCATCGACAACCTTGGCCACGAGCTGCGTACCCCGCTCTCGACGGTGACGCTGCTGTCCGAGACCCTCGCGCGCGAGGCGGAGGCACACGGTGTCCCGCCCAGGATGCGGGAGCGCATCGAGCGCATCGAGATCGAGACCGGTCACCTCGCGCAGATGGTCAACGAGATGCTGGACCTGGCCCGGATCGAGGGTGGTTCCCAGCTCCGATGCGACGATGACGTTGACCTTGCCCGTCTTGCCCAGGCATCTGCGGAGCGGCTCCGGCTGTTCGCCGAGCGCAGCGGGGTCACGCTGGTCACGGAGGCCGCGCCCGACCTGCCCCGGATCCGCGGCGACGAGGCCCGGCTGGGCCAGGTGGTCGTCAATCTCGTCCACAACGCAGTGAAGTTCAGCCCCGATGGCGGCGAGGTGCGGCTCGCGGTCCGCCGGGACGGCGACGTGATCGCTCTCGACGTCATCGACCATGGAATCGGAATCAAGCGAGGAGACCGTGACCGGATCTTCGAGCGCTTCTACAAGACGGATCGCGCCCGCGTTCGCGGGGACGGCACGGGGCTGGGCCTCGCGATCGCCCGCCACGTGGTGGAGGGTCACGGCGGCCGGATCGCCATGATCTCCGAAGAGGGCATCGGATCCACCTTCACCGTCGCCCTGCCGCTGGCCGCGTCGGCCTGATCAGGGTCGCCAAGCCACAAGGAGCCCCGTTGGACCGCGCGCTCGTCGCCACGCTCAACAGCCTCAATCCCGCCGACCGCTTGGAGGAGCGGCTCCGGCCCCCGCTCACGGACATGGCAGCCGTGCACCATTCCGGCGTCGTGGTCCGAGATGGTCGGGTGAGTACCAACGGTTCCCGTCAGACCGCCCCGCTCCGGCTGGCGCATCGAGGCGACTGGCGAGTCGCCCCCGAGAACTCCCTGGCGGCGCTCGAGGCGGCCATGCGGATCCCGGATTGCGATGGTGTCGAGTTCGATGTGCAGCTATCGCGCGACGGTGTTCCCGTCCTGCACCACGACCGGACGCTGGCTCGCGTGCATGGACGTCCGGAGCGCGTGCGACAGGTCAAGGCACGCGACCTGGGCCAGCTTGGCATCGCGCGGCTCGTCGATGTGCTGGCGGCACTGCCAGGCGCCTGGATGGACATCGATCTCAAGGGCGAGGATCACGGCGACATCACGGCGGATGTCCTCCGCGCCGCGCGGGGCGACAACCCGGCCGACGCGGTCCTGTCGTCCAAGAAGCCCATGACGCTTGCCGCGATGCGTGACCGGCTGCCCGGCTGGGATCGCTGGCTCAACACCAGGGACCTCTCGCCTGCAACGCTGTCGCTCGCGCTCGGGCTCGACTGCCGTGGGGTGTCCGTCCTGTGGGGAGCGATCACGCCGGCCTCCCTGACCCGGGCATTCGATGCCGGGCTGGAGGTCGCGGCATGGACGGTGCGCCGCCCATTGACCCTTGGCCGGCTCGCGCGGCTGGGCGTGGTGGCCTGCTGCGTCGAGGCCGACGCCCTCGACGGCGAGGATGGCTAGGAGGATTCACCTGCCACGCGAGCGGATGGGCGGCGGGCCGCGGCGTGGGCATGCGCCGGTGCTCCCGACGGGAGCGGTGCGCTGTCGGCCACGACCAGGCTGGTGGGCACGGTCAGGGTGCGCGCGACCGGGTCCGCATCGGTGGCGAACGTGGCGACCAGCTCGTCGACCGCCATCCGCCCGATCTCCTGCAGCGGCTGGTGGATCGTGGTCAGCGATGGCGTGAATTCGGCCGCCTCCGGAAGCCCGTCGAAGCCGACCACCGCGAGCTGGTCCGGGATCCGGATCCCCCGCTCGTTGGCGACGTGCAGCGCGCCCAGCGCCATCTGGTCGCTGGCCGCGAACAGGCCGTCGACGGCGGGGTCCTGCTCCAGGATCCGCTCGAAGGCGGTGGCGCCACTGGCGGCCTCCCAGTCGCCGGCGACCATGGGTCCCGGCTCCAGCCCGGCCTCCGCCAGTGCCTGCAGCCAGCCGTCCCGCCGGTCCCGCGCCTCGCGCCAGGCGAGCGGCCCGGCGAGATGCGCGATGCGCCGTCGCCCGATCCGCACCAGGTGCCCGGTGGCCTCGGCCGCCGCCGCCACGTTGTCGATCCCGATCGATGTGAACCGCTCGCTGGGCTCGGCCTTGAGGAACACCACCGGAGGGGTGGACGGCGGCAGCTGCTCCTGGAGGTGGCGGATGTTGGTGTCCATCTGGGGCGGCGCGAAGATGATGCCCTCCACCCGGTGCGCAACGAAGAAGTCGACCACGGCCACGATGTCCGGGACATCGAAGCTGGCCAGCTCCTTGAGAATGATCGAGTAGCCGGCGGCCTCGGACGCCCGGGTCATGCCGTTGACCGTCTGGGCGACACCGTAGTACCTGAGGCCGGCGACGATCACGCCCAGCATCTGGGACCGGCGCTGCACCAGGCTGCGGGCCACGGCGCTCGGCTGGAAGCCGTGTTCGACGATGGCGGCCTCGACCGCCCGGCGCGTCTCGGGCGAGACGTCGGGGCGCTTGTTGATCACGCGCGAGACGGTCTGGGTGGAGACGCCCGTCATCCGGGCGATCTCCTTGATCGTCACCCTGTGGGGCTGCAAATGCTCGTGCTCCTGACCTTGGGCGGTGGGCGGCGGGTCGCGTTCCACCCCGACCCCGTATGGTACCGTGAACGGTAACGGGAACGATAACGGTACGCGCCTGGATTGTCACGATGATGACGCCGGCACGCGGCGGGATGCGTGGGAGAGAGCGGTGAGCAAGTACGCGGTTTGTGCCGGCCTCGGCCCCGAGCAGGGCCGGGCCGCGGCAGCGACGACGACCGGGCGATCCGCATGAGCGGCCCCGGCCTGGATCTGGCACAGCTCCGCGAGGAGGTCTGGGGCGCCAACCAGGGACTCGTCCGTGCCGGGCTGGTCACGCTCTCCTTCGGAAACGCCAGCGGCGTGGACCGTGATCGCGGGTTGATGGTCATCAAGCCCAGCGGCGTCCCGTACGACGAGATTCGCCCCGAATCCCTGGTCGTGGTCTCGCTCGCCGACGGGGCCGTGCTCGACGGCGATCTCCGCCCGTCGTCGGATACGCCGACGCACCTCGCGCTCTACCGTCGCTACCCGGAGATCGGGGGCGTGGTCCACACCCATTCGACCGAGGCGACCGCCTGGGCGCAGGCATTGCGCTCGATCCCGGCCCTGGGCACCACCCATGCGGATCATTTCCATGGGCCGGTGCCGGTCAGCCGGCCGCTGACCCGGCTGGAGATCGATGGCGAGTACGAGCTCGAGACCGGCAACGTGATCGTGGAGACACTGGAGACGGCCGGCCTCGAGGCGCTCGAGATGCCGGCTGTGATCGTCGCGTCACACGGCCCGTTCACGTGGGGCGGCAGCGCCACGACCGCGGTTCACAACGCCATCGCCCTCGAGGCCGTGGCCGCGATGGCCGCTCGGACGCTTGCGCTCTCGCCAGGGGTCGGGCCGCTCGACCCGGTCCTGCTCGAGCGGCATTTCCAGCGCAAGCACGGCACGACGGCGTATTACGGACAACGCCGGCCGTAGCGGGACGCCGGGTCCGGCCGAGGATCACGGCGCTCGCTCTGACCCCTCCAGGAGGCATCGATGATCGATCTTGCGGTATCCGAGGTCTGGTTCGTCACCGGCAGCCAGCACCTCTACGGTCCCCAGACGCTGGCGACCGTCGCGGAGCACTCACAGGTCATCGCCGGCGCCCTCGACGAGGCACCGTCGATCCCGGCCCGGGTCGTGGCCAAGCCCGTCCTCACCGGCTCCGACGGCATCCGCCAGCTGGTCGCGGAGGCGAACGCCGACCCGGCCTGCGTGGGCCTGATCACCTGGATGCACACCTTCAGCCCGGCCAAGATGTGGATTGCCGGCCTGGAGCTGCTGGCCAAGCCGTTCCTCCACCTCCACACGCAGTTCAACCGCGAGATCCCGTGGGCCGACATCGACATGGATTTCATGAACCTCAACCAGGCCGCCCACGGCGACCGCGAGTTCGGGTTCATCGCCGCCCGCCTGCGCCTCGAGCGCAAGGTCGTGGTCGGCCACTGGGCTGATCCCGAGGTCCAGCAGCAGATCGGCACCTGGACCCGGGCGGCCTGCGCGAAGGCAGACTGGCAGGGGGGCCGGATCGCCCGCTTCGGCGACAACATGCGCGAGGTCGCCGTCACCGAGGGCGACAAGGTGGAGGTCCAGCGCACGCTGGGCTTCTCGGTCAACACCTGGGGCGTGGGCGACCTGGTCGAGATCATCGACGCGACGGGTGACACCGAGGTGGACGAGCTGGTCGGTCGCTATCTCGACGAGTACGACGTTGCAGCCGAGCTGCGCCCCGGCGGTGAGCGGGCCGGGAGCCTGCGCGATGCGGCGCGCCAGGAGGTCGGCCTGCGCCGGTTCCTCGAGGACGGCGGGTTCATGGCGTTCACCGACACCTTCGAGGATCTCCACGGGCTCCGGCAGCTGCCGGGCCTGGCGGTCCAGCGGCTGATGGCGGACGGCTACGGGTTCGGCGCCGAGGGCGACTGGAAGACGGCGGCCATGGTCCGCGCGATGAAGGTGATGTCGGCCGGGCTGCCCGGCGGCACCTCGTTCATGGAGGACTACACGTACCACTTCACGGGTGGCGACGACCTCATCCTGGGGGCCCACATGCTCGAGGTGTGCCCGTCGATCGCGGGCGGCCGTCCCCGACTCGAGATCCATCCCCTGTCCATCGGCGGCAAGGAGGACCCGGTCCGGCTCGTCTTCGACGCCCATCCCGGTCCGGCCGTCGCCGCCTGTATCACCGACATGGGGCAGCGCCTGCGGCTGGTGGCGACCGTCGTCGACGTCGTGGCCGCCGAGCAGCCCCTGCCGAAGCTCCCGGTCGCCCGCGCCGTGTGGCGTCCGCGACCCGACCTGCGGACCGGTGCCGCCGCCTGGATCTACGCCGGGGGCTCGCACCACACCAGCCTTGGTTTCAGCGTGACCAGCGAACATCTGCGAGACTTCGCCGCGATGTCCGGGATCGAGGTCCTGGTCATCGACGATGGGACCACGCTCGACGCCTTCCGCGACCAGCTCCGGTGGAACGATCTCTACTGGCTGCTGGCCAAGGGGCTGTAGCGAGGGCCGACCGTCACCCGGACAGCCCGATTCCGTCACCGTGACCGGGCTTGACAGACAGGCTTGACGCAGGTCGCGTCAGGCGCGTAGCATGCGACCGTTATCGTTCACGGGAACGATAACGGGATCCGTCACCTTCGATCGACCGAGGAGCCCGGAGCTCCACGGCCAATCCCCGGCGGCAGCGCCGCCGGCCGGCTGCAGGCGATCGAGGAGCGAGATGTGCGGGATCACGAAGATCCCGCCCCAGGAGGAGAGCAACGTACCGATGAAGAAGTTCCTGTCAGTGGCCGTGATGGCCGGTGCCCTGGTCGTCGCGGCCTGCGGCGGCGGCACTGCCACGACGGCCCCCGAGTCCGCGGCTCCCGAGTCCATGGCCCCCGAGTCCATGGTCCCGGCCGAGTCCAGCGCCGCCGGCAGCGGCCTCGTCGGCATCGCGATGCCGACCAAGTCGTCCGCCCGCTGGATCGCCGACGGCGACAACCTCGTCAAGGCGCTGACCGCCCTTGGCTACGAGACCGACCTCCAGTACGCCGAGGATGACATCCCGACGCAGCTGAACCAGGTCGAGAACATGATCACGAAGGGCGCCAAGGTCCTCGTGATCGCCGCCATTGACGGCACGACCCTCGCCGACACCCTGCAGAAGGCTGCGGACGCGGGCATCAAGGTGTTCGCCTATGACCGCCTGATCCGCGAGTCGCCGAACGTCGACTACTACGCCGCGTTCGACAACTACGACGTCGGCGTCGCGCAGGCCACCTCGATCATCGACTCCCTCGATCTCGAGAATGCCGCCGGCCCGTTCAACATCGAGCTGTTCGCGGGGTCGCCGGACGACAACAACGCCGGCTTCTTCTTCAACGGCGCGATCGACACGCTCCAGCCCTACTTCGACAGCGGCAAGCTGGTCGTGAAGTCGGGTGAGACGGAGTTCCCGAACCAGGTCGGTACCCTGCGCTGGGACGGCGCCGTCGCCCAGGCCCGCATGGACAACATCCTGGCCACCTACTACGCGACCGACCGCGTCGACGCTGTCCTGGCGCCGTACGACGGCATCAGCCGCGGCATCATCGCGTCGCTCGCGCAGGTCGGCTACTACACCGCCGACAAGCCCGGCCCGGTCGTCACCGGCCAGGATGCCGAGCTGCCGTCCGTGAAGTCCATCCTCGCCGGCGAGCAGACCAGCACGGTGTTCAAGGACACCCGCCTGCTGGCCGCCAAGGTCGCCGAGATGGTGAACCAGTTCCTCGCCGGCGAGACCGTCGAGGTCAACGACACCGAGACCTACGACAACGGCGTCAAGGTCGTCCCCTCCTACCTGCTCCCGGTCACCCTCGTGACCAAGGACAACGTCACCCAGGCCCTCGTCGACACCGGCTACTACACGGCCGACGAGATCGCGAACTAGTCAGGCGACTACACTCGCGGGTGTGCGGCGGCCCAACGCCCCGCACACCCGCGATCTGTTTCCAGCGCTCGAGGGAGGCGACACGGCGTGAGCGACGTCCTGCTCGAGATGCGCGGCATCACCAAGGAGTTCCCGGGGGTCAGGGCGCTCAACGACGTGACCTTCTCGGTCCGTGCGGGCGAGATCCATGCCCTGGTCGGGGAGAACGGGGCCGGCAAGTCGACCCTGATGAAGGTGGTGTCGGGTGTCTATCCCCACGGCACCTACCGCGGCAAGTTCTTCTACAAGGGCGAGGAGTGCCGGTTCCACGGGATCCGGGACAGCGAGCACAAGGGCATCGTCATCATCCACCAGGAGCTCGCGCTCGTCCCCCAGCTGTCGATCACCGAGAACATCTTCCTCGGCAATGAGCAGGCCACCGGGGGCGTCATCAACTGGAGCAAGTCGCACGCCAAGGCGATCGAGCTGCTCAGGAAGGTGAACCTCGACGAGACGCCCGACACCAAGATCAGCCGGATCGGGGTCGGCAAGCAGCAGCTCGTCGAGATCGCCAAGGCGCTGTCCAAGAACGTCGAGCTGCTGATCCTCGACGAGCCCACCTCGTCGCTCAACGAGAACGATTCGCAGGCCCTCCTCCAGCTGCTCCGCGAGTTCCGCGACCAGGGGATCGCGTGCGTCCTGATCTCGCACAAGCTCAAGGAAGTCGAGGCCGTCGCGGACACGATCACCGTCCTGCGCGACGGCGCCGTCATCGAATTGCTCGACGCCCGGGGCCAGCAGGTCACCGAGGACCGGATCATCCGTGGCATGGTCGGCCGGGACATGACCAACCGGTTCCCGCCCCGCGAGGCCGAGATCGGGGAGATCGCGTTCGAGATCCGCAACTGGAAGGTCGCGCACCCCGTGTACGGGGATCGGCTGGTCATCAACGACGTGACCATGAACGTGCGGCGCGGCGAGGTGGTCGGGATCGCCGGCCTGATGGGAGCCGGCCGGACCGAGTTCGCGATGAGCGTGTTCGGACGCTCGTGGGGCCACTTCGTCAGCGGCCAGGTGCTCAAGGACGGCAGCGAGATCGACGTCAGCAGCATCCCGAGAGCGGTGGAGCACGGCATCGCGTACGTCACCGAGGACCGCAAGCAGTACGGGCTGGTCCTCATGAACGACGTGAAGACCAACATCACTCTCGCCCACCTCGATGGTGTGTCCACGGCCGGCGTCATCAGCGCGCCCAAGGAGGTGGTGGTCGCCAACGAGTACCGCGACGCGCTGGCGATCAAGACGCCCAGCGTGAAGCAGATTGCCGTCAACCTCTCGGGCGGCAACCAGCAGAAGGTGGTCCTGGCCAAGTGGCTGTTCGCGAACCCGGATCTCCTGATCCTCGACGAGCCCACGCGGGGCATCGACGTCGGGGCGAAGTACGAGATCTACACGATCATCAACCGCCTGGCTGCCGAGGGGAAGGCCGTCATCATCATCTCGTCGGAGCTGCCCGAGGTGCTCGGGATCTCGGACCGGATCTACGTCATGGCCGCCGGGCGGATCGCCGCGGAGATGCCTGCGAGCGAGGCGACCCAGGAGTCGATCATGAAGGCCATCATGCAGCTCACCCGAGCTGGAGCTGAGGAAGTCGTGCTGTGAGCGAACCCGTCGAGAGCCCCACCCCCGGCGCCGGTGAGCCGCCTTCCGCCGACAAGGAGCGACTTCCTTCCCCCGAGAAGGCAAGCGCGCTCACCGCCGTCCGGACCATCGTGGGGCAGGGCGGGCTGTTCTTCGCGCTGATCCTCGCGGTCGTGTTCTTCCAGATCACGACCCAGGGCGTGATGCTCAAGCCGCTCAACGTGACCAACGTCTTCCTCCAGAACGGCTACATCCTCGTGATGGCCCTGGGGATGCTGCTGATCATCGTGATCGGCCACATCGACCTGTCGGTCGGCTCCGTGGCCGGCTTCCTGGGCGCGATCGCCGCCGTGCTGCTGACCGGCTACGAGATCCCGGTGATCGGCAAGCTTCCCCAGCTCGACCCGGTCCTCGCGGTCGCGGCCACGGTCATCGCAGGTGGCCTGATCGGCGTCTGGCAGGGCTGGTGGGTGGCCTATCTGCGCGTCCCATCGTTCATCGTCACCCTGGCCGGCATGCTCCTGTTCCGCGGCGCGACGCTGTTCATGCTCGGCGGACAGCCGGTGGGGCCGTTCCCGGAGAGCTTCCGGGCGATCTCGTCGGGGTTCATCCCGGAGGTCATCGGGACCATCCCCGACCCGTTCGGTCCCACGGACATCGCGCTGCCGGTGTTCAACGTCCCGCTGTTCGGTGACATCCACCTCCTCCTGCCGCTCGGCGGCGACCCGCTCAACCTCACGACCATCGTCCTGGGCGCGCTCCTGTCGGCCGGCCTGATCGTGCTCGCCTGGCGGTCCCGCGCCGAGCAGGTCAAGTACGGGTTCGAGGTCTCCTCGGTCGGGTCGTTCGTGTTCCGGATGGTGCTCGTCACCCTGGGCGTGATGTTCCTGGCCTACCGGCTGGCGGGCTACAAGGGCCTCCCGATCGTCGCCCTGCTGGCCTTCATCCTGATCGGGCTGTACATGTTCCTGACGCTGCGGACGACGATCGGTCGCCGGATCTACGCGGTCGGCGGCAACGCCAAGGCCGCGATGCTGTCGGGCATCAACAGCAAGCGGATGGTGTTCATCACCTTCATCAACATGGGCATGCTCGCGGCGCTCGGCGGCATCATCATCGCGGCGCGCTTCAACTCCGCCACCCCCAAGGCCGGCTACGGCTTCGAGCTGGACGTGATCGCGGCGACGTTCGTCGGCGGCGCCTCCGCGTATGGCGGCGTCGGGACCGTGTTCGGCACCGTCATCGGCGCCCTGTTCTTCGGCCTCCTCAACATCGGCATGGGCGTGATGTCCATCCCGATCGACTACCAGTTCATGATCAAGGCGCTCGTGCTGCTGGTCGCCGTCTACTTCGACGTCCGCGGCAAGACGCGCGACGCGTAGGCCCCCGGGCCGGCTCCCGGCCACGGCCATCCACTCCGCTCCTCCGAGTCGCGCCGCCCGTCTCCACGGGCGGCGCGACGTGCGCCTGGCCGCTGGTGGTGGAGCCGGGGAGGTGACCGCCCTGGACGGACGGTGCCGCTAGGACCTGCCGGGGATGAGGTCCGGCGGCAGCAACAGCCGCAGCACGCCCTCGCCGCCCCGGATCCGGCCGTCGAAGTCCACCCTCGCGGTTGCGCCCTTGCGCATTGGGACCTCGGCCAGGCCGATGAGCTCGCCGAGCAGCGACGAGAAGTCCGGGTCGTGGCCGACAAGGCACGGCCGCTCGGCCGGTCCGGCCGCCGCCAGGATGCGCTCCACGACGTCGGCATCGAGCGGGCCGATCACGCGCTCATCCTCGACGACCGGCACGTCCAGCGCCGCGCCCACGATCCGGGCGGTCTGCGCCGCACGCACCTTGGGCGACGTGATGAACCGGTCGGGGGGGTCCCCGGTCCCGGCCAGCCAGCGCCCGACTCGCTCGGACTGGCGGCGGCCCTTGTCGGACAGCGGGCGCAGGTCGTCGTCGCCGGTCCAGCGCGCGGGATCGCCGGCGTGGGCGTGGCGGAGCAGGTACAGCGTGGTCATCCGGAGCTCGCCGGGGTGAGCCGGGGTGCGATCGGCGGGAACACGCGGGCCCGTGTCCCGAAGCTCGCGACGGTGCTGCGGAACGGGGCCATGCGCTCATCCTCCGCGCCCGTCACGGTGGCCGGGTCGGGCAGGCCCCAGTGGATCGTCTGCTGCGCTCCCGGCACCACCGGACAGGTTTCCCGGGCATCGTCGCACACCGTGATCACGTCGTCGAACGGGTTGCCCACGCCTCGCCGAGGATGGAGCAGGCTCGGTTCCCGGTGCAGATGACGAGCACCCGCAGGGTCCCAGCCCGGCCGCGGCGCCGGAGGCCAGGGCCGGTCAGGGGTTGAGGTCCTCGACCTCGCCGCTCGAGAGGAACACGATGTCCTCGGCGATGTTGGTGACCCGGTCGCCGATCCGCTCCAAGTAGTGCGAGGCGAACAGGATCCGCGTTCCGGGATCCACGTTGGCGGGGTCCTCGCGCATGAGGACCAGCACCTCGTCGAAGATCCGGTGATAGAGCTCGTCCACCTGGTCGTCGAGCGCGGCGACCTCGCGTGCGCGGCGTTCGTCGACGTCGATCAAGGCTCGGATGATGCCCGCGACGAGATCGGCCACCCGCTCACCGAGCTCGGGCATCAGCACGTAGTTCTTGAGCGGGGGGTGGGGAGCCAGCTTGCGTGCCTGCTTGGCCACCGAGCCTGCATGGTCGCCCATTCGCTCCAGCTCATAGCTCACGTGGTCGAGGGTCAACAGGTACCGGAGGTCCCTGGCGACCGGGTTCTGGGTCGCGATCACGGCCGCGATCATCGCGGTGGCCTTGCGCTGGAGCTCGTTGACCTGGCGGTCGCCGATGATCACCTGCAGGGCCGCCTCGGCGTCATGGGCGGTCAGCGCCGCGATCGCCGCGCGGACCTGGCGCTCGACCTGCGACCCCATGCGCAGGACGTTGTCCTTGATCTCGGCCAGCTCGTGGTCATAGGTGGAGCGAACGCCGTGGGTCGGCGGGAAGGCCTCGTCGTGCTTGAACGGCTCCACGGACGCCACCGCCTCGACCGCGTCGCCGAGCGCGCCGAGCATGCCGGGCATCATCGGCTCCTGCTGATCATCTGCCATGACGGCCTCCCTCTCAGCCGAACCGACCGGACACGTAGTCCTCGGTCAGCTGGTGCCTGGGGTTGGTGAAGATGTCGAGCGTGGGGCCCTGCTCGACCACATGGCCCGCCCGGTCGTCGGCCATGTTCATGAACACGGTGCGGTCCGACGCCCGCGCCGCCTGCTGCATGTTGTGGGTCACGATCAGGATCGTGACGTCCTGCTTGAGCTCCATCATCAGCTCCTCGATCTGCAACGTGGAGCGGGGATCGAGCGCGGACGCCGGCTCGTCCATGAGCACGATCTCGGGATCGACGGCGATGGTGCGGGCGATGCACAGGCGCTGTTGCTGACCGCCCGACAGCGCGAGTCCCGACTGCTTGAGCTTGTCCTTGACGTCGTTCCACAGGGCGGCGCGCCGGAGACTGCGCTCGACGAGCTCGTCCATGTTGCCCTTGTAGCCGTTGAGGCGCGGGCCGAATGCGACGTTGTCGTAGATCGACTTGGGGAACGGATTGGGCTTCTGGAACACCATCCCGATCCGGCGCCGGACCTCGACCGGGTCGACCCCGGGCGCATACAGGTCGTGGCCCCGGTACAGGAGGTCGCCGTCGACCCGGGTGCCCGGGATGAGCTCGTTCATCCGGTTGATGGACCGCAGCAGCGTGGACTTGCCGCTGCCCGACGGCCCGATGAGTGCCGTGACAGCGTTGGTGGCGACGTTGAAGGTGATGTCCTTCAACGCCCGGAACGAGCCGTAGTAGACGTTCACGTTGCGCAACACGATCGCTGCCTTCGTGGCGTCGGGCTCGGGGACGACCGGCTTGATGCCGGCGCTGCCGGTGGCGACGCCGTCCTCGGCAGCGCCCGGTGACGCGGGCGCCGCCGCGGGATCGAGAACGGCGGACATCGGATCCCCCTGGATTGACGGGTGGGTGGTCGGGAGGCGGTCGCTGGTCATTGCGGATCCATGGTGGTCAGCTGCCTGGCGCACGGTTTCGGCTGCCGATCGCCCGGGCAGCAACCGTCAGCAGCAGCACGAGCACGATGAGCTCCAGGGCTCCGGCCCACGCGCGCTGCTGCGCCGCCTCGAATGGGAGGCGGGCGCCTTCGAAGATGAGCAGGGGAAGTGCCGTCTGGGCTTCCCCCACGAGCGAGGTGGTCAGGTAGGCCGTCCCGAAGGCGGTCAGGATCAACGGCGCCGTCTCGCCCGCCCCGCGGGCGACGGCGAGCATGACGCCCGTGACCAGCCCGGATGATGCACTGGGCAGGACCACGAACAGCGTCGTCTGCCAGCGGCGGGCGCCCATCGCGGTGCTCGCGTTCCGGATGTCGGCCGGGACGAGCCGCAGGATCTCCTCCGCGGAGCGGACGATGATGGGCAGCATCAGGATCGCGATGGCGACGGCGCCCGGCAGGGTGCCGAAGCCCATGCCCACCTCGCGGACCAGGGCCGCATAGACGAACAGGCCCACGAAGATGGAGGGAACGCCCGTCATCACGTCGGTGAAGAACCGGACGGGGCGGGCGAGTCGGCTGTCCGGGTACTCGGTGACGAACACCGCAGTCGCGATCCCGAGCGGGACGCTGATCAGGACCGCGATCCCGACCATCATCGCGGTCCCCACCAGGCCGTGGAGGAAGCCGCCACCCTCCGCACGGAACGACAGAGGCTGGGTCGTGGTCAGGAAGTCGATGCTCAGCGCGCCGATCCCCTTGGCGATGGTGACAGTGAAGATCAGCGCGAGCGGCACCACGGCGAGCAGGACGGCCAGGAACAGGGCCACACGGACGACGCGATCCTTCCGCCGGCGACCGGCCGCGTTGGGAACGGAGGCCTTGGTGGGCAGCGGGACCAGCGGGTCGATGGTGGTCACAACGCCGCATCTCCGGAAACGGCACCCAGCCGCCAGATGACGAACCGGGCACCCATGTTCATCAGGATCGTGATCGCGAACAGCGCGACGCCCAGGGCGATCAGGCCCTCGATCCCCTCCGGGCTGGCCTCCGCAAACCCGGAGGCGATCTGCCCGGCGATCGTCTGACCGGGTTGGAACAGCTCCCACCCGACCCGGGCCGAGCCGCCGATGACCAGCAGGACCGCGATCGTCTCGCCAAGGGCCCGACCGAGCCCGAGCATCGTGGCGCCGATGATCCCGGCCCGAGCCCGCGGGATGATGATGTGGCGCATCACCTCCCAGTCCGTGCAGCCGATCCCGTACGCCGCGTGCCGCTCCTCTGGCGGTGTGGTCGCGATGACCTCGCGCACGATCGCGGTGATGATCGGCAGGATCATCAGGGCCAGGACCACGCCGGCGGCGAAGATGCTGCGCACGGTGACGGGCTCCGCGAACAGCGGGATGGCGCCCGCGATCGTCTCGACCGCCTGCATCACCGGGTAGATGACGTTGGGCACGAAGAAGGCGACCGCCCACAGGCCGATCACGACGCTGGGGATCATCGCCAGCAGATCCACTGCGTAGGCGAGCAGGGTTCGTGAGCGACCCCGCGCGATCTGGGTCAGGAACAGCGCGATCCCGACCGAGAGCGGGACGGCGATGACGATCGCGATCAGGCTGGTGACCACGGTCCCGAACAGGAACGCCAAGGCCCCGTAGTCGCCCGTGATCTCCGTCCGCGACGAGCCCGGCCGCCACGTGTCGCTGGTGAAGAAGCCCAGGCCCTCCTTGGCAAAGACCGGCCAGGACTCGTACGTGGTCGTCCCGATCATCACCGCGAGGATGACCAGGACCAGGGAGCCGGCGAGGAGCACGCTCCACCGGAAGGCAGCATCGGCCGCCCGCCCGCGAGCGGTCCCCTCGACGGAGGGAGGCTGGTCGACCGAGGGAGGCTGGTTCGTGGTCGTTGCGTCCATCGCGAGTCCCGTGGTGCTACTCGTTCAACGATGGTACGAGGAGCCGCCCAAGGCCGGGCGACTCCTCGTACCGGAGGAGGAGCGGAGGGCCGTCAGCCCTCGGAGTTGACCTTGTCGATCTGGGTCAGGACGCGGTCCTGGAGCTCATCGGGCAGCGGCGCGTAGTTGAGCTCCTTGACCAGGTCGTCGCCTTCGGTCAGGGACCAGGTGAGCCACGCCTTGAGGGCGTCGGCCTTGGCGGGCTCCATGCCGCAGGTGTAGGCGAGGATCCAGGTCGCGCCGGCGATCGGGTAGCCATTGCCGCCGACTCCCAGGATGGCGAACCGGAAGTCGTCAGGGACGTCCACGGTCAAAGCCGCCTCGGACACGGTGTCGGTCGACGGAGCGACCGCGTTGCCGTCTGCGTTGACGACCGAGGCGACGGACAGGCCCGACTCGACCGCGAACTCGTAGGACACGTAGCCCACGCCGCCCGGCTGCTGCTGAATGGCGGATGCCACCCCGTCGTTCTGGTCACCGCCGATGCCCACCGGCCACTCGATCTCCGAACCAGCGCCCGGACCCGCGGCCCAGTCGGCGCTGACGTCGTTCAGGTAGGTGGTGAAGATGCTGGTGGTGCCGGAGCCGTCGGAGCGGTGGACCCAGGTGATGGCCTGGTCCGGAAGGGTCACGCCGGGGTTGAGAGCGGCGATGGCCGGATCGTTGAAGTTGGTGATGTTGCCGAGGGCGATGTTGGCGATCGTCTCGCCGTCCAGGACCAGGCCCTCGAGGCCGGGCTCGTTGTAGGCCACGGCCACGCCGCCGAACACGGTCGGGATGTGGAGCACAGCCTCGCACGGACGCGCCTCGAGCGCTGCGGCGATCTCCTCGTCCTTCATGAAGGCGTCCGAGCCGGCGAAGTCGACCTGCTGCGCAATGAGCTGCTCGCGACCGCCGGACGACCCGATGCCCTGGTAGTTGATGGTGACCCCGGGCTGGACCTCGGCGAACTTGCCGATCCACTCGAGGTAGATGGGCTCGGGGAAGCTGGCCCCGGCGCCGGTGAGCGAGGCGGAGAGGTCGCCGCCCCCGGCCGGAGCCTCGGTGGCCGGGGTATCGGCCGCGGCCGGCGCCTGCGTGGCGGAACTGCCACCGCACGCGGAGACGACCAGGGAGGCGGCCAGGGACAGGCTGCCGATCCGCTTCGTGGTGCTGAGCGTCACGTAGGACTCCTGCAACTCGATTTCTTGTACAACTCGATTCTTGCCGGTCCCACGGTCGGGCCAGGCTGTCAACGGTGGGTGTGCGCGTCGTTAAGCACCGGTTAACGCTGTGGGGAATTCAGGTGGTCGCCGATGCCGCGCGCGGTGGCCACGTGGGCCGGCCGATCGGGATCGAGCGTTGAGTGGTCGCGTGGACGGACGGTTGGACGGTGGTCGTCGGTTCCGGGTCAACTCGCGTGATGGCGATGCGCTCGGGGTCGACCTGCGGCAGACTGGGATCCCTCCGGCGCGCGTCCTTGGCGCCGCTGGATGCCCAGCCAGGAGGTCGCGGATGCCGGACCCCGGCGAGGTCGAGTTCACCGCCGGCAGGCGGGATCGCCCCGTTGGCCAAGATCGCCCCGTCGGCCAGGATCGCCCCGCTGACAAGGCGACGGCGAAGGCGGCCAAGCGCCAGGCGAGGAAGGCGGCCAAGGCGGCAGCGAAGGCGGCCAAGCGCCAGGCCAAGGCTGCAAAGGCCGCCGCGGCCAAGGCGGCCAAGGCTGCCGAGAAGGAGGCCCGCAAGGTCACCAAGGCGGCCGAGAAGGAGGCCCGCAAGGCCACCAAGGCGGCGAGGGCCGCCCGGGCGTCGACGGCGGACCCATCCAGGTCGTCTCGGGCCACGGCTGCCGGGGCGGTGCTGGAGCAGGTCGCGGAGCTGGTGCGCCAGACGGGCGCGCCGCCAGCAGCCCGGATCGTTGACCGCATCGAGGGGCCGACGGAGCCTGTCGCCGAGCCCGAACCCGAGGCTGTGGCGGACCCCGAACCCGAGGCTGAGCCGGAGCCGGAGCCGGAGCCAGAGCCGGCCATCGAGCCCGAACCCGAGGCGGAGCCGGAGCCGGAGCCGGCGCCGGTCGCCGAGCCCATGCCGGCCGTCGAACCCGAGCCCGTCGGGGAGGCAGCCGTCGAACCCGAACCCGAACCCGTCGCGGAGCCCGTCGCGGAGCCCATGCCGCCCATCGAGACACCGGCAACTGGGCCTGCCGAGGAGCCGTCCGCCGCCGGGTCGTCCCGCACGTCGGCCCCTGTGCCGCCCGGCGCCACGATCGCCGCCGCGATCGACGTCGGGGCGACCAGCGCGCACCTCCTGGTGGCCGCGGTCAGCAACCATCGCGTCGTGCCGCTGCTCGACGAATTGGTGTTCCTGGGCATGGGCGACCGCGTGGTCGCCGACGGCCGACTCGGTTCCGGCGCACGCGCCGAGCTGGTCGACTCGCTGGTGGCCTACGTGGAATTGGCGCGGCAGCTGGGGGCGACGGCGATCACCATCGTGGGCACCGAGCCGATGCGTCGCGCGTCCGACGCCGCGTTGGTGGTGCAGTCCGTCGAGCGCAGCGCGAAGGTCCCGTTTCATGTCCTCCAGCACGACGAGGAGGGGATGCTGACGCTTCTGGGCGTTACGAACGGGCGCCCACTCGCCGCCAGCCTGATGGTGGTCGATGTAGGCGGGGGCAGCACGGAGTTCGTCATCGCCGATCCCGAGGGTTCGCTCCACGCGGTCGGTCTGCCGCTCGGCGCCGCCCGCCTCACGCGTGACCTTGTTCGGGCCGATCCGCCGTCCCTCGCCGAGATCGAGGAGCTCAAGATCCGCGTGCGCGAGGACCTGCGCGACGCACCCGATTTCCAGCCCGGCGAGCTGGTGGCGGTGGGCGGCACGCCCTCGAACCTGCTCCGGCTGCTGCCGGCCACGACGCTCGACCACGTCTTGACCCGCCGCCGTCTCACCGTCGCGCTGGCCATGCTCACGGTGGAGCGGAGCATCGAGGCCGCCGAGCGACACATGGTCCGGCCGGCCCGCGCACGGATTCTGCCCGCCGGCGCGATGATCATCGACGCGATCCTCGAGCGCTACGGCGCCGATCGGATGCGGGTCTCCGAGCAGGGGATCCGCGAAGGTCTCGTGCTGGCAAGGGCGGTCGCCGGCCTCGCCTGGCGCGACCGGCTGCCCACGGTGGTCCGCGGCTGGCACGACGAGGCCACTCCCCGGGCCTGATCCAGGTCAGGCCCAAGCCGGGATTCAGGCCACGTTTCCGCAGACCCGCGCGACGGCCCCGGGCTACAGACCCGCGACGACCCGCCCGAGGGCCCGCCGGAAGGCGGCGCTCGAGACCCCGCGCCACGGGGCACCGACCGATCGTCGGAGGCGTGCCAGCTCGCGCTCGCGGTCGACGAGGTAGCGCCCGATGGCGGCACTCTCGGCCTCGGTCAGGTCGCCGGCGTGCTCGACGAGGAACGCGCGGGCAAGGCCGGCCGCGACATCGGCGTCGTGCAGCCACCCGAGATGGTCCTGGAGCGCGACCACCTTCTCGATCACCGGGCCGGCGTCCCGCCCGAGCGCCTCGCGAACGAACTCGATGGTGTAGCGCAGCCGCTTGGCGGCGATCCGGAGGTCGTGGAGCGTGGTCACGTCGGCCCACCGCATCACGGATTCGTAGGCGCGGACCTGCTCGTACGCTGCCCAGATGCGCGAGGGCATGGTGTCCCGGACCCGGTGCGGCTCGACCGGACCGACCGGACGCACGCTCTCGCCGTCGGCGTTCACCAGGTCGACGTAGGCGTCCAGCCAGCGGCGGTAGCGTCCCGAATCCAGTTCCCGGACCAGGACCGACCTCGCCCCTGTCCGGGCATGGTGCCATGAGCGCAGCAGCGGCTCGAACGCGGCCGCCTCATCGTCGGACCGCCTGGCGGCGTAGGCCTCGCCGGCCTCGATCAGGACGTCGAGGTCGCGAACGGCCCCCAGGGCCCGGGCGACGGTCCGGAGGCGGCGCGTGTGGTGGCGCCGGGTCCCCTCGTCGAACGCATCGCCGAACACGCGCCACGCCGCCCGCTGGCGCCGCGTTGCCACACGCATGCCGTGGAGCTCCTCGGACTCCTGACCCGTGCGGGCGCCCGGTTCCCGTGCCACCATCCGGGCGAGGTGGAAGCGCAGGACCTTCCGCCCAGCTTCGGCGAGGTGATCGTCCGCCACCACGCCCGGTGTCTTGCCGACGACGATCCGCGGCGCCGCTGGTTCCGGCACTTGCTCCGGCAGGGCGGCCGGCGGCGTCGATACGGATTGGGCGAAACCGCTCGGGCCGGTCTCGCCGGCGGCCTCGGCCTTGGCGACAGTGTCGGCCGTGGCGATCGTGCCGGTCTCGCCGGCGGCCTCGACCGTGGCGCCAGTGTCGGCCGTGGCGGCGGTGTCCGCCGTGCCGACCCCCCCAGCCGCGACGGCACCTGCCCCCCCGGTCCCGTCTTCGCCATCAGCCTCGGCCCACTCGCCCTCGCGGCGAAGCGCCTCGAGCGCCCGGTCCAGCTTCGAGGTCTCCGCGGGGATCAGCTCCTCGACCTCAGACAGCTGTTCGGCCAGCCGGCCGAGCACCGCCTCGTCGCCCTCTCGGAGCTCGATCTCGAGCTCTGCGAAACGCTCGATCACGCGCTCGCCCCGGACCACCTCGACGTCGTCCACGGACACCTCGACGCGGGTCCCGTCGGCTGCATAGTCGCGGCGCCGGCGGACCTGGCGGATGCGGACCAGCTCGGCGAGCGGCAGCTCGCCGGTGATCCGGAGCAGCTCGTCACGGGCGGCCGACGGTGGCCAGGCAGCCACGCCGACTGCCTCGTCGGCCGGGCCCTCCAGCTCCGTGCGCCGGTGGACGGCGCCGCCCCCGTCGGTTCGCCTGAGTCCCTTGAGCGTGATGAGCGTGCCGTCGTCGGTTGTCCGCAGGCGCCCCGCGAAGCCGGCCGCGGCCAACGATCGGTTCGCGGTGTCAACATAGCGATCCTCGAGGACCGTGGTCTCGGCCGGGTCCGTGGCGGTCAGCCCGGCCAGCTCCCCGGCGCCCAGCAGGCGTTCGCCCGCGCTGGCATCGCTCATGCGGTACTTGAGCTCGATCTCCTGCGGCGGCGACGCTTGGCCCTGGGTGACGCGCGGAGCGACTGTCATGCCCGGGGATCCATCGAACCGGCCTGCGCGTGCGGGCGGCGCGGGATGTCGGCCAGCGCGTGGGCCGTGGTCGCGTCGTCCTTGAGGACGGCGAACGTCTCGACCGTGCCTTCACGAGATTCCAGGACCTCGGTCCGCGTCCAGCGGCCGTCCGAGCCCAGCTGCCACGAGCGACGGTCGTCGGCGAGCATGACCTCGATGATCCGTCCCAGCCGCGCCTGCGCCTCGTGATCCTCGACTGGCGTCACCACCTCGACTCGGCGGTCCAGGTTGCGCTCCATGAGGTCCGCGGAGCCGATGTACCACTCAGGCCGGCCGGCATTGCTGAACATCCAGATCCGCGAGTGCTCGAGGAACTCGCCGATGATCGAGCGCACCCGGATCCGCTCGGAGGCGCCGTCGACGCCGGGCACCAGGCAGCAGGCGCCGCGGACGATGAGGTCGATGTCCACACCCGACCGGGCGGCCTCGTACAGGGCCTCGATGGCCTGGGTGTCAACGAGCGAGTTGACCTTGAGCACGATTCTGGCGGGGTGGCCGGACCGGGCGTTGGCCGCCTCGCGCTCGACCATCTCGATGAACCGGGAGCGGAGCGTCATGGGGGCCACCAGGAGGCGGCGGAACACGCGCTGGCGAGACAGGCCGGTCAGGACATTGAACAGGTCGGTGACGTCGGCGCCCAGCTCCTCCCGGCAGGTGAGCACCCCGAGGTCCGTGTACAGCCCGGCGGTCTTGGAGTTGTAGTTGCCAGTGCCGATGTGGACGTAGCGGCGGATGCCGCTCCCCTCGCGACGGACGACGAGGGCGACCTTGGAGTGCGTCTTGAGGCCGACCAGCCCGTACACTACGTGGGCGCCCGCCTGCTCGAGCCGGCGGGCCCAGACGATGTTGTTCTCCTCGTCGAAGCGAGCCTTGAGCTCGACCAGGACGACCACCTGCTTGCCCTGCTCGGCTGCGCGGATCAGCGCCCGGACAATCGGAGAATCGCCCGATGTCCGGTACAGGGTCTGCTTGATGGTGAGGACCTCGGCGTCGTCGGCGGCCTGGTCGATGAACCGCTCCACCGATGCCGTGAACGACTCGTACGGGTGGTGGACCATCATGTCGCCGGCACGCATGGTGGCGAACATGTCGACCCGCTCGTCCTCGTCGGGCGGCAGCAGTCGCTGCGGCGTTACGGGGCTGTAGGCGGACGCCTTGAGGTCCGGGCGGTCGAGGCTCACCAGCTGCCACAGCGCCGTGAGGTCGAGCATGCCCGCAACCTCGAAGCAGTCCTCCTCACGCACGCCCGTACCGTTGATGAGGATGCGGCGCGTGAGGTCGGGCATCGACCGCTCGACCTCGAGGCGCACCGCGTCCCCGAACCGGCGCCGGCGGACCTCTTCCTCGATGGCCAGCAGCAGGTCGTCGGCCTCGTCTTCCTCGAGGTTGATGTCGGCGTCCCGGGTGACCCGGAACAGGTGTGTCTCGAGGATCTCCATGCCCCGGAACAGCTC
This sequence comes from uncultured Chloroflexia bacterium, assembly GCA_963727585.1. Lineage (GTDB taxonomy): Bacteria > Chloroflexota > Limnocylindria > Limnocylindrales > CSP1-4 > CAIXZV01. The sequence continues at coordinate 1,821,779 of CAVSHH010000003.1, read as the reverse complement.
GTCGAGATTGGCCTCGATGACCTGGTCGAGGAGAACGAATCGGTCGCGCTCGACGGCGAACAGGCGGGGCAGCAGGGGCGGGATCTTGACCCGGGCGAAGCGCTTCTCGCCGGTCTCCGGGTCGCGGAGCCCAACTGCGATCGAGAGGCTGAGCGTCGAGATGTACGGGAACGGGTGCCCGGGGTCCACGGCGAGCGGGGTCAGCACCGGGAAGATCTCGTCGTGGAAGCGGCGCCGGAGGGTCTCGTGGTGCTCCGGGACCTCGTCGTACTCGTGGATCTTGACGCCCTCGGCCGCCAGTTCCTCCCGGATCCGGGTCCAGATGGCCGAGTGCTCCGCGATCAGCTCCCTGACCCGCTCCCGGATGGCATCGAGCTGCTGGGCCGGTGTCAGGCCGTCGAAGCTGGTGTGCACACCGCGCGACAGGTCCTGGCGACGGAGGCCGGACACCCGGACCTGGAAGAACTCGTCGAGGTTGGACGCGAAGATCGCGAGGAACTTCACCCGCTCCAGCAGCGGGTTGCGCGCGTCGCTCGCCTCGTGCAGGACGCGCGCATTGAATTCGATCCACGACAGCTCGCGGTTGAGGATCGGGCCCTTCTGCTCCCGGGCCGACCGGCGCCGGCCTCGACCGGTGGCGCGGGGACCGGGTGCGGGTCGAACGGTGGCCATGCGTCCTTTCGCGAGTGCCCGGGGACCCGGCGGCGGCGGTGACGACGGCCGCGGCTCATGGTCCCGGTCGGGTCTACGAGGATACCACTCGCCCCTCGTGCTCCAGCGGGACGGGGTCGGCGGGCCGGCGCTCGGTCGGCCGAGTCGCGCTGGTCGCCCGACTGCCACGAGCCCGGTCCCGGCCGGGTGCCTTGGCATGCCCGGTCGCGGCCGACTGCCACGGGACCGGCCCGGCCGATGCTCACCGGCCCGGCCCGGCCGGGTGCCTTGGCGTGCCCGGTCCCGGCCGATGCTCACCGGCCCGGCCCGGCCGATGCATGGCGGGAATTGCCACCGGGGCCGGACGGGTGTCGTGATGCCGCGAGGGGTTCAATGGCTGCCCCGCTCCTCGCAGAAGGGCATTTGCTGGGCCATTCCGACTCCTCCTGTGCATCGTTGCCCGCGCGGGGGTCGGCCGGCAATCCCTGACAAGCATCACACACCCGCGTCCACGGCAGTTCGACCCGCGACGGGACCCCGACCCGCGACGGGACCCCGACCTGCGACGGGCCCACGACCAGCGACGGGACGTCGACCCGCGGTGGCCGAAAGGGTGCCCTGTTCAGCGGCCCGGAGCCCACCGGGCGCCGTGCCCATCGACGGTCATCCACACCAGCGACGCACCGGGCCAAAGGGCCGTGCCCGCGAGTGCCTCGAGGGCGTCGTCCGGGTGGGCCGGGTATGCCGAGCGGAGCAGCCCGCCGAACTCGGCGGCGATCTGTCTCGTTGCCCGGGTCCGGCGCACGACCAGCAGCCGGCTCACGGCCGGCGCCCCGTCACCCAGCCGGTGGAACGCCTCCCACGAGGGCAGCGACTCCGCCTTGAGCGCGTGCCACCGCAACAGCTGCTCCAGTCGCCGCAGCTGGCTCTGCAGCTCGGAGGCGAGGAGGAGGTTCGGCCGCGGGTCGTGCAGCACCATGTCGATCCAGCCCCGTGCTGGGCGGTGGACACCGACCTCCGGGTGCGGGAGCCATCGAGGCTGCGCCGTGGCGAGCAGCAGCTCCGACATCGGCGCGGAGAACCGGTCGCGGATCAGGGGCCCGGTTGATGGGTAGAAGCGCGCGGCGAAGTCGGCGCCCAGCGCTGCTCCCAGCAGGGCGTATGTCTCGTGGCTGGGCGCGGCGTCGCCGGCCAGGATCCTCGACAGGAAGCCCTGCGACAGGCCGGTCGCGGCTGCCAGTGCTCGTTGCGAGACGCCGGCATCCTCGCAGGAACGCCGCAGTTCCTCCGCGAGCTGTCGGCGGAGCGTGATGGCGCGCCGGCGGGCCGCGATCCGGATCGGGCTGACTCCCATGGCTGCATGAAAGCAGGTCGCTCTTACGCCGCGCTCATCCGCCCGTTGCCCGCGTGACGGCCGATGGCCCGATTCGGAGGGCCGGGCCGGGACCGATGCCTGGGAGGGGTTGCCGAGGCGTGTCGGCGCCACGATCGATGCTTCGGAGGGATCGTGGCGACAGACAGGGTGTGCTCCTGGCCGCCGACGAGGTCGATCTGATGCCGCGGCACGCTCAGCACGACCGTGCGGGCGCCGTGGCGATCTCTCCGCAACATCGCCGCCGTGGGGCAGCATCGCCGCGCCGCGTCCGCGGCATCGCCGCCGTGGCGATGTCTCCGCAACATCGCCGCGCCGCGCCCTCCGCGGCATCGCCGCCGTGGGGCAGCATCGCGGGCGCCGTGGCGATCTCTCCGCAACATCGCCGCCGTGGGGCAGCATCGCGGGCGCCGTGGCGATCTCTCCGCGGCATCGCCGACCGCTCGGCGCCTTCGCCATCACGCTCCAGACGTCCCGAACCGGCTGCTCAGCCCTCCGGGACGTACCGGCGCTCGCCGGTCGCCGGATCCACCCACACGCGCATCGCCACTCGGGTCGTGGGATCCACGAATTGTTCCTCCGTGGGCCGGAAGCGCGCGTCGAGGGCCCGCGTCTCCCCGCCGCCCGGACCATGGAGGTCGCCGCTGCGCTCCGCGTCGAGCGACCGGTACCGCGTCCGCTCCAGCAGCACCCCGGCCACGATCACGGCGCCAGGGATGAACAGGGTCAGGGCGGCCACCAGCGATCCACCCGGGCCGGTGACCGCCGCCGTGGCGATGCCGGCCAGGATGAGCAGGAGCCCGAAGGCGGCGATCAGCCCGCGGACGACGGTGACGCCCATGGGGCTATTCCGTGGGATAGCCATCCGGCGTGGTCGGCGGGGCGGCCGCGGCGTCCGGTTCGATCACGACGGCCGTGCCGTACGCCACGATCTCCGACATGGTGCCGGCCAGCTCGGAGCTGTCGAACTGCATCGAGATGACCGCGTTGGCGCCCACCAGGGTCGCATTCTGGACCATCCGATCGATCGCCTGGCGCCGGGTGTCCTCGAGCAGGCTCGTGTACTCGTGGATCTCGCCGCCGGCGATCGAGCGCAGCCCGGCGATCAGGTTGCCACCGAGACCCCGGCTGCGGACCACCAGGCCGAAGACCTGGCCGCGCGTCTCCACGACGCGGTGGCCCGCGATGTACGGGGTGGTCGCGATGATCATCGATCGCCTCCATGCCAGTGCTTCTGGCGGTCGTCGGGGGTGGCCTGGGCGCGCTCGGCGGTGCACGTCTCGCACGGGCACATGTCGCGCAGCAGGTTGAACGAGTGGAAGCCGGTCGCGTGCCCGTCGCCCCACGTGGGCGCGATCGCGTACGAGCCCACGAGCGCGACGTCCACCAGCCGGGTCTGCTCGGGTGTCAGGGTGGGGTTCGAATCGAGCCACCCGGGCATGCCCGCCTCGCCGCGACAGTAGGCGCACGGGCAGAGCCAGCGGAGCGCCACGGTGTCGTAGGTGGTGGTGTGGCCGTCGGCCCAGTCCAGGCGGACGGTCCCGGCAGCGCGATTGGCGTCGATGTGGGTGGGGGTGGTTCGCGGATCCTGCACGAGGCGATCGTACTCCGGCGCCGCCGGCCGGCGACCCGGACGATCATCGGCCGGGCATCCGGGACCATCCCGGCGTGGCCGGAACGGGCATGGCGGCTATCCTCGCGGGAGATGTCCCTCGTCGTCGACCACCTGTTCAAGCGTTTCGGGTCCGTCACGGCCCTGGACGACCTCACCTTCGAGGTTCCGCCGGGCGAGGTGTTCGGCTTCCTGGGTGCGAACGGCGCCGGCAAGACGACGACGATGCGGATCGCCCTGGGCGTGCTCGAGCCCGACGCGGGCCGGGTGACCTGGCGGGGGACCGAGAGCCACCAGCTGCCGCGCTCGACGTGGGGCTACCTGCCCGAGGAGCGCGGCCTGTACCCCCGGATGCGGGTGCTGGACCAGCTGGTGTTCTTCGCCGGCCTCCAGGGCGTGCCGGCCAAGCGTGCCGAGCGCGAGGCCATGGGCTGGCTCCATCGTTTCCGCGCGGAGGACCTCGCGCAGCGGCGCGCCGAACAGCTGTCGAAGGGCAACCAGCAGAAGGTGCAGTTCATCGCGGCCACGCTCCACGACCCCCAGGTCCTGCTGATGGACGAGCCGTTCACGGGCCTCGACCCCGTCAACACGATGCTCCTGCGCGAGGCGTTCCTCGAGCTCCGCGACCGCGGCCGGACGGTCATCTTCTCGACCCACCAGATGGAGGTCGCCGAGGCGCTGTGCGAGTCGGTCGCGATCCTCGACCGCGGGCGGATGGTGGTCGGGGGCCCGCTGCGTGAGGTCCGTCGAGCGACCGGCCGGCGGATGGTCCGGGTCGCGGTGGAGGGTGATCACCGGCTGCCCTGGCTGGCCGGCGTCCCGGGGGCCAGGGTGATCCAGGCGGGCATGGACCGGTCCACCGTGGAGCTCGATCCCGGCGTTGCGCCCGACGCGCTGCTGGCGACGGCAGTGGCGGCGGGAGCCAGGATCCGGCACTTCGAGGTCGCCGATCCGTCGCTGGAGCAGATCTTCATCGACTTCGTGGGTCATCCCGCCGACGACGAGGTCCACCTGGCTCCCGCGGCCCCATCCGCAGACGGCGAACCCGCCGGCGTGGACGCTGCGTGACGGCCTCGATCCGCAACCTGTGGCTGGTCGCGAGGCGCGAGTACGCCGAGCGCGTGCGAAGCCGTGCGTTCCTCGTGTCCACCATCCTCATGGCCGGGTTGGCGGTCATGGTCGCGCTCATCCCGCTCGCGGTGCGGATGGTCGACCGCGCCAGCGTCACCCGGATCACCGTGGCCGCCCCCGATGCCGCCCTTGCCCAGCGGACCGTGTCGATCCTGGACCTGTTCCTCAACGCCGGCACCGGCGGCGCAGGCGACGATCACAAGGAGTTCGTGTTCGAGGCAACCGATGACGCCGAGGCGGCGGTCGATGCCGTCAGCGAGGCCCAGGTGGCCGGTGCCGTGCTCGTCGACCGGACCCCGGACGGCGGGCTCGACTTCCGCGTCGTGACCATCGGCGGGCTGGCGCAGGATCGGCTGCAGCTGCTCCAGCTGGGCACGTTCAGCGTGGGTGTCCTGGACTGGACCGCGAGCAACCCGAACATCGCCAACCCGTTCGTCCAGCCCACGTTCGCCGTGGTCGATGCCGGGGCGGCTGTCCCGGGGGCGGGCGGCACCCCGACCATCGACACGGCCGAGTACGCGAGCCGGCGGATCGTGGGCATCGTGTTCGTGGTGATCTCCTTCCTCACCCTCGTGTTCTACGGGCTGTGGGTCGCGTCCGGGGTCGTGGCCGAGAAGGCCAGCCGGGTGATGGAGATGCTGATCTCGGCCGCCACGGCGCCCCAGCTGGTGGTCGGCAAGATCACCGGCATCGGGCTCGCGGGCCTGACCCAGGTGACGCTGGTCCTGCTGCCGGCGATCGCGGCGATGCTGCTGTCGGGCCAGCTGGGGAACGCCATCCTGGGCGAGGACCCGTCGGCGTCGACCTCGCTGGCCGGGCTGTCCCCGGGCCTGATCGTCGCGTTCATCGTCTACTTCGTGCTGGGGTTCGCGTTGTACGCGTCGCTCTACGCCGGGGCCGGGTCGCTGCTGTCGCGCGCCGAGGACCTGCAGACGGTGGCGCTGCCGCTGTCGATCCCAGCCGTGATGGGCTACCTGCCGGCCGTGCTCGCGCTGTCGGGCAGCACGTCGGGCCTGATCCGGGTCGCCTCGTACATCCCGCTGTGGAGTCCGTTCGTGATGCTGTCGCGGCTGGCGGTGGGGCGGGTGGAGCCGTGGGAGGTGGCCCTGAGCCTGGGGCTGCTCGTCGTGACCGTGCCGCTGGCCGCGGCGCTCGCGATCCGCGTCTATCGCGCGGGGGTGCTGCTGTACGGGCAGCCACCCACCCTCCGGACTTTCGTGCGCGCGGTCCGTGGCTGATCGGCGACGGGGCGGACTCGACCGCTACGGCTCGTCCTCATCCGCGAAGGGGAGTCGGCGGAACATCGCCAGCACTGGGGCGGTGCCGTCGACTGGGCCGGCTGGCTCGTCCCCGGTCTCCTCGGACGGCTCGGCGCGTGCAGCTCCCGGCGGGGTGGCCGGGATGGAGCGCCACAGGCGGCTCCGGACACCCGGCAGGTAGGGCGAGGCGCGGCGGCGGGCAAGCACGCCCGCAATGCCCTGGGCGGAGACGGCCGCATGCAGGGCCCGGCCCTCGGCCGCGATCGCCGGGACGACAACCACCTCGTCCCCGGGGCGCAGGACTCGGCGCAGCGCCGCCCGCCGCCTGTCGAGCGGCTGCCCGAGCAGCCAGCGGCCGTCGAGGTGGAGCAGGTCGAACACGAGCAGGGCGACCTGGCCGCCCGGCTGGCCGGAGAGTCGCCGGCGGAGGGCCTCGTCGTCGGCATGCCCACGGGCATCGACCACGACCAGCTCTCCGTCGACCACCGCGGACCGCGCCGCCATCCGCACGGCCAGGCCCGAGAGCTCCGGCAGGACGGCTTCATGTGAGACTCCGCGCCCGTCCACGACACGGACCTCGCCCCCGCCCGGCTGGTCGGCCGGCCCCACGAACGCCAGCACCCGGTGCCCGCCCCACGTCGGCTCGAACAGCCAGTCGGCCGAGTCGAACGCGTCCGGACGCGGCGTCGGCCACATCGGCGCCACGTCGCCGGGGTTCGGCATCCGTGGCTCCAGGTGGAAGGAGAGCTGCTCGGCCATCGCCGTCCGATGGTAGTCCCTGCCCCGGGGGATAGACTGGCTGCCGACCGAGCCGCCGGCCCATTGAGGCTCCGGCCCACCGAGCCCCGGCCCGACCACGCCGTCCCGCCCCGTTGCGTCCCCGCCCGAGGGCGCCGCCCGCTGGAGAGCCCGTTGCCCAGACCGCCGCGCCCCGAGGACGTGTACCGCCTCCTGTTCCCCCTCGATCCCCAGCTGTCCCCGGACGGCAGCCGCGTGGCGTTCACCGTCAAGCGCACCGCGACGGGAAAGGACGGCTACCGGCAGTCGATCTGGATGACCCCGACCGATGGATCGAGCGAGGCGCGCCAGGTCACGATCGGCGCGCGGACGGACCGCCTCCCGAGGTTCTCGCCCGACGGACGCACCCTGGCGTTCCTGAGCGACCGCCGGCTCCAGGTGGAGGAGGAGCCGGACCGGCCGCGGAGCGCCCGCGACCGTGACGACTGCGACCAGGTCTACCTGCTGCCGCTCGACGGCGGCGAGGCGCGACGCCTGACGGACCTGCCCCGGAGCGTGGACGACTACTGGTGGTCCCCGGATGGCTCGACCCTGGCGGTGCTCACCAGCTCGCTCGGGAAGACCGTCGCCGATGACCGCCGCCGGCGCGGGCGTCCCCCCAAGCCCAAGCCCGGCGAGGCACCGCTGTCCGACTACCGCTATATCGACCGGCTTCACTACCAGCTCAACGGCCCGGGCTTCGTCGATGATCGAGAGCCGCACATCTGGCTCGTCGACGTGGCCTCCGGCGAGAGCCGACGGCTGCTGGCCGGCAGCTCGGCGGAGTCGAGCCTGGCCTGGTCGCCCGACGGCACGCGGATCGCGTTCTCGGCCAACCGCCACCGTGACCCGGACCTGGTGACGCGCTCCGGGATCTACGTCGTCGACGTCGCCACCCGAGCCGTGACCATCGTGGCCGGCAGTTCGGATGCGCTGTTCGACAACCCCGTATGGACCCCCGACGGATCGGCGCTCCTTGCCCTCGGTGACCGCTCCCCGCGTGCGGTGTACCGGACCGGGATCTGGCGATTCGCCGCGGATGGCAGCGACGCTGGGTCCGAGGGCGGCCTCGACCTGCTGGCCGGCAGCGAGCTCAAGGCCGATGCTTCGATGAACAGTGACGTCGCCGTCGGGGAGACGCCCCGGCCGGCGATCTCCGGTGACGGTCGCCATGTCCTGTTCACCGCCCCAGTCGACGGCTCCTACGAGCTGTGGCGCGTCCCGATCACCGGCGGCTCCGCCCCCGAGCGCCTGACGGAGGACCGGCACTACCTGTCGGGCTGGGACGCGGCACCGGCGCCAGGCGGCAGGGGCGACCTCGTGGCGGCCGTTCGCTCCACCCCGACCTCGTTCCCGGAGCTCGTCCTGTTCGAGATCAGCGGCCGTGGCCGGGCACCGACGCCGCGGACGCTGACCCACCTCAACGACGCCCTGGCGGCGGAACTGTCGCTGGTCGGTCCGGTGGAGCGCCGCTGGACGAGCGGCGGCTTCGACATCCAGGGCTGGCTGTATCCGAGTGGGCCTGGCGTGCAACCCCTGGTGCTCCAGATCCACGGCGGGCCGCACACGCTGTACGGCTGGGCCCCGGTCCTCGAGTGGCAGATCCTCGCCGGGACCGGCATCTCCGTCCTCGCCTGCAATCCCCGCGGCTCCGAGGGCTACGGGGAGGCGTTCAACCGCGCCAACCTCGGCGACTGGGGCGACGGCCCGATGACCGACGTCCTGGCCGGCGTTGACCAGGCGATCGAGGACGGGCTCGCCGATCCGGATCGGCTGGGCGTCACGGGCGGCTCCTACGGCGGCTACCTGACGAACTGGATCGTGGGCCATACCCGCCGGTTCCGGGCGGCCCTGACGTGCCGCTCGGTCGCGGACATGCGGTCGCTGTTCCTGACCGGGGACATCTCGGGCGGGGAGTGGGCAAAGGTCGAGTTCGGGCGGTATCCGTGGGAGGACCCCGAGTACTTCGATGTGATCTCGCCGCTGCACTACGCCACCGAGATTCGGACGCCGCTGCTGATCCAGCACAGCGAGCGCGACATCCGCACCACCGTCGGCCAGGCCGAGACCCTGTTCACCGTGCTCCGGTCGCTCCGTCGCCCGGTGCGCCTGATGCGGGTGCCGGACGAAAGCCACGAGCTCACCCGCAGCGGGACGCCGTTCCGGCGCGCCGAGAGCCTGGCCCAGGTCCGTGACTGGTTCGTGCACTACCTGGTCAAGGGCGAGCGCCGCCTGCCGCCGCCGCCCCGCAACCGGGCCGGCCGCTAGGGCGGGGAGCGGGGCGGTGGAGCGGGCGATGGAGCGGCGGGGAGGTCTCCCGTTCCTGGTGGTGGAGGGGTCGCACCGCGAGGTGGGCCGCCAGGTCGGGGCTGCCTGGCCCGGCGTGCTCCACGAGGCCGTCGCGTTCGGCGCGTCGCTTCCCGCCGGGCGGTCACGGGCGGCGCAGCTCGAGCTGGCGGCGCGGTACCGTGAGGCGACGCGCGCGGCGACGCCGTGGCTGGTGGACGAGATCGACGGGGCGGCCGAGGGCGCCGGCGTGGACCCGCTGTCCCTGTTCGCCGCCTCGATCGAGGAGATCTGGACCGTCCGGCCCTCCCAGGCCACGGACGGCGTCCCGGTGGATGGACGGTGCAGCGACCTGGTCGCCGTGCCGCCTGCGACCACGGACGGGCACGTCTGGGTCGCGCACACCAACGACCTCTCGCCGTCGTCCGAGGCGTCGGTGATCGCCATCGAGTGGCGGGTGCCCGGCGAGCCCGTCGTGTTCTCGCTGGGCATCGGGCCGTGGATCAGCGTCGGCTGGAACGCGGCCGGCCTGTCGCTGACCGGCAACGAGCTCGCCCCCAACGACGAGCGGGTCGGCGTGCCCCGCCTGCTGATGGTCCGCGAGCAGCTCACCGCGACCACGCTGGACGAGGCGGTGGCGATGACCCTCCGCCCCGATCGCGCGTCGTCGTACAACACGGTGCTCGCGCACCGCGACGGGCGGGTGGTGGACGTCGAGGGTTCCGCGACCGATGCCGAGCTGGTCGCGCCGTCGCCGGCCGGCACGCTGGCGCACACCAACCACTACGCGTGTGAGCGCATGGTCCGCTACGAGGGCGATCCGGCCTATGCGAAGCGGTCCGCCGTGCGGCTGGGCCGGGCTCGCGAGCTGCTGGACGGACCGGACGGCTCCGGGCCTGCGCCGGGGTCAATCGGGCCGACGGAGCTCGAGGCGTTCCTGGCCGATCACGCCACGAGCCCGTCGATCTGCCGCCACGACGACGGCACCGAGACCTCGGTCACGGTGTTCTGGTGCCTCGCCGACGTGACGGCCGGCGAGATCCGGTACGGTCGCGGGCCCCGGTGCCGTGGCGAGGAGGCGGTCTACCGGTTCTGAGGACGGGGCGAGCGCCCGGTCGCCCGAGTGCGTCTCTTGCCGCCATCCGCCCTCTCCCCGCCCCCGGCCCGCACCCCCGATGCCCTCACCCCCGGCCCTCACCTCCGATGCCCTCACCCCCGGCCCTCACCCCCGATGCCTGGGAGGGATTGGCAGCGGCCGCGGGGCGTCGGGGCGATGCCTGTCGGCGATCGAGCGGATGCTGACGGGCGGTGGGGGTCGATCCGGGCGCGCGGAATGAACCCGCACGGGCATCACGTCGCCCGCCGGCAGGCGCCGCCAATCCCTGGCAAGGATCGCTGGTGTTCGTTGCCACGAAGGAGCAGCTCGCCGATCCGGAGGTGCTGGATCCGGTGGCCAGATCCCGGTCCAACTGCCGTACCCACGGCCTCCGCTCCCGGCGGAGGCCGTGCGCTGTCCGGTGGTCTCGCGGGACTGACCGTGTCGGCGGCTGCCGGGTCAGCTGTTCCGGAGCGGAGCTGCGGGTTCCACGCTGGCGGCGGCGAGGTGCTCGTCGAGCCCCTCGAGCCGTCGTACGCCGGGCACGGTCGCCGCGAGATGGTCGAGGACGATCGCCGCCTGCCGGACCCGCTCCTCGATGTCGAACGAGGCGTGGCCGGTGGCGTACGTGTACACGCGAGGCTCCACGCCCCGTGCGCGCAGCCGGCCCACGTAGTTCCAGATCTGCCGGATGGGGCAGCGCGAGTCGTGCTCGCCGGCGAGGATCAGCAGCGGTGCCGCAAGCGCGTCGGCGTAGGTCAGCGGGTTGCGCTCGTGGTACACGTCCGGGATCTCGGCCGGGGTGCCGCCGAACAGGGCCCGGTCGAGCGCCTGGAGACCGGGGGCCTCGTCCTCGAAGGCCGCCACGTAGTCGGCCACGGGCACGCCGGCGACGAGGGATCGCCAGCGCTCCGGATGCCGTCCCGCCCCGAGCAGGGTCAGGTAGCCGCCCCACGACCAGCCGGCCAGCACCACTCGGGATGGGTCGGCGTCGCCGCGGGCCAGGAGGTCGTCGAGCCCCGAGAGGAGGTCCTCGAGCTCCATCCAGCCCACGTTTCCGGTCAGCTCGTCCCGCCAGGCCTGGCCGAACCCCTCGGATCCGCGGTAGTTGACCATTGCGACCAGGAAGCCGGCGTCCACGTGAGCCTGGATGTCCGGTGCCCAGCGGTCCATGTCCACCGAGTGGGGCCCCCCGTGGACGCGCAGGATGGACGGGTGGGGACCGGGTCCTTCCGGCCGGACCACGAACCCGTGGACGCGCTGCCCGTGCGGGTTGTCGAACCACCACGCCTCGAACGGGCGACCGGCCGGCGCCGCCGGGCCGTCGGGCTCGAGCAGCGGCAACCCCGAGCCGGCGGCCAGCAGCTGCGCCGGGTGCTCGCCATTGTGGCCTCGATACCAGACCGTGCCGTCCGGGCGGACGCCTGCGGCAGTGATGGAGCCGGGCTCCGTCGAGACCGGTTCCAGCTGCCCGGTGGCGAGGTGGTACCGGAGCAGGCGGTGACGCCCCGCCTCGAGGATGAGCAACAGCAGGGCAGAGCCGTCGGGCCACCAGTCGGCGGGCTGCACGTCGCCCTGCAGGTCGATCGCGAGCTCCGTCAGCGTGCCCGTCGTCGCATCCCACAGGGCCGGCCGACGTTCGCCCGTGCGCTCGTGGGTGATCGCGATCCGGAGATCGCCCGGGACGGGCGAGAACGCGTAGGCCGCGAGCTCCAGCCCCGGATCGCGCAGCTCGGCCAGCGTGGCGCCGGTCTCGACGTCGATCGACCGCAATGCAGGGTGGAGGACATCGCCGTCGTCCATCGTCTCGAGCACCACCACGCGATCGTCGGCCGACAGGGCCGAGCGATCCACCGCGCCGGACATCCCCGAGCCGCCCGCGACCCGCACCGGCTGCTCATGCTCGTGCAGCAGTCGTGCCGCGGCTCCACGGTCGGCGACCCAGATCGTGTACCGATCCGGCGTGCTGATACCGGTGACGATCCGGTGCCGCCCGATTGCCAGCCCCTCAGCCCAGCCCACCGGCACCCCGGTCAGCAGCGGGCGCGCCTCGCCGCCATCGAAGGGGGTCACCACGAACGCCCCGGTCTCGTCGCCGGTGCGGTCGTGGAACCAGATCACCCCGTCGCCATCGCGCGTGGGCCGGCCCTCGAGGACACCCACGGCGTCGAACGTCACCTGGCGGCGTTCACCGGTGCGGCGGTCCCAGGCATGGAGCTGGTAGGAGCCGCCCTCGGTCGAGGCGAGCACGAGGCGCTCCGGATGCTGGTCGGTCCAGGCGGGGAAGGTCAGGACGGGGGCGCGGAAGCGGCGCTCCCACGCGGGCTGGTCGGTCATATCCGGGAGGGTACCGGGCCGAGGGACCCCCGGAGATGTCGTGCACGCGACGGCTCAGGCGGGCGGCGCCCCGAGCACCAGCGCGGCGTTGAGGCCGCCGAAGCCGAAGGATGTCGACAGCACCCGGTCGAAGCGCCCCTCGTGGCCCGCCACGAGCAGGTTGGGCAGCAGCGCGCCCAGCTCCGGCTCGGGGGCGACGAGGTTGCAGGACCCGGGCACCCATCCGTCCCGGATCGCCAGGGCCGCCATCGCGGCTTCGATCGCCCCGGTGGCGCCCAGCGGGTGCCCCGTCATCGCCTTGGTCGCGCTCACTGGCACGGTGCGGGCCCGGGGGCCGAGCGACAGAGCCAGGGCCCTCGCCTCGGCGATGTCGCCGATGGGCGTGGAGGATGCGTGGGCGCTCACCCAGTCCACCTCGGACGGTGCCACGCGTGCGCCGGCGAGCGCGAGCGACGCGGCCCGGCCCGCCTCCGACCCGTCGGCCCGCGGCTGGACCATGTGGTGCCCGTCGGAGGTCGCCGCGTAGCCCAGGATCTCGGCATACGGGCTCCCGTCCCGGGCGCGCATCGACGCCTCGCTCTCGATCACCAGCAGCGCCGCGCCCTCGCCCATGACGAAGCCGTCGCGGCCCGCGTCCATCGGCCGTGCGGCATGGGACGGGTCGTCGTTGCGGCCGTGCGAGAGGGCGCGGATGAGGTCGAAGGCGCCGAACGCGAGCGGCGACAGCGGGCATTCGACGCCGCCCGCGACGGCAGCATCCACCTCGCCCGACCGGATCGCGCCCAGCGCCTCGCCGATGGCCACCGCGCCCGACGCGCACGAGTTCGCGGTGGACAGGATCGGCCCCCGGATGTCGAGCGCGATGCCCAGGTTTGCCGGCGCCGCGCCGCCGAACACCGCGAGCGCCAGGGTGGGGGACACCCCGCGCAGTCCTCGCGCGAGGTACTGCTCGTGCTGCGTCTCGGCGAACGCGATCCCACCCAGCGCGGACCCTAAGTAGATGCCGATCCGCTCGCCGGCCGGGGCACCCCCGGCGCCCGGGACCAGCCCGGAGTCGGCGATCGCCATGCGCCCCGTCGCCAGGCCGAACTGGCTGAACCGGTCGAGGGCGCGGGCGGCCTTGGCATCCATGTGGTCGAGGGGGTCGAAGTCGTCGATCTGGGCCGCGACCTGCGAGCGGAAGGCAGCCGGATCGAAGCGGTCGATGCGCCTGACGGGCGAGCGGCCTGCCCGCAGCCCGGTCCGGAACGCGGGCAGGCCGGTGCCGATGGCGGTCAGGACACCGATGCCGGTGATGAAGACACGAGGAGGACGGGTCGCGGGTGCCATGTCAGCGGTTCGCCTCGGGCGGATGGACGGATGTGGCGGCCGGGCCGGGCGCGGAGGCGCGTAGCGGCTCCGAGACGGGCTCGGCGTCGTCCCGGAGGGCCTCCGCCAGCACCCGGAAGCTGGTGAGGGTCCGGCCGGCGATGGGCGCCGTGAAGCCGCGATCCACGATCGCCGCGAACAGCGGCAGCCGCGGCCGGAAGTCGTGCGTGATCTCGACCCGGGTACCGCCGTCCCCGGTCGGCTCGATCGTCCATGTCACATCCATGCCCCTGGTCGCGCCGGCGACGTGGACGAAGCGCAGGCGACGGGTCGGCGGCTCGTGCCACGTCCGGGATCGCCAGGCAACCGCGATGCCGAGCCCCAGCACGGGGACGAACGGGCGCCGGGCAACGAACTCACAGACGAGGACGCCATCGCGCTCCTCGCGGATGGCGGCGGACCGGCTGTAGTGGGGGAGGAGGCGGTCCCAGCGGGTGACGTCGCGCGCAAGCCGGTACACGAGGTCGGGCGGGGCGGCGATGTCGATCCCGATCGCCGAGCGCATCCTCAGCGGCCCACGAGCGCCCGCGCCCAGGCGAGCAGGTCGACCGACGGCAGGCTGTCGAGGTCGGCGAACGGGATCCAGGCCGCCAGGTCCGTCGAGCCCCCGGATTCGCTGATCGGATCGCCGTCGGTCACCTCGCCCCAGTACAGGATCCCCACGGTCTGCACGCGGTGGCCGCTGATCGTCTGGCCCGGCTCCAGCACCGCGGAGCGGATCCCCAGCAGCGCACCGAGAGCCACCTCGTACCCGGTCTCCTCGCGCACCTCGCGGACCGCTCCTGAGGCCGGGGCCTCGCCGAAGTCCAGGCCGCCGCCGGGCAGCGTCCACAACCCGCCGCCGGGGCCGTCGCGGGAGACCCGGGTCAGGAGCACGGCTCGGTCGCGCTGGCACCAGGCGTAGGCGCCCAACCGGACGCGCTGGACGGTGCCGTCGGGACCCGTGACGTGGCGGGCGGGATCCGCGGGCCGCGATCGAGGGCGGGGCCTGGACGCGGTCACGCGACCAGGAGCCCGGCGAGGAACCGGGGGTCGAGGCCACGCGACGCCGGGACGAGGTCGCCCATCACGAGGCCCATCGTCGCACGGATCTCGGGCTTCCGGGCCAGGCGTCGCGCCGCGCGCTCGAACAGCGCCGGGCGGGCAAGGAACCCCTGCACCAGGAGCGACAGGATGTCCTTGGTTGCGAACCGGTCGTGCATCGCGCGGTCGTAGGGGTGCAGTCCGGCACGCGAATCGACGAGGAACGCCTCGATCGCGTCCGCGGCCAGGCGGGCCGAGACGAGAGCCCGGTGGAGGCCCTCCCCAGTGAACGGGTCGAGGAACCCGGCGGCATCGCCCACGACCAGCCAGTCGGGCCCGGCACGCCGGCCGACCCGCGCCCCCAGCGGGCTGGCACCCGCGATCGCGTCGGTGACGGCGCCCGCCCGCCAAGCCTCAGGATCACCGGTTCGCGCCGGAATCGAGCGCAGAACGTGCTCGCCGGTAGCCGCAGCACCCGTGGCTGCCAGCCGGTCGCGCCAGGCGCGGCCGGCCAGCACGATGCCCACGTTGAGTCGTCCGCCGGGAACCGGTGCCAGCCCGCAATAGGCGCCGTCGCGCAGGACCACCATCCGGGCCGGTCGCGGGCCGTCGCCGGGTTCGTCCGCGACGTGCCACGACAGCCCGATGCGGCCCGCCAGGCGCGGCTCGCGGACCATGCCGGCTGCCGCCGCCACGAGCGATCGCGGGCCGTCGGCGCCGACCACCACCCGCGCCTCGATCGACGTCTCGTGGCCGCCGGGGCCGCCCACCAGGACGTGCGCCCGCTGCCGGTGGTCCCCGAGGCCTACGCTGCGTACCGTCGAGCCCTCGCGGATGTCGGCGCCCGCGGTCCGGGCGAGGTCAAGCAGGGACGGGTCCAGTGCCGAGCGGTCGAAGCCCACCGCCCCTCCGCTGCCGGCCTCGGAGCCGTAGGTCAGCTCGAAGCTGGTCCCGGCCGGGGTCTCCACGCGCATCGCCGGGATCGGTCGCGCGACCCTCGCCAGCGTCCCGGCGGACACTCCGAGGGAGCGAAGCTCCGTGGCCGCCGCGGGCGAGGCGAACACGCCGCACGCGTGCCAACGCCAGCCCGGGCGCCGCTCGAGGAGCACCACCATGCGGCCGGCGCGGGCAAGACGCGCCGCAACAGCAGCGCCTGCGGGTCCGCCGCCCACGACCGCGACGTCCACCCGCTCGCTCACCGGGTGGCCCCGGGCGGGATCCGGACCGCCGCAATCGCGACCCGGTGGCCGGCGATCGCGGTCTCCTCGCCGACTGGACGGAGGCCGCTTGCCGCGAGCAGCGCTCGCAGCTCCATCCGCGTGTACGACCGGCGCACGGACAACGGGCCGTCATGGCGCGTGTACCGGTTCCGGGTGGTGACGCCGAGCAGGGCCCGCGCGCCCAGCCAGTGGTGGCGCCCCCGGACGAGATCGTTGACGACGATCCCGTGACGGGCGACCCGGGCCGCCTCGGCCAGGAACGCGATCGCGTCGCGCGGCTCGAGATGGTGGAGCAGCAGCGACGCGTGCACGAGGTCGAAGGTCCGATCGCTCCACGGCAGTGAGCGTCCGTCGCCCACCATCAGCAGCAGGTCGGCCGTCGCCCCGGGGGCCAGTCGAGGGTCGATGGCCCGGGCCGCTTCGAGCACCTCGGCACGTGCGTCGATCGCCGTCACCCGGAGCGGCCGCTCGGAGCCGGCCGACGAGGCGACGAGCGCCAGCGGGATGTCGGCGGCCCCGGTGCCCACGTCGAGCACGGTGTGCGTGCCGGACCGCGGCCCGAGCAGGCGCTCGATGGCGCGCCTCGAGGCAGCGGTCCCACCGAGCCGCCGGTTGATCCAGGCGAGGTCGCGCAGGTTGCCGCGCAGGGTTTCGGGATCGTCGAGGGGGCCGTCGAGCAGCTCGGCGGCCCCGGCGAGACGTCGCATCAGGTGGGGAGCGTAGCGGACGTGCTCCAAGGACACGGAGCCGCTGCGATAATCGGTCGGTGATCAGCGGATCCCCTCCTGGTCCGGCCGGGCCGCCTGCGGTCGTCGTCGCGGGAGAGGCCCTCGTGGATCTGATCGTGCGCGCCGACGGTGGGATCGTCCCCGTTGCCGGCGGCAGCGCCTACAACATGGTCCGCGCGATCGCGCGGCTGGGCGTGCCGACGGCGTGGGTCGGCGGGCTGTCCTCGGACCGGTTCGGCCGGATGCTCGAGGCCGGCCTCGCGGCTGACGGGGTGCAGCTCTCCGCCGTCCAGCGGACGGACCTTCCCACGACGCTGGCACTCGCCGAGCTGGGCGTCGATGGCAGCGCCTCGTACCGCTTCTACACGGCGGAGACCTCGGCGCCGGCCGTGAATCCCGAGCCGCTCGCCGGCCTCGTGGACGACGGCGTTCGCGGTGTCGCCACCGGGTCGCTGGGCCTGATGCTGGACCCGATGGCCTCGACCCTGGAGGCGCTCGTCCGCGGCCTGCCCGCCGACCGGATGGTGATGCTCGATCCCAACGCCCGGCCGTCGATCACCGTGGATCCGGACGCCTGGCGCGCCCGCATCGCCCGCGTCATGGCGCGCGCGGACATCGTGAAGGCGAGCACCGAGGATCTCCTCTATCTCCGCCCCGGCGAGTCCGTCGACGCCGCGATCGCCTGGGTCCGTGCGCAGGGCCCCGCGGTCGTGCTGGTCACCGATGGTGCCAGGCCCGTGCGCGTGATGACCGCCGCCGGGTCGGAACGCGTCCCCGCACCTCCCGTGAGCGTGGTGGACACCGTCGGAGCGGGGGACACCTTCGGCGGGGCGTTCCTCGCCTGCCTGGTGCACCAGAGCGTTGCGCCGGGGGACCTCGGCGACGCCGCGACCATCCTGCGGGCGGCTCGCTTCGCCGTGCGCGCGTCGGCTGCCGTGTGCGGCCGCGCCGGCGCCGACCCGCCGACCCTCGCGGAGCTCGGGGGATGGCCGGCGGCCTGACCCCGCCACCCGGGTCGTTCCTCCGATCGGGCCGCCCGGCCCTGTCGACCATTGCCCTCGGACCTATAATCCGACCGACAGTCGGTCGGACAATCGGAATCGAGATGGCACGCACGCTCAACCACGCCACCCACGCCGTTCGCCGCGACGAGATCCTCGATGTCGCCGAGCGGTTGATCGCGACCCGCGGCTACGACCGCGTCAGCATCCAGGACGTCCAGGACGAGCTCGGCATCTCGCGCGGCGCGATCTACCACTACTTCCGGTCCAAGCAGACGCTCCTCGAGGCCGTGGTCGACCGGATCGCGAGCAATGCGATGGCCGTCGTCGAGCCGATCGCCGCCGATCCCACCCTGAGCGCCACCCAGAAGCTGCAGGCCGTGTTCGACACCGCGGGTCGCTTCAAGGCCCAGCGCAGCGATGTGCTCATCGCCGTCATGCGCTCGTGGTACTCGCCGGACAACGATCTGCTCCGGGCGCGTCTCACGTCGGCTGCGTTCGAGCAGCTCGCGCCGCTGTTGGCCGCGATCATCCGCGAGGGGAAGGCCGACCGGGAGATGGACCCGGCGGCCCCGGACCACGCTGCCACCGTCGTGACTGCCCTGTTCACCGGCTCCGCGGATGCCCTGTACAAGCTGCTGATCGACCGCCTGGACGGCCGGATCACGTTCCAGGAGGTCCAATCGTTCATGAACGCCTACAGCGAGGCGATCGAACGGATCCTCGGCCTGCCGCCGGGAGCGTTCACGCTGATCGACGACGACGCAATGCATACCTGGTTCGCCTGAGGGAAGGAGTGTCCATGGCCCCCGTCATCACCCTCGAGAAGCTCACCAAGTCCTACGGCAAGAGCCGCGGGATCATCGACGTGGATCTCGAGGTGCAACAGGGCGAGGTGTTCGGGTTCCTGGGTCCCAACGGGGCCGGCAAGACCACGACCATCCGCACGATGCTCGATCTCATCCGGCCGACGAGCGGCCGGGCAGCCGTGTTCGGGATCGAATCCACCGCCAACCCGGTCGCGATCCACAGGCGGGTCGGCTACATCCCGGGCGAGTTCGCGCTCTACGACCGGCTCAGCGGCAAGCAGACGCTCGAGTACTTCGCGAACCTGCGCGGGGGTGTGGATCCCGGCTACCAGGCGTCGCTGATCGAGCGCTTCGAGCTCGACCCGTCGAAGCGGTTCAAGGAGTACAGCAAGGGCAACAAGCAGAAGGTCGGGGTCATCGCGGCCCTCCAGCACAAGCCGGAGCTGCTCGTCCTCGACGAGCCCACGTCGGGCCTGGACCCGCTCGTCCAGCAGACGTTCTTCACCACCCTCCGCGAGGCGGTCGCGGGGGGTGCGACCGTGTTCCTGTCGTCGCACATCCTGTCCGAGGTGGAGAAGGGCTGCCAGCGGGTGGCGATCATCCGGGACGGCCGCCTGGTGAAGGTCGGCACGGTCGAGAGCCTGCGCGATCTTGCCCACCACCAGGTGGAGCTGCGGTTCGCAGGCCCCGTCCCGTCCGACACCTTCGCCGAGCTGCCCGGCGTGAGCGACGTGGTTGCCGAGGACCACGTCCTGCGGATGCGCGTCGCGGGGCCGATCACGCCGGTCGTGCGCGCGGCCGCCGGGTACGAGCTGCTCGACTTCGTGTCCAGGGAGCCGTCGCTCGAGGAGACGTTCCTCGCGCAGTACGGCCGCGAGGCCGTGGAGGCAGGGTCCGATGGTCGCTAGCACCGGCGCGCCGCGCCATCCTGCGGCGACCACCTTCCCCCCGATCCCGCTGCGCAAGCGCCTCTACGGCTTCGGCAGCATCTACGGCAAGACGATCCGCGACTCCCGGCTCTCGTTCATCATCGCGGCTGGCATGTTCGGCGGGCTCGCCCTGGTGCTGGGCGCCGCCATCGGCACGGTGTTCCCGACGCCGGAAGTCCGGGCGGACCTGAACGCCCTCGTGGGCGGTATGCCGGCGTCGATGGTCAACCTGTTCGGCAACACCACGCTGATGGGTAGCTCCCTGGGCACGCTGGGCGGCTGGGTGACCTTCAAGTACGGCGCCCTGTTCGCCCTGGGCACCGCCCTGTGGTCGATCCTCGCCCTGTCGGGGACGCTGGCCGGCGAGGCGAGTCATGGCAGCCTCGACTTCGTCGCCACGACGCCGTTCGGCAAGCGGCGGATCGCGCTCGAGAAGCTGGCCGCCCATGTCACGATGGTCTGGCTGGCACTGGCCGTCCTGGCCGTCATGCTGACCGTCAGCTCGTACGCCTTCGGCGACGCCGTCATGGGCGACCAGATCCCGCTCGCGGAATCCGCCGGCTTCGCGCTCTGGGTGGGGGCCATCGCCACCTGCTTCGGCGGTCTCGCGTTCGCGCTCGCCCCGGTGCTGGGCCGGGCGGGATCGGCGGCTGTCAGCGCCCTGGTGATGATGCTGCTGTGGGTGGCGAGCGGGCTGGAGGTCGGCGGGCCGCTGATCACGATCAGTCCGTTCCACTGGGCAAACGCGCATGTCCCGCTCGTCGGCCTGTTCGACTGGCCGGGCGTGCTGGCAACCGGGCTGGTCGGCGTGGTGTTCCTGGTGATCGGGGTCGAGCTGTTCAACCGGCGCGATCTCGGGGTCACGGCGGGGCTCTCGCTGCCGTCCCTGCCGGCCGACATCCTCGGCGTCCGAGGGCCGATCAGTCGTGCCTTCGGCGACCAGCTGCCACGGGCTCTCTCGTGGGGCATCGGAATGGCGATCTGGGGCTCGCTCCTCGCGTCGCTCGTCGGGTCGTTCACCCAGTCGATCGGCGGCGACTCCAACCTGGCCAGCGTCTTCGGCCAGATCTTCCCCGGTTACGACTTCTCGACCGCGGGGGCATGGCTCCAGCTGTACGCGGAGCTGTTCCTGATCGCGGCCGGGTTCGCGGCCGCCACATTCGTGTCCAAGTGGGCCTCCGACGAGACCAGTGGCCGGCTCGAGCTGGTGCTGTCGTCGCCCCTGGCCCGCGCGAAGTGGGTGGTGGCCGGCGGCGTGAGCGCCCTGCTCGCGGTGCTGCTGATGACGGTGGTCTACGCCCTCGGCGTCGGGCTTGGCGCGGCGAGCGCCAGCGCGTCGGCCGGGGACGCGATCCTGGGCTCGGCGTCGCTGGGCCTCGTCGCGGCGGCGTTCGTCGGTCTGGGGGTTGCGGTCGGCGGCCTGTGGCGGACCTCGCTCGCGGCCGAGATCACGGCGATCGCCGTCGTGATCACGTACCTCATCGACCTCCTCTCGCCGCCGCTCGGCCTGCCGGACTGGTTCCACCAGCTGGCGCTGACTGCGCACATTGGTCAGCCGATGATCGGCAACTGGGATCCCGTCGGCGTGGTGGCCTGCGTCGTGATCGCCGTCGGCGGCATCGCGCTCGGGGCGTGGGGGATGACCCGCCGGGATATCGCCCGCTAGTCGCGCCCGCACCGGCAGTCCCGCATCCCCAAGGAGCTGGGGCGCGGGACTGCTTGTCATTCCCCCTGCCCGCCATCCGCGCGCACACGGCGCCCCGTGCCTCCATGGCCGTGGTGGCATGAGCGCGCGACGGGTGATGGTCGGGGCAGCATGCGCTCGAGGCCGATCGGGTGAATCATGGACGGATGACACGACCCGTCTCCGCCCGCTGAGGATCCCATGCCCGACCTGAGACTCGGCTACAAGGCGTCTGCTGAGCAGTTCCCGCCGCAGCGCCTGCTCGACCTCGCCGTCGCCGCCGAGGCGGCCGGCTTCGACTCGGTCTGGACCAGCGACCACTTCCAGCCCTGGCGCCACACCGACGGCCATGCTCCCAATGCCCTGGTCTGGCTGGGCGCGGCCTCCCAGGCGACCTCGCGGGTCACCTTGGGCACGAGCGTCCTGACGCCCTCCTTCCGCTACAACCCGGCCGTCGTGGCCCAGGCGGTCAGCACCCTCGGCTGCCTGGCGCCGGGACGGGTGATCCTGGGCGTCGGGACCGGCGAGTCGATGAACGAGGTGCCGGTGGGGATCGACTGGCCCGACCAGAAGGAGCGCTTCGCGCGGCTGCGGGAGTCGGTGACCCTGATCCGGACGCTGACGGCGCCCGGCGCCGAGTTCATCACGTTCGACGGGGACTACTTCCACACCCACGACGCCACGATCTACGACAAGCCGGACACGCCGGTGCCGGTCTACGTCGCGGCCTCGGGCCCGTCCGCCGCGCGCCTCGCCGGGCGGATCGGCGACGGCCTGATCTGCACCAGCGGCAAGGGCGCCGAGCTGTACACCGACACCCTGCTGCCGGCGCTCGCCGAGGGCGCGGCCAAGGCGGAGCGCGACGCCGCCGGCCTGGAGAAGATGATCGAGATGAAGGTCAGCTTCGATCTCGACCTCGCGCGGGCGATGGACGACACCAAGGTCTGGGCGGCGCTTGCCCTCTCGGGCGAGCAGAAGATGGGGATCCATGACCCGCGCGACCTCGAGGAGGCGGCCAAGGAGGCGGAGCCCTACGCGCACAAGCGGTGGCTGGTCTCGGCCGATCCGGACGAGCACGTGGAGCAGATCCGGACCTACCTCGACTACGGCTTCAACCACCTCGTGTTCCATTTCCCGGGACCCGACCAGGAGGCGGCGATCGCCCGCTACGGCGAGCTGATCCTGCCCCGGCTCCGCGACCGGTTCGGCGGCTGAGCGGTGACCGGCGAGACGCCGTTTCCGACGCCCGACGAGATCCTCGCCCAGGAGTCGCGCCTGACCCTGCCCGCGTGCTCGGTCGAGGACGCGCTCACCATCGGCCGCTGGCTGCTCGCGCGGGGCGAGGAACGGGGGCTGTCCATCGCCATCGAGGTCTGGCACGGCGAGCGGCTCGTGTTCCGCGCGGCGCGGCCGGGGACCAACGCCCACAACGACCTGTACCTGGCGGGCAAGCGGCGCGTCGTCGAGCACTTCGGCCACGCCAGCCTCTACGAGCGGCTGCGCCACGAGGTGTCCGGGACCACCTTCGAGCAGGCGACCTCGCTCGCCTTCCCCGACTACGCGCCCCACGGCGGCGGCTTCCCGCTGCTCGTGCGCGGGACAGGGCGCGTGGGCGTGGCCCTGGTGTCCGGGCTGCCCCAGCAGGACGACCATGCGCTGGTCGTGGAAGCGCTCGAGGCGTTCCTGGCCGGAGGCGGCTGAGGCCGGTCCGCTCCCCGTCGC
Organism: uncultured Chloroflexia bacterium; assembly: GCA_963727585.1. Taxonomy (GTDB): domain Bacteria; phylum Chloroflexota; class Limnocylindria; order Limnocylindrales; family CSP1-4; genus CAIXZV01. The sequence continues at coordinate 1,798,774 of CAVSHH010000003.1, read as the reverse complement.
GGGCGGTCAGCGTCGTGGAGCCGGACGTCAGGCTGGCGGTACCTCCGACACCGCTCCGGCCCGCGCAGCGACCAGCCGGCGGAGCGCCGGCCCGCTGTTGACCAGCGCGATGCCCGCGATGACCAGGGCCGTGCCGCCGAGCCGGTTGAGCGTCACCGGCTCGCCCAGCGCCGCCGCCCCCAGGGCGATCCCCACGACCGGGAGCAGGTAGGCGACCATCGAGGTCCGGGTCGCTCCCCAGTGCTGGAGGATCGTGAAGTAGCACAGGTAGGCGACGCCGGACCCGAGCAGCCCCAGCCAGGCAACGGCGACGATCGCCTCTGGGGTCGGCGTGACCGTCTGGAACGGGCGATCCACGAGGACCGCGAGCGGGATCACGATCAGCGCCGCGAACAGGACCTGGAACAGGGCCGGGATCATCGGCCGCAGCCCGTGCACGTTGCGTCGGGCGTAGACGTTGCCGATGCCGTAGCACAGTGATGAGCCGAGCATCATCGCCTCGCCGGTCAGGTCGGCGTCGCCGAGGTTCACCAGGTCGGGGGCCACCAGCAGGATCACGCCCGCGAACCCGATGGCGAGCCCCGCGATCCTCGCGAGGGTTATCCGCTCGTCGGGCAGGAACAGGGGCGCCAGCACGATCACGGTCAACGGGACGGTGGCGTTGAGGATCGAGGCCAGCGCCGAGTCGATCGTCTGCTCGCCGACGCTGATCAGGATGAACGGCAGCACGATGTTGACCACGCTCATCACGAGCAGGTGCGCGTACTGCATCGGGCGGCGCGGGAGCTCCTGGCGGGCCGCTGCCACCACGATGGCGAGGAAGGCGGCACCCAGCGTCAGGCGCCCGGCGATCAGGGTCAGCGGCGGCAGGCTGCCCAGCCCGATCTTGATCCACAGGTAGGACGAGCCCCAGAAGAACCCGAGCAGGAGGAACGGGATCCAGACCCAGGTCGTGCTCCGCTGCATCGCGGGATCATAGCCGCCGCGGGGCCGCCCTCATGGGCCGACGCCACGAGACCCGGCCTGGGGCCGGGTCTCATGCGGCATCGATGGCGACCGGCCGGCGACGCCGGGACCGGCGCCCGACCGGGCCGTCAGGGCTGCGGCTTGAAGGTGGTCTGCCCGGTCATGAGCACGACGATGCTCGCGTTGGCCAGGTGCACGGGATCATCGGGGGCTCCCACCGTCCACAGGACGACCGTCCCGGCCGACCCGACGTCGGCAAGGCAGGCAAAGCTGGCCTGGCCGCTGGTCGCGGTCGGTTGATCGGCCTCGGCGACGGCATCGACGCACGTGACCGCCACATCATCGACCGTCGACTCCCAGGTCCCGGCGACGGTCCACGCCTCCGGGTCCACGGCGGCCTGCACCGCCTCCTCGTACCCGGTCGGCACCGACGACGCCATGACGGCCGTGACAAGCGTCGAGGGATCGTCGGGCGTCTCGATGGGGAGGGGATCGAAGTACTGGCAGGCAAGCTCGGGCGGCTCGGTGATCGTGGACCACGATGCCGGGTAGACGACCTTGGCCACGACCGTTCCGCCCGCGTCCCGCAGCTTGCAGCTGGCCGTGGGCGGCAGCGGCGGCTGGGAGGGCCCCAGCGTGGGCGCCGGTGTCGCGGTCGGTGCCGCCGTCGGCGTTGGCGTGGGGACGGGCGTGGGGGACGGGGTCGGCTCCGGCGTGGGCTCCCTGGTCGGCTTCTCGGTGGGCGTGGGAGACGGAGACGGCGACGCGGATTCGGGGGCCGCTGCGGACGCCTCGGGTGCGCTGCCACCGGGCCGCGCCAGGGCGACCCTGATGCCGCCATTGCGGTCGGTGAGGAGCAGCGTCGATCCGCGGGGCTCGACCCTGGCGGCGCCCTGGAGCGCATCGAGGAAAGCCGTCTCCTGGTCCATGAGCTGTTGCCCGCAGGCCGTCCGCGTTGACGCCAGCGGTCCGATGCCGACCACGGAGCCATTGGTCCCGTAGTGGCCGGAGAACGTGTTGCAGCCGGCGAAGCCGCTGACCTTGCTGATCAGGAACGTCACATCGAGCGCGGACCCGGGCAGGACCGAGACCTGGGTCCCCGGGGCCGACTCGAACGACTCGACCGTCCACTTGCCGAGGAGCGGGTTGCGAGTGGCGGCGTCGAACACCAGGTTGACCTCACGGCCGGCGCCGTAGACCGTGAGCTGGTTGCCCCTGGAGCTGTAGAACCGGCTGCCCTGGAGCAGGCCGAGGTAGGTCTGCTCCATCGTCATCGACGCCTCGCCGCAGGCCATCAACGTGCTCGACACCTGTGATACGAGCAGCGTCCGGCCCCCGGCCCGGTACAAGGCGCGGTAGTCATTGCAGCCGCCGAAGCCGCTGACCTGCGACGCATCGAACCGGGCATCGACGAACTGCCCGTCGTCAACAAGCGTGAGCTCGCCGTCGAGGCGGTAGGACTCCAGCACCCAGCGGGTGCCCTCGAGCTGCCCACCGGTGCCGGGGCCGGCAGCGCACGCCGAGAACAGCAAGCCGAGGGCAGCGAGCGCTGCGATCCGCTTGAACATGTCGATCGTCCGCTACCGGGCCTTGGAGGCGACGTACAGGGCGAACAGCCGCATGGCGTAGCCCAGGCCCGCGACCAGGAAGGCGACGAAGATCGGCAGGCCGATGGCGCTGATGGAGATGGCGAACGCCTCGAACACGTTGAACGCCTCGCGCCCGGCCAGGTCGACCCACCAGATGACGCCGGCGATGAGCGCGTAGATGACGAACACCCAGCCGACGATGATGAAGAACGTGCCGACCCCGGCCAGGCGCCGGGCGTCGCTGAGCAGCTGATCCATGGGGGACCTCCGTGTGACGGTGAGCGCGAGTGACGGGTTGCCGATACCGTACCCGGCGAGCAGCGTCCGGCTCATCGCCCGATGTGGGGGATCGCCGCGGAACGAGCCGGGGATGGCATCGTGGCGGCTCGCGATGGCGTACCGTTGCGGAGATGCCCACAGCCGTTCCCGACCCGGATGCCGCCACGCTGGCGGCCGACCCGGCATCGCTGGCGGCGCGTCTGGCAACGCTCGTGCCGGAGGCGGCCGCGGATCCCGGCGCCATTCGCGTGGTCCATGCCCCCGGTCGCGTCAACCTGATCGGCGAGCACACCGACTACAACGACGGGTTCGTGCTGCCGGTGGCGATCGACCTCGGGATCTCGATCGCCCTGCTGCCCAGCGGCGACCGGCGGGTCGAGCTGACGCTGGCCGCGACGGGCGAGACGATGGCCTTCGATCTCGATGCGATCGGCGGCCGGCGGGGCGCGTGGATCGACTACGTGGCCGGGACCGCATGGGCGCTGGTGGATGCCGGCACGCCGGTCCGCGGCTTCCGCGGGCTGCTGGCGTCGAACCTGCCCCAGGGCTCCGGGTTGTCGAGCAGCGCAGCGCTGGAGCTCGCCTCGTCGCTGGCGCTGGCCGGGGGCGAGCCCGCAACGCCGGACCGGATGGCGCTCGCCCGCATCGCACAGCGGGCGGAGAACGCCTATGTGGGCGTGAACTGCGGGCTGATGGACCAGTTCGCATCGGCGTTCGGCGAAGCCGGCAGCGCCCTGCTGCTGGACTGTCGCTCGCTCGACCATCGTGCGATCCCCCTGGCCGGCCTGGGTCTCGCCCTCGTCGCCTGCCACTCGGGCTCGCCGCGCAGGCTCGAGGCTTCGGCCTACAACGAGCGTCGCGCCCAGTGCGAGGCGGCCGTCGCCGAGATCGCACGGACCGAGCCGCGGGTGACCGCGCTGCGCGACGTGACCCCCGAGATGCTCGATGCCGCGCGACCCCGGCTGGACACGGTGGTGGCCGCCCGGGCGGAGCACATCGTCCACGAGAACACGCGCGTGCTCGACACGGTGGCGGCCATCGAGGGCGGCGAGCTCGACACCGTCGGCCGCCTGTTCCGCGCGAGCCACGCCTCGATGCGCGACCTGTTCGGGATCAGCAGCCCGGAGCTGGACGCGCTGGTCGACATCGCGGGCGGCATCGACGGCGTCGTGGGGGCCCGGCTCACCGGCGCCGGATTCGGCGGCTGCACGATCAACCTCGTGCACCGCGATGCCGTGCCGGCGCTACGCGAGGCCGTGATCCGCGATTATCCCGCCCGGACGGGGCTCACCCCCCGGGTGTTCGAGGTGGCCGCCTCGCCCGGCGCCCGCCGCATCGCCTGATCCAGGGAAGGAGCCCCGTGTTCACCGACCAGACCCGCGCCGACGACGCCGAGCTGGCGACGCTGGACACGCAGCCGCATCGCCGGCGCAACGCGCTCACCGGCCAGTGGGTGCTGGTCTCCGCGGGCCGGACGAAGCGGCCCTGGCTGGGTGCCGAGGAGCCGGAGCCGCCCGAGGAGCGCCCGGTCCACGACCCGGGCTGCTACCTGTGCCCGCGGACCACGCGGGTGACCGGCGACGTGAACCCGGACTACCCGACGACCTTCGTGTTCACCAACGACTTCGCCGCCCTGCGCCCGGACACCAGCGACGCCTTCGTCGGTGGCGGTCTGTTCCAGGCCCAGGGGACTCGGGGCACCTGCCGGGTGGTGTGCTTCTCGCCTCGCCACGACCTGACGCTGGCGGGCATGGACGATCCGTCGATCCGGCACGTGGTCGACGTGTGGGCCCAGCAGACCACCGAGCTGGGCGAGCGGTACCCGTGGGTCCAGGTGTTCGAGAACCGCGGGGCGGCCATGGGCGCCAGCAATCCCCACCCGCACGGCCAGATCTGGGCGGGCACCACGTTGCCGGTCGAGGCCGAGCTGGAGGCGTCCCAGCAGGCGCACCACTACGCGGCGCTCGGGACCCGGCTGCTGGCGGACTACGCGGCGGCCGAGCGCGGCGGGCCGCGTGTCGTCCGCGAGGCCGGTGGATGGCTGACGGTGGTCCCGTTCTGGGCTGCGTGGCCGTTCGAGGCGATGCTGGTGCCGCTGTCGCCGGCCGGGCGCCTGGCCGACCTCGGGGATCCCCAGCGTGATGGCCTGGCGGCCGCGTTGCGGGATCTCAACCAGCGGTACGACGCGCTGTTCCGCAAGCCGTTCCCGTTCTCCATGGGCTGGCATCAGGCGCCGTTCAGCGGGGACTGGGACCACGCCTGGCAGCTCCACGCCCACTTCTACCCACCGCTGTTGCGGGCCTCGGTCCGCAAGTTCATGGTGGGCTACGAGCTGCTCAGCGAGCCACAGCGGGATCTCACGCCCGAGGAGGCGGCAGCCCGGCTGCGCGAAGCCCTCGGCTGAGCCGGGCGACCGGTACGATGAGCGGCACGTTCAGGGGAGACACCATGCGGCTCTGGGGCGGTCGGTTCGGCGATGGGCCGGACGCGCGGATGGCGGACTTCACGCGATCGATCGAGATCGACGCCGAGCTCGCGCTCGACGACATCGCGGGCTCGATCGCGCACGTCCGCGGGCTGGGTCGAGCGGGCCTCCTGACCCCGGACGAGGTCGAGATCCTCGAGCGCGGGCTGGTCTCGTTGCGCGACGATGTCGTGGCCGGCGTGATCGCCTGGGACCCGGCGCTCGAGGACGTCCACATGAACCTCGAGACGATGCTCACCGAGCGGGTGGGCGCCGTGGGCGGCAAGCTCCACACGGGTCGATCGCGGAACGACCAGGTGGCCACCGACCTTCGACTGTGGACGCGGCGGAAGATCGGGCGGCTGGACGAGGGGCTGGTCGCGATGGAGGGTGCGCTGGTCGGGCTCGCCGATCGCGAGGGCGACGCCGTGCTGCCCGGCGCGACCCACGTCCAGCCGGCCCAGCCGATCCTGTTCGCGCATCACCTGCTCGCGTACGTCGAGATGCTCGAGCGCGACCGGGGCCGGCTCGCGGACGCCCGCCGCCGCGTCAACGTGTCGCCGCTGGGAGCGGGGGCCCTTGCCGGCGCGGGCTTCCCGCTCGACCGCGAGGCAACCGCCGCCGAGCTGGGCTTCGACGGGGTGACCGCCAACTCGCTGGACGCGGTCGCCGATCGCGATTTCGTGGTGGAGGTCCATGCGGCGGTCGCGCTCGCGATGGTCCACCTGTCGCGCCTGGCCGAGGAGATCACCTGGTGGTCCAACCCGCGGTTCGGGTTCGTCCACGTTGCCGATGCCTTCTCGACCGGCAGCTCGATGATGCCCAACAAGAAGAACCCGGATCCCGCCGAGCTCGTCCGCGGTCGGACGGCCGGCGTGATCGGCGCCGTGGGTGCCGCGCTCGCCCTGGTGAAGGGCCTCCCGCTCGCCTACCAGCGCGATCTCCAGGAGGACAAGCCGGCGCTGTTCGCGGCCGTGGCGACCCTCGACGCCTCGCTGGGCGTGATGGCCGGCCTGGTCGAGACGCTGTCCGTGGACCGGTCGCGGATGCGCGCCGCGGCTGAAGAGGGCTACACGACCGCCACCGCGCTCGCCGACGCCCTCGTCCGGCGCGGCGTCCCGTTCCGCGCGGCCCACCACATCGTGGGTGGCCTCGTCGGCGGTGCCGAGGCAGAGGGGATCGCGACGCTCGCGGAGCTGCCCGACGAGGCCTTCCGTGCTGCCCTCGACGGCTCCGACGATCCGCTCGCCCGCGGTCTCGCCAAGGAGCGGGGGATCGCTGCTGCGCTGCGAGGGGCCGCCACCATCGAGGGGTCCCTGGCCTCCGCGGACGTCACCGGCGGGACCGCCCCTGAGCGGGTGGCTGGCGCCCTGGCCGCGGCCAAGGAGCGGCTCGGGGCCTGATCGGCGGCGCCCGCCGCGCCCTGCCGGCCCGGGCCCCGGTCCGTCGGCACTCGTCACGCGGACCACCGGCGGCGAGGCTGGGCAGCCTCCGCCGGGCTGCCTCGAGCGGGCAGGGCGCGACCCTCCATCGGTCGTTCGACCGATGACGGGCGTCCATCGTCCTGCGACGGTGTCCGCACGGCGCCGGACGGGCGCCACCAGACGGAGGTATCGATGGCGCAGTTCATGGATGTCCACGAGGGGTTCTTCGGCGTCACCGCCGAACAGCTCCGCGAGGCCCACGACCGGGATCTCGCGATCGAGGGGGACGAGGGCGTGCACTTCGAGCGCGCGTGGCTGGATCCGGAGGCAGGCAAGGTGTTCTGCCTCGCCAGCGGCCCCTCGAAGGAGGCCGTGATGCGGATCCACGAGCGGGCCGGCCATCCCACCCCGGCGGTCTACGAGCTCACGGTCGAGGTCTAGGCCCGGCCGTGCCCCCCTTCGGCAATCGAACCCCACAGCAAGGAGTCGAACCCGTGCCCCAGATGCGTCCCACCCGCCTGACCCGGATCGCCACCGCGCTTGGCGCAGCCACCTTCATCCTTGCGCTCGGCGCATCGTCGGCGCTGGCCGGCGAGGTGACGGGCAACGGCCTCCTCATCGTGGTCCATGGCCACTCGGCCTGCGCGTACTCGGGCCAGGAGGATCTCCAGTTCTTCTACGACGACGAGGACACCCTGGCCAAGGATGAGGCCACCAGGGGCGATCCCGGACATGCCCAGAGCTGGGGCCAGATCCCCAAGGCCGTCCGTGACGAGCTGTCGGCCATGGGCCTCCATCCGGCCGTCGCCTGCAACCCGACCCGGAGCACGACCGAGGACTGACATTCCCCTCCATGCGGGCCCCGGTCGCCGTTCACCTGCGGCGGCCGGGGTCTTCTCAAGCCCGGGCGGGCGTGCTGTCCGCGAGGCTCGCCGGGCCAGGGGCCGGTGTTCGGCCCGACGGGAGCGGGACCGTCTCGCCGGTCGCCGGGACCGCGTTCGCGACGGTCGTGGCCCAGGCCGCGATCTCCGCGCGCCGGGTTGCGCCCAGCTTGGCCAGGATGTGCTCGACGTGGGCGCTCACCGTCTTGGGCGAGAGGGTCAGCTGCGCGGCGATCGCGACGTTGGTCATGCCCTCGGCGATGTGGCGGGCGATCTCGAACTCGCGTGCCGTCAGCGGCCGCCACGCCTCCTCGGTCACCCCTCGGCGCCGGGCGATCGAGGTCAGCTCGCCGAGGCGGGCACGGATGGGGTTGCTGTCCAGTCGGTCGCCGGCCTCGTGGACGATGCGCAGCACGGCGAGAGCATCGAGATGACGATTGCCGCGAACCAGGCACGCTGACAGGTCGAGCCGAGCCCATGCCGCCTCCCAGGCGCGGCCCACGACGTCCCAGCCGGCCACGGCCGCCTCGAGCAGCGCCCGGGCGGAGACGGTCGATCCGGCGGCCAGCCGGACGAGCCCCTCGCCGTGCGCGAGCGCCGCCTCTGCCCGTGCCCAGCCGGCCAGGTGGGTGCGGACGGCTTCGAGCCATGCCTCGGCTGCCTCGGGACGGCGGGCGGCCTGGTTTGCGCGGACGCCCGTCACCACGAACGGCACCAGCAGGGCCCGCTCGCCGGCCGAGAGGGCGACCGCGAGGCCCTCCTCGCAGTGTCCGATCGCCGTTGCGGGGTCGCCGGCAAGGAGCGCCGTCTCGGCGAGCCCCCACAGCGGGGTCAGCACCAGGTGTGGCTCACCGGTCAGACGACCGGCGGCCAGCGACTCGTCCAACCAGCGCGTCGCCTCGTCGATTTGGCCACGGCCGAGGTTGACGAGGCCGATCACATCCAGGGCGCCGACGACGCCACGGCGGCAGCCCGGCTCCACGAGCTCCTGCCGCGCCCGGGCGTCCGCGGCGTCCCAGCTGCCGGCGGCCCACTCGAGGATCGCCCTGGTGGTGGCCATCATCTGGCGGCAGTGCGACTGCTCGATGGCGTCGGCGTACTGGAGACCCTCCGCGAGCGCCACCTCGGCTGCCGGGGCATCCATCGTCCTGGCGGCGAGGATCGCCAGGTTGCGGTAGCCGGTGACGCCGACGGACTCGAAGCCGGCATCGCGTGCCTCACGCGCGGCGCGCAGGCCATCGCGCATGCCTGGCTCGTGGTCGCCCTCGACGATGGCGATCCGCGCCAGGAGCAGGTCTGCCTCGAGGACGCTCTCGCGATCCCCGAGGGACTCGGCGAGCTCGCGGGACGAGATCGCATCCCTGCGAGCGGCCACCAGGTCCGACTCCAGGAACCAGCCGGCGGCTCGGGAGCCCAGGATCAAGGCGCGAACCAGTTCGCGCTCACGCGTCGCCGGCAGCGCAGCCACCTCCTCCAGTGCCTGCTCGACGAGCGCCCGCGACTCGGTGCTCGGCGCGCCGGTCCTGCCCGAGAGCACGGACATCCCCAGCAGCATGGCGGCCGCCTCGAGCGGCCGGCCGGCCTCTCGGTACAGCTCGCGAGCCCTGGCCGACGCCAGGGCGCAATCCTCGTTGCGCTCGATCGTCCCGGCCGCATCGGCGAACTCGTCGAACATCACGGCCTGGTCGCCGGCGGGCAGGTCGGCGGGCATGTTCGCGATCGCGCGGCGGTACAGCTCGTACGCCTCGTGCCGGGCCGAGATCCGGCTCGCGTCGCGGGCGGCCGTCAACGATGCCTGGAACGCCTTGCGGTGGAGGCCGGCGCGCTCGTAGTGGCGGGACGCGTGGACGATGCTCGAGGCCTCGAGCATCATCACGAACTCCGCCGCCTGGGCGTGGAACCGGCGGAGCTCCGACGGTTGGACCGAGCCGTAGACCGCATCCCGCAAGAGCTGGTGGCGGAAGTCGTAGTAGCCCTGGTCGATGTAATCGAACGGATGCAGGATCGCGGCGTCCACCAGCTCCTGCAGGCACGGCTCGAGGTCGTCCAGGGGGCGGCCGACGAGGCCGGCGATGACATCGGGGCTGAAGCAGCGCCCGACGACCGACCCGGCGCGGGCGATGGTGCGCGCGTCCGGCGACAGCCTCGACAGTCGGGCGAGGACGGCGTCGCCGATCGTGTCCGGAACCTGCGCCTCGCGGATGCGACGGCCGTCGCGACGGGCGTCCTCGTCGAGCGCAGCGATCAGCTCCTCGACATGCAGCGGGATGCCGTTCGTCCGTTCGTAGATGGCATCCACCACGTCCCTGGCGGCGGGCAGGTCGCCACCCAGCAGGAGCGTGGTCATGACTCCGGTCTGCTGGCGCGTCAACCGTTCCAGGCGGACCTCGTGGGCCATCCGCTGGCTGAGCATCCGCGCCCGCCACTCGCGGTGGATCGTGTCGGACGGGAACTCGTCGGCACGGTACCCGCCGACCAGGAGCAGCGGCCGGTCGCGCGTGTGACGCGCCAGCTCCCCGATCACCTCCAGGCTGATCTCGTCCGTCCAGTGAAGATCCTCGAACACGAGCACGGTCGGCCGGTCGATCGCCTCGAGAATGCGATCTGCGGTCGAGCGGACGACCAGCCGGCGGGCCCCCAGCGCGTCACCGCCGTGTCGCCCGTCGATCGCCAGCAGGTCCTCGGAGAGCGTGCCGAAGGCATCGTTGCCGCGCATCCCGGTCGCCATCTCGCGAATGGAGGCGAGCGGGACCTGGAGATCCTGGGGCGCCACCGAGCCACCGTCGACCCGCAACCCCGCGGCCTGGGCCTTGCGAACCATGGCCCGGAGAAGCCGCGTCTTGCCGAGGCCCGCCGGCCCGGCCAGGAACAGGGCGCGGCCACGACCAGCGCCGAGCTCGCTGATCAGCTCGTCGGCGAGCGCCAGCTGGTCGTCACGGCCCACCAGCAGGGGGCAGAGGAGGGGGCCCACGCTTCCCATGGCGGAGAGTGTAGAGCCGGTGTGGAGGCGTCTCATCGGTCAAAAGACCGACATGCCTTGGGTGGCGGGGCGGTAGCATCGGATCCGCCTGGAGGCTTGCCATGCTCACGCTCGATGTCATCCGCGCCGCCCCGAAGGCGCTGCTCCACGACCATCTCGATGGCGGCCTGCGGCCGGCCACCATCATCGACCTCGCCCGAGAGCTGGGCTACCGCGACCTGCCGACCTGGGACGTGGACGACCTCACGGCCTGGTTCCGGCGCGGCGCCGACCGCAAGAGCCTGGAGCTCTACCTGGACACGTTTCAGCACACCGTGGGCGTGATGCAGCATCCCTCCGCCCTTGCCCGGGTCGCCGCCGAGTGCGCCGAGGACCTCGCGGCCGACGGCGTGGTGTACGCCGAGATCCGGTTCGCACCCGAGCTCCACACGCAGGCCGGGCTGACTCCCGACGAGGTGGTCGATGCGGCGCTCGATGGGTTCCGGATCGGCATGGAGCGGGCCGCCCGCGCCGGCAACCCGATCGTGGTCCGTGGGCTGCTGACCGCGATGCGACAGGCCGCCCGGTCGATGGAGATCGCCGAGCTCGCCGTGGCGCGCCGCGACGACGGCGTGATGGGCTTCGATATCGCGGGACCCGAGGCCGGCTACCGGCCCACTCGCCATCTCGACGCGTTCGAGCACGTCCGCCAGGCGAACTTCCACGTCACGATCCATGCCGGCGAGTCGTTCGGCCTGCCGTCGATCTGGGAGGCGGTCCAGCTGTGCGGCGCCGAGCGCCTGGGACACGGCCTCCGGATCGTCGACGACATCACCGTCGATCCCGACGGGACGACCCACCTCGGCCGGCTGGCCGCGTATGTACGCGACACGCGTGTCCCGCTGGAGCTGTGTCCCACGTCGAACGTCCACACGGGCGGGGCGCCCTCGATTGGGGAGCACCCGATCGACCTGCTTCGCCGGCTCCGGTTCCGGGTCACGGTCAACACCGACAACCGGCTGATGAGCGGGGTGTCGATGACGTCCGAGTTCGGGGCCCTCGAGCAGGCCTTCGGTCTCGGTCTGGATGAGATCGAGTGGCTGACGATCAACGCCCTCAAGTCGGCGTTCATCCCGTTCGACGAGCGCCTGTTCCTGATCGGCGAGGTCGTCAAGCCCGCGTACGCTCGCCTTCGCGCCGCCCAGGCGGCGGCTTCCGCGTGAGCGAGCTGCCGGCTCGGACTGCCGACGTCGTCATCGTCGGAGCCGGGGTCCAGGGCGCGGCGCTGGCCTTCCACCTCGCCCGGCGGGGCGCGCGCGTGGCGGTCCTGGAGCGGTCGTCGGTGGGCGCAGGTGCGACCGGGCGGTCGTCTGGGTTCGTGCGGATGCACTACGACCTGCTCCTGGAGGCCGAGCTCGCCTGGCGGTCCTTCCCCTGGTTCACGGACTGGGCCGAGCGGGTGGACGCTGGCGACTGCGGTTTCGTCAACACGGGGTTCCTCCAGCTGGCGCCGCCCGAGGAGGCGGGCGCGCTCCGGGCCAACGTCGCCGCCCAGCAGGGGATCGGGATCCGCACCTCGGTCGTGGAGCCGGCGGAGGCGGCGATGATCGTGCCGGGCATGGCGGTTGACGGGGTGGGTGCGGCCGCGTGGGAGCCGGGCTCCGGCTACGCCGATCCCTCGGGCACGACGGCCGGGTTCCTCGCGGCGGCCCGGCGCCACGGCGCCGTCTACGCGGGCGGCCTGCCGGTCACCTCGATCGCGGTCGACGGCGGGCGGGTGACGGGGGCCGTGACCCCGGCGGGCATGGTGACGGCACCCGTGGTGGTCGACGCTGCCGGTGCCTGGGCGGGTGCCCTTGCGGCGACGGCCGGGGTCGAGGTGCCGCTCGTGTCCTGGCGGCACGACACGGGCTACCTCGGGTTGCCGGCGACGCACCCGGCCTCGATCCCGATCGTGCTCGATCACGCGCGCTCGGTCTACTTCCGGCCGGAGGGTCGCGAGCTGCTGCTGGTGGGACTCGAGGACGGCAACGAGACGGGTGGCTCGCCAGATCGACCGCTCGGGACGACGGACCCGGACCTCGTGGACACGCTCGTCGACCGCGTGATCGGGCGACTGCCGTGGATGGATGGCGGCGACCTCCGGTCCACCGACCGTGGCCAGGACGGGATGTCGCCCGACCAGCGGGCGATCCTGGGTCCGGTCGGCGCCGCCGGGCCCGACGGGCTGGTCCTCTGCTGCGGCTTCTCGGGGACCGGGTTCAAGACCGCCCCCGCGATCGGCGAGAGTCTGGCCGAGTGGATCCTCGATGGCAAGCCCCGCACGATCGACCTGCGGCCATTCGGCCTCGACCGCTTCGTGGCCGGGCGCCCGCTGGTGGGCGAGCACCCCTACCAGTCGCTCTGGCGCTAGCGCTGCCGCCCCCGGTGGACCGGACGACGGGCCGCCAGCTGGTTGCTAGACCAATGGCAGGGCCACCACGAACCGGGATCCGCCGAAGCCGTTGCGCTCGATCCACACTCGGCCACCCATCGCCTCCATCAGCCGCCGGGCGGCGAACAGGCCGATCCCCGAGCCCCGCGACCGGGCCCGGTCGACACGGACGTAGGGCTGGAACACGGCCTCCCAGTCCTCGATCGGGACGCCGGGGCCGTCGTCGGTGATGTAGACCTGGATCTCGTCCGAGGTGCGCCAGACGCCGATCGACACCGCCTGCTCGGGAGGCGCGTACTTGGCCTCGTTGTCCAGCAGGTGCTCGAGGACCTGGCGGAAGCGCACCTCGTCGCCCCGGGCGACCAGGGCATGGCCCGGCGGGGTCCAGCGAACCGGCCGGGTCCGGAGCAGGAGGGCGAGGGTGCCGACCGTCTTGTCGATCGCGCCGACGACGTCGAACGGGTCCCGTCGGAGCCCGGTCAGACCCTCACCGCGGACGGTGGCCAGGATCGAGTCCACCAGCCTGTCGAGGCGGGTCACCTGGTCGACCGCCCCCGCCCGCCAGTTCTCGACCTCGTCCACGGACGGCCCGAGCTCCGCGAGGGTGGCGCTCGCGTTGGCGGTATCGGCCAGCAGGTCGACGTACGCGCGCACGACCGCGAGCGGGGTCCGCAGTTCGTGGGTCACGACGGCCAGGAGCTCGGCCCGCGCCGCGTCCAGCTGGCTGAGGCGGTCCAGCTGGGCGTCGGCCTCCGCCTGCATCCGGCCCTTCTCCACGATGCCGGCGAGGAGCGCCGCGATGGTGGCCAGGAACTCGATCTCGGCGGGCGCGAAGTCACGGGCCCGGGTGGTCTGGACGTTGAGCACGCCCACGACCTGCTCGTCCCAGACCAGGGGCATGCACAGCATCGCGTGGAGCCCGGCAAGGTCGAAGCCGCGAACCCAGCTGAAGCGCTCGTCGCTGGTCACGTCGCGCGACATGACCGGCGTCCGCGACTCCGCGGCGCGTCCCGTGAGCCCCTGGCCGATCTCGAGGCTGATGCGCCCGACCTGCCCCCGGTCGAGGCCATTGGTGGCAGCCAGCGACAGTGTCCGGCCGTCACGGTCGAGCAGGTAGAACGAGCAGGTCTCGACGGCCATCGCCAGCGTCGTCCGGTCGACGACGGTGCGCATCAGCTCGTCCCAGTCGCGCGCATGGGTGGCCAGCTGCGCGAACTCGTACAGGAAGGCGAGCCGGCCGACCACCTCGTCCGCCGCGGGCGGGGCGCCGCCGGGTGGCGGCGAGCTGGCGCGATCGCGGGCTTCGGCGTCGGCGTCGTGAACGTTCACGGACCGGAGCGTACGGTATCGACAGGCGTCGCCGCCATGGTCAGTCGCCGGCGGCCTGCCCGTCCGTGACGGTGGCCGGCAGCTCGCCGAGCAGTGGGTCGGTCCAGGTCCAGGCAGCGCCATGGTGCATGCCCACCGCGCCGTGCCGCGCCGCTTCCACCCGGAGGGGCAGGCCGAAGATCTCGATGAAGCCCACCGCGGAGGCGTGGTCGAACGCGTCGCCCTCCTCGTAGGTTGCGAGGTCGCGGTCGTAGAGCGACAGCGGCGAGCGCCGTCCCACCACCATCGCCCGGCCGTGGTCGAGGCGCAGCCGCACCTCGCCCGAGACCACCCGCTGGGAGCTCAACGCGTACGTCCGCAGATCGCGCGAGAGGGCGCTGAACCACAGGCCGTCGTAGATGATCCGGGCCAGCTCGTCCGCCACCAGCCGGTTGAACCGGAGCTGCTCGCGGCTCAGCACCAGCCCCTCGAGGGCGTGGTGCGCCGTGTGCAGGATGACCGCCGCCGGGGCCTCGTAGATCTCGCGGCTCTTGATCCCGATCAGCCGGTCCTCGACATGGTCGATCCGGCCCACGCCGTGTTCGGCCCCCATGGCATGGAGGCGCTCCACGAGCTCGACGCTGCCCAACCGCTGGTCGTCGATCGAGACCGGGATCCCGCCCTCGAAGCCGACCACCACCTCGACCGGATCGGGAGCGCTCGCCGGGTCGACCGTCCAGGCGTAGGCATCGGCCGGCGGCGTGGCCCACGGGTCCTCGAGCGGTCCGGTCTCGCATGACCGGCCCCAGAGGTTGACGTCGATGGAGTACGGGGAGCTCCGCTCGGCCCCGACCTCGATGCCCCGCCGGGCCGCGTGGTCGAGCTCCTGGTCGTTTGACAGGCCCATGCCGACCCGCATCGGCGCCACCACCTCGAGGCCCGGGTCGAGGGCATGGACGGCGATGTCGAACCGGACCTGGTCGTTGCCCTTGCCGGTGCAGCCGTGGGCGACGGCGTCGGCGCCCTCCTTCTGGGCCACCTCGACCAGCAGCTGGGCCAGCAACGGGCGGGCGAGTGCGGTGGCCAGCGGGTAGGCATCCTGGTAGAGCGCGCCCGCCTGGAGCGCGCGCCAGACGTAGCGGCTCAGGAACGTCTCGCGCCCGTCCACCAGGTACGCGCGTGAGGCACCGGCCGACAGCGCCCGCCGCTCGACGCCCTCGCTGATCGATCCGCCGCCGAGGTCGACGGTCAGCGTCACCACCTCGGCCCGGTGCTGCTCGCGCAGCCAGGCCACGGCAAGCGACGTGTCCAGGCCGCCGGAGTAGGCGAGCACGACCTTGTTCATCGGGACATGGCCTCCGTGGGGCTGTCGGGCGCGGCGGTCGCGGCGGCCTCGCCGGGCGCCGCGTTGAGCGCGTCGAACCGCTCCTGCCAGGTGGCGAGCGACGGCTCGTCGGGGAACAGGATGATCAGGGTGTTGTCACCGGCCACGGTGCCGGCGAAGCCGTCGAGGGTCGACTCCTCGATCGCCTGGGCGATGACGTTGGCCGTGCCGGGCTGGCCGTTGAGCACCAGGATCAGGCCGCTGCGCGCCAGGGTGACCGGGATGTCGGCGAGGATCCGGCGCAGCCGCTCGTCGCTGGGCGGACGTCGCCCGCCGATCTCCTCGGGGACGACGTACACCGACCGGTCGCCGCGCATCACCTTGGCCAGCCCGAGCTCGGCGATGTCGCGGCTCACCGTCGCCTGGGTGACCTCGAACCCCAGCCCGGACAGCTCGCTGACGAGCTCGCCCTGGCTGGCGACCGGATGATCGGTGACCAGCTGCCGGATGGCCGCATGTCGCTCCCGCTTGACCATCGCCACGACCCGTGGCCTAGGCCGCGCCGGCGTGGGACCGGGTGCTCACGCGGGTCCCGAACCGGGGGTCCGTGAGCGCCCGGACGAGCGCGTCGGGCGCGGAGCCGTCGGCGATGATCGCCTCGGCGTCCTCCCATGCGAGCGCGGCGAGCGCGGCCCGGACCTTGGGCACCATGCCGCCGCCGATCGTGCCATCCGCGATCATCGCCTCGGCCTCGGCGGGCGTGATCGTGTCCAGCCGCTTGCCGGCCGGGTCACGGATCCCGTCCACGTCGGTCATCAGGACCAGCTGGCGGGCCCCGAGGCCGGCCGCGATCCCGGCGGCGGCGTCGTCGGCGTTGACGTTGCAGACCACCCCCAGCTCGTCACGCGCGAGAGGGGCGACGACCGGGACCTGGCCCGCCACGAGCAGCGAGTCGAGCAGGTCGCGGCGCAGACCGGTGACCGTCGCCACCAGTCCCACGTCGGGCAGGCGCTGACCGATCAGCAGCCCGCCATCCACTCCCGACAGGCCGACCGCGTCGCAGCCCGCATCGCGCAGCGCGGCCACCAGCTCGCTGTTGACCACACCGCGCAGGACGGCGGCGGCGACCTCGAGGGCGGCGGGATCCGTGACCCGCAGGCCGTTCTGGAAGTGGGTCTGGACGCCCAGGCGATCCAGCCACTCCGTCATCCGCTTGCCGCCGCCGTGGACCACCACGATGGGTCGCCTTCGCGCGACCTGGGCGACCTCGGCCAGCACCTGTCGCTGCTCGGCAAGGGTGGTGCCCCCGAGCTTGACGACGACGACCTCGCTCACGTCGTGTACTCCGAGTTCTCGGTCACGTACCGCTCCGTCAGGGGGCACCCGAACGCCTCGCCGGTCCCGTCGCCGAGCCCGAGGTCGAGACGGACCAGCACGTCGTCAGCGGCCATCGCCTCGCGAGCGGCCGCCCTGTCGATGCCCACCGGGCCGCCCGCAGGGCCGTCATACGCGAGATGCCCGGCAACCGCGATCCGCATCCGATCCGGGTCCACGGACGCCGGCCGCCCGGCACGAGCCCCAGCTTCCTCGGGCGACAGCCCGGCCGCCTCGAGCACCGTCGCCTCGGCCAGCGCCGCGTTGCCGGCGGCGCCCGCGACCCGGCCCCAGTTCGCGTCCCGGCCATGGATCGCGGCCTTGACCAGCGCGGAGCTGATCACGGCGCGCGCCACCGCCCGCGCGTCCGCATCGTCCGCGGCGCCGGACACCTGGCAGGTGATCAGCGAGCTCGCGCCCTCGCCGTCCCGGGCCTGCTGGCGAGCGAGGTCGCGCGCCACCGCCTCGATCGCCGCGGCGAGCGCGGCCCGCGCCACCGGGTCGGCGTCGGCTGAGACGGCGCCCGCCGCCCCAGAGGCCAGCACGAACACCGTGTCGTTGGTGCTGGTGTCGCCGTCCACGGACAGCTGGTCCCACGTCGTGGCGGCGGCTCGTCGGAGCAGGTCCCGCAGCGTCGCGGGCGAGGCGGTGGCATCGGTCAGGACGAGCGCGAGCATGGTCGCCATCCGCGGGTGGATCATGCCCACGCCCTTGCAGATGCCCGTCACGGTGCACGCTACGCTGCCTCCCGCGGCGGCCGGCAGCGTCAACCCGACCGTTGCCACCTTCGTGACCGAGTCGGTGGTCCGCAGCGAGACCGCCGCGGCGAGCAGCGCGTCGTCGGTCGCGGCGAGCCCGGCGGCCGAGACCCGCGCGACCGCGCCGGTGACCACGTCGACCGGCAGCCTGGTCCCGATGACGCCCGTCGACAGGTGGAGGACCTGCTCCCGCGAACAGCCCAGCGCTGCGGCGACCGCCATGCCGATCGCGGCCTGGTCGGCGTCGCCGGCGGGGCCGGTGGCGGCGTTGGCGCTGCCCGAGGTGGCCACCACCGCCCTGGCGAGGCCGCACGTCGCCTCGCTGCCACCCGTGGCGCGCAGGTTGGCCCGCGACAGGCGGACCGGGGCGGCGGGCACACGGTTGGGCGTGAACACGGCGGCGGCCGGGACGGCCTCGCCGGTCGTGGCGACCAGCGCGAAGTCGGGCCGCCCGGACGGCTTGATGCCTGCGGTGGTGCCCGCGGCGACGAACCCGGCCGGGATCCGCGCGCGGTGCTCAACGGCCGGCCGGTCGGCGGGGAGCGGCGCGAGGAGCGGGTCCTGGGCGAGCGTCACGGGCGGGCTCTCCGGGTGGCGGGCGGATGGCGCCGCGCTACGGCGCGAGCGGGAGCTGGAGCAGGCCTGCCGGCTCGGGCAGGCCGTGGAGCACGTTGAAGGCCTGGATCGCCTGGCCGGCGGCCCCCTTGACCAGGTTGTCGAGGACGCCGATCGCGAGCACGCGGCCGGTGCGCTCGTCGACGCGGCACCAGACGCGCGCCTCGTTGGATCCGTACACGTGCTTGGTGGTGGGAGCGTGGGCGGCGAGCCCCACGAACGCCTCGCCGCCGTAGGCGGATTCGTACAGGGTGTCGAGCTCGTCCTGGGTGACCGGCCGCGTCGGGCGCACGTGGCAGGCGGCCAGGATGCCGCGCGTCATCGGCACCAGGTGGGGCAGGAAGTCGATGCCCGTGACGCCGGGGTTGGCGTCCGGGGTGGGGGACAGGGTACGGAGCTCCTGCTCGATCTCGCCGATGTGGCGGTGCGTGAACATGGCGTACGCCTTGACGCTCTCGTTCACCTCGCCGAAGTGGAGGTCGGCCTTGGGGTCGCGCCCGGCGCCCGACACCCCGCTCTTGGCATCCACCACGACGTCACCAAGCAACCCGGCCCGGGCGAGCGGCGCCAGCGCGAGGATCGAGGTGGTGGCGTAGCAGCCGGGCGAGCCGATGATCGCGTCCGGCTTCGTGCCCAGCGCAGCGAGCTCGGCCCGGTGCAGCTCGGGCAGGCCGTACACCGCGCCCGGCAGCAGCTCGGGG
Source organism: uncultured Chloroflexia bacterium (assembly GCA_963727585.1). Taxonomy (GTDB): domain Bacteria; phylum Chloroflexota; class Limnocylindria; order Limnocylindrales; family CSP1-4; genus CAIXZV01. The sequence goes on along the minus strand of CAVSHH010000003.1, from coordinate 1,779,698 downwards.
CGGGGATGGTCGAAGTGGTACCAGACCGGGTAGTCGGCGGCGTCGCGGAACCGGAAGTCCGGCCCCAGGTCCACCACCGTCTGGCCGCGGTCGAGGAACTCGTCGATGCGGGCGGCGACGGCCCCGTGGGGGAGCGCGAGGAAGACCGCCTCGGCGTCCTCGGGCACCTGGTCGAAGACGTGCAGATCACGCGTCGCAAGGTGCGGATGGAACTGGGCGATGGGATCGCCCTTGCGCTCCCGGCCGACGAGCCCGGCGATGGTCACGTGCGGGTGCAGCGCGAGCAGTCGGATCAGCTCCGCTCCCACGTAGCCCGTGGCACCCACGATCGCGACCCGGATCGGGTCGCCCCCCTCGAGGGCGCGGGTCCCGCGCGCCGCGGCGGTCGGCAGCCGGCCGGGGGTCGACGCACGGTCCGCCGCGATCGCCGCACCCGTCGAGTCCGCGCTCACCGGCGCGATGGGCCGCTCACCGGCGGCAGGCTCTCGGGGATGGAGATCGGGCGGAGCGTGGTCACCGAATGACTATACATGGAGAATGCATACTCATGCAAACCGCGGGCGGTGGTGCCCGGAACGCCCGCCTACGCTCCCGCGTACGCCTCCGCCAGGCTCGTCGCCTCCGCCTCGAACTGCTCGTGGTACAGCCGCGCGTACAGCCCGTCGGCGGCCAGCAGCTCGCGATGCGTGCCGCGCTCGGCGATCCGCCCGTGGTCGAACACGAGGATCCGGTCCGCGCGCAGGATGGTGGACAGGCGGTGCGCAATCGCGATCGTCGTGCGGCCCTCGGTCAGCTGGGCCAGGGCCGACTGGATCAGCCGCTCCGAGACCGTGTCCAGCGACGAGGTGGCCTCGTCGAGGATCAGGATCCGCGGGTCCTTGAGCAGCACCCTCGCGATGGCGATGCGCTGCTTCTCGCCGCCAGAGAGCTTGTAGCCACGCTCGCCGACGATGGTGTCGAACCCGTCCGGCAGTTCCCGGATCCGGTCGTACATCGCCGCTGCCCGGGCCGCCGTCTCCAGCTCGGTGTCGCTGGCCTCCGGCCGGGCGAACAGCAGGTTCTCACGGATCGAGGCGTGGAACAGGTAGGTCTCCTGGGTGACGAAGCCCACGATCCGGCCCAACGACGCGAGCTTGATCTGCCGCACGTCGTGGCCGTCGATGGTCACCCGGCCCTGCCCGGCGTCGTACAGGCGCGGGATCAGGTAGGTGGTTGTCGTCTTGCCGGCACCCGACGGACCGACCAGGGCGACCAGCTCCCCGGGCAGCGCCTCGAACGAGACATCGCGCAGCCCGAACGGGACGGCCGACGGCGCCGGGACCGCCACGTCGACGGCGATGTCGACCGCCTCGTCGACGGGCACCCCGGCCTCCGCTCCCGCAGCACTCGCCGCACCGTTGCCATCCGTCGCCACCGCTGCGGCCGCCCGCTCGGGCTCGGCCGGGTACTCGAACGAGACACCCTCGAACGCGACCGCCCCGCCCACGTCGGCGGGCTCGAGCGCGATCGCGTCCGGCGCGTCGGTGATCTCCGGGTCGAGGTCGAGGTACTCGAAGATCCGGTCGAACAGCGCGAGCGAGCCCTGGATCTCGACCTGGACGTTGAGCAGCTGGCCCATCGGGAAGAACAGCCGGCTCTGGAGGGTCGTGAACGCCACGATGTCGCCTGCCGTCGGAGCCGACGGGTCGCCGTTCCTGGCGAGCGTCCCGGCCAGCCAGTACACGAACGCCGGGGTGATCGAGAAGATCGTCCCCATGATCGCGAAGAACCAGCGCCCCACCATCGCCTGGCGGATCTGGAGCCGGGCCAGGTCGCGGTTCAGCCCCCGGAACCGATGGACGCTGCGCTCCTGCGCCCCGAAGGTCTTGCCCAGCAGGATCCCCGACACCGACAGCGTCTCCTCGGTGACCGCGCTCATGTCCGCGAGCGCGCGCTGGGTCTCCGTGCTGACGGCCCGCCGGACCTTGCCCACCCGGAAGGTGAGGTAGAGGAAGAAGGGCAGCATCCCGAGCGACAGCAGCGTCAACCGCCAGTCGATGAGGACCATGGCAACCATCGTCGAGGCGGCCACCGCGATGTTCGAGGTGATCGACGATGCCGTGTCCGTGACCACCGACTGGACGCCGCCCACGTCGTTCGCCAGGCGGCTCTGGATCTCGCCCGTGCGGGTCGCCGTGAAGAACCGGAGCGGCATCCGCTGGAGGTGGGCATAGAGCGCGTTGCGCAGGTCCTGCATCACGCTCTGGCCGATGACGTTGTTGAGGTACGACTGGCCGACCCCGATCAGGCCCGACACGATGGGCGCCAGGATCATCAGCCCCACGTACAGGTTCAGGTTTGTGAAGTCGTGCCCGATGATGACCTCGTCGGTCAGGACCTTGAGCAGGTACGGGTTGAGCAGGCCGATGAGGCTGGTCGCGACGATTGCGACCAGCACCACCAGCACCTTGCCCCGGTAGGGCTGGAAGAAGGCCAGGATCCTGCGCGCGGTGCGGGCGCGCCGTTCGGGCGGGACGCGCTCGAAGTCGTTGGACGGCGGCATCAGGCGCCCGTTGCGGCCCACGCCGCCGGTGCGGGCCATCGAGCGGACGCCACCCCCGCGCATCGTCATGCGCTGGCTTCCTGGCGGCGGGACGGCGCCGGGGTGGACGAGGGACCTACCACGCCGTGGCGGTCGATCGCTCCGCGATTCCCTCGCTCTCCAGCCAGCGCTCCGCGTCGATCGCAGCGCGCGCGCCGTCGCCGGCCGCGGTGACTGCCTGGCGGTAGCGGTGGTCCTGGACGTCGCCGGCGATGAACACGCCGGGGATCCGGCTGGCGGTGTGCTCGTGGGCCACGAGGTAGCCCTTCTCGTCCGCGTCGAGCCAGTCACGGAACACGTCGGTGTTGGGCTTGTGGCCGATCGCGACGAACAGGCCCTCGGCGGGCATCGTCCGCTCGTCGCCCGTTCGGGTGTCCCGCAGGCGCAGCGCCTCGACCTTCGCGTCGCCCAGGACCTCCTCGACCGCGGTGTTGGTGTGGACCTCGATCTTGGGGTTGCCGTAGGTCCGGTCGACCATGATCTTCGAGGCGCGGAAGCCGTCGCGGCGGTGGAGCAGGTGGACCTTGCTCGCGAACCGGGTGAGGTAGTTGGCCTCCTCCATCGCGGAATCCCCGCCACCCACGACGGCGATCTCACGGTCGCGGAAGAAGAACCCGTCGCAGGTGGCGCAGGCGGACACGCCGCGGCCCCGGAGGCGCTGCTCGGATTCGAGGTTGAGCCACAGGGCCGAGGCGCCAGTCGCCGCGATCACCGTCTCGCCCCGGTACTCGGTGCCGCGTGCCCAGACCCGGAAGGGACGGGACGAGAAGTCCGCCCGGTCGATGTCGACGTCGACCACGTGGGTGCCGAACCGCTCGGCCTGGGCCCGGAAGCGGGCCATCAGGTCGGGGCCGTCGATCCCGTCGGGGAAGCCCGGGTAGTTCTCGACCTCGCTGGTCAGCATCAGCTGCCCGCCGGGGGTGCTGCCCGCGAGCACGATCGGCTCGAGGTTGGCACGCGCGGCGTAGATCGCCGCGGTGAGGCCGGCCGGACCAGACCCGATGATCAGGACCTTGGATTCGGTGCGACCGCCGCCACTGAGGTCGCCAACTGGACCTGCCGGGGCCGCGACCGCCTCGGCGGGCCCGTCCGAGATCAGGCTGATCCCGCCGCCGAACGGGTTGAGCGACGAGCCACCGTCCGACTTGGCTGCCGGGGCGCCATCGAAGTTGCTGCTCGTCGAGCCGGGGGAGCTCGAGCGCTCGGCCTGGCCGTCCGTGTCGTCGGTCATCGTGGGATTGTCGTTCCTCTCGAGGCGCTTGTCCTGCTCGCCCACTGTACCACGATTCGCGCATACTCCCGGGGGGTATCGGCGACGGGGACCGCTCGGCGCGTCGTCCGGGTGTGCTCCTGGCCGACCCGGCTAGCGGATCGCCTGCAGCGCGGGCAGCACATCACGCCCGACCGTCTCGATCGCAGTGGGGTCGGCCACGTCGTGGAGGCCGAAGATCACGTGCTGGGCGCCGGCATCGGAAAGCTCCCCGAAGCGGTCGATGACCTGCTGCGGACTGTCGCCCCCGGGCCCGATCCGGAGCCGGCCCTGGAGCGTGGACCGCTCGATCTCGCCCGGGTCGCGCCCGATCGCCGCGCAGTGTTCGCGGATGACCTCGTACTTGTGGTGGATCGTCTCGGGGCCACCGAACACGTTGCTGGCATCGGCGTAGCGGGCGACGAGGCGGAGCGTCTTCCGCTCGCCGCCGCCGCCGATCATGATCGGCGGGCGCGGGCGGCTGATCGACTGCGGAGCGTTCATCAGCCGGGTCGCCCGGTAGTGGCGGCCCTCGAACACCGTCTCGCTGCCGCGTTCCCCCTCCCACATCCCGTGGGCGATCCGCAGCGTCTCCTCCAGCATCTCGAACCGGTCGGCGAGCGGAGGGAACGGGAAGCCCAGCGAGCGCGACTCATCCTCGTTCCAGGCCGCCCCGATGCCCAGCCAGGCACGCCCGCCGGAGAGGACGTCGAGCGTGGTCGCGGCTTTCACCCACAGGCCGGGGAGCCGGTAGTGGACGCCACCGACCATCAGTCCCAGCCGGGCGCGCGACGTGTGGGCCGCCATGTAGCCGAGCGCGGTCCAGCCCTCGAGCATCGGCTCCTCGGGTCGGCCGACGCCCCGGATCTGGAAGAAGTGGTCCATCACCCAGATCGAGTCGAACCCGGCTTCGTCGGCGTCGCGGCAGATGCGCGCGAGGGTAGGGCCGATGGCCTCGGGGCCGCCGGGCCAGGTGAACGAGCTGATCTGCAGGCCGACCTTCATGCACGCAGGGTAGCGCGGGCCGGTCGATCCCGGTCCCGGGAGCGGGGGGGACGGGACCGGTCGTCGCCGCCACTCGTGGACGGGGAGTCCATCGCCGCTGCCTGCGGCGGTCCGCTCCGGGACGCTGCGTCCAGTCCGGGACCTCCCTGGACCCGGGCGAGTGGTCGAACCGGGCGGCCCATCGACTGACCGTCCAGCATGGGTCGTCGGAGCGTCACCGGCATCGACGCACGGTCCACGGCCGCCTGCCTGGCGCGCCCGAGCCCGAAGGCCACCCTTGGTCGTCTTGCCCCGCCCGGGTCGCGCCGCCAGGCTAGCGGAACAGGTCGTTGGCCTCGGGGATCAGCATCTCGGCGATCGACCCCTCGCCGCGGGGTGGTGATGCCCCGCGCACCAGGGCCACCGGCCGCCCCGCCGTCTTGCCCAGCGCCAGCTCCGCGGCCGACGCCAGCTCATCGGCGATCGCCCGGACGGTCGTCTGCATCACCCGCCCGTTCGCGTCGGGCGAGCCGCGCAGGTCCTCCAGCGGCCGCAGGCCCGAGACGCCCAGGGCGACGTCGACGATGCCCCATCGCCAGGGGCGGCCGAAGCTGTCGCTGACGATGACGGCGACATCGACCCCGGAACGGTCGCGGACGGCGGCCCGGATGCGGGCGGCCGAGGCATCGGGATCGCGGGGAAGCAGGGTCACGAGATCTCCGCTTTCCGGACCCACGTTGGACGCGTCCACGCCCGCGTTCGCGCACACGAAGCCGTGGCGCGTCTCCACCACGAGGACGCCGCGCTCCATGCGGACGATGCGGGCGGCCTCGTCGAGGACCACCTGGATCTGCCGGGCATCGCGCTCCCAGGCCTCCGCCCACGCGACCGCCTCGGGCGAGGGCGTGACGGTCCGCAGGTCGACCACCGCCCCTTCGGCCTTGGACACGACCTTCTGGGTCACGACCAGCACGTCGTCGGTCGACAGGGGCAGCGCGCCCTCGGTCGTGACCAGCGCGTCGCCCACCAGCGCGCCCAGGTCGTCGCCGGCCCGCACCTCGGGGATGCCCGCCAGCGCCAGGACCTCGACCCGGCCGTCAGGCGGCACCGGTGCCCTCGGTCGACACCGGTGACCGGGTCTCGGCGGCCTCCGCCAGCAGCAGATCGTCGGGGGTATCGAGGTCCAGCTCGAGCACGCCCTCCAGCTCGACGAACGGCAGGTCCGCGGATTCGGCCAGCCACGCGTGCCCGGTCCGGCTGTTGCCGCCGAAGCCCGGATCGATGGCGCCGGGCGGGTCCAGCAGCAAGGCGTTGGTCCCACGCCGGTGGCGGTCGGGGACGAGCACGACCGATGGCGACCCGGCGGCATCGCCGGCCGCCAGCACCCGGGCCACGTCGGCCGGCGTGACGGTGGGCAGGTCGCCCGGCAGCAGCAGCAGGCGGTCGCCGGTGGCCGCGTCGCGTGCCTCCTGGAACGCCGGGTTGAGGCCGCGCGACCGCTGGAGCAGGGGACGGGCGCCCTCGACCGCGGCGATCGACAGGACGGCGGGATCGGGGGACACCACGATCACCTCGACCACGCCGGGGGTCGCGAGCACGGCGGCAACCGTTCTCCGCAGCAGGCGCTCCACCAGGTCCCGGCGCTCCTCCGCGTCGAGGACCTCGCCCAGTCGCGACTTCGCCCCCTCGAGCGCCCGCACCGGGATGGCGACCGTGGTGCGGTGCGGAGCCTGAGGCGGGGGCGCCCCGGCGGGCGGCTCGGGCAGGTGCACGTGCCGATCCTAGCGCGTGGTGCCGTCGGGCCCGGCTGCGATCCGGACGGCGACCAGCTCGCCTCGCCCGATCGGCACCACGAGTCCGTCCAGCCGCGGATCGCCGAGCGCGGCGTCGCGGAATCCGGCGAGGTCCTCGCCGTGCGAGATCAGGTTGTCCGCCACCAGCAGGCCGCCCGGTCGCAGCGCCTCGATCGCCGGCTCGAGGGCGCGCAGGTAGTCGTCCTTCTCCGCATCGAGAAACACGAGGTCGGCCGTCCCGTTGTGCCCGCGCAGGCCGGCCACACCGTCCTCCAGCCGGGCGTCCACGAGGGCATCGACACCGGCGCTGGCGAACGTCTCGCGGGCCAGGGCCACCTTGGCCGGGTCGGTGTCGTAGGTCGTGACCCGTCCGCCGGTCCGTGCCGCGCCGAGGGCGAGCCACAGGGCGGAGTACCCGGAGCTGGTCCCCACCTCCACGATCACCCGGGCGCCGACCGCCTGGACCAGCGTCCGCAGGAGCTGCCCGACCTCGGGTGGGATGGCCCGCAGGCGCCCGGCCTTGGGTGTGCCGTCGGCCCGGTCCGCGGCATCGCGCGTCTCGAGCGAGCGCATGGTTGCGAGCACGGCGGCGGGGATCTGGGGCACGGCATCCTCCTCGGGTGGCAGCGCCGCGATGGTACCCCCCGGCCGGTCCGTGACCGCCGCTCCGGGCCTCAGGTCGCCCGTTCGCGGACGATGCGCCCGAGGTCCATCCGGCCCACCGACCGGAGGGCGGGCAGCTGGGAGATCACGCCCACCAACAGGATCGAGAGAGCTGTGAACAGGAAGGTCGTCGGCCGCACGTGGAGATCGAAGCTGAACAGGTCGCTCGAGAAGCTGGCCATGAACACCGACGCCAGCAGGTAGCCGCCGATCAGCCCGGGGATCAGCCCCAGCAGCGTGAGCAGCAGGTTCTCGGCCGTCACCAGCCGGGACACCGTGCCGCGCGCCATGCCCATTGCACGCAGAGCGGCCAGCTCCGTGGCGCGCTCCGCGATGTTGGCGGTCATGGTGTTGAAGATGAGCGCGAACGCCATCACCGCCCCGAACACCAGCATCACCCCGATGAACACGTAGAACAGGCCCATGAACTGCTGGGCGAGCTCGAACAGGCCCCGGCTGCCGACCACGGCGGCCACCTCCGGCAGGGCCGTGAGACGGTCCTCGATCGCGGGCGCCGCGGCTCCGTCCGCGTACCGGACGAGCGCCGAGGTCACCCGGGGGTCGCCGGTCGGCTGGCCGGCGAGCCGGGCGACCGTGGCCAGGCTCGCGTACGCGTACGTCCCGAAGGGTTCGTCCACGAAGCCGGTGACGGGGAGGGAGGTGGACGCACCGCTCCCGGTGTCGATCTCCACGCTGTCGCCCACATCGATGCCGAGGGTGTCGCGCAAGGCGGCCCCCAGCAGGACCCCGTCCACCGGCAGCGCAAGCGGGCTGCCGTCGGAGGCGACGAACCCGTGCATCGTCGTGGCCGGCTCGAGGCCGACGACCGTCGTCGCGTAGCGCCGGTCGCCGTGGACGATGGCGCCCGGCTGGTCCAGCTCCGGCTCAGCGGCGGCCACGCCGTCGACCGCCAGCACCGAGGCGACCTCGCCCGCCGCCAGCGGGGCCGCCAGGAGCACCGCCGCGTCCTGTCGCTGGACGGTGTTGAACTGGCGGTCGAGCAGGTACTGGACGGTGTCGATCATGCCCCACGAGACCAGGACCAGCATCGTCGCCAGGGCGATGCCGAGGACGGTGGACACGGCGCGTCGCGGGCTCCGGCCCACACCGCGCAGGGATACCCGCCAGCGCGCGGGCAGCCGGCGGAGTGGTGGGATCGCGCGTTCGGCCAGGCTGATGCCACCGCGGCCGGGCGGCAGCTCTCCGCGCATCGCCTCGGCGGGGGACAACCGGGCGGCGCGTCGGGCCGGCAGCCACGCGGCGGCCGCCCCCGCGATGGGCCCCATGAGCAGGCCCAGCAGGACCGTCAGCGGCCGGACCTCGATCACCGTGATCGGGACCGAGATCGCCGACGTGTACAGGTGCGAGATCGTGGAGGCGGCGAGGCTGCCGACGATGGCGCCCGCGACCGAACCGGCCAGTCCCACCATGAGCCCGAAGGTGAGGTAGTGACGGAGGACGGAGCGCCGCGAGAACCCGTTGGCCAGCAGCGTCCCGATCTGGGCTCGCTGGCTGGCGACCATCCGGCCCAGCAGGACCGACATGGCCAGGGCGCCCGCGAGCAGGAACATGACCGGGAACATCACGGACAGCTCGCCGAAGCCGTTGACGTCCTCCTGGAGGGTGGCGCTCGATGGCTGGTCCACCTGGCGCTGGGTGGCGACGGCGCCGGCCGCGAGGACGGCCGTCTCGAGACGGTCCAGCGCCCCGTCGGGGGCGTCGTCGGCGAGCCGGAACAGGGCCTGGTGCTCAACGGCCGTCGGCGGCATCCGATCCACCAGCGATGCGGGGCCGAACAGGACGCCCCACTCGTCGAACGGCACCAGCACCTCCTGGCGGCTGCGGGCCGGCCACAGGTACTCGGGGGAGGCGACGATGCCGGCGACCGTCACGGTCTGCCAGCCGGCGGCAGTCAGCACGTCGACCCGGTCGCCGGGCCGTGCGCTGCGGGCGCCGGCAAGGTGCTGCTCGACCAGGACCTGGTCGTCGCGCGACGGGTCGAGGTTGGTGCCCTCGAGCACGAGCACGCCGTCGACCGCCGGCATCCCATCGGGCGGCAGGCCGATCACCCGCGCCAGCTGGTCGTGGCTGCCGAACCGCGCCGGCACCTCGGCCACGGGACGGGTCGCGGTCGCGGCCACGCCCCCGACGCCCGCCCCGGCCGCGGCCAGCTGCTCGACGTCGTCGCCGGTCGCGACCAGGTCCGCGAATGCGAGCCGCTGGTACATCGCCTGGTAGGAGGCGGTCAGGTTCTGGAACGCGTCGAACGACGCCCCGAACAGCGCCACGCCCAGCAGGATCGTGACGCCGACCGCCGCGAACTGGGCCCAGCGGGCTCGCAGGTCGCGCAGCAGGGAACGGCGGAGGAGGCTCACCAGCTGATCTCCTCGGGCGGTGCCGGGCTGGGCTGCTGGATGTCGTCGAGCAGCTGCCCCGAGCCCATGTGCAGGACCCGGTCGGCCATGGCGGCGATGGCCGAGTTGTGGGTCACCAGCAGCACCGTCTGGCCGCCGGCCCGGGTGGCGCGGTGGAGCGAGGCCAGCACGCCGCGCCCGGTGTCGAGATCGAGCGCGCCGGTGGGCTCGTCGCACAGGAGGATCGCAGGTCGCTTGACCAGCGCCCGGGCGATCGCGACCCGCTGCTGCTCACCGCCCGAGAGCGAGCCCGGGAAGTGGTCGGCACGGTCGGCCAGTCCCACTCGCCCGAGGGCGTCGGCGACGGTCGCCGGATCGGTCTCGCCGACCAGCTCCGCCACCAGGGCGACGTTCTCCGCTGCGGTCAGGGTGGGGATAAGGTTGAAGAACTGGAAGATGAACCCCACGGTCGTGCGCCGGTATTCGGTCAGTGCGGCGTCGTCGAGGGCCGTGATCTCGTGGCCCATGACGCTGATCCGGCCGCCCGTCGGCGGCTCGATCCCACCGACCAGGTTCATCAGCGTCGTCTTGCCCGAACCGCTGGGACCCAGGATGACCACGAACTGGCCCGCCGGGACCTCGAGGTCGACGCCGCGCAGCGCGTGCACGGCGATCTCGCCGCTCCCGTAGGCCTTGTCCAGGTCCTCGAGGCGGATTGCCGGGGTGTCCATCTCGGCTCCTTCCCTGCCGGGGTCCGTCATGCGTAGGCCTCCAGGGCGTCGGCCACCGCCCGCAGTCCCGCAGCGAGGTCGCGCTGCGCTGCGGGCGGCAGTGTGGCCGCGATCCCCAGCAACCTCGCCCGGCGGGTGGCAAGGATCGCGGACCGCACGCGCGCTCCCTCGGGGGTCAGCGTCGCCACGGTGGCGCGCCGGTCCCGCGGATCCACCGCCAGGACCACCAGCCCGCGCCCTTCCAGGCGCCGCAGCAGGCGGCCCGTGGCCGGAAGCGTGGCGCCGACATGCCCGGCCACCGCGCTCACCCGGATGGCGTGCGGGCCGCTGCCGACGACCAGCAGCGTGCGCCACTGGGGGAACGAGAGGCCGACGCCGGGCGCTGCCTGCGCGAGCATCCGCGTGGTCAGGCCGACGGCGCCGATGGCGATCCGCTCGAGATCGTCGGCCAGGGCCGCAGCGACGTCGGTCGGGTCCGCGGGGGAAGGGCTGGGCGCAGGGCTCATTGAGGCAGCGTAGGGTCGATAGATGCCGCAGGCAACTATTGTTCGGCCTGCCCCGTGTGCCCCGATCGGCCCGTCTCGCGGGAGGGGTTGGTCAGCGCCCGGCCGGTACCTGCTGCGTGATGCAGTGGGGCCCGCCGCCGCCGAAGTTGATTGCGGCGCCCGGGACACCCACGACCTCGCGGTCGGGGAGCACCTCGCGCAGGCGGGCAAGCATCGGCTCGTCGTTCGCGTCGCCGGCGAGCGGCACGATCGCGGCGCCGTTGGCGAGATACAGGTTGGCGTAGGCGAGCTGCGCCGTCGGGCCGGGGTCCAGGCGCGAGACCGTGAACGCGCGACCGGCAGCGTCGCGCGCGGCCAGGAGCGCATGGTCGTTCGCCCGGCCGGTCACGTGCTCGGTGGCGGCGGGGTCCTGCGGGACCTCGAGCAGCACGCGCGCGGGACCAAGGTACGAGGCGATGCCGTCCACGTGGCCGTCGGTCGCCTCCGGTCCCACGTCGAGCGAGTGGCCGAACGGCAGCCAGACCACCGTCTCCACCCCGAGGTAGGCCCGCAGCCCGTCCTCGATCGCCGCCCGTGCCAGCTCCGGGTTCCGGTTGGGGTCGAGGAGACACTGCTCGGTGGTGACGACCGTGCCCTCGCCATCGACCAGGAAGGCGCCTCCTTCCAGCACCAGCGGCGCCCGGTAGAAGGGCAGGTCCAGGTGCCGCGCGACCAGCTCCGGGACACGCGCGTCGGCATCGTGGGGGTGCCACCGATTGCCCCAGGCATTGAACCGGAAGCCGACGACGGCCAGGCGGCCGGCGGCATCCCGGACGAAGACCGGGCCGTTGTCGCGCATCCACGAGTCGTCGATGGGCAGCTCGAGGATGTCGACCGCCGAGCCGCACCGGTGGCGGACCTCGATGCCGTCACCCGGGTTGGCGACCATGAGCACGGGCTCGAACGCGGCGATCGCCCGGGCGACGGTCGCGTACTCGTCCTTCGCCTCGTCCAGCCGCTCGCCCCACAGCTCGCGCCGGCAGGGCCACTCCATCAGGCATCGATTGTGCGGCTCCCACTCGGCGGGCATCCGGAACCCGTCCGCCGCCGGTGTCGATGACCGCTCCTCGAACACGTCACGCTCTCGTTGCACGCCCCAGCGACGACAAGGCTACAGCGCCGTCAGCACCTCGGCCGCCAGCCGGGCGCGCGACGCGTCGTCGCCCATGATCGTGTCGATCACCTGGGTTCGGGGACCGAGCGCCGCGACCGCCGGCGCCAGCGCCGCGTCGGCGCGATCGAGCACGAACACGTCGACCAGGTCCGCGTACATGGCGGCCACGGCGGTGGCGGTCGCCTCGTGACCCAGCGACACGAGCATCCGGTCCGCCGGTCCCTTGAGCGCCCGGCCGCCGACGATGGGCGACACGGCCGCGACCCGCACGCCCCGCGACCGGGCGGCGCCCAGCAGGTCGCGCATCCCGGGCACGGCCAGGATCGGCCCGATCGAGACCAGCGGATTGGAGGGGGCGATCACGATCCCGGAGGCGGCCCCGACCGCCGCCACCACCTCGGCCGTCGGACGGGCGGCGTCGAGCCCCTCGAATTGGACCTCCAGCACCTCTGGGGCCTGCCGGCGGTGCACGAAGTACTCCTGGAACTCGAGCCAGCCGTCCGGCGTGCGAACCTCGGTCGCGACCGGCTGGTCGGCCATGGGCAGGATGTGCGCCGCGACGCCCAGCGAGCGCTGGAGCCCGAGGCAGACCTCGGTCAGCCGCCCGCCGTCGCGGAGCCGGGCGGTGCGCACGACGTGGAGCGCCAGGTCGCGGTCGCCGAGGGTGAACCAGGTCTCCTCCCCGTACACGCCCAGCTGGTCCATGACGGCGTGGCTGTCGTCCTCGATGCCCCAGCCGGGCCCGGCCTGCTCCATCCCGGCCAGCGTGTACAGGACCGTGTCGTGATCGGGCATCACGAACAGCCCGTGGCGCCAGCAGTCGTCGCCCGTGTTCACGACCACCGCCAGCCGATCGCCCAGCTGCGCTTGGAGGCCCTCGGCAAGCTTGGCGCCGCCGACCCCCCCGGCCAGCACGACGATCCCGCCGTTCACCCGCTCACCGGTTGAGGTGCTCGAGCACCTCGCCCAGCCGGTCGAGCGTCTCCGCGTCGTACGGCGCCGGCACGTCGATCAGGATGTGCCGGAAGCCGAGTTCGATGAGCGGCTGCAGCCCGTCCGCGATCTGCGCCGGCGGGCCGCAGAAGAAGTTCCACGTCTCGTCGAACTCCTCGCCGGTTGCCGCGAGTCGCCCGCGGTACACCGCCATCGCCGTCTCGCGTGTGTCGCGGACGACGATGTCGACCGTCGTCGTCCGCTCGATCTCGGCAGGGTCGCGCCCGATCGCCGCGCAGTGATCGCGCAGGATCGCGTCGCTCGCGGCGAGCTTCTCCAGCGTGCCCATGCCGTTCCACATGTCACCGTGGCGGGCCAGCGTGCGCAGCGTCTTCCTGGGTCCGGAGCCGCCGATCATGATCGGCAGGTGGGGCTGGATCGGGCGCGGCGCGACCAGTGCGTCCCGCATCGGGTAGACAGGCCCGTCGTGGGTCAGGCGCTCCCCGTCGAGCAGGCGGCGCAGCAGCATCACCGCCTCGTCCAGCCGGTCCAGGCGTTCGCCGAAGCCGGAGCCGAAGTCGATCCCGTAGGCCTCGTGCTCGCGCTCGAACCAGGCGCCGCCGAGACCGAGCACCGCACGACCGCCCGAGAGGTGGTCGAGGGTGGTCGCCAGCTTCGCGGTCAGCCCCGGGTTGCGAAAGGTGTTGGCGCCGACCATCAGGCCCAGGGTCGCGGTCGAGGTCATCTGCGCCCAGCCGGCGAGCACGGACCAGCCCTCGAGGATGGGGCCCTCCCACGGTCCCGAGATCGCGTTGAGATGATCCCATGTCCATAGGCTGGACACGCCCGACCGTTCGGCGCGGACGGCCGCGTCACGGAGCTGCGGCCACGCCTCGGTCTGCGGCCAGAGCAGGACGCCGAGCTTGACGGGTTCCATGGATCAGCCGTCCAGGTGGTCGTGGACGCCGGTGACCCGGACGAGGAACGTGACCCGCGGCTGGCTGCGGAAGGTGGCGATGGACTCCGGGCTGGGGCCGTCCGGCTGCTCGTAGCGGTAGGCGAGCGCCACGATGTCGTCGCGGGCGCGCTCGAGGTCGTCGATCACCTCGTCGACGACGCCGGTCAGGCCCAGCCAGCGGTACGGGTCGTCGCCGTCGACGATGGACAGCGCGATACGCGGGTCGCGAAGCAGGTTGGTGCACCAGCGGCGAGGGGTGCGGCTGTTGAGCAGGATGCGCCCGTCGTCCTCGAGGCGGTACCAGGCCACGGTCTGGCGGGGCGAGCCGTCAGGATCGGTGGTCGCGATGGAGGCGACCCGGGGCGCGGCGAGGAACTCGTGGGCGGGGATGGTGAGGTCGGTCGACGTTGGCATGGCCTGATGGTATCGGGGCCGAAGGTGCCGGGCGACCTCGTTCGTCACCACCCTGGCTCGATGCCGGCGACGGTGGCCTCAAGGGGGGATCGTGGCTTTGGGGCAGCCATCCCAGCTCTGCGCGCAGTCGTCGGTCGGGAGCGTGCCGTTGGAGCCGGAGGCGTTGCCGGTGGACCAGCTGCCGACCGCCGCCACCGCCCCCAGCGCCAGCCCGGCGACGAGCAGGAGCGCACCGATCGCACCCAGCGTCCTCGACCGCTGCCGGGGGACGGACGTGGCGGTCGGTGCCTCGACGCCCGCGTCGGGCGTCGCCTCGATCCCCTCCAGCTCCCGATCGACCAGCCCGCGTTGCGCCGCATACACGACCAGCAGCGCGATGCCGGCGGCCAGGGTGAGCAGGGCGGCGATCCCGATGGGGCTCCAGCCGGCGAAGGGCATGTCGGACTCCCGGAAGGTGACGGAGACGGGAGGGACGCAGCCCCGAGCCTAACGGTGTTCGCGGCCGGCGTCCACGTCCGGGGGCCTCGACCGGAGATCGCGGTCCGGGTGTCCCGCCGTCGCGTCCGGGAGCCGCCGCCCGGACTCAGGGCAGGCGCTCGCCCGCCTCGACCCGCGCGGCAAGCCGGTTCGCCGGAGGTGCCAGTGGGCAGGCCCAGCGCGGATCGAACGCGCAGGACGGGTGATAGGCGAAGTTGAGGTCCACGACCAGCCGGCCGCTCCCCGGATCGCCGCCGAGATCCGCGCCCTTCGCCGTGTCCAGCAGGTACCTGCCCGCCCCGTACGTCTCCACGCCGTTGGTCTCGTCGCGGAACGGCAGGAACAGGCCGCCGGCATAGCCGCGCATCCAGAACAGGTCGAGGACGCCGTCGGCCGGCCGGGCCAGCTCGAACCGGATGCTGCCCACCCGGTCGAACGCGGGTGACTCGGCGCCGCTGTTGGGCAGGATCACGGGTTGCACGCCCGTGGACGGCGGTGCTGCCTCGGGCTCGAGATCCCAGCGCAGTCGATCCTCGTACGGCCAGTGGTGCGCCCGGAAGCCGTCGCGCTCCCCGGCAGGGACGGGCGACTGCGGATGGCCCCGGTAGAGCGCTTCGCGCTCGAGGCGCCACGTGTACCAGGCGGCGGCGGGGTCGGCGGCGGCTGCCGTCCGGACTTCCGCGTACAGCTCCGCCACCCGGCGCCGCCAGTCGACCAGCCATCCCCGGTCGGCGATCGCATCCATCCACGCATCGTAGGCAGCCGCCGCAACCATGCGAGAATGCCCCCGCTGCAGTCGAATGGAGGGATCGGTGGCTGACCTGGCGGAGATCGGCGTGTTCGGTGGCTCGGGCTTCTACTCCCTGCTCGACGACGTTCGGGAGGCGAAGGTCGACACCCCCTACGGCCCACCGTCGGACTCGTTCTTCCTGGCCACCATCGCCGGGCGCAAGGTCGCCTTCCTGCCCCGGCACGGGCGCCGCCACACGATTCCGCCGCACCGCATCAACTACCGCGCCAACGTGTGGGCGATGCGCTCACTGGGCGTCAAGGCCGTGATCAGTCCGTGCGCTGCCGGCTCGCTCCAGCGGCACGTGGAGCCGGGCCAGTTCGTGGTCTCGGACCAGTTCGTCGACCGTACCGGCGGCCGCGCGGACACGTTCTTCGACGGGCCGATCGTGTCCCACGTCTCGTCGGCCGAGACCTACGATCCCGAGCTGCGCCGGATCGCGCTCGAGGTGTGTCGCGAGCACGGCATCACGGTCCACGACGGCGGCACGGTGGTGGTCATCGGGGGTCCGCGGTTCTCGACCAAGGCCGAGAGCAAGTGGTTCAGCGATGCCGGCTGGGAGGTCATCAACATGACCCAGTACCCGGAGGCCTACCTGTGCCGGGAGCTGGGCATGGCCGTGGTGAACATCGCCCTGATCACCGATTACGACGCCGGCGTCCTGGAAGGCACCGAGGCGGTCACGGCGCACGACGTGCTCGCCGTGTTCGAGCGGAACGCCGACAACATCCGCAAGGTGGTCCTGGACATGGTCGGCCGGTTCCCCGCGGATCTCGACGCGCTGGGTGCGACGGAGGCGTTGCGCCACACCCGGGGCGATGGCCACGCGGCAGGGCCGGACGACATCCGGATCTTCGAGCCCGGGCTCTGAGCCGGGCGGTGGCGCAGCGGTCGCGGACCGCGCGGTTCACCGGATGGGGGCACACTGGGCGGTGCACGACTCGCCCAGCCGCAGCCAGGTCCAGCCGCGTCCCATGACCATCCCTCCCTCGTCCGCCGCTCCTGCCACCGGCACCGTCCCGCCCGCCGAGCCCTCGCGCGCGGCCGCGCCGACCCATGGCTGCGTCCGTTGCGGCGCCCGGATCCCCATCGACGAGTCGATGTGCGAGCGCTGCAACCCGCTGGGCCTCAAGGCGCCCGCGGCCTCGCAGGCACACGGGATCGCGTTCGTGGGGATCGTCATCGCGGTGGTCATCATGGCCGTCGTCGCCCGAGCCATCATCGCCGACGTCGGTCCGTTCCAGTCCTCCGTCCTCGCGGTACAGCCCGATCCGTCGGGACTGCTCGTCACCGTGAGCGTCACCAACGAGGGGAGCGCCCTGGGATCCACCACCTGCCGCATCGACGATCCGACGCGCGGCGGCATCGGTCCCGACGCGCTGTTCATCGAGAGCCCGCGCGTGGAAGGCGGTGCGACCGTCTCGTTCGACGTGCTGGTGCCCAATTTCGGTACCGAGCCCCGGGTCCTGCTCGCGGACTGCGGCAAGTGACCGCCCGGGCGCTCGCGAACCCGGCCGCCGGGCTGCCCGCGACGGCGCGGTTCGCCGAGGACGCCGCGTTCGTCCGCAGCCTCGCCGAGCGGGCCGGCCGCCTGCTCCTCGACCGGTACGAGCGCGTGGAGACGATCGACCACAAGTCCGCCAAGGACGTGGTGACCGAGGTGGACCACCTGTCCGAGGACCTCGTGCTGGGCGCGATTCGCGACCGGTATCCGACCGACGGCATCCTGGCCGAGGAGTCCGGCGCCCACCATGGCAACGGTGCCGCACCCAGCGCGAAGGGTGGCGGGAGCGGGGAGGAACCGCGCGAGCTCGCGAGCGGGCGAACCTGGATCGTCGACCCCCTGGACGGCACGGTGAACTACGCCAACGGGATCCCGTACTTCTGCGTCTCGATCGCCCTCGTGGTCGACGGCCGTCCGGCGGTGGGCGCGGTCCGCGACCCGATGCGGGCCGAGACCTTCTGGGCGACCGCCGGCGGGCCCGCGATGCTCGGTGACCGCGAGATCCACGCCTCGCGAAAGCCCCTGCTTGGCGACTACGTGGTGTCCCTCGCGCTGTCCGGGCGGGCGGTGACCACTCGGGCGCGCGCTGTGCGCAAGGCCGTGCGCGCCGCCCGGAACACGGGCTCGGCCGCGCTCGCCCTGGCCTACGTCGCCAACGGCCGATTCGATGCATTCCTCCAGTCGGCCGGGATGTCCGCCTGGGACGTGGCGGCCGCCGGACTGATCGCGGAGCGGGCGGGGGCCGTGGTCACCGCCGCCGACGGCGGCCCGTGGTTCGGGCTCGACCGGCCGACCCGGGCGTTCGGTCTGGTCGCCGCCCCGCCGTCGCACCATCCGGAGCTCGTCCGCCTGTCGCGCGCCCCGGGCAGCTGATCCCTCAGGCGCGCCACCGGTGGGGGCGGTCACGCAGGCGCGCAAGGCCCCAGTCATCGCAGAAGGTGTGCCACCGGTCGCGGTCGACCCCGTCCCAGCGGAGCTGGTCCACGTCGTCCTGCCCGATCGGCACGCCGTCCGCGGTGGTGCGCAGCCGGGCGAGGTCCCGGTACAGGAGCGCCTCCTCCATACGCTCGCGGAGCGTGGCGGCGAGCGTCGGGACCCCGCGCAGGCCGGGAATGTCCCAGTCGGCCACCCGTGCCGGGACCGCCTCGAGCGACCCGTACCGGGCGAGCACCGCGGACGCGGACTTGTCGCCCCAGCCGGGGAGCCCCGGGAACCCATCGGCGGCAT
Organism: uncultured Chloroflexia bacterium; assembly: GCA_963727585.1. Taxonomy (GTDB): domain Bacteria; phylum Chloroflexota; class Limnocylindria; order Limnocylindrales; family CSP1-4; genus CAIXZV01. Next base: position 1,761,381 of record CAVSHH010000003.1, on the reverse strand, counting down.
CGCCCACCAGCGCCAACCGGTCCGGCACGGCCGAGGGTGGGACACCCCACTTTGCACGCACGCCCGCCTCGTCGTAGACCAGGTCGCGACGACGGTCCCAGAGCACGATCCGCGCATCCCGCACGCACTGGGCCATGTCCTTGTCCGGGGTGCAGATGAGGATCCGCTCCACGCGCTCGTCCCTCGCGAACCGGTCGGCCGCCGCCGCGATCGCGTCGTCGGCCTCGAACTCGACCATCGGCCACAGCACCACGCCGAGGGCCTCGATCGCGGCCTCGGCGACCGGGAACTGGGCGAGCAGCTCGGGGTCCATGCCGGCGTCGGTCTTGTACCCGTCGTAGAGGTCGTTGCGGAACGAGCGGATCACGCGGTCCGTGGCGCAGCCGACGTGGGTCGCTCCCTGCTCGCGCAGCAGGAACAGCAGCTGCTCCACGAGCCCGCTGACGCCGCTCAGCACGACACCCTCCCGGCCGAGCACCGGCGGGCGAGGCGAGAAGTGGGCGCGGAACAATTCGTAGGTCGCGTCGACCAGGTGGACCTGCATCCAGGGCTACTCGACCATCCGGACTATTCGACGCCCGGGGCCTCGACCAGCGACCGAAGTCGTCGCAGGTCGGCCTGGAACACTCCCTGCAGGATCGGGCGCAGGACGGCACCGGCAAGGTCGGGAAGGAACGGCGCCACGAGCGTCTCGTCCCAGCGGACGATCGTCGTGGTCTCGTCGGCGCCCGCCTCCAGCCGCAGCTCACCGTCGCCGGCGACCGGGCCTTCATGGCGGACCGCGAACCGGATCGGGGCCTCGAATGCGGTGACCGTCACCGTGTCGCGCACCGCGATGCCCAGGATTCGCACCGTCGCCTCGCCCCGGGTGCCAACGGCCACCGGCCCCGGGGTGAGCAGCCGGACCGACTTCATCTCGGTCATCCACGCGGGCTGGCGCGGGATGTCGGACAGCACCTCCCACGTGCGCTCGATGGGGGAGTCGACGACGACCAGCATCCGCATCGGTGCCACCCGCCGTGCGCCCCGGCGAGCGGCCAGGATGCGATCGGCGACCACGGCGGCCGGCAGGCCGATGACGGCCAGCGCGAGGATGGGGCGCAGGGACGGCATCGTCAGCGCACCTGGCCCGACTGGACGAGCACGCCGGCGTCGGACAGCTCGTCGAGCGCGCGGGCGCCATCCCCCGCCGCAAGCTCGACCGCAGCCACGCAATCCGTCAGGACGGTCGTCCGGTAATCGCGCCTGGCCGCATCGAGCGCCGTCGCCTTCACGCAGTAGTCGGTGGCGAGGCCGACGACCACGACATCCCTGGTGTCGGCCGCCTCGAGCAATGGGACCAGCATCGTCGGGCCGTCCGCGCCGGTGCGGGGATCGCGCATGGTGAATCCCGAGTACCCGTCCTCGCCGTTGGTGCCCTTGCGAATGATCGTGGTGCCCGCGGGGACATCCAGTCCCGGGTAGAGTTCGGCGCCCCAGGATCCCGCTACACAGTGGACGGGCCACGGGCCGCCGTCCTTGGCAAAGTGCGGCGTGCTGGGCGGATGCCAGTCCTGGGTCATGACCACGAGCGCTCCGTTCTGCCGCGCCAGTGCCAGCTCGCGGTTGATCGTCGGGATGATGTCCGGGGCACCGCGCACCGACAGCGAACCGGTCGGATCGGCGAAGTCGTTCTGGACGTCGACGACCACGAGGGCGACGCCCGGGCGGTAGCGCAGCATGTGCCTACGCTACCGCGCCCGCCCGCATTCGTCGCGGGTGATCGGGTTCGAGTCGCCGTGGTCTTTCGGCCCGCAACCGATGCCGGTGCCGCGAGCCCGGTCGCCACCGCCTCCGCCGGGATCGCCGGTCCTGTCCCGCGCGGATCTTCCCGGCCAGTCCCGCCGCCCGGCCTTGCCCGCGGATCGCCTCCCGCCGCCCGGCCTTGCCCGCGGATCGCCCGCCGACGCCTGTCCCGCCGCCCGGCCTTGCCCGCGGATCGCCCGCCGACGCCTGTCCCGCCCAGCGGGTGTATGGGCGCAGCGTGCGACGAATGACCCGCGGCGCGGGGTCATTGCGCCGCCGCGGAGGCCATGACGGGCCGGTTGTCCCGCTGGGCGAGCCATATGGCGCAGCATGCGCCGGTACACCCGCTGTGCGGGACAGTTGGGGCTCGCGAGCGGGACGGGCTCACGACCGGGATGGGGCGCACGACCGAGCGGGATGGGTCTCGCGAGCGGGACGGGCTCACGACCGGGAGGGCTCGCCACCGACCCGCCGGGCCGGCACGTTCCGACCGGGCACCTCCCGGGCCGGCACGTTCCGACCGGGCACCTCCCGGGCCGGCACGTTCCGGGCGCGCCGGCCAGGTTCGGGATCGCTCCAGGCGCTGCGACGCCGGCCGCGCGCCTGCACCTAGCCGATCGGTGCCCGCTCCGCGACGGTTCCCACGGGCACCTCGTCCTCGTGCATCGAGCCCGAGGCCGGCTGTGTGGCGTCACCCTCGACGTCGAGCAGGTAGCCGATGCCCTGGAAGGTTCGGATCCTCCCGGCCTCGCCCGGCTTGGCGCCCAGCTTGCGCCGGACACGGGAGACCCAGACGCGCAGGTACTGGAGATCGTCCCGGTACTCCGGGCCCCAGACCTTGGTCAGCAGCTCGGTGTGGAGGACGACCTTGCCCGCATTGGCGGCGAGGTGCTGGAGGAGCAGCCACTCCGTGCGAGACAGCTGGACGAGCTCGCCGTCGCGGGTCACCATGCGCCGCTCGAGGTCGATCTCGATGTCATCGAACGCGATGACGCCGGCGCCCGGCTGGGCACCGGAGGCGCGGCGGATGACGGCCCGCACACGCGCAGCCAGCTCGTCGGGGTGGAACGGCTTGGCGATGTAGTCGTCGGCGCCCAGATCGAGGCCCTTGGCCTTGTCGGCGGTTGAGCCCTTGGCGGTCAACAGGATGACGGGCACGGGCCGTCGCTCGCGAAGCTGACGCATGACCTCGATCCCATCGAGGTCGGGCATGACGATGTCCAGCAGGACGATGTCCGGGCGGACCTCTTCGGCCTTGGCGAGGGCGTCCTCGCCGCCGTTGGCGGTCACGACCCGGAACCCTTCCTCGGACAGCGCGATCGAGACGAGCTTGGTGATCCGCGGCTCGTCGTCCGCGACCAGGACCAGGGGTTGGGTGCTCACGGGCTCTTCCTCCGATGCAGAGTGTGCGCCGAGTGGAGATCTCGCGCGCGGGACGGACCGCCCGGCGTTGCCGGGACCGGTTTCGGTACCGGCCTGTCAGTCAGATCCGCACGGCCCTCAGGACGCCCCGATGCCGGGATCGGCCCCGTGCACAGCGTCGTCCACGTCGTCCAGATCGAGCCCGTCGGGCTCGTCGCGGCGAAGGGCGGACCGGCCGGGCCCGAGCGCCAGCAGGAGCCCGGTGACCAGCAGGACCAGGGCCACCGCGCCCAGCCCGATCAGCAGGCCGGTGCGGCGGTTCCCGGAGAGGCCGTTCCCGGAGAGGACGTCGTCGAGATCGGGTCGTGTATCGAAGCTCATGTCCGCAGCCTGTCAGGCACAGGGGTGCGGCGATGCTGGCCCGGCATTGCAGAACCGCTACAGGGGCGTTACAGGTTCAGCGATCCTGCACCGTCGGTGTTGCGGCCGGCCGCCGCCATCGGCTGCCGCCGGTGGGGTCTCCGCGGGACCTCGCGCCCTCGCCCGGCGAGGGCGGGCCCAGGGCATCGGGGCTACCCTGATGACTCCCGCGGCGAGGCGATCGCCGGCGTCCACGGAGCCCCGATGTACATCGACGACTTCAAGCAGCAGCTGCCCGACATCGACGAGGCCGAGACCCGCGAGTGGATGGCCTCGCTGGACCAGGTCCTGGACCAGGCCGGCGAGCTCCGCGCCCGGTTCCTGCTGTACAAGCTGCTCAAGCGTGCCCGACAGCGCCAGATCGGCGTGCCCAGCCTCACCCAGACCCGCTACATCAACACCATCAGCCCCGAGCAGGAGCTCTACTTCCCCGGCGACGAGGCGCTGGAGCGGCGGATCCGCCGGCTCATCCGCTGGAACGCGGTGGCCATGGTGCTCCGGGCGAACACGCGCTTCCCGGGCATCGGCGGCCACCTGTCCACCTACGCCTCCGCCGCGACCCTGTACGAGGTGGGCTTCAACCACTTCTTCCGCGGCAAGGACCACCCGGGCGGCGGCGACTCGATCTTCTTCCAGGGTCACGCGGCGCCCGGTATCTACGCCCGGGCCTACCTCGAGGGCCGCCTCACCGAGGACGATCTCGACCGCTACCGCCGCGAGACCGGCAGCGGCGGCCTGAGCTCCTACCCGCATCCCCGGCTGATGCCCGACTTCTGGGAGTTTCCCACGGTGTCGATGGGTCTCGGCCCATTGGCGGCGGTCTACCAGGCGCGCTTCAACCGGTACCTCCACAGTCGCGGGATCACCGACACCGGCCAGCAGCGCGTGTGGGCGTACCTGGGCGACGGCGAGATGGACGAGCCGGAGTCGATCAGCGGGATCAGCCTGGCTGCCCGCGAGGGCCTGGACAACCTGACCTTCGTCATCAACTGCAACCTGCAGCGACTGGACGGACCGGTTCGCGGCAACGGCAAGGTGATCCAGGAGCTGGAGGGCCTGTTCCGGGGCGCCGGCTGGAACGTGATCAAGGTCATCTGGGGCCGGGAATGGGACGAGCTGCTGGCGCGCGATGTCGACGGGGTGCTGGTCGAGAAGATGAACAGCACCGTCGACGGCGAGTTCCAGAAGTACTCGACCTCGACGGGCCTCTACGTCCGCGAGCACTTCTTCGGTCCCGACCCCCGCCTGCGCAAGCTGGCGGAGCATCTCTCCGACAGCGACATCGAGCACCTGCGGCGCGGCGGCCACGACTACCGCAAGGTGTACGCGGCCTACAAGGCTGCCACCGAGTACGCCGGGGCGCCGACGGTCATCCTGGCCAAGACGGTGAAGGGCTGGACCCTGGGCAAGGGGATCGAATCCCGGAACGTCACCCACCAGGCCAAGAAGATGCGGGAGGACGAGCTGCGCGTCTTCCGCGACCGCCTCGAGCTGCCCATCCGCGACGAGGAGCTCCAGGAGTACCCCTACTTCCACCCTGGCTCGAGCTCCGAGGAGGTCGAGTACATGATCGAGCGCCGGGCCTCGCTCGGCGGGTCGGTGCCGCGCCGCGTGGTGCGCTCCTCGCCGCTGCCGCCTCCCGGGCCGCAGGTGGACCAGGAGTTCGCCGCCGGGAGCACCACGGCGGTGTCGACGACCATGGTGTTCACCCGGATCCTTCGCAACCTGATCCGCGACCCCGGGATCGGCAGCCGGATCGTGCCCATCGTTCCCGACGAGGCACGCACCTTCGGCCTCGATCCGCTGTTCAAGGAGGTCGGCATCTACGCCGCCCACGGCCAGCGCTACGAGCCGGTCGACTCCGACCTGGTGCTCTCGTACCGCGAGGCGATCGACGGCCAGGTGCTCGAGGAGGGGATCAACGAGGCGGGTTCGATGGCCTCGCTCCAGGCAGCCTCGACGTCGTATGCGACGCACGGGGAACCGATGATCCCGTTCTACATGTTCTACTCGATGTTCGGGTTCCAGCGGACCGGTGACCAGGCCTGGGCGCTCGGCGACCAGCGCGGCCGCGGGTTCATGATCGGCGCCACGGCCGGCCGGACCACGCTGGCCGGCGAGGGCCTCCAGCACGACGATGGGCACACCCACGTGCTGGCCTCAACGGTCCCCGTCGTCCGCGCCTACGACCCGGCCTTCGCGTACGAGCTGGCGACCGTGGTGCGCGATGGGGTCCAGCGGATGTACGGCGACGGCGAGGACGTCTTCTACTACGTCACCGTCTACAACGAGAACTACCCGCAACCGGCGCAGCCCGACGGCGTGGCCGAGGGGATCGTTCGCGGCATCTACCGGTTCTCGGCGGCGCCCGCGCTCGACGACCCCAGGGGCCGCGTCCGCCTGGTGGGCTCGGGCTCGATCCTCCAGCAGGTGCTCGCCGCCCGCGACCTGCTCGCCGAGCGGTTCGCGATCGGCGCCGAGGTCTACTCGGCCACGTCGTTCCAGCAGTTGCGCCAGGAGGCCCTCGGCGTGGAGCGACGGAACCGCCTCAACCCCGACAAGGAGCCGCGGGTGCCCTACGTCGGCCAGGTCCTCGGCCCCGACGGGGGCCCGGTGATCGTGGCCACGGATTGGATGAAGGCGCTGCCCGACCTCGTGGCACCGTGGGCGCCACAGCCCTACATCACGCTCGGAACGGACGGCTACGGCCGGAGCGACACCCGCGAGGCGCTGCGCGCCCATTTCGAGATCGACCCGCCCAACATCGCCGCGGCCGCGCTGGCCGGGCTGGTCCGGTGCGGGAGCTGGGATCCCGACCGGGCTGCCAAGGCGATCGAGGAGCTGGGGCTGGATCCCGAGGCGCCGGACCCCCTGACCGCCTAGGATCGCGGCCCGCTCCCCAGGATCCCCGGGATGTGTCAGCTGTCGTGAGCGGTCGGTCGCGAGGACCACGCCCCCGCTGGCTCGAGGTGCTGGCCGTCACGCTGCGTCTCGGTCTGACCTCGTTCGGCGGCCCGATCGCCCACATCGGCTACCAGCGACGGACCTTTGTCGACCGCCTCGGCTGGCTCGACGAGGAGGCGTTCGGCGAGCTGGTCGCGCTCGGCCAAGCGCTTCCCGGGCCGGCAAGCAGCCAGGTCATGATCGCCGTCGGGCGCCTCCGCGGAGGGTGGTCCGGGGCGCTCGCGGCGTGGATCGGGTTCACCCTGCCCAGCGCGGTCCTGATGGCGGCCCTGGGGATCGTGGTCGCCGGCGGGACCATCCCCGAGGCCGGGCCGGTCGCGGGCGCCATCGCCGGGCTCAAGGCGGCCGCCGTGGCGATCGTCCTCCAGGCCGTGGTGACGATGGCCCGCCGGCTGACGCCGGATCTGCCGCGGGCGGGCATGGCGGTCGCGGCCGGGGTTGTCGCCCTTGCCGTGCCGATTCCGCTCGTCCAGCCGCTGATGATCGGCGCCGGCGGGATCGTGGGCTTGCTCGGGCTGCGCGGGCTGGTCGCGCCCATCCCGCCCGGGCAGCACGCAACCGCCGGCGCCGGGGGCGTCGCGGAGCCCGATCCGGTGACGACTCGCGCGGGAGGCCGTCGAACCGCCGCCGTCCTGCTGACGGCATGGGTGGCGCTGCTCGTCGCAAGCCAGCTCGTCGCCTGGATCGCCGGCCGTCCCGAGCTCGGCTTCCTCGCCGCCCTGGTCCGCGCGGGCGCGCTGGTGTTCGGGGGCGGCCATGTCGTCCTGCCGCTGCTCGACACCGGGGTCGTGGAGCCGGGCTGGGTCGGGAACGACGCGTTCCTGGCCGGGTACGGGGCGGCACAGGCGGTCCCCGGCCCGCTGTTCTCGTTCGCCGCCTACCTGGGCGCGGTGTCCTCCTCCGGTCCAGGTGGCATCGCCGGCTCGGTCCTGGCCCTGGCCGCCCTCTTCCTGCCGGGTGCGCTGCTGGTCCTTGCCGCCCTACCCGCGATCGCCTGGCTGCGTGCGAGGACGGGGATGGCGGCCGCTCTCGCCGGGGTCAACGCGGCGGTGGTCGGGATCCTCGGGGCGGCCCTCGTGAACCCGGTCGCGACCGGGGGGCTGACCTCGGTCACGGCCACGCTGGTGGCCGCGCTGGGGTCGGTCGCTCTGCTCTCGCGCCGCGTGCCGCCGGTGGTGGTCGTGGCCGCGAGCGCCGCGTCGCTCGCGCTGCTCGGCTGATCCGGCTCCGAGAGCGGGGCTGCGCCGAGGCCACGGCGGGGGTCAGGCGTGCCGCATCGACCGGCGCAGCAGGATCCAGCAGAGGAGCAGCAGGATCCCGCCGATCCCCGCCAGCAGGGCGACCTGCCACGGCTCGCGGATCTCGCCGCGCAGCATCACGTCCTGCATCAGGTCGATGCCGCTGGTCACCGGGATGGCGTAGGCGGCGGTGCGCACCGGGGCGTTGAACTCCGAGATCGGCAGCACGAAGCCCGAGAAGAACACCGATGCCAGCAGGACCAGCAGCGACAACTGCACCGCCTGCCGCTCGGAGTCGGACACGATCGAGATCAGGAGCCCGATCCCGAGCGAGGCCAGGATCAGCAGCGCGACGACCCCGGCCAGCAGCGCGGGCGAGCCCAGCATCGGGACCTGGAGCCCGAACACCATCAGCAGCAGGCTGGCCACCGCGATCGCCGCGCACAGCGCGCCGAAGCCCAGGATCTTGCCGGCCACCACCTCGATCGACGAGACGGGGGAGACCCGGAACAGCTCGATCGCGCCGCTCATCCGGTCGCGGACCACCGACAGAGCGATCAGGGTCACGGCCATGTGCTGGAGGACGAGGGCCAGCACGGCAGGACCGAAGAACCCGATCACGCTGGGCACGGTGGGGGCAAGGTTGTCCACCTCGGCCCGGGTCGGTGCGGCGACCACGGCGGGCGGGATCCGTCCTGCCCCCGGAATCCCACGCTGGCTGGCGCTGTCCTGGCTCTCCGCCGCCGCCCGTTCGATGACGTCCCGATTGACCGCGCTGGCGAGCTGGTTCGCCATGAGCGCCGCCCAGGCGGCCTGTACCGGATCCGCGATGTCGATCTGGACCTGGATCACCGATTGCTGGCCCGCCTTGAACGTGGCGAGCGCGTTCTCGGGGGCGACGGCCACCACCTCCACCTCGCCGTCCTCGAGTCGTTGGGCAGCCAGCCGGGCGTCACGCATCACCTCCACGATCTCGATGCCCGCGCCGGCGATGTCCCGGTATGTCGCCACGTCAGCCGGCAGGCCCGAGTCCGGTGGCACCACGACAACCGTGCTGAGGGGCTTGCGATAGCCGTTGTAGCCCAGCCCGAACACGGCCATCACCAGGAACGGGCCAAAGACCAGCGAGACCAGCGCCCCGGGACGCCGGCGGACCTCGACCAGCTCGCGGCCGACGAATGCCAGCAGGCGGTTGCCGATCTTGGCCAGCTCGAGCAGGATCGTCACGCCGCGGCCTCGGGCGATGCACCGCCCTGGTGATGACGGGCGACCAGCGTCGTGAACACTTCGTCGAACGTCAGGTGGACCTCGTGCGCCGAGACCAGCTGGCCACCGCGCTCGGCGACCAGGTCGTCCAGCGCGGGCACGGTGGTGCCGGCGTCGTCCGCCACGACCCGGAATGACCGGAGGCCGGTGCTGGTTGCTTCCCGGATGCCGGGCTGATCGGCCAGCGGGGCCGGATCGAACGGCTTTGCCGTCGTGCCTTCCACGATGTCGCCGCCCGCCGCCTGCTGGCGGAGCTCGCCCGGGGTCCCCAGCGCGAGCAGCCGGCCATCGACGATCAGGGCGACGTCGTCGCAACCCTCGGCCTCGGTCACGTACTGGGTCGTGACCAGGATCGTCCGGCCATCGGCCTTGAGGCGGTCCAGCTCCTCCCAGATCGCCTTGCGCAGCAGCGGGTCGATGCCGGCGGTCGGCTCGTCGAGGACCAGCAGGCTGGGTTCGTGCACCAAAGCCGATGCGAGCTCGAGGCGCCGCTGCATCCCGCCCGACAGGCGGCCCGCGCGCCGGTCCCGCTCGGGCCACAGCTTGACCAGCTCCAGCACCTCGCGCACGCGCTGCCGGCGCCGGGGCGCGAGCAGACCGAACAGGCTGGCCACGAAGTCGACGTTCTCGTCCGCCGTGAGGTCCGGGTACAGGCTGAACAGCTGCGGCATGTAGCCGATGCACTCGCGAGTGGCTCGCCGGAAGCGCCTCGGGTCCTCACCCATGACCCGGGCCCGTCCGGCGCTCGGGTCGAGTGCCCCGGTGATCAGGCGGATGGCCGTCGTCTTGCCCGCACCGGACGGACCCACGATGCCGAGGATTGTGCCCGGCCGGACCTCGAGGTCCAGGTCGAACACGCCGGCGCCGTTGCCGTAGTCACGGCTGGCGCCCTCGAGAACGATGATCGGATCGTCCGTAGAGGACGACCCTTCGGGCCGCGAGCGCCGGGACCGAGAACGGTCCGACGCCGGCCGGGAAGCGGATGCCACTGGCATGGATTGCATCCCCGTCGGTTCGGTTCCCGGGCCACCGCGGCCGGGCTGCCGCGAATGGTGTCCCGTGGCACGTTGCGGCGATGGATGTCCGGTGGAGCCGGCGCGTTGCAGGTTGTCACGATCGTGCTGGGCGCCCCGTCCGGGTGTGCTGGCCGCGCGGGCGCCGGACACGAGGAACGCCGGACAACAAGAACGCCGCACGACCCGGGAGGGGACCGGATCGTGCGGCGTTGGAGGGGGCCGGCCCCGTCACAGGCACGACCGTGTTGGATCCAATCGGTTGGTGAGGCCGCACCAGTCTACGGTTGACCGGCTCGCGCCCCGCTTCCTGGTCGTTGCACTTCCGTTGCAGCGACCTTACAGGCTCAGCTCGCGTTGGACGAGTCGTGGCCGATCTTGTCCTTGGCGTCGTCGGCGGCATCCTGGATGTCGTCGCCGGCGTTCTCGAGATTCTTGCGGATCTCGTCACCCGTGTTGGCGAGCTTGTCCGACAGGTCCTCGCCATCGGCGTTGCGCCTCGCCTCCTGGGCGTCGGTGCCGATCTCACGGCCGGTCTTCTTGATCTCGCTCATGGGAACCTCCTCGTCGCGCGATGACTGCTGTCATCGCCGGGTACCGACCCTACCGGCGGTTCGATGTCGCCTGGTCTGTTCCGCCGAGCGGTCTGAGTTGCAGGCCGCTTGCACCGACGCGCGCGCTCGCCCAGCGCCGAGACACCACGAACCGCCGGAGGAGGGGGGCTCCGGCGGTTCGCGGCGAGGGAGCCGGAAACGCCCCGTCACAAGCGTTTCCGAATGAGGAATTGAGTCGGTCGCTGCGTCCCTCCAGGGGACGCACAGGAACCGTAGGGGCTGGCGTGCATTCCCGGCGTCAAAAGCGAGCGGGCGCACATGACGAACCCATTTCGGAGCGTTCCCAGGGTGACGGTGGGGAGCGTGCGTGCTGCCGCTGGCAGGTAACGGGTGCCCGCAGGGAACGAGGGGTGGCCCGCAGGGAACGGGGTGGTCCCCGGACCCCCAGTGATCGAGGACCACCCCATGGCCAGCCTGCAGGCCCCCGACTTGCCCGCCGCGCAACCCGGCGTCGCGCGGGCTTGCGGTGGTGTGACAAGGTCCTAGAGGCGTGACGGGGGTCCCGGTGCCGGTCGGGTCAGGCCATCGCGTCGCGAAGGAGGACCTCCATCGCCGCCGACGCGATGTCCCGGGCGGTCATGTCGAACCGGGGCAGCGGGATCCGGCCATCGGGCGGCCGGGGCCCGACAAGCACGGTGGTCCCTCCCCGCGGGAGGCGGCTCGCAGGGTTCGGCTCCCCGGTGAGGAACCAGGAGCCGGTTTCGAGCGGGTCGGGGAGCTCCGCCGCGCGGTGGATTGAGGCGAGCTCATCGGGCAGCGGCGCCGCTTGCTCTCCGACGATGGCGATGTCGAAGCCGGCCGCGGCAAGGCGCCCCAGCGCCTCAGCCGCCCCCGGGTTCAGTGGCCTGGCCGTCGCGGGCCTGCCGGGTCCGGCGTCGGAGGCAGCCAGCACGAGTGCGCTGGTGTGCACGTACACCGTCATGGCGGGCTCCAGTTCATGGATGCCGGCGAAGGCCCGGCGCCGATCATCGCCTGCTGGGCGGCATGCCGGGGGCGCGCCGCGTGGCGGGGCCGGATGCCCCGGGGCCGCCGGGTGACCCGGAACACATGATGCCCGCCGGCGAGCCTGCCGGCGGGCATCCGGGAGAGATGGCCATGCCCTACATGACGCCGCGGCCGGTGCGGGTACCACCTCGGATCATTCCGACCACGAGGACGACGATGACCGCGCCGATGACCGCGGTGACGATCGACGAGATGTCGAGCGCCCCATCGATTGGATTGGTGTTGAACACCAGGCCGGCCAGGAAGCCGCCGACGAGCGCGCCGACGATCCCGAGCAGGATGTGTCCGATGATGCCGAGTCCTTCGTCACCCCGGACCAGGAGGCCGGCCAGCCAGCCGGCGATGGCGCCGAGGACGATCCAGGCGATGATGCTCATCCGTGTTTCCTCCCTTGGGCAGGCACGCCCTCCAGCGTGCCGATCCGGGACCGCGCTTGGCTGCTCGGGACCGGACTTGGTTGCTGGCCAACCCTGAACGGACCGTCAGGTCGCGGCGGCTACACGGACCGCGGGCGCGCTTGCAGCCGTGTGCCACTCCGGCATCGAGCCACGGGGGTGGATTTCCCGGGCAGCGGCATCTCCACGGGTGCGCGGATGCCGCGGGCACGGGCCCTCGGGTCGGGATCGCGGCCGGTGCTGTATGCCGATGCAAGGCCGCTGCAATGCGCCATCCGGCCGACCGGCAACCTGCCGTGTGGCACAATGCCGGCCATGGTCGGGCGGTGCTGCCCCTCCCCATTCCCCTCCGACACGTGCCGGGCAGCTAGCCCCCGGTCGCCCATAGTCGAAGGAGCGTCCCCAGCGTGATCAGGCCGCCCACCGCAAGCCAGCCCCCGAGCCGGGCAGACCGTCGCCGGTGGGCGACGAAGCGGAGCGCGGGGACGGAGCCGAGGGCGAGGGCCGCGTACAGGAAGTGCAGCGGGTCGGACGGGGGACGAACACCGATGAACACCGGGGGCCCCAGCAGCACCGCGACGAGCACCCCGGCCACGAGGAGCAGCACCAGCCGGTCCAGCCAGTGCCGTGCGGCGATGATCCTCAGGCTGTCGAGCAGGCCCACGACGACCAGCACGCCGGCAACGACGGCGACCGCTGTCGCCACCCAGGCGTGCAGTACCGCGAGCGCTGACGCGATCACCTCCATGGCTCCAACGGTAGCGCGCCCATGACCCGCCCGGGCGTCGGCCGCGTGCCCGGGGGTGCGCGCCCGACGCCGCGCGCGAGGCGCGGGATGGCCCGCACGGGACTGGCCGGCTGGCTGGCGCTGGCGGCGCTCGCGGTGGGGGCCGGTGCCGTGGTGTCGATGACCCCTTCGCCGCCCGATGCCCGGGCCGGCACGACGACCGGCTGGCTGGCTGCCGACACCGCCGTGATCGAGGCCGGTCGCGGCCTGTACACGGCCAACTGCGCCGCCTGCCATGGACCGCAGGGCGCCGGCGGACCGAGCGGTCCGTCGCTGGTCGGCGTGGGCGCGGCGTCTGCCGACTTCTACCTGCGGACCGGCCGGATGCCATTGTCGGCGCCCGACCAGCAGGCCGTCCGCCAGCCGCCGCGCTTCGACGACCCGGAGATCGAGGCGCTGGTCGCGTATGTCGCCTCGCTTGGAGCCGGACCCGCGATCCCGCAGGTGCAGGGAGGAGGCGACGTGCACCGCGGCTGGGAGCTGTTCCAGGCCAACTGCGCCGCATGCCACAACGCGACCGGCGCGGGCAATGCCATCGGTGGCGGGTTCGTGGCGGTCGACCTCGGACAGGCCACGACGACCACCGTCGCCGAGGCCACCGTCATCGGTCCCGGCGCGATGCCCGTGTTCGACTTCAACCCGCAGGAGCTGGCCGACCTCACCACGTACGTGTCCTGGCTCCAGGACGCCCCCACGCCGGGAGGCGCCGCGATCGGGCAGACCGGGCCCGTCGCCGAGGGCTTCGTCGCGGTCGCCGTCGGACTGCCGCTGCTCCTGCTCGTCTCGCTGTTCGTCGCTCGTCATGGGTCCGAGGGCGGCGAGGCCCCCGAGCCCTCCACGAGGCGACCCGGACCTCGCGCTGGCGCCGGACCGCCGGCCGCCGATGGCGGCGCTGACGGGGGGCTGGCGTGAGCGGAGTGCCCGTCGATCCGGAGCGGACGACGCCGAGTGGCCGTCCCACTCCACCTCCGGACCACGACCGTCGCGCGGAACGCGTCGTCCTGGCCTGTTTCGGGCTGACCGCGCTCAGCGGGCTCGGGCTGCTGACCCTCTACGCGCTGGGCGGCAACACCCAGCTCGAGGGGGTCCTGCTGGCGATCGCGCTCGGCGGGCTGGGGGCGGGGATCGTGCTGTGGGCGCAGGAGCTGATGTCCGGCGAGCCTCAGGTGGAGGAGCGACATCCGCTCGGTGGTGGACCCGCGAGCAACGAGGCGGTCGTGGACGCGCTCACTGATGAGGCAGGCTTCAGCCGGCGCCGAGTGCTCCAGGCCGGGCTGGTGGGAGCGCTGGGCGGGCTGGCGGCGGCGCTCGCGATCCCGGTGCTGTCGCTCGGACCGGCACCGGGCCGCAGCCTGTTCGAGACGCCTTGGAAGCGCGGCCTGCGGCTGGTCGGCTATGACGGCGAGCCGGTCAGGGCAGACCTGGTCCCACCCGACGGCGTGGTGACCGTGTTCCCCGAGGGATCGCCGGGCAGCGCGGACGGCCAGGCGCTCCTTATTCACGCGGGCGCGGACCGGCTCGCCCTCACCGGCCAGGCCGCGGCAGGCGCCCCGGACGGGTTCGTCGTCTACTCCAAGGTGTGCACCCATGCGGGCTGCCCGGTCGGGCTGTACCGGGCCTCGCAGGGTGAGCTCATCTGCCCCTGCCACCAGTCCACCTTCGACGTGCTCCACGGGGCCGTGCCGACCTTCGGTCCGGCCGTGCGTCCCCTGCCGCAGCTGCCGATCCGGCGGGCGGCGGATGGCACCTTTGTCGCCCTCGACGACTTCAGCGAGCCGGTGGGCCCGTCGTTCTGGGACCTGCGACTGGGCCAGGAGGACAACGGGTGAGCCGGCCCGTGCGCCGCCGCCACGTGGACGATCTGGGCCGCACCGTGGCGGTCGAGACCGATGGTGCCGTGGCCGGTGTCACCGCTGCCGGCGACAGCACGGCCCCGGCCGAACCCACCGAGCTCGAGCGGCTGGTGGGCTGGCTGGACGAGCGGACAGGCCTGGCCGGCCTCGCCCGGACGACCCTGCGCAAGGTGTTCCCGGACCACTGGTCGTTCCTGCTGGGCGAGCTTGCCCTGTTCTGTTTCGTGATCCTGCTGGCGACGGGCACGTTCCTCACCTTCTTCTACGTGCCGTCCGCGGCGCCCACCACGTACTCGGGCTCGTACCAGCCGCTGCAGGGTGGCATCGTGTCCCAGGCGTACGACTCGGTGGTCCACCTGTCGCTGGAGGTGACCGCCGGCCTGCTGATGCGCCAGGTCCACCACTGGACCGCGGTCGTGTTCGTGGCCGTGGTGGTGGCGCACCTGGCCCGGGTGTTCTTCACCGGGGCCTTCCGGCGGCCGCGGGAGATCAACTGGCTGATCGGGTTCGGGCTGCTCACGTTCGCCCTGGCCGAGGGCTTCACCGGCTACTCGCTGCCGGACGACCTGCTGTCCGGCACCGGCGCCCGAATCGCCTACTCGGCGGCGATCTCGATCCCGTTCGTGGGCCCCTACCTCGCCTCGCTCGTGTTCGGTGGGGAGTTCCCCACCGCCGCCTTCCTGCCCCGGTTCTTCGTCCTCCACGTGATGCTCCTGCCGGCCTTGTTCGCGGGCGCCATCGCCGCACACGTCGGCCTCGTCTTCCTCCAGAAGCACACCCAGTTCCGGCTCGGCCGGGCACGCGAGGACAACGTGGTGGGACGCCATTTCTGGCCCGGCCAGGCGTTCCTCTCGGGCGGCCTGTTCTTCCTCACCGCGGCCGTCATGGCGGTCCTCGGCGGCCTGGTCCAGATCAACCCGGTATGGGCCTACGGCCCGTTCGAGGCGCCCCTGGTGTCGTCACCGGCCCAGCCCGACTGGTACGTCGGCTGGCTGGATGGCGCCCTGCGGATCTTCCCGCCGTTCGAGCCGGTGATCTTCGGGATCACCATCCCGGCCGCGTTCATCCCCGGGGTCGTCATTCCCGGCGTCCTGTTCACCCTGGTCGCCGTGTGGCCGTTCCTGGAGCGCCGCCTGACCGGCGACCGCGGTGTCCACAACCTGCTCGACTGGCCCTGGGACCTGCCGCTCCGTGCGGCTACCGGCGCCGCCATCCTGTCCGTGTTCGCGATCCTCACCCTGGCCGGCGGCAACGACGTGCTTGCCGCCTACCTCGACCTCCCGATCGAGATGCTGACCTGGATCTTCCGCGGCCTGGTCATCCTCGGACCGGTTGCGATCTGGCTCGTCGTCTACCTCCTGGCCCGCTCGCGGACGTCGCGCCCGGAGCCGGATGCGGCCCCGCCGCCGGGCGGCATCGCGCTCAGGCGCACCGCGACCGGCGGGTTCGAGGAGGCAGAGCCGTGAGCCGGCGGATCGTGCAGGGCGGCGTCGCTTGCGGGTCGCCGAGGCGGGCCCCGGTGGCGCGCACGATCGCCGCCCTCCTGGCGTTGGCCGCCCCGCTGCTGCTCGGCGGCTGCCTGACCGCGCCGGCCACCAGCGAGGCTCGCCGGGTGGCGGACCTGTACACCGTGTTCATGGCCATCGCGGGGGTGGTGGTCGTCATCGTCCTCGGCCTGGCCACCTTCGCCATCGTCCGCTACCGGCGCCGTCCGGGCGACGACGAGCTCCCGCCGCAGACGCACGGCAGCCTGCCCCTCGAGGTGGCGTGGACGGGTATCCCGCTGGCAACGATCGTGGTGCTGCTGGTGCTCACGGTGCTCGTCCTCAACGTGTTCGACAGCGCCGCCCAGGCGGCGGCCGGCGCCGAGATCCGGGTCAACGCCTTCCGCTGGGGCTGGCGGTTCGAGTATCCGGATCAGGGGGTGGTCGTCGAAGGCGTCCGCGAGCCGGGCCCCGAGGTCTACGTCCCGGTGGGTGAGAACGTGAAGGTGACCCTCACCTCATCCGACGTCGACCATGCGTTCTACGTGCCCCGGTTCCTGTTCAAGCGGGATGCGATTCCCGGGCGGGAGTCGGTGTTCGCGTTCACGGTGGACGAGCCCGGCCGGTACGGCGGCCAGTGCGCCGAGTTCTGCGGCATCTACCACTCGCAGATGCCGTTCACGATCGTCGCCGTGCCCCGCACCGAGTACGAGGCGTGGCTCGCGGCTCATGCGCAGGCGGAGGGCGGACCGTGAGCAGCACTGTCGTCACGGTCGAGCCCGTCGGCCACCGGCTCCGGTTCGATCTGCTGGGCTGGATCTCGACCACCGATCACAAGCGGATCGGCGTCATGTACGGCGTCGCGGCGCTGGGCTTCTTCCTGGTCGCCGGGATCATCGCCCTGGTGATGCGGGCCGAGCTCGCCGAACCCGGTCTCCAGCTGCTGAACGAGCAGGAGTACAACGGGCTGTTCACGATCCACGGCACCGCGATGATGCTGCTGTTCGCGACGCCCATGGTCGCTGCGTTCGCGAACTACCTGGTGCCGCTCCAGGTGGGGGCCGCGGACATGGTGTTCCCGCGCCTCAACGCCCTCTCGTTCTGGCTGTTCCTGTTCGGTGGGCTGGTCGTCCTGTCGGGGTTCCTGGTCGCCTCGGGGCCGGCCGACATCGGGTGGACCGGCTATCCGCCCAACTCGGTCCAGCCCTATTCCACCACCACCGGCACCGACCTCTGGATCACGGGCCTGATGCTGACCGGCGTCGCCTCGATCCTGGGCGCCATCAACTTCATCGCCACGATCTTCACCCGGCGGGCGCCCGGGATGGGCATGTTCCGGGTCCCGGTGTTCACGTGGAGCATCCTGGTCACATCGATCCTGATCCTGTATGCCTTCCCGGCGATCACGGCGGCGTTGGTGATGCTCCTCCTGGAGCGCCGGTTCGGCGCCGCCTTCTTCGACCCGGCCGTGGGCGGCGACCCGATTCTGTGGCAGCACCTGTTCTGGTTCTTCGGTCACCCCGAGGTCTACATCATCGCGCTGCCGTTCTTCGGGGTGATGGGTGAGACCTTCCCCGTGTTCAGCCGCAAGCCCCTGTTCGGCTACCGGGCGTTCGTCCTGGCCACCGTGTTCATCGGCGCCTACTCGATGACCGTCTGGGCCCACCACATGTTCACGACCGGCGCGATCAACCTGCCGTTCTTCAGCGCGACCTCGTTCATCATCGCGGTTCCCACGGGGGTCAAGTTCTTCAACTGGATCTTCACCATGATCGGCGGGAAGCTCACCTTCCCCGCACCGATGCTGTGGTCGGTGGGCTTCCTGTTCACATTCCTGTTCGGTGGGATCACCGGCGTGATGGTGGCTTCCCCTGCGCTCGACTTCGGATTCCAGGACACGTACTACGTGGTCGCCCACCTGCACAACGTGCTCGTCGGGGGCGCCATCTTCGCGATGTGGGGCGGCATCACCTTCTGGTTCCCGAAGATCACCGGGCGTCGGCTCCCCGAGGGCCTCGCCAAGGCGCACTTCTGGCTGTGGACGATCGGGTTCGTGGTGACCTTCCTGCCGCAGTACCAGCTGGGAGCGTCGGGGATGCCCAGGCGCTACGCCGACTACCCGGCGAGTGCCGGCTGGACCGAGCTCAACCTGGTATCCACGGCCGGTTCGCTGCTGATCGCCCTGTCCGTGGTGCTGTTCCTCGTCGCGGTGGTCGTGGCCATGCGCCGGCCGCCCGACGCCGGTCCCGACCCATGGGAGGGCAACTCCCTGGAGTGGTGGGCGGATTCGCCCCCGCGCCACCACAACTTCCGCAGCCTGCCACCGATCCGCTCGGAGCGGCCGGTGTTCGATGCGCGGCAGGCCGCGAAGGCCGCGGCCGCAGCCGCATCGGTCGATGAGGGGGCGTCGGAACCCGCGGTCGTCGACCCGGGGACAAACGGGTGATCCGGCGCCTCGTCCTCGCCGGACGCCCGCCCGAGACCCGGTTCTTCGCGTTCGTCGGGGTGTTCGGGCTGGTCCTCGCCGCCATCTACTGGTTCCTGTCCTACGAGCTGGCGGGCACCGTCATGCTGGTCGGCTTCGGCGCCGGCGGGCTCGTGATCGCAGCGGCGCTCGTGGTCGGACGCGACTCGCGGCCGCCCGATCCCGCTGATGCGGGCCCGCTGGACCTGTCCGACGTGCTGCGGGGGAGCCCGGCCGACGAGGTCCCGTTCGAGGACGAGAGCGGACGGCAGCCGGCCGAGGGCCTGGCGCCGCTGGCGCTCGGGCTCGGGATCTCCATGTCGCTGACCGCCGTCGTGTTCGGTCCGTGGCTGATCGTGGCCGGAGTCGTCCCGCTGGTGTGGGGAGCGCTGACCTGGCTGCGCAGCGCCGGTCACGAGCTCGGGGCCCTGGCTCGCGCCGAGGACGACGAGGAAGCCTTGGCCAGCCGTGACACCCCGGCCGCGGGTGCCGCCGACCCGGCCGCGGGTGCCGCCGACCCCGGGGCGTCCGTCGCCGGCGCGTCCGCCCCCGGGGCCGAGGAGGCCTGACGGCCAGTCGACCGTCCCAGTCGCTCACCGAGGCTCGATCGCACGCGAGGTTGTCGGGCAGAGGGATGTGCGGAGGCGGACACAGCGACGCCGGAGCCGCTGTCGGCCCCGGCGTCGGGTGCTGGTGGGATCGACCCTCGGGCTAGCTGGCGGACGGCGACTCGAGGAGGTCGCTCGGGCTCTCCAGCGGCGAGATCGACTCGCTGGGCATGAGGCTCGGGCTCTCGAGCGGCGAGGCCGACTCGATCGGCATGGACTCGCTGGGCATGAGGCTCGGGCTCTCCAGCGGCGGCAGGGACTCGAGCGGGCTCATCGTCGGTGACGAGCTGCCGGAGCCGTTGCATGCGGCGGCCACGAGGGCCGTCAGGCCGAGGAGAGCGCCGATCAGGAGCTTGCGCATGTCAGTACCTCTGCTGTTTTGAACAGGCTGGCTGATGGGTCCGGATCCTGTCCCGGGCGGGGACCGATCCAGCGCCGCGATCACGCTACGGGCGCTCCGTCGCCGCCACGGCACAGGGCGAGCGCGAGACCATTGCGGCCCGCTCGCAGTTCGCGACCAGGGGATGCGGCGAAAGCGGGGTGCAACACCGTCATCCGTGGGGCGCGAGGACGAAGCGATCAGTAGGCCGGCCCCGTCCTCCGCCCGTTGTGGACCCGTTGCCCGTTCCGGCCCCTGATGGCATTCCGCCCGGAGGTCGGCCCTACCCGGTGCCCGACCCGGTGGGCGAGTCGGCCGGCGGCTTCGTCGGCTCGGGCGGCGGCGGCTTCGTCGGCTCGGGATTGGCCGGCGTCGGAGTCGGGGTCGTCGGCCCACCTGATCCGGACCCTCCGGGTGCCGGCTCCGGCGTCGGTACCGGCTTCGGCGCCGGGCACGGGCCGTCGAGACGCCCTCCCCAATCCGAGCGACCCCAGAAGTACGCCGTGCGCGTGTCCCTGGGACCCCGGACCCCGACTCCGCGCCGGGCACGGGCGAGCCAGTTGGCGACGTCGTCGTTCCAGCCTCGCGGCCCCAGCTCGGCATGAACGGGGTTCACGACCCACGTCCCGCAGGCCTGCGTGTAGAGCAGGCCCGGCTTGTCGACGGCGTGCTTGGCGCCCGGCTGGGTTCCCGCCAGGAAGACCTCGGAGCGGGTTGCCCGCGTCCATGGCCCCGGCTTGCCACCCGACCACGCGTCGATCTTCGCGCGGACGACATGCTTGGTCCGGTGGAACGTGGCCACCGGGTCCTTGGCCGTCAGCCGTCGCACGAACGACTGCCACAGCGGCGCCGCACCCGTGAGTGACGTTGCCGGATCGCCGGTCCGCGGCGTGGAGTGGTCGCTGTTGCCCATCCAGACACCCACCGCCCAGGCGGGCGCCGAGTCCTTGCCGGGGGCCGGCAGATAGCCGTACGTGGACAGGTCGCGGGCATCGTTGGTCGTTCCCGTCTTGACCGCGGCCGGCCTTCGTGCACCCTTTGGGCCGTTGCGCATCTCGAGCACATCGGCCCAGATCGGGTTCTGGCGGGGGTTGGTGTTGCCCGCGAGGATGTTCGTGACCAGGTACGCGGATGCCGCGCTGACCGCCCGTGTTCCGGCCGGGTCACCGGCCGACCAGACGACGTTGCCGGACGGGTTTCGGATCTCGAGGATCATCCGCGGTGGGACGTGGACGCCGCCGTTGCCGAGTGCCCCGAACGCCGAGGTCAGGTCGAGGGGCGAGACCTCGACCGTGCCGATGGCGCCCGCGAGGCCGGCGTCGAGGAAGGCGTTCCGTCCGCCCGCGAACCGGATCCCGAGCTTGTCCGCGGTGTCCGCCACGGCCTCGTTGCCCACCCGCTCGAGCGCCCGGATCGCCGGGATGTTGAGCGACATC
Source organism: uncultured Chloroflexia bacterium (assembly GCA_963727585.1). Classification (GTDB taxonomy): domain Bacteria; phylum Chloroflexota; class Limnocylindria; order Limnocylindrales; family CSP1-4; genus CAIXZV01. The sequence continues at coordinate 1,740,308 of CAVSHH010000003.1, read as the reverse complement.
TGGAGTGCGTCACGGACCAGGACGGGACCTCGCTCCAGTCGATCGGCATCGCCCGGCGCCCACCCCGGAGCGAAGCGGGTGGTGATGTCCAGCAGCAGCGACCCGGGGGTCAACGCCTTCTGATCGAAGGCGGTGGCGTACAGGACGGGTTTGAACGCGGACCCGGGCTGGCGCTTCCCGACGCCGGCCGCATCGAACTTGGGGTTGAAGCGCTTCGACGCCAGGCCGTCGCGGTAGTAGCCGGCCGAGCCGACGTAGGCCCGGACGTCACCGGTCCGGTAGTCCAGCGCGACCAGCGCCGCGTTGTGGATGTCCTTGCCTCGCAGGGCCCGGCTCCAGCGATGGTCGGCCTTGGGGATGTGCAGGCGCTTGAGCAGCGCATTCCCCTTGCGCTTGGACAGGTTGGGCGCGACGACGGCCGCTGCCACCGTCGCCTCGGCGAGCTGCTGGGCCCGCCAGTCAAGGCTCGTGATCACCCGGTAGCCGCCTGTCTCCACCTCGTCCGCGGAACCCAGGATCTGCTCCAGCTGGGCCCGGACCCGCCAGTCGAACTGCGGGGCCTTCCAGATGACAGGGACGTCGCCGCGCAGCACGACCGGCTCCGCGAGGGCGGCCCGGAGCTCGCTCTCGGTCAGGTGCGTCCAGCGGCCCTGGTTGAGATTGGACAGGATCCAGTTGCGCCGGACCACCGGCGGAGCCGTGGACGGGACCACCAGCCGGCCGTCCTCGTCCTCCTCCGCGTACTGGTATGGGTCGAGGATGGATGGCGACTGGGGCAGGCCCGCGAGGAGCGCGGCCTGTGCGGGCGTGAGCTGGGCGAGGTCGGTGACCCCGAAGTACACCCGCGCCGCCGCCATGACCCCGTACGCATCGTGGCCGTAGAAGTTCTGGTTGAGGTAGGCGGTGATGATCTGCTCCTTGCCCGTCTCACCCGGGAACTCGGAGGTCACGCGGGCGGCCTGGATGATCTCCTTCGCCTTGCGCAGGTACAGGTCGGCGCCCGGCGCGACCACGTCGGCGGGGAGGAGACGCGCCCGCACCAGCTGCTGGGTGATGGTCGAGGCCCCGCGCCCGTCGCCTCCAACCGTCTCGATGGCGGCGGCGAGCATGGCCTGGACGTCGAAGCCGTCGTTGTGCCAGAACGTCCGGTCCTCCGCCACCGTCGTGGCGTCGAGCACGAGGTGCGGCAGGTCACGGTAGGCGACTACCGACCGCTTGACCTTCTGGAACCGGGCAAGCTCCACCTTGCCGGTCCTGTCATAGATGATCGTGGGCTGGGCGAAATCGATCGAGGCCAGGCGGGCGGGGTCCGGCAGGTCCTCGGACAGCACCGTGACCGATGCCGTGGCCGCTGCGCCCGCGAGCGCCGCGGCGCTGGTGACCACCACCAGCAGGGCGACGATCGCACCGCCGACGGCGCCGACGAGGATGGCCGACGTCGAGCGCTGCTCCCGGCCGCGCCGCCGGGTGGCGCGACGGCGAACAACGCCCAGGGCGGTACGGGTGGCGCGAGCCGTTGGCCGGCGGCGGGCAGGCGAGGACCTCATGCGGATCCCGACAGAACGCATCGCCCAAGGCTCGCCCGGCTCGGGTGACGCCGGGGATGGCGAGCGGGCGCATCGGGTTGCAGCCGCGCATCGGGTTGCAACCGGATGTCGCGCACCGCCTTCGAGAGGAGCCTGATTCTCCCCAACAGGGGTGCCTGCTGCACGGGATCAAGCCCAGTTGACATGCGGCCGCCGGCCTCCCTACGATGACGGCTACCGCGCTCCCATCCCGCAGGGCGCGTCCCGCCCAGTCCATCTCCTTGCGCTTCGGAGCCAGCCCATCGTGGACGTCGGATCCTTCACCAGCGGCCTGCTCACAGGCCTTCGCGAGGGAGTCGAAGCGGCCCTCATCGTGAGCATCATCCTGGCCTACCTGGTCCGGACCGGGAACCGCCGGCACGTCGGCAGGATCTGGGCCGGGACGATCGCCGCGGTGGCCGTGTCGCTGCTCGCCGGGATCGCGCTGTTCGCCACGATGGGTGAGCTGGGCGAGCCGTACGAGCAGCTGTTCGAGGCCGTGACCATGATCGCCGCGGCGATCGTGGTGACCTGGATGCTGTTCTGGATGCGCCGCCAGGCGGCCGGGGTCAAGAGCGAGCTCCAGGTCGCGGTGGACCGCGTCCTCACCGAGGGCAGCGTCGTGGGGCTCACGGTGCTGGCCTTCACGGCCGTCATCCGGGAGGGCCTGGAGACGGCGCTGTTCCTGGTGGGACAGGCGACATCGGCCGATACCGGCGCGACCGCCGTCCTGCTGGGCGCGCTCGCCGGGCTGGGGATCGCCGTGCTCATCGGCGCCGGGTTCTATCGCGGCGCGCGGGTGGTCAACCTGCGTACCTTCTTCCGATGGTCGGGGATCGCCCTCATCTTCATCGCCGGCGGGCTGCTGGCCAAGGCGGTCCACGAGCTGGTGGAGATCGGCTGGATCACGGTCGGGACGAGCACCCTGGTCGACCTGTCGGCGGTCCTTCCCCACGAGGCGATCAGCGGCGCACCGGGCGGGATCGCACTCCTGGCCGGCCAGTTCCTGCGCGCCCTGTTCGGCTACACCTCGCAGCCCGAGGTCGTCACCTTCGTGGCCTGGGCGGCCTACGTGGTCGTCGCCCTCGCCGGCTTCCTCCGTCCGATGCCGCAGCCCGCTGCGGCGCGCAAGCCGAGCACCGGGGCGAGCCCGGCATCCTGAGCGTGTGCCCCAGGCCCCTGCATCAGCGGGCCGGCACCAGCTGCATCACGCGGCCACGGGCCAGGTCCGTCAGGTAGAGCTCGGCGTCGTCCCCGGCCACGATGGAGCTGATCGATGCGCCGGTCTCGAGCAGCGTGATCGGCGCCTGGGCGGCTTCGAGACCGGCGTCGATCGCCCACAGCGTCCCGCTGCAGTAGTCGCCGAACAGGTACGCTCCGCGCAGGGCCGGGATCGCGTCCCCGCGGTACACCGCGCCGCCGATCACCGAGCAGCCCTCACCGTGGCCATACTCGGCCACGGGCATCGTCACTCCCGTGTCGTCGCAGCCGGCGCCCTGGTCGTAGCAGTGGCGGCCCTCCCAGCGCCGCCAGCCGAAGTCGAGACCGCGGGCCCCCGACCGGGCGACGTCGACCTCCTCCCACTCGCTCTGGCCGACGTCGCCGATCCACACGTCGCCGGTCGCCGGGTCCACCGAGTTCCGGAACGGATTGCGGAGGCCGTAGTGCAGCACCTCCGGCGCCCCGCCGCCGGCGGCGAAGGGATTGTCGGCCGGGATGGCGTATGGCCCACCGCCGCCGCCGAGAACATCGATGCGCAGCAGCTTGCCCAGCAGCGTGGCGGGATCGGAGGCCCGGTTCTGGGGGTCCCCGCCGGACCCGCCGTCGCCCAGGCCGAGCAGCAGCATCCCGTCGGCATCGAACCCGATCCAGCCGCCGTTGTGGTTGGCGTAGGGCTGGTCCTGGGTGAGCAGGACCTCCTCCGAGGCCGGATCGAGGAACGTCACGTCGTCGACCCGCGGCAGGAAGCGGCTCAGCGTCGTGCGGCCGCCATCGCCCGAGTAATGGACGTAGACCTCCTCGCGTGACGTGCCGTACCCGGGCGGGAAGGCGAGCCCGAGCAGGCCGCGCTCACCTCCGGACGTCACCCGGTCCGTGATGTCCAGGAACGGGCTCGCGGTCAGGACGCCACCTTCCGCGATCCGAATCCGTCCCGCCTGCTCGACGATGTACTGCCGCCCCGAACCGTCGCCCGCCCCTGTCACGAACACCGGTTGGTCGAGGCCGTCGACAACCGGCTCCAGCGCGACTGCCACGGCGGCGAGGTCCGGCCGGTCCAGGGCGGGGCGCGACGCGGCCGGTGATGCAGTCGGCGACGCGGCGGCGGTCGCCGGGACCCCCGACGGACCGACGGCAGGCCCCGGCGTGACCGACGGCACGGCGGAGGACGCCCGGGGCGGGGAAGGCGCGACGGTGATCGGCGAGGGCGACGCGTCGTCCGCGCCGCAGGCGGCCGCCAGCATGGCGAGCACGACCAGGAGGGCGATCGCCGCGAAACGGGAGCTGGCCGCACATTGCATCGCTCGCTAGGGTACCGAACGGCCGCGCCCGGGCGATCGGCCGGGGGGCCGCGTGCGAACGCGGTCGACCCGGGCCGCGAACCCCTCGGCGAGGACGGCGCCGGCGCCGTCCTCGTCGTGGCGGAACATGACCCAGGCATCCATCCCGTCATCGAGGAACGGCGCGATCCGGGACGCCCATGCATCCAGCGCCGCCTCGTCGTAGCCGGTGCGGCGGAGGCGGAGGTAGAGGAACGGCCCGGTGCGCCGGATGTCGGGTGGCTGGGAATGCTCGTCGAGGTCGGTGGTGCACCATACGGCGCCCGCCTCCCGGAGCGCCGTGAACGTCTCGTCCATCACCCACGAGGGGTGCTGCGCCTCGAGCACCAGCGGGATCGCCGCCGGCCAGGCGTCGAGCAGGGCGGCCAGCCGGGCATCGTCACGGACGACCCTGGCGTCGATCCGGAACAGTACCGCCCCCAGGCGCGCCCCGAAGGCCGCCAGCGGCTCGGCGAGCCAGGGCACGGACTCGGCCGCGGAGCCGCTGAGCGCCCGGGCGCTGGCACCGCGCTGCGCCTTGACCACGAACCGGAATGCGGGCGGCGTCGCGGCGACCCAGGCGGCGATCCTGGCCCGGGTCGGCCGGGCGTAGAAGGTGTTGTTGAGCTCGACGCACGGCAGCCGCGAGGCATAGTGCCGGAGCAGGTCGCTGGAACGCAGCCCGGGAGGGTAGAAGCGGGGGGCCCAGCCCGGATAGGCGAAGCCGCTGGTGCCCGCGTAGAGGCGCCCGGGAGCTCTCTCCGGCGGGTCGGGCGGGCCGGAGCTCAGGCCCTCGGCGACGCCCACGGGCCGTCGCCCGCCCGGTCCCGGCCGAGCTCGTCGAGGATGCCCTGGCAGGCCCGCTCCAGGGCGTCGCGGTCGGTGTCCGCCATGCTCGCCAGGAAGTAGCGCCGGACTCCGTCCAGGTGCGTGCGCGACGCCGCCCGGAGGCGGCCCAGACCCTCGTGGGTGAGCTCGGCCTCGGCACCCCGCGCATCGGTGACGCAGGCCGATCTGGTGACCATTCCGGCTGCCTCCAGCCGGTCCACCAGCCGCGTGATCCCGCTCCGGGACAGCAGCACCCGCTCGGCGAGCGCGCTCATCCGGAGCCGCCGGCCGGGGGCGTTGACCAGCTGCAGGAGCGCATCGTATTCGGCCAGCGACAGGTCGTGGGCAGCCTGGAGGTCCTCGTCCATTCGCCGCAGCAGCAACGCGTTGGCGTGGATGAACGATCGCCAGGCGCCGAGGCGGGGGTCGTCCGCGGCGAGCGCTGACGCGGGGCTCGTGACGGAGGTCGACATGCTTCCATGCTACTGCATCGGCGAGGTCGTTGCTAGCGCAACCACTTGGCGCGCATGACCAACCCCGGCCGCACGCCCGATGACCAGGGGCTAGCATCGAGGGACCGCACCTGTGAGGAACCCATGTCCCAGTTCGACGTCGAGGCGCTTCGCGCCCGCTTCCCGGCCCTGTCCATCGAGCAGGACGGCCGCCCCATCGTCCTGTTCGACGGACCCGGCGGGACCCAGGTCCCGGACACCGTGATCGAGGCCGTGGCCGGCTACTACCGGACCTCGAACGCCAATCACGAGGGCACGTTCCTCACCTCGCGGCGCAGCGACGCCGTGGTGGACGAGGCCCATGCAGCGCTGGCCGACCTGCTCAACGCGGCGAGCCCGGCCGAGATCAAGTTCGGCGCCAACATGACCACGCTCACGATGCATCTCGCGCGATCGATCACCGCCAGCCTGGCGCCGGGGGACACGATCGTGGTGACGAGCCTCGACCACGAGGCGAACGTCGGGCCGTGGCGCGGCGCCGCGGCGGATCGTGGGATCCAGGTCCGGACCGTCGACATCCGGCTCGACGACGTGACCCTCGACATCGAGGCGTTCGACACCATCCTCCACGAGCGCCCGAAGCTGGTCGCGTTCGGCTGGGCCTCGAACGCGGTCGGCACCATCAACCCGGTCGCCGAGCTCGTCCGGCGCGCCCACGAGGCGGGCAGCCTCACCTTCGTCGACGCGGTTCACGCGGCGCCCCACCTGCCGATCGACGTCCAGGCGGTCGACAGCGACTTCCTCGCCTGCTCCGTGTACAAGTTCTTCGGGCCGCACGTGGGCGTCCTCTATGGCAGGCAGTCCGCGCTGGATGCCCTGCCCACCTACAAGCTGCGGGTTGCCGACGACCGGTTCGAGACGGGCACCCTCAACTTCGAGGGGATCGCAGGGTCGCTGGCAGCGGTGGAGTACATCGCCGAGGTCGGCCGGCACTTCGGGTCCAGTCACGCGGCCGCGTTCCCGGGCATGACCGGCCGCCGCCTCGAGACCCATACCGGCATGGCGGCGATCCGTGCCCAGGAGATGCCCCTGTTCGAGCGTCTGCTCGACGGCCTGGACGCCGTTCCCGGCGCCCGCGTGTGGGGGATCACGGATCGTGCCCGGATGGAGGAGCGCACCCCGACTGCGGCGGTGACGTTCGCGGGCCACACGCCGCGCGAGGTCGCGACCGGTCTCGGCGACCGGGGGATCGCGACCTGGTGGGGCGACTTCTACGCGGCCGGCCCGATCGAGCGCCTGGGTTTGGAGCCGAACGGCGTGCTGCGGATCGGGCTCACCCACTACAACACGGCGGCCGAGGTGGACCGGCTGCTTGCCGAGCTGCGCGAGATCGTTGGCGCCTGACGGTCGAGCGGCTAGCTGAACTCCGCCTAGCCCTTCGCGATCCGGTACACGGCGTCCGCGGCCAGGTCGCACAGGTACAGCTCGCCCGCGGCGTCCTCGCCGAACCCGCTGATCCTGCGGCCCGAGCCCGCCCCGAGCAGTGGCACCTTGTCCGCCGGCCGGCTCGCGCCGGCCGCCACCGCCCACACCTCGCCGCTGCAGTAGTCACCGAACACGTACCAGCCCCTGAGCGCCGGGATCGCCGTGCCCCGGTACACGGAGCCGCCGGTGATCGAGCAGCGCCCGGCCGTGTCGTGGTCGTACTCCACCAGCGGCTTCTTCTTGCCGCTGGTGTTGCAGCCGCTCGAGGGCTTGTAGCAGTGGTTGCCCTCCATCACGCGCCAGCCCCAGTTGACGCCCCTGCCGGGGCCGGAGCTGGTGCGGCGCGCTCGGTCGACCTCCTCGTAGCGGGACTGTCCCACGTCGCCGATCCACAGGTTGCCGGTGGACCGGTCGAACGAGAACCGCCACGGGTTGCGCAGCCCCCGCTGCCAGATCTCGTTGCGCCCGGGTCTGCCCACGTAGGGGTTGGAGCGCGGGATCCTGTACGCCTTGCTGGCGGTCCTGCCGTTGACGTTGATCCGGAGCAGCTTGCCCAGCAGGCTGCCCTTGTCCTGCGCGCGGTTGCCCGGGTCGCCGGCCGATCCGCCGTCGCCCGTCCCGATGTACAGGTAGCCGTCCCTGCCAAAGGCCAGCATCCCGCCGTTGTGGTTGCTGTACGGCTGCCGGATCCTGAGGATCGTCCGTCCCGAGCCCGAGGCGACCCGGTTGGGATGGGACCTGGAGGCCTTGTACTCGCGGACGACCGTCTTCCCGCGACGGTTGGTGAAGTCCACGTAGAGCTTGCGGTTGGTGGCAAAGGACGGGTGGAACGCCAGGCCCAGGAGCCCCTGCTCGCCGCTCTTGGACACCTTCCTGCTGAGGTTGAGGAACGGCTTCGAGCGGAGCGTCCCGTTGGCCACGATCCGGATCTTGCCGCCCTTGCTCACGATGAACACGCGGCCGGTGCCGTCCCTGGGGCTGGCCACGAGCACCGGGTTGGGCACGTCCGTGAGCTTGACGAGCCGGATCGTCGGGCCCGGCGCCGCGGTCATGGCCGGTTCCGCCGGCGCCGGGGCAACGGGCGCTGCGAGCGCCGGCGCCGGCAGGACCAGGCCCACGAGGGCCAGGCCGGCAACGAGGCCCAGACCGGCCCGAATGGGAGCGCGGCGGTGGGTCAGGGTGGTGGTGCTGGTCATCGGCGGGTACCCCCGGGCTGAGTGGGCGCTCATCGGCCTCGCGCCCGGCGCCATGGTGACGCGGATGCCGCCGGCTGTCGACCGGGGCCGTATGCTCGACGGGATGAACCGCCACCAGCCGGCGTTCGGCGCCCAGAGCATGACTGCGCCATTGCGCGAGGTGCTCGTGAAGCCGCCCGGTCCCGTCTTCGGACGCGCGTTCGACGACCCTGCGACCGGGTTCCTGCGCCCGGTGGATCTCGACCGCGCTCGCCGCGAGCACGAGGGCCTGGTCGAGGTGCTGACGCGCCTCGGCTGCGTGGTCCACGTCCTCGACACGGAGACCGACGACCCCGACCTCGTCTATGTCTTCGATCCGCTCCTGATCGCCGACGGCGGCGCGATCCCGCTCCGGCCGGGCAAGCCCAACCGGACCGGTGAACCCGGCGTGCTCGAGGCCTGGACGCGCACGCGCGGCATCCCGACCCTGGGCCGGATCGAGGCGCCCGGGACGATCGAGGGCGGCGACACGTTCTGGCTGCGGCCGGACCTGCTGTGCATCGGGCGATCGCTTCGCACCAACGATGCTGGCGCCCGTCAGCTGGCCGGGATCGTGGGGGGCGACGTGCGGGTGTTCGACGTGCCCGTCTGGCGCGGCGCCGAGGAGCTCGTCCACCTGCTGTCCGTGGTCTCGCCGGTGGCCGACGACGTGGCCGTCGTGTTCCTGCCCCTGCTGCCCGCGGGCCTGTACGAGCTGCTGCTCGACCTGGGGGTGCGGCTGCTCGAGGTGCCCGAGGCGGAGTACCCGACGCTGGGCTGCAACGTGCTGGCCGTCCGCCCCGGGGTCGTCGTGGTGGCGGAGGGCAACCGGGAGACCCGCCGCCGGCTCGAGGCGGCCGGGGTCGAAGTCCATGCGACCCCGTTGGGCGAGGTGGGCGAGAACGGGTCAGGCGGGGTCACCTGCCTGACCCGGCCGGTCCGCCGCGGATGAGCTCGCTCACGGCGGCGGCCGGCGAGGCGGCCGGCACCGTGGACGTCGAGGCGCTGGTCGCCGATCTGCAGGCGCTGGTCCGAATCCCGAGCGTCACCGGCACGGAGGACGCGCTCGCGGCGCAGCTTGCCGACCGGCTCGAGGCGCTGCGCCTTGCAGTCGAGGTCTTCCATCCCGACCCCGCAGCCATCCGCGACGACCCGGAGTGGCCGGGCGAGGAGGTGCCGCGGACGTCGCTCCCGGTGGTCATCGGCAGGGCCGGACGGCCGGGCGGCATCCGGCTGGTGCTGTCGGGCCACATCGACGTTGTGCCGCCCGGCGACCGTGCGACGTGGTCAGGCGATCCGTACTCCGGGGACATTCGGGAGGGCCGGGTGCACGGGCGCGGTGCCTGCGACATGAAGGGCGGCGTGGCGGCGATCCTGGGTGCGGTGCGGGCGCTGGGGGCCACCGGCGCCCTCGAGCGCCTGCGCGGCGAGCTGGTGGTGGCCCTGGTGCCGTCCGAGGAGGACGGCGGGCAGGGGACCCTGGCCGCGATCCGGGCCGGTGCCACCGGCGACCTGTGCGTGATCGCCGAGCCCACCGGCCTCGACGTCGTGATCGCCCACGCCGGTGCGATCACGTTCAGGCTCACGGTGCCCGGCCGGGCGGCGCACGCCAGCCGCCGCCTGGAGGGCGTGTCGGCGCTCGACAACCTTGGCGACCTGCTGCGGGCGCTCGAGGCCGACGAGGCGCGCCGCAACGCCGATGAGACCGAGCCGCTGATGACCGCGCTGGGCCTGCCCTACCCGACCATCGTGGGCACGGTCAGCGGCGGCGATTGGGCGTCGACCGTCATGGACCGGATCGTTGCCGAGGGCCGGTACGGGGTCCGCCTCGACCAGTCACCGGCAGATGCCGAGGCGGAGCTGCGGGCCTGCATCGCCGCGGCGTGCGGGGCGCATTCGTTCCTGCGCGACCACCCTGCAAGCGTGGACATCACGGGCGCCCGATTCGCGTCGTCGCGGGTCGCCGCCGATCATCCGCTGCCGCTGTCGCTCGCCGCGGCCGCAGAGGCCGTGACGGGGCGCCGCCCGGCGCTCCGCGGGGTGCCCTACGGCTGCGACATGCGGCTGTTCGTGGGGGTGGGGGAGACGCCGTGCATCGTGTTCGGTCCCGGTGACGTGCGGGTCGCCCACGCGGCGGATGAACAGGTGTCGCTGGCCGAGGTCGAGGCGTGCGCGCGCGTGCTGGCGGCGTTCGCGACGGACGAGCTGGGCGCCTGACCGGGGGCGGAACCCGGAAGCCCCGCCGAGCGGCGCGAGACGGTCAGCCCACCGATTCGGGGTGGATGGGCAGCTCGACGAACGCGCACGTCCCGGAGCCCGACCCGTCGGACTCCAGCCAGATGCGGCCGCCATGCGCGGTCACGAGCCCGCGGCAGGCATAGAGCCCGAGGCCGAGGCCCGCGCGGCCAGCTGCCCGAGCCGCGTCGGTCCGGGCGTACCTGGTGAACAGGCCGTCGAGCTCGCCGGGGTCGATGCCGATCCCGTGGTCGCGGACGCTGATCCGCACCCGATCGGCGTCGAGGGCCCCCGAGATCTCCACGGTTGTGTCGGCGGCCGAGTACTTGAGCGCGTTGGACAGCAGGTTCGCGAGCACGCGCCGGATCGCACGGTGATCCCAGTCGCCGACCGCGGCCTGCCCATCCCCGAGGTCCGCCTTGATGCGGACGCGCAGCTCGGGCGCGACGGCCGCGACGGACTCCCGCACCACCTCGCGCAGGGCGGTGGGCTCGGGCTCGAGCTCGAGGACGCCGAGCGCGAGCCGCGAGGCATCCGCCAGGGTGTCCACGAACAGCAGCAGCTCGCTGGCGGCATCCGAGGCACCCGCGACGGCGTCCCGCACCTGGCCGACCGGGATCGGATCCCGCTCCAGCCAGCGGGTGGCAAGCGCGAGCGATCCCTCGACCACGGTCAACGGCTGGCGGATGTCGTGGAGCGCGGTGGCCAGGAAATCCTCGCGCACCGCCTCGATCCGGTCCGTCAGCGCGGACAGCGCCAGCGCGGTCGCCCCGTCGAGCGCGTCGTTGACGACCATCAGGGCGCTGACCACATCGGCCGCGGGCAGAGCGCCATCGATGTGCGTCCGGAGGCTCATGGCCATCTCCTGCCGGAGCAGCCGGAACTCGGTGGCGATGGCCACCGGCCCGAGGCCGAGCATGAACCGCGCATCCGCATGGGCCTGGGCGGCGGCGATGACCGCTGGATCCTCGAGCGGAGCCGCGACGGCACCCTCACCGTCCCGGTTGCCGGCGCGCAGGAGGGCGGCGATGGCATCGATGAGGGCCGGAATGTCATCGGTGACGGCGCGGTCGGGGTGCTCGGCATGGAACGGCTGGCGCCGGGCGACGGTGAGCCAGCGGTCGAACACCGCCTGCCGCTCGCGGGTCAGGATGGAGCCGACCTCCGACACGTCTGCGGTCTGGGCGAGGACCTCGATCCGCGCGTCCACGTCGGGGGCCGGCTCGTCGGGGTGCTCGTGGTCTTGCTGGTGGATCATGCCTGCTCGGAGTGGATGGACCCATGCGACTGCGCGGTGGGCAATCCTACCCTGAGCGTGGCGAACGCTGGGCGGAGGTGACGGCGATCCCGGTGGGCTGCCCGCGGTCCGGGCGGGGCGGCCACGCGGTCGAGGGTCGACCGGCGCTCAGGAGGCGCCGGGTGCCACCGACGGCAGCTCCACGTTGATGTCGACCCCGCCGTCGGAGCCGGTGAAGGTGCCCTGGCCGGGACCAAGCGCGAAGAACCAGACTGCGATCACGAGGATCACGAGGACGACGACTGCCAGGAGCACTGCGCCGCCGTTTCCCCCCCGGTCGACGACGACGACGTCGTGATCTTCATCGTTGCGGGCCATCCGGGTCCTCCCTTGCTGCGTGGGCACCTCGCCTGGCCCGCGACCACACGGACGGATCGCGGGTCGGACCCGTCCAGTCTCCCGTGTCCCGGGAGCGATCCATGCCCCAGCGGGAGGGGAAGCACTAACAGGCGCGTCACAACCCGCGAGCACCCGTCGATCAGCGGGATGTCAGCCGGATGGGCGCCGGCCGCCGCCAAGAAGCTCAGGTCTGCCGCCGATCGATCGGATCGAGGTGGGGGAACAAGACCAGCTCGTCGGGGGCCGGCACCAAGCGGGCGGGCTCCGCCGGACCCGGCTGCGGGAACGGGCCCGCTTGCCCTACGGCGACCTCGACCAGCCGGCACAGGGCATTGACCAGCCGCATCTGCTGGGGGGTCCGGCAGGCCACCCGGAGCAGCGCGGGGCTGGCCACCAGCACCGCCAGCCCCCGCGCCCTCGAGATGGCCACGTTGAGCCGATTGCCGGAGTACAGGAACTCGAGGTCCCGGGGGGCGTCGTCGGGCGTCGACGTGGTCATCGAGTAGATCGCCACCGGGGCCTCGCGACCCTGGAACCTGTCCACGGTGCCGACGTTCGCCGGGACGCCCAGCCTGGCCTTCACGGCCCGGTCGATCTCCGCCACCTGCGCGTTGTACGGAGCGACGACGAGCACATCCTCGACCGCGAGCTCGCTCACGGCGCCCTGGTGGTCGGTCCAGCGGCGACCGACGAGACCGGCGATGGCCTCCGCCACCCAGGCAGCCTCCTCGGGCGAGCGGTTGGAAGCCGCCTCGTGGGCAATCGGCACGTGCCGGATCCCGGTTCCGCCGACCGGCGGTCCGTCGTCCAGGCGCTGGAGCTCGGTGCCCGGAGCCGTCTCCAGTCGACCATCGTAGAACGCGCTCGAGATGAACGCGTTGACGGCGGGGTGGAGGCGGTACGTCGTGTCCAGCAGGAGACCGCGTTCGGGTGGGATGGTTCGCGCCTCGCCGACCAGGTGCTCGAGAGCCGAGGCCTCGGCTCCCTCCGGATGCACGCCCTGGGAAACCTGCGGCAGCTGGTTCGGGTCGCCGAGCAGGACGACCGACGACGCGGCGCCGGCCACGGCACACACCATGGCCAGCGAGACCTGGCCGGCCTCGTCGACGAACAGGACGTCGATGGCGCCCTCGAGCTCCGGTCGCGCCCACACCCAGCTGGTGCCCCCGACGACATCCCACGTGCGCGCCTCCAGCCCACCGGCGATCGCCTTCGAGTCCTTGATGCGCTCGATCCCGGCGGGCGACGGACCGGCCCCGTCCTCGTCGTCGCGGTGGCCGATCCGGATGGTCTGCCCGATCTCGTCGGCCGCCTTCACCACCGCCTCGAGCAGGTTCTCGATGACCCTGTGCGACTGCGCCGTGACGCCGACCTGCCGGCCGTCGGCCACCAGGTCCAGGATCATCCGCGCCGCGGTGTACGTCTTGCCGGTCCCGGGCGGTCCCTGGATGGGAAGCACGGTCGACTCCAGGCGGAGGGCCACCTCGCGCGCGACGGCCGTGACGTCGGCTCCGTCGGCGGCGAGCCTGGCACCGGGGGCGAGGCCGGCGATTCGGGGCGGCAGGCCCAGGACGAGGTCACGGGCGGCGCGGAACCGCCCGGGCCCCTCGAGCCCGTTGTCCAGGACGTGGTCCGCGAGCCTGAGCAACGCGTCGCGCATCGCGTCCGTGCGGTACGGCTTGGCGGGGATGAGCGCGAGCGGGTGCGGTCGTGATGCGTTGCGCCTGATGTCGACCGTCCCGGCCAGGGGATCCAGCGCCACGACGCTCACCCCGGTCATGTCCCAGCCCATCCCGTCGGCATTCGGGGCGAGTGCCAGGTAGGCCTTGCCCTCGGCCACCTTCGTGTCCTGGGCAGGATCGAACCCGTACCGGTGAACCGATGAGCTCGCGGCCCGCCCGAGATCGTCCATGAACCGGAGTCCGGCCAGCGCCGACCCGTCCGCGTACAGGTCGTCCAGCGGCGCGTCCACCAGCCGGTAGTGGTCCCACCACTGCGGCTTGGCCTCGCGCCGGTACCAGTCCAGCAGGCCCGCCAGCAGCCACCGGCCCTGCTGCCCCGACGTCCGTTGGGCGCGATCCACGGGCACGCCCTCACGCAGGGCGTCCTCGCGGCGCCGCGTCGCGGCCACCTCCTCGCGCAGTTTCTCGGGCGCCTCGCCGTCCTCCGGGGCCGGTCGAAGGATCTCGCCGGCGGGATACCACTCGGGGTGGCTGACCAGCGCCTCGTCCCGGCGCGCCTCGAGCCAGTCCCGGAGCAGCAGGTTGGACACGCAGTCGTCGCGGTTGTAGGCGGCGATGGCGTCCAGGATCGCCGGATCGCCGCTCTCCATCCAGCGCTCGTACTCGACGACGCTGAACCCGGCGTGGGTGATGCCACCCTCGCGGCGCGGCATGTAGAACGTCTCGAGCTTCTTGATCGAGTAGCTCTCCACGCTGGCCCTGAGGCCCTGGCGCACGACATGGTCATAGAGATTGACCAGCACGCGACCCCGGAGCAGCACGTCGATCTCGTCCTCGCGCGTCGCGTGTCGCTGCATCAGCCGCTTGAGCGCGCCCGACTCGTAGCCGCCGTAGTGATACACGTGCATTCCGGGGTCCTGCCGACGGCGCTCGAGGACCAGGTCCACGAACGCCTCCAGCATTGCCTTCTCCTGCTCGCGGTCGTGGGCCCACAGGGCGTGAAAGCCGGGCTCGCCGGTCGCCTCCTCGCGTTCGACCCAGCCGAACAGGTACTCGAGGCCGTCATCCAGCGCCCACGGGTCGGCCTCGATGTCGAAGAACACGTCGAGGCGGGACGGCGGGGGCAGGGCCGCGAGGCCCTTGCCGGGCTCGTCCGGCGACGGGGGGAGGAGCTCGTACCTGTCCACGCCGTCCTCCCGCCACGCGAGCTGGAGCGCGGCCTGCTGGCGCAGCCGGCCCAGGATCCGGGGCTGCATCCCGCGGATGCCGCGACCCTCGTCCAGCCTCGCGAGCCCCGCCAGCGTCGTCACCCCCGCCTCGACCAGCCGCCGGCGCTGGGTCTTCGCCGCCCCCGCCACGATCGAGAGGTGGTCGTCGGCTCGGCGCCGATCCTGGCACTCGATCCACCACGAGCAGACGCGACAGTGGTCCACGGGCTCCGGATAGGTCGCCGGCGCGCCCGTGGGCGCGGGCTGGAACACCCGCGCCTCGAACCGCCGCCGGGCGGCCCGGAAGTAGGCCGCATAGTCTTCGAGCCGGTGGGGATGCGCCTCGCGATCACCCGTCACCACGGCGATCGTCTCCGGCGGGATCCCCTGCAGCTCAGCGAGGCGGTCAGCGTAGACGCACATCTGGAGGATGGCGGCTGCCTTGACGCGGCGGGCGAGCTTGGTGTCCGCGATGTCATAGCTCCACCCGCCGAGGGACGACGGCCGATCGTCGCGCCGGACCAGGAAGTCCGGGTGGCCGCGCCAGCGGCCGTCGAAGAAGGTGGCCTGGAAGATGACGTCCGTCCCGGCCTGCATCGCTGCCAGCGTCTCCGCCTCGGCTGCTCGGAGCTCGTCGGGGGTTCTCGGCTCCCGGGAGCTCATCTCGACGACCGTCCGGCCCTCGGCCTCCAGCCGGGCGATGTACCGCCGCTCGTGCTCGTAGCCCCGGCGGCGGACGAGCTCCAGCTCAGGGTCGTTGCGGACGGGCTTCACGAGCTCGCCGCGGGCACGCGCCTTCTCGAGCGTGACGAGGTGGTCGCACTCGAGGTAGCCGACGAGGTCGGTGGCGGACACGACCAGCGTGCCGTCGTCGTGGAGCTGCACGGTGGCCCACTCTAGCCCGGTCGCGTGCCAGCTTGCGTGGCACGGGCACGGGCACGGGCACGGGCACGGGCACGTCGCCGCCCGTAGACTGCGCGGGTGACGCCTCCACGCAGAGCCCGTTCGGCCCTGACCTCCCCGACCTCCGCGCCGCAGCCCGCCGCCGGGCTGCGGCCCGTGTTCGTGCGTCCGGCGACCCCGGAGGATGCGGCGGCCATCGGGGAGATCGCGACTGCGGCCTGGTGGGCGACCTACACGGGGCGGATCGGTGACGAGTCGATCGAGCGGTTCACCGCCGCTGCCTACTCGCCCGAGCGGGTCGCGCTCCGGCTCGAGCGCCATGACGTCCTGGTGGCGGGCTACGGGTCCCCGGACGGGCGGGTGGATGCGTTCGTGGAGGCGACGGCGCGGGGCGACCACGTCCAGATCATCGCCATCTACTCTCGGCCCGGAGGGCGGGGCCAGGGACTGGGGACGGCGTTGCTCGCCCGCGTCCGGGAACGGTACCCGTCGGTCGACCTCGCGGCCGATGTGCTGGTGGACAACGACCTGGCCGAGCCGTTCTACGTGGCCCGAGGGTTCGAGCCCGGCGAGCTGCTCGTGGACGAGATCGCCGGCGAGGAGATCCGCGAGCGGCGCTGGTGGCTGCGGACCGGGAACGAGCGGGGCTGAGGCCTCCGGACCCCGGCCGCTCGGACGCGGTCAACGGCCGAGCGGGAAGCGCTCCATCACCCGCCAGGATCCGGGTTCATCGCTGCCCGCCATCAGCCAGACCTCCTGGACCAGGCAGCGGATGGGCAGCCGAGATGCGAGCCCCGTCTCGGCAGCGGCCATCACCCCGGCCGGCGCGCCGTCGGTCAGCGTGAGGTGCGGGACCACCTCGTCGAACCGCCCGCCATACGGCCGGCAGCCCGGGAAGGCGGCAACGATCGCGTCGGTCAGCGCGCGGATCGGTTCGGCCGGCTCGGGGGCCAGGTACAGGACCCTGTCACCGAACCGCCGGGCCTCGGACAGGGCGATGCTCACCGGCGCGCGGTCGGCGAACAGGGTCGCCAGCTTGTCGACAACCCCGGGCTCGAGCGCGGCCGGAGGAACGAAGGGGTACAGGAGCGTGACGTGGGCGGGCACGCCCCAGGATGCGGCCGGGTCGAAGCGTCGACGCCACGGGTCGACCACCGCCTCGGCAGCGGGCACGGGGAGCAGCAGCGCCGTCCGGACGACCGGCTGGGCCATCAGCAGGATGGCGCGGATCGCGGGCGGACGCGCCTTGCCATCAACCGAACAGCGCCTCGATCGCCTCGCCGAACACCTCGGTGTGACGGTCGACGTCGGCGGTCGTGGTCGCCGGCGACATCAGGGCCATGTTGTGGAACGGCGTCATCAGCACGCCCCGGTTCATCGCCCACAGGTGCAGGAACCGCTCCAGCTCGGGGTCCATCGCGTCGTTCATCGCGCTGCCGTTGCGCGGGGGCTCGGGCAGGAAGTGGTACTCGGCCCTCGCCCCGAGCCGGGTCACGTGCCACGGCACGGCACTCGCCGCGAGCACCTCGTTGACCCCCGTCTCGAACCGCTCGCCGAGCGGGATCATCCGCGCGAACGCCTCGTCGGTGAGGACCTCGCCCAGGGTTGCGCGGATGGCCGCCAGCGACAGGGCGTTGCCGGCCAGCGTGCCGCCGATGCCGCCCACATCGCTGACCTCGCGCTCGATCGAGGCGCTGATCCGGGCGCCGACTTCCTCGCTGAACCCGTAGGTCGCCGCCGGGATCCCGCCGCCGATCGTTTTGCCGATCGTGAGGAAGTCGGGCGCCAGCCCGTGGGCACCGGTGTACCCGCCGGGGCCGGCGCAGATCGTGTGGGTCTCGTCGTTGATGACCAGCGTCCCGTGGCGCCGGGTGAGGTCCCGGACGCCCTCGTGATAGCCGGGTTCGGGCAGCACGATGCCGACGTTGGTCAGCGCCGGCTCGAACAGGCAGGCGGCGACGTCGCCCCTGGCCAGCTCCCGCTCCAGCCCCTCGAGATCGTTGATCTCGACCACCCGGGTCGTCTCGGCGAGCGGCACGGGCGGGCCGATGTTGCCCGGGCGCGCAGTCGCCTCGCCGTCCGGGCCGATGACCGCGAAGGTCTCGTCCACCGAGCCGTGGTAGCAGTGGTTGTGGACCACGATCCTGGGGCGACCCGTGAGGTGCCGGGCCAGCCGGATCACGAACCGGTTGGCGTCGGTGGCGGTAAGGGTGAACTGCCAGAACCGGAGACCGAACCGGCGACGCAGCTCATCACCCGCCACGATCGCGTCCTCGGTCGGCAGCATGTGCGTGATGCCCCGTCGCATCTGGGCCTCGACGGCCCGCAGCGTCGCCTCGGGCCCGTGGCCGGCCATCGCGCCCGTATCGCCCAGGCACAGGTCCACGTACTCATGTCCGTCAACGTCGCTGAACCGCGCACCCGACGCCGACTCCACGAACAACGGGTATGGACCCGCCCACTTGACCATCCAGTTCATCGGCACGCCGTCGAGCAGCGACCCCTTCGCCCGCTCGAACAACGCGCGCGAGCGCGGGTTGGCCCGCTCGAAGGCGGCCGTCTCATCCGCCATCAGTCGCCCGAGACGGGAGCGGTCCAGGATCCTGCCGCTGGTCATCGATGACCTCCTTGCCCCGGCCGGCTGGACCGGTTGCGTGCCTGCTCCCGACGATCATGCTCCGCCCGGCGCGGCCGCGGGCAGCCGTCGCATGGCATGGGAACGCCCCGGACCGGGGAGCCGGTCCGGGGCGTGAGGTCTGGGGGAGGGGATTGGGCTAGCGGTTGCGGGCGCGGGCCGTGACAAACCGGCGGGAGGCGATCAGGCCGGCGACCGCGGCGATGCCGAGGAGGGGGAGCACCGGCATCGTGCCGGAGTCGGTGGCGCCGGGGGCTGCGACGGTGTCGGTCTCCGGCAGGTCGGTGCCGCCGTTGCCGTTGTTGCCGCCGTTGCTGCCGCCGCCGCTGCCGCCGTTGCCGCCGCCGTCATTGAGGGTGGCATCGAGCGAGCCGACCGCGAACACGCTGTACGCCTCGCCAGCTGCGAGGTCGAGCGAGCCGGGATCGAGCGGGCAGACGGTGGTGTCGGCAGTGGCGCAGACCTTGAGGTCGTAGCTGCCGGCATCCAGCGCCAGGTAGTCCGTGGCGTCCGGGTAGGCGAGGTCGGAGACGACCGTGGCGCTGCCGTCCTGGGTCAGGACGTCGACCGCGGGGGTGTCGGCAGACAGGTGCACGACGCGGGCCTGGGCCTGGTCGGGATTGTCGGCGGGTGCATCGACGAAGACGTCGGCCTTGATCGAGGCCAGCAGGTCGGAGGCGGCGACGGTGTACTTGGTGTCCGCGGCGAGATCGAGCGAGGCGACCTCGATCGGGCAGACCGAGTTGTCGGCGGTGGCGCAGACCTTGACGGCGTACGTGCCTGCGGGAACCTCCGCGTAGTCCGAGATCTCGCCGAACGACAGGCCGGAGAGGGCATCCACCTTGGCGGCCCCGTCGAGGTCGGCGCCCACGAGGACGTCGACCTGGGGGGCGTCGGGCGAGCCATGGAGGACCCGGACCCAGGCGCTGCCTGCGGTCGGTGTCCCGGTGTCCACGGCCACGACCGCGGTGAGGGGGGCCGGCTCGGCGGCCGCGACGGGCGCGGCGACGGCGAGGGCGAGGGAGCCGGCGGCGATGATGCCGGCGAGGCGGGCGGTGCGCACTTGGCAGTCTCCAGTGTTGGTGGGGGCTGTCCGGTCGCTCGAGTGAGCGAGGATTGGAGGACTTGCTGTCCTGCCCACTCCTTCGCCCGAGGATGCGTTCCGGATGGCGAGGCGCAGCGGCGCGAATCTCGACGGCCGGCCCGGTGGGGCCGGCCGTGGATGGCTCGGACGGGAGGCGGAACGCTCCGGCCGCGGAGCCTGGTCTGGTGACTGCGAGGTGTGGTGGCTGCGAGCCCGGGCTGTGGGCCGCGCCTCAGTGGAGCTTGCGGATGTAGCCGCAGATCTCGCAGTGGGCGACGCCGCCCAGCTCGTCGACGACGAGGAAGGACGTGCAGCCGTTGGTGGCACAGTAGAGACGGTTCGCATGGACCGCCCGACGGCGCATCCGGCGCATCGAGCTGGCGCGATGCGCCACGGCATTCGTGGTGGCGCGGGAGAGCATGTGACGAGTGATTCCTTTCCGGGGCACCGCCGGGATTGGGCGGGCCTGCTGCCGCTCCAACGGCCGAGACGTGCGGTGGCCGGAGCGGCGAAGTGATTGGGCCCGGCGCGGCGACGGTGTGCGCGTTCTTGGCGCCGGCCTCGCGGCCGCGTGCTTCGGGCGATTGACGAATCATGGGGTGAACGGCCGTTCTTGTCAACCACCCCGCACATGACAGGACCTGGCTGTAACGCACCCGTGAGCCCCGGGAGGGCAAGGTGGGGGTTCCCGCGGGAGGTCCCTCATGTCGATTCCGTCCACGCCCGGCCCGATCGTCGCCGTCACCGGCGACGATGACCGCTACCGTGCCGTCCGGCAACGCGCGGGCAATCTTGCTGCGGATGAGGGCCGAGCCGTCATCCTGTACGACATCGATGCCGGCGGCCTGTTCGCCAGCCCCGTGCCCACCTCGTGGTCGGGCGACGGCGAGCGCGAGCTCATGGCCGATGAGGCGGGTCCCGGTGAGCGCCTGGACGCGGACCAGCTCGACACCGCCGGCCGCCCGTCGCTCGCCGCCCAGGTGCGGACGCTCAGGGCCCGCGGCCTGGATGCCTGGGGTTGGCTGCCCAGCGACAAGGACGCCGCGGATCTCGCGGCCTATGCCGAGCGCCAGGGCGCGGCCGTGGTGCTCGTGCCCGACGAGCTGGAGTCCGCCGGCGTCGTGGACCGGCTGCTCGGGCGGGAGGGAACGGCCGAGGCGGACACGACCTCAGCCGTCCGCTTCGAGACCGTGGCCAGCGGCGAGCCCGGGGACAGCTGACCCCTGCCGGAACCATCGGCACGCGGGCGGCGTCAGTCGGGCGGCGGGCTGCGCGCTCGCCCGTGTTCGTGCGTCCAGCAACGGGTGACCCTCAGACATGCGCTTCCCCACCGCCACGGCGGCGTCGGTCGCCGTCCTCCTCATCGTCGGCGCCTGCTCGAGCGGGAATAGTCCGGCTCCCTCGCCGTTCTCTGGCTCGACGGACGCCGGAGAGCCCGCCGGCACCGCGCCGACGACAGCCGATCTCGATGCCCGGACGTTCATCGTCACGGAGGCCGGGGGCCACGACGTGGTGCAGGGATCGACGATCTCGCTGCGGTTCGAGGATGGCCGCCTCGGCATCCTGGCCGGCTGCAACCAGATGAGCGGGGACTACGAGATCATCGATGGCGTGCTTGTCGTGGGCCAGGTGATCACCACCGAGATGGGGTGCGAGCCGGACCTCATGGACCAGGACGCCTGGATCAGCGGGTTTGTCGACGGCGCCGGGCTGGACCTCGACGGCGACACCCTGACGCTGGTCAACGGCGATGTCATGCTCAGGGCCATGGACGAGTCCGCGGCCGCGCCCGACCTCCCGCTCGCGGGCACCACCTGGACCGTCGATGGCCTTGTCACTGCCGACGCCGTGTCGTCGATGCCGGCGGGCGTCAGCGCGAGCATGGTGTTCGCGGACGGCCAGGTCGCAGTCCATGCCGGCTGCAACCGCGGCAGCGGCCAGGCGACCGTGACCGACGGGACGATCACGTTCGGCCCGATCATGACCACCAGGATGGCCTGCCAGCCGGTTGCGATGCAGGTGGAGAAGCACGTGCTCGCTGTCCTCCGCGGTGACGTCGGGTATGCGATCGACGCCGGCACGCTCACGATCGGCGGAAACGGGGTCGGGCTGGTCGCCAAGGGGTCCTGACGGCGCACCCGGGCTTCGAGCCCGGGTCCGGGTTCCCGTGGGCAACGCTCAGACGGGCGGCCAGGGGAGGGCCGGACGGCGCGGGTCGGGGTGCGGGAACACGCCTGCCTCGAGCAGCCGGTCGATCCGGCGGCGGGTCGCGACGACCTCGATCGGGTCGAGCAGCGCCCGCAGGTCGCGGCCAAGGTCGCCGTCCAACCGCGCCCGCAGCGAGCGCAGCACCGCCGCCTCGCCGGCCTCGAACGGCTGGCCGCGCCAGGCCCACAGCACGGTGCGCAGCTTGGGCACCGGCGAGAAGGTCACGCCGTGGTCCACGCCGTACACGTGTCCGCCGGGCACCGGGATCAGGTGTCCCGCCTTGCGGTCGGTGTTGTTGACGGCGGCATCGAACACGGCGATCGAGCGCAGGCAGGGATCCTGGGCGACGACCAGTGCGACCGGGTCCACCGAGGCGTCGGCGCGGATCCAGAGCTGGAGCATGCCCTCGCCGAAGGGTCCCTCCCGGAGCACGGTCGGCGGCACGATGTCCCAGCCGCTGGCCCGCGACACGGCGAACGCGGCGGTCTCACGCCGGGTGAGCGTGCGGTCCGGGAAGTCGCCCAGCGGCCGCTCACCCGCCACCGGCTTGTAGATGCAGGCGGCCTCGATCCCGGCGCCGCGGACCACGCCCAGCAGGGCGTTGTTGGTCGAGGCCCACAGGCGGCCCACCAGCTCCAGCTCTCCCGTCCGCAGGAGCTCCAGGCCGGTCCCGGCGTCGAGCACCGGCATCGGCAGCCCGAGGTCGTCGACCGACGCGGCAACCTCGGTCGGATCGCCGTCGCCGTCGCCGTCGGACGGCAGGATCTCGTCACCCTCGTCGATCTCCGCGTCCATCTCGGCCCGGACGGCCGCCTCGAACGCGTCGTCCGCCGGGCTATCCCCGGGGCCGCCTTCCGGCTCGTCGTCGCGCATCGGCCGCTCGGCTGGCGTCAGTTCAGGAGATGGCCGTTGCGGCGCGGGCAGAGATGTCCCTGCGGGTCGAGCGGTTCGCCGCACAGGGGACACGGCGGCCGGCCGGCCGCCACCACCCGCTGGGCGCGGGCGATGAACTCGCGGGCATACGCGGCCGAGATGCGGACCCGGACCAGATCCGGGCCGTCCTCGGCATCGTCCGCGAACGGCTCCACCTCGTCCTCCTCGTCCTCGGTGATCTCGCGCGCTTCGAGGACGATCAGCTCGTCGGCCGTATCCCAGCCGATCGACAGCACGCCCACGCGGAACGCCTCGTTGATCGGCTCGTCGAGCGCTGCGGTGTCGCCCACGATGCCGGCGACATCCTCGGCGCCCTCGACACTGCGCCGCTCGAGCTCCTCGAGCAGGTCGCCCAGCCGCTGCGCGAGGGCGGCGACCTGGACCTTCTCCAAGGCGACCGAGACGACCCGCGTCCCCTCGCGCGCCTGCAGGAAGAAGGTGCGGTTGCCGGGGACACCGACCGTGCCCGCGACGAAGCGATCTGGGGTGTCGAACAGGTATCGGTGTCGAGGCATCAGGTGAGCGAGGGTACCGGAAGCGCGCTCAGCCGACCTGCACGGCCCTCGTGGGGTAGCCGCGGGCACCGTCCGGGGCGGGCGGCGTCATCTCCGAGGCCTGGACCACGCCGTCGCCATCGGTGGCCCGAACCGTGAACGTGTGCCGGCCGGGGACGGCGGTCCAGGCCCACTTCCACTGGACCCAGGTCTGGGGTCCCAGCGGGTCGGAGAGCGTCGCCTCCTGCCAGTCACCGTCATCGACCATGACCTCGACCCTGGAGATGCCGCGGTCCATGGCCCACGCGACGCCGGCCACGGCCACCATGTCGCCGGCCTGGTACAGGTCGCTTGGACGGGGGACGTCGATCCGGCACTGGGTGAGGATCGGACCCTCCTTGGACCAGCCCCGCGGCACCCAGTAGGAGTCGAACGCCTCCCACGTGGTGAGCTCGATCTCGCTCAGCCACTTGGTGGCCGAGACGTAGCCGTACAGGCCGGGGACGATGAGCCGGGCCGGGAACCCGTGCTCCGACGGCAGTGGCTCGCCGTTCATCTTCACGGCGATCATGGCGTCGCGCGGGTGGTCGGGATGGGTGACCCACTCGGTGGGGAAGCCGGCCGCCCAGCCGTCGACGGAACGCGGCACCACCTGGGTCGCGCCGGGCTGGACCCCGGCCATGTCGAGCACGTCGGTCAGCCTGACGCCGCTCCACCTGGCGTTGCCGATCAGCCTGCCGCCGACCTCGTTGCTGACACAGCTGATGGTCACGTAGCGCTCGATCACCGGCAGCTCCACCAGCTGGTCGAAGGTGAGGTCCAGCTCGTGGTCCACCATGCCGTGCACGCGAAGCGACCAGGTCGCCACGTCCACGGCGGGCGTGATGAGCGCCGTGTCGATCCGGTAGAAGGCGTCGTTGGGGGTGACCAGCGGCGTGATGCCGGTCACGTCGAGCGTGTTCTCGGGTGCGATGGACATGGCCGGGTCCACGGTCTCCGGCACCGACAGGCCGACCCCCGCGGACTGCGAGGCGCGCCCGTCGAGCAGCGCCCGGCCCACCCCGAAGCCGACCAGCGACAGCAGGCCCAGCCCGCCGGCCCGCACGAGGAAACTCCGACGCACGGCGTCGGCGTCTGCCGGCGTCGCGCCCCCGGACGCGGAGGCCGGCAGACGGGCGGCCCCCATGAGCGCCTCGAGCACGAGGATGCCGACGGCCGCCTGCGCGACCGAGGAGATCAGGACCATGGACGCGCTGGCCGTTGGATCGCGCATCCCGGCCAGGCCGCCGACCGCCACCAGGCCCGCGATCAGCAGCGATGCCACGAGCATGGACCGCCGCGCGACCAGCCCGATCACGACGCCGAAGGCGAGCACGGCAACCGTGACCAGGACGATGAGCGCGAGCTTGTCGTTGGTGCCGAACAACGCGACGACGAACTCCTTCGAGCCCGGCGGGGCAAAGTCGATGATCGCCGTGCCGACCGCGATCCCCGGCGCCGGGGTGCTACCCGTCACCGCCGCCACCAGCTCGCCGGTGGCCAGGGCGGCCGCGGCGGCCACGAGACCCGCCAGGGCACCGGCCAGCCGCGACACCCGGGCGGGTGCTGCGCTCGGCGGGGAGGCGGCGGGCGGCTCAGGGTTGGCGAAGGGCTGGTTCATCGGTCACCGGTGGTTCGTCGCCGGCGCAGGTTCGGATCGCCGGGTACCGGGTGGTACCCCACCATCCTGCATCAGGCCGGTGACGGGTTGGTGACGCGCCGCGCCGCCTGGGCGCGGACTAGGCGCGGACCTCCTGGCGCAGGAACAGCACGTAGCCGAGGGCGAACATGACCGCGGTCAACGCGACCAGCAGCACGATCTGCGGCCAGACCACGAGGATCGACTGGTCGAGCGAGAGCAGGGACGGAATGGCCTCCTGGGAGCTGATCGCCTGGCCCAGGTTCGCCGGCCCGATCACGGTGCTCACCGACGGGTTGAGGATCGCGACCTGGATGTCGTTGTACAGCTGGGCCGGGGACAGCCGCAGGAACAGTTGCTGCGCCCCGGAGGCGGCGAACAGCTGGTCGTAGCTGCTGCTGCCCGCGGTCGGGAACAGGGTGCCGGCGATGATCGGCAGCAGCACCGACCCGATCAGCGTGAGGCCCAGCCAGGAGCCGAAGCCGATCAGCGCCGCCGAGGCCGCGCTGCGCACCACGACCGAGAGCAGCAGCGCGAACGCCAGCCAGAACGAGGCGTACAGGACGGTTGCCAGGAACCAGACGAGGATCCGGGCAATCTCCTCCGGTCCGGGGATGATCCCCAGGCGCATGATCCCGGCCGCGGCCACGAACAGCACCAGCGCACCGATCATCATCGCGATCACCGCGATGCCGGCCGCGAACTTGCCGTTGACGACGTCGTCGCGGTGGACCGGCTGGGCGAGCAGCCGGGCCAGCGTTCCCTGGCTGCGCTCGCTGTTGACGGCATCGAACCCGAACGCGATCCCCACCAGCGGTACGAGCAGCGCGACGAAGAACACCGTGGTCAGGCCGCCGATGCTGTCGGAGCCGACCACGAACAGGGCCAGGAACAGCGCCTTGACGCCGGACACCTGGGGCGCCTGGCTGCTCAGTTCCCCGGAGATGAGGTAGAGCGGGATGATCGCCAGCACGGCGACCACCACCAGCAGGACGAAGAACCGGATGCTGGCGAGGTGATCGGCCAGCTCCTTGGCGGCGATCGTCCGCCAGCCACCCGACGGCGCCTTCTCGGCGCGGCGGGCCTTGCGGATCGCGTCGCCGCGGCGGGAGTCGCCGCGGCGGGACGTGTCAGCGGGCGCGGCCATCGAGACCCTCCGGGACGAACTTGCGGTAGAGCTCCATCAGGTCGGTTCCCCGCCGGCGCAGGTGGGTCAGGGTCAGCCCGGCCGCGGACAGCGCGCCGGCCAGCGGGGCCGCGACGTCGTGTGAGGCGGACACGATGCGCAGCCGCTCCTCGCGGTCGTCGGGCTCGACCGCGGTGACGCCCTCGACGGCGAGCGCGACGGGATCGATCGAGGCCGGGTCGCCCTCGATCGCGACCTCCAGCTGGATCGCCTGGTCGGCGCCGCCCGCGAGCTCGGCCAGCGGCCCTGCAGCGATCAGCCTGCCGGCCGAGAAGAAGCCCACCCGGTCACACAGCGACTGGACCTGGCCCAGGATGTGCGACGAGAGGAGGACGGTCAGGTCGCGCTCCCGGACGAGCCGCCGGAGCAGCGCGAGCAGCTCCTCGACACCCGATGGGTCGATCGCGATGGTGGGCTCGTCGAGGATCAGCACCGCGGGTTCCTTCACCAGCGCATCGGCGATGCCCAGTCGCTGCCGCATGCCGCGCGAGTAGGTGTCGGCCCGGCGGTCCGCCGCGTCCTCGAGGCGCACCTCGGCCAGCAGCTCGTCGATGCGGGCCTCCGCCTCGGTGCGCGGGATGCCGTTGAGCTTGGCCGTGTAGCGCAGGTTCTCGCGCCCGGTCAGGGTGGGGTAGAAGCCGACGTTGTCGGGCAGGTAGCCCACCTGGCGCTTGACCGCCAGCGGTTCGCGGGACGGATCGAGGCCCAGCACGCGCACCACGCCCCGGGTCGGCTCGGTCAGGCCCAGCAGCATCAGCACGGTCGTGGTCTTGCCGGCGCCGTTGGGACCCAGCAGTCCGAACACCTCGCCCCTCCGGACCGTCAGGTCGAGGCGGTCGACGGCGGTGAACTCGCCGTACTGCCTGGTCAGCCGCCGGGCGACAATGACCGCGTCCTCGGGGACATCGGCCAGCACCTCGGCGACGGTCACTCGCCGCGTCCTGCGCGGACCGTCCCGGCGGACCGGCCGGTCGGGAGGGGCAACCTCCCACGGCCGCACCGGGCGCTTGCCCGCCTCGCCGGCGGACGGGGTCGTCCGCTCGTCGGTCATGTCGCTACCGCCGCCCGTACGTCCGGAAGACCCACCACAGGCCCACGAACACGACGGCGATCAGCAGGACCCCGGCGATCCACCAGAAGGCCGGGGTCTCGACCTTGACCCGGATCGTGACCGAACCGGTGGCCTCGTCATTCTTGGCGGTCATGGTCACGTTGTAGTCGCCGGTGATGGCCTCGCCCGTGGGCGTGATGGCGGCGGTCACGGTCGCCGTCTCGTCGGGGGCGATGCTCGCGATCGTCTCCTGGTCGAAGGTGACGGTCCAGCCGGTGGGTGCGCTCGCCTCCGGCTGGACATTGGTCAGCTCGGCGGTGCCGGTGTTGGTGATCGTGAGCTGGAAGTCGGTGGTGCTGCCCGCGTTGGCGGCGGTCGACAGGACCTGGTTCGGCGTCGACACGTCGAGGGAGTAGCTGCCGGTGATGATGACGTCGAGATCGGCGCTGGCGCTGCCGCCGCCGCCGGTTGCGGTCACGGTGATGGGGTACGTGCCGGCATCGATCTGCTTGGGGGCCAGGGCCGAGACCGCGATCGTGGTCGATCCGCCGGCCGTGACCACGGCGCTGGTCGCCTGCGCCTGGCCCGACGGCTTGGCGGTGACCGTCCAGCCGTCGGGGGCCTGGGTGGCGATCGCGAAGGTGCTCTCCTCGGCGCCGCCGTTCTTGAGCGTGAGCGAGAAGCTGAAGGTGGACGAGGCCGGGCCCTGCAGCTCGGGGTAGTCCGAGGTGAGGGTGACCGTGCCGCCGGCCTTCTGCTGCACCTGCACCGTCAGCGGCAGGGTTGTGGTCCCCTGGGGTCCGGTTGCCTGGACCCGGATGGTCGCGCTGGCGTCGGCGGCGTCGGCCGGAACCACCACGTTGAGGTTGAGGTCCACCGGGTCGTTGCGGGTGAGGTAGGCGCCGGTGACATCCAGGCCACCACCGGCGAACGACGCGCTCCAGCCGGACGGGACGCCGGACGTGGCCAGCCCGATCTCGCCCTGCTGGTCGGATGTCAGGGTGAGCTTGAAGGTCGCGGTGCTCCCCGGCTTGGCCACCACGGACGGGAAGGGGGTGGTGACCGTCAGCCCGCCTGCGGCGGCCACCAGCGGGGCGGCCGGACCGGCGACGAGGCCGATGATGGCGAGGAGCAGGGCGGCCCGGGCGGCGAGGCGTGAGCGCACCGGGTGCCCGGAGGCGCGATCCGACATGTCGTGACTCCGAGAGCGAGGCAGAACGATGATGCAGTCGCCCGGCGGACGGGATGGGTTCCACGCCGGGCCGTGGCGGATGATAGGGCGGATCGGCTGAGAGTTCGCTGAGAATGCGCAGGCCGGGCGCTCGCCCGCTAGCATCGGCAGCACGGCGGGCCCGATCCAGGACATGCGAGGCTCGCTTCGCCAGGAGGTTCGCGTGCCGCTCTTGCCCCGCTTCGGCCTGTTCATGAGCCAGGCGAGCAAGCCCTGGTCCCAGGTCCGCGACGAGTTCGCCCTCGCCGAGGACCTGGGCTTCGACCACGCCTGGCTGGTCGACCACCTGCTCGACACCGACGGCCCGCCCGAGCTGCCGTGTCTCGAGGCGTGGACGCTGCTGGCGGCCCTGGCGGCGACGACCCGGCGGATCCGGCTCGGCGTGCTCGTGTCGGCCAACACGTTCCGCCACCCGGCCCTGCTGGCCAAGGAGGCGGTCACCGTCGACCACGTCAGCGGGGGCCGGCTGATCCTCGGGATCGGCACGGGCTGGCACGCCGACGAGCACCGCCGGTACGGCCTGGACCTGCCCGCCGCCGCCGACCGGGTGGACCGGCTGGAGGAAGCGGTGGAGCTGCTGGTCCGGCTCCAGGAGGAGCCGCGGCTGACGTACACGGGTCGCTTCTACCGGACCGACGACGCGGTGTTCGAGCCGCGCCCGGTGCAGCGGCCCCGGATCCCGTTGCTCGTTGCGGCCCACCGCCCGCGGATGATCCGGCTGGCCGCCCGCTGGGCCGACCAGTGGGACACGTTCCCCGAGCTGCCCGGGACCGCCACCGACGGCGTGACCACGAGCGTCGAGGAGCGGATCGAGATGCTCGACGCGGCATGCAAGGCCATCGGGCGCGATCCGGCGACGATCCGGCGTTCCGTCTGGGCCGGCTCCGAGGTGCTGGAGAGCGAAGCCGCCTACGAGGCGTTCGCCCGGCGGCACCTCGAGCTGGGGTTCACGGACATCTCCGCCGTTCCCCGCGGCGTACCGGAGGCCAGGCTGCGGCGGATCGCCACCGAGGTCGTGCCGGCGCTGCGGATGGCGTTCACCCCGGCCTGAGCATCGCGGCCCAGCGTCGTCGACGCCTCGAGGAGGCGCCGGTACGGGCTCAGGTGGCAGCGGGTGCCGGAGTCGGCGTCGGCGGGGCGGGCGTGGGTGTGGGGGCGGCCGTCGGGCTCGGTGTCGGCGCCTTGGTCGGGCTCGGTGTCGGCGCCTTGGTCGGGGGCGCCTTGGTCGGGGGGGCGGTGGGCGTGGGGGCGGCCGTCGGCGAGGGCGTCGCAATGTCGGTCGGGCTGGGTTCGACCGACGGCTCCACTGACGCGGACGGGGTGGGGCAGAGGAGCGGCGTGGCCAGCGGATCGACGGAGGCCAGCGGATCGACGGAGGCCAGCGGGTCATAGGACGCGCATGGATCCACCGTCGGGCTGGGCGTCGGCGTGGCGCAGCCTGGACCGCTGCTCACCACCACTCCCCACGATCGGCCGTAGGGGACGAACACGCCGTTGTAGAAGTACGCGGTGCGCGTTCCCTCGGGCCCGCCTGCCCGGCCAGGGCCCTTCTCGGCGCGCCTGATCCAGCCCTCGTCGGCGGCCATCCAGTCCGGGTACTGGCTCTCGAAGCCCACCACCCCCAGCACCGCCGCCCCGCAGCCCTGGTCGGCCGCCAGGCGCTGTGTCGGAGCGGTGCCCTTGAGGAACAGCTCGTTGACGCTCTGACCACCCGTGGCGACGAGGCCCGTCCAGGGGTCCACCCGGACCGACTCCAGCGATCCCGGCAGCTTGAACTGGTTGATCGACCAGCCCTTGGTGGCCTCCTCCAGGAAGCCCTGCCAGACATAGGTCGAGACGCCGCTCGAGAACAGCGGGTCCGCCGGCGTGGACACCAGTGAGTTGTCCGAGTTGCCGTTCCACACGCCGACTGCCAGCGCGTACTCGCCGTCCGCCCGCTCGGCCTTGGACGGGGCCGCGATGTAGCCGTAGGCGTTGAGGTCGCGGGCCTCGTTGTTGGTGCCGGTCTTGAGCGCCGCCGGACGGCGCTTCCTGCCGTCCATGATCCGGAACTCTCCCCAGTACGGGTTCACGCCCGGATCGGTGTTGCCGGCCAGGATGTCGGTCACGATGGCGGCGGCGCCCCTGTCCAGCGCCCGGGTGGGCTCCGCGGCCGTCGATGCCTCGAGCACGACCTGGCCGGTGTCGTCGGTGACCTCGATGATCGTGGTCTGGTCCACGAGCTGGCCGCCGTTGGCAAGGGTGCCGTAGGCGCGCACCAGGTCCTTGGGGTGGACCTCCTCCACGCCCAGCGCGAATGCCAGGCCGGCATCCACCTGGTCGTCCATGAACCGGACGCCCATGTCCTCCGCCTTCTGCTGGACGGCGGCATTGCCGATCACCGCCATCGCTTTGACAGCCGGGATGTTGAGCGAGAAGCGAAGCGCGTCGCGAGCGCGCACGGGGCCGCGCTCGAGGTTGTCGGCGTCGGTGGGGGTGTAGCCGCCCCCGAAGTCCGTCACCACGTCCATGAACGCGGTGCCGGCGGTGATCCGCTGCGCGTCGATGCCGGTGGCGTAGACCACGGGCTTGAACGCGGAGCCGGGCTGGCGCCAGCCGTCGGCGAGGACGTCATAGCGGGGCTGGAAGCGCTTGGTGGCCCTGGTGGCCGTGGGGTCGGCCGAGCCCTGGTAGGCGACGATCTCCCCGGTCTGGTAGTCCATCGCGATCAGGGCGCCGTTGCGCAGGCTCTTGTCCTCGAGATTGGCCATCCACGGCTGGTACGTCAGGCCCAGGGCCCTGGCCGCCGCCCGCGGGTTCCTGGACTTGGGCACGATGGTCGCGGCCTGCACCCACCGCTCGGCGGCGGCCTGGAGGTCGAGGTCGATGGTGGACACGATCCGCAGCCCGCCCCGCTCGAGCAGCGGGCACGTCTCAGCCTCCTCGCCGCACACTCGGCCGGCCAGCTCGCGGCGCACCTGCCACACGAACTGGGGAACCTTCCACTGGCTGGAGCGCTGGGCGGCGAGGACGACCTGCTCGTCCCTGGCCGCTGCGAAGTCCTGGGCGGTGTACCGGTCGCCGGTGAGCGGGGTGCCGCCGGCGGCCTCCATCTGGTCCAGCACCAGGTTCCGGCGCACGACGATCGCGGCGTCGGCGGGAACGACAAGCTGGGTCTGATCGCACGTCTCGGGGTCCTGTGACGGGTCCACGCACTGGATCACCGAGTTCTGGACGAGGTCATAGGTGGATGGCGACTGGGGCAGGGCCGCGATGATCGCGGCCTGGGCGAGCGTGAGGTCCTGGAGCTCGACCCCGAAATACCCCTTGGCGGCGGCCGCCACCCCGTACGAGTCGTTGCCGTAGTAGTTCTGGTTGAGGTACGCGGCCATGATCCGCTGCTTGCCGGGTTCGCCCGGGTAGGCCTGGGTGACGCGGATCGACTGGATGATCTCCCTGAGCTTGCGAGTCGCGGTGACCTGTGTCTGCGCCTCGCCGTCCTCGGTCAGCAGGCGCTGGCGGACGAGCTGCTGGGTGATGGTCGAGGCGCCGCGGGGCCGGCCTCGCAGGGCATCGAGGCCGGCGGCGGCGATGCCCACCGGGTCGAAGCCGGAGTTCTCCCAGAAGGTGTGGTCCTCGACCGCCGTGGTGGCGTCGACCAGCACCGGCGGGATGGCGTCGAACGTGACCGTCTCCCGGTTGAACTCGCCGAACCGGGCGAGCTCCACCGTGCCGGTCCGGTCGTAGACCACCGACCGCTGGGGCAGCTCGATCTTCTCGAGCAGGCCCGGATCGGGCAGATCCGCGGCGAGCGAGGTGTAGGTGGACAGGGCGAAGGCCGCACCCGCGACGCCGAGCGCGACGAACGCGGCGAACACGACCAGGCCCATCGCCGCCGCTGCGCCGATGCCCTGGCGCCGCCGGCGCGGTCGATCGTCCGGATAGGCGCCGCCGCTGTACGCGCGGCCGTTCGGATCGTGATTCATCGCCGGGAAGTGTGCGGTGGAACGGCGGATCCCGCCAGCGAGGACCGCAAGGGCGCCTTCGCCTCCGTCCCCGCGGGTGCCACCCTATGGGGTCGGGAGCCGGCTGAGGAGCCGGTCGACGAACTCGGCCTGGGCCGGATTGAGGAGCCGGCGGGCGTCGGCGGGGCTTGCCCATACCACGCGATCGATCTCCGGCACGTGGAGCCGCCGCCCCGAGCGAGGGGGCCACTCGATCTCCACCCGCATGCTGTGGACCGCATCCGGGTCGAGATCGCCCTCGAGTGCGAAGCCGTGCACGGTCTTGCCCGAGCGCATCCGCACCTCGCCCAGGTCGATCGCCGTCCCATCCGGCGGCCGGTGACCGGTTTCCTCCTCGAACTCGCGCAACGCGGCCGCAAGTGGCGGCTCGTCGGGGAGCAGGGCACCCTTGGGGAGGGACCAGGCACCGCCGTCCCGGCGTGCCCAGACGGGGCCACCGGGATGGGCGACCAGCAGCTGGAGCTCGGCGCCGGCCCGGCGGTAGAGCAGCAGACCCGCGGACAGCTTGGGCATGTCGATCCGATGTCGCGGCGCACACGAAAGCGCCCGAAGGACACGAAAGCGCCCGAAGGAACCGTACCGCACCGCCACGCCCGCGACCCTGCCGAGCAAGCTCGGCCTTGCCGCAGCGGCTCCGGTCACCTCCGCCCCGTCGACCTCGCGGCCTCCGTGACGGCGGTCCGGGGACCCGGTCCGGTCATTGCTGACCGGTCCGGCGTCGGTGCCACCGGCCCCTTCGGGCAAACCGAACGATATCGGCTGGCGCAGCCGGTGCCAACGGGGTTGTCCACGAGTTCGGAGGTGGTCGCGGCCGAGTTGTCCACCATTCCCGGCGCACGTGGACAACCTGTGGACAGGTGCCGTGCCGGAGGACCGGCACCAGGGGCCGGGGTCGTGGTCTCCGCGAGGACCGGGTCTAGTTGTCCGCGACCACGCCGCGCGCGGAGCTGGCGGAGGCGATCTCGTGGTGGCGCAGACAGCGCGCCTCGTAGGTCTCGACCGCGCGGCCGTCGAAGCCGCCGATCACGATCAGCGGGTCGTCGATCGCTGCCGGCCGGCCGCCGACCAGGCGCTGGGTACGGGTCGCGGTCTCGCCGCACACGACGCAGATCGCGGTCAGCATGGTGACCTCGTCGGCCATGGCGAGCAGGGCGGGCATCGAGCCGAACGGGCGGCCCGCGAAGTCGGTGTTGAGGCCGCTCGCGATCACATGGCGCCCGGAGGCACGGAGGGTGTCGACGGTGCCGGGCAGCGAGCCGTCGAAGAACTGGGCCTCCTCGATGCCCACCATGTCGACGTCGCGCTCGCGCGCCAGCGACAGGATCTCGACCGGCTCCGTCTTGGGAACGAGCACCGACGGAAAGCGGGCCTTGCTCCGGCTCTCGGCATAGTCGCTCGGCGTCCGGTCGTCCACGTCGGGCCGGACGAGCAGGATCCGGCGCTTGGCGATCTCGGCCCGCCGGAGCAGGCGCAGCAGCTCGTCGGTTTTGCCCGACGACATGCATCCGGCGATCACGTGGAGCCAGGGATCGGCGCGATAGAGCACGTTCTCGATCCTACCTGCTGAGGCGCCGTGACGATGGCTCGAGGCTCGATGGCACGTCGCCGACACGTGCGGCCCGGCGCCCGGAACCCGGACCGCCTCGATGCCCGGGCATCATTCCGCTCATGCATGCATCGCAGTCGCGCACCCGGCACCGCCGGCAGCCGCAACAAGGCGAGCGCACCGAGCGGGTGCTCGCTGCCGAGCGGCGGATCGGCTGGGTCACCCGCATGCTCGACGACCTGGTGGCCGTCCCGGGCACCCGCAGTCGGATCGGGCTCGACCCGATCATCGGGCTGGTGCCGTTCCTGGGTGACCTGGTGGGCGCCCTCATCGGCAGCTGGATCGTGCTCGAGGCCGCCCGCTTCCGGCTGCCCAAGGTGGTGCTGACGCGGATGGTGATCTACGTCGCGGTCGACTTCGCGGTCGGGCTCGTCCCGTTCGTGGGCGACATCGTGGACTTCGGGTTCAAGTCCAACACGCGCAACCTGGACCTGTTCCACCGGCATGCCGTGGATCCCGGGGCGAGCACCTCGGGGTCGACGGCGTTCGTGCTGGGCATCCTGCTCGTGGCCGCCGGGGTCGCGTGGGGCGCCCTGGTCCTGCTGGGACGGCTGCTCGCCCTCGTGTTCTAGCCGGGCCGCTTCGGCGGGCGGGCGTGGGGCCGGCGGCGTAGCCTTGCCGCGATGAACGCGATCGAGGTCGACGGCCTGGCCAAGCACTACGGCCGGGTGCGTGCCCTCGACGGCGTGAGCCTCGAGGTCCGCGAGGGCGAGATCTTCGGGTTCCTGGGTCCCAACGGCGCCGGCAAGTCCACCCTGATCCGGCTGCTGCTCGGGTTCCTGCACCCGACGGCGGGGCGGGGGACCGTGCTGGGTCTGGACATCGTCCGGGACTCGGTGCGGATCCGGGGCCGGTCCGGCTACCTGCCGGGCGGGATCGCGCTGGACGACAGCCTCACCGGGATCCGCCACCTCGATGACCTCGCGGCGCTGTCCGGCCGGCCGGCCGTCCGGCGGGCGGCGATCTGCGATGCGCTCGAGCTGTCCGATCGGATCCTGCGCCGCCGGATCGGCGAGTACTCGCGCGGGATGCGCCAGAAGCTGGGCATCGTGCAGGCGCTCCAGCACGACCCGGAGCTCGCGATCCTCGATGAACCGTCCGAGGGTCTCGACCCGCTCATGCAGCGCGCGTTCTACGGCGTGCTCGACGACGTGCGCTCCGCCGGCCGGACCGTGTTCTTCTCCTCGCACGTGCTGTCCGAGGTCGAGCGGGTGTGCGACCGGGTGGCGATCGTGCGGGCGGGGCGGCTCGTCCTCAGCGGCGACGTGGCCACCCTCCGGGCCCAGCGCCGGCGCCGCGTCGAGCTGCGGTTCGAGGGATCCCCGCCGGACCTCGCCGGCGTGGACGGGACGAGCGAGGTCACCGTGGTCGGCGACGTGCTGACCTGCGCGCTCACCGGCGACCCGCGCCCGTTCCTCGGGGCCGTCGGTTCGAACGCGATCGACCTGACCATCGAGCCCGCCCGGCTGGAGGACGCCTTCCTCGAGCTGTACGCGGGCGAGGAGGCGGACGAGGCGCGCGGACCGGGCGCGCCGCCCGATGCTGTGGCCGGCCGATGACGGTGCCGTTCAGCCCGCCCCTGTTCCGGCGGACATGGCGCACCCAGCGGGGGCGGGTGCTGCTGGTATGCGTCGGGCTGGTGGCCTGGGCATTCCTGATGCCGGTGATCTACGCCACCTTCGGCAGGCAGCTCGCGGCCGTCCTCGACACGGGCATCATCCCCGCACCCTTCCTGCGTCTCCTGGGTGCCGACCCCTTCAGCCTGACCGGCGCGGTCGCGCTGGGCTGGGTCCACCCGTTTGGGATCGCGCTGTTCGTGGTGCTGCCCGCGGGCCTGGGGGCGCTCATGATCGCGGGCGAGCGACAGCGTGGGACGCTCGAGATCCTGCTCTCCCGGCCGCTCTCCCGTCGCACGCTGTACCTCACCCACCTCGTCACGCTGGCCCTGTTCGCCGCGCTCGCGGTGGCCGGCGCCATCGCCGGCACGCTTGCCGGGGCGGCCCGGTACGGCGTCGGTGGCGAGCTCGATGCCGGAGACCTCGCGTTCCTGGCGATCAACACGTGGCTGTTCCTGGTCGCGATCGGGGCCGTGGCGCTGGCGGCCTCCGCGTCGTTCGACCGGGTGGGCGCGCCGGTCGGCATCGCGATCGCCGGGTTGCTGCTCGGCTACCTGCTCGAGGTGCTGGGCACGATCTGGCCCGATGCGGCCTGGCTGCAGCCGTACACGCCGTTCCACTACCTCGACCCGCTGCGCATCCTCTCGGGGCACGGCGCCCGGGGCGACCTGCTGGTGCTGGCGGCGATCACGGTGGTGGCGACCGGCTACGGGCTGTGGCGGTTCCCGCGGCGAGACCTGGCCGCCCCGAGCTGACCCTGCCGACGCGCGCGGCACGAAGCGGGCCGGGCGCCGGGGCGCGATCATGGGGACATGACCGACGCGATCGCCCCCATCCGGATCGGCCTCAGCCTGCCCACCTGGCCGCGCGCCGACCGGAGCTATGCCACCTGGCCCGAGATCCGTGCCCTCGCCCTGGAGGCGGAGGCGATGGGCGTGGACACGCTGTGGGTTGCGGACCATCTCCAGCGTGAGCTCGCGTCGGGCGAGCGGATCGGGTTCTGGGAGAGCTGGACCATGGTCACCGCGGTCGCCGAGGCGACCAGCCGGGTCCAGATCGGGCCGTACGTCGCCTGCACCGGCTTCCGCAACCCGGCGCTCCTGGCCAAGATGGCCGCCACGCTCGACGAGGTGAGCGCCGGGCGGCTGATCCTCGGCCTGGGCAGCGGTGTCCCGGAGCGCGATGCCAGCTGGCATGCGTTCGGGTTCGACGCCGCCCGGCCGGTCGCCCGCTATGCCGAGGCGGTGGAGGTGGTGGCACGCCTGCTCCGCGAGCCGTCACTCACCTACCGGGGCGAGCGCGTCCGGACCGAGGACGCCCGGCTCCTGCCGCGCTCGACGATCCGGCCCGCACCCCCGGTATGGGTGTCGGGTGCCGGGGAGCGGACGCTGCAGATCGCCGCCCGGTGGGGTGACGCGGTCGACGTCAACGTCCCCCTGGCCGGCCCCCCGGACATGGCGACCCTGGCCGGGAAGGTCGGACGCGCCTGCGAGGCGGTGGGTCGCGACCCGGCTTCGCTGGCGATGACCGGCTGGTCCCGCGTCGTGCTCGACACGGACGGAACCGCCGTGGACCGTGACGGGGCCCTGGCCGGCACACCGGACACGGTGGCCGCCACCATCCACGGGTTCGCTGATGCCGGCTTGACCCACCTGACGCTGTACGTCGCGGCGCCCGACGATCCCAGCAGGCTGCCCGCCCTCCGGCTCGAGACGCTCGAGCGGCTGCGTCCCCTGCTGGCCGCGGTCCAGGCACGCTGAGCCGGGTTCTGTCTCAGATCGGGACGGCGAGGCTGACCAGCACCACGGCCAGCGAGGCGACGATCTCGGTCAGGCCGACGTGGATCGGGCGCAGCGGCGTCGGACCGCCGGCGAGTCGCCGCTGGACCAGCGGCAGGGCGACCGCCCGGACGGCGAGGCCCACGGCGACCAGGGCATAGGCGGCCGGCAGGGCGACCGCCGCGATGACCACCAGCAGCGCGTGGAAGCCTAGCGAGAGGGCCAGGAACGACGCGTTGCCGCGCTCGCGGAGAACGGAGCGGACGACGAGCACCACGCCCAGCTGGTATCCCGCCGCGACCAGCGTGTAGGCGAGCACGCGCGACGGGTCCCAGAGGCCCGACACCCAGGCGGTCGCGGGGACGAGGACCAGTGACTGGGCGACCTGGGCCAGGCTGTTGGCGAGGTCGCGGCGGGTCCCGGGTCGCGCACCGCGGAATACGACCGCCGCCGCGGGAACGACGACGACGCCGGCGAGCGCGAGCGTCGGGAAGGCCGCCAGCAGGAGCAGGCCGAGGACGACGGCGGTCGAGGCGTAGACCGCGATCGGCAGCCGGTACTCGCGGGGGCGGCGGCTGCGCGCCCAGACCTGGGCGGAGGCCGAGGCGAGATAGGCGGCGAGCGCCGTGCCGGCGACGGCCAGCTGCCATGGATCGGGCCGGCTGGCCGCCACGCCCAGCAGGACGGGGAGCAGGAGCATCGCCCACGCGCCGTGCTGGCGGGGGACCCACGGGCGATGCCCTGCTGCCGGACGGGCGGTGGGACGCGAGACGGCCGTCATTGCCGTGACCCTACCCGGGTCGGGCCGCGAGGCGGACGGCCGGATGGCCCAAATGTGCACTACATTGGTACCTGTTTCCGATCTGCCCGGGTGCCATGCCGGACCGGCTCTGGCACGATCCGGCGAACGCTGCTAGGGTTCCGCCGCCACCTTCGGCCCATCGACAGGGGAACAGCTGCATACGCGCCGACCCGGCAGGACTGCCTGCCGTGTGGTCGATCCGGTTCCCGTTCGGTCGACCCCTTCTGCGCGCCCCGGGGAGAAAAGGGCGCGTCTCCATCCGTCCACGCCGGGTGGCGCTTGCCATCGCCCACGCCTGCCTGCCGGGCGATGGCAGAGAGGAACCACGTGCGTCTCACCTCAAGCCTGCCGGGCTTCGCCCTGGCCACGCTCATTGCCGTCGCCGGCCTGACCGCCCAGCCCGCCCCCGTCGCCGCGACGGACCCCACTCCCGCGCCGAGCCCCACGGCGACGGCCACGCCCGCTCCCTCCGCCACGCCCGCTCCCTCCGCCACGCCGGATCCGACCGACCCGCCGCCCGCCGATCCGACCGACCCGCCGCCGACGACCGACCCCGACACGACCGCCACCGCAACCGCGACGACGCTCACCCGCGCCGAGCGCATCCGGCTTCGCTATCTCAAAGCCGCCCGGGTCGCCATCCGCCAGCGTCATGACCGCTACGTCCCCGGCGGGATCGGCCCCAACAAGTTCGACTGCTCGGGCCTGGTCCGGTATGCCTACCGCAAGGCCAGCATCAGCAAGCGGCTGGGCGGCGGCCACTCCGCTCGCGCCATGTACACCTGGGCGAAGCGCCACCACAGGATCCGCAAGCATCATCCCCGGGTGGGCGACGTGGTGATCTGGGGGAACGGCCGCCATGCAGGGATCTACATCGGCCACCGCAAGGCGATCAGCGCGCTCAACCCGCGCCAGGACATCCGGATCACGCGGCTCCACGCTCTCGGCGACCCGCTCACCGCGTTCATCCGCACCCGCCCCTGACGGCTCCCGGCGTCGATCCGGCCGGGTTGCGATGCTTCGGCGTCGGCGGCAGATCTGGCAACGGAGCTCGAATAGGGGCGCAAGGGCCGTCATCAGGGCGCCCGGGCCGAATGGCCGTTGTCGCCCGAGCGTATGATGGCGGGAAGCCTCGGCCCCCCGACGTGTCCGTGTCGACGTGTTCGTGAGCCGATGCTGTGGTTCGTCCGAAGGTGGGGTGATGGCAAGAATGACCAGTCGGCGCCGGTGGCTAAGCTTGCTTGCGGCGGTCACGCTCGCGGTCGTCGCCGCGGGCACAGCCCTTGGTTATGCGGGCGAGGTGGCGGCGAGCATCACCGTCACCCGGGCGTCCGGGACCCTCAAGTGCGGCCAGAACATCACGATCTCGGCGACCGTCCAGGACGAGGGGCAGCCGGATCGAGGGCCAGCCCGTCGCCTGGTCCTGGGTCTCACGGGTGACCAAGTCCGACGTGATCAAGAAGGCCAAGACCACGACGGGCGTCAACGGCGTCGCCCGCACGACGATCAACCTCGCGTGCGTTCCGGGCAGCCGGGTGCTCCGCGGGACGGCGGATGGGGTCCGCGGCCAGATCACCCTCAACGTGACCGCCGCCAGTCTGCCGCGGACGTCCACGACGCTGGCTGGTGCACCGCTTTCGACGGCCCCAGTGGCCGGCGCGTTGCTTGCGCTGCTGGCCGTCATGATGGGTTGCGGGCTGGTCCTGCGCGGAGCCTTGGCCAAGCGCTGACGAGCCGCTCGGGCGAGCGCCTCCACGTGCCGGTCACGAGTGGGTCTTCCGCTAGCCTGATCCCGTGACCGAACCCGATCGCCGCTCCGGTGTCGAGCGTCCGCGCTGGGTGGCCGGTCGCGGCCGCATGGTACTGATCGCGGCCGGCATCGTCCTCATCGTGGCGGCATCGGTCTCGCTCGCCTTCATCCTCGGTGGCGGCCTGCGGGCCACATCCTCGTCCCCCCCTCGGCCGTCCTCGCGACCGAGCCCGCGGCATCCACTCGTTCCCCGGGCGCGCCAGGCACGGCCGCGACCGGCGGTATCGCCACCCCCGTGTCGTCCCCGGAACCGGCCGCGACCGCGACGGTCGGGCCCGGCTCGACACCGAACCTTCCCGTTCGCGCCAAGCGGATCCGGATCGAGCGCCTGGGCATCAACCTCCGGATCGTCGAGGGCGACGGCGTCGACGCGCCGATGAGCAAGGCCGCCCACTACCCGGGCACGGGATGGCCCGGCGGCGGCATCAACATCTACATCTACGGCCACGCGCAGAACGGCATGTTCCTCTCGCTGTGGGACGCGAGGGTGGGCGACGAGGTGCTCGACCTCGTGGACGGCACCAGCGCCCGCTACGTCGTCACCGAGGTGTTGCCGAAGATCCCGTGGAACGCGCTCGAGTACCCGGATCCGACGCCCGACTGAGCGGCTCTCGATCCAGACCTCCACCTCGTACTACGCCACCGCGCCGCGGTTCCTCGTGATCGCGGAGCCCGCCCCGTGACGGAGGCGGCCCCGCGGCGGAGCCCGAACCCGCACCCGGGACCCGGCACACGCGCTCCCGGATCCTCCGGCGCCGCCGGAGGCGCCGCCGCTCCCGCCGCCGGACGTGGCGCCGGGTCGCCTGGCCCTCGGCGCGCTGCTGGTCGTCCTCGTCGTCGTCGGCGGCGCTGCTCGCGGCCTTCCGCTACCTGCCGGCCCTGGACGACGCGAAGGCACTGCGCACGGACCTCGAGCGGGTGGTGGGCCGCGCGACGCCGGCCTGGGCCTGGACAGGACGCACGCGCGGATCGAGGTCGACGCCGACCTGGCCGCGGCCCGCACCGCTTCCACAACCTCGACGAGCTGCTGGCGAAGGACCCGCTGGTCGCCGTCGCCCGGGCCCTGCCGCCCACCGGCGAGAACGTCCAGGGCGCCGACGCGCATCACCGCCGCGGGCGGCGAGCTGCTCGATGCCGCCGATGCCGCGATGGTCCTCGCGGAGCCGCTTCGTCTCCATCCAGGAGCGCCAGGCCACCGCCCGGCGGCAAGGGTCCGCGCTGGCGCAGCTCACGGAGCTGATGGCCACCTGCGCGAGCGACGTGGACCGGATGCTCGCCGCCGCTGGACCGCGCGCGCGCACGCCTGGCCGCCACGCCCGCCGGGCTGCCGGGACCCATCGCCCAGGTCCGCGACGCCCTGCAGACCCGCCTCGCCGACTACGGCCCCATCATCCGCGGCTACGCGGAGGCCGACGGCGTCCTGCCCGCGATCCTGGGCTGGGACCGCCCGCGGCGCTACCTCGTCCTGACCCAGAACCCGGCCGAGCTCCGGCCCACCGGCGGCTTCATCGGCAGCTTCGGCACCATCACGTTCGACAAGGGCCGCATCACGGAGAGCAGTTCCAGGACGTGTTCCTCCTGGACCTGCCCGT
Organism: uncultured Chloroflexia bacterium; assembly: GCA_963727585.1. Classification (GTDB taxonomy): domain Bacteria; phylum Chloroflexota; class Limnocylindria; order Limnocylindrales; family CSP1-4; genus CAIXZV01. The sequence goes on along the minus strand of CAVSHH010000003.1, from coordinate 1,698,855 downwards.
GGGACTACCCGTTCGTGGTGGCCCCGGACGCGCTCAGCCGATACCTCCTGGGCCCCAAGCAGCCCTGGCAGCTGGCCGACGCGAACTGGTCGCCGGACTTCCCAACCAGCGCGCAGCAGGCCGTCACGCTCTACCAGAACGAGTGGCGGTCCAGGGCAGCTCGACGGCGTGCATCGGGATCACCACCCACACCATCGACGAGCTCCTCGCGATCACGGGCCCCATCACCGTCCCGGACTACGGCGTGACCATCGCGGCGGGCGAGACGACGCTCAAGGTGCTCCAGAACACCCGCCGGCCCGGGACCCGGAGGAGAACCGCAAGGCCTTCCTGTCCACGTTCGCCAGCCAGCTCTTCGACACGTTGCTCGGCCTGCCGCCCGCCCGGTGGACCGCGCTGGCCGGGCGGGCCGAGACCTCCAGCCGGGACGCCTCCTGCTCGCCTGGTTCAAGGAGCCTGCCCTCCAGGCGCGGTGGCGAAGCTCGGGTTCGATGGCGCCGTCCGGCAGGACCCCGGCGACTACGTCTACCCGGTGGACTCCAACGTGCCGCCCGCCTCCAAGCTCAACGCCGTGACGGACCGGGCGCTGGACCTGTCCGTCAGGCTCGACGAGTTCGGCAACGCGACCAACGAGCTCCGCGTGACCTGGAACAACAACATCGAGACGCCGAGCGGCCAGGCCCTACCGGGAGCTGCCGACCGCTGGAGGACCTGCGGATCATGGGCATGTACTTCCGCCTCCTCGTCCCGGAGCGGAGCCGCGTGGAGGAGGTGGCCGCGGGCACCACCCGGCGCTCACTCCGCCCCGCCGTCGAGGACGAGGCCGGCCGCACGGTCATCGCCAACTACTTCCGCATCCCGCCCGGCACCGCCCACCTGCGCTACCGCTGGACCAGCCCCTACGCCGGCGGACCTGGGCGAGGACGGCGTGTTCACCTACCGGCTCACGATCCAGAAGCAGCCCGGGCTGCGCCCCGGCCCGCTGCGCTGAGGATCACCCTGCCGCCCGATGCGCTCCTGCTGGACGCCAGCCCCGGGCTCACCGTCTCCGGGGACACGCGACCGCCGACACGACCTTCGACCGCGACCTCGTGGCGGTGGTCGCGCGTACCGCCTCCCGCGGCGAGGCCGTGACCGTGAGACGTCTGTATACTCGCCGCCTGTACTCAGCTGGCGCGCCCCGGCCGGCGTGCGACCGCACGCACCGCCGCCCGGGACCTTCGCTAGATGGACGCCAACGATGGATCTCCGCCGCCAGGTCCGGTGCGTCCGCCGTGGCTGTGGCTGCTGCTCGCCTGCGTGCTGCTCGCGGGCGGCGCCGCCTTCCTCGTGTGCATCGCGCTGCCCAAGATGTACGAGAGCACAGGTCACGCTCATCGTCGGCCAGTCCCTCGACAACGCGAACCCGGACTACAACCAGCTGCTCGCGAGCCAGCGCCTCTCCCAGACGTACGCGGACCTCGCGACCACCGGACCGCATCCTGGGCAAGGTCATCGCCGGGAGGGGCTGGACACCACGCCTGAGGACTTCCGCGAGCTCGTCAAGGCCGACGCGCCACGGGACAGCACCCTCGTCACGGTCACCGTCACGGATCCGGACCCGGTGCAGGCGCCGCGATCGCGAACGCCATCGCCGACGAGATCATCGCCAAGTCGCCCGCGATCTCCGGCCAGAACACGGACGTGCAGCAGTTCATCGACAGCAGGACCTCGTCGCCACCCAGGCGCAGATCGAGGACACCCAGGCGGAGATCCAGCGCCTGGCGGGCCTCCCGGCCCGGACGCCGGAGCGACGAGCACAGCTCCAGGCGCTCCAGTCGCAGGCTCGTCAGCCTGCGCCAGACCTATGCCACCCTGCTGGGCTTCAGCTCCAGCAGCGGCTCGAACCTGCCATCACGGTCGTGGATCCCGCCATGCCGCCCCGGAGCCCGCCTCAGCCCGCGGGTCCTGCTCAACACGCTGCTGGCCACGCTCGTGGGCCTCCTGCTCGCCCTCGGGATCGCGTTCCTCGTGGAGTACCTGGACGACACCGCTCAAGTCCCCGGAGGACGTGGAGGCGGTGACCGGCCTGCCCACGCTGGGCACCATCATCAAGATGAAGGGCGAAAAGGGCCGCTCCGTGATCTACCAGCTGGCCACCATCCTCTACCCGCGGTCGCCGGCCGCCGAGGCGTATCGGACCCTGCGCACGAACATCGAGTTCGCGAGCCGTGGACGCGCCGGTCAGGACGATCCTCGTGACCACTCGCGATCCCGGGCGAGGGCAAGACCACCACCTCCGCCAACCTCGCCGCGGCCTTCGCCCAGGCGGGCCGCGAGACGATCCTGCTGGACGCGGACCTGCGCAAGCCCGGCATCCACAAGATCTTCGTCATGCCCAACGCGCAGGGCCTCACCACCTGCTCCGCCCGCGACGAGGTCGCGATCGACGACGTCGCGCAGCCCACGGAGCAGGAGAACCTGCGGGTGCATCACCACCGGGCCGCTGCCGCCCAACCCGGCGGAGCTCCTGCGCTCTCCCAGCGGATGCGCACGCGTCCTGGAGCGCCTGGCCGCGAGCGCGGACCTCGTGATCGTGGACAGCCCGCCGCTCCAGGCCGTGACGGACGCCGCCATCCTGTCCTCCATCATGGACGGGACGCTCCTGGTCATCGACAGCGGCCGGACCCGCCGCGGCGCGCGACCCAGCACGGCCGCGAGGCCCTGGCCAAGGCGGGCGCCCGGGTCCTGGGCGTGGCGCTCAACCGGATGTCGGAGCCCGTGTCCGGGAACGAGTACGTACTACTACGACTACTACGGCGGCTAAGGGGAAGGACGGCCACGGCCAAGCGGCGGCACGAAGCGCCCGGCGAGGCCGCGGCAGCGCCGCAACGCCGGCCGGCGGGCTGACCGAGCCGCGCGACTGACCGGGCGGCGGAGGACCGGCCACCGATGCGCGTCCTGATCATCGGGATCAACTACCGCCCCGAGCCCACCGCGGCATCGGGCCGTACACGGCCGGGCTCGCGGAGCACCTCGCGGCTCGCGGTGACGACGTCACCGTCATCACCGGCCTGCCCAGCTACCCGGCGCTGGCGGCTCAAGCGCGGCACGCCGCGCGCGCTCCTGGCGACGGAGCGGATGGGCGGCGTCACGGTGATCCGGGCCGCCCACTACGTCCCGCCACCCAGACGGCCGTGCAGCGCGCCCTCTACGAGGGCACGTTCGGGCTGACCGGGCTCCTCGCCAGCCTCCGGCTGCCGCCGCCCGGACGCGATCCTGGGCGTGGTCCCCAGCCTCTCGGGCGGCATCCTCGCCCGGCTCGCCGGGCAGCGGTTCGGGCGTCCCGTACGGGCTCCTCTTCCAGGACCTGATGGGCCCGGCGGCGCGCCAGTCCGGGATCGCCGGCGGCGGAGCGGTCGGCCGCGCGACGTCCGCGGCCGAAGGCTGGGCGGCAGCCGGGGCCCGGGCGGTCGGCGGTCGTCACCGACAGCTTCACCCCATATCTCGTCTCGCTCGGGGTCCCGGAACGGCGATCCACCACGTACCGAACTGGACCCGTCTCGCCGCGCCGAGCCTGGACCCGGCGGCGACCCGACGCCGGTTCGGCTGGCCGGACGACCGCCAGGTCGTCCTGCATGCCGGCAACATGGGCCCCAAGCAGGGACTGGAGCAGGTGGTCGAGGCGGCCCGACTGGCCGCCGAGCGGGGTGAGCCGGTCCGGTTCGTCCTCGCCGGGGGCGGCAACCAGGCGAGCCGCTTCGGGCTGGAGCGCGGAGCGCGTCCCAACGCTCGAGTTCCTGCCGGTCCAGCCGGACGGCGTCCACGCCAGCCTCCTGGCCGCGGCAGACGTCCTGCTCCTGTCGGAGCGCGCCATGCAGAGTGACATGTCGCTGCCGTCGCAAGCTGACGAGCTACTTCGCGGCCGGCCGGCCGATCGTCGCCGCCGTTCCCGCGGGGCAGTCCCTCCGCCCGCGAGATCGAGCGATCCGGGGCCGGGCTCACGGTCCCGCCGGGCGAGCCGGAGGCGCATCCTCGCGGCGCTCGCCCGGCTGCGCGCCGAGCCCGGCTCTCGGGCAGGCGATGGGCGCGGCCGGGCCCGTCTTTGCCGACGCCAACCTCTCCGCGGCCGCCTGCCTGGCCCGCGCGACCGCGCTCGTCGACGAGATCGCCGCATGAGCGAGCCGACGCGAAGGCCCTGATCACCGGGATCACCGGCCAGGACGGCTCCTACCTCGCGGAGCTGCTCCTGGACAAGGGCTACGAGGTCCACGGCCTCATCCGGCGCTCCAGCTCCTTCAACACCGGGCGGATCGACCACCTCTACCGGGACCCGCTCGAGGAGCAGACGCGCCTGTTCCTCCACTACGCGGACCTCACCGACAGCTCCAGCCTCATCGGCCACCTCCACCGGATCAAGCCCGACGAGGTCTACAACCTGGGCGCCCAGAGCCACGTCAAGGTGAGCTTCGAGATGCCGGAGTTCACCGCGGAGACCGCGGCGATGGGCACGCTTCGGATGCTGGAGGCGGTCCGGACGGCGGACTGGCCCATCCGCTTCTACCAGGCCGGCAGCTCCGAGATGTACGGCAAGGTGCTGGAGAGCCCCAGAGCGAGACGACGCCCTTCAACCCGCGCAGCCCGTACGCGGTGTCCAAGGTCTTCGCCCACTTCATCACCGTCGACTACCGCGAGGCCTACGGGCTCCACGCCAGCAACGGGATCCTGTTCAACCACGAGTCGCCGCGGCGCGGCGGCACGTTCGTGACCCGCAAGGTGACGCGGGGCGTGGCCGCGATCCTCGCCGGCACGCAGGAGCACCTGTTCCTGGGCAACCTGGACGCCCAGCGCGACTGGGGCTACGCGAAGGAGTACGTCGAGGCCATGTGGCTGATGCTCCAGCAGCCCGAGCCGGACGACTACGTCATCGCCACGGGCGAGATGCACTCCGTGCGCGAGCTGTGCGAGGTCGCCTTCGGCCTGGTGGGCCTGGACTGGGAGCGCTACGTCCGCGTGGACGAGAAGCTACTTCCGCCCGACGGAGGTGGACGAGCTCCGCGGCGACGCGTCGAAGGCCGAAGCGCGTGCTGGGCTGGGAGCCACGAACGACGTTCCCGGACCTGGTGCGCCTGATGCTGGAGCACGACCTGGGCGAGGCGGGCCTCGATAGGGGAGGATGGCCGGTGGCTGACTTCTGGCCGGGCCGCCGGGTGATGGTGACGGGCGGCGGCGGCTTCCTGGGCCAGGCGGTCGTCCGCCGGCTCCAGGCCGCCGGCGCCGACCAGATCTTCGTGCCGCGCTCGCAAGGACTACGACCTGCGGACGAAGGACGGGATCGACCGCGCGCTCGCCGACGGGCAGCCCCAGCTGGTCATCCACCTCGCCGCCGTGGTCGGCGGGATCGGGGCCAACCGGGAGAACCCGGGCCGCTTCTTCTACGAGAACGCGATCATGGGCATCCAGCTGATGGAGCAGGCGCGGCTCGCCGGCGTGGAGAAGTTCGTCACCATCGGCACGGTCTGCGCCTACCCGAAGTTCACCCCGGTGCCGTTCCAGGAGGACGACCTCTGGAACGGCTACCCGGAGGAGACGAACGCCCCCTACGGCCTGGCCAAGCGGATGCTCCTGGTCCAGGGGCAGGCGTACCGCCAGCAGTACGGCTTCAACGCGATCTACCTGCTGCCGGTCAACCTCTACGGCCCGGGCGACAACTTCGACCCGGCAAGCTCGCACGTGATCCCGGCGCTGATCAAGAAGTGCGTGGACGCCGTCGAGAGCGGGGCGGACCACATCGACGTGTGGGGTACGGGTTCGGCGTCCCGCGAGTTCCTGTACGTCGACGACGCGGCCGAGGGGATCGTGCTCGCCGCGGAGCGGTATGACGGCGCCGAGCCGGTCAACCTGGGCACCGGGCGGAGATCACGATCCGCGAGCTCGTGGAGCTGATCGCGCGAGGTCACCGGGTTTCACGGGCGAGATCCGCTGGGACCCGACGAAGCCGGACGGCCAGCCGCGGCGGGCGCTGGACACCAGGCGGGCCCGGGAGCGGTTTGGGTTCGCAACACGAGTTTCGATTGACGAAGCCTTTCGTCGGACGATCGAGTGGTTCGGATCGGCTCGCGCGGGTACTGCGTGACCGACGTCGGCCTAGTTTCTGGGCGATGACCCGACGGCTGACAACGCTCGCGCCAGCCGGTGCGGCCGGGCGGATCGGGCGTGGGCTAGCCGCGAACATCGGCGGTATGGGCGTTACGCTGATCATCCAGCTCGTGAGCGTGCCCGCGCTCCTGGCCGCGTGGGGCGTTTCCACCTATAAGGGGTGGCTCCTCCTCAGCCGCGGTTCCCACCTATTTGGCATTGAGCGACTTGAGTTTTTCTGCGGTTGCGGGTTCCTCGATGGTCATGCTCGAGGCGGCCCGGCAAACGCGGCGACGCGGTCACGCTCGGCTCGCCCAGTGCCTGAAGTCCATCGTCACCGTAATGACTGGGTTCGCCGTGTTGCTAGCGGTCGCGATCGCACTTGTTGTTGGCGGAGCCTTCGGCAGCGGTGCAGCAATCCCGGCGTCCGAGGCTCGGCTCGTTCTCGTGGCGCTATTCCAGCGCAGGTGGCAATCGGCAACCAATATGGGGTGCTCGACGCATGGTACCGAGCCGGCGGGCGGTACCCGCTTGGGATCGCCCTTGGACAACTGGCGCGGCTGATCGAGTTCGGCGCCCTTCTGTGTGCGGTTGCCCTCGGGGCGGGGCCCGGCGTGGCTGCGGTCGCCATGCTTGGCGGCAGTATTGTGGGGTTCGGGATCTCATGGGGTTCATTGCGTTTGACCGTGCCGATCTCGACCTTTCGACCGGAGCTCCCAGATCTCGCTACGTTCCGCGAACTGCTTGCGCCTGGTCTTGCGTTTGTGGCGTTCCCCGTCGGTACGGCCCTTTCGGTGCAGGGGTTCACGATTGTTGTGGGCGCGACGTTGGGACCTTCGGCCGTCGTCATCTTCTCGGCGACGCGAACGATTACCCGCGTGCCATTGCAGGTGGTCGGCACCATCCACAACTCCGTGTGGCCTGAGCTCTCGAGATCGGTCGGCGGGGGTCGGATGGTGGAGGCCCAGTCGATCTTGCGCCATTCCGTTCAGCTCGCTGTCGCCAGCCTGGTGCCGATGCTGCTCGGATTGGCGCTGTTCGGAGCTGCGATCATCCAATGGTGGACCAAGGGGTTCGTAGATCCAAGCGTCCAGCTGATCTATATCCTCCTCTTCGTCGTTGCCGCCAACTCATTCTGGTACATGATGTCTTCGGCACTTGTTGCGACGAATAGGCACAGGCGCCTCGCGGCCATCTACATCGTCGGTACGACTGCGGCCCTCCTGGCAGCCCTACCCCTCAGCAACGGGTACGGGCCTGCCGGCGCGGCGGCAGCACTCCTCGTGGCGGATATCCCGATGGTCGCGTATGTGTTCCCAGAGGCACTCAGGGTGATTGACGACCGGCCGACCGCGTTCCTGCGCGCGGTTCTTGATGTCAGAGGGGGGCTCCGCTCGGCAATCTCAAGCGTGAAGGTCGCCCCGTGAGCGCGGACGGCCCGCCGCCGCGCGGCACGGCCTGCAATGCCTCCCGGGTCCTCCGGATCGCCCATGGCTGTTGCCGTGTCGCATAGGAGGGGTCGTAGTGCGGTCACGCTGAGCGTTCTCGGGCGACTGCCGACGCTTCACTGCGCGGCCGCTCTGGCCCCGAGGGTCCGGGTGATCACCGACGTCAGGCCCGCCAGACCTCGCAACGGATCGGGTCCCGCCTCGGTGGTCGAGTCGCTCCGTCCCGAGATCGTGGCCCTTACTGCGGCGGAACGGTATGCGCCGCGCCCTTGAAGTCGCGGATCTCCGTCGCTCGCGCGGAATTCTACGACGGGCTGGCGGCGAGACGTCTCGGCGACTGCGACGTCCTGGACTGCTGGTCTTCCTCTACGCTGAAGACGATGAAACGCGCCCGCGAGGCAGGGCACTTCATCGTCCTGAATCGTGGATCCACCCACATCCTGCATCAGAACCGGGTGCTCCTTGACGAATTTGCACGATGGGGCATCCGCGGCCCGCTGCCGGCCGCACGAATGATCGACCGCGAGCTGAAGGAATACGAGCGGGCCGATTCGCTGGTCGTGCCATCGGCACAGGCGGCGGAGACCTTCCTCGAGCACGGTCTTGCTGCGGACCGAGTCGCGGTCAACGTCACCGGCGTGGACCTCGCGAGGTTCGGGCCCACCAGGGTTGAACCCAGCCCCGTGAGTCGGGCGACCGAACCTTCGTCTTCGTTGGGCTCGACCCGATCCGGAAGGGTCTCCCCGATGCCCTGGAGGCCTGGGTTCTTCCGGGACGACCAGGGAGCTTCATCGTGGTCTCCTCGCCACCCCGATGGCTCGTTCAGCGCTATCGGGCCTCGGCGTGGAATTCCGCGAGCGAGATGACGACGTCGCTCGTCTCATCTCGGATGGCGACTGCGTTCCTGTTCCCGAGCTTGGAAGAGGGGCATGCGCGAGGTCTCCTTGAGGCGCTGGCGTCGGGGGCTGCCGTGATCGCGACCCGCGAGTCGGGCGCATGCGATCTCCCGGCGTTGCCGGCGGTGCGATCGTCCCCGTTCGGGACCCTGATGCGATCGCGGAGTGCGATCTGGAGGATTTACCGAACGGCTCAAGACGCCGTGGATTTCCGCCGCGCTGCGCGTAGCATCGCGGAGGCATTCACCTGGGATCGGTACGTCGCCGAGCACCTGCTGTTCTACCCGGCGGTGATGCGCGGACCGACAGGAGCCGGCGACCGCGTGAACAGCTCCGTCTGAGCCGAAACCGCTCGTGTCGGTCGTGATCCCGACCATCGGGCTCCGGGACCGGCTTGGGCGCACGATCCAGACGCTCCTCGATCAGTCGCTCGACCCTCGTCTCTATGAGGTGCTCGTCGTGGACGACGCGTCGACTGAGACCTACCAATGGTTGCCGGATCGGGTCCGACTTGTCAGGCGAACTTAGCGTGGCGGGCCGGGAGGGGCCCGAAACTGGGGCTCGCGGGAGCCTCCTGCGAGGTGACTTGCATTCACGGATGACGACTGTCTGGTCCCGGGTCAGTGGCTCTCATCGCTCCTGGACGCCTTCAGGCGCTTCCCTTCGGCATCTGCCGTCGGGGGTCCTTTGCTGCCCGACCCGTCGCACCTGGATCCGGCACCTGTGAGACTTGAACGCCGACAAGCGCTCGACTACTACCGTCGCATGAGTGTCGATCCGTTCCGTCACGAGACCGTGGCGCGTGCCGATGCATCGCCGGCCTTGGGGACGAACAACCTTGCTTGGCGAGCTGGCCATCTCCGAGCCCTTGGCGGCTTCCTGGAGGGGACCTCAGCATCGGAGGATCGTGATTTTGCCGCGCGCGCGGGAGCGGTCGGCCACTTCGCGGTCTTCATGCCGGTGGTGGTGCACCACAACCGCGAATACTCGGGGAAGGATCCGTGGCGCCGTTACGGATCCGGGCCATTCCCGGGCGGGGGTCGCCGCGGCGTGGGGGCCATCGTGCGGTCCTTCTTCCGTCTGCCACGGGCATTGGCTCGCGATCTGCTCGCTGGTGCCGGCGCGTTATCTGGGCCTCCTGGCTGCTGCCGTACTGAGGGACGTTGCCCTCTCCGCGGGCGCAGCCCGCGCTGCCATTTCCCGCGGGAGACAGGGCGATCTCCAGATCGTACGCGTGGGCAAGGACGTTGCGGCCTCAACCTCAGATCGAATGTCAGGGGGGGCGACTGGGGCAAGGGCTTGTACGCGGTCGCGACCACAGTCCTGGCGCTCGTCCTGCTGCTCATCTGGCCCGACGAGGTTGGGGCGGCCCTTCGCTCGTGGGGATTTCGGTGGTGCTGGTCCTGGCGGCTGCGGTGTTCCCGCCGGGCGTTGACCACAGGGACCTCGGCGACATGCTGTTCCTGGCAGCCTTGCCATTCCTGCTGGGGTTTGGTCTTAGGACGCTCCTCAGCCTTGCCGGGTTCATTCCGATCAACTTGGTCGGCGACCTCGTGCAAGACCCGGGCCAGTTCGTATTCGACGAGCACTCACTGCGCGCCCTGATGCTCGCCCCGTTCTCCTGGGGCGTCCTGTCTTGCGGCTACCGCCTTAGGATCGGAAAGGCGCTCGACGAGAGTCCCCGATCCGTCGCTGGGCGATGTGGACGCGAGGTTCCATTCGTGTCGCGACCCTCGCGCTGGCGGCCGTGGGCTGGACGGTAGCGCATCGCGGCGATGGCCGAGGGCGGAGCATCGATCCCTCGTCGGGCCTCGAGTCCGTTAACGCGCTGTCAACCCTCTTGCTCTGGCTCTCGTTCCTGACGACCGCCGCTTCCACCCTGGCCCTGTTCGGTGTCCTCTTCCGGCCCGCTGGACCGGTGGGGAGTCCGCTGGCCTTCGGGCTGGTCGCCGGCGAGCTCGCGGCAGGCTTCGCGACGGGGTCTCGGACCCTGGTCTTCACCCCGCTGGTCGGAGCAGCGGCCATGGCCTACCTGACCGGTCGATACCACCTCAGGCTCCGACACCTGCTGGTGATCCCGGCTTTCCTGCTCGTCATCGGTATGACCGACACCTATCGGAACCCAGGACTCATCGGTCCCACCGTCGTGGCCGCGGCTGACACCGTGGCTAGAGCTCAGCCGGCGATCGATGAGTCGACCGCTCAAGGTCCCTTCGAACTCGCGTCCCGAGGGGCCTTCAACGTCGCCGTTCGGTATCACGGTCTCTATTCGGTTGCGCAGATCCTCCGAGTGGGGCAACCGTCCGACTTGTCACACGGGCCGCCGTACGCTATGGCCGTTCCCGCTGCGCTGATTCCACGGTTCCTCTGGCCGGGCAAGCCGTTCCCGACCCCTGGCGTGGACTTCGGGCGACATGACTTCGGAGTGCCGGACAATGTCGGCGTTTCGATCGCGCCGACCTGGGTCGGCGACCTGATGCTGAACGTGCCACTTCTCGTCCCTGGTCCCGCGCGATGGGCTTTCTCGGCGTGCTGATTTTCCGAGCCTTCCGCGACTATGGGCTTCGAGGGCGGAGCGGAGCAACTTTCGCGGTGCTGGTCTACCCAGTCCTGCTCCCGATCGTGATCCAATCGGATGGCTGGATCACAGACGCCATGTGGCAGATGACGAGGGCGGTTGCAGTGATGATCGTGGCGTTCGCGTTGATGCGAACTCTGGGCATGACACCGACCCGTGCAACCTTTGAGCTGTAAGCGGGCGCGGGCGTCCCCACAGCGGGCCACGAGGTGCCCTCATGAAAGATCGAATACTCGGTCGAGCCGCTACCGCTTCACGGCACAGAGAAAGTATCGATTGGCACCCGCATGTGGTCCACCAACACATCGCGCCCAGTTCACGTCGGATCTGGTCCCCGGTTTCGTGTGGCCGAATGAACTACCCCGATGGCCAGAGCAAGGCGGAATATTACGAGAGCCACCGACTCAGCCCAGCCGTGGCCGCCTGGTACTACCGGCAGTTCGGGCCTGCCTGCCGGATTCTCGACTCTGGTTGCGGGAATGGGGACTTTGGGCGGTATCGACCGGGCCCCGAGGTCGAAGTGCATGGTATCGACGTCGACGGAGTTGCCGTTGCCTCTGCGGCGCGCTTCGAGAAGGCAGTTCAGATGACTCTTGCTGGGTTTCCATTCCCCTACGGGGACGACTTCTTCGATGCCGTGCTGGCCCGGGACATCCTCGAGCACCTCCGGGAGCCCTGGCTGACCCTGCGCGAGGCTCGTCGGGTTCTCCGCCCCGGCGGGATCATCGTCGCTTCGGTCGTGATGGCGGAGCCGCAAGCCGTCTGGGCGGACTACACCCATGTTCGTGGTTTCACCCGGAGCTCAGTTGACCTGATGTTCCGTGACGCACGTTCGAAGTCGAGGCGATCTGGCAGATGGGCGGCATGCCGTTGACCGGTCGTCTCACCCTAGTCGATCAAATCCCCACCCTGCTGCGACTACCCCTGGTCGGTCGCCGGTGGGGCGACGAGTTGGAAGATTCGAGCCCGGAGGCCTGCAGGATGACACCCTGCCCAACGTCCAGGAGCGCCCTTGCCGAATGCGCGGCGACACCCTTGGATCAGGCTCGCCACCCGATGGATCGGACACCGACGCTGGATCTGCTTCGGCATCCGCGATCGCGTGGCGCGCTTGATGCATGATCCAGACCGGGCATTCGACCGAGGAGTTCTCCGTATCGTTCTTCGGGCTGCGATACGTCGGGAACTTCGTATCGTTTATCGACTGGAGCGTCTTCTACTTCGGGGCATATTCCGAGGCGGAATTGGACCTGCTCGGACGGATCCTGTCGGTCGAGGGAGAGGGTGTTGCTTGGATGTCGGGGCGAACGTTGGGAGCCATACGCTCTTCTCGCGGGCCGGGCGTCATCGGTCATCGCGTTCGAGCCAGTTCCATCCCTGGCGGAAGAGCTCCGCTTCCGAGTCTCCGCGAACCGTTTGCGCAATGTCGAGGTGGCGCAAGTTGGACTCGGGGAGATCGCTGATGATTTGCCCTTCTTCGCGTCGCCCGATCACAATCGGGGTACCGGCACCTTCGTGACGGGGATCTTCGAACGTCCGGGGCAGACTGCGTCGTGCGGCCAGGCGACGAGACGTTGGCGGAACGAGGAGATCCCTGGATCGTCTTGGCGAAGATCGACGTTGAGGGCTTCGAGCCGGACGTTTTGCGGGGACTGACGAGGACGCTTGATCGTTGTCGGCCGATTGTCTTCTTCGAATGGTCGACGATGAGCGTCGAGCGGGCTGGGGCGAACGATCCGGGGCGTCCTGTTCCCGCCCGGGTACTCGCTGTTTCAGTTCGAACCTGAAGTCGTGTGGATGTGGATCTTCACCAGGGCGCGGTTCGCCGTCAGGCCCTGGCACGGGGATGCGCATCTGGAGCGGCAATCTCCTCGCGATACCGATGGAGCATGTTGACCGGCTCCCGGCCGCCCTCTGACGCCGGCCCCACTGCGCTGACCAATCTCCCTGGTAGACATCCGCATACGCCGCGACGGTTCCCTCCGAGGTGAGCGCAACCCTCGCGGGCCTCCCCGCTCGACGAGCGCCGCACGGGCGCTTGGCTCCCTGGCAATCCGCTTCACCGCATTGCAGGGCTGGCACATCTTCCGCGGGTGCCGCGAGCGCTGCATCTCCCAAGAGGTCCACGACGGCCCTGCACTCAGAGGCGACCACGGCCGGGGTCCCGCACGCGAGTGCTTCGATGGGCGGCCAACCGAATCCTTCCCATCGCGACGGAAAGAGCAGCACGTCCGCCGCTGCGTACAGGCGGGCGAGCCCTCGTCCGACACGGACCCGAACTCGCGCGTCAGGTCAATAGCGCCCAACTGCCTGCTGAGAGCGGCCTGCCTGGCGTCGAGCGGAGCTCCGACTCGCAGGAGGAGGGGTGCGAGGCCTCTGAGTTCAGCGCGCCATGACTCGCAGGGTGGCGTCAACATTCTTGTAGTCGCCGCCGGTTGAAACATGAAGCACTAGCGTGTGGCGAGACGACGGGTCGATGTTTCTCCGCAATTCGGCTCGCCAGTCCGTCAATTGACCGAAAGACGAACTGATGCCGATTGGGATCACTCGGATGCGCGGAGAATCGATGCCGAGGAGGTCGGAAACGTCATCTGCGGTTGCTTCGCTTGGGCATGCCACGATGGCGGCACGGCGGAGAAACGACGTCTCCCATCGGAAGCGGCGGAGGCCAGACGGCCTCCACGGAAGCCGATGTTCTCTCTCTCGGCATGCAGGAGCATGATTCGTGGCAGGTGATGACCGTGCGTTCGGCGGGGACACATCCCACGAGATGGCCATACGAGTGATCAATGACGTGGTACACCTGCGCGGATTGTCGTCGGGCGTGGAGGGGGTATCGAACGAAGAGCGACGATACCTGTCGAACCGCCGTGAGAGCCGGTGCCGTGGAGGGGCGACGCCGGGACCGTCGTCGCCTTGCGCGCACGCCCGGGCGGGTCGCGAGGCCCCGTGCCATCTCATCGGCGAACCGCTCCATCGACCGCGAGCCGTGCTCTCTGATATTCCGAAGCAGGAGCACCGAGACCCGCTCGTCCGAGCCCGACGCCGCCGCGCTGCTGCGGTCAAATCTCGGCGTCTGAGTTTTGCAGTTCGACGGTGTCTCGGTCGCGGTGTATAGCCGCGGCGGTCGGCGACGGCAGGGCCTCGAGGATCGGACCAGCGATCACCCGTCGCTGCCATCGGGCCCCTGGGGGGTCAGCCCGTCGGCGCCGCCCTGGCGGAGCCACGCTACAGTTCGCTGCACTCCCTGGATCGGCGTGACTGGGAGTGGGCCAACGAGCGACTCCAGCGGACTTGTGTCGTACAGCATGTCTGACATGAGGTTATTCGGCCCGAAAGCTCGTCAATGGCGCGTGGCCAAGCCCCAGCCGCTCTATCGCATCGCCGCCAATTGCTGCTCCCTTCAGCAATGGGACCGGCACCGAGCGGATCCGGCGCGCTCCGAGAGCTTCCTGTATAGAGCTAGCCCACGCCCTTGACCGGAGAGGAGGATAGTCGGCCATCATGAGGGTTCTGCCGTGGATGTCGGATGGCGGACGAGTGGCAAGCCGTTGGATTTGATAGACGCTGTTCTCAACGTAGCCGTATGACTTCTGAGCGTCTCTACCGGCAGGGTGGACGTACCTGCCTCGCCCGATCATGTTGAAGAAGTCACGATAAGGCACCCCGAACCAAGGGCCCCAGATCCCGGTGGGCCGCAGGATCGTCCAGGCACCCACAGCTGGGCGGGGCCTCGCGAACCAGTTGCTCGCCGCGAACCTTGCTGAGCCCGTAGAGTGAGGCCGGCTGGTAATCGGTGTCGTCCGTTGGCTCATAGCCAAGCCGACACACGAGCCGGCTCGACGCGAAGAACGATCGTTCCACGCTCCCCGCGGCTTGGATCGCATCGATTACGTCGCGTACGCCCTCGATGTTGGCCGCGTAGTGGTCAAGGGTTGTTCGTTCCTCCAGGACTGTCTTCGCGGCTAGGTGGATCACCACCTCTGGACGGAAGGAGACGAACGCGCGCCGAAGGGCCGTGGCGTCCAGGATGTCGAGCCGCTGCCAGCTAGGCGCATGTTGCGGTGTCTTCGGGGGAGCGATGTCCACGTTCAGGACGACACACTCATCTCTCCGGAAAGCCTCTACCACATTGGTGCCGATGAAGCCTGACCCACCCGTTACCAGTACCCCGGCGTCGGGCGCGGCCCGGGTTGCTGGAGCACCGGCGTTTACTCCTCATGCCGTACTGCCGCCAATCGCCTGGATGACCTCCCGGCTCAATTCTTTCGGACCCCCGCAGCCGCCGAGGCGACCCGAGTGGCTGGGCTATGTCAGCCGGAGTTCCGTGTTTCTGCTACCGTCGAGCACGCGGTCCAGTTCTCCAAAGACGTTCGTGACCGGCCGCTGCCATCGCCCGGCCGCCGCAGACCGAGACCTGGGTCCGCACATGGATGACAGATCGCACCGTTTGTTCGGAGCTTCGTCTACCTCTGGTCGTCGTAGGGCGTCTGCGCGCACAGTCCTGTATGAGGATCCTGCACGTCATCCCCTGGTTGGCGCCGCGCTACGGCGGCCCTGTCGTCCTCGTGCCTCAGGCCTCGGTGGCCCTGACCGCGCTTGGCCACCATGTGGAGATCATCACGACGAACGCCGATGGTCGTGGCGTTCACAACATTCGGACTGGGCGCCCCGTTTGACTGGGTCGGCGCGACCGCGAGCATTCCACCCAATATCCACGCCGAAGCGGTACGCGACATCGTGGTCGATGCTCGCGGACCTTCGACGCCGGGCGACGACCTTCGACATCATCCATGTTCACTATCTCTACCGCTTCCACGGCATGGCGGCTGCAGCTGTGGCCCTTCTTCACCAAGAATCCCGTATGTCCTCCAGGCGCATGGCAGCCTCGATCCTTGGCACCGCCAGCACAAGCGACTCGCGAAGAACCTCTATCACGCCGCTGTCGAGGATTCGATCATCCGTGGTGCATCGGTATTGGTCTGTACGTCCCGCCGTGAGGAGTCATTCATCCGCGAACTTGGCTACGCGGTTCCGACTTGGGTCATTCCGGTAGGCATTGACGCCGACGAGTTGCGCGCACCCGGCATCCCCTTCACGGCGGCGCCCGGCATTCGCCCAGATGCCAGCCTAGTTACGTTCCTCGGTCGGATCTCAGCGAAGAAGGGCATTCCATTGCTCGTGGAGTCGTTCCGCAGCACCGCGTCTGTCTTTCCGCGCGCACATCTCGTCCTCGCCGGGCCAGATCGAGGGGAATCGGCCACGGCCTGATACCAGCGATCACCCGCGCTGGTCTTCGCAAGCGTGTGTCCTTCCTCGGTGCTCTGGGACCAGCCGAGAAGCGCGCGCTCCTTCAGCGATCCGATGCCTTCGTTCTCGCCTGGCGGACGAGAGTTTCGGTATCGCCGTCGCAGAGGCGATGGCTGTAGGGTGTCCAGTCGTGGTAAGCCCGGACGTTGCCCTCGCAGGAGTGGTGAGGTCGAGTGGTGCCGGCCTCGTTGTCGAGAGAGATCCGTCGGCAATCGCAAGTGCAGTCGAGACAATCTTGGGTGGCGCCGAGCCTTGCGCCGCCATGGGCGAGGCGGGTCGGAAGGCCGTCGAGAGCCAGTTCTCATGGCCGGCCGTTGCCCTAGAGATGGAAGCGATGTACACAACCATCGTCGCCGAGACGTAGCAGCACCGGGGCGACCATCATGCGGAGCGTCTCAACCCCAAGCGATGCCGGCTCGAGCGGTCCGGGTTTTCGATGTCCAACCTGTGGCGGCGTGCTCGCTCGTGGAGCATCCGACCCAGAATGGCACTGCGAAGCCTGCGGTTGGGGGAGTGCCTCAGTCCCTTGGCATTCCGATTTTCCTTTCTGATCCCAAAATGGCGGAGCACGACGAACATCAACACCATCAATCAGAGCCACACAAGTTGGCCCAGGCTGCGCATTTCGACGATGTTGAGGAGCAAGAGTTCGAGATCGTCCGGCCGCATCAGACGCCGCGTCTGTATCGGTTCCTGCTTGCAGAGAAGTTCCGCCGCTCGGTGAGTCCGATCCGTCCGCACCTTGTTGGTGCGTCGGCATTGAGCGTCTGCGGCGGATCAGGAATGGACGCGGAGTTCATCGTAGGTACGGGAGCCATCGTGACCACATCTGATCTGTCGCTGGGTGCCGCCACGCGGGCAATGGCTCGCTCAAGACGCTATGGCCTTGGCATTCAATCGATCGTTGCAGACGTGGAGCACCTACCGTTCGCCGATGAGTCGATCGATCTCGTGGCTGTTCACGACGGGTTGCATCACCTGGATGATCCATACGTGGGCTTGTCCGAGATGGCGCGTGTGGCTCGGCGTTGGGTCGTGATCACGGAGCCTGCGCAGGCGTGGCTGACGCGTCTCGCGGTTCGTTTGGGCTTGGCGCTCGACACCGAGCCTGCCGGCAACCGGGTCGCCCGACTCTCGCCACCACAGGCGCAGGATTTCTGGTAGCCCGCGGCTTCGTGGTGGTGCGTGCAGAGCGGTATGCCATGTACTACCCGCATCGCCCGGGCATGGTCTTCGGGCTTCAGCCGGCAGGCTGTGTTCCCAGCCGTTCGAGTCGGAATGCGTTTCGCGAACGCGTTGTTCGGCCGGTTCGGCAACAAGATGGTTTTAGTCGCCGTGAGAGATCCGTCGATGTCTGGCCGCGTTGGACCGGACCCAGCACGCTTACTCCAGGCACCGAGCGGAGTTGGCAGGGGGTAGCGAGAGAGCTCGGCGTTCGGCCATGCGTGTGTAGGCGTTTGGGCGCACTTACCCGCCGCCCTCTTTGCTCCGGCCATTCCAGCCGGTCAGAAGGTAGCGCGCCCGGCCCCGTGATGGGCCGGGCGCGCTTGAGCCATCCGATGGCGGACGACCGTCAGGGGACGAGCGTGATGTCGGTGCCCGGCTGGTCGGCGCTGGTCAGGTCGACCACGGTGGCGTTGGCGAACGTGCCGTCGGGGCCGTAGGCCTGGTCGGGGTAGCCCGCCACGTCGGTGATCCACAGCTTGTAGCTGTCGGGGGCGAGGTCGAGGCTGTACGAGCCATCACCCGCGACCAGCACCCCGCCCGCATACGAGCCGTCGCTCGCCTTGAACGCCCACACCACGCCGCCCGCGTCGCCCGGGGTCAGGGTGGCCCGCACGGTGTGGGTGGCCGGTGGTGCGGCGAGCGTGATGTCGGTGCCCGGCTGGTCGGCGCTGGTCAGGTCGACCACGGTGGCGTTGGCGAACGTGCCGTCGGGGCCGTAGGCCTGGTCGGGGTAGCCCGCCACGTCGGTGATCCACAGCTTGTAGCTGTCGGGGGCGAGGTCGAGGCTGTACGAGCCATCACCCGCGACCAGCACGCCCCCGGCGTACGAGCCGTCGCTCGCCTTGAACGCCCACACCACGCCGCCCGCGTCACCCGGGATCAGGGTGCCCGACACGGTGTGGGTGGCCGGTGGTGCGGCGAGCGTGATGTCGGTGCCCGGCTGGTCGGCGCTGGTCAGGTCGACCACGGTGGCGTTGGCGAACGTGCCGTCGGGGCCGTAGGCCTGGTCGGGGTAGCCCGCCACGTCGGTGATCCACAGCTTGTAGCTGTCGGGGGCGAGGTCGAGGCTGTACGAGCCATCACCCGCGACCAGCACGCCCCCCGGCGTACGAGCCGTCGCTCGCCTTGAACGCCCACACCACGCCGCCCGCGTCGCCCGGGGTCAGGGTGCCCGACACGGTGTGGGTGGCCGGTGGTGCGGCGAGCGTGATGTCGGTGCCCGGCTGGTCGGCGCTGAGCAGGTGGGTCAGACCACGGTGGGCGTTGGCGAACGTGCCGTCGGGGCCGTAGGCCTGGTCGGGGTAGCCCGCCACGTCGGTGATCCACAGCTTGTAGCTGTCGGGGGCGAGGTCGAGGCTGTACGAGCCGTCACCCGCGACCAGCACGCCCGCCCGCATACGAGCCGTCGCTCGCCTTGAACGCCCACACCACGCCGCCCGCGTCGCCCGGGGTCAGGGTGCCCGACACGGTGTGGGTGGCCGGTGGTGCGGCGTCCGACTCGGTGAGCATGAACTGGGAGGGGGTGTACGAGCGATCGGCGTCGCCCGTGAGGTACAGGTTCGTCTGGATGGAGAAGGCACCGTCGGGGCCAGGATCGATGTCTGTCCAACGGCCCATATCGCCCCGGGCCGTGTTGTCCCACGAGCCGAAGCGGACGTGCGTCGGCGATACGACCGTGGTGGTCCCACCCGAGGCCTCGGTTGACGCGACGGCACCCATGAGCTCGAGGTCGGTCCAGCGTTCATCGCCGGTGTGCGACTGATCGCGGTTGTTGGTGAGTGCGGCCGTGTAGCGCTTAGTCGGGTCAAGCCCGCTGACGTTCAGTTGGAAGACCGCCCCAGCATCGGTGAACGAGAAGACCCCGGCGCCATCCACGATTCCCCCGAACACGCTAAATGCGGGTCCGCCGGTGAAGTTGCCGCCGTTGTCGGAGGAGATGCCAAGGCTGCTGTTGTCGATTTGTAGCCGTCCCCCTGTGTCCGTGCCTGTCGTCAGGTCGGTCAGCGTGAAGCTCGTGGCAGGGTTGATCGGCGAGCCCGTCCCGTAGGCATCAATCGTGGCCTCCGGGATCTCAAGTACGTTTGTTGCATTGTTGTTGCTGTTGGACGAAGTCCGCAGGTCTGCATAGGCGGTCCAGTTCGGCGGCGGAGACGGTGCGTCGTGCACCGTCCCGGTACCCGAATCGGTGAATGTGTTGCCGTCGATCGGCAGGAACACCCAGTCATACGTGTCGCGTGCAGGGTCAGCTTGAAGATGCCGAACGCCGTGTTGTTGCGAACGACGCTGGTCGGCAGCGGCGTGCCAAGCCGTGGTGCGCCTCACCGCCGGTGCCGACCGTGAACTGCTGGATGCCGTAGGTCGGGTCGGCCACGGGCGGATCGGAGGGCGTCGCCCCAGACTTCATCGGGGCGAATCGCTCGTAGATGTGGTCGTGGCCATCGAGCAGGATGTCCACGCCGGCCGCATACAGGTCATCCCAGAGCGGCTGGAGGGCCTGGAGGTTGGTGGCCCCCGAGCTGTAGCGCGGCTTGTGCCAGAGGGCGATGACGTTCTTGCCGCCGTTGGCAGCCAGGTCGGCCTTGAGCCAGAGCTCCTGGGCCGATCCGGCGCCGCAGCCGCCGGGCACCAGCTGGCACTCGCTGTCGAGGTTGACCACGTGCCAGTTGCTGCTGGGATGTCGTAGCTGTAGTAGCTGTTGCCGTCGACATCGGTCGCGTTCGCGCCGTAGTAGGCGAAGTACGGGTCGAGGTCCTCGCGTGGGCCGCCGGTGCCCCAGTCGTGGTTGCCGGGGACGGGCGCGTGCGCGACTTGAGGACCGTGCCTGCCCCACGGCGTGGTCGCGTAGCAGTTGGCGAACTCGTCGGCGGTGCCGAACGGGTAGACGTTGTCCCCGGTCGTCCAGATGTAGCCGTCGATGCCAGCGATGATGTTGCCGGTCGCGGTGTCGGTGGTGACGGAGCACGAGGCGATGTCACCCACGCCCACGAAGACCGGGTCGGCGCTCGGGGTGGTGTGGAAGGTCCAGGTCGGACCGGTGTGGTCGGCCGTCCGTCATTGACGGTGACGTACCACTCGAAGGTCTGGCCGGCGCCGATGCCGGACCAGGTGGCCGTGTCGCTGCCACCGAGGGACGCCGGTGTGCTGGGCGATCTGGGCGAAGTTGCCGCTGGCGAACGGCCGACCGAAGTAGGTCACCGTCAGCGGATCGCCGTCGGGATCGGAGACGCCGACGTCCAGGGTCGGCGAGGTGCGATGCCGGTGCCCGTTCGGCGGGCGCATTCAGGGTCGGCGCATCGGGCGCGGTGTTGCAGCCGACGGGCGGCTCGAAGCCAGCCACCCAGGCGTAGCCGGTGCCGGTGATGGTGCCGTCGGCGGCAGCGGCGAGGCGATCGAGTCACCGACGGTCGTGCCGGCGCCCTCGTTGAGACCCCAGCGGGCCACCAGGCCGGTGCCGGAGGTGAGCTCGTTGTCCTTGTTGGCCTGGATCTCGCCGATGGTGCGGGCATGGTCCCAGACCCGCGCTTCGTCGATGACGCCGTCGAAGCGGCCCAGGTAGGAGGGCATGCTGCCGAAGTCGTCGGTGGTGATCATGGCTCCCAGCCCCACGCCCTGCATCGAGTCGGAGCGCGGGTGGAAGCCGGGGTCGTCGCTTGCCTCCAGGTTGCCATCCAGGTAGACGGCCAAGGTGGTGCCGTCGAAGGTGGCGGCGGCGTGATGCCACACGTTGTCCGTGATCGTGGTCGTGCCACTGATCGGGATAGTTCTGGCCGGTCGGTGCCGGATCGTCGATGCCCTCGAAGTCGGCGGCGATCACGTTGCCGGCGGTGTCGATGCCCAGGATCCAGTTGGCGTCGACATCCGAGTCGTCCGACTGCGGCGCGCCGTGGGTCAGCAGCGGCAGGATGGTGATACCGCCGCTGCCGGTGGTGTTGGGCGTGCCGGTTCCGGTCCGCTTGAACCAGGTCTCGATGGTGAACTGGGCGAGGTCCAGCTTGGCCGGATCGCCGAAGGTGACGTAGGAGCTCGTCGTCGAGCTGGAGGCCGCTATTGACCCACGCCGACGTCCCCGTGGCGATGGTCCGAGTCGTCGCCGTCCACCGTCGTTAGCGTGAGTACGTGAAGCTGTCCACTCCGGTGTAACCGCCGGCGGGCGTGTAGTCGAAGCTGCCGATCGGAGTTGAGGTTCAGTCGACCCCTGGTTGACGTCCGCATCGAGGACGTGTCAGCGGATCGGAATCCTCGTCGGTGTCATTGTCCAGGACACCGGGTGCGGTGACGTTCAGCACCGTGTCCTGGGGCGTGCTGTAGGCATCCCCCACGGCCGCCGGGACGTTGTTGGCTCCTGGGATTGGGAAGCCCGGCACCCAGGCGTAGCCGGTGCCGGTGACGGTGCCGTTGGCGGCAGCCGGTGAGGTGATCGAGTCACCGACGCTCGTGCCGGTGCCCTCGTTGAGGCCCCAGCGGGCGACGAGGCCGGTGCCCGAGGTGAGCTCGCTGTCCTTGTCGGCCTGGATCTCGCCGATCGTGCGGGCATGGTCCCAGACCCGCGCTTCGTCGATGACGCCGTCGAAGCGGCCCACGGCGGCCAGTCGGTCGGTCGATCATGGCGCCCAGCGCGACGCGCTGGATCGAGTCGCGCGCGGGTGGAAGCCGGGGGTGCCGCTGGCCTCCAGGTTGCCGTCGAGGTACAGGCCAAGGTGGTCGCCGTCATAGGTGGCGGCGGCGTGGTGCCAGACGTTGTCGGTGATCGCGGTCGTTCCGCTAGATCGGGTGGTTCAGGCCGGTCGGGGCCGCGGGTCGTCGCATCCCCTCGAAGTCGGCCGCCATGCACGTTGCCGTGGTGCCGGTGTCGATGCCGAGGATCCAGTTGGCGTCGACGTTCGAGCTCTCGGCCTGCGGCGCGCCATGGGTCAGCAGCGGCACGATGGTGATGCCGCCGCTGCCGGTGGTGTTGGGCGTACCGGTCCCGGTCCGCTTGAACCACGTCTCGACCGTGAACTCCGACAGGTCCAGCTTGGCCGGATCGCCGAAGGTGACGTAGGAGGAGGTCGTCAGCTGGAGGCCGGTGTTGCCACCGCCGCCGGAGCCGGGGGCGGCGTGCACCGCGGCGCTGCCCGAATCGGTGAACGTCTGCCCGGCCATCGGCAGGAACTGCCAGTCGTAGGAGGTCGGATGCAGCGTGAGCTTCAGGACGCCGTAGGTGCTGCTGTTGCAGACCTGGCTGGTGGCGAGACCGGTGCCGGGGCACGACTGGAGTGACGCCCCGCCCGTGCCGACCGTGAACTGGCGCACGCCGTAGGCCGGTCTGCCACCGGCTGGCGCCCGGTCGCGTCCGACTTCATCGGCGCGAGGCGCTCGTAGATGTGGTCGTGGCCGTCCAGCAGGATGTCGACGCCGAACTCGTAGATGTCCTCGTAGAACTTCTGGAGCGCGGTGTAGTTCGTGACGCCCGAGCTGAAGCGCGGCTTGTGCCACACGGCGATCACGTTCTTGGTGCTGTTCGCCGCGAGGTCTGCGCGCAGCCAGAGCTCCTGGGCGGAGCCCGCGGCGCAGCCATCGGGCACCAGCTGGCACTCGCTGTCGAGGTTGACGACGTGCCAGTTGCTGCTGGGGATGTCGTAGCTGTAGTAGCTGTTGCCGTCGGTGTCGGTGGCGGCTGCGCCGAAGTAGGCGTTGTAGGCGATCAGGTCCTCTGTGCCGCCCTGGCCAGTGCCCCAGTCATGGTTGCCCGGGACGGGCGGGTACGGGCTTTGATCGCGCCGCCCCAGCTGTCTCGTAGCAGGCCCAGTTCGCCGTGACGGAGCCCGACGGGTAGACGTTGTCGCCGGCGGTCCAGACGTTGCCCTCGATCTCGCCGAGGACCGCGCCGGTCGCCTCGTCCTGCGTCGGCTGCAGTCCGCGATGTCGCCGGCGCCCACGAAGACGGGGTCGGCGCTCGGGGTGGTCGTGGAAGGTCCAGGTCGGACCGGTACGTGGTCGGTGCCGTCACCGACGGTGACGTACCACTGGAAGGTCTGGCCGGCACCGATGTCGGCCCACGTCGTGGTGGAGTTGCTGCCGGAACTGACGCCGGTGTTCTGCGCGATCTGGGCGAAGTTGCCGCTGGCGAAGGGGCGACCGTAGTAGGTCACCGTCAGCGCGTCGCCGTCGTGTCGGAGACGCCGACGTCCAGGGTCGGCGAGGTGCCGATGCCGGTGCCGGCGTCGGCCGGCGCGTTGAGGGTCGGCGCAGCCGGCCCCCTGTAGGGGTCAACCGTGAACCCGTCGGCCCAGCCCTGGGGGCTGCCCACGGTTGCGCCGGTGATGGCGTTGCCCGAGCTATCACCGAGCGACGACAGGGAGCCCTCGTCGAGGTTCCACACCGCCGAGCCAGGCCGGCCTGGCCGACTGTGATTCGCCGTGTCCTTTGCCCCCCATCGATCTGGCCTTCCCGGTGCGCGCGTAGTCCCAGATCCGGACCTCGTCGATCACGCCGGCGAAGTAGCCGGGTCCGCTGACGGACCCCGGTGTTGAGCGAGCCACCGACCACGGTCGGCACGTTGGTGGCCCGCGGCGTTGGCCGGCTCGTTCTGGGGACGCCGTCCCCCGTCCTGGGCCTCGCCATCGAGGTACAGGAACCAGTCGGCGCCGTCGTACGTCGCTGCCGCGTGATGCCAGGCGCCGTCGGCCGGGATCGCCGTGGAGCCGTACACCGGATGGTTGTCACTTGGGTGCGTGCCTCCCGCTCTCCTTCTTCGAAGTCGGCGGCGAGGGTGTTGGTGGCCAGTCGATGCCGAGGAAGTAGTTGACGTCCTGCTCCGCGCGGGGGT
This sequence comes from uncultured Chloroflexia bacterium, assembly GCA_963727585.1. Taxonomy (GTDB): domain Bacteria; phylum Chloroflexota; class Limnocylindria; order Limnocylindrales; family CSP1-4; genus CAIXZV01. The sequence continues at coordinate 1,674,471 of CAVSHH010000003.1, read as the reverse complement.
CTCATCCTCGGCGCCTGCCCCTTGGTGATCAGTGGGACGATGCTGGTTTTGTCCTCCGCCCAATCCTCCCCTGTGCTCGTTGTTTTCCTGGCCGATCCCGGTGCCCGCCTGAACCACAGCCTCGACGGTGAACCGTCGCGGAGCGCAGAGGTCACTCGTGGTGCCGAGGGTCGCCGTACTGGGAGGAGCCGTTGAGGGCGAGTGCCTTGTCGCCCGCGGCCAGCGCGGGCGCGGCCATCGGCGTGAACCCGGAGGCGATCAGCAGTGCGATCTGCGCCACGACGAGGGCTCGCAGGGTTTTCGTCGAAGACGACGGGGACGCGGACCGGGCACTGGGCCTTCGAGGTACCGCCGACCGGATCGCGGGTCGGTCACGGCATACGTCGATGACCGGAATAGACACGATCTGGAAGCGGGACCGCTGTTCCCTTCGCTCCGACGACGAGTCGTTGGCACCGGGTCGCCGAAAGTACCACTCGGTCGGCCCAGCGACACCCCTGTTGGGCTACGGCGTCCTGCGCAGACCGCACCTATCCGCACTTTGGTGGTGCGGGAGCGCAACGCAGAGGTGGCCGCACGATCCTCAACGCATTCGCCCTTCAGAGCCCGCGACCGCTAGGTGCTTGCGCCGCTCCCGGGTTGTCGCGTTGGCAGCGCTGGGCAGGAGCTCCGGAACCGTGGTCGCTAATGAGAGGCCCGACGATGCCTTCTGTCCGTGACGACGTTGTGCGATGCAGGTCGAGCTCTCGATCCTCAGAGCCCTGCCGCCAGCAGGTTCGCGATCTCGATGAGCTGGTCCTCGGTGAGGCCTAGGTTGGTGACCTGGAAGTAGGTTCCCCCGGCGCGGGCAGCGAGTCCGCTCGGGCCCAGGACCGCACCGTGGCCAATTTGCTGAGACGGCCTTGGCCGCGTCGCCCGCCTGAGCCTTGAACTGGGCCAACTTCTCCTCGGCGCTGGTCGCCGCCAAGAAATCGCCGGCAGCCTTGATGCTGCCGGCGGTCCCGACGCTGACGAAGAAGGCACCGGTTGGCCCGTTCCAGGCGCACTGACTGGCGGCCCATCCGCTCGACGGCATCGGCCGCGTCTGGACGCTGTCGGCGTTGAGGACCTTGGGAGTTCGGCTGCCGTCGAAGAGGGCGCAGGCCTGGAACCGCGGATCATCAGGGCTGGCGACCGGGATCGACGGCGGCGGACCCAGTGTCGGGCTGGCGACCGGGATCGACGGCGGCGGAGGCCATTGTCGGGCTGGGTCCCGGGATCGACGGCTTGGGCGATTTCGGCATGGTCGATCCTTCTCCAGCTGGAGCCTGACTCAAGGTTGGGTCGGCCGTTTGCTCTGCCGTCGCCGTAGGCGAGACGGAAACGTTGCCGCAGGCTGCAAGCACGAGCCAGAACAGGAGCATGCCGACAAGCCATCCTGTCTTCATGCCCGTCCTCTCAGCTCGAGTTGATCGCCTCGCTACGCGTCGCATCGGTACCCCTTGGTCGGTTGTTCCCAGCGTGTCAGAAGGTAGCGCGCCCGGAGCCGTGATGTGCCGGGCGCGCCCACGCAACACCAACGCCACGCATGGGCGGCCCTCCCTGTCGTGAGTATCGTGCGCGCAAGGCACCTTGGGTATTTCAGAACAGTCATCCCCAGTGGCTGGGCGCCATTAGGCGTGGCCGGCCGCTCGATCACGCCCGTCGCGTTGGTGGCTCTGAGCCAGGATCCGCCACCGGGCTGCGAGGCGTGATGCCTCGAGTGCCGGCGGCGGGCTGGCAGGCAGCCTGGCAACGATCACCTGCCAGGCCAGGTTCCGCGGTCAGCGACGCTCACTGGTACTCGTAGGCGCCACGGTCGTCGTACGTCCGCGAGCCCGCGCCCGTGTCGGTGGTCGCGGGATCATCTACCCGCGCCTGGCCCTCGATGTCCAGTGCAGGCTCGCTTGGGGCGTCGGAGTCGGCGCTGTCGATGGCCAGCGAGCGGGCTGTCAGGTGGTAGTCACCCACGTGACCACCACGTTGTAGGGCACGCCCGCCGGTCGTTTGGCAATCGGCGCCGGCGAGACGAACCGCGGATCGGCTTCGATCCCGTGCGTCTCCTCACCCAGAGACGGCCGCCTGGAACGCGGCCAGCGAGGTGTAGCTGGTGCCATCCCACTGGATGGTCTGGGATGTCCCATCGGTCTCGAAGACGAGGTCGTAATCCATCGTCGTGCCGGCGACCGACTGCGCATCCACGCGGATTTCGTCGCTTGTCCGCTGGCCGTGCCCCCGCCAACCTGCAGGCGCAGGCCGTTGTCGACGGCGATGTTGTTGGCCAGCGTGGCGCCGCCCGAGCCCGGGGTCGAGGCGCCCTCGAGGTTGATCCCCGCGGTCACGTTGCCGTGCACCGTGTTGCCCACGATCGTGTTGCCCGGCGCGGCGTTGCTGTCGATGCCGTGGTCGCCGTTGCCGTAGGTCAGGTTGCCGATGACGAGGTTGTTCGCGGCGCCGCTGTAGAACTGAGCTCGAATCCTCGTTGCCGTAGGTGATGTTGTGGATCAGGGTGTTGTTGTCGCTGCCGGTCCCGGTGACCTGGATGCCGGTCGCGTTGCGCTGGTACTCCTCGGCGTTGCCATACGAGACGTTGTCGCTCACGGTGTTGCCCGACGAGCCACCGGTCAGCCGGATCCCGTCCTGGCTGTTGTCGTGGGTCGTGTTGCCGGTGATCAGCGAGTCGTCGGTGTCGCTGAGGTAGATGCCCATCCGGGTGGAGCCGCTGACCGCGCTGCCGGCGGAGCTGACGTCGTTGTTGGAGATCGTGAGGTGGTCGAATCGGTGGCGCAGATGCCGTAGGCGAGGGTGTCGGTGATCGTGAAGCCGTCGATCACGATGTAGCTGTGCATCGACGACCCGGTCATCCGGAATGCGCACCCGCTCGAGCTTGAGGTGCCGTTGCCGGTGACCGTCACGCCCGGCGCGGCGGAGTAGGTGATCGGGTTGCCGGCGGTGCCCGAGTGGGTTCCCTGGACGGTCTCGGCGTAGGTGCCCGCGACGACCCGCACGGTCTCGCCGGCGGTGACCAGGCCCGCCGGATGCCCATCGTGCAGAACGGCGTTGTCTCGTCGCCCGGTCCGGCGTCGGAGCAGCCGCCGTTCGTGTTGTCGACGTAGTAGTCGAAGGTGGCCGGTGGTGCGGCGAGCGTGATGTCGGTGCCCGGCTGGTCGGCGCTGGTCAGGTCGACCACGGTGGCGTTGGCGAACGTGCCGTCGGGGCCGTAGGCCTGGTCGGGGTAGCCCGCCACGTCGGTGATCCACAGCTTGTAGCTGTCGGGGGCGAGGTCGAGGCTGTACGAGCCATCACCCGCGACCAGCACCCCGCCGGCATACGAGCCGTCGCTCGCCTTGAACGCCCACACCACGCCGCCCGCGTCACCCGGGATCAGGTGCCCGACACGGTGTGGGTGGCCGGTGGTGCGGCGAGCGTGATGTCGGTGCCCGGCTGGTCGGCGCTGGTCAGGTCGACCACGGTGGCGTCGGCGAACGTGCCGTCGGGGCCGTAGGCCTGGTCGGGGTAGCCCGCCACGTCGGTGATCCACAGCTTGTAGTTGTCGGGGGCGAGGTCGAGGCTGTACGAGCCATCACCCGCGACCAGCACGCCCCCGGCGTACGAGCCGTCGCTCGCCTTGAACGCCCACACCACGCCGCCTGGCGTCGCCCGGGGTCAGGGTGCCCGACACGGTGTGGGTGGCCGGTGGTGCGGCGAGCGTGATGTCGGTGCCCGGCTGGTCGGCGCTGGTCAGGTCGACCACGGTGGCGTTGGCGAACGTGCCGTCGGGGCCGTAGGCCTGGTCGGGGTAGCCCGCCACGTCGGTGATCCACAGCTTGTAGCTGTCGAGGGCGAGGTCGAGGCTGTACGAGCCGTCACCCGCGACCAGCACGCCCCCGGCGTACGAGCCGTCGCTCGCCTTGAACGCCCACACCACGCCGCCCGCGTCGCCGGGGTCAGGGTGCCCGACACGGTGTGGGTGGCCGGTGGTGCGGCGAGCGTGATGTCGGTGCCCGGCTGGTCGGCGCTGGTCAGGTCGACCACGGTGGCGTTGGCGAACGTGCCGTCGGGGCCGTAGGCCTGGTCGGGGTAGCCCGCCACGTCGGTGATCCACAGCTTGTAGCTGTCGGGGGCGAGGTCGAAGCTGTACGAGCCATCACCCGCGACCAGCACCCCGCCGGCATACGAGCCGTCGCTCGCCTTGAACGCCCACACCACGCCGCCCGCGTCGCCCGGGGTCAGGGTGCCCGACACGGTGTGGGTGGCCGGTGGTGCGACGTCGACGTCCTGGGTGGCCTGGGGTGCCGGGTTCCAGTCGGCGTCGCCCGCTTGGTCGGCGGCGACCGTGCAGGTGCCCGCGGCGAGCAGCGTGAGCTCGCCCGACGCGGCGTCGACCGTGCAGATGCCGGTCGTGGTGGAGCTGTACGTCACCGGGAGCCCCGAGCTCGCGCTGGCCGAGACCGAGCTCCCACGATGACGACGCCCGTGGGCTCCGGGTCGAAGGTGATGGTCTGGTCGGCCTCGCGAGAGAAACAGTGCTTCGATCTCGGTGTCGCTGAGGGCCCGGCTGTAGACGCGGACGTCATCGATCAGGCCTTGGTACAGGGACGCGCCATCGCTGTCCGCGCCGATCGCGAGCGGCAGGTCGTTCGCAGTGATCGAAACAGGGCCGGCCTCTGATAGCGCGTCTTCCACTTCGTTGTAGTAGATCCGGATCGCCGCTCCGTCGTATGTGGCAGCGACATGGATCCAGGTGTTGCCGTCATACGGATAGTCGGTGTCGGAGTCGATTCGATACGTGTTGCCGGATGCCTGTTGGTTCAACCGGAAGAAGACCCTGCCGGTGCTTGAGAGCGACGCCAGCCCGAGCACGTAACCGTTGCCGGATGCCGAGCCGTTTACGGCTTTCTTGACGAGGTACTGCGTGCCTGCCGCATCGGGCTTGATCCAGGCGGCGATCGTGATGGCGTCCGTGATATCGAGGGATGGGTCGTCCGCAACGCTGCCGTACTGGCTCGTTCCGTCGAGTGCGAGCGCCTGCCCGATCTTGCCTGTGTCATAGCTGGGGCTGTCGACGCCGGCCGCGCTATTGGCGGGCGGTGCCGAGTCGGTCAGGCCGCCCTCCATCTGCCACCAGCCGACGAGTCCGGGCAGGATGTCGAACGGCGCGCCCGACGCAAGCTGGTTTGCACCAGATCCCATAAGTGTGCCGTCAGCGCCCGGGGCGATCGAGTCGAGGATTGCTCCGGACCCCTTCCTCGAAGCCCCACCGGGCCACGAGGTCGCTGCCTGCGGGGAGCTTGTTGTTGAGGTCAGCGGCGATCTGGTCGCCGGTGCGTGCATGGTCCCAGACCCGTGCTTCGTCCAGGACGCCTTCGAAGTGACCGAGGGCCGAATCGGTGGAGGTGATCATGGCACCTAGCGCGACCTTCTGGGTCAAATCAAAGCGCACAGGCTGGCCGACCGCGAGGATGGCCTCGAGGCCACCGTCGAGATAGAGTCGCCAGGTTGTACCGTCGTACGTCGCGGCAGCGTGGTGCCAGACGTTGTCGGTGATGACGGTCCTGCCGTAGACCGGGTGGTTGAGCCCGGAGAGGCACCTGTCGCACCCTCCTCGAAGTCGGCAGCCAGCACGTTCGTGGTTCCCGCGCCGCTGGTGCTGATGCCCAGAATCCAGTTGGCGTCGACGTTCGAGTTCTCGCTCTGCGGTGCGCCGAGCGTCAGGAGGGGCACCAGATCCAGGATTCCGGACCCGCCCGTTGTGTTCGACACACCCGGCCCGGTCTGCTTGAACCAGGTCTCGATGGTGAACTCGGCAAGATCGAGCTTGTTGGGGTCGCCGAAGGTGACGAGGGCGCCCGAGGCGCCAAGGTCGAGGCCGCGCTCACCTGCGGCGGAAGCGTCGGCGTCCCCGTCGCCTCGCCGGAGAGGTCGGACTCGTTGGTGCTCGTGTCCACGGCGGTGACGGCGTAGTTGTAGGCGATGCCGGGGTGCCGGTTGTATCCGTGTAGGCGGGGGAGGTGAGGAGCGTGCCGCCGTTGATCGGCGTGTCCTTCGTTACCGTCCCGGTGCTCCGGTAGACGTTGTAGCCGGCGAGGTCGGTCTCGCTGTTGGCGTCCCAGGTCAGGGCCACCTCGCCGACGCCGGACGTGGCGGCGAGACCCGTCGGCGCGGCAGGCGCGGTCAGGTCAAGTGTCAGGTCGAACGGGGCACCAGCAACCCAAGTTGTCCGGTGCCCATGACGTTCCGTTCGCGGGCATGGCGAGGGAGTCGGCGATCGTGGTGCCCGCACCCTCGCCCATGCCCCACCGCGCCACGAGGCCGGACCCACTCTCAAGCTCGTCATTGATGTCAGCCGCGATCTCGGCGCGGGTACGCGCGACGCTCCAGATACGCGTTTCGTCCAGGATCCCTTCGAAGTGCCCCGCCGCTACGCCAGTCGAGGTCATGGCGGTACCGAGCCCGCATGCTGAATGCTGTCGGAGCGTGGAACGCAGACATTCGCTGGCGCGCAGAGGATCGTGGCGCTGCCATCGAGGACGCCGTCGAGGTACAACCGCCAAGTGCTGCCGTCATAAGTCGCCGCCGCGTGGTGCCACGTGCTATCGGCTGGGATCGCGGTCGTGCCCGTCACCTTGTGGTTCAGGCCGCTCTCCAGGTCCTCGAGGTCAGCGGCGAGGACACCGTCGCTGCCTTGAATCCCGAGGAAGTAGTTCATGTCGCGGTTGTTGCCGTCGGCTTCGCCGCGGCCCTTCGTCACGAGCGGGATGGCCGTGATGCCCCCTGTCCCGGTCGACGTTGTTGCTCCCGTGCCGGTCCGCTTGAACCAGGTCTCCAAGGTGAACACTGCCAGCCCGAGTTTGTCCGGATCGCCGAACGTGACGTACGCGGTGTCGCTCCCCAGGTCCAGCCCGTAGGCACCTGGTTCTGGCGACGACGGCGTCCCCGTCGCCTCGCCAGAGAGGTCGGATTCGTTGGTGCTCGTGTCCACGGCGGTGACGGCGTAGTTGTAGGCGGTGCCCGGTGTCCCGGTGGTGTCCGTGTAGGCGGGGGAGGTGAGGAGCGTGCCGCCGTTGATCGGCGTGTCCTTCGTTACCGTCCCGGTGCTCCGGTAGACGTTGTAGCCGGCGAGGTCGGTCTCGCTGTTGGCGTCCCAGGTCAGGGCCACCTCGCCGACGCCGGACGTGGCGGCGAGACCCGTCGGCGCGGCAGGCGCGGTCTCATCCGGAGGGAACCAGGAAGTCCCGTTGACGAGCGTCCCATTCGGGCTCCCGGCTACTGAGTTGACTGCCGTGAGTCCGGAGCCCCCGTTTAGGCCCCAGCGCCCGAGCAGGCCGGTGCCGGACGTGAGCTCGACCGACATGTTGTCGTGGATCTGGGTCTGCGTCCGAACCGCGCTCCACACCCGCGCCTCATCGATCTTGCCCGAGAAATAGCCCTGGCACGACGAGGTCCCAGTGCCAGGGACCCCAGTCGACAGCAGCGATGACCCGAGGGCAGCCCACTGGATGCTGTCGTAGCGAGGGTCGATGCTCGAGCCGAGGTCGAGCGTCTGGTCGAGGTTGCCGTCGAGGTAGAGGTTCCAGACCTGGCCGTCGTAGGTCGCCGCGACATGGTGCCACTCTCCGGTCGGGAAGGTGCCGATGCCGACGACCGGGTGGTTCAGACCGCTGGCGTAGTCCTCGAAGTCGGCGGCGATCGCGCCGCCGTCGGTGACGCCTAGCCAGTAGTTGAGATCGACGTTGCTGGAGTCGCCTTCGCCGCAGCCCTTGGTCAGGACCGGGTACGCCTGCGGTAGCCCGTCATCACCAAGGCCGTGTGTCCCGGTGCCCATCAAGTCGCCGCCCGGAGCTCGGTTGACCCACGCTTCCAGGGTGAATGTCGAAGCCCCGAGCGTAGCTGTCGCCTGGCCGAAGCTGACATAGTCGTCTGTGCCGTCGAACTGGAGTCCTGCATCCTGAACGGCTGCCCGCACGGATTGCATAGGAATGCCCGAGAGCAGCGAGGCCACAAGGGCGGCAGCGACGAATATGACACCCGCCCGCGCTGGCTGGCGGGCACCGATCTTCGAGAGTCTGGCGCCCGACAGGGACTGAAACATCGCTTTCACCTCGCCTCGCCTCGTTCGCTCGTCGTGACGATCCGTTGCTCGCCTCGCTTGGTGACTCAGGCGCTCCGGATGAAGTGGTGGAGTCGCCTCGGAGCCCGTGGCATCTAGGGTGCTGTTCTCATAACCGCATTGCTGTCTCGTCAGGACCAATCCAAGTGATGGAGTTCACGGCCCGACCAACGTCATGTCGGTGCCCGGCTGGTCGGCGCTGGTCAGGTCGACCACGGTGGCGTTGGCGAACGTGCCGTCGGGGCCGTAGGCCTGGTCGGGGTAGCCCGCCACGTCGGTGATCCACAGCTTGTAGCTGTCGGGGGCGAGGTCGAGGCTGTACGAGCCATCACCCGCGACCACCACCCCGCCCGCATACGAGCCGTCGCTCGCCTTGAACGCCCACACCACGCCGCCCGCGTCACCCGGGATCAGTGCCCCGATGTCGGTGGCGGGTGGACGGTGGTGCGGCGAGCGTGATGTCGGTGCCCGGCTGGTCGGCGCTGGTCAGGTCGACCACGGTGGCGTTGGCGAACGTGCCGTCGGGGCCGTAGGCCTGGTCGGGGTAGCCCGCCACGTCGGTGATCCACAGCTTGTAGCTGTCGGGGGCGAGGTCGAGGCTGTACGAGCCGTCACCCGCGACCAGCACGCCCCCGGCGTACGAGCCGTCGCTCGCCTTGAACGCCCACACCACGCCGCCCGCGTCGCCCGGGGTCAGGGTGCCCGACACGGTGTGGGTGGCCGGTGGTGCGGCGAGCGTGATGTCGGTGCCCGGCTGGTCGGCGCTGGTCAGGTCGACCACGGTGGCGTTGGCGAACGTGCCGTCGGGGCCGTAGGCCTGGTCGGGGTAGCCCGCCACGTCGGTGATCCACAGCTTGTAGCTGTCGGGGGCGAGGTCGAGGCTGTACGAGCCATCACCCGCGACCAGCACGCCCCCGGCGTACGAGCCGTCGCTCGCCTTGAACGCCCACACCACGCCGCCCGCGTCACCCGGGATCAGGTGACCCGACACGGTGTGGGTGGCCGGTGGTGCGGCGAGCGTGATGTCGGTGCCCGGCTGGTCGGCGCTGGTCAGGTCGACCACGGTGGCGTTGGCGAACGTGCCGTCGGGGCCGTAGGCCTGGTCGGGGTAGCCCGCCACGTCGGTGATCCACAGCTTGTAGCTGTCGGGGGCGAGGTCGAGGCTGTACGAGCCATCACCCGCGACCAGCACGCCCCCGGCGTACGAGCCGTCGCTCGCCTTGAACGCCCACACCACGCCGCCCGCGTCACCCGGGGTCAGGGTGCCCGACACGGTGTGGGTGGCCGGTGGTGCGGCGAGCGTGAACGACCAAGTCGCGCTCGACGTCGTGGCGGTCCCGTCGCTGGCGACGGCGTACCACTCGTATTCGGTACCCGTGCCAGGCCAGGCCAGGCGACGGAGGCCGAACCACCGGTGACCGGGGAGGCCCCGATCTCCGTGAAGGCACCGGAGCCTGAGCCGGCGGCCGGCCAGTCGAGGGTCAACCGGCTGCTGGCGTCGTTCTCGAACTGCGCCGAGTAGGAGGCGCTCGGAACGCGGTACGTGAAGGCTTCGATCTTCGCCGTGGACGGCGTGAACGTGTAGTAGCGGAGCCAGCCCTCGCCGGTTCCCGATCGGCCCTGGTAGTCGGACAGCAGCTGGTGCACGGGACGACCGCACACGTTGTTGGTGCTCAGGTTTCCCTCACCCGGGTAGTGGCCGTTGACCACGAGGACCACGTTGCAGTGGCCTCGTAGCACGTCCTGCCAGAGGTCCTCCGCGCTGGTCCCGCCCGCCAGGTACGGCGACGTGACCCGCGCGCTGCTAGTGGTGACGAACTCGTGGGTGACGATGATGGCCGTGTGGAACGGATACTCGGTGAGGACGGCATCCGCCCACTCCGGGACGTGATAGGCGGCAGGCGAGTCGACCTCGAGGTTCAGGACCATGAAGTCCCGACCGCCGACGCTAAACAGCTGGTAGCTGTCGAGGTTGCCGCGGTTGGCGCCGAAATCGTTGACGGCGTCGGTCGAGTCGCCCAGGTAGCCGCCGTACCAGTCCTCGCCGGCGTAGCGGCTGGCCGGGAAGGTGGCCAAGAACGATGTGTAGTTCGGGGGGGCGTCGTGGTTGCCGACGGTCAGCGAATATGGGACTTGGCCGTCGAGAAGGCTCATCGAACTGTTTGCGTTGTTCCAGGCGGTCGCGTTTGCGTCACCCTGGTCGACGACATCGCCGAGGTGGCTGACGAACTTGATGTTCAGGGCGTCCTTGTTCGCGACGATCCAGCTCGTCTGGGCCGTGAACAGGGACGGGGCACTCTGCGAGTAGTACTGCGTGTCGGGTAGGACGACGAACGTGAACGGGTCATCCGCAAGGTCCGGCTTGGGGCGGCCATAGAAGGTGACCGTCTGGTCGTCGCCGTCGGGATCGTCAGCCACATCGACGGTCAGCGTCGGGGGAAGCACGACATCGGTGGCGCCATTCGACGGGCTGGGATTGGTCGGGGCGCCTGGTGGCTGGTTGCCGGTACCCGGCATGAAGCCGGGGACCCAGTCCGGGATACCCACGATGGAGCCGTTGACGGCGGTGCCCGCGCTGTCGGTCGCGGTCGTGCCGCTCGACTCGCCGAGCCGCCAGTAGGCGACCGGGTTGTCCCCGAGGACGGTGGCCGCGTAGCCGGCGGATGACGCGGCGGCAACGTGCGCGGCGACCTGGGATGGGGTCAGCACGGCGTCGTAGAGCGCCACCTCGTCCATGGAGCCATTGAAGAACTGCTGCGTCCCGTCACGGGCTCCGAGGTATAGGGCTCCGGCCGTATCGACCAGGGTCTGGTCGGCGTAGAGCGTCTCGTCCGGCACGCCGTCGAGATAGGCATGGGAGACGGCCCCGTTCTTGGTGAACACGGCGTGGTGCCAGGTGCCGGTATCGTCGAGAACGGTTTCCGTGGTGGCGATGAAGGTGCCGTCGAGCGAGTCCTTCAGCGCGAGGACGTTGGTGCCGCCGAACGACACGTCGTAGCCCTTCACGCCGCCGGCGGCCTTGGAAACCAGTCGTTCGAATGGTGCCGCTGCCGCCCGCTTGAACCAGACCTCGATGCTGAACGGCCCGTCGCCCAGGTCGAGCGCGGCGGCGTCGGGGACGGTGACGTAGTCGCCCGACCCGTCGAACGTGGCGGCGGTGTCCGAGTCGCCGGCGAGGGCCCCCGGCGCGCCGAGGGTGACGCCGGTGTAGGTCCCGTCGTGGGCACCGGCGATCCCGGACAGGCCCGACGCGGTCGTGCCGCTGCCCTCGTTGAGGCCCCACCGCCCAAGGAGACCGGTGGTGGGGCTGGTGATCTCGACGTCCTTGGTGGCCACGATCTGGGCCTGCGTGCGGGCGACGTTCCAGATGCGGGCCTCGTCGATGACGCCCGCGAAGTAGCCCTCGCGCGTGCCGCTCGAGTTCATGGCAGTGCCGAGCCCGGCATGCTGGATGCTGTTGGCCTGCGGCACGGGGCTGCCCGTCACCGGCAGCGACGTGTCGAGGACACCGTCCAGGTACAGGTTCCAGGTGCCGCCGCCGTAGGTGACGGCCGCGTGGTGCCAGGCATTGGTGGTGATCGGCAGGCTGCCGCTGACCGGGTAGTTCTGCCCGCCCGGGTTTGCCTCGAAGTCCGCGACGAGGGCGTCGGTGCTGGGATCGATACCCAGGAAGTAGTTCATGTCGAGGTTGCTGCCATCGGCCTCGCCGCGACCCTTGGTCACCAGCGGGATGGCAACGACCCCGCCGCTGCCGGTGTTGGTCGTGGCGCCGCCGCCAGTCCACTTGAACCAGGTCTCGAGCGTGAATGTGGAGGCTCCGAGCTCGGGAGCAGCGCCGAAGGTCACGTACTGCGACGACCCGTTGAGCTCCAGGCCGTAGTTGGTGATCTCGGCGAGGACGGTCACGGTCACGGTCGCGGTGTTGGAGTCCAGCGCGCCGTCGTTCGCCTGGTACGTGAACAAATCGCCGCCGGTATACCCGGGGTTGGGTACGTAGTGGAGGGTGCTGCCGACTACCGAGGCCGACCCGTGGACCGGCTGGTCCACGATCGAGTAGGCGAGCGGGTCGTTGTTGGCGTCCGTGCAGGCCGGGGCGACGTCGCCCGCCGTGTCGACCAGCGTGGTCATCGACGCGCCGGAGCAGGTCGGGGCCTGCGGCGTGGGCGGAACGAAGCCGGCGACCCAGGCGGGTCCATTGGCCAGCGTGCCGGTGAAGGATCCCACCGAGCTCGCGATGGTCGGGCCGGACCCTTCATCCATGCCCCACCGGGCGAGGAGTCCGGAGCCACTGGTGAGCTCGGAGTCCTTGGTTGCCTGGATCTGGGCCTGGGTTCGGGCGACGTTCCAGATGCGAACCTCGTCAAGCGCCCCGGCGAAGAAGCCGTTGAGGTCGCCCGTGGACTCGATCATCGAGCCCAGCGCGGCAGGCTGGATGCTGTCTGCACGGGCCGGCTCGTTGACGACGAGCGATCCGTCGAGGTTGCCGTCCAGGTAGAGATTCCACGTGCTGCCGTCGTACGTCGCGGCGGCGTGGTGCCAGACGTTGGTGGTGATCGTCGTCGTGCCTTCGACCGGATGGTTGAGGCTGGGGCTGGTGCCCGCGGCGCCTTCCTCGAAATCGGCCGCGAGGTGTCCGGTCGAAGCCCGGATGCCGAGGATGTAGTTCTCGTCGAGGTTGTTGCCGTCATCGACCTGTGGGGCGCCCTTCGCCACCATCGGGATCATGTCGGCGAGGCCGTTCGTGCCCGTGGTGGAGGACGTGCCACCGCCCGTCCACTTGAACCAGGTCTCCACGGTGAATGTGCCGGTGGCCAGGCCGGTTGCGGTTCCGAAGGTCACGTAGTCGTTGGTGCCGTCGAACCCGAGGCCCGGATTGGTGATGGGCGGGGGACGTCGTGGACGGCACCCGTCCCCGAGTCGGTGAAGCTGCCGCCGGCAACCGGGACGAACTCCCAGTCGTAGGTGTCCTCGTGGAGCGTCAGCTTGAGGACGCCCCACGTGGAGCCGTTGTGGACCACGCTGTTCGCGTCAAGTGTCCCCAGCGTGTACAGGGGCCCGCCGCCGGTCCCGGAGACGATCTCCCGGATCCCGTAGTCCGGATCCGCGAGGCCGTCCGGCGTCTGGGGGGCGAAGCGCTCGTACCAGTGGGCGTGGCCGTTGACGACCAGGTCGGCCCCGTACTCGTACAGGGCACGCCAGATCGCCTCGGCATGGACCTCCGTCCCGTGCGTGGCGTCAGAGCTGAACCGCGGCTTGTGCCAATAGGCCAGCACGTTCTTGCCCGTGTTTGCCATGAGATCCGCACGCAGCCACTGCTCCTGGGTGGAGCCGGCCGAGTAGTCGATCTCCGTGTTGAGGACGATCACGTGCCAGTAGGCACCTTGGTCGTAGCTGTAGTAGCCCGTGGCCGAGCCGACGGTTCCGCTGAAGTAGTCGAGGAACCCGGTCGTCCGGTTGACCCAGTCGTGATTGCCGACCGCCGGGTAGGTGCGGGCCTTGAAGGCACCCCAGGTCGGGTCGTAGTAGTTGCTGTAGTCAGACGCCGTCCCGTCGGGGTAGGCGTGATCCCCGGTCGTGAATACGGTCGCAGTAGGCATGGCGTTGATCAGCGCCGCCGTCTGGGCGGAACCGCCCCCCAAATCCCCGATATCCCCGGCGCCCACCATCACCACGGCCGCCGCCGGGTCGGTGACGGAAACGGTGACCGAGGCGGTGTTGGAGTCGAGATCGCCGTCGTTGGCCCGGTAGGTGAACGTGTCGCTGCCGATGTACCCGCCGTCGGGGACGTAGTGGAGCTCGCCCGACGCGACCGATGCAGTCCCGTGCGTGGCGGTATCCACGATCGAGTAGGTCATCGGATTTCCGTCCGGGTCCGTGCAGGCGGGGCTCGCGTCGCCCGACGTGTCCTGCGGAGTGGAGAGGGTGGTGTCCGAGCAGACGGGTGCCTGGTTGGATGCTTCCGCGAGGGCCGCGATCTCACCCGCGGACAGGGCGCGGCTGTACAGGCGCACGTCGTCGAGGTCACCCTGGAACCAGCGGATGTTGTTGCTCTGGGCGCCGATGCCGAGGGCGGTGGCGTTGGTGGCGATGGGGCCGGCGAACGGGAGCGGCCCACCCTCCAGGATGCCGTTGACATACAGCCGGACGTCGCTGCCATCCCATGTCGCAGCAACGTGCATCCACGTGGTTCCGTCGATCGGGTACATCGTCGTGGCATTGACGCGGAACGTGTCGCCGCTCGATGCCTGGTTGAAGCGGACGAACGCCCGCTGGGAGGAGTCGTCGGTCTTGGTCGTGGCGAGTGAGAGCTGGTACCCGTCGACGCTGCCGTTGATGTCCTTCGCGATGAGGTCCTGGGTCGCATAGTGCTCGGGCTTGATCCAGGCCGCCATCGTGATCGGCCCGGTGATGTCGAGCGACGCCTCGTCAGGCGTGCTCGCGTACTGACTGGTGCCGTTGAGTCGCACGGCGTTGCCCACCCGGCCGGCGACGAATGAGGGACTCCCCGCCGTCGTGGCGTCGTTGGCCGGCGCGGCACCAGTGTCGAAGGCCGTCGTGCCATCCGTCTCGTCCATCGCCCAGTAGCCCACGAGGCTGCTGTCGGCAGCAGGATCGATGACCGTGATCGTTACCGTCGCCGTGTTCGAGTCCAGGTCGCCGTCGTTGGCCTTGTAGGTGAAGGAGTCGGGGCCGGCGTAGCCCGCGTCCGGCGTGTAGGTGAACCCGCCGTCCGCGTCGAGCGAGACGGTTCCGTGCGTCGGGTCCGTCAGCTTGACGGCCGTGAGGTCGTCACCGTCGGTGTCGGTGTCGTTGCCGAGCACGCCAGGGGCCGCGACGATCTTGGGGGTGTCCTGGGGCGTCGAGTAGCCGTTGTCATTCGCCACCGGGGCATGGTTCACCGGCGCAGCAGCGGCAAGCGCCGCGATCTCGGCGTCGCTGAGGGCCCGGTTGTAGACGCGGACGTCGTCGATGGCGCCCTCGAAGAAGTACTGGGTCAGATTGCCGTTGACGCCGATGCTGAGCGGATAGTCGTTGGCCAGGAGGCTGAATGAAGCCGCCTTCGGGTTCTCGGACACGCCGTTGTAGTAGAGCCGGACGGTCGTGCCGTCGTACGTCCCGGCCACGTGGACCCACGTGCTCCCGTCCGTCGGGTAGGACGTCGCGGAGTCGGTGCGATAGGCCGCCTGGCCGTTGAACCGGACGAAGACCTTGCCGCTGCTGCCGAGGCTCAGCTCGTACCCTGCTGTCCCGCCCGTCACGCCCTTCTTGACGATGCCCTCGGTGCCAGCGGACTCCGGCTTGATCCAGGCAGCGACGGTGATGTTGCCCGTGATGTCGAGGTCGCCCGTGTCCGGGGTGGTGGCGTACTGGTCGGTGCCGTTGAGGACCAGCGCCTGGCCGATCCGGCCTGTGTCGAAGGTCGGCGAGCCGACGCCAGTGGTCGCATGCGCCGCGGCCGACGAGTCCGTGAGATCGCCATCCAACTTCCACCAGCCGACCAGGCCTGGATCGGTCGCGCCGGCGTTGACCGTGATCGTCACCGTCGCCGTGTTCGAGTCCAGGTCGCCGTCGTTGGCCTTGTAGGTGAAGGAGTCGGGGCCGGCGTAGCCCGCGTCCGGCGTGTAGGTGAACCCGCCGTCCGCGTCGAGCGAGACGGTTCCGTGCGTCGGGTCCGTCAGCTTGACGGCCGTGAGGTCGTCACCGTCGGTGTCGGTGTCGTTGCCGAGCACGCCAGGGGCCGCGACGATCTTGGGGGTGTCCTGGGGCGTCGAGTAGCCGTTGTCATTCGCCACCGGGGCATGGTTCACCGGCGCAGCAGCGGCGCAGTGGCGTCCCACCACGTTCGAGCCGGAGGTGGCGAGAACGACCAGGTCGTCGGTGTAGGTCTGCTTGGTGCTGGTCGGCTCCGCCAGGCCCCCGCTGATCATCGTGCTCTTGGCGCTGAAGCTGACGGACGATGTGGACGACGTTCGGTAGACGATGTCACCGGAACCTTCGGTGGACATGTACACGAACAGCAGTTGGGAGTCACCCTCGTCCAGGAGAATGATCGGTCGCGTGCCGGCCTCGTCGATCCCGTACAGCGGGTCCCAGCTGCCGCCCGGGTGCCGGAGCAGCATCGCCATCTTGGGGTAGCCCGACGTGTCGTAGCTGGTCTTGACAGCGGCGTACATTGTGCCGTCCGACGCGACCGCCACGTTGAGGTGATCGTCCGCCATGCCCGCGCCGACGTTCAGCGCCGAGCCCGAGGCGGGCACCTCGTCGGCGGACCAGGTGGCGGGATCCGCACCGTCCGCGTGCACGCGGAAGCCGAACCGCTCCGTCTCCTGATTGGACCACAGCACGGCGATCTCGTCGCCGGGCATCGCCGTGATGACGGAGATGTCGTCCGAGTTCACGTTGTCGGCGAGCGCGATCGGGCCGTTCCAGGTCGTGTATGGCGAGTCGCTCCAGCGAACGTTGATGTCCGTTGTCGCGTCCGATGCCAGCCACATGCGCCCGTCGGAGTCAACGGCGATCGTGGCCGTCTCCACCCCGCTGTCCAGGGCGATGGCCTGGGCCGCCGGACGCCCGGACCACGCCGTGTACGTGCCGGATCCGTACTCGACCGACACGAGCTCGGACGCCGTGCCGCTGTAGAGCAGGATGTGGGTGACCGCACCGGCATCCAGGACGTCCGCGTGGGTGCCCGTGTCACCGGACAGCTTCAGGACGCTGGTCCAGCTCGTGCCGTCGAGCCTCCACAGCCACGTGCCGGAGCTCGACACACCGCTCGTCGCGGGCAGCACGGCCCACCAGGAGCCGCCGTGCATCCAGACCTTGGACTGTGGCTTCTCGCCGGTGTTTGCCGAAACCGGCAGCGAGGTCAGGGGATCGCAGGTGAGTGAATTGAATCCTGCCGCAGCCGCCGGGACCGCCACCGGGGCCGCCGGCACGATGGCCAGGGTGGCGGCGATCAGCGTCGCCTGCGCGAGGACGAACAGCCGGCGCGACGCGGACGTGCGCACGGGCGTGGGCGACGCCATGGTTGGTCTCCCCTCGGCGCCGGAACGGCGCCATCGACCGCGCTGGGCGGTCATGCTTCGATCGGGTCTCCGAATGCTGAAGACCCGCCCCGGGACGAAGACGGGTACGGATAAGTACCTATCCATAGTCCGACCCCGCCGACGGCCGTCCTAGTGACCAATGGCCCTTATGTACCCCGCCGTTGCGTGCAGTCAACGGGAGGAGCCCCGGGATGGGCTCCGGCCCCTGCCGGTATCCTCGCGGCCGTGGGGATGACGCAGCCGGCCCGTGGCATGACCGCCCGTCACGCGATCCTGGCCTGGGTTCCGGTGGTCGCCTGGGCGGCCCTGATCTTCGCGGCGTCCGCCCAGCCCGATCTGCGGTTCATTGCCGACCCGGCCCTCGACCTCGTGGTACGCAAGATCGGGCACATGGCGGTGTTCGGGATCCTGGCCCTGCTGCTGTGGCGGGCCGTCGCGGCGACGACGCGGACGCGCTGGCCGTGGGCCTGGGCGATCGCGCTGGCGGTCGGCTACGCGATCTCGGACGAGCTCCACCAGGGGCTGGTCGCCGGACGGCATCCGACGCCCCTGGACGTGGTCATCGACGCCGCCGGGGTGCTGCTCGCGGTCGGGATCGTGGTCGCCGCTGCGCGCGTGCGGCGGAGCTGGTAGGGACCCCGGACCAGATCGCGCTCATCCAGGTCACGCCGAACAGGATGGCGACCGGCAGGGCAGTCGAGGCGTCAGTCGAGCGGCTTGGCCCGCACGACGAGCCGGTCCGCGGTCTTGGTGTTCCCAGTGCAGGTCTGGAGGGTCAGCCGCTCCGAGGGAGTGAGCAGCGTCCACTTGCCGTCGTTCCAGCGGACGCGCTTGACCTTGACCACCTTGTAGCGAACCCAGCCGCCCGAGACCAGGTGCAAGCGGACGATGTCGCCGATCCGCATCTTCTTGAGGTTCAGGAACGAGCCTGCACGTGCGTGGGCGTACAGGTACGTGTTCGAGCCCCCGCCGGGCCAAGAGGTTCCCGGGTAGTGGTAGGCGATCCGCTCGCGGACCGTGCCGCCGATGACGCCTTTGCGAATCGGCAGGTTGATGTTGACGCGGGAGACGACGACCCGGTCGACCTTGGTCTTGCCGGGCAGGCTGGACACCGGGATGTACCTGCGGCCGTCGGTGTCGGCGGGCGCCGCTGCGCCGAACGCTCCCATCACCAGGAGGGCGACCAGGAGCATGGGCAGACGGCGCCTGAGCCTGAGGTGCGCCTGGTTGGTCGTCATACCGCATCGTGTACCGGTCGATGGGGGATCAGGCAAGAGGCCGACAGTCCCGGGGCGAGCATGACACGAGTCCTGGCCCCCTTGTTCCGAGGATCCGTCGCCGGATCAGCGGATCGCCTTCACCCAGGCCGCGAGGTCGGCGACCAGCCCGGCGTCAACGTGGCCGGGGACCGCATACTCCGCGGGCCGCACCGGTCCCGAGCCCGCCATCAGCAGGTGGTTGAGCGCCGGGTACTCGTGGATGGTGACGTCAGTCTTGCCGGCCAGCCCCGACCTCCACAGCGCGAGCTCGCTGGGCGGGACCTGGTAGTCGCGCCCGCCCTGCGAGATGAACACCGGGATCGACAGGCCGGCGGTCGTGGCCACCGGGTCGTACTCGCGCAGGTCGAGCCAGTACGAGGCGGGGATTCCCAGCGGGAGGTCGGTGGCCGGGGTGTCCGGCGAGAGGTCGGCCGACTCCACCAGCGCCACCTTGTCGGCGAGCCCGTCGAGCAGCTTCTGCGCTGCGGGGTCGGCGCCACCCTCGGGCGAGGCGAGGTAGCTGATCTGGTCCAGGATCAGCTCCTGCAGCGGCCGGGCGTTCGCCTCCAGCAGGGCGATCCCGGCGACCTTGCCGGCGTCCTCGGCAGCGATCCGGGGCGCCAGGTAGCCGCCCAGGCTGTGGCCGGCGACCACGACCCGGTCGGGATCGATGCCCGGCGTCGAGCGCAGCAGGTCCACCGCGAGGATCGCGTCGTCCATTGTCTCCTCGTGGACGGTGATGGTCGAGCCGAGGCCCGCCATCTCGGCCTGGTGGGCCTTGGTCCGCTTGTCGTACCGGAGCACGGCGATCCCCTGCGAGGCCAGGCCCCGGGCGATGTCGCGCAGCGGCGCGTTGGGACCGATCGTCTCGTCCCGGTCGTTGGGACCGGAGCCGGCGAGCAGCACCACGGCGGGGAAGGGGCCGTCGCCGGCAGGCATCGAGAGGGTGCCCGGCAGCGCCCACGGGGGCGAGCCCACGGTGACCTCGGTCTCGGTGAAGGCCGACGGGTCCACGTAGGGCGCGGGCGCGGCCGTCGCGGCGGGTCCCGACGCGGCCGATCCGGACGGGCTGGAGCTGCCGCCGGGTGAGGCGGCGGGGCCGGGCTGCCCGAGGTGGAAGCCCGACACGAGGCCGTCGGCCGAGAGCGTCACGACCAAGGGCAGGGTCGCGTTCTCGAAGCTGGCGGTGACCGTGACGTTGGTGTACGGATCCTGAGCCGCCACGCTGGTGTCGACGATGCCCGCGTAGGTCCCGAACTGGTCCTGGATCTGGCCCCACAGGGTGGCCAGCGAGGCCGCCGGGGCCGCTGACCGCATGGTGGCGTCTGCCATGCCCTCGGCTGTCGCATAGTCGCCGCCGGCAAGCGCCTCGACGTAGCGCCGCGCCATCGCGGCCGGGTCGCCGTCACCCGGCTGCCCGGATCCATCCGGCCCGGGGGAGCCGCCGGCGGGCGTGGAGCCGGCCCCGCTCGTGGAGCAGGCGCCGAGGCCGACCAGCGACAGGGCCGCGAGCGCGAGCAGGACGGTCGGGCCGAGCCGGGGGTATGGCAGCTGGCGGACCAGGCGGTTGTGCAACGAACGAACCTCCACGACGCGCCCCGGCGGCGCGGCCACCGACGACCGTGCGCCGGGTTGCGTCCATGATGCCCCCGGTGGCCGATCCAGGCTGGCGACGGTGTCCACCTGCCGTGGTCGGGCGTGTCGTGCACAATCGAGCCGATGGATTCCGGCAACGAGCCGACGGAGACCGGGCACTGCGGGGGCAGCGGCCGAGGGTCGCCCGGCGCCGCTCACGTCCGCGCAGCCCCCGCCGTGGTGCTGGCCCTGCTGCCCGGCATCGCCTGGATGTCCGACATCGTCGAGTGGCGCGCGCAGTGGGTGTCGGAGTCGCTGCGCACGGTCGCCGGGTACGAGCCGTCGGAGTGGATCCGGGTCCGCGAGTTCTGGGAGACGCGGGTCCACCCCGACGACCGAGCCCGGGTCATCAGGGTGGTGGACGAGGCGATCGAGCGCGGCGAATCGGACGACTACGACTACCGCTGGCGCATCGCCGACGGCAGCTACCACTGGTTCCGCGACCGGCTGCGGGTGGTGGCGGAACCGGCCATGCACGAGGTCATGGTCGGGTTCATGGTGGATGTGACCGCCGAGTACGGCGAGCGCGCCGGCCGCCTCCACGCCGAGCGCCAGCGCGACCAGCTCGAGACCGCGATCGAGCAGTCGACCGACATCGTGTCGATCACCGACGAAGCGGGCACCATCACCTACCTGAACCCGGCGTTCGAGCGGATCCTGGGCGTGCCCCGGGCCCAGGCGGTGGGCCGGGCGGTCGTCGACCTTGTCGGCGGCGGGCTGCTGGTCTCGGGGGAGGGCGATGCAGACCCAGATGATGCGCTGGCCTCGGTCCTGGCCGGGACGCGCTGGGCCGGCGAGTTCGAGGTCCGGAACCGGGCGGGGGAGCCCGTCCTGTTCGAGTCGACGGTGACACCCGTCCTGGACGAGTCCGGGGCGGTCGCGCTGACGCTGGGCATCCATCGCGACGTGACCCATGTCCGGATGCTGGAGGCCCGGCTTGCCGAGTCCGCCCGGCTCGAGGCGATCGGGCAGCTGGCCGGTGGTATTGCCCACGACTTCAACAACATCCTCACCGCGATCCTGGGCTACACGACCTTCATCGCGGAGCGCCAGGCCCCCGGCAGCCCGATCCTCGAGGACCTCGAGCAGGTGCGCGCAGCCGGCGAGCGGGCGCAGCGGCTGACCGAGCAGCTGCTCGCCTTCGGGCGCCGTGCGACCCTCCAGCCGGCCCAGGTGGACGTCGGAGCGCTTGTCGCCGGGCTTGCCCCCATGCTCCGCCGGATGGGCGGCGAGCAGATCGAGCTCGTGACCGAGATGCCACCGGAGCCCGCCATCGGGTTCGTGGACCCGGGACAGCTCGAGCAGGCCGTCATGAACCTGGTCGTCAACGCGCGCAACGCGATGCCCGGCGGCGGCCGGATCGATCTTGCCGTAGCGACCCGGCGGGGCGACGGCGAGCGGATCCCGGACGGAACGTGGGTCGTGGTCACGGTGCGCGACACGGGCATCGGCATGTCGCCCCAGGTCGCGGCCCGGATCTTCGAGCCGTTCTACACGACCGATGAGTTCGGGCGCGGCACCGGGCTGGGCCTGGCGGTGGTCGACGGGTTCGTGAAGATGTCGGGTGGACGGGTGCTGCTGACCACCGAACCGGGGCGGGGCTCCACGTTCGAGCTGTGGCTGCCGACTCCCGGTGAGCGGACGGCGCCCCCGGGCGAGCCGGTCGTCGCGCCCCCGAGCCGGCCGGTCGAGCGAGGCGCCACGGCCCCGTTGACGATCCTCGTGGCGGAGGACGAGGCGGTGGTGCGAGCGCTCGCCCGCCGTGCGCTGGGGATGGCCGGGCACCGGGTCCTGCTGGCCTCGTCGGGACAGGAGGCGATGGACGTCTCGGCGAGGTTCGAGGGGACGATCGACGTCCTGCTCGCCGACGTCGTGATGCAGGGCATCCGGGGGCCCCAGCTCGCCGAGGCGATCCGGGCCATGCGCCCGGACATCCGCGTGGTTCTGACCTCGGGCTACACGGGGGAGGCAGGGGACCGCCGCAGGATCCTGGGGGATGCCGACGCGTTCCTCCCCAAGCCGTACACGACCGACGAGCTGCTGGCGGCGGTCCAGGGCCGGGGGCCGGCCGGGGGATAGCCGGCAGCGGGCGGCCGCGAGCGCGCCCGGCGCCTCCAAGCGCGCCCGGCGCCTCAGGGCACGGGAGTGAGCCGCAGGAACTCGTCGGCGCCCAGGAGCGTGAGCACAAGCCGCACGGGCAACGGCATCGACCGCCGCGAGGGATCCCGGTAGACGACAGGGTCGACGAGCGCGATGTCCCGGCCGCGCGTCCGGAGCGTCGCGCCGCCCGCCGCGATGACGTTGCGCACCCAGTCCACGTCCGAGCCGTAGGTCAGCGCGAGCACCCACTGTCCGTCGACATGGAACACGCTGAGGGGTGTCCGATAGGTCCGCCCGGACCGCCGGCCGGTGTGGACCAGGATCCCGAAGCCCGGCAGCCGGCCCGCGAACCGGCGCGTCACGGGATTGACGACGCGCTGGGTGAACGGGCGGATGCGGGTCAGCCGGGTGCGAGCCATGCCCCCAAAGCGTACCCGTCCGCGAGCCGCGACCAGCGGCAGCGTCACTGCTAGAGTGCGGTCATGGGACTTGGATTTGGACTGCTGTCCGCCCAGCTCCGGCCGGGCGAGACTGACTGGACGCGAGCCTACGACGAGACGATCGGCCTCGCGGTGGAAGCCGAGCGGCTGGGGTTCGAGTCGGTGTGGACCACCGAGCATCACTTCGTGGACGACGGCTACATGCCCTCGCTGCTCGTGGTCGGCGCCGCCATCGCCCAGGCCACCTCGCGGATCCGGATCGGCACGGGCGTCGTCCTCGCTCCGCTGCACCACCCGCTCCGACTGGCCGAGGACGCGGCGACCGTCCAGCTGCTGAGCCACGGCCGCCTCGAGCTGGGCCTCGGGCTCGGCTGGTCCGAGGCGGAGTTCGCGGGCCTCGGCGCCGACCCGCGCCGGCGGGGCGCGGCGATGGACGAGATCCTGCAGATCCTGCCGCAGGCGTTCACGGGCGCGCCGTTCACGCACCACGGATCCGTCTATGACATCCCGACGCTGGGCGTTCGGCCGCGGCCGTCGACCCCGATCCCCGTCCTCGTGGGCGGGAGTGCCGAGCCCGCCGTCCGCCGTGCTGCGCGCCTCGCTGACGGGATCTTCGCCAATGCACCGGTGGAGCGGTTCCGGGAGCAGGTCGCTTGGGTCCTCGACGAATGCGAGCGGATCGGCCGGGATCCCGCCGGGTTCCGGTTCATCCACTACTCGATCCTGCTGCCCGGCGCCTCGCGTGACGACGCCGTGGCCCGCTACCGCGACGCGCTGTGGGGGCTGCAGTGGAAGTACAGCGACATGGAGGCATCGGCGGGTCGTGCGCTGCCGCCGCCCGCACCGCCGGCGTTCCCCGGCACGGATGGCGATCTCCTTCGCGGCCGGGCAACCTTCGCCGGGACCCCAGACGAGCTGGTCGAGGCCCTCGAGGGGATCCGTCGCGACGCCGGTGTCCCGGTGGAGCTGGTCGCGCGCAGCCATCTGCCGCTGCTGGGCTACGAGGCCCAGGTCGAGCTGATGGCGCAGCTGGCGCAGGACGTCGCTCCCCACCTGTAGCGGGCGCCCGTCGGACGAGGCGACTGGTCAGCCGATGTCGCCCAACGCCTGCGGGTCGAGCACGCCGGCGCACACGGCGATCGCGACCATCTGGCCTGCCGGTTGCCGCCTCGAAAGGGTCATGGGGCCTACCACGTGCGGGAGGCCGCACCTGTTCGCTGGTGCCCGCCCGGATTCACCCATTCGGGTGTCGACGAGCGGCGCCGCCTGGTGTATCCCATCCACGTGGCGTTTCCCGTCGCGCTCCGGGTCGCGTTCCCGCTGCGCTGTGATTGGGAGCGCCCTTGGCGGGAGGACACGCGATGGACGTGCTCGTGACATATGCCAGCCAGCATGGAGCGACCCGCGGGATCGCGGAACGGATCGCCGACCGCCTCCGCGCCGCGGGATGGGTGGTGACGCTCGCGCCGGTCGCGGAGGCGCCCGATCCGGGCCGGTTCGCCGCCTGTGTGATCGGTAGCGCGGTCTACATCGGCCGCTGGCATGACGAGGCTCGCACCTTCGTCCGCGCCTGGGCACCTCGCCTCGGGGAGCGCCCGGTGTGGCTGTTCAGCAGCGGTCCGCTGGGGGAGGACCAGGTCGATGAGCAGGGTCGGGACCGGCGCGAGAGCGCGGTTGGCGGCGAGATCACCGAGCTGGTGGCGATGACGGGCGCCCGCGACCACCGCGTGTTCTTCGGCGCCCTCAATCCCGATGACCTGTCGCTCCTCGCCCGCTCGATGCGGCTCCTGCCGCCGGCCAGGCGCCTCCTGGTGGAGGGCGACTTCCGTGACTGGCTGGAGATCGACGCGTGGGCCGACATGATCGCGGCGAACCTCGCCGCGACAGCGCCGCGCGATCCGCTCGGGGCGGCTCGTACGCGCAGGTGCAGCCGGTGACGGGCTGAGCGATCGCGGGACAGCTTCGCTGGAGCCGGTGCGCTGCCCCATGCGTCGCCAGGCGGTCGTCGCGGAGGTCAGGCCTCGCGGTCCTGGTCCAGCGTGCTGCGGTACTTGCTCTCGCCACGCTCGGTGATCATGTACCACGCGAGGTGGAACGCCATGGCGATGCCCCACGTGACCGTCACCCAGTAGGCCCACTCGAGGCCACCCTGCTGCAGATCGATGAATCACAGGAGCGCGTTGATGACCAGGAACGTGGCCAGGTGCCGCAGGACGCCGGTGAGCGCCCCGGCACGGTGCGCTGCGTGGATCTCGGCCGGGGCCTTGTCTTGCCCGTCCATCGATACCTCCCGGAATGCTTCGGCCCAGCCTCGCGGCGGCGTCGCGCGGCGTCGTCACCCGATCGGGTGAATCGGCCGTTCACGTGTCGCGGCGGGTGCCGCCCCGGCGGTCGTCGGGGAGCACGGGCCGGCGACGCAGCGCCTGCCCCGGACCCCGCGGCCGATGAGCGAGAACCGGCATGGCGCTGATCCCGATCCGAGACGTGTCGCTGTTCGTGGAGACCCGCGGGTCGGGTGACCCCCTGGTGCTGATGCACGGCGGCCCGGGCGCGGACCACTGGTCGCTGGCCGCGTTCCGGCCGCTTGCGGACGAGCACACGCTGGTGCTCTACGACCATCGCTGCAACGGCCGGTCCGCGGGCGCGGCCGTCGAATCGATGACGTTCGAGAACCTGGTCGCCGACGCGGACGCCCTGCGCGCCGCCCTGGGATTCGAGCGGTGGTCCGTCCTGGGCCACTCATTCGGCGGCATGGTGGCGATCGAGTACGCGATCCGCCATCCCGATCGCGTGTCGCGCCTGGTCCTGCTCGACACCGGTGCCGAGGGCCGGCTGTCGACCGAGGGAGCCTCCGCGGAGCTCGCGCGCCGTGGGGCCGACCCACGCAAGGTCGAGCTCGTCCGACGCTGGTTCAACGGCGAGTTCCAGCCGCGCGAGATGGCGTGGATCCTGTTCCGGATCGGCGACGCGTACGCCGCCGAGCCTGGCCTGCGCCGCACGCTGGCCGACCTGCTGCGTGGCGAGTGGCGGACGAGGATGCGCGGCGAGCCGCTCATCTTCGCCGGCCGGCAGCTGCTTCCAGGCTGGTCGGCCATGGACCGCCTCGCCGCGATCAACGCCCCGACGCTCGTCATTGCCGGCATCGACGACTTCATCTTCCCGCCCCGGCACCAGGAGGCGCTTGCGGCCGGGATCCCGGCCGCGCAGCTGCTGCTGGTCGATCGAGCAGGGCACAACGCGCACTCGGAGCGGGATGACGTGGTGTTGCCGGCGGTGCGAGCGTTCCTGGCCGGGGGCGCGGGTCAGCCGAACAGCGTCTGCTGCCCGTAGCCGGGCGCGCCCTCGAGCTCGAGCATCCGGCGCTTCGTCGCGAGGCCGCCTGGTGCCGAGAACCCGGTGAGCGCCCCGTCGGCCGCCACCACGCGATGGCACGGCACGAGGATCGGGTACGGGTTGCGCCGGAGCGCGGCGCCCACCTCGCGCGCGTCGCCGGGGCGGCCGACGGCACGGGCGATCTCGCCATAGCTGCGCGTCGTGCCCGGTGGGATCTCGCGCGTCGCCGCGTAGACGGCCCGCCGGAACGCATCGATGCCCCGCTCATCGAGCGGCAGGTCGTGCAGGTCTGCGGGGCTGCCGGCCATCGCGCTGCGCATGCCGGCGACCGCCCGGCGGACGAACGCCGGCACCTCGGACCCGTCCTCGATCGCCGGGCAATGTCCGGGGCCCTCCCCGCCGGGGAGCACGACGCCTGTGATCCCGGCGTCGCTCCAGCGCACCGCGCATCGGCCGAGGGCGGTGTCGAAGCTGACCATGGTTGTCGGGCGCAGGTCCATCACCTCATCGAACACGATCTCGCCCGATTCGGTTGCATGGCCGGTCGCGGTCCGGTCACCCACGCTCGGGGGCGATGGCCCGCGACCACGCGGCCAGCGCCCGGGTGGCGGCGTCGGCCGTGGCCAGCACGGGGATCCCGGCCGCGGTCAGGCGCTCGACCAGCGGCCCGTACGGCCCGCCCGCATCCACCACGGCCACCCATGGCTTGGTCGTCTCACGCCACGCGTTCGCCAGCAGGTCCGCGATCGCGCCCGGCCGGCCGAGGTCCTCGCCGTGGTCGGGGCCCGGCGGCAGCGTGTCGAGGGTGTCGGTCATCGGCACCAGCCCGATCAACCCGAGGTCGACCTCGGGTGCGCCGAGCACCGTCCGGGTCACGTCGGCCGTGATGGCGGCATCCGCGATGGGCGTCAGGTCGAGGGGATTGTGGACGTCCACCACGGAGGCGATCCCGACCGGCTCCAGGATCGCGCCCAGCGCGGCCTCCGTGGCGGCAGAGAAGGGGACCAGCTCGAGCGGGCCGGCATGGTCGGCGATCGTCACGCACTCCGAGCCCGCGTTGCTGACGGCGCCCAAGCGGCATCCGGCGGCCGGGCGCCCGTCGAGCAGCGTGAACACGCGCACCAGGTCGTCGAACTCGGCCGGGGTGTCGGCCATCGTCACGCCCGCGGCCCGGGCCAGCTCACGGGTGACCGTCGCGTCGCCCGCGATCGCCGCCGTGTGGCTGGCCGATGCGCTGACCCCGGCTGCCGTCCGCCCGGCGCGATACAGGATCACCCGGCGACCACTCGCGGTGAACCGGGCGGCAGCCTCCATGAACCGCAGGCCGTCGAGCGTCGTGAAGCCCTCGACATACGCGCCAACGACGCGCACCCCCGGCTCGCCGCCGAGCCAGCCGAGGTAGTCGCCCACGGTGAGGTCGGTCTGGTTGCCGACGGTGATCACGTAGCGGGGATCGAGCGACGCCAGGCGCGAGAGCCGGGTGATCGCGAACGCCCCGCTGCCGGTGACCAGGGCGAGCGGCGCGGGGATCGAACCGGCGGGCAGCTTGACGGCGGGGATGAACAGCGTGTCGTAGCGGCCGGGACGAGAGCGGATGCCCAGGCAGTTGCCGCCGTTGATCACCGGCCCGCCCCCGGGGCGCTCGCGGGACGCGGCGAGCGCGGCCTGCATCCGGGCGGCCAGGTCATCGCCACCGGTCTTCTCCTCGAGTCCGCCCGGGATGACGATCACCGCTCCGGCGAGGTCCCGCTCGGTGAGCTCGGTGACGAACGCGGGCGTGGCCGCGGCGGGCAGCACCACGACGCACACGTCGACCTTGCCGGGCATCGACGCGAGGTCCGGCACGCAGCGCACGCCGTCGATCCGGTCCACGCCCGGCTTGATCACCGTGATCCGCGCCGGATCGAACCCGTCGCGCAGGACGTTGCGCAGGATCACCCGACCCGGGTTGGTGCCGCTCGACACGCCCACGATGGCCATCGACCGGGGTTCCAGCAGGCGCCCGATCCTGGCCAGGGGCCGGGGCGGCCGGACGTCCGGCGGGCCGGCGCCGAGCGTGACCAGGACGTCGAGCGCGACCAGGCCGTCCGTGGTCACGGCGGCCGGGTTGATCTCCAGCTCCAGCAGCACGTCCGGGACCAGCTCCGCGAGTCGCAGCAGTCGTCGGATCGTCTCGGCCAGGCGGGCAGGGGAGAGACGGGGTGCCTGCCCGCGGAGCGGAATCGTGGCCAGCCGCACGGCGGTGGCGCCCGCGATGGCGTCCGGGATCCCGGACGCCGCTGTCAGCGCCGGCGACACGATCGCGATCTCGCGGCCGGGCCGCAGGTCGCTCGCCAGTGCCTCGGTTCCGATGCCGCCGGCACCGACGGCGACCACGGGACCCAGGTCGTCGGTCCAGCGCAGCGACAGCAGCAGCTCGCCGCCGGGGTCCGTGTCGTGGGGCACGAAGCCCGTGAGCAGGAAGCCGACCGCCGGGTCGCCCAGGCGGCTGCGCATCGCGTCCATCGCCGCGCCCACGGCCGCCGTCTCGCGGGCGACCACGGCGACGCCGCCAACCTCCGTCTTGTGCCGGATCGCCGCGGCGACCACCTTGACCACGATCCGGTCTCCCGGGAACGAGGCCAGCAGCGCTCCGTCGACGGTCGCGCCCGGATCCACCGTGCGCCACGCCGGCACGCCGATCCCTGCGGCCGCCAGCAATGCCAGGCCCTCCGGCTCGAGCAGCGTCTGACGACCGTCGGCGCGGGCTCGGTCGGCGAGCCCCCGGATCGTCTCGAGGTCGGGCTCGTGGAGGGAGTCCGGAGCCGTCGCCAGGTTCACGTCGAGCGTGCGCCCGGGGCAGCGTCCCAGGGCAGCCGCCAGGGCGTCCCGTCCGAGGCGAGCCGCCATGATGAGCCCGCCAGGTATGCCGTCGCGGCCGGGTCGCCGGCCGCCTGCTGACGCAGCTCGGTCGCGGTGACCCCGTCGGTCGTCGTCGCCAGGTCGTCCGCCAGCGACGCGAAGTCGTCGGCCAGGTCCGCGCCCGCCAGCCAGTCCCGCCCGAACGCGCCGATCGCGAAGGCCACGGGCACGCTGCCACCGGACCGAACGACGGTCCGCCAATCGGCGATGGCGACCCCGGCTGCGAGGGCGCCCCGGACGCGCCAGGCGACTGGACCATGGGTCCACAGCAGCATCTGACGCTCCTCGATGTCGAGCGCCTCGAGGGCGACGGCGGCGGCATCGATCCGGGTGAACAGCCGGTCGGCGGCCTCGGACCCCACGGCGTCGGCCACGTCCATGCTCGCGCGGACCGTCAGCAGCGCCGCAGCCAGCGTGCCGAGGGCCGCGATCTCGGCGTTGTCGGACAACGGATCCCAGCCCAGGCCGAACACGCACATCGCCGCCGACGCGAGGGTGGTGACGCCGGCGTTCTCCGCCACCAGGCGGACCCGCTCGCCAAAGGGCAGCGCCTCGAACCAGAGCAGCTCCTCCACCACGGCCTGGATCCCGTCGGCGATGTCGGACGCCTGGGCATCGATCCCAGGTTCACCCGGCTCGATGTCGTAGCCCTCGCGTGCCGCCGTCAGGGCCGCGACGAGGGAGGCGAACCGCAGGATGTCACCGTCGAGCGGCGCCTCGAGCACGTCGTCGGCCCGGTCGCCCGACAGGAGCTGCTGGATCTCGAGGGTCGCGAGAATCGCCCGGTTGTGTGCGTCGGCCTCCGGCTCGTCGCTCCCGACCGCGCGCGCTCGCGCCGCGAGGGCTTGGCGGAGTTCCTCGACCTGGCCGGCCAGCTGGCGGCCGAGCTCGGACCGCCCGGCCACCCCGTGACCGCGTCCGCGGTGCCTGCCATGACGCCTGGCGCTGCTGCTCATCACGACCTCGGATCGATGGTGGGTCGGCGCAGCCTGATGCTACGCGCCGGCGGATGGTCCGTGGCGACGGCAGCGCGCCTGGTAGGCGTCGAGGCCGCCGACGTTCGCCGCCACCAGCGCCTCCGGGCCGGCCAGCTGCGCCGCGACCCGCACGTGGAACACCGCCTCCTCGCCACACACCGCGCAGATGGCCGTCAGCTTGTCCACCCGCTCGGCCAGCGCCATCAGCGACGGGAGCGGCTCGAAGGGCTTGCCGTTGAACGTGACGTCCAACCCGGCGACCACGACGGTCAGGCCGCGATCCGCGAGCCTGCCGACCACCGCCACCAGTCCCGGGCCGAAGAACTGCGCCTCGTCGATCGCCACCACGTCGGTGCCGTCGGGCACGAGCGCCTCGATCTCGGCAGGGTCCGTGGCGGCGACGCTGGGGTGGTCGCGGCCGGCATGCGACGTCAGCCGATCCCGTGCGTACCGGGCGTCCAGCGCATGCCCGACCACGACGACCTGCCGACCGGCGATCGACGCCCGCCGGACGCGCCGCAGCAGCTCCTCCGTCTTGCCCGCGAACATCGGCCCGCACACGACCTCGACCCGCCCGATCCGCTCCATGCGCGAAGGATCGCACGCCAGATCACGGCTGACGACGCTGCCGCATCCGGCCGGTCTTGCCGGCTGGCCCGTGGGCCCCGGCCGGCCAGCCTCCGAGACGCGAGACAGGCCCCGAGCACCGGCCCGGGGCCTGGAGCGAGGTGGGTGCTAGCGCAGGACCTGGTAGACGACCTCGACCTGCACCCGGTAGACGAGCACCCTGCCACTGCTGACGTAGACAAGGCCCCGCACGTACTGGCCCGACCGGTTGGCGGTGACGGAGCCCTTGACGGCGTACCAGCGCCGGGAGCCGCTCGAGCTCCCGATGTCCTTGACGCGGTTGAAGCAGCTCGCGCTCCAGCTGCTGGACCGCTTGCACCAGTTGAAGTTCTGCATCGCGATCAGCGTCGGGGGCGCCGCGTACGGTGCGGCGGCATCGACCCTGAAGGCGACCCGCTTGTAGATCACCGCGCTCGGGATCTTGAGCTGCCAGCCGGCGACCGCGTCGTTCGTGCCGGCCTTCATGGACATCGTGCCCGCCGAGTTGTACTTGAGGTTGCCGGATCCGGCGGAGGCCGCCTTGCCCAGCTTGGTCACCGACGCGGTCCTGGTCACCAGGCGCTTGTGCGACAGCGTCACGTAGCGGGTGACCGCCTTTGACGTTCCCGCGGCATCCACCAGCGCCTGGACGACCCGGTACCTGCCCGCGGGCAGGAGCTTTCCGGACGAGGTTCGTCCGTTCCAGGTGTAGCCGTAGCTCCCGGTGTCCAGCGCGCGGGTCACGGACTTGACCCGCTTGTTGTCGGGGTTGTAGATCCTGATCGCGACCGTGATCGCCTCGCTCCGGTGCCCCGCGATCCTCACGGTGTCCCGGTAGCCGTCCTTGGATGGGAAGAACGTGCCGAGGCTGACGCCGATGTGGTCGGCCTCGACGGTGTCGGGTTCGACGACGACCTCCACGATGCTGCTCTGCGAGGCGTCGAGGGTCGCGTTGCCCGAGTATGTCGCCTGGTAGCGGTAGGTCCCGGCGGCCGGATCGTCAACCTGGCAGGTGGTCTCATTGCCCGGGTCGAGCGCGACCGCGAGGCACGATGGCCCATGGCCGTCGAGATCCACGAAGTCGATCGTGGCGTCCGTCGCGAACTCGACGTCCGCGGGGGAAATGGCCGCGATGAGGGCGAACGGGTGGTTGTCCTGGAGGTCGTGCCCGAGGTTGTCGACCCACAGTGTCGTCGTGCTGGGCGCCGGATCGGCGGCGCTAACCGGGACGGTGACTGAGCCGCCCAGCATCGTGGCGGCGACCGCGGCCGCGAACAACCGATGACGAGTCGTCAACGCAGATCCCCTCTCGAGCGGGCTGAACAGACAGCCGGGCGGCTGAACGCGCAGCCGGGCGGGGACGCCGCGCCCCAGATGCTCCATCCTATCCCTTCACCCCGCACTCGAGCACCCGGCGCGGTGGTCGCCGGTGCACAGGCACACCAGCCGGCGGCCAGGCGGTCAGGCGGTCAGGCGCGCAGCGTCGAGGCCAGCGTCTGCTCGTCGAACAGCAGGTCCAGGGCGTTGAGAATCGAGTGGCAGACCACGTCGGCCGCCATCACCGTCGGCGTCGCCGCTCCCTCGGGACCGATCACCGCGATCCCGAGGACGGCCTCGCGGAGCATCGCCTCGTCGTTGCGGCCGTTCCCGATCGCCGCCGTCCGCGCCGACCCAAGGCGTCGGACGAGCACCACCTTGTCCTCGCCTCGGCCGACCGTGTCGACGGTCGTCGGGAGCGCGGCCGCCAGCCGGCCGGCCGTGCCGAGCGTGTCGGCGGTCACGATGTGCAGCTCGAGATCACCTGCCAGCGCCACCAGCCGGGGGACGACCCCGTCGATCAGCGTACCGTGAGCAGAGAGCGTGCCGTTGAGGTCGAGGACCAGGTGCTCGATCCGGATCGGGTCGGCGCCCGGCAGGCGGTAGGTGCGCACGGTCAGGGCGCCCATGTGCCCGCTGCCGCCACCCACAGCAGGATCGCGTCCAGCCCCAGGCCGAGCACCAGCTGCGGATTGAAGGCAAGCACCAGCAGCGCGACCGACGCGACCGATGGGACGGCCACCAGCACGGGCCATGCGCTCGTCGGGACGAGGATCCCGGCGGTGGCCAGCCCGGCCAGCGCGAACCCGCCCACCGAGATCGCGATCAGGCCCATCGCGATCACGCGTACCAGCCCCGGGTCGAGCCCGAGGACCGTGACCGCCCACGAGCGGGCGAGGTCGAACGGCCAGGCGGAAGCGCCATCGGCCGCCGCCGGCGCGGGTGCCAGGAACAGCAGGTGGACCACGCCGTGCGCAACCAGCAGGGCGGCAAGGACCCAGCGACCTGCTCCCATCTCGCGTGACAGCAGCCACCACGTCATGCCGCCGATGCCGGCCAGCACCGCCGCCCAGGGCAAGGTGCTCAACATCGACTTGACCATCAGTCGCCTCCGTTCCCCCGGTACCCGTCCATCACGATCCGGAGCGTTCGCCGGAACGTGGTATTGCGCCAGTCGCGAAGGCGCGCGCCCAGCTCGTCGGGCAGGCCGGTCCAGCTCGCCTCGATCAGCGGCGCACTGAGGACCGAGAAGCCGATCGTGAACGCGACCAGCGACTGGTAGAGCTCGACGGCGTCATCCGGGTCGACGCCCTGGTCGAGCAGGTACTGCAGCCCGGACGTGCCGGCGTTGCCGGTCCGACGCGCCGCCAGCGGCAGCATGTTGGGGTGGGCGCCAAGCACCCGCCGGTACTCCACGAACACCGCCTCCAGCGCATCGGTCCAGTCGGCAGGCTCGGTGTCCGGCAGCCGCATCTCGGACCGCATCCGGTCCACCGTCCAGTCGAGCAGCACGTCCTTGTTGGGCACGTGGTGGTAGAGCGACATCGCCTCCACCCCTACCGCGGCCGCCAGCCGGCGCATCGACAGGGCGTCGAGCCCTTCGGCGTCGACGATCCCGAGCGCGGCGTCGAGGATCTCCTCGCGCGTCAGGGGGCGCTCGCGGTGTCGAGCGGTCATCTCGGAGGCCTGCCTCGTGACCGCCGGTGGGGCGGTCAAGCCAGACGTACGGTGTAAGTCTTACGGCGTAAGGTAGACGCCCGGGGGGCGGATGTCAAGGGTCGCGCGGCGATTGTCGCGGGGCGGCCTCAGGGACAGGTTGCCGAGACCGTGCCGTCCAGCTCGCTGCCATCGGGGGCCTTGAACGAGCCCTCGTACTGCACGCTCGAACCGTCGATCGTGAGCCCTGTGCCATCGATCGCCATCGGCGAGGTGTAGTTCCCGTCGCTGGTGTACACCACGACGGCGCCGAGCCACTTGTCGCCCTCCTGCCGGCCGTCGACCTCGAGCTGTGTACCGTCGATGGCGAGCCGGTTGATCCTCACGGTGACGTTGTCCGGCGCGACCTCGCAGGTGACGCTCTGGGCCCCGCTCAGGGCGAACGTGTAGGACTGCCCGCCGATCGTGGCCGTCGGGTCACTGCCGCCCGAGCCGTCGCCGCCGGACCCGCCGCCCGCGGATGTGCAGTTGACCGCCACCTGCGCGTCCACCTTGGTGGCGTTCGCGACATCGAAGTCCTCGATCCGCTCCACCTTGCCCTCGTAGCTCAGCGCACCGTCGCTGATCCCGAACGACCCATCCCCGCCCGTTGACGATGCGCTGTACTGGATCTCCTGGCCCCTGCCCGGCTTGAAGGCCAGGTTGAGGAACCAGTCCTCGCCCTGCTTGCCACCCTGGGCGAGGAGGTCATGCCCATCGGCGGTCTGGAAGTTGACGGTGACCCGGTCGCCCGAGACGGTGCACTCGTAGGCAACGCCGCCGCTGGCCTGGTACTCCAGCCGGCCGCCGTCCACCTCGGCCCACGCGGAACCCGGATCGGCCGTGAGCGTCGCCGGGCCGATCGTGGCGCTGGAGGCGCCACCCCCGCCGCCCTCGCCACCGGCGCTCTGCTCGCTCGCTGTCGGTTCACCGCCACCGCCCCCGCTTTCACTCGGATCCGGCGCCTCGCCACCACCACCGCCACATCCGGCGATCACGAGGGCCGCGATTGCGGCCCACAGCCGGGTTCGGGGGGCGAGGGCGTTGAGCATCTCGAGATCCTCCTGCGTTGTTGCCGAGGGGCCAGATGGCATGGTCTCGGGGGTCCACCTTACCCGTCGTGCCAACCCGCCGGCCAACCGCCGCCTGCCAACCACCTCCGGCCCGTTCCTGCGTCGAGGACCCTGATCCGGGAGAATGACCCTCGTGAGCAAGCGATCGACCCACCGCTCGGCGGGCAACAAGTCACGTCGCCGTGCCGGGAAGGGATCCGGCGCACGCGCCCGGACCGACCGAACCCGCACCCCGACCATCGAGGATCTCGCCCGGATCGTCGTCCACGGCGCCTCGGACCTTCTCGCAGTCGAGGATCCCCTCGAGGCCGAGCGCTGGGCGAGCGAGGCATTGGGCACCTTCTACAAGCTGCCCCTGCCGCTGGAGGTCCGGGACGACCTGGACCGGGACCTCGTGCCCGCGATCGTCCGGCTCGCCGAGGCCCGGGGCGATGCGGCCGGTCGAGCGGCCCTCGAGGCCCTCGCCGGGCTGGTCGATCCCCGCCACGCCCCCGCGGTCCGCGAGTCCATCGACCGCATGGCGGCTCGCGGGATCGCCGGCCCGGAGTGGGGGGCCGAGCTCGGATCGGCGGAGCTTGGTGGCGCCTGGATTCTGACCGACGTGTTCGGAGATCACGAGGGCTACTACGCGACCTTCTCGTACCCAGGGCGGCCGCCGTACCTGCTGAATGCCGTCGTCGACAAGGCGCTGGGCGAGATCGTCAAGGACGCCAGCGTCGGGTACCTGCAGGGCGACGCCGGGGAGACGCTGACGGAGCTCACCGCGGCTGAGCCCGCGCTGGCGATCGCCCCGGTCGCCCCCGGGGTCATGGCCCGCCGCCTGGTCGACGCCATCGAGGCCGGCGACCTGTTCCTCGACAACGACTGGACCGAGGACTTCAAGCGCAACCGGGCGCTCCTGCTCGGCCACATGCGCCGCCTGCCGCTCGGGTCCAGGATCGAGCCGCCGGATGTGTCCGACGAGGAGCGCGAGGCCATCATGGCTGCCTTCCTGGCGACGCCCGATGCTCCGGCGGGAGATGAGACCGAGATCATCGCCTCGTGCTGCCTCGACTACACCGTCGACTACCTGGGAGATGGCCCCTACCGCTGGAGCCCGATCGTCGTCGAGCAATTCCTGCTCGACTTCGTCCCCCGCAAGGTCAGCCTGACGCTGGCCGAGGTCCGCGCGCTGCCCGACGTGCTCCGCGCCTGGATCCGATTCGCGCTCGGACGCCGCGGCCTCGACGAGCCCTGGATCGCGGAGGCGGTCGAGGCCGTCGCGACCTTCGAGCGGGAGTTCCTGCAGCAGGCGACCGACCCCGACGCCTTCGGGGCTGCGAAGTCGATGGCGCTACGGATGCGTGCGGACGGCGTGGATCTCGCCGATCCGCATGCTGTCGACGAGTGGGTCCGGCACCAGGACGGGCTCTCGTGACGCGCGCGAGGCCGACACGGCCCGGTTCGGACCTCGCCGTCGATCTTCAGCGATCTACTCGCGCGCCTGCAGCTTCGCCCAGGTGTCCTTGAGCGTCAGCGTCCGGTTGAACACGAGCGCCCCGGGGGCGGAGTCCGTGTCGGCGCAGAAGTAGCCCAGCCGCTCGAACTGCACCGTCTCTCCCGGCCGCGCCCCGGCCAGCGACGGCTCCACGAACCCGCGCACGACCCGCTCGGACTGGGGGTTGAGATCGTCCAGCAGGTCGCGTCCCCCGGACCCCGGATCGGGCCGCGTGAACAGGTAGTCGTAGAGGCGGATCTCGGCCGGCACGGCGTGCCCGGCGGATACCCAGTGGAGGGTGGCCTTGACCTTGCGGCCGTCGGGCGCCGAGCCACCGCGCGTGGCGGGGTCGTACGTGCACCGCAGCTCCACCACGGCACCCGCAGCGTCCTTGACGACCTCGTTGCAGGTGACGAAGTAGGCGTTCCGGAGCCGGACCTCCCGGCCCGGGGCCAGGCGGAAGAACTTGGCGGCGGGTTCCTCCATGAAGTCGTCGCGCTCGATCCACAGCTCGCGGCTGAACGGGACGGGGCGCTCGCCGGCCTCGGGGTCCTCGGGGTTGTTGACGACCTCCATCGTCTCGACCGCGTCCTCCGGGAAGTTGGTGATCACGACCTTGAGCGGGTCGAGCACGCCGAAGCGGCGCGGCGCGGTCCGGTTGAGGACGTTACGCACGTGGTGCTCGAGCAGCCCGATCTCGTGGGTGGAGTCCGCCTTGGCCACGCCCACGGCGGTCGCGAAGGCGCGGATGCCCTCGGCCGGGAAGCCCCGGCGCCGCAGCCCGGAGATGGTGGGCATGCGGGGGTCGTCCCAGCCTCGGACGCGCCCGTCCCGGACCAGCCGCAGCAGGAACCGCTTGGACAGCACCGTGTAGGTGAGCGACAGCCGCGCGAACTCGTACTGGTGGGGAACGTGGGGGACGGGCAGGTTGTCGATCAGCCAGTCGTAGAGCGGCCGGTGGACGTCGAACTCGAGGGTGCAGATGGAGTGGGTGACACCCTCGATGGCATCGCTCTGCCCGTGCGCGTAGTCATAGGTCGGATAGATGCACCAGGCGTCGCCCGTCCGGGGGTGGCTCGCGTGGACGATCCGGTACAGGACGGGGTCGCGCAGGTTGATGTTGGCCGCGGCCATGTCGATCTTCGCCCGCAGGACCCGCGCGCCGTTGGGGAACTCGCCCGCGCGCATGCCGGAGAACAGGTCGAGGTTCTCCTCGATCGACCGGTCGCGGAAGGGCGAGTTGACGCCGGGCTCGGTCAAGGTCCCCCGCGTCTCCCTGATCTCGTCGGCGGACAGGTCGTCCACGAACGCCTTGCCGGTCCTGACCAGGTCGATGGCCCACTCGTACAGCGTCTCGAAGTAGTCGGAGGCGTGGAACAGGTTGTCGCCCCAGTCGTAGCCCAGCCAGCGGATGTCGTGCTGGATCGAGTCGATGTACTCCTGCTCCTCCTTGACCGGGTTGGTGTCGTCGAACCGGAGGTTGCAGTGACCGCCAAATTCGGCCGCGACACCGAAGTTGAGCGCGATCGACTTCGCGTGGCCGATGTGCAGGTAGCCGTTTGGCTCGGGCGGGAACCGGGTGACGGGGGCCTGGATCTTGCCGGCGGCGATGTCGGCCGCCACGATCTCGCGGATGAAGTCGCGGCGTTCGGGGGTGCTGTCGGCGGTCATCGCTCTCTCCTTCAACCTGTCGATGGGGAGGAGAGGCGTCTCGCGGACCGGCGCACCACACTCCCTGACGGAGTTGGCTGACGCTCCGGGAGTCGAACCCGGGCCTCCTGGCTCAGCGCCAGGTGCTCACCGTGAGCCACGCATCAGCGACCTGCCGCGGAGCATAGCGCATCGGGTTCGGCGCCCCCAACCGTGTTGCCCCGGAGGGAGCGCCGCGCGGCGTTTCCGGTCGGAGCGCACCCGGTCAGGGAGCGTCCGCGCATGGGTCGGCCCTCGACGGCGTCGTTTCGCTCCCCACCAGGGAGCAACACGCCCGTGCGTGACCCGTTCTGTTCCCTGGCAGGGAGCAGCGAAGCGGGAGTGCTCTGCACTTGCGCGGCTCCACGGACCGGATCCTCCCTGCCGACGCCGCGCTGGCCGATCAGCGGGACACGCTCAACCCGTGTCCGCGGGTTCAGGCCGCCTCGACGAAGCGCCCGAGGACGAACGTCCAACCGGTGTCGTAGCCGGCCGCAATCCTGGCCGCGTCGGCGCCGCGCGCCTCCCATCCGGTGTGCACGAGATCCAGCCGCGTCCCGCCGTCGGGGGTGGGGGAGAAGGCGACGTCGACCTGGGTGGCCAGCGCCGGGTCGTTGCCCGGGTGCCAGCTGGTGGCGAACCGCTCGCCCGGCACCCAGGCGCTCACGACGCCCCACGCCGAGGTCCGCCCGTCGTCGGTCGTCTCGTAGATCCGGCCACCGACCCGCGGTTCGACCACCACCCCGGTCGCCTCGGTCTCGTACACGGAGTGGGTCGCCAGCGGCCACCAGGTGACCATCAGCTCGGTGAACAGGCGGAACGCGTCCGCCGGCGCAAGGGGCACGGTCACCGAGCTGCGGACCACCATGCCGGACTCAG
This sequence comes from uncultured Chloroflexia bacterium, assembly GCA_963727585.1. Taxonomy (GTDB): domain Bacteria; phylum Chloroflexota; class Limnocylindria; order Limnocylindrales; family CSP1-4; genus CAIXZV01. The sequence continues at coordinate 1,635,915 of CAVSHH010000003.1, read as the reverse complement.
TCTTGGCCATCACTGCTCTCCCTGGCGCGCTCGCTGCCGGCGCCGTGGTTCTCGGCCGCCGTACGGAACTGGTCCAGCGCCGTCGACCAGAACCGTTCCCAGTACTCCCGCTGGGTCCTGACACCCGCGGGGTCCAGCGCGTAGATCCGGCGGGTGCCGACCTGTCGATCCGACACCAGCCCCGCGTCCTTGAGGACGCGCAGGTGCTGGCTGACCGCGGGTCGGCTGACGGGCATCCCCTCGGCGAGCCTGCCGACCGATGCTGGACCCTCCGCCAGCCGCTCGAAGACCCGGCGCCGGGTCGGGTCGCCAAGAGCGTCCATCCCCTTGTCGTAAGTCGTCACTTACCGTAAGATAAGGCTTACCGATGACCCACGTCAAGGCCCTGGGCTGGCGAGGCGCAGCAGCCCACGTCGAGGGTCGCGACCGCGGGGGCCTTCGGCGATCAGCGTTCGTTGCCGGTCGCGGCCCCGGCTCAGTCGATCGCCGAGAGGAAGTCGAGGATGCGTCCGGTCATGAGCTGCGTCGCGGCCGGGTCGTGGGATGCCAGCGACGCGTCGGAGAAGAGGTGAACGTCGCCCGGGTAGAGGAACAGCGCTCCCGAGGCGGAGGTGCTGACAAGCGTGCGCGCCGCGTCCAGGTCGCCCTCGCCGGCAAAGATGGGGTCGGCGTCCATGCCGTGGACCTGCACGGGCACCCCCGCCGGCCATGCCTCGCCAAACTCCTCGACCGGGATACAGGCATCGATGAGCACGGCGCCCCGGGCACCTGCTCGCTGCTGGGCCAGCTGCTGGGCGGGCATCACGCCCATGGACAGGCCGATGTAGACGAGTCCCGGGGGCAGCGCGTCCGCCTCGGCAACGCCTCGCTCGAGGATGGCGCCGAAGCCGAGCGTCCGAGCATGAGCGATGCCCTCGTCCAGGGTGGCGAACGTGCGGCCGTCAAACAGGTCCGGGGTGTGGACGGCGTGGCCGGCCGAGCGGAGCCGGTTGGCGAGCTCGACGACGCCCGGGGTGAGGCCCTGGACATGGTGGAACAGGAGCACCTCGGCCATTGGTCTACCTGCCTGCGTGCGTCATCGGTCGACCGCCATCGTACCGGCCCGGATCGGATCGACGTCGCCGGTAGGCTGTGTGGATGCCCCGTCCGATCCGCCGTCTGCTGGCCATGGTTGTCGTCGCCACCGCCCTCGCCGTGATCGCCCATCGTCGGGCGCAGCCGCTCGGGCGACCGGCAGAAGGAGGCGTGCTCATCGCCGACGCTTCGGCCTATGACCGGGTGACCGGCTGGCTCCTCGGCTCGTTGTACACGGGCATTGCCGACGACGTGGCGGCAGCCGCGAGTCCCGGCGCGCGCGTGCTCGACGTGGGCTGTGGTCCGGGGCACCTGCTCGAGCGACTCGCGGACCGCGGGCTGCACGTCACCGGGCTCGACCTGGATCCGGCCATGGTCGAGCGAGCTCGCGCCCGGCTCGGCGAGCGCGCGGAGGTCGTCGTCGCCGACGTGATCGCGCTGCCCTGCCCGGACGGAGCGTTCGACGTCGTCGTCAGCACAATGTCGATGCACCACTGGACCGATCCCCGGGGCGGGCTGGCCGAGCTCGCGCGCGTCCTGGCGCCGGGCGGCCGGGCGCTGGTCTTCGACCTGGGCGGCACCCGCGTCCCGCTGCACAGCCTCGATCATGGTCCGGCGCACGAGTTCGAGGGGTCGGCGCTCGAGATCGTCACCGATGAGCCGTGGCGCTGGCCGGGACCGGTCTCCTTCGTTCGGCGGGTGGAGGCGCGCGCCAGGTAGGCGGCGCCGGATCGTCAGGGCCGTGCAGGACCATGCGCGCGTCCCGGGCAACCATTCGGGTCATGGAGCGCGGCCACGATGCCGCCGACGCTTGGGACATGAACCCGTCTCATGATCCGCGCCCGGCCTCGCGCTACCAGGCCGTGACCCCGACCGCCTACCGGCAGGCCACGGCCGAGCCCGGGCCGTTCCCGATCGCGACGCGCACCGGCCCGTCCAGCGACCGCGTGCTTCGCCACGTCCAGGCGCGCGTGGTCCGCCTCGAGCCCGCCCGCTAGCCACGCTGGCCGGCCCTTCGCGGGACAACAACAGCCGGCCCGGGAACGAACCGCGGGCCGGCTGTCACGGTCTCGCGACGCATGATGCGCCGCAGACTCACGTCAGGGCAGGAAGCTCTCGATCCAGGCGAGCACCTCGGGCACATCCACCCGGGCGCTGTAGCCCACGCCGCTGCAGTTGACGTTGGTGACGTACGAGTTCACGCCCAAAACCGTGTCCGTGCCGCCCAGGAGGTCCGGACCGCCCGAATCACCGAAGCAGGTGCCGCCCGAGCCACCGCCCGGGTTCATCGCCAGCTTGAGGTACTCGGCACTGTGGACGAACCTGCCCGAGACGAGCGCGCTGGGAGCGTAGAACCGGGTCCGCAGTCCCTCCCACCGGTAGTAGGGCGGCGGCTGTGGCAGCTCGTTTCCCTTGATCTTCGCCTGGTCCTTGACGCCATAGCCGACGAAGTCGACGGGCGTCTTGTTCGCCAGGGTGTCGACCAGCCCGGCCGCCGGCAACTCGCCGTACTGCGCCATGTCGATGGGCGAGTCGAGGACCACGATCCCCACATCACGGTACGAGAAGGCCGGCAGCCCGTTGCCACCACCGTACGGGTTGTCGGGGCTGTCGTAGTCCGGGTTGGTATACGGGGTGCCCTCCACCGCCCCGCTGCCGGCGCCGCCATACGGGTACAGCGGGAACGGGACATGGTCGTAGGTGACGTCCTCGTACATCCAGATCCGTGCCGCCACGGCACCGTCGGTGCAGTGGCCCGCCGTCAGCACGACGGTCGGGGCGATCAGCGTCCCGCTGCACCGCCAGGCTGGCTCACCCGGAGCGGTGTCGAACACCAGCAGCCCGACGTACGGGTGGTTGTCGCCGTCCGGGACACCGTTCGTGATCGCGGCGGCCGGCGTGACGATGGCCAGCGCCAGCAGGATCGCCCCGGCGCCGGCGAGCAGTCGCCTATGCATCCACAAGTCTCCTCGAGTGGGGGCATCGCGGGTCGGTCTCGCCAGTGGCTCCGCGCAGCCCCGGCGGCCGGGGCTTCAGGCTGCGCCTCCTCGCCTCCCGCGTCTGCGGTCATCCTAGCGGCGCCACTCGACGAGGCCTAGGGGTGGAGCCGATTGCAAGGCCGCGTTTACGCCCCGGGGGAGCGCCAGGCCGGTGTCGATCGCAAGGTCGCGATCGAGCAGATCGCATAATCGCCGGGACGTTTCCGCTGGTGATCGCGACCTTGCTCGCCGTCGCCAGCCCGCGGAAGTGGCCAACGGCCCGCTAGGAACCCCCCCGTACCACCGGATGCGACGGGCTCGCTGGCGACCGGCACGGGACTTGGGGGGAGTTGGCTGGCGCGCCAGGATTCGAACCTGGAACCCCCTGATCCAGAGTCAGGTGCTCTACCGTTGAGCCACGCGCCAGCGGCCGGCGAAGTCTAGCACAGGGCCCCCCGGCAACCGCCCAATTCGACCGGGATGAGCGGGGTCCCCAGGGAGGCGATCGCGCGTCCGAATCTCGGGCGTACGACTGGCTCTCGGTCACACGCGTGGCCGTCCGTGACCTGGGCGTTGGACCCGGTGAAGGGCGTTGTCCTTCCGGAACCTGGCTGGCGTCAGGCCGCCCCGGCCCGGCCGCCCGTCACCGCCCGCAGTTCGCGCCTGGCCTGGCGGGCAAGGCCGTCGTCCAGCGCCGTCCGGACGATCCCGTCGAGCTGGTCCCACTCGGTGAGGAAGGCGTCGTGGCCCTTGATCGACATCAGCTCACGGTATGTCGCATCCACCCCGGCGGCGGCCGCCTCATCGACCGCGGTACGAACCTGCGCCGGGCCGTAGAGCAGGTCGCCCTCGATGCCCAGGCCGGTCAGCCCGACGTCGCTGGCGGCGAGCCGCCGGAACGCCTCCACGATCCCGCCCCGGCCGCGGCCGATGTCGTGGCCGTCCATGATCCGGGCGAGGACGCGGTACGTCTCGGGATCGAACCGGTCCACGAGCTTGTCGCCCTGGTGGTCGAGGTAGGAGTTGACGGCGAATCGTCCGTCGGCCTGGACGGCGCGCCCGAACCGGGCCGCGAAGTCCACCTCGGACCGGTACGTGGTCATGGCGAGCTGGCGGGCGATGGCGAGACCATCGAGGCCGAGACGGTCCACGACCTGGAGCTGGATGTGGTTCCAGGCGATGGCCAGGGCGCCGGTCGCGGCCGGCGCGGCCACCGGCAGCAGGTGGTCGACCCGGTCGGGTCGCTCGAGGGCGACCTCGTACGCGATCATCCCGCCCAGCGAGCCGCCCGCGACAAGCGCGAACCGCTGGATGCCGAGCCGGTCGCCCAGCGCCCACAGGGTGCGTGCCTCATCGCGCGCTGACGGCTGCGGAAAGGCCGCCCCAAACGGCTCCCCGGTGGCGGGATCGGTCGTGGTGGGACCTGTCGAACCGTAGCGTCCGCCGAGCAGGTTGGCGCACAGGACACCGACGCGATCGGTGTCGAGCGACCGCCCCGGCCCGATCAGGGGCGCCCACCAGTCGCCGGCGGCGTCGGCCGAGCCGGTGAGCGCGTGGATCACCATGACCTGCGGCGCATCGGGCCCGGGGCCGTCGTGGCGGTAGGCGAGGGTGACGGAAAGGGTGGATCCGGCCTCGAGCGCGAACGCCCCGAGATCGGTGGTCTCGAGCCGACCAGTCCCGAGCGGGAGCCGGTCTGCCCCCGCGCCGGCGGGCGGGGGCGCGGAACCCGGGGAGTCGGAGCCCGGGGAGCCGGAGCCCCCCGGGTGGATCGAGTCGTCCGACGCCATGGCGGTGGACCTAGGCGGCGCCGACCGGCTCGGCCGTCGCAGCGCGGAGCGCCTGGTCGAGGTCGGCCAGGATGTCGTCGATGTGCTCGATGCCGATCGAGAGCCGGACCAGGTCCGGGGTGACCCCGCTGGCCGCCTGCTCCTCGTCGGAGAGCTGCTGGTGGGTCGTGCTGGCCGGGTGGATCACCAGGCTCTTGGCGTCCCCCACGTTGGCCAGCAGGCTGAACAGCTTGACGCTGTCGATGAACCTCCGCCCGGCCTCGGCCCCGCCGCCGATCCCGAACGTGATCATGCCGCCGAAGCCACCGGTCAGTGTCCGCCTGGCGATCTCGTGGCTGGGGTGTGAGGCGAGTCCCGGGTAGTTGACCCAGGCGACCTCCCGTCGGTCTTCCAGCCAGCGCGCCACCGCCAGGGCGTTCGAGCTGTGGCGCTCGATCCGCAGCGGCAGCGTCTCGAGGCCCTGGATCAGCTGCCAGGCGTTGAACGGGCTGAGTGCGGCGCCGAGGTCGCGCAGGCCCTGCACCCGGAGCTTGAGGATGAACGCCAGGTTGCCGAAGGCTTCCGTGTAGGACACGCCGTGGTACGAGGGATCGGGGGCGACGAAGTCCTCGTGGAACCTCGGCGAGGCGGCCCAATCGAAGGTCCCGCCATCCACGACCACGCCGCCAATCACCGTCCCGTGGCCGCCGATCCACTTGGTCGCGCTGTGGATCACGATGTCCGCCCCCAGCTTGAGCGGCTGGGCGAGCAGCGGGGCGAAGGTGTTGTCGACGATGACCGGCACGCCGGCCGCGTGGGCGACACCGGCGACCGCGCTGATGTCCGCGACGTCGAGGCGCGGGTTGCCGATGGTCTCGAGATACACCGCGCGCGTGTCGTCGTCGATGGCGGCGGCGAAGTTCGCGGGATCGGATCCGTCCACGAACCGCACCTCGATGCCGAGCTTCGAGAACGTGTAGTGGAACAGGTTGTAGGTGCCTCCATAGAGACTGGAGCTGCTGACGATGTTCTGGCCGGCGCGGGCCAGGTTGAGGATCGCCAGCGTCTCGGCCGCCTGCCCGGACGCGAGTCCCAGCGCCCCGACACCGCCCTCGAGGGCGGCGACGCGTTCCTCGAACACGCCCGTGGTCGGGTTCATGATCCGGGTGTAGATGTTCCCGAACTCCTGGAGGCCGAACAGGCGCGCCGCGTGCGCGGCATCGTCGAACACGTAGCTCGTGGTGGCGTAGATCGGGACGGCGCGGGCATTGGTGGCGGGATCGGGAGACTGGCCAGCGTGGAGGCACTGGGTCTCAGGGCGAAGCTCGCCAAGATCGCCGGGGTTGAAGCTCATCGGGGTTCTCCATGGGTCCGAACGAGGGCCGGAAGGGTCGTCGAGGGGCCTGTCAAGGCGTCGGCTCGGCGGCTACCCGTCGTTGCTGCCGGAGAACAAATGAGCCGCGAACCCTCCTGGTTCGCGGCCCCGGGACCTCGGCTCCGAGGTCCCCGCTGTCAGCTGCTGATTCTCAGCGCGGGCTACCTCGGCGCCCGTCCTCCGAACGACGGGGCCGCCAACGCATGCACATCAGCCAGGAGACAGTGGTCGGTGCCATCAGGAGCCGGATGGTGGGGGAGCAGGCCGCCGGCGTCAAGCCCCGGGCCTCGCCGCAACCGAAACGCAACCCGGACGATCCGGTGTGCCGCGACATGCGGACGCAACTCGGATGCCCCTCTTCGCAGGGGCCGACCGCTGACGGCTGGTCGGGTCGCAGCCGGGTGCCGGCTGCGGCGAGATCCCGCATGGGTGAGTACCAGCAGCCCGCCTGGGCGCCACGGGATCCCAGCGTTGGCGCCCGCTCCACGCGATCCCACCTGGTATCACCGCCCGTGTTGCGTGGCCGATTTCACGGCCCGGCGCAACGATCGCGGTCCCCCGGGCCCCGAGCGTCGTCGCCGGCATCAGGGCAGGTGATGTCCGTGCGTGGTTCCGGCCGGCGGCGGGCGAGGAGGGCTCGCGCCGCGCCCGCAGACCCGGCAGATAGCACCGTGGGTGATCCGAGGAGTGATCTGACGCTCGCCGCCACGGCGGTGCGTGGAGCGGGGCGCACCAGCGAGCGGGGTGTGCCAGCGAGCGAGAGCCCGCCGTCAGCCCGCGGAGTCGCATGACCGGGCTGGGGTGGGTTCGGCCTCGTGGTCGGGGAGCCGCTGGGAACCGGCCGGGTGGCGAGGCGCGGCCACCGGCGCCACGCGCGGCATGCACGATGGGGCATGCTGGAAGGAGCACGCGACCGGCCCTGCCGGCCGCCCGAACTCGTGGCCGCCCATGGGGCGCCCGCCGCAAGGAGCACCGGTATGCCCCAGGCCGATCGCGTCGTGGACATCCTGTCGGGTCGTCCCGCCGTGGGCGACCGCGCCACCGTCCAGGGCTGGATCCGGACGCGCCGCGACTCGAAGGCCGGCCTCTCGTTCCTGGCCGTGCACGACGGCTCCACCTTCCCCGCGCTCCAGGTCGTGGCACCAGCCACCCTCGCCAACTACGAGTCGGAGGTGCTCCACCTCACGGCCGGCTGCGCGGTCGCCGCCACCGGCACCGTGGCCGAGTCGCAGGGCCGGGGACAGACGGTGGAGCTGGTCGCCGACGAGGTCAGGGTGATCGGCTGGGTCGACGATCCCGACAGCTACCCCATCCAGCCCAAGCAGCACTCGTTCGAGTACCTGCGCGAGGTTGCCCACCTGCGGCCGCGGACGAACACGTTCGGGGCCATGGCCCGCGTCCGGCACGCGCTCGCCATGGCGATGCACGACTGGTTCGACCGCAGCGGCTACGCCTGGATCCACACGCCGATCATCACCGCCAGCGACGCAGAGGGCGCCGGCGAGCTGTTCCGCGTGTCCACGCTCGACCTCGCCAACCTGCCGCGGACACCCGACGGGGGGATCGACTACGGACAGGACTTCTTCGGCAAGCCGGCGTTCCTGACGGTCTCAGGACAGCTCAACGTCGAGGCGTACTGCCTGGCGCTGACCCGCGTCTACACCTTCGGGCCGACGTTCCGCGCCGAGAACTCCAACACCAGCCGCCATCTTTCGGAGTTCTGGATGGTGGAGCCCGAGATCGCATTCGCCGACATCCACGACAACGCGGACGTGGCCGAGGCGCTGCTCAAGGCGAGCTTCGCGGCCCTGCTCGAGCGCCGACCCGAGGACATGGCGTTCTTCGCCGAGCGGATCGACAAGCAGGCGATCAGCCGCCTGGAGGGCCTGATCTCGTCCGAGTTCGCGCGCATGGACTACACGGAGGCCATCGCGGTGCTCGAGCGGGCAAAGCGGAGCTGGGAGTTCCCCGTCTCATGGGGCGTCGCCCTGCAGGCCGAGCATGAGCGCTACCTGTGCGAGGAGTACGTGAAGCGGCCGGTTGTCGTCATCAACTACCCCAAGACCATCAAGGCGTTCTACATGCGGCTCAACGACGACGAGCGGACGGTGGCCGCCATGGACGTGCTGGCGCCCGGGATCGGCGAGATCGTGGGCGGGTCACAGCGCGAGGAGCGGCTCGACGTGCTCGATGCGCGGATCCGCGAGACCGGCCTCGACCCCGCCTCCTACGGCTGGTACCGCGACCTCCGACGCTATGGGACGGTGCCGCACGCGGGCTTCGGGCTGGGCTTCGACCGGGCGCTCGCGTACGCGACCGGCATGGCCAACATCCGGGACGTGATCCCGTTCCCGCGCACTCCGCAGAACGCCGAGTTCTAGGCCCCAAACGACGAGGGAGAATCCACGCATGTCAGACCTGCCCGCCTCGTTCCGCGCCTATGTCGTCGATCGCCCGGAGGGCGGTGCCTTCAGTCGCGGACTCCGCGGCCTGACCCCCGCCGACCTGCCACCGGGCGAGGTGACCGTCCGGGTCGAGTGGTCCAGCGTCAACTTCAAGGACGGGCTCGCCGCGCGCGAGGACGGGCGTGTCGCACGCGGGTATCCGCTCATCCCGGGGATCGACCTGGCCGGGACCGTGGTCGCCTCCCAGGACGAGAGCGTCCCGGTCGGGTCCCCCGTGCTGGCCAACGGCTACGACATCGGCACGGCGCGTCACGGGGGGTACGGGGAGCTGGCACGGCTCCCCGCGGGATGGGTCGTGCCCCAGCCGGAGGGACTCTCGGCGCGCGAGGCGATGGAGATCGGGACCGCGGGCTTCACCGCGGCCATGAGCGTCCAGGCGCTCGAGGAGCACGGGCTGCGACCGGGCGACGGGCCGGTCCTGGTCACCGGTGCCTCGGGCGGTGTCGGCAGCACCGCGGTCGCGATCCTGGCGGGCCGCGGCCACGAGGTCTGGGCGGCGACCGGCAAGGCCGACGAGGCGGACCGTCTTCGCGACCTGGGGGCGGCGGACATCCTGTCCCGCGATGACGTGACCGCGCCCGGAAAGCCGCTCGACAAGGCGCGCTGGGCCGGGGCCGTGGACACGGTCGGAGCCGCGACGCTGCCCTACGTCCTGCGCACACTCCGGCTGGGCGCTGCCTGCGCGTCGTCGGGCAACGCGTCCGGGGCCGAGCTCACCACCACCGTCTTCCCGTTCATCCTGCGCGGCGTGGCGCTGCTGGGGATGGACAGCGCAAACCTGGCGATCGACGCCCGTCGGGCGCTGTGGAATTGGCTCGCCACCGACCTGCTGCCGCGCGGGATCGCGGACGGGATCACCGAGGTGGACCTCGACTCGATCGAACCCGCGCTCGACGCCATCGTCGCCGGTCAGGCACGCGGCCGATGGGTGGTGCGCGTCGGCTAGCTGCGAGCCGTGTCGAGCCGGGCTCCGGCCATGCCCGCCGCCGGCGGGCGCGCCGACCTCAGCCAGCGAGCAGTCCGATGCCGCCCAGGAACAGCAGGGCGACGACCGCGACGATCACGGTGATCAGGACGGCCGCGATCACCCAGTCGTGGGTGGTCGTCGGGGGTTCCGGGATTCTTCGTGTGTTGTCGTCCATCCGGCTCGATCCCCAGCGCTCGACCCGACCGCGGCAGCGTCGAGCCCTTGATGCGATGACGCGGACCGTACCCGGTCCGTGAGCGGGGGCAAGGGCTGAAGGTCACGCCACGATGCGGGTGGCCGTCGTGCCCGATTGGGTGGCTCAGCCCGGATCCAGCTCACCGCGCAGCTGTGCCAGCGCCCGCTCGAGGGGCTCGCGCGCCTCGGTCGCCGGGTACGGGGCCACCTCGGCTGCCGACTCGAGGTCCAACTCGCCCGCGTGAACACGCACGGCGAGCGCCGCCAGCGCCCGGAGGTCGGACACGGAGGCCTCCACGAATGATTGACCGGCTGCTGCTCCGTGCCCCGGCACCACGGCCGTCCGGTCGCCCGTCAGGGCGAGGATCGCCTCAGCGGTGGCCGGCCAGTCCATCGGGAAGCCGTCACCGAAGTAGGGTGTCGCGCCGTTCTCGAGCAGGTCGCCCACGCACAGGACGTCGGTGTCCGGGATCGCGACCACGATGTCGTTGTCGGTGTGGCCGCGACCGAGGTACGCCAGCCTGACCTCGCGTCCGCCGACGTCGAGCACGGCGCGCCCGGCGAAGACCCGGTCGGGCGGGTCGATGGGGACGGCGGCGAGGTCGTCCGCCAGGCTCGGCAGCTCGACCGCCGTCGATGCCCGCATCCGTTCGCCGTGGACCTCGAGCATGGTCCGGCAGCGCTCGTGGCCCCAGATCACGGCCGGCCTGAAGGCGGCGTTGCCGAACGCGTGGTCGTAGTGGCCATGGGTGTTGACGACGAGACCGACCGGCGGCGAGCCGAGGTCGCGCAGGTCGTCGAGGATCTCACGCGCCTGCGCCAGCGTGGTCCGGGTGTCCACCACGAGCGCCGTGTCCCCGCCCAGCACCGCGACGATCTGCTGATCGAAGAACCGGTACCGGCGCGCGAACACCCGGTCGCCCACCTCGAGCCAGTGGCCCTTCCTGACTCCCGTCATGCACCCATCCTACGCGGGAAGGGCGCCCGACCGGCTACCCTGTCCACGAGGAGGGAATCCCGTGGCCGTGGTGGCAGCGATCGGAACGGCGCGCATGCCGGACGGCACCGTCCTGCGCACGCTCCACTGGGAGCCGCCGGGCGACCCCTGGGCCGTTGCCACGATCGTCCACGGGCTGGGGGAGCACGCCGGCAGGTACCAGTCCGTCGCCGACGCCCTGACCGGTGACGAGATCGACACCTGGGCCCATGACCACCGCGGCAACGGCCGGTCCGGCGGCCGACGGGCCTGGGTGGATCGCTGGTCGCGGCTGCACGACGACCTCGAGGCCCGGGTGACCGAGCTGCGCGACCTGGCGGCCGGCCGTCCGCTGGTCCTGTACGGGCACTCGCTCGGCGGGCTGGTGGCGTGCGGGTATGTCCTGTCGCCACAGCCGCGACCGCTTCCCGACCTCCTGGTGCTGAGCGCCCCCAGCCTCGCCGACAGCCTTCCCGGGTGGCAGCGTCCGGCCGCGCGGGTGCTCAACGGGCTCGTTCCGCGCCTGCGGCTGCCCAACGGCCTGCCCGCCGGTGCGCTGTCCCGCGACCCGGAGGTGGAGGTCCGCGCGGCGGCAGACCCGTTGTGCTCGACGCGATCGACCGTCCGCTGGGGCAACGAGGCCTTCCGCGAGCAGGACCGGATCCGGGATCTGCTGCAGGACCTTCCGGCGATGCCGATGCCGACCTACGTGCTCCATGGCTCCGCCGACAGGCTGGTCCCGCTCGAGGCCAGCGCGGTGTTCGAGGGGATGGGGAACGTCACCCGTCGCGTGCACGAGGGCCTGCGGCACGAGACGCACCACGAGCCGGAGCGCGAGGCGGTCCTCGGGGAGGTGGTCGCCTGGATCCGCGCGAACGCGCCGGCGGCCAGGGCCGCGTGAGCTCGGGCGCTCGACCCGCGGCCAGGCGCCCGCTGGCGCCCTCTTCCGGCCGGGTACCGCCTGCCGGCGCTGCCGGCGCCCGTCGGCGGCGGGCGAGCCTCGTCACGAGCCGTCGATCCCCATGACGGCGCCGGACGGGTCGGTGACCTGGGCGATCCTGCGACCGGGTCCGACCCGGAGCGGTCCCCGGTGGCGCCGGGCACCGGCCGCCGCGAGTCGCGCCAGCGCCCGGTCCAGGTCCCGGACCCGCCAGTAAAGGGGACCGTGCTGGCGCCGAACGGGTTCTTCCCGTCATCGAAGGGATGGAAGCTGAGCTCGACGCCCGCGGGAGTGTCCACCCAGCAGAATCCGCCGTCGGTGTGCATCTCCAGGCCCACCACATCGGCCCACCACCGGCATGACCGTTCCGGATCGTCGCTGAACAGCATCACCGCGCGCACGCCGAGGAGCTCGAGCGGCTCGGCGTCGGTCGGCCTATCGTGCACCGCGAACCTCCTCGTCGGCCTGCCCCTGATCGCTGCCTCCCGGGCCGCTCCGGGGGCTTGGGGCAGGCGGGTGTAGACTCCTCCCACAACCGCATATCCGCCTCCGGGGAGCGCGAGACGCGCTGAGAGTGTGGCAGGGAGCCACAGACCCGCGGAACCTGATCCGGTTCGTACCGGTGTAGGAAGCAGGCCCGCTCGGTTCGACGCCGTCCCCGGCACCGGGGGCGGCGATCTTGTCTTCATCGAGGAACCGCGCGACCGATGACTCCCCATCCCGCCAGCCCCCGCGCCGCCCTGGTGGCGCTGCTTATCCCAGCAATGCTGCTCGCCGCGTGCGACAGCGGCGACGGCGCCAACCCGGCGTCCGAGGCGCCGTCAGCGGCATCGACCGCTCCGGCAACCAGCGGAGCAGCCGCGACCGAGCCCCCCTCGACAGCCTCCCCGTCGACCGCATCCCCATCGGCGGCACCCGCCGAGCTGCAGCCGGTCCGCCTCGCCCTCGACTGGACGCCAAACACCAACCACACCGGGTTCTACGTCGCCCGGTCCAAGGGCTGGTACGCCGATGCCGGGGTGGAGCTGGAGGTCCTGCCGTACGGGGGCACCGCCCCCGAGGCCGTGGTCGCCGCCGGCCAGGCCGACTGCGGGATCAGCTTCCAGGACAGCCTCACGTTCGCCACCGCCGCCGGTGCCCCGATCAGGAGCGTGATGGCGATCCTCCAGCACACCGCCCAGGAGATCGCGGTGCTTGACTCCTCGTCGATCACGCGCCCCCGCCAGCTCGACGGCAAGGTGTACGCCGGATTCGGCTACCCCAACGAGGTGCCCACGCTCCAGGCGGTGATCGAGGCTGACGGCGGCACCGGCCAGTTCGACACCGTGACGCTCGACACGGCGGCCTACGAGGCGTTGTACCAGGAGCGTGCAGATTTCGTGATCACGTTCAGCGCCTGGGAGGGGATCGAGGCGCAGCAGCGGGGGATCGCCCTGCGCACGTTCCAGTTCACGGACTACGGCTTCCCGGACTTCTACCAGGTGGTCCTCGCCTGCAACACGGACTGGCTGGCCGCGAACGCCGACCTCGCGCGGGCGTTCGTGGCGGCCACCGTCAGGGGCTTCGAGCTGGCGGCGTCCAATCCGGACGAGGCCGCGACGATCCTGGTCCAGGAGAACCCGGGCGTGTTCGACGCGAACACCGACCTTCCGCTGGCGTCGGCCAGGTACATGAGCGAGCAGGGGCTCCTCACCGATGCCGACGGGAATGTCGGGACGCAGACGCTCGAGGAGTGGACCGGATACTCGCGGTTCCTCTACCGGCAGGGGCTGCTGACCGACGCCAACGGGGCCCCCCTGGCGGCGCCGCCGGACTACGGGGCCCTGTTCACCAACGACTACCTGCCGTAGGCGGAGATCGACAGGCGATGCGCGACCGGCTCCCGTCCGTGGCCCTGGTGGCGGCGATCCTCGTCGCCTGGGAGGCGTATGTCCGGCTCGCGGATGTTGAGCCGGTGCTGCTGCCGGGCCCGCTGCGGATCGTGGAGGCGCTGTGGGTCTTTCGCGCGGATGCGCTCCGGCACACGCTGCCGACCCTGCTCGAGACGGTGCTGGGGTTCGCGCTGGCCGTCGTGCTGGCGGTGGTCGCCGCGGCGGCGATGGACCGGGCGGTCCCGGTCCGGCGGGCGGTGGAACCGCTCCTGGTCACCTCGCAGACGATCCCGGTCGTGGCCCTTGCACCCCTGTTCCTGCTGTGGTTCGGGTTCGGGCTGGCTCCCAAGGTCCTGGTGGTGGTGCTGGTGACGTTCTTCCCGATCGTCGTGGCCCTGCTGGACGGGTTCCGCAGCACGCCGGCCGATGCCGAGGACCTGCTGCGCAGCTACGGCGCAAGCCAGGGCGAGGTGTTCCGCAAGCTGCGCTGGCCCGCCGCGCTGCCGGCGTTCTTCACGGGACTGCGGATCTCGGTGGTGTACGCGGTGATCGGGGCGGTGTTCGGGGAGTACGTGGGGGCGCGCGAGGGGCTGGGGATCTGGATGCAGTTGTCCCAGAACGCCTTCCGCACCGACCTGGTGTTCGCAGCGATCGTCGTCACGTCCGCGCTCTCGCTCACCCTCTACTGGGTGGTCGGGATGGTGCGGGTCGTGGCGATCCCCTGGGCTCCGGGCGTGCGCCACGAGCCGGACGTGACCGAGCAGCCGTTCTGACGAGCCGCTACATGCCCTCGCGGAGGAGCCTCGCGACCGCCCGCCAGCCCGGGCGTGACCCGTAGAGCAGGACGCCGACGGCGTAGATCCGCGCCGCGACCCAGATCGCGATCCCGATCATCGCCACCAGCAGGACCAGCGAGAGGACGATCTCCCCTGGTGCCGCCTGGCCCGCCGCGACCCGGCCGAGCATCATGAATGGGCCGGTGAACGGCACCAGCGCCAGGATCGAGACCCAGGCGGCACCGGCGTCGATCAGCCCGGTCGAGCTGTAGACGCCGACGAGGTACCCGGCCATCGCCATCATGGTCAGCGGCATCACCGCCGCGCTGACGTCCTCCTGGCGGCTGACGAGCGAACCGGCCGCCGCGAACAGTGATGCGTAGAGCAGGAACCCGAGCACGCCGTACGCGGCGAACAGGAGCAGCAGCCCCGGGGTGAGGCCCTGCGCCAGCGACGAGGCCCCCGTGCCTGCGACCAGCGAGCCGACCGGATTCAGGAGCAGCAGCGACACGAGCCCGGCGGCAACGATGGCGACGTACTGCGTGAACGCCACCGCGCCGACACCCAGGACCTTGCCGGCCAGCAGCTGGAACGGGGTGGCCGCGTTGAGGATGACCTCCATCACCCGCGACGACTTCTCCTCGGCCACGCTCATGGCGACCCAGTTCCCGTACATCAGGATGATCATGAAGATGAGGATGGTCATGCCGAAGCCGAGCAGGTCCTGGCTGACCCCGGCCTGGAAGTCCTGCGTCGGCTCCGTCTTCTCGGGGTCGGGCCAGCGCACCTGGACCACGGCCGGCGCGAACAGGGCCGCTCGATCGCCGGCCGCGATCCCGAGCCTGTCGAGCCGGTCGGCCACGGCGAAGGCCGTCGCCGCCTGGCGCACGAGGGTTGGTGTGCGCCCGCTCGCATTCTCGTCGGTGTAGAGATCGAACGTCAGCTCGCCGGACGGGTCGCGCCCGACGACGAGGAGTCCGCTCCAGTCACCGTCGACGGTCTCGGCCCGGGCGGCGTCGATGTCGTCCACGGCGGTGACGACGAAATCTGCCGGGGCCGGGTCGGGCGAGCCGGCGGCCGCGCTGGAGGCGTTGAGCAGGGTGGCGATCGACGCCGCCGCCCCATCCGCGAGGCCCGGCTCGTCGGACGCGACCGCGATCCTGCTCGCGTCACCCTGGTCGATCTGGCGGATGATCAGGGGCAGGAACGAGATGGCCACGACGCCGAGGACCAGCAGCACCGTTGCGACCATGAACGTGCGCGTCCGGACCCGGACCATGTACTCGCGGCGGGCGACGGTGAGGATGTTCGCGCGCGTGCTCACGCCCGGCCTCCCGCGGTCGCCAGGGTCTGCTCCTGGGCTTCGATCCGCTCGCCGACCCGCTCCACGAACACGTCCTCGAGTGACGGGTCGGCCACCTCGAACCTGAGGACCACCTCGCCGCGTGCGATGGCCGCCTGCAGGATCGCCTGGGGGTTCATGTCGCGCGGCACTCGCAGCTCGGTGAAGTCCGAGAAGTCGCGGGCAACGGTCACCCCGGGCAGCTCCGTGACCCAGCCGATGCCGTCGTCTCCTGCCGTCGCGAGCCGCACCGCCTGCTGCCCGGTCGAGCGTCGAACCTCCCGGGTCGTGCCGGATGCGACGATCCGGCCGTGGTCGATGATGGCGACCGAGTCGCACAGTGCCTCGGCCGTCTCGAGCTGGTGGGTGCTGAACACGATGGTCTTGCCGTGGTCGCGCATCTCCAGGAACGCGGCCTTGAGCATCGCGACGTTGACGGGATCGAGACCCACGAACGGCTCGTCCATGAGCAGCACGTCGGGATCGTGGAGGATCGTCGCGATGTACTGGACCTTCTGCTGGTTGCCCTTGGACAGCGTCTCGAGGCGCCGCTCGCCCGCGTCCGGGATGCGGAACCGCTCGAGCCAGGTCTGCGCCTCCTGCCGGGACTGCCGCCTCGGCACGCCGTAGAGCGCAGCGATGTGCTCCAGCTGATCGAGCACCGGCATGCGCATGTACAGACCGCGCTCCTCGGGCATGTAGCCCCATGTCCGGCGGGGCCACGACCGGGCGTCGCGACCCTGCCACGTCACCCTGCCCTCGTCGGCGTGCATCAGCCCGAGCACGATCCGCATGGTGGTGGTCTTGCCGGCGCCGTTCGCCCCGAGGAAGCCGAACGCCTCGCCAGGCGGCACGGCGAACGTGACACCGTCGAGTGCCCGCACCTCCCCGAACCGTTTGTGCAGGTCGTCGATGGACAGCGTCATCTGTGGTCGAACCTCCGGAGGGCTTCGATGCCCGGTGCGCGCGCACCGCGTGGGGATCGACGATGACGTCGCGCGCGGTCTGCGTCGATGGCCATCCGGGATGGTACCGGCGGGCCGCTCGGTGGCGCCTGGGAGGGCGTTTGACCCATTGAAGCTCCCCGGCGCGCGCCGCTGGTCGGGACGGCTCTCCCGCCGGATCCGGCCCATGCGATCATCCCCGCCTCGGAACCGCGACCTGAGAGGTGGAGATCAGTGGCAGACGGCCGGACGATCGTGTTCTTCCCCGAGGGTGCCTACGGCCCGACCAACAACTGCGTCGGCATCGGCAACGTGCTCAAGGCGCATGGCCATCGAGTCGTGTTCATCGTGGAGGAGTCGTTCGCCGGCAACCTCGAGGCCCAGGGCTTCGAGGAGCGGCTGATGCGCCTGGGACCGCCACCCGCGGAGCCCGAGGCACCCGGGCAGTTCTGGATCGACTTCATCCGCGACACCGCGCCGGTGTTCCGCAAGCCGACGATCGAGCAGCTGGGCGAGTTCATCGCCCCCACCTTCCAGGCACTGATCGACGGCGCGAAGTACGTCCAGCCGCGCCTCGAGGCGATCATCGATGAGCTCCAGCCCGACGCGATCGTCGAGGACAACGTCGTCAGCTTCCCCGCGATCATGTCCACGCCCCACCCATGGGTCCGGATCGTGTCCTGCAACCCGGCCGAGCTCAAGGACCCGCTCGTCCCCCCGTTCTCGTCCGGCTATCCGGCCGCCGACCGCAGTGGCTGGGGCGAGTTCCTCGACGAGGTCGGCCGCACCCATCACGACATGTGGGCCGACTTCGACGCCTTCTGCCGCGACCAGGGTGCCGGCGGCCTCGAGTGGGGCCCGCACGGACCCGACTTCATGCACGAGTCGCCGTTCCTCAACCTGTATGCATACCCGGCGGAGGCGGACTACGAGCGGGCCGATCCACTTGCGTCCACCTGGCACCGGCTGGACTCCACGGTCCGCGTCGCCGACACGAGCTGGGCGCTGCCGGCGCACCTCGCGGGCCGCGGCGGGGCGTTGATCTACCTCTCGCTGGGGTCGCTCGGCTCGGCCGACGTGGCGCTGATGCAGCGGCTGGTGGATCTGCTGGCCACGACCGACCACCGGGTGATCGTGTCCAAGGGCCCGCTGGCCGACCAGATCACGCTCCACGACAACATGACCGGCGACGGCTTCCTGCCCCAGCCCGCGATCCTGCCCCAGGTCGATCTCGTCATCACCCACGGGGGCAACAACACCGTGGTCGAGTCGTTCCATCACGGCAAGCCGATGATCGTGCTGCCGCTGTTCTGGGACCAGGTCGACAACGCCCAGCGCGTCGACGAGACCGGCTTCGGCCGCCGCCTTGCGACCTACGATTTCGAGGACGCCGAGCTGCTGGGTGCCGTCGACGGGCTGCTCGCGGATCGGGCGCTGCGTGACCGGCTGGCGGTCGTCAGCCGGCGGATGCAGGCGACCGACGGCACCACCCGTGCGGCCGAATTGATCGAGCGGGTGGCGGTGGGGCAGGGGCCGGTCAACCGGGGGTGAGGGAAGCTCCAGCGGGCTATCGACGCGCTGCCGCACCCGCTGCGATATCGGGGCACCCGGCCGCAGGATCACCGCCCGTGCTATCGGTTCGGTCTGCGCACATCCCGGTCCGGTCTGGCGTCGAACCAGGCCGTGATGCGGGCGCGGAGATCACGGGTGGTGCTCGGCCGGTCCAGTGTGGACCCAGCCGGCTGCTCCGGCGCGGGCGAACACGATGAATAGCATCCGTGGTGATCACGCGGTCCATCCGCCCCAGCGCTGCTGCGGCCCAGCGCCCCCCGCGCCCTCGCTGAGCCCCCGCGCCGCCGCTGCCCGGCACCCCGGCCCCCATGTCGCGTGCCGTGCGCTCGGACTGGAACGGCATCGACGGGAGGCGCACAATTCCAGTCACCAACCGGACCACTGGCAGCCGCGCCCGGAGCCTGGGCGCGCATGGAGGGCCCCGTGACCGAGACAATGCCGAGCGTCAAGGCGTACCAGCAGTTCATCAACGGCGCGTGGGTCGACGCCGTCGACGGCGCGACCCTCACCGTTGAGAACCCGGCCACCGGCGAGGCCGTGGCCACCGTCCCCGCCTCGGGCCAGGCGGACGTCGACAACGCGGTCGATGCGGCCGCAGCGGCGTTCGAGGGCTGGTCGCTGACCACGCCCCAGACCCGCAGCCTCGCGCTGCTCAAGATCGCCGACATCCTCGAGGCCAACGCCGACGAGCTCGGCCGGCTCGAGTCTCGCCAGACGGGCAAGCCGACCCAGGTCGCGATCGACGAGATCGCCACCTGCGCGGACCTGTTCCGGTTTTTCGGGGGCGCCTGCCGCGTCCCCGAGGGCCTCGCGGTGACGGAGTACCTCGAGGGCCACACCTCGATGGTCCGGCGCGACCCGGTGGGCGTGGTGGCGAGCATCGCTCCCTGGAACTACCCGCTGTACATGGCGGCCTGGAAGCTGGGGCCCGCGCTGGCCACCGGCAACACCGTGGTTCTCAAGCCGTCGGCGCGGACCCCGCTGTCGGCGCTGCGCTTCGCCGAGCTGGTGGCCGGTGAGCTCCCGGCCGGCGTGCTCAATGTGCTCGCCGGATCGGGCAGCGCGATGGGAGACCTGCTCGTCGCCCACCCCAAGGTCCGGATGGTCTCGATCACGGGCGATACCGTGACCGGGAAGCACATCGCCGAGATCGCGGCGGGGACGGTCAAGCGGCTCCATCTCGAGTTGGGCGGCAAGGCTCCGGTGATCGTGTTCGACGATGCCGATGTGTCGCTCGCGGCCGAGACGCTCAAGTTCGCGGGCTACTGGAACAGCGGCCAGGACTGCACGGCGGCCTGCCGCGTCATCGCCGGGCCCAAGGTCTACGACCAGCTGCTCGCCGAGCTCGCCGACCAGGTCAAGACGATCAAATGGGGCAACCCGGCCGATGCCGACGACCTGGACATGGGCTCGATGATCGCCCAGGCGCAGGCCGACAAGGTGGAGGGGATGGTCAACCGCGCCCTGGATGCGAAGGCGGAGCTGGTGGTCGGCGGCCAGCGCCCCGATCGCCCCGGCGCCTACTTCGAGCCGACCGTCATCGCGAACCCGGACCAGCGGTCCGAGATCGTCCAGGACGAGGTGTTCGGGCCGGTGGTCACCGTCCAGCGGTTCAGCGACGAGGAGCAGGCGGTGGCCTGGGCGAACGACGTCAAGTTCGGCCTCGCGTCGTCGTTGTTCACGGGCTCCATCGGCAGGGCGATGCGCGTCGCCCGGCGGCTCCAGTTCGGGACCGTCTGGATCAACGAGCATTTCACGCTGGCCTCGGAGACCCCGCACGGCGGCGTCAAGGAGTCGGGCTGGGGCAAGGACGGCTCCAAGTACGCGCTCGAGGACTACACCGTCGTGAAGCACATCACGATCAACACCGGCGTCTGACGCCGGGACCCTGACCGCCCTCGACCTGGCCGCGCTCGCCGCCGCGGCCAGGGCGGTCGACCTCCAGGACCTCGCCTCGCGCCGCTGGTATGCGGCGAAGGGCGAGGTCCCCTCGTCCGTTCGGCTGGCGCATGCCTTCGAGCTCGCGCCCGACGCCGCCCTGGCCCTGGTGGACGTGCGAACCGGTGAGCGCGGAGAGGAGGGAGCGCGCGCCCGAACCGAACGCTATGCGATCCCGTTCGTCGTGCGCGACGGCGTCCTGCGCGAGGCTGCCGAAGGCGATGGCGCCTGGCGGGCACTGGCGGCAGCGATCGCCGGGGCTCGCTCGATCGCGGCGCTCGTCCCGGCCGGGTCGGACGACACACCGGGCGCTGCGCTGGTCTGCCGCCCGTCGCCGGGGCTCGCCGAGATCCGCGGCCCCCAGCCGGTGTCCGCGGCGACCGAGCGCGCGCTGGGCCGGGACCAGTCGAACACCTCGGTCGTGCTCGACGACGTGCTCCTGCTCAAGGCGTATCGCCGGATCCGGCCCGGGCTCAACCCCGACCTGGAGCTGACGGCGTACCTGAGCGAGGAGGCGAGCTTCCCGGGTGTGCCGCGGCTGGCGGGATGGGCTGAGGTGGTCACGAGCGAGGGCGGGGCGGCCACGGTGGCCATGCTCCAGGCCTACGTCGCCGGCGCCGATGACGTGTATGAGCGGACCGCCGAGTTCCTGGCCGGGCTGGTCGCCGCCCCGGGGACCGTGTCCATGGAGTGGGCGACCGAGGTCGCCGAGGACCTGGGCATCCTGGTGGCCGGACTCCATGCCGCGCTGGCGGCGCCGCCAGCCGACGCACCGGACCTCGCGCCGCGCGAGGCCACACATGACGAGATCCGCGCATGGCGGCTCGACGCTCACCGCCAGCTGAACACGGCGATCGAGGCGACCGCCGCCGTGGATCCGGCGACCGCCGCAGAGCTACGGCGCTGGGCATCGGCCATCGCGGCCCGCGTCTCGCGGTTCGAGGCGGTGGCGACCACTCCCATGGTCATGCGCATTCACGCCGACCTCCACCTCGGCCAGCTGCTGGTCGCCGATGACGGGTATCGCATCATCGACTTCGAGGGCGAGCCTGTGCGCCCGATCGAGGACCGCCGGCGGCCGGACTCCCCGCTCCGGGACGTGGCCTCGCTGCTCCGGTCGCTGGACCATGTCGCGCGCAGCGCGCAGCGTCGTGCCGAGCTCCGGGCGGGCAGCCCCATCGAACAGCCGGGTCTCGAGATCGACGCGTGGATCGGACGGGCGCGGGCCCGGTTCCTCGCCGCCTACGCTGATGGCCTGCGCCGGTCCGGGGCACCAATCACGCTTGATCTCGATCTCCTCGACGCATTCGAGGTCGCCAAGGAGGTCTACGACTTCGGGTATGCGGCGACGGTTCTGCCGTCCTGGCTATGGGCACCGAGGGAGGGGATGGCATGGCTGCTGGCACAGGGAGACCGGCCATGACCCCGCCGATCGTGTCTCGGCGCTGGTTGCCGACATCGAGTCCGCTCCGGACGAGCTGGCGGCTCCGTGCGGCCGGGCGGGGCCCGTCGCTCTCGCCGGTCCGTCGCCGGATGGTGGGCCGGAAGGCCTATGCGATCCCGAGCAGCCTGGCCAGCACCGCGCCCACGCCGATCGCCAGCGCCAGCGTTGCGGCCGAGATCCCGACCGCCGCACGCGTGCCCAGCTCGCCCCGCAGCGCGGCCAGCGTGGCCACGCATGGGACCGAGATCGAGGACACCACTGCGTACACGAACAGCTGCGCCGGAGCCATCAGCTCACCGAGGCCCGCCTCGCGACCCAGCTCCACCGCGGCGAACACCAGCAGCAGCTGGAGCGCGAGCTCCTTGCGCAGGAAGGCGAACGCCATCGCCACCCCGGCGATCGCCGGCAGGCCGAGCAGCGCCTCCGTCCCGGGTCCGATCGCATCGGCGACCGTCTGCCAGGCGCCGGTCTCGTAGATCACGCCCAGCACCAGCGACCCGACCAGCATGATCGGCGCCGCCTCGATCACGAAGCTTCGCAGCCGCCACCAGGCCTTGGCCGCCACGTGGCTCGGGATCGGGGCGCGAAGCGGTGCAAGCTCGAGTACGAGCGATGGCTGCCGCCCGGGCACGAGGGCATTGGCACCCAGGCCGGCGGCGATGCCGGCGGCGAGGACGACGCCGAACGCGGCGAGCGCGACCGGGACGCCGGCGAATGGAGCCAGGGCGGCGATGACCACGGCGGATCGTGCCGAGCATGGCGTGAGCGTCACCAGGAACGAGCCCAGCATTCGCTCGCGGCGGGTGCGCAGCACGCGGGTCCCGTAGATCGCCGGGACATTGCAGCCGGCGGCGGCCAGCAGCGGGATCGCGGCCCGGCCGGGCAACCCGAGGGTCCCGAACACGCGGTCCATGAGGACGGCGGCGCTGGTCAGGTAGCCGGAGTCCTCGAGCGCCGACAGCAGCAGGTAGAAGGTGAGGATGTACGGGATGCCCACCGACAGCATTCCGAGCAGACCCCCATCGATCGCCCACAGCACCGAGTCCGCGACGACCGGGACGGGGATGATGGCCGGCACGACGGTGCCCAGGAGCGGCGATAGGGTCGCGGCCCACGCCTCGCCCAGCACCGCAGCGAGGAACCCGCCGACGTAGATCACGAACAGCAGCATCGCGACGCTGACCGCGAGGAACGAGGGGATGCCGGGCCAGGGGGATGTCGCCCAGCGGGCGACGCGGTCGGCGAGCGGCTCGGGGACGTCGCGTCGTCGTTCGGCCTGCGCAGCCCAGCCCGCGGCAACGGACCACCGGCTCGGCTGGAGCGCGGATGCGAGCCGGAGCGACGCGCCGCCGCGAGCCGAGATCCGACCCTCGAGGACGCCGGCCTGCAACGGCTCGACAACGGCCGCGGCGCCCAGGGAACGCGGCTCGGTGGCGAGGGCCACGCCCTCGGCGGCCAGCCGCTGCTCGAGCGTGAACGGGTAGATCGAGGCGGGGATCGTCGACCTCGGCGACGACTCGCCTGCGCGGACCGACCGGCGCACAGCCGCCAGCCGGACGGCGTCGGCGATGGCGGCATCCACGCCCTGGCCCGAGCGGCCGCAGGTGACGTGCACGGGAACGTTCGCGACCTGGGCGAGCCTGCCGCCGTCCACCTGGATCCCGCGCCGGGCCGCCTCGTCGGCGAGGTTGGCCGCCACGACGATCGGCAGCCCGAGGTCGCGGCAGGCGAGCACCAGCGGCAGGTGGCGGGCGAGGTTGCCGGCGTCGACCACGACCAGGACCGCGTCGGGCGCAGCTTCGAGAAGCAGGGTCCAGAACGGGTCGTCGCCGGCGGGAATGTCGTCCAGGGATCGGGTGCCGGGCAGGTCCACCAGCCACGCATCGTGCCCCTCGACCATCACCGCGCGCCGCTCGAGGGTGACGGTGGTCCCGGGAGCGTTGGCCGTCTCGACGAAGCGACCGCTGGCGCGTGCCAGGAAGGTCGACTTGCCGACGTTGGGCCGGCCGACCATCGCGACCACCGGCCGGGTGTCGGCAGCCGTGACGCGCGACCCGCCACCCGTGGACGCGGGGTGACAGGTCGCTGCGGTCACGGCAGGAGGCCGTCGAGCGGGGTGAAGGCGCGCGTGGCAACGTGGTCTGCCACGCGGGATGAGAGGGCGAGCCGTGCGCGTCCCACCTCGACTACCAGCGGCCCGCCGAGCGGCGTCCGGGCCGTCACCACGACCATGCTGCCGGGAAGCAGCCCCTCGCGCTCCAGCTCTGCACGATCCGGCCCGTCGACGTGGATCACCACGCGACG
This sequence comes from uncultured Chloroflexia bacterium, assembly GCA_963727585.1. Taxonomy (GTDB): domain Bacteria; phylum Chloroflexota; class Limnocylindria; order Limnocylindrales; family CSP1-4; genus CAIXZV01. The sequence goes on along the minus strand of CAVSHH010000003.1, from coordinate 1,611,984 downwards.
CCAGCCGAGGGGGGACCGGGAGAGCGGCAGGGCTGGCTCCGGCTGGGGGACGCGGGAGACCTCGGGCTGGGGGATGCCGGAGACCAGGCGGGACGGATCGGCGGTCGGGGACGACATGGGCGCAGTAGACCGGATCAAGCCACCTTGATGACAGGGACCAAGGACACCTGTGGGTCGGGACCGTTGGGCCCTGAATCGCCGGGACCTCCCGGGATCCCCGCCAGTGGGCCCGGCCTGCCTCCCCATTCGAGCAGCCCGGCGATGTGATCCCGAGCCGGTGCCAGGTCGCACCGTCTGGGCGACAGGGGACTGGGCCGAACGCGCCCGAGAGGGGGCCGGTCGGCCCTGCCGGGGCCGGTCACAGCAGTGGATAGCATGGTGCATCTTCGACGAGGTTTGGGGGATTTGGGAGGTTCTGCGTCTCGCATGACCGCGCGACCAAGCACGAAGGATCCCGGCTGGGTCTCGCTGACCGAGGCCTGCGAGCTGCTCGGCGTATCTCCGTCCACCATCCGCCGCTGGGCCGACACCGGGATGCTCCGGACCTTCGTCACCCCCGGCGGCCATCGGCGGTTCTCGCGGGTGGGCCTGCTCGCCTTCCTGCCGGAGCAGCCCACCCGACGGCCTCCGCTGGGCGAGCTGGGCGAGACGCCGGGCCGGATGGCCCGTGGGTACCGTCGGGCGAGCGGTGACGACGCGGGTCGCATTCCCTGGGTCGCCGAGCTCGACGACACCCAGCGGGAACGGTTCCGGGGCTATGGCCGTGGCGTCGTGACTGCCCTCGTCGAGGCGCTCGACACGGACGACACGACCCGGAGCGCTGCCCGCCTGCGCGAGGCCGAGGACGCGTGCTCCGAGTACGGTCGCATCGCCGGCCGCGAGGGCCTGAGCGCTCCCATGACCGCCGACCTCTTCCTCCGGTTCCGTCGCCCGTTCCTTGCCGAGCTCGGAGCCCTGTCGCGCCGGCGCGAGTTCGATGCGGGCGCCACCTCGGCCCTGATGGCCGATGCCAACACGGCCCTCGATGGCCTCCTGCTGGCCACGCTGCGCGGCTGGGAGGCTGGCATCGTCGCGAGCCGCCCCCGCGGCCGCCGCCCAACCCCGTCAACCCCGTCCACCCCGTCCACCCCGTCCTGATCCTCGGGAGCCAAACCGTGACCGTCCCCGGTACCGATCTGGGCCTCATCGCGCTCGTCACCCACGCCAGAGACGTCCCCAGCGAGGCCCGTGAAGCCTTCGGCGATGCCGCTGCCACGGTGGCTGCGGATCCGCGGGCCATCCTGTTGCGCACCTGCCATCGCGTCGAGCTGTACGTGGCAGTGGAGCCCGGCGAGGGGCTGCACGGCGTCCGGTTGCCGGCACTGCCGCCCGGGGGTCGGCGCCTCGAGGGGCTCGGGGCGGCACGCCACGTGTTCTCGGTCGCCGCCGGCCTGGACAGCGTGGTCGTGGGCGAGGACCAGATCCTGCACCAGCTCCGCGAGTGCCTTTCCGACCGCCATGTCCCCGGTGCGGAGGCGTGCCCGGTGGACATCGGCAGCACCTCGCCCGCCGCCATCGGCCTCCACCCCACCCTTGAACGGCTGTTCCAGGTTGCGCTCCATCTCGGCCGCGAGACGCGCTCGTGGCGGGAGGGGCCGCCCCGCTCGCTGGCGGACGTGGCGCTCGATCGCGTCACGCCGGTCACTGGGCCGGTCCTCGGCCGGCGGGTCCTGGTCGTGGGTGCCGGCCGGATGGCCCGCCTGTGCGCGCTGTCGGCATCCCGCCAGGGAGCGCACGTCCTGGTTGCCAACCGCAGCGCGGATCGGGCCGCCGCCCTTGCGTTCGATGCCAACGGCGAGCCGGCGGCGTTCGGGGTGGATGCGGCCCTGCCAGAGGCTGACGCGATCGTGGTCGCCATCGGCGGGCGCTGGCCGTTGTCGCCCCAGGCTCGGGAGGCCCTGCTGGCCGGCTCACAGCCCGTCATCGACCTCAGCTCGCCACCCGCCTTCGATCCGCTCACCCGGTCTGCCCTCGGCGACCGCTACACGTCGGTCGACGACATGGCACGCAGTCCCCAGGACGCGCTCCGGGGGCGCCTCCGGACGCGGTTCGAGCGGGCCCTCGACGAGGCCGAGCAGCACCTCGTGGGCTGGATCCGCTCGCGCGATGCCGTACCCGCGATCCGTGCCCTCAGCGACCACGCCGAGACGCGCCGGATCGAGGAGCTGGAGCGGCTGTTCCGGCGCCTGGACCTGGACGCCAAGGAGCGAGAGCTCGTGGAGCAGATGAGCCAGCGCCTCGTGGCCGGGCTGCTGCACCAGCCGCTGGTCGTGCTGCGCGACGACGGGACGGGCGAGGCCGAGCGCGCGGCCCGCACCCTGTTCGCGCTGTAGTGGGGAGCGGCACGAGATGACAAGGACCCTCCGCATCGGCAGCCGGGGGAGCGCCCTCGCGCTCGTCCAGGCGAACTGGACCGCCGCCCGGCTGGCCGACCACGGGATCGCGACCGAGATCAGCATCATCCGCACCGAGGGCGATGACCGCCAGCTCGACACGGCGTGGGGCGAGGGCGCGTTCGTGGGCCGGATCGTGGCCGCGTTGCTCGACGGCAGCGTGGACGTCGCGGTGCACTCCGCCAAGGATGTCCCCACCGACGAGCATCCCGGGCTATGGATCGCCGCCTATCCGAAACGCGAGGATGCGCGCGACGCGCTGGTGTGCCGCGAGCGCGGCACGACCCTCGCCACCCTGCACACCGGGGCACGGGTCGGCACGGATAGCCCGCGCCGGATCGCGTTCCTGCGTGCGATCCGCCCGGATCTCGACCTCCACCCGCTGCACGGCAACGTCGACACGCGACTGGCCAAGCTGGACCGGGGCGACACCGACGCCCTGGTGCTCGCCGTGGCGGGACTCACGCGCCTGGGCCTCGTGGACCGGATCGACGACATCCTGCCCCCGCAGCTGGTCGCCTGGGCGCCCGGCCAGGGTGCGCTCGCTCTCCAGGTCCGCGCCGACGATGCCGAGGCGATCGACGCTGTCGGGCAGCTCGACGATGCTGCCACCCGGGTCGCCGTCGAGGGCGAGCGTGCGGTCCTGGGCGGAACCGGCGGCGGCTGCCGATCGCCGATCGGTGTGACCGGGCGCGTCCAGGGCGACAGTCTGGAGCTGGTCGCCGGCGCCGAGCGAGCATGGACGCCGGCCCCGGGCGCGGCCGTGCGGCCGGTCCGGGTCGGCTGGATCCGCGGGACGGGACCGAGCGCGGATCGTCTGGACCTCGCGCGCCGGTTGGCTGGCCGGGTCGTAACGATGCGGACCCGGCCTCGGGCACTCGTCACCCGGCCCGCGGGCCAGGCCGGACCACTCCTGGCCGCGCTTGCCGCGCGAGGGATCGACACCGCCCACGTGCCCGCCATCGCCATCGAGCCCGTCCCGTCGGGCGGCCCGCTCGACGAGGCCGTGCTGGCCCTGCGCAACGGTGACCTGGTCGTCGTGACCAGCGTCAATGCGGCGACCAGCATCCTCGATGCCCTCGCTCGAAAGGGTGTCACGCCCGGCAGCCTGCGCTGGGCGGCCATCGGCGCCACCACCGCCGCCGTGGTTCGGGAAGGCTTGGGCGACGAGATCGGGTTCACCGACGTGTTCACGCCGTCGGCCGCCGACGGGGCCACGCTTGCCGCCGAGCTGCCCCTCGAGCCGTCCGCGCGGGTGCTGGTGCCGCATGGCGACCTTGCCGACCCCGGGTTCATGGCGGCGCTCGGCGATCGCGGCGCGGAGGTCACCGAGGCCGTGGCCTACCACACGGTCGAGGCGCCACCGACCTCCCGCAACCTGCTCGCGGCCACGCTCGACGACGGTCCGGTGGACGCGCTCGTGCTGACCAGTGGCTCCACCGCCCGCGGTCTGCTGGGGCTCGCCAGCGAGGCGGCGGGACCCGCGCTCCTCGCGACCCCGGTCATCGCTGCCGGGTCCCGGGCGGCGGAGGCCGCGAGCGATGCCGGCTTCTCGCAGGTCCTGGTCGCACCGGCTCCGGAGGCGGACGCGCTGGCCGTGTTCACAGCCAGGACGCTGGGCGTTCGCGACCCCGGCACCGACCCCGGCACCGATCCCGCTCCAGAGTTCGACCCTGCTCCCACCACCGGAGGATCCCGATGAGCCTCGATCTCGATCGCCCGCCTGCGGGCCTCGCTCCCGCTACCGCGTCGGCCGGCCCGGGTTCGCTCGCCGTCGATCCTGCCCATCGCCTGCGCCGGACGCGCCGGACCGAGACGCTCCGCTCGTTCGTGCGCGAGACGCGGATCCATCCCCGCCAGCTGGTGGCGGGGATGTTCGTCCGCCCCGGTCGCGAGGGCCGTGAACCCGTCGGCTCGATGCCCGGTGTGTGGCGGGTGACACCCGACGAGGCGCTCAAGGACGCCCGGACGCTCGAGGCGCTGGGAGTGGGTGGCGTCATCCTGTTCGGCCTGCCGGACGGCAAGGACGGCGTGGGCACCGGCGGCTGGGTGGACGACGGGATCGTCCAGGAGACGCTGCGCCGGTTCCGCGATGCGGACCTCGACCTGGCGTTGATCGCCGACACCTGCCTGTGCGAGTACACGGACCACGGGCACTGCGGTCCGCTGCTCGCCGACGGCCGGGTCGACAACGATGCGACGATCGAGCTGCTTGCCCGCACGGCGGCATCCCAGGCCGAGGCGGGGGCGGACATCGTCGCCCCGTCCGCCATGATGGACGGCCAGGTCGCCGCGATCCGGGACGGCCTCGACTCGACCGGCCACCAGGACACCGCGATCCTCGCCTACGCGGCCAAGACGTCATCGGCGTTCTACGGCCCGTTCCGCGACGCGGCCGGCTCCGCCCCGTCGTTCGGCGACCGGCGCGGCTACCAGATGGATCCGGCCAACGCCCGCGAGGCGATGCGCGAGATGGATGCGGACATCGCCGAGGGTGCAGACATGCTGCTGGTCAAGCCGGCGATGCCGTCGCTGGACATCCTGGCCGCCGCCCGGGCCCGGTATGACGTGCCGATCGGCGCCTACCAGGTGAGCGGCGAATACGCCGCGATCGAGGCAGCCGCCGAGCGTGGCTGGCTGGACCGCCGGCGCGCGCTGGCCGAGAGCACCACGTCCATTCTTCGTGCCGGCGCCGGCTTCGTGATCACGTACGCCGCGGCCGACCTCGCCACCTGGGCCCGGGAGACCCGCTGATGCGCCAGACGATCCAGCCCCACGAGACGCCCGCAACCGCGGCCGCCGCCGACCGGCAGGCAACGCTCCGCCGGCAGGCCGACGAGCTGTTCCCGGGCGGTGTCAACAGCCCCGTGCGGGCATTCCGCTCGGTGGGCCGCCCACCGCTCATCCTCGAAACCGGCCATGGCCCCCGCGTCCAGGACGCGGACGGCCGCTGGTACCTGGACTACATCGGCTCCTGGGGCCCCGCCATCCTGGGCCACGCTCGGGCCGAGATCGTGGAGGCGGTCCGCGAGGCGGCCCTCCATGGGTTCGCGCTCGGCGCGACGAGCCCGCTCGAGATCGAGCTCGGCAGCCGCATTCGCGCGGCCATGCCGTCGATGGAGCGGCTCCGGTTCGTGTCCTCGGGGACGGAGGCCGTGATGTCGGCCATCCGGCTCGCCCGCGGCGCGACCGGCCGCGACCTGGTCGTCAAGTTCGCGGGTGGCTATCACGGGCATGGCGACAGCCTGCTGGCAGAGGCTGGCTCGGGGCTGGCGACGTTCGCCATGCCCGGGTCCGCCGGGGTCACCGCCGCCGCGGCCCGCGACACCATCGTGGTCCCGTACAACGACCCGGATGCGCTGGCCGCCGTCTTCGAGCGATACCCCGACTCGGTTGCCGCAGTGATCGTGGAGCCCGTCGCGGCCAACGTGGGCGTGGTTCCGCCGGCCGGCGGCTACCTGGAATCGCTGCGCGCGCTCACCGCGGCCAACGGGGCGCTCCTGATCTTCGATGAGGTCATCACCGGGTTCCGCCTGGCCCGGGGCGGGGCGCAGGAGCGCTACGGCATCGCGCCCGACCTGACCACGCTGGGCAAGATCATCGGCGGTGGGCTGCCGGTCGGCGCCTACGGCGGACGCGCGGATCTGATGGCCCACATCGCGCCCGAGGGCGGGGTCTACCAGGCCGGCACGCTGTCGGGGCACCCGCTGACGATGGCCGCCGGGATCGCCGCGCTCGACCGGCTGACACCCGAGGTCTACGAGCAGCTCGAGCAGACCGGCGCCGACCTCGAGGCCGGATTGCGCGAGGCCGCCGGGTCCGCGGGTCGCGAGGTGGCGATCGCCCGGGTGGGCTCGCTGCTGACCGTGTTCTTCCGGGCCACGCCGCCGCGCGACTGGGCCGAGGCCGGCGCCTCGGACCGCGAGGCCTACGCGCGGTTCTTCGGCGCGATGCTCGACCAGGGGATCCTGCTGCCGCCCTCCCAGTTCGAGGCGTGGTTCATCGGCGCCGCGCACGGCCCGGCAGAGGTCGAGGCGACGGTGGACGCTGCCCGGCGGGCGTTCGACGCATGACCGCCGACATCGCCCACGCGGCCGTCCCGGTGTCCGCCGCCAGTCCCGCCCCGCGTCCTGATGCCCGCTACCTCCGGGCCGCCCGCGGCCGGTCGGTGGACGCCACCCCCGTCTGGTTCATGCGCCAGGCCGGCCGGGCCCTGCCCGAGTACCGGGCGATCCGGGAGCGGGCGACGCTGCTCGAGATCACCCGCGATCCCGCGCTGTGCACCGAGGTCACCCTCCAGCCGGTCCGCCGCCTGGGCGTCGATGCCGCCATCCTGTTCGCGGACATCACCACCCCGTTCGCCGGCCTGGGCGTCGACTTCGACATCGTCGAGGGTCGCGGACCCGTGATCGCCAACCCGGTCCGGTCGATGGCCGACGTCGAGGCGTTGCGCGCCTTCGACCCGGCCCAGGCCGTCGGCCCGCTCCTGGAGGCCATCCGGCTGATCCGGACGGACTCGCCGGTGCCGTTGATCGGCTTCGCGGGGGCGCCGTTCACGCTTGCCTGCTACCTCGTGGAGGGCGGCCCGTCGCGGGAGTTCGTGACCACCAAGCGGCTGATGCACGCCGAGCCCGCGACCTGGTCGGCGCTGCTCGACCGCTTGGTCGACGCGACCATCGCCTACCTCCGAGCCCAGGTGGCCGCGGGCGCCGAAGCCCTCCAGGTGTTCGACAGCTGGGTGGGCGGGTTGTCACCGCTGGACTACGAGCGCCGGCTGCTGCCGTGGTACCGCCGCCTGTTCGCAGGCATCGCGGACCTCGGCGTGCCGGTGACCCACTTCGGCGTGGGAACCGGCGGGATCCTCGACCTCCAGGCCGCTGCCGGCGGCGACGTGATCGGCCTCGACTGGCGGATCGCGCTGGCGCAGGGCCGTGCGCTGGTGGGCGACCGCGCCGTCCAGGGGAACCTGGACCCGGTGCTGCTCCTCGGGCCCTGGGAAGGTATCGAGGAGGCGGCCCGCTGGATCCTCGCCCAGGACGACCGGCGACCCGGCCACATCTTCAACCTGGGGCACGGCGTCCTGCCGGCGACCGACCCCGACCATCTCAAGCGACTCGTGGACCTGGTCCACGACCACGGAGCGTCCCGATGACCGATGCCGTCCTGCTCATGGCCTACGGGTCCCCGGACTCGCTGGACCAGGTCGAGGCCTACTACACCGACATCCGGCGCGGCTCGCCGCCACCGCCGCACCTGCTCGAGGAGCTGATCGACCGCTACCGCGCCATCGGCGGCGGCTCTCCGCTGTCGCATATCGTCGAGGCCCAGCGCGTGGCGCTCGAGACCGAGCTTGCCTCGCGCGGGCTCCTGGTCCGCGTGTACGCGGGCATGCGCCACATCGCTCCCCGGATCGGCGACATCGTCAAGGGCATGGCCGCCGACGGCGTGACCCGGTTCGTCGCCATCGCGCTGGCCCCGCAGGCCTCGTCCAACGCCGCCGGCTACCGGCGTGCGGTCGACGCCGCGCTCGCGGAGCTGGGCGGCGATGCGCCCACCGTCGAGTACGTCGCGACCTGGCACGACCAGCCGCGGTTCATCGACGCCCTCGCGCATACCGCCCGCGAGGCGCTCGCCCGGTTCGACGACCCGGCCGGGGTCCGGTTCATGTTCACCGCCCACAGCCTGCCGGTCCGCTTCATCGCCCAGGGAGACCCGTACCCCGACGAGCTGGCCCGCACCGCGGCGCTCGTCGCGGCGCAGCTGGGGATCGACGGCTACGAGTTCGCCTACCAGAGCGCGGGCCGGACCGACGAGCCGTGGCTGGGCCCGGACATCCTGGTCGAGATCCGGCGGCTCGCGGCCGAGGGCGTGCCCGGGCTGGTGATCCGCCCGGTCGGCTTCGTCGCCGACCACCTCGAGGTCCTGTACGACATCGATATCGAGGCGCAGACCGTGGCCCGCGAGGTAGGCATCCGCCTGGAGCGCGCGCGCTCGATGAACACCGATCCCACGTTCATCGCGGGCCTGGCCGACATCGCGGCCGGGTCCCTCCGCCCCGCGACGGCCGCGCAGGCCGGGAGCTGACGCCATGACCACGACCATCGACCCCGTCCCGTCCGGCCACCCCGGCGGCCATCCCGGCGGCCATCCCGGCATCACGGGTGTGGGTGCCGTCCGGGCCACCGGCTACGTCTACGACCGCGCCCCGATGCTGGTCTACTGGGAGACCACGCTCGCCTGCGGGCTCGCCTGTCGCCACTGCCGGGCCACCGCGCAGGCGGAGCGGGACCCCGGCGAGCTGACCACCGAGGAGGGCTACCGGCTGCTGGACGAGATCACCAGGTTCGGCCGCCCCTTCCCCCACGTCGTGTTTACCGGCGGCGACCCGCTCAACCGCCCCGACCTCCACGAGCTGGTGCGCGCGGCGACGGAGCGTGGCATCGGCTGCTCGCTTGCGCCCGCCGCCACGCCCCTGCTCACCCAGGAGATCATGGCCAGCCTGCGCGAGGCCGGGATCCAGAACATCAGCCTCTCGATCGACGGGTCCGATGCCGCGCGCCACGACGGGTTCCGGTGCGTCGAGGGCACCTTCGAAAAGACGCTCCAGGCGGCCCGCTGGGCGCGCGCGGCCGGTCTCCCGATCCAGGTCAACACGCTCGTCACCGACGAGACGCTGCCCGACCTGCCGGCGATCTACGAGCTGCTCAAGGGCATGGACATCATGCGCTGGGCGCTGTTCATGCTGATCACCACGGGCCGCGGCAGCACGCTCAAGGAGATCACGCCGGGCGAGTCCGAGCGGCTCAACGCCTGGCTGTTCGACCTCGGCCGGACGGCGCCGTTCCAGGTCAAGACGACCGAGGCGACCCACTACCGCCGGCTCGCCATCCGCGAGTGGCAGGCCGAAGGGAAGAGCGAGGACGAGATCCTCGCGACGTCCGTGGGCCGCGGCTTCGGGATCCGCGACGGCAACGGGATCGTGTTCATCAACCACGAGGGGATGGTCAACCCGTCGGGCTTCCTGCCGATCGACCTGGGCAACGTCCGCACCAACTCGATCGTGGACCTGTACCGGGATCACGAGGTGATGCGCGCCCTTCGCGACCCGGAGCAGTTCAAGGGCCGGTGCGGCGCGTGCGAGTACGCCCGCGTGTGCGGCGGCTCACGCGCCCGCGCCTACATGTGGACCGGCGACCCGCTCGAGTCCGACCCGCTGTGCCCCTACGCGCCGTCCGGGAACGCCCCCCAGTACGGGATGGCGTAGGCGGCGGTCGATGGCATGAGCGTCCTCGTCGTCGGCGGCGGGATCACCGGTCTCACCGCGGCCCACGCCCTCGCCCGTGACGGTATCCCCGTGACGCTGGTCGAGGCTGCGCCGCGGCTGGGCGGCAAGATCGCCACCGAGCGCGTTGACGACCTCGTGCTGGAGCAGGGCCCCGACTCGTTCCTGTCCACCCGGCCCGCCGCCGTGACGCTGTGCCGCGAGCTGGGGCTGGGCGACGACCTGGTGGGCACGACCGGGACGCGCACCGTCTACATCCGCCACCGCGGCGAGCTGGTGCCGATGCCCGAGGGCCTCGGGCTGGTGCTGCCGACGAAGGTCATGCCGTTCGCCCGGACGCGCCTGTTCTCGTGGCCCGAGAAGGTGCGCATGGCGAAGGACCTGGTCTGGCCCAGGATGCTGCCGGAGGGCGACATCGCGGTGGGAGCCTTCCTGCGCCGCCGCCTCGGGTCGCCGCTGGTCGAGCGCCTGGCCGGGCCGCTGGTGGGTGGGGTCTACGGGACGCCGATCGACGAGCTGAGCCTCGACGCGGTGGTGCCCCAGCTGCGGACGGCCGAACGCGAGCACCGCAGCCTGCTGCTGGCCGGGCTGGCTGACGGGCGGGCCATGCGCCATGCCATGGCCCCGCGGGCAGCTGCGGCCGATGCGGCCCGGACCGCGGGCCATCCGCCGCCCCCGAAGCCGCTTGGCGTGTTCGTCTCGCTCCGCGACGGGATGCAGACGCTGGTGGACGCGCTCGAAGGCGCACTTGCCGCGGCCGGCGTCGTGATCCGCCCGGGGCTGGAGGTTCGATCCCTGGGCCGCGCCGGCACGGGTGTGGCCGCCTGGCTTGACGACGGCATGCTCGCCCGCTTCGACGGCGCCATCCTCGCCGTGCCGGCGCCGGTGGCGGGACGGCTCGTGGCAGGGGAGGCCCCGGGGGCGACCGCCGCCCTCGACGCCGTCCCGCACGGCACCTCCATCCTGGTCACCCTGGCCTACCGGGGGGATCACGTCGGCCGCGACCTCGATGGCCACGGCTACCTCATCCCCGCCGGCGAGGGGGGCCCGATCTCGGCCTGCACCTGGTCCAGCCGGAAGTGGCCCGGGCGCGCTCCGGCGGACACGCTGCTCGCCCGGTTGTTCGTGCGCGACGAGGGCGCCGCCACGTCGCTCCCGGAGGCCGACCTCGTGACCGCCGCGCGCGCCGAGGTCGAGCGGACGCTCGAGGTCTCGGGCCGGCCGGATCTGGTCCGCGTCTCGCGCTGGGATCGGGCGATGCCTCGCTACACGGTGGGCCATCTCGACCGGGTGGCCGCGATCGAGGAGGCCATGACGGCGTGGCCGGCCGTGACCGTGGCCGGCGCCTCCTACCGTGGCGTGGGGCTGCCGGACTGCATCGTCCAGGCGACTGCCGCTGCCGAGCGGGTGGCCGGGTGGCTGGGAGCGCGCGGGGCCGAGGCGGAGTCGGGCGGCGAGACGGAGATCCTCCCGATCGCGGGCTGACAGATCAGCCCAGGGCCGCCCGGAGATCCGGCAGCCGCTCCATGGTCTCGGGATCCCACGGCGCGCGGAAGACCAGGACCGGGTGGTCGAACCCCACCTCGCGGTATCGGGCCAGCGTCGCCGCGACCTCGCTCACCGTGCCTGCCGCCGACAGCACGTCCTCGCCCGCCTGCGGCCGGTGGGCTGCGACGCACTCCCGCCAGGCGCGCTCGGCTTCGGCGCGGGAGTCGCGGACGACGACGTTGAGGTTGACCGTACGCTCGATCTCGCGTTCGTCCCGGCCGGCCTCCACGCACGCCTGGCGCAGCCGCTCGTCGTGGACCGCCAGCTCTTCGGGACTGCCGTACGCGTTCCACAGGTCGGCGTACCGGGCGATCAGCGGGATCGTCTTGCGGGGTCCCGTGCCGCCGATCAGCAGCGGCAGCCGCGCCTGCACCGGGCGAGGGGCGCAGATCGCCTCGTGAAACCGGTAGAAGCGGCCCTCGTGGCTCACCGTCTCCCCGTCGAGCAGCCGGCGGACCAGGGGAATGGCCTCGCCGAGCCGGTCCAGGCGCTCGCCGAACCCGCTGCCGAAGTCGATCCCGAACGCGTCGTGCTCCCGCTCGAACCAGCCGGCTCCCAGGCCGAGGATGAACCGGCCGCCGCTGATCTCGTCGATCGTGGTCGCCATCTTGGCGGTCACGCCCGGGTTGCGGAACGTGTTCGCCACGACCATGTGGCCGAGTCGGGCCCGGGTGGTGACGGCCGCGATGGCCGCCAACACCGTCCATCCCTCGAGCTTCGGGTCGGGCCAGTCGCCCTCGTCCGACAGCAGGTGGTCGTCGACCCACAGGTCGTCGAACCCGGTGGCCTCGGCGCGCAGGACGCCTTCGCGCAGCTCGGGCCACCTGGTGCGCTGGACCCAGAACGTCGCCCCGAACCGCATGCCTGCCTCCGGCTTCGGGCGGAGCTCACCGCCCGCCAACGTGCATGATCCTACGGTCCGCCGGGCGCCGTCGTACGGGCCGGCGCCCGCGCGCTCAGGCCGCCTCGCCGCCGAAGCGGCAGGTGCGGAACGCGAGAAGCGCCGTCCGCGGGTCGCGCCATGCGTCCTCGGGCATCCCAGCCTTGCGGCACACCGCGTCGAGCATGGCCTCGTGCCTCGGCTCGAGCATGTCCGCCACCTCGGGGAGCAGCAGGCCGCGCCGCCCGTCACGCCCGATGAGCAGCCCGTCCACGCCCGGCCGGAATCGGGCAGGGTCGCCAAGCTCGACCATCGGCCCCAGGATCGATACCTCGACATGGATGCCCGCCAGCTCCGTGGCGCCCACGGCGGCAAACCTGGGGTCCGCGAGCGCTGCCATGCGGGCGGCCTCGACAACCGACGCCCAGGCCGGCTGTCGCTCGTCCAGGGTGCCCATGCACCCGCGCAGACGCCCGCCCTCGGTGAGGGTGACGAACGCGCCCGCATGGAGCTGGGGGAGTGTCCCAGCTTCGAGGAGCTCGCGCAGCTCACCGCTGCGTCGCGACCCCACGGCCACCCCGATCGCGAGTCGCGCGATCTCGAGCAGCCGCCCGCACTCGTCGGGACAAAGCTCGACGGGCGCCGGGCCGGCCGCAGTGTCAGGGCTGGGATCGCTGGATGCGACGGACATCGTTCAACCTCCGGTGGCCGCGATCCTCGCACCTCGACCGGGGCCGGCGGCAGGGTCCGTTCGCCATGAATCCGGCCCGCCCGGCACTGGGGCCCCGGCTCGCGAGGCGCGATACTCCGTCCGACGATGCCGACCCTCGATCGCCCTGCGCCGGCCGCGATCCCGACACTCCTCGCCACGTCCGAGGACGCCGGTGCGGTCCGCTGCGCGACCTGCGCCCACCGGTGTCTTGTCCGGGAGGGTCGCCGCGGGATCTGCGGGGTGCGGGCGAACCGGGACGGCACGCTGTGGTGCGAGGCCTACGGCGAGGTGGCCGCCCTCGGAGTCGACCCGATCGAGAAGAAGCCGCTGTTCCACGTCGACCCCGGCTCGCTTGCGTTCTCGATCGCGACGCCGGGCTGCCCGTTCCACTGCTCGTTCTGCCAGAACTGGGAACTGGCCATGGCGCCCCGCCTCGGGATCCCCATCGAACGGCGGCCCATGGCGCCATCCGCCGTCGTCGCCGAGGCGCTCCGGGTGGGCGCGGGCTCGATCGCCTACACCTACGTGGAACCCACCGTGTTCCTCGAGTACGCCCTCGACGTGGGGCGCCTCGCCCGTGAGGCCGGGCTGCGAAACCTGTTCGTGACCGATGGATATGCCACGCCGGAGGCGATCCGCCTGCTGGCGGAGGTCGTTGACGCCGTCAACGTCGACCTCAAGAGCTTCAACGACGCCTTCTACCGGCGCCAGTGCGGTGCACGCCTCGGCCATGTTCTCGAGGCCATCGAGGCGTACCGCGACGCGGGGATCTGGGTCGAGCTCACGACGCTTGTCATCCCGGGCATGAACGACTCGGACGAGGAGCTCCGCGCACTCACCTCGTGGGTCGCCGGGACGCTCGGTCCGGCGACCCCGTGGCACGTGTCCCGGTTCCACCCCGCGTACCGGATGACCGAGGTGCCGCCGACGCCGACCGCGACGCTGCTGCGCGCCGCGTCGACCGGCCGGGCGGCCGGTCTCCACCACGTCTACGTGGGCAATGCGCCGGAGCTGAGGCTCGAGGACACCCGCTGCCCCGCCTGCGGCGTTGCCGTGGTCGAGCGCCGCGGGTACCGCGCCCGGTCCCGGCTGGACCCCGGCGGGCGCTGTCCTGCCTGTGGAGCGGCCATCCCGGGTCGCTGGGAGCCGCACGCGGAATGAGCGGTGGACACGAGCGTCGGGCGGCGGTCGCCGGATCGTTCTACCCGGCCGCCACGGAGCGGCTCGACGACCTGGTCGCGGCGTTGTTCGAGGCGGCCGCCCGACTGCGCGGGGCGCAGGCCCGGACGAGGCGACCGCCGCTGGGCCTGCTCGTGCCCCACGCGGGTCTGGTCTACTCCGGCGTGCCCGCGGCCGCCGCCTGGGCGACGCTGCCGGCCGGCGACGTGCCGCCCACGGTCGTGCTCCTGGGCACCAACCACGGCGCGGGCTGGCTTCATGATGTCGGCGTATTCGAGCGCGGCGCGTGGTCCATCCCCGGCGCGACGTTGACCGTGGACGAGGCCCTGGCTGCGGAGATCCTCGCCCTCGGTCCCCCGTTCGTCGCCGACCCGCAGGCCCATGCCGGTGAGCATTCGATCGAGGTCCAGCTGCCACTGCTGGCCGCGGCCGTGCCGGGGGCCCGGATCGTGCCCCTCGCCGTGGCGAGCGGGACCGGCGAGCGGGCCATCGAGGCCGGCGAGCGGCTGGGCCGACTGGTGGGCGAGCGGCGGACCGCGGGACAGGAGGTCGTGCTGGCGATCAGCAGCGACATGGCGCATTACCCGCCGGCGGCGGCTTGCGATGAGATCACCGACCAGCTGCTGCCGGCGATCACGACCCTCGATCCCCACCGGCTGGCTCGCGAGGAGGCCGGGATCCGGGATGCAGGGCTGGCCGGCGTCGCCTGCGGGATGTGCGGCATCGCGCCCGCCGTGCTGGGACTGGCCGCGCTGCGGGCGATGGGTGCCCGCGGCGGGACACCGCTGGCCGCCTCCAACTCGGCTGACGCCGGTGGTCCGGAGCAGCGGACCGTGGGCTATCTGGCGCTACGCTTCGACGCCTGATCCGCGCTCGATGGGCGACCCGCGTCTCGACGCCGGGAAGCCAGCGGTCGCCGGGTCGACCTACGAGCGCGGCCGGTCGAGCCCGAAGGACGTCAGTGCGTAGGCCAGCGTCCCGAGGCCGAACAGGAGCACGGAGGCGGTCGACGGCTCGCGTGCAACATCGACCAGCAGTGCGGCCACGATCAGGAACCCCAGGAACTGCATCCCGACGACCGCCGGCCGTCCCAAGGCCGCCGGGCGCCCACTCGGGCGGGCGGCGGGCGACGCAGGAAGCGGGTCGTGTCGGTCGCGCTCGAGCTGCATGTCGGCATGCTCAGCCCTCCAGCTGTACGAGGATGTGCCCATGGCAGGGAGCGCCGTGACGGTGGGATTGCAGCCGCCGGCGGCCCCAAGCGCGGCGCAGCCGGGGCAACCGGTCGGATCGCGGACAGCGGACGCATCCCCGGCCGATGCCGGGCGGTACCCTTGGCGCGTGGGGACCATCGATAATGCCGATCCCCGGCTGCCCCCCGTCGCCCGGGCGGCGTTGCTGGCCTGGTATGACGGAACGGGCCGCGAGCTCGCCTTCCGGGCAACCGCGGATCCGTACGGTGTGCTGGTCTCGGAGCTGATGGCCCAGCAGACCCAGGCCGTCCGCGCCGCGGCGGCCTGGACGGCCTGGATGGCGCGCTGGCCGACGGTCGGCTCCCTCGCCGACGCGCCCGTGGCGGACGTGGTCCGGGCGTGGGCCGGGCTCGGCTACAACCGGCGCGCGGTCAATCTCCACCGCGCTGCCCGGATCATCGTTCGTGACCACGATGGCCGGGTGCCGGGGACGGTGGAGGCCCTGGAGGGGCTGCCGGGTATCGGTCCGTACACCGCGCGGGCGGTTGCCGCCATCGCCTTCCGCGTCCCCGTGGGCGCCGTGGACACCAACGTGCGCCGGGTCCTGGGCCGGCTGACCGCCGGGGGCCCCGAGGCATTCACGGGGGCGGAGACCCAGCAGCTCGCCGACGCCGTCGTGCCCGCCGATCGGCCGGACGCCTGGACCCACGCGCTGATGGACCTCGGTGCTCGCCTGTGTCGGCCGGCACGGCCGCGCTGCGCCGACTGCCCGGTCATCGCGTGGTGCCGCTACGCGGCGGGCGACCGCCCGCTTCCCCCCGTCGCGCCGGGTGTTGCCGTCCGACGCCCGGAGCCTCCCTTTCCATCGACCCGGCGCTGGCTCCGCGGCCGGATCATCGAGCTGGCGAGAGCGGCGCCGGACGGAGCCTGGATCAAGTACGGCGAAGCGATCGGCGAGCATCCGCCGGCAGCCGTGCGCGAGTCCGTGCTCACGATGGCCGGAGAGGGGCTGCTCGATGCGCGCGAGGACGGCAGCGGCGTCCCCGAGGCCCGGCTCGCTCGATGACCGGACCCGGCTGGTACGACGAGGCCATGGCGGCGTCCTACGATGACGACACCGCCGACGAGGCCGACCTCGGGGCGCTCGAGCCGCAGCTCGACCTCCTTGAGGCGCTCGCGGAGGGTGGGCCGGTGCTGGAGCTTGCGATCGGGACCGGGCGGGTCGCGATCCCACTCTCGGCGCGCCGGCTGCGCGTCGAGGGCATCGAGATCTCGCCCCACATGGTGGCGCGGATGCGCGGCAAGGCCGCCGGCGACGAGGCGCGCATCCCGGTGGTGATCGGGGACATGACGACGGCCACGGCCCCCGGCGCCGGCGGGTTCCGGCTCGTCTACCTCGTGTTCAACACGATCATGAACCTGTTGACCCAGGACGCCCAGATCGACTGCTTCCGGAACGCGGCCGCGCAGCTCGCGCCCGGTGGCCGGTTCCTCGTGGAGGTCATGGTTCCGGAGTTGCGGCGGCTTCCCCCGGGCGAGCGGTACGTGGTGTTCGACCATGACCAGCGGCACGTCGGGATCGACGAGTACGACCCCGTCGGCCAGCGGCTGGTATCGCACCACACCACCGTTCGCGAGGGCGGGCGCGTCGAGCGGTCCTCGGCCCGCTTCAGATATGCGTGGCCCTCCGAGCTCGACCTGATGGCGCGGCTGGCGGGCATGGAGCTCGAACATCGCTGGGAGGATTGGCAGCGTCGCCCGTTCACGAGTGACAGCCGGCGGCACGTGTCGGTGTGGCGTCGATCCAGCGCCGGGAACGACGCGGGCGATGCCTGAGCGCGCCGTGCTGTCACGCCACGGCGAGAGGCGCCGCGCTGGTCCTGCCCGAGTCGCTCCTCGCGCTACCCTTGGCGGCATGCCCCCGTCCAGCACGCTCCTGCCTGCCGATGACGCCGACCTTGCCCGGCTGACGCTCGACGAGCTTGAGGGCCGCTGGAAGGACACCGCGGCCAGGACCGCCATCAGCGCGGAGGCCATGACGGGAGCCGACCGCAAGGCCCAGGCGCTGGGCGTTCCCGGGGAGGCCCTGATGGAAAACGCGGGAACGGCCGTGGCCGCCGCCGCGCGTGCCCTCGTCGCGTTCAATGCGCGGGAGGGCCAGCCCGTGCTCGTGCTTGCCGGGCCTGGCAACAACGGCGGCGACGGCTTCGTCGCGGCCCGCCGGCTGGCGGCCTGGGGCGTACCAGTCATCGCCGTCCTGGTGGCCGGGGACGAGCGGCCGCGGACCCCGGATGCTGCGCGCAACTGGAAGCGGCTCGACGGCCTGGCGGGCGTCACCAAGATCCATGCCGGCGTCGCGCGCGACGTCGCCATCCTGGGCCAGGGGATCGAGCGGGCCGGGATCATCGTCGACGCGCTTCTCGGCACCGGGGTCCACGGGCGGCTCCGCGAGCCCGTTCGGACCGCGGTCGAGGTCATCCGCAAGGCGAGGGAGTCGGGGACGCCGGTGCTCGCGGTTGACACTCCCACCGCCGTCGACCTCACGTCGGGCGAC
The DNA here is from genome assembly GCA_963727585.1 of uncultured Chloroflexia bacterium. Lineage (GTDB taxonomy): Bacteria > Chloroflexota > Limnocylindria > Limnocylindrales > CSP1-4 > CAIXZV01. The sequence continues at coordinate 1,594,207 of CAVSHH010000003.1, read as the reverse complement.
CCGTCGGACCCCGTCGTCCGGGCCGATCTCACGGTAACCTTCCACCGTCCCAAGACGGGGCTCCGGAGCCGGACGGGTCGCGTACTGGCGGGCCGGGTGCTGGTCGCGCCCATCGGCATCCCCGCGGAAGCAGACCGGGCGTAGCAAGGACCCGTGATGACGGAGGCGCACCAGCCCGGTCTGCGCGAGGTGCTGCTGCTGGGGACCGCGGTCGTGCTGGCCGTGCTCGCAGCTGCGGGCCTCACTGCACTGCTGCCCGAGGATCTGCAGGGCCTCGTGTTCCATACCCCGCTGCTGATCGGTGTGCTCGTCGCCGGTACCGGGCTCGTTCTCTGGCGCCTGCTGCGCCGGCCGCGAGGCTGATCCGGTGTCTGACCCGCTCGCGCGCCGTGCGGCCGACCTGGCGAGGCTGGCAGGGGAACGCTGGGACGTCCTGGTCGTCGGTGGCGGCATCGTCGGCGCCGGGGCGCTTCTCGACGCCGTCAGCCGCGGGCTGTCCGTCGCCCTCGTGGAGCAGGACGACATCGCCTCCGGGACGAGCTCCCGGTCCAGCCGCCTGATCCACGGCGGGCTTCGCTACCTGCAGCAGGGCGAGATCGGGCTGGTGCGCGAGGCGCTCCGGGAGCGGGCACGCCTCCTTCGCCTTGCGCCGCACCTCGTCCGCCTCGAGGAGTTCATGTTCCCCATCTACGGGCCACGGGCTGCAGCGCGCGCCGTGCTCGAGATCGGGCTCACCGGCTACGACCTGCTTGGCTCGTCGGTGTCGGCCGGACGCCATCGGCACCTGAGCGTCGCCGACACCCTGGCCTATGCGCCGCGTCTCAGGCGCCGCAGCCTGCGGGGATCGCTGCTCTACCACGACGCCGTGGAGGACGATGCCCGGTACGCGCTGGCCGTGGTCCGGACAGCGTTGGAGCGTTCCGGGGGTGGTGCGGTCGCGGTCACCCGCGCTCGGGTGACCGGTCCGCTCCGTGACGGCGACAGGGTCACCGGTGCGAACGTGGTCGACCTGATCACCGATGCCCCGCTGGAGGTCCGGGCCGGGGCGGTGCTCGACGCCACCGGGGTGTGGGGTGCGCTGCCCGATCGCCCGTTCGGGGCCGGGGCGTTCGAGGTCCTTCCCGCGCGTGGGACGCACCTGCTGATCGAGCGCGAGCGGATCCCGTCACGCGGCGGGGTGACCCTGCGCATCCCCGGGCGGGTGGCGTTCCTCGTGCCGTGGCCCGGGCACTGGGTGATCGGGACGACCGACCACCCGTACTCGGGTCCGCTGTCGCACGTGTCCACCGATGACGCCGAGGTGGACGAGATCCTCGCCACGCTGAACCGGACGATGGACGTGGACCTGACCCGCGACGACATCACCGGCACCTACGCGGGTCTGCGGCCGCTCATCGCGCCGTCGGGAGCCACGAGCTCGGTGCGGATCAGTCGCGAGCACCGGGTCGCGATCGAGGCGCCGGGTCTCGTGCGCGTGAGCGGTGGCAAGTACACGACCTATCGGCTCATGGCGCGCGACGCCATCGACGCCGTCCTGGGCGAGGCGGGCGCCAGGGCCCGGCCCAGCCGGACGTCGCAGCTGCCGCTCGACGGCGCGGCACCCCGCCCCGACCTGGACAGCCTGGCCCTGGGGCTGGAACGGGACCAGGGCCTGGCCCCCGATCAGGCCCGCAGCCTCGTCGATCGTCACGGGACGCGGGCCGGTGCAGTGGTCGCCAGCGGGCGGGCCGAGGGCCTCGTTCGACCGCTGGTCGAGGGGCAGCCCATCCTCGAGGCGGAGATCGCCTGGGCCGTGGACCAGGAGCTGGCGATGACGCTCGACGACCTGCTGGCGCGCCGCACCCGTCTCGCGCCTGCGCTCGCCGACCGGGGTGCCGCCGTGGCTCCCCGGGTGGCGGCGATCGTCGGGGCCCGGCTGGGCTGGAACGAGGCTCGGCAGGCCGCCGAGGTCGAGCGCTATCTCGTCCGTGCCCAGTGTGAGTTCGGGGTGCCCGGACGCCGCTGAGGCCGGCTTTGGGACCATTGGCCGTCCGTTGGGTGAAGAAAGGTATCGCCACGGTTGCGATGACCGCGTATGCTCTCGCGAGCGCGGATCGTCGCGCACGCTCATTTCTCGTTCGCACGTTCGACACACGGTCTCCTCCGGCCAGCACCAGCAACTCGAGGACCCGGGCAAGAGGCGGCGACAAACGGAGGAGATCGGCACGTGGCCGACAAGAACCTGACCTGTTCCGACTGCGGGATGGAATTTGCCTTTACCGAGCGCGAGCAGGCCTTCTATGCCGAGAAGGGATTCTCGGAGCCCCGCCGCTGCCCGTCGTGCCGCGCCAGCCGCAAGGCAGCGCGCCAGGCGAGCGATGGTGGCTACGGTGGTGGCTATGCCGGCGCCGGCTATGACTCCGGGTACGGTGGTGGCGGCGGCTATTCCGCCGGTGGATACGGTGGCGGTGGCGGTGGCGGTGGCTTCGGCAACCGCAGCAGCGGGCCCCGCGAGATGTTCGCAGCGACCTGCTCCAGCTGTGGCAAGGAGGCTCGCGTCCCCTTCCGCCCGACCAATGGCAAGCCGGTCTATTGCTCGGATTGCTTCCGCTCCCAGCGGGGCGGCTGAACCAGCGACTGCAGCACAGGGAACCGGGCCCGCGGTCACGCGGCCCGGTTTTCGATTCGGGGCCGGCTCCGGCCCGCCTCCGGGCGTGCCTCCGGCGAGACGCGTCGCCCCCCGTGGCCGCCGCCGGCAGCGGTCGGTGTAGGATCGGGAGCGATGCCTGATCCCGTCACGCGGTGCGCGGCCCCCCGGTCGCCGGCGTACCGGTGACCCCAGCGGAGACCACCTGACCGATGGCCGTCGGCTCCTCCAACGATTTTGACCTGATCGTCCTCGGGGCGGGGACGGGTGGCTATGCCGCGGCCTTCCGGGGTGCCCAGCTGGGCCTGCGGGTGGCCCTGGTCGACGAGGACAAGATCGGCGGCACGTGTCTCCACCGCGGCTGCATCCCCACCAAGGCCATGCTCGAAACGGCGGCCCTCGCGGAGCGGATCCGCAAGGCGGGTGACTTCGGGCTGCGCCTGCCGGGACCGGCCGAGATCGACGCGGCCCAGATCGCCAAGCGACGCGAGCAGGTCGTGACCCGGATGTGGAAGGGCCTGCAGAGCCTGGTCAGGAAGAACGATGTGACCTGGGTCGCCGGCCGCGGCCGGCTCGACGGCCCGACCCGCGTCCGCGTCCAGCTCGCGGGCGAGGACGGCACGCCGGGCGGCGGCGGCGAACGCATCCTGAGCGCCACCGATGTCGTCCTCGCCACCGGGTCCCGGGTCAAGAGCCTGCCCGGCATCACCCCCGACGGCAGCCGGATCGTGACCAGCGACGACGTCCTCCGTTCGGACCGGATCCCGTCGAGCGTGATCGTCATCGGCGCGGGGGCGGTGGGCGTCGAGTTCGCCTCCATGTACCACGACTTCGGGGCCCAGGTGACCCTGCTCGAGTACCTGCCCGCGGTGGTTCCGCTCGAGGACCGTGACGTCAGCAAGGAGCTCGAGCGCAGCTTCAACCGGCGCGGCATCAAGGTGATGACCAACGCGCGGATCGATTCCGAGAGCGTGACTGCCGACGACGACGGCGTCAGGCTCACGGTGGGTCCGGAGGGCGGCGATGCCGGCATGCTCCAGGCAGAGATGCTGCTGGTCGCGGCCGGACGTGCGGTCAACACCGAGGACGTGGGCCTCGACACCACGACCGCGGACGTCGACCGGGGGTTCGTCAAGGTGGACGGCTTCATGCGCACGAAGGAGCCGCACCTGTACGCCATCGGCGACATCGTCGGCGGTCTCCTGCTGGCTCACACCGCGGCCCACGAGGGGATCATCGCGGTCCACACGATCACGGGCGACCCGGACGTCCACGCGATGGACTATGTCAGGCAGCCCCGGGCCACGTACTGCCGCCCGGAGATCGCGTCGGTCGGCCTGACCGAGCAGCAGTGCGAGGAGCGTGGTCTCTCGACCAGGATCGGCAAGGTCCCGTTCCAGGCGATCGGCAAGGCCATCATCGGCGGCGAGTACGAGGGCTTCGCCAAGATCATCGCGGACAGCGCGACCGACGAGACCCTGGGCATCCACCTCATCGGGCCGCACGCCACGGATCTCATCGCGGAGGGCTCGCTCGCGCTCGGGCTCGAGGCGACCCCGTGGGAGATCGGCGCCACCACCCACCCTCACCCGACGCTCTCCGAGGTCCTCGGCGAAACGGCCATGGCGGTCGACGGCCGGGCCATCAACTTCTAGGCCCGGGACGCGTCCCGGCGCCTCCGCCCGATCACGGGAGGATGCCATGGCGGTCAGCAACGAACCCGGCGGGCTCGCCGCATCGGTCGGCCTCGCCGATGCCGACCTGGTCGCGATGTACCGCACGGTCGCGCTCGCCCGTGCGATCGACGAGCGGATGTGGATCCTGAACCGCGCGGGCCGCCTGTCGTTCGTGATCAGTGGCCAGGGCCACGAGGGCGCCCAGGTGGGGATCGCCTGGGCGCTCCGCCGTGACCACGACTGGGTGGCACCCTTCTACCGCTCGATCGCCACCTGCCTGACCGCGGGCATGACACCCCGCGACCTGATGCTGGCCCAGTACGCCAAGGCGTCGGATGCCAGCTCGGGAGGTCGCCAGATGCCCGGTCACTACGGTTCCGCCGAGCACAACCTGGTGAGCATCTCATCGCCCGTGGCGACCCAGGTACTCCATGCCGCGGGCATCGCGCTCGCCGCCAAGCTGCGCGGGACCGGCCAGGTCGCAGTCGCGATCATGGGCGAGGGAAGCTCCAACCAGGGCGACGTCCACGAGGCGCTGAACTTCGCGGGCATCCACCAGCTGCCGTTCGTGCTGGTGATCGAGAACAACGGGTACGCGATCAGCGTTCCCGTCGCCAGGCAGATCGCCGGCGGCAGCGTTGCCGACCGGGCGAGCGGATACGGGATCCCCGGCGTCGTCGTCGACGGCACCGACGTGCTCGCCTGCTATCGGGCCGGACACGAGGCCATCGAGCGGGCGCGATCGGGTGGTGGCCCCACTCTCATCGAGGCGATCGTCACTCGGCTGACGGCACACAGCTCGGACGACCAGCAGACCAAGTACCGCTCCGAGTCCGACCTTGCCGAGGGCCGAGCCCACGATCCGCTGCCCATCTTCCGGGCGCAGCTGCGCGAGGCGGGCGTGCTCACCGATGCACTGGAGTCGGAGATCGCTGCCGAGATCGCGCGGCTCGTCGACGACGCCACCGAGCATGCCGAGGCCGAGCCCGATGCCGATCCGTTCAGCGCCCTCGACTGGGTCTACGCGGACCCCGAGGCAGGCGAGCCACCGCCGCCCTGGCACCCGGCCGGGCCGCGGACGGGGGAGGAGCGCTGATGGCCGTGCGGACCATGATCGAGGCGATCCGGGACGGGCTCGCCGAGGAGATGCGGCGCGACCAGACCGTCGTCGTGCTGGGTGAGGATGTCGGTCGCAAGGGCGGCGTGTTCCTGGCCACCGACGGGCTGTGGACGGAGTTCGGCGACTCGCGGGTGATCGATACCCCGCTGACCGAGTCGATGATCGTGGGCACCTCGATCGGCGCCGCGATCAACGGCCTGCGTCCGGTCGCCGAGATCCAGTTCGCGGACTTCATCCACCCGGCCTTCAACCAGCTCGTCTCCGAGGCAGCGCGCATGCGCTATCGCACCAATGGCGACGTGGGCGTGCCGATGGTGGTCCGGGCGCCGTACGGCGGCGGGGTTCATGGCGCCCTGTACCACAGCCAGTCGGTCGAGGCCTTCTTCACCCATGTGCCCGGTCTCAAGGTGGTCGTCCCGTCGACCCCGTACGACGCCAAAGGGCTGCTGCGGTCGGCCGTTCGCGACGATGACCCGGTGCTGTTCTTCGAGCACAAGAAGATGTACCGGTCGGTGCGCGGCGAGGTCCCCGACGGCGACTGGACGGTGCCGCTCGGCCGGGCGGTCGTGCGCCGGCAGGGGGGCCACGTCACGCTGGTCGCCTACGGGCTGATGGTCGCCTACGGGCTCGAGGCGGCCGAGCGTGTCGCGGCCGAGGGCATCGAGGTGGAGGTGGTCGACCTGCGCACGCTGCGTCCGCTGGACCGGGACACCCTGCTCGGCTCCGTGCGCAAGACGGGCAAGTGCCTCATCGCCTACGAGGACAACCGGTTCGGTGGCTACGGGGCGGAGATCGCAGCGATCGTCGCCGAGGAGGCGTTCGACTACCTCGACGGGCCGGTCTCGCGGATCGCCGGGCCCGACGTGCCTGCCATGCCCTACAACCCGGTGCTCGAGGACTGGTTCATGCTCAATCCCGCCCGCATCGCGGATGCGGTGCGCCGGCTGGCCGCGTACTGAGGATGGCGCGCCGATGGCGGCGCCCAATCGCGAGGAGCTGGCGGCGGTCGAGGCCCGTCTCCGCGCGATCCTGGAGCCGTATGAGCGTCGCCTCGAGTGGGCGACCATCTACGGGATCCCGGCGCTCCGACGGTCGGGCGCCAGCGCCCACCAGTGGTTCGCATTCGTGAAGCCCGCCTCGAGGCACGTCGGCTTCTACCTGCTGCCGGTCCACACCTGGCCCGAGCTGCGCCGCGATCTGTCGCCGGCGCTCGCCCGGCGCCTCACCGGCAGGTCGACGTTCACCTTCGCCGCGCTCGACGACGTCCTTGTCGCCGAGCTCGAGGCCCTGGTGGCGCGCGCCTACCAGCGCTACGTGGCAGCCACCTGAGCCGATCCCTGCCCCTCCCCCCCACCCGACACGCGCCCCGTGCCCGGTACATGCCACGTAAGGATCGGGTGCGACTCTGCGGGTCATGAACGACATCGCCCTCGGTCGTCCATTCCGGGTGCTTCGACACCGGCTGCGCTGGCGGCAGCGCGACGTCGGCGACCGGGCCGGCTTCAGCCAGGACCTCGTGTCGCTCATCGAAGGCGGCCGGATCGAGGACGTGTCCGTACGCTCGTTGCGTGCCGTCGCCCGCGCCCTCGGCGCGGAGCTCCGGCTCGAGCTCTGGTTTCGTGGAGCGGAGCTCGACCGGCTACTCGACGCGGGCCATGCCGCCCTGACGGGTGCCGCGACGGCGCGCCTCGAGGCGCTCGGCTGGGAAGTGCGCCCGGAGGTCTCGTTCTCCGTCTACGGCGAACGGGGATCCATCGATCTTGTCGCCTGGCACGCCGCCACCGGGACCCTGCTCGTGATCGAAGTCAGGACGGAGATCGTCTCCGTCGAGGAGACGCTTCGCCGCCACGACGTGAAGGTCCGCCTGGCTGCCGGCGTCGTCCGCGAGCGGTTTGGCTGGCAGCCGCGGCGCGTCGGCCGCCTGCTGGTGCTCCCGGACGGGTCCACGGCCCGGCGCCAGGTCGCCCGCCACGCCGACGTGATGGCCGCCGCGTACCCGGTCCGTGGCGGCGCGCGCCTCCGGCGATGGCTCCGGGCTCCGACCGGGTCGACCGCCGCCCTCGCCTTCCTCGCATCCACGACCGATGGTCGTGCAATCGGCCGCTCCGTGAGGCCGCGACGGATCCGGCGGACCGTCAACAGCTGATGGCGGCTCCCATCCGGGAGTGTCCATGCGCTGGTCCGGTCGGGAGGCTGCTCTCGCGACCCGGCCCCGGTCGCGCACGATGGACGCTCGTCTATGGCGGCCATCGTCGGGAGCGTGACCGTCAGCCACGAGCCGGACTCGTGGGGTGCAGCGAAATCGGCCCACCAGCCCAGCTTGCACGACCCAGCATCGTATCCGGCGCCTCGCCGCCGTGACCCTCGGGCCGGCAGTCGAGGGGATCCCGATTGCACGAGCCATCGTCGTACGCGGTGTTGCTGGCACGCGCAGCACCGGTCGCGTGGGAGGCGCGACGGGCCCGGATGCGCGACACTAGCCCCGACGATCTGTCGCGTCCCCCGCGAACCGCCTGCATCGGAGGAACAGACCCAGTGGCCAAGGTGACGATGCCCCAGCTCGGCGAGAGCGTCGCGGAGGGGACGATCGGACGCTGGCTCAAGCAGCCCGGTGACACGGTCGCGAAGTACGAGCCGCTTGTCGAGGTCATCACCGACAAGGTGAATGCCGAGGTGCCGTCGCCGTTCGCGGGCGTGCTCAAGGAGATCCTCGCGGAGGAAGGCGCCACCGTCCCCAACAACGCCGAGATCGCGATCATCGAGACCGAGGACGAGGCGCTACCCGACAGCGCTGGATCGGCCGCCGCAGCTCCCGCCGCCACAGCTCCCGCCGATTCTGCCGCCCAAGGCGCCGGGTCCGAGGCCACCGCGACTCCCCAGTCGACCGCCGGAGCCGACGCCGCCACACCCGCCGACGCCGCCACACCCGCCGACGCCGCGACGCCTGCCGACGCGCCCTCCGATGGAGGCAGCCCCTCTCCCTCCTCGGCCCCGCCCGCAGCGCCCAGGGTCCACGATCCGAACGCGCGAATGACCCCGGCGGTCCGCCGGCTTCTGCGCGAGCATGATCTCGACCCCGCCCAGATCGAGGGCACCGGCGGCGGCGGCCGGATCACCCGGGAGGATGTGCTGGCCTTCGTCGAGGCCCGGCGGACAGGCACGACCCCTGCCGCCTCCGCGCCGTCCGCGACCCCTGCCGCCTCCGCGCCAGGCACGATCTCCGTCTCGGCCGACACGGCCATCGGGTTCCCGCCGGGCGTGGACGAGCTGCTCCTTCCCATGACCCAGATGCGCAAGGGCATCGCTGCCCAGATGACGCGCGCGCTCCAGGCGCCCCACGCGTACATCCAGATGGAGGTTGACGTCAGCCGCCTGGTCAGGCTCCGCGAGGGGATGAAGAAGGTGTACCAGGCGAAGGAGGGCACAGGGCTCAGCTTTGTGCCATTCGTCGTGAAGGCGGTCACCGAGGCGCTCAAGCGCAACCCCAGGTTCAACGCCACCTGGACCGACCAGGGGCTGGTCGCGAAGCGCCGGATCAACATCGGCGTGGCGGTCGCCGTCGACGAGGGGCTGATCGTGCCCGTGATCCGTGACGCGGACACGATGTCGATCCACGGGCTCAACCTGGCCATCGCCGACGTGGCCGGTCGGGCGCGCGCCGGCAAGCTCAGGCTGGACGATTTCGGCGGCGGCACGTTCACGGTCGACAACACCGGCTACCTGGGCACCAACCTGGTGATGCCGATCATCAACGTCCCCGAGGTGGGGATCGTGACCATGGAAGCGATCACCAAGCGGCCGGTCGTGGTCAGCAGCGAGGATGGCGACGTGATCGCAATCCGGCCGGTGATGAACATGGTGCTCGGCATCGACCACCGCGCCAACGATGGGGCCGGGGGAGCCGCCCTGCTGCGCGACATCAAGGCCTGGCTGGAGGCCGTCGGTCCGGAGACCTCCGTCTACTAGGGTCCTCGGAGCGGCCCGACGTACACTCGACCCATGGCACGCGAGCTTCCCGTCGTCGATCCCACTCCCGGCCACGGCCACGCGACTGCCGATCCCACCTCGATCTCGATCGCGATGGGCGGTGGTGGCAGCTTCACCCCCGCGGCGGACGGCAGCCGCCCGCTGCGCCGCCACCCGGACTGGATCCGGAGCCGGATGCCCTCGGGCGAGAACTACCACGACCTCAAGGGCATGCTCCGCGGCCTCAACCTCAACACGGTCTGCGAGGAGGCGGTCTGCCCCAACGTGGGGGAGTGCTGGGACCAGCGCACCGCGACCGTCATGATCTTGGGCGACGTGTGCACCCGGGCCTGCGGGTTCTGTGCCATCAAGACCGGCCGGCCCACCTGGTTCGACGACGATGAGCCGCGCCGGGTCGCCGAGGCCGTCACCGAGATGCGCCTGGACCACGTGGTCGTCACCAGCGTTGCCCGCGACGACCTGCCCGACGGCGGTGCCTCGGCGTTCGCGGCCACCATCCGCGAGATCCGCGACCGCAGCCCGCTGATGGGCGTCGAGGTCCTGGTTCCCGACTTCAACGGCGAGGAGGCCCCGCTGCGCACGGTCATGGCGGCCGGGCCGGACATCCTCAACCACAACCTCGAGACGGTGCGCCGGCTGCAGGGACCCGTCCGCAAGCGGGCCCGCTGGGACCGCACCTTGTCGGTGCTCGAGCGGGCCAAGGCCTATGCCGCCGAGTACGGCCGCGAGGCCCACACCAAGAGCAGCCTGATGGTCGGCCTGGGCGAGACGCGCGAGGAGCTGACCGAGGCATTCGAGGGCCTGCGCGCGGTCGACGTCGATATCCTGACCATCGGCCAGTACCTGCGGCCCACGCTCAAGCACCTGCCGCTCGAGCGCTACTACCACCCCGACGAGTTCGCCGAGATGAGGACCGAGGCGCTGGCGATGGGCTTCAGGCACGTGGAATCGGGTCCGCTCGTCCGCTCCAGCTACCACGCTCGCGACCAGGTGCCGGGAGCAGAGCTGCGCAATCTCCGCCGTCGCGCCACGCTCGATGCGCAAGGGCGGGTCGTGCCGGACGCCGCCGCCGGCTGACGTGCCTGCGGTCGGGTCCGCGGGGCCGGCAGCCCGCGAGGCCTGCAGTCCGCGAGGCCGGCAGCCCGCGAGGGGAGCTGCGCGGCTATCCTTCGCGGCATGCCCCAAACCCTCAGCCGCAAGATCCCGCTCGCCGAGCTCCACTGCCACCTGGGCGCTGCCGTCACGCCGGCGATCATGTGGTCCATCGCCCACGCTCAGGGCATCAAGCTGCCCACCCGCGACTACTGGGAGTTCCGTGATCTGATCACGGTGCACCCGCGTCGTGCCAAGAGCTTCGACGGCTACCTGCAACTGTTCCACTGGACCGAGCTCATCCAGTCGAGCCCGATCGCCGTGGAGCGCGCGGTCTACGAGGTGATTGGCGGCGCGTATCGCAAGAACAACATCACCACCACCGAGCTGCGCTTCAATCCGATGAAGCGCAACAGGGGCGGCGAACAGGATCTCGACCACATCATCGCGGCGGCCGTTCGGGGCATGGACCGCGCGACCCTCGAGTACCCCGTCCGGCCGGGCCTCATCTTCTGCCTGGACCGGGCGTTCCCCTACGAGCTCAACGAGATCATCGCGGAGAAGGCGATCACGTGGCGCGATCGGGGCGTGGTCGGGATCGACATCGCGGGACCCGAGTCCGCGACCTTCCGCGTGGCGGACTACCGGCGACTGTTCCGCCGCGCCCGCCAGCACGGTCTGGGCATCACCATCCACAGCGGCGAGTCGGGTCCGGTGGAGGAGATCTCTCGCGTGGTCGAGCTCCTCGAGCCGGACCGGATCGGCCATGGCGTGAAGGCCGCTTACGATCCGCGCACCATGGAGATGCTGCGGGAGCGCGGCATCGTGCTCGAGATCTGCCCCACCTCCAACCTCAATACCGGCGTCGTCTCCGGCTGGGACGAGTTCCGCTGGATCTTCGACCAGTTCCGGCGCAACGGGGTGCGCTACACGATCAGCACCGACGGACCGGAGATGAACCGGACCTACATCCGGGATGAGCTCGCGTCGCTGTCACGCCTGGGCATCCTGTCGCTGGCCGAGCAGGAGCAGATTGCCGCGACGTCGCTCGCGGCGTCGTTCGTGCCCAACGTCTCCGACGTGCCGCGGCCGCGACGCGAGCCCGCACGTCGCGAGATCGTGGAGCGCGAGGAGGGCTAGGGCTGGGGAGCCGGATGGGTGCCGGCCGGATCGGTGCCGGCCGGCCCGGGCGGCGGCCCGTCCTTCGCCGGGATCAGGATCCGGTACTCACAGCATCGGTCGCCGGCGGCGATGTGGCGCTCGCGGACGACGTCGGTCCCAAGCAGCGATTGGAACAGGTCCAGCTCGGCTTGGCACGCGGCGGGGATCTGCCGAGCGACATCGAGCACGGCGCAGTTGTGCTCCACCAGGCGGATCCCGTCGTCGTCCACACGCGCCTCGGCGATGTAGCCGAGCTCATCCTGGAGCCGGGCCAGCTCCCGGACCTGGTCCGCCATTGACGCCGTGTCAGGCAGCTGGGCATCGATCTGCCGGCGCAGCCGGGCCTCGGCCTGCCGCCGCCGGGCGGTGAACACGTCCTCCACCAGTGCCTCGCCGCCCACCTCGAGGATGGCGGCGAGGAGGCCCGTGGCCAGGCCGTCGTAGTTCGAGGGGAACAGGTCCTGGGCGTCGGCCGTGATGTCGTACAGGTGGCGTGGGCGCCCGACCCCGTGGCGGACGGTCGTGCGGGTCACCAGCCCGGCGGTGTCGAGGGCCCGCAGCTGCTGGGCGACCCCGCTCCGACTCGCCCCGATCACCGCCGCGATGGTGTCGGGGGTGGCCGGTCCCGTCCGACGCAGGTGGACGAGGATGGCGCGCCGGAGCGTGGACGCGCTGGGGCCGGCGGCGGCGACGGGGACGAGGGGCTCGGGCATGCGTCGCAGAGGCTAGCAAGAACGCGACCCGAGCGCGGGCGCGGAGGCGCGCTGGCACGCAGCCGCGCGTCACCTCACCCGGACGAGCCGCACCATGAGGCGGTACTTGCTGTTCTTGCCGACGCACGTCTGGAGGGTCATCGAGGGCCGGGACTGGGCGGCCCATGCCCACGATGCGTCCGGCGTGGGCCGGGTGACCTTCCACCAGGTCACCTTGTAGGCATGGACCTTGCTCTTCGCGTCGGCGTACCACGCGGTCATGCCCTTGCGCAGCCGGCCCCTGGCGTACGCGTCGTGGAGCGGCTTCATGATGCTGTACGCGTGACCCATCAGGTAGATGTTGTTGGCGCCCGCGCAGCCCCAGCGGTACATGTAGTTGTCGGGCGGTCGCTGTCGATCGCACGGGAACCAGCGGACCGACCGGCTGATGCCCAGCGACGGGATCCAGACGTGGTTGGTGCCCCGGTAGACCACCGCGTTCCTGCTGCCGGACGTGGCCTTGGGAGCGGCCTTGGCCTTTTTCGCCGCCTTCGCCGCCTTCGCCGCCTTGGCTGCCTTGGGAGCGGCCTTGGCCTTGCTGACCTGCTTGGGCTTGGTGGCCTTGGGAGCGGCCTTGGCCTTGCTGACCTGCTTGGGCTTGCTCTCGCTCCCGCTGGCGGCCGTGTTGGCCGACGCCTGCAGGCTGAACCTGTCCCGCTTGGCGAGGTCGGGGAACCCGGACGCGCCGGGCTCGCCGGCGGCCGCGGCATCGACCACTTCGAACGCCTCCTCCGTCGGCGCGACGGCGCGGGCATCCGCAGCAAGGACCGTGCCTGCGGGCGGATCGGGCGGCAGCTCGTGGGTGACCGTACGGGTGGCTGCGGCAGCGGCCACGGCGGACAGGGTCTCGACGGCCAGGAGGACGGCGAGGGTGGTGGAGATGGCGCGACGGGTGCGGGTCGAGAGCTCCATGCCACGAGAATCCGCGGGCCCCGCCGGTGGATCGACGGCCCAGTCGTCACCCTCGACCCGGGAGGAGGGTCCCGGTCCCGGTGGGGTGCGGTGTGGTCATTGAGGGTTGGCCCCAGTACCCGCACATGACCCTCTCGACGGGGTCCGGAGATCAGGGGTGCGGTCCGGTGTCCCCTTGGCACGGGGACCCGGTGCGCCCGGGCGCCGGGACGAGGATGACCGGCCCCGATCAGCCGCCCGTGCCCGCCGCCGCCCGGAGCGTCGCCCGCAGCGCCGCCTCGAACTCGGGGGCCCACGGCCCCTGGCTCGCGATCACGTACGGCGACTGCTCGATCTCCTCGAACGCCTGGGGGTCGGTCACGTACGCCGCGGCGCACGGGCCCACCGCGGCCCGGTTGCGTTCGAAGGCGTCGCGGTTGCGGAACACGTAGAGATACATCGTCACGGGCTCGACCTGGTCCAGCCCCCGCGCCCGGAAGCGGATCGCCGTCTTGCCCAGGTCCGCGTCATCGCACCCTGGGTCCCCGGACACCCAGCTGTCGGCCTTGATCCCGGCCGCGTTCAGCCGCCCGGTGATCCCCGGGAAGTCCGTCGGGGTGGCCGGCGGAGGTGTGGTGGAGATGGTGCCGCATCCGCCGACGAGGATCGCCGCCGCGGCGAGCGTGACCAGACGGCGCCGTGCGCCAGGGGGACCGGATGCCATGGGCCGAGGCTAGCACCGCTGCTCGCGAGCCGCGGCGGCAGGCTCAGGAGCGGGAGCGGCGCTTCGCCTCGCGCAGCCGGGCCAGGGTGTCATCGTTCTCCGCCGGCCAGGCCGGACCGGGCGGAGACGCCGGCGGTGGGGGAGGGGCGGGAGCGGCATCCGATCGATCCTGGTCGGCGGCCGGTCGCGCTGGCCGCGTGCCGGCCTCCCGGATGATGGCCGAGCGCGCGCCAGCCGACCCGGCCCGACCACGCGCGGCCAGCAGGCTCTCGGCCGATCGGGTCCGCGCGGCGACCCGCCGCCCGCGCACGCGCCCGGCAATCCACCGGTGGCCGTCGGCGAGCTCGCGCCGCCCGATCGAGACTCGGCGCAGTGCGATGTCGAGGGGCCACAGCAGGAGCGCCAGCACGAGCAGCCATGGCCAGGTGTCGGTGTACCGGTTCGTGGAGCGCAGGTCGTGGACCCAGGTCGCGTCGGGGGTCGCCACCTCGGCGCCGCCGGTCGCTTCCCGGATCGCGGCGAGCAGCGGCTCGTTGCCACCCAGCTGGCGGTACTCCGCGGCGGTGGGGGCGACCAGGCCGAGCGTGCGTCCCAACGCCGTCGAGCCCGGCTTCGTCTGGGTGACTCGGACCGCATATGCGCCGCTCTCGAGCGCGGCCACGGGTGTCTCGTACACGCCCGGGGCGACCTGCGAGAGGTCGACGGTCACAGGCTCCAGGTCGGGCCCGACGAGCGCCGCGCGGGTGGCGTAGAAGTCGCGCGGCGAGCCGTCGCTGTTGACGCTCTGGACCCGGAGATAGGTGCGACCACCGCGATCGACGAAGTCCGCCTCGATCCCGCCGCTCTCCTCGCCCGGGAAGGTCCAGCCCACCATCTGGCTGAAGAACCGGCCGAACCCGTTCCACCCGACCCAGCGCTTCGCCCAGCGGCCCGTGGCGTCGGACGTCCACGCGACGGCCCGGCCCAGCCCGTACTGCCACTGGGCGAGCAGGGGGTCGTCGCGCGCGGTGACCAGGACCGTCTGGGCGGCCGGCTTGGCTGTCGTCCCGTTGTAGCCCTCGAGACCGGGCAGCCCTCCCTCGATGTCGCGCAGGATGGGGGAGCTCGTGGTTCGGATCGGGAGGAACGGCTCCTCGACGATCTGCTGGCCCGAGACCTGCTGCGTCTCCTTGAGGAAGATGTCGGGGATCGAGGCGGGGTTCGCGGCCGCGTAGAAGCGGCCGCCACCAGCACGGGCCAGCTGCTCGAGGAACGGGTTGGCGCCGCCTCCCGCCCCGACGGTCGACAGGGTGATCCCGTCGGCCTGCATCCTGGCCAGGATCTCGTCGTACTGGCCGCTCGTGGACCAGCCGTCCGTGAGCAGGATGATGTGGCGTCGCGTGGCCGCTGCGCCCTCGAGCGACAGCACCGCCTGGTCCAGCCCGGCGTAGATGTTGGTCTGGCCCAGCGGCTGGATTCCGGCGATCGAGGCCTGGAGATCGGCAAGCCCGCCCAGCGGCGCGGTCCTCACCACCCAGTGCGCCTGCTCGTCGAAGGCGACCACGCCCAGCTCGTCGCGCGCGGCAAGCGCCGAGGCCGCCCGCAGGATCGCCTCCTTGCCGATATCGGTCTTCCTGACCCCGGCGATCCCGGACCCGCCCCCCATGCCGCCCTCGAAGCTGTTGCAGTGGCAGGCGTCCATCGAGCCCGACTTGTCGATCACGACCACCAGGGCCACGTCCGGCTGCTTCGTCCGGTCGCGGACCCCCATGTCAACGGGCAGCGTCGCCTCGAGCGGCGTGCCGGTGTATCCACCGGCCCCGTAGGCACGCGATCCGCCGATCGCGACCAGGCCCCGGCCGAGATCGCGGACGTAGACCTGGAGTGCGGCGATCTGCGCGTCTGAGAGCCGGATCCGCGGCACGTCGACGAGGACGATCGAGTCGTAGTCGGCGAGTCCGGCAAGGTCGGCGGGGAGCGCCTCCGGAATGGCCGTGTCGACGACCTGTCGCTCCACCTCCAGCGCTGCCACCAGCTGGGCCGCCACCTCGTCGTCGCCCTCGACGACAAGGATCCGCGGCTCGCCCTTGACGATGGTGTTGGCGTCTGCCCGGTCGTTCTGGTTGAACGTGTCGCGAGCCGCCTCGACCACGACCCGGAACCGCAGGAACCCGGCCTCTGCGGCGGTGAACGAGAAGTCCACCCGGTTGGCGCCTGGCTGGAGGCTCACCGTCTCGGTATCGGCCAGCTCGCCGTTGACGAACAGCCGCGCCGTGGCCGGCTGCGCCGTTGTGGAGGTGATCTCCGCGCTCACCTGGACCCGCTCGCCGAGGCGTGCGGTGGACGGCGCGTCGAGCCGCTCCACCAGGACCTCGTCGGCACCGGCCAGCCCTGTCAGGTGGGTCTGGACCTGGATCCCGCGGGCCCCTGCGAGGGCTGCCTCGGTCGGTCCGGTACCCGTCGTGTCGTTGCCGTCGGACAGCAGCACGATGCGCTTCTGGGCGTCGTCGGGGAACAGGGCCCCAGCGAGTCGCAGCGCCCCGCCGATGTCGGTCGCGCCACGGAGTGGCGTGGACGCGATCCGGTCGATCTCGGCGAGGTCGGTCGGCAGGCGCTCCACCAGCGCGTCGCCGCCGAAGGCGACGATTGCGGCGACGTCTCCGTCCTCCTTGGATGCCAGGCTGTTGCGCACATAGGAGAGCGCCTCCTCCCGGCCCGCCGTGCCCACCGAGTCCGACAGGTCCACGACGTAGACCACGGCGAGGCGATCGACGGGCAGGACGAGCTGGAACCCGGCCAGCGCGAACACCAGCAGCGACAGCAGTGCCACGCGGACTGCGAGCGCGACGCGGCGGCGGGTGACCCCCAGCCGCCGGCGCGAGGCGAGGTGGAGCCCGACGACGACGGCGACCAACGGCGGCAGCAGGAGCAGCGCGAGGGGTGCCTCGAAGCTGAAGCCCACGTCAGTCGCTCTGGCCGGCGGGCCGGCCCCCGCGGAGCCGGGCGGTGGTGGATCGGCGCACGCGGACGAGCGTGTCGCGCTCGTAGACCAGCCACTCGACCATCAGTCCCAGCAGCGCCAGCAGCACGATGGGGATCCAGATCTCATCCCGTGCGCTGGGTCGTTCCCCGTCGGCCGCCCCCGACGTCGCCGGAGCAGGGGTGGCGCCCAACGCGGCGAGCCGGCTCGCATCGCCGGGTGCGATCCGCGACTCGTCCACGTCGAGCATCGCGACCGCGAACCGGACCGGCGCACCAGGGTCGACCGCGCGGAACGTCGGCGGGGCCGGGTCGCCGGGGTCGAATGTCGGGCCTCCGGCGGGGGTCACGCCCGGGGTGCTGGAGGGGGACGACGATACGCCGCCAGCGACGATGGGCGTGACCTCGTAGACGCCCGGGAGATCGGTCCGGGTGAAGGTGACCGAGGCGGAGCTGCCGGCCGCTGCCGCCAGCTCATCGACCGAGCCGTCGGGACGGAGGACCCGGACGCCGGTCGCTCCCTCGGGGATCACGAGTGTGACCGGGGCCCCCGGTGCCACCGCGTCCAACGGCGTTGCCGAGTCGCCGATGAGCTCGCCGGTGAGGTTCGCGAGGAGCACGGGGAAGGCGACCTGGAGCGGCAAGTCCGATCGGCGTGGTGCGAAGGCGAGCACTGCGGCGGGCCGCCCTGCCAGCGTTCCCGCGTACAGCAGCGGGGATGTCCCAGGACCCGGGATCACGGGCCGGGCCCATGCGGGCAGGTCCAGCCTCACCGCCTCGCCGACGTGGGTCGTGGTGAGGTCGACGTAGCGCAGGATCGGGTCCGTGGGATCAAGTGCGCCGATGCCCGGATTGGTGAGCGTGCCGGTCACGGTCCCGAGCGGCGAGCTCGACGGAGGCGCGATCGCCAGCACGGGCGTCGCAGGCAGCTCGGGCGGCAGGACGCCCTCGAAGATGACGAGATCCCATGCCGACCCATCGGGCCGGCGCACGTCGGTCGCGTAGCGGTCGGGGGTCGTGCCCCACAGCTCCGTCTCGGGAAGGTACGACAGGGCCGTCTCGAGGTACGGATCGCCCTCGCCGACCAGCAGGATCGTACGCAAGCGCGACGGCGGCACGATCGCCCAGGCCCGGTCGTCCACGGCCAGCGGGTCGGGAGCTGCACTCCCGGTCTCGTCCTTGGCCACCAACCGGACCTCGATCACCGAGGCGGGGTGATCGGGATCGTCAATGTCGTCGATCGAGATGTCGGTCTTGCGCTGGGGGTCGAGCAGCACCGACCGCGAATCCCGCAGGATCCCGTCCGCGTAGAGCTGGACGCGACGCTCGGCGGGCTCCAGGCCCATGTTGGCGACCGAGATGAACGCCGAGTGCGAGAGGCCGCTCGGAGCCGTCCGGACGGCCAGCGCGACGATCGCCTCGTTGCGTGCCTCGCGGCCCACCTGGAGCACGCGCACCGGGGCATCGATCGATCCGGAGACAGGCGTTGCCAGCGCGGCGTCGGTCGCCACCAGGATCTCGGCATCGCCCGAGCGCGCGGCGAGCGCCGACGCCAGCCGCAGCGCATCGCCCAGGTCCCCGATGTCCGTGGTCGGCTCGATCGCGGCAATGGACTGCCGGGCGCCGGCGAGGTCCGTTGTCCCATTGCTCACGACCCGGGCGGTTCGTCCAGCCGCGATCACGCTCACCGTGCCGCCCGCCGGCAGCTCCTTGAGCGACTCGATGGCTGCGGCCTTGGCGGCCTCCAGCCGGTTCGGGGACACGTCGGTCGCCTGCATCGACGCCGACGTGTCGATCACCAGCACGATGTCGCCCGCCAGCCCGGCTGGTCGCTCGACGAATGGCCGGGCCGCCAGCAGCACGAGCACCACGACCAGCAGCAGCTGGAGCAGCAGGAGCAGGCTCCGGCGGAGCCGCTGCCAGGGGGCGTTGGCCTCGACGTCGGCGACCAGCCGCTGCCACAGCAATGTCGAAGGCACCACCGCCTCGTCGCGGCGCAGCTTGAGCAGGTACATCGCCACCACGACCGGCAGGAACAGCAGGCCGGCGAGGGCGAGCGGTGCCAGCAGGCCCATCTCAGCCCACCACGCGCCGGCGGCGAAGCTCGGCGAACACCAGGTCGGCGATCGGCGTCGCCGTCGAGATCGGGACGTAGGAGGCGCGCCGCTTGCGGGCGAGCTCCTCGAGACCGGCCTGCCACTCGTCGAGGCGCGCCCGGTAGGCGTCGAGCGCCGCCAGGTCCACCGTGACGTCGATGCCCTCACCGGTCTCGGAATCGACGAGCTTGAGATCCCCTTCGAGCTGTGGGTCCAGCTCCTCGGGCGCCAGCGTGTGCAGGACGATCAGCTCCGACCCGGAGGCGGCGAGCTCGCGAACGACCCGGTCCGCGGCGGGATCCAGCAGATCCGACAGCAGCACGACGACCCCCCTGCCCGACACCATTGCGGCCGCCTGGCGGGTGGCCAGCAGCAGGTCGGCCGGGCCCTCGCCAGGCGGGATCCCGGACAGGTTGGCCAGCAGTCGGAAGATCCGGCCGGAGCCGCGCAGGCCCGCGTGGCGCCTGGCCTGCCGCCCGGTCAGCGCGCAGGTCACCACCCGGTCCTCGGCGGCGAGAGCGATGTATCCGAGTGCGGCGGCCGCACGCTTCGCGAACTGCAGCTTCTGGGGTTGACCGAAGGCCATCGACGGGCTGGCGTCGATGAGGAAGGTGACGGTCACGTCCTCCTCCTCGACGAACAGCTTCACGAACAGGCGCTCCAGCCGGGCGTAGACGTTCCAGTCGAGCTGGCGCAGGTCGTCGCCGATCGTGTAGTCGCGGAAATCGGCGAACTCCACGCTCTGGCCGCGCTTGACGCTCCGGCGGCCTCCCTTGAGGCCCCCGCGCACCGGCTGCTTCATCAGCAATCCGAGGCGTTCGAGCTGGCGAAGGAACCCCTCGTCGAAGACGGTGGGATCGAGATCCTCGGGCAGCAACGCCTTGGGATGCGCACGCCCCGGCGCTGCGGCGCCGGGAACCGGTTGGGCCGGGGGGGTGGGAGGCAGGGTCATGGGATCGCGCCGCCTACTCCACCGCGGGCGGCGTCACCTCGTCCAGGATCGACCGGACAACGGCCTCGGAGTTGATCCCCTCGGCCTCGCCCTCGAAGTTGAGGATCACGCGGTGGCGAAGCGCCGGCAGCGCAGCCGCCCGGATGTCGTCCACGGACACGTTGAACCGGCCGTCCACGAGGGCCATGATCTTGCCCGCCGTGACCAGCGCCTGCGCGCCGCGGGGCGAGCCGCCGTAGCGGACGTACTGGCGCACCAATGATGGCGCGCGCTCGTTGTCCGGGTGGGTTGCAGCGAGGACCGACACCGCGTACGCGGTGACATGGGGCGCGATTGGAACGGCCCTCGCGAGGCGCTGCATCTCGACGATCTCGGTGGCTGTGGTGACGGGCCTCGCCTCGGGGGCGTCGGCGCCGGTCGTCCGGTCGAGGATGGCAACCAGGTCGTCCTCGGACGGGAAGGGGACGATCACCTTGAGCAGGAAGCGGTCGAGCTGGGCCTCGGGCAGGGGATAGGTGCCTTCCATCTCGAGCGGGTTCTGGGTGGCGAGCACGAAGAACGGGGGCTCGAGCGGGTAGCGGCTGCGCGCCACCGTGACCTGGTGCTCCTGCATGGCCTCGAGGAGCGAGGACTGGGTCTTGGGCGTCGCGCGGTTGATCTCGTCCGCGAGCACGAGGTTGGCGAAGATGGGGCCCTGCTGGAACCGGAAGACCCGCGTGCCACCCTCCTCGATCAGGATGTTGGTGCCGGTGATGTCTGCCGGCATCAGGTCGGGCGTGAACTGGACGCGATTGAAGGTGCAGTCGATGACGTCCGCGATCGTTCGGACGAGCATGGTCTTGCCCAGGCCCGGAACGCCCTCGAGCAGGACGTGACTGTTGGCCAGCAGCCCGACCAGTGTCTGTCGCACCAGCTCCCGCTGCCCGACGATGACCTTGCCGACCTCGGCCTCGATCGCTCGTGCCCGCTCGGCGAATGCCTCCGGTGCAATGCGCTGCGGGTCGGCTGTCGACGCTGCCGCGGCAGGGGCAGGGATTGCGTCCATGGGTCTCCATTCCCCGGCTCGGCCGGTGGTGGTTCAGCGGCTGGGATCGAGTGAGCTGAAGTAGTCGCGCACGTAGTCCTTGACCGAGATCGGGACATACGAGCGGTCGAGGGCGGTGAGCGCGTAGCCGTAGAAGTCGCCGTAGACGTCGGCGTAGGGCACGTACGAGCCGTTGTCGGTGCCCCGGCCCTGCTGGCTGCCCTCCTGGGTCTGGCCATCGCCGCCCGCGCCCGCGACGTAGCTGGGGTCGCCGGGCCGTCCCAGGCGGTCGAACGGGGCGTAGATGGAGCCCAGCTCGCCGCCGAGCTCGGTCGACCGGTTCGGGTTGGTGGGTCCTGCCGGCGGCCCGCCGCTGGAGATGCCCGAGCCGAGCTGCCGAGCGCTCGAGCCGCCGCCGCCGATGGCGCCTGAACCCTGCCCCTGCCCCGGGCCCGACCCCTGCCCCGCGCCCTGCCCCGACCCTTGACCGGAGCCCTGCCCTTGACTGCCCGCGGACGCGGACGGGTTGGCGCTGCCCTGGCCCAACCCCTGGCTGCCCGCGGACGCGGACGGGTTGGCGCTGCCCTGACCTGTGCCCTGGCCGTTGCTCTGCCGGCCGAGCTGGCTCGGCTGGTCGCCCGGCGCACCCGCATTGGCCAGCTCCCGGCGGGCATCCTGGAGCCCCGACGCGGCCGACGCGAGGTCCCGGTTGATCTCGACCCGGTCCTGTGCACCGTGGAGCGTCTCGCCCAGACGGCCGAGAGCCGCCTCTGCTCCGGCGCTGTCGCCCTGGGTGAGGCTGGTGGCGGCGTCGCGCAACGCCTGTCCGGCGGCGCCGCCGGACAGACTGGCCTGGCCCTGCTGCTCCGCCAACAGTTGCGCGAGGTCGTCGCGCTGGTCCTGCGTCATGGCTGCCACCTGGTCGCCGAGGTTCTGCAGGTCCCGCTTCGTCTGCGTGGGATCGCCCGCTGGATTGGCCTGTGGATTTGCGGTGGCGGCCCTCGACAGCGCCCGCGACAGGGCCGCGATCGAGGCGGCCTTCTGCTCGGTGCCCGGATCGAGCTGCGCCCGCACCTCGTCCTCGATCGCGCCCAGCTGGGCCAGGTTGTGCTCCAGGTCCCCGGGGTCGTCGCGGAGGCGCCGGGCCAGATCACGAAGCTCGTCCGAGAGCTGCGTCCGGGGATCGTCGGCGTTGGCGCCCCGGGCCTCGAGATCATTCGCGACGCGGTCGATACGCTCCGCCTGTCGGGCGGCCTCGTCGCGGATCGCCTGGTGCTGTGCGATCACCCCGTCCATTGGGTTGGGCAGCAGGAGCGCCGGAGCGATGAGGGCCGAGGCGACCAGCGCGACCAGCACCGGCTTGCGGTCGAAGCGGGGCAGGAACAGCGCCGGGTTCACCGCCCGCAGGCGCTGGACGGCGTCGCGGCGCTGGCGCCGGACGAGCCTGATCCCCGCCTCGCCGATGTCGAACGCCTCGTCCACCGCGATGGTCCCGTCGTCGTTGCCAGGGGCAGGGCCGGCCGTGTCGGGCACCATGGCTGCAAAGGCGAGGGCGGAGGCAATTGCATCGCCTGCCCCCGACTCGGCGTCGACCGCGAGGGCGGTCTCACCCAGCGTAGGGCGGACTCGCGTGGCGAGGACGACCAGGACGAGCAGCCCGAGGAACGGCATGGCCAGCGCGACCAGCGGCGCCCACTCGAGCGGGACCAGGCGCTGGAGAATGGCCAGCGCCAGCTCGAGGAGCGCGATCGCGGCTGCCGCGATCCACAGGCGGCGAACCATGCGCCGGAGCCACAGTCGGCGCCGGTGCAGGGCCAGCATCGCCCGCAGCTCCTGCAGGCGCGGATCGAGCGGGATCCCCAGCGCCGCCGGGTCGGCCGGCGCCAGGGCGGACGCCGGAGGCCGGATGTGGCGCGGCCGCCACGGCGCCCGCATCAGGCGACCCAACCTGTCGGCTCCGGAGCGCTCCGTCGCCGACGAAGCCTCCAGCGCCGGGTGGGGGCGACCAGCTGAACCGAGAGGACGATGAGGGCGGCGGCGACGAGGATCATGGCCCCCACGCTCCGCGGCCAGTAGCTGTCGCGATCGGCGCTGATGTCGGCGAGATTGCCGTTGAACAGGACCTCCTGGTCGGTCACCGCGGCGACGATCTGGCACGAGGCCCCGAATCCAGTCTCCGTGCCGCACATCACGTCGACCTGGGCGACGAACGGGTTGAGCCACATGAGGGCCTCGGGCGGACGCCGGGTGAGCCCGACGATCGGGTTGTCATCACGCTGGCCCTGGTCCGGCAGGAATCCGTTGCTGCCCGACATCGCCGTCCAGAACACGAACAGGAAGGTGGTGCCCGCGGTCAGGAACAGCACCGCCACCAGGTTGATGACGGTCGCTGCCTGGGTCCGCTTGACGAGCGCCGACACGAACAGGCCGATCGAGCCGTAGACGACCGCCGTGCCGAGCAGCACCAGGTACCCCTTGATGACGGCATCGGGGCCGACCCCACCGAAGGTGAACACGAGGGCGACGACGGGGATCGATGCCAGCAGCAGGAGCAGGATCCACGAGAGCGCAGAGCCGAGCTTGCCCAGGATGATCGCGAGCGACGAGATGGGCGTGGTGGTCAGCAGGTCCAGCGTCTGCTTCTCGCGCTCGAGGCTGATGGCGCCGGCTGTGGACGCCGGAGCGAGCACGAGGGTGATCAGCGTCAGCAGGAACATGATCGCGACGAACAGGGAACGCCCGATCTCGGTCGATGCCGTCATGCTGCTCCCGAAGCCGCCCGAGAACGACCGCTCGGCGAGCGACTCGACCATCCAGGCAAACCCGGCCACCAGCAGCAGGTGGATGGTCAGGATCACGAACGCCCGCCTGCCGCGCATCCGGCCCCGGAGCTCCTTGACGCCGACCGCTGCGATTCCCGACCCGATCTCGCGCAATGCGCGCAGGCGCACTGGGCGTGGCAACGAGGACGGCACGGGGGTCGGGCCGGATGTCGATCCGGACCCGGGAGCGACGGGCGGTCCCATCAGCTCGGCCATGCCGCTGCCTGCTGGCGCTGGGCCTCACCCGCGGTGACCTGGAGAAACAGCTCCTCGAGGTCGCTGGCAGCCCGGAGGAACGCGACAATGCGCAGGCCCGCCCGGATGGCATCCGCGAGGAGCCGGGCCGACGCCTCGTCGTCGCCCTGGAAGCCGATCTCGATCGTGCCGTCCGCGAGCAGCTCGGCGCTGACCACGTTCGGTCGGGTCGCGAACCAGGCCCGGGCGGACTCGTGGTCGTCCCACTCCCCGAGCACGCGCGCTCGCAGCACCGCTCCGACCCGGAGTCGGCGCTCGATGTCCGCCACGCGGCCATGGGCAAGAACCTGGCCGCGGTCGATGATGGCGACGGAGGTGCACAGCTCCTCGAGCTCGGGCAGGATGTGGGACGAGACGAGGATGGTCTTCCCCAGCGAGCGCAGCTCGCGGAGCAGCTCCCGCAGCTCCACCCGGGCGCGAGGGTCGAGTCCGGATGCGGGCTCGTCGAGCAGGAGCACCAGCGGGTCGTGGACCAGCGCGTGCGCAAGGCACAGGCGCTGCTGCATCCCGCGTGACAGTCCCTGGACATAGGCCTCGCGCTTGGGGCCGAGGTCGACCAGCTCCAGGAGATCGCCGACCATCCGGCGACGCCGGTCCGCCGGGATCCCGTAGCAGCGGGCGAAGAAGTCCAGGTACTCCCAGACCTTCATGTCGTCGTAGACGCCGAAGCTGTCGGGCATGAACCCGACGGCGCGACGGACCTCGTTCGGGTTCCGGCGCACGGATGCCCCGGCGATCTCCGCGTCGCCGCGATCCGGGACCAGCAGCGTGGCCAGGATCCGGAGCGTCGTCGTCTTGCCGGCCCCGTTGGGCCCGACGAGACCGAAGATCTCGCCCCTCGCCACATCGAGGTCGAGGCCGGCGACCGCCAGGTTGCGGTCGTAGCGCTTGACCAGGCCGCTTGCCCGCACGATGCCCGTCACTGGACGCTGCCCTCGAGCCTGACCAGCGGCTGGAAGTACACCTGGTCGGTGGACTCGTTGACGTAGCGCACCTGCAGCTCACCCGTGGCGGGATCGATCCAGCGGGCGGCGTCGGTGAGCTCGTAGGCGACTCCCTGCACAAGGTGCTCGAACTGGACCCAGTCGCCGCTCCGGATGTCGAGCACCTCGAGCTCGGGGAGCCCGTCGCGCGCCACGAGGCAGCCATCCGACCCCGGGTTGCAGCGAGTCGACTCCTCGAGCGCCCGCCCGGCTCGACCGGGCATCGTGAAGTCGCCACCGAGGCCCATGGCGATCGTGACCCTCGATGGGGCGAAGGACCCGTCGAACGCGACCGGCCGGTAGGACACCCGGGCGTCGCCCGACCCGAGGTTGAGCGACATCGGGTCCTTGCTGAAGAAGCTGGCTCCAACCTCGAGCACCGACACGCGCAGGAGGTCGTTGGCGAACACCGCCTTGCCGCGGACCGCGTACGGAAACGGCACCTCGTACAGGATGTTTGCCATGCGCCGTACCGCCTGGCCTTCGAGCTCGAGCGGCACGACGGGATCCCGGCCCCAGGCCAGGAGCATCGCCCCCTCGCTCGAGATGGCGTTGGGGAACCCGGTCATCGGGTCCATCGAGATCTGGTCGATCACCGAACGGCGAACGAGCGTGCGCTGGCTGGCCTCGTCGATGTTGGAGCCGTCCCAGTTGAACGAACCGAACACGCGGTCAGACATGGAATCCCAGTTGAACGGGTTGGTCGCAATCGGCAGATCGACGTCGATCATCGCCCCGGGTGCAATGTCGCCCATCCGCGCGGCGGACGAGCCGACGACCACGGCAGCCGCCTCGAGCGTCATCGCGGACTGGTTGGTGATCGTGCCCTGGAGGCGGCCATCGACCAGCGCCAGCTCCGCGCTCACCGTGGGGCCCGCGGCGCTGGCCTCCGCCCGGAGCGCCCGGATCGAGCCGAAGCCCACGTCGAGGTCACGGATCCGGGACGGGTCGCCCTGGAGCACGTCGAGCGCAGCGCCAGCTCCCGACCCGAAGATGTCGCCGTTCATGGGTGCCGCCAGCAGCGCGTCGCCGGCAACGCGCACCTGGTAGGTGGAGCGGGACGGGCTGAATACGCCGAGATAGGACTGGATGATCGCCGACGTGGTGCCGGGCGCCCCACGCACGATCCCCACCTCGTGGATGATGACATCGGTTCCGCGCAGCAGGCCGCCGATCCCGAAAGCCGCGATGGTGAACACTGCGATCAGCGCCGGCACCGTGGCCCACGCCCACTCCCGGCGGTCGATCCGCCGCAATACCAGGTAGTTGACCGGGCCGACGAGGACCACGTAGCCCAACAGCAGCACCAGCAGCCCGCCGATGGGCGGCAGGCCGAGGCTGGGCAGGTTCATCACCGCGGACACGATCTGGGAGTCGTCGGCCAGCCACACGGTCCCGCCGGCGCGGGGAGGGATGAGGCGGCGCCACAGCGGCGTGTCCCAGGTGTCGCCCTCGGCGAGCCACGAGGTCGTGGGGTCGAAGCCGAGCAGGGTCACCGTCCCGCCGCCGATCCGGAGGTCGGCGGCGACCACCCGATCGCCGGACGTGGCGAGAACGCGGCCCGGCCCCGCGGAGCCGGCATACGCAGTCAGGGTTGCGGCGCCGTCGGGGAGACCACCCAGCACGGGCCGCAGCACGCGTGGGTCGATGTCGAGCACGGTGTCAGGGTGGTACGGCAGGAGGTCAGGAGGGAGGGCGGACAGGCTGTCCGCCCCTGCCGTGCCTCCCACCATCACGAGGCGCCCGCCGCCCGCCAGCCAGCCCCGGAGGCAGTCGAGCTGCCGGGCCGTCAGCTGCGCCGCGTCGGTGTCCTGCCAGACGAGCGCATCGAGCGGCGCCCAGGCCTGGACGCGCTCCGGGAGGTCCCCGGGCCCCATCGTGGCGATCGTCGGCTGCAGGCCGCTGGGGCCGGGGGACAGGCTGATCTCGGACACCAGCCGCGCGGGGTTCTCGGCGACGACGCCCACGACAAGCTGCGAGCTGTCGTGGAGCGCGATCGCAACCTTCGCCTCGGCGATGGTCCCCGTACCGTCGAGCAGCTGGACGACGAGGTTGCCGCCGAACGCGGGCGGCTGGGCATAGAGCAGGTAGGTCTTGCGCGCCCCCGTCGCCAGCTCGACCGGCGTACCGAACCGGGTCCGGGAGTCGGAACCTCCGGCCACCCGCAGCTCGCCGGCGATCGTGGGGCCGGCGTTCTCGAGATCGACCGCGAGGGCGAACCAGCCGCCTTGACGGACGTGGCCCTGGAGCAGCGCCCGGGCATGCATGGTGAGACCCTCGCCGGCGGCCCCGGCGACCGGTGAAGCGACGATGCCCAGCAGCAGACCAGTCGCCACGAGCGCAAGGACGGCGCGCAGCAGGCGCGACGGGTGCGGGTGCGGCACTCGGGCTCCTCGGTCTCGGGCAGGCGATCGGACGCAGTCATGACGCCCGCGTCGCTGAAATGGTTGCACCGCGTCCTCCCCCTCGTGGACCGCCGGCCCCCGGGCGCCGGTGGCCGTCCGCCAGCGCGTATCGTACGATGCACTCGCCCCACGTCCTGTGCGTCCGCCAATTCGCCGCGCCGCCGCCAGCGTCGTCCACCCGCGCCAGAGGATCTCGTGCCCGACATCAGACCGTTCCGAGCCCTCCGCTACGACCCCGAGGTGGTGGGCGACCCGGGCCAGGTCGTGGCACCGCCGTACGACGTGATCGGCGAAGAGCTCCAGCGCAGGCTGCTGGCCCGCCACCCGCGGAACAGCGTCCGGCTCGACCTGCCCCAGGGCGTGCCGCGGGAGGACCCCGACGAGCGCTACCGCCGGGCTGCACGGACCCTGTCAACGTGGCGGACCGACGGGACGTTGCGCAAGGACTCCCGGCCGTCGGTCTACGTCTACGAGCAGACGTATCGCGTCCCGGGAACGGATCTCGAGCGGACCCAGCGGGGCTTCTTCGCCCGGTTGCGGATCGAGCCGTTCGGGCCGGAGTCGTCCGTGCTGCCCCACGAGCGGACGCTGTCAGGTCCCAAGGAGGACCGCTACCGGCTCCTGCGCGCAACCGGCATCAACACATCGCCGGTCGTCGGGTTGTACGAGGACCCGTCGGGGACGGCGAGGCCGGCGCTCGAGGGAATTGCCACCACGCCGCCCGCCACCGATGTGACCGATGACGACGGGGTCCGCCACCGGCTGTGGGTGGTCCCGCACGATGGCGAGGGCTCGCCCGCGGCGGTGCTGATCGCCGCGGCGGCCGGGGGTCCGGTGTTCATCGCGGACGGTCACCACCGGTATGAGACCGCCGTCCGGTACCGCGACGAGCGCCGGCAGGGTTCGTCGGAGCAGGACCCGGCGTTCGACTTCCTGCTGATGCTGTTCCTCAATGCCGCGGACGAGCTGACGGTGCTGCCGACGCACCGCGTCATCCGGGAGTTGGGCAGCGTTGGCACGGCCAGCCTGGTCGCCCGGCTGCCCGAGCTGTTCACGATGACTCCCGCCGGGACCGAGGCGCTGGTCGGAACCTTCGGAGCGGCCGGGGGACTCGCTGGCGGGGCCGGCCGATTCGGGTTCGTCACCCGCGACGGTGCGTGGGAGCTGCTGGCTCGTCGCGAGGCCTTCCCGGACCCCGGCGACCGCGGCGACGCGGTACGGGCCCTCGACGTGTCGCTGCTCGCCCGGGCGCTGGATCGGCTGGCCGGCATCGACCCGGTTGCCGTGGCCGGCGGCGACCGCATCCGATACACGCAATCGGCAGCGGAGGCGGCGGCGCTGGTGGCCGGGGGCGTCGAGGGTGCCGACGCCGCGTTCCTGCTCGAGCCCACCCCGGTCGCTGCCATCCTGGCCGTGGCTCGCGAGGGCGACGTGATGCCCCAGAAGTCCACCTACTTCCATCCCAAGGCCCTGACCGGGCTCGTGCTCAACGCGCACGAGTGGTAGGGCGTCGCGCGTGCCACCCATGACGGATCCGAAGTCCACCGATCGCATCGCTCCCCGTACCGCCACCGGTGGCCGGCCCGTCCGCAAGGACGAGATCGAGCTGACCGAGCGCGGCCTGTACGTCGAGTCGTGGCTGCCGGAGCGGCGGTCCCGTCGCAAGCCGATCCTGTTCGTCCACGGCGAGCTCGGTGGGTCCTGGGTCTGGGAACGCTTCCTGCACCACGTCGCCGGTCGAGGCTGGGAGGGTCACGCCCTCAACCTGCGCAACCACTTCTGGTCCCAGACGGCCGATCCCGCAACGCTGGACATCGAGTCCTACACGGAGGACGTGGTTGCAGCCATGGACCGCCTCGGCCCCAGCGTGGTCGCGGTCGGCCACGGAATGGGGGGGCTGCTGGTCCTCAAGGGCATCGAGCGGATGCCGGTCTCCGCGTACGTGCTGATCGCGCCCGAGCTGCCAAAGGAGCTGCGCGAGCCGGCCCGGCCGCACATGGTGCGCGACGTGCCCGATGCCTATGGGCGTGCCGAGCTGGGCTGGGAGACCCTGCCCGAGAAGCTGCTCCGCGAGCAGCGCGACCTGACGCTCGCCGACGTGCTCCGGATCCAGCACCTCCTGGGCCAGAAGCCGTTCGAGTCAGGGCGCGCGAAGCGCCAGCTCCTCACCGGAGTGTCCGTGGATCGGGCCGCGATCCCGGACGTCCCGCGCCTGGTTGTCGGCGGCGGGCTCGACACACAGGTACCGGAGCCGGACGTGGAGCGCCTGGCGGCGTGGCTCGAGGCACCCTACGAGCCGTTCGGCGCCCATTCCCACTACGGGCTCGTGCTGGGTGAGCACAGCTATCTCCAG
The DNA here is from genome assembly GCA_963727585.1 of uncultured Chloroflexia bacterium. GTDB lineage: Bacteria > Chloroflexota > Limnocylindria > Limnocylindrales > CSP1-4 > CAIXZV01. Next base: position 1,564,330 of record CAVSHH010000003.1, on the reverse strand, counting down.
GTGGCCGAGACGCTCCGGGCGTTCCTGGAGTCGAACCGGCTCTGAGGGGGCTCACGGTGGATTCGAGCGGCGGGTGGTTGCGGCCCCGGCCGGGGTCCTGCTATTCTCCGACGCCGATCGGACGTTCCACGTCCCGTCCTTGCCGCATTCGTCTAGAGGCCCAGGACACCGCCCTCTCAAGGCGGAGATCACCGGTTCGAATCCGGTATGCGGTACCAAGCTCGCCATTCCAACGCCCGATCTGAGCTCAGATCGGGCGTTTCTGCTGGCACCTCCGCGACCCGGTGGGTGGCCCAGGGTCGCGAAGGGCCTTGGCGCCCTCCTGCCCGATGCGCGTCTCAGCCCAGCGGACCGGCAGCAGCCGGGGCCGGCCTGGTTCCGAATCGTCGGCGCAGCGCCTGCTCCTCGTGGCGGGCCTCGCGGCGGACGAGCGCGAACAGGGCAGGAAGCAGCAGGGCAAGCCAGCCGTTGTCACCAGCCAGTGCCAGGCCAACGTACGCGATCGTCCAGCCCAGGTACATCGGGTGCCGGATGATGGCGTAGGGCCCGTTCGTCACCAGGTGTTCCGGTCGGGCGAGGTCGGTCGTACCAGCGGCGGCCACGGCCCAGCAGGCCAGTGACGACCCAATTCCGACCAGGCCGAGGCTCGTCCATCGGTGAGCTCGCCGAGTCACGCCCAGCGACAGGGGGCGGAGGCGCTGCAGGACCAGGCCGAGGGCGAGGAGGCCGAGATGGGGCTCTGGCAGCGGGATGTTGGCGGCGACGATGCGTGCCCGATCACTCGCCCCCGGGGTTGGTCGATGCTCCACGGTCGACCCAGCGTACCGGGCGGGGATCGCGCACGCTGCGCCTCGATGCGGCTGGGCAGCCGGTGATGGCCTAGACTCGGGCGCGTCCGACCCTCGAGCACAGGACGCGCCCAGATGCCCACCCCCGCGCAGCACCGCCTCGTGATCCTGGCCGAGGGCAACTTCGGCTTCCATCATGGCAAGACCGCGATGGGAGTCATCCGTTACGGCCAGGACCCGGTGGTTGCGGTCATCGACTCGACGCAGGCCGGTCGAAATGTCCGGGAGTGGCTGGGCGACTCGGGGCGCTTCGACATCCCGGTCGTGAACACCCTCAACGCTGCGCTTGGCTTCCTGCCCCGGGCAACGGCGCTGCTGATCGGGATCGCGCCGACCGGCGGCCGGCTGCCCGACGAGTGGCGGGCGATCATCCTCGCCGCGATCCGTTCCGGGCTGGACATCCTGTCGGGACTGCACACGCTCCTCGGAGACGACCCGGAGCTGGTGGAGGCGGCTCGGTCGGCCGGGGTGCGCCTGGTGGACTACCGGCGCCCGCCCGAGCGGATGGAGACGGCCGTCGGCCGGCTGCACCGGCCCGGCAAGCGGGTGATCCTCACCGTGGGCACCGACTGCGCCATCGGCAAGATGTCGGTCGCCCTCGAGCTCCGCCGCGCCGCCCAGGCAGCGGGCCGGGCTGTCGTGTTCGTGCCGACAGGGCAGACGGGCATGATGATCGACGGCTGGGGCGTTGCCGTCGACCGTGTCATCTCGGACTTCCTGGAGGGCGCGGTCGAGTCGCTGGTTGAGGAGGCCGAGGAGCGCGGCGACTGGCTGCTGGTGGAGGGGCAGGGGTCGCTCGACCACGCAGCCTACAGCAGCGTCACCCTTGGTCTGATCCACGGGGCGACGCCGCACGCCATGATCATGGTCCACAAGCCCGGCCTGATCGAACACGACTTCGACCACGTGCCCGAGCGCCGCTTTCCGATCGCGCCGCTGCCGGTGCTCATCCAGGCTCACGAGACGGTCGCCGCGCTGGTCGCGCCTTCGCGCGTGGTCGCGGTCGCCCTCAACACCTCGCTCATCGAGGACGAGGACGAGGCACGCCGCGTGATCGCCGCGACGGCGGACGAGACGGGCCGGCCGACGGCCGACCCGGTGCGTTTCGGCGGGGACCAGCTGTGGCCTGCGGTCGAGGCCGCCGTGGACGCGCTTCCGTGGGTCGAGCCTGCACCCCGGGTGCTGGCCTGATGCTCGACCTCCGGCTGCGCACCCTCGAACTGGCGCTCCGGGACCCGTTCGTCATCGCCCGCGATTCGCACGGCCGCGGCACCCGGGTCACCACCGTCCTGGCCGAGCTTCGCGATCCTGCCGACGGACCCGACGGGCCCGTCGGGATCGGCGAAGGCTACCCGGATCCGTACTACGGCAACACGCCTGCCACGATGGCTGCGGTCGCCCCGCTGCTGCTCGGGGCGTTGGCGCCGATCGAGGACGACCTGCGCGGCTCCGTGGAGGACGTGCGGGCCGCACTCGAGGACGCGGACGGCCTGATGGGGGCCGCGATCGGCTACCACGGCTCGATCAAGTGCGCGATCGACATCGCGCTCCACGACCTGGCCGGCAAACGGCTCGGGCTGCCGGTCCGTGAGCTGATCGACCTTCCGGGTGAACTTCCGCCCACGGACTTCACACTCGGCATCGACGAGCCGTCGCTGGTCGCCGAGCGGGCCCGGCGGGCACGGGACTTCCCGGCGCTCAAGATCAAGGTCGGTGGCCCGTCCGACGTCCAGACGCTGGAAGCGGTCCGTGCCGTCTATGACGGGCCGATCCGGGTGGATGCCAACACCGGCTGGACCCCGGACATCGCCGGCCGGCTGTTGCCCGACCTCGTGCGACTGGGTGTCGAGCTGATCGAGCAGCCATTCCCGGCACGGCGCCTGGACCAGCTTCGCTGGCTCCAGGGGGAAACGGAGCTGCCGATCGTTGCCGACGAAAGCGCGATCACGATCGAGGATCTCGACGCGCTGGCCGGCGTCGTGGCGGGGGTCAACGTCAAGCTGGCCAAGTGCGGCGGTATGGGACCCGCACGGCGGATGCTGGAGCGCGCCCGCGCCCTCGGGTTCCGCACGTTCCTCGGCTGCATGGAGGAGACATCGGTGGGGATCGCGGCCTCGGCCGCCGTTTCGCCACTTGCCGACTGGGTGGACCTCGACGGCTGCCTGCTGCTGGCCGACGACCCCGTCGATGGCCTGGAGATCGGATCCGACAAGCGCTGGCGCCTGCCGGATCGGCCTGGCCTGGGTCTCGTTCCGCGGGCTGCGGCCGGGGTCTGACCCGGGAGGGTGGCGGCTTCCTAGCGTGTCGGCGGTCATCCGTCCAGAGGGAGGTGGCCTCCCGCGTCCACAGGATTGCGATGTCCGTGCTCGACTGTCCACGGGAACCCGGAGCGTGTGGACAAGTTGGGGTCCAAGGTCGTGGAGAAGCCCCTTCCCCCGGGACCGGCGGCGCTCGTACGATGGCCGGGTCGCCGGTGCTCGGGGAATCTCGGGAGGGAGCCGGCGCAGAACTTGACGAACTGACGCTGCCGGACGGTCACGACCCGACCGCCGCGCCCAGAGCCCGAGCGTCCCGGGGGGAGGAGGACCTGTATTGATGCTGCCTGCCGGCACCGCCATCCAGCCCACGCCTGAGGCCGAGGCGTTCGTCAGGTTCTGCTACCAGCGGCGCCGGGTCGGCTGGCCGGAGCTGTACGACGAGATGTGTGCCGTGGCCATGCGCGGCCTCTTTCAGGGCATGGGCGCCGACGCCCTGTCCGAGATCGGCGTCGGCTTCAGCCTGTTCGAGACGCCGCGCCTTGCCGCCCTGGTCACCCGGGTCGCGGACGAGGACCAGGCGGCCCGGCGGGCGGCCCGGGCCGTCATCCGCGAGGAAGCCATCCGCCAGGCCGCAGACCACGAGGCCGCCCGGGCGCGGGAGGCGGCAGACGGCGAGGCAGACGGAACGCGCGAGGCCGCGGTACCGCGCGTCGCTGCCGTGAATGGCGACGCCGAACGGCGGGACGACGCGCGGCCGCCCATGCGCGCCGGAACGGCCGCCGCCTGAGGGCGCCGTCAGGCGCGGATGCGCCTCCGGGCCATCTCGCCCTCGATCTGGCGCTCGGCCTCCACATACCGATCGATCTGCTCGCGCAACTGGTTGGCCTCGGGCGCGTACAGGTGGACCTGCTGCTGGAGGATGTACGACAGTCGCCGGCTTGTCATCCGAACGTGGTCCAGGTTCTTCATCAGGACCAGCGGATCCATCGCGGCGAGATCGGAGGGGGGATACATCTGCTTCATCGGGTTGTCATGCTAGCCGAACCACGTCCCTCTCGGGAGGCCGCGCGGCTCGCGCTGCGCGTCTGAGGAAGCCCCCGCCCGTGACCGGCGGCCAGGCGAGCATCGCCCGCCTGGACCGCGGCTCGCGGCGATCGTTTCTCCGTCCCGCGACCAGGCTGACCGGCACGGAGAAGCGGCCGCCGCTGCGGCTCCCTCGGCTGCGGCGACCGGGGCTGGTGGGTCCGCCGGACCGGCCGCGGTCTATCTCGCCTTGAGCTCTGCGAGACGGGCCTCCACCTCGAGCTCGTCCTCGCCCGTCTCGAGCTCGGCGAACTGGTCCTCGAGGGACGAGGACGCGACCTCCTCCATTCCCCGGGCCATGGCCTCCTGGCTGCGGATCCGCTCCTCGAAGCGATTGAGCTCCGAGGTCGGGTCGAGGACGGACACGTCCTTGAGGGTCTGCTGGACCTGCATCTGAGCCTGGGCCATCTTCGCGCGGCTCACCAGCTCGTCGCGCTTCTGGACGAGCTCCTCCCGCTTGACGCGCAACTTGTTGAGGCCGTCCTTCAGCTTGTCGGTGAGCTCCGTCTGCTGGGCGATCTGGGCGTCGAAGGTCCTGATCTGCTCGTCGAACGAGATCTGGCGACGAAGGGCGAGCTTGGCGAGGTTGTCGAACCGGTCGGCCTCGGACGTGTTGCCCTCGGCGCGCAAGGTCTCGGCGCGATCGGATGCCGCCTTGGCCTTCGTCAGCCACTCGGCGGACGCCTCGCGTGCCTCGCGAGCATCGTCCTCCAGCAGGCGGAGGTTGCCGACGGTCTGGGCGACGGCCTCCTCGGCCTCCGCGATGTTGTTGGTGAAGTCCCGGATCAGCTGGTCCAGCATCTTCTCGGGGTCCTCGGCCTGGTCGAGGAGCGCGTTGACGTTCGCCCGGACGAGCTGCCCGATGCGCCCCAGGATCGAGGTCTGTGCCATTGGGTCCTCCAGGTCTCTCTACAACTCCAGGTCCGGTCATTCTCGGCCCAGCGAGCGACGCCGTCGAGCCACGATCTCGAGGGCCGCCTACCAGCGACCTCCACGAACTCGGCCGCCACCGCCCCCGCCACCGCGGGGCGCGCCGAAGCTTCCGCCGCGCGATCTTCCCCCGCCGCCGAAGACGCCACCGCCCATCGGTCCCCGGGAGGCCCCGAAGCCACCCCGCGATGCTCTCCCGCCGCTGCGGCCCCAGGGGCTGCCGCCCCAGCCGGCGCCGCGCCCGCCACCGCTCAGCATCCCGCCGAGGATCCCACCGATGACGGCGCCCATGACCTCGCTGCCCGCGCCCGGCGGCGCATACGGCCCGGCGACCGGAGTTCCCGCCCGGTTCCAGCCGTCGAATTCGCCGGCCGCCAGCCGGTAGGCCTCATCGGCGAGGGCCAGGGCACGGTTGGCCGCGGCTGCCGCCCCCTCCGGATTGTCCCCGGCGACGGAACGCGCCTCCTGGAGCCGCATCTCGGCTTCGGCCGCGCGGGTCCTGGCGGTCTCGCCCACGCCATGACGCCGAGTGGTGATGAAGTCCACGGCCCGCGTGACGTGACTTTGCGCGCTGGCGATGGCCGCATCGGCCACCTGTCGCCTGCGGGCCGCCTGTGCCCTGGCATCGGCCACCTGGGCCATGATCGTGTCGGCCGCCTGGTTGGCGGCCAGGGCAGCCTGCACGGCCCCCAGCGGCTCGAGCGGCCGGGCGGCGGCCGCACGCTGGGCCTCGGCGAAGGCGGTCTCTGCGGCCCGCAGGGCGGCGACAGGATCGATCGCGGGCGAACCCGGCGCCACCGGCGGGGTCGACGGAAGCTGCCCGAGCCGGGCGACGGCGTCGCGCGCAGCGGACAGGTCGCGGGCGGCCGCATCGAGCTCCGCCGGCAGGCGCGCCGCCGCGCCGTCGAGGCTGGCCGCCAGGCGCTCGACGGCCTCCACCAGCTGCGTTGCCCGGGCCACCGCCTCCTGGGCACGGCGCAGGGCCACGACGCCCTCGGCGGGGCTCGCGCCCACCGCGGCCTGGCCACGGGCGGTCTCGTCGTCGGCAGCGTCGAGGACCTTGGTGGCCTCAGCGAGGTTGCCCTCGACAGAGGTCACGGCGGCGGGAGCGTACGCCTGCTGCAGCCGTGCCATGGTGGCCTCCGCCGCCTGCCGCCGGACACGCAGGTCCCCGATCGTGGCCGGCATCGCCTCGAGCTGGCGGGGCGCGACCTCCTGGAGGTCCCGGAGATCGTCGAAGCGTTGCTCCTGGGCGTCGAGCAGCTGCTGTGCCCCCGTACACCGGGCGATGATCTCGCGCAGCATCCTGTCGCGCTCTGGAGGCTTCTCGGGGTAGGCATCGTCGAGCTTCTGGCGGACGGCGAACGACGCGCGCAGCTCCTCCCCGGCCTGCCTGATCGCCTCGCGGTACGGGTCGACCTCTGCTTCGCCCCACTGTGCGGCAGCGAACTCGACATCGTTGCCGGCGTCCTTGAGGGCCTCGTCGGCGGCCAGCAGCGCGTGGTTCGCCTCCGCGTTGAGCTGGTCGAGGGCTGCGGACCGCGCCTTCGCCTCGCGGCGCCGCACAAGGACCGTCCGGACGACCAGCACCGCGCCTCCGATGACCAGCAGCACGGCGAGGAGCGCCGTGATGTTGATGACCCCGCCGGAGTTGTCCGACGCACCGCCGGCTCCAGGTTCCGATGTTGGGGTGGCCGTGCCGGCGGCTGTCGTGGGCGGCGCTCCGGTGGGTGCGGTCACGGCGCCGGTGGCAGCCTCGCCCGTGGCCACGGCCGCGTCCTCCGCTGCCGCTGCGAAGTTGCCGGCAACGAGGCCGGGTTCGAGGTGGTCGACAAGGATGCTGTCGATCTCGTCGTCGGTGAGGGCGTCGAGGGACGGTCCCACCCACATCGAGTATGTCCGGTCGTCGATGGCGACCACGATCAGGGCATCGTTGCCGCCCAGCGAGCTGAGCGCGGCGGTGTCGGTGGCCCACGTGTCGATGTCGTCGGCACCAGAGGTGTCGATGTACGCGATGAACAGCTGCACGCCGTCGTCCGCTCGCACCTCGGCGAGCGTGTCCGCGACGCGGCGCTCCTCGGCGGCGGACAGGACGTCGGCCTGGTCCGTGACCTCCCCCTGCAGGCGGAGCGGCTCGACAGCCGCCACGGGCGAGGCCATGGCCACGAACAACACCAGCGCGGTCAAGAACCGCGCCAGGACGCACGGGGAGGGCAGACGTCGAGTCATGGATCCAGGATGATCGTACCCCGCCAACATGCCCTGGACGACGCGAACCGCCCCTACAGGGCACGTAGCCGGGACGGCGGCCAGTCCCAGTCGACCGGCAGGTCCGCGGTGGCCAGCGCCCGTCGTCGACCGGCTTCCGATGCGCCGAGCACGAGGATCCGGTCGGTCTTGGTTGCTCGTCCGGCCTGGGCGCCCCACAGGCGGGTCATCTTGCGGTTGGCCGCAACCTCGTCGCGCACCAGCCCGGCCAGCCGGTAGCCCGCGGGCAGAGCCGCCTCCTCCCACGCCCGCTCGGCAAGGCGGATCCCCTCGGGCGATGGCTTGCCGCGGTCCATCTCGACATCGCCGATGACCACGGCCGCGATCCCGTCGTCGGTGAGCGCCGGCCGGAGGTCCTCGAGGACCTCGCGCAGGAACTGGAGATACGGCTCACGCCGATGGGCGGCATCGAGCTCAGCGTCGATGGCGGCCGCGTCGAAGCCCAGCAGCCACGTGCGAAGCCAGTTGTAGTAGCCGTAGCGCAGGACCCGGAGGTAGGGCGGCGAGGTGACGACCAACCGGGCGCGATCGGGCAGGCCGTGCGCCCGCAGCGCGGCTCGTGCCCGGCGGCCGGCCGTGCGTGCGTCACCCTGGAGCGCGATGCCGGCCGTCGGCGGCAGCGGCTGGCGATACAGCCGGTCGAGCTTGGCGGCGAGGCCGTCGAACGCATCCCGCTCCGGCGGGCGATAGTCGGTCCGGGCCACGAACGTCCGCACATAGCGTGGCGCCATGCTGAACGTGTTGGGCATGATCGTGGACAGGTAGCCCGGGGTCTTGCCGTGCAGGATCCCGGCCAGGGCGCCCAGCAGGAACCGGTCCGTCCGCTCATGGGGCTGGAGCCGGCTGCGGAGCAGCAGCAACTGGGCGAGCGTTCGGGAATGGAAGGCGAGGACGACCTCGTCGGGCACCGACTCCGCGCGTGCGTCGGGACCGTCGCCCGATCCCGCGCAGGGCACGAAGGCCGACGGGTGGCCGGGACGCTGATGGATGCGCTCGGCGAGCCCCGTCCAGGCGTCGGCCTCGGCGGCCCACGCGAGCCGGAGGGCGGCCAGTCGGGTCCGGGCCTGGGCGGGGGTCGCGGGATCGAGCTTGGCCGCGGTGAGGACCTGGGCGAGCGGGTTGAGGTCGTTGCCCACCCCGATCCGGCCTTCGGCGGCGGCCTGCAGCGGGGCGGTGCCCCGGCCGCTGAACGGATCGAGCACGACATCGCCGGGGCGCGTGTAGCGGGCGATGAAGGCGTGTGCCAGCGCGGCCGGGAAGCTCGCGAGGTACGAGCACATCGGGTGGAGGCTGTGGCCCCACAGGCGCGGCTGGGCCTTCCACTCAGGCTCCAGCCCGAGCGACGGCAGGGAGCTCGACAGCTCGAGGGCGAGCTGGCCGGCGGTGACGGCGCGACGGCGTGATGACTGGTCGGGCATCCCGGGCTCGACTGGCGCACCGGCTGGGCTCCGGCGCGAGGGCGGCGAGCATATCACCGCGGTGCGCGCGGGCACCTGGGTCGAAGGTCATGCCCGCGCCGATGTGGAAAGGTCGCAGGGCCGCTCCATCGCAGGTGGCCGGCTTGGCGCCTGGCCACGAGGCCATTCCCGGGACCGGTAGACTCGGGGCCGCGCGCCCCCATAGCTCAGCGGATAGAGCAGCCGCCTTCTAAGCGGTAGGTCGCAGGTTCGATTCCTGCTGGGGGCGCCAACCCGCCCGCCCATGCCGTTCACAGGACCAGGAACCCGGCGCTGGTACGCCGCGGGTGCAAGGAGGGTCGGGCGCCGGGCGGCGCGTTCGTAGCCCTCCACGCCGCACGATCCCGCAGCGGCCCAGTCAGCAGGAGGGTGTGATGCGTCACGAGATCGAGCTCCTTGTCCAGCGCCAGGAGCGATGGGCGACACCGCTCGGGACGAGGGCGCAGGAGATCCTCAAGGACCTCTTCCGGAACCGGCAGCCGATCAAGGACGCCCTCAACGGGACATGGCTGGGGCACCCGGTGCATCCGGCCGTCACGGACGTCCCGGTCGGGGCGATGACGATGGCATCGCTTCTCGATGCGGCCGGCCGCGACACGGCGGCCGACCTCGCGGTCGCGACCGGTCTGGCCGGGATGGCGGCATCTGCGGCCACGGGGGCGGCCGATGCCGTGGACGCGCAGGGCCGGCCGCAGGTCCTGGCCACCGTTCACGCCACGCTGATGGCGACGAGCGCGACCGCGTACGCGGCCTCGGTGGTCCTGCGAGTCGGCCCCGGGCGCGGCCGGCCGATGGCCCGCCTGTTGGCCCTGGCCGGGTACGGCGCGCTGACGGCCGGGGCGTACGTGGGCGGTCATCTGACCTATCGATACGGTCACCAGGTCGACCGGCATGCCTTCGAATCACCGGGGACGAAGTGGCGGAAGCTCGATGTCGGGGATGTGCCGCCGGGCACGCTCGTCCGGGCGAAGGCCGGGAGCGACATGCTCCTGCTCTACCGGTCTGCCGACCACGAGCCGGTCCAGGGGATCCACGGTGTCTGCTCGCACGAGGGTGGTCCGCTGCACAAGGGCGACATCGTGGACGGCTGTGTTGAGTGCCCTTGGCACGGGTCGCGGTTCCGGCTCGCCGACGGCCGGCTCCAGCGGGGCCCCGCCGTCTACGACCAGCCGCGGTTCGAGGTTCGCTCGACCGCCGACGGCGGGCTCGAGGCGCGCCGGGTGCCCAGCCCCGCATAGGGCCTCCGCTCCTCCGGTTCCGGCCCCCCGAGTGGCGGCCGAGTCTGCTGCTGGTCAGTCGATGACCCGCGGCGGCTGGAGCGACATGCACCGGCATGCCAATGGTCCCGGCAGGCTGACCCGGGCGGCCCCCGGGTCGTCTGGCCAAGGCACGCCCGGTCGGGACCGACGGCCCGCGATCCGTGGCCGGAGGGAGCCTAGGCTGGGACGTGCCGGGCACGGCAGGATCCGGGCCCGTCCTGTCGCCAACCATGCGCCACGCGTCCCCGGCGCTGTACGCCCGCACCGGAGGGTGGGGATGCCCGCTCTGTACACCAAGCCCGCACCGCCGAGCGACGACAAGCGCTGGAAGATCGTCGAGACGCGGATGCGTCGCATGGGCGACCGCCCGGCGGCCCTGATCGAGGCGCTCCACGCGGCCCAGGAGGCGTTCGGGTTCCTCGACGAGGACGCGCTCCACTACGTCGGCGACACGCTCGGCGTGCCGCCCTCCCGTGTGTACGGCGTCGCCACGTTCTACTCCTTCTTCACCCTCAGACCGCAGGGCGATCACACCTGCGTGGTGTGCACCGGGACGGCCTGCTACATCAACGGGGCCAAGGACATCCTGACCGGGCTTGACCGGCAGATGGGGTTGAAGCCCAAGCAGACCACGGCCGACGGCAGGGTGTCGCTGCTCACGGCTCGCTGCCTGGGGGCGTGCAGCCTGGCGCCGGCCGTGGTTGTCGACGGCGAGGCCAGGGGCAAGGTCGACGCGGGCGAGCTGATCGCCCAGCTGGAGGCGATGTGAGCGAGCAGCCGACCGGCGCGCGGCCGATCCGCCGACGCGTCATCACCGAGGAGATCCACGAGGGACCCGTCCGCGCGCAGGCGAACGTGTGTGAGGCCGCATCCTGCATGTCAGCCCAAGCGCACGACATCACCGTCCGCCTGGGCGAGGCCGCCGCGGAGGCCGGCCTGGCCGACGTCGTCGTGAAGCGCGTCGGCTGCCTGGGATTGTGTGCGGCCGGACCGCTGGTCGAGATCCCGCAGACGGGCCAGCTGTTCAACGCGGTCAGGCCCGACGCAGTGGGGCCGATCGTCGATGCGCTCAAGGCCGTCGGCGATGACGACCAGCGCATGGCCCAGGGTCCGTTCTTCGAGAAGCAGCTCCGGGTCGCGACCGAGAACATGGGCCGCATCGACCCCGAGAGCCTCGACGACTACCTCGAGCGGGATGGCTACGCGGCTCTCAAGCTCGTGCTGTCGGAGATGACCTCGACCGAGGTTCGTGAGCTGATCACGGAGAGCGGCCTGCGCGGCCGCGGAGGGGCAGGCTACCCGACCGGGCTCAAGTGGACGACGGTGGCCAAGGCCGCGGGCAGTCAGAAGTACGTGATCTGCAACGCGGACGAGGGCGACCCCGGGGCGTTCATGGATCGCAGCGTGCTCGAGAGCGACCCGTTCCGGATCCTCGAGGGCATGACGATCGCTGCGTTCGCCGTGCATGCCAGCGAGGGCTACATCTACTGCCGCGCGGAGTACCCGCTCGCGATCGCCCGCCTGCGCGGCGCCATCCGGCAGGCGCAGCGGGCCGGACTGCTGGGCGCGAACATCGCCGACACCTCGTTCCAGTTCGACATCCAGATCCGCCTGGGGGCCGGCGCCTTCGTGTGCGGCGAGGAGACGGCGCTCATCAGCTCCATCGAGGGCAAACGCGGCAATCCGCAGTCCAGGCCGCCATACCCGGCGGTCAGCGGGCTGTTCGACTGCCCGACGCTGATCAATAACGTCGAGACGTTCGCCAGCGTGCCCACGATCGTGCGCCACGGCGCCGAGTGGTACAGCTCGATCGGGACCGGCCGGAGCAAGGGGACCAAGGTCTTCGCGCTCGCGGGCCGGGTGGTCAACACGGGCCTCGTGGAGGTCCCGATGGGGATGACCCTGCGCGAGATCGTCTACGACATCGGCGGTGGGATCATCGACGGCCGACCGTTCAAGGCCGTCCAGACCGGCGGCCCGTCCGGCGGCTGCATCCCGGCCGAGTTCCTCGATACGCCGGTCAGCTACGAGTCGCTGATCGAGCTCGGATCGTTCATGGGCTCGGGCGGCATGATCGTCATGGACGACACCTCGTGCATGGTCGACGTCGCCCGCTACTTCCAGGACTTCTGCCGGGACGAGTCATGCGGCAAGTGCGTGCCGTGCCGCGTGGGAACCACGCAGCTCTGGATGCTGCTCGACACGATCTGCCGCGGCCGGGCCGACATGGCCGACCTCGAGCACCTCGAGCGCCTGGCCCGGGTGGTCCAGCGGATGAGCCTGTGCGGTCTGGGCCAGGGTGCCCCGAACCCGATCTTCAGCACGCTGCGCTACTTCCGGGACGAGTACCTCGCCCACATCCTCGACAAGCGGTGTCCGGCCGGGGTCTGCGAGATCGAGCAGCCAACGGAGGTGATGGCATGACCGTCCACACGCTCCGGATCGACGGCCGGGACGTCGCCGGCAACGAGGGCCAGACGATCATGGAGGTGGCCGAGGAGAACGGGATCGACATCCCGGGCCTGTGCCACCTGCCGGGCATCCATGACCGCGGTGCGTGCCGCCTGTGCGTGGTCAAGGTCGAGGGCTCGCCCAAGCTGGCGGCCGCGTGCGTTACCCGGATCACCGAGGGGATGGAGGTGACGGCCCACGACGATGAGCTCGAGGAGTACCGGCGCGCGGCGACCGAGATGATCTTCCTCGAGCGCAACCACGTGTGCGCGGTGTGCGTTGCCAACAACCACTGCGAGCTCCAGGACATGGCCGACACCCTCAAGGTCACCCACTTCGAGCTGCCGCGCATCAGTCCCAGCGTCGACGTGGACCTGACCCACCGGCTGTTCGGGTTGGACCACAACCGGTGCATCCTGTGCCTGCGCTGCGTCCGGGTCTGCGACGAGATCGAGGGCGCCCACGTGTGGGACGTCATGCACCGCGGCCTCGAGACCCGGGTCCAGGCGGACATGGGGATCCCGTGGGGCGAGTCCACCACCTGCACCAGCTGCGGCAAGTGCGTCCAAGTCTGCCCGACGGGCGCCCTGTTCGAGAAGGGTCGCCCGGTCGCCGCAGGAACAAGAACCGATCGCCCGTTCCTGCCTTGGCTGCGGGTCCACACCGAGGAGCGTGGACTGTGAGCAAACCGCGTGTCGCCACGGTCTGGCTCGACGGCTGCTCGGGCTGTCACATGTCGCTCATCGATCTCGACGAGCGGCTGCTGGACATCTTCGCCCGCGCGGATCTCGTGTACGGGCCGCTCGTCGACGTCAAGGAGTTCCCCGAGAATGTCGACGTCTGCCTGGTCGAGGGCGCCGTCTCGAGCGAGGACGACCTGGAGCGGATCCACGTCGTCCGGGCGCGGACGACGACGCTGGTCGCGTTCGGCGACTGCGCCGTGACCTCCAACGTTCCCGGAATGCGCAACCCGATCGGGCTGGGCCCGCTTCTCGACCGGGCGTATCTCGAGAACGCGACCCTCAACAAGGGCGTCCCCGACCAGGTCGTGCCCAGGCTGCTGCCCACCTCCCAGCCGGTCAACCGGTTCGTGGACGTGGACGTGTTCCTGCCCGGCTGCCCGCCGCACGCGGACCTGATCTACGGCGTGCTCGACGACCTGCTGTCCGGGAGGCCTGCCGAGGTCTCCGGCGCCCGGTTCGGGCGGTAACGGAGACGACGATGAGCCAGACGATCACGATCGATCCCGTCACCCGGATCGAGGGCCATTCCAGGATCACCATCCAGCTCGACGACCGGGGAGAGGTCGCTGACGCGCACTTCCACGTGACGCAGTTCCGCGGCTTCGAGCGGATCACCCAGGGCCGCCCGGTCCACGAGATGCCGGCGCTGATGGCCCGCATCTGCGGAATCTGCCCGGTGAGCCATCTTGTTGCGTCGGCCAAGGCCGTCGACGACATCATGGCGGTCGAGCCGACGCCCACGGGCGCGGACCTGCGACGGATCATCAACCTCGGCCAGATCGTCCAGAGCAACGCGCTGTCCTTCTTCCACCTGTCGTCGCCCGACCTGCTGTTCGGCTTCGACGCCGATCCGGCGATCCGCAACATCGTGGGTGTGGCGCAGCAGAACCCGGCCCTGGCCAGGGACGGCATCGGGCTGCGCAGGTGGGGCCAGCAGATCATCGAGTGGCTGGGCGGCAAGCGCATCCACCCGACCGGCATCGTGCCCGGTGGGGTGGCCTTCCAGCTGACCGAGGAGGTTCGCGACCGGATCCTCGCCGGGGTTCCCGAGGCGATCGCCGCCACCGAGCGCGCCATCGCCTGGTACAAGGCCGACATGCTGCGGTGGGAGGAGGAGGCCAGCACGTTCGGCAACTTCCGGACCGCGTTCATGGGCCTTGTCGACCGCCAGGGGAACGTGGACCACTACGGCGGCTGGCTGCGGGTGGTCGACGCCGACGGGCACCACCTGGCCGACAAGGTGGATCCCAAGCTGTTCAACGACTACATCGGCGAGGCCGTGGAGCCGTGGTCGTACCTCAAGACGACCTACTGGAAGCCGATGGGCTACCCGGACGGGATCTACCGGGTGGGCCCGCTCGCCCGGCTGAACGTGGCCGAGCGCACCGGGACGCCGCGCGCCGACGAGGAGCTGGAGAAGTTCCGCTGGCGTGTCGGCCGCGTGGCCGGCTCGTCGTTCCACTACCACTATGCGCGCCTGATCGACACCCTCCACGCGATCGAGAAGGTCGAGCAGCTGCTTGGCGGGCCCGACATCCTCGACCGGCACACGTTCTCGACCGCCGGCATCAACCGCTACGAGGGGATCGGGGTTGCCGAAGCCCCGCGCGGCACCCTGATGCACCACTACAAGGTCGACCAGGACGGCCTGGTGGAGTGGGCGAACCTGGTGATCGCCACCGGCCACAACAACGCCGCGATGAACCGGGCGGTGCTCCAGGTCGCTCGCAAGCACGTCAAGGGGGACCGGCTCGAGGAATCGATGCTCAATCGCGTCGAGGCGGTCATCCGGTGCTATGACCCGTGCCTGTCCTGCTCCACCCACGCCCTGGGGCAGATGGCGCTCCGGATCCAGCTCCTCGCGCCCGGTGGAGACGTTCTGAGCGAGATCGCGCGATGACGGACGGTCCGGCCCCGGTCCTGGTGGTCGGGTACGGCAACCCGCTCCGGACCGACGACGGGGTCGGACCGGCGGTGACAACCCGGCTGGCGGGCGACCCCCGGCTGACCGGCGTGGACGTCCGGACCCAGCACCAGCTCACCCCCGAACTCGCGTTCGACGCGAGCCGGGCCTCGTTGCTGGTCCTCGTGGATGCCGGGTCGGACGAGGCCCCGGGTCAGATCGCCGTTCGCCGGCTGGAGCCGACGGCGGAAACCGGGACCGCATGGACCCATCACCTCGACCCGTCGGGGCTGGTGAGCCTGGCCCGGGAGCTGTGGGGGGCGGCGCCGCCCGTGGTGCTGGTCTCGGTGGGACCCGCCTCGCTCGAGCTGGGCGAAGGGCTGACGCCGCAGGTCGCGCTCGCCGCGGGTCGAGCGGCCGACCTGGTGGTCGGCGTGGTGGAGACGCACCGGCGTGCATGAGGTGGGGCTGGTGGGGGAGCTGGTGGACGCCGCGGTCGAGCGAGCCGGCGGCCGTCGGGTGCTCCTGGTGCGCGTCCGGCGGGCCACGACGATCCCCGACGAGGTGTTCCGCCAGGCATTCCAGATGTTGGCACCGGGTACGGTCCTCGAGGCCGCGAGCCTCGAGGTGGAACCGTTCGAGGTGCGCCTGTCGTGCGGGTGCGGGTTCGATGGCGCCCTCGAGCACGACGACGTCCTCGGGCCGGGCCAGGCGGTCTGCCCGTCGTGTGCCGAGCTGCGGGGGATCCCGCCCACAGCCGAGCTGGAGCTGACGGGAGTGCGGGTGGAGGTCGACGACACCGAGTGAGGGATCGGGCGATGATAGGACCCCATGACCAGCTGCCACCCGTCGCCGGCAGGGCGCCTCATCCCGTCGCTCGCCGTCACCCTGCTCCTGGCGGGCGCGGCGGTGGCCGCACCCGGGACTGCCGCCGCTGTTGAGCTCGTCCCGCAGGTCGCCGCGGAGACGAGCAGCGTTCCCGCCTGCAGCGTGGCCGGCGACCCGGCGCCCGCTCGGGCGGTCAGCCAGTGGCGCTCCACCCTGCTCGACACGCAGTACCGCCTGCCGCGGCGCTACGTCCCGCCTCACCTGGTGTCCACCGCCAAGGCCGGACTCAACGGCGGGCATCGTGTGCGGCGCGTCGTCCGGGACGATCTTTGGGCGATGGTCCGCGCGGCCCGTCGGGCCCAGATCACCCTGCGCGTCAACAGCGCCTACCGGAGCTACCGCGAGCAGCGGCGGCTGTATCGGGCGATGGTCGCCCGGCTGGGTCCGGGCAAGGCGGCGGGGCGCGCCGCCCGCCCGGGACATTCCGAGCATCAGCTCGGTACGGCACTCGACGTCGCCAACACGACGGGCGCCCACCGGTGGCTGAGGCGCCATGGGTGGCGCTACGGCTTCGTGATCTCCTACCCCAAGGGCGCCCGGTCGATCTCCTGCTATGGCTACGAGCCGTGGCACGTCCGGTACTACGGCCGCACCCGCGCAGCCGCGATCCACGCTTCGGATCTCGTGCCCCGCGCATGGCTCTGGATCAACGTGGTTGACCACGTCCGATAGAGCGGTGCAGCCAGGCACCGGAACCTGCGCCGCAGGCGTGCATCCCCGGCATCGTCGGCCACACAATGGCCGCGTCGTCACGGCCCGGCATCCGGGCCGCTGGCGGTCGCCCGGGGGCCGGCGATCGCGATCGATCGACGCATGGTTGTGCCCCCAAGCGCCGCTCGCGCGGTCCCGGCCCCAACGGGTGCGGCGGCTGTCCTCCTCCCGTCCGCCCCGGACCACCCCGGTGCCCCTCGCCTCGCACCGGACGCCTCGCTGGTACCACCGGCTACCCGAGAGTAACCCTTCACGACCCCGGTCCCCACTCCGACACTCCGATCAGCAGCGAGCCGGACCGCACCGCAGTGCCCTCCACGTGGCCACCGGCTCAGGAGTGACAGAGGCAAGCCCCTATGGCATCAATGGCGATCAACGATCTTGGGCCGATGCTCACCGCGAGCGAGGTGGCCGAGATGCTCCACCTGCACGTGAACACGGTGAAGCGTCTGGGCGACCGCGGTGAGCTCCCGTTCTACCGGGTGTGCAAGCGCGGCGACCGACGCTTCCGCCTTGAGGACGTGATGGCATTCCTCGCCCGCAACCGCTGATCGTGCGCGCCGGCGTCCGGCCCCGCCGCTGACCCCGGCATTCTGAGCCGGGCCGCCTCAGTCCTCGAGCGCCTGCTCGAAGATCCCGACCGCCTCCTCCAGCTCCGGGATGGTGACGTCGAGGGGCGGGATCCAGCGGACCACCTGGTGGTCGAGGCCGCAGGTGAGGAGCAGCAACCCGGCATCGGCGGCGCGCCGGGTGACCGCCTCGGCCATCGCCCCGTCGGGCGCGCCGGACGCGCGATCCGTGACGAACTCCACGCCGATCATCAGGCCGGGTCCGCGAACGTCGCCGATCGACCGATGGTCCGCCATCAACTCTCGCAGGCCGCCCGCCAGCTCTGCGCCGCGCAGCCGGGCATTGGCTACCAGGCCATCGTCGCGGATGGTCTCGAGGACGGCGACCCCGGCCGCACAGGCGACGGGGTTTCCGCCGTAGGTGGTCCCATGGGCTCCCCGTCCCCAGCGATCCTGCAGTTCCCGGCTGGTCACGATGGCGGACAGCGGCAGGCCGTTGGCGATGGCCTTCGCGACGCACACCACGTCCGGCACGATCCCGGCGTGCTGGAACGCCCACATCTCCCCGGTGCGCCCGAAGCCGGACTGGACCTCGTCCGCGATGAGCAGGATCCCGTGGTCGTCGCACAGCTCACGGAGGGCTCGCAGGAAGGCCGCCGGGGCCGGGTTGTAGCCGCCCTCGCCCTGGACGGGCTCGATCAGGATGGCGGCCACCTGCGACGGGGCGATCACGGTCGACAGCAGCGAGCGCAGGACGGCCAGGCTCGAGATCGCGGCGCGCTCCTCGTTGCCGCCGAACTTCGGGTAGGGGGCCGGATACGGAGCGAAATAGACGCCGGGCAGCAGCGGCTCGTAGCCAGTCCGATAGGTGAGGCTGGAGGTGGTGACGCTGGTGGCGCCGATCGTCCGGCCGTGGAAGGCGCCCCGGAACGCGATGATCCCCGGCCGGCCCGTCACCCGCCTGGCGAGCTTGAGCGCGCCATCGATGGCTTCCGAGCCGGAGTTGAGGAACAGCACGCTGCCCAGCGGGTCGGGGAACGTGTCGGCGAGCATCCGGGCGAGGGTCACCGTTGACTCGGCGAAGCCGATCGCATGCACCGGACCCACGAGGCGGTCGACCTGGGCATGGATCGCAGCGGTCACGCGCGGATGGGCGTGACCGAGCGCGGTGACCGCGATGCCGTTGGCGAAGTCCAGGTATTCACGGCCGGCGGTGTCCACCAGCCGATGGCCGGTCCCGTGGGACCAGCTGCGGTCCATGTAGCGGCCGAGGACAGGGGACATGCTGGGACCGGCGAGCGCGGCGAGATCGAGGGCGTCGTTGGTGTCCACGGTCCGAGTATAGGCAGCGGGGCAGGTTGCCCGGCAGGTGCCGTCGGGCCGCACGGTGACGGATGGCGAACCACCCGACCGACCAAGCGTGACCGCGCTTGTGAATCACAGCCCGGGCCACCTGTGGCCCGGGCGCGGCGGTAGCATCGGGATGTCCCGATCCTTCACCACGCCGCCCTCCGGCCGCCCGGCGGGCTCCACGCGGAGGCCTGCACCGTGATCGACTTCACGCTGTCCGACGAGAACCGGCTCGTGCGCGAGACCGCCCGCGCCTTCGTCGAGGCCGAGATCCTGCCCTCCATCCGGGACTGGGACACGTCGGGCGAGGTGCACCGCGAGGTGTTCTCGAAGATGGCTGAGCTCGGCTTCCTGGGCGCCCCGATCCCGGAGGCGTACGGCGGCCTGGGGATGGACTACATCAGCTTCGCCCTGCTGTGCGAGGAGCTGGAACGTGCCGACACGGCGTTCCGCGTGGTCCAGAGCGTGCACGTCGGCCTCAACAGCCTGACGCTGCTCCAGTGGGGAACAGAGGAGCAGAAGCAGCGCTGGCTGGTTCCCCAGGCGAGGGGGGAGAAGCTGGCCACCTTCGGCCTGACGGAGCCTGGTGCCGGCACGGACGCTGGCAACCTGCAGACGACGGCGCGACGCGACGGGGAGAGCTACGTTCTCAACGGCCACAAGATCTGGATCTCGCTGGCCGACCTGGCCGACCAGTTCCTCGTGTTCGCCACGGTCGACCGGGCGAAGCGTCACCGCGGGATCACCGCCTTCGTGGTGGAGCGCGGAATGCCCGGTCTGACGACCGGCACGCTCCACGGCAAGCTCGGCATCCGGGCGGGCAACACGGGGCTGATCGACCTCGAGAACGTGCGGGTCCCGGTGGACAACCGGATCGGCGAGGAGGGCGAGGGTTTCATGGTTGCGATGAGCGCCATCGACCAGGGCCGGTACACCGTTGCGGCCGGGGCGGTGGGCCTCGCCCAGGCGTGCCTCGACGCCTCGCTCCGGTATGCGCACGAGCGAGAGACGTTTGGCGAGCAGATCGGTCGCCACCAGCTCGTCAAGCAGATGATCGCCAACATGGCCAAGGGGACCGAGATCGGGCGGTTGCTGGTCTACCAGGCGGGCTGGCGGAAGAACCAGGGGCTGCGCACGACACGCGAGACGTCGCTCGCCAAGTGGCACGCCACGGAGCACTCGGTCCAGGCGGCGCTGGACGCGATCCAGATCCACGGGGCCAGCGGCTACTCCAACGAGTTCCCGGTCGAGCGCTACCTGCGCAACGCCAAGGCCGCGGTCATCTACGAGGGAACCAGCCAGCTGCACACGCTGATCCAGGCCGACTACGCGCTGGGTTATCGCGAGGATCGGCCGCTGCGCTGCGAGCCGCTGCCTGCCGAGGGCTTCGGTCGGCCGGCCTGACCGCGGCCCGGTGTCGCGGTGCAACGAGATCCGGCGGGAGGGGTACGAACGGCTCGACACGGGGAGTACCATCGCCGGGTCCTTATCGTTGCCGGCGCCGTATCGGACCGCCGGAGCCGCCTGATCACGTGGCCGGGCGGCCGCTATAGGTATCCGGGGAGGTAGAACATGAACCTGGCCATTGGGGCCGGCCGTGGTGCCGGACAGGGTGTGCGGCGCTCCGCACTCGCGGCAGTCGCGGCGCTCTCGCTGCTCCTGGCCACCGCCGGTGTCGCCACCGCCCACTACCAGTACACGGGGATGAACTGCGACGAAGGCCTCTATGTCGTCCTGACGTCGTACCGCACAGGCGACGGCACCAACACGCTCGACGTCTCGATCGACGGCAATCCGGTCGACGGGTCGCCGTTCACATTCGAGACCGGCTTCCGGCAGTCGTGGGACGTCCCGCCGCCGACCGAGCCGCACACGGCAACGATCATCGTCAGTGCCTGGGATGATCCCACCGGCTCCGAGGGCTGGTCGACCACGATCCACCTCTCGATGCCTGCCTGCCAGGAGGCGACGCCGACCCCCGAGGTGACGCCCACGCCGGAGGTCACCCCGACCCCCGAGGTCACCCCGACCCCCGAGGTGACGCCCACGCCGGAGGTCACCCCGACCCCCGAGGTCACCCCGACCCCCGAGGTGACGGCCACGCCGGAGCCGGAGGTCACTCCCACGCCCGAGGTCACTCCCACGCCCGAGGTCACCCCCACGCCCGAGGTCACCCCGACGCCCCAGCCCACCCCGACCGGAACCGTCGTGACGGCGACGGGCACACCACGGGTCACCCCGCCCGCGACCGATGCCGCTCCAGGATCGAGCGGCGGTCCCGGGACCGGCCTCGCCCTGGTTCTCGTCCTGCTCGCGGGCTCCATGCTCGTGCTGACGCCGCTGACTCGCCGTGGGGCACGCCCGCGCTGATCCCATGAACCCGGGGCGGCGACGCCGCCGCCGCCCGCACCAAGGACCTGACGGCCCGCAGCCCCCCAGGGCGGCGGGCCGCAACCGTTCCCGGATCAGGTCGCGGAAGCGGTCCCGGGCGACTTGGCCAGATCATGGTCCCGGTCTCCATCGCTTGCGGTCTCGCCGCTGATCGCACCCCCGTCGGGCAGGGCCTCGGGGGCCGTGGCCGCCGTGCGCCCTTCGCGGCCGCGCGCCGTCACGATCAGGGCGACCGCCACGACGATCACCACGGAGGCAACGACGGTCCTGGGAGTCAGCGCCTCGCCGAGCACCAACGAGCCCAGGAGGACGGCGACCACCGGATTGATGTAGGCATAGGTG
Source organism: uncultured Chloroflexia bacterium (assembly GCA_963727585.1). GTDB lineage: Bacteria > Chloroflexota > Limnocylindria > Limnocylindrales > CSP1-4 > CAIXZV01. Next base: position 1,542,879 of record CAVSHH010000003.1, on the reverse strand, counting down.
GAGATCCGGCCGAGGGGTGCCACCGTGAGCAGCCAGGCGTAGGTCGTGTAGCCCACGAGAGCGCCGACGAGGACCAGGTACCCGATGCCGAACCAGCTGACTGCGCTCACGGCGCCCAGGTCGAGCTGGGCAGCCTGACCGGTGACGACGGCCGCGACCAGGAACGCGAGACCGGCCGCGACCATCTGGATCGCGGTCGAGAACAGGGCCGGCGCGGGCAGCACCGCCCGCTTGGCGGCGAAGAGCGTGCCCAGCGACCACAGCATCGGCGCCACCAGCAGCACGCCGAGCCCCAGTGGATCGAGAGCCGCCGTGGCATCGGCGGGCCAGGCGAGGATGACCACGCCCAGCAGGCCGACCCCGATCCCGATCGCGGCGAGCGCCGGCACCCGATCGCCGAACAGCACCCGCCCGAAGATGGCGAGCCATAGCGGCACGAGCGCGATCAGCAAGGCGGCGATCCCGGTGGGGATGGTCTGCTCGCCGTACGCGACCAGCCCGGTTCCACCCAGCAGGAGCAGCGTCCCGACGATGCCCGCATCCCGGAGCTGGACCAGGCTTGGCCGGGGGATCCTGCCCCGGGCGTGAATCCAGACGCCGATGCCCAGCAGCACGCCGGCCGGCACGAATCGCAGGACGCCCATGACGAACGGGGGCATGGTGTCGATGGCCAGCTTCATGCCCAGGTAGGTGGAACCCCAGACCACGTACAGGACCAGGAGCCCGGTCCACGTGGCGAGGGGGCTGGCGCTGGGCCGCATCGCGAGGAGGCTCCTGGTGGCTGGGAGGGGATGAAGTGTACCGGGAGCTGGTTCCGCGGGCGCCGGGGCGCGGGACCGGCCGGTAGGGTGCCGGCCGGCTGGTAAGCCGTCAGGCGGCCGCCGCCACGGACGTCGGCCTGCAGATCCTGCACGGGCGGTAGCCGCGCTCCGCTGCCTCGCGCAGCGAGCGGAACGAGATCCGGTGTCGGTCCTGGATCCGACGCGCCTGGCGGCAGGTCGGCCAGCACACGATGCGGGTCGTGGTGGACCCGGTGAGCCGCTCGCCCCTCCGGGCTGCCTGCTCCAGCGCAACCGGGTCGAGCCCCTCGGCCGCCAGGATGGTGCGCTTGTTGTCGGGTCCGCCGAGGCTGTACTCGCCGATGGTGCCGTCGGTGCGCACGACGCGGTGACACGGGACGACGAGCGGCACCGGGTTGCGGCTCAACGCAGTGCCCACGGCCCGTACCGCCTTCGGACGCCCGATCTCGGCCGCGATCCAGCCGTAGGGCCGGATCTCGCCGCGGGGGATCTCGAGCGCCTTGGTCCAGACGGCGACCTCGAACTCGGTGCGACCGCGCAGATCGAGTGGAACCCGGACCCCGCTTTCGCCGGCGAGCCGACGGGCGACGAGATCGGCCAGCCGAGGCGGCAGGGCATCGGCAGCCATCGTGCGCCGTCCCGAGCGGTCCTGGTGGCGTGCCAGCGCCTGCGGGCCGTCCGGGGCCAGCTCGACCTCGGCCACACCGCGGCCGTTCCAGGCGATCCACAGGGTTCCGAGAGGGGAGGGGTAGGGGGCCATCCGGTCGGCCAGGCCGGTCTCGACCAGCACGTCGTCAGCGAGTCCCCCGGGAGCCGGCACCCGCAGCGATCCCAGGCGGCCGGCGGCGGAATCGTCGAGGATGGCGGCGGGCGGATGGTTGGCAGGTGTCATGCGGTCAGCTCCTCGAGATCGGTGTCCGCCAACGATGCGCGGAGCAGGGCGAGGCCGCGGTGCACCTGTGCCTTGAGCGTCCCTTCGGGTCGGCCGAGGACGGCAGCGAGCTCGGCGTACGAGAGGTCGTCGACGTGGCGCAGGACCACCGGCACCCGGTACCGCTCCGGCAGCGCTGCGAGATGGGCGGCCAGCCGGTCGCGAGCGGCACCGGCGACCGCGAGGCCGGCGGGATCGGTATCGAGACCGGCGGCGGGTTCCCGCCCGGCATCCACCAGCGGGTCCAGTGGGGTCGGCGGGTTGCGGTGCCGGGAGCGCGCGCGATTGCGGCACAGGTTGAGGACGATCGTGACCAGCCATGGACGAATGCGGAGCTCCCGGATCCGGTCCGTGTCGTAGCCGGCCAACGCACGGTAGGCGCGGACCAGGGCGTCCTGGGCGACCTCCTCCGCATCGTGGGGATTGCCGGTCAGGCGCAGGGCGATCGAATGGCAGCGATCCGCGTGAGCGTGGACCAGCGCCTCGAAGGTCCCGTCCAGATCCAGCGCGAGGTGCCGAGCGAGCTCCGTGTCGTCCATCACCCCTCAGAACCCGGCCGGGCCGACAATGGTTGCATCGGTCGGCGAGGCGCGGCCCGCACCCGCCGCCGGCACCCGCGGCCCGCACCCGCCGCCGGCACGTGCGCCGATCCTAGCAGCACCCCACCGCCACCCACGCACACCCGCCTGGGGTCTCGCGGGCAGGAACCCGAGCGGGCACAATGCGTTCATGCAGCTCGATGATCGCTTCGACGACCTGGTCGCCAGCCTCGGCGGGTTCCACCGGACGTGGTACATCGTGAGCGGGCTGCAGCTGAACCTGCTCGCGCAGCTTCGCGACGCGGGCGCCGGGGGGCTGACCGTCGAGGAGCTGGCGCGCCGCACCGGGACCGAGCCGTCGCTCGTGGGTCGTTGGGCATGGGGCGCCACGGCGCACGATCTGCTCGAGCCCGCCGACGACGGACGGCTGCGGCTGCCGGGCGAGGTGGCCACGATCCTCCTCGATGCCGATCGCCCCGAGTACCTGGGGGGCCAGTTTCTTCACGCCGCCGTCGGCAGCCTGGACTTCGCAGACCTGCCCGAGGTGGTCCGGACCGGTGTCCCGCGCACGGCCCGTCCCGACCGCTACCGGGAGGCGATCGAGCGGTTGACCGTCCAGGACATCGCGGTCTTCTTCCAGGAGGTGCTGCCGGCGATCCCGCAGCTGGTCCTGGACCTGCGGCCCGGCTCGCGGATCATCGATGTCCATTGCGGCGGCGGGCGGTGGCTGGTGGCGATGGGGCGCCGCTTTCCCGGCACGCGGTTGCTGGGCATCGAGTTCGAGCCGGATTCCGTGGCCCGCGCCCGCGCGCTCGCAGGATCTGCCGTGCTGGCAGAGAGGATCGCCATCGAGCAACGGGACGTGGCTGCCATCGGGCACGAGGGTGAGGCGACCCTGACCTACTTCCAGTACGCGCTCCACCAGCTGAAGGACCCGGTGAACGCGCTCCGCTCGGCGCTCGCGACGCTGGCACCCGGGGGCTGGCTGGTCGTGCTCGACTGGTATCTGCCCACGGACCCTGACGAGCTCCAGACGCGGCACGCGGAGCTGCTCGCCGGCATCCAGCTCGACGAGCTGCTGATGGGCAGCCGGCTGGTGACCCGCTCCGAGGCGCTCGGCTGGTTCGCGGATGCGGGCAGCCCGACGCCGGAGCTGATCGAGCTGCCCTCGGGAGCGAGCGCCATCGTCGCCCGCCGCTAGGCCCGTCCGCCTGATGGGACGGCGCCGCTGCCTTCGACGGCGCCGTTGCCGACTGCACAGGCCGGGCACAGTCCGCGGAACACGACCTGCGCCTCGTCCACGACCGCGCCCGGGATGGAGCCCTCGAGGCACGGCTTGCTGCCCGTGAGGCAGGGGACGTCCACGATCGCGCGGCACTGCCGGCAGACGAGGTGGTGGTGCCAGTCGGTGGTCAGCTCGTACCGAGCCGTGCCGGGCCCCGAATCGGCGACCAGGACGACACCGCGATCGGTCATCGCCGCCAGGGCGTGGTACAGGCTGGCCCGTGGCATCTCCGCTCCCGCGCGGCGCAGCGCCGCCGCGATCTCCTCGGCGGTGCGATGACCGCGCAGTTCGGCCAGGGTGTCGAGAATGGCGACGCGCTGGGGGGTCACCCGGAGCCCGGCGCCCCGCAGCCGGCTGGTGGCGTCGGTCACCGCGCCTGGACGCGGAGCATCCACGCGTGCTTGGCCAGGCCACCCGCGATCTCGAGAAGGATCCCCTGGGTCACCAGGTCGCTGTCGCCGATCTCGGCGGCACGCTGCTCGATCCGCGAGGCGATCTCGTCCAACCGGTCGCGCATCGCGGTCACCGTGTCGACGTCACGCTGCCAGCCCTCGCCACCAGCCGGCAGGGGCGTGGTGGCTGCGATCGTGGCCACGCGCCCGTCGGGCGAGACGTCGAGCGTCGACAGGCGCTCCGCTACGTCGTCGTACCACAGCCGGACCTGGTCCGTGATCTCGTCGAGCTGGAGGTGGACGGGCCGGAAATCCTGGCCGGTGACGTTCCAGTGGTAGTGCTTGGCCTGGAGCGACAGGTCGATGAGCTCGACGAGGCTTGCCTGGAGCGCCGCGGCGCGGGTGTCGGCAGTGGCGGCAACGGTCATGGGTGTGCCTCCTTCGGAATGCTGGGGGACGCGCAGGCATTGTACCCCAGATTGGACACTGTCCAACATGCGCGCTCGGGCCGGGCGGGTCGGCCGGGCGGTAAGGTGGCGGTGTGATCCGGCACCTTGACGTGGACGACGCGACCATGCGCACGCTCGAGCGCCATGAGTCTCGTGCCCACTCGATCCCCGGCCGCGAGGTCATCGACCTCGGCGACTCGGTGGTCCTCCACGATCCGCGCGACCCGGACGTGTTCTGGAACCGGATGGTCAGCGTGCGCTGGCCCGCCGACGAGCCGGGGTTCGATCGGCGGTTCGCGGCCGCCCTCACGCTGTTCGCCTCGCTCGGCCGGAGGCCTCACCTGTGGCCGTCGCCGCGCTGGACCCGCCCGCCCGACCTCGCGGACCGCCTCGTGGCCCACGGCTTCCATGACATCGGCGGCGGCCACCTGATGCTCCTCGACGACGCCGGCTCATGCCTGCCGGTCGCCCCGGACGAGCTGGCGCCCGGGGTGACCCTGCACGCGATCCGGGCTCGAGCTGATGCGGCCCCCGCCGACTGCGACGACATGGGAATGGTGCTCGCCCAGTCGTTCGGGGCGCTGCCCGGTCGCGCCGCCGACCTCGCCGCGGACCTGCGGGCCACGCTCGACGACGAGCGGATCACGCTGGTCCTGGCGAGGATCGACGGTGAGCCGGCCGCCGTGGCCAAGTCGACCACCTTCGAGGGGTACAGCTACCTGAGCTCCATCGGAACCCGCGAGACCTTTCGCGGCCACGGGCTGGCCGGCCTGGTCACCCGGCACGTGCTGGCCGCCGCCGGGGGAGCCGCCGCCGGCCACGCCTACCTCGGCGTGTTCTCCGGCAACCTCCCTGCACTCCGCCTCTATGCCCGGCTCGGCTTCGGCTCGCTGGGCGAGTCACCCGACCTGGTGCTGGGATGATGCTGTGGGCGAGGCTGACCTGGCAGGCGCCCGATCCAGGCGGCCTCGTGGCCGACCTCGAGCGCCGTCTCGAGATCTCCTCGCGACCGGGCGGCCTTGTTCCCGGTGCCAGCCTGCTGGACCTGGGCACGGCGCTCCTCGAGGTGCGGCCGTGGATCCACGAGGGGCCGGCCGACCGCGAGTACGCCGCCGGGCGGCTGCTGCTGGAGCCGGTTCCGGGCGGCGAGGAGCCGCCCGGGCCGGGGACCGGGGGAGCGATGACCCTGGCCGCATTTGGTTGGGCGACCGTGGAGGTCGACCGGGCGGAACGGGAGCTCGACCTGTGGCTGGGCCCGCCAGCCGGCGGCGAGGGTGGCGACGAGCATCTCGGGGCCCGAGCCCGGCTGCGCCGCGGTGCCGGGCTGCCGGGCGAGTGGTCGATCATGCTCGAGCCGCAGCGGGAGGGGCGGGCCGCGGCATCGCTGGCCCGTGACGGCGAGGGACCGTGCGCGATCTACCTGCGCCCGGCCGTGGGCCTGGCCCCATGGTCCCAGCGGGCCCGCGAGCGGCGGCTCCGGATCGGGTCCGAGCGGCAGGGGCCGCTCGGGCGCCAGGTCCTGCTCCCCGGGAGGCCCGATGGTCCGCACGTCATCGTCACCGAGGGCCGGTCGCCGCTGTCGCCGGGATCGGACGCGGGTACCATCGCGCCATGAGCGACGCTGCAGCAGTCACGGTGCGACCCGCCACGGCCGACGATGCCGAGCGGTTCGCGGCACTTCTCACGGACGAGGGCTATCCCGCCGGGGCGTCGGACCTGGCGGCCCGCATCGAGCGGTTCTCGCAGGAGGACTCGCACGTCCTGGCTGCGGAGGCCGCGGGCGAGGCGATCGGCTTCATCGCGTTCCACGTGCTGCCGCGGTTCGAGACCGACGAGCGCTTCGCACGGATCGTCGCCCTGGTCGTCGACCCCGGGGTCCGGGAGCGGGGCGTCGGCAGCCAGCTGATGGCGGAGGCGGAGCGCGTGGCTCTCGAGACGGGGGCGGCCTTCCTCGAGGTCACGGCCGGCCATCACCGGCCGGAGGCCCGCAAGCTGTTCGAGTCGCTGGGGTACGACTCAGGGCTCGCCGCCTACCTGCGCAAGCGTCCCTGACGGCCGGTCGCCGCCGCCGCGCAGCGTCTCCGACGTCTCCCGATGACCTTCCCGAGGCTGCGCCTTCGAGACGAGGTGGCTGCCCTCCTCGACCTGCCGTGGGAGGACCCGCTGGCACGCTGGGACGATCCGCGGCTCCGGTTCCGCGACCTCCCCGTCGGCCCCTCCCGCCACCTCGTGCGCTTCCTGGTCCAGGACGGCCTCGTCTATGCGCTCAAGGAGCTGCCTGCCCCGGTGGCGGCCCGCGAGTTCGACGTCCTGCGTCGCCTCGAGGACGCCGGCCTGCCCGCGGTCCGGGCGCTGGGCCTCGCCGAGCGGCCGGAGCGGGGCGAGGCGGTGCTCATCACCGAGTATCTCCGGCACTCGATGCAGTACCGGCGGCTGCTCATGCGCCTGCGCAGCGCCAGCACCGGCTACCGCGACCGGCTGCTCGATGCGATGGCCCTGCTGCTGGTCGACCTCCACCGGGGCGGGGTGTACTGGGGCGACTGCTCACTGGCCAACACCCTGTTCCGGCGTGACGGCGACCGGATCCAGGCCTATCTCGTGGATGCCGAGACGTCGGAGGTGCATGCAGGCCTGTCCGACGGCCAGCGCCGCTTCGACCTCGCCATCCTGGTGGAGAACGTCGCCTTCGGTCTCGCTGACCTCGCCGCGTTCCAGGGCCGAACGATCGACATGGACGCGTCGATCGAGGCTGCCGAGAGCGTCCGCACGCGCTACCAGGCGGTGTGGACGGAGCTCCACGACGAGACCGGTCTCATCCCCGGCGACCGGCAGGCGATCCGGACCCGCCTGCGGCGGCTCAACGACCTGGGGTTCTCCGTGGACCTCGAGGTCGATCCGGGTGGACCGGCCGGGACCGTGCACCTGCGGACCTCCGTGACCACCCGCCGGTACCACGCGAACGAACTCGAGCGGCGCACCCGGCTGCGTGCCCTCGAAGGCCAGGCGCGAATGCTGCTCAACGATCTCGCCGAGTACCGGGCCTGGCTGGAGTGGGCGGAGCATCGAACCGTGGATGCCGAGGAGGCGGCCGATCGCTGGCTGCGAGGCGTCTACCGGCCAACGCTGGCCCGGATCCGGGAGTGGGTCGCGCCCGACCGCGACCTGGTCCAGGCCTATTGCGACGTCCTCGAGCACAAGTGGCTGCTGTCCGAGCAGGCGGGCCGCGATGTGGGGCTGGATGTGGCGATCGGGTCGTACGTGGCCGAGGGGGCGCCGGCCCCCGAGCAGGCCGGTTCCACGCCGGAGGCCGCGATCGAGGGGCTCGACATCGAGCACGACGAACCCGGGTACGACGGCGCCATGAGCTGACCGGATTCAGCCTCCCCAGCGCTCCCGGTACACCACCTCGTCCAGCGGCCGCCGCCCGCCGGGGCGGTTGGGCGCCGTCAGCTGGCCGGGGTCGGCAGGATAGCCGAACGAGAGGAGATACTCACACCACTGCTCCTCCGGGTAGCCCAGGATCTCGCGGGCCCGGTCCTGTTCGTATACGGTGGCCGGGCAGGAGCCGATGCCGAGCTCCCATGCGACCAGCATCATCTGGGCGGCAGCTCCACCCAGGTCCCAGGTGACGCTCAGGGGCTGGTCGGGGCCCCGTGGATCCGGGGTCACGAGGGCGATAGCGGCCGCGGCGCCGGCGACGTGCCCCGCGTAGCGGCCGGTCCGGGCCAGCGCCGCGAGCCGCTCCCTGTCATGGACGACGATGAACGCCCAGCGTTGCTGGTTCTTGGAGCTGTGGGCGCGGGTGCCGGCCCGCGCGATGCGATCGAGCCGGTCCGGCTCGATCGGGCGGTCGGCGAACTGGCGGATGGCGCGTTTGGTGCGCACCGCATCCCAGACGTTCACGAGGGCTCTCCTCCGCTGGTTGGCAGGGCGGTCGGCGATGGACCCAGGGAGCCCGGTGCGTGCCGGCGCTCCGAGCGCTGGACGAGCAGCCACAGGGAGCGCAACCCGCCCGGCTGCTCGTCCAGCGTGAGCAGCCGCTGCGGGGCGGGCAGGCGCCAGGCGGGAACCTGCTCTGCCCTGGCGGCCGCCGCCTCCGGCGTGAGCGGGCCACCGAGATATGTCGCCAGGAATCGAGCGATGGCGGCACGGTACGCCGGGTCCTCGTACAGCCACGAGTGGTGGCCCCGAGGCACGACGAGCGTCTCGGTCACCGCCCCCGGCAGGGCTGCGCGGCGGGCGGTCGCGAGGCGCTCGAGGTCGCCTACGGGGACCACCCCGTCTTCGGTCCCGTGGGCCAGCATGACGGGCGCCGTGATCCGGCGGACCGCACGGGTCGCACTGACCGACGCGACGGTGTGGCCGCGGGGACGCAGGTAGACGCGAGTGGTGAGCCACGCGAGGGGCCAGGCGACGGGCGAGGGGATCGGGAGGTGGGCCAGGCGGAACGTCTGGCGGGTCAGGCGCCAGGGATCGGCGGGCGTGGAGACCGCGATCACCGCTGCAATCCCAGGGTCGCCGGCCGCGGCGACGAGCGTGCCGGCCGCTCCCATCGAGTGGCCCAGCAGGGCGACCCGGGTCACCTCCAGGCGGGCACGGAGCCAGGCGCCGGCCGCAACGGCATCGGCGGCATACTCGCCCACGGACAGCGGCAGCGCCTCGGGACCGTTGACGCCGTGCCCCCGGACGTCGATCGTGAGCACATGGTAGCCCGTCGCGTGGAGCACCTGGGCGTGGGGCAGCGTCCGATCGCGCGACGACTCCCAGCCGTGCACCAGGACCACGCCCGGGGCCGGCTCCGGGCCGGCCGGAATGAGCCAGCCGGGCAGGTGGAGCCCATCCGCGGTCGGGACCTCGACATCCTGCCACGGCAGCCCGACGGCGTCGGGCGCGTGCACCGACGGGTGCTGCTGCGGATAGCCGGCCCGGACCCGGTACACGAGCGCGAACCGGTAGGCGAGGGCGACTGGCAGGGCGGTGAGGGCGGCTGCGAGGCCGGCCCGGCGGGCACGGATCACGGGGCGAATCGGACCGCCTCCAGGCGAGGCTGTCAAGCGTCAGGCCGGCGATCGGACCGGCCAGCGATACACTCGGGAGCGTGCCCAGGGATCCGCATGTCGTGCTCGGTGTCGAGGCCGGTGCCTCGCCCGACGAGATCAAGGCCGCGTGGCGGGCCCTCGCCCGACGCCACCACCCCGACCTGACCGGCGAGGATGCCCAGGTTGCCCGGCGCGCGACGCGGCGGATGGCGGAGATCAATGCCGCCTATGCGACCCTCACTCGGACCGGTGAGACGCCTGAGGGCCGTGGTCGTCGCACCCCATCCTCGAGCGCCGACCGGCCGCCTGCGCAACCCAGGGTGCGGACCGGCGGACCGCCCCCTCCGCCCCGGACGCGACCCGTCACGGCCCGCGTCGATACCAGCGACACCGTCCGCCCGCGAAACCAGACCACCACCCCGCCCGGGATCCGGCTGCCCTTGACGGGCCACCCGCCGCAGGGCCGCGGGCGAGCCACCCCGGAGCTCCGGGCGTCGCAGCCCTCGGGACCGCTGGAACGCGATCAGCTCGCAGGGCACGTTGGGCCCATGCTGCCGTCGCTCGATGACGCGTTGGAGCTCGAGGTCGACTTCGGCAAGTTCCACGGCCACACCCTGGGCGAGATCGCCGCCTTCGAGCCGAGCTACATCGACTGGCTGGCCGGCACCATCACACGCGAGCCGGACATCGCGCTGGCGGCGCGGGTGATCGTGGCGGAGCTCGATCGGCGAGGGATCCGGCGGGCGCACCGGCCGGCGCGTCCCGGCTGGCAGTCGAACCCGTTCCGCTGAGCCGGACAGCCCCCCGGAACACGGTCGCACCCCCGGCTGGACGGACCGGGGGTGCAGATAACGCATGATCAGTGCAGCCGCCCGCGTCCGTCCGGGCCTGGTGGCCGAAAGGTGCCCAGTTACTCGGCTCGTGATCGGAGCTCGGAACCCTCGTGCCGCCAAGCGTCCTCGACGGTCGAGTTGTCCGGCTGATCGATCCGTGGCCGACGCCCCAGGTTGCTTCCCGGATCGTCGTGGGTCGGCGCGTTTCGAACGCAGGTCCACCCTACGCGCAGGTTGTGCCGGTCTCAATGGGCCTCGTGTCATGTGCCCGCGTGCGCGAAGGTCAGGCGCATTGGTGCACCGCCCTGACCATCGGACGGTGCCTCTGTCGGGACCATCGGACCGATAGGGAAGATGGCGCATTGGGTAGCCGTTGCCGACTGACGGCACCCGTCGAGCCGCATCATCGAGCTTGGCCGGCGACGACTTCGGGCGGCTGCCGGTACCCTCACCGGCGATGCGATCCCGGACCCTCCGCCACCTCGCCGCCGCCCTGCTGGCCGCCGCCCTGCTGCCCGTTCTGGCTGCCTGCGCGGGCCCCGACACCGCCACCGCCAGCTTCGATCCATCGGCACCGTGTCCGGCCGAGGGCCAGATGGCGGGTGCCTACCCGGATCTCGAGGCGCTCGTCCCGACCACGTACGAGGGGCGCCCACCGGACAGCCTCGACTCCGGCCGGATCTGTTCGCCGGAGGCGCTCGGAACGCTCGTGGAGGCCGGGGTCGCCGAGCTGCGGTTCGCGGGCGCGACCTGGCGCACCGGCGGGACCAGCGGGCTGACCGTCGCCGTGTTCCAGGCCGACGGTCTCGATGCCGGCCAGATGCTCGACTTCTACGCCCAGCCGGCGCAGACCGCCCGCCGGACGGAGAAGCTTCAGCGAACCGAGACGCTCGTCGGCTCCGTGCCCGCCCAGCGGCTGGACGTGCTGGGTTCCGACGGGACGGGCTCGACCCTGGTCACCTGGAGGGCGCCGGGCGAGTCGGTGGTGCGGGTCCTGCTGGCATCCGACGTGGGAGACGCGGTGGTGGCCGACCTGTTGGCGACGCTCGGCTCGGGATAAGGCGGCCGGTAGGGCGGGTGGCCGTTGCGCCCCTCCCGCCGCGCCCGTCCCGCCGCGGAGTGCCGGGGCCGACAGGTCGACGACCATGTGCTAGCGTCGACTGACCATGAGCGACCGTCCCGACTGGGCCGATCGGCACCGGCGCTGGCGCGTCGAACGCCTGGCCCCCTCGCTCGACCGACTCCCGGAGCGTCGGGAGCGCTTCACCACGCTGGGCGACCTCCCGGTGGACCGCCTCTACGGGCCGTGGGACCTGGAGCCCGGGCCGGACCCCGTCGCCTCCGTGGACCCCTATGCCGTGCCGGGTCCCGGCGGCCCGACGGCGGTCGATCATCACGGTGACAGTCTCCGGGAGGGAACCGGCCGCTACGCCGACGTTGATCTGGCCCGCGACCTCGGCATGCCCGGAGGGCCGCCGTTCACTCGCGGCGTGCATCCGACTGGCTACCGCAGCCGCCCGTGGACGATGCGCATGTTCGCGGGCTTCGGCAGCGCCGAGGACACCAACGCCCGCTTCCGCCAGCTGCTCGATGCCGGGCAGACCGGCCTCTCGATCGCCTACGACATGCCCACCCTGTACGGCTACGACACCGACGACGCGGAGGCCGAGGGGGAGTTCGGGACGTGCGGGGTGGCGGTCAGCAGTCTCGCCGACATGGAGCTGCTGCTCGACGGCCTGCCGCTCGACCGCGTCAGCACCTCGATGACGATCAACGCCCCCGCCGCCCCGATCTGGGCCATGTACATCGCGGCGGCCGAGAAGGCCGGGGTGCCGAGAGACCGTCTCGAGGGGACGACCCAGAACGACATCCTCAAGGAGTACGTCGCCCAGAAGGAGTTCCTGTTCCCGCCCGGGCCGTCGATGCGCCTGGTGGTGGACACGATCGAGTTCGGCACGCGCGAGCTGCCGCGCTGGAACACGGTCTCGATCAGCGGCTACCACATCCGCGAGGCCGGCTCCACGGCCGTGCAGGAGCTCGCCTTCACGATCGCGGATGGCATGGCCTATGTCGAGGCGGCGGTCGAGCGGGGACTGCGCGTCGACGACTTCGCGCCGCGCCTGTCGTTCTTCTTCAACTCGCACTCCGACTTCTTCGAGGAGATCGCCAAGTTCCGGGCATCGCGCCGGATCTGGTGGAAGCTGATGACCGAGCGCTACCGGGCGGAGAACGAGCGCTCGACCTGGATGCGCTTCCACACCCAGACCGCGGGCGTCTCACTCACGCCCCAGCAGCCGCTCAACAACCTGACCCGGGTGGCGACGCAGGCGCTGGCTGCGGTCCTCGGCGGCACCCAGAGTCTCCACACCGATGCCTACGACGAGGCGCTCGCCGTCCCCACGGCGGAGGCCGCCCTGCTCGCCCTCCGCCAGCAGCAGGTCATCCTCGAGGAGACCGGCGTCGCCAGCACCGTCGACCCGCTCGGCGGCTCATGGTTCGTGGAGGCGCTGACCAACCGCGTCGAGCGCGAGACGTGGCGCTACCTCGACGAGATCGACCGGCGCGGCGGCATGGTCAAGGCAATCGAGGAGGGGTACCCGCAGCGTGAGATCGCCGACGCCGCCTACCGCTTCCAGCGCGAGTTCGATGCCGGTGAACGGGTGATCGTGGGAATCAATCGCTACCTGGACGAGGAGCCGGTGACCGTGCCGGTGCTCCAGGTCCCGGAGGGCTCGCTCGAGCGCCATCTTGCCCGCCTCGAGCGAACCCGGGCCGGGCGCGATAACGAGGCCGTGGGGAGTGCCCTGGCCGGCCTCCGAGAGGCGGCGTCGCGGTCGGGCGGCAGCGAGACCAACCTGATGCCCCACTTCCTGCGCTCTGCCCGGGCGTACGCGACGCTGGGCGAGCAGTGCGCGGTCCTGCGCGAGGTGTTCGGCGAATACCGCGAGCCGGCCACCGTCTGAGCTCGACCCAACCTGCCGGGCGTCGACCTCAGGCGGGGCGATAGGGGCGGGCCAGCGAGAGCGCCTCGCCGAGCGAGTGCGCCGCCCCCTGGGCGCCGACGGTCTCGGCCAGACCGGGGACACCGGTCACCTGGCCGCCCAGCAGCACCGGAAGCCCCGGCCGGGCTCCGTGCACGGCCGATACCGAATCCGCGAGGTCGCCGACGCGGCTCCCGTCCTGGGCGGACAGGCAGACGAGCGCCACCTCGTTGCGGCCGACGAAGGTCGCCAGGTCCTCGGCCGGAACGTCGGCGCCCAGGTTGGCGACGGTCCAGCCGTCCTCGGCCAGCAGCTGGTCGAGGCAGACGAGGCCGATCATGTGGTGCTCCCCGGCGGCGCCGGCGAGGACCGCCAGCGCCCCGACCCGGGCCTCGGCTCCCGGCTCCGGACGGATCCGCTCCAGCGCGCGGAGCAGGGTGCGCGACGCGAGGTGCTCCTCGGCCACCGACCATCGCCCCGACCGCCAGCGCTCCCCGACGAGTTGCATGGCCTCGCGAAGCAGGCCGTCGAACACATTGGCCCGGGACGTTTCGGCCAGCGCGTGGCGGAGGGTCCACGCCGCCAGCTCGTCGTCACCGTCGGCGAGCAATCCGGCAAGCAGCTCCGGCGACAGCGTCGACTCCGGGATCGCGGCAGCCGACGAGGGCTCGACGGGTGGCAGCTGGAACGGGACGTCGTCGCTCACGCCCGGACTCTAGCATCGAGGCGCCCGGCCGGTCAGGGCGCTACGATCCGAGCCCGGGACCCATCGCCGCTCGGCGAGCCGAGGCCCGCAGCCGGCGAGGTGCACCATGGCCGCCCCGATCGATCCCGTCGTCCCGCCCAGCGGCACCGGCTGCGTGGACTGCCTCGGGACGGGCGGCTGGTGGCTCCACCTCCGACGGTGCGCCGCCTGTGGCCGGATCGGATGCTGCGATTCGTCCCGCGGCCAGCATGCCAGCCGTCACGCGGCGGAGGCCGGTCACCCGGTCGCCCGCAGCTTCGAACCCGACGAGGACTGGTTCTGGGACTACCAGCGGGAGGAGCCCGTCGACGACGCTCCCGAGCTGGCTCCGCCATTGAGCCGGCCGCTCGACCAGCAGCCGCCGTCGCCCAACGATCGGGTACCGGCCGACTGGCGCAGCCTGCTGCGCTGAGCCACCGGCGCGCGATGACCGCGTCGGGGTGGTCCGGGGCGTCTACGATGCGGACATGTACTTCGATGCGCTGTCCTTCCTCGAGGACGAACGAGACGCCTTCCGCGCCTACGAGGCACTCCATGACCTCACGGATGAGCAGTTGTCCATTCCCGTGGACGGTGCCCACGGCTGGTCGGGGCGGGACCTCATGGGCCACCTCCTGTTCTGGCAGGAACAGGCGCTCGCGAGCGCCCAGGAGCTGGCGGTGGGGGAGACCAGCGCCACGATGGGCCGGATCCAGGCCACCTGGGACACCGCGCCCGACGGTGGCGCCTCGATCAACGACGAGGCGCTGGAGCGCTACCGTGCGATGCCGATCGACGACCTGCGGGCAAGGTTCCGCGAGGTCGCCGGCGACCTGCGCGGCTACCTGACCGTGGTTCCCGAGGCGCGCTGGATCAAGCATGCATCGAACCAGGAGTACTTCTTCGGCGAGACCACCGAGCACTACCAGGAGCACCAGGCCGAGCTGCAGGCGATCCTGGAGGCCACCCGGGGCTGACCGCCGGGCTGCCCGGCGACGTCCGGCCCGACGCCTGTCGTCGCGGGCCGCGTTCGGAAGCCCCAGGTCCTGTGGCGGCGGATGGGTCGGCTGCTAGGCTTCCCTGGCCAGCCGCATCGGAGGTCATGTGATGCCGGGATCGCCGTCATCGAACGGACACCTGGACCTGGACGACGAGGACCCTCTCGACGAGGCCCCGCTCGACCCGGGCGAGGAGGCCGCTGCTGCCCTCGAGGCCGGGACCGCGGCGGACGAGTCGCTCGCCGAGCGGGTTGAGACCGTGATCGGCGAGCTTGGCGGCGTGGAGCTGGCGCGAGACGGGGAGGCGGCGGTCTACCTCGCCCGCGGCCGGGCCTTTGCCGTGCTGATGGCGGACCGGCTCGAGGTCGCCATGGAGCCGCGGGTCGCGAAGGCCGCGCTGAGGACGGCCGATACCAGGGCGTCGTCGCGGGGCACCGGCTGGATCGTGTTCACCCCCGCAGTGATCGACCGGTTCGCCCTCGACCGGGCCGAGGCCTGGGTACGCTCGGCATACCGGCGGGTGACGGGCGGCTGACCAGCGGCCAACGGCTGAGGCGGGTCCCGGTCCCGGACGAGCGACGACCCCGGCCGGCGGCCGGGGTCGCGGAACCGCTGAGAAGGGTGGGCTAGTTGTTGGCCGCGACGAGTCCGGTGAGCCCGAAGGCCTGCTCGAGCTGGTCGAGGGGCCGGAAGCCGACCACACCCTGGGGCTGCTCGCCCGGCTTGAAGCAGGCGATGGTGGGAATGCTCATGATCCCGAACGCCTGCGACAGGCGGGGGTTGGCGTCCACGTCGACCTTGACCACGTCGACCACGCCCTCGTACTTCGCTGCGAGCTTCTCCATCTCGGGCGCGACCATCTTGCAGGGGCCGCACCAGGTCGCCCAGAAGTCGACGACGACCGGCTTGTCGTTGTTGAGCACGAGCGCTTCGAAGGTGTCGTCGGTCGCGTGCTTGATGTCCGCCACGGTGGCGTTCCTTTCTCCCGCCAGGCCGGCGGAGCTCTGTCTCCGCCCGGTCAGCGGGCGATTGTCTGGAGAACCTTGTAGGCCTCGAGGATCTTGGGGTCCGCGAGGCGGTAGTAGACCGTGCTGCCGTCGCGACGGGCGACGACCAGTCCGGCCGAGCGCAGCACCGCGAGGTGCTGGCTCATGTTCGGGACCTGGCAGCTGACCCGGGTGGCCAGCTCGCCCACCGAGACCTCGCCGTCGGCGAGGGACTCGAGGACGCACAACCGCTTGGCATCGCCGAGCGCACGAGCCACGGCCGCGAAGCGACTGCGGTCCTCGTCCGTGTGGCCCAGGATCTCGATCACGGGAACGATTATCTCATTGGTTGCGCAAGAACGCAAGTGATGCGCCACGGCGAGGTCCGGCAGCGGCGTTGCGGAACGTTGCGGGGCAGATGCCGCCCCGGACGCGGCCATTGGGCGACGACGTGGTCGCGACCGAGGGCATACTCGACAGGTGAGCCGTCCGCCCGTCACCCTGGCCTCGATCCGCGAGGCACGACGCCAGCTCGGCGACCGTGTCCACCACACGCCGATGCTGTCCTCGGCGACCGCGGCCCGCGTCGCCTCGAGGCAGGCGGGCGTCGCGCTGGCGGACGGCCGCCTCTACCTCAAGGCGGAGCACCTGCAGAAGACGGGCTCGTTCAAGGCCCGGGCGGCACTGGCGCGCATCTCGTCGCTCACGCCCGAGGAGCGGAGGCGGGGCGCGATCACGATCTCCGCGGGCAACGCGGGCCAGGCGTATGCGTGGGCCGCCCGGGAGGCGGGGGTGCCGATGACGGTTGTGATGCCCGCGGCCGCCGTGGAGTCCAAGGTCGCTGCGTGCCTGGCGTACGGTGCCGAGGTCGTGCTGCACGGCAACCACGTGGGCGAGTCGCTCCAGCGGCTCGAGAAGCTCCGTGACGAGCGGGGGCTGGTGCTGGTCCATCCCTACGACGACCCAGAGGTCCTCGCCGGCAACGGCTCGTGCGGGCTGGAGCTCATCGAGGACCTGCCCGACGTCGACGTGGTGGTCGTCCCGGTCGGCGGCGGCGGGCTGATCGGCGGCGTGGCGGTTGCCGTCCGCGAGCTCCGACCGCGGACGCGGGTGTTCGGCGTCGAGCCTACCGGCTCCGACGCGCTCCGCCGGGCGATGGCCGCGGGCACGCCGGTACCGATCACCCCGGCCAGCGTGGCCGACGGCCTCAATGCGCCCGGGGCGGGCCACCTCGCGCTCGACGTGGCGCGCCGCTACCTGGAGGGCGTCGTGACGATCGAGGACGCGACGATCCTGGCCGGCCTCCGGTTCGGCGTGGAGCGGCTGAAGCAGGTCCTCGAGCCCGCGGGTGCCGCGGCCCTGGCGGCCGTTCTGACCGGCGCCGTCCCCATCCGGGACGGCGATCGGGTGGCGGTGATCCTGTCGGGGGGCAACGTGGCGCCGGATCGGCTTGGCTCGCTGCTGGCGGATGCCGGCCCCCTGTCCGTGCCTGGTTGATGGACGAACCGGGCGGCGGTCACGCGGACGCCCGTTCCGCTCCCGACCGACCACCGCTCTCGCTCCCGTCGCCAGCGCTGCCCGGTCCGCCGCCCCCGCCGCCGGCCGCGGTCCTGCTGCCGCCGCCGCCCGCCCGCCCGCGCGCGTTCGCCGCGGGGCCGCATGTCCCCAGCGAGGCCGTCCGACAGCTTCCGTTGGGCGTCCGACCGCTGGTCCGCCAGTCGCTGGACCTGCTGACCCGCCGTGACGCGGGGCTCCGGGGCGCGTCGTTCGCCATCGGATTCATGCTCCTGGTCACCGTCGCGCCACTGATGGTGATCGTCGGCCTCGCGCTCACCTCGCCGGCACTGACGACTCGCGCAGTCGCCGGAGACAGGCCAGGCTACGGCGAGGGCGCCTGGTTCGGCTGGATGCTGCTGGCTGCGGTCCCCGCATTCCTGGGCTACGTCGCCGCCGGGATCGATGCCCGCTCGCTGGCGACCGCCGTGATCGGCGGCCGCGTCGAGGGCCGTCCCCTGTCCTCCAGGGAGTCGATCTCGCTCGCGCGCCAGCGTTTCTGGCAGATGCTGGGCGCACAGGTGCTGGTCGGGGTCGTGGCCGGCGTCCTGAGCTGGGCCGTCGAGATCCCGTTCTCGCTGGCGGTCAGGCCCGCCGGCGAGATCACGTTCGGGGTGTCGTTGCTGGTCTCGCTGCTGGTGACGGCCCCGTTCGTCTACGCGCCGGCCGGCATCGTGCTGGGCGAGGTCCCCATGCTCGACGCGATCGGACGGTCGTGGCGACTGGTCCGTCTGCGGCCCGGGCTGGCGGTCGTGGTCGCGGTGTTCAGCGTGATCGGCCAGTTCGTCGTGCTGTTCGGGTTGTCGACCGGGCTGGACGTGGTGATCCGCCTGCTCGACGGCGCCGGTCTCGCCGACGCCGTTCCACCGCCGCTGGTGGTCCCGCTGGCCGCCGCCCTGGTGTTCGCCGCCGGCACCCTGGTGTTCATCGTGGAGGCGATCGCGGCCGCCCCGGCCGTCCACGCGTTCGCCGCCCTCACCCACTACACGCGCGGTCTCCAGGACGGTCGCGACCGCCCGCTGATCGGGGCGAGCCTCGCCAGCCCGTGGATGACTCCCGGCCTCGCCCTGGCCGCGCTCGTGGCGTTTCTGGCGATGCTGGGTGCCGTGCTGACGCTGCCCGCCTGACGGTCAGTCGATCCCCAGCTCCAGCAGGCGGTCCTCGTCCTCGATCCCCAGGTGGTGCGCGAGCTCGTGCAGGATCGTGATCCGGACCTCGTCGGCGAGGTCGTCCGGGTCCGGGAAGTCCTCCTCGAGCGGCAGCCGGAACACGATGATCCGGGTCGGGACCGGGATGAGGTCACCACCCCACTCGTCGAGCGGCACCCCGTCGTACAGGCCGTACAGCGTCTCGTCGGGCGCGAGGCCGTTCTCGCGCAGCTGACCGGGCGTGGGCTCGTCCGCGATCACCAGGGCGATCTCGTCGAGCGCGGCGCGGAACGGCTGCGGAATTCGAGCTCACCGCCCGGTCCACGAGCCGGTCGAAACGGTCGTGGCGGGCGGGATGCGGCCGCCGGGCGGCGTTCCGGGATCCGCGGCGGCGCTTGGTCATGGCTCCCGTATCCTAGCCCTGCCATGACCTCCGATGCCGTGCCCGGTCTCCTGGTGCCGATCGGGCTCGAGACGGCATCCGTGCCGGCGCCGGACCCCGCCGCGGACCCGGAAGGGTTCCTGGTTGCCGCCGACGACGGGACGCGCATCCACTTCCTCGACTGGGGCGGCCCGGCCGACGGGGCCCCCGGCGTGCTGCTCGTCCCCGGCCTTCTCTCGGGCGCCTGGGTCTGGGCACCCGTTGCCCGGCGGCTGGTTCATGTCCGGCGGACAGCCGTCGCGGATCTGCGCGGGCACGGCCTGTCCGATGCCCCCATGGCCGGCTACGACCTGGCCACCATGGCGGGCGACGTGCTCGGCGTGGCCGAGGCATCGGGCCTGCTGCGCGCCGGCGCGCTCATCCTGGCCGGACACGGCTTCGGGGCCGCCGTCGCGGCGGCGGCAGCGGCCCGGCTGGGCGAGCGGTGCGTCGGGCTGGTCCTGGTGGATGGCGGCTGGGAGCGGACGGCCGAGGTCACCGGCCTCGATGGGGACGAGCTCCTGCGCAACCTCGACGAGCCACCCGAGGTGCTGCGCTCGATGGATGCCTGGTTGGCCGACCGGCGTGCGTTCGACCCGGCGACGTGGGACGCCGACCAGGAACGGGCGGCGCGGGACGCGGTGGTGGAGACGGCCGCGGGCCACCTGGTGCGAACGGTGCGACCCCACGTGGCGGCTGCGCTGGTGCGGACGATGATCGACCTGGACCCGGCGACCTCGCTGAGCCAGGCGCGGGCCCCGGTCACGGCGCTCGTGGCTCTCGCCGCCGGGGACCGGGACCGCCGCCTGGCCGAGCTTCGCCGGTCGGCCGGGATCAGGGTCGCCGCCGCCGGCGGGCCGCTGCGGATGGTCGGTTTCGGCTCGGAAGCCCACAACCTGATGCGCTACCGCCCGGCAGCGGTCTGCGCCGCGATCTTGGGCGTGGCCGACGACGTCTGACCGGGTAGCATCCGGGCAAGTTCCAGGTGGGACCGAAGCGGAGCCCGTCATGCGCGTCGTCTATACCCCCCGGCACCTGGCCCACGACATCACGACCCAGACCGTGCTGGGTGTCCAGATCCCCGCCAACGAGGTCGCCGATCGCGCGGAGCGCATCCGTGCGACGTTGCTGGCGGACGGTGGCTTCGAGCTCGTCGAGCCGGTGGCGCACGGAGAGGCGCCCATCACCGCCGTCCACGATCCCGGCCTGCTGGCGTTCCTGCGCGAAGCATGGGCGGACGCCAGGCGGGTGCTCCTCCCGTATGACGCCCTCGCGCCCGAGACCATCCGCAGCCAGTGGGTCACCGAGGGGATGTCCGATGCCGTGGTTCGGGAACCGGCGCACGTGTACGGACGCGCCGGCCATCGCGCGCTCGACACCTCGACCTACATCATCGCCGGCACCTACGACGCCGCCCGGTGGTCGGTCGATGTCGCCCTCACCGCCGTTGATCTCGTCCTCGAGCAGGGTGAACAGGCCGCCTATGGCCTGTGTCGTCCGCCCGGCCACCATGCGGCCCGCTCGATGTACGGCGGCTTCTGCTACTTCAACAACGCGGCGATCGCAGCCCATGCCATCGCCGAGCGGACGGGCGAGCCCGTGTCGATCCTCGACGTCGACTACCACCACGGCAACGGGACCGAGCAGATCTTCTGGCGTCGTCCCGACGTCCTGTACGTCTCGCTCCACGCGGACCCGGCGCGGCAGTATCCCTACTTCCTCGGTTACGAGGACGAGATCGGGGAGGGCGACGGCAGGGGTGCCAACCTCAACATCCCGCTTCCGGCAGGGCTGTCCAACGAGGGATACCTGGCTGCGCTGGACCGCGGTCTCGAGCGGATCGCGGGCGAGCCGGGCTCGGTGATGGTCGTCTCGCTCGGCTTCGATACCTACGGCCGCGACCCGATCGGCGACTTCGCGCTGACCACCGATGTCTACCACGAGATCGGACGGC
The DNA here is from genome assembly GCA_963727585.1 of uncultured Chloroflexia bacterium. Lineage (GTDB taxonomy): Bacteria > Chloroflexota > Limnocylindria > Limnocylindrales > CSP1-4 > CAIXZV01. Next base: position 1,521,845 of record CAVSHH010000003.1, on the reverse strand, counting down.
GGTCCGCGGCGATCGGCAAGCGACTGGTGATCCTCCAGGAGGGCGGCTACTACCTGCCCGCCCTGGGCGACAACGCCAGGACCTGGCTGCGCGGGGCCCAGGGGCGTCCGTTCGATCCCCGCCCGGTGGGTGGGCCCGCAAGCGCCTGAGCGCACGCCGCGCGCTACCATCGGGTCACGATGACCGACCCGTTCATGCCGCGCCCCCTTCCCGACGACGTCCGCCGCATCGTCGACGAGATCGAGACGGAGATCGGCGACGACGATCCCGAGCTTGCCCAGCGGCCCCAGCCGGTCGAGGGATCCAGCGGCCGGATCGAAGCCGCGGTCCGCGAGATCCTGCTCGAGATCGGCGAGGACCCGCAGCGTGAGGGCCTGCTCGCGACGCCGGACCGGATGCACCGCATGTACCGGGAGCTGACCGCCGGCTACCACGTGGACCCGGAGCGGCTGATCAACGGCGCGGTGTTCGAGGTCGGCTACAGCGAGATGGTGGTCGTCAGGGACATCCCGTTCTACTCGCTGTGCGAGCACCACCTGCTGCCCTTCTTCGGGTCGGCGCACGTGGCGTACGTGCCAGGGGGACACGTGATCGGCCTGTCCAAGATCCCGCGCGTGGTCGAGATGTACGCGCGCCGGCTCCAGGTCCAGGAGCGGATGACCCAGCAGGTCGCCGACTTCCTCATGGAGCGGCTGCAGCCCAGGGGCGTGGGGGTGGTGCTCGAGGCCACCCACCTGTGTGCCGCCATGCGCGGCGTCCGCAAGCCGGGCACCGTGATGACCACCGCCGCCGTGCTCGGGCTGTTCAGGCGCAACGACAAGACCCGCGCCGAGTTCTTCTCGCACATCGGGCGGACTTCACCGGGGGCCTGACGCGCCCGTCGTGCCTGCAGGCGGACCCCGGGAACGGCGGCCCGCCGCGGCGTCGAGGCCGGCGGCAGTCCCGGCAGCGGATCCAGCGCGGCTCGGGCCCGCGGCGCGGCTCTACAATGCCGCCATGACCGACCGACCGCTCAAGGTGCTGATCGCGAAGCCGGGCCTCGACGGCCACGACCGGGGTGCCAAGGTGCTCGCCCGGGGTCTCCGGGACGAGGGCTTCGAAGTCGTCTACACCGGCCTCCGCCAGACGCCCGAGATGATCGTCACGGCGGCCCTCCAGGAGGACGTCGACGTCGTCGGCCTGTCGATCCTGTCGGGCGCCCACATGACGCTCGTGCCCAGGGTGTGCGCACAGCTGCGCGAACGGGGCCTGGACGACGTGCTGGTGACCGTGGGCGGGATCATCCCCGATGACGACGTCGAGCCCCTGGTCGCCGCCGGCGTCGCGGCCGTGTTCGGCCCCGGGACGACGATCCGCGAGGTGGCCGACTTCATCCGCGCCAACGCGCGCCACCTGGACTGACCGCCGGATGGCAACCGGCCCTCAGGCAGCCGGCGGCGGTCGCCTGTCGCTGGCAGTGCTGGCGACGGCGTCGCGCCCGCCCGGTGTGGCGTTCGCCCCGCTCGACCGCCCGCGCCGGGCGTCACTCGGTGCCACCGGATGACGGCCGGCAGGTCGCCCGACATCGATCCGGCGGGGCGTGCCGCCGTGCTGGCGGATGCGGCCCGCGCCGGCGACCGGCGATCCCTCGCGCGCCTGCTGACGGCCGTCGAGAACCATACCTCCGTGGCCGAGCACGCCCTGCGCCGGCTGTATCCGCTGGCCGGCGCGGCGCACCTGGTCGGCATCACCGGGCCGCCTGGCGCCGGCAAGTCGACCCTCGTGGCGGCCCTGATCGCGGAGCTTCGCCGCCTGGACCGGACGGTCGCCGTGGTGGCCGTGGATCCCTCGTCGCCGATCACAGGCGGAGCGCTCCTGGGCGATCGGGTGAGGATGCAGGCGTACGCGGCCGACGACGGGGTGTTCATCCGATCCATGGCCTCCCGCGGACACGCTGGCGGGCTGGCTGCGACGTCGACGGCGGCGGCGGCCGTGTTCGACGCCTCCGGGTTCGACGTCGTGCTGCTCGAGACGGTGGGCACCGGCCAGAGCGAGGTCGAGGTGGCGGCCGCAGCGGACACGACCGTGGTCCTCGAGGCGCCCGAGATGGGGGACGAGGTCCAGGCGATCAAGGCCGGGCTGCTCGAGGTCGCGGACATCGTGGTGGTCAACAAGGGCGATCGGCCGGGCGCGCAGCGGACCGCCGCCCAGCTGCGGGCGATGCTGTCGCCCGCGACCGCCCGCGAGCATCCCGGCCCGTCTCGACCCGGCCCCAAGCGGCCCCAGGTGCTGGTCACCACCGCGGCCACCGGCGATGGCGTCCCGGAGCTGCTGGCGGCCCTCGATCGCGAGCGGGCGCACGGCGTCGCCGGGGCCACCCTCGAGGCTCGCCGGGCCCGTGCCGAGGCCCAGGTCCGGGCCGTCCTCGTCGAGCGCCTGTGGGATCGCCTCGCCGATCCGGCCGCAGCGCAGACCGCCGGCGCGGCCATCGATGCCGTTGCCGCCCATGAGCTCGATCCCTACGCCGCCGCCGACCGGCTGCTGGCCGGTCTCTCGCTGTCGGCCGGTCCCGAACAACCGGAGGAACGCGCATGACCATCCAGCGGATCTTCGTCGCCGGGGCCGGGCTGATGGGCCACGGCATCGCACAGGTCCACGCCGCCGTCGGCAAGACCGTGACGCTGTACGAGCCGGAGCTTGCCCGGGCCGAGGCCGGCAAGGCGCGCATCGCGGGCAACCTGGAGCGGGCCGTGGCCAAGGGGAAGCTGACCGGCGCGCAGCGCGAGGCGGTGCTCGCGCGCGTGGTCCCCGTGAACGACGTCGGCGCCGCCAGTGATGCCGACCTGGTCGTCGAGGCCGTGTTCGAGGATGTCGGCGTCAAGACGGCGCTGTGGGCATCGCTCGATCCGGTCGCTCCGCCCGATGCCTTCTTTGCGAGCAACACCTCATCGATCGCGATCGACCACCTGGCGACGGCCGTTGGGGAGGCGAGGCGCAGCCGGTTCGCGGGGATGCACTTCTTCAGCCCGGTTCCGGTGATGCCGCTGATCGAGCTCATCCGGGGCGCGGCGACCGACGACGCGACGGAAGCGGCGATCCGCGACCTCGCCGCCGAGCTCGGCAAGCAGGTCATCGTGTCGGCCGACCGGCCCGGGTTCATCGTCAACCGGATCCTGATGCCGTTCCTCGGCGAGGCCATGCGGGCCTACGAGGAGGGTCTCGGGACGGCCGAGGACATCGACACCGGGGCCAAGGTGGGGCTCAACCACCCCATGGGACCGCTCGAGCTGGCCGACTTCATCGGACTCGACGTGTGCCTGGGCGTCATGCGGGTGCTCCACGAAGGGCTGGGCCAGCCGCACTTCGCGCCCCCTGCGGTGCTCGAGCGTCTGGTCGCCGATGGCCACCTCGGTCAGAAGACCGGCGAGGGGTTCCACCGCTACCCGCGCTGATCAGCGACGGCCGACCTCGCGCAGCAGGCCGACCAGGGACCTCGTCTGGAAGGGCTTGCCCAGCACCGTCAAGCCGTGAGTTTGTGCGAAGACGACCAGGTCGGCGTCGCCTGGGTCGCCGGTCATCAGGACGAACCGGCGGGCGAGGTCCGGGTGGCTGGACGCGAGGGCGGCGTGGAGCGCCCGGCCGCTCATCCCGGCCATCTGCTGGTCGGCGAGGATGGCATCCACGGCCTCGTGGCCCACGATCTCGAGAGCCTCGGGCCCGGACGACGCCCGGAGGACCCGGATGCCGGCTCCGGCGAGGAGCCGGACCAGCAGGTCCACCACGACCGGGTCGTCGTCGCATACCAGCACCGTCATCGGAGGAGCGGCGGCCGCCGGGGCAGGGACCCCGGCGGGCTCGGCCGTGCGCAGGACCGGGAGGCCGAGCGTGGCCCGGTTGCCGCCGCCGGGGGGCTGCTCATACTGCAGGGCGCCGCCGGCGCCGGCCATCATCGCGGCCAGCAGGTCGATGTCCTCCGCGCCCCCGGGTCGCCCGTCGTCTTCCACGACCAGTCGCACAGCGGACGTCCCGCCGTACGGCTCGGCCGTCCCGCTACCCGGCTCGGCTCCGGGCGCCACGCTGAAGCGCAACCGCCCACGAGCCGCGGCGGGCCCCCCGAGGGCCTCCACGGCGTCGAGGACGAGCGATGCCGTGACCAGCCGCAGCGTCGCGAGGCCCAGGTCCGGTTCCGGGGCATCGATCGGGACCTCGTTGTCGACCACCACATCCACGAGCTGCTGCCCGGCGAGCGCCAGCGTCTCCTCGACCAGGACGCGCAATCCCACCGGGCGCTCGCTGCCTCGTCCGAGGTCGGTGAAGGCGTGCGCCAGCTGCCGGATCGTGGCCACCGCCTCGGCGATCAGCGACGGGTCGACGCCCAGCTCGTTCGCCGTCCAGCCCTCCGCCTTGAGCAGCGAGACCAGACCGGTGAGGCCGTTGAGGGGCTGGGCGAGCTCGTGCCACGCCGAGCCCGCGAGGCGGTCCACGACCCGCGCACGCTGGAGCAGGACGACGTCGTCCGGAGGACCTGGGCGCTGCTCGAGCTCCGGCATTTCGCGCCCATCGTACCGAGGTGCCGGGGCGTGCGACACGCTCCCGCGGTGTAGAGTCCGCCCATGGACCAGCACCCCGGACCCAACGGCGCGATCTTCCTGGTGAGCGCCGCGCGCACCCCGATCGGCAAGTTCGCGGGAACCCTCGCGGGCACACCTGCAGTGGAGCTCGGCGCCGTCGCAATCCGGGCGGCGGTCGAGCGCAGCGGCCTGCCGGCGGACGCCGCCTTCGCGGAGGTCCTGATGGGCCAGGTGCTGCAGGCGGGCGCGGGGCAGGCACCCGCTCGCCAGGCGCTGCTGCGGGCCGGCCTCGCCGACACGACCCCGGCCACGACGATCAACCGCGTCTGCGGCTCCGGGCTGAAGTCGATCATGCTCGCCGCGGCGTCCATCCGGGCCGGTGACGGGGACTTGTTCGTTGCCGGCGGCATGGAGTCGATGAACCAGGCGCCGTTCCTGCTGCACAAGGCACGTTTCGGCTACCGGCTGGGCAAGGGGGAGCTCGACGATGCTGCCGTGGCCGACGGCCTGTGGTGCGCGGTGGAGGACTGCCACATGGGCACGCACGCCGAACGGGTCGCGATCCACTCGGCCGTGTCGCGCGAGGACCAGGACGCGTTCGCGCTCGAGTCGCACCGGCGTGCCGTGGCAGCCCAGGATGCCGGACGCTTCGATCCCGAGCTGGCGCCGGTCACCGTCCGTGACGCTCGCGGTCGCGAGACGGTCGTCACCGCCGACGAAGGCCCGCGAGCCGACTCGTCCCTCGAGGCGTTGTCTCGGCTGGCCCCGGCGTTCGCCCTGCCGGAGGGTGAGGACCGTGGTGACGCGGCGGTGGGCACAGTGACGGCGGGCAATGCGCCCGGGATCACGGACGGGGCGGCGGCCGTGGTCGTCGCGTCGGAGCGGGCGGTGGAGGCGCACGGGCTGCGGCCGATGGCGCGGGTCGTCGGCTATGCGCAGGCCGAGGTCGCGCCCAAGTGGCTGTTCCTGGCCCCGATCGAGGGGGTCCGGGCCTTGGAGCGCAGGACGGGCATCGCGCCGGGCGAGTACGACCTGGTCGAGATGAACGAGGCGTTCGCCGCGCAGACGCTCGCCGACGGGCGCGCTCTCGGCCTCGACTGGGCGAAGGTCAACGTCAACGGCGGGGCGATCGCGCTTGGTCACCCGATCGGCGCTTCCGGCGCGCGGATCGTGGCCACGCTGCTCCACGAGTTGGCCCGGCGCAACGGCCGCCTCGGCCTCGCGACCCTGTGCCTGGGCGGCGGTGGATCGGTCGCGATGGCGGTGGAGCGGGTCTAGGTGGCCGGTGTGGCGCCCCCGGGGTGCTCAGGATGCCGTGACCATGGGCGGACGGGCAGCGCCCGGTGGCACACTCCGTCCAGCGCCTTCACAAACCCGCCCGAGGATCCCATGCCTGAGCACGTACCCGCCATCGACCCGCCCACCTTCCGCCACCACATCGCCGGCCGCTGGGTGGAGTCCACCTCGGGCCGGACCTTCGACAGCGTCAACCCGGCAGATACCCGGGACGTGGTCGGCCGGTTCCAGCAGGGGACGGCTGCCGATGTCGCCATGGCGGTGCGGGCCGCGGGCGAGGCGTTCGACAGGTGGCGGGCGACGCCCGCTCCCAAGCGCGGCGAGCTGCTATACCGGTTCGGCGCCCTGATGGCCGATCACAAGGAGCGCCTGGCCCGGGCCATGACCCGCGAGATGGGCAAGGTCCTGGCCGAGGCACGCGGCGACGTCCAGGAGGGGATCGACATCGCCTTCCTGATGGCCGGCGAAGGCCGCCGGTTGTTCGGCGACACGGTGCCCTCGGAGCTGCCCGACAAGTGGGCGATGAGCATCCGCCAGCCGATCGGGATCGCCGGGATCATCACGCCCTGGAACTTTCCGATCGCCATCCCGTGCTGGAAGATGATGCCCGCGCTGGTGACCGGCAACACCGTCGTGTTCAAGCCCGCCAGCGATACCCCCCACTGCGCCACGCTGCTGGTCGAGCTGTTCGAGGAGGCGGGCTTCCCGGCCGGCGTGGTCAACCTCGTGACCGGCCGCGGCGGCGAGGTCGGGAACGCCATCGTCGAGAGCCCAGACGTCCCCGTCATCTCGTTCACCGGGTCCTCGACCACCGGCCGCTCCATCGCCCAGCGCGCGGGCCGCCGGCTCAAGCGCCTGAGCCTGGAGCTGGGCGGAAAGAACGCGGTCGTGGTGCTGCGTGACGCGGACCTCGACCTGGCGGTCGAGGGCATCCTGTGGTCGGCGTTCGGCACGACCGGCCAGCGCTGCACGGCCTGCTCCCGGGTCATCGCCGACCGGCCCATCGCCGACGAGCTGGTGCGGCGGCTCGCGGAGCGCGCGGAGCGCCTCCGCCTGGGCTCCGGTCTCGATGAGTCGGTCGAGGTCGGGCCGCTGGTGAACACGGCGGCCGTCGAGAAGGTCGCCGGCTACGTGGGGATCGGGCGGGACGAGGGCGAGCTGGTCACCGGCGGCGAGCGGGAGACCGGTGGCGATCTCGCCTTCGGCCACTTCTACCAGCCCACGATCTTCGCCGGGGTGGGGCCGATGTGCCGGATCGCCCAGGAGGAGATCTTCGGGCCGGTGCTGTCGGTGATCCCGGTCGACGGGTACGCGGAGGCGGTCACCGCCGCCAACCACGTCCGGTACGGACTGTCGGCATCGATCTTCACCCGGGACGTGAACACGGCGTTCCGGGCGATGCGGGATCTCGAGACCGGCATCGTGTACGTCAACGCGGGCACCACGGGCGCCGAGACCCATCTCCCGTTCGGCGGCTGGAAGGACACTGGCAACGGGCATCGCGAGGCCGGGCATGCGGCACTCGACACGTTCACCGAGTGGAAGGCAGTCTACGTGGACTACTCGGGACGGTTGCAGCGGGCCCAGATCGACAACCAGCCGTCGTAGCGGCGAGGTTGCGAGGGCTGCGGGGCAGCCGGCGGCGTCGCGCATCCGCGGCCATGTGCGCTATCCTTCCGCCGGTCCGGGCCCGTAGCTCAACGGTAGAGCAAGTGACTCTTAATCACTAGGTTGAAGGTTCGAATCCTTCCGGGCTCACCACCCCTCCACGCACGAGATCGCCATCGTGCTGGATGCCCTCGGGGCGGCCGAGCCGCCCGGTGGATCGCCCCCGACACCTCCCGACTTCGACCTCGTCGCCCCGCCCTCCCGTGGTGCGCACCGCGACCGTCTGGGGGTCCCATCGGGACCCCGCCGCTGCTCCCAAGGGGCCGCTGCACCGAGCACCATGGCACCCGCACGACGGGTGGTGCGGGTCGGTGCCGGCCTGCTGCGGGCCGAATCCCCGGGGCGTGACGGGCCGACAGGCCCGTAACGGTGGCGTGCCATCCGGGCCTGTGGGCCGTGCCCTTCGAACCCCGGCCCGCTCACCGATGGCAGGTACGCGCCGGGGGATCTTCGCTCACCATGATCCCAGCGTCCCGTCCGTGCAGTGGCACGTTCGCTCCCGGGCGCCTGCCGCCCCCGAACGGGCCGACAGGAAGTGAGAGACGATGGACGACGCAGGTCTGTACGCCGCGCTTGTGGAGCGCGGGATGACCCGTCGCTCCTTCCTCAAGTTCAGTTCGGCGATGGCGGCCGCGCTCGCCTTGCCGCTGTCCTACGCTCCCCGGATCGCATCGGCGCTCGAGGCTGCCCCGCGGCTGCCCGTGATCTGGGTTCGGGGGCAGGCGTGTGGAGGCAACACCCAGGCGTTCCTGCGCAGTGCCGACCCGTCGGTCGAGGAGCTTCTGCTCGAGACGTTGTCCGTGGAGTACCACGACTCGCTGCTGACGACCGCGGGCGCGGGTGCGGACCAGGCCCTGAGCGGCGCGATGGAGCGCTACCCGGACGGTTATGTCGCGGTCGTGGAGGGTGCCATCCCGGACGGCGCCTCGGGCGCGTACTGCCTGGTCGGCGGCCGGCCCGTGCGGGACGTGGCCCGCGAGGTGATCTCGGGCGCGCTGGGGGTGATCGCGGTCGGCTCGTGCGCCGTCGATGGCGGCGCACCGGCGGCCAGTCACGGCCAGACCGATGCCAAGGGCATCCAGGGGATCGCAGGGGACACCCCGCTCATCGCGCTGCCCGGGTGCCCGATGAACATGGTCAACCTGGCCGCGGTCATCGTGCACTACCTGGCCGCCGGGGAATGGCCGCCGCTGGACCTGGCCAAGCGCCCCCTGGCCGCGTACGGGAACCTGATCCACAACGAGTGCGAGCGCAGGCCGCACTTCGAGTTCGGCGAGTTCGCGCTGGCCTGGGGCGACGAGGGCGCCCAGCGTGGGTGGTGCCTGTACAAGCTGGGGTGCAAGGGTCCCGAGAGCATGGGCAACTGCCCCACCGTCCGCTACGCGGAAGGGATCAGCTGGAACGTCCGGGCCGGCCACGGGTGCATCGGCTGCGTCACCCCCGACTTCTGGGACCAGATGGGTCCCGCCTACCGCCGGCTGCCTTCACCGGTGCCGTTCTTCCCCAACCTGACCACCGACCTGGTCGGCGCTGCCCTGGTCGGCGGCGTCGCAGCCGTCGCCGGCGTGCACGCCGTCGGCATGGGTGTCCGGTTCAATCGGCGGGAACGGATCGCACGGCGCGAGGCTGCGGCCGCGGCCCAGGACGGGACGATGGCCCAGAGGTCCGACAGCGCGGTGCAGGACGAGCCGGCAATCGTGGCGGCGGACTCGTCGACCGAACCGCACGAGCCCGGGCTCGGGGCGCCCCGGCCACATGCCCGGGCCACCGAGGCCGCCGACACTCCTGCACCGCCCGTGGCGGATGACCGCGACGGAGGCGAGCGCTGACATGCCCAGGATCATCATCGACCCGGTCACCCGGGCCGGCGGTCCGCTCCGGATCGAGGCCGTTGTCGCGGCCGGCAAGGTCACGGAGGCGTACGCCTCCGTGACCATGTTCCGGGGTATGGAGGCCGTGCTCAAGGGTCGCGACCCGCGGGACGCCTGGCTGCTGGCCCAGCGGATCTGTGGAACCTGCACCGGGAGCCACGCGCTCGCCTCGGTGCGCGCGGTTGAGCAGGCGCTGGGGATCGAGATCCCCACCAACGCCCGCCTGATCCGCAACCTGATGGCCGGCATCGTGCTCGTGAGAGACCACGTCATGACGCTCTACCTGGGCAGCCTGCCGGACTGGGTGGATGCATCGGTGGCGATCACCGCCGACCCGACGGCCACAGCCCGCCTGGCGCAGGCCCAGTCCGCCTGGCGCGTCTCGCAGCCCGACCAGCTGGCGTCCGTCCGCGATCGGATGGCCGCAGAGGTCAGGTCGGGCCGGCCGGGCCCGTTCGCCGCCGCGTTCGCCGGGAATCCTGCCTACCGCCTGACCCCGGAGCAGAGCCTGCTGCTGCTCTCGCACACGCTCGACGCGCTGGACTGGCAGCGGGAGCTCATGCGCGCTCACACCCTGCTGGGCGGCAAGGAGGCGCATCCGCAGACCTACCTCGTCGGCGGCATGGCGCTCGTTCCGCCGTGGGGCGGGCCCGAGGTCACTCGAACCCGCCAGCACCCCCAGGTGCCGGACCGGAACGCGCCGCTGCCCCTCAGCAAGGAGGGACTCGACCTCCTCCGGGCCCAGCTGGGCCAGGCGCGGACCTTCGTGGAGCAGGTGGTCATCCCGGACACGCTGCTGCTCATGAACGCGTACCCCGAGTGGGTGGCGCTGGGTGCCGGACCCGGCGGCTACCTGTGCGCGGGCGACTTCCCACAGGAGGACGGCAAGGATCCGGCCCTCCTGTTCCCCAATGGCCGGCTTGCCGGGGGCAATCTCGAGCGCTCGGAGCCGGCTCAGCAGGCCGCGGTCGGGGAGTCGGTGGTCCACGCCTGGTATCACGACCCGGACGGTGACGGCACCCTCGTCCGCCCGGCCGATGACGTCACGGAGCCGGCATACACGTCGGAGGTCCCGCTGGTCCAGCTCAGCGATGGGGCCAAGTACAGCTGGGTCAAGGGGGCGAGGTTCGACGGCGCGGTCACGGAGACCGGCCCGCTGGCCCGGGTCCTGGTCGGCTCCGCCAACGGCCGGCCCGAGGTCCAGGCCGCGTTCGGGCGGCTGCTCACCGAGCTCGGACTGGTCCCGTCCGGCGTGCTCGGCACGCTCGGTCGCTTCATGGCCCGGGCAGCGGAGCTGGACGTGATGACCCGGGCACTCGAGACCTGGCGCAACGGGCTCGAGGCGTCACTGGCCACGGGGGACATCTCGACCGCCAGCCTGGAGCTCTGGGATCCGGTCGCCTGGCCGGCCGAGATCGAGGGCACATCCTTCGGGGAGGGCCCGCGAGGCTCGGTAGGCCACTGGCTCCGGATCAAGGACGCCGTCATCGACCGGTACCAGGTGGTCGACGGCTCGACCTGGAACCTGTCGCCACGCGATGCGCTGGGGCTGGCCGGCCCGGTCGAGTCCGCATTGGCCGGGGTCGACGTGGCGGACCCCTCACAGCCGGTCGAGCTGCTGCGCGTGATCCACTCGTTCGCCCCATGTGCCGCCTGCGCCGCCCATGCCGTCACGGCGCCGGACGAGCCCGGTGCAGCGTATCGCCCGGAGGGCACTCGATGACCGCCGTCCAGGAACCCGTGGTCGTGGCCCCCGAGCCGCCCATCGAGCCCGTCCCGCCCCCCGCGCCCGAGCCCGCCACGGCACCGGTCGGGGACGCATCGTTGCACCAGGTGCCCGATGGGGAGCATGCGCTCGAGAACCCGGAGCAGCGCGTCCGGGTGTACGTGTGGCAGGCACCGGTGCGCGTGACGCACTGGGTGACGGCCACCTGCATCGTGATCCTCTCGATCACGGGCGGCTATATCGCCGACCCGTTCCTGATCCCGCCCGGCGGCGACGTGATGTCGACCATCCGGATGATCCACATCATCACCGCGCTCACCTTCCTCGTCTCGGGGCTGGTCCGGACCTGGATGCTCGTCGCGGGCAACCGGTTCGCACGCTGGACGGCATTCATCCCGACCAGCTGGTACCAGGCCACCGAGCTGTTCCGGCAGGCCGGCTTCTACGGTTTTGTGCGCAAGGACATCCCCGAGGTCCTGGGCCACAACCAGCTGGCCGCGACAGCCTACGTCGTGTTGTTCGCGCTGCTCCTGGTCGAGGTGGTCACCGGCTTCGCGCTGGACGGCCTGATGGGCGCCGAGCCCGGTGCGACGATGTTCGCCTGGCTACGCGAGCTGTTCGGACCGCAGTTGCTGCGCCAGGTCCACCACCTCGCCATGTGGCTCATCCTCGCGATCGCGCTGTTCCACGTCTACAGCTGCATCCTGGTCGACCATATCGAGCACAACGGCCTTGTGAGCAGCATCATCTCGGGCTGGAAGTTCCCCACCCGGCACCAGGTCGTGGCGTCGCGGGACGGTGGCCCCGAGCTGCTTGAGCGGGTCGAATCGTGAGCGACCTCGCGGCACCGATGGTCGTGGTCGGGGTGGGCAACGTGCTGCTGGCCGACGACGCTGCCGGCGTGCGTGTCGTGGACATGCTCCGAGACCGCCGCACGCGGTCATCGGCCGCCCTGCCCGCGGGCACGGAGCTGATCGACGGCGGCACGCTGGGAGTGGAGCTGGCCGGGATGTTGCGCGGGTCGCGCGGCCTGGTCATCGCGGACGGGGTGCGGCTGGGCGGCCCGGCGGGCGCGATCAGCGTGCACCGGGGCGACGACGTGGCGGTCGGCGGCAGGGCGCAGGACGGTTCCCCGGCCGATGCCGTGGGCGAGCTGCTGGCAGTCGCCCGGCTGATGGGCTGGCTGCCCGACGAGGTGAGCCTGGTCGGGATCGAGGTGGGGGATCTCGGTCCGGGCGTGTGGCTCACCACGGCCGTCGAGGCCGCGATTCCCAGGGCGGCCGACGCGGTCGTGGAGGAGCTCGATCGGATCGAGGCCCGAACCCGGGGCAGGTCCTGCGGCGGCGACGCCGCTCGCATGGCAGGGGCGTTGGCATGAGATCCCGACTCGACCGCACGCTGCGGCTGCTCATCTTCGCGAACTTCATCGTGGTCGCCCTGCTCGCGGGGACCATGGTTCTCGACTGGATGAAGGTCATCCCGGCCCGGGGCACCGTGGTTGAGACGGTCGAGCCGTCCGCCTCCCCGTCGCCCGAGACGATGCAGATGGGCCTCGCCCACATCCCCACCTCGAACAGCTGTCTGCTGTGCCACGAGCGGGGCGGTGCAGCGGAGCTCAAGCCGATCCCGGCCATCGGGCACCAGCTCGAGGGCTGGACCGCGTGCCTCACCTGCCACACCGACGAGAAGCTGGGTCGCAAGGCACCCGGGCATGCCGGGATCGCCGAGAGCGAGTGCCTCAACTGCCACAAGGTCGCGCAGGACGGTCCCGCGATCACACAGGCGCACGCCGACCTGCGGGAACCATGTCTCGACTGCCACGGCTCGGTTGCCCACCTGCCGTCGAGCATGGTCGGACGCAACCAGGACGAGTGCTGGCTGTGTCACAAGCCCAACCCGCTGCCGCCGCCCACCAAGCCGCATCCCGACCCGGAGAACCTCACCTGCCGGTCATGCCACCAGAGCTCGCAGGCAGGCGCCCTGCCCATCGACCACGCGCTCCGGGAGGAGAGCACCTGCACCCTGTGCCACGACATCACGCGGCGCCCCGCTGAATTGGGTGCCCCGGCAGGATCGGCCAACCCACGCCCCAGCCTGGCCGCGGGCGGCTGAGACCAGCCCACGCCTGCCGCCATCCGCGATGATGGCAGCATGCCCGAACCGCTCATCGTCACCTGGGAGGTCCTCGACCACCTCGTGACCCGCCTGGCCGGCAAGGTCGGTCGCGACTTCGACCTTGTTCTCGCCATCACCCGGGGCGGCCTGGTTCCCGCCGGGATGCTGGCCTACCACCTCGACCTGCGCGAGATCCTGGTCGCGGGGGCGATCTTCTACCGGCCCGCCTGATCCGGGACCGCGCCCGACCGGCCGGGAGATCTCATCCGGGTATCAGCGACGAATGGGTGAACTGACTGGCCCGCTGGCGGCCCTGCCCGGCTGGCCCCCAGCGTCCAGCACGAGAGGGGAGACCCATGACCAGCCACCGCCCGGCATCGCGCGTCGGCCCCATCGTCACCGTCGTCGCGATCGTCGCCCTCGCCGTGGTTGGCGTCGGCCTGTGGTACCTGTTGTTCCGCCCGGCAGGCCCCGCGCCCGTCTCGCTCGGCAGCGCGGAGCCGTCCGGGGTCGCCGGTGGCGGGGCGTCGATCACATCACCGGGCGGGGTCGCCGGTAGCAGCGCCGCCGGCGGCCGTGGCACGTCCGGCGACGTGATCAGCGGGACCTGGGCCGTGGATCCCTCGATCGGCTCGTTCGCGGACTTCAGCGGGTCCTTCGTCGGCTACCGGGTGCGGGAGACCTTGGCCAGCATCGGCGCCACGGAAGCCGTGGGCCGGACGCCGGACGTGGCCGGGTCGATCATGATCGACGGCACCACCGTGACCGCGGCCGAGCTCACGGCGGACCTCACGACGCTGCAGAGCGACGACGGGCGCCGCGACGGCCAGCTCCGGCGGCAGGCGTTGCAGACGGAGCAGTACCCCACGGCGACGTTCACGCTGACCAGCCCGGTCGAGGTGGGTTCCGTGCCGGTCGAGGGCGCCACGTTCGACGTGACGGTCACCGGTGACCTCGCGCTCCACGGCGTCACGAGGCCGGTGCAGATCCCGCTCCAGGCCCGCCTCGAGGGCGGCGTGGTGACCGTCGCCGGCTCGCTCGAGATCGCGTTCGGCGACTTCGAGATCCAGCCGCCGCAATCGATGATGGTGCTGTCCGTGGAGGAGCACGGCGTGATGGAGCTCCAGCTGCAGCTGACGCGCCGCTGAGCTCTCATGCCGTTCTCAGGGACGGATCCTTGAATCGGACTCGAACCGCGGCGCTCCGGGTGGCTCTCCTCCCCACCGGGAGCGCCGCCTTCATGTCCGGGCGGCGGACCATTCGGGCGGCGATGCGTCTCTCAGCCCGCTCTCACGGTGCCCGGTGATTCTCCACGCCATGAGCTCCGTGCCCGCTGCCCGACGGTTGTCGTGTTCCGGTTCGCTCCCCGAGCGTACTCGATCGGTCTGTACCTCGATCCGGCCAGTCGAGCATCTGCGCCCGGCCGCGCTCTCAGGGCCGTCTCAGGCGGACGAGGTTGACTTGGTTGCGAACACCCAACCCTGGAGTGCCAGATGACCTCGCCGTACCAGCCCGCAGGCGTCGACCCCGTCGACCCCGTCGACCCCGTCGACCCGCTCCTCCCGCCACCGTCCGTGACCGGCGCCTCGTTCCTGCCCGCGACTGCGCATCCCGCGCCCGCTCCCGTGGCACCCCCCCAGGCCACGTCCCGCCGCCGGGCGGGGATCGGGACCGTGATCGCCGCTGCGCTGCTCTCGGCCGCGCTCGCCTCCGGCGGCACGGCGCTCGCCGTCTCCCAGCTCGTGCCCTCGGGGACGCCGATCGCCACGGCCACCGACGCCAGCACCGCGTCGAGCGGGACCACGACCCTGACCTCGGTCGACCTGACCGAGATCGTGGCCCAGGCCCGCCGGTCGGTCGTCACCATCACCGCCGACGGCATCAGCACCGACACCTTCTCGCCGTTCGGCCAGCCCGTGAGCGGGGTGGGTTCGGGGATCATCCTCACCTCGGACGGCTACATCCTGACCAACCGCCATGTCGTCGAAGGCAGCCGGACGCTCACCGTGGAGCTGGACACGACCGAGCAGCTCGACGCGCAGCTGGTGGCCACCTCGGAGACCGAGGATCTGGCCCTGATCAAGGTGGACGCCACCGGGCTCAGCGCGGCCGCCATCGGCAACGCCTCGGCGATCCAGGTCGGCCAGACTGCGATCGCGATCGGCAGCCCGCTGGGCACGTACACCGAGACCGTGACCCGGGGCATCGTGTCGGGTCTCGGTCGTACCGTCACCGTCCGGGATGAGACCACCGGCCGTCCCGCCACGCTCAACAACCTGATCCAGACCGACGCCGCGATCAATCCCGGCAACAGCGGGGGACCCTTGCTCGACGCGAGCGGGGCCGTGATCGGTGTCAATACCGCGGTGGCATCGTCGGCCGAGGGACTCGGCTTCGCCATCCCGATCGACCGGGCTGCCGACCTCATCAGCCGGGCGACGTCCGGCGGCGGTGCCTAGCAGAGCCCCAACCGTCGACCCCAACGGGGGCGACGGCAGCATGACCATCCAGCTCGACAGCGGCCTCACCGTCACCGAGGGGCTCGATGGGAGCACGACGTACCATCAGCAGGCCCCCGCCACCTCCTCGGACGTGGCGGCCGGCGACAAGGTCCAGGTCCAGGTTCCCGAAGGCTTCGGTCCGGGCCGGGCCGCGGACGACAGCATCGACCCGGGCACGGCGGGCGACGTCACGATCGTGCCCTGACGACGGACCCACGAGGATCGGCATGCACCTGCTCCTGGTCGAGGACGACGAGCGCCTCGCCCGCGCGCTGACCCGGCTGCTCGAGGAGGACCGGCACGTCGTGGAGCACGCTCCCGATGCGCGGACCGGTCTCGAGCTCGCGAGCGCCGTGGACGGGCTCGATGCCGTCATCCTCGATATCGGGCTGCCGGACCAGTCCGGACTGGAGGTCGCGCGCCGGATCCGCGCCGACGGGATCGACGTCAGCATCCTGATGCTGACGGCCCGGGACACCGTCAACGACCGGGTGGTGGGCCTCGACGCCGGTGCCGACGACTACGTGGTCAAGCCGTTCGCGTACGCGGAAATCTCCGCCCGCCTGCGAGCGCTCGCCCGCCGGGCCGAGGCCGGCCCGCGCCGGCCCGAGCCCAAGCTCACCGCCGGCGCGATCACGCTCGACGAGGCGGCCCGCCGGGTCACCGTGAACGGGGCCAACGTCGACCTAAGCCCCCGCGAGTTCTCGCTGCTCGAGGCACTGCTGCGGCACGTGGGCCAGACCCTGACCCGGGACCAGCTGCTCGACCATGCCTGGCCGTTCAGCGTCGCGGTCACGCCGAATGCCGTCGACGCCTATGTGCACTACCTGCGGACCAAGCTCGGACCCGCGGGGGCCCAGCTCGAGACCGTTCGCGGCGTGGGGTACCGGCTGTCCGATGGGTGACGGGATCCGGGTCGATCCGCGCGATGACGGTGCGGAGCAGGCGACCCTCGCCGACGAGGCGCGACTCCTCCGGCGGACCCGCCTGCGGCTGGTCGCGTGGAGCGGCCTGTCCACGCTGGCCGTCCTGATCGTCCTCGCGATCGGGTTGTACGCGGTCGTCGCGCGCACCCTCGAATCCGCGTCGCTCAACCAGCTCGAGGGCCGGGTCACCGCCATCACCGCGCTGCTCGAGGGCAGTCCCGGCGACCCGGGTTCCGAGCTCGGGTTCCTGTTCGGCAACGGCAACACCCTGCTCTACCTGTTCGACGATGCCGGCAACCCGGTGCAGATCGGAGAGCGTGGCCAGGTCATTCCCAACGGCCTCCCGGAGCCGGCCGGTGTCGCCGGCGCCACAGCGGCGCAGGACCAGGTCGACGTCAGGACCTCGACCCTGACCATCGAGGGCCGGGAGAGCAGCGCCATCGTGCCGATCCGGATCCTGACCCGGCGCGTCGAGGCCCAGGACGGCAACACCTACTTCGTGCAGGCGCTCCAGGACCGTTCGACCGAGGTCAGCACGCTCAATGCGCTGCTGGCGGTCCTGGTCGTCGGCGGGCTGGTGGTCGTGGTGGTGTCGTTCGGGTTCGGGGCGCTGTACGCGCGACGGGCCCTGGTCCCGATCCGGGCATCGCTGGAGGCCCAGCGGTTCGCGTTGCGTCGTCAGCGTGAGTTCGCTGCCGATGCGTCACACGAGCTGCGCACCCCGCTGACCGTCATCCGGTCGTCCGTGGAGCATCTCAACCGGCACCGGGGAGAGCCGGTCGGCGCATCCGTGGAGGCGCTCGACGACATCGACGCCGAGGTCTCGCACCTGTCGCTGCTGGTCGACGACCTGCTGTTGCTGGCCCGCTCGGACTCAGGGGCCGTCGCACTGGACCAGCTGCCGCTCGATCTGGGCGACGTGGCCCTCGATGCGACGACGATCCTCGACCGGCTGGCGGATGACCGGGATGTCCGTCTCGAGGTGGATCCCGAGCCTGCGATGGTCGTGGGCGACCCTGTACGTCTGCGACAGCTGGTGACGATCCTGGTGGACAACGCCGTCCGCCACAGCCCGCGCGGTGCCGCCGTCTCCGTGCGCATCCGGCCCGAGGGGCCGACGGCATCGGTCGAGGTGTCCGACCAGGGACCGGGGCTGAGACCCGAGGACATGCCCCACGTGTTCGACCGCTTCTATCGTGCCCCGGGTGCACCCACCGGTGGCACCGGCCTGGGGCTCGCGATCGCTCGCTGGATCGTGGATCGTCATGGTGGCCGGATCGGTGTCCGGAACGCTCCAGCCGGCGGGGCCGTGTTCCGCGTCGAGCTGCCGGCGCAGGATGGTGGGCCGGGACTCATCCCCAGCCCGGGGCCCGGCGCCGCCGAGCCCAGCGCCGCCGAGCCCAGCGCCGAGCCCAGCGCCGCCGAGCCCAGCGCCGAGCCCGGCGTCACCGAGCCTGGCGCCACCGAGCCCGGCCCGCTGTCTCCCGAGCCCACCTCGCGACCGCCCGAGCCCGCGGCCTGACCAGCGCCCGATCGCCGGGCCCGCGGCTGCCGCGCCAGTGCCCGGGATGCTACGCTTCGGCCATCCTGCAGAGCCGGTCCCGTGAGGCCGGTGTACCGGTCCCGTGAGGCCGGCAAGGAGGTAGTCGATGCGCATGCGCATGCCCGCCTGCGGCGCGCCGCCGCGGCCTGCCCGGGTCTGAGTGCTCACCCCGCCGTCCACCCGACAACCCCCGCTGCCGCACGCCGACGCGATCGTCGACCCGCGCGTGGGGAACTCGGGCCCCACGCTCCTCGCCCTCGAGGACGGCGCCGTGTTCCCGGGGATCGCCTTCGGTGCCCCGGTCGCCGCGGGTGGCGACCTCGTGGTCAACACCTCGCAGACGGGTTACCAGGAGATCGCCACGGACCCGTCGTACGCGGGCCAGGTGGTGGTCATGACCTATCCCCTGATCGGGAACTATGGCCGGCTCGTGGCGGACGATCAGTCCGAGCGGCCGTGGCTCCGGGGACTGGTCGTCGCCCATGCCACGGCTGCGGTCGTCGACGACGCGCGCCAGCTGGCGACGATGCTGCGGGCGAACGCGATCCCGGCCATCGCCGGCGTCGACACCCGCGCACTCGCCCGTCACCTGCGCCACACCGGCTGCCTGCGCGGGATCATCACCGAGCCGGGCATGGTCGACGCCGACGCCGCGGTCGAGCGGGCACGGGCGGTGCCCCGCTGGGAGGACCAGGACTTCGTCGCCCAGGTCAGTCCCGCCACTGTGCGCGAGATCGGAACCGCCGGCGGGCCGCTGGTCGTGATCATGGACTTCGGGCTCAAGGCGAACATCGTCCACAGCCTCGACCGGCGGGGAGCCCGCGTCCGCGTGCTCCCGCACACGGCCCCGGTCGAGGATGTGCTGGCGCCGGATGTTGCCGGCGTGGTCCTCAGTCCCGGCCCGGGCGACCCCGCCCGGCTCGAGGGTCCCATGGCCCTGGCGAAGGCGATCATCGACGACGGGCGCCCGCTGCTCGGCATCTGTCTCGGGCACCAGATCGTCGCCCGGGCCGGCGGCGCGGAGACGGGTCGCCTGCGGTTCGGTCATCACGGCGCCAACCACCCGGTCCAGGATCTCGACACGGGGTTCGTCCAGGTGACCGCCCAGAACCACGAGGTCCAGGTGCTGGGCGGCAGCCTGCCCGGGGCGTCCGGCTTCCGCATCAGCCAGGTCAACCTCAACGACCGCTCCGTGGAGGGGCTGCGCCACGCGGAGAAGCCGATCGAGACCGTCCAGTACCACCCCGAGGGCGCCCCCGGACCGCTCGACGCGCTCGCCGTGTTCGACCGCTTCGTGGACGCCTGCCGAAGGGCCGGGTGACCGGCCGATGACGGACGCCCCCGCCGCCCCGATCGACCTGCCCGTGGCGCCCTCGCACGCCCATCGTCCGAGGCCGGCATCGGTCCTCATCCTCGGCTCGGGACCGGTCGTCATCGGCCAGGCTGCCGAGTTCGACTACGCGGGCACCCAGGCCTGCCGCGCCCTGCGCGCGGAGGGCGTACGCACGATCCTCGTCAATTCCAACCCGGCCACGATCATGACCGATCCCACCGTGGCCGACGCGGTCTATCTCGAGCCGCTGACGGTCCCCGCGATCGAGGCGGTCATCGCCCGCGAGCGCCCGGAGGGCCTGCTCGCCGGGCTGGGCGGCCAGACGGCGCTCAACCTCGCGATGGCCCTGGCCGAGGCGGGCGTTCTCGACCGCCACGGCGTCCGGCTCCTGGGCACCCCGCTGGAGGCCATCCGGATGGCCGAGGACCGGGAGGCCTTCCGCGACCTGCTCGACCGGATCGAGCAGCCGTATGCGCCCAGCGCGATCGTGGAGGGTGCCACCGACGCTGAGAGGCTGGCCTCCGCGCAGGCGGCGCTGGACGAGATCGGGCTGCCGGCGATCATCCGTCCGGCCTTCACCCTGGGCGGCACCGGCGGCGGCATCGTCGATACGCCGGAGGCGTACTGGGAGCGCGTCCGGGCCGGCCTGCGGGCGAGCCCGATCAAGCAGGTGATGATCGAGCGCTGCCTCGTCGGCTGGCAGGAGATCGAGTACGAGGTCATGCGCGATGCCGAGGACACCTGCATCGCCGTGTGCTCGATGGAGAACGTGGACCCGCTCGGTGTTCACACCGGCGACTCCATCGTGGTCGCCCCCGTCCAGACGCTGACGGATGCGGTCCACCAGCGGCTCCGGAGCGCCGCCCTGACGATCATCCGCGCGCTGGGGGTGGAGGGCGGCTGCAACGTCCAGTTCGCGCTGTCGCCGGATGCCGCCGACTACGCGGTGATCGAGGTCAACCCGCGGGTCTCGCGCTCGTCGGCGCTGGCATCCAAGGCCACTGGCTACCCGATCGCCCGCGTGGCGGCCCAGATCGCCACCGGGCGCACGCTGGCCGAGATCCCCAACGTGGTGACCGGCACGACCGTGGCGGCGTTCGAACCGGCGCTCGACTACGTTGTGGTCAAGTTGCCCCGTTTCCCATTCGACAAGTTTCCGACTGCCGACCGCCGCCTCGGCTCGCAGATGAAGGCCACCGGCGAGGTGATGGCCATCGATCGTGCCTTCGGCGCCGCGCTCAACAAGGCACTCCGCGGGCTCGAGCAGGCTGGTGCCGGTCCGCTGGGCGAGGATCCCAGCTGGGAGCCGACGTTCGACTACCTGGCCGCGGTGTACGCGGGGATCGAAGCCGAGGACGGCGGCGCGGCGCTGGATGGGCTGGTGTTCGAGGACGCGCCGATCCGGTGGGTGGACACATCCGGCGAGGCCTGCGAGAGCACTCGCCTCGCCCAGCGGTCCGCCGCGCCCATCGTCCTGCGCCAGTTCCTGGAGCCGTCCGACTCGCGCCTGTGGCGGATCCTCGGGCTGCTCCGGCGCGGGGTGCCGGAGGAGGTGGTCCGCCGCGCGACCGGGATCAGCGCCTGGTTTCTCGCCGAGATGGGCCGCAACATCGCCCTCGAGCACGGCGTGCGGGCGATGGGGCCGCGGCTCGTTGATCCCGAGGACGGCGAGGGCGCCGCGCTGCTGGCCACGGCCAAGCGGGCGGCCTTCGCGGACCGGGATCTGGCGAGTCTGGCGGGCACGATGGAAGCTGCCGTACGCGGCGCGCGGATCGCCCTGGGGCTGGTGCCCGGGTACGCGATGGTCGACACGTGCGCCGCGGAGTTCGCGGCCGAGACTCCCTACTTCTACTCGACCTACGCGTCGGCCGGGTCGCCGCCGGAGGCGCCGCCCGTGGACCGCCCGGGAGCGCTGGTCATCGGCTCCGGGCCGGTCCGGATCGGACAGGGGATCGAGTTCGACTACTGCGCGGTCCAGGCAGCCGACGCGCTCCGCCGGCAGGGCTGGAGTGCGGTGATGGTCAACTCCAACCCCGAGACGGTGTCCACCGACTTCGATGCGTCGACCCGCCTCTACTTCGAGCCGCTCGATCCCGAGAGCGTGCGCGACATCATCGAGTTCGAGAGCAGCGCCGATCCGGCCTCGCCGCTGCCGGCCGTGGTGGCGTTCGGCGGCCAGACGCCGCTCAACCTCGCCGCCTCGCTCGTCGGCGCGGGTGTCCCCCTCCTGGGGTCCGACCTCGAGGCGATCGACCAGGCCGAGGAGCGGACCCGGTTCTCGGCGCTGCTCGACCGGCTCGGCATCCCCCAACCCGAGGGCGGTATGGCCGAGTCGATCGAGGAGGCACTGACCCTCGCCGAGCGGATCGGCTACCCGGTCATCGTCCGGCCGTCGTTCGTGATCGGCGGGCTCGCCATCGACTTCGCCTACTCGCCGGAGGACCTGGTGCGGCATCTCGCGGCCGCCGCGATCGTGGACCCGGACCGGCCTGTGCGGATCGACCGGTTCCTCGAGGGGATCGAGGTGGACGTCGACGCGATCTGCGATGGCGCCGAGGTCCTCATTCCGGGCCTGCTGGAGCACGTGGAGCGGGCCGGCATCCACTCGGGCGATTCGATCGCCTGGTTCCCGCCCCAGAACGTCGCGGACGGCGACCAGGAGCTGATCGTGGCCACCATGGAGCGCATCTGCCTCGCGCTGGGAGCCCGGGGCCTGGTCAACGCGCAGTTCATCGTCCGCGACGACGGCGTGTACCTGATCGAGGTCAATCCGCGAGCCTCGCGGACCGTGCCCTTCGTGTCCAAGGTGACGGGCGTGCCGATGGTGGAGCTCGCCGTGCGGATCGCGCTGGGTGCCAGCCTGCGCGACCTGGGCTGGGAGGGCGGGCTGCGCCCGGTGCCCCCGTTCGTCGCCGTCAAGTCGCCGGCCTTCTCCACGGCCAAGCTCAAGGGCGTGGACCCCTCCGTGGGCCCGTTCATGCAGTCCACCGGCGAGGTCATCGGGATCGCCGCCGACCCGCGGGTGGCGATGGCCAAGGCACTGACCGGCGCTGCGCTGATCCCGCCGCGAGCGGGCGACGGCGAGCCGCCGCTCGCGCTGCTGTCGATCGCGGATCGCGACAAGTGGGGGCTTGCCGACCTGGGCCACGCCCTCGTCTGCGCGGGCTATCGGCTCGCCGCCACCGCCGGCACCAGGCGGCTGCTCGAGGCGGAGGGAATCGAGAGGATCGAACCGGTGGCCAAGCTGGGCGCCGAGCCGGACGGCGACGAGTCGGGCATCCTGGAGCTGATCGCCTCGGGCCGGGTCCGGCTCGTGGTCAACACGCCGACCCCCCGGTCCGGTCCGGTCCGCGACGCAGCGGACATCCGGCACGCGACCATCGCCGAGGGGATCCTGTGCTTCACCTCGATCGAGACCGGGGTCGCCGCCGCGCAGGCGCTCGACCCGACGGTCGAGGCCGGTATCGCCGAGGTCCAGGCGATCACCGACTGGGTGCCGGCCCGCGCCTGAGCGCGGCTGCAACTCTTCCGGTGCCGCCGCCGGCGCTCGCGTCGCATCGCTCGTGCGACCGTCCCGGTCCATGGTCCGAGTCGCTGTGCTGTGCGAGCGCCTGCCACGTCCGCCGCTGCCGGCGCTGCCGGCGGTATCAGCCTCCCCGCTCGGCCCCGGGTCGCGTGGCTCGGGCGGGGCGGTCGAGCGCGAAGCCCGCTTGCCCGGCGGGGCCGAGGGGAGTCGCCGATGAGCTTCCTGGCGGACGGCGTGGATGGTCCGCTCCGCACCGTCGTCGTGGGCGTCCTGGCCTACGCCGCGCTGGTGGGCCTGGTCAGGGTCTCCGGCAAGCGGACCCTGTCCAAGATGAACGCATTCGACCTCGTGGTCACGGTGGCCCTGGGGTCCACGCTGGCCACGATCCTGCTCGCCAGGACGGTCCCGCTGGTCGACGGGGTCGTGGCCTTCCTCGTGCTGATCGGGCTGCAGCGCCTGCTCACCGCCGCCTCCGTGCGCTCGGAGGCCGTCACCCGGCTGATCAGGGCGGAACCGCGCGCGCTGCTCTACCGGGGCCGGGTCCTGCACGACGCCCTGCACGACGAGCGGGTCCTCGAGGTGGAGCTCCAGGCCGCCCTGCGAGGGCACGGCATCGCGCGCTACGGGGACGCGGACCTCGTGGTGCTGGAGACCGACGGCTCGTTCACGGTCGTCCCCTGCCTGCCGGTTGACGGGGACCTGGCCATCGAGGCCGTTCGGGGTCTGCCGAGCGATCCCGGACGCGATCCGGCCGGCCAACCGGCGAGGAGCACCGTGGAGTAGGCCGGACGTCGGGGGCAGCCACCGACACCGGCCGTTCCACCGTCCAGGCCCAGCGGCGGCGACCGAGCAGGCCGTGGACCCTGGCTAGGACGGGCTCACTACGCCCGGCCCGGCACCCGAGGCCTCCTGCTCCACCACGATCGCCTGGCCCAGCGACCACAGGGTGATCGTGGTCAGCGCGACCATCATCACGGCCAGCGGGATCTCCCGGACGCGGAGGTTGCGCCGGGATACCGGCATCGTGCCGGCCGGCTGGATCCGGCGGTGACGGAAGTCCCGCTTCTCCCGGCCGCCGATCGTCGCGGCTGCCGCCATGTCGCGCTGGGCCGTCACGTGGCCCGCCCATGCACCCAGCATGTGGCCGCCGACCACGGATGCCAGCTGGGCGGTCCAGATGAGCCCCGGCGGCAGCCAGCCGGTCTGGATCGTGTAGAACGCCGTCCCCACGAGGTCCCAACCCTGCTGCAGCGGGTCCGAGATGGCGATCACGATCCGCTGCCCGTCGAACAGCAGATAGGTCAGGTAGTGGGCGAACAGGTAGCCCACGGCGATGGGCACCAGTCCCGCCCCGATCGCTCCGGGACTGACCGCCAGCGCGACCAGCACCGCGGCCCCGGCGACGATCCCCAGCCAGGCGAGCAGGAGCAGGGTGCTGGGGAGGAGCGACGGGGGCCCGAACAGCGTGGCGAACGCGACGGTCTGTGACAGGCCGTCGAAGATGATCGCGCCGGCGCCGACCGCGACGAGGACGATGCGGGGCAGCTCCCAGGTGGCATCCAGGAGGCCGGAGGCGAACGAGCGGCGGAGCACGCTCTGCTCGTGGACGACGCCCTCGGGGGCGGCGGGGTCGGGTGCCGGTGCCACGCCCACGCTGGCCAACCGGTTGAGGGTCCGGAACCAGACGGTGAAGGTGTCCCCGTAGGCGCGCCAGGTGTCCCGGCCGAACTGCGCCATCAGGGCGAGGGTGAGGACCGTGTAGCCCAGGACGATCACGGTCAGGCCCTCGGTGCCCGGAAGCCCGACCAGCTCCAGCCAGACGATGACCAGGAGGCCGGCCACCGCAGGCCAGAGGCGGGCCCCGCGCGGGAGTCTGCTCGAGGTGCCGCGCACGCCGAGCCGGCGCAGGATCCAGGCCAGGATGTCGTGGATCGTCGTGAACGGGTCGAGCCACTCCCAGACCGGGAACACCAACGCCGACAGCATCGCCACGCCAACCCAGCCGTACACCCACAGGAACAGCGATGCCACCGAGGCGTCCGAGGAGCCGCCGGCGATGCCCTGGGCCATGATCCAGGTCCATGCCAGCAGTCCGATCCCCCGGAGGCCGTATCGGACGACCCAGGGGACCGCGGCCACGCGGCCCGGTTCCACGGGCGCGGCACGTACGTCCCGTGCGAGGACGAACACGAACGAGAGCGCGACGGTGGCGGCGGCACCGGCAAGGTAGACGGCCAGCGGGAGGGGGCTCTGGTAGCTGGCCGACAGCCCGTGCCCGAGCGCCACGACCGGGCCGCCGAGCATGACCAGCCCGGCGGCCAGGATCCCAGCCGACCGCCCGAGCAGCAGGAGGCGTCCGTTCCCCGGGGACCGTCGCACCGGTCAGGCGCCGCGGCTGCGGCGCAGGACGAGCAGCCCGATACCGGCCACCAGCACCAGGCCCACGGCGATCGGGAGCAGGACGTCCGTGCCGGACGCTTCGGTCGAGGTGGGGGATGGCGCCACGACGGGCGAGGCGGTTGGCGACTGGAGCGGCGAGGTCGAGGGAGCAGGAGTGGCCGGTGGGGCCGTCGGCGCCGCCTCGGTGGGGGTCGTCGAGCCCTGTTCGCTGGCCGCCGGCGTCGTGGCGGGGGACGGCGTGATCTCGGCCACGGTGAATCCGAGCTGTCCACGGTCGAGGTGGCCGTCGTCAGCCGCCGACACCCACTTGACCGTGTACTCGCCCGGCGCAAGCGACAGGTCGCCGAGCTTCATCGTCGTCGCACCATCCCGCGCCGGCCTGCCCGACGCGACCTCACCCGCGGGACCGACGAGGAGGATCGAGCTCTTGCCCGCGTCGAGGCCCTCTGAGAAGGTGAGCGTGACGGTGGTCGGCGGAGTAGCCAGGACGGCACCGTCCTCGGGCGATGACGCGACCAGTTCGGCGTGCGCCAGGACGGGGTGGGCCAGTAGCAGCGCAAGGAGGGCGCCGAGCAGGACTGCTCCCAGGCGACGGGACGGGTTGCGCATGGTCGGGAGTCTACCGTCGAGGGCGGGCAGGTGCCGTCGATGCATCCGGGGCGCCTGCGTCGACGAATAGATCTACGGATGGTGCGATGCTTGCGCTGCCGCCACAGGAGGATCGATGTCCCAGCCCGCCACGCCGATCTCGCCGCTCGCTCCGGTGCCCGGTGACCGCTACCGGGCGGGCGCCTGCAACATCGGACCCTGGGAGATCCGGCGCCGCCGGCTCTCAGCCATCGCGGCCATGGGTGCGGCGATCGCGCTGCTGGCGCTGCTCGTCTCCGCCGGCGCTCCGGCCTGGATGCGACTGCTCGTGCTGCTGCCGGCGTGGGGAGGCGCTGTCTCGTGGCTTCAAGCGCGCCGGCGGTTCTGTGTCGCGTTCGGCATGGCCGGCATCTCCAACTTCGCCGATGGTGACTCCGGCCGCACCCAGGTGGTGGACGGCGAGCAGCGCGAGGCGGATCGCCGGACGGCGTTCGCGCTCCTGCGCGACGGGTTCCTGCTCGCGATCGTGCCGGTGCTGGTCCTGGTGCTGCTGCCGATCTGAGGGCTCGGAAGACCGGCGCCGCAGCCGAGCAAGATGCCGCGGGCGAGCACCGCCGGCCCTCGAGCTCTGGTGCCCCTCGTGACAGCGTCCCGCCGGTGGCAGGGAAGCGCCCCGCCCCGACACGTCACCAGGTCGTCTCGCCCAGGGGGTGTACGGGCGCACGCGGTGCGGGTTGGCTCGCTGGACGGGACAAGATGCCCGGATCCGCGGCCCGCCATGCATGGGATGCACCGCCCCGCGGTCCAGATCGATCGTCACGCGCCAGTACACCCGCGCAGCGGGACGGCCGGCGAGCGTCGGGACGGCCGTCGAGCGTCGCGGCGACCGGGGAGCGTCGCGACGAACGAGGCGCAGCGGGACGACCGGGGAGCGTGGCGGCGACCGGGGAGCGTCGCGACGAACGAGGCGCAGCGGGAAACCCCTATCCGCCCGGAACCACCCGCACCGCCGCGGCACCGCCGGTCACGTGCACGGTGACGCGGTCGCGGGCGGCCCCGTATCCGGGCGTCTCGCTGGGCCCGCTCGTGGTGACCAGTCCGCTCACCGCCACCCGAGCCTCTACGCCCGGTGGGACGACGAACGTGAGCTGCGCCGCCCCGCCCTCGACTCGGACGGGCACGTCGCCGCGCGGCCGCGGCAGCACCACCCGCAGTTCGGCGGCCCCGATGCTGCAGGTGAGCCCCGTCACCGCGAGCGCCGACAGGTCGAACACGAAGTCGCCGGCGCCGGCCTGGACGTCGAAGGCGACCGGGGTGCCGGGCGCGACCGAGACCTGCCACTCGGTGCCCCGCGCCAACCGCCCCCAGCTCCAGGAAATCGACGGCAGTGGCCAACCGGATGCGCGCCGAGTCCCCGCTCCGCTCGACACGATGATCGATGGTGGGGCCGCTCGCGACCACGTCCACGAGGGCATCCGAGCCCGCGCCCAGGCGGTACCGTCCGGCCCCCAGGCGCAGGGCGAGCTCGAGTCGTGCCGCCCCTTCGGCGGGGATGGTGACGCGGGTCTCACCCGGCCCGACATCGCGTCGCCACAGCGCTCCGACGATGAACACGACCCCGATCGCGATGATCAGCGCCGGCCACACCACCCCCACGTCGAGCACGATGATCCCCGCGTTGCCCAGCAGGAACGCGATCCCCACCACGATCAGCACGATCCCGCCGATGAGCGCACCCACCGACGGGCGTTGCCCGGTTTGCATGCCGGCCTCCCTTGCCGATGTCGCTCCAGGGTGCGATGCCCGCGCCGCGCGACGGGTCCATGCTGGCACGCCGCCGCGCCGACCGACAGGCCGATTGGCGCGCGGACGGCGCCACGAGCGGCCCGCCCGAGGTGCATCGGCGGGCAGGGCACAATGGCCGGCACCGGCAAACCGACGACCGGGCCTACAATCGCCCGCAACCCATCCCGCCTCTAAGGATGTTGCCCGCATGCCCGTTCCCGTCGTCGACTTCACCGACGAGCGCCTGTCCAACGGCCTCCGCCTCATCGTTGCCGAGGACCACCTCGCCCCGGTCGTGGCCGTGAACGTCTGGTACAACGTCGGCTCGCGTCACGAGGTGCCGGGCAAGACAGGCTTCGCCCACCTGTTCGAGCACGTGATGTTCCAGGGGTCGGCGCATGTCGCCAAGGCGGAGCACATGGCGCTGGTGCAGGCCGCCGGAGGAACGCTCAACGGCAGCACCTGGGCGGACCGGACCAACTACTTCGAGACGCTCCCGGCGCACCAGCTCGAGCTTGCGCTGTGGCTGGAGGCGGACCGGATGGGAACCCTGCTCGACGCCCTCGACCAGGCCAACCTCGACAACCAGCGCGACGTGGTCAAGAACGAGAAGCGCTGGAGCTACGACAACCGCCCGTACGGCTCGTGGATGGAGAAGATGCTCGGTCACCTCTATCCGGAGGGACACCCGTACCACCACCCGACGATCGGATCGATGGCCGATCTCGATGCTGCCCGCCTGGATGATGTCAAGGCGTTCTTCGCGACCTACTACGCCCCCAACAATGCCGTTCTGTCGGTGGTGGGCGACTGTGATCCCGGCCAGGTCCGGGCCTGGGCCGAGCGCTACTTCGGACCCATTGCCGCCAACGCGCAGATCCCGCCCCTGCCGGACATGAGCCTGCCGCCCCTGATCGGCGAGGAGGGGCGCGAGACCATCGAGGACCAGGTGCCGCTGGCCCGCGTGTACCTCGCCTTCCGGGCCCCGGCGTTCGGCGACCCGCGCCTCGACGCCCTGGACCTGTCCACGCAGCTGCTCGCGGGCGGCAAGGGGAGCCGGCTCCACCGGCGGCTGGTTCGCGAGCTGCGGCTGGCCCAGGACGTGGCCGTCTTCACGCTGCCCTTCGTGGGCGGGGCGGCCGCCATGGTCGGCTGGGCCACGGTCAGGCCGGGCATCGACCCGGCGACGGTCGAGGCGGCCTATTTCGACGAGCTCGAGAAGCTCGCCGCCGAAGCGCCCTCGGAGGACGAGCTGGCGCGCGCGAAGGCGTTGACCGAGGCCGACGAGCTGGGTTCGCTGGCGCGGGTCGAGGAGCGCGCGGACCGGTTGTCGATGTACGCGACCCTGTTCGACGACCCAGGCCTGGTGAACACGATGCTGCCGCGGTACCTGGCGGTGACGGCGGAACAGATCCGGGACGGGGCGCGCGCCGTGTTCCGAGCCGACAACCGGGTGGTCCTGACCTACCTCCCCAAGATCGAGGGCGCCGGACCGGACGCCACCGCCGATAGCGGACAGGAGGCGGCATGAGCGCAGGACGCGAGATGATCAAGGAGCGGCCGGTCCCCGGCGCACCCCGCCCGTACCACTTCCCGCCGACCGCTCGAACGAGGCTGCCCAACGGTCTGCGACTGGTCGTCACGCCGATGCCCGGCCGTGAGCTGATCGCGGCGTCGCTGGCGATCCGCTCCGGCGCCGTGGACGAGCCGCCCGAGCTGGGCGGGGCGGCGGTGCTCGCGGCGCGGGCGCTCACCGAGGGCACCGATCGGCGGGACGCGATCGAGCTGGTCGAGGCCGCCGAGCGGCTGGGTGCGTCGCTCCATGCCGAGGCGGGCTGGGATGCGACCTCCGTGGGGCTCGATGTCCCGGCCAGCCGCCTGGCGCCCGCGCTGGAGCTCCTGGCGGAGGTGGTCCGGCAGCCGAGCTTCCCGGCACCGGAGGTGGAGCGGCTGCGGGACGAGCGCCTCACGGACCTGCTGCAGGCCAAGGCCGATCCGCGGCGCCGTGCCGACGAGGCGTTCGTGGCCTCGATCTACTCCACGTCCAGCCCGTACCACCGGCCCGCCGGCGGCCGCGCGGCGACGGTCGAGACGCTGGGGCCGTCCGAGCTGCGCACGTCGCACGAGCGTGCGTTCGTGCCGGACCGGGCCGCCCTGGTGGTCGCCGGCGACGTCCATCCCGACAGGGTCCGGGATACCGTGGAGCGGCTGCTCGGGGACTGGACCGGTGCGGCCGCTGGCGACGCCGGGACCATCGACGACAGCGGCGCAGTCGACGCCCGCTTCGTGCGCGTGGTTCACCGCCCGGGATCGGTGCAGTCGGAGATCCGGATCGGACATCGGGGTCTGCCGCGGCGTGGACCGCACTACCACGCGGTGGCGGTGACCAGCGCCATCCTGGGCGGGCTGTTCAACTCGCGGCTGAACATGAACCTGCGCGAGGACAAGGGCTACACCTACGGGGCGGGCGCCGGCTTCGACCTGCGTCGCGGCCACGGGCCGTTCAGCGCCCGGGCCGCCGTCAACACCGAGGTCACCGTCGCCGCCCTCCAGGAGTTCCTGGTCGAGCTGGAGCGGATCCGCGACGTGCCCGTGACCGACGACGAGCTGCGGGCGGCCAAGAACTACCTGGTGGGCGTGTTCCCGCTGCGGTTCGAGACGCCCGGGCCGGTCGCGGGGTCGCTCGCCGGGCTGTTCGTGCACGACCTGCCGGACGACGAGCTGGACCGCTACCGCCCGTCCATCGAGGCCGTGACCGCGGAGGACGTCCAGCGGGTCGCCCGGGAGCACATCCATCCGGAGGCGGCGGCCGTTGTGCTGGTCGGCGATCACGACCAGTTCGGCGAGGCGCTCGAGGCCGCCGGCATCGGGCCGGTCGACGTGGTCCGGGATCCGGTGCCGACCGGTGGCGAGCCCGCTGGGTAGCGGTGGTCCGCGGCCCCGGCCGCGCTGAAACCTTCAGCGGCTCGACGGCCTCGGGAGGGGTGAGCGGCGCTGGCCGCGCGAAGGAGCCACCACCCCATGCACATCCCCTCCCAGCTGTTCCGGTCCGTGCCGTCGGTCGACGCCATTCCGGTCACCGGTGCCGGCTCGCCCGGACGGTCACCGCGGCGGGCAGCGTCGTTGCTGCCGGCACGCTGACCGGGTGCTGAGACGATCGGGTCCGGTGGACGGTGACCACGGTGCGGGCAATAGCGGCCGGTCCGATGCCCGATGATGCGGAGTGCCGGATCGAGATCCTGGCACGGTGTTCAACCAGCACAGTCCATCACGCGCAGCACGGGGAGCGCACTCCTGTCCGACCGGACCGTGACCAGCACGAGCGCGATCGGGGCGACCAGCGATGACCGCACGATCGTCCAAGCCGTGCTCGGCGGCGATCGAGATGCCTTCAGGATCCTGGTGGATCGTGAGGGTCCGTCGGTCGTGGCCGCCTGCGCACGCGTGCTTGGCGACCGCTCCGAGGCCGAGGACATCGCCCAGGAGGCCTTCGTGATCGCCTACCGGTCGCTCGCCTCGTGGCGGGCCGACGGCGCGTTCGGGGCGTGGCTGGGCCGCATCGCCGTCCGGCTGGCCGTGCGCCGCGCCCAGTCGCGCAAGCAGGTCGCCTGGCTGGACCCGCTCGCCGCCGAGGCTGATCAGCCGAACCAGGCGCGGTTCCGGACCATGGGCACGACCGACGCGATCGATCCCGCCCACAGCCTGCTCCGGAGCGAACGAGACGCGCGGCTCCGGTCGGCGGTCGCGGCGCTCGACGAGCCCTACCGCGAGGTGGTCGCCCTGCGCTTCTTCGCCGAACGCTCGCTCCAGGAGATCGCCGACGCCACCGATCGACCGCTGGGTACCGTGAAGACCCACCTCCACCGCGGCCTCGCCCGGCTGCGCCGCACCCTCGACGAGGCCGACCGATGACCGGGCCGCGGCCCGGCAAGGGGCAGGGTGTGTTCGGTGCCGACGAGCTCGCCGACCTGGACGGGATCGGCCCCGACGAGCTGGCAGCAGAGGTCCGGCTGGGCCGGGATCTCCAGGGAACCGCGGACCGGACGGCAGTGCGATCCTCGGCCGGGTTCTCGGACCGGGTCATGGCCGCGGTCGCCACCGAGCCTCTGCCGGCCCCGGCCGTCGCAGCCGGCAGCGCGTTGCGCCGCGGAGCGGTGGGCGGGTTCCTGCTCTCGATCCGGGATGCATTCAGGGTCACGTTCGGTGCCGGGTTCCCAGTGGTGGCCCGCGCCCAGGCGCTCGCGGTGGTGCTGCTCGTCACGATCGTGGCCACCGGCTCCGGGTTCGCGACGGCGGGCGCGCTGGGAGCGCTCACGGGCACGCCGTCCCCCTCGCCCTCGCTGCCCGCGCCGACGGTTCAGCCGACCCAGACCGCCGAGCCGTCGCCGAGCCCGTCGCCGAGCCCCGAAATCTCGACCCCGTCGCCCGAGGACACCCTCGCGCCGGCCGTGACCGCGACGCCTCACCCCGAGAAGACCGATGGTGGGGACGGCACCGAGGCGCCCGACGACAACGGCAAGGAGACCGGAGCATCGGCCCCGAAGCCGACCGAGCGGTCGACTCCCGCACCCGTGGCGACGCCGCATCCGACCGAGGACGACCACCACGAGACGCCGGAGCCGACCGGGACCCGCCATCGCGAGTCCTCGCCGGAGCCGACGTCCACGCCACACGACGACTGACCCCGGGACGACTGGCGCCCGGGACGACTGGCGCCCGGGACGACTGGCGCCCGGGACGACCGGCGCCCCACGATGCGCCCCGTGCGCGCTACGCTTGCCGACGATGATCGTGATCGTCGGGGCTCCCGCCTGGCGGCCCGGCCCCCTGGCCGCGCCGGACGGCCGCGCCTGCGCGGTCGCATTGGCCGCGGCAGCGCGCGGAGCCAGGGTGGAGCTCGTTGGCCGCATCGGCGATGATCCGGCGGGCGACGAGCTCGTGATCGCGCTGGCGCGCAGCGGCGTGGGCCACGCAGCCGTGCTGCGCGACCCTGCTCGCCCGACGCCGGTCGTGACGCCGTCTGCGGAGCCCGACGACAGCCAGGTCCTTGCCGATCCGGCCGACGAACGAGATCGGCCGGCCACCTCCCCCGACGGACCCGTCCTGCAGCGCGAGGACGTGAGGCTCGGCCTGTCCTACCTGGGCTCGTTCTCGGTGCTGGTGGTGACCGATGGCCTGCCCCCGGCGATCATGCCCGCGTGCGTCGAGGGGGCCGCATTCGCCGCGGCGCGGCTGGTGGTCCTGTTGCGGGAGGGCACGCCCATGCCCGATGCGCTCCCGGCCGAGGCGACGGTGCTCGGCGTTCCACCCGGAGCCACCGACGTGGGATTCGCCGGCCTGGTGGGGGCCTATGCGGCTGGCCTCGACGGCGGACACGACCCTGCTGCCGCCTTCGGCACGGCGCTCGGCGGGCCGGGCGGTCCGCCACCGCCCTAGTCGCGGTGCCCGGGGGGCGGTGCCGGGGTCATGCCCTGCCACACGCGCAGCCGCTCGTCGTCGGCCGGGAGGATCAGCGACGGCCCATCGTTGCGGACGCTGTTGACCAGCGGCGAGACGTCGTGCGCGGCCAGCGGCAGGTCATCGTCCGGCTCCAGGAGGGCACGCAGCTCGCCCGGATCGCGCGGCGCGGGGTCCAGCCAGTCGGCCCACGCACCCGGCGCGATGATCACCGGCATCCGGTCATGGATGCCGGCCATGAAGTCGTTGGGCGACGACGTGATGACCGTGAACGTCCGGTGCCACGCGCCGGTCTCCTCGTCCCGGCGCCCGGTCCACAGCCCGGCCAGCGCGAGCGGCCCTCCGGCTGGATCGTGGATCCACATCGGCACCTTGTGTGAGCCGTCGCGGCGCCACTCGTAGAAGCCGTCCACCGGGACGAGGCAGCGCCGCCGCCGGTACGCGTCCCGGAACAGGCCGCTGGTGGCCAACGTCTCGGCCCGCGCGTTGAAGGCCCTCGCCGCCCGCTTCGGATCCATCCAGGCCGGCTGGAGACCCCACCGGTAGGCCACCACCGCCCGCTGCTCGTCGCGCTGGACGACGACCAGGGCTTCGTCTGTGGGCGCGACGTTGAACCGCCCACCGTCGTCCCTGGCCAGGTCCTCGGCATCGAAGATGTCGGCGAGCTCGGAGCTCGGTCGCTGCTGCGCGAACCGTCCACACATGCCGCGATTCTAGCTGTGCCACCCTCGTCAGGCCCTGTCAGGTACCCTCGGCCGCGTGACCGATCAGCCCTTCGACAGCCGGGTGCTCCTCGAGCAGTCCGGTCCGCTTACGCGTGACACCGCGCTTGCCGCGCTGACCCGGGCTGGCGAGCTGCTGGCCTCCGCCGACTTCGCCGATGCCGCGCGTCTCTACAACCGCGTGATCGGGTTCAACGACGCGTCGATCACCGCCGCCGCGATGATCGGGCTCGGCGAGGCGTTCCACCGGATGGACGACGACGGCCGGGCCCTTGGCCAGTGGCAGGCGGCCACGGAGCTGCCCGAGAACGAGCACACCTACGCCGCCTGGCGGAACGTCGCCGCGGCCCGCGTCCGGGCGGGCGACCTGCGCGGGGCGCTGGCCGCCTACCGCGAGGCGGATCGGCGGGCGCCACACGACGACAAGGCGGAGATCGCCTCCCGCATGGGCTGGCTGTCCAAGGAGCTCGGCGATCGCGGGGCCTCGGGCCGGTACTTCGCCCGGGCGCGCGGCGACGCCGGCGTGTCGGCCGCGATGGCGGTCCTGGTGATCACCGTGGTGGTGTCGCTGGCCGCCAACTTCGTGCCGCCAGAGGTCGTCGACCTGTACGGGATCCTGGCGCTCATCAAGCCGCTCCTCGCGGAGGGCGAGCTGTGGCGCCTGTGGACGGTCACGCTCGTCCATGCCCCGCTCACCCAGATGCCGCTGCACCTGATCTTCAACGCCTACCTGCTGTACCTGGCCGGTCCGTTCATCGAGCGGCTGTACGGGCGATGGCCGTTCCTCGTGTTCTACCTCGCAGCCGCGGCCGGCGGCTCCCTCGCCTCGTTCGCGTTCAGCGAGGCGCCGGCGAGCATCGGTGCGTCGGGCGCGGTGTTCGGCCTGTTCGGCGTCATCGTCGCCGTCCAGTATGTGCACCGGCCGTTGATGGACCGGGGTGCGCGCGCGTTCATGGGCCAGTTCCTGGGCCTGGTCATCCTCAATCTGATCCTGGGCTTCGCCTTCGGCGGGACGATCGACAACCTCGCCCATATCGGCGGTCTCGTGACCGGCTTCCTGCTGGGCGCCCTGTTCGCCCCGGGCCGGGTACCCACCATGCGCTCGATGTGGCTCCGGCCGGGTCTCGCGCCGGGCACCGTCGTACCCGTGTTC
The DNA here is from genome assembly GCA_963727585.1 of uncultured Chloroflexia bacterium. Classification (GTDB taxonomy): domain Bacteria; phylum Chloroflexota; class Limnocylindria; order Limnocylindrales; family CSP1-4; genus CAIXZV01. The sequence continues at coordinate 1,486,685 of CAVSHH010000003.1, read as the reverse complement.
GGGGCGGCCGGCCGGCGGGTGGCGCAGGTCTCCGGCGTGGCCGTGCTCCTCGTCGGGTTCGCGGCCATGTGGCTGCTGGGCGTAGCCACCTGGGGGTAGCCGGGAGGCCGGGGCCCGGCTCGCTCGCACCGGGCCACCCGGCGGCGAGGGGTCAGAGCTCGCCGAACACGACCTCCGGTCCGGGCTGGGTGGTCGCCCCGCCGCTGTCCTCCAGCGTGATCATGACCGCGGCGCTGTCCGCGAGGTCCACGCCGATGGGCTCGACGAACGTTCCCGACCCGCCCCAGCTGACCGTCTGGAGCGGGTGCACGCCGGCAGCATCCGCGTACCACAGCTGGTAGCCGTGACCCGACGGCGTCGCGGGCAGGTTGCGCGCCACCAGGTACGCGGTGGTCGATCCCGGCAGGTACACGACGGCCGCCTCCGCGGCCGGGGCGACAGGCTCCGCGTGGAGCGCCACCGTCACGTGGGAGGGGTCCATGGCCAGCGTCATCGCGCCCGCCTGGCCCGCCAGCGCCGTCTCCAGGGATGCGGCCCTGGCCCGGGCGTCGGCGAGCTCGTCCTGGAGGTCCGTCGTGCGGGCGCCCAGCCCGGCGGCAACCAGCGCCAGGACCGCCGCGGCCGCGAGTGATGCCGCCAGCGGCAGGCGGGACGGCCACCGGGCTCTGGACGCCATGGCCGCCGGCGCAGCCGGCCGGGCGCGTGCGACCCGTGCGATGGTCCGCCCGTCCATGGACGCGGACGGTCCGAGGGACGCGAACGCGAGGGGTGCCGAGCCGGGTCCGGCATCGGCCGACAACGCCCGGCGGATACCGTCCAGGAGTCCGGTGGGCGGGATGCGCTCCGGCACCGCGAGCGCCAGGTCGGCCAGGACGTGTCCGAGGTCCAGCTCGAGCTGGTGGCAGGCTGCACACGTAGCGCGATGCAATTCGTAGGCGGTCCGCTCCGCGGGCTCGAGGTCGCCCAGCGCCGCCCCGGCGGCAAGGAGGCGCGCCGCCTCGTCGTGGATCACGCGCCGGCCCCCGGCGAGGTGCTCGACGCCGGCATCTCGGCGACGGAATCGCCCAGGATCTCGCGCAGGCGCAGCAGGGCGCTCCGGATGCGGGTCTTGGCCGTGCCGAGCGGGATGTCCAGGCGCTCGCTGACCTCGACGTGGGTGAGGCCGTGGAAGAAGGCCAGCTCCAGCGCCTCGCGCTGGATCGGCGACAGCTCCTCGATCGCCGCGTGGACGCGCTCGCGACGGTAGCTCAGCCAGGTCTCGTGATCGACATCGTCGTCGGCCTCGCGCAGCTCGAGGTCCACGTCGGCCGTCCGCTTGCGGATGTTGGCCTCGCGGCGGACAAGGTCGATCGCCTTGTGACGCGCGAGCGAGAACAGCCACGGGGCGACGGCGCCCTTCGCGGGGTCGAAGCGCGAGGCGTCGCGCCAGAGGGCGACGAACACCTCCTGGACGACGTCCTGCGCGAACCGCTCCGCCCTCGTGACCTGGTAGGCCAGAGAGTAGAGCGGGCCGGCGTACCGAGCGTACAGCGCCTCGACGGCGCGCTCGTCCCGGTCCACGATCCGGGCGAGCAGCTGCGCGTCTTCGGCACGCCGCTTCGCCTGGGTGTCCTCGGGTTCCGGCAAGCGACTCTCCGTCAGCGGACTGGCGCGTAGGGGTCGATGATACCCAAGCGGGCCGAGCCGCCCGTCGGTCGTCCCCGGGCGGGCAGGCGGGGCGACCCGGGGCAGCGGGAGGGCGAGCGTGGGACCGGTGACGGCGAGGTTGACCATTGCGCCTCATCTTCGGCTGGGGCCGCATCATGGATGGCGTCCCCGCTAGCATCGACTCATGTTCGCGATGCTTCGGGGTCCGTGGCCCCGTCTCACGCCCGACGGTGAGCGACTGGTCGCCATCGAGACCGAGGTGGCTGCAGGCAGGCTGGACGCCGCGGCCCTCGACGACGCGATCGAGCATGCCGTGGACGCGGCAATCGGAGCGCAGGTGGATGCCGGGCTGGCTCTCCTGACCGACGGCCAGGTGCGCTGGGCCGACCCGGCCGCGGCGCTCCTCGCAGCGATCCGCGACGCCGACCTCGGGCCTACGGGTTTGCTGGTCCGAGCGTGGCGCTCCGCGGCCCGGCGCACCATCCTGCCCGTGGCCCAGGCGATGACCGGGCCCTGGACGCTGGCAGCCGGGGCTCTGGGCAGCGACGCAACGGGCGACGCGGTCGCCGGTCTGGCGATCGAGCTGGCCGAGGCGCTGGCGGGGGAGCTGGCGGCCCTCGCCGAAGCCGGCTGCCCGCTGGTGCAGGTGCTGGAGCCGTGGGCGATCGCGATCGGCGTCGATGCCCGCGCCCGCGACGGCTTCCGGGCGGCGCACGCCCGCCTCGTCCGCGACGCCGGCGACCTGCACGCGATGCTGGCCATCACCGGCGGCTCGGCCTCGGATGCCGGCGCGGACACGATCCTGGCGGCGCCCTACGCGTCCTACCTGTTCGACCTGGCGGCCGGTGCAGACAACTGGCACCTGGTCCGCGCGGTACCCGGGGACCGCGGCGTCGTCTGCGCGGCGCTCCGGGCGGGCGATGGACGCGAGCGGCTCGACCAGGCGCCAGAGCTCGTGTGGGCGGCCCACTACGCGGCGTCGGCGAACGGTCGGGGGCTGGACCGGGTGGGGCTCACGAACGCCTCCCCGCTCGACAGCCTCGGCATCGACGAGGCTCGAGCCGCACTTGCCGCGCTCGCGAACGCGGCGCGCCTCGCGACGCTGCCCGCGGAGGACGCGATCCGTGCCGGCCTGGACCCCAGATCCGTGGCTCGTGGCGATTAGCGAGCTCCGCTAGCGCCAGTCCGGGAGCGGGCGCCAACCCGGCTGCGCGCCGGGATCCGTCGCGGACGCCATGCTGGACCACCGTGCGGTTACCCGGGTTGCACCCGGGCCACGACCCTGCCACCATCCGGGAAGCCCGTCCGGGGGCCGGTCAGCCCATCGGAACCGGGCTGTAGTACCCGCGGCATCTCGCCCCGCACCAGGGCGTCACGCCGGTGCCCTAGCTCCGCCGACAACGGCGGAAGGAGGTCGACCTGGTGGCCGAACTGCACGTCGCGCTGGAGGTGAACGGCGAACACAGGGAGCTGGATGTCGAGCCCCGCCGGCTCCTGGTCCAGGTGATCCGCGAGGAGCTCGGACTGACGGGCACCCACGTGGGCTGCGACACCAGCCAGTGCGGGGCCTGCACGGTCCGCGTCGACGGCCAGGTGGTCAAGAGCTGCACGATGCTGGCCGTCCAGGCGGATGGAGCCGCAGTCACCACGATCGAGGGCATGGGGGATGCCGAGCACCTCCATCCGCTGCAGAATGCGTTCTGGGAGAAGCACGGCCTGCAGTGCGGCTTCTGCACCCCCGGCATGATCATGGCCGCGGCGGACCTCCTGGAGCACAACAACGACCCGAGCGAGGCGGAGGTACGGCACGCGATCGAGGGCAACATCTGCCGCTGTACCGGCTATCACAACATCGTCCTGGCCGTGCGCGAGGCCGCCCGGTCGATGCGCGACGGCGCCGCCGCGGCGAAGGCGTAGGAGGCCGTCATGACCGATGTGCTCGGTGCTCCCGTCAAGCGGGTCGAGGATCCGCGGTTCATCACCGGCAAGGGCCGCTACCTGGATGACCTGACCATGCCCGGGATGGTCCACATGTCGATCCTCCGCAGCCCGTACGCCCATGCCAACATCAAGTCGATCGACACCGGCGCTGCCAAGGCGGCCCCGGGCGTGCTGGCGGTGTTCGTCGGCGCAGACATCCCGTACAACCCGCTGCCCATGGCCTGGCCGGCGGGCGGCGCCTCCGGGATCCAGAACAACGTCAACATGCCCCGGGTGCTCGCGACCGACTCGGTGAAGTGGACCGGCGAGGGTGTGGCTGCTGTGGTTGCCGAGACGCCCCAGCAGGCGGTGGACGCCCTGGAGCTCATCCAGGTCGAGTGGGAGCCGCTCCCGGCCGTGGTCGACACCGAGAAGGCGACCCACGACGGCGCGCCCCAGCTCCACGAGAACGCGCCCAACAACATCGTGTTCGAGTGGTCGGTGGGCGACAAGGAGGGCACCGACGCCGCCTTCGCCGACCCCGAGGTGGTCGTCCGGCAGCGGCTGGTCAACCAGCGTCTCATTCCCAATCCGATGGAGGTGCGGGGGGATATCGGCTGGTACAACTCCGGCACCGACGAGTACACGGTCTGGATGTCCAGCCAGACACCGCACATCCAGCGCTTGCTGCTGACCGCGTTCGTGACCGGGATCCCGGAGCATAAGGTGCGCTGCATCAGCCCCGACGTGGGCGGCGCGTTCGGCACCAAGATCTTCTGCTATGCGGACATGGCGCTCGTGATGTGGGCGAGCAAGGCGGTCGGCGGGTTGCCCGTGAAATGGGTCGAGAGCCGTCGCGAGAGCTTCGGGTCCACGATCCACGGCCGCGACCATGTCACCTACGTCGAGGCCGCGGCCAACCGCGACGGCGAGGTCCAGGGCCTGCGGGTCAAGACGTACGCGAACCTGGGCGGCCGTCTATCGACGATCGGCCCCGGCATCCCGACCACGCTCTACGGGCGGATCCTGTCGGGTCCGTACAAGATCCCCAACGTGCACTGCGAGGTCACCGGGGTCTACACCAACACCACCTTCGTGGACGCGTACCGCGGCGCGGGCCGCCCCGAGGCGACCTACGTGGTGGAGCGGGCCATGGATCTTGTCGCCGACGAGCTGGGGATCGATCCAGCCGAGATCCGGCGCCGGAACTTCCTGCCGCCCGACAGCTTCCCGTACGACAACCCGTCCGGCCTGCTGACCGCGGTCAACGGCTCCAAGCTGTACGTCGACTCCGGCAACTACGAGCCGGCCATGGACAAGGCGCTCGCGATGGCCGGCTACGCGGACATGGCCGCCAGGAAGGCGGATGCGAGGTCGCGCGGCAAGCTGCTCGGCGTGGGCCTGTCCACCTACATCGAGGTGTGCGGGGTGGCGCCCTCGAAGTGGATCGGCGCCGTGGGCGAGGGCTGGGGCGCCGCGATGTGGGAGTCATCAAACATCCGCGTTCACCTGACGGGCAAGACCGTGGTCACCATGGGCACCCAGCCCCAGGGCCAGGGCCACGAGACGACCTATGCCCAGATCATCAGCCACGAGCTGGGCATCCCCATGGACGACATCGTGGTCCAGCACTCGGACACCCAGGGCACTCCGTTCGGCTACGGGTCCTACGGCTCTAGGACCTCGAACGTGGGCACGGGCGCGGCGATCAAGGCCGCGGCCAAGATCCGCGAGAAGGCCCGCCGGTACGCGGCCCACATGCTCGAGGCGTCCCCCGACGACATCGAGATCGACGGCGCCGAGTACCGGGTCAAGGGCAGCCCTGACAAGAAGAAGACGCTCCAGGAGATCGCGTTCGCGCTCGACCTGGCCTTCGACGCCCCCGAAGGCATGGAGCCCTATCTCGATGAGACCGCCTACCACGACACGCCCAACTGCACTTTCCCGTTCGGGACCCATGTCGCGCTCGTGGAGGTGGACGAGGAGACCGGCGTGGTCGACCTCGTCCGCTACGTGGCAGTGGACGACGTGGGCAGGAAGATCAATCCGATGATCGTCGACGGCCAGCTCCATGGCGGGATCGCCCAGGGGATCGGCCAGGCGCTGTGGGAAGGGGCGGTCTACGCGGAGGACGGGCAGCTGCTGACGGGCTCGCTGCTCGACTACGCGCTGCCGCGCGCCTCGTGGCTGCCGTCGTTCGAGCTGGATGAGACGGTCACACCCAGCCCGGTGAACCCGCTGGGAGTGAAGGGTGTCGGCGAGGCCGGCTGCATTGCGTCCACGGCCGCCGTCGCGAATGCCGTGATCGATGCTCTCAGCCCGCTCGGTATCCGCCACCTCGACATGCCGTACACGGCACAGACGGTCTGGGGCGCCATCCAGGCCGCGAAGGGAGGCCAGGCATGATCCCGGCAGCCTTTGCCTACACCCGGGCAGGCAGCGTCGATGACGCGCTCCGGATCCTCGCCGCCGACGACGAGGCCAAGGTGATCGCCGGCGGGCAGAGCCTGCTGCCGCTGCTCAAGCTGCGGCTGGCCCGCGCCGGCTCGCTGGTCGACATCGGTCGCCTGTCCGAGCTCAAGGGCGTGTCCAGGCACGACGACGGCCGGATCTCGGTCGGCGCGCTCACGACCTACGCGGAGCTGATGGACTCGCCGGTGATGCAGTACGGCGTGATGCAGGACGCGCTGCCGACCATCGGGGATGTGCAGGTCCGGAACCGCGGGACGGTGGGTGGCGCGATCGCTCACGCGGATCCGGCATCGGACCTGCCGGCGGTGCTCATCGCGCTGGGCGCGGAGTTGGTGGTCCAGTCGGCGACCGGGACGCGCACGGTACCCATGGACGGGTTCTGCGACGGGGCATTCTCGACCCGTCTCGAGCACGACGAGCTGCTCACGCGGATCCTGCTGCCGGCGCCGCGCGACGATGCGGGTTCGGCCTACTGCTCCCTCGAGCAGCGGGCCTCGGGCTATGCAATGGTCGGTGTCGCCGCGGTCGTGATCCGTGGCGCGGGCGGCCTCGTCGAGTCGGCCGGGATGGGAATCACAGGCGTGTCCGAGCACGCCTACCGGGCGACCGAGGTCGAGCAGGCCATCGTCGGCACGGATGGATCCGCGGAGGTGCTGGCGGCCGCTGCGGCGGCCGCGGTGGCCGGACGGCCCGTGAACAGCGACATCCACGCCGGCAGCGAGTACCGTGCTGCCATGGCGGTTGTGTATACCCGGCGGGCGCTGGAGGCGGCGCTCGTCCGAGCCGGCTGACGCCGGCGCCCTGTCCCGGATCCAGCGCGTGCGGCTCGAGCAGCTCATCCCGGGCCGCGCGCTGACCGCCCGCCTCGCCGGCGGGATCCTGACCCGCGACCTCGCGGTCGGGGGGCGGCGGCTGGCAAAAGGGACACGCTTGTCGGAGGCTGATCTGGCCGCCGTCGCCGCGGCACCGGCCGGGCGGCCGGTGACGGTGCTCATGCCCGGCCCGGGTGATGTGCACGAGGACGAGGCCGCCCGGCGGTTGGCCGACGCCGTGGCGGGCGACGATGCGGGCCTCCGGTTGCGCGGGCCGGTGCAGTCGCGGGTCGATCTCCTCGCCGCCGCGGCCGGCCTCGTGGAGGTGCGGAGGGCTGCCTTGGAGCGGCTCAACCGGCTCGATCCGCTCGAGGTGTTCACCGTCATCGACGGCCAGTCGGTGGAGCCCGGCGACCTCGTCGCAAGCGTGAAGGTGGCGCCGCACCTCGTGCGCGAGGAGGTGGTGGCGGCCGGCGAGGCGCTGGCGCGTCGCGCCCTGCCACTGGTGCGGGTGCGACCGTTCCGGCCGGTCCGGATCGCGGTCGTGGTCAAGGGCGACGTCGCCGCCGCCAGCCGGGCGCGATTCGAGGAGGCGATCCGGACCAAGGTGATCGGGCTGCGCGCCGTGCCAGGCGGCATCGCCTACGTCGCCGACGAGCCGGCAGCCGTGGAGGCCGCCCTCCGGATAGCCGTGGGGAGAGGTGGTCATCGTGCGGATATCGTGCTCACGGCGGGCGGGGCCAGCACCGATCCGGCCGACCCCTTCTTCGTGGCCGTGGATGCCTTGGGCGGCGCCATCGTGCGACGCGGGGTGCCGGCCCATCCGGGGTCGATGCTGTGGCTGGCGCGGATCGGCCGCACGGCGGTAGTGGGGCTGCCCAGCTGCGGCGCCTACTCGATGGCAACCGCTGCGGATCTTCTCCTCGCTCGGCTGGTGGCCGGTCAGCCGGCCAGCGCCGCCACCGTCGCCCGGCTCGCCCACGGGGGCATCCTGGCCAGGAGCCAGCGGTTCCGGTTCCCGGCCTATGCCCGCGACCTGGACGCGCCGGACGGCTGACGCCGCACCCCGGTCGGGGTCGACCCTGTCGGTCGCAACCACCCGGGACACCGGGCCGGTGTAGGATCGCCCCCCATGGTCGATCAGCCCACCCCCGCCGCGGACACCGCGGCCACCCTTGCCGCGGACACCGCGGCCACCCCCGCCGCTGACGCCGCGGCCACCCCTGCCGCTGAGCCGGAGGAACGCCCGGAGGCGACCCGCTCGATCGCGGGCATCACCGAGATCTTCCGCAAGCACGGCTACATCGCGGAGCGCTCGCTGGCGACGACCGTGTTCCTGGCGCTGGAGCTTGCGCGACCGCTGCTCCTCGAGGGCGAGGCCGGTGTCGGCAAGACGGAGCTGGCCAAGGTGCTCGCGGCGTCGCTCGGGACGCGCCTGATCCGGCTCCAGTGCTATGAGGGCCTCGACGTCAACACCGCGGTCTACGAATGGAACTACCCGCGCCAGATGCTCGAGATCCGGCTGCTCGAGGCGCGAGGCGAGATCGCCAAGGCCTCGGCGCACGACATCTTCGGGCCCGAGTTCCTGCTCCGGCGGCCGCTGCTCCAGGCGCTCGAGGACGACGGGGGCGCTGCTCCCGTGCTCCTGATCGATGAGATCGATCGTGCGGACGAGGAGTTCGAGGCGTACCTGCTCGAGATCCTGTCCGACTTCCAGGTGACCGTGCCCGAGATCGGCACCATCACGGCCGCCAGGCCGCCTCGCGTCATCCTGACCTCCAACCGAACCCGCGAGGTGCACGACGCGCTCAAGCGCCGCTGCCTCTACCACTGGATCGACTACCCGACGGCGACCAAGGAGTACGAGATCGTGGCCACCCGGGTACCCGACGCGCCGCCCCAGCTGGCACGCGAGGTGGTCGCGTTCGTGCATCGCCTGCGGACCGCCGACCTGACCAAGGTCCCGGGCGTCGCCGAGACGCTCGACTGGGCAGCGGCGCTGCTGTCGCTGGGGGCGACCGACCTCGAGCCGGACATGGTCGACGAGACGCTGGGCGTCGTCCTCAAGTACGAGGAGGACATCCGCCAGGTCCGCGGCGCGACCGCGCGCCAGTATCTCGCCGAGAGCGGCGCCGTCGGGACCTGAGGGCGGAACCCCACACCGGCGCACGCTCAGGCAAGCGAGGTCGTCAAGAACTTGTGTTGGGCACCCCCCGGGACACCAGCCTGACGACGCCGAACCGCACACGATCGGGCATGTGGGGTGCAGCCACCCCGCGGATGTCGGCCTCGCGGCTTCCGCGTCGCTCACGACAGACCCGGGGCGGCTCACGACAGACCCGCGTCGCTCCGGACTGACCGGGGCGGCTCACGACTTCCCGGGGCGACTCGCGACTGAGTCAGCTGGTGGATGCCGCGCAAGGGTGAGGCCCCAGAGCCCCGGATTCGCCGCCCCGCCGTGCGTGGACTTCCCGCGCCTGGCTCGAGGGTGAGTCGGCGCGCCGGTGCCACCTCGCCTGACCCCTGCCGGTCGCGCGTCGCGGCCGACCGTGGCACAGTCCACACGTGAGCGGTTCCGTCCCCAGCCCCGTCCTTCGCGCCGACACCGGCGAGCCCGTCGACGGTCGCCGCCTGCTGGCCGAGGCGGTGGGTTTCGGGCGTGCGCTCCGGGCCGCCGGCCTCGCCGTGGACCTGGGGGCCGCCATCGATTTCGCCCGTTCCCTGGTGCTGGTCGACATGGGCGTCCGCGACCAGGTCCGTGACGCCGGCGCCGCGGTGTTCGTCCGCCGCCGCGACGAGCGCGAGGTGTACGACCGGGTGTTCGAGCGCTTCTGGCGCCGCCGCGGCCGATCGCTGCCCGCGACGCGCATGGACGGGGTCGAGCCGGACGTCGATCGCGAGGAGCCCGGTGAGCCCGGGGCGTCGGACGAGGCGGATGACGGAAGCGGCGCGACCCTGTCCGAGCTGGCCTCACTGGGCGTGCAGCTGTCCACCGACGTGGAGGAGCAGGGCGGCGAGGTCGAGGGCGAGACGGTCAGCCCCGACGCCTGGTCCCGGGGCGAGATCCTCCGGCACCGCGACTTCGAGCGGATGACCGGCGCCGAGCTGCGGGACGCGGAGCGGTTCGTGGACCTGCTCCGACCGCGCCTGGAGCGGCGCCGCACGCGCCGCCACGAGCTCCACCCCCACGGCCGGCGGCTGGCGCCGCGGGCGATGTTCCGGCGCAACCTGGCCACCGGGGAGCTCACCGACTGGGTGTGGCGGCGGCAGATCAAGGAGCCCCGCTCGCTGGTCGTGATCTGCGACATCAGCGGCTCGATGGAGCGCCACTCGCGGCTCCTGCTCCGGTTCGCGCAGGCGCTTGCCCGGACCAACGAGGTCCGCACGGAGTCGTTCGTGTTCGGGACGCGGCTGACCCGCGTGACCCGGATCATGAAGGACCGCGACCGGGACCGGGCGCTCGCGCGGGTCTCGGAGACGGTGACCGACTGGGCCGGCGGGACCCGGATCGGCGAGAGCTTCCGCGAGTTCAACCACAAGTGGGCGCGCCGGACGCTGCGCAGCTCGGGGGTCGTGATCATCGTGAGCGACGGCTGGGACCGCGGAGACCCGGCGCTGGTGGCCGCGGAGACCGCCCGCCTGCGTCGCAACTGCCACCGCCTGGTGTGGCTCAACCCGCTCGCCTCGGCACCCGGCTACCAGCCCCTCGCGGCGGGCATGAAGGCCGCCTACCCATACATCGACGATTTCCTGCCGGCGGGCACGCTGGCCAGCCTCGAGCGACTGGGACACGTCCTTGCAGGCGGATCGCAGGCGTCATCCCGTCGCGGTGCCGCCGTCACCCACGCCACCACCGTCGCCCCGTCGATGGGACTCATGGCGCCCGATGCCGGGCCGCCCCGCTCGATCGACGCCGGCGCGGTCGGCGCGGACCGGGCACGTCCCCTGGCGTAATCGCACGCACACCGGAGGAACCATGCAGGAGCTGATCGAGACGCTCGATGGCTGGCGCGCAGAGGGCGCTGGGGTGGGCCGCGCGGTCGTGGTGCGCACGTTCGGCAGCGCGCCCCGACCCGAGGGGGCCGTGCTGCTGGTCGCGGATGACGGCCGCCTGGCCGGGAGCGTCTCCGGGGGTTGCGTGGAGGGAGCCGCGGCCGAGGAGATCACCGCGGCGCGCCGAGATGGGCGCCAGCGCGTGATCCGCTACGGGATCAGCGACGAGGAGGCGTGGGACGTCGGCCTGGCCTGCGGCGGAACGATCGATGTCCTGGTCAGCCCCGCGGTACCCGAGATGGCGCTCGCCGCCGCGCGAGACGCCCGTGACGGGCAGGGCGGGGGAGCGGCCGTGGTGACCCGTCTCCCGGGCGACAGCCCGCCCCCGGCGTTCGGCCAGCACCAGCCGGGCGCGGGCGAGGTCCCGGCCGATCCGCTCGTGGTAGGTGCCGACGGCTCGCTCGATCGATCGCTGGGGTCCGCTGAGGCCGATGCGGCACTGGTCGAGGCGGCCGTCGGCGCGCTGCGGGCGGGCGTCTCGAGGACGGTCGAGATCGAGGGAACCCAGCTGTTCATCGAGGCCTTCCCCGCCCGGCCGCGGCTGGTGGTGGTCGGTGCCGTGGAGGTCGCCCGGACGCTGGTCCGCCTGGCGAAGGACCTGGGCTACGAGACCGTGGTCATCGACGGTCGCGCGGCGTTCGCCACGGCGGCCCGCTTCCCGGACGTGGACCGGCTGATCGTAGGCTGGCCGGACGAGGTGGCCGACGGGATCGGGCTGGGGCCGGCGGACGCTGTCGCCGTGCTCACCCACGACGTGAAGTTCGACGAGCCGGCGATCGTCGAGAGCCTGCGGCGCGGCTGCCGGTACGTCGGGGCGGTCGGATCGCGCAAGACGCAGGCCGACCGTCGGGCGCGGCTGCTCGAGGCCGGCGTCGCAGCCGAGGACCTCGACCGCCTCCGTGGCCCGATCGGGCTCGATCTCGGTGGTCGGCTGCCGGCCGAGACGGCGCTCTCGATCCTCGCCGAGATCGTCGCCGAGCGTCGCGGGGGTGGCGGCCGGCCGATGCGTGATCTCGCCCGGGAGCGAGAGGCGGCCGGCGGGTGAGGGTGGCCGCCATCGCGCTCGCGGCCGGGGCCTCGAGCCGGTTCGGCTCGAACAAGCTCCTTGCGCCCCTTGGCGGTCGACCGGTGCTTCAGCACGTGCTCGACGCGGTGGCCGCCGCGCAGGTCGACCCGACGGTCGTCGTCGTGGGCCGGGACCGTGAGGCGATCGAGGCCGGCATCGCGTGGCGATCCGAGCGCCGGGTGGTCAACGATCGCCCCCAGGACGGGCTGTCGAGCTCGCTCCGGCTCGGGCTCGACGCCGTCGCGGAGGATCCGGCGATCGAGGCGGTCGTGATCGTCCTGGGCGACCAGCCGGCGCTTCGCGCCTCGGTGATCGACGCCGTGGTCTCGGCGACCGACGACCGCCCGGCGCCGTTCGTGCGGGCACGGTACGCGGTCGACGGGGCGCCCAATCCGGTCCTCGTGCGGCGTGAAGCTTGGGCGACGGCGGCCGGCCTGTCGGGCGACCGGGGCCTCGGACCGTTCCTTGCCGCCCACCCGGAGCTGGTGCTGGCCGTCGAGGTCGACGGCGCCAACCCCGACGTGGACACGCCAGCCGACCTGGCGGCCCTGGCGACATCGACTGACGAGGAGCGGCGGTGACCGCGGCCGGTCCGGCCGCGGCGCTCGAGGTGGCGTGGGCCGAGCGCGTCCGCGCCAACCGGGACCAGGCCGAGCGCCTGCGCGAGACGAGGACCGCTGACCACTACGCGCCGGTCTCGAACCTGTTCGTGGCCGATCCGCGGCGGACCGGTGAACCGGCGCTTGACGCGCTCCTCGACCTCGCACGCCCGGACGAGACCTGGCTGGACATCGGGGCGGGCGCCGGTCGCTATGCCCTGCCGCTGGCCCTGCACGTGCGCCGGGTCATCGCGGTGGAGCCGTCCGACGGCATGCGCCGCGGGCTGCGGACGGGCATCGCCGAGCACGGCATCGAGAACCTGCGCGTCGTGGCGGCCGCCTGGCCGGCAGCCCTGGCGGAGCTGGGGCCCCTGCCGGTGGCGGACACGGCGCTGATCGCCCACGTCGGCTACGACATCGAGGCGGTCGGTCCGTTCCTCGACGCGATGGAGGCGGCTGCCCGGGTTCGGTGTGTCGCGTTGCTCGCCGACGTCAGCCCCGCGTCGACCGCCGACTCGTTCTGGCCGCCCGTGCACGGTGAGGCCCGCGCTCCGCTGCCGGCCCTGCCCGACCTGCTCGAGCTGCTCCGCGCACGGGGCCGGGAACCGCGGATCACGGTGGTCGAGCGATCGCCGCGGAGCTTCGACTCGCAGCCGTCCCTTGTCGCGTTCCTGCGCCGCCAGCTGTTCATCGCCGAGGGCGGCGTGAAAGACCGTCGCCTGGGCTCGATCCTGGCCGGACGGATCATGCCCAGTGGCGGCGGCTGGACGCTGGCGGACCGGCCGGCAGGCTCGCTGGGGATCGCTGCCTGGAGTGTCCCGAAGCGACGCTGAGTCTCGGCAGTGGCGCGCTACGGCGATGGGGCCGCCTGGCCCGCGAAACCCGTGCCAGCTGTCACACCAGCCGTTGACGGCGAACGGCCACACGCGCACACTCGAAGCCTGCGAATCCCCAGGCCGTCCGCCTGCTGCCGGACGCATCCGGGAGCGGCGGCCCAACGCAGGTCCCCATGAGGGCTCGCACCCGGCCCGCACGGCGGGTGCGACGACCCGGACCCGCTGGCCGTACGAGCCGGAGGCCTGCGTGGGCGCCGGCGCAACCGCGGAACCCTGAGCCCCGGAGGCCTCGATGCAGTTCAAGGGCACCGTCCAGATCGACGCCCCCCGCGACCGGGTCTGGGCGTTCCTCATGGATGCCGACCAGGTCGGCAGCTGCGGGCCGGGCGTGGAGTCGATCGAGGTGGTCGACGCCGATCACTTCAAGGCGAAGGCCAAGGTGGGGATCGGGTTCATCAGTGCCCGGTTCGTGGTGGACATGACCGTGGCCGAGCGCAACGAGCCGGATCTCGCGGTGCTCAAGGCACACGGCCAGGCGCCCGGGTCGGCGGTGGATGCCACGGCCAACATGGCGCTCAGTGGTCCGGCGGAGGGGCCGACCACGATGGACTGGTCGGCAGATGTGACGATCTCGGGAACCTTGGCCTCGGTCGGCGCACGCATGATCGAGGGCACGGCCAACAAGATGATCGGCCAGACCTTCGACTGCATTCGCGCCAGGCTTGCCACGGGCTGATCGCCCCCGGGTCGCCATCGCGGTGGATCCGGGAGCGCCGACCACGGCCGGCTGCTGGGCGAGCTACCCGTCCCGGTCGACCAGCCAGTGGGAGACGTGCTCCAGCTTCTCGTCCACGTTCTGGACCACCTGGACCCGGGCGTTGGGGTAGCCGGCCTCGCGGAGCAGGTGCTGGACCAGCTCGCCGGCCCTGGTCCCGTCCGGGTGATCGGAGGCCGCGTGGACCTGGTCCCGGGCCGTCTCGAAGGCCCTAACGAAGGCCGGGTCGTCCCACGGGGTGATCCGTGCGCTGATGTGCATGTCGGCCGTCATCGGCGATCACCTCCCGAGGCATAGCATGCCCCTCCCGCGTCGGATCCGCCAGAGCCGAGGGTCCCGGCTGGGTCCGCCCGGTCTGGCCGTCGTCCCCGAGCCCGTGCGAAGATCGGGCGATGGAGCAGCTCCACGCGGTCATCGGGCCCCTGGCCACCAACCTGTACGTGCTCGCCGACCCGCGCACCCGCGAGGCGATCGCGGTCGACGCCGCGATCCCGTGCCTGGACTGGATCTCCGCCCGGCTGGCGGAGCGCAAGTGGACGCTCAAGCTGATCGTCAGCACCCACGGTCACTGGGACCACATGGGCGCGAACGCGGACGTCGCAGCACACACCGGAGCCGACATCGCGGTCCATGCCGCCGACGCGCACCGGCTCCGCGACCCGCAGCCGCTGTACGCCCCATTCGAGATCCCGCCCTGCGTGCCCGCGATCGAGCTGGCCGAGGGCGACGAGATCCGGTTCGGCGTCATCCGCCTCCGGGTGCTGCACACCCCGGGCCACACCGAGGGGTCGGTCTGTCTGCTCGCGGACGACGACGGCCTCCTGTTCTCGGGTGACACGCTGTTCGCCGGCGGCTGGGGCCGGACGGACTTTCCTGGCGGGGATCCGGAGGCGATGGCCGCCTCCGTCGCCCGGCTGGCCGCACTGGAGGACGGCCTCCGTGTCCTGCCCGGTCACCGGTCGCCGACGACCATCGGCCGGGAGCGGGCGTGGATGGACCTGGTCCGGGATACGGGACGGCTGCCCGGCTGAGCTACTGCTGCCCGGCTGAGCTACTGCTGCCGGGTATAGGTCGCCTCCAGGACGGCCGTGCCGAGCACGGTCGCACGGTCCAGCGCGTCGCGCACCTCGGCGGCACCCGGAGCGCCGGGAAGGGCCAGCGGTGCCGCGACCGCCGACAGCGTGAACACATAGCGATGCTCGCCCGAGGGCGGGCAGGGTCCACTCCATCCGATCCGGCCGAAGTCGTTTGTGCCCTGGGGTGGCGCTTCGGGGGACGCGGAGACCCCCAGCGGCAGCGACCCCTCCACCGAGGGCGTGAGGTCCAGTGCCAGCCAGTGCACGAACCCGGCGGCATCAGGGTCGCTCACCACCAGCTCGAGCGCCCCGGCCCCGTCGGGGACACCCGACCAGCTGAGATCGGGGGACACGTCCGCACCGTCACACGTGAAACGGGTCGGGATCGCCTCGCCGGGAGGGATGCTGGTGCTCGTGAGCCGGAACGTGGCCATGGGCGCCTCCATGCTGGTGTTCGGGTTGGGCCTGGCGGACGGCGCCGGCGAGGCCGCCACGCAACCTGCGGCCAGCAGCACCGTCAGCAGCGCGGCGGCCGATCGGAGCCACCGCGGTCCCCGCGAGGGTCCCCGCGAGCGAGACCCCGCTGGCTCTCGATTGTCCCGATCGGCGGCTGCTTCCGGGACAGTCGCCGGCCCCGTCCCCATTACGGATGTCCGCCGGTTTCGCCCTGCGGGGCATCGGCAGCGGAGATCCAGCCGGCTGGCGCCGGACCGTCGAGCGGACGTCCGAGCGCCTGCCAGCGGCGCGTCACGCGGAACCCGAGGCCCTCGTACAGCTGGAGCGCACCCATCGGGTTCTTGCCGTCCACACCCAGCCAGGCGTCGTCCACCCCGTGCTCGCGGAGCACGTGGAACGAGCGCGCACACAGCGCCTTGGCAAGCCCCCGCCCCCGCCATGGCCGGCGGACCGACACGTGGTCCAGCCAGCCCCGGCGGATGCCGAGCGCCTCGTTCTCGGCCCGGAAGACGACGTTCATGACAACGCCGGCAACCTGGTTCCCATCCCAGGCGACCACCCACAGCGAGGGATCGGCGTCGGGTCCGTAGCACTCCCGCTGGAAGTCAGCCTCGTCGAACAGCCGCGAGCCCCAGTGGTCGCGGAACGCCTCGTTGTCGGCGTCGAAGATCGCCCGGTAGTCGCTCTCGACGACCGGACGGACCTCGAGCCCCTCCGGCAGCGGGTGCAGCGGCAGCTCGCCGGCGAGCGGGCGGCGCATCTCGAACCCGTAGCGGACAGGCAGGTAGCCCTCGGCCTCCAGCAGCGCGAGGGCGCCCCTCTCGTTGTCCATGGCGAAGGAGCGGAGCTCGCGTGGACCCGGGCGAGGGTCGGTGGTGGCCTCGGCGCGGAAGCGCGCGACGGTGGTCCGGGCCATGGCCGTGCCCAGACGGCGCCGCCGGTGGTCGGGATGAATATCGCCGTAGGTCTCGCCCACCACCAGGCCGCTGCGGACCACCCACGAGCCGAAGCTGCAGCCGACCGGCTCACCGTCCACGAGCGCGAGCAGGCAGTCGCGTGCGAGGTGGAAGCTCTCGGTGTCGGGGTACTCGGCGGCGATCGACTCGGCCGTCGCCACCTCATCGAGGCCGTCCGCCCGTCGGGCGGCGTTGCGGATTCGGGCCAGGGCCGCCCAGTCGCCGGGTGTCGCGCCGCGGAATGTCAGTCCCGGGATGGACGGGGGATCGACGACGAGGATCGTGCTCACGAGGCCCGTGCTCGTGCTCATGTGAAGGACTCCTGCCCCGGGAGGGGCCTTCGGTAGACGGCCGAGCGCGAGGCGACGCGAAAGCCGCACGCCTCGTACAGGGCGAGCGCCTGGTTGTGATTGTCGGTATCCACGCCGAGGTAGGCAGAGGCGGCTCCCTCGGCCTGCAACAGCTCGAGGCTCCGTGCGATGCAGGCCCGGGCCAGCCCGCGCCGTCGATGGTCGGGGTGGGTGGCCACGGCATCGAGCAGGCCGCGGATCGTGCCGCCTGGTGCCGGCTCGAGGACGTTGGCCACCGCGGAGGCCGGCGTGTCGCCGCGCCAGGCAACGACAACGAGGTCCAGTCGGAAGCGCGGGTCCTCGGTCCACTCGTCGATCCGCCACTCGTCGGCACCCGCCTCGCCCCAGTGCTCGGCGAAGGCGGCGATCAGCATCTCGAACACGGCGGGGAACTCGCTCTCGTCGGGGGCGCGGATGACATAGCCATCGGGTTGCTCGACCCGCGGCAGGCCCTCCATGTCGGGTCGGAGCATCTCCGCGAACCAGCGGACCGCCTGATAGCCGGCGCGGTCGAGCGCCTCGCTGATGCCGTCATCGCGCTCGAACGCGAACACATCGAGCACCGAGGGCCGCTCGGTCGGATGTTCGGCCGCCATCCCGGCCGCTCGGGCCTCGCTCCAGGCGAGCATGGCCTCGGTCAGGCCGAGTCCCCAGCACGAGGGCTCGACAACAAGCGTGGTGTCATAGCTGCGAAGTCCGTCCACGAGGTCGTGCCACTCCACGCGGACGTAGCCGCGGATCGCCCCATCCCGCTCCAGGACGAGACAGTCCGTGACCGGGTCCGAGTTGACGAGGTGCGTGAACCGGTGGCGCAGGGTCTCCGCCGTCATCGTCTCCAGGAGCCCAGCCCGTTCGCGGAGCCGGGCGTTGGCGGCCGCCATGGCATCGAGGTCGTCGAGGCCTCGCCAGGGACGCAGGGTGCCCCCGGAACCGGCCACCACCGGCAGCGGGATTGGGGCGGTTCGGGTGGTCATCGGTCGCTCCCGTACTTGTGGCGCATGTGTTGCTGGACCGAGCTCTGGATCGTCCGCCAGCGGCGGCGTTCGGCCGCCTGGAGGAGTGGATTGCCGGCGCGCGCCAGGTGGGCGGCCTCGCGCTCCAGCTTGCGGTGGCTGTCGAACCGGTCCTGGGCCAGGGTGCCGGCGGCCAGGGCAGCCTTGACCGCGCAACCGGGCTCGCTCTCGTGGCGGCAGTCGCCGAACCTGCAGCCGGCGGCCAGCATGGCCACGTCGGCGAACGCGTCATCCAGTCCGTCCCCGGCGCCGGCCACGCCCAGGGAGCGCATGCCGGGCGTATCGATCAGCAGCGCGCCTCCCGGCAGGCGGACGAGCTCCCGGTGGGTGGTGGTATGGCGGCCGCGCGAATTCAGCGGCCCGGACGGCGGCGGTGCGCTGCCGCTCCGAGCCGACGAGGGTGTTGACCAGGGTCGACTTGCCGACGCCCGAGGAGCCCAGCACGACGGCCGTCCGGCCTCGGCCCAGGTGATCGGTGGCGAGCTCCCCTACACCTTCACCGGTGAGGGCCGACATCGGACGGACCTCGACGCCCGGGGCGACGGCCTCTGCCGCGACCCGCAGCCCGTCGAGATCGGTTGCGAGGTCGGCCTTGTTGAGGACGACCACCGGGGTCGCGCCGCCGCTCCAGGCGACCGCGAGGTAGCGCTCGAGCCGGCGCAGGTTGAAGTCGCCATCGAGGCTGGTCACCAGCAGCGCGACATCGACGTTGGCGGCCAGCACCTGCTCACCGGCCAGCGTCGGCCCGCGATGGTCGTCGCCGGCGCTCCGACGGAAGGCGCTGCGACGGGGAAGGACGGCCTGGACGACGGCCTGCCCATCGTCGGCGGCCGTGCCGGCGCCGGCCGCCGCCACCCAGTCGCCCACGGCCGGCAGATCGCCGGGTCCAAGGGCCTCGTGGCGCAGGCGGCCCGAGATCACGGCGTCGCGGTCACCGGCGTCGGTGGCCAGCACCCAGGCGTCACGATGGGCGGCCACGACCCGGGCCGGCCGCCAGCCCGCCGCGTCGAACGGCAGAAAGGCCGCAGCCCAGCCCGGGTCCCAGCCGAGATCGGCGAGGGTCGCCGGCTCCGGGGTCGGGTTCGACATCGTCATCACCCGACCCGCTTGAGCTTGCCGGTGCGCTTCGCGTATCGCTCGGCGCGCCCGAAGGCCCACAGCCCGGCCGGGATGAACAGGATGCCCATCACCAGCAGCGGGACGATGTCCGAGGCCAGCTCCCAGACCGGCGTGCCGTCGAGGAGCCCGGCCCTCACGCCGTCGAGGACGTAGGTGGCCGGAGACAAATGCGAGAGGACCTGCATCCAGCCCGGCAGCACCTCGACCGGGTAGTACACCCCGGACACGAGGAGCAGGCACGACTGGAGGACGAAGGTCATCTGCGCCCCCCGCTCCACGTACAGCAGCGGCAGGATCGCGGCCATCATCCCGATGCCCACGAAGCTGAACGAGCCCAGCAGCATGAACATCGTCGCGGTCGCGAGGTTCATCCCGGCGGCGTTGAGCTGGGGGAAGAACAGCACGAGCACCACGAGCATTGCCGCCGTGTGGACCAGGCCGTACGCCATCGCGTACAGGCACGAGCCCAGCAGCTGGGTCCAGCGGCGGACCGGGGCCATGAACGTGTACTCGAGCGTGCCCTCCCAGCGTTCGACCGAGATCGTCTCGGCGATCCACGAGAACACGACGGACAGGTAGTTCCAGAAGACGGCGCCGATCATGAGGGTGAGGAGCAGGCGGTCGTCGCCGGCCGCGGCGCCGATCAGGCTGATCGAGAGCGCGCCGGCCACGCTGTACACGAGGAACGCGAGCTCCCACCCCCAGTACCGGCGGGTGAGGAAGAAGTTGCGCTCGACGAAGGCGTAGGACGCCCTCAGCTCATGCGCGATCACGGTCAACGGATGGTTCCTTTCGAGGTGAGGCGGGCCCCCGCCCAGACCGGGTCACCCGGTCAGGGCGGGGGAGCCGAAGCCCTCCCCGGCCACGCGATGGCCGACCCGGACGATCGACCTGCCGACCCGGTGCCGGATGGGCGCCGTGACCCGCGACGCTCGGCGCGTCTCGCGGATGGCCTGGAAGTGCTGGTGGATGCGCGACCGCTCCTCGTGAGCGTGGCGCGCCTGTTGTTCGTCGATCCAGATCTGTCCCTGGTGCATCACGGCCTCCCTTCCGCGTCGTCAGTGGTTGGTTTGGGATCACGCCGCGTCGTCGTCGGTCTCGATGTCGTCGTCGAGCGAGCGACCGGTGAAGGTCATGAACACGGCCTCGAGCGTTGGCTCCATGCCGTGCTGTTCGGCGACCAGGCGCTTGAGACCCTGCGGCGTGTCCTCGACGACCACGCGACCCCCATCGAGGATCGTGATCCGATCGCACAGACGCTCGGCCTCGGCCAGGTCGTGGGTGGTGAGCACGATCGTCGCCTCGTCCGAGGCGTTGACCTGCTCCACGAATGCCTGGACGTCGAGCTTGCTGCGCGGGTCGAGGCCAGTCGTCGGCTCGTCGAGGAGCAGCAGCGTCGGGCTCGTCAGCAGGGCTCGCGCGATGGCGACCTTCTGCTGCATCCCCCGGCTCATCTGCTCCACCGGCTTGCCGAGGCGGCTCTCCGCGATGCCCAGCCGGGCCAGGATCGCCGTCGCCCGCCGCTTCGCGTCACGGGCATCGAGACCGTAGAGGCGAGCGGCGAACAACAGGTTCTCCATCGGGCTGAGCTTCTTGAAGAAGGCCGCATCGACCGATACCCGGTTGATGAGCCGCTTGACCGCGAGCTCGTCACGCTCGATATCGAGGCCGAACACCTCGACCCGGCCCTCGTCCAGGGTCAGCAACCCGGAGACGAGGCGGATGAGGGTCGACTTGCCGGAGCCGTTGGCGCCCAGGATCCCGTGGATCACGCCTCGCTCCAGGCGGAGCGAGACGTCCTCGATCGCGTGGACCGGGGGCTTGCGCCGGTCGATGTTGAAGCGCTTGGTGACGTGCTCGACGAGCAGGGCCGGCGGGCCGACCGGGGCCCGGAGCTCAAGGGTCGTCCCCTCGGTCTCCGGACCGGCCGGGATCCGCGCGGCGGGCGCGCGGCCGGCGATCGCCGGCCGCGGGCTCGACGTGGGAGTGGTCGTCTTCGGTTCGGGTGCGAGGGTGGTGGTCACGGGACCCTCCAGGGGTGGATGGCGGCTGTCGGTGGGTGGCAGCCGGTCCGCGGGATCCCAGACATGGGACGAGCCGCGGGCCCGGTGTACGGGGGCCTCGCGGCTCGGATTCGTCGGCGGGCGAACGGTGCCCGATAAACGAAAGAGCCGGGGGCCCGGTGGCCCACGGCTCGGTGGTCGCTCCTGGGGCTACAGCCCCGCGTCCTACCTTGTGGTGGGCACACCTCTCCCGTAATCGCTGCCCGGCACGGGCGCGATCTGCGGCGCGAAGAGGACTGCGTTCTTCACCATCTGGCGTAGCGCCTCCGGTATCGGACGTGCCGAGCGACCTGCTCGACCGGCGCGGAGTCTACGCTGACCGGAGTCGCCCAGTCAACCCCTTCGCGACCGCCACCCTTGCCGAAGCCCCACGAGCCCTCGCCGTGGCTGGGACCGCCACGATCGGACGCGGCCACTCCGCCCCTGGCGACCGCCGTCGCTTCCCCGACTTCGGGACGATGGGCTGCGGGTCGCGGGGCCTGATGCGTCGTCTGCACCCCGCCCGTCAGGGCTCCCGGCGCATCACCACCCGCGGGCGCCCACCCCCGGCCGTCGACCTGGTGGGACCAGCCAGCTCGAACCCGTTCCGCTCGAACATCCGGCGTGTCCCGGTGTAGGCCCCCGCCGCCGGCATCCGTTCACCGCCGGTCTCGACCGGGAACCCTTCCACCAGGCGGGCGCCATGGCGGCCGGCGTAGGCGACGGCGGCCGCCAGCAGGGCATCGGCGACGCTCTGCCTCCGAGACGCGCGCGCGACCACGAAGCAGTTGATCGACCACACGGCCTCCCCCGGGAGCCGGGGCAGCGTCCGCGATCGCGCCAGCCGGCCGAACACCTCTCGGGGGCCCAGACCGACCCAGCCCACGGCGACGCCCTCGCGAAGCGCGACCAGGCCCGGCGCAGGATCTGCGCCGACGAGCGCCCTCAGGCCGCGCCGGTTCTCGTCGGGGGTGGTGTTCGTCCAGTTCGACCCGGGCTTCCGCCAGTGCTGGCACCAGCACCACTTGGGGTCCCCGCCGGCCGCGAACAGCTCGGCGAGCGCAGGCCAGACGGAGGGCGAGGCGGGCACGATCTCCACGAGGGAACAATAGCGCTCCGGTCGCCCCACCCTCGAGGACTGGCGACACGGCCCGGGCCCGTATTCGTCGGCACACTGCCCGACTTCCCGCCGCGAGACACACGCAGCCGAAATGCCGTCTGTGCGAGAACGAGAGTGCCTGTTCGACGAACTACCCGAGCGGCCGGCGTGGCTGCAGTGCTGGAGGTCACCTGATGGGAATTATCGGATTGCTCGTGGTCATCGTGCTCGTGATCCTGATCCTCCGCTTGCTCTAGACGAAAGGAGACCGACACGTGGCAACGATCGACCCGCCGCGCGACGCGCCGCCCAAGGTCGCCGTCGTCGTGGCCGAACCTCGAGTGATCGTGAGCTGGAGCTCGATCGTCGCGGGCGCCCTCATCGCCGTGACGGTGCTGTTCCTCCTGAGCGTCTCAGCGCTGGCCGCAGGCCTCGAGGTGGCGAATCTCGCCGACGCAGGCGATCCGATGCTCGGACCGGTCGCGTCGGCGATCGTCACCGGGCTGTTCATCGTCCTGGCGTTCGGCGCCGGCGGCCTTACGGCCGTGTGGGCGGCCGGCATCGTCGAGCCCGGCCCAGCGGCGCTCCACGGCTTCCTGGTCTGGTCGCTCGCGCTTCTGCTGATGCTCATGCTTGTGGCGTTCGGCCTCGGCGGGTTTGGCGCGACGACCACCTTCCTCGGACCAGCGTTCGAGGCGACAAGTGTCCAGGACTTCCAAGACGCAGCCTGGGCGACCGTGCTCGCTCTCGCGCTCGCGATCGGCTCGGCGGTTCTTGGCGGGGTATTGGCGACCCGCGAAGAGATCAGTCGAGTCTGGTAGCGGGCGCGCCTTCACAGGGCCGTTCAGGCCGAGACGTTCCTCGCAGAGGCGGCCCTTGTCGAACCGCAGGTCACAGGCAGCCCTCGGCGCACGTTCGCGGCGGAGGCTGACAGGAGCCATCGCGGACCGGTCGGTGCCGCCCACCTCAGCGGCCAGCAGCGAGATCTCGGTGAACCCGCCCCCTCAGCGGGTACTCGGGGTCGTAGTAGCCGCGTGTCGAGGCGCCGCCGGGTGGGACCAGGCTGTCGACAAACGCAGAATCATGGGCGTCGAATCCGTGGTCGAACGCCCCCAGGTATTCGCGCATCTGGTCCACAGTCTTGGGCCCCACGAGCACCGAGGTGATGTGGGCGTTCGCGAGCTGCCAGTTGACGGCGAAGTGAACGGGCGTCATGCCGCGCTCTCGGGCGTGATCCGCAAGCACAGCAGCGATCCGTAGCGAGTCCTCGCGCCACTCACGGCCCAGGATCTCCTTGTCGGCGCGTGCTGCCCGCGACCCCTCCGGCGACGGCTCGCCAAGGCGGTACTTGCCGGTGAGCATGCCGCGAGCGATGGGGCTGTAGGGAACCACGGCCAGCCCGAAGTGCGCTGCGGCGGGCAGGAGCTCCACCTCGGGTCGACGATTCAGGGCGTGGTAGTAGGGCTGAACGACGATGGGCCGCGGGACTCGCAGCTCACGCGCCAGGGCCACCGCTTCGGCGAGCCGCCAGCTCCAGAAGTTCGAGATGCCCCAGTACAGCGCCTTGCCCTCCTTGATCACGTCGCCCATGGTGCGCACGGACTCTTCCAGAGGAGTGACGGGATCATCGAGATGAAGGTAGTAGACGTCCACACGGTCGGTGCCCAGACGCTGCAGGCTCCGGTCGATCGACAGACGCACGTGCTTGCGGCCCGTGCCCGTCTGGTTGGGCCCATTGCCGTAAGGCGGGCCCACCTTCGTAGCGAGGACCCAGTCGTCGCGGTGACCCGCGATCAGCCGGCCCACGACCTCCTCGCCGTTGCCGTCGGCGTAGACGGCGGCGGTGTCGATGAAGTTGACGCCCGCGTCGAAGGCGGCGTGGACGATCGCCGCCCCCTCGTCCTCGGTTGTGACCTTCCCGAACATCATCGTCCCGAGGCACATCGGCGAGACCATCAGCCCGCTCGAACCCAGTGGGCGGTATTCCATGGTCGGTCCTCCTCGTGCCGGTCGACGGGCGTCGGGGGTGCGGCGTTGCCAGCTGGCACCGGACAGTTGCGCCAACCGGACCGTGACTAACCGCACACTACCCCCCTGCGACTACTATCAGGACTTGCCGTGCGTGCTGCCCCGACCCGCCGGCCACGCTTAGGAGGACTCTTGTCGATGAACCCAGTCCCCCGACGAATGCTCGCGGTGCTCGCCGCGCTCGTCCTGCTCACGACGTCGGTCGTCAGCGCGTCGGCAAAGCAGCCCGACCCGCCCGGCAAGGAGCATGGGCACGGAAAGGGCCTGCTGGTGCCGGTCCAGCTGCTCGCCTTCAACGACTATCACGGCCATCTCGAGTCCACCACGCCAGGCACGGTCGACGGGGTTGCCGCCGGGGGAGCGGAGTACCTCGCGGCTGAGCTCGCCATGCTGCGCAAGGGCCACAGGAACAGCCTCACCGTGGCCGCCGGCGACCTGATCGGGGGATCGCCCGCGTTCTCGGGGCTGTTCCATGACGAGCCGTCGGTGGAGTCGCTCGATGCGATGCACCTCGACGTGTCGAGCGTAGGCAACCACGAGTTCGACGAGGGCGTCACCGAGCTGATCCGGATGCAGTACGGCGGCTGTCATCCCACGGATGGCTGCTACTTCCCGCATGACCCCTATGGCGGTGCCGGATTCAAGTGGCTGTCCGCCAACGTGGTCAATGAGACCACCGGCAAGACGCCGTTGCCGCCGTTCTGGATCAAGAAGGTCGACGGCATCAAGATCGGGTTCATCGGCATGACCCTGGAGGCCACCGACACGCTGGTCGCCGCCAAGGGCATCCAGGGCTGGGACTTCCTCGACGAGGCGGCGACTGCCAACAAGCTGGTCCCGAAGCTGAAGCGGAAGGGCGTCGAGACGATCGTCGTGCTGCTCCACGAGGGCGGGTCCCAGACACCGCCCCCCGGCGACGTCGATGCCTGCGTCGGCATCTCGGGCCCGATCGTCGACATCAACGCGGCCCTCGATCCCGAGATCGACGCCGTGATCACGGGGCACACCCACCTGCCGTACAACTGCCTGCTTCCCGATCCAGACGGCAAGCCGCGCATCGTGACCAGCGCGTACTCGTACGGCCGCGTGGTGTCCGAGATCAACCTCATGATCGACAAGCGGTCCGGCGATGTGCGCCGCGACAAGAGCTCGGCCCAGAACCACGTGGTCGACCAGTCGGCCCTCAAGCCCGACAAGACGGAGACCGCGATCATCGCCAAGTGGCAGCCGCTGTACGATGCGGCCGGCACGACCCCGGTCGGCACGATCACCGCCGACATCAACCGCGGTGGGAACCCACCGGGCGACGATCGCGGCGTCGAATCCGCCGCCGGCAACCTGGTGGCCGATGCCCAGCTGTGGTCGACCTCGGCTGCCGGAGCGCAGGTCGCGTTCATGAATCCCGGCGGGGTTCGGTCCGACCTGACGTATGCCGACTCGAGCGGCGAGGGCGACGGCGTCGTCACCTACGGCGAGGCATTCACCTTCCAGCCGTTCGGCAATACCCTGGTCACCTACCCGATGACGGGCGCCCAGATCATTTCGGTGCTCGAGGAGCAGTGCCAGCCGCTGGGCTCCAGCCGGCCGTTCCTGCACCTCGGTGTGTCGGAGGGGTTCACCTATGACCTGGCCACGACCATCGCTGCCGGAGATTGCACGTCGATCACGGTCAGCAACGTGAAGCTCAACGGCGTCGACCTCGACCCAGCGGCGACGTACATGGTGACCGTCAACAACTTCCTTGCCGACGGCGGTGACAACTTCACCACGTTCGGCACCATCACCGCGCCGCGCCTGGACGGCGGTAACGACCTCCAGGCACTGGTCAACTACTTCGGCGCATTCAGCCCGGTGGCTCCTCCGAGCACCGACCGCGTGAACGAGCTGCCGTAGCACCGGCTCCCATCGGGAACCACGGCCCCCGGGCCGGACGCACGTCCGACCCGGGGGCCTATCCTTGCCCAGCGTCCCCGAGGCCAGGCGCGGGCACGACGATGAGCGGCAGGGGGGCAGGTGACGACCCCAGGAGCCGGCGACGCGGGAGTGGGTCAGGGCGATGACCGCGATCGCGATCGTCCTGGTCGTGGCCGGATCCGGGGTGGCCTGGCTTGCTGGGGCGCTCGGGCCCTGCTGCGGCACCACTCCGGCGGCCCTGGTGGTCACCAACCTCGGATCTGCACCCGTCCAGGTCTCGTGGCGCACGGCCGGGCTGCTCGGCACGCCGCTGCTCGGCAGCTCCGGCTCCGCGATGGTCCCGGGATGCGCGGCCTCGACCCCGGACCTGCGTCCCGGCGCCCGGCACACCATCGAGATCCGGTCAGTGACCGAGACGTTCACGACCGTATTCGACGCCCCCACAGCCGAGCATCCGGAGGGCGGCGTGGCGGCCCTGATCGCCGGGGATGGGTCGGTCAACGGCGGCGGAGGAGCCGTCGCGGTATTGGTACCCGCCGAGTGCGGTCCCTGACGGTTCGACCACCCCGCGCGCTGGCGGTCGCCAGGATCGTGCTGCCCGGCCTATGCTGGTGGCGACACGAGGAGCCGCACAGGAGGGACCGGAATGCTGCGTCGGAAGCTCGCAGGTGCCGTCGGTGCGGCGCTCGTCGTGGTCGTGCTCGCCGGGTGCGGTGGGTCCGACGCGACGCCGTCGCCGTCAGCCGCGGAGTCGTCGGCACCGGCCGCGACCCAGGCCCCGGCCGCCACCGAAGCTCCGACGCCCAGCCCCGACTCCGGCGCGGCCGAGAAGGTCAACGAGCTCGCGATCTGCGACGGTGTGGCCATCCGCAACGGTCCGACCACCGGTGACGCTGTGCTGGTCCGGGCGGTCAAGCTGACCAAGGTCCGAGTGGTGGCAACGGTGGAGGGGGATTCCTACCAGGCGGGTGCCTGCGGAACGAGCGGCAGCGATTGGATCAAGATCGACCGGATCAACGGCAAGTCGGTCAAGAAGCTGTACGGCACTCGGTATGGCTACGCCGCGGCGGGCTTCTTCCAGTAGGCCGGGCCAGGCCGAACGGCCTGTCAGCGGGCGGCGATCGCGGCGATCTCCACCCTGTAGTCCTGCGAGGCAAGGCGTGCCTCCACCGTTGCGCGGGCGGGCAGGTGATCGCGATCCACCCACTCATCCCACGCCCGGTTCATCTCGGCGAAGGTGCCGATGTCCGGCAGCCACACGTTGACCATCAGCAGCCGGCTCCTGTCGGTACCGGCAGCGGCCAGGTGGCTGTCGATCTGGGCGAGGACGTCCCGCGTCTGCTCGTAGACGCCGGCCGCCGGGTCAGCGCCCACGTGTCCCGCCAGGTACACGGTGTCGCCATGGACGACCGCTTCACAGAAGCGGCTGCCGGGATCGATACGGGTGATGCTCATGGAGACCTCCTTCGGACGTCCATGGTGGCACGCGACGGCACGAGTTGACGCACGAGGCGGGGCAGCTCGCGCTGGCCAGCGTCGCTCCGGTAGCCTCTGGCTCGATGCCCGCCTCGCTCGATCCCCGCCAGCTCCTTCGGGACGGAACGCTCGATGCGGACCTCGCGGCACTGCTCTGGCTGCTGCTCGAGGCGCGGACGCCGCTCGTGGTGGCCGGCAGCGCGCGCGATGACGCGGAGCGGGTCGTGGACGCGCTCGCAGGCTTCGTGCCGGCCGCAGCGCCCGTCGTGGAGATCCGGCCCGACGACGACTTCGCCCGCGTGCCGGACGCACCCCGGCTCGGCTGGCAGGCCCATTCGACCCACCCGGCATCGGCTGCCGGCATCGAGGCAGGGGACGGCGTGCTCCGTGTCAGGGGGCTGGCGGCGCCGGACGGTGTGACCGGCGACCGGGCGCTGGTGGTGGTGCGGGCGCTGGCCCTGGGCTACGGGCTGCTGGCGACCATGGACGGGGACGGGCTGGATGACGTCGTCGCCGCGCTGGGGGACCCCGCGGTGGGTGCCGGACCTGATGAACGCTCGCGACTGGGGGTCGTCCTGGTGCTGGCGCAGGGTGCCGGCGCCCCGCGCGTGGTGGCCGCCCACTACGTGCGACCGGTGGCGGTTGACCAGGGTGGTCACGTTCTCCGGCTGCCGCCGGCCGTGCTGGTCACCTGGAACGCGGCCCGAGGAGCCTGGGACGACTTCAGCTGGGGTGTCATCCCGGAGCTCGCAGGCCGCCTGGGGATGCGCTCGGTGGAGCTGGAGCGGGAGCAGGCCCGTCGCGCGGGGATGCTGCGCGAGCACGGCGCCCCGGGCTGACCGAGGCCGTTTGACGCATCCGGGGCAAGGTGCCACGCTGGCCCTCCGAGTCGATCCTGTGCCCCAGTCCCGGAGTCCCCGCCATGGTTCGCTCGACCCCCGCTCCTCCCGCCGGCCTGCCCGCCACCGTCGGGGAGCTGCGCGCTTCCGGCTGGCAGCCGCGCACCGTGAAGGAGGAGCTGCGTGCCAACCTGGTTGCCCGCCTGGCCGCCGGCGCGCCGTCGTTCCCCGGCATCGTGGGCTACGAGGAGACGGTGATCCCGGCGATCGAGAATGCGCTGATCGCGGGCCAGGACATCGTGTTCCTGGGCGAGCGCGGCCAGGCCAAGACCCGCCTGGCGAGGCTGCTGGTCGGGCTGCTCGACGAGTGGCTGCCGGCCATTCGCGGTGGCGAGCTAAACGACGATCCGTACGCGCCGATCAGCGCCACCGGGAGGGCGATCGCGGCGGAGGGCGGCGACGAGACACCGCTCGACTGGGTGCACCGGGATCGGCGCTACGCGGAGAAGCTCGCGACGCCGGACATCACGATCGCCGACCTGATCGGCGAGGTGGACCCGATCCGGGTGGCGGAGGGCCGGTACCTCTCGGACGAGCTGACCCTGCACTACGGCCTGATCCCCCGTGCCAACCGCGGCATCTTCGCGCTCAATGAGCTGCCCGACCTCGCAGAGCGGATTCAGGTCGGCCTGCTCAACATCCTGGAGGAACGCGACGTCCAGGTGCGCGGCTTCATGATCCGGCTGCCGCTCGACCTGTTCGTGGTCGCCTCGGCAAACCCGGAGGACTACACCAGCCGCGGCCGGATCATCACCCCGCTCAAGGACCGCCTGGGGTCGCAGATCCGGACCCACTACCCCCGCAGCCTCGAGCACGAGGTCGCGATCATCCGCCAGGAGAAGCAGGCGTTCCCGGTTCGCGAGGGCATCCCGCCCGTGGTCGTGCCCGCGTTCATGGAGGAGCTGGTCGCCGAGCTCACGCACCTTGCCCGGCGGTCGCCCGAGATCAGCCAGCGCAGCGGCGTCTCGGTCAGGGTGAGCGTGGCCAACATGGAGGTGCTGGAGGCGGCGGCGGTCAAGCGTGCAGTCCGCCTGGGCGAGCCCGTGGCCTCGCCGCGGATCAGCGACCTGGGCGCCATGCTCGCATCAACCACCGGCAAGGTCGAGGTAGAGACGGTGGGCGAGGACACGCCCGAGGAGCGGATCGTGGAGCGGCTGGTGACCAAGGCCGTGTTCGCGACCTACAACCGCCACTCCACGCTCGAGGAGATGGAACCGGTGCTCGAGGCGTTCGAGGGCGGGCTGGTGGTCGAGACCGGCGACCGGGTGCCGTCCCGCGACTACCTGCGCGCGATGCGCGAGGTGCCGGGGCTGCGGGCCGCGGTCGACGCCCTGCACCCGTTCGATGCTGCCGACGGGGCCGAGGAACCGGCGTTGGCGGCCGGTGCGGTGGAGCTGCTGCTCGAGGGCCTGCACCTGCACCGGCGGCTCAACAAGGATCGCGGCGCCTCGGGCGTTGCCTACCACCGGTAGGGCGGGCACGTGGCCTTCCTGACGCCCGACCCGAACCACCTCGATCGACACGACATCCGCCCGCCGGGTCGGGAGCCTGGGCTGGCCGCCGATGCCAGGTACCGGGCGTGGGACGGCTCGCAGGACGTGCCCGATCTCACCGCGGACGAGCTCGTGGACGCGCTGGCCGACGACATCCTCGAGGAGGGTGACACGGAGGAGGCGATCCGCCGATTGCTGCAGCGGGGCCTTCGGTCCGACCAGCCGGGACGTGGCGACCTGCGCGGGCTGCGCGATCTCGTCGACCGGCTTCGGAGACTGCGCGAGGAGGTGCTCGGCGAGGGTCGCCTGGCCGACCCGCTGGCCGATGTGCGACGGGAGCTGGACGAGATCGTGGACATGGAGCGCCTGGGCGTGCAACGGCGACTCGACGGGACCGAGCCCGGTGTCGCGAGCGAGGAGGCCGTCGGAGAGGCCGACGCTGCCCCCGTCGACCCGGCCCTGCGGCAGTTGCTGCGCTCGATGGCCGCGCGCCGGCTGGACCGCCTCGACAACCTGCCGCCGGGGGTCGGGGCCCGGATGCGTGCCCTGCAGGAGGACGACTTCCTCGACCCGGGGGCCCGCCGGCGGTTCGACGAGCTGGTCGACCGGCTGCGATCGTCCATGCTCGACCGCGTCAGCGGCGGCCTCGCGGATGCGGTGAAGGGCATGCGCCCCGAGGACCTCGACGCGCAGCGGTCGATGGTCCGGGACCTCAATGAGCTGCTCGCCCAGCGGGTCAACGGGGTAGAGCCCGATGCCGCCGCCGTGGATCGTTTCCTCGCGCAGCACGGTGGCTTCTTCCCGGGCGCGGAAACCCTGGACGACGTGATCGACCAGCTGGCCGACCGGATGGCGGCGATGCAGTCGCTTCTCCGCTCGCTCTCGCCCGAGCAGCGCGCCGAGCTCCAGGACACCATCGACGCCCTGCTCCGGGACGACCGGCTGCGGTGGGACCTCCCACAGCTCAGCGCGAACCTCGACATGCTGCTGCCCGGCGGCCTGGGCGCGCGTGAGGGCTTCACCGGCGACCAGCCGCTGGGCCTGGAGCGGGCGCTGGAGCAGCTCGACCGGCTGGCCGCCCTCGATGCCCTCGAGGACCAGCTCGACGGGACGGCCGGGGCGGGCGACCTCGGTGGGATCGACCGGGGCGAGCTGCGGGACCTGCTGGGGCCCGATGCCGTGCGCGACCTGGATGCGCTCGAGGGCGTTGTCGACCAGCTGGAGCGGGCGGGCTATGTGGAGCGCGACGGCGAGCGGCTGGAGCTGACCCCGCGGGCCAGCCGTCGGATCGGGCAGAAGGTGCTCGACGAGCTGTTCGCGAGGCTGCGCCGGGACGCGTTCGGCGGACACCGGGTCAGCACCGCCGGGCGCGGAGGCGAGCGCGAGGAGGTGCCCAAGCCGATCGAGTTCGGCGATCCGTTCCAGCTCGACCTGCAAGCCACCCTGGGCAACGCGCTGCGTCGCGAGGAGAACGCCCCGGGACGCGCCGACCGTGTGCCGGGCGCCCTCCGCCTGCGCCCCGACGACTTCGAGGTGTACCGGACGGAGCGGACCGCCTCCGCGGCCACGGTGCTGCTGGTGGACATGAGCCGCTCGATGCTGCTCCGGGGCTGCTACCTTGCCGCCAAGCGGGTGGCGATCGCGCTCGACACGCTCATCCGGACCCAGTACCCCCGCGACCACCTCTCGATCGTGGGCTTCGCGTACTACGCCCGGGAACTGCGGCCCGAGGCCCTCGCCGAGCTGTCCTGGCGCGGCTACGAGTACGGCACCAACCTCCAGCACGGGCTGCTGCTGGCACGCCGGATCCTCGCCCGCCAGCGTGCTGCCAACCGCGAGATCGTGGTCATCACGGACGGCGAACCCACGGCGCACTTCGAGCACGGCCAGGTGGAGTTCAGCTACCCGCCCACCCGGCGGACGATCCAGGAGACGCTGCGCGAGGTCGTCCGGTGCACCAGGGACGGGATCACGATCAACACCTTCATGCTCGACCGGTCGCCGGCCCTGACGGACTTCGTGGAGTACGTGACCGAGCTCAACAGTGGCCGCGCGTTCTACGCCGAACCGGAGCGGCTGGGAGAATACGTGCTGGTCGACTTCGTACGACGGCGGTCCACGCGCACGCGATGAGGCTTCCGGCGGTCCTTGACTCCGCCACGGCTGGTACGATCGGACCGACGGCGCGGGGGACGACGGCGGCGCCGGACCAGGGGAGCCCAGACACCGTGTTGGACCTGTTCACCAGCCTGCTGTTCCTGCACATCCTCGGCGCGATCATGGCGTTCGGCCCCGGGTTCGCCTCGATGGTCGTCGGCCCAATGGTCGCCAGGGAGCCGCAGCACGCGAACTTCTACGCGCGCTCCCAGGCGTTGACCTCCCGGGCGATCATCACCCCGGTCTCGATCTCGCTCGCTGTCACCGGCATCCTGCTGATTCTCGTGCGCGGCTGGTCCACGGTCACCGGCGGTCGCCACTGGCTGGAGCTGGCGATCCTGCTGTACGTGATGGCGCTGGTGGTCTCGATGGCGCTCATGGCGCCCGCGAGCCGGAAGCTTGTCGCGCTCACGGCGCAACCGCCGAGTCCCGGCGCCGGCCCGCCGCCGGAGCTTCCCGCTGCCGCGAGCCGGGTGCGGGTGCTGGGCATCGTCCTGTCGATCCTGGTGGTGGTCATCACCTTCCTCATGGTCACCAAGCCGTTCTGATCGCGGGACCGCCTGCAGTCCGGCCGTCCAGACGGCCCTGTCCCGCGGGCCACTGGACCCGGGCACCGGGCTGAGGGACCCGATCCGGGGCACATCGTTTCGCCCGTGTGCCCACCACCCGCCTCGGGCATCCTCGACTCGGACCCCTGATGCACGACCCTCGACCCGTGTCGAGCGTGCCAACCCGCCGGTACCATCTCCAGGGACCCGCACAGGAGATCAGAACCTCGATGCCCTACGTCGCAAGCTCACCCGCCGACCTGCTCGCGCACCTGTCCGGGATCGCGCACGTGGCCGAGGACAAGCTCGTCATCGACGACGCCGCGCGCTTCCGGAGCGAGGCCGCCGCCGATCTGGCCTGGACCGCGGCGTTCACCGCCGATGACGCGACCGCCGAAGCGGCCCGCTGGCTGGTTTGGGAGGGCGCCCAGGCCCTGGGCGTGATGTCCGCCTCGATCCAGGAGCTCTACATGGCCCGCAGCCGGGGCGAGGTCCGGGGCTTCACCGTACCGGCCATGAACCTGCGGGCCCAGACGTTCGACATGGCCCGCACCGTCTATGAGACCGCCCGCCGGCACGACGTCGGTGCGCTCATCCTCGAGATCGCCCGCTCCGAGCAGACCTACACCTACCAGCGCCCGATGGACTTCGCGACCTCCGTGTATGCGGGCGCGATGGCGGCTGGATGGACCGGCCCGGTGTTCGTCCAGGGGGACCACTACCAGTTCAACATGAAGAAGTACAAGGCCGACCCCGAGGCCATGACCGAGGAGATCCGGCGCGCCTGCCGCCTGGCCATCGATGCCGGCTACCGGAATATCGACATCGACAGCTCCACCCTGGTCGACCTGGAGCCCGACAGCCTCGACGAGCAGCAGAAGGAGAACTACACGAGGGCGGCCGAGCTGACCGCGCTCATCCGCTCGCTCGAGACCGACGGGGTCACCGTCAGCGTCGGGGGCGAGATCGGCGAGGTGGGCAAGGCCAATTCCACGGTCGAGGAGCTCGAGGCCTATCTCGACGGCTACGACGCGGTGCTGCAGCAGCTGGCGCCCGGTGCCAAGGGTGTGTCCAAGGTCTCCGTCCAGACCGGGACCAGCCACGGCGGTGTTCCGCTGCCCGGCGGCGGCGTGGCGGAGGTCAAGCTCGACTTCGACGTCCTGGCCAGGCTCGGGGCGCATGCCCGGACGCGCGGCCTGGCCGGCGCGGTCCAGCATGGCGCCTCGACCCTGCCCGACGAGCTGTTCCACCGCTTCCCCGAGGTCGAGACAGCCGAGATCCACCTCGCGACCGGATTCCAGAACGCGCTCTACGACCACCCGGCGTTTCCGGCCGGGCTGATGGACGAGATCTACGCCTGGTGTCGCGAACACGCGGGCGACGAGCGCAAGGAAGGCCAGACCGAGCAGCAGTTCCTGTACACGACCCGCAAGAAGGCGATTGGGCCGTTCAAGCGCCAGCTCTGGGACCTCGACACCAAGGACGAGATCCTGGCCAGCCAGGGCGAGAAGTTCGGCTACCTGTTCGACCAGCTCAAGGTCGTGGGCTCGATGGAGATGACCAACCGGATCATCCAGCCGATCGCCTTCTCCCGACCCATCCCCGAAGGCCTCGGGGCCGCGGCCGGCTGACCCCGGTGACAACCGGCTCCGGCACGCCGTCCACGACACCGGGGCCGGATCCGGTTCCCATCCGCATCCGTCTCGAGATCCCCGGCGACGAGCCGGGGGTCCGGCGTCTCAACCTGGCCGCGTTTCCGGGTCCCGAGGAGGCGGACATCGTGGACCGAATCCGCCGCGAAACCCCCGACGGCTGGCACTCGATCGTGGCGGTCGTCGACGTGGATGACCCGCCCGAGGAGGTCGTGGTCGGCCAGCTGCTGCTGTCGCCGTGTCCGGTCGAGGACCACGACGGCGCCTCGGTTGCCACCGTGCTCGCGATCGGACCGGTTGCCGTGTTCCCCGAGGTCCAGTTCCGGGGCATCGGCTCGTCGCTGATGGGGGCGGCGATCAGTCTCGCGATGGCCCGCGGCGTGCCTGCGCTGGTGCTCCTGGGCCACCCCGCCTACTACCCGCGGTTCGGGTTCGGCAGCGCCCGCGACGCGGGCCTGCAGCCGCCCGCCGACGCCTGGCCGGATGGGGCGTGGATGGCGCGGCTGCTCCCTGCCTGGAACGACGGGATGCGCGGCAGGGTGCGCTACCCGGAGGCGTTCGAGCCGCTGGCCTGAGCGGTACCCTGCCCGGGTGATGCGACCCATGACGAGCTCCCGGGCTGCGATCGCCGCTCTCGGCGTGGCGCTCCTGCTGGCCGCGTGCTCCCGCGATTCCCAGGACGGATCCTCGGCCGCCCCGGCAACGTTGCCGCCGTCCGCGGTACCCACGGCGGTCACCTTGCCGCCCAGCTCGTCGCCCAGCTCGCCGCCGACTGCCAGTCCGGCCGGGGCCGCGGCGTCGAGCGATGCGGAGGCGACGCTCCTCGCCGTCGGCGACATCGGCCGCTGCGACTCGACGACGGACGACGAGACCGCCCAGCTTGCGGCGCTCCTTCCGGGTGCGATCGCGCTCCTCGGGGATACCGCCTATCCCGACGGCACCGAGCAGCAGCTGCGCGAATGCTTCGGCGGCGCCTGGGGCGCCAGCCTGGACCGGATCCGATTCGCCGTCACCGGCAACCACGACGTGCACACGGCCGACGGCGAGCCGCTGCGCGACTACCTGGGTGATGCGGCCGCGCGCGATGGCAAGCCCTGGTTCAGCGAGACCGTCGGGACCTGGCACGTGGTGATGCTGAGCCTCGAGTGCTCGACGCTCCCCGGCGGTTGCGGCCCGGGCTCACCCGAGGTCACCTGGCTGCGCGACGACCTCGCCCGGAGCGGCGCGCGGTGCACGCTGGCGCTGTGGCACGAGCCCCGGTTCAGCAGCGGCCAGCACGGCAATGACGAGCGAGCGGCCGTGCTCTGGGACGCGCTGTACCCGGCCGGGGCCGACCTCGTGCTCAACGGCCACGACCACGACTACGAGCGGTTCGCTCCCCAGGATCCCGGGGCGCGACCGGATCCGGTCGCCGGGATCACCGAGATCGTCGCGGGAACGGGTGGCGGCGAGCTGCGGTCGTTTGGCCACGCCGCAGCCAACAGCATGGTCCGGGTCGAGGGCACCAACGGGCTGGTGGAGCTCACGCTCGGCGCCACGGGCTGGGCGTCACGGTTCATCGCGGTCGACGGCGAGGTCGTGGACGAGGCGCACGGCAGCTGCCACTGACGGACACCCACCGCGCGCCGGCACGGCATCATGGGGGCATGACCGATGCCGACTTCGGGCCCGACTGGTCCGGCTCTCTCGCCCGTGTTCCTGGAGCCACGCTGCAGGCGTGGCAGGCGTTCGCCCTCGAGCTGTGCGACGCCGCCGACGAGATCGCGCTTCGCCACTTTCGGCGCGATCTCGACCTCGAGCGCAAGCCCGACCGCACCTTCGTCACCGTCGCCGACCAGGGGATCGAGCGGGTCATCCGGGACCGGATCCGAGCCCGCTACCCGGACCACGGGCTGGTCGGCGAGGAGTACGGGACCGAGGACGGCGATGCCCGGATCCGCTGGTACATCGACCCCATCGACGGCACCCACAACTTCATCCGGGGCGTGCCGCTGTTCGGAACGCTGCTGGGGATCGAGGTCGACGGCGAGCTGCAGGTGGGCGCGATCTCGGCCCCGGCGATGCGCGAGCGCTGGTACGCCCATCGGGGCGGCGGGGCCTGGAACCGCGGCATCGCTGGCGAGGTGCGGCGGATCCGCGTGTCACGGGTGGCTGCGCTCGAGGACGCCCAGCTCCTCTACGGCTCGGCGCGCGAGACCGTCGCCTCGGGCCTGATGCCTGGCTTCGACGCGCTGATGGCGGCCGCCTGGCGGGAGCGCGGGTTCGGCGACTTCTGGGGATACGCCCTGCTGGCCGAGGGTGCTGCCGAGGCGATGATCGAGACCGGGATGAAGGCCTGGGACCTGGCGGGGCCGGTGGTCGTGATCGAGGAGGCCGGCGGCAAGGTGACCGACGTGTTCGGCGAGCGGCGGATCGACGCCGAGTCGTTCGTGGGCTCCAACGGCCTGCTCCACGGTGAGGTGCTGCGCCGGCTGCGCGACCCGGCTGCCTGACGTCGCGGCCTCCGGGGGCTCACGGCCGGTTGATGGGTCGCCGATACCGCGCAAACGCCCAGGCGAGCCCTGCGATCACGAGCCCGCCCAGGACCCCGAGCCCGGGCTGGTCGACGGCGAGCCCGATCCCAAGCGTCACCATCGCGCCGGCGGCGCCGATGAGCCCGAAGGACCGGGCTTGGACGCGCCGGTTGCCGACCATCGGATCCTCGTGATCCACGGCTGTCGGACCGCCGTCGTCGGACGCGGCCCAGTCCTGCGGGCTGGGCGCCCAGCCCGACGCCGAGGGGACGGGTTCGGTTGCGGAGGCCGGGAGAGGCTCGAGCCGGAGCAGCCGTCGGCCCGGATCGGCGAGCGCGGCCGCGTCCCGCGGGTCGAGCAGGTCCTCCGTGGCCGCGACGGCGACCGCGTCCTCGATGGCGAGCACGAGCCCCGCGACGTCCTCCGTCCGGCCGCCCGTGGTCACCCAGACGGCGCCACTCTCGGCCCGGAAGCGGGACACGGCACGAGTGGCCAGTGCCTGGCCCAGCGCGTCGCGCGCCGCGTCGAGCAGGGTTCCCCGGCCCCACCGATCGGCGGTCCGCTCGAGCTCGGCGATCAGCAGGGTCCGCTCCTCGTGGTCCCGCGGCGGCACCGGGGTGCGGGCAAGGTCGTCCGGAGTCAGGCGGTCGACGGCCGCGTACACGGCTTCCACGCGTGTGCGGGCCTCGCGCTCGGCGGGATCCATCGACTCCCCTCGGGGTGGTTCGGCGCGACCGGTGCGCCCGGGAGGATCGTGCCGTCTATGCGCCCGCCGCGTCCAGTGACTCGCCGATGACCCGGAGGGCGAGGTCAACCTCGTCGGCCGTGGTCACCAGGGGCGGGATGATCCGGACCACGTTGACGTTGGTGCCCGCGGTCAGGAGCATGAGCTTGCGGGCGAAGCACTCGGCCTGGATCCGCTTGGTGATCGCCGCGTCGGGCACCCGGCCATCCCCCTCGCCCGGCTTGACGAGCTCCATCGCCAGCATCAGGCCCAGTCCGCGGACGTCACCCATTGACGGATGACGCGTCTGGAGGGCCCGCAGGCCGGCCAGGAACTGCTCGCCGCGCTCGCGCGCGTTGGCGACGAGCGCTTCCTGCTCGATGACATCGAGCGTCGCCAGGGCCGCGGCGCAGGCCACGACGTTGCCGCCGTAGGTCCCGCCGTGCGTCCCCGGCGGCATCCGGCCCATGATCCCGGTCCTGGCGATGATTCCCGACAGCGGCAGCCCGGACGCGATGCCCTTGGCCATGACCAGGATGTCCGGCTCAACGTCCCAGTGACGCACGGCGAACAGCTCCCCGGTCCGTCCGAACCCGGTCTGCACCTCGTCCGCGATGAGCAGCATCCCGTGCTCGGCCGTCAGCTCGCGGAGCCGGGGCAGGAACCCGGGCGGCGGCACGATGTAACCGCCCTCGCCGATCACCGGCTCGACGATGATCGCCGCGACCCGTTCCGGGTCCACCATCTGGTGGAACAGGAGGTCGAGCTGCGCCTCCCAGTCGCAGGAGCACGCCGCGGGGTCGTGGGCGCCGCTCGGCGCCCGGTAGCAGTACGGGTAGGCGGTGTGATAGATCGAGCCCGGTAGCGGCTCGAAAGCGGCGCGATAGACGTCCTTGGCCGCCGTCAGCGCCATCGCGTTCCCGATCCGTCCGTGGAAGGCGTAGCGGAAGCCGATGATCACCGGCCGCCCGGTGGCCACCCGTGCCAGCTTGACCGCGGCCTCGACCGCTTCCGCACCCGAGTTGGACAGGAAGGCCGTCCACGGGCCGCCCGGCAGCAGGTGCGCCAGTCGCTCGTACAGGCGGAGCCCGGGCTCGTGGTAGACGATGTTCTGCTGCCCGTGAAGCAGCTTCGCGGCCTGGGCCTGGATCGCGGCGACCACGTGCGGGTGGGCGTGACCCGTGTTGGTGACGCCGATCCCCGACGTGTAGTCGAGGTACCGGTCGCCGTCGGGGGTGACCAGCCAGCAGCCCTCGCCGTGATCCACGACCAGGTTGCTGATCCGGCTCCAGACCGGTGGGATCACCGAGCGGTCGGGCAGGGGAGCGGTGGACGACTGGGCTTCGACCATGGTGCGGGGCTCCTGGGACGGAGGTGGCGGCGGATGCCGGGCGGGCGCCGCGCCCGGAACTCAGTGGGTCTCGCGGCGCCGCTGGAACACGAGGCTGATCACCACGAAGGCGATCCCGATCAGGAAGATCATGGTGCCGATGACGTTGACCTGGACCGGCACGCCGATCCGGGCCGAGCCCCAGATGAACATCGGGAACGTCACCGTCCGGCCGGCCGTGAAGTTGGTGATCACGAAGTCGTCGATCGACAGACTGAACGCCAGCAGCGCGGCGGCCATGATGCCGGGCAGGATCAGGGGGAAGGTGATTCTCCAGAAGGTCGTCCACTCGTTGGCGCCGAGGTCCATGGCCGCTTCCTCGAGGTTCCTGTCCATGCCGGCCAGGCGGGCGCGCACGGTTACCACCACGAAGCTGATGTTGAACATGATGTGGGCGATCAGGATGGTGAGGAAGTTCAGCGGGAAGAACGGCGGCTGGGCGATGGCCACGAACATCGTCAGCAGCGAGGCGCCCATCACGATCTCGGGTGTGGCCATGGGCAGGAAGATGATCGCGTCGATCGGGCCGCGGCCCCGGAACCGGTGGCGCACCAGGGCCAGCGCGATCAAGGTGCCGAGGAAGGTGGCGATGATCGTCGACAGGAACGCGATCTGGACGCTGATCCCCACGGCATTGCCGAGACCGGGGACGCCGAACGGATCCATCCAGTACTTGAGGGTGAATCCGCGCCACGAGAGGTTGCTCTTGCCGATCGGGTCGTTGAAGCTGAACAACGCGATGACCAGGACGGGCAGCATCAGGTAGGCGATCGCCGCGAACACGTAGACGAACGGTCCATAGGTGCCGATCGCGCGGCCGATGCGAGCACCGGCCGAGGGCTGCCGAACCTCGGGAGCGGCGACCGGTGTCTCGCTCACCGTCTCAGATCCCCCGCCCGGTGGTCAGGTTCTCGGTGCCCAGCAGGCGACCGTAGACCGTGACCGCGATCAGGATCATGGCCATCAGGATGAAGCTGAGCGCAGAGGCGGTCGGGTAGTCGTTGTTGGTCAGGAACCGGCTCTGGATCACGTTGCCGATCATGTTCGTGCTCGGATTGCCCAGCAGCGTCGCGTTCACGTAGTCGCCCATGGCCGGGATGATCACGAGCAGCGAACCGGCGAACACCCCGGGCAGGGACAGCGGGAGGGTCACTCGCAGGAAGGACTGGCTGAGCGCCGCCGTACCCACCACGGCACCTGAGACGGCGCCGAACACGGCCATCGGCAGCGGGTCCCACAGGAATGCGTAGGCGAGCACCGCGAACAGCACGGCCCCGAGCAGGGCGCCGGCGATGGTGCCGCCCGGTCGCCACGGACCCGCGTACAGGTCCTGGGCAGCTTCGATCAGCCGCCGGTCGATCTTCTCCAGCGAGATGTAGATCGGCAGGGTCATGAACGGCAGGAAGGCGTAGGTGATACCCGAGATCACCGCCGTCGGCGTGGCCAGCACCCGGAAGCTGTCGTCCAGCAGCCCCAAATCCTTGAGCGGACCGAACAGGATGCCGGAGTCACCCAGGATGATCTTCCAGCTGATGGTGCGCAGCAGGAAGGAGGTGAAGAACGGCGCGATGACCATGAACAGCAGCAGGTTCTTGTAGCGGCCGCCGCGGAAGGCGATCACGTACGCCAGGGGATAGGCGATAAGCAGGGTCAGGATCGTCGCCGAGCCCGCATACAGGACCGATCGCAGGAACTGATCCTGGTACCGGGTCAGCGCATCCGGATAGTTGGTCCAGTTCGACAGCGAGAACGTGTAGCCGGTCTCGAGCGTCCCGGACCAGAAGGAGGCCAGCAGGATCTGGACCGCCGGCCAGGCGTAGAAGACGATCAGCCACAGGATGCCCGGCGCCAGCAACAGGTAGGGGACAGCCCGGCCGTAGCGCTTGATCAGGACGCCCATGGCCAATCGCCTCGCGTGCCGGCGTCCGTCAGACGCCGATGAGCTGGGAGAACTGGTCGTTGTAGCTGACTTCCTCGGCCTCGGTCAGCGAGCGGAACCGCCGGAGCCGTGACGAGATCTCGGGCGGAGGGAAGATCAGCGGGTTGTTGGCCAGCTCCTCGTCGATCTTGAGCATCTCCTCCTTGGCGCCCTTGACCGGACAGATGTAGTTCACCCAGGCCTCGACCTGGGCCGCGACCGCCGGCTCGTAGTAGTAGTTGATGTACAGCTCGGCGGTGTACTTGTGCTGGGCACCCTTGGGGATCAGCAGGTTGTCGTACCACAGCATCGCGCCCTCGTCGGCCACGGTGAACTCGAGGCTCTTGCGCTCCAGCTGCTTCTGGATGATGTCGCCCGACCAGGCCATGGCCAGGACCACGTCACCGCTGACCAGGTCATCGGCATAGTCGTTGCCGGTGAAGCGGCGGACGATTCCGGCATCGACGGCCTTCTGCATCTCCGCGATCGCCTCGGAGAACTGGTCATCGGTGAAGTCCTCGGGGCCGTAGCCCAGCTTGAGCAGGGTCAGCCCCACCGCGTCGCGCATCTCGGTCAGGTAGGTGATCCGGCCGGCCCACTTGTCGCTCCAGAGAGCGTCCAACGAGGTCAGGTCGCCGGTGACCTTCTTGTCGTACCCGAGGCAGGTCATGCCGCCCTGCCACGGAGCGTGGTACATGTTCTCGGGATCGAAGTCGGGCCCGATGTAGGCGTCCTCGAGGTTGTTGACGTAGTTCGGCATGACCGACTTGTCGAACTCCTCGAGCCAGCCGAGACGGACCAGGCGAGCGGCCATCCACTGGGTCATCACGATCAGGTCCCAGCCGGTGTCCTGACCGGCCTGGAGCACGGGCTTGATGGTGCCGAAGAACTCCTCATTGTCGTTGATGACCTCGGAGTAGTTGACCTTGGTGCCGTAGCGGGCCGTGAACTCCTCGAGCGAGGCATGCTTGGTCGGGTCGTTGTCGTCGGTGTCGATGTACAGCGGCCAGTTGGCGAAGTTGAGCACTTCCGAGGGAGTCGGCTCCGGTGTGGGCGCGGCCGCCGTCGCGCTCGCCGCCTCGCTCGCGGCCGCGCTCGCCGCCTCGCTCGCGGCCGGCGTCGCCTGGGATGCCGTGCCGCTGGTTCCGCACGCTGCCAGGAACGTGGCCACCCCGGCCAGCCCCGATACCTGGAGGAAGCGCCGCCTGGTCACCGGGTGCAGTTCGAGAGGTTCCTGCTTGCTCACTGGTCTCCTCCTACTGTCGTGCCCGTGTCCGCGCTCGGCGGCAGCTCGGGATCGTCTCCCCCGTTGGCAACCACAAAGGTGTGGTCGGGCGACCAGGTGACGGTCACCTCCTCGCCCTGGAGCCAGAGGGAGCCTCGCGCCGTTCGCTCAGCGTTCTGCTCGTACACGGTGATCATCTGACCGATCGCCAGGCGGACCTGGTACTGGGTGCTGACGCCCATGTACGACGTATCGACAATGGTGCCCTTGAGATGGTTCAGGTCCGCCGCCACGGGATCACCGGAGGCGATGATCCGGATCTTTTCGGGCCGGACGCCGACCTCGACATTCTCGCGACCGTCGGACAGCTCGGCCGGCATGCGAATGTCGATGTCGCCCGCAATGCGGACCACGCGGTGGGAGCCATCGGACCCGGTGACGCGGCCCGGCAGCAGGTTGCTCACGCCCAGGAAGCCCGCCACGAACCGGGTGGCCGGTCGCTCGTACAGGCTCTGCGGGTCACCCAGCTGCTCGTAGTGCCCGCGGTTCATGACGGCGATCCGATCGGACATCGTCATCGCCTCCTCCTGGTCATGGGTCACGTAGATGAACGTGATCCCGACTTCCTGCTGGATGCGCTTGAGCTCGACCTGCATCTGCTTGCGCAGTTTGAGGTCGAGG
Source organism: uncultured Chloroflexia bacterium (assembly GCA_963727585.1). GTDB lineage: Bacteria > Chloroflexota > Limnocylindria > Limnocylindrales > CSP1-4 > CAIXZV01. The sequence goes on along the minus strand of CAVSHH010000003.1, from coordinate 1,443,776 downwards.
GCGCCCAGCGGCTCGTCGAGGAGGAGGACCGCGGGGCGGTTGATGAGCGCGCGGGCCAGGGCAACCCGCTGTGCCTGGCCGCCCGAGATCTGGTTCGGCTTGCGCTGCTGGAAGCCCGGCAGCTCCACGAGCTCCAGCATCTCCCCCACGCGCGACTTGACCTCAGAATCGTTGACCTTCCTGCGGCGCAGTCCGAAGGCGACGTTCTCGTAGATGGTCAGGTGGGGGAACAGGGCGTAGTTCTGGAACACCGTGTTCACGTTGCGCTGATACGGTGGTAACCAGGTGACGTCCTGGCCCTGGAGCTCGATCAGGCCGCTGGTGGGCTGCTCGAAGCCGCCGATCATGCGCAGGGTGGTGGTCTTGCCGCAGCCGGACGGACCGAGCAGGCTGAAGAACTCTCCGTCCTCCACCTCGAGATCGATGTTGTCGACGGCGACGACGTCGCCAAAGCGTTTGGCGACCTTGACCAGGCGGACGTCAACGTCAGGCACGGGCGCAGCCAGCTCCTCCAGGCTACGGGACGGCCCCTCGGAGGTCCGGGGATGCGTGCGGACGTTACACGCGCAGCACGTCGACGCTGTCGACGATAGGCATCGCCAAGTGGAGTGTCAAATCCGCGAACAAGGAAGGCCCGGCGACGCACAGCTTCGAATCTCGTATCCGGACTGCAGCCATCGGGGGTGATTCGCAGCCAGCCCGCTCTCGCAACCCCTCGACGGAGCGCGCCGCGGCCTCCGGCACCCCTTGTGAGGGGGCCCGCGGGGGCGCGGCTCGGCCGGCACAGGTAGGATATCGACAGCCCGCGCGTCGATATCCCCGGGCCACCAGCACTCTCGAGCAAGCCAGGAGCCGCATGAGCGTCCTCACCGAGGCCGACGTCCTCGCCGCCCTCCGCACCGTCCAGGAACCCGAGCTCGGCGGCGATCTCGTGACCCGCAACATGATCCGCGACCTCGTGGTCGACGGATCCAGGGTGAGCTTCACCATCGAGCTCACCACGCCCGCCTGCCCGCTCAAGGACCAGATCGAGGGCGAGGTTCGCGGGGCGCTCGCGCCGCTGGGTGTCGAGGAGGTCGTGGTCGAGTGGGGGGCAACCGTCCGCCGTGCCGCGCCGCGGACGGCTGAGCAGCTCGTGCCGGGCGTCAAGAACGTGATCGCGGTCGCGTCGGGCAAGGGTGGCGTCGGCAAGAGCACGGTCTCGGTCAACCTCGCGGTCGCGCTTGCCCGGGCCGGCGCCACCGTCGGCCTGCTGGACGCCGATATCACCGGACCCAACATCCCCATGATGCTGGGCATCGATGGGCAGCCCACCGCCAGCGAGGGCAACAAGATCGTGCCGCTCGAGCGGCACGGCGTGAAGGTCATCTCGATCCAGTTCTTCGTGCCCGAGGGACAGCCGATCGTGTGGCGGGGCCCGCTGATCGGTGGCGCCATCAGCCAGTTCCTGCGCGACGTGGAGTGGGGCGAGCTGGACTACCTGGTCGTGGACCTGCCGCCCGGCACCTCGGACGCGCAGCTGACCCTGGCCCAGAGCGTGCCGATCAGCGGCACGGTGCTGGTGTCCACGCCCCAGGAGGTCGCCCTGTCGGACGTGGCCAAGGCATTGTCGATGCTGCGCCGGCTCAACGTTCCGATCATCGGGCTGGTGGAGAACATGAGCGCCTTCGTGTGCCCTCATTGCGGCGAGGCGACCGAGATCTTCGGCCACGGCGGTGCCGAGCGCTTCGCGGAGCGGGAAGGGATCGAGTTCCTGGGCAAGGTGCCGCTCGACGTCACCGTGCGCCAGGGTGGCGATGCCGGCGTGCCGGCCGTCGCCCAGCGCGAGCCCGGTCCCGCGGCCGAGGCGATGGAGATCGTCGCCCGCCGGGTCGCGGCGGGCATGAGCGTGCGCGCTGCCAGCGCGCAGACTCCCGTCCTCACCGTCTCCTGACCCTACCTCCCGCCGGAGCAGTCGGCCGCTCGCCACGCCGCTACGCTTGCATCCATGAGCCAGCTGCGATCCTCGGTCGATCCCGTCGCCGCCCGCAGGATGCTGGCGGAGGTGCTCCTGTTCCGGGACCTGCCCGAGGCCGAGCTCGCGACCCTCGCGGCCGGCATCCGGGTCCGCCGCTACCGGCGGGGCGAGGTGGTGTTCCACCAGGGCGACCCGGGGGACGCGCTGTACGTCGTCACGGCCGGTCGGGTGAAGATCTCCAGCCCCTCGGAGACGGGGGTCGAGGCGATCCTGGCCACCCTTCGGCCGGGTGAGTTCTTCGGGTCGCTCGCACTGCTCGATGGGGCGTCCCGTTCCGCCACCGCGACAGCGGTCGACGTCACCGAGACCCTGATCCTGTCGCGGACCACGTTCCGCCAGCTGCTCAACGACCACCCCGTCCTCCGGGATCACGTGCTCGCCGCCCTCGCGGGCGAGCTCCGCCGCCTCACCCACCACGTCGAGGAGCTCCACTTCCTCGACATCGCCGGCCGCCTCGCCGCGCGCCTCACCCGGCTCGCCGAGGCTGGGGCAGCCGAGGCCGACGGCAGCATCCGGATCGAGGGTCCGATCACCCAGGGCGAGCTGGCGGCGATGGTCGGAAGCACCAGGCAGAGCGTCAACCGGCTGCTGGGCTTCCTCACCGAGGACGGCCTGATCCGGCAGGAGCGCGACGCCATCGTGATCCTGGACCCGGCCGGGCTCCGGCGCGCCGCCCACCGCTAGGAGCCGTGCCGGACGACCAGGACCGGCGCCATCAGGAGCCGGCTGCCCGGAGGGTCTCGAGCAGGACCGCGGCTGCGGCGATGGCGGCTCGGTCGGCGCCTTGGCTGCCGCGCTGGAAGGCGAGCTTCTCATCGGCGTGGGTGCCCGCTGGGGTGACGATCCCGACCAGGACACGGATGTCCGCTCGGCGCGCTACCGCCGCCACGGCCATCCCGACGTCGGCGTTTCCTGCCGCCCGGATCCGCCCCGCCTCGGCCAGCAAGGTCGCCGGGTCGGGCTCGGGTCCGGCCTCGGATCGCCCCACGGGCTGGTTGACCACCTCCGCCCGCCGGACGCCGGCCGGCCCGCGCAGCAGGGCGACCAGCGAGCCCGAGGTGCCATGCTCCGTCGTGGCCAGCGTCCAGCCCCTGGCCGCGAGGGCCTCGCCCACGGCGCCCGACCAGGTCGTCGCTCCCTTCGCCCACACGAACCGGCCCAGCACCGCCAGCACGCCCGCCTCGGCATCGTCGGCCACGGCGCCGGCAGCCCGGTCCGCCTCCGCTCGGGCGCTGATTCGCACGTCCACCGCCTCGGACCGGGCGTAGGTCGCCACCACGGGGTTCGCGGCCCGCAGCATCCTTTCACCCAGCTCCTGGGCGACCTGGGACTCACCGATCCCGTGCAGGCGCAGCGTGCGCACCACGAGCTCGGCCCCGACCCCCCGTTGCTCGAGCCGCGGCAGCACCTCGTCGGCCCACATCGCGCGCATCTCCCGGGGCGGCCCCGGGAGGGTGACGATCAACCGCCCGTCGGGCCGGTCCACCAGCCAGCCGGGCGCGGTCCCGTTGGGGTTGGGCAGCGAGACGGCCGACGGGATGACCCATGCCTGCTTGACGTTGACGGCGGGGAACGGGTGGCCTCGTCGCGCCCACAGGCCCTTGAGCCATTCCAGGACGGCCTCGTCGACGCCCAGGGTCTCGCCGCACGCCTCGGCCACGGCCTCCCGGGTCAGGTCGTCGGGAGTGGGACCAAGACCGCCCGTGGTGACCACGAGATCGGCTCGTGACAGAGCCGCGTGCAGGGCGTCCACGACCACCTCGAGGTCATCCGGCAGGCTGGTGATCCGGCCCACGGTCACGCCCCGCTCCACGAGCGACCGGGCCAGCTCGCCGCCGTTGGTGTCGGTGGTCTCGCCGACCGTGAGCTCCGATCCCACGGCGAGCAGCTCGGCCGTCAGGATCCGGCGGTCGGGTCGCGGCGTGGTGGGGGACGGCCCGGGCGGCTGGGTCATGGGATGGGAGCGTAGCGTCCCGGCCACGAGGTTGCGATGCGGGGACGCCATCCTGTGCCGGGAATGCACCCGGTTGGCGCTGGTATCATGCGGAGGTCCCCGAAGCCTGCCCAACCTTCACCCGGAGGACGACCACTGGATCCCGAACAGACGACGCCCGATCCCGCGCGACCCCCCGGAACTGGTCCGGACCACACCGCGGGCGCCGGATCCCCTCCCGACCGTTCCTCCCGTCCGCCGGGCCTGCGCGAGCAGCTCAGGGCCACCTTCGGCGCGGCAGTCGCGTTCGTCCAGGCCCATGTCGCGTTGGCCAAGGCCGAGTTCGACGAGATCAAGGGTGAGATCGGCCGTGCTGCCGCCCTGGGTGGGGTCGCCGTCGCGTCGCTCATCCTGCTCGCCCTCCTGTTGTCGATCGGCGGCATGCTGTTCGCCGGCGAGTGGATCTTCGGGTCCATCGGCTGGGGCGTGCTGCTTGGCGCGGAGCTGCTGGTCGCCGTGGCGGTGACCGCCGTGCTGGTGGCGCTCCGGGTCCGGGGGCTCGGGATCGACGTCGTGATCGCGCTGGTCATGGGTGTGGTGGCCGGGATCGTCCTGGGCCTCGACCTGTTCAACGCGGCGTTCGCGGCCATCGGCGACGGGATCGGGCTCGAGGTGGATCCGGCCGTGCGGCCGCTGGTCGTCGGCCTCGTCGTGGTCGCGATCCTGGGCGCCCTGGTCGGCCTTGTTGTCGGCGCGCGGTCGGGGGGCGGCCGGGGAGCCGTGCTCGGCTTGCTCGCCGGGCTGATCGCCGGGGCAGCGTTTGGAGCCTTCCTGTCCATCACGTTCGGACCGCGGGTCGGCGCCGCGCTCGGTGTCGCCACGTTCTTGCTGGCGTGGACCGTGCTGGAAGTGATGCGTGTCCAGCGCCAGGGCATCGACCTCGAGGAGCTCAAGTCCCGGTTCTATCCCGACACGACCATCGACACCACGAAGGAGAGCATCGAGTGGGCGAAGGCACGAGTGGCCCGCGGCCGGCGGTCGTAGACGCCCGCGAGGCGTTGCTGGCGTCCCGCGCGAGCCTCGACGAGGAGCTCGTCCGGCTCGAGGCGTCGGCACGAGCGGCGGCCGATATCCCGGCCAAGATCAGGCGCAACCCGATCAAGGCGGCCGGTCTAGCGGCCGGCGCGGGCTTCGTGGTGGTCGGCGGGCCGCGGCGCCTGTTCCGGCGCGCCAAGACGGCTGTGTTCGGTCCGCCCGAGCCGCTGCCCACATCGATGCTTCCCAAGGAGATCGACAAGGCACTGGGCAAGCTGGGTTCCGACGGCGAGAAGGTCCGTGGAACCATCGAGCGCGAGTTCGCCTCGTATCTCGAGGAGACCGCCCCGCAGCGTCGCAACCGCGATCTCGTGGGCATGCTGGCGGGCATCGCGAGTCTCGGAGGTCGTGCCTTCGCTCTCCGCTTCGGGCGCCAGCTCGCTGGACGCATCCTGGAGACGGATCCGACGCAGTTCAGCGCCCAGATGGACAGGGTGCGCGCCCGGCGGTCGACCCCGGGCGTCGACGAGGGCGACTGAGTCGTCGATCAGCCGCCCCGGCGGCGGGTCGCCGCCGGAGGGCGAGGCCGTCCACAGCGAGGGCTGGTAGGCGAGGAGGGGGTCGAACCCACACGTCCCTCACGGGACACCGGCTCCTAAGGCCGGCGCGTCTGCCATTTCGCCACTCGCCCGTGGCGTCGAGTCTAGCGCCCGGGAGGGCGGGACCCGAGGCTCCGGACGAGGCGCGCGACCACGGGCGCCGGCGGGTCCCGGCCGCCCGCACCGGCCACCCACCCTATACTCGCCGGGCGATGAATGTGACGGCCACCCCTGCCCCCAAGAGCTCCATCCTCCTCGAGATCGAGGTTCCTGCCGAGCGTCTCGACCGCGCCGTGCGGGAGGCTGCGCAGCGCCTGTCGAGGCGCACGCGCGTCGCCGGGTTCCGCCCCGGCAAGGCACCGCGGCCGATCCTCGAACGTGTCCTCGGGCCCAGTGCGGTCATCGACGAGGCCGTGGAGCAGCTGGTCCAGGTCGCGTACCGCGACGCCATTGTCGAGCAGGGCATCGTCCCGCTCACCAATGCCGACGTGGAGCTGGTCGAGGCCGAGGAGGGCAAGCCCCTCAAGTTCAAGGCCACGGTCCAGGTCCGCCCCGAGGTCGAGCTCGGCGACTACGCCAACTTCAACTTCGCCCCCGAGATCGAGGAGGTGGACGAGCCGAAGGTGGACAAGGTCGTCGAGGAGCTGCGCGACCAGAACGCCACGTTGGCGCCCGTCGAGGACCGGGGGGCGATGGATGGTGACTGGGCGGTGATCGGCTTCACGGGCAGCAGGGACGGAGAGCCGTTCGAGGGGGGCAGCTCGGAGCGGATGCCGCTGATCATCGGCGAGGACCGGCTCATCCCCGGCTTCGAGGCGCACCTCGTCGGTCTCAAGCCGGGTGAGTCCACCGAGTTCGAGATCAGCTTCCCGGACGATTATCCAGAGGACAGCCTGAAGGGCCAGCCGGTGACCTTCAGCGTGGAGCTCAAGGAGCTGCGCGAGAAGGTGCTGCCCGCGGCCGACGACGACTTCGCGAAGTCGATGGGGGAGTACGAGGACCTGGCCGCCCTGAGGTCGGACATCGACGCCCGACTGCGCCGCAACGCGCTCGACCGGGCACGCCACGAGTTTGCCGACAGGATCATCGAGTACGCGGTCGCCAACAGCACCATCGAGCTTCCCGAGGTCCTGGTGGACCAGGAGGTCGAGGTGATGCACGACGAGTTCCGCACCTCGCTCGCCCGGCAGGGGATCAGCGAGAGCGCGTACCTGAAGGCGACCGACAAGAGCGAGACCGATCTGCATGCCGAGTTCCGGCCCAACGCCGAGCAGCGCACCAAGGTGCTGCTCGTGCTGTCCAAGATCGCCGACGCCGAGGGGCTCGATGTCCCCGACGCAGAGGTTGAGGCCCAGGTCGAGCTCGCCCGCGCCCGCTACCAGGACCCGAAGACCCTCAAGTACTTCGAGTCCGAACGAGGCCGCAGCTTCATCCGTTCCACGCTCCGCCGCACGCGTGTCGTCGAGACCCTCGTCGACCGCTGGCTGGCCGCGCACCCGGAGCACCCCGCCCTGCCGCACGTCGAGGACGATGCGCCCTCGGCCCTCGAGGCGCCCCAGGCCCAGGCCAGCGCATCGATCGACGCCACGGATCCGGGTGCCATCCCGGATGCCGTCGAGTAGCCGCTCGCCGAAGGCGATGCAGGACCGAACAGCTGGGAGACCCACGATGCTCGTCCCGATGGTCATCGAATCCACCAGTCGTGGGGAGCGCGCGTACGACATCTACTCGCGCCTCCTCCGGGAGCGGATCATCTTCCTCGGCGATGCCATCGAGGACCACCTCGCCAACCTCGTGATCGCGCAGCTGCTGTTCCTCGAGTCCGAGGACCCGGAGAAGGACATCAGCCTGTACATCAACTCGCCCGGCGGCGTCGTGAACAGCGGCCTCGCCATCTACGACACCATGCAGTACCTGCGGGCGCCGGTGAACACGATCTGCCTCGGCATGGCGGCGTCGATGGCCGCCGTGCTGCTCGCCGCGGGCAGCCCCGGCAAGCGCTACGCGCTGCCCAACAGCCGGATCATGATCCACCAGGGCTCGGGCGGCTTCCGCGGCAACGCGCCCGACGCGATGATCCAGATGCGCGAGTGGGAGTTCCTCGTCCAGCGCAACACCGAGATCCTGGCCAGGCACACGGGCCAGCCGTACGAGAAGGTCAAGGTCGACACCGACCGGGACAACTTCATGTCGCCCGAGGACGCCAAGGCGTATGGCATCATCGACTCGATCTACTCGCTGCAGGGTGACTCGCTGATCGCGCAGGCGCACGACGCGGATCTCGCCGGTGGCAGCGGATCGACGGGCTCCGAGGGCTCGTCCGGACCGAGCCCGGCGACGGGCCAGTAGCGCAGGAGCCATGCCGGTGTCCACGACAGGTTCCAAGGGAACCAAGGTTCCGTACCGCTGCTCGTTCTGCGGCAAGAGCCAGGAGCAGGTCCGCAAGCTGATCGCGGGCCAGGGCGTGTACATCTGCGACGAGTGCATCAACCTGTGCCAGGAGATCATCGAGGAGGAGATGCTCGAGGCGCCCAAGCAGCGCCCGGCGCAGCAGAAGCTCCCCAACCCCCGCCAGATCAAGTCGAGCCTGGACCAGTACGTCATCTCCCAGGAGAAGGCGAAGAAGGTCCTCTCGGTCGCGGTCTACAACCACTACAAGCGGGTCAACGCCGGCACTACCGTCGACGACGTCGAGCTCCAGAAGTCCAACGTGCTCCTGGTGGGGCCGACGGGCTCGGGCAAGACACTGCTCGCCCAGACGCTGGCCCGCATCCTCGACGTCCCGTTCTGCATCGCCGATGCGACCAGCCTGACCGAGGCCGGCTACGTCGGCGAGGACGTGGAGAACATCCTGCTGCGCCTGATCCAGGCCGCGGACTTCGACGTCGCCCGGGCGCAGCGGGGGATCATCTACATCGACGAGATCGACAAGATCGCCCGCAAGGCGGACAACCCGTCGATCACCCGCGACGTCTCGGGCGAGGGTGTCCAGCAGGCATTGCTCAAGATCCTCGAGGGCACGATCGCCAACGTGCCCCCGCAGGGCGGCCGGAAGCACCCCCACCAGGACTTCATCCAGATCGACACGACCAACGTCCTGTTCATCTGCGGCGGGGCGTTCGACGGCCTGGAGAAGATCGTCGAGGAGCGGGTCGGGAAGCGCGCCATCGGCTTCGGCTCCGACGGCCAGATGTCCAAGGCGGAGCGGGCCCGGATCATCGAGCGCCTGATGCCCGAGGACCTGCTCAAGTTCGGGCTCATCCCGGAGTTCATCGGCCGCCTTCCGGTCATCGTGACCCTGTCCCCGCTGACGGTGGACGACCTGATGCGCGTCCTGGTCGAGCCCAAGAACGCGGTCACCCGCCAGTTCCAGAAGTTCCTCCAGCTGGACAAGGTGGAGCTGGTGTTCACCGACAGCGCGCTGGCGGCCGCGGCCGAGGTGGCGATCGACCGCAAGACCGGCGCCCGGGCGCTGCGCTCCATCGTCGAGGAGTCGCTGCTCGAGGTGATGTACGACATCCCCGAGCGGACCGACGTGCGCAAATGCATCATCACGGAGGAGACGATCCGCCAGGGCCGTCTGCCGCTGCTGCTCACCAAGAGCGATGTCGACAAGGGCGTCGACGAGACCAACTACGAGGAGTGGCTGGCCGAGCGCGGCGAGTCCGCGTAGGAGCCGCCGTCAGCCGTCGAGGAACGCGTCGAGCGCGCGTCGCCCGTCCTGGGTCAGCTCCCGGTTCCGCGACTTGAGCTCCAGCCCGATCCGGGGTGCCTTGTGGCGCAGCGCGCCGCGCATCCGGGAGAACATCGACCCGGTCGCCAGCTTGTACGTGGTGAACAGGGCCACCCGTGGCCGCTCGAGCACCGGCAGCTCGCGTGTCCAGTCGACCCACGCCTGCTCGGGGTGCTGGTTGACGATGAACCAGCCGTGGGTCCAGCAGCCGAGGAACAGGTAGTCGACATCGGCCAGCGAGGCGGTGTCGATCTCACCGAAGGCGGCGACCCGCGACTCGATGCCCCGCTCGCGCAGGTGGCGGTCGATGTCCTCGGCCAGGCCGGCGGTCGTCCAGGTCGCGCTGCAGTAGACGATGGCGGCGGTGCTCATCTCCATGATCGTCGGACAGGTGCGCCGGCCTCGGGGAGGGCCACCTGTCCCCTGGATCGACGCTGGCCGGCCCACCCCGCACAGGCGATGATGGGCGGATGGATCACCGTGACCACGTGGGGCTGATCCGGGACGCGATCGACGGTCCCGGCCGGTGGCTGGAGCTGGGGGCGGGGGACGGCGAGTTCACCCTCGCCCTCGCCGACCTGCTGGGTCCGGGCGGCTCGATCCTGGCGGTCGATCGCGACGAGCGGGCGCTCCGGAGGCTCGAGTCGCGGGTCCGGGCCGCCTTCGCCGGCGTCGAGCTGGAGACGCTCGCGGCCGACTTCACCACGGCGCTGCCGGACGGCCCGTTCGACGGCATGCTCGCCGCCAACAGCCTCCACTTCGTCCGGGACCCGCGAAGCGTCCTGCGGGCGGCGCATGGCCGGCTTGCGCCCGGGGGGCGGCTGGTGATCGTGGAGTACGACGCCGAGCGCGGCAACCACTGGGTCCCGTTCCCGATCTCGTTCGCCGCCTGGCAGCGGCTCGCGCCCGAGGCCGGGTTCCTTCCGCCCAGGCGGATCGCCCGGGTCCCGAGCCGGTTCCTGGGGGCCATCTACGCGGCGGTCGCCGACGTGCAGCGTGCTACACTCCCGGCCTCACGGCGGTGACCGAGAGGAGTAGGTCCGACACGACCCCAGGAGCGAGCGCGGGACGGTGCAAGCCGCGCGGGGACGGCGGGTTCGAAGGTCGCTCGCGAGCCGTGCGCCTGGCGCCCGTTAGCGCGCCACGAAGGGCACCGGACCCACCGGACGCGATGAGCGATCCCGGTCCCGGTGCCGAACCAGCAGGTGGTACCACGACCCCGTTCGTCCGCTGGACGAGCGGGTCGTTTCGTTCCCGGGCGGTTGGCCCGGGGCAGACCGGGAGCCCGACCGATGACCGACACGCCGCCGCGCGAGGGCCTCGCCAAGGCCTATGTGCCCGCCGAGTTCGAGCACGCGATCTACGATCGCTGGCTGGCGGCCGACGTCTTCGCACCCGACGGCGCCGGCTCGACGGCCGACCCGGCGCTCGAGCCGTTCGTGATCATCCAGCCGCCGCCCAACGTCACCGGCAGCCTCCACTTGGGGCATGCCCAGCGGACCATGGTCGAGGATCTCATGATCCGCCACGCCCGGATGCTGGGCCGGCCGGCCTTGTTCCTGCCCGGCTTGGACCACGCCTCGATCGCCGCCCAGTTCGTGCTCGACGGGCTCCTGGCCAACGAGGGTGAGACCCGCGCCTCGCTGGGCCGGGAGCGCTACCTGGAGCGGATGCAGGAGTTCGTCGAGGCGACCCGGACGACGATCCTGTCCCAGCAACGGCGCGTGGGCGGATCGTGCGACTGGGGCCGGCTCCGGTTCACCATGGACGAGGTGTCCGCGAAGGCGGTGCGCGAGGCGTTCGTCCGGCTATACCACCGGGACCTGGCGTATCGCGCGGAGGCGCTGGTCAACTGGTGTCCCGGCTGCCGGACCAGCGTGAGCGACCTCGAGGTGATCCCCACGCCCGAGACCGGGACGCTGTGGCGGGTGCGCTACCACCTGCTCGACGAGGCCACCGGTCGCCCCGATCCGGACCGCGCGCTGACGGTGGCGACGACCCGCCCGGAGACGATCCTCGGCGACACCGCGGTGGCGGTGCACCCGGACGATCCGCGCTATGCGGACATCGTCGGCCGGCACGTGCGGATTCCGTTCGTAGAGCGCGACGTGCCGGTGATTGCCGACCCTGTCGTCGAGATGGCGTTTGGGACCGGCGCGGTGAAGATCACGCCCGCGCACGACCACGACGACCACGAGACCGGCGTCCGCCACGGACTGGCCATGCCCACGATCCTCGACGATTCGGCTCACGTCACGGGTACCGGGACACGCTTCGACGGGATGGACCGCTACCAGGCTCGCACCGCGATCCTGGAGGACCTGGCGGCACGCGGCGATCTCGAGGGCGAGCAGCCGCACGAGATGGTGATCGGCCGCTGTCAGCGCTCCACCGACGTGGTGGAGCCGCGGCTCAAGACCCAGTGGTTCGTCCGGACCGGCCCGCTCGCCGAGGCGGCCCTCGCGGCAACCCGCGCCGGGACCACCCGGATCCTGCCCGAGCGGTTCGAGAAGACCTGGGAGCACTGGATGACCACGATCCGGGACTGGAACGTGTCCCGGCAGCTGTGGTGGGGCCACCGCATCCCGGCCTGGTACTGCCCCGACGGTCACGCGACGGTCACCGCGGCCGACGGCGGGCCGCAGGCGTGCGAGGTGTGCGGCCGGCCCGCCGCGGAGCTCACCCAGGACCCGGACATCTTCGACACCTGGTTCAGCTCCGGCCTGTGGCCGTTCTCGACCCTGGGCTGGCCCGACGACACCGACGACCTGCGCCGCTACTACCCGGGCTCGGTGATGGAGACCGGCTACGACATCATCTTCTTCTGGGTCGCGAGGATGATGATGCTGGGCATCGAGCTCACGGGCGAGGCGCCGTTCCACACGGTCTACCTGTCGGGCCTGATCCGGGACCCCTACGGTCAGAAGATGTCCAAGACCAAGGGCAACGTGGTCGACCCGCTGGCCACCATCGACGATGTGGGCGCCGACGCGCTCCGCTTCGCGCTCGTCCACGGCGCCACGCCGGGCAACGACCAACGATTCGGGCCGGCCAAGGTGGGCAACGCGCGCAACTTCGCCAACAAGCTGTGGAATGCCACCCGTTTCGTGCTCGGGGCACGCCCGGACTCGATCCCCGAGGGCGCGGAGCGACGGCTGCCGGATGCAACGAAGCTCGGTCCCGCCGACCGCTGGGTGCTGTCCCGGGCCGCGGCCACGACCGCCGCCGTGGACAAGGCCTTGGCCGACTACGCGTTCGGCGAGGCGACCCGGATCCTGTACGAGGCGATCTGGAACGAGTACTGCGACTGGGGCCTGGAGCTGGCCAAGGTCCGGCTCTCCGATCCCTCGGTGCCGGGCGTCGAGCGCGAGGCCACGTGGTGGGCGCTGGTCGAGGCGCTCGGCACGTACCTGCGGCTGCTCCATCCGGTGATGCCGTTCATCACCGAGCACCTGTGGCAGGCGCTGCCGCACCGCGCCTCGGACCCGGAGCTGCTGATCGTCGCCCGCTGGCCCGGGCAAGGAGAGCGCGATGCCGCCGCCGAGGCGGAGGTGGGTGCCCTGGTGGAGCTGGTGCGTGCCGTGCGCAACGCCCGCGCCGACGCGAAGCTCGAGCCGGCGGCCTGGCTGCCGCTCGACGTGTACGTGGAGCCGGCACTCGGCGCCTCGCTCGAGGCGCTGCGGCCCGCCCTGGAGCGGATGGCTCGAGCCCGCCCGCTTCGCCGTCACCTGACCCGCGATGATCTGCACGGCACCGCTGGAGTGCGCGGCGGGCTGGCCGTGATCGCTGGACCTGCCGAGGCGGTGGTCGGGACCGGGTCCGCCGATCCCGCTGCAGCCGAGGCCGATCGCGCGCGGCTCGAGAAGGAGCTGGCGGACGCCGAACGGCTGCTCGAGGGTGCCCGGGCGCGCCTCGCCAACGACGCGTTCACGTCGAAGGCCCCGGCGGCCATCGTCGAGGGAGCCCGCGCCCGTGAGGCAGAGCTTGCCGAGCAGGTCGACCGGCTGCGCGAGCGTGTTGACCGATGAGGCGCGTGACGCGCGCTGCTAGGATGGCGGCTGTTCACACGCACGCTGCCGCCGGGAGGACGCCGTGCCCCTCGAATTCCTGAAGCGCAAGGGGGAGTCGGACAAGCCGAAGCCCGCTCCGCAGACTGCTGCGCCCACGGGCCTGCCCGAGGAGGTCGTGGCCCAGGAATACCAGCTCAAGCTGTACTACGCGGGCAAGTCCTCGGAGGGCGTCCGGCTGCGCGCCGGCGGTGGTCGTGCGATGGACGAGCTGCCGCGCATGCTCGACGGCCTGACTCGCAACCCGGTCGAGGTCGTGGAGCCGCTCCCGATCGAGTTTGCGCAGGCGGTTCCGGTCATCGCCCACCCGTCGGAGGCCATGCAGTGGCTCAACGCCCACCATGAGCTCACACCGGTGACCCGCCATGCGCTGGTGGTGCTCGAGTCGATCGATGCGATCGACTTGGCGTTCGACACCTTCGTGTGCTCCCTGCTCGACGGCGAGACCGACACCGCCGGCTACCCGGATTACTCGGCGATCGTGGGCGGTCTCGTCAGCCATTGGGACGAGGCGACGGGCGACATGATCGTCCGCGGCGTGGTGGGCTGGGGTGGCAGGGGCGTGCGCGGGGACACCGACCGGATCGCCTCTCGCATCTTGGGCGGCATCCTGAGCAACATCCTGGCCAGCCAGTTCTCGATGGGCCTCACCGCGGTCGACCGGCCGGTACCGGCGGCGGGACGCGGCGGCCTGGTCTGCGCGCATTGCGGCTTCGCCTCGGGGCACGAGCGCGCGTTCTACTGTCCCAAGTGCGGGATGCGGCTGCTTCGCGGCTGATCCCCCCACCAGCGAGCGCACGATGCCCGTCTACGACTACCTTTGCACCGCCTGCGACCACCGCGCCGACATCCTGCATGGTCGCAACGACCCGGGCCCCAACTTCTGCCCGTCGTGCGGCGGGGAGGGGACGATGCGCAAGCAGTTCGCGGCGCCGGCGGTCCACTTCAAGGGCAGCGGCTGGGCCAAGAAGGACCGGAGCGCATCGTCGACCGGATCGAAGACCTCCCGGTCGGGCGGCGGCAAGTCCGAGAGCGATGGCGAGTCCGAGGGCGGCGGCAAGTCCGAGAGCGATGGCAAGTCCGCGAGCGACAGCAAGTCGGGCAGCGACGGCAAGTCCGGCGGCTCCGAGAGCGACGGCAGGGACGGCAAGTCCGGCAGCGACGACAAGCTCGGCAGCGACGGCAAGTCGGGCAGGGGCTCGTCCGGCTCCGAATCCGCCACGTCCGCCGGAGACTGAGGCACGCCATGCCCTCCGCTGCCGACTGGATCACCCTGGCCGAGGCGGCCGACATCCTCGCAGCAGCCAATATCCACCTTCGGCCGGCCACCATCGGCAGCTGGGCGCGCTCGGGGCGGCTCTCGAGCATCAAGCTCGGCGGCCGGCGCTACGTCCGCCGGGGCGAAGTGCGGGCGCTCGTCGCTGCCCCGCGGCGCGTGCCCGCCGGCGCCATCCAGGCCGGGCTGTTCGAAGATCTCGGCGACTGAGTCCCGGCCGTGACGAGCTCCGTCCCGGGCGACGAGGGACAGGTCGACCGGCTGCGTGCGCTCGCGGGGGGGATCGCGGGCCGCATCGGGGGTGTGCCCGCGGTGCGCACCCTGATCGCGACGCTCGAGGTCTATGACAGGACCGGAGGCGGCCTGGTTGCCGGGGGCCTCGCCTATGCGGCCCTGGTGGCGCTGCTGCCCGGGCTGCTGCTGGTGGTCTCGATCTTCGGCCTGCTCATCACCGACGATGCCGTCCGCGAGGACCTCGTCGGCCTGATCGCGACGGCGGTTCCGCCGCTGGAGGATCTTGCCCGCACGGCATTCGAGCAGGTGTCGGCGGGTGCCGTGCCCCTCACCGTGGTGGGCGCGATCGGTCTGCTGTGGGGTGCCAGCCGCTTCTACGCCGCTCTCGACTACGCGCTCAGCCGGGCGTTCCATGGTGCCCGGCGGCGGAACGAGATCGAGCGGACGCTACGGGGGGTCCTCCTCACCGTCCTGCTCGTCCTGCTGCCGCTTGCCGCTCTGCTGGTGGGCTCGCTCGCCGACTGGCTCCTGGAGCTGGCGCCGGGCTGGGCGTTCCCCACGCTGTGGCAGCTCGCGCAACCGGTGGGCTCGTTCCTGCTGTTCGTGCTGGCCGCCGTCCTCGTCTACCGCTTCGTGCCGCCCACGACCGTGCCCGTCCGCGCGTTCGGCCGGCCGGCCCTGGTCGTGGGCGTGGTGCTGGCCGCGTTCACCCAGCTGTTCGGGCTGATCGCGCCGCTGATGACCCGGATCGCCTCTGTGTACGGCGCGGTCGTTGCCGTGTTCGCGCTGCTCGCCTGGATGTCCATCAGCTTCAACGTCCTGCTCCTCGGCGCCGCTTGGACACGGGTGCGGGCGTTGGCGGTTGCCCAGCCGGCGCGCCACGCCGTCGACCCGGAGGCGGAGCCGCAGGGTTGACGCCGGTCCAGTGGCCGAGGTGCCTGTCGGCGCGGCGAGTCGTCAGCCCTGGCGGGTGCCGCAACGGCGACAGAAGCGCGCGTTGGCCGACAGCGACAGCCCGCAGTTGACGCACGGCTGTGGCATGGCGGGTGCCGGCGCGGCCATCGGCTGAGGCGCGCTCGCCCCGCCGGACAGCACCTCTGCCGCCGAGGCGGCCCACAAGGCCGCGGCGTCGTCCCTGGGCACGAGCTGGCGGCCTGCGAGGGTCGTGGGGACATCGTTGCGAGCGGTTCGACCCCACTGCGCGGAGATAGGCCACTGCGGCTCGGGCGCAGACGTGCCGTCGTCTGGCGCCACGGTGAGCCACGGGTTGGCCGGCGCGGCCGGCGACGGGGGAGCGACGGGGGACGGCGGGGTCGCCGGCGGCGGGGCCGGCGGTTCCGGCGCCGCGGCCACGGGCCAGGTGGGTTGGGCGACCACGTCGTCACGTGCCGGCGCCCGCGGCGGCACCGGAGCGGCCGGGGGCTCGGCCTCGCTGGCGGCGACGGGCTCCGCCTGGGGCTCGGCCTCGCTGGCGGCGACGGGCTCCGCCTGGGGCTCGGCCTCGCTGGCGGCGACGGGCTCCGCCTGGGGCTCGGCCTCGCTGGCGGCGACGGGCTCCGCCTGGGGCTCGGCCTCGCTGGCGGCGACGGGCTCCGCCTGCTCGAGCGCATCCGGCTCCTGCCCCGCGGACGCCTCGGCGTCGACCTGTGCCTCGTATGCGGCGAGGGCGTCCTCGAGCCGCTGGCCCGGAGCGAGCCCGCGGAGATGCGTGGTGCCGTCCGTTGTCGGCGACCCGGCAGCTTCGTCGACCGCGTGGGCGGCGCCCGCGGCCACCTCGGCGGGACCAGCCTCGGAAGGAGCGGACGCCGCCGGTTCCGGTGTTTCGAGTCCCATCGCGTGCGTGAGACGGTCCACCCCGAAGTCGACATCCGGCCAGGTCTCATCCGACGGCGCCGCCTCCGCCGGAGACGCAGCAGCCGCCTCGACGACGGGCACCACCAGCTCAGAGCCGGGGACCGGCGAGCAGGTCAGGCAGCGCCCTTCAGTCGTGTTCCAGCAGTTGCCGCACGTGTACTGGCGGCAGGTCATGCAGAAGTTGAAGGTCTTGTGGAACGCGTCCAGCTGGTGGGTCGTGGCGGACCGCTCATCATCGCTGCGAGCGTCCGCCATCGCCTCCGAGAGCGTGCTCTCGTCCTGGAGCACGTAGTTCTTGAGGCCGCGCGACACCGTGCGTACCCGGCCCAGCCGCGACTTGCGCGGCGCGGCGGATTCAAACGTGTAGCGCGTCCCGCACCGTTCGCAGAACGACTCGGTGAGGATCTCCGTCATGGCGCCCCCGTGGACAGGACGATACGCCCGGCATCCGGCCGGGCAGTGCCAGAGTATAGGCCTGCCGTTCCGAATGCTGCCGCCGAAGTGGTCCGGAGTCCACGCGCCGTTGGTCCCGGCCACGGGTGTTCCCGGCGCCTCTGGTACGGTTCCGCGAGCAATGGCTGTGCTCGCCGACCTGGAACGCCACCTGGAACGCATCTTCGAGCGCTCGACCGCGCGGCTGTTCCGGGCGCATCCCCAAGCCGTCCAGCTGGAACGCCGGGTAGAGCGCGCAATGGAGCGCGCGCGTGTCAGCGCTGGCGGCCGGAGCACGGTTCCCGTGCGCTACCGCGTCCGGCTCCAGCCCGACGATCTTGCGGCGGTCGCCGAGTCGGCCGGTGGACCCGAGGTGCTGGCCGGCCGGCTCGCCGATGCGGCACTCGCCTTCGCTCGCGCTCATGGCTACCACCTGCCCGACCGCCCGAGCGTCGCGCTGGTTGCCGACCCGGGTGTGGAGCGGGGTGTGATCGAGGTCGACCCGGTCGGCGCCAGCGCCAGAGCGGTGGCCGGGGAGGACGCGCACCGGGCCGATCGAGGCATCGTCCCTGATGTACCCGTCGTGGCAGGCCGACCGGTCGCCGCCCGGGTCGCCGAGGCCGTTGCAGGCGGGGACCCGGGCGACGATCCCCGGGCCACGGACGAGCCGCCGGCTCCTGGCCGGGCCCCAGTTGGTGACGAGGCTGTGGCGCCAGGTGAGCCCCCGGCTCCCGATGCCCGGACTGGAGGCACCCCGGTGGACGTGGCTCCAGCACCCGTCCCAGTCGGCCCGATCGGCCCCGTGGCCATCGGCCGCATCCCCGTGGAGCTCGACGACGCCCTGGAGAACGGTGCCGTGGCCTCCGAGCCGGCCCCCGAACCGGCCGCCCCGGGGGTGCCGCGAGGCGGCATCCGGGGCGACGGCTCCTCGACGCTCGTCTTCCGTCGCCCGGCGCCGGTCCCCACCCGGGCCATGCTCAGGATCGTCGGGCGGGACGGGGACGAGCGGACGATCGAGGTCGACGGGACGCCCCTCACGCTCGGGCGCGCCTCGGACAACGGCCTGGTGATCGCGGATCCGCGCGTCTCCCGGCATCACGCCAGGCTGCAGGCGCGACACGGGACGCTCGTGCTCACCGACCTCGCCAGCACCAACGGGTCGCGCGTGAACGGAGTCCGCGTGGACGAGTGCGCGCTGGGGACCGGGGACCGCGTCCTGCTCGGTGACACCGTGCTCCTGGTGGAGCAGCTGCCCGACTGACGGGCCTGCGCGATGGACGGCTTCCTGCTCACCCTGTGGATCATCAGGATCCTGTTCCTGATCCTGATCTACGTGTTCCTGTATGCGGTGGTCCGGGTGCTGCTGCGCGACCTTCGTGCCGCGGCCCGAGGACCTGCCGAGCTCGGCCGCCTGGTCGTGCTGGCATCGCCGCGCGGAGAGCCCCAGCCCGGCGGCTCGTACCCGCTGGATGCTGTGACCACGCTGGGACGGGACGTCAACAACGGCATCGTCCTAGACGACCCCTACGCCTCGGCTGAGCACGCCGTGCTCACCTTCCGCGGCCGGAACTGGTACATCGAGGACCTCGCCAGCACCAACGGCACGTACGTCAACGGTGTCCCGGTGGAGGGACTTGGGCCGCTCGGCTTCGGGGACGAGCTGCAGGTGGGCGAGATCCGGTTCCGCCTCGACCGGGGACGGCCGTGACGGCCACCGCCACCGCCCAGCCCATCGCCCGGTTCCGGCTGCATCCCCGTCCGCGGACCACAGAGCTGCTGCTGCTCGCGGTCGCGGCCGCTGCGCTCGTGGCCGGCGCCGCGTCGCTGGGAGCCACGCAGCAGCTGCGCGCCGCGACCGAGGCTGGCAAGGTGCCCCGGGGGCTCGACCTCATTCCTCCCGATCCCCAGGGCCTGCTGGTCTACCTGCTTGCCGTCCTGGGCGTCCACCTCTCGTTCGTGCTGGCCGGCCGGCGAACCGACCAGGTGCTGCTGCCGACCGTGGCGATGCTGGGCGGGATCGGCCTGCTGCTGATGCAGCGGCTGCCGCAGGACCTGGTGATCCAGTCGTTCGGGCGCGCCGAGCTCGGCCTGGGCCAGCTCCAGCTCGCCTGGCTGCTGGTCGCCATGGGCGTGATCGCCGTGCTCGGGCTCCTCGTCCGTTCCGACACCTGGCTGCGCACCTACAAGTACACATGGGCCGCGGCAGGGATCGCGCTGCTGCTGCTCGTGTTCGTCTTCGGATCCGAGGTCAACGGGGCGCGGCTGAGCCTCACGATCGGGCCCCTGTCCGGCCAGCCCAGCGAGCTGCTGAAGGTGATCCTCGTCGTGTTCCTCGCCGCCTACCTGTCCGAGAACCGGGCGCTGCTGGCGGAGGAGAACACCCGGATCGGCCCGCTCCGACTGCCGCCGCTGCCGTACCTCGCGCCGATGGTGGCGATGTGGGCGATCGCCCTCGGGATCGTGGTTGTGCAGCGCGACCTGGGCGCCGCGCTGCTGTTCTTCGCGATCTTCCTGGCGTTGCTGTACATCGCCACGGGACGCCCCAGCTACGTGGTCCTGGGGCTGCTGTTGTTCGCGGCCGGCGCCATCGTGCTGTACAGCCTGTTCGGCCACGTCCAGGCGCGGGTGGACAACTGGATCGACCCGTGGCGCGACCCGCAGGGCGCCGGGTTCCAGGTGGTCCAGGCCCTGTACGCGTTCGGCAGGGGTGGGCTCCTCGGCGTCGGCCTGGGCGCGGGTCTGCCGACGATCGGCGGCCGACTGCCGATCCCCGCCGTGCACTCCGACTACCCGCTCGCGGCCCTGGGGGAGGAGCTGGGCCTGGTTGGCCTGCTCGCGCTCCTGGGCCTGTACCTGGTCCTGGTCTCGCGCGGGCTGCGAATCGCGGCAGCCTCCCACGACGACTTCCGCTCGCTGCTTGCGGCCGGGCTCGCGCTCGTGATCGGGATCCAGGCATTCATCATCGCCGCCGGCAACCTCAAGCTGACCCCGCTCACGGGGATCACGCTCCCGTTCATCTCCTACGGCGGCTCGTCGCTGCTCGCCAACGCGGTCGTGGTTGGCCTGCTGATCGCGCTCTCGGACAGGGGCATCGAGCCGCCGCCGGCGCCCCGGGACCGGCGTCGGCGCCTGCGTTTCCTCCGGCCCGGCAAGGAGGCGGCATGAGCCAGTCGCCGCCGCCCGGCGGCGGGTCGCGCCAGTCGCCCGGCGGGCGGCCGCACCAGCGGCGCTCGCGCGCGATCAAGGCCAACGTGTTCCGCACCGGGGTCGCCCTGGTCGCCTCGTTCGCCGTGCTCGCGGTCGGGGCCGGCTGGTGGCAGGTGGCCGAGGCGGAGCGCCTGTCCACGGCTGCCGATAACCCGGCCGTGATCGCGATCGCGCGGCGCGCGCTCCGGGGCGAGATCGTAGACCGCAACGGGGCCTGGCTGGCCCGCAGTGATCGCGATGAGAACGGCGAAGCGTTGCGCTGGTACCGGGACGACACCATCAGCCAGGTCGTGGGCTACGCGTCGCGCCGGTACGGCACCGCCGGCCTCGAGCGCACCTACAATGCCCAGCTGCTGGGTCTCACGGGCGCCGATCCGTTGGGCGGCCTCGCTGACAAGTTCCAGCCCGCCGAGGATCGCCGGTTGGGCCTCCAGCTGTCGCTCGACCTGAGGCTCCAGCGCGCTGCCGTCCGGGGGCTGGGCAACGACACGGGTGCGGTGGTGATGCTCGATCCGACCACCGGCGAGATCCTCGCCCTCGCATCCACGCCGGTCTACGACGCCTCCGCCATCGCAGATCCGGCCACGGCGACCCGAACCTTCGAGGCGCTCCAGGCCGACGACGACCGGCCGCTTCTCCCGCGGGCGACGCTGGGCCGGTACGTCCCAGGCTCGGTGTTCAAGATCGTTACCGCGATCGCCGGCCTGGACAGCAACGCGATCTCCCCGTCGACGACCTTCGAGGAGCAGCCGGCGGCCGAGGAGGACGGGCTGCTGGTCGACGGCTTCCGGATCCGGGACGGGCACCACCCGATGACCGGCGACACGGCGCTCGACATGACCCAGGCCACGGAGGTCAGCTGCAACATCTGGTATGCGCTGGCCGGCCTGCAGATCGGGGGCGAGCGGCTGGTCAACGAGGCATCCAGGCTGGGCTTCGGATCCGCCATCCCGTTCGACCTGCCGACCGCCGTCAGCTCGGTCACCTCCGGGAACGGCCGGATGCCGGGCGGCTTTGCGGACGACGCCGAGCTGGCATCGGCCGCCTTCGGCCAGGGCGAGACCTTCGTGACACCCCTCCAGATGGCGCTGGTCGCAGGGACGGTCGCCAATGACGGCGTGCTCATGCGGCCGCACGTGGTCACCGCGCTGACCGGCGACGGGCCGGGCGCCCGGTCGATCGGCCCTCAGCAATGGCGCCGGGTGATGAGCGAGGACGACGCCCGGGCGCTCCAGGCCGCCATGGAGCAGGCGGTCGAAGGAGACCTCGGCCGCCTGTTCACGCCCGGAGCCGCCGTGCCGGGCATCCCCACGGCCGGCAAGTCAGGAACCGCCGAGCTGGGCGGCAAGGGCGAGCCCCATTCCTGGTTCATCGGGTTCGCCCCGGTGGACAACCCGACCGTGGCCATCGCGGTCCTGGTCGAGCGCGGTGGGCGCGGCGGGGAGCGGGCGGCACCGCTCGCCGGCTCGCTCCTCGAGCGCTACTTCCAGCTCTACGGCGCCCCGTAGGCGGCCGATCGCGCGCTACGCTCAACGCATGGACCCACCCACTCCAACCCCTCCCGGCGTGTCCGGACCGCCAGATCCGTCGGACGCTCCGGCGCCGTCCTCCCCGTCGGCATCCCTCCCGGCGCCCGTTGCGCGCCCACGTCCGCTGGTCGAGCGGCTGGGCATGGCCCTCCTGGCGCTGGTGCTGGCGTCCCTGTTCGCGGTCGTCGCGGTCGCCGCCTTCGCGGGCGGCGAGCCGTTTCTGGGTGCCATGGGGGCGCTGGGCTGCCTGATGGTCCTGTGGGTGGGGGGCCTGACGCTGTTCAAGGGTCACTGAGCACCGCGACCCCGGCCCAGCCACGCGGGATGCAACCCGGCCGCGGACCCGATTGAGAACCCGATCGGCCCGTCGGTCGTACACTGCGCCGACGGCCCCCACGCCGGCCATCGTCCATCACCGCATCCCGGAGTCCGATGAGCAGCATCCAGCAGATCGGCGACAAGGTCCTTGCCAACGTCGAGCGCGTGATCGTCGGCAAGCACCACGAGGTGCGGCTGGCGCTGGTGGCCCTGATGTGCCGCGGCCACCTGCTGATCGAGGACGTGCCCGGCACCGGCAAGACCGTGCTGGCCAAGGCCATCGCCCGCAGCCTGGGCTGCAGCTTCCGGCGGATCCAGTTCACCCCGGACCTGCTGCCGTCTGACGTGACCGGGCTCTCGATCTACAACCAGAAGACCCAGGAGTTCGAGTTCCGGCCCGGTCCCATCATGAGCCAGGTCGTGCTCGCCGACGAGATCAACCGGGCCACGCCCAAGACGCAGTCCTCGCTGCTCGAGTGCATGGAGGAGCGGCAGGCGACGATCGACGGCGTGACCCACCCCATGCCCGACCCGTTCCTGGTCATCGCCACCCAGAACCCGATCGAGTACGAGGGAACCTTCGCCCTGCCGGAGGCGCAGCTCGACCGGTTCATGCTCCGGATCCGGCTCGGCTACCCGGCCCTCCTCGACGAGGTCGTGATCCTGGACGAGCAGAAGCGCAGCCATCCGATCGAGGACCTCGACGAGGTGTGCTCGGTCGACGAGCTGCGGGCGCTCCAGGCGGCGGTGCGCGAGATCTATGTCGACCCGGCCGTGAGCGACTACATCGTGCGGCTGGTCGCGTCCACCCGCAGCCATCCCGACGTCTACCTCGGCGCGAGCCCGCGTGGCTCGATCGCCCTGTATCGCGCCTCGCAGGCCCTGGCCGGCCTGCTCGGTCGGGACTACGTGATCCCGGACGACATCAAGACGCTCGCCGAGCCATCGCTCGCCCATCGCGTGATCATCAAGACGAGCTCCTCGATCCACGACGTGTCCGCGGGGCACGTGGTCCGGGAGCTGGTCGAATCCGTTCCCATCGAGGCCGGTCGAGGCGCCACCGCCGGCCCGCGCGAGGTCCGGCCCAGCCCGGCCGGCTGACCGCTCCGCGTCCCAGGCAACCCGCAGGCAAGGCCCGGCCGGAGGACCGACCGAGATGATCCGACGTCTCCAGCTCCTCATCCTCGTGGTCATCCTCGTGGTGGCCGCGTTCTCGACGGGCCTCGCCTTCCTGTTCTTCATGGTCTATGTCGGCCTGCTCATCGGCGGCGGCAGTTACGTCCTCACCCGCCTCGGCCTGGCGGATCTCGAGGCTGGCTACGCCGTGAGCCAGCTGACCGCCCACGCAGGCGACCGGCTGCGCGTCACCTACACCCTGCGCAACACGGGCCGCCTCCCGAAGCCGTGGCTGGAGGTCCACAACCCGACCACGCTGCCCGGCGGGCTGCCTGGCCGGGCCCTGTCGCTCGGCGGGCGCAAGGAGCGGTCGTGGCTGGTGCGGACCACGCTCGATCACCGGGGCCACTACCGGATCGAGCCGCTGCAGATCCGCACCGGGGACCCGTTCGGCTTCTTCGAGGCTTCCGCCGTGGTCGGCCAGGGGATCACCCTCGTGGTCTACCCGAGGGTCGATCCGCTGCCCCTGTGGCGGCTCCCGCCGGCGAGCATCGAGGGTGCCCACGCGCAGCCCGAGCGCACCCTCCAGACGACGCCGCTCGCGACCTCCGTCCGGCCCTACGCCCCCGGGGATTCCATGAACCGGATCCACTGGCCCACGACCGCCCGCACGGGCGAGATCCAGGTGAAGGAGTTCGACCTCGAGCAAACAGCCGACGCCTGGGTCGTCCTCGACCTCCAGGCGGACCTGGAGGCGGGCTGGGGCCAGGAGTCCACGACCGAGGTCGCCGTCCGGGCGGCCGCCTCGATCGCCGACAAGGCGCTGGCCGAGAACCGGGCCGTGGGCCTCACCGTGAGCGGCCACCGGCTGACGATCCTGCCGCCCGACCGTGGATCGCGGCAGCGGCTCAAGATCCTGCAGCTGCTTGCGGCCGTCGAGGCGGACGGCCAGGCACCGCTCGACGAGGCGCTGCTGACGAGCCTCCCCCGGCTGCGCCGGGGGATGACGGCAATCGTCATCACGGCCTCGCAGGATCCCGGCTTCGTGCGCCCGCTCGCGGCCCTTCGCGCCCGCGGGATCGCGACCGTCGTGGTCGCGCTCGATGCCCCGGCGTTCGGTCCTGCCAGGGGCTCGGAGCAGCGGGAGCTGCAGCTCCAGCACGCCCGGGCCCTGCGTCACGCCTTTGCCGAGTACGAGCTGCCGTCGGTGACCGTCCGACCCGACCAGCCCCTGGCCGAGGCGCTTGCCCGATGACCGAGCGCGCCTTCCAGATCCGCCGTCCCCAGGAGGGCTGGGCCGTCCTTGCGCTGGTCGCCCTGATGGCCCTGATCCTCGGTCGGGCGATCGACGATCCGGCGTGGGTCAACGGCCGCCAGGCCCTGACCGACATCCTGCCGCTGTGCGCGCTGCTGGGCGTCGTCGCCGGGTTTGCCGGACCCAAGCTGGGCTGGGGCCGCTGGACGACCCACAGTGTGGGTGCCCTGTTCGCGGGCCTGCTGGTCCCGATCTTCGCCGGCTGGGCGTCGTTGCCCGGCAGCGCGGTCCACGAGGCCTTCCGATACACGGCCGAGGGCAGCGTCAACGCCTACCTCGACCTCGCCTGGCGGGGCCTGGTCCTGACCGGCCAGGAGGTCCACTACACGCTCACCCTGGGCTGCGTGCTGTGGGGCACGATGCAGTTCGCCTCGTACGCGGTGTTCGGGCACCACCGGCCGCTGAGCGCCGTGGTCGTGCCCGGACTCGTGCTGCTCGTCAACATGGGTCTCACGGCCCGTGACCAGCTGCCCTACCTGGCGCTGTACACGGCCGCGTCGTTGCTGCTGCTGATCCAGATGCACGCCTTCGACGAGCGAACGACCTGGGTCCGGCGCCGGATCGGAGACCCCGGGCAGCTGTCGACGATCTATCTGCGAGGCGGCGTGGCATTCATCGTCGTTGCCCTGAGTGCCTCGGCGGTCCTCACCTGGCGCGCTGCGTCCGCCCCGCTCGCCGGGGCCTGGGACGGCGTCAGCGACCAGCTGGTGGGGTTCGGCCAGGAGCTCTCGCGCTACCTCCCGGCCGGTGGCGACTGGAAGGGCGGCGGCGGCGTCGCGTTCGGCGATACCGCCCGGATCGTGCCCCGGTGGTTCACCGATGACGGGGTTGCCTTCACCGCCGTCATCCCGCCGGAGGCTGCCAGGGAGCGGTTTCGGGCCGCGACGTACGACCGGTACCAGGATGGGGCGTGGACGCAGACGAGGTCGGTCATCACCCGCCTCGAGGTGGAGCCCGGGCAGGAGCTGCTCGGCGGCCTGCCCGAGGAACCGGACCCCGACACCACCGTGACCGTACCCGTCCAGGTGACCCCCGGTGACTACCACGAGGCGCTGCTGCTCGCGCCCGGTGTCGCGACCCGGGTGAGCCGGCCGGCGGAGCTGCTCGCGTTCGGCGTCAATGGCTGGTTCGCGGGCGTGGAGCTGCCCGGCGAGCGCACGGAGTACACGGTCGATGCCGCCCTGCTCAAGATCGGCGACGACGGCATCACCGAGAACAAGCTCCGGGCCGCCGGCCAGGACTATCCGGCGGAGCTGACCGCTCGCTACACGGAAGTGCCCGACGGGGTCGTCGGTCCGGACGCGGCTCGCCTGCTCGAGGTCATTCGTGGGCGGGCCTCCGGGGAGGACCCGTACGACCTGGCCAAGGCGACCGAGGGCTATCTCCGGTCGGCACGGTTCACCTACAGCACCGACGTGAGCGGCGTCGACTGTGATGCCGGGACCGTCGAGTGCTTCGCCCGCACCCGGACCGGCTACTGTCTGCACTACGCGTCCACGATGGCCATCCTGCTCCGGGCCGCCAACCCGGACAATCCCATCCCGACCCGTCTCGTGCAGGGGTTCCTGCCCGGCGACCTCGCCGGCAGCATCGAGACGGTGCGGAACCGGAGCGCCCATGCCTGGGTGGAGGTCTATTTCCCGGGGTACGGGTGGATCCCGTTCGACCCGACTGGCGGCAACGTGGGCCAGCCTGCCGAGATCCCGGCCGGGCCGCCCGTGGACCCGGCCTCGCCCACCCCGGTCCCGAGCGGGAGCAGCGGCGGCATCGTCGCCCCGTTCCGCACCTTCGACCTCGGCGAGTCGGGCGGCACCGGCGTCGTCATTCCCACCTCGCGCCAGCCGGGCGACGCGATCCTGCTCATCCTGTTCACCATCCTGCTGGCGGCGGCCGTGATCGGAATTGCGATCGCCGCCTGGATGCGAGGTCCGCGCGGCGAGGTCAGCCCGGACGCCGCCTGGCGCACATTGTCGCGGACCGCCTCGCGCTTCGGCTACGCCCCCCGGCCGACGGAGACCGTCTACGAGTACGCGTCCTCCCTGGGCAGGCTCGTCCCAGCGGCCGAGGAGGATCTCCAGACCGTGGCGGTGGCGCGGGTCGAGACCGTGTACGCCAGGGCGAACCTGCCCGGGTCCCGGCTCCACGCCGTCCGCGAGGCCAGCCGCCGACTGCGGATCACGATGCTGCGGCTCGTCCTCCGGCGGCCGCGCCGGGGGTCACGGCAGGGCTGACCCTTCCGGTAGCGTCGGGTGGAGTGACCCTTGCCGGCAGGCTACAGCGCCCCGGACCTGGCCCGCCGTTCGGCCGCCGCCCGCGCCTCGTCGTCCAGCAGCGGTCCCAGGTGCTCGGTGAGGTTGGCCGCGCGCAGCACCGGCCGTCCACCGCGGATCTCGACCACCGTGATCCCGGTCAGCCCCATGGTGAACATCCAGAAGTGCGTCAGCGGCAGCCCGAACAGCGTGAGCATGGCGACCTTGAACACGCCGTCGTGGCCCACCACGACCGACCACGGCTGGTCGCCGCCACCGCTCACGCCCGCATAGCCGTGGACCTGCGGTCGGTCCAGCGTGCCGCGCGGGTAGTCGCGGCCAAGGCGCTCGAGGAGGCGCGCCAGGGCGGGTCGAACGCGCTCCTGGACGGTCATGATCGACTCCCCGCCGGGCGCCCAGGTCTCCCAGGGCCGGCGGCGCCAGCCACCGATGACCTCGGGCCAGCGGCGCACGATCTCGTCCTGGTGGACGCCCTCCCACTCGCCCTGTCCGATCTCGATGATCCCGGGTTCGGGGCGGACCGGGACGATCGGCGCGGGCTCTCCACGGGCCGCCGCATCGATCGCGATGGCGTCGGCGACCGCCTGCGCGGTGGCCGCCGTGCGGGCGAGAGGGGAGTGGACGATCTCGAGTGGGCGGCCGCCGGGCACCGGCAGCGCCGGCGGGTCGTGGGGCCGGGCGAGGCGAGCACCCGCCAGCCCCGCCTGCTGCCGGCCCAGCTGGGACAGCGGCGTCTCGCTCTGGCCCTGGAACAGGCCCTGGGTGATCCACTCGGACTCGCCGTGACGGAGCAGGACCAGCGTTGCGTCGAGGCCGTCCGGGATGAGCGGAGCGTCGATCCCCGTCACCTGGCGCCTCCCAGTCGCACGACCCATGACTCGATGACCGCTTCATCGGCCCCCAGCGCATCCATCACCGCAGGGGGTACGTCGTCGTCGAGCGCGAGGACCATGTAGGCGTCAGCGCGCGGCGCCGAACGGGCGAGGGTCATCGAGCTGATGTTCACGTCGGCGGCCCCCAGCAGCGCGCCCACGCGGCCGACAGTCCCCGGTCGATCGCGGTGGTGCGAGATCAGCATCACGTCGGCAGGCGCCAGGTCCATCGCGTGCTCCTGGAGCCGGACCAGCCGCGGCTCGCCGTTGGCGACGGTCCCCGCGAGGGTCACCGTCTCGCCCTCGCCCTCGCCCGTCAGGGTGAGCAGCGACGCGAAGGTACCGGCGTTCGAGGTCTTGCGTTCGACCACGGTGATCCCGCGCGCCCTGGCCAGGGTCCCGGCGTTGACCAGGTTCACGCGCTCCTCGGTGTCCAGCTCGAGCAGCCCGCGGAGGACAGCGGCCACCAGCGACGACGCGTCGTAGGCGGCCGGCTCGCCGGCGATCTCGAGCGTGAGCGTGCGCGGCGCGCTGCGGGCGAACTGGGCGGCGAACCGGCCCAGCATCTCGGCCAGCGGCAGGTAGGGCGCGATCGCCTGTGCCGTCTCCGGCGTGAGCAGCGGGGCGTTGACCGCGTAGCGCGCGGAGCGCCCGTCGAGGACCTCCAGGATCTGCTCGGCGACCTCCTCGGCGACCGCCACCTGGGCCTCCGCGGTCGAGGCGCCGAGGTGCGGCGTGAGCAGCGTGTTGGGGGCGTCGAGCAGCGGGTTGCCGGTGGGCGGCTCGGCCGTGTACACGTCGATCCCAGCCCCGCCGACCTTGCCCGACCGGAGCGCCTCGGCGAGATCACCCTCGTCGATCACGCCGCCGCGCGCCACGTTGAGCAGGATCACGCCGTCCCGCATCCGCTCGATCACGGTCCCGTTGATGAGTCCGGTCGTGCTCTTGTTCTTGGGCACGTGGACGGTGATCGCGTCCGAGCGGGTCACCAGGTCGTCGAACGAGACCAGCTCGACGCCCAGCGTCGCCGCCTGCTCGGCCGTCACGAACGGATCGGACCCGAGCACCGTCATCTGCATCGCCCGGGCGCGGACCGCGATCGCCTGGCCGATCTTGCCCAGCCCGATGACGCCCAGCGTCTTGCCCCGCACCTCGATGCCGGTGAGCTGGCTGCGCTTCCACTCGCCACGCCGCATCGAGGCGTCGGCCGCCGCGGTCCTGCGGGCCAGCCCGAACAGCAGCGCGAGGGTGAGCTCCGCGGCCGCGATGGTGTTGCCGGTGGGAGCGTTCACGACCACGATGCCGGCACGCGTGGCCGCCTCGAGATCGACGTTGTCCACGCCCACGCCGGCCCGGCCGATGACCACGAGGCGGCGGCCGGCTGCGATCAGCTCGGCGTCCACCCTGACCTGGCTGCGGACGACCAGGGCGTCGTAGTCGGGGAGGATCTCGGCGATCTCCTCGCGCGCCAGGCCGATGCGCTCGTCCACGTCATGGTGACGACGGAGCAGCTCGACACCCTCGGCGGCGAGGGGTTCCACGACCAGGATCCGCATCGCTCAGGCCTCGCGAACCGAGGGCGCGATAGCGGCCGGCCCAGGGATGCGCAGGTTGGGCTCGATACGGGTCACGTCGCGTCTCCTCCGGAGGGCTGCTGCGGGGTCGGGTGGTGACGGTGAGGCCGCATCCCGCCCGAGGGTCGAGGGTCACGTTCGGCGTGCGCCCTGTGGGCGCCCTCGAGGTCGAGCCGTCGCCGGCCTGTGGCGCATCGCCGGAACGGGAATCGGGACGGGGCCGGCGTGACCGGCCCCGTCGGACGGACAGCGTCCTCCACGGACGCTCGGTTGGCGGTCAGGCCACGCGCTTGATGACCACCGTGCCGGCCTGGACGTCGTGGAACCCCTGCCGCTTGGGGCTCTGGGACGTCGTCCACAGCAGGTAGATGGTGTAGGCGAAGGAGGCCAGTCCGATGAGCGATGCAAGGCCGGCGATATCGGACCCGGTGAGCGCCAGCTGGAGGGCCGACGCGAGGGCCACGAAGCCGTACAGGAACGCCCAACGGCGGATTGCGACGTCGCGCGTCAGGGTGGCGCCGTCCGCGGCACTGACCGTCTGCAGGCCCATCACCCGCTGACCGAGCGAGGCGCGCATGGCGGGGTTGGTCCAGCCCCAGATGAAGTAGATCGCGCTGACCACCATGTTGGCGATGGCGAGCACGATGCCGATCACGAGAGCGACGAAGAAGTTGCCCGTGATCAGGGTCCCCAGGAACACCGCACCAAGGGCCACGATCACGAACCCGGCCAGGATCGAGAGCAGGATGGCGTCAATCACGAAGGCGACGATCCTGGTGGTCAGGTCCGCGTAGACGATGCCCGGTGCGGGACCAGCCTCGGCCGTCACGGGCTGGAACTGTGACGGCGCCTGGTAGCCCTCAGACGGCGGTTCGGGCTGGGACGGCGGCGGGCCTCCCGCCGGCGGCGGCGTCGAGGCGCTGGACGACGGCGGAATGGGTGCGGCCGCGGGCGGCGGTGCTGCCGGCGGCGGTGCCACCGGCGCCGGCTCGGGCGACCGCGGGACCTCAGGGTTCGGAGCGCCCCCAGCGGGCTCAGTCATGGGCATAGCCTCCCTCTCCGGCGTGCTCGTGCGCCGGGTTCCGTGCCAAGCATAGAGCGCCGCCGGTCGCGATGACACCCCCCAAGGGCGATCGATCCTGGGACCTCTGGCGAGCCGACCCAGTGTGCGTGGCGACGCATCCATCCCAAGTGCTCCGTCCCGGGGGCCGGATTGAAAGTGGCAGAGTGAATCTGGGAAGGCAGGCAGTTGGACCTGATGCCTGTCGGCATCCGCTCGATTCGTGTCATCATCGAACGGCAGCCGTCAGGTCGTCGGCGACAGGAGTGCACCATCACATGCGAATCCGAACGGCGAAGGTCGAGGAGCTGCTGCCGAAGCCGCGCGAGCGCGCGCTGTCCCCGCGCCAGCGGGCGGCACTCCAGCGCGAGGAGGAGATCCGCAAGGCCATCGCGAAGCTCAAGGCGGACGATGACATCATCGCGATCGAGCTCGACCCTGCGGAGAAGGTGCCGACGATGCGCGCAGCCGTGAAGAAGGCGATCGCGGCATACCGGCCGGACACGTCGATGGCGATCCGCGGCCGGACGATCTACATCTCTACCAGCCCCCTGCCGGGCGGGCGGGGCCGCAAGCCCAGGTCCTGACCCGCAGGATCCCGCCGGCTCTTGCCGGCGTCGCATCGCCCTCGAGCGGAGCGTCCCTGGGGCCTGACCACCGTAGCCGGGATCGTCGTGCCTGTGCTCCATCGCGTCCCCTCGCGCGCTCTCGTCGTCCTGCTCCCGGCGCTGGTCGTGGCCGGCCTCGGTGCCGTGTGGCTCAACGCATTCGGGGTGGGGACCCGGTTCGACAACCTGGTCGACCGGGTTGCCCTGATCATCGACCCGCCACCCGACCGTCCGATCGCCGAGGAGGTTGTCGTCACGCCGCTGCCGGACACGACTGCGGCGGCCTTCCCGGTCCCGTCCCTCGCGCCCGGCGCGACCCAGCGACCGGAACCGACGGCGACTCCTCGACCGGCGCGCGAGCCGGTCGACATCCAGACCCTCGCGGAACCCGCGGCCGCCTTCGTCCACCAGGACGACCACGACTGGTGTGCGGTCGCCGGGACACAGATGGTGCTCGCGATCCACGGCAAGGCGCCGCTCACGAAAGCGTACCAGCGCGAGCTGGCCGGTCGGATCGGCGAGTGGCGCAGCCGCCGCGATTCCCACAATGGCGGCTGGGGCCCGGCTGCCATGGCGACGGCCCTCGAGGCGAACGGGGTTCCGGGCTACCAGGTCCGTGTCTATGAGCGGCGCCAGGACGCGCTGTCCGACGCGGCCCGGGCGGTCGACGCGACCGGTGCCCCGGTGATCCTGCTGATGTGGGGGGGCGCCCACACCTGGGTGATGACCGGGTTCACCGCCGACGCCGACCCCGCGGTGTTCGAGGACGCGCGCATCACCGGCGTCTACATCCAGGACCCATGGTATCCGTGGGTGTCGTCGATCTGGGGGCCCTCCGACCCGCCGGGGAACCTCGAGGACATGACCGAGATGCGCCGCAACTACCTGCCCTGGGATCGCCCGGAAGGCAGCTACCCCGGTCGCGACGGCCGGTTCGTCGCGGTGGTGCCCACGCAGCGCCTGGACCGCTAGCGACGCCCGGCGGGCGCGAGGCCTAGGCCGACGCGTGGCTCAGGCCGCCGCGTCACCCTCCGTCTCGGCGCGCGGCGTCGCTGCGTGACCTACCCGCCACGCGAGGGCGATCGCCTGGAGCAGCACCCGGATCGCCGTCCCGGCCGCAAAGGCGAGCGGGATCGCGATGATCCCCAGCGGATCAACGAGAAACGCGGTCGTCGCCACCGTTGCGCCGAACCCGGCGAACGCGGCGAGTACCGGCAGCAGCGTGTTGTGGGTCGCGTACAGCCCGCGGGCGAACAAGTGGCCGAGCGCATCGAACGGGACCGCGAGGGCGAACGCGGCCAGGACCGAGGCAGTGACGTGGACATCCTCGGCATCGAACCGGCCGCCGCCGAGCAGCACCTCGATCGCGAGCGGGCCCACGATCACCAGGCCGGCGGCGGCGATCGTCGACAGGACGCCGATCGTCAGCGCAGTCCGCCGCAGCTCGCGCGCGAAGCCGGCACGGTCCCCCGCGGCCCACGTCGTGGACAGGCCGGGGAAGGCCGCGAGCGCGATCGACACGCCGATCAACGACACCGGGACGCTCTGGAAGTTCCGGGCAAACGAGACTGCGGTCACGCTGCCGGCGACCAGCGTTGAGGCCACCCGGGTGAAGTAGAGGAAGGTGAGTGGCTCGATGGGGTGGCTGGCCATCTTGGGGATCATCAGCAGCACGAACTCGCGCAGCGCAGGCAGCCGCAGATCGAGGCGGGGACGCAGGGGCACGCGGGTCCGGAGCATTCCCAGGACCCGGATCCCGAGATGGAGCACGGCGCCGGCCACGGCTCCCACCGCCGCGGCCCGGATCCCGATCGCATCGTGGAGGAGGAACGTGCCCGCGACGATCCCGAGGTTGTAGAGGATCGGGGCCAAGGCGTAGTAGAGGAAGCGGCGTTCGGCGACCAGGACCTCGCCCAGGGTGATCGAGGCTGCGAACAGGACCGGTGTGAGGGCCATCAGCCGGAACAGCTCCGTGTACAGCTCACGACCCTGGGTATCGAAGCCCGGAGCGATGAGCTCGACCGTCCACGGCGCGGTCACCAGCAGGACGATGCTTGAGCCGCCCATCACGAGCACGGCCAGCGTGAGCACGGTCTGGGCAAACCGGGCGGCCGCGTGCTCGTCATCGCCGCGGAGCGTGGTGTACACGGGGACGAACGGGGCTGTCAGGCCCGCCGCCACGAGGACGTCCAGGGCGAGCTCGGGCAGGACGAAGGCCGCGTTGTATGCGTCGAGCTCGATGCCGGCGCCGTAGGTCTGCGCAAACAACCGGTCGCGGAGCAGGCCGGCCGCGTATGCGGCGAAGGTCAGGACCGACAGCAGGATCGCTCCCTGGGGCAGGACGCGTGCCAGCAGCACCCGGATCGTCGCCAACCTGCCCTCCTGCTACGCGGACAGCCGCGGGGCCCCGCGATCGAGACGCGGGGCGGGGTCCAGGTGGGACGGTAGACGATGGGTGACCGTCGCGCGGCGCGGCGGCTGCCGGCACGCTGCATCACCGTCGCCCGATCCGACGCCCAGCGCAGCTGGAGGGCTGCTCGCCGGCCGGAGCGCCGAGCGCGACGACTCTGCCTGCCGGGGCGTCAGATGGCGGTGACCCGCCACACCTCGAGGGGTTCGAGCCGGCCCTTGACGCGGACCGGGCCAAGCGCCTCGCCCTCGGCGACCCCTCCCACGGCCTCCCACGTGCGGCCGGTCACCAGCACCTCCTGCGGCCCTGCGACCGACATCAGCCGGGCCGACGTGTTGCTGGTATCCCCGATCACGGCGAAGCTGCGTCGACCGTGGGTGCCCACGTTGCCCACGACCGCCCTGCCGGTGCTGACGCCGACCCGGAAGGCCGGCCAGTCCGGGTGCCGGTCCAGCACCGGTCGGCCCGCGGTGATGATCCCCAGCGCCGCCTCGACCGCCCGCCGCTCGTGATCCGACTGGTCGCCACCGGTGTTGAAGATGGCCATCACCGCATCGCCGGCGAACTGCTCGATCTCGCCGCCGGCAGCGTCGATCACCGGTACCACGGCCGCCCAGTACTCGTTGAGCATCGCGATGACCTCCGTGGGCTGCTGACGCTCGCTGAACGTGGTGAACGCCGTGAGGTCCGCGAACAGGACGCTGACCTCGCGCTCGATCCCGCCCAGGCTCGCCAGGTCGGGTTCGGACGGGGCGCGGTTGGCGATGATCGCGGGCAGGTAGGGGCGGAACGCCTCGTCGAGGCGCCGCAGCTCGCCTGCCGCCTCGCGGATCAGCTGGAGCTCGTCGGTACTGGCACCCTCCGCCCGAAGGCGTTCGATGACGCCCTGCTCCGCCTCGCCCCCAGCTTGGGCTGCGGCGACGTGGGCAATGGCCAGCCCATGCCAGCGATCGATCCGGGCCAGCGTCGCCTCCAGGTAGAGGCCCCCGAAGGCGCCGGCCAGCGAGCCGCTCCGGGCGTACTCGCGGCGGACGGTGATCGCGATGACGGCGTACCCGGCCAGCATCAGCAGGTGCCACTCCCACCACGATAGCCGCCAGTTGCGACTCAACGCGACGGCAGCCATGGCCTCGGCGAGCAGGACCAGGGCGACCGCGATGGCCAGCGGCAT
Source organism: uncultured Chloroflexia bacterium (assembly GCA_963727585.1). GTDB lineage: Bacteria > Chloroflexota > Limnocylindria > Limnocylindrales > CSP1-4 > CAIXZV01. Next base: position 1,409,146 of record CAVSHH010000003.1, on the reverse strand, counting down.
GGCCCCCCGGCGGTCGCGATACAGGGCGAGCGAGCGCCAGGCGGCCACGAGGAAGACGGCGATCGACACCACGGCCAGGATGGCGAGCAGGCCGGGGCCTTCCCGCGCCGGCAGGGGACCGTCAAGCGGCGGCAGGCCGGCGAGCGAGACGACGCCCCACGCCGCCATGGCAACCAGCGTCGCTCCGAGCATCGCGGTCCGCCATCGAAGCACCGCGCCCGCTCGTGGTCCGCCCAGACTCGAGACGGACAAGCCGGCGTAGCCGGCGGCGATGACGAGGCCGACCGGCGTGGCGATCGCGAAGCCCGTGTTGGGTTGGCCGAGCAGCACCCCGGGCGTTGCCAGCGCATGCAGACCGAGGAACCCGGCACTGGCCAGGAACGCGAGCGAGAGGAGCACGATCCTCGCGTCACGATGCCGTGCCGCGGTCGCGTGGGTCAGAACGGCCAGGACGGCGCTGATCACCGCGCTCACGAGGACGATCCAGAAGTGGCTCGGCTGGTGCTTCCACTCCAGGTCGAGCTCCGGCCGCGCCATCAGCAGGGCCAACCCGGCGGCCGGCAGCGCGAGCAGCACCAGCCAGGCGGGACGGACGCGTGCGGTCGGGGACGCGGGGCCCATGGCGAGACTCTACGGCACGCGGCGGGTCAACGGCACGACGGGGCACCCACTTCCGATCGGTCGCCCAGGCGTCGCACCCGGGCTTGGGAGCTGTCCGTGGCCCGGGGGGACGGCGAACGCTGCTCCGCGGGATCACGCCTGCAGGCGAGTGTCATCCGGCCATGTCACGGTCTGCGGGCCTCAGCGGCCGGCGTCGCCCTTCTGCTCATCGGCCAGCCGCCTCCGGTTCTCCTCGCGCTGGCGGATGAGCTTCGAGCCGGCAGCCATTCCGCCCCCCGTTGGACCGGGAACGGCGTTGGGCGGCGTGCGCCCGGCCCGCCGCGCACCCTCGCGCAGGTCCTCGCGCCAGGCCATCCGCTCGCCGATGGTCTTCTCGTAGCCCTGGTCGGACGGGAGGTAGTAGCGACGATCTGCAAGGGCATCGGGAAGATACTGCTGGTCGACGTCGTGATCCGCGAAGTCGTGCGGGTAGCGGTAGCCGACGCCGATGCCATGGTGCTTCATCCGACGATCGGCAGCGTTGCGCAGGTGATTGGGGACCGGGAGCGAGCCGTGCTCGACCACGTCGCCGGCCGCCGCCCAGTAGGCCGCACCGGCACGGTTCGACTTGGGCGCCGTCGCGACGTAGCTGGTCGCCTGGGCGAGCGCGTACTGCGCCTCGGGGAGGCCCACGTGATCCAGCGCCGACGCTGCCGCCACCGCGAGCTGGAGCGCCCTGGGATCCGCGTTGCCGACGTCCTCCGAGGCGCTGATGATCAGCCGCCGTGCGATGAACCGGGGATCCTCGCCCGCCGCGATCATCGCCGCCAGCCAGTACACGGCGGCGTCGGGGTCGCTGCCGCGGAGGCTCTTGATGAACGCGGACACGGTGTCGTAATGGCCGTCGCCGGCGCGGTCGTAGGCGAGCACCCGCTGTTGGGCCGCGGCCTCGACATGGGCCAGGGTGGGGGAGACCTGGCCGGCATCGTCCCGGGCATCCTCGTCCTCGGCGAGGGCGACGGCGCCCTCGAGGATGTTGAGCGCCTGGCGGGCGTCGCCGCCGGCGACCTCGACCAGGTGGTCGAACGCTTCGTCGCCCACGGCGACGCCACCCCGCGGACCAAATGAGCCCGCCATGCCCAGCTCCTCGTCGCCGAGCGCCCGGCGGGCGATGGCCGCGACATCGTCATCCGCCAGCGGCTCCAGCCGCCACACACGCATCCGGGACAGGAGGGCCGAGTTGACCTCGAAGTACGGGTTCTCCGTGGTGGCCCCGATCAGGGTGACCGTGCCGTCCTCGACATGCGGCAGGAGCGCATCCTGCTGGGCCTTGTTGAACCGGTGGATCTCGTCGATGAACAGCACGGTGCGCCTGCCGTGAAGGCTGAGCGACTCCTGTGCCGTGGCGACCGCGGCTCGCACGTCGGCCACGCCCGACATCACCGCCGACAGCACGGTGAACTCGGCGCCGATCGCCTCCGCCAGGATTTGCGCCAGCGTGGTCTTCCCCGTTCCCGGCGGACCCCACAGGAGCAGCGAGGCCAGGTGGCCACGCGCAACCGAGCGCCGCAGCGGTCCCCGCTCGCCGACCAGGTGCCCCTGCCCGACGAACTCGTCGAAGGTGCGCGGGCGCATCCGGGCCGCCAACGGCTGGCGTTCGGGCGGCGGACGGAACAGGGCCTCGGGCTTGGCGCCGGGCACAGATCTGCGAGCAGGCATCGGGACGCAGTCTAGTGCGAGTGGGTCGTGGCGCCCGGATCCCCCGGCCAGGGTCCCGCAGCCGGTTCGGCGCCCGCAACCCCGCGCCTGGATCACCGGGGGTGCTCGCGGGCGGCTATCAACGTTGCGCGGCCACCGTTGCGCGGCCCGACAGGCAGACCCTTCACGCCTCGAATGGTCTCCTGCATCACCCCTGGTGGTGAGGCGGACCGGTCGATGACGCGACGAAGGCTCCGGAGCGCTCCAGGGGCGTCAGGACCGGCTCGGGAGCACCGCGGGTGCTATCCGGGAGCCCCGCGCTCGGTGCGTCTCCCCATTCACCCAGGGCGAGACGCTCGCGGTCGCCGCGTCGACCCTGCTCGCGTTCGCCCTGTTCCAGCCCCTGCGCGGCCGGGTCCAGCGCGCGGTGGATCGCCGCTTCGACCGGGCGAGGTACGACGGAGAGCGGCTGGTGGGGGCGTTCGGCGAGCGGCTGCGCGACGAGGTCGATCTCGAGACCATCCGGGCCGAGGTGCCGGCCACGGTCGATGCCGCGGTGCGCCCGGCCGCGGTCGGGCTGTGGCTGCGCGATCGGGCGGGGGCGGGCCGGTGAGCGCAGTCGCCGCTGCCCCTGCCACTCCCGCCCGCCGCCGGCGGCGTCAGGCGCCCAGCGGGATCACGTGGGTGACGTCGATCAGGACCCAGAGCGCGAGGAGGATGCCGATCTCGAGGGCCGCGATGCGGACGATGTCCTTGACGTCGCGGGCAACGTAGGCGTACTCGCTCCGGGCCTGGGCAAGGGAGCCGACAGGGCCCGAGCTCACGACCTCGCGGGTGGCGGCCCGCTCGCGCGCCCGCGTCCTCGCGGTCTCCGCTGCCCGCTCCTGCGCCAGCAGCTCCGCTTCGATCTCGGCGGCGCGGGCGAGCTCCGACTCCGAGAGCCCGGACGACTTGGGGGCGCGCTCGGTCGCCGGCCCGGACGAGGCCGAGGGGGCCGACGGGGCCGATCGCCGGTCGATGGGTCGTCGCCGGCCGGGACGGACGCTGCCGCGGGCGCGCTTCGCCATGCTGGGCTCGAAGCCTCCTGTTGACCGTGCCGCAGTGCGCGGCGTACGGCCGGAGAGGATACACCGGGTCTCCCACAGGGGCCGCGCGGCGGGTGCATGGCGGGTGAGGGACGGCTGCTAGACTCGCCCCTCCCGAACGTTCCCGCACTGAGGCCGACCGTGGACGAGCTGACCCAGATGGTGGCGCAATCCCTGGGCACCGTCACGATCGCTTTGTCCGTCGTGATCCTCGGGCTCGTCGTCGTCGTGCTCGTGCTGATCCGGCGCGTGTCGCGCCTCGGGGCCCGGATCGAGAAGCTGACCGCGGGCGGGGACGGCAACAGCCTCGAGGCGACGCTCGACGCGCACATCGACAAGGTGTACGCGGTTGCCCGGCAGGTCGGCGAGCTCGAGAGCCGGACGGGCGTGCTCGAGCGTGAGGAGCCGGGCGCCTTCCAGCGGTTGGGCCTCGTCCGCTACAACCCGTTCGAGGACACCGGCGGGAACCAGAGCTTCGCGCTGGCGCTGCTCAATGACCGCGGTGAGGGATTCGTCGTCAGCAGCCTGCACACCCGGACCGCCACCCGCGTGTATGCGAAGTCCGTTGCCGGAGGCCGGTCGGAGGCCGCCCTCTCGGACGAGGAGGCCGAGGCGTTGCGGATCGCCCTTGCCGGCGGGACGGTGCCTGCGAAGGGGTGACCACGATGCGACCCGTGACACCCGAGCTGGCACGGACCTGCCGCATCCTTGCCCCGTGTCATCACGTCGTAGCGCCCAGGCCCCTGGCCACACCGCCGGCCGGCCCGGGAACGCTGTGAGCCGCCCGACCCGCCGCCGCGATCCTGAGCCGCTGGTCCAGATCCCGGTCTGGGGCCGCGCTGAGCTGCCGCAGGACCACCTGCCCGCCCCGGAGGGCACGGACCAGCTGCTCGAGGGCCTCAACGTCGAGCAACGCCGGGCGGTGGTCCACGGGACGGGACCGCTGCTCGTCGTGGCCGGTGCCGGCACTGGGAAGACCCAGGTCATCACCCGCCGGATCGCCTGGCTGGTCGCGAACCGCCATGCCCGCCCCTCGGAGATCCTGGCCCTGACCTTCACCGACCAGGCCGCCGACGAAATGCAGGTGCGGGTGGACCAGCTGGTGCCGTACGGCTACACGGACACCGCGATCTCCACGTTTCACGCCTTCGGCGACCGCCTGGTCCGCGAGTTCGCGCTCGAGCTCGGGCTGCCGTCGGACGTGCGAGTGCTGTCCCGGCCGGAGACGGTGGTGTTCCTGCGCGAGCACCTGTTCGAGCTGGAGTTGGACCAGTACCGGCCGCTCGGGGATCCGACACGATTTCTGGATGCGCTGGCAACGCTGTTCAGCCGGGCCAAGGACGAGGACGTCTCGCCCGAGGCCTTCATGGCGCACGCGGAGCGCCTGGCCACGGAGGCGGCCACGGCCGGTGAGGAGCCGGGGGCCGATCCGGACGCCGTGGCCGCCCTGGCGGCGGAGGCGCGGCAGCGGGGCGAGCTGGCCCGTGCCTATGCGACCTATCAACGGCTGCTGGCGGCCCGCGGCGCGATCGACTTCGGCGACCAGGTCTCGCTGGCCCTGCGTCTCCTGCGCGAGTCGCCGGTCGCGCGCGAGGAGGTGCAGGAGCGGTTCCGATACGTGCTCGTCGATGAGTTCCAGGACACGAACCGTGCCCAAGCGGAGCTGGTCGGCCTGGTCGCCCAGCGCCACCGCAACGTCACGGTCGTGGGCGACGATGACCAGTCGATCTACAAGTTCCGCGGCGCGGCGATCAGCAACATCCTCGAGTTCCGGGAGCGGTACCGTCACGCCCGGGTGGTCGTCCTGCGCCGCAACTACCGGTCGCGGGGCCCCATCCTGGATGCCGCCTACCGGCTCGTCCGCCACAACGATCCGGACCGGCTCGAGGTCCGTGCGGGCATCGTCAAGCAGCTGGTACCAGAGCGAGGGAGCGAGGGCGCACCGGCGGTTCGCCACGAGGCCTTCGCGAGCGGGGCCGAGGAGGCTGACTGGATCGCAGCCGACATCGCCCGTCGGATCCGCGACGGAGCGTCGCCCCGCGACATTGCGGTCCTCGTCCGGGCCAATGCGGCCGCGGATCCGGTGCTGCGGTCGCTCAACCTCGAGGGTGTCCCGTGGCGGTTCTCCGGAACCAGCGGCCTCTACGCCCGGCCCGAGGTGAAGCTCCTGCTCTCGTTCCTGCGTGCGGTCGCGGATCCCAACGCGTCGGTCGACGTGTACGCCCTGGCGGCTTCGGAGCTGTACGGGCTGGGCGGCGTCGACCTGATCAACATCGTGACCACGGCCCGGCGTCGGAACCGGAGCGTGTTCGAGATCCTGGACGAGCTGGGACGGCAGCCGGGGATCCTGCGCCTCCGGCCCGAGACCCGCGTCGCGGCGGCGCGGTTCGTCGCGGATCTGCGGCAGTACATCGACCTGGCCCACGAGCGGTCCACCGGCGAGGTGCTGTATGCGTTCCTGCGCGGCTCCGGATGGCTGGCCCGGTTGGCCGGTGCCGAGACCGTGGCCGCCGAGGAGGCGCTGTCCAACATCGCCCGCTTGTTCGACATCGTCCGTACCCAGTCCTCGCTGCTCGCGGACGACCGGGTCGTGTTCTTCGCGCGCCACCTGCAAACGCTGATCCAGGCCGGCGACGATCCGCCCACCGCCGATATCGATCCGGATGCCGACGCGGTGGCCGTGATGACCGTCCACAAGGCGAAGGGTCTCGAGTATCCGGTCGTCTACCTGCCCGGTCTGGTCACGGGGCGCTTCCCGGCGGTGGGCCGGCGGGAGCCGCTGGCGCTCCCGGTGGAGCTGGTCAACGAGACCCTGCCGGAGGGTGACTACCAGCTCCAGGAGGAGCGCCGCCTGTTCTACGTGGGCATGACGCGGGCCCGAGACGAGCTCCTGCTCACCCATGCCGCCGACTACGGCGGACAGCGCACCCGGCGCGTCAGCCCATTCGTCCTGGAGGCGCTCGATCTCCCTGTTGCGGCGGGGGCGACCGGGGCCGGCGCAACGGCGGGCTCGTCGCTGGAGCGGATCGCGTCCAACGACCGGCCGGAGGCGGTACCGGCCCCGCTGCGCCCGCGATCCGGCGAGCCGCTGGTGCTCTCCTTCTATGCGATCGACGACTACCTGACCTGTCCCCGGAAGTACCGCTACGCGCACCTGCTCCGGGTGCCCCTCGCCCCACACCATTCCCTCGTGTACGGGGCGGCCCTCCATGCGGTCGTGTCCGAGTTCCACAAGCGCCACGCCCGTGGCGACGTGATGACCGAAGACCAGCTGGCGGCCTCGTTCGAGGCCGCCTGGCAGCCGGAGGGCTTCCTCTCGCGCGAGCACGAGGAAGCGCGGCTGGCCGCGGGCCTGGAGTCGCTGCGCCGGTTCCGGCAGGCCCAGCTCCTGCCCGGCGCGATCATCCCGGCCTACGTGGAGCGCGAGTTCAGCTTCCTGCTCGACGGGGATCGTGTCCGGGGGCGGTACGACCGGGTGGACATCGTCCCCCGCGACGGCGTCCAGCCGGAGGCGCGGCCCGCACCGTCGAGGACCGCGATCGAGGAGGCGGCAGCCGACGTCGTCGAGCCCACGATGTTCAGCTATCCGGAGCACGTGGTCATCACGGACTACAAGTCATCGGATGTTCGTGACCCCGCCAAGGCGCGCCAACGGGCGCGGGAGTCGCTGCAGCTGTCGATCTACGCGATGGGCTACGAGGCGACGTCCGGTCGCCTGCCCGATGCCGTCGCACTCCACTTCCTGGGGTCGGGGCTGACGGGGACTGCCGCGGTGGACCGCCGCCGGATCGACAGGGCGCGAGAGGCGATCCGGACCGCCGCCGCCGGGATCCGCGCCCGCGAGTTCACGGCCACGCCGGACCGCATGGCGTGCAGCTGGTGTGCGTTCCGGGAGATCTGCCCGTCGAGCGCGGCGCGATGAGCCGGGCGCCGGTGCCTGACCCGCCGCCCTGGCGGGCTCCGTTGGAGGCCGTGCTGGGGGGCAGATCTCGCGGCGCCGTGGTCGAGGCGGACAATCTCGAAGTGCTCGCGTCCATGCCCGACGCGTGCGTGGACCTCGCCTACGCCGATCCGCCGTTCGCTGCCGGGGGCACCCGGCGGCTGGTCTCGATCCGGACCGGACGGGGCGAGGCGACGCGCACCGGCTTCCGCGGCAGGACGGTTGCCTGGGAGGCGGTGGGGGAGCTGTCGTTCGAGGACGACCTGCCGCTCGACACGCACCTCGAGGCGCTCGGGGCGAGGCTGCGCGAGATCCATCGCGTGCTCGCTGCGCACGGTTCGCTGTACCTGCACGTCGACTGGCGGACCGTCCACCACGTCCGGCTGCTGCTGGACGAGGTGTTCGGGCCCGAGCGGTTCCTCAACGAGCTGGTGTGGGCCTACGACTACGGGGGCAGATCGCATGACCGCTGGCCGCGCAAGCACGACACGATCCTGTGGTACGCGAAGGGGCCGGCCTGGATCTTCGAGCGGGACGCGATCGGCCGCATCCCGTACCTCGCCCCGGGCCTGGTGGGTCCCGAGAAGGCCGCCCGTGGCAAGTTGCCCACCGACGTGTGGTGGATGACGATCGTTCCGCCGGGATCTGCCGAGCGGACCGGCTACCCGACCCAGAAGCCGGTGCGGCTCCTCGAGCGCATCGTCGCGGCGTCGAGCCGGCCGGGCGACCTGGTGTTCGACCCGTTCGCCGGCTCCGGCACGACCGGGGTGGCCGCCGCGCGACTCGGGCGGCGATGGCTGCTGGTCGATCGCAGCCCCGTTGCCGTGGCCATCGCCCGCCGCCGGCTCGGTCCAGGTGAGGGCGAGGCGTGACGCGAATCAGGGCGCTGACCCTCGACTTCGGCAATACGCTGGTTCCGGTGCCAGCGGCGGGCCTGCGCGGCGTCGTGGCCATGACCGCCCGGTGGATGGCGGACCGGCTGGGTCCGTTCGACGAGGCCGAGGTGCTGCGCGTGTGGGGCGAGGAGCGGGAGCGCCAGTTCCGGGAGGAGGTGCCGCAGTTCCGCGAGGTCGATCTCGCCCAGCGCGTGGTCCGGATGCTGGCCCGCCTGCGGGGTATGCCGGCGCCGCCGGCCGACGTCCGCTGGGACGATGCCGCCGCCGGCCGCCTGTCGACCCCGGAGGAGTCCGCGTGGACGATCGAGGTCTACTCCCGGTCGTTCGTGTCGACCCTGCCGCCGGATCCGGCAGCGGGCCCACTGCTGGCGCGCCTCCACGCGGCCGGCTACGACCTGGCCATCCTGTCCAACTGGCCGTTGGCGACGACGATCGACCGGTATGCCGAGGCGGCCGGATGGATGCCGTCCCTGCGGGCGGTGGTGGTGTCGCAGCGCGTGGGCGCGATCAAGCCGCATCCCGCGATCTTCGCCGCGGCGCGCGCCGCGCTGGGGGACCCCAAACCGAGCGCGATCCTGCATGTTGGCGACGATTGGGCCGCGGACGTGGTCGGGGCGCGCCTGGCGGGTTGGCGGGCCGCCTGGCTCACCTCCCGGCCTGACGACTCGCCGCTCCCGGGCTCGGTGCGGGATGCCGAGGCGAAGGCCGACCTTGAGCTGGAGACGCTCGATGCGCTGGAGGCGGGGCTCGCCGCGCTCTGACCCTGCCGGAATCCCTGCCACGCCGGGCGGTTCGGGCCTGCCACGCACTCGACAGCGGCCACTAGGGTGAGGCCAGATATCTCACCGCTGCGTGAGACGTGGTGCAGGCGATCCGCACGACCGGGAGAAGACGATGACGATGACCCCGCAGCCGCGTCCGCGCCTCGACCTCGCGGCGCCCGACGTCACGGCCGCGGTGAGCGCCGCCCAGCTGGTCGGAGATCCCACCCGGGCGACGATCCTGGCCATGCTCGCCGACGGTCCACATTGCGTGTGCGAGCTCGCGGCGGCCCTGGGCGCCCGGGAGAACGCGATCTCGAACCACCTCGCCCGGCTGCGCGAGGCGGGCCTGGTCCGGGCGTTCCGCCACGAGTCGAACGGCCGCCTCCAGTACTACCAGCGCGACGACGCGGCGGTGGCTGCCGCGCGCACGGCCATCGGCCGCATCCTGGGCTGAGCCGCACAGCTCCGCCCCAGCCGTCGACGCGTGTCGTGTCGCCTTCGGCCCACTCGCGAGCCGGGACGGGCCGCCGGAGCGGGCGTCTCGTCGATAGACTCGCTGGCGATGGAGGCACGTGACCGGATCGCGAACCTCGGCCTGCTGGCGGTGGCCGCGGTGGCCTGGATCCTCGTCGCCCTGCTCATCACCACCCGCGACCCCTACCAGGATGCGATGGCGGGCTATCTCGGGGCCCTCCTGCTCGGGCTCGCCTTCGGCATCACCGCCATGCCCCTCGCCTGGCTCGTGATGTTCGCCCGACATCGCCGGATCGCCTACACGGGCGACTGGCTGCGAGCCGGCCGTCGTGGGGCCTGGGTGGGCCTGTTCATCACCGTCCTCGTCATCCTGCGCCTGGTCGACGCGTTCCAGCTCGCGATCCTCGTCTTCCTCGCCGCCATCTTCCTGATCGCAGAGATCACCCTCTCCGCTGAGCACTAGGAGTCACCGTGACCGAGTCGCCGCTCGCCGCGCGTCCCGCCGAGCCGTTCACCGATATCAAGGCCCGCGCCGCCGCCGCCGTCGACGCCGCGCGGGACGAGATCCTCGATCTGTCGCACCGGATCCACGCGCATCCCGAGCCGGCCTTCGAGGAGATCGAGGCATCGGCCTGGGTGGCCGAGATCGCTGCGGCCCACGGCTACGCGGTCGAGCATCCGGCCGGCAGCCTCCTGACCGCGGTCCGGGGCAGGCTCACCGGCGGCCTCGGTCCGGACGGGCCCAGGATCGGCGTCCTCGCCGAGTACGACGCGCTGCCGGGGCTGGGCCACGGCTGCGGTCACAACACGATGGCCTCGTCGGGGGTGGGAGCGGCGATCGCCCTGGCGGCCGTCCGGGACGCGTGGGCGGGCGAGGTCTGGTTGCTCGGCACACCGGCCGAGGAACGCGGGAGCGGCAAGCAGATCATGCTCGACGACGGCCTGTTCGAGAGCCTGGACGCCGCCCTCCTGATGCACCCGTCCGATGCCAACCACGTCGAAGTCGCGCCCCTCGCGTCGGAGGACGTGAGCATCGTGTTCAAGGGGCTCCAGTCGCACGCGGCCTCGGATCCGTGGGCAGGGAGGAACGCGCTCGACGCGATGATCGCCCTGTTCGTGGCGGTGGGCCTGTGGCGCCAGCAGCTGCCGCCCCACTGCCGTGTGCACGGGGTCATCCAGGAGGGGGGCACGGCGGCCAACATCATCCCGGACCGGACGCGCGCCTGGTTCATGATCCGTTCGGCGGAGCAGGCGTACTACGACGACGTGATGAGACCCCGCTTCGTCGAGCTGTGCGAGGCGGCCGCCCTCGCTGCGGGTGTCGAGGTGGAGGTCGAGTTCTCGGGCTACGCCAGCACCATGAAGCACAACCGGACGCTGGCCGACCGATGGCTGGCGAATGCCGCCGCCTACGGGCTCGTCGACCAGGGCAAGGATGCGCAGGCCGGCTCGACGGACATGGCCAACGTGTCCTGGGCGGTGCCCGCGATCCACCCCGAGATGAGCATCACCGAGGGCCCCACGCCGGGTCACTCGATCGAGTTCCGCGACGCGGCCGCCCGCCCGCTGGCCGACCGCACGGTGCTGCTCGCTGCGACCATCGTCGCCCAGACCGCGCTCGACGTCCTGCTCCAGCCCGGGCTCCGCGATGCGCTGTGGCGGGACTTCCGTGGCGAGGGCTGAGACGCCCCCGCCTCGAACCGCAGGCGCTACCATGCCGCAACGCGCGCCCCGCTGGACGGTGGACCCGAACCGGCGGCGCCACGGCGAGAGGTGCACACGTGGCCGAGCGTCCCCAGGACCCGGGTGACCATCCCGGGTTCGCCGCACGCAATGGCTGGGACCGGGACTACGAGGCCTTCCCCGACTTCGACCTGCCCACGTATGTCGGGCTGCCCACGTTCATGAAGCTGCCCTGGATCCCCGACCCGGGCGAGCTCCAGGCACGGCGTCCGGACATCGCGATCGTCGGCGCCCCGTTCGACGACGCGGTCAGCCACCGCCCCGGCGCCCGATTTGGGCCGCGCGCGATCCGCGAGGCGCAGTACACGACGGGTTCCATCCACTCGCTCCAGCTGGGAAACGAGCCGTTCGAGATCCTGGACGTCGTGGACGCGGGGGACGCGAACATCATCCCGGCCTGGATCGAGCGGGCCCACGCATTCATCTTCCGCAAGGTCCACGAGGTGGCCGCGACCGGCGCCATCCCCATCGTCCTGGGGGGCGACCACTCGATCACCTGGCCCTCCGCCACGGCCGTGGCGGAGGTCCGCCGGCCGGGCAGCATCGGGATCGTCCACTTCGACGCCCACGCCGACACCGCCGACGAGGACTGGGGCGTGCTCGCGGGACATGGAACGCCGATGCGTCGGCTGATCGAGTCGGGTGCGGTGCAGGGCCGCAACTTCGTCCAGGTCGGGCTGCGCGGCTACTGGCCGCCGGTCGAGGTATTCGACTGGATGCGCGAGCACGAGCTGCGCTGGCACCTGATGCGCGAGGTCGAGGAGCGCGGCGCCGAGGCGGTGATCGACGATGCCATCGCCGAGGCGCTCGACGGGCCGGACGCCGTCTACCTGTCGGTCGACATCGATGTCGTCGACCCGGGGTCGGCGCCCGGCACGGGCACTCCGGAACCGGGTGGGTTCCTGGTCCGCGAGCTGCTCAGGGCCGTGCGCCGGATCGCCGGATCGGTCGAGATCGCGGGCATGGACATCGTCGAGGTCTCGCCGCCGTACGATCACGCCGAGGTCACCGCGATGGCTGCCAACCGGGTCGCCCTCGAGGTCATCTCAGCGCTGGCGGCCAAGCGCCAGGCCGGTCGGCCGGTCCGCTTCGAGCGGCCCTGACCGGCGGCCGGGTAGCATGACCGGCGTGACCAGCAGGGAATTGGTCGCCGCTGCGCTCGCCCGCCTGTACGACCTCGACGTGTCCGGGGACACGGCGGATCTGGACCTGCTGCTGGCGCTGGCAGCGCGGGCGAATGGACCCGTCCTGGAGCTGGCCGTGGGCACCGGCCGGCTGGCCGTTGCGCTGGCCGAGGACGGCCACGAGGTGACGGGCGTGGACACCGACCAGGCGATGCTGGCTCGCGCCCGCCAGCGAGCCGACGCCGCGGGCCGATCGGTGGCGCGCCGGGTCCGGCTGGTCGAGGACGACGCGCGGACCATCCGGCTGCCGGATGCCGGCGAGTACCGGCTGGCATTCATCCCGCTCAACTCGATCTTCTTGATGGGCTCCCGGGCGGACCAGGCCGCCGCGCTGGCGACCTTGTCTGCGCACCTGGCCCCCGGCGGGTTGGCGATGGTGGATGCCTGGCTGCCCGACGCGGACGACCTGGCCCGCTACGATGGCCGCGTCGTGCTGGAGTGGGTGCGCGAGGACCCGGGGACCGGTCACACGGTCACCAAGACCGGCAGCGCGCTCTACGACGCGACCACGGCGAGCGTCGTCCTGACGACGATCTTCGAACAGGGTCGTCCAGGCGATCCTGTGCTGCGCTGGGTGCGCGCCGACCGGCTGCGCCTCGTGACACCGGACGAGCTGGTCGTATTGGCCGAGGGAGCGGGTCTGACCGTGGAGACGCTGGCCGGGGACTACGAGCTTGGTGATCTGGTGCCCGGCTCCGAGCGTGTCGTGCTCATCGCCCGTCGCGGCTGAGCCGGGATCCAGCGGCGGGAGCGGAGCGGTGGTTCCGGCCGGTACCAGGCTTCCGCATCCCCCTCCCGGCTCCTCCCGGATGGGACCATCGTCGGCGGCGTGCCCGGCTGGGTGCGCGTGGTAGAGTCGCGGCGATGCCGGATCAGATCCGCCTCCTCGTCGTCGAGGACGTCCCCCAGGTCGCGCAGTACATCCGCGGGCTGCTCAACTCGCAGTCGGCGATCAAGCTGCTCGACGTGGTGGCCGATGGCTCCAGGGTTCAGAACCTGGTCGCAGAGCTCCGCCCCGACGTGGTGATGGTGGACGCCCTGCTCCAGGGCCGGGTCAAGGGCCTCAACCTCGTCGCCCAGCTCCACCAGGCGGGGCTCAAGGTCCCGGTCATCGTGCTCACCGTGCCCCAGCAGCCGGTGATGGTCGATCCCGGCAACGGTGTGCACGGAGTGCTCGGGATGCCGTTCACGGGCTACGAGCTGGTGTCCCGGCTGCAGCAGGTCCACCAGACGTCGCAGGTGGCGGACAGCTCGCACCTCGCCCGCATGGTCACCCTGTTCGCGCCCAAGGGCGGGGTCGGCAAGACGACCCTCGCGTTCAATCTCGCCGTCGCCGTCGGCCAGCTTGGCGTTCGCACCGTGCTCATCGACGGCAGCCTCCAGTTCGGCGACCTGCGGGCGCTGCTCAAGGTCCCCATGGAGGCCCCGTCGCTGCTCGACCTGCCGACGGACCGCATCCAGGAGTCGGACCTGCAGGACGTCCTGTGGCGGGATCCATCGGGCATCGACATCCTGCTTGCGCCGCCGCGGGTCGAGATGGCCGAGATGGTCACCGTCCGCGACCTCGAGAAGACGCTGAGCCTGCTGCGGCGTGTCTACGAGGTCGTGATCGTGGACACCCCTGCCGTGATCAACGACATCAACCTGGCGTTCCTGGATGCCGCGGACACGATCCTCGAGATCGTCACCTACGACTCCACCGCCATCCACTCCACGATGGTGATGGCGGACGCCTTCCGCATGATCGGCTATCCGCCGACCAAGGTCCGCTATCTGGTCAACCGCGCCGACTCCACGGGCGGCTTCGACCCGCAGGTCCTGGCCCAGGCGCTGGGACGCGACCCGGAGCATTCCGTCAGCTCCGGCGGGGCGCTGGTCGTCCGGGCCAACAACGAGGGGATCCCGTTCGTCCTCGCCGATCCGTCGGCACAGATCAGCCAGGACGTCAGCCGGACCGCGGGCGAGCTCACGGGACGCCTTGCGGCGGCGGCCGCCCGCCAGTAGCGGCCAGGGGTGTCTGACGCGCGGCCCATCGGGGTCTTCGACTCCGGTGTCGGCGGGCTCACCGTCCTGCGCGAGATCCTCCGCCGATCCGCTCACGAATCCACGATCTACCTCGGCGACAATGCGCGCGCACCCTACGGCGTCCGCAGCGACGACGAGGTGCGCCGGTTCTCGATGGAGGCGCTCGACGAGCTGGCCGGCCGCGACGTGAAGGCCCTGGTCGTCGCCTGCAACACGTCGACCGCTGTCGCCCTGCCCGATCTCCGGGCGCGCTACGACCTGCCGGTCCTGGGCGTCGTCCGGCCCGGGGCGGCGGCCGCGGCGCTCGCGACCCGCAGCCGACGCGTGGGCGTGATCGCCACGCCGGCGACGGTCCGTTCGCACGCGTACTTCAATGCGATCAAGGACGAGAACCCCGCGGTGGAGGTGTACGAGCACGCGACACCCCGCTTCGTGCCGCTGGTGGAGGCGGGCGTGCTCGACGGACCGGCCCTGGAAGCGGTCGTGGACGAGGAGCTGGCGCCGCTGCTCGGCGAGCGCGACGGATCGGGTGAGTTCGTGTTCCCGCGTCCGCCCGGGGCGACCGTCGACACCCTGCTCCTGGGCTGCACCCACTACCCCCTGCTGCGCCCGGTCCTGGCACGCGCCGTGGGCGACCGGGTCGCCATCGTGGACTCCGCGACCGCGACCGCCGCGACCCTGGCCGAGCTGCTGTCGGTGAATGGCCTCGAGACGCCCGGCACGACCCGTGGCACGGCCGCCGATCCCGGCGCAGCCGGGCATTCGCGACCGGCCGAGACATACGGTGCCGCGCCCGTGCATGTCCAGCTCACCACCGGGGACGTGGAGCGGTTCCGGGCCGTCGCGTCGCGCATGTTCGGCGAGGCGTTCCCGGACGTCGAGCCAATCGAGCTGGGGTCCAGCTGATGGCGGCCGATCGGTCCGCGGGCGGGGGCGGAGGCGGCCAACCTGGTCGCCGGCCCGGGCGCTTTGGGGGCCGGGTCTCCGAAGAGCGGCTGTGGCAGGTCGGCTTCCTCGTCGGGTCCGCGCTGGGCGCGGCTGTCACCGTGGCCGGGCGCCAGGTCGAGCGCTCGGCACGCGCCGCCGGCCTGGTGGACTGGCGCCGGGTCGAGGAGATCGCCGCCGCGCGACTGCGGAATGCGCCCGGATCGCTGGCTGAGGACGAGCTGCGAGCGACCGAGGCCGCCTATGCCGAGGCCATGGCGCGGGTCGCTCCGGCGCTGGCCGAGCACCTCGGCGCGGAGCTGCCCGGGGTTGTCGACCGGGTGGCGGTGGTCGACCGGGCGGGCTGGGTTCGCGCCAACACCAAGGCGTTCGCCGGGCTCATCGGCCAGCTGGAGGGACAGCTGCTGGACCAGGTGCTCCCGGAGGGGAGCGGCTTCGCCAAGGCCTCGATGACCCTTGCCAACCGCTGGGTCACCACCCGCCAGCTGGGGCTCCTGCTGGGGTTCATGGGCCAACGCGTGCTCGGCCAGTACGATCTTGCCCTGTTGACCGCCGAGACGGAACCCGGCCGCCTGCTGTTCGTGGAGGAGAACATCCGGCACACCGCGCGGGTGCTGGACGTGCCGTTGCCCGCGTTCCGGACCTGGATCGCGCTTCACGAGACCACGCATGCATTCGAGTTCGAGGCGCACCCCTGGCTGCGGCCGTACCTGGCCGGACGGCTGGAACGCCAGCTAGGGTTGTTCTCCGAGGGAGCGTCGTCGCTGGGCCGGGACGCGGTACGGGCGCTGGGGGCCTCCCTGCGCGGCGAAGGCCGGCGTGACGACCAGCACTGGCTGGAGCGGTTGATGTCCGACGAGCAGCGGCGCCTGTTCCGCGAGACGCAGGCTGTGATGGCGCTGCTCGAGGGGTTCGGCGACCACGTGATGGACGAGGTCGGCAGATCGCTCGTGCCCGGGGTCGCCAGGATCTCCGCACGGTTCCACGGTCGACGGGTCCAGCGCACGCCGTTCGAGCGCGCCATGCTGCGGATCACCGGCATGGACCTCAAGATGGAGCAGTACCGTAAGGGCGAGGCGTTCGTGGCCGAGATCGAGCGACTGGCCGGCGCCGCGGCACTCCGGCGCCTGTGGGAGGGACCGGAGACGCTGCCGACGCCGGAGGAGATCGACCATCCGGCACGGTGGGTGGTCCGGATGGGGATGAACCGGATCGAAGGAGGAAGCGCGTGACCGAGGGGGCCCAGCGGTCACCCGGGCCCGGATCGGGACCGGGGGGCGCACCGGTGGCGATCGTCCTGACGCCGATCCTGGCCGCCCGCTGGCGGGCGCGCGACCTGGAGGCGATCCGCGACGCCGCGCCGGGCGCCCGGCTGGTGTCGATGGGCTTCGACGGTCACGCCGACGGCCCCCTCGACGACGTCGAGGTGATGCTCCGGGGGCGCCTTCCAGCGGACCTGTTCGACCGGATCCTCACCCGCGCGCCGGACCTGCGCTGGGTGCATTCGGCGACCGCCGGCGTGGAGCGGGTCCTGACGCCGGCCTCGAGGGCCCGGGAGCTGACGATCACCAACGCGCGCGGCGTGTTCTCGCGCCCGATCGCCGAGTACGTGATGATGATGATCCTGGCCACGTCGCGGCGGCTGCCCTCACTGCTCGAGCTGCAGGCCGAGCGGACGTGGCAGCCGCTCGAGAGCCGGGAGCTTCGCGACGTCACTGTCGGCATCGTGGGCCTGGGGTCGCTGGGTCGTGCCGTAGGCGCGCTCGCGACGGCCTTCGGGTGCCGGGTCATGGCGACCCGCCGCCGGCCCGAGGCCGGGGCCCACGCCGTGGACGGGGCCGGCGACGAGCCCAACCTGGGGACGGTGATGCTGGACCGGGTCCTGCCCCCCGACCGGCTCCCGGAGCTGCTCGCGGAGAGCGACTTCGTCGTGCTCGCGGCCCCGCTCACCGAGGACACGCAGGGGCTGATCGGCGAGGACGCCATCCGGGCGATGCGGCCAGGCGCGTGGGTGATCAACGTGGCCCGCGGCGAGCTTATCGACGATGTCGCCCTGGGAAGGGCGCTGCGCCAGGGCCGGATCGGCGGGGCCGTCCTGGACACCTTCCGCGAGGAGCCGCTGCCGCCCACGTCGCCCCTGTACGACCTTCCCAACGTCATCCTCACGCCACACACGTCGTGGTCATCCACTCGCGTCCTGGACCGCTCGGTGGACCTGTTCTGCGAGAACGTGCGGCGGTACGCGGCGGGCCGGCCGCTGGTGAACGTCGTCGATCCCAGCGCCGGGTACTGACGGGGTGACCGGGGAGCGCCCACGGGCCCCCGGGCGGGTCCGCATCCTGAGCGGGCACGAGCTCAACCGGGCACTCCTGGCGCGCCAGCTGCTGCTGGACCGCGCGACGCTGCCGCTCGACGAGGCGGTTGAGCGGATGGGCGCCGCGCAGGACCAGAACGCGACCGCCCTGTACGTGAGCCTGTGGTCCCGCGTGGCGGGCGTGAGCCGCTCGGCCGTGACCCGGGCGCTCGAGGACCGGACGCTCGTCCAGGGCACGCTCATGCGGTCCACGATCCACGTCGTCGCCCGGCACGCGTACTGGCGCTACGCGCTGGGGGTCGGCGAGCGGCGTCGGGCGTGGTATCTGCGTCTCCAGGCCGCAGGCGAGCGGGCCGCGATGGAGGCGGACCAGCTGACCCGGGCGGCCGAGCTGCGCGCGGCCCTTGCCGCCGGGCCCCGGTCGGTGAAGGAGCTGGGCGGGCTCGCCGGCGGCTTCGTGGGCAACGTCGGCCTGTGGGTCGATCTGGTGCGCGTCCCGCCGTCGGGCACCTGGGAGCGGAGGCGCGCCGACCGGCTGGCGCTGGCCGAGACGTGGGTGGGGCCGTGCGACGCGACCGAGGACGAGGGCATGCTGCACCTCATCCGGACCTACCTCGGTGCGTTCGGACCGGCGCCCTGGAAGGACATCGCGTCCTGGGCCGGGGTTCCGGCTGCCGACCTGCGCAGAGCGGCGGCGGCGCTGGACCTGGCGACGTACGCGGACGAGGATGGCCGGCCGCTCGTGGACCTGCGTGCCGCCCCGCTGCCCGATCCGGGCACGGCTGCGCCGGTTCGATTCCTCGCCCACTGGGATGCGGTCACGCTTGCCCACGCCCGCCGGACCGGGGTGCTCCCGGAATCGCACCGCGGACGGGTGTACACGATGAGGAACCCGGCCTCCATGGGCACCGTGCTCGTCGACGGACGGGTGGTTGCCGGCTGGCGGGCTCGGGAGGGCCGGGTCGTCGTCGAGCCGTTCGAGCCACTGGCCCCCCGCGACCGCGACCAGCTCGAGGACGAGCGCCGCGCGCTCGAGGGCTTCCACGCCTGATCCACGATGCGGGTCGACCGACCGGCCCTCGTCGCCGGCGTGCCCGGTAGAGTCATCCCATGCAGATCGCCATCGTCGGACTTTCCGGATGCGGCAAGACCACCGTGTTCAACACGCTCACGCATGGTCATGCCGAGACGGGCGGCTACGGCGGCCTCCAGCTCAACGTCGGCGTGGTCAAGGTGCCCGACGAGCGCCTGGACCGGCTCGCCGAGCTGTTCCAGCCCAGGAAGATCGTGCACGCGGACATCACCTACGCGGATCTGCCAGCGCCGCCCGCATCGCACGAGGGCCACGTCGGCGCGGAGGAGCTGCCCGCCGAGCATCTCGCGCGACTGCGCGACTCCGATGCGCTGATCCACGTCGTCCGCGCCTGGGACTCCGCCGCCCACCCGCACCCCGCGGGATCGGTGGACCCGGCGCGCGACCTCGAGCAGCTCGATCTCGAGTTCATCCTGGCCGACCTCGCCATGGTGGACCGTCGGCTGGAGCGCCTCCACGGGTCCGGTCGCCACGGCACCCCCGCCGAGCGCGAGGCCAACGAGCGCGAGCAGGCGATCCTCGAGCGCCTCAAGCCCGCCCTCGAGGCCGGGCGACCCATCCGCGACGAATCGCTCGATCCGGACGAGGAGAAGGCGCTGCGCGGCTTCCGGTTCCTGACCCAGAAGCCCGTCCTGGTGCTGGTCAACGTCGGCGAGAACGAGCTGGCCGAGGCGCCGTCGCTGGTCGAGCGGCTCCGGACTGGGTACGACCACCGGCACGCGATGGTCGACGCCCTCTCGGCCCGGATCGAGATGGAGCTGGGCGAGCTCGAACCCGACGAGGCGGCGGTGTTCATGGACGAGCTGGGGCTGGAGGAGTCCTCCCTGGACCGGGTGATCCGGCTCTCCTACCGGCTGGTCGGCCTGATCTCTTTCCTGACGGCCGGGCCCGACGAGGTGCGTGCCTGGCCCGTCCCGCATGGATCGACCGCGGTCGATGCCGCCGGCGCGATCCACACCGACCTCGCCCGGGGCTTCATCCGGGCCGAGACCATCGCGTACGAGGACCTGCTGGCCATGGGGTCCATGGCCGAGGCCAGGAAGCACGGCAAGGTCCGGTCCGAGGGCAAGACGTACCAGGTCCGTGACGGCGACGTGATCGAGGTCCTGTTCAGCCGGTAGACCCTTCCGCCAACGGGCTGCAAGCCACCCGCAAGCGCAGGCTGAGCCCGACAGGGGCCCGGGTGGCCCAACGTGGTGCAGGCTCGCGGGGTGACGAGCACCTCCCAGGCGGACCCGGGCCCGGGTCGCCGCGACGCCAGACGTCGCGAGGCCCCGATCGTGGTCTACGGCGCGATCGCCGCCAACTTCGGCATCGCCGTCGCCAAGTTCGTGGCGGCGGCCCTGACCGGCAGCTCGGCCATGCTCTCCGAGGGGTTCCACTCGCTGGTCGATACTGGGAACCAGGGCCTGCTGCTGCTGGGCGTCCACCAGGGACGCCATCCGCCGGACGAGGGCCACCCGTTCGGTCACGGGCGGGCGCTCTACTTCTGGAGCCTGGTGGTCGCCATCGTCCTGTTCGGCGTGGGTGGCGGACTGTCGCTGTACGAGGGCATCACACACGTCATCAATCCGGCCCCGCTCGAGGATCCGCTGGTCGCCTACATCGTGCTCGCGGTCGCGGTGGTCCTCGAGGGCAGCTCGTTCCTGGTGGCAGCGCACGAGATCCTGCCCGACGTGCGCGAGGAGGGGATGTGGCAGGCGTTCCGGACCAGCAAGGACCCCTCGACCCTGACCGTCCTCGCTGAGGATTCGGCTGCGGTCACGGGCCTCGTTCTGGCCGCCGCCGGCATCGCAGCGGCGCACCTGTTCGACGAGCCACGGCTGGACGGCGCGGCCTCGATCGCGATCGGCGTGCTTCTCGCCCTGGTGGCGCTCCTGCTGGCGCGCGAGAGCCGCGGGCTGCTGATCGGGGAACGGGCCGACGAAGCCGCCGAAGAGCGATTGCGAGCCGCCGTGGAGCGAGTGCCCTCGGTGGCGCGTCTGGCATCCATGCGGACGATGCACCTCGGGCCCGACGAGATCCTGGTCACGCTCCGGGTCGAGCCCGCCCCGGGCGCCGACCCCATCGCAGCGATCGATGCCGCGCGGGCGAGCATCCGTGACGCGGAGCCCCGGGCAACCGACATCACGATCGAACCGGCCAGGGAGCGGGGCGCGGCCTCGGCGTGAGCATCCTGCTCCTGTTCGCCGCGACGATGCTCCTCGGTGCCCTGCTGTCGGCCCGAGCCAAGCGGGGCGTGCTGTCGACCGCAGCCCTGTTCCTGCTTGTCGGCTTCGTTGCCGGTCCGGGCGTGACCGGCGTGATCGGCCTCAACCCGCGCGACGCGATCAACGAGCGGGTGACCGAGATCGCCCTGGTGACGGTGCTGTTCGCCGACGGCATGAAGCCGGACCTGGGGCGGCTGCGGCGGAACTGGGGGCTGCCCGCCCGGGCGCTGATCCTCGGGCTGCCGATCACGATGGCCCTGATCGCCGCGCTCGCCATCGTCGTGCTCGGCGTGCCACCCATCCAGGCGCTCCTGCTGGGTGCCATCCTGAGCCCCACGGATCCGGTGTTCGCGTCGGCCATCGTCAGCCGCGGAGAGATCCCGTTCCGGGTGCGGCAGCTGCTCAACATCGAGAGCGGTCTCAACGACGGCCTGGCGCTCCCGGCCGTGGTCCTGCTCCTCGCGCTCCTCGGCGGGCGGGCGGAGGACCCGGTGGGCCTGCTGGGGGAGGTCGCCCTCGGGGTGGCGATCGGCTTCCTGGTGCCGGCCGTCGCGATCCGTCTCGACCGGCTCAGCGTGCTGGGCGTGCTGGGCGTTCACGAGGGCCAGCGCAGCCTCCACGTCATCGCGATCGGGCTCCTGGTCTATGCGCTTGCGGTCACCACCGGAGGCAACGTCTTCCTCGCGGCCTTCACGGCCGGGCTCACCGTCAGCTGGATGGCCGGCAGCTTCGCCAAGGCGTTTGAGCCAGTGGGCGAGGCGGCCAGCGAGACGATGAAGCTGGCAGCCCTCCTGCTGTTCGGCGCGCTGCTCGCTCCCCGCACGGTCGTGGCCGAGGGGATCGGGGCGTTCGTGTTCGCCGCCCTGGTCCTGCTGGTGGCCAGGCCGGTGGCCATGGGGATCGTGCTCGCCGGCACCCGGCTCACGCTCCGCGAGCGCCTGGTTGCTGCGTGGTTCGGCCCGCGGGGGTTTGCTTCGCTGTTCTACGTGCTGCTGGTGTTGTCAGCAGGCATCGACGGAGCGCCGAAACTGTTCCACGTGGTGGCGGTCGTGGTCGCCGTTTCCGTGGTCGCGCACACGATGACCGAGGTCCCCGCGGTTCGCTGGTACGAACGTCACCGGCGGCGCGGGAAGGAGGCCAAGGAGGCCCAGGAAGCGCAGGGAGCGCAGGGAGCCGGAGCCGGCTGAGGGCGACACGGGCCGACCCGGTCGGCCGGCGTGCGGAACCAGCTCAGTTCGGCCGGTCGGGATCGGCCTGGAGGTCCGCCAGGATCGACATGTAGTCCATGCCCTCGGCCGGCTCGTCGAGGTCGGCGAGGAAGTTCTCGTCCTCGTCGCGCGACACGTTGACGGCGGCGGTCAGCCGCTCGTCGGTGATGGCGATGAAGCCGTAGTCGCGCTCCAGCTCGTCGGCGATCGCCTCGACCAGCGTGTTCTGCTCGAACGTGTCCAGCACCCGCCGCCGGATCGACTGGACGATGTCGAAGAACTCCTCGGGATCCATCTCCTCCTCGCGGGCGATGAGGAGATCGGCGAAGACGTCCTCGTCGCCCTCGTGGAGCTCGTAGAAGTGCATGATTAGGAACCTCGGTCGCGGGCGGCCGGAACGGGCCGCCTGGGCGCGCGGTTGCGCGCGGGGACGGCCAGTATAGGTGGGTCCCCGCTGACCCCCTGGAGGGACGCATGAGCGATGCACCCGAGGTCGTGGTCGTGGGCGCCGCCTGCCGGGACCTGGTGGACGATGACGAGCGTGGCTGGCGGCTGGGCGGCGGGGCCTCGTACTCGGCGCTCGCCCTGGCGCGGCTCGGCCTGCGTGTGGGTGCGCTCGTGGTGGCCGACGACCTCGCCGCGACCTCGTCGGAGCTCGACATGGTTCGCGACGCCGGCGTGGATGTCCGGGTGATCCCAGGCTTGCGGGGTCCGATCTTCATCAACGTGGAGACGCCGACCGGACGCATCCAGCGGACGCCCCAGGTCTCCGACCCGGTCGATCCACGAGCGCTGCCGAAGTCATGGCGCACGGCCGGCGCCTGGATGCTCGCTCCCGTCGCCGCCGAGGTGCGCGACGAGTGGGCGGAGGTCGTCCCGCCGGACGCGCTGGTCTCGCTGGGCTGGCAGGGGATGCTCCGCGTCCTGACGGCCAGGGAGACCGTCCGCCATCTGCCGCCGGGACCATCACCGCTGGTCCGGCGCGCTGACCTGATCGGGGTAGGTGCGGACGACGTGGACGAGACCACCACGGCCGCCGACCTCGCGGCGTTCATGAAGCCCGGTGCCACCCTGCTGTTCACGAACGGGGTCCACGGCGGCACCGCGTACCGGATCGGGGAACGGCCGGACGTGCTCGCGCCTCGTCACTGGCACAGCATTCCGATCGAGAGCTACGTGGATCCGGTCGGCGCCGGAGACACCTTCCTCTCGGGCGTGTTCGCGGCGTGCGTCCGGCCGGCCATCACCGGCGACTGGGGCGGCCCCGACCCTGATCTCCGCCTTGGGGCGGCCTGCGGGTCGCTGATCCTCGAGGGCCCCGGCGTCTACGGCGTGCCGCACCTGGCCGACGCGTTGCGCCGGATGCGCGACGGGGACAACCCGGACTGAGGTCCGGCCCTCGCGGGCGCGGCCCGCCGCAACCTGGCGGAGAGCCGCATCGCGCGGCGCTCCAGGTCCGCCTCGAGTCGCGGGTGCGGCCTGCCTGTCATGCGCAGCCGCTCCAGCAGCCGCCAGGCGGCACGCGTGGCGGCCAGGGCGCCGCCGGGATCGCCGAGACGGTGCTCGCGGAGCTTGGCGATCTCGATCCATGCGATCGCGCCGAGGCCGCCGCCGGCGGCGGCGGCCGCCTGCCACGCCTCGGCCGCTTCGGCCCAGCGTCCGAGGCGCCGGAGCGTGCGGGCCCGCTCGGCGGCGAGGCGCTCGTCGGTCCAACGGTCGGGTCCGGTCTCCCAGGCGGCGGCGCCGGGCGATGGCCCGAGCGGTCCGCCGCGGCCGTTCGCCAGCTCGCCCCGCCAGCCCGCGCCAGGCGCACGGCCTCCGAAATGCGGCTGAACGCGAGGCGACCACCACTCGTCACGGGCGTCGGCCGCCGCGTCACGGGCGCGGGCGGGCGGCAGCGCGGTCCGTCCGAACGGGTCGCGCACGGGCAATTCTGCGGCGAGGGCGTCATCCAGGCAGACCAGGGCCTCCTCGTGTCGCTTCTCGCGACCATAGGCGCGGGACAGGCCGGCCAGGTCCCCGCGGGGCAGTCCGTGACGGCTCTCCCGGTCCACGTACCGTTGCTCGACGTGCGCCAGCAGGAGGCCCAGCGAGCGCACGTCCTTCTCGTTGTGGATCACCACGCCGGCGAGGGGCCCGACCGGTCCGCCGCGCAGCACCTCGAGGTAGATCTGCGGGATCTCCCACCCCTCGACATCGCCGGTGCGCGAGATGCCCAGCAGCTCCGTCTCCACGCTCTTGAGCCGGGCGTTCTCCATCCGGTGGCGGAACACGCGCCGGACGAAGGGCAGCAGGTCGAGGTGCCCGGCGTGCCCGGGCGCGGCGTGGCCGGCCAGCCGGAACCGGGCCTCGATCAACGGCCAGTCGAAGCCACGGCCGTTGTAGCTGACCAGCCACGTGTCAGGCGTGATCCAGCGAGCGATCTCGGCGAGCATGGCAGGCTCGTCCGCGTGGTCAGGGAGCAGCAGCTGGACCTGGTGGAAGACCGGGCCGTCCCACCGCCCCATGCCCACCAGGAACGCCAGGGTCCCGGCGGCGGTGGCCAGCCCTGTCGTCTCGGTGTCGAGGCACACGAGCGGCGCGTCAGGCGGCGGGTGACCCGGAAGCCGGGCGAGCCTCTCCCGGTCGAGGGGGATCTCGATCGGCGCCACGACCCGACGGACGAGCACGCTGCCGGCCTCCTCGTGGACATCGGCGGCAAGGATCTGGGCAAGCCGTGCAGCGAGCGTAGGGCTCCGGCGCCCGGCGAACGGCGCCCGCGCCGGCTCCTGGTCCGGCCCGCCGGCCGCCCCTCCGGAACGGGCCATGGTGGCCCGCAGGTTGGCGAGGCGGCGCTGCCGGGTGACCGGGACCGGCAGCGCGTCCGAATGGCCGGCGGTCATGCCGCGGCCACCGTCCGGGGCGGATCGCCGGGCCGCAGGCCATCCTGTCCCGGCCCAAGCGCCGCGAGCAGGCGAAGCGCGAGCGCCTTGCCGTCGACCTCGGGCTCCAGGCGCGGACCGGTGCACGCCGGACAGCCCGCTTCGCATGGGCAGGCGCGGATGAGGTCCGCCGCCCCGTCGACCAGCTCCGCATGCCGGGCAAACAGGCGCTCGGCCAGCCCGACGCCGCCCGGCATCGCCTCGTACAGGTAGATCGTTGGGGCCTCGTGGTGGGGCGAGCGCACCTGCGACACCAGTCCCAGGTCGCGCGGGTCGACCATCAGCAGCACGGCGGCAACCGCCTGGATCGCTCGCCCGGCACCCAGCAGCGCGACGTCCAGCTCGTCACGCCGCCAGCCGCGAGCCGCTCCGTCGGCAGTCAGCCAGTAGGCGGTCGTCTGGAGCTCGATCTCGGGCAGGTCGATCGGGCCCCAGCCCACGTTCTCGTCGGTGACGAACTTGAGCTTCTTGTACAGCGTGACCAGGCTCGCAACCATGACCTCGCCATGGACCCGTGAGCCGCCCGGCGCCGGAGCCGTCGCGAACAGGTCGAGCGGCTTCAGCGTGACCGCCCGGTTGGCGTACGTGTAGTGGTCGGCGTCGATCCGGTGGACGTATGCCTTGCGCTCGCCCCACTCCAGGCGATCCACGTGGTACTGCACCGACTCGTGCATGTAGATGGCGTGCTGGTGGACGAGCACCTGGGCGCTGAACAGGTCCACCTCGCCCAGCACCCGGGGCCGGTCCGGCGTGGTGTCGATGATGACCACGTTCTCCGGCGCCGCCGAGCGGAGGGACACCTCCGAGGCCGGGAAGTTCTCGGAGCTCCAGTACCAGCGCCCGTCGTCGGCCTGGCGCACCACCCCACTCTCGCCCAGAAACGCCAGCAGGTCGTCGGCCGGCCCGGGCCCGAACGGCTCGCCGGGCTCGAATGGACGCTCGAACGCGGCGCAGCGCAGGTGCGCCAGCAGGACGTGGAGGTTGTCCGGGTCCAGCCGGGCCTCCTCTGGCCGACCGCCCAGCACGAACTCGGGGTGATGGATGACGTACTGGTCCACGGGCGCCGGCGATGCGACCAGGATGGCCACCGACACCTCCCCGCGGCGACCGGCGCGACCCATCTGCTGCCAGGTCCCCGCGATCGAGCCCGGATAGCCGGCCAGGACGGCCACGTCGAGCCGCCCGATGTCCACTCCCAGCTCGAGCGCGTTGGTGCTCACCACGCCGAGCACCTCGCCCTCGCGCAGCCCGCGCTCGATCGACCGGCGCTCGGTGGGCAGGTACCCGCCCCGGTAGCCGCGGATCCGGCTGCGCGGCCCGAGGTCCGTGCGCAGCGTCTCACGCAGGTTGCTGAGCATGATCTCGACCGCGACCCGGCTCTTGCCGAACACGACCGTCTGGCGACCCGCCTTGAGGAACGGAAGGGCCCAGCGCTGGGCCAGCGTCAGGGCCGAGCCGCGAGCCCCGGTGGCGGGGTCGATCACGGGTGGATCCACCAGCAGCAGGTGCTTCTCGCCCGACGGCGCCCCGTTGCGATCGATCAGCCGGACCGGGCGGCCGGCCAGCGTCTGCGCCAGCTCGGCGGGGTTGCCGATGGTCGCGGAGCAGCACACGATCACCGGCTTCGAGCCGTAGTGCTCGCACAGGCGCAGCAGGCGTCGCAGGACGTTGGCGACGTGCGACCCGAACACCCCGCGGTAGGTGTGCAGCTCGTCGATGACGATCACCCGCAGTTGCTCGAACAGCTGGAACCACTTGGTGTGGTGCGGAAGGATGGCCGAGTGGAGCATGTCCGGGTTGGTGACGACCACCTGCCCGGCCTTGCGGATCGCCGAGCGGATGGGCGCAGGGGTGTCCCCGTCATAGCAGGCCGAGGAGACCTCGAGCCCCGCATCGCGCACCAGCTCACCGAACTCGGTGACCTGGTCCTGGCCAAGGGCCTTGGTGGGAAACAGGAACAGGGCCCGGGCGGCCGGGTCCTCGGCGAGGGCCTGGAGGACGGGCACCGTGTAGCACAGCGACTTGCCCGAAGCGGTGGGGGTCACCACCACCACGTCCTCGCCGGCCTGGACGGCCGCGATCGCCTCGGCCTGGTGCGTGTACGGCCGCTCGATGCCACGCCGGGCGAGCCCCGCCCGGATCCGCGGGTCCAGCCATGCCGGCCAGTCCGCGTGCGTCGGCGGCCGGGCCTGCCGAACCTCGTGGTGGACCACGCCGCGCGCGAGCGATGGCTCCTCGAGCAGCTGGTCGAGCACGGCGAGCGTGGTCGCGGGGGCGTAGGTGCGCATGGCGTCTCCGGCTCGATATCGAACGGATGAGCGAATTGGACCGAAGTCTACGCCAGCCTCGCGGGGTCGCGTGCCACCTAGACTGTCACCGCTCACGCTCACGACGGGCCGTGGCACCCGCGTTCCAGCGGCGGAGAACCTGTTGACAGCCGAATCCGGCGAAGCTACCCTCGCCGCAAATGCCGCGACCCCGCCCCGCCAAGGACCCCGCGACCCCTGCCCCGGAGCCCGCACCCGGGGCTGCTCCCGAGCCGGTCGTGCTCGCCCCCAACCCGGCTGCGGCGGGGGCCCTCGGATCGCTGGCCGACCTGCCGGTGGCGGGCCTCACCCGGCGCCGGATCGGCATCCTGGTCGGAGCGCTGGTCGCCGCCTGGATCATTCTCCTGTTCGCGCGCCAGGTGGGCGAGGCGAGCGAGGCGACCGCCCGGGCCGACGCGATGCGGGCATCGACAGCCAGCCTCGAAGGCCAGGTCAACGCCCTCGAATCGGAGCTCGCGTTGATCCAGAAGCAGGCCTACATCACGCAGGCTGCTCGCCAGTTCCGCTTGGGCAAGCCGGACGAGATCCCGTTCGCGCTGGCCGACGACGCGCCCCTGCTGCCGCCCGACGCGCCCGGGTCCGCGGGCGCCCGCCTGGGCTCGGCCGCCGACGACCCCACGCCGCTCGAATCCTGGGCGCGGCTCCTGTTCGGCGACCCCGCCCCGGCCGCCACGGGAGACTGATCCCCGGCCGTCGCCCTACCTCAGCGCGGCCTCGGCGAGCCGGCCGGCGAGATCGCACGTCGCCGCACCGGCGTTCAGCAGGCTGACGTAGGCGACGCGGTCCCCCTGGCGGACCAGCGCGCCGGCTCCACCGAACTCGGTCGCGCTGGTGCAGAACGACTCGTCTCCGAACGCGAGCTCAGCGGCGAAGAACGCACCGTCCTGCGCGTCCTGCCGGGCGGCCTGGAACAGCTCGCCGCCGCTGCCGTCCTCCCGAGCCAGCCGGCCGGTGATGGAGGAGCCGGAGTCCGAGAGGAGCCAGCAGGCGGAGGCATCCGGCAACAGCCGCTTGTCGAGCACCTGGCCGACGGTCACGTCGACAAACCCGCCCAGCGGCAGGGCGGTCGCCTCGCGCCCGAGAATCTCCTGGACATCTGCGGGGGAGATCAGCGCGCATTGGTCGAACGAGCCGTCCGAGTTGAGCCCCATGTCGCGGACGAAGCGGGTGGCGATGAAGCCCATGGCCACAGCCCCGAGGATGGCCACCACCACCAGGATGGCCCCCACGATGAGGCATCCCTTGAGGCAGCCGTTGCCGGTGCCCGCGGCGGCAGGCTCCCAGCTGTCCGGAGGAGGGCCGCCGGGCGCGCCGGGACCGGGCGCCCAGCCGCCGCTGGGGACCGGCGGTGGGCCCCACTGCCCGGCTTGTCCGGCGGGTGGCGGAGCGGGCGCACCCCAGCCGACCGGTGGGGGCGCCGATCCGGCGACCGGCGGGGCTGCCGGGGGCGTGGCGGGGGCGCCTGGGAACTGGGGGACCGGGGGGCTGCCGGGCCCCGGGGCCGCTCCCTGGGGCGGCGGCGGGCCGGGGACCGACGTCCGGTCCTCGCGGGCCGGCGGCTCTCCCGGCGCGGACGAATCGGGTCCCGGTGCGTCGCTGTTCATGGGCTCCCTCCGTGGACGACCTGTGGCGCCCGCCATTCTGGTGGGTCGGTGACGCTCCCGCCACCCCTGATCGGATCGGGCCCGCGGCGCTGGCGGCGTTGGGCGACGCTGGACTGCATGCGACGCCGTCGCTAGAATCAGTGGGCCATGGCGGAGTAGCTCAGTGGTAGAGCAGGGGACTCATAAGCCCTTGGTCGGTGGTTCAAATCCGCCCTCCGCTACCAATCGAAATCCGGTGCCAACGCCCAGGCCAAGCGCCTGGGCGTTCGCATTCCCGGGCGAAGGTTGGGAATCCTGAACCTTCCGGCAATCGGAACCCGCCCATCCACGGGCGATCCTGTTTCGTACCTGTCACAGCGGGAACCCGGTGCCGTCCACGGTCGCGCCGGAACCCGTGGGTATACTCGCTTGCAAACCCCGGCGTCCCCGCCGGACCGTCGGACCTCGGAGGCGCTCCGTTTGAACGCAAAATTCCTGCGCAACGGGATCGTGATGCTCGTCCTCGTGGCGGGCACGGTCGCGTTGCTGTACACGTGGGTCCAGTCCTCGACGCCCACCCAGTCGGAGGGCTATCTGCAGTTCCTCGCGGACGTGCAGAACGACAAGGTCGACAAGGCGATCCAGGACGGCGAGACGGTCCAGGTCACCCTGAACAACGGCAACACCTACAGCGTCCTCGTGCCGGCGCCCCTGTTCACGAACGTCGCTGCCGACATGCAGGAGGCAGCCGCAAAGGGCGGCCACGACCTGAATGCCGAGGCCTACCAGCGCAAGCCCAGCCAGGACAACTCCTGGATCGGGCTCGTCCTCACCGGGCTGCTGCCGCTGCTCATCATCGGCGGCTTCATCTTCTTCATGATGCGCCAGGCGCAGGGCACCAACAACCAGGCCCTCTCGTTCGGCAAGAGCCGGGCCCGGATGTTCCTGGGCAACAAGACCGTGGTCACGTTCGCCGATGTCGCGGGCGTGGATGAGGCCAAGACCGAGCTCCAGGAGGTCGTGGAGTTCCTCAAGTTCCCCGAGAAGTTCAACTCGCTCGGCGCGCGCATCCCGCGTGGGGTGCTGCTGGTGGGCCCCCCCGGTACCGGCAAGACCCTGATGGCCCGCGCCGTCGCGGGTGAGGCCGGGGTGCCGTTCTTCAGCATCTCCGGGTCGGAGTTCGTCGAGATGTTCGTGGGCGTGGGGGCCAGCCGGGTGCGTGACCTGTTCGACCAGGCCAAGCGCAACAGCCCATGCATCGTGTTCGTGGACGAGATCGACGCGGTCGGCCGCCAGCGCGGCGCCGGCCTCGGCGGCTCGCACGACGAGCGCGAGCAGACGCTCAACCAGATCCTGGTCGAGATGGACGGCTTCGACACCAACACCAACGTGATCGTGGTGGCCGCCACCAACCGCCCGGACGTCCTCGATCCGGCCCTGCTGCGCCCGGGCCGGTTCGACCGGCAGGTCATTCTCGACCGTCCCGACATGAAGGGCCGCACCGCCATCCTCAAGGTGCACACGAAGGGCAAGCCGCTGGACAAGACCGTCCAGGTCGACGAGATCGCCCGCCAGTCCCCCGGCTTCTCCGGGGCGGACCTTGCCAACCTCGTCAACGAGGCGGCGATCCTGTCCGCCCGCCGGAACAAGAAGGTCATCGGGATGAACGAGTTCTCCGAGGCGCTCGAGCGCATCGTGGCCGGCCCCGAGCGCAAGTCCCGGGTGATCAGCGACGAGGAGAAGCGGATCATCGCCTACCACGAGGGCGGCCACGCCGTCGTGCAGCGGATCCTGCCCAAGTGCGACCCGGTCGCCAAGGTCACGGTCATCAGCCGCGGCATGGCGCTGGGCTACACGATGGCCCTGCCGACCGAGGACCGCTACCTCCAGTCCAAGACCGAGTTCGAGGACAAGATCGCGGGCCTGCTCGGCGGCAACGTCGCCGAGCGGCTGGTGTTCGGCGACACGACGACCGGCGCCTCCAACGACATCGAGAAGGCGACCGATCTCGCGCGACGGATGGTCACCGAGTTCGGCATGAGCGACCGACTCGGCCCGCTGTCGTTCGGGAAGCGGGACGAGCTCGTGTTCCTCGGGCGCGAGATCGGTGAGCAGCGCAACTACAGCGACGACGTCGCCAAGCAGATCGACGAGGAGACTCGCGCGATCATCGACCGGGCCTTCGAGCGGGCGACCGATGTGCTCACCTCGCACCGCGACCGCCTCGACCGGCTGGCCGAGAAGCTGATCGCCGAGGAGACGGTCGACTCGCCCGCGTTCGAGAAGCTGTTCGAGGACCTGCCGCCCAAGCCGGAGCGCAGCGCGGGCATCCCCCGCGTGGTCGCCCCGGGAACGGACGGTGGCACGCAGTCCGGGCCCAAGGCGCCGGCACCCAACCCGTCCCCGCAGCCGGCCTGACATCCCGGCGCCAGCACCAGCCCGGGACGACCTCGAGAGGATCCCAAGAAGGGCGGACCTGCGGTCCGCCCTTCTTGTCGTCCGCCGCGCTACGATCAGCCCACGTCGCACCCGGCATCCCGCGACCGCCGGGGCGACCCGCCCGCCCCCATGGCACGAGGTGCATCCATGTCGGACTTGCCCATGGCGCCCGGTACGCCCATCGACCCGGCCGTCGAGGAGGCGCTCGCCGGGTCCGCCCCCGCGCGCGCCGAGGCCCTGATCGAGTTCGCTGCGATCCCGTCGGTGTCGTCGCTGCCCGAGCACGCCCAGGACATGCTGCGGGCGGCGGAGTGGGTTGCCGAGCGATTCCGTCGCGTGGGGGCCACCGATGTGGCCGTTGAGCGGACGGAGCTCCATCCGATCGTGTTCGCCCGGATCCACGAGGCCCCGGGAGCACCGACCTTCCTGGTGTACTGCCACTACGACGTGCAACCGGTCGACCCTGTCGAGTTGTGGGAGACGGCTCCCTGGGAGCCGTTCCTGCGCGACGGCCGGTTCGTGGGTCGCGGCGTTGCCGACGACAAGGGCCAGATCGTGATGCACGTCGCGGCGATCGAGGCGCTGCGGGCGGCGGGCAGGGCGCCGGCGGTCAACCTGACCTACGTGTTCGAGGGCGAGGAGGAGTCCGGCTCGGACAGCCTGTATCCGTGGATCGAGGCCAACCGTGACCGGTTGCAGGCCGACGCGGCGGTCATCAGCGACACGGGCTACTTCGAGGGCAACCTGCCCGCCATCACCGTCGGCCTGCGCGGGAACATGTACGCGCAGATCGACGTTGAGCTGTCGCCGGTCGACCTGCACTCGGGGTCGTACGGTGGAACGGTGGCCAACCCGGCCAACGCCCTGGCCGCGATCATCACCGCGCTCAAGGGTCCCGACGGCCGGGTCCGCATCCCGGGCTTCTACGACGACGTGGTGGCGCTCACCCGGGAAGAGCGAGACGAGCTCAATTCGCTGCCCTTCGACGACGACGCCTACCGGGCCGGAATTCCCGTGACCGAGCTGGTGGGCGAGACCGGGTACTCCACCCTTGAGCGCAAGGGCGCCCGGCCGACATTCGACGTCAACGGCATCTGGGGCGGGTTCCAGGGGGACGGAGCGAAGACGATCATTCCGGCCCATGCCCATGCCAAGGTGTCGACGCGCCTGGTCGCCGACCAGGACCCGGCAGCCGTGTTCGCTGCCCTCCGGGACCACGTGGCCGAGATCGCGCCGCCGGGCGTCACCGTCCGCACCACGTACATTCACGGCGCCCAGCCGTCGCTGACGCCCACGGACCACCCCGTGACGCGGGCGGCCGCACGGGCGATCGAGGCCGTGCACGGCGTGAGACCGGTGTATGTCCGCGAGGGCGGCTCCATCCCCGTGACGTCAGCCTTCGATCACACGCTCGGTCTGCCGGTCGTGCTGCTCGGCTTCATCCAGTCGGCGTGCAACGCTCACGCGCCGAACGAGTACCTGCTGGAGCAGAATTTCGAGGCCGGGATCCGCGTGATCGTGCGGTTGTGGGACGAGCTCGCCTCGCTCGACGCCGCGTCCTGAGCCGTACCTTCGGACGGTCACGCTGGTCCCCCGGGGTCACGGTATCCGCCGGGGGCGGTGCTAGGATGCGGCAACGGGGATCCGATCGCGGGAGGACGGCTACAAGGTGACGACCGAGACTGGGGAGGGCGCGGCGCCCCGCGCCACGTGGCGCCTGGAGGGACCGAACGGCAGCATGGCGCCTCGCTCGGCGATCGAGGTGCTGGTCGAGCTCAACGAGAAGGTGGCCGGTGGCGCGGTGGGGGAGTACCAGGCCGTGCCATTGGGCTTCACACCCCTGGACAAGACGATCGGCACCGGCCTGCGAGCCGGAGAGCTGCTGCTGATCGGCGGCGCCCAGGGGACGGGCAAGACGACCATGGCGCTCCAGATGGCGCGCAACGTCGCCTCGGGCGGTCAGGCCAACGTCCTCTACATCTGCTTCGAGCACGATGAGCTGTATCTGCTCAACCGCCTGATCGCCGCGGAGTCGGCGCTCGCCCACCTTCCCCACAAGACCGGGGCCATCAAGATCCAGGACGTCCGCAAGGAGATCCTCGGCACCTGGATGGCCGAAGGCGGCGGCGCAGCCCAGCTGGCCGCCAACCCGCGGCTCCGGCCGTCGCTCGACCGGATCGCCCGCTACGGCCAGAACCTGTTCCTGCTCCGAGGGTCGCAGACGGCCAGCACCGTCGACGGCATGCGGCAGCTCATCCGGCAGCACCGCGAGCTGTCGGGGGACCGGCGGCTGCTGGTCGTGGTCGACTACCTCCAGAAGGTTCCGGTCATCCCCGAGCCGCCCAACGAGGCCGAGAAGGTGACCTACGTCATCAACGGCCTCAAGGACATCGCGCTGTCCGAGGACGTCCCGATGATCGCGATCGTGGCCGCGGACAAGGAGGGTCTCAAGGCGTCCCGGCTGCGCAACTACCACCTGCGCGGATCGTCGGCCATCAACTACGAGGCCGACATCATCGTGATCCTCAACGAGAAGTACCAGATCGTGGCCAAGGTCAACATCGAGTTCAACCCCTACCAGGCGCAGCGGTTCCGCGACTGGGTCGTGCTCTCGGTCGAGAAGAATCGCGGCGGTCAGGACGCGGTGGACCTCGAGTTCGAGAAGCACTTCGAGTTCTCCTGCTTCGATCCCAACGGACGGACGGTGCAGGAGAAGCTGATCGAGGAGCGCCTCTACAACGATTGAGCCCGGGCAGCGCCGACGGGCACGCTGCCGCCTGGAGGTGCCCGGCGCGGGCGCCGGATGCCTGCCTCGCGCATGCCGGCCGGCACGCTAGAGTTGGGCCATGAGCAGCCGACATGCCGCCGACTTCCCCGGGGTCGTCGAGATCGTGGTCGAGATTCCGCGCGGGTCGCGCAACAAGTACGAGTTCGACGAGCAGGCCGGGGTGTTCCGTCTCGATCGGGTGCTCTCGTCGGCCGTGTTCTACAACTTCGACTACGGGTTCATCGAGGGGACCCGGGCCGACGACGGCGACCATACCGATGCCCTGCTGATCATCGACGAGCCGACGTTCACCGGGTGCCATGTCTGGGCACGGCCGATCGGCGGGCTCGAGATGCACGATGAGAAGGGCTTCGACTTCAAGACCCTGTGTGTCGCCATCGGCGACCCTCACCAGCAGCACATCGAGCGGCTCGAGCAGATGCGGCCCCATCGACTGGTCGAGATCGAGCACTTCTTCAACACCTACAAGCTGCTGGAGGAGAAGAATGTGGAGATCGATGGCTGGCGGGAACGCGAGCGCGCGCTCGAGGTCCTGGCGGCGGACCGGGCGCGCTGGCACCGCGAGCAGGGTGGCTGAGCAACCGCACCGGCTGTTCGTCGCGGTCCCGCTGCCGGCGGATGCCGTCGCCGCGTGCGGGGCGCTGATCGACCAGGTGCGCAACGGCCCGTCCGGTGCCGTTGCCCGCTGGGTCCACGTCCCCACCCTGCACCTCACCCTGCGCTTCCTGGGCGACACGGCACCGGACCTGGTGCCGGACGTGGCCCTCGCGGTGCGAGAGGCCCTGATCTCGGCCGGGCAGGGGCCGTTCCAGGTTCGGCTTGCCGGTGCCGGCGCGTTCCCGGGCGCGCGAAAGCCGCGCACGCTGTGGCTTGGGATCGAGCATGGGGCGGCCGAGCTGGGCGCGCTGGCCCGGTCGCTGGATCCGGTGCTCGAGCCACTCGGATGGCCGCCCGATGCGCGGCCCTACCGGCCGCACCTCACGGTCGCCCGACTGGATGCGGCCCCCAGCGCGGACGGTGTCCAGGCCGGCCGCGCGCTGGAGCGGGCGGCAGCGGGGTGGCGAACCAGCTTCCTCGTGGGTCGCGCGGTGCTGTACCGGAGCCGCCTGGGTGGTGGTCCGCCGCGCCACGATCCCATCGACGAGGTCCGTCTGCCGACGCCCCGCTGACGAGCGCCCCTGGCCGCGCCCGATCATCACCCTGCAGCCGCGCGTCCGGGTGGGTACGCTCGGATGGTCCGTCGCCGTCAGTCCCGGAGGTTCCCATCACGATGGCCAACGCCCTTCCCCGCCGGACCAAGTTCGTGCTCGACGAGGAGCACACGCCCCGCGCCTGGTACAACATCGTGGCCGACCTGCCGGTCGTCCCGGCGCCCCCGCTCCACCCCGGCACCGGACAGCCGATCGGACCCGCGGACCTCGCGCCGCTGTTCCCGATGGCACTCATCCTCCAGGAGGTCGCGCAGGACCGGGAGATCGAGATCCCGGACCCCGTCCGCGAGGCCTACCAGCTGTACCGCCCGTCACCCGTCCACCGGGCGCATCGCCTCGAGGCCGCCCTCGAGACGCCGGCCCACATCTACTACAAGTACGAGGGCGTCAGCCCGGCCGGGAGCCACAAGCCCAACACCGCGATCCCCCAGGCGTTCTTCAACCAGCAGGAGGGCGTCAAGCGGCTGACCACGGAGACCGGGGCCGGACAGTGGGGGAGCGCCCTCGCGTTCGCCGCCACGATGTTCGGGATCGAGCTCAAGGTCTACCAGGTCCGGGCGAGCTATGACCAGAAGCCATACCGCCGGATGCTGATGGAGACCTACGGCGCCTCCGTGGTGCCGAGCCCGAGCAGGGACACCGCGTACGGGCGGAGCGTTCTCGAGGAGGCGCCCGATTCGCCGGGTTCGCTGGGGATCGCGATCAGCGAGGCGGTCGAGGATGCGGCTTCCCGCGACGACACCAAGTACAGCCTGGGCTCGGTGCTCAACCACGTGCTGCTCCACCAGACGGTGATCGGCCAGGAGGCGATCGAGCAGATGGGGCTCGCCGGCGAGGCACCCGACGTGGTCATCGGGTGCGCCGGTGGCGGCTCCAACTTCGCGGGGATGGCGTTTCCGTGGGTCGGGCGCAGCCTGCGTGGCGAGGGTGCGTGCCGGGTGATCGCGGCCGAGCCTGAGGCGGCGCCCTCGCTGACGCGCGGCGTCTACACCTACGACTTCGGCGACACGGGCCACATGGCGCCGCTGGTCAAGATGTACACGCTCGGCTCATCGTTCGTGCCGGCGCCGATCCACGCCGGCGGACTGCGCTACCACGGCATGGCGCCGCTGGTCTCACTGCTCAAGGAGCAGGGGCTGATCGACGCCCGGAGCGTGCACCAGCGGGCGGCGTTCGAGGTCGGCGTGCAGTTCGCCCGGGCGGAGGGAATCCTGCCCGCTCCGGAGAGCACGCACGCGATCAAGGTCGCGATCGACGAGGCGCTGGAGGCCCGGGAGGCCGGGCAGTCCCGCGTCATCCTGTTCAACCTCTCGGGCCACGGGCATTTCGACCTGTCGAGCTACGAGCGCTACTTGCAGGGCGCGCTCGAGGACTACGAATACCCGACCGAGGCGGTCCGGGCCGCGCTGGCAGGCCTGCCGCAGGTCGGCTGAGACCCGGGTCGACCCAGCGGGATGGTCGGCGGGCCGCCCCAGGGGGGTGGGGGCGACCCGCTGGCGGCCACCTGCCCGTGTGGCCGGGGCGCCCGAGGGCGCGCCGGGGTCATCATCGAGGCAGACCGCAGGACTCGCATCCGTCACGTACCGTAGATGGTTCAGGGGGCGATGCCTCGTGCCCGGCACGGGGGCGGAAGGGAAGATGGATCGGTGCCCAAGCTCGCCTGCCGCGCCTGCGGTCGACAGGTCTACACGGCGGCGCCCATCGAGGCGCTGTTCGCCGAGGAGCGCCGCTGTCCGCGCTGCGGCGCGTTCATGGACCGCGAGCGGCGCGAGACGGACCGCCGCCACACTGCCCGCCGTGCCAACCCGCCTGATGATCCCGGGCCGCCTGCCGGTCTGGAGGAACGTCGCACGGCAAGCCGGCGGCACCTGCGGCGGCGGGCAGGAGATGGTCCAGGGTGGCTCGCCCGCTGATCGGGATCAGTCGGCGCGCGGCGGCTCGACCAGGTGGTGCCGGAGGGCGAAGGCCACGGCCTCCAGCTTCGAATGCACGTGCAGCTTGCCCATGATGTTCTGGACGTGGGTGCGGAGCGTGTTGGGCGTGATGATCAGCCGCTCGCAGATCTGCGGGGTCGCGAGGCCCTCCGTCAAGGCTCGCAGCACCTCGAGCTCGCGTGGCGTGAGCGACTCCACCGGCAGCTGCTCGGCTTGGCGGTCCCGCGCCTCGGCGACCCTCCGGGCGATGGTGATGATGACCGAGCGGGGCAGCAGGGTCGCACCTGCGTGGGCGGCCCGGACGGTCGCCACCACGTCCTCCAGCGCACGGTCCTTGGTCAGGTAGCCGTCCGCGCCGGCCTGGATCGACTCCAGGACGGTCTCCTCGTCGTCGATCGCAGTCAGCATCACGACGCGTGCCGACGGCCAGCGGGCCTTGATCGACCGTGTCGCATCGACCCCGGTGCCGTCGGGCAGCCGGTAGTCCATGAGCACGACATCCACCGCGTCCTTGAGCGCGGCGCGGACATCGGCGACGCTGCCGGCGGTCGCCACCACCTGCATGTCCGGTTCCCGTGACAGCACGCTGGCGAGCGATTCGATGAGCAGGCGGTGGTCGTCAACGAGAAGCACTCGAATGGGTCGGGCGTCGCCAGACTGACGACCGGCGGTGCCCGGGGCGCCCGGGACGGGGTTCCGGGGCGCATCTGTCGCCGACACGAGGTGGGTCTCCTTGTGCACCCGGCAGGGGACGACCGGGTGGGGCAGCACCCCTGGCGCCAGTCTAGCGCCTCCGCCGGGGGGCGCCTTCCGGGATAATCGACCTATGCGGATCACGTTCCTGGGCCTCGGCCTGATCGGGGGATCGGTGGCTCGCGCCGTTCGTGCTGCACCCGAATTCGCGGGCGCGGTCGTGGTGGCCTGGACCCCGTCCGGAGGGGGGCCCTCCGCCGCCCGCGGGGCGGGCATCGTGGACGAGGTCGCGATCGATGCCGCCCAGGCCGTGAGGGGGGCCGACCTGGTGGTCCTGGCCGCCCCGCCACTCGCCTGCGCGAGCCTGGTCCGGGAGCTGGCCGGGGTGCTGCGGCACACCCTGGCTCCCGGTGCGACCGTGACCGACGTGGCTTCCACCAAAGGCGAGCTGACGCGGGCGGCCGAGGCCGGTGGCATCCCCTTTGTCGGCGGTCACCCCATGGCCGGTCGCGAGACGAGCGGCTACGAGGCTGGCGCTGCCGACCTGTTTCGGGGACGTCCATGGGTCGTCACCGAGGCCGTGGGCGGCGGTGACCGAGGTGCGGTCCGGGACCTGGCCGCGGCCTGCGGCGCGATCCCCGTGGAGCTGGACGCGGAGCGTCACGACCGGCTCGTGGCCGGTATCAGCCATGTCCCGCTGCTGGCCTCGGTCGCCCTCGTGGAGGCGGTCGCCGGCCCGTCCGGAGTCGCGGAACCCGACTGGCCGACGGCATCCCAGCTGGCGGCATCGGGGTGGCGGGACATGACCCGGCTGGCGCACGGAGACGTCGTGATGGGCGCCGAGATCGCGGCCACCAACGCGCCGGCCGTGGTCATCGTCCTCCGCCGCTATCGGGACCGCATCGACCAGTGGATCGAGGCGCTCGAGACGCCGGGCGGGCCCGACGCGGATGCGCTCCGCGACCGCCTGGCGGCCGCACGGGCCCGGTTGGATGACGAGCGCTGATGGGCGATCCCGACGAGCCCGTGCTCGTTGTCCCGCGTGATGCCCTGGTGCCTGGTGCCGGCTGGCTGGGGCTCCGCCGCGGCGACCTCGCCGGGGCCCTGGAGGTGGTTGCCCGCAGCGGGTCCTACATACGCCGCGGCGACGCCGAGGGGGACCCCGGCCGGAAACAGGTCATCCCGTATCTCGTGCTGCGCGACGGCGAGCGCTGGTTCCTGATGCGCCGCACGCGGGCGGGCGGCGACGCGCGGCTCCACGATCGCTGGTCGATCGGCGTGGGCGGGCACGTCAACCCGGCCGACGGCGGAGTGGCCGGCGGTCTGCGGCGCGAGTGGCACGAGGAGCTGGTCGCGGACTTCGAGCCGGCGTGCTCGCCCGTGGGGCTGCTCAATGACGACACCACCGCCGTCGGGGCGGTGCACATCGGCTTGGTCTTTGTCGCCGATGCCGGAGGCCGACCGGTCGCCATCCGCGAGACCGACAAGCTGGAAGGGGAATTCGTCACCACCGCCGAGGTCGCCGCCGTGCGGGACGGGCTGGAGACCTGGAGCCGGCTCGTGTTCGATGCGTTGACGGAGTGACCACCCGGGCGGTCGGGCCGGCAGGCGACGGCTGTCGCCCACGCTGCCATACTCGGTGACAGTCATGATCGGTTCCTCACCCATCCGTTCCCGGGCCAGCCGTCTCGTCCTGCTGGTCGGACTGCTGCTGCTGGCCGTGTCGGGCGTGGCGCGCGCCCAGGACGGACCCTGGGTCCGGCAGCTGACCGCGACGGGCGTCGTGGACGGCGCGATGGCCGGCTACCTCCAGGAGGGGATCGCCGGAGCGGCCGACAGCGGCGCATCGGCGGTGATCGTCGAGCTCGACACCCCCGGCGGCAGCATGGCCGCGATGGACGACATCAAGCAGGCCTTCCTCGAGGCGCCGATCCCCGTGATCGTGTGGGTCGCCCCCGCCGGCGCCCGCGCCGCCAGTGCCGGGACGTTCATCACGCTGGCCGCCCACCTTGCCTACATGGCCCCGGCGACCAACATCGGCGCGGCAGCGCCGATCAGCTCGACCGGCGAGGACATCGGCGGAACGCTGGGCGTCAAGGTTCGCGAGGATGCCATCGCCTCGATCGCGGCGCTCGCGGAAGCGCGCGGCAGACCGGTGGACTGGGCGATCTCGACCGTGGCGGATGCCCGCTCCTACACCGCGAGCGAAGCGCTCGAGGTGGGCGCGATCGACGGGATCGCGGCCACCATCGATGCGGTCCTGACCGCGGCCGACGGGCAGGTGGTGGATGTGGCCGGCACGGGCGAGGTCGCGCTCCAGCTCGACGGAGCCCAGGTCGAGGACGCACCCATGAACCCGGTGCTCGGGTTCCTCCACCTGCTGTCGAATCCCAACATCGCCTTCCTGCTGTTCGTGCTCGGCGCGCTGGGACTGGCCGTGGAGCTGATCAACCCCAACCTCGTCACGGGCATCCTGGGCGGCCTCGCGCTGATCCTGGCCTTCATCGGCTTCGGCAGCCTGCCGCTCAACGTGGCCGGCCTGCTGCTGATCGCGTTCGGGTTCCTGCTGTTCGTCCTCGAGACCCAGATCGTGAGCCACGGGCTGCTCACGCTGGGCGGCCTCGTCTGCCTCGTGCTCGGCGGCTCGGCGCTGTACACGGCCCCAGCCGCGCCCAGCGAACCCGTGGTCGCGGTGGCCCCCGCGGTGCTGGTCGCGACCACCGTCACCCTCGGCTCGCTGATGGCCTTCGTGACCATCGCCGCGGTCCGCACGCGGCGGATGCGCGGACCGCTCGACCAGCTCGGCTCACCCCTCCCGGCCGGGACCGAAGGCACGGTCCAGTCGCCGCTGACCCCGACCGGGACCGTCCACCTGGGGGGCGAGGTGTGGACCGCGCGCTCGGCGGACGAGCGGGAGCTGCCGCGGCAGACGCCGGTCCGGCTGCTCCGCTTCGACGGTCTGACCGCGCTCGTCGAGCCGCTGGACGCCCTGGACCAGTTCTCGCCCGGACCGGCCGGGCCATCCACGTCGACAGACCCGTCACCGGCCACCCCGGTCGGCGACCGGCCCTGAGCCACGGAGGTTCCCGATGGAGCTCGCGATCAC
This sequence comes from uncultured Chloroflexia bacterium, assembly GCA_963727585.1. Taxonomy (GTDB): domain Bacteria; phylum Chloroflexota; class Limnocylindria; order Limnocylindrales; family CSP1-4; genus CAIXZV01. Next base: position 1,367,965 of record CAVSHH010000003.1, on the reverse strand, counting down.
GCTGGCCGTCGTTGCGGTCATCGTCGTCATTCTCCTCACGATCCTGTACCTGTCGGTGCGGATCGTGCAGCAGTACGAGCGGATGGTCGTGTTCCGGCTGGGCCGGACCAACGAGCAGATGGTCCGCGAGCCGGGTCTGCGCTTTCTGATCCCGATCATCGACCGCCCCGTGAAGGTGGACCTGCGCGAGACGCTGACAGAGGTGCCCAGCCAGACCACGATCACCGAGGACAACGCTCCCATCAGCGTCGACTTCCTCGTCTACTGGCGGATCGCCGACCCGCTCAAGAGCGTCCTGGCGCCGCAGCGCCTCGACGCGATGCTGCTGGGTATCGCGTCGACCACCCTGCGCGCGGTCATCGGCGACATCAACCTCGACGAGGTGCTCAGCAAGCGGGAGCAGATCAACGAGGTCCTGCGGGTGAAGCTGGACGAGATCACCGAGCGCTGGGGTGGCAAGGTGACCTCGGTCGAGATCCGTGAGATCACCCCGCCGCGCGACGTCCAGGACGCGATGAACAGGCAGCTGTCGGCCGAGCGTTCCCGGCGGGCGGTGATCACCGAGTCGGAGGGTGCCCGCCAGGCCGCGATCAACGTGGCGGAGGGCCAGAAGCAGTCCGAGATCCTCAAGGCCGAGGGCGAGCGGCAGGCGGCGATCCTGCGCGCCGAGGGCTTCAGCCAGGCCCTGGAGCGCATCTACGCGGCCGCCAACAGGGTCGACGAGAAGACGATGGCCCTCCAGTACCTGGAGGCGCTCAAGCAGCTGGGCATGAGCCCGTCGACCAAGTTCGTCATTCCGACCGAGTTCACACGCCTGGCCGAGAAGGTCGGCGACTACGTCGACCGGGGCATGGGGGCGGCCGCCCGCAGCGACACGTCCGGCGGGAGGTGATCGGGCGGCTCCTGCTGGTCGCGGCGGCACCGATCGTCGCGCTGCTCGCGATCGGCCCGGTCGTGGACCGGATCGCCCGGGGGCTGATGGCGGCGCCCCGGAGGATGCCCGGCGAGGCGGGGCTGGCGCCGGCGCTCGACCGCCTGGGCGGCGAGGTCGTCCGGTTGCGCTCGCGGGACGGGGTCCGGCTCACGGGTCGCTGGCTGATCGCGGCACCCGGGATCGAGCCCGCCGCTGCCGCTCCCGTCGAGGACCCGGGGCAGGGCAGCGGCGACTGGACGGTCGACCCCCGGGAGGCCGTCCTGCTGCTCCATGGCTGGAGCGGTTCGGTTGTGCCCGACCTGGTGGAGCTGGGGCCGTTCCTGCGCAGCACGGCGTCGGTGCTGGGCCTCGATTTCCGGGGCCATGGCGGATCGGACGACGCACCGACGACCTTCGGACTGCACGAGGTCGAGGACGTTGCCGGAGCACTGGCCTGGCTCGGCGAGCGCGGCATCCGCCGGGTCGCCCTGGTCGGGTCCTCGATGGGCGGGGTCACCGCGATCGCCGCCGTGGCGGTCCTGGGTGATGGGCGCCTGGCCGCGGCCGATGCATTCCCCGACGCACCGGTGGCGGGCGCCGAGGTGCCCCGGCCACGGATCGTCGCCGTGGTCGGTGGCTCCGTCGCTCCCGACCTGGCGGGTGCCGTCGCCGGCCACCTGGGGCTGCCGTTCGGGCGTCGGATCGCGGGCCACGCCTTCGGTCGGATGACGGCCCTCGTCGGCGGCGATCCCCGCCAGACCCAGCCGGTCGCCGTGGCAGGGTTGCTGGAGGATGTGCCGCTGCTGCTCGTCAACGGTGGTCGCGACCGGCTGATCCGGCGCCGGGACGCGGCCCGGCTGCTGGCCGCCGCGCCCGCTGGCACGCGCCAGCTCATCGTTGCCGATGCCGGGCACGGCGAGGAGCACGCCGTCGACCCGGCGGGCTACGAGGCGGCCGTGACCGCGTTCCTGCGCGACGCATTCCGTTCGGCCCGCGGCTGACCAGACAGGCGGTCACGTTCCCTATACTGCTAGCGCACTCCACGGGAGCCCGGTCGGGATCCGGGTCGAGCCGGGGGTCTCGGACGGGAGAGCCTGTGCCAGGTAAGGTCCTCGTCGTCGATGACGACGCCAGCGTTCAGCGGCTGCTGCAGTTCACCCTGCAGCAGGAGGGATACGAGGTCAGCGTGGCCTCGGACGGCCCGGACGGGTTGCGGCGCTGGCAGCAGGAGGCGCCGGCGCTGATCCTGCTCGACGTCACGGTCAGCAAGATGGACGGCTACGAGCTTGCGACGCGGATCCGCGCCGAGGAAAGCGGCGGCCGCCACGTCCCGATCATCATGCTCACCGGCGAGAAGGACGTGCAGGGCAAGGTCCGCGCCCTGCGGGCGGGCGCCGACGACTACCTGATCAAGCCCTTCCACCCGGCCGAGCTGCTGGCCCGGATGAAGAGCCTAATCGCGCGTTTCTCGCCCACGGAGTCCCTCGTCGGCCGGCCACCGCTGGGCCGGATCCACGCCTACTACGGGGCGAAGGGCGGCGTGGGCACGACGACGATCGCGATCAACGCGGCGATCGCGCTCCACGCGCTGGGTCGGCGGGTGTGCCTGGTGGACGGCAATCTCCAGTTCGGCGACCACCGCGTGTTCCTCGACCTGGGTCTCGACCGCAAGAGCATCGTGGACCTGGTCAGCTCGCCCGCCATGGACGCCGACCTGGTGAAGAGCCTGGTGATCAGCCACGACTCGGGGGTCGACCTGCTGCTCGCGCCGCCCACGCCGGAGGCCGCCGACCACGTCACCGCCGGTCACCTGCACGAGATCCTGCAGCTCCTCGCGGGAATGTACGACTATGTCGTGGTCGACATCGACAAGCGGCTGGAGGACCGGAACCTGATGGTGCTCGACGTGGCCGACACCATCTTCGCGGTGATGACGGCCGACCTGTCGTGCCTCAAGAACGTGCGCCTGCTCCTGGAGACCATTGGCCACCTGGGCTACGAGCAGAGCAAGCTCAAGCTGGTCCTCAACCGGTCGAACGCCTACACGGGCATCAGCGTCAAGAGCGCCGAGGGCGCGCTCCGGCGCCCGATCGAGTTCCAGATCGTGAACGAGTACCGGGGTGCGATCTCGGCCCTCAACACCGGCGCCCCGTTCATGATCTCCAAGGGCGACTCGGTGCTGGGGCGCTCGGTGCTCGATTTCGCGAAGGCCGTCGACAAGGGTGCTGCCCAGACCGTGGGCCTGCTCGCCCCAGCCTCCGGCCAGTAGCCCGGTCCGACCGGCCGCTGGCAGCTCCCCCCTGGATCCAGCCACCGGCATAAGTGCGCGGTGAGTCGCGCGCCCTATGGTCGGCGCGTGCTCGCAACCCTCCTGTCCGCAACGCTCGCCGGGATCACCGGACGCCCGGTCCGGGTGGAGGTCGACGTCGCGCCCGGCCTGCCGGGCTTCACGATCGTGGGCCTGCCGGATGCTGCTCTCTCTGAGGCCCGCGAGCGGGTGCGTGGGGCGCTGCGGAACGCCGGATTCCATCATCCCCCGCGGCGGATCACCGTCAACCTCGCCCCGGCCGAGGTACGCAAGACGGGCGCCTCTCTGGACCTCGCGATCGCCGTCGGCATCCTGCTCGGCTCGGAACAGCTGCGGGCGGACCAGGGGCGGGTTGCCCTGGTCGGCGAGCTGGGCCTCGGTGGCGAGGTGCGCCCGGTCCCGGGCATCCTGCCCATGGCTCTGGCCCTGGCCGGCGCCGGCGTGCGGCGGATGGTCGTCCCCGCCGAGGCGTCGGACGAGGCGGGCCTGGTGCCGGGCATCGTGGTCATCGGTGCCTCGAGTCTGGCCGAGGTGGCGGCGGCGCTCCGGCCCCGGCTCAGCCGGCGCCTGGTCCCGATCCCGCTTCCGCGCGCGGACGCCCTGGCCGACGTCGCGGGAGCAGGTGGAGGGAGGGCCGTTCCGGCCACGGAGTCCGGCTCCGGCTCTGCTCGGGCCGGCGAGGACGTCGTCGACCTGGCGGACGTCCGGGGGCAGGCGGTGGCGCGGCGCGCCCTGGAGATCGCCCTCGCCGGGGGCCATGCGCTGCTCCTGGTCGGGCCGCCCGGTGCCGGCAAGACCCTGCTCGCACGAACCATCCCGGGTCTGCTCCCTGACCTCGACGAGGAGGCGGCACTGGCGGCGACGGTGGTCGCCTCGGTGGCCGGGGGGCCGGTGCGCTCGCTCGTCCGGCGGCCGCCCGTCCGGGCTCCGCACCACACTGTCTCCTACGCTGGCATGATCGGCGGCGGTCCCCGCCTGTCGCCCGGCGAGGTCACCCTGGCGGACCAGGGAGTGCTCATCTGCGATGAGCTCCCGGAGTTCGGCCGCGACGTTCTCGAGGCGCTTCGCCAGCCGCTCGAGGAGGGGAGCGTAGCCGTGGTTCGCGTCGGGCGCGCCGCGGTGTTCCCGGCCCGGTTCACGTTCGTCGCCGCGATGAACCCGTGCCCCTGCGGCAACGACGGCGCGGCGGACCGTTCGTGCTCCTGCCCGCCGGGACTGCCCCAGCGGTATCGGCGGCGGATCTCGGGGCCGCTGCGGGACCGGATCGACCTGTGGGTGCGGGTCGAGCGCGTGCCGCCGGCGCTGCTCGTCGCGGACGCCGCCCCGGAAGCGTCGGCCACGGTGGCCGCCAGGATTGCCGCGGCGCGGCGGCGCCAGCGGGACCGCAGCGGGGACCGGATCAACGGCCGGCTCCGGGGTCGCGAGCTGCGTGAGGCCTGCCGGCTGGGGCCGGTTGAGACTGCCCGGGCGGTCGTGCTCGCGGAGCGCGAGGGGCTGTCGGGGCGCGGCACGGAGCGCCTCCTCCGGGTGGCGCGGACCCTCGCCGACCTCGAGGGCGACCGGTGGGTGGGGACGGGCCACCTGGACGAGGCGGCCCGGTTTCGTGCCCCGGTCGATGCGCCCCTGACGGCGCAGGCGGGCTGATGCTGGGCGTCGGACCGCGAGGTCCGATCGGGCAGCCCGATGGCTCGTCCGACCGTCCCGGCGCGGCCGGTGCAGCAGGCCCGTTCGGTGTCGCGGCCGGCCTGGCGGAACGGGAGGCGTGGGTGGTGCTGGCAGGTGTCGCGGGTGTCGGGCCGGTGACCTTCGGACGCCTGCTGGCGCGGTTCGGGAGCGCTGCCGTCGTCCTGGAGGAGGCAGGCCGGCCGGCAGCGTTGCGTGCGTTGGTGGAGGCGACGGTGGGCCCGGACGGTGGCGGACCTACCCTGACCATGGCGATGGCCGCCGAGATCCGAGCCGCCGCTGACGACCCGTGGCGGTGGCTGGAGCCGATCCGCCGGGCCGGCCTCGGCGTGCTGATCCTCACCGACGAGGCGTACCCGGCCCGACTGCGCAGGATCGAGCTGCCGCCGCCAGTGCTGTTCCTGCTCGGCGATCCCGCCGCGCTCGGTCGACCGCGCGCCGTCGCCGTCGTCGGGACGCGCCGGCCCACTGCGGTCGGGCGGACGACGGCGACACGGATCGCCGACGCCGTATCCAGCCGAAGCGCCACGGTCGTCTCCGGGCTGGCACTGGGGATCGACGGCGCGGCCCATGCGGCGGCCCTGCGGGCGGCGACACCGACGATCGCGGTGATCGGCGGCGGTCACGAGCGCCTGTACCCGTCGGCGCACCGTGGACTCGCCGACGCGATCGCAGGGACAGGCGGGACCGTGGTGAGCGAGTTCCCACCGGAGACCCAGCCGTCACGCGGGACGTTCCCCCGTCGCAACCGCCTGATCAGCGGGTTGGCGGACGCCACCGTGGTCGTGGAAGCCGGGGCCCGCAGTGGGGCGCTCACCACCGCGGCCTGGGCCCTCGAGCAGGGGCGCCAGCTGTTCCTGGTTCCGGGTCGGCTCGACGACCCGGCCGTCGCCGGCAGCCTGGCATTCCTCCGGGAGGCCGCCTCGGAGGCGCGGGTCGTGGCCGGGATCCCTGAGCTGCTGGAGGACCTCGGGCTCGCCGACCCGGGTCATCCGGGCGATGGTCGACGGGAGGCGACGCTGGCGAGCCTCGGCGGGACGGAACGTGTCGTGGCGGAAGCGCTCGTGAGCGGTCTCGCGACCGTGGACGAGCTCATGGCCGCAACGGGGCACTCCACGGCGACCGTGCTCGGCGCGCTGACGCTGCTCGAGGTGCGTGGTCTCGTGCTGGAGGCGTTCGGTCGCTACAGCTGCTCGGCGCAGCTGTTGCCGGCGGCGGCCGGGACCCGGATGGATGACCGCACGGCCACTGCCGCTTCCGGGCACACTTTCGGCACACGACGGGAGTGGAGGGCCAGCAGGACCAGTGGCGAAGCGACGATCCGCAGCCAACCTCGCCGCCCTCTTCCGGGGCACCGGTGAGGCCCGAGCCCTCGAGGCGGCCGCCCGGGACAGCGCCCTGGATCTTCCGTCGGCCCTGCGCAACCTGGCGGCTCGGGCGCCGGCCCCGTCGGGCGGATCGCGGACGCCACCGATCTTCATCGTGTCGGCCGGCTGGCGCGCCGGCTCCACCCTGCTCCAGCGGATGTGCATCGGCGGGAACCACCTGATCTGGGGCGAGCCCTATCACTTCAGCGAGCCACTGCAGGCGCTCCGCCGGCAGATGCTGCCGTTCGCCGATCCGGGCTGGCCGCCGCCCGGATACATCGTGGGTGCCCAGCCTGCGGCCTCGTTGGCCGACCTGTGGGTCGCCAACCTCTACCCGGGGATCACCGACCTGGTGGCGGCGCACCGGGCCTACCTCGACGCCCTGTTCGAGGCGCCGGCCCTGCGCCTCGGCTATCAAGGCTGGGGCGTGAAGGAGGTGCACTGGACGATGGACGACGTGCGCTATCTCCGCTTCCTGTATCCCGATGGGCGGTTCCTGTTCCTGGTGCGCAATCCGTGGGACGCGTGGCGCAGCTACCGGAACACCGGCCGGCGCTGGTTCTGGCGCTGGCCGGACGAGACGGTCCGGACGCCCTGGGCGTTCGGCCGGCTGTGGGCCGGGCTGGCCTCGGATTTCGCGGATCACCACCAGGAGGTGGGCGGCCGGTTCGTGCGGTACGAGGACCTGGGCGAGGAGGCGACCCGGAGGACCCTGTCCGACTACCTGGGCATGGACGTGGCCGATCCGGCCACGCTCGAGGTGACCGGCAGCCGGCGCCATCCGCGGCGCCCGGGCCAGGGCGTGTCTACCCGGATCGAGCAGCTCGAGATGGCGGCGCTGCGGCGGGCGGTCGGCGCCGTCGCCCCCCGCCTGGGCTACCACGGCCCGACCCCCTGATGGCTGGCAGGCGCGGCCCGCCGTCGTCGACGGTTGCTGCCGTCCTGCGGGCGGTGGTACGCTCCGGCCCGAAATCCGGGCCGGAGGTGGGGCAGCCCCGGCTCGCGTCCCGTGCTGGCGCCCATGCGATGCGGCAGCCCGCCGGGCCGTAGGAGGATGACGTATTGCGGAAGCTCGCGGCGCTCGTGCTTGCGCTGCCGGTCGTGGTCCTCGTGTATGTCGCGGTGGTCGGCCGCGCGGGCGTGGGTCGGATCGGTGCAGGGCTGGCTGCCGCCGCGATCATCGCCCTCGTCGCCGTGGCAGCCATGCCTCCCGCCCCCGGCAACGCGGTCCCGGCATCGGCTCCCGCACCCGTCGACGCCCATGTGATCGACGCCCTCGGGACCGGCCACGGCTTGCGCGAACCGATGCGCGTGGAGTTCGGTGCCCCGATGGACGCCGCGTCGGTCGCTGCCGCCCTGCGCGTGGTCCCGGATGCCCCCGTTCAATTCGCATGGGACGAGTCGGGCAGGGTCCTGACGATCGCGCCGCTCGACACCTGGCAGCCCGACACGCTGTACGTGCTGACGGTGGCGCGCACGGCGCGGGCCGCCGACGGCGGCTCGCTCGTCGGCCCCGTCCGGGCGGCGGTCCTGACTGCTCCGGCCGGCAGCGCCACGATCCAGGCGACCCGGGCCGAGGGCAAGCGGGTGCGGGTCGACACCGCGTTCCGGATCCGCCTCGACCGCCCCGTGGCGCTGGCGGCGATCCGGGCGGCGCTCAGGATCGATCCGGCCGTCGAGGGCGGGGTGGAGCCCGGCAAGGTTGCGGGCGAGTACCTGTTCCGGCCGGCCGGCTCCCTGGCGGTTGACACCCGGTACAGGATCGCGCTGGCGGGACTCACCGACGCCGAGGGGGTGCCGTTCTCGGACACGCCGCCGCTCACGGTGCGCACGGCCGGAGCCCCCGAGGTCGTCCGGTTCCGGCCCGTCGACGGCGCGTCGAAGGTGGAACGCACGGCCGCGGTATCGGTGCGGTTCACGGAGACGATGCTGCGGGCGGCTACCACAGATGCTTTGTCCGTCTCGGTCGACGGAAAGAAGGTGGCCGGTGCCGTCTCGTGGGCCGAGGACGGGACCGTCCTGGTGTTCGTGCCCAAGGCGGCGTTCCCGTATGGAGCGAAGGTCGAGGCGACCGTTGCAGCGAGCGCGGCCGCCAAGTCGGGGGCCCACCTGGCAGGGGTGACCAGCGGGTGGTTCAAGGTCAAGCCCAAGCCCAAGCCCAAGCCGGCGCCGGCGCCGGCGGCCTCCACCGGGACCGCCACCCGGACTTCCAGGATCAAGCGCTCGGGCGGCGGCGGGGCGGCCAAAGCGAGCTGGCACGGCGTCGAGAGCTACTACCTGCGGCTCATGAACTGCACCCGGACCGGGGGCTGGGTGACCGGGGCGGGCAACTGCAGGTCGCCAGGCGGTCGCGACGTGCGCCCGCTGACCCTCAACTCGGGGATCAGCAACAAGGTCTCGCGGCCGTACGCGAAGCTGCTGGCGACCCGCAACATCTGCAACCACTTCATCAACGGGACGCCCGGTGACCGCCTGCGGCGCGTGGGCTACACCAGCTACCGGTGGGGCGAGAACCTGGGCTGCCGGTCGGGCAATCCCTACTCGGCGGTGCTCGGGTCCCATCTCTACTTCCAGAGCGAGAGGCCCTACAACGGCGGACACTATCGCAACCTGATGGACGCCCGGTTCCACCAGGTGGGCATCGGGGTCTGGGTTGCGAGGGGGCGCGTCCGCCTCGTCGTGGACTTCTACACGCCCTGACCGCCCGTAGATGCCCTGGCTGCCCGGTCTCCCGGCCAGGACCGGGACCATCGGGCGGGTGACGGCAGGCACGACCTCCGCGAGGATCGGGGGCGTGATCCGCAACGTCGTCATCCACGTCACCAACGAGCAGCCGCTGATCGCCGACCTGTTCGGCATGCCCGCCTCGACCGATGCCGGGTTGGTGTGCACCAACCTGCACATGAGCGACGGCAAGCGCCCAGTGTTCATCGACAGCAGCGCCGCCACCTTCTTCTTCCCCTACCTCGTGATCCGCTTCCTGGAGATCCCCGCCGGCGCGTTGGCCCGGCACCTCGAGGAGGTGGGTGATGCGCCGGCATCGATGACACCCGGTGCGGGCGAGGACGAGCGACTGCCCATCCCGGTCGAGAGCGCGGGGGCCCAGGCACACGACGCGGGCGATGAGCTTGACGTCGAGCTCGACATCGACGAGGACTTCCTGCAGCGCGTCCGGGACATCTGAGCAGCGCGTCGCGCTCGACGTCTCGCCCGCGCACCGCACGGCGACAGCGTCGTCCCAGGTGGCGGACCCGGCCCGGAGATGGACGGCCCGCAAGGAGCCGGTGCTACACTCCGCGCCGCCATGGCCAAGAACCTCGTGATCGTCGAGTCGCCCGCCAAGGCGAGGACCATCGAGCGCTATCTCGGTGCCGACTACCGGGTCCTCGCCTCCTACGGCCACGTCCGCGATCTGCCGGAGAACCCCGGCAAGGGCAAGTTCGGCGTGGACGTGGAGCACGACTTCGCGCCCCAGTACGTCGTACCCGAGGACCGGCGCAAGCAGGTCGCCGACATCTCGAAGGCGGCCCGGAGCGCAGACCAGGTCTATCTCGCCACGGACCTCGATCGCGAGGGGGAGGCGATCGCCTGGCACGTGGCGGAGGCGGCGGGCGTGCCGGCCTCCAAGACACGACGGGTCACGTTCAACGAGATCACCGAGGGCGCAATCCAGGACGCGTTTGCCCGGCCGCGCGACATCGACCAGCACCTGGTGGATGCCCAGCAGACCCGCCGGATCGTGGACCGCCTGGTGGGCTACACGCTCAGCCCGCTGCTGTCGCGCAAGGTTCGGGGCGGCCTGTCGGCGGGTCGGGTGCAGTCGGTGGCAGTGCGCATGGTGGTGGAGCGCGAACGGGAGATCCGGGCGTTCACGGCACGCGAGTACTGGACGCTCGAGGCCACCCTGGCTGCGGCCGGGGGCGCCACGTTCACCGCCGATCTCGTCCGGATCGACGGCAAGGCCCCCGAGATCGGGGACGGCGAGACGGCTGAGCGCCACGCCGCGGCCATCCGGGCGCTGCACCCGGTCGTGGAGTCGGTCGCCACCCGGACCAGCCGCCGCAATCCCGCGCCGCCGTTCACGACCAGCACCCTCCAGCAGGAGGCGAGCCGCAAGCTGGGCTACAGCCCCAAGCGAACGATGTCGGTCGCCCAGAGCCTGTACGAGGGTGCCGACACGCCCGACGGCCACGTCGGGCTGATCACCTACATGCGGACCGACTCCACCGCGATCGCCGCCGTCGCCATGACGGAGGCGCAGCAGGTCATCGCGCAGCGCTACGGGGAGCGCTACGGGACGGGGACTGGCCGTGCCCACAAGACCCGCCAGAAGGGGGCCCAGGAGGCCCACGAGTCGATCCGCCCGACCTCGTTCCTGCGCGACCCGGAGTCGCTGCAGGACCACCTCAAGCCGGACCAGCACCGGCTGTACCGGCTGATCTGGCAGCGGGCGATCGCGTCGCAGATGGCGCCCAAGGAGCTCGAGACCACGAGCGCGGAGCTGGCCGGGGGGGCCTACCGGCTACGCGCATCGGCGACCCGGACGCTGTTCGACGGGTTCGCCCGGGTGTACACGGAGGGCGCCGACGATGCCGCCGCCGAGGAGGCGGAGCGCCGCCTGCCGCCGCTGCGCGATGGGGAGGTCACCTCGGTGGAGCAGGTGGTCCCCACCCAGCATTTCACCGAGCCGCCGCCGCGGTTCACGGAGGCAACCCTGATCAAGGCGCTCGAGGAGCATGGCATCGGGCGCCCGTCGACGTACGCCGCCACCATCTCGACGATCCTCGACCGCGGATACGTCAAGGTGGTCGAGCGACGGCTCCAGCCCGAGGAGATCGGCGAGATCGTGACCGACCTGCTGGTCGCTCATTTCGGCGAGTATGTCGATCTTGCCTTCACGGCCCGGATGGAGGAGGAGCTCGACGAGGTGGCCCGTGGCGAGCGCCAGTGGGTGCCGCTGCTCCGGGCGTTCTTCGGGCCGCTCAAGCAGCGGGTGGACGAGAAGCGCAAGGAGCTCAAGCGGAGCGACTTCACCACGGAGCCCACCGACGAGCTCTGCTCGCTCGGTCACCCGATGGTCATCCGTCTCGGACGCAACGGCAAGTTCCTTGCCTGCTCCACCTATCCAGACCACAAGGAGACCCGACCCCTCCCGGGCGACGAGACGCCGCAGCTGGAGGGCGAGGGGGACCCGTGCCCGCAGTGCGGTGAGGGCGTGCTCCAGACGCGCCGTGGCCGGTTCGGGGCGTTTGTCGGCTGCTCGCGCTATCCGGACTGCACGTACATCCGGAAGGACGGTCCGCCGCCCCCCGAGCCGCTGCCGTTCGAGGTCGTCTGCCCCAGGAATGCCGATGGCCGGCTCGTCGCGCGACGCGCCCGGCGGACGGGTAACGTGTTCTGGGGATGCTCCGCCTATCCGAAGTGCGACTTCACGACCAACGACCAGCCCACCGGGGCCGTGCACGATGTGACCGATGCCGCCCACGGCGATGGCCGGGGCGCGGTGGCCCGGCGCGACGAAGGCGGCATCTGCCTGACCTGTGGCGCCGCGGTCGAGCTGCCGGAGGGGGAGCTCGTCGGGTTGCGGCTGGCCGGCGGGCCGCCCAACCCGGAGGCGCTCGCCCGCCCCGTGCGCGGCGGCCGGCGTGGTGGCACCGCGCGGAGCAGCGCCGGCAGCCGACGCACGACACGCCCGTCGAGCGAGGCACCCCGCGCCGCGGCCCCGGCCCGGCGCGCGGGCGCGTGACCGCGCCGCGACGGAGGAACCCGGCGGCCACGGGAGCCGCAACGTGACCGGCACCGAGGCCCTGCGGCGGTTCCTGCGCTCGCTGGAGGCTCGCGACCTGTCGCCCGAGACGCGCCGCTCGTACGAGGCGACCGTCGCGGCCTATCTCGGCTGGCTGGCGGCCCAGGACGCCGACTGGCGAAAGCCGGGACGGACGACGCTTCGGGCCTACTTGGCCGAGCTCTCGGAGGGACACGCCAAGACATCCGTGGCCCAGCGGATGGCGGCCCTGCGCGCGTTCCACCGCTACTGTGCCCGGGCCGGCCTTGCCCCCGGGGATCCGTGGGGCGCGGTCGCCACGCCCCGGCTGCCGCGGCGGCTGCCCAAGGTGCTGGAGGTCGAGCAGGTCGAGGCGTTGCTCGCGGTCGTCGCCGACGACCTCGCCGCCGCCGACGCCGGCACATCGCCGACCGGGCGCCGCGATCCCGGCCTCGCCCACGCGATCGCGCTCCGGGACCGGGCCCTGGTGGAGACCGCCTATGCCGCGGGGCTCCGGATCAGCGAGCTCGCCGCCGCCGATCTCGGCTCGCTCGACCTGCGGCGCGGCGAGGTGCGGGTGCTGGGCAAGGGCCGCAAGGAGCGCATCGGATTGCTGGGCGGCCCCGCCCGCAATGCCCTGGCCGCCTACCTCGAGACGGGTCGGCCGGAGCTCGTCGCGCGAGCCAGCCCACTCGCGGATGACCCGACCGAGGTGTTCCTCAATCTGCACGGGGCGCCGCTGGGCGTTCGCGGTCTGCGCATGCGGCTCGACCGGCTGCGCCGCCTGGCGGGGTTGCCAGAGGGCGTCAGCCCGCACACGCTCCGCCATTCCTTCGCGACCCACCTGCTTGAGGGCGGCGCGGACCTGCGGGTGGTGCAGGAGCTGCTCGGCCACGAGAGCCTGGCGACCACCCAGGTCTATACCCACGTCTCCCCGGCCCGCCTGCGCGATGCCTACCGGCTCGCCCATCCGCGGGCCAAGGCGACCTGATGGACGACGCCTCGATCGCCGCCACCGGCGAGCCTGCCGGCCCGGGAGGCGTCGCTCCCGAACCGGTGGCCGGTGCCGGGCGCCCCTCGGCCTCGGCGCGGGCGCTCGCCCGCGCCGGCCTCGTCGTCACGATCCTGTTCTTCTTCTCGCGGCTGCTGGGCTACGTTCGCACCATCGCCATCGCCGGCTCGGTACCCGACGTGGGGGACCTGTCGCCGTTCTATGCCGCCTTCCGGATCCCGGACCTGCTGTTCCAGCTGGTTGCCGCCGGGGCACTGTCGTCGGCGCTGATCCCGGTGATGGCATCCCTGTTCGCGACGGACCAGGAGGCCCGCGCATGGCGGGTGGTATCGACGGTGGCGACCCTGATGCTGGCCCTCCTGGCCCTCCTCGCCGGCCTGGTCCTGCTGTTCGCGCCGGGGCTGGTTGCCCTGATGACCCCGGGGTTCGACGCCCAGCAGCTCGCGGCCACCACCGAGCTGACCCGGATCATGGTGCTCGCGCCCCTGTTCCTGGCATCGGGCGCAGTGGCCACCAGCATTCTCAATGCGCGCGGCCGGTTCGCATCCGCGGCCCTGGCGCCGATCGTCTACAACGGCCTGATCATCGCGGCCGCCCTGCTGCTGGTGCCGCAGATGGGTATCAGCGGGCTCGCCGTCGGGGTGGTCATCGGCGCGCTCGGCCACGTCCTCGTCCAACTGCCGGCGGTGGCCCGGCTGGGGGCCCGGATCCGGCCCCGGCTCGACCTGGGTGACGACCAGGCTCGGCTCGCGCTGGTGCTCATGTTGCCCCGGGCGATCGGCCTGGGGGCCACCCAGTTCGTGTTCGTGGTGATGACCAGCCTGGCCTCGACGCTGGGCGACGAGGCGCTGCCGGTGTTCAACTTCGCGTTCGCGATGCTCCAGATCCCGATCGGCGTCATCGGCGTGCCGCTGGGCGTCGTCCTGCTGCCGTCGCTCTCGCGGGAGGCCGCCGCCGGCGCGACCGAGGCGTTCACGAGGCTGCTCGTCCGCGGGCTGGCAGTGCTCGGCTACGTCATGCTCGGGATCGCGGCCCTGGGCATGGTCGTGTCCGAGGACCTGGTCCGTCTCCTGTTCGGGATCGCGGACATCAGCGAGACGGCCATCGAGGCCACGGGCCTCGCGCTCTCGGTGTTCCTCGTGGGGCTCACCGCGCACTCGCTGATCGCCGTGCTGGCACGTGCCTTCTACGCGCTCAAGGACACGCGGACGCCGGTGCTGGCGGCGCTGGCGGCCGTGGCCGCCAACATCGTGCTGGCCAACATCTTCGTCGGCCCGCTGGGCCTCAACGGTCTGGCCCTGGCCATCGCGGTCTCGGCCTGGCTCGAGACCGTCGCCCTGGTCGTGTTCCTGCGGGGCCGGGTGCCCGGCTACGGTGCCGGCCTGCGCAACGTGCTGAACGTGCTGCTCCGGACGCTGGTCGTTGCGGCCGCTGGAGGCGCGGTGGCCTGGGGCGTCGAGCAGGCGCTGCTGGACGCGTGGGGAGAGGACCCGGGCTTCGTCCTGCTGCTGGTCCGGGTCTCGATCGCCACGGCGGCCGGCGGGCTGGTGTTCATCGCCGGCTCGCTCGCGTTGCGGATCAGCGAGCTCCGGCTTATCGTCGACCTCGTGGTGGACCTCCTGCGCCGGCGAGGACGCGCATGACGCGGCGCCATCCGGCGATCGCGCCCGCCGTCGCGGTGGAACCGGCGCCGGAGACGTGGGACGCGACCGTCGAGTCCAACCCGATCGGCTCCTACCTGCAACTCTCGGCATGGGCCCGCGTGAAGGCGGTCAACGGCTGGTCCGCCCACCGTCTCCACGACCCACAGGCGGGGGTCGGCGCCCAGGTTCTGCTGCGACGTCCCGGGCCGCTGCCGTGGGCGCTCGCCTACGCGCCCCGGGGCCCGGTGCTGGACGCTTGGACTCCAGCCTCGGTGATCCGGTTCACCGAGCTCGCCCAGGCCGGACTGCGGGCCGGCGGGAGGGTGAGCCACCTGACCATCGACCCGGAGATCGAGCGTGACACGGGTCCGGACGCGGAGGGTGCGGTGACCGACGCCCTGCGGCGCGCCGGCTGGGCGCCGGCCCCCGCCATCCAGCCCGTCAGCACCCGGGTCATCGACCTTGCCCCCGACGAGGACGCACTGTGGGGCGGCCTGCGCAAGAAGTGGCGCCAGTACGTCAACAAGGCCCGCTCCGGCGGGGTGCGGGTGGTCGATGCCGGACCGGAGCGGCTGGACGAGTTCTATGCGATCTACGAGGAGACGGCCGCCCGCGCAGGCTTCCTGATCCGGGCCCGGTCGGCGTACCAGGACGTGTGGGACGCGTACGGTCCGTCCGGCCGCGCGCGGCTGCTGTTCGCCGAGCTCGGGGATGCGACGCCGGTGGCGACCCTGTTGCTCGTCCGCAGCGGCAGCCGGGTTGTCGAGCCCTACGGCGGCATGACCCAGGCCGGTGCCGACTCCCGCGCCAACTACCTGCTCAAGTGGGAGGCGATCCGGTCGTCCAGGACGGCGGGTGCCACCGCTTACGACCTGTGGGGCCTGGCCCACTCCGGGATCGACCATTTCAAGACCGGCTTCGGGGGCCGCGAGGTCCGCTACATCGGGGCCTGGGACCTGGTGCTCGACGGGCTCGGACGTCGGACCTATGCGCTGGCCCATCGGGCCCGGGTCCGCGTCGAGCGGGTGCGCCACGGGTTGCGCGGAGGGACGACCGCATCCGGGTACGGCGGGGGGGCCGACGCATGACCGCGGCCCACGCCGAGGTCCGCGAGCTGCAGGGCGAGGCGCTCAGGGACTGGGACGAGGCTGCCGTCGCGGCACCGGGCGGGCATGTCCTCCAGTCGCGGGCCTGGGCCGAGCACCGCGCGGCCGGCGGCTGGACGCCGCGGTTCCTCGCCCTGGGCGAGGTGCGTGCCCTGGCCCTGACCAGGCCGTGGCCGGGACTCGGCGGCGGGTCGGCCTACCTGCCGCGGGGTCCGGTCGGCCCGGCGGCCCCGTGGTCCTTGGGGGACATGCACGCCATCGCGGGAGCGGGGGCTGCGATCGGCGGTGCGATGGCGGCCGTCACGGCCCACCTGGCAGCGGACGGGATCGACGTGGTCGCTGCCGACCCCGAGGTCGCCCAGGACGATGCGGACTACCGCGCGATGCTCGATGCCGCTGGCTTCCGGGCCATCCCGGAGATCCAGCCGTCGCGCCACCGGATGGCGCTCTCCCTCCGAGGCGCCGACGAGGCGGCGGTGCTGTCCGGCGTCAGCAAGCCCACCCGCCAGCGCATCCGACGAGCCGAGCGCGACGGGCTGGCGGTCGTCCGCCACGACGTCGCCGCCAGCGAGCAGGACGGGCTGGTACGGGCGGTGGAGGAGGCCGACCCGGCGCTGGAGCGTTTCTACGAGCTGCTGGTGGCCACCGGTGAGCGGCGTGGCTTCCGGCTCGCCGCCGAATCGGTCGGCTGGTGGCGGCGCGCGCTGGCCGCCGGCCACCTCGTCCTGCTCGAGGCGCGGGAGGGCGGCCCGGGTGGTGAGCTGCTGGGCGGGCTGGTGCTCTACCGCCACGGGGCCCGGCTGTCGACCGCCCATTCCGCCGACCGCGCCGAGCGGCGCCGGGACCACCCCGGCACGATGCACCTGCTCCGCTGGCGGTCGATCCAGCTCGCGCTTGGCGAGGACCGGGTCGAGATGGACCTCGGCGGCGTCGACGTGGCGGGTGCCCGGCGGCCGCCGGTCGAGGGCGAGCCGACCTGGGGCCTGTACGAGCACAAGCGATCGTTCGGAGCCGCCTGGGTAGAGCTGGCGGGCGCCCACGAGCACGTCGCCAGGGGCTGGCGCTACAGGGCGGGCCGGCTGACCGCGCGCGTCGCTCGGCTGGCGGGGCAGGGGAGCGCGCGGTGAGTGCCGGCGAGCCTGGGATCGAGCGGCTGATCGCGGCCGCGACGCCGTCGGTCGCGCGATCGCTGGTCTCGCTGCTGGCCCGGCCGGCGGTCTCGGCCCAGGTGCTGGGTGCGCGGCTTGACGGGCTGCCGGCCTCAGCGGCCGCCCTGGCGGAGGTCGCGGTCACCGGCGTCAGCGAGGATTCGCGCGCCGTGGGGCCCGGAACGCTGTTCGTCGCCATCGAGGGCTTCCACGTCGACGGTCACGACTTCCTCGACCGGGCCGCCGCCTCGGGCGCCGGCGCGGCTGTCGTCGAGCGGGCGGTCCCGGGTGTGGCGATCCCGCAGCTGGTGGTGCGGGCGTCGCGCCCCGTGCTCGCGGAGGCAGCCGGCTGGTGGTTCGGTGATCCATCGCGGGAGCTGGGGGTGGTCGGGATCACCGGCACCGACGGCAAGACGACGACCTCGTTTCTCGCGCTCGCGGCGCTCGAGGCGGCCGGCGTTCCCACGGGCATGATCGGCACGGTGGAGACCAAGGTGGGAGCCCGCCGCGAGCGGCACGAGGCCCATGCCACGACGCCGGCGGCTCCGGAGCTCCAGGCCGCGCTGCGCGCGATGGTGGCCAACGGCAATCGGGCCGCCGTGGTCGAGACCACCTCGCACGCCCTGGAGCTGGAGCGCGTCGCCGGCGTCGCCTACGACGCGGCCGTGTTCACCAACCTGACCCACGAGCACCTCGAGCTGCACGGCACGTTCGAGCGCTACCGGGCCGCCAAGCTGCGCCTGTTCGAGGCGCTTCGGACGGGTCCGGGCAACCCGCACAAGGTCGTGACCGGCCTCCCGTGGCCCAAGCTCGCAGTGGTCAATCGGGACGATCCCGCGGGTCCGTTCTTCGAGGCGGCGGGTCACGCCGCCGGCGCGCGGGTGATCACCTATGGCGCGGACCCCGCCGCGGACGTTCGGGCGGTCGGGGTCCAGGAGGATGCCAGCCGACTCCGGCTGCGCTATTCGCGGCCCGGTGGTGAGGGTGGAGACGCCAGGGTCGGCAGGGACGGCGGCCGGCGGGAGGGGCGGCTCGAGCTGCGTCTTGCGGGCCGGTTCAATGCCCACAACGCACTCGCCGTCGTGGCGCTGGGGCTGGGGCTCGGCCTGGACGAGGCCGCCGTGCGGGAGGGCCTCGAGGGCGTGCGCGGCGTGCCGGGACGGATGGAGCGGATCGAGGCCGGCCAGCCGTTCGGGGTGATCGTCGACTACGCCCACTCGCCGGCATCGCTCCAGGGCGTGCTCGAGCTGCTGGCACCGCTGGCCGCCGCCCGGGGAGGCGGGCTGATCGCGGTGTTCGGGTCGGCGGGCGAGCGGGACACGGCCAAGCGCTCGGTGATGGGTCGGATCGCCGGCGAGCGGTGCCGGCTCGTGGTGGCCACCGACGAGGACCCGCGCGGGGAGCCGCCCGGGGCCATCGTGGACGAGATCACGCGCGGCGCGGAGGCGGCCGGGCGGCGGCGGGGTGTCGACGCGCTGGCCATCCCGGATCGGCGGCATGCCATCGAGGCCGCGTTCGAGCGTGCCCGGCCGGGCGACGTGGTGCTGCTCGCGGGCAAGGGCCACGAGCCGACGATCCTGTACGCGGACCGCGCGCTGCCGTGGGACGAGGCGGGCGTTGCGCGTGATGTGCTGGCGGCGATGGGCTGGGCGGCCCCGGAACGCTAGACATGCGGGGCTGCCTGTTCACGCTGCTGCTCGGGGCGATCGTGCTCGCGTTCGTCGTCGTCGTCGGGCTGCCGCCGATCGCGGCCGGGATCGTGACTGCCGGGCTTGCGGCCGCGGGGCTCGAGGCCGACGACACCACCGTCACGGTCAGCTCCAGCCCGCCGACCGACCTGTTGACCCTCCAGGCGGATACCGTCCGGGTGACGGCCAGCAATGCGACGTTCCGGGGAATGGAGATCGGGTCCCTCGACCTCGCCCTGGGCGACGTCCGGATCCTGGAGCGGTGGGCCGGCTCCGTGGACGGGGAGCTGCTCGAGGTCACGGTGCGCGGCTCCGGTGGCGAGCGGGTGACCCTGGACCGGATCACGCTGGCCGGGGATCTGGGCCACGTGACGACCACGACCACGATCCCGCGGGCGGAGGCCGAGGCCCTGGTCGCCGACGCCGTCGAGTCGCAGACCGGGGTTCGGCCGACGGCCGTCAGGTTCCGCGGCTCCGACCGGGTCAGCGTGAGGCTCGGCGCCACCGTCACCGGCCGGCTGGCGATCAGCGACACGGGCAACCTCGTGGTCAGGGTCGACGACGGCGAGCTCGCCGGAACCGAGGCCGTGCTCGTGCGCGGCGGCCAGGACCTGCCCATCCGGCTGACGTCGGTGCGGGTCACCGATGCGGGCGGGCTGCGGCTCACGGGCGATCTCACGGTGGGCTTGCTGGGCTGACCCCGGAGGGCTTCGGCGGCACCCCGGAGTAGACTCAGCGGATGGCCGAGCCAGTCGTTCGCGATCCCGAGATGCCCCTCCACGGGGAGGCGTCGATGACGCCCGCCGCCCCGGCTGCCGCCCGTCGGGCGCCCGCCCGGCGCGGGTCGCGATCACGGTCGGGCGCTGACCGTGGGCCGACCCGCCCGGTCGCGATCGAGTTCGACCCCGTCGCCCAGCGCACCTGGCTCCTCGACGCCCTGCGCCGGGACCACCCGCAGGCGGACCTCGACGTCGTGGAGCGGGCCTTCGACCTGGCGGTGGAGGCGCACAGCAGCCAGATCCGTGCGTCGGGCGAGCCGTACGTCAGCCACCCGATCGCGTCAGCCCAGATCCTGGTCGAGCTCGGGATCGATCCGGTGGCGGTTGCGGCCGCGCTGCTCCACGACGTGCCGGAGGACACGGAGTACAGCCTCGCCGATGTCGAGGAGCTGTTCGGGTCGGAGATCGCGCACATGGTGGACGGCGTGACCAAGCTGTCCAAGTTCAGCACCCACACCCACGAGCAGCAGCAGGCCGAGAACATCCGCAAGATGTTCCTGGCGATGGCCGACGACATCCGGGTCGTCCTGATCAAGCTCGCCGACCGCCTCCACAACATGCGCACCCTCGGCTACCTCCCGTCCGAGAAGCAGGAGCGCATCGCGCGCCAGACCATGGAGATCTACGCACCCCTCGCGGAGCGTCTCGGGATCTGGCAGATCAAGTGGGAGCTGGAGGATCTCAGCTTCAAGGTGCTCGAGCCGGAGGCATACCGCGAGCTGGCCAAGCTGCTCGACACCCGGCGTCGGGGCCGTGAGAGCTACATCGAGCGGGCGATCGAGGAGCTCCGACCGCGACTGGGGGACGCCGGCATCGTCGCCGAGCTCCAGGGCCGGCCCAAGCACATCTACAGCATCTGGAAGAAGATGCAGCGCAAGGGGGCCGAGTTCGGCGAGATCTACGACGTCTACGCGATCCGGATCCTGGTCGACGAGATCCGCGACTGCTACGCGGCCCTGGGCATCGTGCACGCGCTCTGGCGACCGATCCCGGGCCAGTTCGACGACTACATCGCGGTTCCCAAGAACAACCTGTACCAGTCCCTCCACACGGCGGTCATCGCGCTCGACGGCAAGCCGCTCGAGATCCAGATCCGGACCCATGCGATGCACCAGGTGAGCGAGGTGGGGATCGCCGCCCACTGGCGCTACAAGGAGGGGTCCAAGGCGGAGCGCGACTACGACGCGAAGCTGGCCTGGCTGCGCCAGCTGATGGAGTGGCAGCGCGACGTCAGCGAGTCCGACGCGACGGAGTTCGTCGAGGGCATCAAGCTCGACATCTTCCAGGACCAGGTGTTCGTGTTCACGCCGCGCGGCGACGTGAAGGACCTGCCCGCGGGCGCCACCCCTCTCGACTTCGCGTACCGGATCCATACCGACATCGGCCACCGCACGATCGGCGCCAAGGTCAACAACCGGCTGGTCCCGCTGGACTACCGGCTCAAGAACGGCGACATCGTCGAGATCGTGACCACCAAGGGTGAGCACGGCCCGTCGCGCGACTGGATGAACATCGTCCGGACCAGCCATGCGCGCGAGAAGATCCGCCAGTGGTTCAAGCGCAAGGACCGCGCCGAGAACATCACCCACGGGCGCGAGAGCCTCGAGCGCGAGCTGCGACGGCTGGCCCGAACCAGCGTCCAGGAGGTCGGCCTGGACAAGATCCACGAGGTCGGCAGGACGTACGGCCACGAGTCCGTGGACGACCTGTATGCCGCCATCGGGTACGGCGCCATCTCCAGCCAGCAGGTGGTCATGCGGCTGGGCGTGCTGGACGACGGACAGGCCACGCTGCCGACCGTGGCCCCGGCCCAGCCGGACCGCACCGGCGGCGTCCGGGTCAAGGGGGTCGGTGACCTGCTGGTGCGCTTCGCGAAGTGCTGCCACCCGATTCCCGGAGACCCCATCCAGGGGTTCATCACCCGGGGCAAGGGGATCACCGTCCACCTGCGCTCCTGTCCGACCGTCCTCAACGAGCGCGAGATCAGTCGCCTGATCGAGGTCGAGTGGGATGCGGCGCCCGCCCAGACCTACCCGATCGCGATCCGGGTCGAGGCGTACGACCGTACCGGCCTGCTGTCAGACATCACCCAGGTCATGGCCGAGAACAAGGTCAACATCCTGGCCGCCAACGTGGCCGTCAATCCGGACCACACGGCCGTGGTGGCGATGACGATCCAGGTGGCCTCGGTGGCCCAGCTGGCCAAGGTGATGGTGCATGTCGAGCAGCTCAAGGACGTGCTCAGCGTCCAGCGCGAGCTGAGCTGAGCGGCGGATCGGGCGCCCCTGGGATGCGGGACCCGACCGACGCTACCGCGGTCGAGCGCCGGCGGGAAGGGCGCCACCCGAGGGCTGCCGTGCGGGCGTGGTGGTCGTCGCGCTGAACCACGCGTCACCCCGGATCCGGCGCATCCAGACCAGCGCGACCAGCCCGGTCAGCAGCGCCCCGGTGCCGCCCACCGCGAGGGACGCCGGAACCCCGAACACGGAGGCGATCCAGCCCATGAACAGTCCACCGATCGGCACCGAGCCCGCGAACACGGTCGTGTACACGCTGATCACCCGGCCGCGCAGCTCGTCGGGGACGGCGAGCTGGATGGTCGTGTTCGCCGTGGCCGCCATGCCGATCGCGCCCAGCCCGACGAACACCATCGCCACCAGCGCCAGCGCGTAGACCTGGAGCACGGCGGCGACGGCCAGCGCCACGCCCAGGAGGATCGCCCCCAGCGGTGCCAGCACGGGCCGCGAGCGGCCGGAGAAGGCGATCGCGAGCGCGGCGACCAGCGAGCCGAGACCGGAGGCGGTCATCAGGAAGCCGAACCCGGTCGCATCGGTATGCAGAACCTGCTGGGCGAGGGCCGGGATCGTGACCCCGAAGTTCATGCCGAAGGTGGCCACCACGCCCACCGTCACGGTCATCAGCAGCACCATCGGGGTGCGGCGCACGTAGCGCAGGCCGTCGGCGATCGTGTCCCGGACCTCGCGCACCGAGGATGGTCGCATCAGCTGCGGAACCTGCTGGAGGGCGTCCGGACGCATGGCCGCGTAGGCGATGATCACCGCCAGGAAGCTGATCCCATTGATCAGGAACGCGACCGACACGTCGCCGCCGAACGCGCCGATGGTGAGCCCGGCGATGGCAGGGCCCAGGATCCGGGCGCTGTTGAACACGGCGGAGTTGAGTGCAACCGCGTTGGCGACGTCGTCCCGCCCAACCATCTCCACCGTGAACGCCTGCCGCGTGGGCATGTCCACGGCGTTGGTCACGCCCAGCAGCGCGGCCAGCACGAGGATGTGCCACACCTGCACGGTATCGGACACGACGAGCCCGAACAGCACGAACGCCAGCGTCATCTGCACGGCCTGGGTCGCCATCAGGGTCTGGCGCTTGGGCAGGGCATCCGCGATCAGGCCGCCGAACAGGCCCAGGATGAGCACCGGGAAGAACGCCAGGGCGGTGGCCAGGCCCAGTACGAACGGGTCGTCGGTCAGCTCCAGGACGAGCCACGCCTGGGCGACCTGCTGCATCCAGGTCCCCACCAGCGAGACCAGCTGGCCGGCGAAGAACAGCCGGTAGTTGCGGTGGCGGAAGGCCCGGGCGCCGTTGCGCAGCGCGAAGCCGGACCCGAACGATGGGAGACCGCGGCGGGGTTCGCGGATCACCTGGGGTCCGCCTTGACGCGCGGTGCCGGCTTCACGTCGGCGCTGTGGCCGGGCTCACGCCCGGCCTGGATGTCGGCGAGGTGGGCCTCGAGGTGCGCGCGCCGGGCCTCCGCCTCCTCGAGCATGCTCCGGAGCCTCTCGATCTTGGCCTCCAGCGAGGCGACCTGGCGATCGACGGTCGCGATCGCATCGGTCAGGATCCGGGTCCGCTCGGCCGTGTCGGCCGTGGACCGGAACCGTTCCCGGTTGCGGGAGCGGGCTGCCTCCTCGACCAGCAGCTGGCCGATCTCTGCCAGCGAGAAGCCGGCATCGTCGCGCAGTCCACGGATGAACCGCAGGCGCTCCAGGTCCTCGGCGTCGTAGAGGCGATAGGCACCTTCCGACCGGGCTGCCGGGGCGAGCAGGCCCAGCTCCTCGTAGTAGCGGATGGCACGCGCCGTCAGGCCGGTCTCGGCGGCGACCTCCTGGATGCGCAGGAGGTGAGGGGCGAGCTCGGTCGCCGTGTCGGTATCGGTCACCCGGCCAGTCTACCGTAACCTTGCCGTTCACGTGAACGTCATGGTTGTTGCGACGCCAGCCGCGTATCCTGACGCCAGGATGGACGTGGATCCCGACTCCCGAGCCCGAACGCACCTCGCCAATGAGCGGACGTTCCTTGCCTGGTTTCGCACCGGCGTGACGCTCGTCGCGCTGGGCCTGGCGGCGGCCCAGTTCCTGGGACGAGACGCCGAGCCCGGGCTGCCGCTGGTGCGGAGCCTGGCGACCGTCGTGATCGCGGCCGGTGCCGGGGCCGTGCTGATCGGGTTCTATCGCTACCGGAAGGGCCGCCACCAGATCGACCAGCTCGGCTTCCTGCCGGCATGGACCTCGATCACCGTGGCAGCCACGACGGGTCTCGTCCTCGCCGTGCTGGGGGTCGCCTTCGTCTGGATGCTGCGCTCGGGCTGAGCTCCGCCCCTGGATGCGCCGGGCGTGGCCCTCGCTTGGGGCGTCTGGCGTGCCGTCCGTGACCTCGATCCCGACTGGGGCGTCGCGCTTGACACTGGCGATGGGATCTAGACTCTCCCGGATGCCGACCTTCCGCGCCCCCCGGGGCACCCGAGATCTTCTTCCCGACGAGCGCGCCGCGTTCGACCGGCTGCAGCGGATCGCGACCGGTCTCACCACCCGCTACGGCTACCGTCCGATCGAGACGCCGCTGTTCGAGCAGACGGCCGTGTTCGAGCGTGGGATCGGCGAGGTCACCGACGTGGTCGAGAAGGAGCTGTTCCGGATCGCTCCGCGCACCGAGGAGTCGGAGTCGTGGGCCCTCCGCCCGGAGCCCACCGCGGGGATCGTCCGGGCCTACATCCAGCACGGGATGCAGACCCTGCCGCAGCCGGTGAAGCTCACCAGCACGGGACCGATGTTTCGCTACGACCGCCCGCAGGCCGGCCGGTACCGCCAGTTCTGGCAGTTCGACGTCGAGGCGATCGGCGACCCGGGCCCAGCGATCGACGCCGAGATCATCGAGCTCGGGCAGCGCTTCTATGCCGAGGCCGGCGTCGAGGGTGTCGAGGTCCTGATCAACTCGATCGGCGATCCGGCCTGCCGGCCGGCCTACATCGAGGAGCTCACGGCCTACTACCGCCGGCACGCCGGGGACCTGCCGCCGGTCGAGCGCGAGCGGCTCGAGCGCAACGTGCTCCGCCTGCTGGACTCGAAGGATCCCGCGATGGCGGGGCTCAACGCGGCCGCCCCGAAGGTCACGGACCGGCTGTGCGATGCATGTGCCGCGCACTTCGAGGGCGTCCAGGCGCACCTCGCCGCGCTGGGCATCCCGTTCCGGCTGGATCCTGCGATCGTCCGTGGCCTCGACTACTACACGCGGACGGCGTTCGAGTTCTACGTGTCCGGTCGGGAGGGACAGCAGCAGGCGCTGGGCGGCGGCGGTCGCTACGACGGCCTCGTCGAGCTGCTGGGGGGCAAGCCCACGCCTGGGATCGGGTTCGGGCTCGGGCTGGATCGCGTGGCCCTCGTGCTCGCCGAGCAGGCCGAGGCCGCCGGGGTTGCTGCGGCGGCCGTGCCCGGGCCGCTGGCGGTCGTGGTGGGCGCGGACCCCGACGACACGATCGGGCGGCTCAAGGTCGCCACGGACCTGCGCGCGGCCAACCTGCGGGTTCGCGCCGACCTGGGACGCCGCAAGCTGGGCCGGCAGCTCGAGGCCGCCGGCAAGGAGGGCGCGCACTTCGCGGTGATCCTGGGCGACGAGCTGGCCGACGGCCACGTGCAGGTCCGCGATCTCCTCGCCGGCAGCCAGCGACCGGTGGCGATCGGCGACCTGGCCCGGGAGCTCGCACGCGCGGAGCAGGGCCACCGGCACGGCTGAGGCCGGAGTCACGGCCCCTCGATGCCCACGCTGGCCGCCCGCCCCGAGGGTGGCCCGCGACGGCGACGACATCGAGCCTGGCCGATGCGCCGGTGCCGATCACCTGACGTACGATGGCACCCCGTCATCCGCAGCCGGAGAGCCCTTCCCGTGCCCGCCGAACCGTTCAGCCTTGCCACCCCGTACCGCACCCATACCGCGGGGCAGCTCCGTGCGGACGATGCCGGGTCGAGCACGATGCTGGCCGGCTGGGTCCATCGTCGCCGCGACTACGGCAAGCTCATCTTCATCGACCTCCGGGACCGCTACGGGATCACCCAGGTGGTGGTCGATGCTGCCGACGCCCCCGAAGCGCATGCCCAGGCAAGCAAGGTCCGCAGCGAGTTCGTGATCGCCGTCGAGGGGGTCGTGGAGCTGCGCGAGGCGGGCCAGGAGAACACCCGCCTGGCCACGGGGGCGGTCGAGGTGCAGGCGCGGACGGTGCGCATCCTCAACGAGGCCAAGACGCCGCCGTTCTACATCAACGACCCGGACGCACCCATCGACGAGAGCCTCCGGCTCCGGTATCGGTACCTCGATATCCGGCGTGACCAGATGCAGCAGCGGCTGCTGCTCCGCAGCCGGCTGGTGCAGGCGATCCGCGAGGTCCACCACGCCGCCGGTTTCGTCGAGGTGGAGACCCCCAACCTGATCAAGAGCACCCCGGAGGGCGCCCGCGACTTCATCGTCCCGAGCCGCCTCCAGCCGGGCGCCGTGTACGCGCTGCCACAGAGCCCGCAGCAGCTCAAGCAGCTGCTCATGGTCGGTGGCATCGATCGCTACTTCCAGATCGCCCGCTGTTTCCGTGACGAGGACCTGCGGGGGGACCGCCAGCCCGAGTTCACCCAGCTCGACCTCGAGATGAGCTTCGTGGACGAGGAGGCGGTGATGGCGTTCATCGAGCACATGGTGATCGAGGTCACCAGGGCGACCGTCCCCGAACGCCCGATCCGCGAGGTCCCGTTCCCAGTGTTCGAGTACGAGGAGGCGATGGAGCGCTTCGGCTCGGACAAGCCCGAGCTCCGGTTCGGGATGGAGCTGTTCGACCTGCGGCCGGCGCTGGTGGCCCCCAATGGCACGCCGGCATCCGGCTTCCGCGTGTTCGACGAGACGCTGGGATCGGGCGGGCGGGTCAAGGGCATCACGGTCCCCGGCATGGGCGGCGCGACCCGGCGCGAGGTCGACGAGCTGACCGAGCTGGCCAGGCGGTTCGGCGCGAAAGGCCTGGTCCATCTCTCGGTCCAGGAAGGCGGCGAGCTCAACGGGCCGATCGCCAAGTTCCTGTCCGCCGGCACGCAGATCGCGCTGCGCGAGCAGGCCGGTGCGGACGAGGGCGACCTGATCCTGGTCGTCGCGGACACGTCGGAGATCACCAACGACGTGCTCGGCCGGCTTCGGGTGGAACTGGGGGGACGGCTCGGGCTCGCCGACCCCGACGAGCTGGCCTACTGCTGGGTCCACCACTTCCCGATGTACCAGTGGGACGAGCCGTTCGGTCGCTGGGATGCGACCCACAACCCGTTCAGCGGCGTGGTGCCCGAGGACGAGGCGCTGCTGACCACGGTCTCGGGCGACCTCGAATTGCGATCCCCAGAGGACCCCGCCGGCCGGGCTCGGGCGATGCAGTACGACGTGGCGCTCAACGGCTGGGAGCTGGGCGGGGGGTCGGTGCGGATCTCGAAGCCGGACCTGCTGGCCCGCAGCTTCAACCTGCAGGGCTACTCCCGGGAGCAGATGCGGGAGCGGTTCGGCGCGATGCTCGACGCGTTCGAGTTCGGTGCCCCGCCCCACGGCGGGATCGCGCTGGGGATCGACCGCTGGGCGGCGCTGTTCGGCTACCAGACCAACATCCGAGAGGTGATGGCCTTCCCCAAGACCCAGTCCGGGTCCGATCTCATGCTCGAGGCGCCGTCCGCGCCCGACGCGGAGCAGTACGAGGAGCTCGGTCTGCGCTTCGTGGGGATCCCGGACAAGGGCTGAACCGCGCCACGGCGCCCGTCCGGGTCGACATCAGGGCGAAGGCAGCGACTCCAGCATCGCGACCGTGGCCTGGGCGACCTGGGCCTGCTGGTCCTCGCGTGGGATCGTGGCCGGCGGATCGTCAGGCTGGCCCGTGTACCAGCCCATCTGCTCGTGGTTGCCGCCCGGGATCGCCACGAACACGGTGTCGGGCGGGAGCTGGGCCCGCGCTTCCGGGCCCGACATGCGCTCGGCGCCGGCGTCCAGCGTGCCGTAGATCGACACCACGGAGAGGTCGGCGGTGGACAGGTCGGTGGCCGGGTAGGAGGCCCAGAACGCGAGGCCCTCGATGACGTCGGGGTGGTCGGCCGCGTACTGCGCGGCCATCGAGCCGCCCAGCGAATGCCCGCCGATCGCCCACGTGGCGACCTCGGGGTGGGCCGCGATCGCGGCGTCGGCGGCGTTGATGTTGAACACCGCCAGGTTGAACGGCATCGGCGGCACGATCACGAGGTAGCCCTCGGCAGCGATCGCCTGTGCGGCCGGTCCGTATGCCGCCGGCGGGACCTTGCCGCCCGGGTACAGAACGAGACCCGTGTCGTAGTCGTTGTCCGCGGGGGTCCACTCCAGCCGGCCGTCGTTCTCGACGAACGTCACCTCGGGCGTCGATGCGAGCGAGGCCTCGGCCTCGGGCAGCAGTGGCTGCGGCTGGGTGTACCAGAACCAGCCCGCCAGTCCTGCGACCAGGAGGACGAGCAGGCCGACCCCGAGCGCGCGGAGGGCGCGCCTCACCGGGCGCCCAGGCGCCGCGGGCCGCGCACTGGGGCGTCGTCCGGCTGATCGGCCACCGCCGAGCCCCACTCCGGGACGTCGGCCGGCTCGGGCGGGCCGTCGTACGGCGGCAGCACCTCGCGGGCCACGGAGGCATCGTGCGCGACCCCGGGATCCCCGGTCTCGAGCGCCCGGAACGGCACGCCAGCCGCCTCGAGGTCCTCGAGCAGCTCGTCGGGCATCCGCTCTGTGTCGAGCCCGCGGAGGGTCTCGAGGTGGTCCCGTGGCACGAGGACCGGGAAGCCGGCCTCACCGTGCCATGCGGGCCGGATCACCGTGGCCCGGTTCTCGCCGTGGGCCGCGATGAGGGAGGTGACCGTCTCCGCGTCCACCCACGTCATCCGGGCGGGCCAGACGAGCGCCGCTTCGGTCCCGGCCACGAGCTGCGCGGCCGCCTCGATCCCGTTGACGATCTGGCCGACCGGCCCGGTCTCGCGGCCGGCCGGGTCGACAAGCGTGACCTCCGCGTTGGCGAGCGCGGCCGCGACGGTCCCCTCGGGGTCGAACGAGCAGACGACCACGGGCGTGGCGCCTCCGGCCCAGGCCGTGTCGGCGATGCGGCGCACGCCCGGCGTGCCGGCGGCGTCGGCCAGGGCGGATTCCGGGGTCGCGGCAAGGATCACGGCGGCGACGGTCATGGGGCGGCTCCTCGGTGCACGCCCCGGAGTGTACGGGTGGCCCGCACCGGCGCGCTGTCCGTCGCCCGTCGTCGCCCGATCCGTCATCATGTGCGACACTTCGCGCGCCCATGGACGAGACCCCCGGCACCGCCGTGCCCGCCATCCCTGCCCGCGCCGTTCGCCACGACCTCCGCAACGTGGCCATCGTTGCCCACGTCGACCACGGCAAGACCACGCTCGTGGACGCGATGCTGCGCCAGACCGGGGTGTTCCGCGTCAACCAGGCCCTGGTCGACCGCGTGATGGACTCGATGGACCTCGAGCGCGAGAAGGGGATCACGATCCTCGCCAAGCAGACGACCATCGTTGTCGGCGACGTGCGCCTCAACATCGTGGATACGCCGGGCCACGCCGACTTCGGGGGCGAGGTCGAGCGCAGCCTGCTGATGGTCGACTCGGTCCTGCTCCTGGTGGACGCGGCAGAAGGCCCGCTGCCGCAGACCCGCTACGTGCTCCAGAAGGCCATGGCCCGGCGGTTGCCGGTCGTGGTCGCGCTCAACAAGATCGACCGCTCGGATGCCCGCGCCGCCGATGTCCTCGACGACGTGTACGAGCTGTTCATGGACCTCGGCGCGGACGAGCACCAGATCGAGTTCCCGGTCGTGTACACCAATGCCAAGGCGGGCACGGCGACCCGCGACCTGGCGGTGCCCGGAACGGACCTCCGCCCGCTGCTCGACCTGCTGGTGGCCGTGACCCCCGCGCCCGAGCACGAGGACGGCCATCCGCTCCAGTTGATGGTCACCAACCTGGCCGCGAACGAGTACGTGGGCCGGATGGCCGTCGGCCGGATCCGGAACGGCACCGTCCGCGTCGGCCAGCGGATCGCGGTGGTGCGCGAGGAGCAGGAGGACGCCGCCGGTGGGGTCGAGCCCGGCCGGACCATCACCCTGGGCGGCACCGTGACCTCGCTCCAGACGGCGCGCGGCATGGAGCGCATCGAGATCCCCGACGCCGGCCCGGGCGAGATCGTGTCCCTGGCCGGGCTGCCCGAGGTCACCATCGGCGACACGATCACGGATCCCTCGGACCCGCGTCCGCTGCCAAGGCTGGACGTCGACGAGCCCACCCTGCGGATGACCTTCGGCGTCAACACGTCGCCCCTCGGTGGGCGGGATGGCAAGTACGTCACCTCGCGCCAGATCAAGGCCCGGCTCGATCGCGAGATCCTGGGCAACGTGTCGATCGAGGTGCGCGCCACCGAATCGGGCGACACGTTCGAGGTCCGCGGCCGCGGCGAGCTGCAGCTGGCGGTGCTGATCGAGCAGATGCGTCGCGAGAGCTACGAGCTCACGGTCAGTCGGCCCGAGGTCATCCTCCACGAGGTGGCCGGCCAGGTCCAGGAGCCATACGAGCGGATCACCATCGACATCCCACCCGACTACATCGGCGAGGTCCAGCAGGCGATGGCCGGGCGCAAAGGGCGGCTCGAGCAGATGACGACCGACGCCGATGGCCGGGTCCGGATGGAGTTCGTGCTCCCGGTGCGAGGGCTCATCGGCTACCGCGGACAGCTGCTCACCGACACGCGAGGCACCGCGCTGCTGCACCAGATCGGGGAGGGCTACGGCCCGTGGGCCGGCGAGGTGACCCATCGGACCAACGGCGTCCTGGTCAGCGATCGCGCCGGGACGTCCAACGCCTACGCGCTGTTCAATCTCCAGGACCGCTCGGAGCTGTTCATCGGGTCCGGCGTGGACGTGTACGAGGGGATGATCGTGGGCGAGAACGCCCGCTCGGGCGACATGGACGTCAACCCGACCAAGGAGAAGAAGCTCACCAACATCCGGACCCACGCCCACGACGAGGCATTGCGGCTGACACCACCTCGTCCGCTCACCCTCGAGAGCGCGATCGAGTTCATCGGCGCAGACGAGCTGGTCGAGGTGACCCCGTCGGCGATCCGGCTGCGGAAGCGGCTGCTGCTCAAGCACGAACGCGAGCGGGAGCGGGGTCGCGCCTATGACTCCGCCCGAGCCGGACGAGGGGACTAGGCGCGGGACGCTGAATGCGACCGGGAATGCGGCGCCGTCGATGCGCTGGAGCCCGACGATCGTGCCCGCCCGCCCGCGGTCCACGATCGTGACCGGGCGGCCCTGGCGGCGGCCGGTCGTACAATCGCCCGACGATGCCGATCTACCTCGACCACGCCGCCACGACGCCGCTTCGCCCCGAGGTGCTGGACGCCATGCTGCCGTTCCTCGGCGGCCGCACCTTCGGCAACCCCTCGTCGTCGCACGCGTTCGGGCGTGTCGCGCGTGAGGCGCTCGACGACGCCCACGAGCGGTTCGCCCGGTCGATCGGCGCCGACGCCCGCGAGGTCGTGTTCACCAGCGGCGGCACCGAGGCCAGCAACCTCGCCCTGAAGGGGGCCGCCTGGGCCGGACGCGCACGGGGTGCCCGGATCGTGACCTCCCCGGTTGAGCACCATGCCGTCGGCTACTCGCTCGGCCACCTTGAGAAGTTCGGGTTCGAGATCATCGAGGTCCCGGTGGACCGCTACGGCCGAGTCGAGCCGGGCGACGTGGAGCGGGCCCTGACCGACCGCACGATCCTGGTCTCGGTCATGCTCGCCAACAACGAGGTCGGCACCATCCAGCCGATCGCGGAGATCGCGCGGGTCGCCCACGCCCGGCGCGGGGTGCTGGTCCACGTGGACGGCGTCCAGGGAGCGCCGTGGCTGCCGGTGGACATGACAACCCTGGGTGCGGACCTGGTCGCGTTCGGGGCGCACAAGGCGGAGGGCCCGAAGGGGATGGGCGCGCTGTGGATCCGGAGGGGGACCCACATCCTTGCCCAGCAGCACGGCGGGTCGCAGGAGCGCCACCGCCGGGCCGGGACCGAGAACGTCGCCGGTGCGGTCGGCATGGCCACGGCGTTCGAGCTCGTGGCCGCCGAGCGTGCCGAGACCGCGGCCCGGGTGTTGGCACTGCGGGAGCGCCTCGCGGCGGCGCTGCTCGAGGTGGACGGCCTCGAGCTCACGGGGCATCCGGTGGACCGACTGCCCCACATCCTGTCGCTGCTGGTGCACGGGATCGACGGCGGTGCGGTGACGCTGGCGCTCGACCTCGAGGGGATCGCCTGCTCGACGGGCTCCGCCTGCACCAGCGCGTCGGACGAGGTGAGCCACGTGTTGACGGCGATGGGCGTTCCGCCCGAGGAGGCCCGCGGCGCCCTCCGGCTCTCGCTCGGCCGGACGACGACCGGGGACGAGATCGACCAGGCGGCCGCGATCATCCCGCGGGTTCTCCGTCGCCTGATCTCGGCGGCTCCGGCGGCCGCGGCTGCCCCCGTTGAGACGCCCAGCGAGGCCGCCGCCGGATGAGCCGCATCCTGGTCGCGATGTCGGGAGGCGTGGACAGCTCGGTGGCGGCGGCCCTGCTCCACGAGCAGGGTCACGAGGTGGTCGGGGTCTGGATGCGGCTGCACGAGGTCGCCGACACCTACTCCGAGTTCCGGAAGAGCTGCTGCTCGGCCGACGCCGCGGACGACGCCCGCCGGGTGGCCGCCCGCCTGGGTGTTCCGTTCTACGTCATGAACCTCGAGCGCGAGTTCGGGGCCGGGGTCATCGAGCCGTTCCTGGCGGCCTACCTCGACGGACGCACGCCGAGCCCGTGCGTGGACTGCAACACGGTCGTCAAGTTCGGGGCGCTGCTGGGGCGAGCCCGCCAGCTCTACGGGTGCGAGGCGGTCGCCACCGGCCACTACGCGCGACGGCGCGTGGTCGACACGCCCGACGGTCCGCGCGCCGTCCTCGCCCGTGCCGCCGACCAGGCCAAGGACCAGACCTACTTCCTGTACGGCCTCCGCCAGGGGCAGCTGTGGCACAGCCGCTTTCCGCTGGGTGACCTGTCCAAGCCCGAGGTCCGCGAGGTGGCCCGTGCCCTCGGGCTGCTGACGGCCGACAAGCCCGAGAGCCAGGAGATCTGCTTCGTGCCCGGCGGGGACTACCGGGCGGAGCTCCGTGACCGGGGCGGCTGGGAGCCGGTGCCCGGCCCCGTGCTGGATGCGGACGGGTCGGTGCTCGGCGAGCACGGGGGGGCGGCGGGGTTCACCATCGGCCAGCGACGGGGGCTGGGCGTGGCCACCGGCGAGCCGCGCTACGTGTCGCGCATCGACCCGGCGACGAACGCCATCGTCCTCGGCCGGCGGGAGGACCTGGAGACCCGGGAGATCCTGCTCGAGGACGTCACCTTCGTCGCCGATGCGCCGCCGGCAGGTCGCCGCCCGGACGGCGCCTGGGCGCCGTTCCGATCGCAGGTCCGGATCCGTCACCGGGCCGCGCTGGTCGAGGCCGTGGTCCGGCCCGTCACCGGGTCGGGGCCGCACCGCGGCGGGCGGTGGACGGTCCATGTCGAGACGCGGGTATGGGCGATCGCCCCTGGCCAGGCGTGCGTCCTGTACGACGGCGAGGTGTGCCTGGGCGGGGGCCGGATCGCTGCGCCGGCTGCGCCGGCGCCGCTTGCCGCCGTGTCGCTGGGAGCGGGCGCGTGACCATCGGGCCCCTGCTGCCGATGGCCTTCCTGGTCGGCCTCGTTCACACGGCGCTCTACGTGCTCATCCGGGGCAACGCGGGGGGCCGCCTGCCGCTGACCTACGCCGCGGCCGTCCTGGGGGCGTGGGCGGGCGCCGCCATCGGCAACCGGCTCGGGATCTCGTTGCTCGCGATCGGCGACTTCCCCCTCATCCCGGCGTCGGTCCTGGCCTGGGTGGGGATCGCGATCGTCGCGATCCTCGCGACGCTCGGGCCGCAGTCCCGGCGGGCAGGCTGACATGGGGGACGACCGCGACCCGCCGCGCGGGGCCTCCGGGCCGCGGACCGGGCCACGCCCCCTGGGTGCCCTGGCCGACCTGGCGGACCTGGTGGGTGGCGACAGCGAGCGCTCGCGCCGGTTCCTGGGCGGGCTGGTCGCGGGAGCGCTGGTCGGCGCCGCCCTGGCCGGGGCCGCGCTCATGCGGCGGCGTCCGGGCCCGCCCAGTCCCTGATCCCGCCGGGGTCGGGCCACGGTCACGAGCCCGGCGAGGCGGCCGCCCCAGGTCGCAAGCGACCTGCAACCGTGCCCGCGTCCCCGGCGACGCGCGGGGAGCGGGTGCGGGGCGAGGCTGGCCTGGTCACGGATCGTACGGAGACGAGCCCCATGTGCATGAACTGCGGCTGCGGTGAGCCCAACGAGCGCCACGGCAACGACGCGAACATCACGCTGGACGACCTGCGCCAGGCCGGCGAGGCCAACGGGCAGAACCTGGACACGACGATGGCCAACGTCGAGCGGACGTGGCACGAGTCGCCCGAGGCGATGGAGTCCAGCGGACAGGGGTCGCCGTTGGCCACCGACTGACAGCCCTGCGAGCACCGGCACGTCGGGCGGTCTGCCGCTCAGGCGACCTCGGTGGCCGGGCGAGCCTGCCGCAACGCTGCCGATGCCTGGCGGCCGGCGACCAGTGAGGTCAGGTCCGCCGCGTCGAGGGGCCGGGCGTACAGGTACCCTTGGCCCAGCTCGCAGCCGAGCTCGACCAGGGCCTCGGCCTGGCGTCGGTGCTCGATGCCCTCGGCCACGGTGCCCAGGTGCAGCCCCCTGGCGAGGTCGACGATGGCACGTGCCACGGCGGTCGCGTCGGGATCCGTCCCCAGTCCGTCCACGAACGTCCGGTCGATCTTGATCCGGTCGATCGGCAGCCGCCGCAGGTAGGCCAGCGACGAGTAGCCCGTCCCGAAGTCGTCGACGGCGATCCGGCAGCCCAGCTCGCGCAGCCGGTGCAGGCGGGCGACCGTGTCCGTGGAGTCGTCCAGGGCCAGCGTCTCGGTGACCTCGAAGGTCAGCCGTGAGGGTTCCAGCCGGTGGGTGCGCAGCGCGTCGGCGACGCAGTCGAGGAACTCGTCGCTCCCCAGCTGGGCCGGCGAGACATTGACCGCCGTCCAGCGCAGGCCGGGCAGCTGGATCGCCCACGCGGCGGCCTGGCGGCAGGCCTCCTGGACCACCCAGCGGCCCACCGGGTCGATCAGGCCCGTGGACTCGAGGGCCGAGATGAACTCGGTGGGACCGATCAGGCCCCGTGTCGGATGGTTCCAGCGGATGAGCGCCTCGCTGCCGACGACCTCGCCCGTGCGGAGGTTCGTCACCGGCTGGTAGACGAGTGCGAACTGCCTGCGCTCGACGGCCCGGCGCAGCTCGCCCTCGAACACCAGGCGCTTGGCAGAGGCCAGGTGCGCTGCGGGATCGTACGCCTGCCAGCGACCCTTGCCCAGGCGCTTGGCCTCGTACATCGCCGTGTCGGCGCTGCGCATCAGCCACGAGGCCGACCGCCTGCCGGTCGAGTCGATCGCGACTCCCACGCTGACCCGGGTGGCGATGGTTGCGCCCTCGAGGCGCAGCGGCGCGTCGAAGGCGCGTACCGTCCGCTGGGCGACCACGAGCGCGGCCGCGTCGTCGGACAGCCCTTCGAGCAGGATCGCGAACTCGTCGCCGCCCAGCCGGGCGATCGTCGCGTCGGCTCGGACGCACTCCCGGAGCCGCTCGGCGGCCGCCACGATCAACCGGTCGCCGGCATCGTGCCCGTGCGTGTCGTTGACCAGCTTGAAATCGTCGAGATCGACGACCAGCATCGCGATCGAGCCCAGCTCGCGCTGGCGGCGCGCGATCGCGTGGGCGACCCGGTCGTTGAGCAGGGCACGGTTGGCCAGGCCGGTGAGCGGGTCGTGGAAGGCAAGGTGGACGAGCTGCGACTCGAGCTGCTTGCGCTCGGTGATGTCGGTCAGGTACCCGTTCCAGGCGATGGGACTGCCGTCGGCGCCGCGCTCGAGAACCGCGTGGTCGCGGACCCAGATCTCGGTCCGGTCGTGCGTGAGCATCCGGTACTCGCGGTCCTCGCTGGCGGCGTTGCCCGCTCCCGCCGCAGCCTCGGCGTCGTCCTCGTTGAGGACCCGCTGCAGGTCGGCCGGGTGGATGTGCTCCTCCCAGATGCCGGCCACGCCGATCCAGTCCTCCGGGGCGTAGCCCAGCAGGGCCTGGACCTGGGGGCTGATGTAGGTCGTCGGTGCCCAGCGGCCGACCATCGCGCGGTAGACCACACCGGGCAGGTGCTCGACCAGCGCCCGGTACCTCGATTCGTGCTCGCGGGCGCGCTCTTGGGTCACGAGGCGCTCGGTGACGTCCCGGACGAAGGTCGTGAACCAGGCGTGCCCCGCATCCTCGAAGGTCGACATCGAGACCTCAGCGGCGAAGGTGCTCCCATCCGCTCGTCGCCCATCGGCCCGGGTCGCGGCGCCAGCCCTGGCCAGCCACGCACGGGCGTCGACGGGCTGCTCGCCATCCAGCGCCACCAGCACGTCGGCCAGCCGGAGCGCCATCGCCTGCCGCTCCGTGATCCCGAACAGCCGCTCGGCGGCCAGGTTCCAGCCCACGATCCGGCCGTCGGGATCGGTGCTGACCACGGCATCCGGCGCGGAGTCGGTCAGGAGCCGCAGGCGCCGCTCGGAGCTGGCGAGCCGGTCGACGGTCAGCCGTGCCTCTGCCTCGGCCCGATCCAGCTGTGAGGCATCGCGGATCAGCACGGACGCGCTGTCGACCTCGCCGGCGTCGTCTCGGACGGCGGTCCAGGTCGCCACGGCGGTGAACGCGCCGTCTGCCCCGATGTGGGATCCGCGGGTGGTGACCCGGCCGTCGGCGGCGACCACGAGCGCCAGGGCATCGCGCGTCGCGGGGCCGTCGGGCGGTGCCACGAAGGCGTCGAACTCGCGGCCCAGGGCCTCACGCGCAGGGATCCCGTACAGGCGCTCGGCCGACGGGTTCCAGCCCCGGATCGAGCCCGCGGCGTCGAGCAGCACGATCGCGTCGTCGGTGGCGCCGATGACGGCGGACAGGCGGCGATCGGCGCGCCGCGCCGCCTCGTGCAGCGCTCGCATCCGCTGCCCCCGGACCCACAGGCCGGTGGCGGACACGACGAGGAGCAGGGTGGCGAGGACGGTTGCGACCAGCAGCAACGCCGCGGACGGTGTGAGCGCATCGCGCAGGCGGACCCCCGCGACCAGGGGCCCCGACAGGGCGAGCAGCCCGGTGGCGAGGGCCGGGACCGCGGCGATCGCCAGCGCCCCGACGAGGATGCGTCGCCGGGGGACGGTGTGCGCACGGATGCGATTGAGGCGTCGGGCAATGGCCACGGTGTGACAGGTCCTTCCCCGTCGGGCAGAGGTGACGGGGGCGCATCCGGACGGCCGATGCGGGGCCTGGGCCCTCGAACACCGGTGGACCGGACGACGCCCCCGTCGCTGACCCCGAGACTACGTTCGCCGGCGGACCATGCGACGACCCAGCGGTCCCGACGGGCGCGGGACCATTGGCGGCATCCGTTCGGCGCCCGCTCGGTTGGGTACCATTGCCGCGATGTCCAGCCCCACCACTCCCGGTCCCGTCATCCCGCCCCTGCCCGCGGCCGAGGTCCGGCGGCGGTTCGTCGAGTTCTTCGCCGAACGCGGGCACACCGTCGTGCCCAGCGCGAGCCTCGTCCCGGCCGGCGACCAGACCCTGTTGTTCACGAACTCCGGCATGGTCCAGTTCAAGGACGCCCTGACGGGGATGGAGAAGCGGGAGTACGTGCGCGCGGTGGACTACCAGCGCTGCCTGCGCGTGGCCGGCAAGCACAACGACTTCGAGGAGGTCGGCCGCACGCCGCGCCACCACACCCTGTTCGAGATGCTCGGCAACTGGAGCTTCGGCGACTACTTCAAGCGCGAGGCGATCCACTGGGCATGGACCTTCCTCACCCGTGACCTCGGGATCCCGGGTGAGCGGCTGGCCGCCACCGTGTACACCACCGACGATCTCGCCCACGCCGTGTGGAAGGACGAGATCGGGCTGCCGCCCGAGCGCCTCGTCCGCTGGGGCGACTTCCCGGCCGGCGACGAGGCGAACTGGTGGCGGATGGGCGACGTCGGGCCGTGCGGTCCGTGCTCGGAGCTCCACTACGACCGCGGCGCCCACCTGTCCGAGGGGCCCGAGTGCGTCCCGGATCACAGCGAGCACTGCCCTCGCTGGCTCGAGGTCTGGAACCTGGTGTTCATGGAGTTCGAGCTCCACGCCGACGGCACCCTCACCCCGCTGCCGGCACCCGGCGTGGACACGGGCATGGGTCTCGAGCGGATCGCATCCGTGGTCCAGGGCGTGCCCAGCAACTACGACATCGACCTGTTCGCGCCGTTGCACGCCCGGATGCGCGAGCTGCTCGGCCACGACCCCGACGACTTCGAGGCCCAGCGCTTCAGCTACCAGGTGATCGCCGACCACAGCCGTGCCGTCACGTTCCTGGTCGCCGACGGGGTGCTGCCCGCCAACGAGGGCCGTGGCTACGTCCTGCGGCGCATCGTGCGGCGCGCCATCCGCCACGGCCGGCTCCTCGGGCGCCGAGACCCGTTTCTGGGTGAGATGGCCAAGGTCGTCATCGACACCATGCATGACGCCTACCCCCACCTCGAGGAGCGGCGGACCGAGGTCCTGGGCGTGATCCAGCGCGAGGAGCGCCAGTTCAACCGGACTCTCGAGGCCGGCGTGGGGCTGCTCGAGGAAGCGCTGATCCCGCTCACCTCGGAGGCGCGCGCGGTCGGGCGCCAGGCGGACCACCTGCCGCCCGATGCGCCCGTCCTCCCGGGCGCCGTCGCGTTCCGGCTCCATGACACCTACGGGTTTCCGATCGACCTGACCGTGGAGCTGGCCGCCGAGTACGGCGTGCGGACCGACCTGGCCGGGTTCGAGGACGCGCTCGCCGAGCAGCGCGAGCGGAGCCGGGCCAACACCAGGTCGGGGTTGACCGAGGCCAACCTCGCGGCGAGCCGCTACGCGGAGATCCTCGCCCGCACGGCGCCCACAGCGTTCCTGGGCTACGAGACCACGGACGCCGAGGGGCGGGTCGTCGCCATCCTGCGCGACGGGGTGGAGTACGAGACGCTCGAGGCGGTGCCCGAGGTGGAGCTGCGGGCCGAGGCGTCGGCGCGGGTCGAGATCGTGCTCGACCGCACCCCGTTCTACGCGGAGTCCGGGGGCCAGGTTGCCGACACCGGGCTGTTGCGGGGCGGCGACGGCCGGGCGCTGGTCGAGGTCCAGGACGTCCAGCGCGTCGCCGGCACCCAGACCGCAGGGCTGACCGTCCACCGCGGGATCCTCCACGGCCGGGTGCGGGTGGGGGACGTTCTGCGCGGCGAGGTGGACGCGGAGCGTCGCAGCCACACGATGCGCAACCACACGGGCACCCACCTCCTCCACCGCGCCCTGCGCAACGTCGTCGGCGATCGCGCCCGCCAGGCCGGCTCGCTCGTCCACCCCGACTACCTCCGCTTCGACTTCCCGTTCGACCGTGCCCTGACCGACGACGAGCGGCTCGAGATCGAGCGCGAGGTCCGCGGCGTCGTTCGCGACGACCGCCCGGTCAGCGTCGAGTGGATGACGATGGCCGACGCCCAGGCCGCCGGTGCCGACGCGTTCTTCGACGAGAAGTACGGGGAGCGGGTGCGGACGATCCGGGTCGAGGGCTTCAGCCACGAGCTGTGCGGCGGCACCCACTGCCGCGCCTCGGGCCAGATCGGCAACTTCATCATCACCGGCGAGCGGAGCATCGGCTCCGGGATGCGCCGGATCGAGGCGGTCACGGGCGCCGCCGCGGACGCGCTCATGGAGTCGCGCTTCGCCACCCTGGATCGCGCGGTCGAGGCGGTCAACGCTCGCGACCCCGAGGTCGTGGGCGAGCGGATCGCCGCACTCCAGGACGAGCTGCGCGAGACGAGGCGCCGGTTGCGGGCCGGGGCCGCGGCCGGCGGGCGGCCCAGACCGGGGGACCTGGCGGCGAGGGCCGAGGACCTGGACGGTGTGCCGTTCGTGGGCGCCGCCCTCGACCTGGAGTCGATCGATGTCCTGAAGGGGTTCGCCAAGGACATCCGCGGCTCGCTTCCGACCGGCGTGATCGCACTCGGCCTCGATGCGGACGAGCCCCAGCTGTTCGTGACCGTGAGCGACGACCTGGTCGATCTGGGCATCGCCGCCGGGGCGCTGGTGAGCTCGGCCGTGACCCATATCGGTGGCCGCGGCGGTGGCCGCCCGCAGATGGCCCAGGGCAGGGGCACTCGTCGAGAGGGGCTCGGTGACGCGATCGCTGCCGTCCGGGCCGCGGTTGCCGACCGCGCCGCACCCGCGTGAGATCGCCCCACCGGCAGGATCCCGGAGCCGGCTGAGGTGTCCTTCCTGCGCCGGATCTGGAACCGCGACGAAGGCCCCGTCCCGGCGGCATGCACGGCGCTGGACATCGGCACCGAGTTCGCCAAGGCGCTGGTGTTCGAGATCGACGACACCGGGCACGGAACGGTGCGCGGCGTCGGCCGCAAGCGCCAGGGGCTGTCGCACATGCAATCGGGAACCGTGGCCGACATCGCGGCCGTGGTGGACAACTGCGCCGTCGCCCTCCAGGAGGCCGAGGAGATGGCCGGCTTCCGGCCCACCCAGGTCGTGATCGGGATCGCCGGGGAGCTGGTGAAGGGGTTCACGACGACCCTCACCCAGGAGCGCAAGAAGCCCGAGCTTCCGATCAACGACGCGGAGCTGGTCAAGCTCATCGACAGCGTCCAGCACGAGGCGATCAAGGAGGCGGAGCGGTCGATCACCTGGGAGACCGGACTTCCCCACGTCGACGTGCGCCTCGTGCACAGCGCCATCGTGGGTGCCTCGATCGACGGCTACGGCCTGACCAACCCGGTCGGCTTCCAGGGCCGCCATATCAGGATCGGGATCTTCAACGCGTTCGCCCCGCTGGTCCACCTGGGCGCGCTGCAATCGGTGGCCAGCCAGCTGGACCTGGAGCTGCTGGAGGTGGTCGCAGAGCCGTACGCGGTTGCCCGGGTGCTGGGCGCCGAGCACGTCCGGCAGGCGGGGGCGCTGTTCGTGGACGTGGGCGGCGGCACCACCGACGTGGCCCTGGTGCGCCAGGGGGGAATCGAGGGCACCCGGATGTTCGCCCTCGGCGGGCGGGCGTTCACGAAGTCGATCGCGGACCGTCTCGATCTGCCCTTCCCGCGCGCGGAGTCGCTCAAGGTGGACTACGCCCGGGGCCTCTCGATGCCCGAGCACGACGAGATCGAGGAGATCGTGCGCGACGACGTCGCCGTGTGGGCCGCCGGCGTGGAGCTGGTGATGGAGGAGCTGGCGGCGGGCGAGATGCTGCCATCGCGGATCTGGCTGTGCGGCGGAGGCTCACGGCTGCCCGAGGTGAAGGGCGCGCTGGTTGCCGAGCGGTTCTGGAAACGGCTCTCGTTCGCCCGGCCGCCAGAGGTGGCGATCATGGCCCCGGACCAGGTCGAGACGATCTCCGACGCCACGGACCTGTTGGTGGACCAGCAGGACGTGACCCCGCTCGGGCTCGCCTTCCAGGCGATCGAGATCCAGACCACCGAAGACCCGCTCGACACCGCGCTCCGGCGGGTGCTCCGGGCGATGAAGGTCTAGGCTGGCCGCCGTGGCCACCATCGTCTACCTCGACGCCGAGGACGAGATCACCTCGGCGGCGTCCCGGATCCGGCAATCGACGGATCGGCGGGTTGCACTGGTCATCCCGTTCGGCTCACGCGTAGCCACCTCGCGCATCAACTTCAAGCTGCTCGCCCGGGAGGCGATGGGCAACGGCCGCCGGCTGGACATCGTGGCGCCCGATGCCTCGGCGCGGGCACTTGCCGCGTCGGCCGGGCTGCCCGTGTTCGCGTCCGTGGCCGAGTACGAGGACGCCCTCGACACGCCGCCGCCGACGACCGGCGATCCGGATGCGGCCGGGCCGGCCGCCGCAGCGACAGCCGCCGCCGCCAGCGGCCTCGCTGCCGAGACCGGGAGTCGGCCCGCGGGTTCGCCTGAGGAGCAAACGCCAGCGGAGCCAACAACCGCGGCGTCCACGCCCGTTGACGAGCAGGCCGGCATGCCCGGCGAGCCCGTCCACGAGGAGACCCACGAGGCCCGGCTCGTTGCCGTCGACCAGCGGGGCCGCGAGGCGCCGGAGGCACGGCCGCGCCGCCGTGCTCCCGGCGTGGGGCTGGTGGCCGGGCTGCTGCTCCTGCTCGCCGGCATCGTGGCGGCCGTTATTGCGGCAGTCGTGTTCCTGCCGGCCGCGACCATCACCGTCACCCCCCACGTCGAGCGGGTCGGACCGATCGCGCTCATGGTGACCGCCGACCCGGCGGTCACGGCCGTGGACGTGGCGGCACGGGTCATCCCGGCCCAGACCGTGCAGGTCCCGGTCGAGGTGCAG
Source organism: uncultured Chloroflexia bacterium (assembly GCA_963727585.1). Classification (GTDB taxonomy): domain Bacteria; phylum Chloroflexota; class Limnocylindria; order Limnocylindrales; family CSP1-4; genus CAIXZV01. Next base: position 1,325,746 of record CAVSHH010000003.1, on the reverse strand, counting down.
ACCGACTTCCCGGCCACGGGCAAGCGGGTCGAGACCACGCCGGCCTCGGGTGGTGTCCGCTGGCGCAACTGCGATCCGTCGGCGTCCTACACCATGCCCAAGGGGACCACGGTCCGGACCACGGACGGGATCGAGTTCGCGATCGACGAATCGGTGTTCCTGCCGGTCGCCATCATCTCGGGTGGCGGAGCCAACGTGAACCTGCGCTGCCAGTCGAGCGAGGTGGCCGTCACGGCCGTCAAGGCCGGTCCGGCCGGCAACGTCGACGCGGGCCAGATCAAGGTCGTCCCGGCTCGCTACAACCGGACGCTGATCACGGTCACCAACCCGTCGCCAACGACCGGCGGCGCCCGGGAGGAGTTCACGCGCGTCTCCCAGAAGGACGTCGATGCCGCGCTGGCAACGCTCCAGGCGGATCTCGAGGCGCAGTTCGAGGTCGACGTCGAGGACCCGCCAGACCTGCCCTCCGGCACGGCGGTGTTCCCGGAGACAGGCCGGCTCGGCGAGGCGACGCCGACGGTGGATTCCGCGAGCCTTGTCGGCCAGGAGGTCGAGACGTTCACGCTGGGACTGACCGCGACGGGGACCGTGCTGGCCGTTGACAGCAGTCCCGTCGAGGTGATCGCGGCGACCGCGCTCGACGAGGCGGTGACGCCCGGCTACCAGCTCATGGACGGCTCCACCCGGATCGCGGTCGGCGAAGGGACGGTCGACGGCGACGTGGTGGAGTTCCGGGTGGCGGGCACCGCCAAGCAGGTCCGGCCGGTGGATGCGGATGCTCTCCGGCGCCAGGTGATGGGCCTGCCCGCGGACGAGGCCCGGGCGATGCTGGAGCCCTACGGCGAGGTGCAGATCGAGCTTTGGCCGGACATGGTCACGAGCATTCCGACGATCGACCAGCGTGTCACGCTCACCGTGCTCGACGCGGTCGACGACATGCCCGATGCGGCTCCCGAGCCGCCCTCGTCCGGGCCGACGGCGTCGCCCGCTCCGGACGCCGGCGGCGAGGTTCCCTCGCAGCCAGTACCATCGGGCTGATGCAGCAGCCTCCCGTGACGGCCCTGCCCGGGCATCGTTCGCCCGCCGCGCCCGGAGTCGTGGTGCCGCCTGGATTCCCCGATCACGCGCCGGTGCCGCCGTGCCGGTGAGCCGCGCCCTGGGCATCGACCTCGGCTCGCGCCGGATCGGGCTCGCGGTCGCCGATGCCGGCGTGTCGATCGCCCGACCCCTGGCCACCATCAACCGCGGCGTCTCGCTCGACGCCGATGCAGCGGCGATCGGGCGGGTGTGCCGCGAGCAGGGCGTGGTGGAGCTGGTCGTCGGCCTGCCCATCGAGGCTCACGGCTCGGAAGGCACGATGGCGCAGGCAGCCCGGGAATGGGCCGCGGCGATCGGCGAGCGGCTGGACCTGCCGGTCTCCCTGCGTGACGAGCGACTGTCGTCGTACGAGGCGGAGCAGCGCCTGGGGCGGATGCCACGCGGGCGCTCGGGTGGCCCGCCGTCGCGCACCCAGCGCAATGCCTTCCGGGCCCGGATCGACCGCGAGGCGGCCAGCGTCATCCTCCAGGACGAGCTGGACGCCCGCCGGACCGTGGGGGACCGCCGGGACACACCGGTCGCCGGCGCCGGTGGTGACGAGCGGTGAGCATCCGGGGCGGGCGTAGCCCGCGCGAGGAGTACGTGCCCCCGGTCGTCGAGCCGGGCCCGCCGGGGCGTCCCAACGGCTACCACCGCACCGGCCGCTACGGACGCGGTCCCGGCGACCAGCGTCGCTTCGAGCGCTACGGCGCCCGCGGCGGCGGCCTCGGGGGTCTGCTCCGGTTCCTGGTATTCCTGGTCGTCCTCGCGGCGTTGGTGCTGCTGGCGCTGTTCACCATTGCCCGGCCGCTCGCAAGGCTGGTGATCGTGCCGCTCGCCGAGAACAATCCGGCCGCGCTCCGGATCTCGCTCGTCCAGGATCTCGTCCGCGAGGATATCGGTGCCGCCCTGACCCAGCCGGCCGGCACCGATCCGACCGAGGTCGAGTTCACTGTCCAACCCGGGGACACGGCCGAGACGGTCGCTCCGCGGCTGCTCGAGGCCGGTCTGATCGGGAGTGAGCGGGCCTTCCTGTTCCAGGCACACATGCGCGGGCTCACGCCGTTGCTGACGGCGGGCAAGTTCGGCCTGGCGTCCACCATGACCCCGGACGACGTCGTGACTGGGCTCGTCCAGAACCGGATCGTCGTCCGCGCCCAGGACATCACGTTCCGGGAAGGCCTGCGGATCGAGCAGATGGCGGCCAAGCTGCAGACCGTCGACGGAACGCGGATCGACCCCAAGGCGTTCTACGAGCTCGCGACGAATCCACCCGATTCGCTGCTGGCCGACTTCCCGTGGCTGCTGGACGAGAGCGTCCATCCCAAGGGTGCAAGCCTCGAGGGCTTCCTGTACCCCGCGACCTACTCGGTCCGCGTCGATGCCGATGCCCCGACCGATGCCGAGGGCCTGATCCGGATGATGCTCAGGGCGTTCTACGACCGGGTCGGCCAGGAGCGGCTGGACGTTCCCGAAAAGCGGGGCCTGACCTTCTTCCAGGTCCTGACCCTGGCCTCGATCGTGGAGCGCGAGGCCGTCCTCGACGATGAGCGGCCGTTGATCGCCGGCGTCTACCAGAACCGCATCGACCGCGTCCCGAGCGTCAAGCACGGCCTGCTGCAGGCGGATCCAACGGTGATCTACGCGGTGGATACGGTGAACCTGGGCAAGTACAGTCGGGACTGGGCGAAGTACGTGTTCTGGACCGTGCCGGAGGACGGATCGCTCAAGGACCAGCAGCTGCCCGATCGGCTGGCCGGCTACAACACCTACGTGGTCCGTGGCCTCCCGCCCGGCCCGATCGTGACCCCCAGCCTGCCGTCGATCGACGCCGCGCTCGAGCCGGACACCAAGAGCGGCTACACGTACTTCGTGGCCATCCCCGACGGAGACGGCGCGCACGACTTCTCGAAGTCGTCGCGGGAGCACGAGCGCAAGCTGCGCAAATACGGCTACGTCTAGCCCGTGATCCGCCCGCCCCGACCCGACGACTTCAGCCCGCCCCCGGATGACGCCGCGCGGACCCGCTGGCGGGAAGCCGAGCGGTCCCACCGACCCGGGCGCCTCGCCCGGCTTCGCGGGCGGATGGCCGCCGCCGGCGTGGACGCGTATCTGGGCGTGAAGCGCGAGCACATGCGCTGGCTGGCGGGGTTCACGCTGGCCGAGGGCGAGGAGAAGGTGGCCGGCCACTCCGGGCAGCTGCTGGTGGGGCCCGACGACGTGGTCGTCGTCACCGATTCCCGGTACACGATCCAGGCCCGCCGCGAGGCGCCCGACGTGGTGGTCGAGGAGATCGGGTACGACCTTCCGGCGCACTGGGCGCGCCTGTGCGAACGGGTGGGCGCCCGGCGTGTGGCGGTCGAGGCAGCGGCTGTGTCGCACGCCCTGTGGACCCGGCTGGCCGACGCTGCCCCGGAGATCGAGCTCGTGCCGGCCGGGGGCTGGATCGAGGCGATGCGGGCCGAGAAGACGGACGACGAGGTCGAGCGCATCGCGGCTGCCTGCGCGGTGGCGGATCGCGCGCTGGCGGCCCTCCTGCCCGAGATCCGCCCGGGCGTCACGGAGCGCGACCTCGCCCTCCGGCTCGAGTGGCTCATGCGGACCGGCGGTGCCGAGGCGCTCGCGTTCGACGTCGCCTGCCTCGCCGGCCCCGAGGCGGCGCTCCCGCACGGGTCGCCGGGCAACCGTCCGGTGCGCGATGGCGAGGTGCTGCTGTTCGACTTCGGGGCCCAGGTCGAGGGCTACCGGAGCGACATGACCCGGACGTTGTTCGTGGGCGAGCCCCGGCCACGCGATCTCGAGCTGTACGACCTGGTGGCCCGGGCCCAGCAGGCGAGCGTCGACGCCTTGGCGGCCTCGGTGGACCGGGCTCGGGACGGCGACGAGCGACTGATCGGCGGCAGGACCGCGGACAGCGCCGCGCGCGACGTCATCGAGGCGGCCGGCCACGGGGCGCACTTCGGGCACGGGACCGGTCACGGGATCGGGCTGGCCACGCACGAGGCGCCGAGCCTGTCCCAGTCCGCGCCGGACGACCCATTGCCCAGCCCGACCGTGTTCTCGGTGGAGCCCGGCGCCTACCTGGAGGGCGAGACCGGGATCCGGATCGAGGACCTGATCCATCTCGACGCCGCGCAGGGCCTCGTGGAGCGGCTTACCCGCTTCCCGCGCGACGTGATCAGCCTGCCCCTCTGAGGTCTGGTCGGGGCCCTCTGATAGCATCCCGGGGCACACTCAACCGAGATGCGCGCGGGGAGCCGGCATCGCTCCGACCGCGCCACGCGCCACCGGAGCACCGCACGGGATGATCAGCACCGGCGACCTGCGCAAGGGCGTCGTCATCGAGCTCGATGGCGATCTCTGGCAGATCCTCGACTACCACCACATCAAGATGGGCCGGGGCTCGGCCCAGGTCCGGATCAAGCTGCGCAACGTCAAGAAGGGCAGCACCGTCGAGAAGTCGTTCCAGGCGGGTGACCGCTGGCCGCGCGCGCAGCTCGAGCGACGGCCGGTCCAGTACCTGTATCGCGACGGCGACGATCTCCACTTCATGGAGACCGAGACCTACGAGCAGTTCAGCCTCCCCGCCGAGAGCCTCGACGACGTCATCGGCTTCCTCAAGGAGGGCATGACGCTCGACCGCACCACCTACCAGGGCGAGACGCTGGGCGTCGAGCTCCCGGTCACCGTCGACCTCCTCGTCACCGAGACCGAGCCGGGCTATGCGGGCGACACGGCGCAGGGCGCGCGCAAGAACGCGACCCTGGAGACCGGACTCGTGGTCACCGTGCCGCTGTTCGTGAACGAGGGCGACACGCTCCGGGTCGACACCCGCACCGGCGAATACCAGACGCGCCTGTAGCGGCGCCTGCCTGACGCGGGCTCAGCCCGGGGCGGCGCACAGCCGGTCCATCACCTGCTCGACGCCGCGCTGGATCGCGAGCGCCTCGTCCACCGTGTGCCCGATCGCCGTCATGCCCATCCGGCCGTCGATGGCCAGCCCGGTCAGCATGTGGAGCACGGCGCCCGTGTGGTGCTCGTGGGTGAACATCAGGCCTGCGGCGCGCACGGCGTCGATCACCCGCGACGGCCCGAGGCCCAGCCACCGGGGATCGACAAGGTTGTCGGTCGCGCCGTAGCAGCGCGTCGACCCGTCCTCGGTGGCCACCCAAGCACCCCGTGCGGTGTCGTACCGGCCCGGGATCAGGTTGCGCATCGCGGAGTACGGGTGGGTCGTGCCGCCCTTTCGCAGGTTGATCTCGATCGCGTACACGTCCCAGCGGCCCGAGTCATCCGCCGCGGCCACGAAGTCCACCGCGACCCGCCCCAGCGCCCCGGTCTGCGCCAGGCGCTCACCGATCGCCTGGGCCTGCACGGCCAGGGTGGGCGCATAGGCCTCGTCGGCCGGGAAGCGGCAGCCCAGGTAGACCTGGGCATCCGGTCCGCCGAGGACCTGCTCGTGGGTTGCGAGGACCTGGACCGACCCATCGGGCCGGATGTCGAACTGGGCGCTGGGGCTCGCGAACCGGGTCCCGGTGATGCGCTCCTCGACCACGCCTCCGGCCTGCAGGTCGGCCAGGTACCACTCCGGCAGCGTCTGGAGCGTCGCACGGAGCCACATCCGGGCGTCGGCCGCGGCTTCCATGGGGCGCAGGTCCATCACCTGGTTGCCGTCGCCCGCGCCGCTGTCATCGTGCTTGATGACGACGCCCTCGACACCCGGTCGCCGGGCACGGATCTCGGACACGGCCTCGATCACGTCCTCGACCGTGCGGACGTCCTCGACGCCGGCCGGCAGGGGCACGCCCGCCTCGCGGAACAGGCGTCGACCCTCGCTCTTGAAGCCCAGGTGACGCAGCTCCGGGCGTGTCCCGTTGATCGGAATGTCCAGCGCCAGCGCCAGCCGCATCTCGTGGTCGGTGACGTTCCACGCCTCGATCAGGGCCGGTCGGCCGCCGACGAGGGCGCGGATCTCCGACAGCCGCTGGCCGTCTTCGGCCAGCTTGACCGCGACCGAGCGCGACGATCCGTCGTCGACGTCGAACACGTGGAACCGGGCCGACTGCTGCATATCGTCGCGCATGATCGAGGTGTAGTAGTCGAAGATCTCCGGGCCCGGGCGGCGTGTCGACACGTAGACGATCTCGCAGGCGGGGATGCGCGCCGAGACCAGGAGCGCGTTCAGATAGCGATGCTCGAGCGAGGCGACCCGGTCGCCGTAGTGCGACAGGATCGATTCCGAGACGCTGTACGAGGGGAGCACCACGAGCACGTGGTCGGTGGTCGACCCCTGGCGGTTGACGCTGAGCGCCGGTCCAAGCCTGGCCTGCAGCCTGTCGACCGCGTCGCGTTCCGTGGTCATCGCGTTGTCTCCGTGGCGCCACGGCCCGGCCGTGGTGGTCGCTGCATCGTACGGGGTGGCGCAACGCCGGCCACACACGCCAACCGGAGCCGCGGTCAGTGTCCCGGCGCGCACCGCTACCATGCAACGCATGAGCCCATCGGAGCCCGACTGGCTGCTCCCGGCCTGGGACACCCTGCCCGACGATCCCGACCAGCCCCGCGCCGCACGCCGGGCGGCGGCGTCCGGCACCTTCGGCCTGCGGGTGCGCAGCGTCAGCGAGGTGAGTCGCGCCATCCGCGACCGGGTCCGCTCGGACGACGGGCTGCGCGACGTGTGGGTCGAGGGCGAGGTTGGCCGGGTCACCGTGTCGTCGGCCGGGCACGCCTACTTCAGCCTCAAGGACGCGAGGGCCCAGCTCCAGTGCGTGTGGTTCCGCGACGATCGGGTCCGCTCACCGTTCCAGCCCCAGACGGGTCTGGAGGTGGTGGCCCACGGCCGGATCGACCTGTTCGAGCCCCAGGGCGCGCTCCAGCTCTACGTGGAGTCGGTGCAACCGTCGGGGTTCGGCAACCTGGCCGTCAGGTTCGAGCAGCTCAAGGCCCGCCTTGCCGAGGAGGGGCTGTTCGACCCCGCGCGCAAGCGCCGGATCCCGGGCCAGCCTCGCACCGTCGCCGTCATCACCTCGCCCACCGGAGCCGTGTGGCGGGACGTGTGCACGGTGCTGGCCCGCCGGTGGCCGATGACGCGAGTCCTGCTGGTCGCCTGCAGGGTCCAGGGTGACGGCGCACCCGAGAGCATCGTGCGCGCCTTCCGCCGGCTGGAGCGGTTCCTGGAGGAAGTGCCCGGGAGTGACGGGCCGGAGGTGACGATCCTGGCCCGGGGAGGCGGGTCGCTGGAGGACCTGTGGTCGTTCAACGATGAGCGGGTCGTCAGGGCGGTCGTCGGCCACAGGCTGCCGGTCGTCTGTGGTGTCGGCCACGAGGTCGACGTCACGCTCGCGGATTTCGCCGCGGACGTCCGCGCGCCCACACCGTCGGCGGCGGCCGAGCTGGTCGTGCCGGACCGGCTCGAGGTGCTGGGAACGATCCGCCAGCTGGACCGCCGCACTGGAGCAGCGCTGACCCGGGTGCTGGGGGAGGCCCGCCGCGACCTGGATGCCGAGCGGCGGGCGCTGGGCCGGCTCGAGCCACGCGCCCAGCTCGCCACGTCCCGCGAGCGGACGGGTCTCCTGCTTGACCGGGCGGCCCGCGCGATCGCGGACCGGCTCGCGTCGGGGGCGGCCGAGAGCGAGCGCAACGCCGCCCGGCTGGCGCCGATCCTGCCCGCGCGGCTGGCCTCGGATCGGGTCAGGCTGGCGGGCCTCGCGACCCGGGCCCCACGGGCGGCCGACGGGAGGCTGCGCGCGGCGACGCTCGGGCTGGCGGAGACCAGGGCATCGCTGGCGGCACTCCGTCCGGGCGCGACGCTCGACCGCGGATACGCGATCGTCCGCCAGGGCGGCGACGGCTCCATCCTGCGCGACCCGGCCGATGCGCCTGCCGGCACACCGCTGCAGGTGACGCTGGCCGGCGGCGCGCTCGCGGCCACCAGCGACGGCCCGGTCCTCGAGCCGCCCTCGGTATGATCGGCGGGCACCGCAGCCAGGGACCAGGAGACCGCCCGTGACCAACGCGCCCGGACCCGACGTCAGCGCTCGGGATGCTCCCGCCGTGGACGCGCTCGCGTACGACGAGGCGTTCGCCGAGCTCCAGCGTGTGGTCGCGACACTCGAGGCCGGCGGTGCCACGCTCGAGGCGACGATCACCCAGTACGAGCGCGCCGTGGCGCTCCAGCGGCGGTGCGAGCAGCTGCTGGCCGAGGCGGAGCTGCGGGTCCAGCAGCTCATGGCCCGCCCGGGTGGGGCGCTCGCGGCGGTCGACGTGCAGCCCGACGAGGCCGAGGAGGAGTAGGGGAGACGCCGGCCGGGGCCGCCGCCCGGGCCACCAACATCCTGCTACCATCAGATATCAAATTATCGAGCTCAATCCCGACCGATCCGCGGGCGGCCCACTCGCGAACCATCGGGCAAGACGCATCACGGAGCCGGCCCCGGCCGTCCCAGCCGGGTCCCACCGAGCACCAGGAGCCACCGCCCGTGCCCATTCTCGACCGCCTGCATGATCCCGCCGAGCTGCGGGGCCTGACGGATCCCGAGCTCAACCAGCTCGCGGCGGAGCTTCGCGAGACGATCATCCGCACCGTCGCCGCCACCGGCGGCCACCTCGGATCCTCGCTCGGCGTTGTCGAGGTCACGCTGGCCCTCCACCGGCTGCTCGAGTCGCCGCGGGACCGCATCGTGTGGGACACCGGACATCAGGCCTACGCGCACAAGCTGCTCACGGGCCGGCTCGACCGCTTCCACACCCTGCGTCAGCTGGACGGGATCGGCGGTTTCCCACGCCGCAGCGAATCGGCCCACGACGTGATGGACGGCGGCCACGCCGGCACCGGCCTGTCGATCGCCCAGGGGCTCGCGACGGCCCGCGACCTGCGCCACTCGATGGAGCGGATCGCCGTGGTGGTGGGCGATGCCGCCCTGTTGTCCGGCCTCAGCCTGGAGGCGCTCAACGACATCGGCCACCGGCAGACGCAGCTGCTGATCGTGCTCAACGACAACGAGATGTCGATCAGCCCCTCGGTCGGCGCCCTGTCCAAGTACCTGTCGGAGATCAAGCTCAGCCAGGCGTGGCAACAGGGGAAGGGCGCCTGGGATACCGTGACCGAGCACGTCCCGATGGTCGGCCCCCGGCTGGTCGAGATGAGTCGTCGGGTCCGGCAGTCGGTCGCCTCGCTGGCCCAACCCGGCCAGCTGTTCGAGGACCTCGGGATCACCTACGTTGGCGTGATGCCCGGACATGACCGCCCCTTCCTGGAGGAGACCTTCCGCCGGGCGCTGGCTCTCAACGGCCCGGTGATCGTCCACGTCCGCACCCAGAAGGGCAAGGGATACCAGCCGGCCGAGAGTGACAAGGTCAGCTTCCACGGTGCCGCGCTGCCACCTATCGAGATGCCGGCCGCAGACAGCCACGACCGGATCGGAGCTCCCCGGAACAACGGGGATGCGATGACCTCGTCCGCGGCCGGGGGCTCCTCGCTCACCCCGCGCCGCGAGGCCGAGGAGGGGGCGCCGCCATCCGCATCCGTCCTGTCCGACCGGCGGGGCCACGATCGCGGGAACGCCGTCCCGGCCCGGACGGCCGAACCCGATCCCCAGAACTCGCGCAAGGTGCCCAACTACACGGCTCATTTCGCGGCCGAGCTTGTGGCCCTGGCCGGCGAGGACCGGCGGATCGTGGGCATCACCGCGGGCATGCCCACCGGGACCGGGATGAACAAGCTCCAGGCAGCGTTTCCGGACCGGTTCATCGACGTGGGAATCGCCGAGCAGCACGCCGTCACGCTGGCGACCGGGCTCGCCCTGGGCGGCATGCGTCCGGTGGTGGCGCTGTACTCGACGTTCCTCCAGCGCGCGTTCGACCAGACGGTCCACGACGTCTGCCAGAACGACGCGCCGGTGCTGCTCGCGGTGGATCGCGCCGGCCTCGTGGGCGAGGACGGAACGAGCCACCAGGGCATGTTCACCATCCCCGCCCAGCGGATGCTCCCGAACATTGTCATCGCCAGCCCGCGTGACGAGCAGGAGGTTCGATCACTGGTCCGGACCGCGCTCGCCCAGGATCACCCGTTCGCCCTCCACTATCCGCGTGACGCGGGCTTCGGGGTCCCGGAGCGAACACCGGAGCTCCTGCCGATCGGTCGCGGGGAGGTGCTGCGCCAGGGACGGGACCTGCTGTTCGTGGGCTTCGGCCCGATCACCATGCGCGCGGTCGAAGTCGCGGACGAGCTGGCGTCGAGAGGCTGGTCGGTCGGTGTGATCAACGCCCGGTTCGCCAAGCCCCTGGACCGCCAGCTGATCCTGGATGCGGCGCGTGGCAAGCAGTTGGTCGTCACATTCGAGGAGAGCGTGGTCACCGGTGGCTTCGGCTCGGCCGTGCTGGAAGCGTTCGAGGACGCGCGCCTGGCGGATCCGGCCTACCGGTCGGTGGCGGTGAAGATCCTGGGGATCCCGGGCGACCGGTTCGTCGACCACGGCTCGGTCACGGACCTGCGCCGGCTGATCGGGATCGATGTCCCCGGGCTGCTCGCCCAGGTGGAGCGGGCGCTCGACCAGCTGGGCATCGAGACACCCGCCACGACCCGCTGACCCTCCCGCCACGACCCGCTGACCCACCCATCCGGGCGCCCGCTGTGGCAGGATCGGGGGATGAGCGGCGCAGCGGTCACCCGGCAGCGAGAGCACGTCCTTGACGGCGTGCCCGAGGACCTGGCTCGGGCCGCCCGCGGCTGGGTCGTCGTGGTCTGGAACGACCCGGTCAACCTCATGTCCTACGTGACCTTCGTGTTCCGGAAGCTGTTCGGCTATGACCACGCGACGGCACACGCCCTGATGCTCCAGGTCCACACCGAGGGTCGTGCCGCGGTGGCCCACGGCTCCCGCGAACGGTGCGAGCACGACGCCGCCCGGCTCCACGCCCACGGTCTGTGGGCGAGCATCACCGAGGCCTGACGGCTGATGACACGGCCGGGCGCCCCCGTGATCCGCGCTGCCGGCGGCCGGCTGGCGCTCCGACTCGAGCCGACCGAGCGGCGGATCCTCGCCTCGCTCGTCGCCGAGCTGCGCTCGGAGCTCGGGGACCCTGCCTCCGCGTCGCCTGACGGGTCGCTCGCCCGGCTCTATCCACCCGCGTTCCCCGACGACGCCGGCGCGGAGGCCGCCTACCGGGACCTCGTGCAGGATGGGCTCGTCGCGGAGCGGGTGGAGCGTGCTGCAACGGTGGAAGCGACGCTCGAGGCGGATGAGCTGGACGAAACGCAGGCGGCCGCCTGGCTGGGTGTGCTCAACGACCTGCGTCTCGCGCTCGGCTCGAGGCTGGGAATCGAGGACGAGCCCGAGCAGGTGGCTGCCGGGGCCGGGCCGGCTGCCCCGAGTGCGGAGTCCGAGGCCGGGCCGGACGTCGATGACCCCGACGCCGTCCGGCGGGCCGTGTTCGCGTACCTTGGCTGGCTGGTGGAGGCATTCGTGGACGTGCTCGCCGAGGGCCTGCCGGAGACGCCGGACGCCCGCCGCTGATGCGCCGGCCCGACGCCCCGTCGTCCGCCGGATGCATGCGGGATGGGCGGCGTGTGCCACGATATGCCCATGCCGCCCACCACCTCCCGACGGGTTCGCCTCGACCAGCTCCTGGTGGAGCGCGGCCTCGTCCAGACGCGTGCCCGGGCGCAGGCGCTGGTGCTGGCCGGGAAGGTGCGCGTGGGAGCGGGCGATGGCGCCCGCCTCGACCGCAAGGCCGGAGACCTCGTCGGCCGTGACGTCGTGCTCGAGGTGGATGGCGGGCGGTTGTGGGTCAGCCGGGGCGCGCACAAGCTGATCGGCGCGCTGGACGCGTTCGGGATCGATCCGGCCGGCCTGTCGGCGGTCGACGTGGGAGCTTCCACGGGCGGGTTCACTGACGTGCTCCTGGCCCGCGGCGCCACCCGCGTGTACGCGGTGGACGTCGGCTATGGCCAGTTGGCGGAGAAGCTGCGGCAGGATCCCCGCGTCGTCCCGATGGAGCGTGTCAACGCACGGCTGCTGACCCGGGAGACGCTGCCCGAGCCCGCAGACCTGGCCGTCGTGGACGTCGCGTTCATCTCGCTCGGTCTCGTGCTTGGCCCGGTGCGCTCGGTGCTGCGCGATGGGCGCGGGCCCATCGTCGCCCTGGTCAAGCCCCAGTTCGAGGCCGGCCGCGCCGACGCGAAGGGCGGCGTGGTCCGTGATCCGGAGGTGCATCGCCGGGTGCTGCGCGAGGTCTTCGCTGCCGCCCGTGCCACGGGTCTCGGCACGCGCGACGTGATCGCCTCGCCCATCCGTGGCCCCGAGGGCAACCGGGAGTTCCTCGCCTGGATCCAGGCCGGCCCGTCGTGCGCCGAGCTGGAGGAGCGGATCGAGGCCGCGGTCGCGGCCGCCTGGGAGGACGCGTCGTGACGGTCGGCCGGCTCGGGTTCGCCTACAACCCCACCATCCCGGCCGCCATCGAGCTCGGGGAGGCTGCCACCGGTTGGTGCCGCGTGCGCGGGATCGCCCACTGGACGGTCGCCGCCGGGGAGACGGCCCGACTGGTCGAGGAGCTCCCAGCGACCGACATCCTGGTCGTGCTCGGGGGTGACGGCACGTTTCTCCGCGCGGCGCAGGCCGTGGCCGTTGTCGACGTGCCGATCCTGGGCCTCAACGTGGGCAAGGTGGGGTTCCTGTCCAAGGCCGAGGCGAACGAGCTGGAGCCGATGCTGGAGCGCCTCACCTCGGGCGCCTACACGGTCCGCGAGCGCATGGCCCTGACCGGCGCGGTGCTGCCGGGCGGCCGTCCGTCCGCGGACCGGTTCATGGCCCTCAACGACATCGTCGTCGCCCGCGGCTCGCTCGCGCGCGTGGTCCGCGTCGACGTCACGATCGACGAGTCACACCTGGCGACGTTCGTTGCCGACGGCCTGGTCGTGGCCAGTCCCACGGGCTCGACCGGCTACTCGTTCTCGGCCGGCGGCCCGATCCTCGAGCCGCAGAGCCGCAACCTCGTCGTGACGCCCATCGCGGGCTACCTGTCCGCCATCCGGTCCATCGTGGTCGCGCCCGACCAGGTCGTCCGAGCGCGGATCCTCGATGCGCATGAGGCGCTGGTGTCCATCGACGGGCGCGAGGACCACCGGATCGACGTGGGCGACGTGGTCGAGGTCCGGGCCTTCGACCGCCCGATCCGTTTCGTGGAGCCCGAGGGTGCGATGCCGTTCTGGGATCTGCTCCGGACGAAGGTCCAGCTGCTGCCGTCCTGACGATGGCGAGTGAGCCCGTGTCCCCGCGTCCCGGCCGGCTCCTGGAGCTGGCTGTCACCGACCTTGCGCTGATCGACCGGCTGCGCCTGGCGCTGGCGCCCGGGTTGAACGTCCTGACCGGCGAGACGGGCGCCGGCAAGAGCCTGCTCATCGACGCCCTCGGCCTGGCGACCGGCGCGCGCGCGGACACGATGCTGGTGCGCCACGGCGCCGAGAGTGCCCGGGTGGAAGCCCTGTTCGACCGCCTGCCCGAACCGCTGATCGCCGTGCGCGAGGTGGCGGCCTCGGGACGATCCACCGCCCGGCTCGACGACGACACCGTCACGGCGGGTCGCCTCGCGCTCGCCACGGGCGGCGTCGTGGAGATCCACGGCCAGCACGACCAGCAACGGCTGCTCGACGAGGACTGGCAGCGCGACCTGCTCGACGCCTTCGGCGGGCACGGCGAGGCGCGAGCCGCAGTCGCGGACGCCGTTGAACGCTGGCGGTCGAACCGCGCCGCGCTCGCCGAGCTGGCCATGGACCCCCGCGAGCTGCTGCGCCGTCTCGAGATCCTGGAGCACGAGGCGGACGAGATCGAGGCCGGCCGGCTGCGCCCGGGCGAGGCGGACGAGATCACGCGCCAGCTGGCCGCCGCCCAGCACGGCGAGGCGATCGCGCGGGGCGCCGTGACCGTCCGCGAGTCCCTGCTGGGGGAGGCGAGCGGCGCGTCCGACGGGAGCGGAGCGCGCGAGCGGATCGCCCGCGCAGAGCAGGAGCTGCGCTCGCTGGCCCGGTTCGACGACCGCTGGTCGCCGCTGGCGGACCGGCTGACGGGTCTCGAGGCAGAGGTGGAGGACGTGGCTGCCGAGGTCCGCGAGCTGGCCGATACCGTCGACCACGATCCGGACTCGCTGGCCCTTCTCGAGAACCGACTGGGCGACATCCACCGCCTCCTCCGCCGGTATGGCGACGACGAGACGGCCGTGATCGCGCACGCCGCGGAAGCCACCGCCGAGGCCGGACGGTTGCGGGGCCTGGAGGAGGAGCGGGCGCGCCGATTCGAGGAGGACGCCCGGCTGCTGCTGGCCGTGGCCGATGTCGCCGCGTCGCTGTCGATTCTGCGTCACGGGACGGCACGCGAGCTGGGCGCTGCGGTGTCGGCGGTGCTGGCGGAGCTCGGCTTCCCCGCGGACACGTTCGCGGTGGCGATGGGCCGTCGGCCGGCGGCACGTGACGACCCCGCCGTCGAGGTGGACGGGGATGCGGTGGCGTTCGATGCATCGGGGATCGACACCGTTGTGTTCACCTTCCAGCCCAACGCCGGGGAGCCTGCCAGACCGCTGGCGCGGATCGCGTCGGGTGGCGAGCTGTCACGCGTGGCCCTGGCGGTCAGGCAGGTCCTGGCCGAGGTGGACGACACGCCGGTGCTCGTGTTCGACGAGATCGACGCCGGTATCGGGGGTCGCAGCGCGGACCCGGTCGGGCGGTCGCTGTGGACGCTCGCTCGTACCCACCAGGTGCTGTGCGTCACCCATCTGCCGCAGATCGCCGCCTACGCCGACGCCCATTACCGGATCGTGAAGCAGGAGCGCGAAGGGCGGACGGTGACCGACATCACGCCCCTGGATCGCGCGGGACGGCGCGAGGAGCTGGCCCTGATGATCGGTGGCCCCGGCGGCGGCGGCGCCTCGGTGGCGTCCGCCCGCGAGCTCCTTGATCGCGCTGAAGCCTGGCGGGCGGGACGTCCGGTCGAGGCCGGATCGTGAGCTGATGGCCGGGCTCGACGAGGCGATCGAGGGCTATCTCGCGTACCTGCGCATCGAGCGCGGGCTGGCCGACGCGACGATCCGCGCCTACCGCGCGGATCTCACGGACTTCGCCATGAGCCGCGATGCGGGCCGCGCATGGGCGGACGGCCCCGAGGTCGCCCATCGGTACCTGGCCGCGCGGGCCCGCCGAGGGCGGTCGTACGACCCGGGGCTGGCCCCGAACAGCCTCCGGCGCCGGACGGCTGCCATCCGGGGCTTCTACCGGTTCGCCTTCGGCGACGGCCTGATCGCGACGGACGTCGCGGCGCACCTGGACCTGCCGCGGCAGCCACGGCTGCTCCCCGAGACCCTCACGGTGGACGAGGTGGAGCGCTTGCTCGAGGCGGCCGGCGGGATGCCATCCGGGAGGAGCGGCAGGGGCCGGTCGCCTGGGCCGACCGAGGCCGAGGGCATCGCCCTCAGGAACCGGGCCCTGCTCGAGCTGCTGTACGCGGGCGGCCTGCGGGTGTCAGAGGCGCTGGGGCTGGACCGCGAGCACCTGTCCGACGACGGCTGGGTCCGGGTCATCGGCAAGGGAGACCGGGAGCGGATGGTGCCGGTGGGGGACGTGGCCGTCGCCTGGGTGGGACGCTACCTCGCCTGGCCGCGCAGCGCCTGGCTTGCCCGGGCCGGTAGCGGCGATGGTGCCGGGACCCCGCTGTTCGTCACCGGTCGGGGGGGACGGCTGGGGCGCCAGGCCGTGTGGGGGGCCGTCAAGGGGGCGGCCGCGGCCGCCGGCCTGGGCGACCGGGTGTCACCGCACACGCTCCGCCACTCGTTCGCGACCCACCTGCTGGAGGGAGGCGCCGACCTGCGCGTCGTCCAGGAGCTCCTCGGACATGCGAGTATTGCGACCACCCAGCTGTACACGCACGTGACGGGGGAACGCATTCGAGAGGTCTATGCCCGCGCCCACCCGCGGGCATGAGCGAAGGGGCGAGGGATCGAATGGGCTACGTGGACTCGCTGCTCGCCTCGGGCGAGCGGATCATGCGCAAGGCGCACCAGCACTGGTTCATCCTGGTGTGGCGGGCGCGGTGGGCCGTTCTCGGCCTGGTCATCGGTTTGGTGCTGGTGGTGCTCAAGCTGCTCACCGGCAGCAGCGGCACGTTGTGGGAGCTCCTGGGCTGGGTGACCCTGGTTCTCATCGTGATCGGGCTGGTCTCGCTCGTGTGGGGCTGGTTCCAGTTCCAGAACGAGGAGTACATCATCACCACTCGGCGGCTCATCCACAGCGAGGGTGTGATCAACAAGAAGGCCAGCGACTCCTCGCTCGAGAAGATCAACGACGCAATCCTGGTGGAGTCCCTGTTCGGGCGGATGTTCGGGTTCGGCGACCTCGAGGTTCTGACAGCGAGCGAGACCGGGATCGACGACCTGCGCATGCTGCGCGACGCGAAGGACTTCAAGAAGGCGATGCTCGAGGCGAAGCACGAGCTGGGGCTCGAGATGATCCGTCCCACGATGCCGCCGGTCCGGGGCTCGCAGCCACAAGCCCCGGCGTCGCAACGGCCCGCCTCGGAGCCGCCGCCACCCGCCCCGGCAATGCAACCGCCCGCCGCCGCGCCTGGCCCGGCGGCAGCCGCCACGCCCGAGATCGACACCGCTACCGAGATCGCGGATGCGCTCGCCCGGTTGAGCGACCTGCACGACAAGGGCGTGATCAACCCCGAGGAGTTCGCGGCCAAGAAGGCGGAGCTGCTGGGGCGGCTGTAGCGAGGAGTTCCGGGCGGCACGCCGTCGCAGCGACCGTGCCACTGGACCGGTCCGTCGGCCCCTCGTCCCGGCTGCGTGCACCGCGTCCGGAGGCCCCGGCCAGACGCAGGATGCTGACACGACCATCCGTCCGGCCGCGGGGCGGCGGGCCGCGGGCGGCGCGCCCCGGTACCATACGCGGGACCCAGACCCCGCCCGAGGCCCCCGTTGGACCTGCAATCGATCTCACTCAAGCTGGTCATGATCGCGATCTTCCTGCTGGTCGCGTTCCCGGTGCACGAGTTCGCGCACGCCGCGGCGGCCTACGCGCGGGGGGATGCCACGGCCAAGATGTTCGGGCGGCTGACGCTCAACCCGATCGTGCACTTCGACCGCTTCGGCGGGTTGATGACCGCCATCTCGATCTTCCTCGGCGGGTTCCTGTTCGGCTGGGCGAAGCCGACACCCATCAACCCTTCGAACTTCCGGAATCGGGCAAACGACGAGGTCCTGGTGGCCTTGGCCGGACCGTTCGCCAACCTGGTGATGGCGGCACTGGGGGCGGTCGTCATCCGGACGATCGTCGCCCTCGGGATCGACACGCCCTTCGTCGTCCAGTACATCCTCATCAACTTCGTGCTGTTCAATGTCGTGCTGATGGTGTTCAACCTGATCCCGGTCCCGCCGCTCGACGGCTCGACGATTCTGTTCCGCTTTCTCCCGCCGCGCCGCGCCTGGGAGCTCCGGCCCGTGCTTGCCCAGTACGGGATCTTCATCATCCTCGGGTTCGTGCTCCTCGCCGGACCCTTCCTGTCCAACATCTTCCTCGGTGTCACACGGTTCCTGGTGGGGGCATAAAGCCCTCCAGCTCCGGGCGCACCTGGCCGCACGCGTGAGCGAGGAGGAGCGGGCGATGGCTGGTGCCTGGCTGACCCCCCCAGAGCTCGCGCTGTTCGACGCCCAGCACGTCGCCGATCAGCGGCATGGGCTGGACGTCGTCGCCCATCTCCGGCGCGCCGGGGTCCGCGACCGAGACGTGCTCGCGGCCGGGCTGCTCCACGACTGCGCCAAGGGGCCAACCGGTCCCGGCCCCCGGATCGCATGGTCGCTGGGCGAGCGTTTCGGCCCCTGGGTGCTCCGCCCGGCCCGGCTGGTACCCGGCTGGGCCGCCGCGCTCGACCGGCTGCGCGACCATGCCGAAGCGTCGGCGCGGCTGCTCGAGGGTGCCGGCCTGCCGGGCCGGGCCGTCGAGCTCGTCCGTCACCAGGAGGATCCGCGTGATCCCGACTACGGCGCGCGGTTCCACGCTGCGGACGAGGCCTGCTGATGGGACCGGCGACGCCGCCCGCGGTGGCGTTCGGCGACGACCGGCGACCCGAGGCCGCCACGCGGGTCACGCTGCCGGCGTTCGACGGTCCGCTGGCGCTTCTGCTGGCCCTGATCGAGGCGCGCCAGCTCGACGTGCTCACGGTGCCGCTGGGCGCACTCGCCGAGGCGTATCTCGATGCCCTGGCCAGCCTCGACGGCGACCGGATGGGCAACGTGTCGGCCTTTGTCGCGGTCGCCAGCCAGCTGATCCTGATCAAGTCGCGCGCCCTCCTCCCGCGTCGCAAGCCGGACGATGCCGTTCCGCTGGCGGACGACGGCCCCGACCCCGAGGCCGAGCTCCGCGCCCGGCTGATCCTGTACCGCGCCTTCCGCGACGCCGGGTCGCGGCTGCTCGAGGAGGTGCAGGCACGGGTCGGCCTGTGGCACCGGGAGCCGACGGCGGCGCGGGCGGCGGGCGTGGCCGGCGCCCGCCCGCCGGCGGCCGAGCCGCTCGACCCGCTGATCCTGGGCGACGCGCTGGCCTCCCTTGCGACCGTGGTGCTCCCGCCGAGCCCGCCACCCGAGACGATCCGCCGGACCGTGACCCTCACCCAGCGCGCCATGCTCATCCGCCGGGCGCTCGCCGGGGCGGAGGTGGTCGTGCTCCAGGACCTGTTGCGGGGCGTGAGGGACCGGGTCGTCGCGGCGATCACGTTCCTGGCCATGCTGGAGCTGATGAAGCGACGTGAGATCGTCGTCCAGCAGGACGAACCGTGGGGTCCGATCATGGCCAGGCGCACGACCGCCGACGAACGAGCGGCCGCGGGTGTCCAGCTCGCGGTCGACGAGGAGGCGCCGCTGGACGAGTCGCTGGAGTCCTTCGCATGACCGATCCCATCGAGGCTGCCGAGGCCGCGGTGCGGGGCCCCGAGGCCGCGGTGCCGGGCCCCGAGGCCATCGGCGAGCCGGCCGACCAGGCCGACAGGGCCCCGGCCGGCGAGCTCACCGAGCCCCAGCTCGAGGCACTGCTGTTCGTGGCCGAGCGGCCGCTCACGCGGGCAGAGATCGGCCGCCTGGCCGGCGTGGACAGGACTGTCGTCGATGCGCGGCTGGGTGATCTCGAGGTGACGCTGGCCGGCCGTGGGATCCGGCTCGTCCTGGCGGGCGACCGGGTGGAGCTGGCCACGGCGCCCGAGGCCGGCGCGCTCGTCGCCCGCTACGTGGGCGCAGAGGCTGTCCGCCTGTCGCCCGCCGCCCTCGAGACGCTGGCGATCGTGGCCTATCGCCAACCGGTGACGAAAGCCGCCATCGAGCGCATCCGCGGTGTCGATTCCGACTATACGGTCCGCGCCCTCGTCCATCGCCGGTTGGTCGTGGAGCAGGGCCGATCCGAGGCACCTGGTCGTCCGATCCTGTACGGAACCGGGTTCGAGTTCCTCGAGCGGTTCGGGATCACGAGCCTGGAGCACCTCCCGCCGCTCGACCTGGACGTCGCCTCGCGCCTCGTGGACGAGCCGGCGGCCGAACCCGCCGCGACCGAACCCGCCGCGGGCAGCTGACGCGCCGTGCCCGCGGAACGGATCTCGAAGGTCATCGCGGCCGCGGGCATCGGCTCGCGGCGCGGCGTCGACGCGCTCGTGGCCGCAGGGCGAGTGACGGTGGATGGCCGGCCGGCCGTGCTCGGCGAGCGCGTGGACGCGGTCAGCCAGCGGATCGAGGTGGACGGACAGCCGATTGGTCGGCCGCCGGCCAGCCACGTCTACCTCGCCGTTCACAAGCCTCCCGGCGTTGCCTCGACGGTCCGGGACCGCCATGCCGAACGCACGGTCATGCACCTCGTCCCCGCGGACCTCGCCCGCGCAGCGCGCCTGTTTCCGGTCGGCCGACTTGACCAGGACTCCGAGGGCCTGATCCTGCTGACCGACGATGGTGACTGGGCCGAGCACGTCCTCCACCCCCGATACGGGATCGAGCGCGAGTACGCGGTCGGGCTCATGCAGCAACTGACGCGCGAGCAGGCGGAGCGGCTCGAGACGGGAGTCGAGCTGCCCGAGGGTGTCGCCGCGCTCACCGGGCTGCGGGGCCAGACGCGGACCGAGGATCGTCGTCTGGCCGATGTCCTGGAGCCGCCCCCGGATGCGCGCCTGGTCTGGGTGCGCGTCGTCATCCACCAGGGCTGGAAGCGGCAGCTGCGAAGGATGTTCGGCGAGGTGGGGGCGCCCGTCCGGCGGCTGGTGCGGGTCCGGATCGGGAGCCTGCGGCTGGACACGATGGCGAGCGGCGAGGTCAGGCCGCTGGGCGCGGCGGAGGTCCGGCGGCTGGCGATGACCGGCCGGCCGCGGCAGAGCTGAGCCGGGTGCCGGTTCCGCCCGCTATCCTCGGACCGATGCCCGCCACCGACCGCTCCTCCCGGATGGTCGTCGCGCTCGACGGTCCCGCCTCATCGGGCAAGAGCTCGGTGGGCGCTGCCGCTGCGGCCCGCCGAGGGCTGCGCTTCTTCGACACCGGCCTCATCTACCGGGCCCTGACCGCGCTCGCCCTTCGCGAGGGCGTGCCGCTCGACGACCCGGCCGCGCTTGTTCCCCTGGCATCCCGGCTGGGGTTCGGCGACGACGGGACCGGGCGGCTCGACCGGGTGCTGCTCGACGGCAAGGACGCGACTGCATCGATGCACAATGCGGCCGTGGATGCCGCGGTCTCGACCGTGGCCAGGGTCCCCGAGGTGCGGGCGGCGCTGCTCGAGCGCCAGCGCGCGCTCGCGGCCGCTGGCGGCATCGTGATGGTGGGACGTGACATCGGGACGGTGGTGCTGCCCGAGGCGCCGCTCAAGATCTTCATCGACGCCTCGGTCGATGCCCGCGCGGCCCGCCGGATCGCGGAGCGCGGCCTGGACCCGCGGGGACCGGCTGCCGATGCGGTGCGGGAGCAGCTGCGCGCCCGTGATCGCCAGGACTCCACCCGGGCGGTCGCACCGCTGCGACCGGCCCCGGACGCCGTGCATGTCGCCAACGAGGGCAGCTTCGAGCAGGCGGTCGACGCCGTCGCGCGGGTGATCGAGGCGGCCGAGCAGGGGAGCGGTGGATGACTGAGCGGCGAATGGCAGGGCCGGGCGACCAGGGGAAGCGCAACGGCGTGCTCGAGGTCGCCCGCCGGCTGGACAACGATCAGACGATGCTGGTCAGGATGGTCGCCCTCGTCTCGAGGATCGGCTCGCGCCTGTTCGCCCGGATCCGGGTCGAGGGTCTCGAGCGGATTCCGCGGACTGGAGCGGTGATCCTCGCCGCCAATCACATCTCCAATGCCGACCCCGTGGTGGCCGGAGCCTGGATCACCGAGGCCCTGCACCGCCGCCGGATCCACTGGCTGGGCAAGCGCGAGCTGTTCGACTGGCCGCTCTTCGGCTGGGTGGCGGCCCACGGCGGCGTGCACCCCGTCGACCGGGGCAATGCCGACGTCGAGGCCTTCCGCCTGGCCACGCGGATCCTCGAGCGGGGCCATGTCCTGCTCGCCTTTCCCGAGGGCACCCGCAGCCCCACGGGCGAGCTGCAGGAAGCGAAGGACGGGCTGGCGATGCTCGCCATGCGCACGGGGGCGCAGATCGTGCCAATCGGCATCAACAACACCGACGCCGTGTGGAGGAAGGGCCGCCTGCTGCCGTCCCCGGTTCCCCGGCGGACGGTGACGATCCGCATCGGCGAGCCGTTCTCGGTGGCCGACGCGGTGCCCGCCGACACGGACCGCAGGATCGCCAAGGGGCTGCTCACGACCGCGATCATGACCCGCATCGCTGCCCAGCTCGACCCGCGCCATCGCGGCGTCTACGCGCAGACCATCCAAGCGGCCCCGCCGCCCGAACCCTAAGTACGGGACGAGCGCCCGGCGGGGCGCGTTCGCCCGACGTGTGCGAACATCGCGGGGCAATGGGCATGGTCCAGGAAGTACGAATCGCCAACCGCACGGGCTTCTGCTACGGGGTGCGCGAGGCCATCGACAAGGCCAAGGAGGCCGCAGCCGATGGCAAGACGACGCATACCCTCGGCCAGGTCGTCCACAACGAGGGCGTGATCCGCGATCTCGTCGACTTCGGCGTGCGCTCGGTGGACAGCCTCGATGCGGTCGACCACGGCGCCGCCGTCGTCATCCGGGCGCATGGCGTGAAGCCGGAGGTGTTCGAACGTGCCGAGTCGCGCGGCCTGGAGGTCATCGACGGCACCTGCTCCTGGGTGATCCAGGAGCAGCGGCAGCTCAGCCAGCTGGTCGAAGAGGGGTACACGATCGTCATCCTCGGCACGCCCAAGCACCCCGAGGTCGTCGGCCTGCTGGGCTTCGCGCCGGACGCCATCGTGGTGGACGAGGAGGAGGACTGGGATCGGATCCCGCGGCGCAAGCGGATGGCCCTCATGACGCAGTCCACCCAGCCGCCGTGGAAGTTCGAGAAGCTGGCCGCGTTCATGGTCAGCCGCGCCCACGAGCTCAAGATCGTCAACACCGTGTGTCCGGTCACCATCCGGCGCCAGGAGGACACGCTGGCGACGGCTCGCCAGGTGGACCTGATGGTCGTCGTCGGGGGCCGCCACTCGGCGAACACCAAGGAGCTCACCCGGCTGTGCGAGATCGCCGGCACGCCGGCCCTCCAGATCGAGAATGCCGGCGACCTGGTCGATCCAGCCCCCTTCGAGCGAGTCGGCGTGGTGGGTGTCACCGGCGGCACGTCGACGCCCATTGAGGACCTCCGGCGGGTCGCCGAGCACATCTACGCGGTTGCCGGCTCGCCCGAGATGCAGGCCAACGCCGCCGAGCTGGCCAGGCGCGCGCTGGATGCCGCGGCCACCCCTGCCGGCCGCACGACTTCGCTTCCCCGCAGCCCACAGCCTGTCGGCGCGGCCCGCTGACCGTGCCCCCGCGCGCCGGCCTGCCGGTGGTCGCCCTCGTCGGGCGCCCCAATGTCGGCAAGAGCACGCTGTTCAACCGCGTGGTCGGCGACGCACGGGCTGCGATCGTGGAGGACCGCGCCCGCACCACCCGTGACCGGATGTATGGCGACGCCGAGTGGAACGGGCGCCGGTTTGTGGTCGTGGACACGGGTGGGATCGAGCTCGCGCCGGGGGACCCGATCGAGGCACAGGTCCAGGTGCAGGCCCGGCTCGCGATCGGGGAGGCCGACGTGATCGTGTTCGTGGTGGACGCCGCGACCGGGCTCACCCCCGCCGACGCGGAGGCCGCCGAGCTCCTCCGGCGGAGCACGAGGCCGGTGCTGGTCGCCGCCAACAAGGCGGACAACGAGAGGCGCGAGCTGGAGGCCACCGAGTTCTACAGCCTGGGGTGGGAGGACACCATGGCCATCTCGGCCAGCCATGGGCGTGGAGTGGCCGACCTGCTCGATGCCGTGGTCTGGGCCATGCCCCCCGAAACCGAGGCGGAGATCGCGCGCAAGGCACGGGAGGACGAGGCCGAGGCGTGGGCCAAGGAGATGGCCGCCGGCCACCTCGACCCGTTCGTGGTGGGGGACGGTGATGAGGACGGCGAGGAGGAGGAGGATGCCGGGGACCCGGGTGATCCGGCGGCCCGCTGGGATGCCCAGATGGCCGCCGACTCCGAGGAGCCGCCGGCGATCGCGTTCGTGGGCCGTCCCAACGTCGGCAAGAGCTCACTGCTCAACGCGCTGCTGGGCGAGGAGCGGACGATCGTGTCCAGCCTGCCCGGCACGACCCGCGACGCCATCGACACCACCATCGCCTGGGGCCGCTCGGAGATCGTCCTGATCGACACCGCCGGCATCCGGCGGCGCGGCAAGGTCGCCTCGGGCCCCGCCGCCGAGCGCTACTCGACCATGCGCGCGCTCAAGGCGATCTCCCGGGCCGACATTGCGGTCCTCGTGCTCGACGCGCATGACGGCCTGACGGCCCAGGATGCGCACGTCGCCGGGTACGTGGTGGAGGAAGGACGGGGCCTCGTCATTGCGGTCAACAAGTGGGACCTCGTCGAGGACAAGACCCACCGCAGCTTCGACGAGCTGGTCACGGAGCTGCGGCGCGAGCTGAAGTTCATCGACTACGCCCCGATCGTGTCCATCTCGGCGATGACCGGGCAACGGGTCCAGAAGGTGCTCGAACTGGCGGTCGACGTGTGGGGTGAGCGCCGCAAGCGGGTGTCCACCGGTGAGCTCAACCGCCTTCTCCGGGAGTGGGTGGATCGGACGCCACCGGCCATCGTCCACGGGCGCCGATCCAAGATCCGCTACGTGACCCAGGCCGGTGTGGCGCCGCCCACGTTCGTGTTCTTCGCCACGGACCCGGCATCGATCCACTTCTCGTACCGCCGCTACCTCGAGAACCGGCTCCGCGAGGCCTACGGGTTCGACGGCACCCCGATCCGGCTGGTGTTCCGCGAGCAGGTGCGCGCGAGGCTCGCGCGCAAGAGCCGATCCAGGGGCCGGCGCTAGAGGGATACCCTCCTGTGGGTCGGGCCGGTGCGCCGCGCAGGGTGGTAGACTGGCCGGCCTCGGGGCGTGGCGCAGCCTGGTAGCGCACCTGAATGGGGTTCAGGAGGTCGAGCGTTCGAATCGCTCCGCCCCGACCACTACTCCAAGCCGCGATCCCGCCGCGCACGATTCCTACTCTCGCCGGAAGCCGACCAGCGCCTCCTCGGGCGCGTCCATCTCCCGCGCGTAGCGATGCCCCGAGTACACCGCGGTGGCGATGGTGCCCGGCGCCTCGCAGTCGCCGATCCGCTCGATGGCGATACGCCCGGCGAGCGACCGGTAGAGGGCATCGTCGGGGATCCGCGACGTGATCATGACGATGTTCGCGGCCGCGATCTCGTGGGTTCGCCCGGTGTGCACGCTGGCGAGCAGCGCCGACCCATCTCGCACGCGCGCCAGGGACGTCCCGGTGACCAGGGCCACGTCAAGCTCGAGCAGTCGCCGCTGGATCCGGTGCTGCTCGTCGGTCCTGTTCGTCCAGGTGGAGACCTCGTTGGCCGGGGTCACCAGGGTCACCTCGCATCCCGAGTGCCGGAGGGCCTCCGCGATGACGCCCCCGAGGTAGTAGTGGTCGTCGTCGAAGATCACGACGGGCCCGGCCGGCCGGGCACCGGCCATGATGTCGTCGGGCGTGAGCACCGATGGACGGTCCCAGCCAGGCACCGGTTCGTCGAGCTGCCGCCCGACGCCGTCCCGGCGCCACCTGGACCCGGTGGCGAGCGCGACGCGGTCGGCACCGAACTCGAGGATCTGCTCCTCGTCCACCTCGCTGCCGAGGTAGGTCTGGACGTTGTCGAGCCGGGCGATCTGGCCGAGCCGCCAGTCCCTGACGCGCACCCATTCGGCGAGCCCGGGCAGCGTCGACTCCAGCGTCACCCGGCCGCCGAGCACGGTACGGGCCTCGGCGAGCGTGACCCGGTAGCCGCGCCGCCCGAGCGCCACCGCGGCCTCCAGGCCGGCCGGCCCGCCGCCCACGATCAGGAGGGAGGCGTCCGAACCCTTGGCCGGGATCCGTTCCGGGTGCCAACGCTTGCGCCACTCCTCGCCCATGGTGGGGTTCTGGGTGCAGCGGATCGGGGTCGAGGTCTGGTCACCGGTGTAGCAGATGTTGCAGCCGATGCATTCCCGGATCTCGTCCTCCCGGCCCTCCTCGATCTTGCGGGGCAGGAACGGGTCGGCGATCGACGGCCGGGCGGCACCCACCAGGTCGACGACTCCCTGGCGGACCAGGCGCAGCATCGTCTCCGGGGAGGTGAACCGCCCCACGCTCACGACCGGCCTGTGGGTCACCTGCTTCACCCACGACATCGTCGCCTCGAGCGCCGCCTCCTTCACGAACCGCGACGAGCCCATCTCCAGCGAGTAGTCGTGGACCGTGATGTCCCACAGGTCGGGCAGGTCGGCCAGGAGCTCGATCGTCGCCCGTTGCTCGGTGGTGTCCGGATCGCCGTTCACGCCGGCGGCAGTGGCGGAGAAGCGCACGGCCACGGCACACGCGTCGCCGACGGCCTCCTTCGTCTCCTCGATCAGCTCCCGCAGCAGGCGCACCCGGTTCTCGAGGGATCCGCCGTATTCGTCGCTCCGCCGGTTGGACGGCTGGAGGAACTGGTGGACGAGGTACCGGTGCGACGCGTACACGTAGACGATGTCGAACCCGGCCCGGCGGGCTCGCAGCGCCGCCTCGCGGTGCCACTGTCGCAGCAGGCGGATGTCGGACCGGGTCATCTCCCTGGTCTGCACCGGGTCGTCCACCCCGGCCGGCTCCGACATCGCGCCGAGAGGCGCCTCTCGAGAGTAGTGGTTGGCGCTCCTCGCTCCACCATGCCACAGCTCCACGCCTGCGAGCGCACCGTGGGCATGGATGGCATCCGCGGTGAGCGCCATGGCCCGCACGTCGCCGTCGTCCCACAGGGCGGCGGACGGGAACGGCTCGTCATCCGAGGTCGCGTGGATCGAGCAGTACTCGGTGCACACCGTCCCCCAGCCGCCTTCTGCCTTGACGCCCCGCATGCCTGCCAGCGTCTGGGGGCGCCGGTGGCCCATGCCCGTGCAATGGGGCACCTGGTAGAAGCGGTTCGGCGCGGTCACGGGGCCGATCCGGACGGGCTCGAAGAGGACGTCGAAGCGGGGATCGCGGGCCATACGTCCTCCGGCGCGTTGGGCGGCGGTCGAGCGGCACCCCACGAGGCTCGCTGGGGCCCCGGACGATGCCCGCAGCCGAGGATACTGGCCGCGAGGCGCCGTGTGCACGCCCGGCAACCGCGGGACCTCCTCAGCGAACGGTCACGTCCACCCGCTGCACGTGGTTGACGCCCATCCCCTGCTGGTTCCAGGGCTGCTCGAGCGGCTGCACGCTGCCGGCGGCGTCCGTCGCCCGGCAGGACAGCTCGTGCTCCCCGGACGAGGCCTGCCAGGTGAACCGCCACCCGCGCCAGGCGAAGTCGCCAACGGGGATGCCCAGCTCGGCATCGGCCCATGCGCCGTCGACCCCCACCTCGACCCGGGTCACGGACGCTCCCCCGGACCACGCGCGCCCGGAGAGCTCGACCGGTCCGGCGTCGAGATAGCGGTGGCGGGTGAGGAAGTCGGGAATGCCGGGCGGGATCATGAGGGCGCGAACGCGCTGCCGGGTGACCGGCTCGCCCGGATCGTCCGCGTCGCGCTGGTAGCGGTACGCGTCGGCCTGCTGGAATCCGCGGAACGCCTCGCGCGCGGCCTCGATCCGGGTCAGCCACTTGACGCTCGTCATGCCGTACCAGCCCGGCACCAGCAGTCGGACGGGGAAGCCGTGCTGGGGTTCCAGCGGCCGGCCGTTCATCTCGTACGCGAGCAGGACCTCGGGACGCCGGACGTCCTCGATCGCGAGCGACCGACCGTATGCCTGTTCGACGTCGGCCTGGACCCCGCGATCGGCGCCGTGGAACACGATCTCCACCGCGTCCTCACCGATACCCGCCTCCTCGAGCAGCGGCCACACCGGGGTCCCGGTCCAGGCGGCCGTCCCGATCGCCTCGTTGAGCCAGGGCACCGAGACCGGGCGTGGGTCGAGCCTCGCGCGCCCATTGCCGGCGCACTCCATCGTGACCGGCATGGTGATGCGGGGGCGCGACCGGAGATCCTGCATCGAGAGCCTCAGGGGTCGACGGACCGCACCGTCCACCGCCACCTCCCAGGCGGCCTCGTCCGCGGTCGGGATGTCCCAGTGGATGACGAGGTAGTGGAGCCCGACCGGCGTCGTGTCGTGGGCCATCGCCTCGAGCGGCATGCCGCGATTGCGGAACGCCAGGCCCAGCTCGTCGAACGTGATCGGGCCATCGGTGGGTTCGCCGGAGCGCTGAGTGGCCTCCCCTGTCGGGGTCGGCGGGGTCGAGAGCCGTGTCATGGCGCGATGCTGACGCATCGCACCGCTCGTGTCTGCACCCTGTGTTCCATCCAGCCCGTGGCGGATGACGCGGGTCAGACGGGATCGAGGCCCGACTGGGCCAGCAGCGCAGCCGGTTCGAGCACGGTGATCGCGTCGCGGCGGGTCGAGACCACGCCCAGCGCCCGTAGCTCGCGCAGCTCGCGCACGACCGCCCCGCGGACCGTCCCGCACTCGGCTGCCAGCTGCGCCTGGCTGATCCGGACCGTCATCTCGGGTTGGTCGACCCGGTCGGCGGCAAGGTCCAGCAACCGCCGAGCGATGCGCTGGCGTACGGTCGCGAAGGCGCCCCACGGGATCTCGTCGATGAACGACTGGACCCGCTCGCTGAGCTCGGTGAGCAGCGCCCTCGCGAGACGGGGATCGCGATCGACCGCCCGCTGGACCGCATCCGGCGGGAGCGCCAGCAGGTTCGACGCCACGATGGCCTGGATGGTGGCCGGAAGCCGGAACGCGGGCGCGAACAGGGAGACGGCGCCGATCAGCCCTCCCGGTCGCACGTAGCGCACGGTCAGGGTCCGGCCGTCGGGGGCGATGACGAAGACCCGCACCAGGCCGGACACGAGGAGCTCGAGGTGCCGGTCGGTATCGCCCGCCCGGTGGAGGATCTCCCCGGCCCGCGCGGACTGCGCCCGGCGGGGCGCGACGAGTGCGGCGAGGGAGTCCGCGGGCAGGTCCCGCAGGTTGGAGCGCGCGAGCGCGTCGACGGTCGCAGCGTCCGGTGCCGGCGCGGAACGGTCGTGCATCCGCGGAACGCTACCAGCAGCGGTGCCCGGACGAGCGCCTCGCGCGGCGCAACGCCGCCACCCGCCGACGGATGGGGGCGTAGCATCTCGGCGCGTCCGATGGGGGCCCGCGCGGCCGGGGACAGGCCTGACGGAGGGTGAGTGATGGAGCAGCCTGCGACGGCCCGGACGGCGGACCTGCCGGACCAGGCACGGGTCGTGATCATCGGCGGCGGCGTCATCGGCGCGGCCATCGCCTACCACCTGGCCAAGCTGGGCTGGAAGGACACGGTGCTCCTGGAGCGCCGTCAGCTCACGGCGGGTACCACCTGGCATGCGGCCGGGCTGATCACGTCGTCGGGCATGGCCTCTGAGACGCTGCTGTGGATGGCCCGCTACACCAGGGACCTGTGCGTCTCGCTCGAGGCGGAGACGGGCCAGGCAACCGGGTTCCGGGCGATCGGGCACCTCGTCCCGGCCGCCACGTCCGAGCGCCTCGAGGGGCTCCGGCGCGAGGCCGCGTTCTCGCGCGGGTTCGGTGTCCCGATGGAGGAGATCTCGCCCGCGGAGTTCGCGCGGATGTGGCCGGCGGCGAAGACCGACGACCTCATCGCCGGCTTCTATGTCGGCGACGAGGGACGGGTCAACCCGGCCGACCTGACCCAGGCCTTCGCGCGTGGTGCCCGCCAGAACGGCGCCCGGATCATCGAGGGCGTGACGGTCACCGGCATCACCCAGGCCAGGGGCGTCGTCACGGGCGTGGAGACCGACAGGGGCGCCATCCGGGCGGAGTACGTCGTCAACGCGGCCGGCATGTGGGGCCGCGAGGTCGGCGCGATGGCCGGCGTCACGGTCCCGCTCCAGGCGGCCGAGCACTACTACCTGCTGACCGACGACGTCGAGTGGGCGCATCCCGACCTGCCGGTCATCGAGGACCAGGAGAAGCACGCCTACTATCGCGAGGAGGGCGGCGGCATCCTCGTGGGCCTGTTCGAGCCCGTCGCGGCGCCCTGGTCGCTTGATGCGGTGCCCAGGGACGTGGCGTTCGCCAGCCTGCAGCCCGACTGGGAGCGGGTCGGGCCGTACCTGGACATCGCCATGGAGCGAATGCCGTCGCTGCGCGAGGTCGGGGTCCGGCAGCTGTTCTGCGGCCCGGAAAGCTTCACCCCCGACGTCATGCCGCAGCTCGGGGAGGCGCCGGAGCTGCGCAACTTCTTCGTGGCGGCTGGACTCAACAGCCTCGGCATCCTGCTCAGCGGCGGGGTAGGCAGCCTGATCGCCCAGTGGATCGCCGACGGCGTGCCGCCCGTGGATGTGGCCGGGATGACCGTCGATCGCACGCAGCCGTTCGAGACCAGTCGCCGCTTCCGCCGCGACCGGGCCGTGGAGCAGCTGGGCGTCCTGTTCGGCGACGCCGTGTTCCCCACCTGGCAGCCGACGTCGGGCCGGTTTGTCCGCCGCTCGGCGATCCACGACCGGCTGGCGTCGGCGGGCGCGCGTTTCACGCCTTCGGCCGGGTTCGAGTATGCCGACTGGTTCGACAGCGACCACTCGGGTGTCGAGCTGCCAGACGCCTGGGGGCGGAACCCGTCGTTCCCCTACCAGGCAGCGGAGCACAACGCCGTCCGCGAGGCGGTGGGCATGCTGGACATGTCGGGGATGGCGAACCTGCTTGTCCAGGGGCGGGACGCCGAGACGGTGCTCAATCGAGTGTGCGCCAACGACGTCGCCGTGCCGGTCGGACGGGTCGTGTACACGCAGTGGCTGAACGAGGCCGGCGGGATCATCGCCGACCTGACCGTGACCCGGCTCGGGGAGCACAGGTTCCTGCTGGTCGTGGCCGAGATCACCCATCGCCGGATGGCGCCGTGGATCGAGCGCCACGCCCGTGACGACGAGTTCGTGGCGGTGACCGACGTCACGCCCGGAACGACCCTGATGACGGTCCAGGGGCCGCGGTCGCGGGAGCTGATCGCCTCGCTGACGAGCGCCGACATGTCCAACGAGGCGTTCCCGTACATGACGGCGCAGGAGATCGACCTGCATTACGCACGGGTCCTCGCGATGCGGGTGACCTACGTGGGCGAGCTGGGATACGAGCTCCACGCACCCGCCGACCAGGCGCTGACGGTCTACGATGCGCTGGTCGAGGCCGGGGCGTCGATCGGGTTCCGGCACGTCGGCATGGGCGCCATGGGCAGCCTGCGGCTCGAGAAGGCCTACCGGGACTACGGGCTCGACATCGACAACAGCGACACGCCGATCGACGTCGGCCTGATGTTCGCGGTGGCGTTGGACAAGCCGGGCGGGTTCGTCGGTCGTGATGCCCTGCTCCGGGCCAGGGAGGCGCAGGGCGGGCGTCCGCCCACGAGGCGCCTCGTCCAGATTCTGCTGGAGGACCCCGAGCCGTTCCTGTACCACGGCGAGCCCGTGCTCCGCGGCGGGCAGTGGTTCGGCCACAACCGCGTCGGAGCCTATGGGCACACCCTTGGTGGCGCCGTGGGGCTGGCGATGGTCGAGGACGAGGCCGGCATCCCCGCCGACGCCATCGAGCAGGGCCGGTTCGAGATCGACATCGCCGGGATCCGGTATCCCGCCCGCGCCTCCCTGCGGTCCATGTACGACCCCGACCGGTTGCGGGTCAAGGCGTAGGGGCTCCAAGGCCCGCTACGATGGCAGGCGCGTCCGGGGGTGTGAGGGAGGTCGAGCGATGACGTGGCAGGAGCCGGGCGACACCAAGCCCGCCGTACCGGACCCGGCGCCCGGAGGCGATGATCCGTCGCTCGAAGAGACCCGGACGGAGTGGCCGACCCCGGAGCCGGCGGCGCCATCTGCCCCGGAGCCGGCGGCGCCTCACGCCCCGCCCGCGGCGCCTGCCTCCGGACCGGCCGGAGTGCCGCCGCCGGTGCCAACGTCGCCACCGAGCGCCCCGCCGTCCAGCGGCGGCTGGTCCGGGCAGGGCGGCGGCTATCCCGCCGGCGGCTATCCCCCCGGCGGCGCTCCGCCCGCGATGGGCTGGGCCCCGCCGCCTGGACAGGGTGCCGGTGCCGGGCCGGTCGCCGGGTTCCGCTTCGCCGGCGTCGGCGAGCGCGTCGTGGCGTGGCTCCTCGACTCGATCATCATCGCCCTGGTCACGTTGCCGATCAGCTTCATCCTGGGTGCGGCCATCGTGGGCTCCGTCGACTGGTCCACGCTGATCGGCACCGGTTCCGGCTACGCCCAGTTCCTCGACGAGGGCTGGATCGCGCGCAGCGCCGCCGTCAGCCTCCTGGGGGCCGCGATCGGAGCGCTGATCAACGCCGCGTATTTCACGTTCCAGTGGTCGAGCGGGGCGCGGGCGACGATCGGGATGCGCATCCTCGGGCTCCAGGTTGGGAATGCAGCCGATGGCCGGACGATCGGTCGCGGCCAGGCGTTCCGGCGCTGGTTGGCGCTGGGCGAATGGATCGGCGTCCTGGCATCGGTGCCGGTGATCGGCGGGTTGGCCTCGCTGGGCCAGCTGGCCTGGTACCTGGTGTTGCTGGGCACGACCGCCTCGAACCCGCAGCGGCGGGGGCTCCACGACCAGTTCGGGGAGACCGCCATCGTGGTCGACGCCGGCCGCTCCAACAGCGGGGCCATCGTCGGCTGCCTCGTCCTGGCCCTGCTGCTGTTCGTGGTCCTCCCGTTCGTGGCCATCGTTGCCCTCATCTTCCTGGGCGGGCAGGTGTCCGAGATCCTGTCCACGGTCGGGGAGTCCATCTGACGGCCTGGCGACCGGCATGGCGGCCGTCGGCCGATCGTGCATCGCCCGCCGCTAGACTGGCTGCGTGAACGAGCACACCTTGGAGCCGGACGGCCTCGACCCGGAGCAGGTGGACGGCCTGCTCGACATGGACCCGGAGCGGTTCCGGATGGCCGCCCATGCCGTGGTGGACCGGATCGCCGACTACCTCGCCGACGTGGAGCACCACCCGGTGCTCCCGCCGATCGAGCCCGGCACCATCGGCCCCCGTCTCCCTCCGCGCGCCCCGGAGGCGCCCGAGGCGGTGAACACGATTCTTGCCGACGTGGACACCCTCGTGCTTCCCAACGCGACCCACTGGCAGCACCCGGGGTTCTTCGCCTACTTCGCCACCACGGCGTCCGGTCCGGGACTGCTGGGCGAGTTCCTGACCGCCGCGCTGGGCCAGAACCCGATGCTGTGGCGGACCTCGCCCATCGGCACCGAGCTCGAGGGCGTCGTGGTGCGCTGGCTGCGCCTGGCGCTGGGGTTGCCGGATGCGTTCGACGGCCTGCTGACCGACACCGCCTCGACATCGACCCTGATCGCCCTCGCGGCAGCCAGGGAGGCGGCCGGACTGGATGTATCGGCCCAGGGCCTGGCGGGCCGGTCCGACGTGGGTCCGGTCCGCGTGTACGCATCGCAGGAGGCGCACAGCTCGGTCGAGAAAGCGTGCATGACCCTCGGCCTCGGACGCGCCGCGATGGTCAAGATCCCGGTCGACGAGCGCTACCAGCTCGACCCCGTGGCGTTGGCGCAGTCCATCGCGGCGGACCGGGCGGCGGGCTCCCGGCCCATCGCCGTCGTGGCCACCGTCGGGACCACGTCCTCCACCTCCGTGGACCCGGTGGCTGCCGTGGCCGGGATCGCCGAGCGCGAGGGATTGTGGCTGCACGTGGACGCTGCCTACGCGGGCGTCGTCGCCCTGTTGCCCGACCGGCGTGCGCCGTTCACTGGCTGGGAGCGCGCCGACTCGATCGTGATCAACCCCCACAAGTGGCTGTTCACGCCGCTCGACGCGTCGCTGCTGCTGTCGCGGCGCATGGACCAGGTTCGCAGCGCGTTCAGCCTCGTGCCCGAGTACCTGCGCACCCTCGACCGGACCAACCCGGTGCTGGACTACAACGAGTACCAGCCCCAGCTCGGGCGGCGGATGCGGGCGCTCAAGCTGTGGTTCCAGCTGCGCTGGTTCGGCCTGGAAGGGATCCGGCGCCGGATCGCGTATCACCTGGAGCTGGCCGCCCGGTTCGCGGCCTGGATCGACGCCGATCCCGACTGGGAGCGGCTGGCCCCGGTTCCGTTCTCGACCGTCTGCTTCCGCTATCGCCCGGCGGCCGTCGGCGCCCGGGAGGATGTGCCCGAGGTCCGCGCCTGGCTCGACGCCACCAACACGGCCCTCATGGATGCCGTCAACCGGACCGGCGAGGTGTTCCTGTCCCATACCCGGCTGGCCGACCGGTTCACCATCCGCCTGGCCGTCGGCAACCTGCGCACGGAGCCCCGCCACGTCGAGCGGGCGTGGGTGCTGCTGCGCCGGGAGGCCGCCCGACTGACCGCTGAAGGAGATCTGCCATGAGCGACGGACCGGTCGAGGTCCAGTACTACTACCGGACCCGCTGGGGTTGCCACGACGAGTTCATCGAGCTGTTCCTGCGCAACCATTGGCCGATCCTGCGCGAGCAGTGGGCGACCGGCCGGTACACGAACGTGGAGCTGTTCACGCCCCGCTTCCATGGCGCGGGCCGGGCGGACTGGGACGTCCTGGTCACGATCACCTACCGCGACTGGGCGGCGATCCAGGAGCACAGCGAGACGTCGGTCGTGACCCGGCTGTATCCCGATCAGGCGGCGTTCCACGAGCAGGAGCGGCGGCGGTTCGAGATCCTCGAGGCTCACTGGGACGTGGTGCTCGAGGCGAGACCGCTCGACCGCTGAGGGGAGCGGGAGGGCCGCGCTGCCGGCAGCGTCGCGCGTGGGTGGGCGTTCCGGCCATAATGGCGCCCTGTCCCGCCCGATCACCGGAGGCCGACACGCCCGTGGCGCCCATCACCGAGCTCACCCGGATCGAGCCCGTCCACCTCGCCCGCCTCGAGATGCAGGGGGTGTTCACCACCGGCCTGCTGCTCGAGGTCTCGGAGACCGTGACGCGCCGCCAGTACCTTGCCGACCACGTCAAGGCGACCATCAACGACGTCGGCACCTGGCGCGACGAGGCGCTGATGCTCAACCTGGCGGGCTTCGGCGGTCCCGAGCACCAGCTGTTCATCCAGGCGGGGTTCGAGGGCCTGCGCGACGTGCTGGCGGTCGACGTTGCCACATTCCGCCAGCGGCTGGACCGCGGCGCCGTGGAGCTGGCGATCGACCCACCCTCCCCGATGATGGTCGAGACCTGGTGGGAGCAGGCGCGGACCCTCGAGGAAGCCTGATCCGCCGGGCCCGCTGCACCGGACCCGCTACCATCGAGCGCAGATGGATGCCATCCGCGGCGCTCTGGCCGCCCTCGTGACCGGCATCGCCGCGACGCTGGTCGTGGTCGCGTTGGCGATCCTGCCGTTCCTGACACCGGCCTGGGTGTCGCTGGGACAGGCCCGGGCCCAGGCGGACCTGTGGACCGGGTTCACCCCCCAGCAGCTGCGCACGGTCACCGACCAGATCCTTGCCGACCTCGTGCTCGGGCCCCCCGACTTCGATGTCGCCCTCGACGGTGTGCCGGTCCTCACGGAGGCCGAGCGAGCCCACATGCGCGACGTCCGCGGCGTGTTCATCGGCTTCTTCGCCATCGCCGCTGCGGGTGCCGCAGTCCTGGTCGGGTCGTTCCTGGCCGCCCGCGGCTCGGTCGCCAGACAGCGGTTCTGGCAGCGGCTCGAGCGGACCGGGATCGTGATCGTCGCGGTCACCGTGATCGGCGGGGCGTTGGGCGTCCTCCTGTTCGAGCCGGCGTTCACGCTGTTCCACGAGCTGTTCTTCCCGGGCGGGAACTGGCAGTTCGATCCGCGTACCGACCGCCTGGTCCAGTTGTTCCCGGAGTCGTTCTGGGTCGAGAGCACCATCGGGGTCGGCGTGGCGATCATCGGGCTCGCGATCGCGCTGACCGCCGTCGCCCGCTGGCGCGGCCGTGCGCTGGCCTCGCGTGCGGGCCTGGCTGCGTCGCTGACGGTGCGGCCCGAGGCCACGCGATGAGCGAGGGCTGGACGCGCGCCGCCGGGATTCCGATCGCGCGCATTCTGGGGATCGAGGTGCGGGTGTCGGTCGTGTGGGCACTGCTGGTCGCCTTCGTGGCCTTCCTGGCCGCCGAGCAGGCGATGGTCGCGGCACCCACCCTCGCGGTCGTGGTCCACTGGCTGATCGGCCTGGTCGTCGCCCTGGCATTCATGGCGACGGTCGTGGCCCACGAGCTCGCGCACGCGGTGGTCGCGCGCCACCAGGGCATTCCCCGGACGCGGATCCTGCTGGGGTTCATGGGCGGCCTCGCGCCGCTGGCCATCGAGGCCCGCCGTCCCCGGGACGAGTTCCTGATCGCGGTCGCGGGTCCGCTGGTCTCGCTGCTGGTCGCGAGCGTCGCCATCGCGCTCGCGGTCGCGACCGCCCTGGGGGGCGACGAGCTGGCGGTGCTGAGCGGCTCCCTGCTGCTGGTGGGCGGCCTGAACCTGGTCATGGCCGTGCTCAGCCTGCTGCCGGGCATGCCCCTCGACGGGGGCCGGGTCGTCAGGGCGATCGCCTGGGCGAGCACCGGCGATCCCGATCGTGCCTCGCGGGTCACCGCGCGGATCGGGCGGGCCCTCGGCTGGGGGATGGTGGGATCGGGCGTCATCCTCGCCCTGGGCGACATGATCACGGCGGGGATGCTGATGCTCGGCATGGGCTGGGTGCTGGCGACCGGCGCCGGGACGCTGGCCGGCCGGCTGGACGTGGAGCGGCTGCTGCGCGGGGCCACCGTCGCCGATGCGACCAGGTCGGACGTCGCGCGGATCCCGGCGGGCGTGACGGTGGACACCTTCGCCGGCCGGTTCAGCGGCGAGGACCGCGTGAGCTGCCTGCCGGTGGTGGATGGCGAGCGGGTGCTGGGTGTCATCGGCCTCCGCCAGCTGCGCCGGCTGGGCCGCGGCAAGGCGGCCACGACACGTGCGTCGGAGCTGATGCTCAGCCCGCCGTCAGCACCGTTCCTCGCCTCCGGGGACGAGCTCTGGCCGGCCGTCGAGGCGATGAACCGGCTCGGGGTCGACGGGCTGGCGGTGGTCGCCGAGGGGCGACTCGAAGGCATGGTGGTGAAGGAGTCGATCGGGGAGCTGATGATCAGGCGCGGCGCCAGGCCGGCCGGATCCGGCACCGGAGACACGCGTCGATGACGGAGATGCTGAGCGTGGAGGCGGCCCAGGCGGCCGTCCTGGAAGACGTCCAGCCAGTCGCGGACGTCGAGGCGCTGCCGCCGGAGGAAGCGCTGGGCCGGGTGACGGCCGCGCCCGTGGCCGCTGCGACGTCGCTGCCCCCGTGGGACAACTCCGCCATGGACGGCTACGCGATCCGTGC
This sequence comes from uncultured Chloroflexia bacterium, assembly GCA_963727585.1. GTDB lineage: Bacteria > Chloroflexota > Limnocylindria > Limnocylindrales > CSP1-4 > CAIXZV01. The sequence continues at coordinate 1,288,712 of CAVSHH010000003.1, read as the reverse complement.
CGCCGACGTGGCAGGCGCGACGGAAGGCGCCCCCCGGCGGCTGGCCGTGGTCGGCGAGGTTCGGGCGGGCCGGCCCGCCGATACCCGGGTCGAAGCGGGTTCGGCCGTCCGGATCGCCACCGGTGCCCGCGTGCCGCCCGGGGCTGACGCCGTGGTGCCCGTGGAGCTGACGACGCCCGTCGACGGGGACGGGGTCGAGGGTCCGCGAGGCCGCGATGCCGCGGGCCCGCTGCCCGCCGCATGCCTCGTGCACGTCGCGGTCGGACCTCACAACGCGATCCGCGAGGCCGGCTCGGACGTGGTCGTGGGGCGGATGCTGATCGAGCCCGGCGTGGAGGTCAGCCCGGCCGTGGTGGCGCTTGCGGCGGGTGCCGGGGTCGGCGAGCTCCTCGTCCGCCGCCGCCCGGCGGTGGCGGTGCTCGCCACCGGTGACGAGGTGCGTGCCTCGGGCAGCGATCTTGGCGACGCCGGCATCCCGGATGCCAATGGACCCGGCCTGCGCGCGCTCGTGTACGAAGCCGGCGGCCTGCCCATTGACCTGGGGATCGCCGTCGACCGCCTCGAGGACGTCGAGCAGCGCCTGCGGCGCGGTCTCGCCGAGGCCGACCTGGTCGTCGTGAGCGGCGGCGTCTCCGTGGGGCCGTACGACGTGGTGCGCGACGCCTTCGAGGCGGTCGGGCGGATCCAGCTGTGGCGGGTGGCCATCCAGCCCGGCAAGCCGTTCGCCTTCGGACGCGCGATCCGGCACGAGGGGGGGAGCCCGGTGCTGCTGTTTGGTCTGCCGGGCAACCCCGTGTCGTCGTTCGTGACCTTCGAGCTGTTCGTGCGGCCGGCCATCCGCCGCCTGGCCGGCCGGGGCGTCCTGCATCGCCCGGTCGACCGGGCGATCCTCGAGGAGCCGGTCGCCAAGAGCCGGGGACGACGAGGGTTCCAGCGGGTGGTCGCGCTGCGGACCGACGACGGCTCGCCGGCGCGTGACCGGGCCGGCCGGGTCCGGGTGCGCCTCGCGGGCGGACAGGGCAGCCATGTGCTGTCGGCCCTCGCGGCGGCCGATGGCCTCGCCGTCATCCCCGAGCCGCTCGAGCGGGCGGAGGCCGGCCTCGAGGTCGAGCTGCGCTGGCTGGACCGGGGATAGCCCGGTCGCCGGGACCGGGCATCGCCGCGGGCGGTCGCCCGCTAGGATTTCGGAACGAGCAGGAGGATCCATGGACCGCAGCGACGCCCCACGCGCCGAACGCCGCCGGCTGACCCATGTCGACCGGCGCGGCCGCCCGCGCATGGTGGACGTCGGCGCCAAGCCCGCGACGGCGCGCCGTGCCGTGGCCGAGGCGGAGGTGGCCGTCGGCGCCGAGACCATGTCGCTCGTGATCGATGGCGGGGGATCGAAGGGAGATATCCTGACCGTCGCCGAGCTCGCGGGCGTGATGGGCGGCAAGCGGACCTCCGACCTGATCCCGCTGTGCCATCCGATCGGGCTCACCGACCTGGTCGTCGCGATCACGCCCGATCGCGCGGCGGGCGTGCTCCGGATCCGGGTCGAGGCCGCCACGACGGGTCCGACCGGCGTCGAGATGGAGGCGATGACCGCGGCCTCGGTCGCCGCCCTCACCGTCTACGACATGGTCAAGGGCGTCGAGCGCGGGGTCGAGATCCGGACTGTCCGGCTGCTGTCCAAGACCGGCGGCAAGAGCGGGGAGTGGCACCGTCCGTCCGCGCCGGCCGACGGCGCCAGGCGCCGCAGGGCTGGCGACCGGATGGCCGGCCGGGTGCGCAAGCGGAAGGCGACGGGGTGAGCCCCGAGCGGCCGCCGCTCGCCAGCCGCACCGCCCTTGTCCTGACGGTCAGCGACCGGAGCCACGAGGGCAGCCGCCCCGACACGTCCGGGGAGCGGCTGGCGGAACGGCTCGCCGCGCTCGGGTTCGAGGTCGAGCGGGCGGTCGTCCCCGACGAGCAGCCGCGGATCGCGCAGGCCATCGTGGACGGAAGTGCGCGCCACTGCCTCGTGATCACGACCGGCGGCACCGGGTTGACTCCCCGCGACGTCACGCCGCAGGCGACGGCCCAGGTGCTGGACTACGAGGTGCCGGGGATCGCGGAGGCCATGCGGGCCGATGGCCGGCGACATACCCCGCTCGCCGTCCTGTCCCGGGCGCTGGTTGGGGTCCGCGGTGGCTCGTTGATCGTCAACGTGCCCGGCTCGCCCAAGGGAGCTCTCGAGTCGTTCGACGTGCTCGAGCCCGTCCTGATCCACGCCCTCGAGACCCTCGCCGGCCCGTTCGACCACGCCGAACAGCGGGCCGCCGGGAGGCGGGACCTGCCACCAGTCACGTAGCGGAGGTCGCCATGTTCGAGCCGTTCGCCGACGTCCCGGCCTACCCGCTGGTGTTCCCGCTGTTCTGGGGCGCCGCGGCATTCTTCGCCCTGGTCACGGCCCGCCACCTCCGGGTGTTCGCGGCCGCCCGCAACGCGACCCCCTACGACCGCATCCCGACCAGGGTGTGGGGCACCGTGCGCTACGGCCTCGCCCAGACGCGCATGTTCCAGGACCCGCCAGCGGGCCTGATGCACTTCAGCATCTTCTGGGGCTTCGTGCTGCTCACGGTCGGCACCGCGAACATCGTGACCGGCGGTCTCATCCAGGCGGTGCTCGCATGGCCCTTCGACGGTCTGCTGTGGGCGGTCGTCAACGCCCTCCAGAATGTGGTGGCGGTGGTCGTCCTGGTGGCAATCGCCTACGCGATCTTCCGCCGGCTGGTCATCCGGCCCGAGCGGCTCACCCTGAGCATGCACGCGCTGCTGGTGCTGCTGCTGATCGGCGGCGTGGTGGGCAGTGAGCTGCTCGCCCAGGCATTCGAGTCGGCGGCCCACGGGGACATTCCGGGCGCGTTCCTGGCCAGTGCGCTCGGTTCGCTGGTCGCGGGACTCGGGGAGGAGGTCAACCAGGCCGTGTTCGCGGTCCTGTGGTGGACGCACATGGTCTTGGTAGCTGTCTTCCTGTGCTACCTGCCGTTCGGCAAGCACTACCACATCGCCCTGGCGCTGCCCAACATCCTGCTCCGCAAGCTCGGCCCCCGGGGCGAGCTGCCCGCCATGGATCTCGAGGCCGAGGACGCGACCTTTGGCGTCCGGACCGTCGCGGACCTGTCGTGGAAGGACCTGCTCGACGGGTTCACCTGCACCGAGTGCGGGCGCTGCCAGCAGGCCTGCCCGGCCCACGCCACGGGGAAGCCGCTCAACCCCAAGGCGCTGATCATGGGCATCCGGCACGAGGCCGAGGCCGCGGAGGCCGGCCTGCCGCTGATCCCCAACTCGCCATCCGTGCGCGGCACATTCGGCCTGGACGACACGCTCAAGCCCGAGGCGGTCGCCCGCCCGCTGGTCGATGCGGCCATTCCCTACGACGCGGTCTGGGACTGTCTCACCTGCGGTGCCTGTGTCGAGGCCTGTCCGGTCACCATCGAGCACGTCGACAAGATCGTCGGGCTGCGCCGGAACCTGGTCCTCGAGGACAGCCGCTTCCCGCAGGAGATCACCACGGCGTTCAGGGGCATGGAGAGCGTGGGCAATCCCTGGGGGCAGCCGCCGTCGTCGCGCCTGGACTGGGCCAAGGGGCTGCCGTTCACGGTGCGCACGGTGGCCGAGGTCAAGGCCTCGGGGGCCATGGACGAGCTGGAGGTCCTCTACTGGGTCGGCTGCGCGGCCGCGTTCGACGACCGGAACCGGCGCGTCGCGCGGGCAGTCGTGACCTGCCTCGAGGCCGCCGGCGTCTCGTACGCCGTGCTGGGCCAGGAGGAGTCGTGCACCGGCGACCCGGCGCGGCGGATGGGCAACGAGTACGTGTTCCAGATCCTGGCCGGCCAGAACATCGACGTCCTCAACCGGTACGGGATGGGGGAGCGGACCATCGTCACCGCCTGCCCCCACTGCTTCAACACCATCGGCAACGAGTACGGGCAGCTGGGCGGCACCTTCACCATCCGGCACCACTCGCAGTTCCTGGCCGACCTGGTCGCGTCAGGGCGGCTGGTGCTCGATGCCGCCGGCCTGCCTGGCCGGCGGATCACTTACCACGACTCCTGCTACCTGGCCCGCTACAACGGGGTGATCCAGGCCCCGCGCGACGCGCTGGGCGCGATCCCCGGCGTGGAGCTGGTCGAGATGGAGGCGAGCCGGCGGCAGACGTTCTGCTGCGGCGCCGGTGGCGGCCGGATGTGGATGGAGGAGACCCGCGGCACGCGGATCAATGCCGCCCGCACCCTCCAGGTGCTCGACACCGGTGCACCCACGGTCGCCACGGCCTGCCCGTTCTGCATGACGATGCTCCGCGACGGCCTCACCGACGCGGGACGGACCGACGGAGAGGACGCGGTGACGGCGCAGGACATCAGCGAGCTGCTGGCGGCCGCGACCGCTCCGGCAGGCGCGCGAACCGTGGCGGAGGGACGGTCCCTGCCGGTGGTCTAGGGCGTACAGCCCGGTGGTCCGCACCGCCGCCAATCCGCGCGCAGCGGCCGTGGGTTCGGCGTTACGCCGCGGGTTCAGTGCTGCCGGGGCAACCCGGTGTTCCCGGGATGGCCCGGGGCGGCCCATACCCGGCCGCCGGGCGTCAGCCCTTGAGGTCGGCCTGGCAGCTGCTGCAGCGGCGCTCCGTCCACAGGTTCCCCATCCCGCACCGGGGACAGATCTTCATGCCCTCGGTGGATGCCGCGATGGGGGAGTCGGCAGGGCCGCCTTCGCTCGCAGGCGTCCGCGGCCGGGTCAGGAGGCGCGCCAGCGCCAGCATCATGATCACGATCGCGGCAATGAGGATGATCAGGAACGGCTGGTCCATGGCCTCGCACCCCTGCCCGACCGTGGGCGGGGGGTGCCCCCGGCGGACGCCTCACCCACGGCGGTCGCCCGCACAGCGTAGCCTCGTGGACCGGCCGTGTCATCCCTGACCATCGGCCCGGCCGCCGGGTCATGCCGCATCCGTCAGATGGGGGATTCGGCCTGCTACGATGCCGTCCGTGAGCACCAACGCACCCGGTCATCGTCCTGTCCGCCTGACCGAGGAGCAGGCCATGCTGCGCGATGCCGTCAAGGTGCTCGCGGACGAGCGGATCGCGCCGAGGGCGGCGGCGATCGACCGGGACGCGACCTGGCCCGACGATGTCCGGCAGCTGCTCGCGAACCACGACATCTTCGCGATCCCGTTCGAGGAACGCCACGGCGGGCTTGGTGCCGATCTCCTCACGTTGTGCCTCGCGATCGAGCAGATCAGCCGGCACTGCGCCACGTCCGGGCTGATCCTCGCCGTCCAGGCGCTGGGCGCGATCCCGATCCAGGTCGCGGGCACGACGGAGCAGCAGGATCGGTGGCTGCCCGGGCTCGCGTCGGGCGAGCGGCTGATCGCCTTCGGTCTGACCGAGGCCGACGCCGGCTCGGACCCGTCCGGGATCCGCACCCAGGCCAGGCGTGAGGGCGACGACTACATCATCGAGGGGGCCAAGCGATTCATCAGCCACGGCTCGGTCGCGGACTACGTGGTCGTGTTCGCCGTCACCAACCCGGATGCCGACAAGCCCAGCCGCCGGCTGTCGGCGATCGTCGTCGAGACGGACCGCCCGGGGTTCAAGGTCACCCGTGTCGAGCACAAGATGGGGATCCGCGGCTCGCCCACGGCAGAGCTGGCGTTCGATTCCGTGCGGGTGCCGGTGTCCAACCGGCTCGGCGACGAAGGCCAGGGCTTCGCGATCGCGATGCAGACGTTCGAGCGCAGCCGGCCGGGGATCGCCGCGCAGGCCGTGGGGATCGCGCAGGGTGCGCTCGAGGTCGCCAGCGCATATGCCAGGGAGCGGCGGCAGTTCGGCAAGCCGATCGGCGAGCTGCAGATGGTGCAGGCGATGCTGGCCGACATGGACGCCTCGACGGAGGCGGCCCGCCACCTCCTGTACACCGCGTGCGAGGAGATCGAGTCCGGGACCGCGGACGCGGCCCGCTGGGCAGCGCTCTGTAAACTCGTAGCCGGCGATACCGCCATGCGGGTCACGACCGACGCGGTCCAGGTCCTGGGCGGCTATGGCTACATCGACGAATACCCCGTCGAGCGGATGATGCGCGATGCGAAGATCACCCAGCTCTACGAGGGGACCCAGCAGATCCAGCGGCTGATCGTCGCCCGCTCGCTCCTCGCGGGAGCCTGATCCAGGGTGGCGGCGCGGCCGGAAGCGGAGACAGGGGAGCGTAGCCCGACGTGCGAATCCTGGTCCTGACCAAGCCCGTCCCGGACCCCGCCGCGGGCGCCGAGCGCCTGGGGCCCGACCTGCGCCTTGATCGTGCGGCCAGCCCGACGGTGATCAACGGCAACGACGAGTACGCGCTCGAGGCGGCGCTCCAGCTCATCGAGGCACACGGCGGCGAGGTCGTGGTGCTCACCATGGCCCCGGCCAACGGCACCGACACCATCCGCAAGGCGCTCGCGATGGGCGCCCTCCGCGGGATCCATGTCGCCGACGAGGCGCTCGCAGGTGCCGACCTGCCGACCACGATCCGGGTGCTGGCGGCAGCGGCGGCCGAGGTCGAGTTCGACTTGCTGCTGGGCGGCCTGGACACCTCCGATGGGACCGCCGGCGCGGTGACGGCCGGTGTCGCGGCGCGGCTCGGGCTGCCCCTGCTCTCGGCAGCCGGCGCCATCGTGCCCGATCCGGCCGGCGGTCGTGTGCGGGTCCACCGGCTGTCCGCCAGGGGATACGACGTGATCGAGGCCCCGATGCCCGCCGTCGTCTCGTGCACCCAGGTGCTCGGAGAGCCCCGCTACCCCTCGCTCAAGGGGATCATGGCCGCTCGCTCTCGGGAGATCGTCGCTCGCTCCCTGGCCGATCTCGGCCAGGGCCTGCTGCCCGACGACGGCGCCTGGTCCAGCCGGGTCGTCTCGGCCGAGCCACCCGTTGCCCGGGCGGCGGGGCGGACGATCACCGCACCGCCCGCGGATGCCGCGCGCGAGATCGCCGACTTCCTCGTCACCCGGAGGCTGATCTGATGCCGGCCACCATCCTTGCCGTCGCGGAGGTCGTGGACGGGGGTTTGACCAAGCTCTCGGGGGAGGTGGCCACCCTGGCCCGCCAGCTCGCGGAGGCAGCCGGCGGGACCGCGCTCGGCCTGGTGGTCGATGCCGCCCCGGATGATGCCGCAGCCGCGCTCGCCGAATACCTGCCGCGCGTGGTCGCCGTGGCCGATCCGTCACTCGGCTCGGCCGTCGCGGCGCCCGCCGTGGCCGCCCAGGTGGCAGCCCTGCTGGACGAGGGCGTGACCCACGTCGTCCTGGGCGCCACCACCGAGGGCCGCGACGTGGCGGGGACCGTCGTCGGATCCACCGGGCTGGGCATGCTCGCAAACGCCGACGGCGCGACCTGGACGGACGACGGACCCCAGGTGCGCTCGAGCGTCCTGGGCGGCAAGGCCATCGTGGACAGCGCGCTCACCGCCGGGTCCGGGCTGATCACCCTCCGCCCCGGCGGCGTGGACGCCAGCGAGGCCGGCGCGCCGGGCACGGTGGACCACCGCGACCCGGTGGCTCCTGCCGTCGACCCCGCCGCGGTGCTCGACCGGGTCGAGGAGGCGGGCGCGCAGGTGTCGCTCGAGGACGCCCGCGTCGTGGTTGTCGGCGGTCGCGGCGTCAACGGGCCGGAGGGATTCGGCGTGGTGGACGAGCTCGCGGACCTGCTCGGTGGCGTCACCGGGGCGACCCGCGCATCGGTCGATGCCGGCTGGATCCCGTATGCCCGGCAGATCGGCCAGACGGGCAGGATCGTGAAGCCGGCCCTGTACCTCGGCCTCGGCGTGTCGGGCGCCATGCAGCACCGGGTGGGGATGCAGGCCTCCGAGGTGATCGTGGCGGTAAATCGCGATCCGGACGCGCCGATCGCCGAGATCGCCGACCTGTTCGTTGTCGGCGACCTGTTCCAGGTGGCGCCGGCGCTCGCCGCCGAGATCCGCGCCCGGCGGGGCGGCTAGAGACGGGCGGAGCGGGGGCGCCGGGCGGACGATGCAGCTGGTGACGATCGTGTGGCTCGCCATCCTCGGCCTGCTGCTGGTCCTGTTCATCGTCACCCTCCGGCGTATGTCCGCGCTGGTCAGCCGAACCCGGACGCTGGAGCGCTTCCAGGCCGCGATCGAGTCGCTCAACCTCCGGCTGGCCACGGCCGTTGGCCCCCTGGTGCGCGCCCTCGACGAGGCCCGCCGCCACGCGGCTGACGCTGCCCGGACGACCGAGATCCTGACCCACGCCCAGTCGGTGCTCGACGATCTCCGGGCCGAGCTCGAACGCCTGGAGCCGCCCGGCCCTGCCGCCGACGCCGTGACGGGGATGCGCGGTGAGCTGGCTCGCGCGATCCGCGCCGCATCGCTGGTGGAGCACGGACTGGGCGCGATGCAGGGCAAGAGCCTTGGGCGCGACCTCGAGGCGCAGACCGCCCTCAAGCGCGGGGCGCTCAACCTGCGCCACGCGCAGGACGCATTCGGGCAGCACGCCCGGCGTGTCGCGGAGCTCCGTCCCGCCGACCTCGCCGGTGTCGCCGGGCCCTCGCACCCCCCTGTCGGCAGCACCCCCGAGGGGGCCTACCAGGGGCTCGATGCGGACGATCTCGAGGGCGGCTTCGACCCCCGCATGTAGTGGTATGCTCGTGGCACACCACAAGGGATAGTGGTGCGAGGAGGTCGGACGGTCGATGCGCTGCCCCCAGTGCGGCACCCGTGACACGCGGGTCGTCGACTCGCGCGACCTGGACGAATCCGCCACGATCCGGCGCCGCCGCGAGTGCCCGTCGTGCACCGCGCGGTTCACCACCTACGAGCGTGTCGAGGCAGCGCGGCTGGTCGTCGCCAAGCGCGACGGAGCGAGGCAGGAGTTCGACCACGACAAGCTGGCTTCCGGGCTCGCCAAGGCACTGACCCGTCGACCGGTGCCCGAGGACGCGGCGGCCCGTGCCGCCGACGAGATCGAGAGCGAGCTGCGGTCGTCCGGGTTGTCGGAGATCCCGTCGTCGCGCGTGGGCGCCCTGGCCATGGACAAGCTGCGGGTCCTCGACCACATCGCCTACATCCGGTTTGCATCGGTGTACCAGAGCTTCGAGGATCTCGAGGACCTCAAGCGCGAGGTGGACCGGCTGCTGTCCGAGGGGTCGCCCAAGAAGGCGAAGCGTGCGCGATGAGCGTCCTCGCCGATCGTGACATCCGGATCGAGCTCGAGGCCGGGCGGATCCGCATCGAGCCCTATGACCCGGTCGACCTCCAGCCCTCGTCGGTGGATCTCCACCTGGACCGCAGCTTCCGCGTGTTCCGCAACAACCGCTACGCGTACATCGATCCCCGCACGCCCCAGCCCGACCTGACCGAGCTGCTCATGGTCGAGGGCGAGGAGCCGTTCATCCTGCACCCGGGCGAGTTCGTGTTGGGCCAGACCGTCGAGTGGATCGAGCTGCCGGACGACATCGTGGCCCGCCTCGAGGGCCGATCGTCACTGGGGCGGCTGGGCCTCCTCATCCACTCCACGGCCGGTTACGTGGACCCGGGCTTCAAGGGGACCGTGACCCTGGAGCTGTCCAACGTGGCCAACCTGCCGATCGCCCTGTACGCGGGAATGCGCATCGGCCAGATCAGCTTCTTCCGGATGAGCTCGAGCGTGGAGCGCCCCTACGGCTCGAAGGCGCTGGGGTCCAAGTACCAGGGCCAGCGGGAGCCGACCGCCTCGGCCATCCACGCCGACCGGCTGCGCGAGCCCGACGGCCCCGGCGCGAACGGGTCGGGCGGCTGACGCGATGGCCATCAACGATGCGGTCCACTGGAGCGCAGAGCTTGGCGGCGGTGTCCGCGTGGCGCTGGTCCAGGCCGGGACCTTCCGGACCGACGCCGGCGCCATCCTGGGCCCCGTTCCGTGGGTCCTGTGGCGCAACCTCGCCGAGGGCGAGCTCGATGCCAACCGCCGGCTGCTCCAGGCACTCAACTGCCTGCTGGTCGAGACGCCCGCCGGGCGGGTCCTGATCGAGACCGGTATCGGAGAGCGCCTCGACGAGAAGAACACGACGATGCGTGAATACCGGGGCACCCCGATCGTGCCCGCGCTTCGCAAGGCGGGGTTCGACCCGGAGACCGTGGACGTGGTGGCGATGAGCCATCTCCACTTCGATCATGCCGGCGGCCTGCTGCTCGCAGACGGGTCGAAGGCATTCCCGCGGGCACGGATCGTCGCCCAGCGCCAGGAGTGGGAGATCGCGCTGGGCTCCAACAGCCGCCTCGTCGCCTCGTACGACCAGCCGGAGCTTCGCCTTGCGGCCGACTGGGGCGCGGAGGGCTGGGCCGACGGCGACCGGGAGCTGCTGCCCGGGGTGTCCGTGGTCCGGACCGGCGGCCACTCCGCCGGCCACCAGGCAATCGTCATTCGGGGGACGGGGCCGGCTGCGCGGTCGCTGGCGTTCTTCGGGGATCTGTGCATGCGCCCGTGGTCGGCCAACCCGCGCTGGGTCACCGCGTTCGACGACTTCCCGCTCGACTCCGTCGAGGTCAAGGGCGAGCTGTTCCGGCGGGCGGTCGAGGACGACTGGATCGTCGTGCTGAGCCACGAGGCCACGATGCCCGTGGGGAAGCTGATCCCGGATCGCGACCGCTTCCGCTTCGAGGGGCTGTAGGAGGGCCGGCTCCGCGGCGCCGCCGCCCATGCCCTGCGGCGCCCGCTCATGCCCCGCGGTGCCCAGCCACCCCCAATCCCCGCGGCGCCAAGCCACCCCACCGGTGACTCCTCCGTGAGTCGCGCATGGGCTGACCCACCCTGGAGTCGCGGCCGCCCAGCCCGCGCTGGGCTCGACCGTCGAGATGCCGTCGAGCGCGTCGGGGTCTGCGGAGGACGAGCCCAGCGACCCTGCAGCGAGTCAGCGACCGACCGTCAGCGACCGACCGTCAGCGGCCCGAGTCAGCGACCCGTCAGCGACCCCCCGGGAGCGCCCGACCAATCCCAGCGGCGCCAAGCCGGCCCCAATCCCAGCGGCTCCAAGCCGCCCCCCCGGCGGCCAGCGTTGCGCCCGGAGCACGCCCGTCACCGTCGGCGGTTCAGGCGCAGGGCTGCATCGCGGTAGTCGCGATACGCGGGCGCACGCCGCCGACTCCCGCCGGGGATCTCCCGCAGCCACGGTTCGGCCCGAGACCTGGGGTCGGCGAGGGCGAAGCACCAGCCGCGGGGTGCCGGAGCCGACGGGTCCCGCAGCCAGGCGGTCATCCTGTCGACCGGCGTCGGGAACGCCTCGCTGATGAGGTCGCGGTTCAGGCGCAGCCGGCTTCCGAGAGCCTCGCTGTCCAGCCCGATCACGAGTGCCGCGACGCGGGCGGGCCGCCAGCCCATCGAATGCGCGATCCCTCGTGCCTCCCGCACGTAGAAGGCCATGCGCCGCTGGAGGGCCCCCATGTCCGGCAGATCCTCCTTCGTCTCCTCGACCAGCAGGGCGCGATCGGCCTCGCGGAAGCTCAGGATATCGATCCAGCCGCGGGGGCCGGTGAGCCGATCTGGACCTCGGTTGCCGGACTCCAGTCGTGCCGCCGGAGCCACCGGGCGCCGGCGCCGTTGAGCACCGCGTGCACGCTGTCCCGCTGCCGCTCGCGGTCCCGGAACGGCCGATCGTCGATCTGGAGCGAGACGCGAAGGCCGAGCGCATCGAGCAAGCGCTCGACCGTCGCCAGGTCCATCGGCTCAGGCTGCCCGGTCTCGATCCGCCACCCGGTTGCCTGCGACGTGTGGCCTCGAGCCGCGAGCTCGCGCTGGCTCCATCTGGCCAGCATTGGCGACCGGCGGATGAGACGGCCGATGGAGACGACGACCCCGTCCCCGGTCAAGGGATGCTCGGTGCCTGACATGGGCACGTTGTACTCGGCACCGCTTATCCGCCACGCATCTGCCGGGGACGGATCGCGGTCCGACTCACGGTGGAGTCGGGCAGCGCTCACCACGCCGCAATGGCACGCCCAGCTCGCGGTATTGCGGCGAGGGGAGCATGCGGCACCCCCGTTGTGAACCCATCCTGAGTCGCCGGGGCGGGCGGCAAGGGTCAGGACGAGTCGGCGTCCAGCGCCGACGGCATCAGGCTCTCGATCCACGCCCTCGCCGTCTCGTCGGTGAGCGGGCCATTGACGACCTGGCGGACCACCCCGTCGGGGCCGATGAACACCTGCGTCGGCAGGGCGTAGACCCGGTACAGGTCGAACACGTCCGCCGAGCTGTCGAACGCGATCGTGTAGCCCAGCTGGTAGCGATCGGCGTACTCGCGCACGTTGTCCACGCTCGTCTCCTGCACCGCGACGGCAACGATCGCCAGGCCCTGGTCGCCGTAGGCCTCGTCCATGTCGCGCAGGACGGGCGTCTCGCCCTGGCACGGCGGGCACCACGTCGCCCAGAAGTTGAGCCACACCAGCTTGCCCCGGAGGTCCGAGAGCCGGACCGGGTTGCCGTCGAGGTCGGTCAGCGTGGCCGTCGACCCGTCGGGGTTCGACCAGACGAGCTCAGGTGCCTGCTGGCCGACCTGGAGCCCCGTCGAGGGGGACGAGACCAGGTAGGGCGTGGCGCCCGGAAGCGCGGTCGGGACACCGGCGCCGGCTCCAGGCGCAATGGGCCTGGTCACCAGCACGAGCACCACCGCGACCGTGGCCACGAGCCCGCCGGCCAGCAGCAGCTGGCGGGCGGAGAACGGCCCCACCACGCCGCGACGGCCCGGCGGCTGCGGGTCGCCCGGCGGCTGCGGGTCGAGCGAGTGTCCGGGCTCTCCCGGCCCCCCATCGGGCGTCATACGAAGGACACGAACTGGAACCAGCGTGGCAGCAGGACCAGCCAGTCGAACATCATCGCGAGCCCGATCGCCACCACCAGCAGCCCGCCCACCAGCGACACCGCCCGCCCGTGGCGGACAAGGAACCGAGTCAGGCCCGTCGCGCGATCGTAGAAGGCCGCGATCAGGATGAACGGGATGCCGAGGCCGGCCGTGTAGCCCACGAGCAGGAGCGCGCCCTGCAGCTGGGTTTGCGACGTGGCCGCCATGGTCAGGATCCCGCCCAGGACGATGCCGATGCACGGGGTCCAGCCGATCGCGAAGATCGCCCCCAGCGTGAATGCGGCGCCCATGCCCACCCGGTTGCCTACCAGGCGGGCACCGGCCTTGCTGCCGATGCCGCTCCCGCCGGCCGGGGCAAGCGACATGCCGCCGGTGTTGGCGGTCAGCGAGGCCGATGCGCCGGCGTCGAGCGGGCGCCAGGTCTGCTCGAGAAGAGGGATGCGGATAAGGCCGGCCAGACTGAGGCCCATGATCACGAGCAACCCGCCGCCGATGATGCGCAGCGGGCGCATCAGGTCGGCGATCGCGCCGCCGGCGAAGGCGGCGGTGACGCCCAGCAGGGTGAACACTGCGCCGAACCCGAGCACGAACGCGATCGCGTGCCGCACCGAGGCCCAGCGTGACGGTTGCCCGCCCGTCTTGGAAGCCACCGCGACCGCGGTCAGCTGCCCGAGGTAGGCCGGCACCAGTGGCAGCACGCACGGGGAGAGAAACGAGATCAGGCCGGCCCCGATCGCGACCAGGAGCGTGTAGTCGCCGCTCACGCCGGGGCTCCGTCCAACACGTCCTCGAGCAGCCGGCGCAGCCGGGCAGGGCTGGTGGCCAGCTCCAGCTCACGGTCGCCCAGGGCGACCACGGGGATCGTGAACGCATAGCGGCGGTGCAGATCCTCGTCGAGGTCGATGTCGTGCTCGACCAGCGAGGGAACGGGCAGACCCCGGGCGGCGCGATCGGCGAGGAGCATGTCGAGGGACGCGCGGGCGTCCTCGCACAGGTGGCACCCGGGCCGCCGATAGAGCACGAGTTCGGGCAGGGGAGTGGTCACGATCCCCTGATTGTATTGGGGCCGGCGGGATCGTCCCCCATTGCGCCGGTGTTCCCCGCCCGAATTGCGCCGGTGTGCCGCGCCCGACCCGCGGTCAACCTAGAATCGCAGCGCGATGTCGGAACCCACCCTCTACCAGCAGGTTGGCGGGTTGCCCTTCTTCGATCGCCTGGTCGAGCGCTTCTACGACGGAGTCGCCGCGGACAGCATCCTGCGTCCCCTGTATCCGGAACCGGACCTTGCCGGGGCGCGCCGTCGCCTGACCATGTTCCTGGTCCAGTACTGGGGCGGGCCGACGACCTACCAGGAGGAGCGCGGGCACCCCAGATTGCGGGCGCGCCACTTCCCGTTCGCGATCGGCAGACGGGAGCGGGACCGCTGGCTGGCGCACATGCGGGCCGCCATCGACGCCTCGGACGCACCCGCCGATGCACGTGCGCGGCTCCACGAGTACATCACCCCGGCGGCCGATGCGATGGTCAACGTGGAAGCGGGGGGGAGCGAGTGAGCCCGGTTGCGTCGATCGCGATCACCGCGGCGCTGGTCCTGTACACCATCGGCGTGTGGAGCGAGCGCCTGCAGGGCCGGCTCCGACCGTGGCACCTCGCGTTCTTCTGGGCGGGTCTGATCTGCGACACCCTCGGCACCGGGGCGATGATGGACTACGTGGGCGGCCTCACCGCCGATGTCCACGGCATCACGGGGGTCATCGCGATCCTGCTCATGCTCGTGCACGCTTCGTGGGCGAGCATCGTCCTGTGGCGTCACGACGAACGCCTGATTCGCACATTCCACCGGTTCAGCGTGGTCGTCTGGCTGATCTGGCTGATTCCGTACTTCAGCCCGATGTTCGTCGCGATCGCGGACCGTCCGGCGTAACGGGCGGGTGCGCCGACAGGTCGGGTACGATCTCGTAGCACGCCCCCGTAGCTCAGTGGATAGAGCGGCAGCGTCCTAAGCTGCGCGTCGGCGGTTCGAGTCCGTCCGGGGGCGCTCTCTCATGCCCAAACCCCAGAGCATGTGCGGCTCCGCACGGTGTCAAGCCCCGGGATGGCCAGCCGCCGGCAGGCGAATGACGAGTTGGCATCGCGGGAGCCGGCGTCAGGGGATCGGCTCCACCCACTGGGAGCGCCAGGCGGGTGCCTCAAGGGACGGTCCGAAGTACCACGTCTCGCGATGAACGAGACCCTCACGGAGCGTGACAAGACCCGAGACGAACCACGACGACCCGTCGGGATACGTCGACGTCCCATCGAACCACCAGGTGTCGCCGCTGCCGACGATTCGCCGGATCGTGTTGGCCGGCGTCATCAACCATCGGTCCTCGCTCCCGGTGAGCCGTTGAAAGAAACCCTCCGGGTGGCCCCCCGGCCAGTTGCCGAGGATTGCGAGGAGGTTGGCGACGCCGCGGATTCGCTCGCCGGTCTGCGGGTACTCGCACGCCCACTCAGGGTGACTCAAGGCCCCGATTGTGGCATGGTGGCGGATCGATCAGCCCGCGGCGTCTCCGACGAGGTCCTCAAGAGCGGATGCACCACCCGCGAGTCGGGTATCTCACGTTCGCATACCAGCCCCTCGAGCTGCCCGCCGATCCGGGTCTCGCGGTCCGTCACCTACTCGGCCGAGCCCGGTTCGGTGTTGGAGGAGCGGGCCGGGGCGCTGGCCGCGTGGGCGTTGACACGCGCCCGCCTTGCGGTCGCGGAGTCGGAGGCGGAGGCAGGGGCCTGGAGCGCGTCCTCACAGCTGTCGCCACCGTTCGCGCAGAGCGCTGAGCGGGCTGCCCAAGGCGAGCGGTCGTCCAGCCTCGCCGGCGGAGTGGAGCACCCCCAGTGGGTCATCGTCCCTCGGATTGGGGTGCCGCGCGGCTTGGTCCGGGCACCGCTACGGGCCGGGACGCGGAGCTCGGACCGCGAGTTGCCGTGAGATCCAACCGATCGAGGAACGGTCGCGCACCAAGGCGGGTGAGGGTTCCGCGGGCGGCTGCGCTGGCCGTCGCCACCTCCGGCGCATCCCGTTCCGGCGCCGACAGGAGCGTGGCCATATCCACGACTGCCGCCGCCTCATCGAAGGCAAGGCCCAGGCGACGATACGACCGGATGGCGTCGCGGTAGCCGGCCACTGCGTCGGTGGTGTGCCCGTCGACGGCCGAGATCCCAGCGCGGAGGGCGACCAGATCGGTCTCCAGGGCGGACCCGGCAAACCCGGACGCCTCCAGGCGCCCCACGATCGCCGAGGCCCGCTTGGCGTCGGCTGCCCACAGGGCGGCCCGTGCCCCCAGGGGCAGCGCAAGAGGCGCGAAGTAGTCCGTCACGTCCGTCGCCCGGACGGCGTGGTCAGACGAGAGGGTCAGGTCACCGATCCTGAACGCGGCCCAGGCGCGTGCCCACAGCTCGTAGGATTCCCACTGCGGATCGGTGATGCCGCCGTCGATCCGCAGGACACGTGCCTCCTCGATGTCCGACGATGGGTCCTCGCCGCGCATGGCCCGCAGCATCGCTCGGTCGATGTGGAATTCGGCTTTCTGGGAGGCGGTGGCGTCGACCGCGATCCACTCATCGAGCAGCGATTCCGCCCAGTCCCACTCCCCGACGCGGAAGGCGGCGATCGAGGCATTCCCGACCATGCCGAAGCCGTAGGCCCGCGAGCCGGTGCGTCGGCCGATCTCGAGTCCCTCCTTGGCCAGTGCGACCCCTGCCGCGGGGTCACCCCACTGCTCGAAGAACGTCAACAGCACGCGCCCGCGCAGCTCGTCCTCTGGAAGATCCTGGGCAAGGGCGAGCTGGTGGGCGCCGCGGACGAGGATGAGGCCCTCACGGGGCCTCCCCAGCGGGATGAAAGACGATCCGCGGCTGAGGATCACCGAGGCGGTGGCCTCGCGCAGCCGGAGGCGTTCTGCGATCGGGGCCACGCGCTCGATCCAGGCCAGCGCAGCGGCCGAATCATTCAGGCCGCGATAGGCGCGGACGAGGGCGACCATGAGAGCGACGCCAGCGGGCGTCTGCTCCAGATCGCCGAACTCCTCCCATGCCTCCAGGAGGATGATCCTGGCCCGATCCGGATTGCCGACTTGAATCGTCATCCTTGCGTGGTCGGCGATGGCGATGGCAATGGCCGCGCGGTCGGATGTCCGCCGCCGTTCCTCGACCGCCTCGTTGGCGTGGCGCAGGACCGCGTCATCGTCCACCCGCTGCCGGGCCGTGACCACGGCTCGGCTGTGAAGCTCGGCACGCGCCTCGGGTGCGGTCGTCACATCGAGGGCCTGGCCGAGAAACACCAGGGCCTGATCGTGGGATCCGAGGGCAGCAGCCCGATCGGCCGCGGCCCCCAGCGCGAGGCGGGCCTGTGCGGCGAGCGCCGCGGCCTCGGCAGCGTCGCCGGCCAGCCTGTGGGCCGCCAGATAGTGTCCGGCCAGCCCGCCGGCGAGCTCGTCGGTCTCGAGACTCGCGAAGTACCGCGCTGCTGCCAGGTGGCGCGCCTTCCTGTCCTTCTTCGCGAGCGTGTTGTAGGCCACCTCGCGGATGAGCGATTGGACGAACGCGTACTGGCCGCGCTCGGGCGACCGTGGATCAACGTCGAGCACCAGCAGCTCACGCCGCAACAGGGCGGCGAGACGGCGCTCCAGCACCCCGGGCTCGATGCCCGACACGGCGGCAAGACCGGCGACGGTGAAGCTCTGGCCGAGGACGGCGGCATCTTCCACGACCGCGCGATCCTCGGCCGGAAGACCATCCAGGCGAGCGGCGATCAGGGCGGTCAGCGTCTCCGGTACCGCGAGGTCACCCAGGTCGCCGACGGGACGGTACTCGCCATGCTCGAGCACGATGCGTTCCTGGGCCAGGAGCATCCGCACGGTCTCGACGGCGTAGAGCGGGATGCCGTCTGCGCGGTCCACGATGACATCGATCGCCTTGCGCGGGAGCCCTGGCACGAGGCCGCCGAGGAGACGTTCCATCTCCTCCGGGGGCAGGGGCTCGAGGTAGATCGACGTGAACGAACGCTTGCCGGCGCCCCAGTCCGGTCGCTTCTCGAGGAGCTCCGGGCGCGCCAGCGTGATCACCGTGATCGGCGCGCCGCGGCTCCATTCCATGAGGTGGTCGATGAAGTCGAGCAGCCCGTTGTCCGCATGGTGCAGGTCCTCGAAGACCATCACCACCGGCGAGGTGGCCGCGAGGCGCTCGAAGAACGTCCGCCACGCCGCGAACAGCTGGGCCGAAGGAATGTCGGTATCGAAGCCGAGGAGCGCGAGCAGCGCGGACTCGATCCAGTGCGCCTCGGCCACGTCGGGCACGTGCTCGCGGACCGTTGCGGCAATCCGACCCCGGGTGGCCGGCTCGTCGTCCGTCTCCGCCAGCCCCGATCGACTCCTGACCATCTCGCCCAGCGCCCAGAAGGTGATGCCGTCGCCGTACGCCGGGCTGCGGCCCGCGTGCCACCAGGCGCGGTCGAGCAACCCGTCGATGTACTTGAGCAGCTCCCAGGCGAGACGGGTCTTGCCGATGCCGCCCGGCCCCACGATGCTCACCAGGCGCGCCCGACCCTCTCGAGACGTCGCGTGGAACAGGTCCTTGAGCTGTCGCAGCTCCTCGTCCCGGCCGACGAACGGCGCCTCCAGGAATTCACTTCGATTGCGACCGCCGCGCTCGGCAACGACACGCACCGCATGCCACGCGGGCACCGGCGTCGACTTGCCCTTGAGGACCTGGTCGCCGGCAGGTTCGAAGGCGATCGCGCCGGCCGCCGCCCGCTGCGTCGGCTCGCCGACGAGGACCATTCCCGGTGCCGCCGCGGACTGCAGCCGCGCGGCGGTGTTGACCAGATCGCCGGCCACCATGCCCTGGTTCGTGGCGCCGATCGTCACGGCCGCCTCGCCCGTCAGGATCCCGGCTCGAGCCTCAATGCCCGGGCCCAGGACGTGCACGGCATCGAGGAGCTCGAGGGCCGCGCGAACCGCGCGTTCGGCGTCGTCCTCGCGGGCAACTGGAGCGCCCCAGACGGCCATCACCGCATCGCCGATGAACTTCTCGACGGTTCCGCCGTAGCGTCCGATGATGTCTCGGGCGAGATCGAAGTATCTGGTCAGGACCTCGCGGACGTCTTCGGCGTCCTTGCCCTCGGCGAATGGCGTGAACCCGACGAGGTCGGCAAACAGGACGGACACCAGCCTGCGCTCGGCCACAGCAGGCGCCGCCGCGCGCGGGGCCGGCTCACCAGCGGTGTGCCCTCCGGGTGGCGCGCCCGAAACGCCCGCAGAGGCCGCGCTCAGCAGGGGGGCGGCGCACTCGCTGCAGAACTTGGCGCCCGGCGGATTCACGGTGCCACAGGCGGGACATCCGGGCCTGAATGCGGCCCCACACTCGATGCAGAACTTCGCCTCGGGTCGGTTCTCGGTGCGGCAGCTCGAACAGATCACCAGGGGATTGCCTCGCACGACGCGGCGGGATGGCGGCCCGCGATACCAAGACAACGCGATACCAGAGAATACGATCCACGCTCCCGGCGCTGTGCGGTATTCCGCAGGCATCAGCCGACCGGGCCGCGGCTGGCAAGATGGTGCCCAGCGATGACCGCCGACCCGGCCTCACCCGTACCTGAGCTGGCCGCACGCCTCCGCCCGCTGGTCGAGGTGGCATCCCGACGCGGCCCGGCGGACGTCTCGGCCGGCGTGAGCGACGGGGAGCGCGCCCCGTGAACCTGCGCGACTTCGAGGCCCTGTCGTTCGACTGCTACGGGACCCTCATCGACTGGGAGGCCGGCATCGTGACCGTCCTCCGGCCCTGGGCGGAGGTCCACGGCCTCGAGTTGGCCGATGAACAGCTCCTATCCGCCTACGCCGCACGCGAGGCACGGGCCGAGGAGGAGCACCCGGCCGAGCCGTATCCGCAGATCCTCGCCCGCGCGATGCGCGGGGTAGGGGAGGACCTGGGCATCCCGGTCAGCCACGAGGAGGCATCGGTGCTCGCGACCTCGGTGCCCGACTGGCCGGCCTTCCCTGATTCGGCCGAGGCCCTCGCTCGCCTTGCCACCCGCTACCGGTTGCTGATCCTGTCCAACGTCGACCGGATGTCATTCGCGGGCTCCAACCGGCGGCTGGGCGTGGTCTTCAACAGCATCGTGACCGCCGAGGACGTCGGGGCGTACAAGCCGTCGCCAAGGACTTTCCAGGCGCTCGCCGTCGAGTGTGGACGGATCGGGGTCCCGGTGGACCGCCTGCTCCATGTCGCGCAGAGCCTGTTCCACGACCATGTGCCGGCCAAGGCGGCGGGCCTCGCGACGGCGTGGATCAACCGGCGCCACGCCGCGCCCGGTTGGGGGGCCACGCCGGAGCCATCGGTTCCCGTCACTCCCGACTGGTCGTTCACCTCGATGGCGGCGTTCGCGGATGCGGCCGAAGCCGAGCGCCCCCGCCGCTGATCAGGCGATCTTGCCGTCCCGGTAGACGTACCAGCGGGCGGGCCGTCGGCCGAGGATCGCGAGCGGCTCCTGCTCGTGGATCACACAGCTCGGGTATCGCGAGCGCAGATCACGCTGCACGGCCTCGAGGAGGAGCCGGCCCGACACGAGGGTCTCACGCGAACGGGCCAGCGCGACCTGCACGTCATCGCGGAAAACGTGGTCCGTCGTTGGGTATGCCTGGATATCCAAGTCTTGAAGGTCGATCCGAGATGCCATCACCGCTCTCCCTCAACGATCACGGCTCTGCCGCAACGATTTTGGCATCGGATGATGGATTCGACAAGCGCTTCAGTGGCACACTCCTGAGGTGAGCGCATCCAAGCAGCGGGGGTCGCCCCCCCGATCGCGGATGGACCGGCTGGTCGTCGTCGGTGCGTCGGCGGGCGGGATCGAAGCATTGTCCGTGGTCGTCTCGGGGCTGCCCGCCACGTTTCCCGCCCCGATCGTCGTGGCCCAGCACCTGCACCCGGATCGTCCGTCCAGTCTGGTCGAGATCATCCAGCGCCGCACGGAGCTCCGCGTCACCGAGGTGGCGGACCGCGCCCCGCTCGAAGCGGGCACCGTGTTCATCGTCCCACCCAATCGCCACGTCTCGATCACCGACCACGAGATCCGTCTCGACGTGATCGGCCCGGGCCGGCCCAAGCCGTCGGTCGATCGGCTCCTGGAGACCTCGGCGGCGGCGTTCCAGGAGCGATTGATCGCGGTCATCCTGAGCGGGACCGGCTCGGACGGTGCGGCTGGAGCTCAGCACGTTGCGGCGGCCGGGGGCACCGTGATCGCGCAGGATCCCGAGACGGCGGCGTTCCCGTCGATGCCCCGCTCGCTCCTGCCGCAGACGGTGGACGCCGTCACCCGCGTCGAGTCCATCGGTCCGCTGCTCGACAGCCTGGTGTCGGGCGCGACGGACCTCAAGGACGGGGACGAAGGGCTGGACCGGTTCCTCGACCAGCTGCGCGACCGCAACGGCATCGACTTCCGGTCCTACAAGCGCCCCACCGTGATCCGGCGCATCGGACGCCGCATCGCAGCCACGCGCAGCACGGGGCTCGCGGACTATCGCCGCTACGTGCTCCGCAATCCCGACGAGGTCCACCGGCTTCGCAGCAGCCTGCTGATCAAGGTCACGGAGTTCTTCCGCGACCCGGCCCTGTTCACCGAGCTCCGGACCACGATCCTGCCGTCGCTGATCGAGCGCGCGGGCGACCAGCGTGAGCTTCGCCTGTGGTCGGCGGGATGCGCGACGGGCGAGGAGGCGTACACCCTGGCGATCCTCGTCGCCGAGGTCCTGGGGGAGGAGCTTCCGCGCTGGAGCGTGCGGATCTTCGCGACCGACGCGGATCCCGAGGCGATCGCCTTCGCCCGGCGCGCCGTGTACCCGAGCTCCGCGCTCGGGAGCGTGCCCGAGGGCATGAGGGAGCGCCACTTCCGAACGGTCGACGGCGAGCACGAGGTCGCACCGCAGATCCGGGCAATGACGGTCTTTGGCGAGCACGACCTCGGTCAGCGAGCGCCGTTCCCGCGGATCGACCTGGTGCTGTGTCGCAACGTGCTGATCTACTTCACGCCGGATCTGCAGCGGCGCGCCATGCAGCTGTTCGCGTTCTCGCTCCGCCCGGGCGGCTTCCTCGTGCTCGGCAAGTCCGAGACGACCAGTCCCCAGCCGTCGGTGTTCGTCGTGGACAATGCGCCGCTGCGGATCTTCAGGCGGTCGGGCGAGCGGACGCTGGTGCCGACCTTTGGATCCGGCGATGCGCCGGCTGCGCCGGTCGCGCAACCCAGGCAGCTGCACCGGCGACCGGGCTCCCCGGCGCTCGTGGGCGGGGCCGGTGACCATCCGGTCGCGTCGCTGCTGGAGCGTGCCGAGACCGTCCTGCTTCGCCTCCCGGTCGGGGTGTGCGTCGTCGATGCCTCGTATGACGCGCTGCTGATCAACGCCGTCGCCCGGACGCTGCTGGGAATCCACGGCGCCGCGGTCGGGCAGGACTTCGTCCACCAGGCGCGCACGCTCGACAGCGCAAGGCTGCGGGACGGCCTCGACAAGGCCATCGCCGGATCCACCCTGCAGACCAGGTTCGAGGTCACGTCCGAGACACCGATCGGGGACGCCAGGACCCTCGAGCTCGGCTTCAGCCCGCTGTCGTTCGGCGGGTCCGAGGGAGACGGCCAGGTGGTCGTCACCGTGGTCGACGTGTCCGACGTGCAGCGCGCGGATCGCAACCGCCAGGAAGGGGACGCGCGGGCGCTCGCGGAGATCGAGCGGCTCGGCACACAGGTCAACCAGCTGGGCGAGACCAACCGCCAGCTGCTGCACGGGAACGAGGAGCTGGTGCGCGCCAACCAGGAGCTGCGCAACGCCAACGAGGAGCTGACGGTCTACAACGAGGAGCTCCAGGCCGCCAGCGAGGAGGTCGAGACGCTCAACGAGGAGCTCCAGGCGACGAACGAGGAGCTCGAGACGCTCAACGAGGAGCTCCAGGCGACCATCGAGGAGCTCAACACGACCAACGAGGACCTCGCGGCGCGGACGTCGACGGAGGCGCCATCGGAGGCACGCCTGTCACTGGTGCCCGAACCCGACGATCCCTCCTGACCGGCTCAGGCGACGGCGCCGTCACGGTCGGCGAGCACCGAGAGCGTCGTCGTCGCGGACCCCCAGGCGTCCAGGACGGCTCCGGGGTACCGCCTGCGCAGGGTGGCCTGCGCCTGGTCCATCGCCGCCAGGGCCGACCCGATCGTCCTGCCGCTCGAGTCGAGCCTGTCCGCTGTCCGCGCGGCCATGCCCTCGGAGGCGCGGGCCAGAACCGCCTGGCGGACGCATCGCACGACGGAGGAACGGAACTCCTGGTCGTCCTCGGGTCGGGCCTCGAGGTCGAGCTGGAGGCGGGGGTGGAGATCCTCGGGCGGGTTCTCCGCTGCGCCTGCCAGGTGCATCAGCTCACCGTTGATCGCCTGCAGCTCGTCGGTCGCTGCCACCCAGGCCTGGGAGCCGCGGCGAAGCGCTGCGCGCTCCTGGTCGACAACGTGCTGGCTGTCCAGCAGGCCTCGGAGGCGCGCATCGCGCGCCCCTCGCCGCGCATGGGACATCTGTCGCTCGGGCATGGAGCCACCGCCGATCTCGCCACGACTCGATGAGTGCGGGCGCAGGACAAGTCCAGACCACCAGCCTCGGCCCGGAGGCATTACAGCGGGGTTACAGCATCCCCGAAGGGCATGTCGCCCCGTCAACGTCCGGCTTCGGGCCGGGCGCGTGGTACGCTTCCCCAAGCCGCGCCGAAGCGGCAAGCTGCGCGTGGCCACCACCTTCTCGAACCGACCGCGCGTCCGATCTCCTGCGTTCGAGGGATGGAGGTCGCCGCAATGGCCACCGGGACCGTCAAGAAGCTCGTCTCCGATCGAGGCTTCGGCTTCATCACCGCTGACGACGAGAAGGATTACTTCTTCCACCGCAGCGCCCTCACCGAGTCGCTCGACTTCGACCGGCTGGTCGGCGGGGAGCGGGTGGAGTTCGAGATCGAGCAGGACCCCAAGGGCGTCCGCGCCCGGAACGTCCGGCCGGCCTGAGCCGGGCCGCGTCCTCGGTCACCCGGGCCACGCTCCATGATCCGCAGGCATCGCCGGTTCGCGCTCCGTGACGTGACGCTGGGCGGGGTCGCGGTGAGCGGTGCGACCGTCGATGTCTGGCGCGATGAGGGGGGCACCGAGCGATGGTGCGCGCGGCTCCTGATGCCGGTCTCGCAGGCCCTGGGCGACGGCGTTCTGGCGGGCACCACGGCCGGGGGCGAGCGGCTGTCCGGCGTCGTCCGCCTGGGGGACACCACGGCCGGCCCGGGCGCCCGTCACGTCCTGGCGCAGCTCAACGGCAGCGGCCCGCTGCGCACCGGCGCCGGCCCGGCCCAGGAGGCTGGGCCGGCATGAGCGGCGGCCGGCGACCGTGACGGGCACGATCTCCCGTTACTACCCACCGGTTGATGGCGCCGGCCTCGGCCGCTTCGCCCACCTGCACGGCAACCGGGAGACGCTCCTCGAGCCCGTGGATGCCGAGAGCGACGGCCAGGTCGACTTCCGCTGCCCGGAGTGCCCCGACCGGGCGTCGATCGTGTTCGAGCTGCGAACGGCCGACGATCGCCGGCTGCACGCCCGGCGCATGGCCGAGGAATCGCGGCGCTGGGGCCGGGATCGAGAGGCCGTCTATTGGGATCGCGCCGGCGACGATCCCGGCAGCTGAGACTCGCCCGCGACCGCTCAGTCCGCCCCCGGTCGCTCAGGAGCCGGTGAAGCTCATCCGATCGAGCTCCTGGCCGATCCGGTAGGCGTACTCGACGATTGCCTGCCAGTCGCGAAAATCGCCCATGCGATGCGTCTGGAGGATCTGCTCGTCAACCACGGCGTCGGGCGAGAGCCGGCCCCCGAAGGTGCGATGCGAGCGCACGTTGAGGCCCGCGGTGATCTCGGCGCC
This sequence comes from uncultured Chloroflexia bacterium, assembly GCA_963727585.1. Classification (GTDB taxonomy): domain Bacteria; phylum Chloroflexota; class Limnocylindria; order Limnocylindrales; family CSP1-4; genus CAIXZV01. The sequence continues at coordinate 1,263,907 of CAVSHH010000003.1, read as the reverse complement.
GTGCGGGGTGATGGGCTGGTCGGCGCGGGCGAGTCGCCGGTCGAGGGGCCCGCCGCTGAACAGCCACAGCGGCCGGACCTTGAGCTCCTCCTGGAAGCGCTCGGTGAACAGTCGGGCATCCCGCTGCCAGTGCGCGGCGTAGAGGGCGCTGCCCAGGATCACGGCATCCCAGTCATCGAGCGTCCGCACCTCGCGCGCGGGCAGCGCCGCAGCCCGATGCCCTCCGTCGCGCAGGACGTGGGCGATCGTCTCGGCGATCTCGCCCGTGGAGCCGAGCTTGGAGGCATAGGCGACGAGGACTCGAGCTGACACGCGGTTCCGAATCCCCAGGCTGAGCGCGACCGTCGGTGGGCCGCGACGAGACCATCTTGCCGCTCCCGAGCCGATGGCGTGTAGCCGACTCGTAGCTGACCTGCGGTTTTCGGGTCAGGTCACGACGACGGCGGTCCGATCTGCTGCTGGAGATCCAGGAGGGGCTGCTCGTTGATGGTCAGGAACCCGCCACGGGAGCGGTCGAGATCGACCACCAGCGTGATCACCGCTCCCAGGACGACGATCATCACGATGGCGGTCAGCGGACTGCGGCGCTGGGTCAGACCGGCGCTGAAGCCCAGCATGCCGATGGTCAGGCCCGATCCGACGACCAGCAGCACGAGGACCGTCTCCGGCACGCGGGCGTACAGGCCCGCCGTGATGCGGGTCTCGTGCAGATCGATCGTGTCATTGAGCGCTTCGATGTAGATCGCCAGGACATCGGAATCGGGTGTGGCGCGCGCCAGCCCCTGGGCCGTCGCCCACAGCTCGTTCTGGATCTCGACCGAGCGCGCGATCTTGCGATCGAGATCGGTCCGGTCGGCGAAGCCGGTTCGGAGCAATGCGTATTCCCGGAGCAGCTGCTGGCTGTCGGCGGCGACGGGCTCCGGCAGGTAGCCGGCCCGGAGATAGGTGGTGCCGATCGAGTTCGCCTCCGCCAGCACGAGGCCCCGGCGCGTGTCGAAGCGGTCGGAGGCCATGCCCATCGTGATCGCGAGCATGAACGCCATGAGCGCGAACAGGGAGCCGACGAGGGTGCCCGTCGGACCCTCCACCTCGTCATGCGAGCGCGTCTGCCACCAGCGCCCGAGGCGGAAGCCGAGCTCGTACAGCACCAGGGCCAGGATCCCGAACGCGACGAACACCCCCAGAATCGGGATGGAATCGAGGATGTCGACGATCCGCATCGCTCTCCCTGTCCGGACCCGGACCGGGTCCCGAGCTGGTGCCGCCGGATGGTTCCGGCAGGTCACGCGTAGCGTACGTTCACGGCGGCCGGGTTGTGAGCTGCCTGAGCGCGTCCTCCAGACTCGGGGGCCGCATCGTCCTCTACGGGCGATGCGCTGCGGGCGATCCAGGTGCCGAATGGGTGGGCGAACTCGCCCAATCCGTATCAGGGGTGACCCGGATGCTGTCTGCCGAAGAGACCCTGCGTCGTCTGACGATCGGCGATCGGGCTCTGCTGACGGCCTTCGCGGACCTGGACCTCGGCGATCCGCCGGTGCGGCGCCTCGACAACCGGACGGAGGCGCTGGTGCGCCTGGCGGTGCTCGTCGCCCTCGACGCGCCCGAGACCGCGTACCGGATCAGCGGTGAGTCGGCGACCCTGGTCGGAGCGTCCATGGAGGACCTGGTCGCGACCCTCGCCGCGGTTGCAGGGCAGGTCGGGAGCGCACGTGTGATCGCGGCGGCGCCGCGCATCGCGATGGCGGGGGGCTACGACGTGGAAGCGGCGCTGGAGACGCTGGTACCGCTCGAGCCGTAGACCGGCTGCGGTCATCCGAATTGGGCGATGTCGCCGTCGGTCCGGCGACTGACAGTGGCCGCCGCACCTTCGCTGCACACGGATCGCGAGCATGAGGACAGGGGAATGACCAACAGGCCCAAGGTCGGCGCGGGCGCCGGATCCCGGAACCCGACATGACCCAGCTCCCCGCACCCTCGTCCGGCCCCCGGGCGCCGGTGCCCGACGAGGCCACTGCCCAGCAGTACGGCGCCGCCTGGAGTGCGGATCTCCCGGTCCAGGGGACCACTTGGACGGCAAGGCCGTGGGTCAATCCCGCGGACCGTGCGGCGGCGGCCAAGGCGGCCCGCTCGCGGGTCCCGCGAACGGCCCATGCGGCGGTGGAGGAGGCACCCGGTCGGGACCCGATCGGCATCCTCGAGGCCCAGGAGACGGACCGCCTGCCTGACCTCCTGCCCGTTCGTCACGACCGGATGGCGACATCGCCGTTCGCCTACTACCGCGGCACGCCGGCGGTCATGGCTGCGGACCTCGCCGCCACCCCCCGGACCGACATCCTGGTCCAGGCGAGCGGCGACGCCCATCTGTCCAACTTCGGGCTGTTCGCGTCCCCCGAGCGCGCGCTGGTGTTCGACGCGAACGACTTCGACGAGACGCTTCCCGGGCCGTGGGAATGGGATGTCAAACGGCTCGCGGCGAGCATGGTGATTGCCGGACGCAGCAACGGGTTCACCAGCGGCCAGACCCGGGATGCGACCCTCGCGGCGGTCCGGTCGTACCGGCAATGGATGGCCCGCTACGCGGGGATGCGCCTGATCGACGTGTGGTACGCGTCGATCACGGCCGACGACATCCGGGATGCCGCCGAGGCGAGCGGCGCCTTCCAGGGTCGCGACCAGGCCCGGCGCCGGCAGCGCCTGGACGCCATCTTCAGCAAGGCCCGGCAGCGCGACGGAATGCGCGCGTTCGAATCCCTGACCGGTGTCGTCGACGGCCGCCGGGTCATCCTCGAGGACCCGCCGTTCATCACCCATGTCGAGCTCGAGGGCGGCACCGGATCGCTGGAAGACGTGTTCACCCAGTACCGGGCCACGATGCGGGAGAACCTGCGCAGCTTCCTCGAGCGCTACCGATTCGTGGACTTCGCGCTCAAGGTGGTCGGGGTCGGGAGCGTCGGAACGCGCTGCTTCGTGCTGATCCTCGAGGGACGGGACGAGAACGACCCGCTGATCCTCCAGGCCAAGGAGGCGACGGCCTCGGTGATGGAACCGTTCCTGGCGCCCAGCACCCACGGCAGCCATGCCCAGCGGGTCGTGGTCGGGCAACAGCTCATGCAGGGAACCTCCGACATGTTCCTGGGCTGGACGACGGGCCCCGGCGGAAGGCACTTCTACATCCGTCAGCTGTGGGACATGAAGGGGTCCGTGGATGTCCCGTCGCTGCGGCCGGTCGGTCTCGCGTTCTACGGCGGGATCTGTGGCTGGGCGCTGGCGCGTGCCCATGCCCGCAGCGGGGATGCGGTCGCGATCGCTGCATATCTCGGGTCCAGCGACACGTTCGACGGAGCCGTCGGCGACTTCGCCGAGGCCTATTCGGACATCAACGCCCGGGATCACGCGGCGTACCTGGCGGCGATCGACGCCGGCAGGGTCTCGGTCCCCGCTCGGGGGTAGCAGCGCTCCTCGCTGCGGCTTACGATCCTGCCGACGTTCGCCCCGACAGGCGGCGCGGTCGCGGGCATCACCCGCTTCGGGTGATGCTCCGAAGTTGACCGACGTCTACGGTCCTGCCTTGAGCTTGCGAGCTGCTGGTCATGGGTGAAGGCTCGTGGCCGAGGGAGTCGGGCGTCCGCCCGTGCGGAGGAGAGATGGAGATGGCATCGAGCCCCGAGCAGGGACGCCCGGGCGCGAGTGGCGCCGGCACGTCCGGCGGTCCCGCGGCGGCCGCCACCGCCTGGTACGCCCTCGACCCGGGTGACGCGCTCGCCGCCCAGGGCGTGGCCCTGGAGCGGGGCCTGTCAACGGCCGAGGCCAAGGCCCGCCTGGCGAAGGTCGGGCCCAACGCCTTCACCGAGGCCAAGCACGTCTCGGGCCTGCAGTTGTTCACCCGCCAGTACGCCGACCCGATGCAGCTGGTGCTGCTCGTCGCGGGCGTGATCTGCCTGTTCCTGCCGGGGCAGTTCTACACGGGCGTGTTCCTGATCCTGCTGACGATGTTCAACGCCTGGATGGCGATGAACCAGGAGGGCAAGGCCGAGGCGAGTGCGTCGGCCCTCCAGAAGATGATGGTCGTCAAGGCCAAGGTGCGCCGTGACGGCGAGCTCGTCGAGGTTCCCATGGAGTACCTCGTTCCGGGCGACATCGTCAACGTGGAAGCCGGGGATCTGGTGCCGGCGGATGGGCGGATCCTGACCGCCGCGACCCTCGAGATCGACGAGTCGGCGCTCACGGGCGAGAGCGTGCCGACGCCCAAACAGGTCGAGGCGGTGGCGGCCGACGCCGCGCTGGGCGACCGGGTCGACATGGCGTTCATGAACTGCCAGGTCACCCGCGGTGCGGGCACGATCCTCGTGGTCACCACGGGCATGGCCACCGAGGTCGGGCATATCAGCGGCATGCTCCTGGGCACCGGCGTCGAGAAGACGCCGCTCACCAAGCAGCTCGATGCCCTGACCAACCAGATCCTGGTGATCGCCGGCATCGCACTGGTGGTGTCGATCGTCCTTGGGCTCTACCGCGGCATCGAGCTGCAGCAGCTGTTCCTGAGCGCCGTCGCCTTCGCCGTCGCGGCGATCCCGACGGCCCTGCCGGCGGTGGTCACGGCCATCCTCTCGAAGGGATCACAGACCCTCGCCGAGGCGGGTGCGATCATGAAGCGGCTGCGATCGGTCGAGACGCTGGGCTCCACGTCGGCCATCAACTCCGACAAGACCGGCACGTTGACCCTCAACCAGATGACCGCGATCCAGATGGCGGTCGTCGGCCGGCGCTATTCGATCTCCGGCGAGGGCTACTCCACCGTGGGCCAGATCTCGCATACCGGCGGCCAGCCGGACGTGCCGCTCGAGCCGTACCTGCTGCCGATGGCCCTGTGCGCGGATGCCGAGGTTCGCGACGGCGGGCTCGTCGGCGATCCGACCGAGGGCGCCCTGGTCGTGCTCGCGGCCAAGGGTGGCGTAGATCCGGGGCTCACCCGCGAGCAGTACCCGCGGGTTGCCACGCTGCCGTTCGACGCGGCGTACAAGATGATGGCGACCTTCCACGAGATGCAGGACGAGACGGGTCGCACGGTCATTCGCGGCTACATCAAGGGGGCTCCCGACCAGCTGCTGGCGCGTGCGAAGGACGCCCACGGTCCGGACGGGACGGTGACTCCGATCGACCAGGTCCGTGATGGCTACCTGGCCGAGAACGAGCGCCTGGGCACGCAGGGCCTGCGGGTCATGGCCACCGGGCACAAGGACTTCGACCCGGCAACGTTCGATCCGGCGGCGGACCTGCTGCCGGCGCTCGACGGACTGACGCTGCTGGCGATGGTCGGGATCGTCGACCCGCCGCGCCCGGCGGCGAAGGACGCGATCGCCCGGGCGAAGGCAGCGGGAATCCAGGTGCGGATGATCACCGGCGACCATGCGGTCACGGCTGAGGCGATCGCGCGCAAGCTGGGCATCGAGGGGAGAGCCATCTCGGGCGCCGAGTTCGGCGCCATGAGCGATGACGAGGCGATTCGCCAGATCGATGGGATCGGTGTCATCGCCCGGGTGTCGCCCGAGCACAAGGTCCACCTGGTGGACATCCTGCGCAAGAAGGACCACGTCGTCGCCATGACTGGCGATGGTGTCAACGACGCCCCCGCTCTCAAGACGGCCGACATCGGGATCGCGATGGGGATCACGGGAACGGAGGTCTCCAAGCAGGCCGCGGTGATGATCCTCACTGACGACAACTTCGGGACGATCATCAAGGCGGTCGGGCTGGGCCGGGCCGTTTACGACAACCTGCTGCGGTTCATCCGCTACCAGATGGCGGGCCTGTTCGGGTTCATCGCCACGTTCCTGGGCTCGTCGCTGCTCAACATCCTGAGCGGGATCCCGTTCCTCCCGTTGCAGACGATGTGGCTCAACTTCACCGTCAACGTGTTCCAGGCGATCGGTCTCGGATATGGCAAGCCTCGCGAGGGGCTGATGGAGGTGCCGCCGCGACCCAAGGCGCAGCGGATCATGCCCCGCCGCCTCATGGCCTGGCTCGTGTTCGTGGGGCTGGTCATGGCGGCCGGCACCCTCGGGGTGCTCGCCTGGAGCAGCAACCTCTACGGCGATGTCGTGGCACGCACCATGGGCATGACCACGTTCGCGCTGTTCCGATTGTTCTCCTCGCTCGAGACCGCCGACGAGGACGAGTCGCTGTTCACTGGCTCGATCCTCGGCAATCGGCCGCTGCTGGTGGGTACCGGGCTGTCGGTCGTCACGATCCTGCTTGCCACCGAGCTGCCGCTCCTCCAGCGCGTGCTCGGGACGGCCAGCCTGTCCATCGACCAGTGGGTCGTGTGCCTCGTGGTCGCGCTGTCCGTGATCGTGGTCGAGGAGGCACGCAAGCTCCTCAGGATTCGGACCGCCGACGCCGTCCCGGCGGCGGAAGCCGCCCCCGTCGCCGCCGCGGCATAGCTGGAAGGGATCGGATCGATGTCCAAGAAGAAGGACCGCAAGAAGGCGGCCAACGGTCAGGCCGACGCGACGAGCACGGCCGCCGATGAGCCCATGAAGACGAGGCCCTACGAGCTCGAGATGCGCCGGCTCCATGGCGAGCTGGTCGCGATGCAGGAGTGGGTCAAGTCCACGGGGGCCAAGGTCTGCATCGTGTTCGAGGGGCGCGACACCGCCGGCAAGGGGGGCACGATCAAGCGGATCACCGAGCGGGTCAGCCCCCGGGTGTTCAAGGTCGTGGCGCTCGCGGCGCCCACCGACCGCGAGAAGTCGCAGATGTACGTGCAGCGCTATCTGGCCCACTTCCCGGCGGCCGGCGAGGTCGTGATCTTCGACCGCAGCTGGTACAACCGCGCGGGCGTCGAGCGGGTGATGGGGTTCTGCACCCCGGAGCAAACAGATCGCTTCCTGGAGCAGGTCCCGGCGGTCGAGAAGGCGATGGTGGAGGCCGGGATCATCCTGATCAAGTACTGGCTGGAGGTCGGCCCGGACGAGCAGACGCGACGGCTCGACGGCCGCGTCCACGACCCGCGCAAGGTCTGGAAGCTGACGGACATGGACCTCAAGTCGTACAGCCGCTGGGACGACTACACGCGAGCCAGGGATGCGATGCTCGAGGCCACCGACACGCCGTGGGCGCCGTGGTACATCGCCCGGACAGACGACAAGAAGCGTGGCCGCCTCAACATCATCAGCCACCTGCTCAGCAAGGTGCCGTACCAGCCGCTCGAGGCTCGCGAGGTGAAGCTGCCGAGACGCAAGGTCGGTGCCTCGTACGTGTCCCCGGACCTGCCGCTCAAGGAGATCCCGACCCCGTTCTGACGGCACGGGGAGCCGGTCGGACGGTCGACGGTGGAGGGTGTGAAGGCGTGAACGACATGGGTGTCGCCTCGCCTCCGGGCGTCATCGATGGCAGGGACGCCGACTGCGCGACCGTGGCGGCCGGCGTTACCCCCACCACCGGGTTCGACGTCGCTACCCCGACCTGTGCTGGGGACGGGCGATCGCTCGATGTGCGCCCCGACGATCCCTGGGCAGAGGCCGGCCGAAAGGTGTTGTGCCTTCATCTCGGCCGCATGCTTGGTCACGTTCCCGGCGTGGTCGACGGAGAGGACGCCGAGGATGTCCACGCGATGCGCGTCGCGGCTCGTCGGATGCGGGCCGCCTGGCGGGTGTTCGGCGACGGGTTCGAGCGCCGTGCGGTGCGTCGCTACCGCGCCGAGCTGCGTGACATTGGTGCCGGCCTCGGGACCGTCCGCGATCTGGACGTGCTGATCGGGATCCTCGTCGCCTACGCGGAGCGCGCTGGGCAGCGGCAGCGGGCAGGCCTGCAGCCCCTCCTTGCCTCGTGGCGCGCCGAACGCGACGTGCGCCGCACCGATCTCATCACGATGCTCGCCTCCCGCGGCACGCAGGCGTTCATCGAGGACTACCGGCGGCTCGTGGAGGCCCCGGGGATGGCGACGGCCCCGGTCGCTGCGCACGAGCCCGGGCTGGTGCGCAACCGCATGCCGTCCACTGCGTGGGGGGCCTACCAGGAGGTCTGGGCCTTCGATCGCGACTTGCGATCAGCCGACCTCGCCACGTTGCACCGCCTGCGGGTCGCCGCCAAGTGGCTGCGCTACACGCTCGAGTTCGCCAGCGGCCCGATGGAACCTCACGCGACGCCGCTGATCCGGTCGGTCGTGGCCCTGCAGGACCACCTTGGCGACCAGCACGATCAGCACGTTGCGGCCGTGCTCGCCAGGGCGTACCTGGCCGATGCGTCGCCGACCGGCGCCGAGCTGGACGCGGTCGAGGGCTTCGTGGGCGCGCTCGACCGTCGCGTCGAACGGCTCCACCGCACCCTGGACCGCGCGTGGCAGCCGATCGAGGCCGCGAGCTACCGTCGCGGCCTCGGCCGTGCCATCGCCAGGCTCTGACGCGTGACTGCCGGTGCTGCCCCGGGCCCCGCCCTGCGACGCGTCGAGCACTGGATGCCAGGGGTCCGCGCCTTGCGGACCTACCAGCGGGGTTGGGCGCCGCGGGATCTGATCGCCGGGGTCGTGCTCGTGACCCTGCTGGTGCCCCAGGGGATGGCCTACGCGGAGCTGGCCGGGCTGCCTGCGATCACGGGCCTGTACACGACGGTGATCTGCCTCGTCGCCTATGCCCTCGTGGGTCCGTCCCCGATCCTCGTGCTGGGGCCGGACTCGTCACTGGGACCGATGATCGCGGCCACGATCCTCCCGCTCGCCGCGGGCAGCGAGGAGATGGCAATCGCCCTCGCGGGGATGCTGGCGCTGATGGTCGGGGTCGTCACCCTCGGTGCTGGGGTCGCCCGGCTCGGGTTCATCGCCGACTTGCTGTCGAACCCGGTGCGGACGGGCTATCTCGCCGGCCTCGCGATCACGATCTTCGTCGGCCAGCTCCCCAAGCTGTTCGGGTTCTCGACCGATGCCGGCGGCCTCGTGGATGAGACCCGGGCGTTTGTGGAGGGCCTGCCGTCCACCAACCCGTGGGCGCTCGCGGTCGGCATCCTCAGCCTGGCCATCATCCTCGGTCTGAAGCGAGCGTCGCCGCGGACTCCGGGGATCCTGATCGCAGTCGTGGCCTCGATCGGCCTGTCGGTCGGGCTCGACCTCGCCGCGCGAGGGGTGAGCGTGGTCGGCGTCCTGCCGCAGGGGTTCACGATGCCGTCCTTCCCGTCGGTCCCGGCAGGTGATCTGCCGGTGCTTGCCGCGGCGGCGGTGGGGATCTCGCTGGTTGCCATCGGCGACACCATCTCGGTGTCCGGGGGGTTCGCGGCCCGGGCCGGGTACGACGTGGACGGCAACCAGGAGCTGGCAGGGATCGGCACCGCCAACGTGGCGGCCGGCCTGTTCTCCGGCTTCCCGGTCAGCACGAGCGGGTCGCGGACGGCAGTCGCGTTCCAGTCGGGGGCGAAGACCCAGCTGACCGGCCTGGTGGCGGCGCTGCTCGTGATCGCCATGCTGCTGTTCGTGCCGGGACTTGTGCAGGCCATGCCCCAGCCGGTGCTCGCCGCCGTCGTTATCGCCGCGTCCATCAGCCTGCTCGACGTTCCGGATCTCCGCCGCCTGTACCGGGTGCGCCGGACCGAGTTCGCCCTGGCCGTGGCCTGCGCCCTGGGCGTCATGTTCATCGGGGTGCTCGAGGGGATCGTGGTGGCGGTCATCCTGTCCGTGGGCTACATCTTCAAGCGCGCCTGGTCGCCCTACTCGACGGTGCTCGGCAAGTCGCCGACCATGCCGGGCTGGCACGACACCCGGCGTCATCCCGACGCACAGCCGGTTCCCGGTCTCCTGATCATCCGCTGGTCGGCCCCGCTGTTCTTTGCCAACGCCAACCAGTTCCGGGACCGGATCCGCGGCCTCGTCGGCGAGTCGGAGCCGCCGCCTGCCTGGGTCCTCGTGGCCGCAGAGCCGATCACGGACATCGACACCACCGCCGGGACCATGCTGGCCGACCTCGATCTCGAGCTCAACGCGGCGGGCATCCACCTGGCGTTCGCCGAGCTGCAGTCGGACGTGCGCGATTCGATCGTCCGGTACGGCCTGCTCCAGACCATCGACGAGGGTCACCTGTATGGATCGGTCACCGATGGTGTCGCAGCCTTCCGCCGGGCGACTGCCGGTGATGGTCCCGACCAGGCGGCCGGGACGACCGAAGCCGGCCACCGGCTACCCTAGGGCCATGCCCGCCGAGTTCATCTACACGACCTATCGCCTGGGCCGGCACTACCCGCCGGACAAGACCGTTCTCGAGGACATCTCGCTCTCCTTCTACCCGGGCGCCAAGATCGGCGTCATCGGGCCCAACGGGGCCGGCAAGTCGAGCCTGCTGCGGATCATGGCCGGGCTTGACGACGGCTTCGTGGGCGAGGCGCGGCTGACGCCCGGGTTCACGGTCGGCTACCTGGACCAGGAGCCGAGGCTCGACCCGGAGAAGGATGTCAAGGGCAACGTGCTCGACGGCGTGCGGCCGGTCCAGGACCTGATCGACCAGTACAACGCCCTGATGGCGAAGTGGTCCGATCCCGATGCCGACTACGAGGCGATCGGGGCCGAGCAGGCGTCGCTGGAGGACCGGATCGCGGCGGCCGACGCCTGGAATCTCGAGCGCAACGTTGAGATCGCGATGGACGCGCTGCGTTGCCCGCCCGACGACGCCGACGTGAGCACGCTCTCGGGTGGCGAGAAGCGCCGCGTCGCCCTGTGCCGGCTCCTGCTCCAGCACCCGGACCTGCTGCTGCTCGACGAGCCGACCAACCACCTCGATGCGGAATTGGTGGACTGGCTCGAGCGGTTCCTCCAGGAGTACTCGGGGACGGTCGTCGCGATCACCCACGATCGATATTTCCTCGACAACGTCGCCCAGTGGATCCTGGAGCTCGATCGCGGCCGCGGCATCCCGTTCAGCGGCAACTACTCGGGCTGGCTGGAGCAGAAGCTGGCCCGGATGGCGCAGGAGCACAAGGCGGCCGATGCCCGGGCTCGCACGCTCGCCCGGGAGCTCGACTGGGTGCGCATGTCGCCCAAGGCCCGCCAGTCCAAGGGCAAGGCGCGCTTGTCCGCCTACGAGCAGCTGCTGGCCCAGGCGAACGACGAGAAGGTGGTGACCCGGGAGCTGGAGATCGCCATCCCGCCCGGGCCACGGCTGGGCGACAAGGTGATCGACGTGACCGGCCTCCGGAAGGGCTACGGCGACCGGCTGCTGATCGAGGATCTCGATTTCAGCCTGCCGCGCTCGGGGATCGTCGGGATCATCGGGCCCAACGGCGCCGGCAAGACGACCCTGTTCCGGATGCTCGTCGGCGAGGAGGCTCCCGACACCGGTGAGATCGAGATCGGCGACACGGTCCAGCTGTCGTACGTGGACCAGGGCCGCGACGACCTGGACGCGGAGAAGACCGTGTTCCAGGAGATCACCGAGGGGGTCGAGGTGGTCAAGGCCGGGACGCGCGAGGTACCCGCCCGGGCGTACGTGTCGAGCTTCAACTTCCGCGGCACGGACCAACAGAAGTCGGTCGGAACGCTGTCGGGTGGTGAGCGCAACCGGGTGCACCTGGCGAAGCTGCTGCAGACCAACGGCAACGTGCTCCTGCTCGACGAGCCCACCAACGACCTCGACGTGGACACGCTGCGGGCGCTGGAGGCCGGGCTGGAGTCGTTCCCGGGCTGCGCCGTGGTGATCAGCCACGACCGCTGGTTCCTGGACCGGATCGCGACCCATGTCCTGGCCTTCGAGGGTGACAGCCAGGTCCGGTTCTTCGAGGGCAACGTCAGCGACTACGAGGCGTTCCGCCACAAGGAGCTCGGCGCAGCCGCCGACCAGCCGCACCGGATCCGCTACAAGCGTCTCGCCGGCTGAGCGCGGGAAGGCCGGCTCAGAGAGGCGAGCCCGGCGGCTCCCAGTGCCGCGAGTACCCCATCTCGTCCAGCCGGCGGCCGAGCAACCGGGCGATCCACGTGGCCTCGCGACGGGTGATGCTGGCCTGCCACCGGTCGGCGGCGCCGGCATCGAACCCGGATCTCCCCAGCTGCACGCCGCGGGAGGTGACCTGCTGCTCCAGCATCCGGGGTTGCGGGGCCACGCCGAGAAACGCGCACAGGCCGTCGATGGTCGCCTCGGGAGCCGTCACGAGGTCGCGGAAGCGCACCGGCCGGTAGGCGTCCGGGTGGCTCCTCGCCAGCCGGCGGTGCCAGCCCACCGCCGCCGCCCACGCCCACGTCGTCTCGAGCAGGATGAAGGCGCGGAACAGCGGTGGGGATTTGACCAGGAGACGGTACGGCACCGCCGTGGGCGACTCCAGCCGGCGGCGCAGCTCGGAGACGTAGACCGCCCGAGGGTCGCGGATCATGTGCACGACCCTGCCGCCCGGATACCAGGTGAGGAGCGTGTCCACGAAGCCGACATGGGCGGGGGTCTTCTCGCCGATGACCGCTGCAGCGTGCGCATCCGCGTACGCGCGCAGGAAGGCGTCGAACTGCCCCTGCTCGGTCCGCGGTGCGGCCAACAGCCGTCCCTCGAGATCCCCGCGGGCAACGTGCCGCTTGAGCCACCGCCAGTACGGGCTCACCGGTCGCAGGCGGCCGCCCTGCTGGAACGCCCTGGAGTAGATGCGGTCGACGATCCTCCGGATCGTCTCGTCGTCGTCCAGCTCACCCTCGCGCCGGAACTGGTCGCGGTAGCCGGCTCCCGGCATGAGGTGCCCCAGGTAGTGGTTCTCGGGCGCGATGGCGATCTCGGAATGGCTGTTGAGCACGTTGCGCATCAGGGTGGTGCCGCTGCGGCTGACACCAACGACGAAGATCGCCTCGGGGCGGGAGCGGCCCCCGGGCGGCTCGGTCACCTGATGGTTGGACGCCGTCAAACGGGGCCTCCGGTGCAGTCGATGGCCGGAGGGTAGCACTCGGCAGCGGTGGCGGACCGATGGGTGCCGGAGGTCCCGGTGGGCGGGGGCCATGCGACCCCGAACCGTGGCACAGGTGTCACCCGGGATGGGCCGCTCGGCCCGATGGCATCGGGCCGCACCAAGGGCAGGATGACGTCATCGAAAGCGCGAACCCCGGGCGCCGCGGGCCAGGGGATCGCCCCCGACCACACCCGTCGTCCCAGCCGTCCGCGTCCCCCAGTCCGGATGGTGTGATCAGGAAGGAACTGCGCCCCAATGTACGCACGCTTCAAGGTTCTCGGCATCGGCCTCGTCGTGGCCGGCATCGTGTTCATCGGCATCGGTGGCTTCACCTACGCCAAGACCAGCCAGGGTGCGGCCTCGCTCGAGGCCTTCAGCGCCGCCCAGGACGTCCAGCTCAGCTACAACGACCAGGGTCAGCTCGTCGATCGCGGCGAAACCGAGGGCGCCGCGAGCATCATGGCCCTGCTCACCGACGACTGGGGCTACACGGTCAACCCGGCCGAGCTGGACCCCAATGACCCGGTCGTCAACACGGCCTCCGAGTACATGTACCAGATGGCCACCATCGCCTACCACACCCTGCACGGCACCCAGACCGTGGTTCTGCCGGAGACCGTCGAGGCCAACGGGCAGACCTACGAGGCGGGAACCTACGAAGTCCCCGTCGAGGGCCGGTACTGGAGCGACTTCGACCGCAGCAACCCGATCGACGCCGCCGTCCGCGAGCAGGCATGGACCGGCACGGCGCACGCCCTGATCGCCGAGCTGGGTGTCGGCAGCGTCACCGCCTCAGCCCTCCAGATCGGGCTCGGGATCGCCGCCCTCGCCGCGGCCCTCGGCCTGGTGCTCGTCCTGATGGGCGGCGGTGTGATCTGGGCAGCCCGACCGGCCGCCGAGACCGCCAAGGCCACGGCGCGGGTCAAGGCCCCGGCGGGTGCCACCGCCTGACCGGCAGGGGCCACCGGCCCCGCCCGAACGAGCTCCTCCAAGCGAACGAACCGGGTCCCTCGGGACCCGGTTCTTCCGTTGTCGGCCTGCCACACGCGCCGGTGGTCGGTCGGGCCGCCGTCGGCCAGGCCCGTCGTCAGGCGGGCGAAGCCGCGGGGGTCGGCGGAAACGCCATGGCGTCGAGGGTAGTCGCGATCTCCCGGGCGTAGGCGCGGATCGCGTCCCAATCGCGGAAGTCGCCTACGGGATGGGTCCGGAGGACCTGGGGGTCGATCGCCGCATCCGGCCGCAGGCAACCGCCGAACGTGTGATGCCCCAGCGCCCCGAGACCGGCCGTGATCCCGGCGCCATGATCGGTGATCGGGAGGTCGGCCCCGGCGAGCTGCGCGTCCAGGGGGCCGCTGCTGAACAGCCACAGTGGTCGTGCCGCCAGCTCATCGTGGAAGCGGCTCACGAAGCGGCGAGCATCGCGCTGCCAGTGTGCGGCATAGATCGCGCTTCCGAGAACCACGGCGTCCCAGCCGTCGAGGCCCTTGACGGCCCGCACCGGGCACGCCGAGGCGTGGTGGCCCGCGCCGCGCAGGACGCCCGCCATCTCCTCGGCGATCTCGGCGTTGGAGCCCAGCTTGGTGGCGAAGGCGACGAGGACTCGAGCGGTCAACGGCATTCTCTCGGGAGCTGTCGCAGTTGGATGGGCATGGGAGCGTCACCCCATGGTGCCCCAATGGCGGCGACGGTGCAGGCTGTCACCGGCACCCAGCGTCGCCGGATGGCGGGAGTGTGTCCCCGGTCGTGTTGCCGCCGCCTCGCGATGGCCGACACCCACATCACGGGATCGCCGCAGCCGGCGGACGGTCTGGCGTGCGGCATGCCCTCGCCGGCCCCGTGATCGACGCCCCCAGGGCTACTCGGCAGGGGAGCCGGCCGCGGCCGGCGCGCATTCGGAGCCCGATGACCCGTGCGCTCGCCGCGGGGAGGGCGTTCAGTACCCCGCATGTCATCCTGGCGCCTTGCCCTCGTCCTGGCCGTGAGCCTCGGCGTCGGCGCCTGCGGCGCTGACCGCGCCGGTCCGACGGCCTCCGGCCCTTCCGCGGCCCCGTCCCCGCAGGCAACCATGGCCCGCGGCATCCCACTCGGAGACACGAGCGTCGAGCCGATCGACGTCCTCGACTTCGACGCGTTCCACGCGCGGCTCGACGGCACCGACGGCAGCCTCATCCTGGGTGCCCTGCCGATCGCAAGGCCGGGGCCCGACGTCCCCCCAGAGGCAGCAGCGTTCCTCGGCCGCTGGGAGGGGTTCGGGTACGGTCCGCCGATCCGGCGCGACTGGCGGTACGTGCTGGCGATCACGGACATCACGCCGCGGGACGGCACCGCGTTCATGTGGTCGGGAACAAATCTGCAGTTCCCCAGCCTGGTGGAACGCATCCATTTTCGCGTTGCGCCGCGCGGCCCCGATACCCGGATCGAGTGGGAGCAGCGGGTGAGCGGCATGAACGCGGTCATGATCGTCGAGCGCGCGGCCGGAACCGATGCCCTCGAGACCGACGGCCTGCCGGCCGGGAGCGGCGACAGCGGCCGTGTCCTCCTCCGCAGGGATTCGGCGGCCGCGGTGGTGTACCCGGACTACGCCCGGCACCTGGCCGACCTCGGCATCGTCTGGGTGCCGCAGGCGGACGCGTCGCTGGCGTCGTTCGGTGCCGGGACGCTGGTCTACCTGCCCGTGGGCTACGCCGACGACCCGGCGCGCACGTGGCCGCTCATCCTGTTCCTCCACGGGTCGGGTGACCGCGGGGACAACGGCCTCGTCCTGGCCCAGAACAGCCCGTTCCGGTACCTCACGGCCGGGCACGGGCTGGACGCCATCGTGGTGGCCCCCCTCCTGGCAGCGGACCGGCCGGCGTTCCCGATCGAGTACCTGGACGGAATCCTCGACCAGGCGCTCACGACGTGGCGGGTGGATCCGGACCGCGTCACGATCACGGGGCTGAGCATGGGCGGCGAGGCGGCCTACCACCTGGCCCGTCACCGGCCGGCGCAGATCGCCGGAATCGCGGTGCTGAGCGGCTTCGAGACGGGCACGTTCCCGGTGGCGGCGAGCTGGGGCTATCCGGCCATCGACGAACCTCCGTCGGCGCTCGCCGGGATGCCGGTCCTCGTCATCCACGGGCAGGACGACCGGAATGTGCCGCTCGATGCAGCCACCGCCGCCGTCGAGGCGCTCGACGACGCCGGTGCGCTGGTCGAGTTGCGGGTGCTCGATCACCATGACCATGACACGTGGAGCGACAGCTACGCCGATCCTGACCTGTTCGCGTGGCTGCTCGGGCTTCGCTCGTCCGCCAGGCGCTGACGCGAGGCTCGCGGTGGCTGCCGGCCCCCGCGGACGTGCTTGCGCCGCGTCACCGGCAGCCGGCAGCCGACAGCAGGCCCGCCACGCGTCCTCCGTTGCGTAGGCTTGGCGAATGGACGATGGACTGCCGGGAAGGGAGCCACTTGGATCGCCGCGCCGGCCCGGCACGGGGCTGCGCGGAGTCACCCGGCAGCTCGGCGCGCTGGCCCAACGCGGGGGCGCCTGGGTCGCGGATGCGCCCGCCTATCCGCCCGACGCGGGTGACCGGTCGACGATCGACGTCCTGGGGCTCCGGCTGCCGGTCCGGGCCACCGTGGCCGTGGCCGCCGTCAGCGTGCTGCTCCTGCTCGACTACCACGGACGGGTCAACGGGCTGGTAGCGGACGTGCTGGGGATGACGGCCGACGATCCGGTCGCCGCCAAGCGGATCCAGGCGGTGGGACGGCTGGTCGTCCAGGGGCTCGTGCCGCTGCTGCTCGTGCTGCTGGTGCTGCGTGATCGACCCGGCCGCTACGGCGTTCGACTGGGCGACTGGCGGTCCGGGCTGGCGATCGGGCTCGGGGGCTGCCTGGTCATGACGCCGGTGGTGCTCATCGTGGTGGGGCTGCCGGCGTTCGCCGCCTACTACGGACCGCAGTCGGGTCCGGCCCTGGGCGTCGTGTTCACGTCCGCGCTGGAAGTGATCCCGGCCGAGTTCTTCTACCGCGGGTTCCTGATGTTCGCGCTGCTGCGCGTGGCCGGCCCGGTGGCCGTGGTGGTCGCGACCATCCCATTCGCCTTCGCCCACCTGGGCAAGCCGGAGGTCGAGACCATGAGCACCATCGCCGGTGGGCTGCTGTACGGCTGGCTCGACTGGCGAACGGGCTCCGTCCTGTGGAGCGGGCTCGCTCACACCTGGATCCTGTCGCTCGCCGTGATCGCGGCCGGGTCTGCGGGAGGGACGGGTGGCTGAGGCGGTTCGCGTCCCAGTGATGGGCGGGGCCCCGGGGGTCGGGCACCGTATGCTGCCGGCATGACCCGCTTCGACGCGCCTCCCGAGATCCGGGCGCTTGCCGACGCCCGGGCGGCTGCCCGCCGTGCCCGCGACTGGGCGACGGCCGACACGCTCAAGGCGCGGGTCGAGGCGGCCGGCTGGAGGATCGTCGACAGCGGCACGATGTACGACCTCCAGCTCGCGGTGCCGCCGGATCTCGTGGCGGACGGTGTCACCCGGTACGGTGCCAGCAGCTCGGTTCCCTCGCGGCTGGCCTCGGCGCCCGTGGGGACGGCGAGCCTGATCATCGTGCTCGAGGACGAGCCGAGGGCGATGATCGGGCAGCTGCTCGCGGGCCTCGCGGCCCATGCGCCGGATGGCACCCAGGTCGTGCTCGTGGCCAACGGCACCGGAGAGGACCTCGAGCCCGAGCTGCGCCACGTGGACGAGGTCGATCCGGGTGCGCCGGGCGTCGCGATCGAGGTCGTGCGACTGGCGCAGCGACTCGGCCATGCGGCGGCCCTCAACGCGGGGATCCGCCGGGCGATCGCGCCGGTCGTGGCCTGGATGGATCCGGCCGTGGAGCTCACCGGGGACGCGATCACCCCGCTGGCGGCGGCGCTCCACGATGCCGGGGTTGCCGTCGCCGGGCCGGCGGGACTGATGTCCGGCGACCCCAGCCGGTTCGAGCCCGCCCCGGCGACCGCCCGCGACGTCGTCGCCATCGATGGCCGCCTGCTGGCGTTCCGACGGACCGACTACGAGGCGCGCGGCCCGCTGGACGAGGGGTTCGTCCACCCGTCGAGCCTGGACGCCTGGTGGAGCCTCGTGCTCCGCGACGGAGTGGACGCCGAGGACGCGCCGCCGCTCCGGGCGCTCCAGGTCGCCGGGCTGCCCGTGGATCTGCCCGCCAGGACCCTCGACCCGGCGGCGGAGGCTGCCGAGGAGCGACGCCTGAAGCGGAACCGCTACCGCCTGCTGAAGCGGTTTGCGACGCGCCACGACCTGCTCGCCTGAGAACCCGCGAATCGCCGGGGCGGAGCCTGTCCGGGGGAGCCCTAACGGAACCGGTTCTCGCGACGTTGTCGTAACAGAGGCCTCGCGGAGAGCATCGTTCCCCCGGCGGTGTGGCACGGCGAGGCCTCACTTCCTGCCCGCGCCGCTCCTGCCCGCGCCGCTGTGCCGCGGTCTGGATCCGCCGGTTTGGGCGCCGATCCAGCCGCGATCGAAGCCTCCGCCAGGGCCGAAGCCCGTCCCGACCGTATACTCCCGCCGTGCGATCCTGGGACGAGCCTGATCTGCGCGACCCCGTTCCCGTGGCACCACCATCTCGCCGCCGCCAGGTGCTCCTGGCGGCGATCGCGATCCTGGTCGCCGCGGGCCTGGTGGCTGCGGCGTGGCCGGCCGGGCCGGCCGCGATCGGGCCCGGCCCGGCCGCCGCCGCCGATCCGGACACGGTGACCATCGTCGCCGGGACGCCCAGCTCCATCGACCCCGCAAAGCACGGTGACCTGGGCAGCGCCTCCTATGTCAGCCAGCTGTACGAGACGCTGACCGCGGTTGACACCTCGCTGGAGATCCGGCCGGCACTGGCCGAGTCGTGGCAGCTCGACGAGGACGGCACGCGGGTCACGTTCACGCTGCGGCCTGATCTCACGTTCAGCGACGGGACGCCGCTCCGTGCCTCCGATGTCGTCCACTCGTGGCGCCGGCTGTTCCTCCCCGGCGACCCATCGCCGCTGGCCTCCCTGATCGCCGACGTGGTCGGCGCCCGGGAGCTGCTGACCGGCCTCAGCACCGACGTCACCACCCTCGGCGTCGAGGCCCCCGACGACCGCACCGTGGTCGTCGACCTCGCCCGCGGCGCCGCCGACCTGCCGGCGATCGTGTCCGGCGCGCCGTTCGCCGTCGTGCCGCCGTCGGTCGGCGACGACGAGATCGTGCCCACGCCCGGCGGGCTCGTCGGGAGCGGCGGCTACACCCTGGAGCAGATCGACCCGGACGCCTTCACCCTGCGCAGCAACCCCCACTACTGGGCCGGCGAACCGGCAATCGGGACGGTCCGGATGCTGACGACGCTCAACGGCGGCAGCCCGGTGGACGCGTTCGTGGCCGGGGACGTCGACGTGACCCCGATCAGCTTCTACGACGCGAACTGGATCGCCTACGACCGGGAGCTGGGTTCCTCGCTGCGGTCGGATCCGTCGCTGTCCGTGACCTACTACGGCTTCGAGGCCCAGCGCACCCCATTCGACGACGCGCGCGTGCGGAAGGCGTTCGCGATGGCGGTCGACTGGCGACGGCTGGCGGCGCTCGACGAGCCCGGCTCGTCGGTCCCGGCGACGAGCCTGGTGCCGGCCGGCATCCCGGGCACCCCCGAGGGTGACTTCCTGCCCCCGTACGATCCCGCCGGCGCCCGTGCGCTGCTCGCCCAGGCCGGCTATCCGTCCGGCAAGGACCTCGGGCCGGTGTCCTTCATCGCCAGCGGCGGCGGCTACGACGGTGGGATCATCGCCATGCTCGAGGAGAACCTGGGCGTCGACGTGCAGTACGCCGTGATGGACTTTGCCACGTACCAGGAGCGTCTCCGGACGGATCCGCCGGCGATCTGGAGCATCTCGTGGGTGGCCGACTACCCGGGGCCCAATGACTTCCTGGGGGTCCTGCTCGGGTCCGGCTCCACTGCCAACCAGGGAGGCTGGTCGTCGGCCGCCTTCGACGACGCCATCGCGCGCGCCACCTCGGCGAGCGATCCTGCGACGGCCACCGCCGCCTACGCCGACGCGCTGGGCATCGTGCGCGACGAGGCTCCGGTGGTGCCGGTCTCCTACGGCACCTCCTTCTCGCTGGTCCGCGAGGGGCTGCTGGGTGCGGCCACGACCGGGACCGGGATCCTGCGCCTGGCCGGGCTGGCCTGGGACGGCAACCCGTGAGCCCCCGCATCGCGCGACGGGTGTCCGGGCTGACGGGCCGGATCGTGCTGGCCGCGGTGCTTGCCGTCGCCGGCCTGCTGCCCAGCGTCGCCGTTCCGGCCCGGGCCGCCGGTGTGACGTTCGGGGCGCCCGAGGCGACGGTCGACTACACCCAGGGGATCACGTTCACGGTCCCGATCACCGTGGGCGAACCACTCGAGCGCGTCGAGATCCGGTTGCGATACCCGGGCAGTCTGGGGCCGTTCATCGAGGAGCTCCCGCTGCCCGGGTCCGGGGACCAGACCCTGACCTACCGCCTCGATACCACCGGCGGCGGCCACATGGTGCCCAACACGCCGATCGAGTTCAGCTGGGCGGCGCTGCCCAAGGGTGCCCCGGAGCCGGTCGTCTCGCGCACCGCGACGGTCCGCTACGAGGACACGACCAAGGACTGGAGGACGCTGCAGGGCGACATCGTCGTGGTGCACTGGTACGAGGGCAGCGAGGCGTTCGCGCGGCGTGCCCTGGCCATCGGCGACAAGGCCGTCAAGGACACCGCCGAGCTGCTCGGGGTGACCGAGACCGAGCCGGTCGACTTCTTCATCTACGGCGACTCCGATTCGTTCCGCACGGCGCTGGGACCGGGGACCCGGGAGAACGTGGGCGGCCAGGCACACGCCGACATCCGCACCCTGTTCGCGCTGATCACGCCGGGCGAGATCGACTCGCCGTGGGTCAGCGTCGTGATCCCACACGAGCTCGTGCATCTCGTATTCGACACGGCCGTCAGCAACCCGTATCGGTTCCCGCCTCGGTGGCTGAACGAGGGACTGGCCGTCTACCGGTCCGAGGGGTACGGGCCGGGCGACCGCAACAGCGTCGCGGACGCCGTCGACAGGGGGGAGCTCCTGCCCCTGACCGCGCTGACCGGCCAGTTCCCGACCGACCCCGCCAAGACGTCGCTGGCCTACGCCGAGAGCGTGTCCGCAATCGACCACCTCGTCCGGATCGCCAACGAGGACACGCTTCTCACCCTGATCACCTCGTACAAGGAAGGCCTGACCGACGACGAGGCGTTCACTCGGGCGCTCGGGATGGATGTGGCGACCTTCCAGGACGGCTGGCTGGCCGAGCTGGGCGCCTCCGCTCCCGCGCCCTACGGCCCGATCGCCAACCCGCCGGGACCCGTGCCCCCCGGGTGGGACGCACCTGTCGAGGGCCAGCCCACGGCTGCCCCGGGCATGAGTGCCGCAGCTCCCACGTCCGGGCCGCCGGCAACGCCTGCGCCGGCCAGCCCCGGCGGGTCCGCCGGCGGAACTGATCGTTCCATTCCGCTCGTGCTCCTGGCCATCGCGGCGGTGGTGCTTGCCGTCGTGGCGGGCATGGCCCTGGCCCGGCGGCGCACGGCCCCGCGATGACCGCGATCGCCGCCAGGCTGCGGTCGATCCCCAGCTGGCAGGTGACGCTGGGCGCGGCCCTGCTGGTCCTGGGCTTCCTGGTCGCCGCGCAGCTGGCCTCCGAGGGGCCGCGGATCCGGTACACGACCCAGGAGCGCACGCCGCTCGTTCAGACCGCGCTCGACCTCCAGGCGCAGCAGGAGAGCCTCAAGGGGCAGATCCTCCAGCTGCGGTCCGACATCGGCGACATCGAGTCGGCGGGCGAAGGTGGTGCGGTCGTCACGCAGGAGCTCAACCGGGAGCTCGAGCAGGCCCGGATCGCGGCCGGCCTCGCCGCGCTGTCCGGGCCGGGTCTCGTGATCCAGCTCGAGGACTCACTGGTGCCGGCCCCCGAGGACGGCAACGAGCGCGACTACCTGGTTTCAGGCGACGACGTGCTCGCAGTCGTCGAGGAGCTGTGGTTGGCGGGAGCCGAGGCCGTGGCGGTCAACGGCGAGCGGATCGCCGCCACCACCGCGGTCGTGGACATCGGCGGCTCGGTCCTGGTCAACGGCGCCTACATCGTGCCGCCCTACCAGGTGGCGGCCATCGGACCCGCGGACATGTTCGACCAGCTCACCGCGTCCCCCGGGTTCGTGGACTTCGTCCGCGCAAGGGCCGAGACGTTCGGGATCCGGGTCGGCTACGCGGTCCAGGACCAGGTCGATCTGCCGGCCTACGCGGGCCTGGTCAGCCTCCGCTACGGCCGGGTGGTCCCCAGCGAGCCGCCCGGCCGGTTGCCCTCGCCTGCAGCGACTGGGTCCCCCTGATGCGACGGCCCCGCAACCTCCTGACATTCAGCCTGGTGCTCGTCATGCTCGGGTTCCTGGTCGTGGTCCAGCTCCGGTCGGGCGCCGCGAACGAGAGCCTGAGCGGCCTCTCGGTCCAGGAGCTTGGGGAGCTCGTGGCCAACCTGACCACCCGCAACGATCAGCTGCGCGAGGAGGTCAGGTCGCTCGAGCGGCAGCGGGACGCGGTGGAGGCGGCAGCCCGCCGGGGCGACACGTCGGCCGTCCAGATCCGCGCCGACCTGTCCCGCGTCCTGGGCTGGTCCGGCGCCCGCGCCGTCGCCGGCCAGGGAGTGTCGGTGTCGATCGAGGGGAAGCTCGCCGGTGACGCGGTGGAGAAGCTGCTCAACGAGTTGCGCAACGCGGGCGCCGAGGGTCTCGCGATCGGCGCCACCCGGGTGGTTCCAGGCGTCGTGGTCAACGGCCCCCCGGGCAACCTGGTGGTGGCCGGCGTCCCGCTGTCGGATCGGCTGACCATCCTGGCCGTGGGGCCGTCGGAGGTCCTGGGCGGATCCCTCACGCGCGCCGGCGGCCCGATCGCCCAGCTCGCGGCCCAGTACCCCGACGTGATCATCACGGTCACCGGTGAGGACCTGGTCCAGCTGCCGGCGACGGACCGCGAGCTCGGACCGGTGCTCGGGAGGCCTCGCCTCTGATCGGGATGCGTCCCCGATCCGGCCCCTGCCGCCTCTGCTACCCTCGGGCGCGATGTCAGGCCATCGTGTCCTCGAGCTGTACCTGGGCGATGTCGTGAGGCTCCGCCGTCGCCACCCATGCGGCGGCTCCACCTGGCTGCTCGACCGTCTCGGCGCCGATATCGGCCTTCGCTGTGAAACCTGCGGCCGTCACCTCCTGCTCGAGCGTGCGGCGCTGGAGCGCCGGATCGTGGAGTTCGTGCGCCGCGGTGACCCGGATCTCAGCGCGGCGGTGGCGCCGGTGCGCCCGTGATGGGTCCGCCGGCCGGGGCGACGCTCGCCCCGGAGCCGGCGGGCGGGCCCGAGGATCCTGGCAGCGCGCTCGACGTCTTCCGCAACCGTCCGTTCCTGCTGCTCTGGCTCAGCCAGCTGTTCACGCAGATCGGCGGCAACATGGTCCTGTTCGGGTTGACCGTCATCGTCCTCGAATCGACCAACTCGAACACGGCGGTCAGCCTCCTGATCCTCAGCTTCCTGGCCCCGGCCGTGCTGTTCTCCGCGGTCGCGGGGGTCTACGTCGACCGGTTCGACAAGCGGCTGGTCCTGGTCACGACCAACGTGTTGCGGGCCGCGATGTTCGTGCTGCTGTGGCTCGTGGGCGACTTCCTGCTGATCCTGCTCCTGCTCAATGCCGCGATCTCCACGGTGACCGTGTTCTTCGCCCCGGCCGAGGCGTCGATGATCCCGCAGCTGGTACCGCGCAAGCAGCTGGTGACGGCCAACGGCGTGTTCACCCTCACCCTCAACGCGGCGTTCGCCGTGGGCTACGCGCTGCTGGGCTCGATCGTGGTGACGCTGGCCGGCGCGCCCGGGCTGATCCTCGTGGTCGCCGGGTTCTACATGGTGGCGGCCCTGTTCTGCTGGTGGCTCCCGCCGGCCCCGCCCGTGGTGACCAGGGAGGCGCAGGTCCACCAGGGCCTGATCGACGCCGAGACCGAGGAGGCGATCGGCTCCACCTTCGACCAGCTGCGGGAGGGGATCCGGTTCATCCGAGGCCACCGGTCGATCGGCTGGTCGCTGGTGTACCTCGGGATCGCCGCGTCATTGGTGGGCGTGCTGGGCGTGCTGGGGCCCGACTTCGCCCAGGAGTCGCTGGGCCTCGAGCCCAAGGACTTCGCGGTCGTTGTCCTGCCGCTGGCGTTCGGCATCGTGACCGGGATCCTGGTGCTCAACTCCTGGGGCCACCTGGTGCCTCGCCGCCGGATCATCGAGGGCGGCCTCATCGCCCTCGGGATCTTCGTGTTCATGATCGTGGGCGTCGGGCCCCTCGCACGTCTCCTGCAGAGCGCCGAGCAGGCCGCAGGACTGGTCTCGCTGGCCGACTTCACGTCGCTGCTCTCGCTGGTGGTGTTCATCGCGCTGCTCGCCGGGCTTGCCTACGCCTTCGTCGCCATCCCCGCCCAGACCCAGCTCCAGGAGGAGATTCCGGTCGACGTGCGGGGCCGTGTGTTCGGCGTCCTCAACATGCTGATCTCGACGGCGAGCCTGGCCCCCATCGTGATCGTCGGGCCCCTGTCGGACCTGCTGGGCACCACCACCGTGCTGTACGGGGTGGCGATCGCGATCAGTGCCTCGGGAGTCATCTCGATCATCCGGCGCGGACCGCTCAAGCCGTCCGAAGCACGCCAGACGGCGCGCGGCCCGGCGACGCCGGCCGGGCTTGACCCCGTGGCCGTCGTGACCGTGACCGAGATGGAGGCCGGCGAGTGGCGGGCCGCCCACAGGACGCCGGCCGGTCAGCCCGCGGAGTCCGAGGCCGAAGTCGCGGCCGATCCCAACGGCGGGGCCGGGGCCGACGGCGGGGCCGGGGCCGACGGCGCAGTCCCGTCCGGTTCGTCACCTGCCGGGGACGAGCCGGCCGCCGCCCAGCCGGCCGCCGCGGGCCTGCCCCGGGATCCGCTCGAGGGACGCGGCGCCCCCGCCGAGGACGAGTAGCGTGCCACCCGGGGAGCTCCTCGTCACGGGTCGGATCGCGACCCTGGACGGGCAGGACGGGCCGGCGTGGAGCGAGGCCGTGGCCATCCGCGACGGCCGGATTGTCGCGGCGGGAACCCGGGCCGAGGCCGAGGCGGCCCTGGGGGCGAGTCCCGGCCGGATGAGGCTGGCCCCGGACGAGGTTGCCATCCCCGGGCTCACGGACGCCCACCTCCACCTTGCCGAGGCCGCCCTGGCCCGGGCACGGACGCAGCTCGAAGGCGCGGCGTCGATCGCGGAGCTCAAACGCCGGGTCCGTGTCGCGGCAAGTGCACGTCCGCTGGTCGAGACCTGGCTCGAAGGTGCCGGCTGGGATGCCGACACGTTGGGGGCATGGCCGACGGCCGATGATCTCGAGGGAGCGGCTGCCGGCCGCCGGATCGCCCTGTGGGCGCACGATCACCACGCGCTGCTGGCGAGTCATGCTGCCCTCGCCGCGGGGGGCATCGGGACCTCCACGCCGGACCCCGACGGCGGCGTCATCCGGCGCGACGGCAGCGGCCGGCCGACGGGCGTCCTGCACGAGTCGGCGGCACGCCTGGTCGCTGCGGTCGTGCCGCCAGCCACGACCGACGAGGTCCAGGCGGCGGTGCTGCGGCTGCAGGCGGAGCTGGTCGCCCTGGGCGTGGTCGCGGTCCACGACCCCGGAGGCCTCAGCGAGCGCGCGGCCCTGGACGGCCCGATCGCCGCCTACCGGCGTCTCGCCGCCAGCCGTGAGCTCGGCCTGCGCGTCCACGCCTGCGTGCGCCCCGAGCAGCTCGACGCCGCGGCGGCCGAGGGGCTGCGCAGCGGTACGCCCCTGGGGCCGGATCCGCTGGATCGCCTGCGGCTTGGCTGGCTCAAGACGTTTGCCGACGGCTCTCTCGGCTCCCGAACGGCGGCGCTGCTCGCCCCGCTCGTGCGACGAGCCGGTGAGCCGGCTCCGCCCAACGAGGGCCGGGGTGTGTGGCTGACACCCCCCGAGGAGCTGGTCGCGCAGGTGTCGAAGGCCACGGCACTCGGGATCGCGACCCAGATCCACGGGATCGGTGACGCAGCCGTGCGCGCCGCGCTTGACGCACTGGCGCCCAGCGTCGGTCGGACCAGCCTCGTCCCCCGCGTGGAGCATGCCCAGCTGGTCGATCCCGAGGACGTGGCGAGGTTCGCCCAGCTCGGTGTCGCCGCCTCGATGCAGCCTGTCCACATCCGCTCCGATGCGGCAAAGGCTCGCCACCTGTGGGGCGATCGGGCGGATCGCTCGGCGTTTCCGATCGCGGCCCTGGTCCGGGCAGGGGCGCTGGTCGCGTTCGGAACCGACGCGCCCGTCGAGCCGGTCGATCCGTGGCCCGGGCTGGCGTGCGCCGTGACGCGGGAGGCCCCGTCATGGCCGGCCGGGATGCAGGCACTCGGGCGGCAGCATGCGCTGCCGCTGTGGCGCGCCATCCGCGCCGCCTGCCTGGCCCCAGCGGTCACGGCCGGCGAGACCGACCGCGGCCGCCTGCTGCCGGGGTATCGCGCGGACCTGGTCGTCCTGCCCTCTGCGGCCATCGAGGAGCCGGCCGGGGTGGGCGGCGCCCTGTGGCACGCCCGGCCGCGGCGGGTGCTGCTCGACGGTGCGCTGGTGGCCGAGGCCGAAGGCTAGTCCGGGAAGTCACCCAGCACGCCCTCGGCGCGTCGCCAGGGTCAGGCCCCCAGCTCCGCCGCGGCCTCGGCGAACAGGCCGTTGAGGATCCGCGAGGTGGACGGGAAGGCGTGGATCGTGTCTGCGAGCACCTCCATGGGCACCCGCGCCTTGATCGCCAGCACGCACTCGTGGATGGCCGCGGATGCGTCGGGGCAGGCCATCGCGGCTCCCACGAGCTGCCGGGTCGCACGGTCGATGATGATCGTCACGTGTCCCGTCTCGGCCTCGACCGAGTAGCCCTTCGCGGTGTCGGGATAGGCGGCGACCCGCTCGAACGCGTCGATCCCGGCGGCCAGGGCCTGGTCGAGGGTGAGCCCGACCGACGCGGCCTCGGGGCTGGTGTAGGTGGACCGCGGCAGCGCCCGGTAGTCGGGCGTGAGGCGCTCGCCCAGCGCCATCCGGGCCACCAGCTCGCCCTGGTAGTGGGCCTGGTGCGTATGGAGCTCGGGTCCGGCCGGGTCGCCCGCTACCCACAGGCCGTCCGCCAGCAGGAGGCTTCCGTCGCGGCGGTACGCGTCGGGACCGGCGACCGCCACCCCGTAGTGCTCGAGCCCGAGGTCGTCGACCGGAAAGGTGCGCCCGGTGGCGAGCAGCACGGCGTGACCCTCCACGGTCGATCCGTCGTCAAGTTCCACGAGATGGGCACCGTCACCTCCCGCGTGCGCCCGCGCGGCAACCGCGCGGACGCCCGTCCGCACCGTGACGCCGTCGCGCTCGAGCCCGAAGCGGATGGCCTCGGCGCTCCGCGCGTGCTCGGTCGGCGTCAGCCGCGGGCCGGATTGGACAATGGTGACCGGCACCCCGAAGCGGGCAAAGACCTGCGCGAGCTCGCAGCCCGTCGGTCCGCCGCCGAGGATGAGCAGGCTGTCCGGCAGCTCGCGGACGAGCGTGGCCTGGCGGTTGGTCCATGGTTGGACCTCCTCGATGCCCTCGATCGGGGGCACCTTCGACCGCGAGCCCACCGCCACCACCACGTTCCGTGCCTGGAGCTCGACCACGCCACCGTCCCCGGCCACCCTGACGGTGCCCCGACCGATGATCCGGCCGGTCCCGCGGTAGGTCGCTGCGCCGGCCTCCTCGAGCGCCCGCACGTGCGAGGAATCGTCCGGCTCGTCGTCCTCGGCCGCCCGGTTGACCATGTAGTCCCGCCGCTCGGAGGCGCGCGACCATGGATACTCCGAACCGCTGGCGTGGCGTTCCGCGGCATGAAGCAGCGACTTGGAGGGCACGCACCCGATGTGGGGGCAGGACCCGCCGAACCAGCCGCGATCGGCCACGGCCACGGACGCCCCCAACGCCCTGGCCTTGAATGCCGCAGCTTCGCCGGCCGGGCCGGCTCCAATGACCACAATGTCGAGGATGTCCATGCCGGACATCGTCGCCCGGCGGTCAAGCCGTCGCGTGCCCGGTGCGGATGTGCACCGACGCCTGGTCGGGCGACGCGGGCCGGGACGCGAAAGTGGTGACGGGGGGAACCGCCGTCCGGGCGGGAGGCCGGGGGTTATCGACTATCCTGCGGGCGGAGGGTCTTGGCCGGGTATGAGCTCCGAGCTCGCATTGGTGGTGATCGTCGCGCTCCTGTGGGGCCCGACAGCGCTGTGGCTGATCATCCGGTTCGTTCGCGGTCCCCGCGAGTCGACCCGGAATGTCGGCATGGGCGACGGCACGATCGAGGCCCCCGGCCCGTTGGTCTGGCCGAAGCCGGGCGTCAAGGAGCTCGCGGAGCTCATCGTCCAGGACGAGTACTGGGTCTGCGAAGCCTGTCGGTCGATCAATCGCCCCAGCTCGCGCCGCTGCTACGCGTGCCGCCTCAAGCGGGGCGCGGCTCTCCCGACCACCGAGGCACCGGCTCCGGTACCGGTCATGACAGAGTCCGAAGAACGCCGTGCGGTCGGTCCCGGGGTGCCCGTGGAGGTCGTTGCGCCGGCAGCCGTCGTCGCCGCGGCGTCCAACCCGGCGCCCCCGGCCGGCGGCCCCGGGCAGGGGGACGCTGCCGCCCCCAGGCCAACGGCAGTGCCG
The DNA here is from genome assembly GCA_963727585.1 of uncultured Chloroflexia bacterium. GTDB lineage: Bacteria > Chloroflexota > Limnocylindria > Limnocylindrales > CSP1-4 > CAIXZV01. Next base: position 1,235,249 of record CAVSHH010000003.1, on the reverse strand, counting down.
GGACCGTCCATCGTGGTCGCGCCCCACCCGGCGACGGTCCGGTCGGCGGGAAGGACGCGCCAGGCGCCGGCGGATCCCACCCCGGTTGCTCCGGAGGTGCCCAGCGATGCGGCCCCCGGGTCGCGAGCCGGCACGATGCACGCACCCGGCGCTGCGGCCGCCAGCAGCAGCTCGGCGGCCGCGGCACCGGCGCTCACCGGCGCCAAGACAGGCGGGGCACCGCCGGCGACGGGCGTCGGCGTCACCGGCGCACCCGCGAGCCCCAGCGGCCCTGCGGTGGTGGATGCCGCGGTGGCCGTGTGCCCGTTCGTCCGCCTCGCCGGCGATCCCACCACGTGGTACGAGTTCCCGCATCCCGGCAACCTGTGCCATGCGCTCGTGGGCCAGCCAACCCCGCTGCGCGGCCTCGGGCGCCTGCTCGGCATCCGGCTCGCAGGTCGCCCTGCCGTGACCAGCCCCGAGGTGCAGGCAAGCCTGTGCCTGACGGCGGCTCACGTGCAGTGCGCGCGGTACCAGTCGGGTCGGGTGTCCGACGATGCACCGGGCGGGTCGTCGCCCGACGAGACGCCGAACGCTGTCGGCGAACACCCGGAACCGGCGCCCGCCGCCGGACACCCGGAACCGGCGCCCGACAGCGGAAACGAGGAGCTGTCTCCCGGCACGCGGGCTGCCTCGGCCGCCTCGACGGCCGCCCGGCCGGCCGCACCGCTGGTGGTGCCGCTCATCCTCGAAGCCGATGTCGCAGGGCACGACCTGGCGACGGCCGACCCTGCGCCATCCGACGACGTGTCCAGGCCCGGCCCGACTGCCTCCAAGGCCGCGCCCAGGCGCCGTCGACGTGGCGGCCGCGCGGCCGCCACGAACGACCCGCCGAACGGTACCCGGCCCTCGACGAGCGGAGGCGCGGTCGAGAGAGGTGCGGTCGAGAAGGAGACGGGGGTCGGGACGGCGGGATCCGACGGCCGACCGCTGGGCGCCGACCCCAACCGTCCCGGCCCGGCGAAGAGCCCGGGCGGCGGGACGGCCGCGGAGACCACGGCGGAGCGGGACCCGGCCTGAGCACGCAGCCCGGTCACACGGCCGGTCCGGGATCCCCCCGCTGGCGTCGCGCCTCATAGAGCAGGACGGCCGCCGCGGTCGCCACGTTGAGGCTGTCGGCCAGCCCGAGCATCGGGAGCCGGACGGGAAGGACGTCGGGACGCCGCCACGCATCCGTGAGTCCCGCCGCCTCGCTGCCGAGCACGATCGCCAGGGGCCCGGTGAGGTCGGCCTCCGTGTAGTCGAGCAGGGCATCGACCCGCGCTGCGAGCATGCGGACTCCCGCGCCCTCCAGGTAGGCGCGGACGGCGTCGCTGGGTCCGGCCGCAAGGGGCATGGCAAAGATCGTGCCCAGCGAGGCGCGGATCGCATTGGGATTGAACAGGTCGGTGCGCGGATCTGCAGCGACCACGGCGTCCGCACCGGCCCCATCGGCCGAGCGGAGCACGGCGCCGAGGTTGCCCGGTTTCTCGAGACCCTCCAGCACCACCACCAGCGGCCGATCGGGCAGGGCCAGCGACCCGAGGCCGAGCCCGGGGATGTGAACCGTGGCGACCACTCCCTCGGACCGGTCCCCGTAGGCGAGCCGCGACAGCACCGACGCGGTGACGTCGACGCGGTTCGCGCCCGAGGCCACGGCCCGGCTCACGACCTCCGAGCCCCCAGCATCGAGGGCATGGGGATCCACGAACAGGTCCTCCACCCGTGCGCCGCCGCCCAGTGCCCGGCCCAGCTCGCGAACCCCGTCGACCAGGGTGAGGCCGGTCGCGTCCCGCGTCCGCCGGGAGCGCAGGTCGGCGGCGGCACGCACCCGGGGGTTCCGGGCGCTGCTGATCGGACGGGGGGGGTGGGGGACCGACACGCGCGGCCTCAGCGGTATGGACCGCGTGCCCATGCCCCGAGGGGCAGGCGTGAGCCCTCCCGGCTGGTCACGACCAGCGCCTCGCCCGTCGCGGCCACTCCCAGGTGCTCACGGACGAGCGCGCCCAGGCTCTCTCCGTCGTAGCCCGGAGTGTGGGCGCTCAGCAGGACGAACGAGGGCCTGGGCCCGGCCAGGGCGGCGAGGTCGTCGAGCAGTGGGCCGAGGTCCTGCTCGATGTGCCATGCGCCGACGCCGTGGCCGTAGCTGGGCGGGTCGAGGACGATGCCGTCGTACCGGTGGCCACGCCGCCGCTCCCGCCGGACGAACGCACGGGCATCGTCCACCAGCCAGCGGATCGGAGCCTCGGCCAGGCCCGACAGCTCGGCGTTGCGGCGAGCCCACGAGACGGCCGGCCGCGACGCGTCGACGTGGGCCACCTTTGCACCCGCGCGGGCACAGGCGAGGGACGCGCCCCCCGTGTAGGCGAACAGCGACAGGACCTCGGGCGGACGCCCGAGCGCTCCGGCTGCCCGGGCCACGGATTCTCCCAGCCAGCCCCAGGTGGCGACCTGCTCGGGGAACACGCCCAGCTGGCCGCCGGCCGCGGGCCTGCACTCCAGCACGAGAGCGCCGGTCCGGACCGGCCACGGTTCGGGTGGCCCCGCATCGCGGGCGTCGCCGCGGACCCAGCCCCGCTTCGCCCAGCGGAGCTGGGCGCGACCCCACTCGGCGGCCGGCAGGCGCGGCAGCCAGTCGGCGGCCGGGGCCGGCCGATCGACCAGCAGCCGTCCGAACTGCTCCAGGCGGCGGCCGTTCCCGCAGTCGATGAGCTCGAGATCGGACATGGTCGCCATCGTCGCACGAGCCGGACCCTCCGGGTGGCGCGGGGACCGGCCGCGAGCCAGAGTGCCTGCCAATCCGGCTGCCGTTGTCACTGCTGCAATGGGGGACGGCCCACGGTGGGTGGACTGACACCAGACAAGACGACGAAAGGAGGCCGTGCCGTGGGCATCATCGGCACCCTGATCGCGATCATCATCATCATCCTGCTCCTGCAGGCGATCTTCTAGGAGCGCATCATGACGACCACCACCCGACGCGTCGCTGCCGTCGAGGCACCGCCCCGGGCATCGACCGACCTCGACGTCGATGTGCTCGATCGCCAGGCGCGCGCGCTCCACTGGGGACCCATCTGGGGCGGCCTGCTGGCCGCGTTCGGCGTGTTCCTGCTGCTCAGCCTGCTGTCGATCGGCCTGGGGGTCGGTCGCCTGAGCGGCGAGAACGCGGACACCGTGGCCACCCTCATCGGCTCGGCCATCGGGCTGCTGTCGCTGGCCTTCGGCGGCTTCGTGGCCGCCTGGTCGGGCGTGGTCCGCAACCCCGCTCGGGGCGTCCTGCACGGCTTCCTCGTGTGGGCGCTGTGGGTTGCGCTGCTGGTGGTGCTTGCCTCGTTCGGGGCGGGCCAGCTGCTCGGCTCACTGGGATCGCTGCTGGACCAGCTGCAGGCGCCCAACCTGACGCAGCAGCAGGTGGTCGACGCTGTTCGCACCGCCTCGCTGCAGACCTTCCTCGCCCTCGCCCTGACTGCTGCCGCGGCGATGCTGGGCGGCGCGCTCGGCGTGGCGCTGGTGCCGGACCGGGCGGAGGTCGTCGAGGCGTCAACCTAGGTTCATTCATCCGGGGACCGGGCCAGTGGCCGACCGTCCGGCCGCCGGAGCCGTGCTAGACTCCGCGCCCGAGGGCGATTAGCTCAGCTGGTTAGAGCGCATGCTTGACATGCAGCCGACCCCCGAGCGGTGTAGCCTCCCCCCATCCGAACGTGGACGGCCCCTACGAAGGGTGTCCGATTATCGCGGTGTTCGCGAACGGGAAGGACCTTGCATCATGGAGCAGGCCGAGCCTCTAGAGCCCAACGGCCCATTCCTGTCCGCGGCGTTTCTCTGCGAGCGTGTCCTGACGGAACAGGACGGCGTGGCCTCGTTCATCCGCGTGGTCGACCGCAAGACACACCGTGCCGTCGGACCTGGCGCCCCCGAGGAGATGCCAGAGCTCGATCTCAACTGGTGGTTGGTGGTTGCATTCAAGGCCGGCGCTGCACGGGGACGCAGCGCGCTTGAGATCACGATCGAAGCGCCCTCAGGTCTGAGACTAGGCAACCCGATGGAGGTGCCCGTGCTCTTCGAGGGCGACGACCGCGGTGTGAACGTTGTCGCCGAGCTCGGGCTGAAGCTCCGAGAAGAGGGCCTCTACTGGATCCGGGTCAGGCTGGATGGCCTACAGGTGACCCGGATCCCGTTTCGACTGGTGTATGAGCGACTCGGAGGTTCATCAGCCACGCCGCGGCCATGAAGCTATCTAGGCTGATCGTCTGCGTAGTAGAACTGGTGGCGACGTAGTACGGCTGGGGGTGCGTGCGAATGGGAGCGAAACCCGAAAGACGGGCACGAACCTCTGGCTCGTCGATCACCCCGGAGGTGAGCTCCGCCAGGGCCAGCTCAACCGAGCCCCAGATCTCATTCAGCCGCAAGTCCTCGCCGGGCAAGTCTTCGCCCATCGGAACGACTACGTCCTCAAGGTCGTGCAGCCCCGCCTCCCCGTCGAGGAACCGGGAAATGGCAAGGACGAGACTGGGAAGCTGGTCACTCATTGTCTAAGCCTATACGACGCGTTTCCGTGGCGGAGATCCAGCAAGTGTTCAACGCACGCGACTATGACGGGCGCGTCGCCGTTGGGGAACTCACTCGGACCGTCTTCAGGGAGCATGAAGCACCGCCGAGCGCCGGTCAACCAGCCGGTACGCTTAGCCAGATGGTCCGATACGCGAACCGCCAGCAGCGGACCGTCGCAGAGGCGCATCGCTATCTGTTGCCGGACGGCACCATCGGTGCGTCAGGACTGCATGACCCGAAGCGACTGTTCCTCGCAGACGTGATCCTCGTCGTCGACCCGTCTATCCACGATTGAGGGCTCTGCCGACGTGCCGGAGCGCCCCACCTGGAGGCGTGCGAAAAGGATAGTCACGAAGGTGGCCCTCGTTTGTGCGCCCGGTTCATCTTGCGACGGGTCGGTCGAAACGAGGTCCTTCTGGGCGGTCGCCATCCCACGGTGTCCCGGCCCGCTGACGGGTGAGATCCACGCTTTCCAACGCAACGGGAATGCGGCCCCGCCTGGCTGGTAGCCTGAGCGCATGATCCGAAGCGAGCTGGACGTCCTGCTTGACAAGATCCAGGACCAAGCTCTGCGTGCCGACCTGGGGTCGCAGATCGAGCGCCTCAAACAGAAGCGCAGCTTTGGGCTCGTGTTCGAGCAGCACATACCCGAGCGCGTGCGCCTGCCGCAGCACCCAATCCGCGTTGGCTCCCAGGTGGTGAGCCGCGATGCCGACGACAGCACAACGTTCGAGGTCATTCTGCTCGAGGATCGGGTGGCCACGCTCGTGCCGGTTCGAGACGCCGACGGTTCCTATGTCCAGCGCCGGGAGCATGGGCTCGGCGTGCAGGAGCAAGCACCTGTCGACTCGCTCGTGGTGATCTCCGACTTCGGCGAGCCTGTTCTTCCTGGCTTCCGGCAAGTCGGGTCGGTCGAACGCGGCGGTGACAAGCCGTACCACGTCGTCATCAAGGGCGAGAACTACCACGCGCTCGAGGCGCTGCGATTCACGCACGCCGGCAAGGTCGACTGCATCTACATCGACCCGCCGTACAACAGCGGCGCCCGCGACTGGAAGTACAACAACGACTATGTCGATGCGAACGACGCATACCGGCACAGCAAGTGGCTGGCCTTCATGGAGCGTCGACTCAAGCTCGCGAAGGTGCTGCTCAACCCGGACGACTCGGTTCTCATCGTCGACAATCGACGAAAGAGAGCATCTGCGGCTTGGGCTCCTTCTGGAGCAAATGTTCCCCGGTGCCCGAATCCAGATGGTCTCGTCGGTTGTCAGCAGCCAGGCCAGCGTCAGAGATGACGCCTTTCCGCGCTGCAACGAGTTCATCTTCTTCGTAATGGTCGGCGGTGCGTCGCCATCGAAATCAAGCGACGACATGCTCAACGAGGGTCTGTCGTCCACGAAGTCGCAACTGTGGTTCCAGTACGTGAGAACCGGAAAGGGCAACCTCCGAAAGCGATCGGAGGGGGATCCGTTCTTCCCCATTCTTGCCGACCCGACGTCCGGCAGGATTGTGGACGTCGGGGAGTCGACTAGCGACTCGACGTGGATCGCTCTGAAGTGCCTGTGCCGAGCGGGTTGATCGCACTCTGGCCCGAGACGAGCGACGGCAGCGAGGGCCGTTGGAGGACTGGACCCGAGGTCGCTGCGAGCTAGAGCACGAAAAGGACTCCTGCGACTCGGGCGAAGCGGCAAGAAGGCCGCAGGGTGGTCGGCCATGTCGGTCAACGCCGGCACAGAGCAACGCATCAACTCGGGAGAGGTCGTTGTCGACGGCTATGACGCCACCGGTGGTGCCGATCCTCCGCGAGGTCGTCGGAAGTGATCTCAGGAACCCGAAGACGGTTTGGAACACGGACCTCACACAATGCCGGGTGGCACGGCTCGAAGCTGCTGGCAAGTCTTCTTCCCGGCCGAGCGTTCCCGTTCCCGAAGTCCCTCTACGCGGTCGAGGACGCGCATCCGGTTCTTTGTGGCTGACAAGCCGAGACGCTCTCGTGCTCGACTTCTTCGCCGGGCTCGGGGACGACCGCGCACGCCGTCTGCGACTCAATCGGCAGGACGGCGGTCGGCGGCAGTCGATCATGGTCACCAACAACGAGGTGTCAGTCGAGGAGGCCGATGAGCCTGCGCAAGCGCGGCCTTCGACCGGGCGATCCGAAGTGGGAGGCGCTCGGAATCTTCGAGTACATCACCCGACCCAGGATGACGGCGTCGATCACGGGCAAGACGCCCGCACGGCGAGCCAATCGCTGGTTACTACAAGTTCACGGACGAGTTCCCGATGGCTGACGGTTTCGAGGAGAACGTCGCCTTCTTCGAGCTCCGATACCTCGACGCGGACGATATCGACCTGGGGCAAGCCTTCGACGACGTCGCGCCTCTGCTGTGGCTCCGGGCCGGCGGCCAAGGACCGATCGCGCGACGCGTCGATGGCGCCGGCGCGCCGCTCCCGTATGTCTGGACGGACCGCTACGGCGTCCTTTTCGACGAGGACCGCTGGCGCAGCTTCGTGTCCGCCCGCCCGGAGACCGCCCGGACCGCCTTCATCGTCACGTACTCGCCGACCGTATTCGCCGGGATCGCCGCGCGAGCTGCCCACGTGGATGGACACAATTCGCCTGTACGACACATACCTGTCGATGTTCCTGCCTGAGCGCGGACGCGCCTAATGCGGTACGAGCTCCGCGACTACCAGCGCGATGCCGCAATGGAGGTGCTCAAGCGGATCTGGCGTGCCCGCCGCGATTGGCATGACGACGACGACCGATCGTCGTTCGCCCTGTCGGCCATCACCGGGTCCGGCAAGACGGTCATCGCGACCGCGGTCATCGAGGCCCTCCTCTTTGGCTCTACAGATCTGGATACCGACGCCGATCCGCGGATCTCGTTCCTCTGGATCACCGACGATCCGGCCCTCAATCGGCAGACACGGGCCCGGATGTTTGAGGCTTCCGAGCTGCTGGCCCCGGCCACGCTCGTGGAGGTCGACGAGTCGTTCCTCGATGCCGACCTCGCGCCCGGCCGCGTCTTCTTCCTGAACACGCAGAAGCTGTCGCGATCCAGCCGCCTGGTCCAGAGCGGCACGAATGCGCGCGAGTTCTCGTTCTGGGACATCCTCCGCAACACGATCCGCGGCGACGACGACGGACCTGGTCCTGGTCCTCGACGAGGCGCACCGAGGCATGAAGCGCGCCGCCGATCGCAAGACGATCGTGTCGCGCCTCATTCACGGCGCAGCCAGGGTCGAATCCCGCGATCCCGATCGTGTGGGGCATCTCCGCCACCATCGAGCGCTTCACGAGCGCATGGGCGAGGTGACGGACCGGACGGCCTACCCGAACGTCGCGGTCGACATCGAGCGCGTGCGGGCGTCGGGTCTCATCAAGGACGAGATCGGTCTCGACCAGCCGGCGGAGAAGGGGACGTTCTCGACGACTCTGCTGCGCGAGGCGGTCAAGGCCACCCGCGTCGTTCGAACAACGCTGGGCGGCGTACTCGGCGGCCGAAGGGGAGCCCGAGGTGCTGCCGGTGCTCGTTGTCCAGGTACCGGACAAGGCGAGCTGAAGCCAAGCTCACCGAGCTCGTCGGCACCATCGACGCGGAGTGGCCCGGTCTCGGCCCGCGGGCGATCGCGCACGTCTTCGGCGAGCACGAGCGGCTGACGCTCGGTTCGCGCGACGGTCGACTGGGTGTACCCGGAGTCGATCCAGACTGAGACCGAGGTGCGGGTCGTCCTGGCCAAGGAAGCGATCTCGACCGGCTGGGACTGCCCGCGCGCCGAGGTCCTCTACTCCGAGCGGCCCGCCAAGGACGCGACCCACATCGCCCAGATCATCGGGCGGATGGTCCGCCAGCCCCTGGCGCACCGCATCGCCACCGATGACGCGCTCAACTCGGTCACGTGCTACCTGCCGCTGTTCGACCACAAGGCGCTCACGACAATCAAGGACGAGCTCGAAGGCACGGGCGCCGACAACGGGCAGCTCCGCGTTGGCGGCAACCGTCGTCCGAGCGCCGATGGTGTTCGAGCGGAACCCGCTCGCTCGATCCTGCCGTGTTCGCCTTCATCGAAGGCGCTGCCCGAGCATCCCGACTCCGGACCGGACCGCAAGCCCGCTGCGGCGGGCGCGCACACTCGCGCGGCTGCTCGCCGACGACGCCGCCGGCACGCCGCTGCTCGCGGATGCCGGGGCCGCGCTGACGAAGCGACTGAACCTCGCGGCTTGACGGGCTGGCCGCTGAACACGTAGCAGAGGTCGAGGAGAACATCGAGGACCTGCTGGCCACGGCGGTCGCGCGTACGCGGATCACCACCGTCGGCGAGGACCTCGGGAAAGGAGCCGGTGGTCGCCGAGGTCGCAACCCACGCCCGGGATGTCGCTCGCGACGCCCAGCGGGTCATCAATTCGGTCCGCGAGGGCGTCGGCAAGGCGTGGTTCGCCCATCGACTTGAGCCGTCCAGCCCAGGCGCCGACCGGCGACACGCGTTCGTATCCGGTGCGGCGGCACTCCTTCGCGTGGACGGGATCGCTGCGAAGATCGAGTCGACTGCGACCGACTGGGTCAAGGAGCGACTCGATCAATTCCGGGTGCAGATCCTCAACACCAGTCGGTGCCACTCGCGACGCCTTCACGCGGGTGCAGGAGCAGACCTCCGTCGCCCGAGGCCGTCACGGTGCAGTTGCGCGCGAACGAGCGGGCTGCGACGAAGGACCGCGAAGGGCGACGACCTGCCGCGATATCCAGGGCCACGTGTTCGCGGACGCGGACGGGACGTTCCCGGTGGTCCTCAACGACTGGGAGCGCACGGTCGTCGAGGCAGAACTCGCCCGGACGGGCTTCGACGCGTGGTATCGGAACCCGGGCAGCGCCGACGCCGGCCTCGCTCCGGATCGCCTACCAGAACGACGAGGACGAGTGGGCGTCGCTCCAGCCCGACTTCGTCGTCGTGTCGCGACGCTCGGATGGCACCCTCGGCGCATCGATCGTCGACCCGCACGGCGACCACCTTGCCGATGCCCGAGCGAAGCTCCGGGCGCTCGCGGCGTTCGCCGAGCAGTTTGGCGACCGGTTCGTGCGTATCGAGTCGGTGGCCAAGGTCGAGGATGGGAGCCTGCGGGTGCTGGACCTCGCTGATCCGTCCGTTCGTGCCGAGGTACGAGGCTTCGATGGCGGGAAGGTAACTGCGCTCTATCAGTCTGAGCTCTCGCGGCCGTACCCGTAGAGGCATACGCGACGGTGCCCGTCTCCGAGCGTCGACGTCGCCGGACGAATCGACTGCTGGTGGGCCCTTAGCGCGCCCAGAAGGACCTCCTTTCATGGCGGTCCAGAGCGTGTCCGCCGCGAGCCTGAGCGGGTCGTCAGATCGGGGCTCCCATTTTGGCGCGCCTTCACGGCCTGCCAGCCGCTGGAGCGACACTCGCACGTATGGGCCGACAAGCACCCCGTACACAACCGCAGCCGGGGTTCTCTACCTGTGGGGCGGATCGCGACCACCCGGCTCGGGTGGTGCCTACGGCTCACCCTCGACGCGGGGCGTCTGGTTGCCGACGTCATGGTTGGTGATCAGAACGCCGTCACCGTGGCGCGGCCATCCCGGCTCGTCGCTCCGCCCCTGCCACGTCACCGCGAGGGAGCATGTCCCGTTGGAGTCGATCGAAAGCGTGACTTGTGCCTCCTCGTTGGGACCGAGGTCGATCGGCAGGTCACACGCCCGGTCGAGAGCCCACAGGGTGTAGCGACCCTGGGAGGTGGCGAACAGGGCGCGGATCATCTCTCCGGCCTCGAACGTGTGTGCGAAGTCGAGGTCGGGCTCGTCAGGCGCCGTCATCGAAATGCTCACGGGCACGCTCGCTGCGGAGGGCTCCGACGTGAGCCAGACCGAGGCAGGCGATGGCGCCGACTCGGACGTGACCGGCTCGCACGCCGTCAGGCTGAGCGCGGCCACGACGGCCGCGAGAAGCGGCCCGAAGGATCGTCGCAGCCCCAACATTTCCCAACAGTAGTGAGCCCGGACCGACGGAGCAAGTCCCATCCGCCCCATGCGTAGAGAACCCGCCGCAGCCAAGACCGGCAGCAAGTGTTGGTGAAGACGCACCACTCACGCACCATCGGGACGCCGCCGCTTGCCGAACCAGTTGCCGCGAACCGGATGGCGGAGGCAGGGCGCACCGAGCGGCAATAGACTGTCGGCGATGGACGAACCCGGTCGGTCTGGCCCTCAGCACCTGAGACAATGGCCCGCGCCACCACCCTCCCTGCCGGAAGAGGGGCAACGCTTGCGCCCGGTCGTCTCGGAGTGGAGACGCTGGCGAGCGGCAACATGGGGCCTGCTCCTCTGGGGGATCCTCTTCCCGATCCTGTGGGCGATGGTGATCGCGACCGTCAGGGAGGATGGACACCACCTACGGTTGCTGACGGTCCTTGTGTTCGTCGTGGTGGGCGGCGTGATCTGGGCTGCGGGAATGACCGTGGGCGCGATCATCTGGGGCATTGCCGTCCGTCGAGGGCCTTGAACCCGCCTCTTCGGCGCTCAAGCCCCAGACCAGACTCCGTGGGCCGACCTACTCAGCTGACGCGACAGCCGCCTCCGGCGGCTCGGTCAGCAGCTCAAGCGCGCGAACAGGGTCCGCGCCGAGGTCCCGCTTGCCACCACAGCCCTGCGCGATACATCGGAGCCACCATCCACGATTCGAGCGATCGAGGATCATTCCGGCACCACAACGCGGACAGGGCTCGAGGCGTCGTGCCTGCTCGACGCGTCGAAGCAACCCCTCGTTGTCGATCAGCTCGAGGCCGATACGCGCAGCCTCCTCCCGCGCCTGCAGGCTGAAGTCGGAGAGGGTGACATAGATGCCGGCGGTACCCGGCAGTCCTTCCCGCATCAGCGTCCCAGCAAACGAGCGGATCTCATCAACGCCCACGAGCCAGGACGTCCAGCGCTTGCATTGCACAATGCGGCGGGCGCCGGCGCGCGTGAGCTCGAGGTCGATGTTCCCGTCCGGAGCTCCGCGCTTGCCGACCTCCTCCACCTGCCAGCCCTCGCGGCGAAGCAGCTCGCCGACGAGCCATTCGAACTCGGCGCTGTCGAGCAGGCGGAGATCCGTCGTCCACTCCACGAGGTGGCGAGCATTGGCTGCTCGGACCTGAACCGCAAACCAGACAAATCCGAATAGGCCGCCCAGCATCGTTCCCCAGACGTTGGCCACAACGAGCCAGGGCACGGACCATCCAAAGACCAACGGCAGCGCCAGGCCGAGCCCAAGGTAGATGGACAGGGAGATGACACCGATGGCTCGACCCGAAGTCCGCTTCGCGACCCCGAGCAGCGCCTCAAACAGGATGTCGTCGAGCTTGCTCACTCCGATATCTTGCCGGACTCGCTGCGCCGTGATGTCCCCCTGGGGCAGGCGCGGGCGGCAGTCGGGCTCGGACTCTCCCCCTCGCGCGCGACGCGTGGGCACGCGACGCGTGGGCGCGACGCGCGCGCCCTGCGCACCGGTATCGGCCGCGGCCGTGGTCGCCGTTGCCCACGGGGGCCTTGCTAGTTGTCCGGATCGTCCTTCAGCAACCGGTTGAGGGTTGCCGTGCCAATCCGGAGCCTGCGCGCAGCTGCGCGCTTGGAGATCCTCCCGGATCGGATGTCCGGCGCCACGCGGACCCACCGCTCGCTGAACCCTGGCCGGTCCGTTACCCGCGGTCGGCCGATCCGAATCCCCTGACTTGCGGCGTAGCGCATGCCCTCGCGAACCCGGTCGGCGATCAACGCTCGCTCCATCTCGGCAACGGCCGAAAGGATCGTGAATACGAGCCTTCCCGTGGCCGACGTGGTGTCGAGCTCCGGCTGCGTGAGAGAGGAGAACCCGACGCCGGCATGCTCGAGGTCACGGAGCGTCGAGAGCGCATGGAGCGTCGATCGGAACGCGCGGTCCAGCTTCCAGACCAGGACACGGTCGACCTGCCGGCGTGAGGCATCTCTCAGCAACGCCGACCACCGGGTCCGATGCGCGAGGTCCCCGGCCGCGGCGATATCCACGTATTCGGTTGCCACCCAGCCCCGGGCGGCGACATAGGTGCGGAGGGCCTCGAGCTGCATCTCGGGGTCCTGATCCTTGTCACGGGTGCTCACTCGCGCATACAGAGCGACCCGCAGGGGCCGGCCAATGGCGCTATCCATGGCTCTGTTTCCCGTCCAACGTGGCCACGGCCAGATCGGTGATCGATCTCACGTCCTCGAGCCCGAGCGCGGCGGCGAGGCGCGACGCTGAGCGGAGGTAGGCCCGCAGCTGACGACGCGGACGCGTGGCGTCCCGGCACCCGTCGCACCGCAATGGGAGCGGGCCCCGAGACGGCCGGGTTACCGCAGCGAGGCACCGCACGCACCGTCCCCTGGCAACTTGTTGGACGGGGTTTCTCGGCCCGGATGCCTCGCGTGCGGGCGCCGGCGCCAGCCGCGGAGTTCCGACCGTCGCTGGCCCCTCAAGCCCCGCCTCCTTGGACACCCCCCAATGAGGGGTGGGTGTCCGTCCTTGGATGTCCATCGATGTCCTAGGACACCTGTCCGGCACGAGACATCAAGCCGACGCGGAGAATTCCGTCGGGGCCAGGAACGCGGACGAAGAGGGTGCCGAGATGTCGCCCGACGGTCTTGATGACGGTGTCGGAGGAGATGCCCAGCTCGGCAGCTAGTTCCGCATGAGTCCTTGAGCCTTGCTTGAGGTGCTCCGCGATGCGTAGTCGGACAAGCCTCTGCGTCGCGAGATCGACAATCTCGCTCAGGTCGGTGCGCCCCACCTCGATCCTGTCGGCGACGAACTCCATCCGGTAGCCGATGGGGGCTGCCAGCGGTCCCAGGTTGGCCTTCCGGTGGTAGACCCCGAGATCGAGCACGCGTGATGAACCGGTCCCCGTCGATCGCTTCACGTTGAGGGTCCACCGCGCCGCGTTGTGCCAGAAGACGGAGCCAAAGGGCTTCGCGTCCCCACCATCACCCTTGGTCGTGTGGGCGATGTTGAGCGAACCAATCCGAAGACGCCGAACGGCACGGAAGTACGCCGCGGCGGTCTCGGCCGCCTCCGGCGGACCGTCGGAGGCGAAGGCGACGGAATCGCTGATGAGGTAGTCGATCTGGTGCTCGAAGCACAGCCGCGCCAGCCGATCGACCTCGTGGGTCATCGGCCGCTCGCACCGCGCGTACCAGATCGCCGGCCGCTCGTCGTCGCACAGTTGACCGAGCCGGCGCCGATGCTCTTCAGCTGAGAGTTCCCAATCGGCAAAGAGGACGCGAAGGCCCTGCCGCGTCAGGCGGACGGCCCAATGCAGCGCAAGAAGGCTCTTGCCAGTCCCGCCGTCTCCGAACAGCACCGTGGCGTGCCGGATCGGCAGGCGGACCCCAGGATCGACGTCGATGAACTCGTCGGCCGTCCCTACTTCCACATCCGCCAATAGAACGGCTGGGTCTCCCTGGCGTTCGGCCTGGACGACCCTGTGGCACAGCTCCTCGAGCATCGCCGGCCAGTCCAGCGTCGGATCGCCCGCCCGGTCCGCGAGGATCCTCGCCCGTTCGGTTCGAGCGCGATCCGACGACAGATTGAAGTCGGCCGTGTGGAGTGTCCCGTCTGACGTCGTAGAGACGCCAGGCCGCGAGGACTCGACGCGGAGCTCGCCGACGAGCTGGGAACGCTCGCGGCGGAGCCGCTCGACGCGCATTCGAATGCCGCGGACGGGAAACGATAGGGCGTAGCCCTCAACCGCTGGCACGCGCTCAAATGCTGCGTCCGGGCCGTCCATGCTCACGGTGATACCGCCCGGCAGATCTCAGCGTAGGTGCACCCCGCCCAGCACTTGACGAGGGCGGTGTCGCCGTCCAGTCGCCACGATAGCGATGGGTGGCGATCCTCATGTGCCGGGCAGCGGACAACGCCGCGGGTTCGGGTGAGGTCGGCCCCGAGCCGAGCCAGGAGGTCGCGGCCGTCTCTGCCGGCCCGCCCACCGGCTCCGGACCGACGGGGGCGCTCGGGTTGCTGCAGGTCGAGCTCGAGCAGGATGGACCGCGCTGTCTCGGGCGCGAGGGGGGCGACGGCATCGTGCTCGCCGTCAGGATCGACGAGGGCAAGCCTCGCGCGCTCACGCACCACGGCCATCGTGAACGGGCTCATGGGCAGCGGGCGTTCGAGACGCCGAGCTCCGCGACGATCGGTGCCGCGCGCGACCGCAGCAGGGCCGGGATCGCGCGCCAGGGTGGGCGTAGACTCAGGCGGCGGGTGGCCGGCCATCACTAGTGGCCTCCTCTCGTGCGGCCCGCCCGGAGTCACGATCGGGGCGGGCCTTCCTTCGAGCGGCTGCAGACTTCGCGGCCAGGCTCAGCATGTGGGCGCGACGCGCACGGTCGGCCCGGACGGCGCGTTCGCGCGCATCCAACACCCCGTCGGGGTCGACGAGACGCTCGAACCGATGGCGGAACCCGGCATGGGCCGGCCCGACCATCGTCGCCTTGTCATGACGGCTCCACGCCACCAGACCACCAATCCGGCCCCAGGTGGCGCGGTCTCCTGCATCGGTCATGCGAGGGACGGTGAACCCTCGCCGCCTAACAAGTCCTCACAGAACCTCGCAATCTATTGGAGGTCAGGCGGCGCAACCGGGGGCCAACGTGCGTAGCCGTTGTCGCGGAGCAGCCGTCTCAGCGTCCATTCGCGGACATACAGCGCTTGAGCGACACGCCCTTGCGTTGGGGTGACGTACGGATACTCGCCCTTTAGCTCGGCGATGGTGCGGAACACCATCTCCATCGTGACGGTCGACCGAGCCGTGGACAGGGTCGGCCGCTCGTCCTGCGGCCAATGCAGCCGGAGCTTCCGCAGCAGGGATTCGGGCCTCGACCGGTCGGCGAGGCCAAGCGTCGGCCACACCTCGGCCACGCGGGCGCGCCACGCTGGGTCCGGCTCGGAGCGAGCCCGTCGCGCCTCGCGAACAGCCGTGACCCAGTCTGGTGCGTCGGCTTCAACGGGATAGGGGACGGTGCCCGGCAGCGGGACGAGCGCGAGTGCCAGCTCGAACGCCGTAGCGTCGAGGTGACGCCTTCGGATCGCGAGCTCGATTCGTCCGGCTCGGGTGCCTACCCGCGACACCACGGACCGACCCCCCGCTGCCTCCTCCTCAAGCCATTCGGCAGGATAGCCAGGGTCTGGCTCGGCGCTTCCGCGCTCTCCGCTCATCGCCGGCCGTCCTCGAGCCGATCGCCGGGCGACAGCGCGCGGGCCGCCTTGATCGCTCGTTGGGCGCGCGTCTCCGCCGCATACCGAGCCACCATGTCCCGGCTCCTCCAGCCGGCCACGGCCATGAGGTCGGTCTCCTGCATCCCGG
Source organism: uncultured Chloroflexia bacterium (assembly GCA_963727585.1). Classification (GTDB taxonomy): domain Bacteria; phylum Chloroflexota; class Limnocylindria; order Limnocylindrales; family CSP1-4; genus CAIXZV01. The sequence goes on along the minus strand of CAVSHH010000003.1, from coordinate 1,219,314 downwards.
CATCGAGCATCGCGTGCGCATATGCGTGACGGAACAGATGCGGGTGGACGCCCGGCAGCCCAGCGGCTTCGGCACGCTCGCGCACGAGCTTGGCGAGCCCCGTCTCTTGGAGTCGACCCTTGCGGCCGAGCCATAGGGCAGGGGAGTCCGCGTCCGCTCGCTTCGCACGGTGGCGGAGGTAGCGATCGAGCGCCCGGACGGTCGTGGCGCCGACCGGCACGAACCGCGTCCGGCTGCCCTTGCCGGTCACCTTGAGGAGGCCCTCGTCGAGGTCGACGTCGGCAAGCTCCACGCCCAGGAGCTCGCCCCGTCGGATCCCGGTGTCGAGGAACAGCCGCAGGATCGCGGCGTCGCGGATCCCAACAAAGCTGCGGTCCTTCTCGGTCGTCTCCACGAGCTTGCGGAGCTGACCCGCGAGGAGCACCGGGGCCGGGGCCTCGGGCAGCCGCGGCGGCTTCATCCGCGCCATCGGGCTTTCCCGGACCTCGCCCTCTTCGGCGCACCACGCGAAGAACGCCTGGCAGCCGCGATAGCGGTTGTGGGCGGTGGCGGGCGCCTTGCGGGTGAGCAGGTCCTCGATGAACGCCTCGACGTGCTCGCGACGGATCGCACCGACCGCGGTGGGCATGCCGGCCGCGGCGAGGTAGCCCGCGAGCTGCTCGACGCTGACCGCGTAGGTGGCGATCGTGCGCGGGCTGATCCGGCGGGCGGCGAGCGAGCGACGCCAGGACGGCAACAGGGCCGTGATGGCGTCGGCTGTGCTAGATTTCACCGCGCTGGGCGGGGCTGATGCCATCGTCCGAACCTCGTCGCTGGGAGTCCTCAACAGACACCAGCATGCGGTATTCGAGCGGTGTAGGCAAGCCACCCAGCGTGAGAACTCGGAGGCATACGGCATTCGGGAACTCAAATCAGAGGGCGATTAGCTCAGCTGGTTAGAGCGCATGCTTGACATGCATGAGGTCACTGGTTCGAGTCCAGTATCGCCCACCACACGCGTCGACCGGGACACGCCCGGCCCCGCACCCGCCAGAGAGACGCGATCGTCGGCTGAGAGTCGCGTCCGGGACCACGGGGCCGCGGCACCACCCGCGAGCGGCCGGCGAACCGGCCCGGGATCCGCCCGATAGCGCGGCACGGAGAGCGCGCACCCGCCCCGCCGGGAGGCGAAGGCGGGTGGAACCGCGGGAGGTCTGAACCTCTCGTCCTGTCGGGACGAGAGGTTTCTGTGATTCTCAGGGAGCGGAGCCATGGCAGAGGACAAGGCAGGGGCCGCCCTGCAGGAACCCCAGTGCCGAGGAAGAGCTCGCGCTTCGACGCCCCGGCACGGGGCTCGGCGGAGGAGCTGCTGGACGCTGGAGCACGAGGCGCCCATCGACGCGATGCGCCACTCGACGGCCCACGTGATGGCCGAGGCGGTGCTGGACCTGTTCCCGGGCGCCCGGCTGGGGATCGGGCCCGGCCATCGACAACGGCTTCTACTACGACTTCGAGCTGCCGCGTCCGCTCACGCCGGACGACCTGGCCGCGATCGAGGGCCGGATGCGCCAGTCGGTCGCTGCCGACCACGCCTTCGTGCGCACGGAGGTCCCGTTCGAGGACGGTCGCGCGCTGGAGGAAGCGAGCGGGCAGCTGTTCAAGGTCGAGATCCTCGACGACCTCGCGCGCAACGCGGCCGAGACCGGGACGCCGGTGCCGCCCACGACGTTCTACGAGCACGGGCCGTTCGTCGACCTGTGCAAGGGCCCGCACGTGGAGTCGACGGGCAGGATCGGGCCGTTCAAGCTGCTCGCCGTGGCCGGTGCCTACTGGCGCGGCGACGAGAAGCGGCCGATGCTCCAGCGGATCTACGGCACGGTATGGGAGACGCAGGAGGCCCTTGACCAGTACCTGTGGCGTCGCGAGGAGGCGAAGAAGCGCGACCACCGCAAGCTGGGAGTGCAGCTCGACCTGTTCAGCTTCCACGACGTATCGCCGGGCGCGGCGTTCTGGCATCCCAAGGGGTGGCGCCTGTACCAGACCCTGCGCAACGCCATGCGCGAGATCCAGGAGCAGCGCGGCTACGAGGAGATCTACACGCCGCCGCTGGTGCACCAGAAGCTGTGGGAGCGCTCGGGCCACTGGGCCCACTACCGGGACAACATGTTCCTGATCGAGGCCGAGGGCCAGACGTTCAGCCTCAAGCCGATGAACTGCCCGGAGTCCTCGTTCATCTACCGCAGCAGGCTGCGGTCGTACCGGGACCTGCCGCTGCGGCTGTCCGAGTACGGCGTCCTTCACCGCAACGAGCTGTCGGGCGTCATGTCCGGCCTCACGCGTGTGCGCCACTTCGTGACCGACGATGCCCACATCTTCGTCACGCCCGAGCAGATCGGGGGCGAGATCGAGGGCCTGATGTGGGAGATCCGCGAGGCCTATTCGTGGTTCGGCCTGGAGCCGACGCTGACCTTCGGCACCCGGCCCGACAAGGCGCTGGGCGACGTGGAGACGTGGAACGAGACCGAGGCCATCATGCGCCGCGAGCTGGAGCGATCCGGCCTCAGCTACCGGGTGAAGCCCAAGGACGGCGCGTTCTATGCGCCCAAGATCGACATCCAGATCACCGATGCGCTCGGCCGCGAGTGGCAGACGGCGACCATCCAGGTGGACCGGGTCATGCTGCCCGAGCAGTTCGACCTGACGTACATCGACGAGCACGGCACGCAGCAGCGGCCGGTCGCCATCCACCGGGCGGTCTACGGCTCGCTGGAACGGTTCATCGGCGTGCTGACGGAACACTTCGCAGGCGCCTTCCCGCTGTGGTGTGCGCCGGTGCAAGCGGTCGTGATCCCGATCGCCGACCGTCACGTCGCGGCCGGACGCGAGCTGGCCGCCGAGCTCCGGGCGGGAGGGCTCCGGTTCGTCGAGGTCGACGACTCGGACAACCGGATGCAGAACAAGATCCGCCTTGCCCAGGGCCAGAAGGTGCCGTACATGCTGATCCTCGGCGATCGCGAGGTCGAGGCGAGGACGGTCTCGGTGCGCCGCCGCGACGGCACCCAGGAGCAGGGGGTCGGCTGGGCCGACCTGGCCGCGCGGCTGGGCGAGGAAGCCCGGGCCAAGGCGCTCACCTGAGCCGGCTCGCAGTCGGCGGCGGGTGGCGCCCGGGCCCGTTGCGACCGGTCGAACCTCCGTGCTATCCTCCCGCGGCGACCGGACAGGCCGGCGGCCTGTGCGCGCGCACAATCCCACCCACGGAAACAAAGGGAACACGACATCAGCCGAGACCTGCGCGTCAACCAGATGATCCGTGTCCCCCAGGTCCGGGTCGTCGATGAAGATGGCTCACAGCTCGGCGTCATGCCGACGCAGCAGGCCATGGCGATGGCGCAGGACCGGGGGCTCGACCTCGTCGAGGTCGCACCCACGGCCGCTCCACCGGTGGTCCGTTTTCTCGACTTCGGTCAGTACAAGTACGACCTGACCAAGCGCGAGAAGGAGGCCAAGCGCAAGCAGCGCGCGGTGGAGTTCAAGGAGGTCCGGCTGTCGCCCAAGATCGGCTCGGGTGACTTCGAGACGAAGGTGCACCGGGCGATCGAGTTCCTCAAGGACGGGGACCGGATCAAGGTCACCGTCAGGTTCCGCGGGCGGGAGCTCACGCACCCGGAGATCGGCCGGAACCTCCTCGCCAAGTTCGGTGAGGAGGTCAAGGACCACGGGACCGTGGACCGGATGCCGGCGCTCGAAGGCAAATCGATGTTCATGACGCTCGCCTCGGTCCACAAGCCGAGGGTCCACGAGCACCGGAACACCGGGACGAAGGACGGCGACGCCGAGACGGCGGCCCCGGATCCGACCCCCAGCACGCCCTCCGCCCCTCAGGCGGCCGAGGCGGCGCCAGCAGGAGAGTGAGGCCAGCGTGCCCAAGATGAAGTCCCACAAGGGGACCCAGAAGCGGGTCGGGGTCACCGGGTCCGGCAAGTTCATCCGCGTCAAGTCCTGGCGAGGCCACCATCTCGAGCTCAAGTCCTCGCGCCGCACCCGCCGCTATGCGGGCAAGGCGGTCGTGGGCCCCGAGCACCAGGAGCAGCTCCGGCGGCTGCTCCCGTACCTCTAGGAGCCGCCGTCCATGGCACGCGTCAAGCGGGGCGTCACCGCCCACAAGCGCCACAAGCGCCTGTTCCAGGAGGCCGAGGGTCGCAAGGGCACCCGCCGCAAGCTGGTCAAGGCCGCCCGCGAGGCCCAGCTCCACGCGCTGGCCTACGCCACCCGCGATCGCAAGCAGCGCAAGCGCGACATGCGCCAGCTGTGGGTCATCCGGATCAACGCCGCAGCTCGCCTGAACGGGACGACCTACGGCAAGCTCATCGCCGGGCTCAAGCAGGCCAACGTCGACCTGGATCGGAAGGTCCTCGCCGACATCGCCGTACGCGACGCCGCGACCTTCGGCCGCATCGCCGAGGTCGCCCGCGGCGCCTGATCGCGTTCGATCACGCACCCTGAGCCCTCGACGTCGCTGACGCTCGGGGGCTCGTGATTCCCCGGACCCGGACCAGGAGCCCATGGACCTCGCCCAGCTGATATCCGATCTCCAGGCCCTGCGCGAACGGGCGGAAGCCGCCGCCCGCAACGCAGCCGACACGGCATCGCTCGACGCGCTCGAGCACTCCGTCCTGGGCAAGAAGGGCGACCTGACCGCCATCCTGCGCGGGATCGGCGGTCTGCCGGCCGAGGATCGCCCCAAGGTCGGCGCCGCGGCCAACGAGGTGCGTGCGGCCGTGGAGGCGGCCCTCGCGGAGTCACGCGACCGACTGGGGACGGCGGAGCTGGCCGTCCGCCTGGCCGCCGAGTCCGTTGATGTCACCGCGCCCGGGCGCCCGATCCGTCGAGGCTCGCTGCATCCGATCCTGGAGACAGCGCGCGAGATCGCCGACGTGTTCGCGCAGTTCGGCTTCGTGGTCTATGAGGGTCCCGAGGTCGAGGACGACGTCACCAACTTCCAGATGCTCAACATCCCGCCCGACCACCCGGCGCGAGACCTGTGGGACACCCTGTACGTGAACATGGATGGGCGGCTGCTGCGCACGCATACCAGCCCCGGCCAGATCAGGGTCATGCACCAGGAGCGGCCGCCGATCCGAGCCCTGCTGCCGGGGCGCTGCTTCCGCTACGAGGCGGTGGACGCGAGCCACGCGTCGGAGTTCTTCCAGGTCGAGGGCCTGATGGTCGACGAGGGCACCTCGATGGCCGATCTCAAGGGCCTGCTCGACCAGTTCGCCCACGCGCTGTTCGGAGCGGACCGGGCCACCCGGTTCCGGCCCGGCTACTACCCGTTCACGGAGCCGTCGGTGGCGTTCGACATCCTGTGCGTCATCTGCGACGGGAAGCGGTGCCCCGCCTGCTCCCGAACCGGCTGGATGACCATCCTGGGTGCGGGCATGGTCCACCCGGTCGTCCTGCGCTACGGGGGCATCGACCCGGAGCGGTACCAGGGCTTCGCGTTCGGCATGGGCGTTGAACGCATCGCCAACCTCCGCCATCACGTCGTCGACCTGCGCTTGTACATGGACGACGACCTGCGCTTCCTGGGGGCGTTCCGGTGAGAGTCCCGCTGTCCTGGCTCCGCGAGTTCGTGGACGTCGAGCTCACCCCCGAGCAGCTGGCCGAGCGGCTCACCCTGCTGGGCATGGAGGTCAACCAGGTCGAGCGCTGGGGTGCAGACTGGCAACAGGTCGTCATCGGCGAGCTGCTGACGGTCGAGAAGCACCCGCGCGCCGATCGCCTGAGCCTGACCACGGTCACCCTGGGCGACGGGGTCGAGCCGCTCCAGATCGTGTGTGGCGCAACCAACATCGCCCCGGGGCAGCGGATCCCTGTCGCCCTGCCCGGTGCGGTGCTGCCCGGCGGCCGCCGGATCGAGCGGACCGAGAAGATGGGCGTCGTGTCCAACGGCATGCTCTGCTCGGGCGACGAGCTGCACCTGACTGGCGATGCCGACGGCATCCTGATCCTGCCCCAGGACAGCCCGCTCGGCGTTCCGCTGATCGATCTGTACGGCGACATCGTGCTCGATGTCGACGTCAAGCCCAACCGGGGTGACGCGCTCTCGATCCTGGGCCTCGCTCGCGAGGTGGCAGCGGTCACCGGGACGCCGGTGCACCCGCCGGCGATCCGGGTCGAGGAGGGAAGCGGCCCGTCGACCGCCGAGCGGCTGGACATTGTCGTGCGCGACCGCGACCTGTGCACCGGCTTCGCCGGGCGCTGGGTTGCCGGCGTCACCGTCGGTCCGTCGCCCGACCGGGTCCAGATGCGCCTCCTGGCCGCCGGACAGCGGCCGGTCAGCAACGTCGTCGACGTGTCCAACTATGTGATGCTCGAGCTCGGCAAGCCGGTGCACACCTACGACGGCAGGGCCGTGGGCCGAGGCAGCGACGGTCGGGCGACGATCATCGTCCGGCGCGCGCAGCCCGGCGAACGGCTGGAGACGCTGGATCACATCACGCGCGACCTCGCGCCGGACATGCTGGTGATCGCCGACCCCGGTGGCGTCATCGGCGTCGCCGGGGTCATGGGTGGCGCATTGACCGAGGTGTCCGACGGCACGACCGAGGTCGCCATCGAGTCCGCCGTGTTCGATCCGATCAGCGTCCGTCGCACCGCGCAGCGGCTCGGGCTACGCTCGGAGGCGTCGAGCCGGTTCGAGAAGGGCCAGGAGCCCGGACTCGCCCGCATGGGAGCCGACCGGACGGCCCAGCTGATCCGCGACTGGGCCGGCGGCGTGATCGCACCGGGGGTCGTGGACGTCGCCCCGGACCTGCCGCCCGCGATGCGGATCGCGTTCCGGCCGGCACGCGTCAACCGGCTGCTGGGCACCGATCTCTCGGCCGACGAGCAGTCCATCCTGCTCTCCCGCGTCGGGGTGGTCACCGAGGCCGCCCCCGCCGGCACCCCCGTCCCGGTGGCCCACCAGCCGGAGCCGCTCGTGGTCGAATCGGGAGCGAACGAGGCGGTGACCGCCGTGGTGCCCGCCTGGCGCCGCGACATCGCGATCGAGGCGGACGTGGCCGAGGAGATCGCGCGGGTTCGCGGCTACGAGCTCACCCCGTCCGTCACCCCCGACACGGAGATGCCGCGCTTCCGGCCGTCGCCGCTCGAGGTCCGTGAACTGGTCCGCCAGACGCTGGCCGGCGCGGGGCTCACGGAGGTGATCACGACGGCTCTCGTCTCGCCGCGCCACCTCGAGACGTTCCGGCTGCTCCGACCGGTGCCCTCGGTCGGCGACGAGCCGGCGCCGGGTGGCGACGCGATCGCCGTGACCAACCCGCTGTCGCGCGACCACTCGCTGCTGCGCCACAACCTGCTGGGGAGCCTCATCGACGTGGTCGGCGTCAACCTGCGACACGGGACCGAGGACGTCGCGGTGTTCGAGATCGGCAAGGGCTATGCCCGGTCCGGCGACCAGCCCCGCGAGTGGTGGCGGCTGGGCTTCGCGCTCGTGGGCGCCGCCGAACCGCCGGCCTGGAATCGCTCCGTCCGCCCGTACGACCTCGACGACGCGAAGGGCGTGCTGGAGCTGCTCGCCCGCCGGCTGGGCTTCCCGGCCGTCAGCTACAGCGCCGAGGCGCACGAGCCCGTGTTTCATCCTGGCCGCACCGCCCGAGCAGCGGCCGGCGGTCGCCTCCACGCCATCCTCGGCGAGGTCCATCCCCAGGTCGTGGACGCCTGGGGGCTCCGCACGGGCCAGCGGGTCCTCCTCGCCGAGCTGTCGCTGGCCGGGCTCGCGGGCGGCCGGCTCACACCCGAGCGATCGGTGTCGGTGCCGCGCTTCCCCGAGGTCGACCGGGATCTCGCGATCATCGTCCCTGAGACCGCACCGGCCGCGGATGTCGAGGCCCTGGTCGCCGAGCACGCCGGGCCCCTGCTTCGCGACGTGTCCCTGTTCGATATCTATCGCGGGGTGCCGCTGACGGCCGACGAGAAGAGCCTCGCCTTCCGTGTCCGGCTCGGCGCCGACGACCGAACCCTCACCGAGTCCGAGGTCGACGCGGCGGTGGCGCAGGTGGTGGCGGCGCTGTCGTCGATCGGGGGACGCCTCCGGGCATGACCCCCGGCGGCGCCCGGGGGCGCCGGCCGGTACCCATGGGGCGTTCGTCCCGTTGCGGGCCGAACGGGCTCGCTGCTACGCTTCCGCCGGGTTCGAGGCCGGCCGGGGATCCGGACCGTCGACCGCCGTCACGAGGGATGTCGTGGACATCGTCGCAACGATCCAGTCGATCAACCTGTTCGACCTGCTGACCATCCTGTTCCTGCTGTTCATGTTCATCCTGGGCTTCGTCCAGGGGACGATCCGCAGGCTGGTGGGAACGCTGTCGTTCATCTTCTCGTTCTTCCTGGCCGCCCTGCTCTCGGTGCCGTTCGGCGAGTTCCTGAAGTCGTACTGGACGAACTACCCCGACGAGTACTCCCAGATGATCGGCTTCCTGGTCCTGTTCGTGGCTGCCATCGTGGCCTTCTTCCTGGTCATCCAGGGCACATACACCAAGACCCAGCTGTTTGCGAGGTACCCGGTCGTGGACGAGGTCCTGGGCGGGATCGTGGGTGTTGCCCAGGGATTGCTGCTGCTGCTGTTCCTGACCATCATCCTGGACCAGTACTTCCTGTCCTATCCGGCGACCGCCCCGATCGACGAGGTCCCGTTCCTGCGCTCGTTGTGGACCGCGCTCAACGACTCGGGCTTCGGGAACCTGTTGCACCAGCAGGTGATCCCCAACTTCGTTAGCATCGTCGGCTTCCTGCTGCCCGACTACGTCAAGGCGACGTACGGGCTCTAGTGCCCCGCCCCGGCGCCGATCGACCGCCATCGACCCTGCCCCGGTCGGTGCTCGCCGTCGATTCGCTGGCTGCCGCCCGTGCCCTGCTGGGGGCGCGCCTGGTCCGGGAGCCGACACCGGGGGCCGCTCCCGGTGACCCGGGCGCCGCGCGCCGGGTGGGCCGCATCGTCGAGGTCGAGGCCTACATCGGGCTCGAGGATCGCGCCTCTCACGCACGGATGGGACCGACCGACCGAAACCGGGTGATGTTCGGGCCGCCAGGCATCGCCTACGTGTACCTTGTCTACGGCATGCACCACTGTCTGAACGTCGTGACCGAGCCGGCCGGCCGACCCGCGGCGCTGCTCGTCCGCGCAGTCGAACCCCTGGAGGGCCTGGACGCCATGCGCGCCGCCCGCCGCGTCTCGACCCGACGGAACCCGCCCCGGACCATCCCGGATGCACGACTCGCGGCCGGGCCCGGGCTGGTCGGATCGGCGTTCTCGATCGACCGCTCACTGGATGGGATCGACCTGTGCGATCCGGCGTCGATGCTGCGTCTCGAGGCACCCCCGGCCGGCGAGTCGCCACCCGAGATCGCCGCCCGCCCCCGGGTGAGGATCGGCTACGCCGGGGAGCCGTGGGTCTCGCGACCCTGGCGACTGCTGGACGCGTCGAGTCCGTCGGTCTCGGTCCGGGGACGCTGATGGACGCCCGGTCGATCGCGCTGCTCGAGTTCCCGGTCGTGCGCCAGCGACTCGCCGAGAAGACCTCGTTCGACCCTTCCCGCCGCCTGGCCGAGGCGCTCGAGCCGTCGGACGACGGGGTCATCGTCCGCCGGGCTCTGGACGAGACCGACCAGGCGCGTGCCCTCCTCCAGGAGCGCGCCGGGGTGGGAATCGGGGCTGCGCACGACATCGATCCATGGGTGGGTCGGGCGGTGCGCGGCGGGCGCCTCGACGCCCGCCAGTTTCTCGAGATCGCCGAGACGCTCGACGCCGCAGCGCGCCTGGCGACGGCCCTGGCCGACGAGCGGCGGCCCCTGCTGCGGGAGCTCGGGCGCCGGTTGCATCCGCTGCCCGCGCTGCGGAGCACGCTGGCGCGCAGCTTCGACCCGACGGGCGAGCTGCTGGACACGGCCTCGCCTCGGCTGGCGGCACTCCGGGCCAGCGTCCGGGTCGCCTACGACCGCCTGCGCCGACGTCTCGACAGCCTGGTCGGGTCGGAGCTGGGCGGTGCGCTCCAGGAGCCCATCGTGACCATGCGCAACGGGCGCTACGTGGTCCCGATCCGTGCCGACGCAAGGTCCCGGGTCAAGGGGATCGTCCACGACGCCTCCGGCAGCGGGCAGACGCTGTTCGTGGAGCCCATGGTCGTGGTGGAGCTGGGCAACGCATGGCGCGAGGCGACGGCTGCGGTCGAGGAGGAGGAGGGCCGCATCCTCGACGAGCTGTCGGCCCTCGTCGGCGCCAACGGGACGCTGCTCCGGGAGACCCTCGACGCGCTGGCGCAGTTCGACTTCTGGGCAGCCAAGGCCCAGCTGGCCGCCGAGCTGGACGGGATCCGCCCGGAGGCGACGGATCGGAGCGAGGTCATCCTGCTCTCGGCCCGCCACCCGGGGTTGACCGGACGGGTGGTGCCGATCGACCTGCGGCTGGGCGACGGCTACACCGCGCTGGTCATCACCGGGCCCAACACCGGCGGCAAGACCGTGGCCCTCCGCACCCTCGGGTTGCTGGCCCTGATGCACCAGGCCGGGCTGCATGTCCCGGCCGAGGCGGGCTCCCGGTTGCCGGTGTTCGGCGACGTGTTCGCGGACATCGGGGACGAGCAGTCGATCGCGCAGTCGCTGTCCACCTTCTCGGGCCACCTGCGCTCGATCACCCGCATCGTGGAGCATGCGGGTCCCGGCACGCTGGTGCTGCTCGACGAGCTGGGCGCCGGCACCGATCCCACCGAGGGCTCGGCGCTGGCCCAGGCCCTGCTCGACCACTTCATCCGCTCCGGTGCGCTCGTCGCGGCCACCACGCACTACGCGGAGATCAAGGTCTACGCGCACGAGGCCCCGGCCGCACGGAACGCCTCGGTCGAGTTCGACCTGGAGACGCTGTCACCGACGTACCGGCTCACCATCGGCCTGCCCGGTGGCTCCCAGGCCTTCGCCATCGCCGAGCGCCTCGGCCTGCCCGACGCCATCGTTGCCGATGCTCGCGGCCGCCTGTCCGAGAGCCAGCGGGCGTTCGAGACGACGCTCGCCTCGATCCGCACCCAGGAGCGGGAGATCGCCGACGCGGTGGATCGGGCACGAGCAGCCGAGTCGAAGGCGGCGGACGCCCTGAAGGCGGCCGACGACGAGCGCCGTCGCGCACGGCGCGAGCGCGACGAGGCGGTCAGGGCGGCCCGCTCGGAGGCCCAGCGGCTCGTCGACAGCCTGCGCGACGAGGTCTCCGGGGTCCGCCGACGGCTGGAGCGAGAGACCGTCACCGCGCCGGCGATCGATGCGGCCCTCAGCCGCGCCGAGCAGACGCTCGCCCGGCTGCCGGAGGCGCCACTGGATCGCGAGCGGGCGCCCCGGCAGGCTCCCCGCACCTGGAGCCTCGGCGAACGTGCCCGCAGCCGCAGCGGGGGATGGGTGGGCCGCATCGCAGCGCTGGAGAAGGGTGGCACCCGGGCGACCCTCGAGGCGGGCGGCATGCGCGTCTCCATCCCGGTGGCCGATCTGGAGCCCGCGGTGGCGGGGACGGCCGGCGAGCCCGACTCCGGAGAACCGGCGACCGAGGCGGCGGCGGCCCGCGCGGCGAGCCGCGGCGGTGGAGGCCGGACCGCGGGCGGCGCGGCAATCGGCAACCTCGGCCTGCAGCGGGCGCGCACCGTCGCCAGCTCGCTCGACCTGCGGGGGGCTCGTGTGGAGGAGGCGCTCGAGGCGCTCGGGCGCTATCTCGACGATGCTTCGTTGGCGGGATTGGAGCAGGTGACGATCATCCACGGTCTGGGCACGGGTGCCCTGCGTGACGCCGTGCGCGCGGAGGCCGGCACGCACCCGCTGGTCAAGTCGTGCCGCGCAGGCGAGCGCGGCGAGGGCGGGGACGGCGCGACGATCGTCCGCCTCTGACCCCCTGCTCCCGGGTCGGGACCGCTACGGCCGGGGTGTCGGCGTGGGCTGCGGGCGGACGGCCACGTATCCCACGGCGGCCGCGCCCGGGTCGCTGGGCAGCGGGATCGGCTCGGGCGGCAGGGTGGGACAGGGTGACGCCGGGTCGATCGAGACACACGGGGTCGGCTCGGGCGGCGGCGCCAGCGGACACTTGCTGCTGGGTGCGAATGCGCCCCCCCAGGACCGCCCGTACGGGAACCAGCTGATCCCGCTGCCCGCGCCGTAGAAGTACGCCGTGTAGGTGCGCTCCGGACCGCCGACCACGCCTGGGCCGCGCGCAGCACGCGCCTGCCAGTTCGCGTCCGCCTTCCGCCATGTCTTGAAGCCGGACTCTGCCCGGCTGTAGTCGACGAACGACTTGGCGACCCGCGGGCCGACACAGCCCTCGCGCCACAGGAGGCCGGTCGCCGCATCCACGTCCACGACCGTGCGGTAGCTGCCCGCCCTGGTGGGCTCGGTGCCCGGGATGAAGATCTCCTCGACGGACCTGCTGCCCGACGGCTTCATCCCCGTGAAGGCGTCGACTCTCGCGGTGACCAGGCCTTTCGGGCGGGTCCGCCCGAAGCCGTCGATCTTCATGCCCTTGGACACGTCGGACATGATGGCCGACCAGAGCGGCGCGGAGGTGTCCAGCGACAGCTTTCCGTCGTTGGGCGAGTTGTCCGAATTGCCCATCCAGACGCCGGCCGCCAGCCCCGGCTCATTGTCCTTCGACGGCGAGGCCAGGAACCCGAAGGCGAGCACATCCCGGTTGTCCTGCGTCGTGCCCGTCTTGTATGCCGCCGGGCGGGACTGGTTGCCCGTCACGCCGTCGGTCACCTTCCAGCGGGCCCAGAACGGGTTCACGTCGCTCTGGGTGTTGCCGGCCAGGATGTCGCTGATGATGTAGGCCGCCTGGCGGCTGACGATCCGCTCGCTCCGGGGCTTGAGGTCCTGGGGCGGCCATACCTGGTTGCCGTCCTTGTCGAGCACCTTGACGATCGCGTGGCGGGGCATCATCACGCCGCCGTTCGCGATCATGCCGTAGGCGCTGATCATGTCGATCGGGTGCACCTCGAGGGTTCCGATGCTCATCGAGGCCACCGGCGCCGCGGTGCCCGGGAACCGGATGCCGAAATCCTGGATGCGGTCGAACTGGTGCTGCAGCCCGTTGATGAACCCGGCCTTGACCGCCGGGACGTTGAGCGAGAACTGGAGCGCATTGCGCAGCCTGACGGGCCCCCGTTCCGCATTGTCCGCCTGGGTCGGCGTGTACGGCTTGGCGCCTGCCGGAGCGAAGTTGGTGACCACGTCCATGAACATCGTCGCCGCGGTCATGGTGTGGTCGTCGACGCCGACCAGGTAGACGAGCGGTTTGAACGAGGATCCGGGCTGCCGCCAGCCGTCACCGAGGACGTCGAACTGCGGCTGCATCTTCTTGCCGCCCTTGGCCGTGTACGACGCCGAGCCGGCGTAGGCGAGGATCTCGCCCGTGCGGTAGTCGACCACTCCCGCGGCGGCATTGTGGATGTTGTGCCCCGTCAGTCCCCGGATCCACGACCGCTCGCTGCGCGGGATCTGCCGGTTCTTGAACAGCTGCTCGCGGTTCTTGGAATTGGGGATGATCGCCGCCGCGTAGACCCACTTCTCCACGATCCGCTGCATCCGGTAGTCCAGCGAGCTGATGACCTTGTAGCCGCCCTTGTCGATCTTCTCGCACTGCACCTCGCCGCACAGAAGCTGCCCCAGCTCGTCCCGGACTTTCCATACGAACTGCGGTGCCCGCCACTGGTCGGCAGCCTGGGAGCCGAGCACGACCGGCTCCGCCTTGGCCGCCTCGTAGTCGGCCTCGGTGTACCTCGTGCCGGACAGCGGCGAGCGCGTCTTCATGAACTCCAGGACCTGGTTGCGCCGCTGGACGATGGCCGAGGTGGGCGGCACCACGAGACACAGGTCGGCCGAGCCGTCGGGGCCGGTGCATTCCTCCTCGACGGCGTTCAGGCGCAGGTCGTAGGCGGTGGGCGACTTGGGGATCCCGGCCAGGATCGCGTACTGGGCAAGCGTCAGGTCCTTGAGATCCTTGCGCCAGTAGCTCTGCGCCGCGGCCGCCACGCCGTAGCTGCGGTTCCCGTAGTAGTTGTTGTTGAGGTAGGCCTGGATGATGAGCTTCTTGCCGTCCTCACCCGGGTAGGCCTCGGTCAGCCGGATCGACTGGATGATCTCCCGCAGCTTGCGCTGGTAGCGGTCGGCGCCCGGCTCGGTGTCGGAGGGGAGCAGCAGGTGCGCGCGCACGAGCTGCTGGGTGATCGTGGAGCCGCCCCGATCCCGCCCCTGGACGGTGTCCCAGGCGGCCGCGACGAACGACGCAGGGTCGAAGCCCGCGTTCTCCCAGAAGGTGTCGTCCTCGATGGCAGTCGTGGCGTCGATCATCTCGGCCGGGATCTGGTCGAACATGACCAGCTGGCGTCGATCCGTGCCCAGCCGCGCCAGGAGCACCTTGCCGCTGCGATCGTAGACCCCCGTCTGCTGGTCGAAGTCGATCCCCTCGAGGGCCTGCTTCGGATCGGGCAGGTCCCGGGAGAGATACGAGTAGCCGGCGACCACGGTGGTGGCGCCGGCGAGCCCGACCAGGACGATGACGGTGAACAGGATGAGGGGGATGGCCACCGCCACGTACTTGGCGGCACCCGTGCCCCGCGGGCGGCGCCGGTCGATCTGCCGACGTCGGCGCTGCCTCCGGGTGAGGCTGGTCTGCATTGCGGCGGTGACGATACCATGCTGCGGATGAAATCCCCCCGGGGCCGCACGGGCCCGAGCCTCGACGCACTCGTGTCCGCCGTTGTGACGCCGGCATGACCGGGAGCGGCTCCGAACCCGACGACCCGCGCCTCGACAGCCTGCTCCGGGACCTCGATTGGCGGGGGATCCTGCACGCCACCACGCCCGGTCTCCCTGAGCGACTCGCCTCGGGCCGGACGATCAGCGCCTACATCGGGTTCGATCCCTCAGGGGAATCGCTGCACATCGGCCACCTGATCCCGGTGTTCGGCCTGATCCGCCTCCAGCGCCATGGCGGACGCCCGGTGGCCCTGGTCGGTGGGGGCACCGGGATGATCGGCGACCCATCCGGGCGTTCCACCGAGCGGAACCTGCTCGACGCGGCGACGATCGAGCACAACGTGGAGTCGATCCGCGGCCAGCTTGAGGGCCTGCTCGACTTCTCGCCGGGCCCGTTCCAGGCCCGGCTGGCCAACAACCACGACTGGCTCGGCAGGATCTCCCTGATCGACTACCTGCGCGACGTCGGCAAGCACTTCACCGTGCCCTACATGCTGGCCAAGGACTCGGTCCAGACGCGCCTCGAGCGCGGGCTCTCGTTCACCGAGTTCAGCTACATGACCCTCCAGGCACTCGACTTCGCGACCCTCTACCGTGAGCACGGCGTCGAGATGCAGATGGGCGGTGCCGACCAGTGGGGGAACATCACGGCCGGCCTGGAGCTGATCCGCAGGACGTCGGGTGGCGATCCGGACGAGAGTCCCGCGCACGGGATCGCCTACAAGCTGCTCCTCTCGCCGTCGGGCGCGAAGTTCGGCAAGAGCGAGGGCGAGGATTCGATCTGGCTGGATCCGCGGCGGACGACCCCGTATGCCTTCTACCAGTACTGGGTCAACGTCGACGACCGCGACGCCGGCACGTACATCCGGTGGTTCACCACCTGGCCGCCGGCGGAGATCCTGGGACTCGACGCCGAGATCGCGGAACGTCCCGAGGCGCGCGAGGCGCAGCGCCGGCTGGCCTTCGACGTCACGGCCCGCGTCCACGGGCAGGCGGCCGCCGAGCAGGCGGTGACGGTGTCCCAGGCCCTGTTCCGGCGGGATCCCGTGACCGATCCGTCGCTGCTGGAATCGATCCACGCGGCGACCGCCGGTGCCGACATGGCGGCGGGGAAGGCAGCGGGCCCGTTCGCCCTCCTCGTCGCGGCCGGTCTGGCCGCTTCCAACAGCGAGGCGCGGAGGCTGATCGCGGGCGGCGCCGTATCGGTCAACGGGGAGCGCCTCAGCGATCCGGCCGCCCCGCTCCCGGGGCCGATCGCCGGCGAGTGGTTCGACGTCCGCGTGGGCAAGCGGAACCGGGCCGTGGTGCGCCTGCGCCGCAGCTGAGCCCAGCGTTGCACAGCGTCCCGACCGGGGAGGCTGGGGCCGACAGGCCGATCAGCGCCCGTCCGGGGTGCGGTGCCTCCCCTCGAGCACGGCGAGCACCACCCGGGGTTCCATCCCGCGCTCCGCGAGCAGCACCAGGGCGTGGTACAGCAGGTCTCCCGCCTCGCCCGCCAGGAGGCCCTGGGTCTCGGCCCGCGGGGATCCGGCGATCTGGGCCGCCTCGTCATTCTTCGCCGCCAGCAGCACCTCGGTGGCCTCCTCGGCCACCTTCCGCCCGGTGAGGTCGACCCCGCCATCGAGGAGAGTCACGGTGTACGACCCCGGCGGCCGGGTCGATGCCCGCTCGAGGATGGTGGTCCACAGCCCCTCCAGCCATGCGAACCCCTGCGGGGCCGGTCCATGCTCGGCCGACGCCTGGTCGACCGGTCCGGCGCCCGGCACCGCCTCCGACAGGGCATCCGGATCGAAGCACGAGCGGGTATCCCGGTGGCAGGTCGGGCCAACGGGCTCGGCCCCGATCAGCAGTGCGTCGCCATCGCAGTCGAGCGCGAGCGAGCGGAGCTGAAGGACATGACCCGAGCGCTCGCCCTTGCGCCACAGGCGGCCTCGCGACCGGGAGTGGAAGTGCACCTCGCCCGTCCCGAGCGTCGCGGCCAGCGCCTCCACGTCCAGCCAGCCGACCATCAGCACCCGGCCGTCGGCCACGTCCTGCACGACGCCGACCACCAGCCCCGACGCATCCCAGCGGACGGCGCCGGGGTCGAGGCCGGCCGCGAGGTTGATCGGTCCGGGGCGCGTCAGCCCGGTCATACCGTCACCCCCGGCTCGACGGGCCGCACCGGAAGCCCGGCGGCGGCCATCACGGCCTTGGCGTCGGCGATGGCGACCTCCCGGCGGTGGAAGATGCCGGCCGCGAGGACGGCGTCGGCGCCGCCATCACGGATGGCGGCCACGAAATGGTCGGCGCCGGCCGCTCCCCCGGATGCGATCACGGGCACAGCGACCCGGGAGGTGATCTCGCGCAGCAACTCCAGATCGAACCCGGACCCTGTTCCGTCGCGGTCGATCGACGTCACCAGCAGCTCGCCGGCCCCCAGCTCGACGGCCTGGACGGCCCATGCCACGGCATCCAGGCCGGCCGGCTCCCGACCACCCTTGACGACGACCTCGAATCCCGACCGGATGGCCGGGTGCCGACCCTCGCCCCGGGTGCTGCGGGCGTCGATCGCGACCACCACGGCCTGGCTCCCGAACACGCCTGCACACCGGGTGATCAGGGCGGGGTCGGCCACTGCGCGGGTGTTGAGGCCGACCTTGTCGGCGCCGGCGCGCAGGACGTCGCGCATGTCGTCAACGGACCGCACGCCGCCGCCCACCGTGAGCGGGATGAACGCCCTGCGGGCGGTGCGCTCGACGATGTCGAGCAGGGTGCCGCGGCCCTCGGGCGCGGCCGAGATGTCGAGGAACACC
The DNA here is from genome assembly GCA_963727585.1 of uncultured Chloroflexia bacterium. Classification (GTDB taxonomy): domain Bacteria; phylum Chloroflexota; class Limnocylindria; order Limnocylindrales; family CSP1-4; genus CAIXZV01. The sequence continues at coordinate 1,201,759 of CAVSHH010000003.1, read as the reverse complement.
AGCTCGTCGGCGCCCTCGCGCGCGTACCGCTCCGCGAGCTCCGCCGGATCGCCCTCGTCGACCAGGTCCACGAACCGGGTCCCCTTCACGACGCGCCCATTCGCCACGTCGAGACAGGGAATCACACGCCGGCGGAGCATCAGGCGGCGCTCCCGGTGGCGGTGACCGCGCGAGCGGTGTCGACCACGTTGGCCACGAATCGCAGGCCGTTGGCGCCCGACCGCTCGGGGTGAAACTGGACGCCCAGCAGGCGCCCGCGGGCCAGGGCACTGACGAACGACTCGCCGTGCTCGGTCTCGGCCAGGACGGCGTCCTCGGACTCCGGGGATGGGCTGCCGACGTACGAGTGGACGAAGTAGAAGTCGGCGCCGGGCGCGATGCCCGCGAACGCGGCGTGCGGCCGCCGGCGGACCACCTGGTTCCAGCCGGTGTGGGGGAGCGTCGGCGCGCGATGGAGCCGCACGGTCCGGCCGGGCAGGATGCCCAGGGTGTCCGCCCCGTCCTCGTCGCTTCCCTCGAACAGCAGCTGGAGCCCGAGGCAGATCCCGAGGAACGGCCGGTCGGCGGCGATCCAGGCCCGGATCGGGGCAACGAAGCCGCCCTCGCGGAGACGGGCCATGGCGGGAGCTGCTGCGCCGACGCCAGGCACCACCAGCAGCTCGGCATCGCCGATCCCCGCCGCCGTCACCGCCCGGTGGACGCGGGCGCCGGCCGCCGTCAGTGCCTGTTCGATCGACACCAGGTTGCCCGCGCCGTAGTCCACGACCGCGACCCGCGGTGCACGGGCCGTCACCCGAGCATTCCCTTGGTGGAGGCGACTCCGGTTCGCCGCGGGTCCGGCTCACAGGCCGTCCGCAGAGCCCGGCCCAGCGCCTTGAACGCGGCCTCGGCCAGGTGATGGTCGTTGCGCCCGCTGCCACGCAGGTGGAGGGTCGCGCCCGCTGCCCGGGCGAACAATTCCAGCGAGTGGTCCACCAGCTGCAGCGGAAGCTCCCCGACCCGCTCGGCGCGGAACGGGAGGTCGATCACCGCATACGGCCGGCCCCCGACGTCGATCACGGCGGTCGCCACCGACTCGTCCATCGGCACCGAGCCGTCGCCGAAGCGCCGGATCCCGGCCCGGTCGCCCAGGGCCTCCGCGAACGCGGCCCCGAGCACCAGCGCGACGTCCTCCACCGTGTGGTGCTCGTCCACGTGGAGGTCGCCGCTGGCCCGGATGTTGATGTCGAACAACCCGTGGTGCGCCAGCGAGCCCAGGAGGTGGTCGTAGAAGCCGACCCCGGTCTCGATGTCGGCGAGTCCCGACCCGTCCAGGTCGAGCGCGATCGTGATGTCCGTCTCGCGGGTCCGGCGGCTGACGCTGACCCGGCGGCCTTCGCGTTCCAGGATCTCGAGGGAACCGAGGGGCGTGGTCATGAGCGTGGCTCCTGGGGGATGGGCGGCAGGGTGGGGGCGATCTCGCGGGCGCGGGCGAGGAACCGGTCGTCCTCGTCGGGCTCGCGGACCGTGACCCGGATGCAGTGGCTCAAGGGATGCCCGTGGCCGAAGGTGCGGGGCACCAGGCCGTGGGCCATGAGCGCCAGGGAGGCAGCCTCGGCGCGCTGGGGCGTGGCGAGGTCGAGAAGGATGAAATTGGTGTCGCTGGGCTGAGGATCCCATCCGAGCGTGCCCAACGCGGCGGCGAAGCGCGGCCGCTCGCGGTGGACCCGCTCCACGTTCGCCCGCATCGAAGCCTGGTCGCGCAGCGCATGGGCGACCGCTGTCACCGAGACGGTGCCGATGGACCCGGGGGCGCGATAGACCGAGATCCGCCGAATGGTCTGCGGGGCGCCGATCGCGAAGCCCACCCGGAGCCCGGCCATCGCATACGCCTTCGATGCCGTCCGGACGGCGACCACGTTGGGGAAGCGATCCCGGAGCGCGATCACCGACGTCCCCGTGAACTCGGCGTAGGCCTCGTCCACCACCACCGCCGGGACACCCCGTCCATCGACCGCGGCATCGGCGTCGATCCCCTCGAGGAGTGACTCGATGGCACCGTCCGGCTCGAGGCGCCCGGTCGGATTGTTGGGGTTGCAGGCCCAGACGAGGGTGGCCGCTCGGGCGGCCTCGCGCATCGCCGGGATGTCCATTGCCCAGCCCCGGTCCTTGCCCAGTCGCGCGACCGCGATGACCCCACCGCCGCGCTGTTCGGCGTGGATCCGGTACATGGGGTAGGTGGGGACGGACACGGCGATCGACTGGCCGGCCGGCAGAAACGCCTTGGTGCACATGTCGAGAATCTCGTCCGCTCCGGCACCCGGGACGACCTCGTCGGTGCTCACCCCGTAGGCGCTGGCCGCCGCCTCGACGAGGCACCGGTAATCCCCCGGCGGGTACTCGGAGAGCGTCGTCTCGAACACGCCGCCGGCCAGGATCCCGGCCAGCTCGGGCGGCGGCGACGGCGAGGTGTTGAGGTCGAACCTCAGGACCCGGGCGACCGGGATGCCGAACCGCTCGGCGACGCCCTCGTCGGTCGCCTCCCAGCTGTAGGAGGCGGGGTCCGTCTGCGAGCTGACGGAGAACGGGCTGGGGCTCATGCGCTTGCCTCCAGTGCGGCGGATCCCTCGAAGCGCACCTCCACCGCGTCGCGGTGCGCCAGCAGCCCCTCGGCCTCGGCCAGGGCGCGGATCGCGGGCCGCAGGGCGAGAAGCCCGTCACGCGTGATGCGTTGGACCTGGCTGAACTTGCCGTATGTCTCCACGGCCAGGGGCCCGGCGCTGCGAGCGAGACCCCCGGTGGGCAGGACGTGGTTGGCACCCGAAGCGTAGTCGCCGGCTGCCTCGGGGGACCAGCGACCGACGAAGATCGAGCCGGCGTTGCGGATGTCGGCGACCGTGTCCTCGAGCGCCTCCACGTCCACCGAGAGGTGCTCGGGGCCGTAGCCGTTGACGAAGTCGATCCCGGCGGCAACGTCCGTGACGAGCACGATCCGGCCATGGACGGCGAGTGCCTGCTCGAGGATCTCGCGGCGCAGCGCGCTCGCCAGGCGGCGACGGACCTCGGCCTCGACGGCGTCGGCGAGCGCCTCGTCGGGCGTCACCAGCAGGGCAGGGGAGTCCGGGCCGTGCTCGGCCTGGGTGATGAGATCGGCGGCGACCGTCACCACGTCGGCCGTCGAGTCCGCCAGCACCAGGCCCTCGGACGGGCCGGCAGGAAGGTCGATCCCCGTCTCCCCCACGATCTCGATCTTGGCCGCGGTGACCCACGTGCTGCCCGGCCCCACCACCAGGTCGACCGGCGCGAAGCCCTCGTCGGGCAGGCCGTAGGCAAGCGCGCCAACTGCCTGGGCGCCGCCCGCCACGAGCAGCGCATCCACGCCCAACAGGCCCGCTGCGCCCAGGAGGACCGGGTGGACGCGGCCGGACCGGTCGGCGGGGCTCGCCACGGTGATCGAACCGACGCCTGCCACCCCGGCTGGGACGGCGCCCATGACCAGGGAGCTGGGGTAGGGAGCGGAGCCGCCCGGAGCGTAGACGCCGCAGCGGCCCACCGGGAGCCAGCGCCGCTCGAGCTCGACCCCGTCGACCACTGTGGTGCGGACCGACGCTGCCGGCCGCTGCCGCTCCGCAAACCGGCGGACGTTGGCGATCGCGGTCTCGAGCGCATCGCGCTCCGGCGTGGCGAGCGCCGCGGCGGCGGCGACGAGCTCGCTGCGGGGCAGCAGGAGCCGCCCGTCATGGTGCCCGCCCCCGAAACGGGCGGCCGCGTCGCGGACGGCGCCGCCGCCATGCTCCCGGACATCGGCGAGGATCCGGCGGGCCGCGTCGCGTACGGCAGGGTCCGGGACGGCGCCGCGCCGGAACAGCGCGTCCCGGGCGGCGATGGTCTCCGGCCCCGGATCGCGCAGGTCGAGCCGGGTCAGCCGGAGGTCGGTCGTCGTCACGGCAGGATCTTCTCGATCGGCAAGACGAGGATGCCCGAGGCACCGGCGGCCTTGAGGCGCGGCAGCAGTCCCCAGACCTCGTCAGCCCCGACGACGGAATGGATGGCGATCATGCCCGCATGTGCCAACGGGATGACCGACGGCGACTCGAGGCCGGGCAGCAGGCCTTCCAGCTCGCCGAGCCTGGTGGCCGGCGCGTTCATCATCAGGTACTTGCGGTCGCGAGCAGCGATCACCGATCCGATCATGGTGACGATGCCGTCGAGCTCCGCCTGGTGCTGGCGCGTCGCTCCCTCGCTGGTCAGCAGGATGGCCTCGGAGGCGAGCAGGTCGCCGATGGGCCGCAGACCGTTCATGGCCAGCGTCGAGCCGGTGGACACGAGATCGACGATGGCATCCGCGAGCCCCAGTCGCGGCGCAACCTCGACCGCGCCGGAGAGCGGGACGACCTCGACCGGGATGCCCTGGCCGGCGAAGAAGCGGCGGGTCACGTTGGGGTGCGAGGTCGCCAGCCGCGCACCGGCCAGGTCGCCGATGGCCTCGTAGGGAGCATCGGCGGGGGCGGCGGCGGCGAGCCGGCAGCGCCCATACCCCAGGCGCCGGAGCACGGGCAGGTCGATGCCGCTCTCGGCCAGGATGTCGCCGCCCGTGATGCCGGCTTCGGCCACCCCGTCGTTCACGAACTCGATCACGTCGTTGGTCCGCACGAACAGGATGTCGAGCGGATGGTTCTGGACGCGCGCCACCAGGCTCCGGTCGGTCGCCTCGAACACGAGACCGGCGTCGTGGAGCAAGGCCAGCGTGGCATCGAACAACCGTCCCTTGTTGGGGATGGCCAGCCGGAGGCGCTCCCTCATCGCTCGCTGCCGAGCGGGTAGGGGACCGACCCGTCGCCGCCGCGGAAGCGCTCGAGCATCTCTCGGTAGCCGCCTTCACCGTGGTTGAGCCAGGAGGCGATCCGGGTGATCGTCGCGGTGCTCGCGCCGGTCCGCTTGCTGATCTCCGCGTAATGCATGCCGGCATCGAGCAGCCGGACCACGGCCCAGCGCTGGGCCATGTCATGCAGCTCGCGGAGCGTGCACAGGTCGCGCAGGAATCGCTCCGCATCGGCGCGGGTGTCGAGGCGAAGGAGCGCCTCGACCAGCGCCTCGGTGTCCGATGTCCGCCAGTCGTCGGCCACGGCGTTCCAGATCCTCCAGGTGGGGCCGCGGCGTATCATCCACCGCAGCGGTGGCACCATGTTACCGTAGTAGCGTGCTAATACGCTAGCAGGATGGGGATCGCAGCGTGGGCTCGTTCGAGGTGCTGCCGGCCATCGACCTGATCGCCGGCCGGGTCGTGCGTCTCCGCCAGGGCGACTTCGAGCGCGAGACCACGTACGGGTCCGATCCAGCGGCGGCCGCACGCGGGTTCGCCGAGGCCGGGGCGATCTGGCTGCACGTGGTGGACCTTGATGGGGCACGGGCGGGGGAGCCGCAACAGCTCGAGCTGACCGCGAGGATCGTGGCCGAGGTGCTCGGCCGCGCCCGGGTGGAAGTGGGCGGCGGACTCCGGACGCCCGGGGCGGTGGCCGGGGCGCTCGGCACCGGCGCCGGCCGGGCCGTGATCGGGACGGCCGCCCTCAGGGACGCGTCATTCGCCGCGGAGGTCGTGCAGCGACACGGCGCCGACCGGATCGTCGCCTCCATCGACGTCCGGGAGGGCATTGCGCTCGGCGAGGGCTGGCGGGCGGGTGCGCCGGGCGTGCCGGCGGCAGAAGCTGTCGAGCGGCTCGCGGACGCCGGTGTCGCCACGTTCGAGGTGACGGCGATCGACCGCGACGGCCTGCTCGAGGGCCCGGACCTGGCCCTGCTACGGAGCCTGGTGGCGCTCGACCGCGGACGGATCATCGCGTCCGGCGGCGTCTCGTCGGTGGATGACGTGATCGCGGTCCAGGCGGCCGGCTGCGCCGGCGCGATCGTGGGTCGCGCGCTCTACGAGGGCCGGGTGGAGGTCGGAGCGATCCTGGCGGCCCTGGAGGGGCTGACGCAGAGCTGAGCGCCTGCCGCGGGAGCCGCTGGGTCGGTCGTGGCAGGCGGGCTGGCCCGCGACCGCCTGGTAGCGACTGAGCACCCCGCCGCCGGGCCCCGCCCAGCGAGGCTGCGCGGGTCAGTGGCCCTCGGTCTGCTCCTTCCCGTGGGCCTCGATGATCTTCGCGGCCAGGTGCGAGGGCACGTCCTCGTAATGGTCGAGCTCGGCGCTGAACGTGCCGCGCCCGCCGGTGAGCGAGCGGAGCTCGGTCGCGTACGAGAACAGCTCGGCCTGCGGCACGTGAGCCGAGATGACCTGCATCCCGTCGGCGAGGTCCATGCCCAGCACCCGGCCGCGGCGGCCGTTCAGATCCCGGTTGACCTCGCCCATGTACTGCTCGGGGATCCGGACCTCGACGGTCATGATTGGCTCGAGGAGCACCGGCTTCGCCTGCAGGACACCGTCCTTGAGCGCCATCGAGGCCGCGATCTTGAACGAGAGCTCGTTGGAGTCCACCTGGTGGAACGAGCCGTCGTACAGGGTGGCCTTGAAGTCGTCCAGCGGATAGCCGGCGAGAACCCCCTCGGCCGCGGTCTCCCGGATGCCCTTCTCGATGCCGGCGAAGAACCCGCGGGGGACGGAGCCGCCCACGATGCGCTCGGCGAACTCGACGCCCGCGGCGGGATTGGGCTCGAGTTCGAGCCACACGTCACCGAACATGCCGTGGCCGCCGGTCTGCTTCTTGTACCGCCCGTGGGCCTGGGTCTTGCCGCGGATCGTCTCGCGATAGGGGACGGACGGCGTGCGGGTGGCGATGGCGGCGCCGAACTTGCGCTTGAGGCGCTCGGTGATGACGGCCACGTGGGCCTCGCCGATGGCGCGCAGGATCTGCTCGCCGGTGTCCGAGCGCTCGACCCGGGCCGTTGGCTCCTCCTCGAGCATCCGCTGGAGTGCCGGACCCATCTTGTCCAGGTCGCCCTTCGAGACGGGGTCGATCGCCATCTGGAGGGTCGGCTCGGGAAACGCCATCGGGGGCAGCCGGAGGGCGGCGTCACGGGTGGTCAGGGTATCGCCGGTCTCGGTCACGCCGAGCTTGGCCACCGCACCGATCTCCCCAGCGCGCAGCTCGGGCGTGGGCTCCTGCTCCTTGCCGTGGAGGTACAGCAGCTGCCCGATCCGCTCGTCCTCGCCCTTGGTCCCGTTGTACGCGGAGCCCTGCGCCTTGAGCGTGCCCGCGAGCACCCGCAGGTAGGTCAGCCGTCCGACGAACGGGTCGGCGGCCGTCTTGAACACGCGGACCAGGAGCTGCTCGGAATCGGTGGCGACGGACACGTCATTGCCGTCCTTGTCGGTCGCCGCATATGGCCCCTCCTCATCCGGGGAGGGCAGGTAGCGGACGATCGCATCGAGCAGCGCCGTGAGCCCGATCCCCTTTGCCGCCGAGACCACCAGGGCGGGGGCGAGCACCGACTCGCGGACGCCCTTGTGGAGGCATGCGTCGAGCTCGGCGTCCGAGATCTCCTCCTCCCCGAGGTACTTCTCGAACACGTCGTCGTCGGCCTCGGCCGCCGCCTCGAGCAGCTGGTCGCGGCGCAGGGCGACCTCGACCTCGAGCTCGGCAGGGATGGGGATCTCGACCTCTGTGTCGCCGTCGAGCCGGTAGGCCTTGCGGTGGACGAGGTCGACATAGCCGGTGAACGTGTCGGCGGCGCCGATGGCGATGTGGAGCGGCGCGATCTTGGTCCCGAACGCCGCCCGCAGGGCATCGAGCGCGGCGGACGGGTCCGCGTTCTCGCGGTCGCACTTGTTGAGCACGAAGCATGCGGCGGTGCCCGTTGCCCGGCCCGTCTTGACGGCGGCCTCGAGACCGGCCTCGACGCCGCCCGAGGCATCGATCACGAACAACGCCGCGTCGGCGGCGTGGAATCCCTCGATCATCTCGGCCACGAAGTCGGGGTAGCCGGGCGTGTCCACGATCGTGATCTCGTGCTCGCCATGCTCGAACGTCCCGACGGCGAGGCTCAGCGAGCGGTTCTGCTTCTGTTCCTCCGGCTCGAAGTCCAGGTGCGCGGTGCCGTCGTCGACCCTGCCGAGGCGCGGGATCGCGCCGGCTCGAAAGAGCACCTGCTCCGCAAGGGTCGTCTTGCCGCTCCCGGCATGGCCGGCGAGCACGACGCTGCGGATGTGGGCGAGGTCGTGGCTGTTCAAGGTCATCGCGCGCGGTTCCTCTCGGTGGTTCTCCCGCGGGGCCGGCTGGGTGGGCCGCGGCGGGTCGGTGGCACAAGGTGCGCAGTAGTCGCGGACGTGCGTCGTTGCCGGCATGTGGGGCTCGGCTGCCGGGCGGCGGGTCCGTGGAAACCGATGATAGTCGGTATACTCCGGCCCGATGTCCGGACATTCCAAATGGTCGACGATCAAGCGCCAGAAGGGCGCCAACGACGCCAAGCGCGGTGCCCTGTTCACCAAGGTCGCGCGCGAGATCGCCGTGGCTGCGCGTGCGGGCGGCGGCGACCCGGACGCGAACTACCGCCTTCGCCTGGCGATCGACAAGGCGCGCTCGATCAACATGCCCGCCGACAACATCAAGCGAGCGATCGAGAAGGCGACCGGCGGCGCTGACGGCGACCAGTACGAGGAGATCGTCTACGAGGGCTATGGCCCGGGTGGCGTGGCGGTCCTGGTCGAGGCGGCCACGGACAATCGCAACCGGACCGCCGCCGAGGTGCGCTCGATCTTCGCCAAGACCGGCGGCCAGCTCGCGGGCTCCGGCGCCGTGGCCTGGCAGTTCGAGGTGCGCGGCCTGATCACCGTCGCTCGGGAGGGCGTCGATCCCGACGAGGTGGCCCTGGCTGCGATCGACGCGGGCGCCGCCGACGTCGACAGCGAGTCGGATCCCGTTGAGATCTACACCCAGCCGGGCGACCTGTACACGGTGCGCAAGGCACTCGAGGACGCGGGCGTGACGGTGGACGACGCGGAGTCGGCAATGATCGCCAAGCAGACCGTCAGCCTCGACGCCGACCACGTTCGCAAGGCCCTGCGCCTCGTGGATCTGCTCGACGATCTCGACGACGTGCAGCGGGTCACCACCAACGTCGACATCCCCGAGGACGTGCTCGCCGAGATGACCGGGTGATCGTCCTGGGGATCGACCCCGGGACGGCCGCGATGGGCTACGGGATCGTCGTGCGCAGCGCTGGCGGCCTGCGCGCCGTGGACTACGGATGCCTGACCACCAGCCCGGACTCGCCACTACCGGACCGGCTTGCCCAGTGTCACGCCCTGGTCGCGGAGCTGATCGAGACCCATCACCCGGACGTGGTCGCCGTGGAGCGACTGTTCTTCAGCCGCAACGCCCAGAGCGCGTTCGGCGTCGGCCAGGCACGGGGCGTCGTCCTGCTCGCCGCCGCCCAGGCCCGCGTGCCGGTCCGGGAGGCCACGCCCAGCGAGATCAAGCTGGGTGTGACCGGGTACGGAGCCGCGGACAAGGAACAGGTGGGACGGATGGTCTCGGTCATCCTCCAGCTGGCCGACGTTCCCACGCCCGACGACACGGCGGACGCCCTGGCAACGGCGATCTGCATCGCCAACACCGAGCGACCGGGCGACCGCGCGAACGGGGCGGCCGGCGCGACGGCGTCGGTATGGGACCGGGCGGCGATCGCCCCCATCGCTCGCGGCGGCACGCCCTACGACCGGGCTGTGCGGGAGGCGCTCGGCCGCGAGGCCGGGTCCCGGCCGCGGCGCACGTCCTAGGGCGCCCCAGCGGTGATCGCCTCGGTCGAGGGCACGGTCGGCGCGGTCGCGGCCGATTCGCTGGTGGTCGAGGTTGGTGGCATCGGCTACCGCGTGTTCGCCGCCCCGGCCGTCATCGCCACGGCGACCACCGGGGCCCGGCTCAGGCTCCACACGTATCACCTCGTGCGGGAGGACCAGCAGGCGCTGTTCGGCTTTCGGACGCCCGAGGAGCTCGGCTTCTTCACCCTGCTGCTGACCGTCACCGGCGTGGGACCCAAGGTCGCCCTGGCGATCGTGGGGTCGCGCCCCACGGCCGACCTGCAGCTGGCGATCCTGCAGCAGGACCAGGCCGTGCTGGTATCGATCCCCGGCATCGGCAAGAAGCTTGCCGAGCGGATCATCTTCGAGCTCAAGGAGAAGGTCTCGGCCGCCGGCGTTGCCGCGGGCACGTCCGCCGCCATGGCCACGGCCTCCGAGGGCGAGGTGGTGGGCGCGCTCCAGGCGCTGGGCTACTCACTCGGCGAGGCCCGCGAAGCCTCCCGGCTGGCACTCCAGGACCCGGCCGTCGGAGCCGGCCTCGAGGAGCGGGTCAAGGCAGCGCTGCGGACCTTGCTCCGGGAGTAGCCGGGACCGGCGGGATTCCCTCCATCGCGCGCCGGTCGAGTAGCATCCGCAGGATGCGGATCGCCGTCGCCGCCAACCCCGCCCTCGGCCATATCCTGCCGCTCCTGCCGCTCATCCTCGCGGCACGGGATGCGGGCCACGAGATCCTCGTCCTCGGCGGCGCGGCGCTCGCGCCGACCCTCGAGGCCTACGGTCTCGATCACGTGGCAGCGGGCCCGCCGGACCTCGAGGCGGTGTTCGGGGCGATCGGCATCGATGGCCTCCAGGGCTCGAGGCTCGCGGTGGCGGTGTGGTCGCGCGGGTTCGCCGAGGCGGTCGCGTGGCCCATGGCGCATGCGCTGCTGGACGTGGCCGATTGGTGGCGCCCGGACCTGGTCCTTCACGAGGACACCGAGCAGGGCACCTGGATCGCGGCCGAGCGTCTCGGGCTCCCGCACGTCGCGCTCCAGGCCGCGGCCTGGCGAGGGCAGATGGCCCGCCTGTCCTCCGAGCCTGCCGGTCGCCTGCGCGCGGAGCTCGGCCTGCCTGCCGATCCCGGCCTCGCCGGGTGGCACCGCTATGGATTCCTGACGACGCGACCCCGCTCGCTCCGGGACCAAGCGGACCCGATGCCGCCCACCACCACCGAGATCCGGCCGGTTGCGGTGGACGATGACGGCTCGACCGCGGCCCCCTGGCTCGACGGTCCGACCGGCGGCCGGCCACGGGTCGCGGTCACCATGGGCACGGTCATGCCCGGTCGTCGGGCCGACCGGCTCGCCACGCTGGTCGACGTGCTCCAGGACCTGGATGCCGAGATCGTGGTGGCTCTGGGGCCCGGTCTCGACCCGCGGGCCTTCCTGCCTCGACCCGCCAACGTCAGGCTGGTGAGCTTCGTGCCGATGTCCCGCCTGCTGCCCGCCAGCGATGTCGTCGTCTGCCATGGGGGATCGGGGACGATTCTCACGGCGCTGGGCGCTGGGCGACCCCTGGTGCTGCTGCCCCAGGCCGCCGACCAGCCTGCCAACGCGGCAGCCTGCCAGGCCGCCGGCGTGGCGCATGTGCTGGACCGCGAGGCATGGACGGCCGATGGGATCCGGTCGGCGGTCGCCGACGCCCTGCTCAACCCCTCGCTGGCCAGGGCAGCCGCCGCCGTCCGGGACGAGATCGAGGCCATGCCCGGTCCGGCGGAAGTGGTCCCCCTCCTCGAGAGGCTCGGCCCCGCCTGACGTCGGGGCGGGCCCCGGCGCGGGGCCGGCGAGACCGCGCGGTGTTCGAACATCCGTACCAATCGAGACGGCGGACCTGCTAGACTTCCGGCGATGACCGACGACCCGCTCAGCCTCCTTGCGGCCGACGCGACGGACCCCGGCGAGCTCGCCGTCGAGGGGTCCCTCAGGCCCCGCACGCTGGCGGAGTACATCGGCCAGCGGGACGTCAAGGCCAGCCTGTCGGTCCTGCTCCAGGCGGCCAAGGGCCGAAGGGAGGCCGCGGACCACGTCCTGCTCTATGGACCGCCCGGCCTGGGCAAGACGACCCTGGCCACGATCATCGCCCGCGAGCTCGAGGTCAACGTCAGGTACACCAGCGGGCCCGCGATCGAGCGGGCCGGTGACCTGGCCGCGATCCTGACGGCCCTCGACGAGCAGGACGTGCTGTTCATCGACGAGATCCATCGGCTCAACCGGGCGGTGGAGGAGATCCTCTACCCGGCGATGGAGGACTTCGCGCTGGACGTGATGATCGGCAAGGGACCCTCGGCCCGCAGCCTCCGGCTGTCGCTCAAGCCGTTCACGGTCGTGGGGGCCACCACCAGGGCCGGCCGCATCAGCGGCCCGCTCCGGGACCGGTTCGGAATGACCTATCGCCTGGACTTCTACGGCGACGAGGAGCTGACGGCCATCGTCCGCCGCTCCGCCGGCATCCTCGGCGTCGAGGTCGACGCGGATGCGGCCCGGCTGATCGCGATGCGCGGCCGGGGAACGCCGCGGATCGTCAACCGGCTGCTGCGACGAGTGCGGGACCATGCAGAGGTCAACGGCGACGGCACCGTCCACGAGCAGGCGGTGACCGAGGCGATGGAGGTCCTGGAGATCGACGACCTCGGCCTCGACGCCACCGATCGCAAGCTGCTGGCCGCGATCGTGCAGAAGTTCCAGTCCGGGCCGGTCGGGGTGCAGGCGCTGGCTGCGGTGCTGGCCGAGGAGTCGGACACGATCGAGGACGTGTACGAGCCGTTCCTGCTCCGGCTGGGCTTCCTGGACCGGACCCCGCAAGGTCGGATTGCCACCGAGGCGGCACGCGCCCATCTTGCGTCGCTGGGCTACGAGGTGCCGGCACCACGGCGCTCCGAGCCGGACATGCCGCCCCTGTGGGACGACGTGCCCACCCGATGACGCCGCTGTCCGGCTTGCGCCCGACGTGACCGGCGCAGCCCGGTTCGAGGTGCTGGTCCCGCCGCCCGCCGGCGGTTCCACGCGTGCCCGCGTGGGCCGGCTGGAGCTGGCCCACGGCGTGGTCGAGACGCCCCAGTTCATGCCGGTCGGGACCAACGCCACGGTCAAGGCCGTCCATCCCGACGAGGTGGCCGCGGCCGGAGCGACGATCATCCTCGCCAACACCTACCACCTCTACCTGCGCCCGGGGCACGAGCGGATCCGCGACCTCGGCGGTCTTCACGGGTTCATGGGCTGGGACCGGCCGATCCTCACCGACTCCGGCGGCTACCAAGTGGTCAGCCTGGGCGACCTGCGGGTGATCGACGACGGGGGCGTCACCTTCAAGAGCCATCTTGACGGCACCATCCACCGGTTCACCCCCGAGCACTCGATCGAGGTCCAGCAGGCGCTCGGTCCGGACATCGCCGTCGCGTTCGACCAGCCGGTGTTCCCGAGCTCGCCCCGGCCCGTGGTCGAGGACGCCATGCACCGGACGCACCGCTGGGCGGAGCGCTCGCTGGCGGCCCACACGCGGACCGACCAGGCCTTGTTCGGCATCGTCCAGGGCGGCCTTGACCCGGAGCTCCGCGAGGAGTCCGCCCGGTTCGTCGCCGGGCTGCCGTTCGACGGCATCAACATCGGCGGCCTGGCGGGCGACGAGACGCCCGAGCAGCGGAACGCGACCCTCGAGGCCACCATCCCGTTCCTGGAGCAGGATCTCCGGCCGCGCTACCTGATGGGTCTCGGCTCACCGCTGGACCTCCTCGATGCCGTTCACCGGGGCGTGGACCTGTTCGATTCGGTGCTGCCCGCCCGGGTGGCCCGCAACGGCCAGCTGTGGATCCCGGGAGATCGGCTGAACCTCCGCAACGAGCAGTACCGGGACGATGGGCGCCCGGTCCAGGAAGGTTGTCCGTGCCCGCTGTGCACGCGATTCACGAGGGCCTACCTGAGCCACCTGTTCCGGGCGAAGGAGATGCTCGCGTACCGCCTCGCGACTTGTCACAACCTGACCTTCACCCTAGACTTCATGGCCAGGATCCGCGCGGCGCTGCGCGCCGGAACCTTCCCCGTCGAGATGGCCGAACTGCGCACCCGCGCCGTTCGCATGAGCGGCGGCGAAGTGGCCGCTAAGCGGGCGTGAAGTCCATGTCGTTACCGTCAGCCGCACGTGGAGGTGGAGGGCATGGGTTCTCGGGATCGCCCCTCCAAGGAAGCCAAGAAGAAGCCCAAGGACAAGGCCTCCCAGCCCAGGCTGGAGCCGCTGTCGGATGCGCCGCAACAGGCGGAGCTGATCCGGAAACCACGAAAGCCCCGGTGGGACGAGGAGTCCGGCGAGGGTTGACGCACCGGGCGGGCGGGGACCGGGTCCCGCTCCGTCGGGTGGCCGAGGCCGCCAGGAGCGAGGACGATTGATGACGATCTCCGGCAGGGACACGGATCGCAACGCCGCCGGCGGCGAGCGCGCGGTGGCCGAGCGCGGTCGCGCGGTCGATGCCGCCATTCTCGCGATCGAGAAGCAGTTCGGGCGCGGCTCGATCATGAAGCTCGGCTCGGCCGAGCGGCAATCGGTCGATTCCATCCCCAGCGGCTCGATCGCGCTCGATCTCGCGCTCGGCGTGGGTGGGATCCCGCGGGGCCGCATCGTGGAGATCTTCGGTCCCGAGTCCTCGGGCAAGACCACGGTCTGCCAGCACGTGATCGCAGAGGCCCAGCGCAAGGGCGGCATCGCCGCGTTCATCGACGTCGAGCACGCGCTCGATCCCGGGTACGCCCGCGCCTGCGGTGTGAACGTGGACGAGCTGCTGGTGTCGCAGCCGGACACCGGGGAGCAGGCGCTCGAGATCACCGAGACGCTGATCCGCTCCGGCGGGGTCGACATCGTCGTTCTTGACTCGGTGGCCGCCCTGGTGCCGCGCGCTGAGATCGAGGGCGAGATGGGCGACAGCTTCGTCGGCATCCAGGCGCGGCTGATGAGCCAGGCGCTGCGCAAGCTCACGGGCGCCGTGTCGCGCTCGAACACCGCGCTGGTGTTCACCAACCAGCTGCGCGAGAAGATCGGCGTCATGTTCGGCAACCCGGAGACGACGCCCGGCGGCCGCGCCCTCAAGTTCTACGCCTCGGTCCGGCTCGATATCCGGCGCATCGAGACCATCAAGAACGGTACCGAGTCGGTCGGCAACCGGGTGCGCGTGAAGGTGGTGAAGAACAAGGTGTCACCGCCCTTCCGGGTTGCCGAGTTCGACGTGATGTACGGCGAGGGCATCAGCAAGGAGGGCGGGCTGCTGGACGTTGGTGTGGCGATGGACGTCGTGACCAAGACCGGCGCCTGGTTCACCTTCGGCGAGACCCGGCTGGGCCAGGGCCGTGAGGCCGCCAAGGAATTCCTCAAGTCCAACGCGGACGTCGCGGCCGAGATCGACAAGCGGATCCGGGCCAAGATGGCCGAGGTGGCGGTCCCGGTCGAGGGGATCGAGGAAGCCGAGTAGCAGCGCCGGTCGACTGGCTCTTCTCTCGCTCGTCCTGCACATCTCGATGCTGCCCCCCCTCTTCCCGTATGTGTTCAATCCGCGCGGCCGGATCCTCGAGCAGGCGATGCGGGACGCGGAGCTGCGCACGGAGGTGACGCCGATGCTCCGGCGTGCGTTCACGCACCCGGCCGTTCGCGCGGCACGCCTCTACGAGCTCGGCGCCGAGACCATGATCCTCGGACTCATGTTCGCCAAGCCGATCTGAGCGAGGGATCGGCGATGACCAGTGGCCGCGGGTCGGGTCCCAGACGACGCTCGACGGATGCCGAGCGCCGGGAGCGTCGGGCCGTGGTGGACGACGTCGCCGAGGTGCTCGACGCGGCCGCCCGGTTTCTCGAGCCACGACCCCGCTCGGTGGCCGAGGTGCGGCGCCGCCTGACGACGGCCGGCTACCGGGTGGAGCTGGTCGACGCGGCCATCGAGCGGCTGCTGGCGCTCCAGTACCTCGACGACGAGGCCTTTACGCGCGCCTGGGTGGAGTCGCGCGACCGGGCCCACCCTCGCGGAGAGCACGCCCTGCGACGCGAGCTGCAGCTCAAGGGCGTCGAGCGGTCCGTGATCGAGACGGTGCTCGACGAGCGCCGGATGTCGGCTGACGACTCGGCGGCCGAGGGCGGCGAGCGCATCGATCCCGATACCGTCGCGGCCGAGCGACTTCTCGAGCGGAACGCACGCACCCTCGCGCGCGTGACCGACCCGCGCAAACGCCGTCAGCGCGCATATGCGCTGCTGGCACGCAGCGGCTTCGCCCCGGACGTGTGCTCGTCGGTCGCCGCAGCGTGGCTTGCCGAAGCTGACGGAGACGCCACGCCATAGCGCCTCGTCGCCGAGGATCGAGGCGGAGCATGCGACGTGTGGCGCCCCCAGATCAGACCCACCGGATGTCCGGCGTGCTGGTCGGCTCGGGCGCCTACACGAAGCTGCAGCTTCGCTACTCGCAGATCGGGAGCGATGCCACGGGCTACGTCCTCACCGGGAGGATAGGGGTCGATCCGGCTGGCTAGATCTCCGGCGCTGAGACACGGAGCCCGCGCGGTAGCAAACCGCGCGGGCTCCGTTCGCGTTGACACGATGCCCGGGGCGGCCGGCAGGGGCGTTGCGCCTGCCCGATCCTGTTCGCCGGTGTAGGCTACGCAGTCAACCGGACGTGGACCCCAGGGCCACGTACCGGGCGAGCCGCGACACCGGCGGAGAGTCGGGCGGAGCCCATGAGGCCCGTCCGCTCCCGAGCCCAAGCGAAGGCCGGCGTCCCGTCGCCCGAACCCAATTCTCGCAAGGACGCCCGGCGCACAACTTCCGCCGGGTGGGAGGAACTGAAGATGGACCTGATCGCCGTGGTCGCGATCGCCGTGGTCGCGGGCGTGGTCGGCGTGGCCGTGGGATTCGTCGTCCGCAGCACGCTGTCCAACCAGAGCATCAAGTCCGCGCAGGACAAGGCCGCCCGGATCGTGGCCGAGGCTCGTGCCCAGCAGAAGGACATGATCCTCGAGGCCAAGGACGAGAAGCTCCGACTCCAGCGCGAGGCCGAGGACGAGGCACGGACCAAGCGCAACGAGCTCCAGAATCTCGAGCGCCGCCTGCTCAGCCGCGACGAGCAGCTCGACCAGCGAGCCGACATGCTCGAGGAGAAGAGCCGCAAGATCGTCGATCGCGAGCGTGATGTCGAGCACCAGCGCGAGGCGCTGGGGCGGCTCAGCCAGGAGCGGGTCGCCGCCCTCGAGCGGGTCGCCGGGATGTCGGCAGAGGAGGCCAAGGAGATGCTCCTCGAGGCCATCCGCGACGAGGCCGAGCACGATGCGGTCAAGCTTGCCCGGTCGATCGAGCGCCGGGCTCGCGAGGAGGCCAACGACAAGGCGCGCGAGATCATCGTCACGGCGATGCAGCGGGTCGCGGCCGACCACACCGCGGAGCACACGGTGACCGTGGTCCACCTGCCCAGCGACGAGATGAAGGGCCGGATCATCGGCCGCGAGGGCCGCAACATCCGCGCCCTCGAGCAGGCAACCGGCGTGGACCTGATCATCGACGACACGCCCGAGACGGTCGTCCTGTCGGGATTCGACCCCGTTCGGCGGGAGGTCGCGCGGCTCGCCATCACCAAGTTGATCGCCGACGGGCGGATCCATCCCGGCCGGATCGAGGAGGTTGTCAACAAGTCGCGAGCCGAAGTCGAACTGGTCATCCGCCAGGCGGGCGAGCAGGCCGTGTACGACGCGGGCGTCCCGGGCTTGCCGCCGGAGCTGATCCGGCTCATCGGCCGCCTCAAGTACCGCACCAGCTACGGCCAGAACGTGCTGCTGCACTGCGTGGAGACCTCGCACCTGGCGGCGATCATCGCCGCCGAGCTCGGGGCGGATGTCAATGCCGCCAAGCTGGGCGGTCTGCTCCACGACGTGGGCAAGGCCGTGGACCACGAGGTCGAGGGGCCGCACGCGGCCATCGGCGCCGCGATCGCCCAGAAGCACAGCCTTCCGTTCAAGGTGGTGAACGGGATCGCCGCCCACCACCAGGAGGTCGAATACGCCTGCGTTGAGGCGCCGATCGTCCAGGTCGCCGACGCCATCTCTGCCTCCCGCCCGGGTGCCAGAGGCGAGACCATGGAGACCTACGTCAAGCGGCTCGAGGACCTCCAGGCCATCGCCGAGAGCTTCACGGGAGTCGAGCGGTCGTTCGCGGTCCAGGCCGGACGCGAGGTCCGGATCCTGGTCCGTCCCGAAGAGATCGACGACCTGACGGCGACCCGGCTCGCTCGGGACATCGTCAAGAAGATCGAGGACAACCTGACCTACCCGGGCCAGATCAAGGTGACCGTGATCCGCGAGACTCGCGCGGTCGAGTACGCGAAGTAGCCCCCGGCCGGTCACCACTGGTCTGCTGAGGACCCCGATCCTCGACGGGGACCGTGTCCACGGAGAACGATGGTGCGCACGAGCAGCAGGCGTGGCCGTTCGTGCCGCCCGGGCCCGGCAAGCGTGGAGCCGGGCGCCTGCTAGAGTCGCGTCGTGCGCAGCATCGACACCCATCTGTGACCCATCGCAGCGATCGCGCGGGGCTCGGCAACCCGCCCAACGGCAACGCGCCGCGTCCTCCGGGCGCCTGCCGGGTCCTGATGATCGGGGATGTTATCGGCAAGCCGGGCCGCCTCGCGCTCGAGCAGACGCTGCCCGGGCTGCGGGACGAGCGCGGCATCGACTTCGTGACCGCCAACGGCGAGAACCTGGCCGGCGGCATGGGGCTCACCGTCGGGACCGCGGAGGCGCTGTTCGCGGCCGGCGTGGACGTGATCACCTCCGGCAACCACATCTGGGACAAGAAGGAGATCTACAGCTTCCTCGACCGTTCCGAGCGTGTCCTCCGCCCGCTCAACTACGGGACCCACGGGGTGCCCGGCCGCGGCTGGGGCACCTACGAGGCGCTGGACGGCTCCGAGCTGGCGGTCGTCAACCTGCAGGGCAGGACGTGGATGACGCCCATCGACAACCCGTTCACCGAGGCGGACCGGCTGCTCGACGAAGCGTCGGAGCCGCTGCCACCGATCCGACTCGTGGACTTCCACTGCGAGATCACCTCCGAGAAGAACGCCCTCGGGCTGTACCTCGACGGTCGGGTGTCGGCGGTGGTCGGGACCCACACGCACGTGGTGACGGGAGACGAACGGGTCCTGCCCAAGGGGACGGCCTACCTGACCGACCTGGGCATGACCGGGCCGTTGTGGAGCGTGATCGGGTTCAACCCGGCCACGGTCCTGCCGCGGTTCATCAACGCCCTGCCGACGCGGTTCGAGGTGGGCGATGGCCCGGTGGTCCTCAACGCCTGCCAGGTCGATATCGATCCCGCCACTGGCCGGGCGCTCCAGATCGAGCGGATCCAGCGGCTGATCGAGGTCTGAGGGTGAGCCAGCGACATGCGGCCGGGGCGGCTGATCCCGAGCGGCCACCGGGCACCGCGGTCGCCGATCTCCACACGCACAGCCTGCGATCCGACGGCGTGCTCGAGCCGGCCGACCTGGTGGCCCAGGCCTATGCCGTCGGTGTCCGGCTGTTCGCCGTCGCGGACCACGACAATCTGGCCGCCTACCGGGAGCTGACATCCCCCGATGCAGCGCCCCTGCCCGACGGGCTGGAGCTCGTGCCGGCCGTCGAGATCAACGCAGTGACCCGGGGGGTGGACCTCGAACTGCCCGAGGGCGAGCTGCACGTGCTGGGGATCGGCGTGGACCCCTGGGACGAGGCATTCGAGTCGGCGATCGCCGGCCAGCGCGACGCCCGGCGGCACCGGTTCACGCTCGCGGTGGAGCGCCTGCGCTCGATCGGCCTCCCGGTCGACGACCAGCTACCGCCGGGTGTGCTCGAGAGCGACGACGCCCTGGGCAGGCCCACGCTGGCGCGGGCGCTGGTCGCCGGCGGGCATGCCGAGAGCGTGGAGGACGCGTTCCGCCGCATCCTCGGGCAGGGGCAGCCGGGCTACGTGTCGCGCAGCGGGATGGGGCCGGTCGAGGCGATCCGGGCCATCCGGGCGGCCGGGGGATTGGCGTCGATCGCCCACTTCCCCGAGGCACCACGGCACCTCCCGCTGGTGCGTGAACTGATCGCCGAGGGCCTCGACGGCCTCGAGACGCACCACCGCTCGTTCGACGTGGAGACGCGCGACGCCATGGCGAGCGTCGCCCGCCTGCTGGGCCTGGTGGAGACCGGCGGCACCGACTACCACGGGGACCTCGGGCCGTATGCCGACAGCCATGCCGGCCTGGTGATGCCCGATCCGCTCGTGGCCGGCCTGCGCGAGGCTCTCAGGACTCGGCGTTGGCCGGCTCGTCCTTGACGACGCCCGTCAAGCTCGCCGGTTTCGCGACAGGCACTACCATCTCGGGGTCATGACGTCCCGCATCCTTCCGGTTCTCGACGCCGCTCCGTCCGACGCCGCCGCGCCTGCGGGACCGCGAACGCCGGCCCTGCCCGACGACGTGCGCCTCGTCGAGTTCCGGCCGGAGCCCCGCGCCCTCCCGTCGTTCTTCGTCTGGACCCTGGGCTGCCAGATGAACAAGAGCGACTCGGAGGAGATGGCCGGCCGCCTGCTCGCCGCGGGCTGTGCCGAGGCGAGCTCGGTGGAGGTCGCGGATCTCGTCGTCATCAACACCTGCGCCATCCGCGAGGCTGCCGAGGCCAAGGTGATCGGCAGGCAGGGCCACCTCGCCCGGCTCAAGACGGCCAACCCGGGGCTGCGGGTGGTGCTGACCGGCTGCTCGGTGCGCGAATCCGATCGGGGCGGGCTGGCCCGCCGGTACCCGGCCGTGGACCTGTTCCTGCGACCCGACGAGGAGCCCGAGCTGGTCGACCGGCTGGGCCTCGCGTCCGCGCAGGCGCCGGTGGGGGCGATCGCCTCGACCGCCGCGACCACGATGGTCAAGGGCGCACCGGTGTCGGATGCCACCAACCTCGTGCGCGCCCGCGCCGCTGCCATCGCGGGCGGCGCGATCAGCCGGGGCTCGGCGATCAGCGCCTGGCTTCCGATCATCTACGGCTGCGACAAGACCTGCACCTACTGCATCGTTCCATTCAGCCGGGGCCCCGAGCGGAGCCGGCCGTTCGACGAGGTGGTCGACGAGGCTCGACGGCTGGCGGCCGCCGGGTACCGCGAGGTCACCCTGCTGGGCCAGAACGTCAACAGCTACGGGCATGACCTGCCGCGCGAGCCCCGGTTCGCCCACGTGAGCACCCGCCGTACCGTCGGCCGCCGCCAGGATCGCGAAGCCCGGCCGGACCTGGCCGAGCTGATCCGGGCCGTGGACGGGCTGCGCACGACCGATGGGGTGCCGGCCATCCCGCGCCTCCGTTTCGTGACCTCGCACCCGTGGGACCTGTCCGATCGCCTCGTGGATGTCATCGCCGAGTGCCCGTCGGTGTGCGACGCCCTCCACCTGCCGGTCCAGGCAGGCTCCGACCCGCTCCTCCGGCGGATGGGCCGCCAGTACACGATCGAGCACTACCTGGAACGACTGGGCCGGATCCGCGACGCAGTGCCCGGCATCGCCCTCTCGACCGACGTCATCGTCGGGTTCTGCGGCGAATCCGAGTCGGAGTACGAGGCGACCCTGGACCTGCTGCGGACCGTGCGCTTCGACCAGGTGTTCGCGGCCGCCTACAGCGAGCGTCCGGGGACGCCGGCCACGAGGCTCGCCGACGACGTCCCGCTGGCCGAGAAGCGCCGCCGCCTGGTCCACCTGCTGGCCGTGCAGGAGGCGATCGGCCACGAGCGCAACCGGGCCTGGCTGGGCCGCACGACCGAGGTGCTGGTCGACACCATCGTGCCACCGCGCAGCCACGACCACGACGACGAGCACGAGGGCGCTGCCGGCGGATCCCGAGGCGCGTTCGCAAACCTGGAGGACGGGCTGGTGCACCTCGCCGGCCGGTCACGTGAGAACAAGCTCGTCCACCTGGCCGGTTCACCCGCCCTGCTCGGCGAGCAGGTCGAGGTCCGCGTGGAGCACGCCGGCCCGTATGCCCTCCGCGGTCGACCCGCCGCCCCGCCGGTGGCCGGCTGATCGGCGCGATGGCCCAACCGGAGCTCGCCCGCCTGGTCGTGGTCGGCGGCCCGACGGCCAGCGGCAAGACGGCCCTTGCGATCGCCGCCGCGGAGGCGCTGCTCCGGCGCGGGATCCCCGCCGAGATCATCTCGGCCGACTCGCGCCAGGTGTACCGGGGTCTCGACATCGGCACCGCCAAGGCAACGCCCGGCGAGCGGGCGCGGGTCGTCCACCACGGTATCGACCTGGTGGACCCCGATCAGCCGTTCTCGGTCGCCGACTTCCGGGTCCACGCCCTGGAAGCCCTGGGCGCGCTGGGGGAGCGGGGAGGGATCGGCATCCTGGCGGGCGGCACCGGCTTCTGGCTGCGCGCGTTGATGGCGGGGATCGACACCGACACGCTGCCGTCGGACGCCGCGCTGCGGGCTCGACTGGAAGCGGACCTGCTGGCCGATGGCCTCGCCGTGCTCGCCGGCCGCCTCGGGGCCCTGGCGCCGTCGTTGGCGGCGGGCACGGATCTGCGCAACCCGCGCCGGGTCGTGCGCGCGCTCGAGATCGCCACCCTCCAGGGTGACGCGCCCCTGCCCGCCCCCGTCGGCTACCCGGCCCCGGTGCTCGGCCTGCAGCTCGTGGTCGAGCCGGGCGAGCTCGCGCGCCGGATCGCGACCCGGGCGAGGGCGCAGTTCGATGCCGGTCTGGTCGAGGAGGCACGCGCGCTCCGCGAGCGGTATGACGCGTCCCTGCCGGCGTTCTCGGCGATCGGCTATCGCGAGAGCTGGGCGGTCCTCGACGATGAGCTGGACGTGGACGAGGCGATCGAGCTCGATGCCCGGCGCAACCTGGCGTTCGCGAAGCGCCAGCGCACGTGGTTCCGGGCAGAGCGCGGGCTGGCGGCGGTGGACGCGACCGTGGACCCGGGGCGCGGCGTGGTGTCCCTCGTGACCTCCTTCGCCGAGCGGACCGCCGCCGACTCCTCGTCGAGCGTTGAGGACGGCCCGGCGGTCCCGCTATAGCCCCCCGACCGCGGTCTCGTCGCGGACCTCGGCAATCCCGGTGACCCCGAGCGCCACTGCCCCCAGCAGGTCGCCGTCGTCGACACCGGGAACGTCGCCCCGAAGGGTCACCACCGTTCCCTCGACCTCGACCTCGACCTCGTCTGCGAGCCGTGAGGTGCGGGCGTCGGCGGCGATCGCCTCCCGCACCCTGTCGGCCATCTCGTCGTCCGTCGGGACCGGTCGGTCGTGGTGGTCCATGTCGTACGGCTCATCCTGGGCCGTCGATCCGAAGCCCGCGGCCATGACCACGCCTCCCGGGGCCTCGCGGTCGGCGACCACCGGCGGATCGACCGGCGGTACCCACGTCTCGCCTTCCTCCGCCGCGACCCCCGCGTCCGAGGTCTCCCCGGGGCGGAGATCGAGCGAGGCGAGGGCGTCAGCCGGCCCCGATGCCGGTCCCGCCAGACCGCCGAGCGCCTCCAGGTCACCCTCGTAGATCTCGGTGTCGCTGGGCGCGCCTCGAGACTCGACCTGGTCCTCGGAGACCACGGCGTCCTGCTCCTCGCGCGGTTCGCGTCCTTCGAGCTGGGTGAGGTGGGACAGCCGGTCCGGGCCGGGTGGATTGAGCGGAACGTCGTCCGACGAGCGCGGGTCGGTCATGGTGCCTCCTCGATCCCGTTGCGGGGTCATCAACCAATCTCGTCCGACGCGGGTTGCAGGCGCGCCTCACCGGTCCACCGAGGGGCACCGGGTATGCTACGCCCCGCATGAGCCCGCAAGCCCCGATCGACCTTGCCCCTCCCGTCGAGAAGGCGTTCCTGGTGGCCGTCGACACCGGCGACGACGCCGGCTGGACCGCCGAGGACAGCCTGACCGAGCTGGCAGCGCTGGCCACCACGGCCGGCGCGGAGGTCGTGGGTGCGGAGTGGCAGAACCGCCGCCACATCGATCCCAACTGGTACGTGGGCAAGGGCAAGGCGGAGGACCTGCTCCAGGCCAGGTCCGAGACGGGATTCGAGATCCTGATCGCCGACGACGAGCTCAGCCCGACCCAGCAGCGGACGCTCGAGTCGCTGCTCAACGTGAAGGTCATCGACCGCAGCCGGCTGATCCTCGACATCTTCGCCCTCCATGCCCAGACCCACGAGGGCCGATTGCAGGTCGAGCTCGCCCAGCTCGAGTACCAGCTGCCTCGCCTGACCCGCCTCTGGACGCACCTGTCGCGGACCGGCGGCGGCATCGGGACCCGGGGTCCCGGCGAGTCCCAGCTGGAGACGGACCGGCGCCTGATCCGGGAGCGGATCAAGAAGATGAAGGCGCGCGTGGAGGACGTCCGCCAGCAGCGGGAGACGGCGTCGCGGGGGCGGGATCGGCGGCTGTACCCGACCGTGGCCATCGTGGGCTACACGAACGCCGGCAAGTCCACCCTGCTCAACGCCCTGGTCGGGAGCCAGGTCGTCCGGGCCGCGGACATGCTGTTCGCGACGCTCGACCCGACATCACGCCAGGTGAAGCTGGGCGACGGTCAGACGGCCATCGTGACCGACACCGTGGGCTTCATCCACAAGCTGCCCCACCAGCTCGTGGATGCGTTCCGGGCCACGCTCGAGGAGGTCGCCCGCGCCGATGCGCTGGTCGAGGTCGTGGACGCGTTCGATGCCCATGCACCCGAGCACCGCACGACGGTGCAGACGGTGCTTGCCGAGCTGGGCGCCGGCGACAAGCCTCGTGTCACCGCGTTCAACAAGGCCGACCTGCTGTACCCGGCCGCCGCCGGCGACCGGCCCGCCCCGGCCGTCGCCGGGTCTGTGCTGGTCTCGGCGGCGACGGGGTTCGGTCTCGACGGCCTGCGCGCAGGGATCGCGGCCCAGCTGGCCTCGCTGTGGGAGGATGTCGACGCCGAGGTCCCATACGCGGCCGGTGAGCTGCTTGCCCGGGTGCGCGAGCGGGGAACGGTGGATCTCGAGTACGGGGAGCGCTCGGTTCGGGTTCGCGGCCGGATGGCGCCCTCGCTGGCAGGGGAGATCCGAGCCGTTGCCGGGCGCTGGGAGCAATCGCTCGCCGACGGGCTGGTCCCGTGAGCCCGGAGCCGGGTCGTCCGGTCCGGCAGGCGGGCACTGGGCGCCTGCCCGGCGGAAGGCGCCTCACGTGGACCATCGCCGACGGTACGCGAGGACGCCGCTGGCGGACGATCACCACCACCGCCGACGGACGGCTGCTCGAGGCGCTGCTGCTCGAGACGACGCGGGCCGGCGCCGTGGCGAAGCTTGAGCTGGCGACGCCTGCCGGTCTCCTGACGCTGCACCCCGAAGCCACCGGGTCGATGCTCCACGGGAACGTCGTCCGGCCGTCGGGCATCGATCATGTCGCGCTGCCCTGGTCGGACGAGCACATCCTGCTGGCGGGCGCCTCCCCGGTGACCGGCGCCGTGGCTGCCACCGCTCTGACGGCGCGGGTCGGGATAGGGGAGGGGACCAGCGTCCCAGCCGTGGACGTTGGCGGACGACTCGTGGTCCGGGGCGCCACCTGGCGCGTCGCCAGGACTGGCGCACGGCGCTGGCGACTGCTTGCCGCCGATGGCGGCGCATCGCTGGTCGTGGTGCTCGACGACGAGGGGATCCCGGACGGATTCGACGCCGCCCAGACCTGGCCACTGGAGCTCGACACGCCCGCGGGCTGAGGGCCACGGCGGTGCCACGCAGGCAGCCGCGAGGAGCGGGCCGCGGACGTGGACGTGGACGTGGACAACCTGTGGACAGCCGGGCGGTCCGCGGACAGGATCCGGTGAAGTCGTGGATAACCCCATTGGCGGCCGCGCTGGCGACCGATATTGTTGGTCGTGCCCGAAGGGGCAGCTGAACCGGCGACGAACCTGCCAGTGCTTGCACAGGCAGGGGGAACAACGGAGACGCAGGTGCTTGCACCAGCGGATCCAGCGTCGGGGAGGAAGTTCCTTCGGGCATTTCTCATGGGCCGGCCGGCCGATCCGGGATGCGCACCGGAACCGCCACCCGCCCGACCGGCAGCTCCGGTCACGCCACCCCGGCGCGTGGGCCGTCGGCAGGGGCAGTGCCACCGCGGGCGCAAGCGAGTCGCAATGCCGGGATGACGGCGGACCGGGCCGGTGCACCCGCTGCGCTGGCATGGTGGCGGGCGTGACACCATCCTCCGGCGCGTCCGCGAGCCCGGCATGGTACGGCGACCCGGCCCTGCTGGTGCTGGCCTACCGCGACCAGACGTCGCGCCAGGCGCTGCTGGTCCACAATCTCGCCGACCGCGAGGCGCGGGTGCGGCTGGTCCCGGCTCGGCGGCGCCTGATCGCCACGAGCGGGCCCCGGCCCGTCGCCCGCGCCCGGGGCCAGGGTGACGGGCGCGCTGGACACGAGGGGGACCTCACCCTGGAGCCGTTCGGCTATCGGTGGCTGTTGGACGAGCGGCCGTGAACGGTGGTCGCTGGTGGCAGCGAGGGGTCATCTACCAGGTCTATCCACGCTCGTTCCAGGACGGGGACGGCGACGGAGTGGGGGACCTGGGCGGCCTCCGGGCCCGGCTCGACTACCTCGCCTGGCTGGGCGTCGACGCCCTGTGGCTCTCGCCGATCTTCCCGTCACCCATGGCGGACTTCGGCTATGACGTCGCCGACTACACGGACATCGACGCCCAGTTCGGGACCCTCGACGACCTCGATGCCCTGGTGGCCGACCTCCACGGACGCGGGATGCGGCTCATCCTCGACTTCGTCCCCAATCACACCTCCGACCGCCACCCCTGGTTCCTCGCCGCCCGTTCGTCGCGTGCCGACCCCCACCGGGACTGGTATCTCTGGCGCGACCCGGCTCCCGGCGGGGGCCCGCCCAACAACTGGGCCGCGAGCTTCGGGGGCAGCGCATGGACGCTCGACGAGGCATCGGGCCAGTACTACTACCACGCGTTCCTGCCCCAGCAGCCGGACCTCAACTGGCGCAACCCGGCGGTCCGGGAGGCGATGGGCGAGGTGCTCCGCTTCTGGCTGCGGCGGGGGATCGACGGCTTCCGGATCGATGTCGTGTGGCATCTCGTGAAGGATCTCGAGTGGCGGGACAACCCGCCGAACCCCGCCTACGAGAGCGACCGTCGGGGGGTCAATCGCTTCCTCCAGACCTACAACACCGACCGGCCGGAGGTCCACGATGTCATCGCCGGGCTCCGGTCCGTGGTGGAGGAGTTCGAGGATCGGCTCCTGATCGGCGAGGTGTACCTCCCGCTGGAACGCCTGGTGACCTACTACGGCAACGCCGATCGCGGCCTGCACCTCCCGTTCAACTTCCAGCTCGTGCTGCTGCCCTGGACGGCCCAGGCGGTCGCCGAGACCGTCGGGCGCTACGAGGCGCTGCTGCCGGCGTCCGGGTGGCCGAACTGGGTGCTGGGCAACCACGATCAACCGCGGGTGGCCTCGAGGATCGGCCCGGCCCAGGCACGCGTGGCCGCGATGCTGCTGCTCACCCTTCGCGGCACGCCCACCATCTACCAGGGCGACGAGCTGGGCCTCGCGGACGTGCCGATCCCGCCCTGGCTCGAGCGTGACCCTGCCGGGTTGCGAGAACCCGGGTTCAGCCGCGATCCGCAGCGCACCCCGATCCCGTGGGACGAGGGGGCGGGCGGGGGGTTCACCCACGGCGTTCCCTGGCTCCCGCTGGGCCCCCAGCCGGCGCCGCCGGTCGCGGTCCAGCGCGCCGCCCCGGGATCCATGCTGCACCTGCACCGGGAGCTGCTCGCCCTCCGGCGAGCCACGCCGGCCCTCCAGGATGGAGCGTACCGGGACCTGGGCGTGGCGGGCGATGTGCTCGCCTACCTGCGCACGTCGGGCCGGGGACGGGTGCTCGTCGCGCTCAACCTCGGATCCCGCTCCGGTCCGGCGCCCGAGTCCGTGCGCGGCCTGTCGGGGCGGATCCTGGTCGACAGCGCCCTCGCCCGCGGTGGCGAGGCGTTCGATGGATCGGTCCCGCTGGGCCCGGACGAGGGGGTCGTGGTCGACCTGGGCGGCGCCGACGAGGAGCCCCGGTGACCCGTGGGCTGACGCGCGGACGGGCCGAGCTCCTCGTCCCGTCGCTCCTCGTCTCGTGCCGCCACTGCGCTCGCCGGGCTGGCGCTGCTCACCGGGGGAGCACGGTCAGGCGAGATCGAGAAGCACCTTGCCTCGCGGCAGTCCGTCGTCGACGCGTCGCAGCGCCTCGGCCACCCGGCTGAGCGGATACCGGCTGTCGATGGCGGGACGGAGCCGTCCCTCGAGCACGAGCCGGGTCAGCGTTGCGACGTCATCGGCGGCGAACGGCCTCCACCACAGCATCATGCCGGCCCTGCGGCTCCCTGCGAGCCCGACCACGGGGCCCACCAGGAGAGCGTCCGCCAGCGAGATCACGCTGCCGCCGAGCGTCACGTACCGCCCCCCGCGGCGCAACGCTCCGCGCGCGTGCAGGATCGAGTGATGCGACTCGGCGGCCAGGATCCAGTCGTAGCGGATACGTCCGTCGAGGGCATCGGTGGTCGTGTAGTCGATCACCTTGTCGGCCCCCAAGGAGCGGACGAACTCGACTTTGCCGGGGCTGCAGACACCCGTGACCTCGGCGCCCATCCACTTCGCCAGCTGGATGGCGAACGGTCCGACGTTCCCCGAGGCGCCATCGACGAGGACGCGGGAGCCTTCCGCGACCCTGGTGCCGTCCCGCGTGCGAAGCCCCTGGATCGCCAGGATCGCGGCGTGGGGCAGGGTCGCGGCGACGTCCGTGGCGATCCCGTCGGGGATCGACTGGAAGGCACGCTCCGGGGCCCGGGCGTACTCCGCGAACGCGCCGGAGCCGAACGGGTACAGGTCGCCGAACACCCGGTCCCCGGGGACGAACCGGGTCACGGCCGGGCCGACGGCCGCGACCGTCCCGGCCGCATCGCAGCCCAGGCGCGGATCTCGGGGGCGGCGCGGGCCGAGGGCCAGCCGGAGGAACCCGGGCTTGGGCCACATCAGGTCGAGGTCGGCACGATTGACCGAGGCTGCCTCCACGCGGACGAGCACCTCGTCCTCGCGGGGCTCGGGGACCGGAACCGCCTCGACCCGCACCAACTCGGGGCCGCCGTATCGGTCGCGGACAGCCGCCTGCATGTGCTCCATAGGGCTCACATCATACCGGGGTGGGATCCAGCCGATCCCGGGGACCGGGACGTGCCAGACTTGTGCATCGGCGATCTGCAGCAGGTCTGGACTTGAGCGAGACGAGCGACACCTGGGATCCATCGATGGCGACCCGGCAACTGCGGTGCGACCGCTGTGGCGCGATCTTCGGCTGCCGCAATCTCGGCGAGGAGGGCTCCTGCTGGTGCTCGCTCGAGCCGTTCCGCCTGCCCGTCCCGCTGCCCGAGGGTGTCGGACCGTTCGAAGACTGCCTGTGTCCCGCCTGCCTCCGGACCATCGCGGCGGAGCTGCGGGCGCTCGGTCACGCCCCCGGCGCCTGACGCCTCGTCGCGCTCCCCGAACGCCCCACGCCACCTCGACCGGGAAGGCCGGGCGTGTGCGACTTGGGCGCGCCTGACACTTCCGATAATGTGAGTTATGTCGTGTCGACGTTCATCCGAACACAGCCCTGCCTTGTGGTGACGTCGGACGACGGCGTCCTTTGAACGGCGCGTCGACCGCCCCCGCGCCGTTGGCTATCGTCGTCCGTCGCCGCCAGGCCAGCGGAAGGATGCGGCCGCGTGGCGGGAGTGCGGATGGCGGTTGTGGACCACTAGACTTGCGATCACGCCATCCCGCTCCCGAGGAGGTCCCGTCCATGACCATGGAGTACGTCTCTCTGCCCGGCGAGACCGCTCCGCCCGTCCCTGACGGGCCCAAGCTGTGCAGCGGCGACGACATGCGCATCCTGCACAACGCGTTCCTGTGGGCTTACGCAGAGGCGCCCGGACTGGTGCGCGGCACGTCCGCCGGTGATGTGACGCGCAGCGAATACGTCGGCCAGTGGCTCGCCGATCTCGACGCGACCCTGCATACACATCACGAGAGCGAAGACGAGCTCCTGTGGGACAAGCTCGAGCAGCGCGCTCCCGCCTGTGCGCTGCACGTCGGCCAGATGCGCGCGCACCACGCGCAGGTCGCGGCGCTGCTCGAGGAGGCAAGTCCGCTCCTCGCCCAATGGCGCACATCGGCCGACCCGGCGGTCGGCAACCAGCTGGCCGATGCCTACGAACGGATGCTCGAGGTGCTGAAGGTGCACCTGCGCCGCGAGGTGGTGGAGGTCATCCCGGTCGCCGAGCGGGTGGTGTCCCAGGCAGAATGGTCGGCGATGGGCGATCACAGCATGGGGGCCATCCCGAAGAGTCGCCTCCTGCCGCAGCTCGGGATGCTGCTGGCGAGCTCGACGCCGGCTGACCGCCAGGCCTTCTACGCGGGCGTCCCCTTCTCCGTGAAGGTGCTCTGGCGCCTCGTGGGCAAGCGCCAGTACGCGAAGCAGTTCGGGGTCCTGTTCCCGGGCAGGCCCCTCCCACCGACCACCTGACGCGTGCGTGCAAGCGCCTCGGACCCCGGATCTTCCCCGCCGGGCACCAGGTACGTGGTGCTCCTGCGCGGGATCAACGTCGGTGGCAAGAACCCGGTGCCGATGGCGCGGCTGCGCGAGGTGCTGGGCGAGCTGGGCTACGCGGACGTCGCCACGTACATCGCGAGCGGCAACGTCCTCCTGCGCTCGACGCACGAGCCTGACCAGGTCAAGCGGGAGATCGAGGCTGCCCTGCCCAAGGCGTTCCGGCTCCACAGCGAGCTCGTCGGCGTGTTGGTCCTGACGGCGGCCCAGCTCCAGGCCGTGGTCGCCGACCGGCCGACGGGCTTCGGGGACGAGCCCGGCCGCTACCACAGCGACGCGATCTTCCTGATGGGGATCGACGCGGCGCAGGCCCTGGAGGCGTTCGATCCGCGGCCCGGCGTCGACACCATCTGGGCGGGCGACGGCGTCATCTACTCGCAGCGGCTGAGCGCCCAGCGCACGAAGAGCCGCCTGAGCAAGGTCATGAGCAGCCCGATGTACAAGTCGATGACGATCCGCAACTGGGCGACGACGACGAAGCTCGCGGAGCTCGCCGCGGACTGAGCTCGAATCGGCTACTCGCCCTGGCGGCGGATCTACCAGATCACCCGCACGTCGCCCGAGGTCGCGGCGAAGTCGCGCAGGCGGTCGTCCTTGCTGACCAGCGCGATGCGCAGGTCGCGCGCCGTCGCGTAGAGCAGCCGATCCACCGGGTCGCCAGTGAAGGCCTCGCCCAGCCCACCGGCCCAGGCGGCCGCCTCCGGCGTGAGCGGAGCGACCTCGATACGCTCCTCGCGCAGCAGGTCCTGCACCCAGGTGACGGGCTCCCGATCGAGCGCGACCCGGCCCTGGCGGTGCAGGGTCGCGACCTCCCAGCAGCTGAGCGGGCTGACGAAGACGGTGCCGGCGTCATCGATGGCCCGGGCGGCGACGCGCGACAGGCGAGCACCGCCGGACTGCCACCACAACAGCGCGTGCGTGTCCAGCAGGACGGTCATTGGGGCTCCCGGTCGGGCTCCCAGCGCTCCCCTGTCGAGAAGTAGGCCTCGTCCTCCTCCGCGATCAGCCGGACACTGCCCTGGGTGCGCCGCGCGTCCGGGACACTGGTCAGCGGAACCACGCGGGCGACGGGCCGGCCGTGCTTGGTGATCGTCACGGAGATCTTCATCTGGTCGACCTGATCGAGGATCGCCAGGCACTCAGCCTTGAACCGGCTGGCCATGATGGTGCGCTCGAGATGGGGGTTCGTCTCGCTCATCTGACCAATGACCATAGTCAGTGGTCAGAGCCCTGTCAAGCGGCCTCGGGAGCCCCTGGGCATGGGCGGCGCACGGGCAAGGGCGGCGTCAGGGCTTCTTGGTGCCCACGATGGTGACGCCGTCGACCGCCGGGTAGTTCGAGAAGTACCGCTTCTTCCAGTGAACCTTGCCGTGGTCGTAGATCGTGACCGTGGTCCACACCTTGGCGCCGTTCACCGCGGAGTTGTTGAAGTAGACGTACCCAACGGGCTTGGTCGGATCCTTGATGGTCTTGTGGACCGCGCGCTCGCCGGGCCGGATGACCGTATTGGTGACCGTGGCTTTCCGGTGGTTCGGCACGCTCCAGATCTTGAACGTCAGCCAGCGCTTGCTGCCCTCGCTGGTCACGGTCCGCGAGATCAGAATCGGATACTCGGTGTCGTTCCGGAAGCTCATGGTCTGCTTGGCGTTGCCGACGATCCACACGGTGGCATCGAGGCCCGGCGGATAGCGGTCGATGAACTCGTTGTGGTTCTGCTTGGCCAGCGGGATCATGCCTGCCCGGAACGCCGCGTTGAACAGCGTCGTGGACGTGGTGCAGATGCCGCCGCCGAACGCGCCGGTGACGGTGATCTTGCCGCCCTCGATCGCGTTGCCGGGCCCGACGCCGGGTGCATCGTGCAGGTCGCCGACGGCCTTCCAGAAGTCGAACTTCGCGCCCGCCGGCACGACCGTGCCGTTGATCACCGTGGCCGGACCCTCGATGTTCCCGCCCCAGTGGTTGTTGATGATCACCCAGTAGTAGACGCTGTACTTGCTGATCATGCGCATCCTGGGGGCGAACGCCTTGGCGTCCTTCGTGGTCAGCTTCGGGTCGACGGCCTTGACGACCGCCTCGATGGGCTGAGGGGCCATGCCGCCCTGGCGGGCCTGGATCTGGCTGATGATCGCGGCCTTCGTGCCGTCCGCCTTGAGCTTGCGGCCCTCGCGGCTGGTGCCTTTGGCGACAACGCGCCCGTTGACCAGCTTGAGGCCGGCGTCCCTGGCGGTCTGGTTGACCTTCTTCGCGAGCTTGGTGAGGATCGGGTCGAGTCCCGACTCGTCAAGGACCGGCGTGATGGTCCCATCGGCCGCGGTCGAGAACGAGATCAGCGGCGCGAGTTTGGTGCCGGCGATCGTCCAGCTGTCGTCGCCCCGGACGACGACGATGTCGGCCGCCATTCGAACCGCGGCCGCCTGCACTGCCTCGGCCGAGGTGGTGGTGATGGCGGGTGCCACTGGTTCGACCGGCACAGCCACCGTGATCGAATCCGGCGTGCCGAGCGCCGCGAGCTGCCGGTCGAGGGCGGCCAGCAGGGCCGCTTTGTCCACCGCGCGACCGTCCGTCGCGGGGGAGACGCTGAATGTACCGTCCGGCGTGGTCGACACGGAGGCGTTCACGGGGTCATGGTCGATCGTCGTGGCAAGGGTCTCGACGGCGGCCGCCAGCTTGTCGCGGTCGTAGACAACGGCCGAATCGAGGGTCACGCCGTGGATCGCGGCCTGAGGTGCGCCGATGAGGTCCGCGAGAGGCTCGCCGCGGCGGCCTGCCGCCAGCGCCGCGTCGAGCAGCGCCGAGGTGTCGGGGCCGCGGCCGACGTCGGCGTAGCTGATGGTCGTGACCTGGCCGTCCGGACCGGTGAGCGCGATCTGGCCGGCCCCGAGCGACGCATAGGCGTCCGCGATCTCCGCCTCCGCCTGCTCGCGGGTGAGTCCGCCGAGCTCCGTGCTGCCGACGCGGACGCCGGGCAGGACCCGGCCGTCGTACTGCTGGCCCCATGCGTACAGGGCGCCGGCGCCGATGCCGACGGCGAGCATGAGGCCCAGCACGAACGAGACGCCAAAGCGGAGGGCGAGCGACCGTCGGTGCCGAGGCGGTGCCTGGGGATCGCCATCGGTCACGGCAGCCGCGTGGGACAGCACGGGCACGGGAACGACCACGGGCTCCGCGGGATCGGCGCCTGTCTCGGGCTCGGTGGCCTCCGTTGCGGCCTCGGGCTCCGCGGCATCTGCCCGGGCCTGAGGCGTGGCATCGCCCGGGGTCGGGCCCGCCTCGGGCGCTTGGGCCGGGGCGTCGGCAGCAGGCACGGCAGGGACGGCCGGCGGTGCGACGCGCCGGACGAGCGCGGCAAGCTCGGGATCGCCGACGGGCGCCAGGTCGCCCGCGGGCGTATCCCCGGCAGGCGTGTCCCCATCGGGAGTGTCCCCGTCGGGTGCGGAGGCGTTGACAGCCCGGTCGGCTGCGAAGTTGGGCAATTCGGTCATCAGATGCTCATGCGCGGTCGGCCGTCGCCGGGCCTCGAGCCCGGCAGTTGCGACATCTTCGCGTGTGCACGCGAATTTGTCACGCGACGCTGGGCCTGGCCGGTGCCCAGATCGTCGAATCTTCAGGTCCCTCGCGTGATCCCGGCGCCTTCCGGCCGCTCAGATCCTGCTCCAGGCTGGGCCGTCACTCCGCACCGGGCGCCGGGACCTTGAGATGCGCATCGTCGACCGTCCATTCCACCCGGTTGACGACGTCACGGACGCCGGGCACCAGCAACGTGATGCGGGAGATCATCTCGGCCGACGAACGACGGTCCACGTGGCCGCGGATCGTGGCGACCCCGTCGGTGACGGCGACCTCGAACTGCCGTGGATCCAGCCACAGGGCGCGCACGAGGACATCGTCCCGGATGACTGCCGCGAGCTCCGCATCGGACCGAACGTAGGACCGGACGAGATCGGCCCGGGTCACGATGCCCACGAGATGCCCGCCGTCCACCACCGGCAGGCGGTTGATCCGCTCCCGGGTCATGATCGCCGCGGCCTTGGCAACCAGCGCCGCCGGGCCGATCGTGATGGCTGGCGAGGTCATGAGCTCGCCCGCCGTCTTCGGGTAGTGCCGGTCTCCGGGCGTGTTGCGATCCGGGTGACGCCAGAACAGGCGGGCGATCGCCGATCGGTGGGCCGGGGGACCACCCTGTGCCTCGACGAGGAAGTCGGCCTCGGAAACGACGCCCAGGAGCTTCCCGTCCCCGTCAACGACGAGGACCCCGCTGATCCGGTGCTGGTCGAGCAATGCCGCGACCTCGCGCAGGGGCGTCTCCGGCCCGACCGTGATCACCGAGCGCGTCATGACATCCTGGATCCGCATCACCAATCACCTCGCCCCGGTTGAGACCCGATGCCGACAGTGTCGCAGACCCGCCCGCCCGGCTGCTACCACAATCGCGGCAGGGGCGTCAGCCATCGCGACGCCCGGGCGGCGACCGTGCCCAAGCGCCGCAGCGGAACCTCCGCCCCGTCACGCCCAGGGCGACGGCAGGTGGGTCAGCGGTTCGCGATCGGGCAGCATGTCCGCCTGGAGGGCCGGGCCCGCGGCGGCCACGTACCGTTCGTCCGATCCCAGCTCCTTGAGCACGATGTTGTGGCCCACGGACGTTCATGGCCCCCGCCATGTCCCAGATCAGTCGTCCGCACACCCACTTGACACCGTTGACATACAACCATATGGTTGTATCCATGCAGGCAGCGTCCCAGCCCGATCTGATCTTCGCCGCTCTCGCCGACGCCACCAGGCGCGACATCGTCCTGCGTGCGCTGAGCGGCACCGAGGGTGTGGCGGAGCTGGCCGGCCACTACCCCATGAGCTTCGCGGCCGTGCAGAAGCACGTCGCGGTACTGGAGCGGGCAGGGCTGGTCAGCAAGCATCGCGTCGGCCGCCGGAAGGTGGTCCGCACGGAGATCGAGACCCTGCGCATGGCCCGCGGCCTGCTGGACCACTACGAGGCGTTGTGGCGAGGCCGGATCGACCGGATGACGGACCTCATCGCCGCCAGCAAGGAGAGCCGCTCGTGACCGTGACCGCCGTCCAGAAGGACCCCAACGCCCTCACCATGACCCTCACGGCGGAGTTCGACGCCACGCCCCAACGGGTCTGGGAGCTGTGGTCCGACCCACGCCAGCTCGAGCGCTGGTGGGGCCCGCCCACCTACCCCGCGACATTCACCCGCCACGATCTTGCGCCCGGAAGCCGCGTCGAGTACCACATGACCGGTCCATCGGGCGACCAGCCCGCCGGCTACTGGGATGTCATCGAGGCCGATCCGCCGCGCCGGCTTGTCTTCCTCGACGGGTTCCGGAACGAGGACGGCACCAACAACGATGACCTCCCGCGCACCGAAGGCCGGGTCACGATCGAGTCGATCGCCGCTGGACGCACCCGGATGCAGATCGAGAGCCACTTCCCGAGCGTCGAGGCGATGGAGCAGCTCGTCGCGATGGGCATGGAGCAGGGGCTCACCGAGGCTGTCGGCCAGATCGACGCCATCCTGCTCGACGGAGCCGCCGCATGACCCCGGTCGCATCTCCCACGGCCCGCACCCTGGCTGCGGACGGCGCCACGCTCGCCTACGACGTGCGTCCGTCGACGTCCCCCTCCCTGGCCCCGCCCCTGCTGTTGATCGGCTCGCCGATGGGCGCCGGCGGGTTCGCCACTCTCGCCTCGCACTTCCCGGACCGCGATGTCGTGACCTATGACCCGCGAGGCGTGGAGCGGAGCACCAAGGACGACCCGGCCACCCTATCGACCCCGGCGCAGCACGCCGACGACCTCCACCGGATCGTCGTCCAGCTCGGCGGCGGACCCGTGGACGTGTTCGGCAGCAGCGGCGGCGCCGTCAACGCGCTGGCCCTGGTGGCCGCCCAGCCGCAGGACGTGCGGGCGCTCGTTGCCCACGAGCCGCCGCTGGCGATCCTGGTGGCGGATCGCGAACATGCCCTGGCCGCCTGCCGGGCCGTGGCCGACGCCTACCAGTCCCAGGGCTTCGGGGCGGGCATGGCCCGGTTCATCGCCGTCGTCGGACACCAGGGACCGTTCACGGCCGACGATGCCTCGGGGCCCGCGCCCGACCCCGCCATGTTCGGCCTGCCCACCGCGGACGACGGCGGCCGCACCGACCCGCTCCTGTTCCAGAACGTCGTCACCTGCACGCACTACGAGCCCGATGTCCCGGCCCTGGCTTCCTCGCCCACCCGGATCGTCATCGCCGTGGGCGAGGAGTCCGAGGGCCAGCTCGCGCACCGCGGCGGGCTCGCGATCGCCGAGGCGCTCGGCCTGCGGGCCGTTCGCTTCCCCGGCGACCACGGCGGGTTCTTGGGGGGCGAGTACGGCCAGGCCGGCAGGCCCGACGAATTCGCGGCGGCCCTGCGCGAGGTCCTCGCCGCCGAGCCGCCCGCAGGGAGCGACGGGCGATGAAGCTGACCGCGACCTGCTTCCTCACCCTCGATGGCGTGTACCAGGGCCCCGGCGCCCCGGACGAGGACCGGCGTGGCGGGTTCGACCGCGGCGGCTGGCAGGCGTCGCACGATGACGAGTTGATCGGATCCGTCATCACGTCGCTCTACGAGCGGGCCGATGCGCTGCTCCTGGGGCGGGTGACGTGGTCGATCTGGGAGCCGTACTGGCCCAACCACGACGACAACCCGATCGGGCACATCATCAACACCCTGCCCAAGCACGTTCCCTCGACCACCCTGCGGGAGCCCGCGTGGCGCAACACCCACGTGATCGAGCGCGATGTCGAGGCGGCGGTGCGCGAGCTCAAGGCGCAGCCCGGGCGCGACCTCCTGGTCCAGGGCAGCGGGGTCCTGCTCCGCTGGCTGCTCGAGCGTGACCTCGTCGACGAGCTCGTGCTGTTCATCTCCCCGGTCGTGGTGGGCGACGGACTACGGCTGTTCCCGGAGCGCGGGCCGACCCACGACCTGGCCCTGATCGAGTCACGTGCGACGCCGTCGGGCGTCACCATCCAGACCTATCGACCGGCCGGCCGGGCCACGTTCGGAACCATCGGCTGACCAGGCGGCGGGCCGCTCAGTCCGGGCTCTCGACCAGCCAGCGGTAGAAGGCCGGGTCGTCGTCGGTGGCGACCGAGGCCGGCGGCGGAATGGTCGCACGCTGGCCCGCTGACCGCATCGCTCGGTTCGGCCCACCTGCAATGCGCGCATCACCGGCGGCGGCCCGGATCGCGTCCGCGCGTGACCCCGTGCCCGACACGATGTCCGCTGCCGGAACCACCCGGTGCGCCATGAGGTGCGGTTCGGTCATGCGGGACGCATTTCGCCATCTCGCCGATGCGATCACCAATGCGATGGGGACGCCCTGGGCGCTGCTGGTCGCCGTCGCGGTGATCGTCGCCTGGGGCGCGTCCGGGCCCCTGTTCGCGTTCTCGGACACGTGGCAGCTGGTCATCAACACCGGGACGACCATCGTGACCTTCCTGATGGTGTTCGTGATCCAGGCCAGCCAGAACCGCGACGCCCGCGCGACGCAGCTCAAGCTGGACGAGCTGCTCCGGGTCGTCCACGGCGCGCGGACAGAGATGATCGACGTCGAGCAGGCATCGGACGAGACTGTCGAGCTCCACGAGGAGCAGTTCCGGGAGCTGGTCTCCGCCGCCCGGCAGACGGACCCGGGCGTCCTCGACGATGTCGACCTGCACCTGCCCGGCGACGAGCGCGAGCAAGGAAGCCGGCCCGGCGATGAGGGGCCAGCACCGCCGCTCCGCGAGTCCGCGACCTGACGCGCGGCTGCGCGCCGATCCTCGGCCCTGACGGCGGCATCCGCACCTGTCGCTCCTACGACGCGTGGCTCGAGGCATGCGATCGGGTCCCCGGCGCTCATCACGACGCCAGGGACCCGCAGCGCTTCCTCGAGGACCGGTGGGCGATCGAGGATCTCGCCACCACGTCGCCGTGCGCGACGTCGCAGGCGGCTGACGAGTTGCCGCCGCGGGCGCTCACGCCCAGGGCGACGGCAGGTGGGTAAGCGGTTCGCGATCGGGCAGCATGTCCGCCTGGAGGGCCGGGTCCGCGGCGGCCACGTACCGTTCGTCCACTCCCAGCTCCTTGAGCACGATGTTGCGGCCCTGGGCAATGCCGGTGGCCTTGTAGAACGCCACCGTGCG
Organism: uncultured Chloroflexia bacterium; assembly: GCA_963727585.1. Taxonomy (GTDB): domain Bacteria; phylum Chloroflexota; class Limnocylindria; order Limnocylindrales; family CSP1-4; genus CAIXZV01. The sequence continues at coordinate 1,163,222 of CAVSHH010000003.1, read as the reverse complement.
ATTGAAGCCCTGGCGCCCGAACCCGCAGTCGCTGGAGAGCACCAGCTTCTCGGCCGGGATCACCTCCAGCGCCCGCCGGATGCGCCCGGCCACGCCCGGGGCCATGTCGGCCTGCAGGCTGCGGTGGTTGACGACACCGACCGCGACCTTCTTGCCCAGGTTGCCCGCGAACGGCCTGAACAGGTCGATCTCGGCGAACTCGTTCTCGGTCATCTCGACCGTCCACACGTCGCCCTTGAGACGCTCGAGGTAGGTCTCGATCGAGTTGGCGTACGACTCGCCGGTGTAGACCTTCTGCATGTTCGGGTTGCCCCAGCAGGTGTGGATCCACAGCTCGACGTCATCGAGCCCGTCGACCTCGTGGTTGAAGGCGTCGACCATGAAGTCGAGCAGCTCTCTCTGCTCGGGATGGAAGCAGGCGGTGAAGTGGATGGTCGGTTCCTCGACCTGGATGACCTTCGCCCCGGCCGCCGCGAGCTGGCGGAGCTCGACGTTCATGGCCCCCGCCATGTCCCAGATCAGCTGCTTCTTGTCGTCGAGGTCGTACTCGGGCGTGTGGCTGTCGAGGAAGATCGAGAGCACCTGGGAGGAGCAGGTCCCGAACTTGACCGGCTTACCCGAGGCCGCACGTGCCTGGGCGATGCGCCACAGCTTGGCGTACTCGAGCGGGTTCTTGGGGTCCGGCTCGACCTTGCCCACCACGCGCGGCCAGCGCCAGGTCGTCTCGATCTCGTTCATCAGCGTGCCGGGCGCGAACGCCAGCAGCGCGTCGCGGGACCGGGCGTACTGCAGCTCCTCGTGCTCCAGCCCTTTCCAGCGCTGGAGCGGATAGTGGTGCCACGACCGTCCCGCGAAGTCCTCGTCGAGGTGGTAGTCGCCGTTGGTCAGGATGTCCAGGCCGGCCCGCTCCTGGTCCGCGATCACGGTGGCGTGCGCATCGAGGAACTGCTCCCGAAACCGGACGTCGAGCAGCGCGGTGTCGAGCGGCCGGCCCCACAGGCCGCCGTCGTACCAGCGCGGCCGCGGCCACGATCCGGTGACGGTCGCGGGGAGCATCAGGTCCTTGGTGGCCGTGAGCATCGCGCCATGCCTCCTGTCTTGTCCGCGGCGAGGGGCCACCGCGGTCGGGTCCGAGTCTACGGGCCGGCAGCGGGCCCGGGTGCGAACGTGTCCCGCGCGTCGATTCGCGTGGCGCCCGCGAACGTGGCGAAGCGCTCGAGGCCGCGCTCGAACGCCACCCTGAACGCCTCCTTCCCGGCGGTCGCCTCGTCCTCGAGCCAGCGCCCGTTCACGACCAGGGTCGCCGTGGCGCGGTCGAGCCGGAGATCGATGCGGCCGACGAGCGAGTCGCCCCACAGGATGGGCAGCGCGTAGTAGCCGTACCGCCGCTTGTGGGCCGGCGTGTACACCTCCCACAGGTAGTCGAAGTCCCACAGCGCGCGGGTTCGGGCACGGTCATGGATCACGGGCTCCAAGGGCGACAGGAACAGGACCTCCTGGTCCGTGGTCGCCTCCAGCGGGCGCCACCGGGCGGGCACCCGTCCCCGTGAGAGCTGCACAAGATCCGCCACGCCGTCGGCCATCGTGAGCCAGCGTCCCCGGGTGCCCTCGATGGCGACCTCGACCAGCACGCCCTCCGTGAGCATCCGGTCGCGCCAACCCGCGAGCTCGCGGCCGGTGACCCTCTTACGCAGGAGCCACGTCAGGCCCGCCAGCCTGGTGAGCCCGTCGATGCGGGCTGCCTTGCGGAGCAGGTGCTCGTCGGCATCGCTGTCCGACACGTCGGGCAGCCGGCGGCGACCCACGATGCGCTCGGTCGTCGTGTAGCGCCGCTCGAACCGTTCCCGGCGGAGGACCATCGCCTCGCCCGTGCGCCACAGGTAGTGCAGTGCCAGCGCCGAGTCCTTGCGTCCCCGGTAGTCGTCGACGCGCCTGCGCGAACCCATGGCGAGCTCCCGGTTGGCGATCCCCTGTGGTCGATGCCGGAGCAGCGAGCGCATCTCCTCGACCGCCTCGCGGTGCTCCTCGCCGATGGCCTGGATCCTGCCCATCTCCCGCTCGCGCCGCATGAGCACCCGGTAGTACGGGAGCTCCTCGATGGGCCGGACGGCGAGCCAGCCGCCCCATTCGAAGAACTGCCGCTCGTCGTAGGTCAGGCGGGCCCAGTCGTCCCGCTCGTATCCCAGCACGCGGGCATGGAGCGCGATGTCATGCGCGCGAGCGACGACCTGCAGCGGGTCCAGCTGGAGGTCCCCCATCGTGCGCATCGCACGCCCCGTGCCGGCGCGCCCCATCCAACGACGGCCGGGCCACAGCCCCTGGCGACCGAGCAGGAACCGGCGCGCGACCTGGCGCGAGACCTCCATCGCGACCATCTACGCGCGCCTCGTCAACCACGCCAGCCAGGCCTCCCGGTCCAGCGGGCTGGGTCCCGAGCGCTCACGCCTGGGCGGGTTCTCGCCGACCGGCTGGTATCCGTCCGGCCGGGACTCGAGGATCCCCTCCCCCATCGACAGCCCCGGCAGCCGCTGCTGGAGGATCCGCACCCGGGCGACCGGCAGCTCGGCGGCGACCTTCGTCACGCCGGCCGCGGAGATCTGCCCACCCACCCGGCCGCCGAGCCGGCCGAGCAGGGCGAGCACGCCCGGAGCCGTTGACGTGGGCAGCTCGAGGACAAGGTCCGCGAGCGGCTCGCAGACCCAGGTCCCGGCCCGATCGAGCGCATGCGCCAGCACCAGCTCGGTGAGGTGGCGGAAGTCGGCGGCCGATGACGTGGGCGACAGGTAGCCACAATCGGTCATGGTGACCCGGCAGTCGGACACCTGCCAGCCCATCGGCCCCTCGACCAGGGCGTCGCGGACGTTCGCCTCCATCTGGGTGATGAACGTCTCCGGGGTCCGGTAGAGGAACAGCGGGATCAGCCTTGGCTCGACGCGCGCGAGGAACTCGATGCCTGACCCGGGTGCGGCGGGCTCGATCCGCAGTGCGAGCGTCGCGGTGAACGGGTTGCTGCTGTCGGGCGAGCTGCGCCCGGTGATGTTGGTGTGGGTCCGGGCGAAGATCACCTGCTCGGCTTCGCCGCTCCTGGCCGGTCGCTCGATGCACACGGTCGTGGTCTCCTGGAACGTCGCCGCGATCCCGTAGTCCCGGGCGAGCGTGGCGCCGATGACCTCCTTCTGGACCTCGCCGTACAGCGAGACCGAGAGCTCGTGGCGGTGGTCGTCCTGGCGCACGTTGATCAGCGGGTCCTGCTCGGCGAGCTGGGCGAGCGCCGCCCGGAGGCTGCCCGCCTGCTCCGGCCGCACGGGCGATACGACCGCCTCCAGCGCCGGGCGCGGGAACCGGCCCGCAACGTCCTGCCCGGGCGGCGGCGCGCCGATAGCGTCGCCCACCCGCACCGTCCCGAGGCCCCGGATGGCCGCCATCCCGCCCGGAACCAGCGTGTCGTGCCGGGGTGCGCCGGGGGGCGCGAACACCCTGATCGAGGTGGGCTTGGTCTCCTCCTCTCCCCGGACCAGCACGCGCTGGCGGGGGCGCAGGCTGCCCGCGAACAGCCGCACATACGCGACGCGCTCGCCGGACGCCGTCCGTTCGATCTTGAACACGCGTCCCGAGACGGCGGCCTCGGGGTCGCCGCGGGCCCCCCCGAGCAGCTCGTCGACGTCCGCAAGCAGCGTGTCGACACCGGTGCCCCGGGCCGCGGACCCGAAGTACACGGGGTGGACCCAGCCCTCGCGAATCTGCCCTCCGAGCTGCTCGCGCAGGCGCGGGTACGAGAGCCCGGCCTCGTCCTGGACGAACGCACGGAGGATGCCCTCGTCGTGCTCGGCGAGGATCTCGGCCAGCCGGGCCCGGTACGCCGGGTCTGCGGCGGTGAACCGCTCGAACGTCGCCTCGCGATTGCCCGCCCCGCGGACGGTGCCCATCGCGATCATGCCCGGCGCCAGCCGCCGGACCATGGCGACGACGACGCCATCCGGGTCGGCGCCGGCCCGATCGATCTTGTTGACGAAGACAAGGGTGGGGACGTGGAGCCGCTGCAGGGCGCGAAACAGGAGCGGCGTCTGGGGCTGGACCCCCTCGACCGCCGAGACGACGAGGATCGCGCCGTCGAGCACGCCCAGGACCCGCTCGACCTCCGCGATGAAGTCGGGGTGTCCCGGCGTGTCGACCAGGTTGACCGCGAGGTCGCCGACGAGGAACGAGGCGACCGCGGACCGGATCGTGATCCCGCGCTCGCGCTCGAGCTCGAGGGAGTCGGTCTGGGTGGTACCGGCGTCGACGCTCCCGACGCGATCGATCGCGCCGGCACGGTAGAGCAGGCGCTCGCTGAGGGTGGTCTTACCGGCGTCGACGTGGGCGAGAATGCCGAGGTTGAGCGTGCGCATGGAGCCTCATGTCGTCCAAGAGGGTGGTCACCTTCTGGCTGGACATGGGTGCTCCCATCTCGCTCCTTTCCTCGCGGCCGTCAGTGCGATTGACTGCCTCGACTTTCGCATCCCGGTCAAGCGGGGCACCACGCAGGGGCCCGCCCGATGGCCCGCGCGTCGCCGCGATGAGTGACGGGGCGTGCGGACAGCAGCCGGCCCGCCCTCACCGCCCGGGGCAACCGCCCCAGGTCGGTTGTGGTCACGATCGCCCGCTACCGCGCGACCCGATGGGCAGAAACGCGTGGATGTTCCGCCGCCCTCGAGCGGTCAGGCCTCGGCTTCGGCCTCCATCCTCGCGAGGCGGGTGTAGTAGTCGGGGATCTCGCGCAGGTGCGCCAGGGCGATCTTGCCCGTGGTGAGCGCATCGTCGCCGGTCACGTTCGTGTCCGGGTCGCGGGATCCGTGCTCGAGCTCGATGTCCATGCCGGCCCGGAATTCCTCGAGCGGGAACGGGCTCGTCGTGAAGTCGATCCCCAGCCGCCGGCCGATCTCCTCGGCCGCAGCGCTGGTGAAGGTCTCGCGTGTCGTCATCGATGTGAAGCCTCCCTGCGTGCGCCGAGCGTCGACGGTCGCGCGGGTGGGGCCAAGGGTCGATCGGCCCCGAAATGCCGGCCGATGCCGCGCCCGCCCTCGGCCCGGGCCGCCGGTCGTCGGCCCAACCGTACACTGCGTGCATGGACGACCACGAGCCGCACGAGCACCACCACGACCACGAGCACCTGGACTATCCCGGCGCGGTCCGCGCCTACCGGGCGCAGAAGGACGCGTTTTACAGGACCGACCCCCGCAGCCCGGTTCCCGTGGCGGATCGCGCGGACTTCGCAGGCCTCCCCTACTTCGACGTCGACGAGGACCTCGTGTTCGAGGATCTTTCGCTCGAGCCGTATGCGGGAACGGAACCCACCAGCTTCCAGATCCCGACCTCCGACGGCCGGCTACGTCCGGCCCAGCGTGCCGGGGTCCTTCACTTCGAAGTCGCCGACCTCGACTGCACCCTGACCGCGTACACGTTCGAGGGCAACGCGGACGGCTCCTTGTTCGTGCCCTTCCTCGACGCCACCAGCGGAACGGACTCCTACGGCGCCGGCCGCTACCTCGATCTTGCGCCCGAGGATGACGGGACCTACATCCTCGACTTCAACCTCGCGTACCACCCGTCCTGCGTGTACGACGCGCGCTTCTCGTGCCCGCTCACCCCCGCCGAGAACCGCCTGCCGGTCCGGATCGAGGCCGGCGAGCGCCTGCCGGCAGGCGCCGGCCACTGACCCCCGGTTGAGCGGCCGGGGCAGGCCCTCAGCCGCCGATCCGCTGGATGGCCTCGATCATCTTCTGCGCCTGCTGGCGGTCTTTCTCGCTGGGGTGCTGGTGGTCGGCCGTGATCCCGCAGTAGACGTCATGGATCGCCTGGGACATCGTGTCCACGTCCGCAAGCGCTACGCCCCGCTCGTTGATCTCCCTGACGGCCTCGTCGGGGAGATGCATCGCGCTGATCAGTGAGTCGCGGTTTGCCATCCTCGTCACTCCCTGCGTGGGTTGCTGGGCCGCACAGCCTACGCGATGGGCTCCGGGTCGGGGAAGAGTGCGGTCCGCGGGCTGCATGGATCGCGGCCGGTGGACCGTCGGTCGGGTATCGTCGCGCGCATGAAGGACGACGCAGCGCCTGATCCGTCCACACTCTCCGCCGATGAGCGGCAGCTCCTCCGGGAGCAGTGCGACCGGACGTTGCTCGACCATGGGATCCCGACCCCCGCCGGAGTGCTGGCCGAGGTCGCGAGCCTGCCCGCCGGGGATCTCGCCGTGGACTACTACGGCGAGGGCGGGGTCGTGGGGACGCTCGAGGACGAGGTGCGCGGCCTGCTCGACAAGCCGGCCGCCGTGTTCATGCCCAGCGGGACCATGGCCCAGCAGATCGCGCTGCGGATCCACGCCGACCGGCGGAGCCGTCGGACCGTGGCCTTCCACCCGACCTGCCACCTCGAGCTGCACGAGGACAAGGCCTACCAGCGGCTCCACGGCCTGGTCGGGCGACCGGCCGGAGACGCGCGCGAGCTGATCACGCTCGATGATCTCGAGGACATCCACGAGCCGATCGCGGCCCTCCTGCTGGAGCTGCCGCAACGGGAGATCGGGGGCCGGCTGCCGTCCTGGGAGGACCTCGTGGCGCAGGTCGGGTGGGCTCGCGACCGGGGCGCCGCAGTCCACCTGGACGGTGCGCGCCTGTGGGAGGCGGGACCGTACTACGACCGGCCGCTGCAGGACATCGCCGCCCTGTTCGACACGGTGTACGTCTCGTTCTACAAGGGACTCGGGGGCGCTTCGGGCAGCATGCTGCTGGGCGACGAGGACCTGATCGCCGAGGCGCGCGAGTGGCGCCACCGGCACGGTGGCACGCTGTTCCACCTGTGGCCATACGCAGCGTCCGCGCTCGCCGGCCTGCGCCTCCGTCTGCCACGCATGCAGGACTACCTGGATCACACGCAGGCGATCGCCGTCGCCGTGTCGGAGCTGGGCGGCGTACAGGTCGTGCCGGACCCGCCGCAGGTCCCGATGTTCCATCTCCACCTGCGCACGACGCCCGCGGCGATCACCGCCGGCATCAGGCGCCTGGCCCTCGAGCAGGGCCTGTGGACGTGGAGCGTGTCCATGCCCACCGAGACGCCGGGAGTGCGGCTCCTGGAGCTGCGGGTGGGCGATGCGACGATGCGGCTCACACCCAGGGAGGTGGCGGCCGCCGTCGCCGAGCTGCTGCCCGGCAGCGCCGCCTGATGCACGGCCGCTGGCGGCACGCCGGCCCTGTGCCGGCCGCGCTGCTCAGCGTGATGATGGTGGCCTGCGGCGGTGGTGCCCCGGGCGCCTCTGCCCCGGCCTCCGTGGCGACGGTCGTGGTCGATGCCTCCCTGCCCGACCGCCTCGCGTCGATCAACGCGGCCGTCGACCGCTGGCGCGGCGCCACGGACCTCGCGGAGGCCCGGCGCGGCGCCGAGGAGGCGCGCAACCTGGTAGTCGGGCCGGCGGGTCCCGACTATGGGGACGCCGATGGCGACGGGATCGTCGAGGGCGCCTCCGACATCGGGCTGCTTCCCGGGCTCGCGGGCCAGCCCGGCCTTGCCCGGCCCGGGACCGGGACCTGCATCGAGCGCGACATTCTCGGCGGCAGCTGGGCGGAGCCCGGCCGACGCTGGGACATCCTCGAGCACGCCATCAGCGCCTGGAGCGAGACCAACAACCCGTTCCCCACGCTGCCCAGCCACCCCCAGCGGATCGTCGGCTGGGCAACCCTGGCGCTCGCCACCGCCGACCTCACGGCGGCCAGGGAGTTCGGTGGCCACGCCCATCTCCACGTCGACGTCTCGACGCAGGCGGCCACCGTCTGCGCCGAGTAGGACCGCGAGGAGGCAACTGCATGCTCGGCCGCTATCTCGAACAGCTGACCTGGGCGGAGGCCGAACCGGCGCTCCGCGAGTACCCGGTGGCGGTGCTGCCGGTCGGGGCGCGGACGAAGGAGCATGGGCTGCACCTCCAGCTCAACAACGACTGGCTGCTCGCGGAGTACCTTGCCCGCCGGGTGGCGGAGCGGTCGCGAGTGCTCGTTCTCCCGACGCTGCAGTACGGCTACTACCCGGCCTTCCTCGAGTACCCGGGCTCGGTCTCGTTGTCGCTCGAGACGATGCGCGACACGGTGGTCGAGATCTGCCGCAGCCATGCGCGCCACGGCGCCCGCCGCTTCTATGCACTCAACACGGGGATCAGCACCCTGCGCGCGCTTGAGCCGGCCGCGGAACAGCTGGCCCGGGATCACGTGGCGCTCGCCTGGATGGACATCGAACGCGCCGCGGCCGGGGTTGTCGAGCAGCTGGTCACCCAGGCAGCCGGCACGCATGCCGACGAGATCGAGACCTCGATGATGCTGTACATCGCGCCGGACACGGTCCGGATGGGGCGCGCGGAGCCCGACGTGCATCCGGCCAAGGCCCCCGGCCCGCTGACACGCCTGCCGAACCCCGCGCGCGGCATCTACTCCCCGACCGGCGCGTTCGGCGACCCGACCCTGGCCACCCGCCAGAAGGGCGAGCGGATCGTCGAGGCCATGGTCGACCACATCGTCGACGTGCTCGCCACGTTCCAGGCGGCGCCCATCCCCTAGCCCCACGAGCCGTCGAGCCCGTGCAGGTGGGACCTCCGGCCCTGATCCGGCCGACGGGCGGGGGGCACGATGTCCGGGTGATCCGTCCGACCGCTGCCCCGTCGGACTCCGAGCGATGGCCGCCGCCTGCACGGCCCCCGCTCTCGGCGGCGCATACCGTGCTCCTCGACGTCTACCTGCGAGCCCTCGCCAGCCGCCCCGGCAAGGGGGAGCGCCCGCTCGCCCAGCTCGAGGACCGGTTCTGGGCGGCCTACCTGGCCCTCCGATCCTCGCCCGGCGACCCCGGCGAGGATGCGGCATTCCGCTCCGCGCTCCTCCTCCTGTAGTCCCCACCAGCCCGACCACGGAGCTCCAGTCAATGGATGGCCGCGATGTGAAGACCCCGCGCACACCGTCCCAGATCCTCCACGAGTGGCGTCGACTCGAGACGGTGCTGGCGGAGGTGGCCGAGGAGCGCGCGGACTGCGAGCGACTCGAGCAGCGGATCCACGAGCTGCGGAGCGCCTACCAGGCCACGGTCGAGCGGCGCGGGGCGCCGGTGCCCGATAAGCCCCGCCCGCAATCCCCCGGCCAGGCAGGAGCACCGCCGCGAGCGGCGAGGTGATCATCGTTTCCCGGGTGAGCTCACCCGGAAGGCGGCTGCGATCCGCCCAGCCGCCTCGACGTCGGGCCGTTGATCCCCGTCATGGCAGGTTGTCGGCGTGACCAGCATCGATGCGCCCCCCGTCGGCCGGCGGTTGTCGGCCGCCATCCTCGCAGCGTGCCTGTTCGTGGCGCCGGTGGCACTTGCCGCCTGCCAGGACGAGCAGGGGCGGATCGCCGACTGCGTCGCTGCGTTCCGTGACGCCGAGCCCCGGGCCCTGCCGCCCTACCAGGCCACGGCCCTCGATGACGCCGTCCGGTCGTGCCGCTCCTACGACGCCTGGCTCCAGGCCTGGGACCAGGTGCCCGGGGCGCACCAGGACAGCACGGATGCAGCGGGCTTCCTCGAGGAGCGGTGTGCGATCGAGGACCTCGCGAGCACCGCGCTCTGCCGGGACTTCGCCGACAGCTAGGCGTCCTGGCCGCGCGGGCGTGGTTCAGCGCCGGGTTCGGCCTCGATCCGGATGCGAGCATCCACGACCATGGCCCCCTCGGCGAGCACGAAGACCGGATTGAGATCCATCTCAGCGATCTCGGGGTGGGCCTCGACCATGGCGCTCACGCGCAGCAGCGTCTCCTCGAGCGCCGTCACGTCGGCCGGTCCGCCGACGTGGGCCGCCACCAGCGACGGGTACACGTCGAGCCCGCGCACCAGCTCCGATGCATCGCGGTCGGTGAGCGGCGTGATCCGGACGCCCACGTCGCGGAGCTGCGCAAGCTCGGTGCCGCCCGCGCCACAGGCGATCACGGGACCAAACAGGCGGTCGTGGACGACGCCGACCAGCATCTCGGTCCCGTCCGGGACCATCCGCTGCACGAGGTAGGCGTCGACGGCGTGGCCGGCCGCCCGCAACCGCTCCCCCATCGTCTCGGCGGCCGCGCGCACCGCGGCATCGCCGTCAAGCCCGAGGACGACCGCCCCGACGTCCACCTTGCGCACGACCCCGGGGGCCACAGCCTTGAGCGCCACCGGTCCGCCCAACTGGTCCGCGGCCGCCCCGGCCGAGGCCGCCGACCGGGCAAGGCGCCACTCCGCCATCCGGATCCCGTAGCAGTCCAGCAGCGCCGCGACCTCGTCGGGGCCCAGCCAGCGGCTCGCGGCGCCCGCCCCGGGCTGCGCCAGCGGCGATTCGCCCGCGTGGGCGCCCGGGACGGGCACCGAGGCACCCTCGAGGCGCGCCAGCGCGTCGGCCAGCACGGCTGTTGCCCTGTCCGGGCGGAGATCGCCGAACACCGGCACGCGACCCGGTGTCGCCCGGCGCCACTCCGCGTACCACGCCGCATGTCCGAGCGCCCGGGCGGCGTCCTCCGGGTAGCTGTAGGCGGGGATCCGCAGATCCTCGCTCCTGAGCTCGGCCGGGCCGCCGTCGGCGCCCATGAACACCGCGAGCACCGGGACCGGTCGGCCCAGGCGGGCCACGGCGTCGTGGATGGCCGCCGCCACCGCCTCCGTGCCCCCACCGAGCGGCGGCACGAACAGCACGATGACCGCGTGGACGGCCGGGCTGGCGGCCAGGATCGCGACCGCGCTTGCGTACGCCGCGGGCGAGGCATCGACCGCGTCGACGGGATTGTCGAGCGCGGCATCGGGGGGCAGGACCGTGGCGAGGGCCGCCCGGGCGTCGTGCGGGAGGGCCGGCACCTCCAGCCCGGCCGCCTCGCAGGCGTCGGCTGCCAGGATCCCGGGTCCACCGCCATTGGTCAGGATGGCGACCCCACGCCCCTCCGGGAGCGGCTGGCTGGCAAGCAGCATGGCGACGTCGAAGAACTCGCCCAGGGTGTCCGTGCGCACGACGCCGGCCTGCCTGAACAGCGCCTCGACGGTCACGTCCGACTGCGCGATCCGGACGCCGGTATGCGAGGTCGTCGCCCGGGCGCCCGCCCCGGACCGGCCGCTCTTGACGGCGATGACCGGCTTCGTCCGGCCCACCCGCCTGGCGATCCGGCTGAACTTGCGCGGGTTGCCCAGGGACTCGAGGTAGAGCGCGATCACCGACGTCGCCTCGTCGGCCTCCCAGTACTGCAGGAAGTCGTTGCCGGAAAGGTCGGCCTTGTTGCCGACGGCGATGAAGCTCGACAGGCCGAGACCGAACCGGGCGGCATGATCGATGATCGCCAGCCCCAGCGCGCCGCTCTGGGACAGGAACCCCACCCGCCCGTACGGTGGCACGCCGGGCCCGAACGTCGCGTTGAGCCGGACCGCCGGTGCCCGGTTGATGGCCCCCAAGCAGTTGGGACCGACAAGGCGGATCCCCGCACCGCGACAGGCGGCAACCAGCTCCCGCTGGCGGGCGGCGCCCTCGGGGCCGGCCTCCGCGAACCCGTGCGATGCGACGATCACGCTCCGCACCCCCTTGGCGGCGCACTCGCGAACGGCGTCGACCACGGCCTCGGCCGGCACGGCGATCACGGCGAGGTCCAGCGGACCCGGGATCGCGGACACCGATCGGTAGGCTGCGACGGACTGGACGACGTCGGCGCCCGCGTTCACCGGGTAGACCGGGCCGGGAAAGCCGCCCGAGACGAGGTTGTGGAACAGCTCGCCGCCCACGGTTCCGCGCCGGCGCGACGCTCCGATGACCGCCACAGAACCGGGATGCAGCAGGGCCCGGACGGCGGCGGCGGCGGCCAGCTGCTCGCGCCGCTCGAACCGATGCCGGGCCTCGCCCGTCAGCGCAGTGGCGAACTCGATCCGGATCTCCCCGAAATCGGCGTGCAGCCGGAGCGGGAAGCCGGATGCGCGGAACACGTCCAGCATGGGCGTGTTCTCGGGCAGCAGCTCGGCGTAGAAGGTCGTGATGCCTGCTTCGCTGGCCCGCCTGGCCAGCTCCTCGAGCAGGAGCGTGGCGACCCCGCGCCCCTGGTGCTCCTCGGCGACGACGAACGCCACCTCGGCACCGTCCGGGCCGGTACGGTCGTAGCTCCCGCTGCCGATGATCGTCAGGCCCCCGCGGTCACCCGCGTCACGGCCTGGGCCGGAGCCGATCTCCGCGACCAGTGACACGTCCCCCGCCCGCTCGGGCACAGCCCAGCTGTGGGCCCGAGCCTCGAGGTTCGGGCGCAGGGTGGCGAACCGCAGCCGGCGGGTCTCCTCGCCGAGGCGCCCGAGGAACGCGAGCAGCGCGGGCTCGTCCTCGAGCCGGGCGTCCCGGACCGCGATCACGGAGCCGTCACGCAGGATGGTGTCGCGTGCCTGGTCGCGAGAGGTCGCGGTGACCGGTCGATCCACGTCCCACTCCCCTGCTCCCGACGATGCCCGTGACCGGCGTGCTACTGTCGCGCTCCGCGCCCCTCGGCACCCTGCGATGGTAGCGCTCCGGCGCACCGGCCCACCGAGACCACATCGACTCCATGTCCGCTTCCGGCCCGGATCCCGCTCCCCTGGTCGTCTACGGGGACGCCAGCCTCGCCTACGATCTGGGCGACCGGCACCCGTTCACGATCCGCCGCTTCGGCCCCGGCATCGGTTTGCTGCGGGAGCTCGGTGCCGGGCCGTTCGTGCCGCCCGCGCCGGCCACCGACGACGAGCTGGCGACGGTCCACCAGCGCGCCTACATCGAGCTCGTGCGCACCCTCTCCGACTACCCCGAGGCGGCCGAGGAGATGGGCTTTGACGACCGGGACACGCCGCCCTTCTATGCCATGCACGAGGCGGCCGCCGGCGTGGTGGGTGGCACCATCGCGGCCCTGGACGGGATCCTCGCCGGGGAGGTCGTCCATGCCTTCCACCCGGGCGGCGGGCTCCACCATGCGTTCCCGGCGCGCGCCGGCGGCTTCTGCGTCTACAACGATGTGGCCGTCGCCATCAGGCGTGCCCGCGTGGCCGGCCACCGCGTCCTGTACGTGGACGTGGACGCCCATCATGGCGACGGGGTCGAGGCCATCTTCTGGGACGATCCCCTGGTCCAGACGGTCTCGATCCACGAGAGCGGCCTCACCCTGTTCCCCGGATCGGGCTTCGTCGACGACCGCGGCGGACACGGGGCCGAGGGCAGCGCGGTCAACCTGCCCCTGGAGGCCGGCACGTCGGACGCCTCGTGGCTGGCGGCCCTGGAGCTGGTCGTGCCGGCGGTGGCAGCGGCGTTCCGGCCCACCCTGCTGGTGACCGTGCAGGGCTGCGACGGTCATCACCTCGACCCGCTCACGAACCTGTCGCTGTCGACCAACGCCTTCCATCGGGCGGCCCGCCTGCTCGACGAGACCGCTCACCTGTGGACCGGCGGGCGGTGGCTGGCAACCGGCGCAGGCGGCTACGACGTCTACCGGGTGGTCCCGCGATCGTGGGCGCTGGTCTGGCTCGCCCAGGCGCACCGGGATCCGCCGCCCGCCACGCCGCAGGCCTGGCGCGACCGGTGGGTGGCGGAGGCAGAACAGCACCAGCAGGCGCCGCCGCCGACCCTGCTGCTCGATCCGCCGGGCTCGATACCGGAAGAGCGACCCGCGATCCGAGCCCGCAACGCGGCCACGGCCGAACAGGCCCTCGAGCACACCCTCCGGGTGATCGCCGAGCGGGCGACGCGGGACTGATCCCGGGTCGGTCGGCAACCGCGCGGCCGGCCGGCCATCGGGGTCAGGGCCGACCGATGGGCTCGAGGGCTCCGGCTCGCCCCCGCAACTCGCAGCGCAGGAAGCGGGTCCCGTGGGGGCCGCCTGCCGGAAGACGAGCGCTTCCGGCGAGCACATCGCCGTAGGCAGCCTCGTAGGCGTCGACCATCCGGTCCACCCCGAACCGTGCTCGTGCCCGGACGAGGATCCCCTCCCGGTCCAGACCGGCCACCTTGTCCACTGCGAACGCGGCTTCGCGCAGGTCGTCGACCAGGAAGCCGTCGACCCCGTGCTCGATGATCTCGGGCAGCGCACCCGCACGGCGGGCGATGACCGGGGTTCCCACGGCGAGCGATTCGATCGCCACCAGCCCGAACGGCTCCGGCCAGCCCCCGAGCATCAACGTCGCGGTGGCGGAGGCGAGCAGCGCGTCGCGCTCTGGACCGGCGACCTCGCCCAGGAACCGCGTGCAGCCTGTGGCGACAGCCGGCCGGATGATGTCGTCCACGTAGACATGCTCGGCGGGATCGTGCGCCTTCGCCGCGATGGTGAGCATCTGCCCGGTTGCGCGGGCCACCGCGATCGCCTCCTCGATCCCCTTCTCTGCGGTTGCGCGCCCGACCAGCACCAGGCCCGAGGGGGCTCGACCACGCGCGGGCACGTCGGCGAAGGGCAGTCCGTGGTGGATGGTGGCCACCCAGTGGGCGTCCGGGTGCCACCGGCGCTGGCTGGCGCTGATCGAGACGAGCGATGCGGCCGGATAGCGCTCGATCGCATGCGACACCAACGGCGAATCCAGGCGACCGTGGAAGGTCGCGACCACCGGCGTTGACGTCGAGTCGGCCAAGTGCAGGCCCCATTCCTCGATGTGGGTGTGGACGATGTCGAACTGGGCGAGGTGGTCCCGGGCGACCTCCACCGTGCGGGACAGGAGCGGTGCCGGATCGTCCCGGAAGCCGCGCGACCAGGCGGCGTGGGCGACCGTTGGCACCAGCTGGTACGGAACGTCCGAGTCGCCGGGGCCGAACAGGGTCACCTCGTGCCCCCGGCGATGCAGGCCGGCGCCGAGCGCCGCGACGACCCGCTCGGTCCCGGCATAGCGGGTTGGGGGAATCGGCAGCAGCGGGGGTGCCACCAGGGCGATTCGGGCCACGTGAACCTCGTCTTCGGCGGGAGACCGTGTGCCGGCTCGGGCAGCTCCTCTGCCGCGCTCCGTCCGCCCCGGGCCGGCGCGCCGGCACCACGCGGAAGGCGTCTCTCCTTGGCCGCCGAACGCTCGCACCTCCCACTCGCCGGCCGCACCGCCATTCCCGCCCGCCGGCGTTGCAGGAGGATGGCAGGCGGCGATCACGCCACGGTCAGGTCCGAGACGTCGAGAGCCCCGGACGGCAACGACCCCGCGGGTCCGCCGGTCGGCGGAGCGCGGGGTCGTGAGCCTCTTCCCGGAATATCCCCGGGAGGATGGAGGTGTCAGGCGAGGTCAGGCACTCTCGCCGGTCGGCCTGCGGACCCGCTCCGGGGTCCCTTCTCCGCCGGGACTGAACGCCCAGGGGGTGCCCAGCCTTGGCAACAGCCAGCGGTCGACGCCGTAGTAGCCGGCGACCTTCCAGGCGAGGATGACGCCGATGGCGCAGGCGAACAGGACCGGGTTGGTCGACGCGGATCCTGCGAGCAGGAAGCTCATGTTCATGAATGCCCCGAAGAAGGCCGCGAAGCCGGTCAGGACACCGAGCACCAGCCCCACCCCGACGGCGATCTCACCGGCGACGATGAGTGGCGCGAACCAGGTCTCCGCGTTGTTGGCCAGCAGCATGTTCAGGAAGTCCCGATACCAGTCGTAGGTGATCGCCGGCCGGCCCTGGTCGGGAACGGCGACCGCGGCGTTCCAGAACCCGGCCAGGGCCGAGCCCCCGTCGAGCCAGCCCGTGCCGGTGGCCTTATGCAGGCCGGCCTCCAGCCACGAGAAGCCGAGGAACAGGCGGATCGGCAGCCAGAACAGGCCGGCCCGAGAGTTGGACAGCAGGAACCGGGCGAACGCCGGGCCCTCGGTCTCGACCCGGTCCGAGTCGGGATCGCGCCGGGCGTCGAGGTACAGCAGGACGACAAGCACGATTGCCAGCACCCAGAAGGCGACGGTCACGATCTGGCTGAGCCCCTCGGGGACCTCGATCCATGGGTTGACCATCCAGGCCAAGAGGATGGCAGCGATCGCCCCGATGGCGGTCACCGCGGTGCGCGAACCGGACATCGCGGACCTCCCGTCCCTGGGGAAAAGACCGGACCGGCCGGAGGGACGAGGCCGACAGCCCGGGCGCGACGGGCGGCCGACGGGCGGCCGGGCATCGCGTTCGCGCTAGTTGTAGCCGCGGGACTGTCGCAAATGCAAGTCCCCTCCTCCACCGGACCTTGCGGCGGACATAAACCGACTACTTGCGCAAGTACGCAAGTGTAACGTACCCTCCAGGGACCGCCACCCCGCCGGCTGCCGGACGGGCGCAGGGCGGTCGCCGAAGCGCTTCAGCACGACCACGCCGGCCCGCAACTGCCTGGCCGAGCCGCCACGAGAGGACTCACGCCGTGGAGATGATCATCGACTTCCCGGGCGGCGCCCGGGTGGACGCGCATTTCGGGGAGTTCACCGTCCCCACCGACCAGCCGCCCTCCGGTGGCGGCGCCGCCTCTGCCCCCACGCCGTTTGCGACGTTCCTGTCGACCGTCGGGACCTGCGCCGGCATCTACGTCCTGGGGTTCTGCCGGCAGCGGGGCATCGATCCTCAGGGGATCCGCCTCGTCCAGCGGATGGCGGTCGATCCGACGACCCGGCTGGTGAACGACATCCAGGTCACGATCGAGCTGCCCGCCGGCTTCCCCGAGAAGTACGCCGATGCCGTGGTGCGCGCGGCCGAGCAGTGCGCGGTCAAGCAGCACTTCGAGCACCCGCCGGTGATCAACGTCACCAGCACCATCGCCAGCGAGCCCGCCCTGGCCTGACGACGACGGTGCGCCGGCCTACTCCCGCTCCAGCTCTCCGAGTCGCTCGGTGAGGCGCACGTTCTCGCGGTAGTCGATCGGGACCTCGACCAGCGCCGGGCCGTCCACGGCGAGGGCCGAGGACAGACACCGGGCGAGATCGGCCGAACCGGACGGGCGGAACGCGGGCACTCCGAACGAGGCCGCCAGGGCCACGAAGTCAGGGTTGCCGAAGGCGACCCCGAACGGCTTCCCCTGCCCGGTGCGCTGCTTCCAGTCGATCAGGCCGTAGCCGTCGTCCCGCCACACCACGATCGTCACCCGCACCCCGAGACGGACCGCGGTCTCCAGCTCCTGGATGTTCATGAGCAGGCCGCCGTCGCCGCACACGGCCACGACGCGGCGATCAGGGTGCACGAGGGCGGCGGCGATCGCTCCCGGCAGCCCGATTCCCATGGCGGCAAAGCCGTTCGAGATGATCACCGTGTTCGGTTCGTAGGCCTGGTACAGCCTGCCCACCCAGACCTTGTGGGCGCCGACGTCGCTCACGACGATGTCGTGCGGGCCGAGCGCGCGGCGCAGCTCGAGGATCGCCTTCTGGGGCTTCACCAGCGGGCCTTCGTCGTCCTCGGCCGCGCGCAGGTCCTCGAGCAGGCGCGCTCGAAGATCCGCATGGACCGACAGCTCGCCGGCCGCGTGTCGCTCGGAGGCGGTGCGGCCGCCCACGCCGTGCGGCTCGACCATCGCCAGCAGCCGCCGTAGCGATCCGCCGATGTCGCCGATCAGCTCGACCTCGGGACGGTACGAGGCATCGACCTCGGCCGGCTGGGTATCGATGTGCACGATCCGCTTGCGCGCGTCGGGGTTCCAGCGCGACGGGGCGTACTCGACGAGGTCGTAGCCCACGCAGATCACGAGGTCGGCGCGATCGAACCCAGACAGGACGTGGTCGCGGGCCTGGAGCCCGACGGCCATCAGCGACAGGTGCGAGCGGTCGTCGAGCGCACCCTTGCCCATGAACGTCTCGGCGACCGGCAGGTGCAGGCCACGAGCGAGGGCACGCAACTGGGGCGCCGCCCGCCGCCGGAGCACCCCGTTCCCGGCCAGCACGATCGGCCGCGAGGCGGCCGCCAGCAGCGAGGCGGCGTGCGCGATCGCCTCCTCGGTGGGCTCCGGAAAATACGCCCGTTCCCCGGCCAATGGGCGCAAGGCAGGGTCGACCCGGGATCCGGCAACGTCCTCGGGGATCTCGAGGTGAGTCGGCCCGGGCTTCTCGAGCCGGGCGAGCCGGAACGCCCGGGCGACGGTCTCCGGGATGGAGTCGGCCCGGCCGATGTGCTGGGACCACTTGGTGACCGGCTCCAGCATGCGCGGGATGTCGACCAGCTGGTGGGATTCCTTGTGCAGCTTGTCCGACCCCGTCTGCCCGGTGATCGCCACCATCGGGGCCCGGTCGAGGAAGGCGTCGGCGATCCCGGTGACGAGGTTGGTGGCTCCAGGGCCCAAGGTCGCGAGCGCAACCGCGGGTCGGCCGGTCAGCCGGCCGTGGACATCGGCCATGAAGGCCGCCCCCTGCTCGTGGCGGGTGGTCACGTGCCGGACCCGGTCGTCGCCGGCGAGGGCCTCGAGGATGTCCATCGTCTCTTCGCCCGGCACCGAGAACACCCAGGCGCATCCCTCGGCGGCGAGGCAGTCGACCAGGAGGCGGGATGCCGTGGGGCGCGGGTCAGCGGGCATGCGCAAGTCTCGCCCGCGCGGAGCACCCTGTCCACCATGCCGGCCGGGCGCCACGGCACCCTGCGTCGGGCCCGGCTGTTATCCCGCCGCGAGGCGCTCGCCCCGGGTACCCGACCGCCTGTACATGCGGGTGGGCGACGCTTGCAGGACCAAGCAACCCGTGCCCGGAGGATCCCCCATGTCCAACGTCGCCCGCGTCACCGAGATCAGCAGCCGGTCCGACAAGAGCTTTGAGGATGCGCTGCGCGTCGGGCTCGAGCGCGCTCACCGCACACTGCGTGGCGTGCGCAGTGCGTGGGTCAAGGAGCAGCGCGTGGATGTCGAGGAGGGGCGCATCGTCGCCTTCCAGGTGAACCTGCTGGTGACGTTCGTGCTCGAAGACTGACCCGCCGGCGCGCGCCACGGTCAGGCAGCTCCCGGCAGCCAATCCGTCCCCAGTGCGACCCAGAGCAGCACCAAGTCGATCCCGATCCCGAGCACGAGGTTGGCCGAGAAGGAGATCACCAGCAGCACGAGCGACAGCAACGAGCCGATCGCCACCATGACCGGCCACGCGGCGCCGGGCACCACCAGCCCCACCGTCGCCAGGGCGGCAAGCTGGAAGGCGATCACCGTACCGGCCAGGAGCGCGAGCCCGGCTCGCCGGACCAGCGCCGGGTCGACCCCGGCGGTGGCCGGCCACGGGTTGCGAAGATCGAATGGCCACTCCGGACCCCCGGTGCGGGGCTCCGGTGCGGGGGCCAGGTACAGCAGGTGGACCAGCCCATGGGCCGCCAGGATCGCGGCCAGCAGCAGGCGACCGACGACCAGGTGCTGCTCATAGAGGAACACGACCGCCACCCCGGCCACCGCGAGCACGACGGCCCAGGGCGCCAGGCCGAGCACGGTTCGCACCGCCACCTCCATCGCTGCCCGCTCCCGGCGAGAACCCACGGGATATGGCGGCACAGCCTTCCTCCCGCCGGAGTCTCCCCGGGAGCGCGCCCGGCGGCACAGGGCCAACGCTCCCATCGGGGGCCGCCGCGCGGCCCCTCGGCACCCGTCGCGCCTCGCGCCGGCGACGACCGCCGGGTTGCGAGCCCCGACCCGCCGCGGCGAATGGAAGCCCGCGCCCGGGTAGGGCACGATGCCGGCATGCGTCTCACCCTCCGCCGGCTCAACCGGGCATTGCTCGCCCGTCAGCTGCTGCTCGAGCGCGGCTCACTGGGCGTGGTGGACGCCGTCGATCGCGTGGTCGCGCTGCAGGCACAGGAGCCCCCGTCGCCCTACGTTGCCCTCTGGACCCGCCTCGAGGGGTTCGATCCCCGCGAGCTGGACCTCGCGTTCGCCACGCACGCCCTGGTGAAGGGCACCTCCGTTCGCATGACCCTCCACGTGGTGACCGCGGCCGATCACCCCACGTTCCACGAGGCGATGCAGCCATCGCTCCGGGTCCGCCGGTTGCAGGATGCACGGTTCAAGGTCGCCGGGCTCTCGGTCGACGAGGCCGATGCGCTCATCCCCGAGGTGCTCGCCTTCGCGTCCGAGCCACGCACCAACGCCGACCTGGAGGCCTGGATGGACGATCGCCTGGGCGTCCTGCCGCGCCCGGGTGTCTGGTGGGCGCTCCGGACGTACGGACCGTTCATCCATGCGCCGACCGGTGGCCCGTGGTCCTACGGGCTCCGCCCGTCGTACCTCGCCGCCCGTGACCTCGCCCGCGCCGGCGACCCGGAGGTCGCCCTGCCACAGCTCGTGCTCCGCTATCTCGGCGGTTTCGGTCCCGCTTCAGTGGCGGATGTCGCCCAGTTTGCGCAGGTTCACCGATCGCGGGTCCGGGCTGCCGTTGCCGGGCTCGGCCAGGCCGTGGTCGAGCTCGAGGGGCCGGAGGGCGACGCCCTGTTGGACCTGCCGGGCCAGCCCCTCCCCGAGGAGGACGTCCCGGCGCCCGCCCGGCTCCTGCCGATGTGGGACAACGCGCTGCTCGCGCACGTGGACCGGAGCCGCGTCATCCCGCCGGCATTCCGATCGCACGTCACCCGCCGCAACGGCGATGTCCTGCCCGCGCTGCTCGTCGACGGCTTCGTGGCCGGCGTGTGGCGGCCGGTCCCGGACGGGATCGAGGCAACGGCGTTCGAGCCGCTGGGCGACGACACCTGGGCGGCGCTCGATGCCGAGGCCCGGTCGCTCCGTGGGCTGCTCGCCACCCGCGCGCCCTTGATCTATGGGCGCTACGGCCACTGGTGGGCGAGCCTGCCCACCGGCGTGGTGCGCGTCCTCGGAAGCTGATTCTGGCGAGGGGCTGTCACGTTGCCGGGCCAATTCGCCCGTGTGACTGGGGTCAGCAGAACGCGACTGGGCCGCACCGGCGCCCTGGTGCGGCACGGGTCGTCGAGGCCGGCCGCGGGCCCCAGGGCGTCAGGGCGCGGGGATGGCCGAGGGCGGGGCCGGAGCGGTCTCGCGGCGAACGCCGCCGCGGACAAGGCTGGTCAGGATCCCGACGGCGCAGACGGCGGCGGCCACCACGAACGCATCGTGGACGGACGCGGCGAGCGCCGCCGCCTCGCCGACCGACCCACCTCCGAGGTCCTCCATGTGTACCGGCAGGCGCGTGGCAACCACGGCTGCCGAGATGGCGATCCCCAGGGCCTGGCCCGAAACCCGCATCTGGGCCAGAACCCCCGACGCCGTTCCCACCCGGCGCCCCGGCACCGACCCGAGGACGGCGCTGCTGTTGGGGCTCATGAACATGCCCATTCCGACTCCCAGCAGGACGAGCCGCCAGGTGAGGTCGAGTGGCGCGAACCCGGCCGGCAGCGTGGTCAGGCTGAGCAGGGCCAGCACGATGAGCACCATGCCCGTGCTCGCTGGGATGGCGGATCCCCACCGGTCAGAGGCCGTGCCACTCAACGGTGCCACGATCGCCATCGAGATCGGGACCGGCGTCAGCATGAGCCCGGTCTCAAGGGGCGAGAAGCCCTCGCTGCGTTGGAGCAGGAACGGCAGCAGGAAGGTCGCCGTGAACAGCCCTGCGAATGCGACGATCACGCTGGCCAGGCCGAACGCGAACGGCCGGATCCGGAACAGGGCAAGGTCGATCAGGGGCTGCGCGGACGCTCGCTCGGCGACCACGAACACCCCGCCGATGACCACGCTGAGGACCACGAGCCCAAGGGTGACGGGGCTGGTCCAGCCCCAGCTCTGGCCCTCCGAGAGGGCGAGCAGCAAGGCGAAGAACGAGACACCAGCCAGGGCTGCCCCGCGCAGGTCGAACGTCTGCGGCTCGCCCTCGCGCTCGGGCTCCGCCGGTAGCACGCGGGCTGCCCACAGCATGGCCACGATGCCGATCGGGAGGTTGATCAGGAAGATCGCCCTCCAGGTCGCCACCGCGGTGAGCAACCCGCCCAGCGGGGGGCCGAGGGTCAGGCCCACCGAGACGCTGACCCCGGTCAGACCCAGTGCCCGTCCTCGCTCCGTCGCCGGGAACGTGCGCGCGACGATCGCCGGCCCGATCGCCATGACCATGGCCGCCCCCACCGCCTGGACGACGCGGAAGCCGATCAGCGCCAGCTCGTTGGGGGCGGCGCCGCACAGCACGCTGCCCGCGGTGAACACGGCGAACCCGGCCAGGTAGACGCGGCGGAACGTGAGCACCTCGCCCAGCCGGCCGACCGGGAGCAGCAGGCTGCCGATCACCAGCAGGTAGGCGACCACCACCCACTCGATGGTCGTCAGGTCGCTTGCGAAGTCCTGCTGGATGGCCGGCAGGGCGACGTTGACGATGCTGCCGTCGAGGGTCGACATCAGGGTGCCGAGCGAGACGGCGCTCAGGATGAGCCACTTGCGCTGCACGATGTGCCCACCCTACCCCGGGCGCACGCCGCCCGGGCCCGTCCAACGGGCCCGGCACGAGGTCAGTGCCGCTCGCTCCACGGCCGCCGGCGCAGCCACGCGGTGAGCTCGGCCCGGACGCCAGGGCCGTAGCGGAAGCGGTGGTATCCGTACATCAGTCCCTCCGGCGGCCAGTTCGAGCGGCCATGCCGCAGATCGTGCCGCGGTCGTGGAGCCTTGCGCGCGACCGGGCGACACCCGACCATGTGCGCATGGGTCATCCGTGGCCGCTGTTCGACCTCCGCCTGCGCACCCCGCGGCTTGAGCTGCGCGTGCCCACGGACGACGATCTCCTGGAGCTGGTCGAGGTCGCCCGGCGGGGTGTCCACGACCAGGTGCAGAGCCCATTCCTGATGCCCTGGGACGAGCTCCCGTCGCCGGCCTTCGAGCGGCAGTTCCTGCTCCACTGGTGGCAGGTGCGGGGCGCCTGGTCGCCGGCGGCCTGGACGCTCGCGCTGGTCGCGCTGGCCGAGGACGGGATCATCGGGATGCAGGACCTGATCGCCCGGGACTTCGGCCGGACCCGAACCGTCAGGACGGGCTCCTGGCTGGGGCTGGCACACCATCGCCAGGGGTACGGGACCGAGATGCGGGCCGCGGTCCTGGCCCTGTCGTTCACGGAGCTTGGCGCCCGGGTCGCCGAGTCTGGCTACCTGACCGGCAACGACGCCTCGGCCCGGGTCTCGGAGAAGCTCGGGTACCGGCCCAATGGGCAGCGGATGCTGGACGGCCGACCCGGCGAGGAACGGGTGGAGTGGATGGTCCGGGTGACACCCGAGACCTGGAACCGCGACCTGGTCCCGGTCACGGTCGACGGGTTCGACGCCTGCCGCGGGTTGTTCGGCGAGCGTGAGCTGCCTCCCGAAGCGTGGGTGACCCTGTGACGGCGGCGCGCGATGGCCGGCCGATCACGGGCGGATCGGACGCCGCGCCAGCGCGGCCCACGCTCTATCATCCGCGCGCGATGACCGAATTGTCCGATCCCGTCACGGAGGCGGTAGCGCCCGTCCCGGCGCCGCTGCCCGATGCGGCGCCGGCGGCCGTGCCCACCGAGCCGGTCCAGGCGCCCGACGCCCCTCCGGTGCGGCGCCCGGGGCGCCGCCGTGCGGCGCTGGTCATGGTCCTGGTGCTGCTGCCGGTCCTGGTCGCCGCGGGCGTTTCCGGCGCCCTCGTGCTGTGGGATGCGGGCTACGAGGGACGCGTCCTTCCGGGGGTCCACGTCGGCGATGTCGACCTGTCCGGCCTCGACCGCGACCAAGCGCTGGTTGCGCTCACGGCCGCCTACCCGCTGGACCAAGGCTCGCTTGTCCTCCATACCCCCGACGGCGACCTCAGCGTGCCGTACGCGGAGGTGGGGCGCCGGCTGGACGTGGACGCGCTGGTCGACGAGGCGATGGCCGCCGGGCGGGCCGGCGAGCTGCTGGACCGGACGGCCGCCGAGATCCGGCAGGCGCTCGACGGGTCGGTCATCCAGCCGCGGGTCGTGCTGGACGCAACCGCGGTCGCCGCCGCGGTGACGGCGCGCCTGACGGCCCTCGACCGGCCGCCGGTCGACGCGACCGTGACGATGGGACCCAACGGGATCGTCACCACGCCCGCCCGCGCCGGCCGCTCCGTGGACACCCAGCCGCTCGCGGACGCCGCGGTGGCCTCCCTCCGGCCGCTCGACGCACCGGCCCGGGTCGTCCTTCAGGTGGTCCCCGTCAGCGTCGCCCCGATGGTGGACAACACCGATGTCGCCGATGCGATCGCGCGGGCGGATCGGATGGTCGCCAACGTCGTGCTGACCCACAAGGACCGCAAGTGGACCATCAAGGCGGCCAGGGTGCGCCGCTGGCTCCGGTTCGAGCCCCGGCCGGCCGGCTCGGTCGCGGTGGTCGTCGACCCGTCCACGATCCCGGCGTCCCTCAGGAAGCCCACCAAGGCCGCCCTGCGGAAGCCGCTCAACGCCCAGTTTCTCAAGACCCGCGGTGGCAAGGTCGTGGGGGTGATTGCCAGCAAGGACGGGCGGCGGCTCGACATCGACGCAACCGTCGCCCGGATCACCGCCCTGCTCGACGCCCGGGCCCAGGGGACGCCCGGCGCCCGGGTCGCCGTGGCCACGTTCAGGACCTACCCCAGGATCACCACCGAGGAGGCGCGCAAGACCGCCCCCGTGATGTCGCTGCTGGGCAAGTGGACCACCTATTTCCCGATCAGCGATCGCAACTTCTACGGCGCCAACATCTGGCGGCCGGCCGAGATCATCAACGGCACCGTGCTGCGGCCGGGTCAGTCGTTCGACTGGTGGGACGCGATCTGGCCGGTGACACCGGCGCGCGGCTTCGGGCCCGGCGGGATCATCCGCAGCAACCACACCGACCCGACGGGTGCCCTGGGCGGCGGCATGTGCTCGAGCTCGACGACCCTGTTCAACGCCGCGATGCGGGCCGGGCTGGCGATGCTCGCGCGGTCGAATCACAAGTACTACATCAGCCGCTATCCGCTCGGACTCGACGCCACCGTGTCGGTGATCGGCACCAGCCGCCAGACGATGTCGTTCACCAACGACACGGGGCACCCGATCGTGATCCGCGGCATCCGGACGCGCAACGGCTCGGCGGGCTACGTCCGCTATGAGATCTGGGGCATCCCGGACGGGCGCACGGTCTCGGTCGGCCGGCCGGTCCTGGGCAACGTCCGCAAGGCCACGACGCGGACCGTCCTGGTGGACACGCTGCCCCATGGTGTTCGCGACCAGGTCGAGTACCCGTCGGACGGGATGGACGTGTCGGTCACCCGGGTGGTCCGCAACGCCAGGGGCCGGATCCTCCACCACGACACGTGGATCTCGCGCTACGTCCTCTGGAACGGCCTGATCCAGGTCGGCCGGTAACCACGCTCCGCGTTTGGCGGCCGCCTCAGGCGTCGGTATCGAGATAGGCCAGCACGGCGAGCACCCGGCGGTGGTCGTTGCGCGAGTCCGGCAGGTCGAGCTTGCCGATGATGCTGCTGATGTGCTTCTCGGCGGCACCCTCGCTGATCGTCAGCAACTGGGCGATCCCGGCGTTGGTCCGCCCCTCCGCCATCGCGGCCAGCACCTCGCGCTCGCGCGGCGTCAGCGTGGACAGGCGGTCGTCGTGCCGGCGGCGGACCATCAGCTGGGCGACCACCTCGGGGTCGAGCGCGGTCCCCCCGCCGGCGACCCGGCGCAGCGCGTCGAGGAAGTCCCGGACGTCGGCCACCCGGTCCTTGAGCAGGTACCCCACGCCGCCGCCGCGGTCGGCCAGGAGCTCGCTCGCGTACTGGCGCTCGACGTACTGGCTCAGGACCAGGACCGGCGAGCCGGGGACCAGGCGCCGGGCCTCGAGGGCGGCCCGCAGGCCCTCGTCACGCTGGGTCGGAGGCATGCGGACGTCGACCACCGACACGTCGGGCCGGTGGTCCAGCACCGCCTGCACGTAGGACGGCCCGTCACCCGCCTTCGCGACCACGGTCGCGCCGGACTCCTCGATCAACCTGGTGAGGCCCTCGCGCAGCAGGACCGAATCCTCGGCGATCACCACGCGCAGCCCGTCAATCGTCATGCGCCGATTCTGCCCGATGCGGATGGCCCCCGAGCGCACCGCGCGCACCTGAGGTGGGGATCTCCCCACCAGCGACACGCCCGCTGCCCGGATGGCCGCAGCGGCTCACGGCGGATACGGTGAGGCCATGACGAACACGCTCCTCGCTGCCCGCGGCGTGATGTCGTCCGGCCGCCATCGGCTCACCCCGCGGCGGGCCGCCGGAATGGTAGGGTCCGCCCGATGACCGCCGGCTCCACGTCCGCACCCGCCCCTGTCCCGTCCCCCGCACCGGCCGGCCCGGCGCCGGTCCGCCGCCGACATCCGATCGCCGCCTTCCTGCTCTCACCGGTCGACCCGGCCACGTGGCGGGCCGTGTTCGCGATCGGCATGGGGTTCGTCGTCTCGATCGTCGCGATCTCGCTGGTGTCGATGCTGTTCTCGATGGGCGGCTCGCTGCTCATCCTCGTGGTCGGCTTCGCCATCGTCGCCCTGGGGATCGAGGCCGCCCGGATGGTGGCCAAGGTCGAGCGCTGGCGGATGCTGGTCGTCGACGGCAGCCGCCCCCTGATCCCGCATCCCTACAAGCTCGTCGACCCGATCCCGGCCGAGCCGTATGGCACGTGGCTGCGCAAGGTCGCGGACGCCGTGTTCCTCGATACCAGCCGTTGGCTGGACGTGGCCTACGTGCTGGTCTCGTTCCCGCTGGCGATGATCGAGTTCGTCGTGGCCGTGGTGCTGTGGTCGATCTCGGTGGCGTTCCTGGTGACACCGCTCGCGCTGCTCGTGCCGCGCCGCCTGGTGACGGGCATCGACACGCTGCCGGTCGCCCCCGAGAGCGTGATCGCGGTCCTGTTCGTCATCGGCCTCGCGCTGCTGCCGGTGGCGGCCTCCGCGACCCGCGGCATGGCGATCCTGCACCGCTACGTCGTGGAGGGCCTGCTGTGCATCAGTCCTGCCGATGCCCTGCGGCGCGACAACGAGCGGCTGCGTGGCAGCCGGGCGGCCACCATCGAGCTCGAGGCCTCCGAGCTGCGGCGGATCGAGCGCGACCTCCACGACGGCGCCCAGCAGCGGCTGGTGATGCTGGCCATCGACCTCAGTCTCGCCGAGGACAAGGTCGACACCGATCCGGCGGCCGCCCGGGCACTGATTGCCGGGGCGCGCGACCAGGCCCGCCAGGCGCTGGGTGAGCTGCGCGAGGTCGTCCGCGGCGCCGCGCCGGCCATCCTGCTCGATCGGGGCCTCGCCGCGGCGCTGTCGGCGGTTGCCGGCCGGAGCACCGTGCCGACCTACGTCGACAGCGGCCTCGCGCCCAACGAACGCCTCCCCCACGGCGTGGAGCGGGCCGCCTACTACGTCGTCACCGAGGCGCTGACCAATGTCGCCAAGCACGCCGACGCACGGCGCTGCGACGTCGCGCTCCGTCGCGCTCCGGGCTGGCTGCTGGTGGAGATCCGGGATGACGGCGTGGGCGGTGCCGGCCTCGAGCCGGGCGGCGGGCTGGCAGGCCTGCGTGACCGGGTCGAGGCGCTCGACGGGCGGCTCGACCTGTCCAGCCCGCCCGGCGGCCCCACCGTCCTTCGCGTCTGGCTTCCCACGGCCGGCGCCTGATCCGCGTCCGGCCGGCGCCTGATCCGCGTCTGGCCGGCGCCTGGTCCGCGTCCGGTCAACACCTCCGACGGCGTCGCGCTAGGATAGAACGGCTGTTCTACTCGTGCAGGGAGAGGTCATGGCGGACTGGCTGGTCGACATCTCCACCGATCCCCGGCGCTTTCCGGTCGTCCATCACCGGCATGTCAACGGCACGCTGCCCGCCGAGCGCGACCGGACGCCGTCGGTGACGCTCGACCATGACGGGCGCCGGGTCGAGCGCTGGACCTACGCGTGCGCCTGCGGCGAGCTCTACGCCTGGGATCGCCGGCCGGCCCCGTGACACCTGCTCAGGCCGCCGGCACCTCGTCCCGGGCCGGTCCGCCGAGCTGGTGGCCAAGCCGGGCATCGGGCATCGCGCGCCAGGCGACCAGCCAGGTCAGGGCCGCGGCCGCCACCATCAGCCAGTAGATCACCGCGAGGCCGCCGGCCAACGCCGCACGCCCAGCGTCCAGCTCGGCCGTCGAGAGACTGCCCCGGCTCGCCGGGTCCAGGATCGCCGACGAGGCAGCGCCCACGAAGGCCGCCAGGATGCCGCCCATCAGGCCCACGCCGATCGACCCGCCGATCGTCCGGCTGAACTGGACCAGCCCGGTCGCCACGGCCCGCCGCTCCCACGCCACGGCGCCCTGGATGACCACCAGCAGTGTCGTGGACGACAGCCCCATGCCCACGCCGGTCACCGCGCAGCCGAGGGCCGCGAACCACAGGGCGTCGAATTGCTCCAGCTGGGTGATGAGCAGGGTGCCCGCGACCAGCAGCGCGGTCCCGGTGACGACCAGCGGCCGTGCCCCGACACGGCCCAGCAGCCGCCCCGCGACGACGGACGCGATCGGCCACCCGATCGACATGGCCGCCACCGCCACGCCCGCCTCCACGGGTGTGCCCTGGTGGACGCCCTGGACCATGGGCGGCACGTAGGTCGTGAGCCCGAACATCACGACCCCCGCCAGGGCGCCGACGAGCAGGCCGGCCCGGATCACGGGCTCAGCAAGGAGCCCCAGGTCGATCAGCGGGTGGTCGGTCCGCCGGGCATGCCGGACGAACAGGGCCAGCAGGCCGAGCGAGCCCGCGACCATCGCCGCCACGGCCGGCGAGATCCACCCGAACAGGTCGCCGCCCTCGGAGACCGCCACCAGCAGGAGGATGACGCCCGCCGTCAGGACCACCGCTCCCCCCCAGTCGATGGACTGCCGGCGGTGGATGGCCTGCTCATGGAGATTGAGCCAGATGATCAGCCCGGCCGCGACCCCCACGGGCACGTTGATCATGAACACCCACGGCCAGCCGACGGTCGACGTGATGATCCCGCCCAGCGCGGGACCGACGATGGCCGAAACGCCCCACACCGCCGAGAACCAGCCCTGCATCCGGGCCCGGCGTGCGGGCACAAAGATGTCACCGGCGATCGTGAACGCGATGGGCTGCACCGCGCCCGCCCCCAGCCCCTGGATGGCGCGCGCGGCGATGAGCCACGGCATGGATGCCGCCAGGCCGCACAGCACCGAGCCGGTCACGAACAGGGCGAGACCGAACAGGAACACGGGCTTGCGACCCCGCACGTCCGCCAGGCGCGAGTAGATCGGGACCGAGGTGGTGGACGTGAGCAGATAGATCGAGAACACCCACGCGTACTCGGACAGGCCGCCGAGCTGGCCGATGATGGTGGGCATCGCCGTGCCGACGACCGTGGAGTCGAGGGCGGCCAGCGCGATCCCGGCCATGATCCCGGCCGTGATCAGCCCCTGCTCCCGGGTGAGCGGCGGGAGCGGATCGGTGGCTTGGGCGTGCACCTGCCGAGTCTACCGGCGGCTCCGGCCCCGGGGTCCGGCAGCCGGATCTCGAGGGCCGCGGCCCCGCTACCATCGGCCCATGGCCCCCGATCTCGTGTCCCCCATCGATCTGGGCACCGACGGCCGCCTGCTCGTGCTCACGGGCTCCGGCATCTCCGCCGAGTCCGGGCTGGCAACATTCCGCGGCGCGGGTGGGCTGTGGGAAGGCGAGCGTGTCGAGAACGTCGCCACGCCCGGGGCTTTCGAGGCGGATCCGGCCCGTGTCTGGCGCTTCTATGCGGCCCGGCGCGCGGCTGCGGCCGGCGCCATCCCAAATCGGGCCCACCTCGCCCTCGCCGCAGCCGAGGCGAGCCTCGGGGACCGCTTCCTGCTGGCCACCCAGAACGTGGACGGGCTCCACGCCGCCGCCGGCAACCGGCGGCTGGTCGAGCTCCATGGCTCGCTGTGGCGCGCACGGTGCTCGCGCTGCGACGCGGCCCCCGTCGCGGACCGCTCGACCGCGATCGCTGGCGCCCTTCCCGCCTGTCCGGCCTGCGTCGGCCTGCCCGGCGGGCCCGCCCTCATGCGCCCCGACATCGTCTGGTTCGGCGAGCTGCTCGACCCGGCCTCGGAACGGACCATCCGGCGCTTTGTCGAGGACGACGCCCGTGCGGGCAGCCGGCTGGTGTTCCTGGCCATCGGCACGTCCGGCAGCGTGTGGCCGGCCGCCGGCTACGTCCGCTATGCCGCCGGCTTCGGCGCCGAGACGTGGCTCGCCAACCTCGAGCCCGCGAGCAACGACCACTGGTTCGACCATATCGTGGCCGGGCCCGCGACGGAGGTGGTCCCCGCGCTGCTCGGCGTCGCCTGAGGCGGACCTCGGCCGGGATCTCGGGCAGTGGCACGCTCTCCAGGGATCATGCTCTCAGTCCCCGTCGCGTGCGGCGGCATCCCGCAGCCGCGGGCTCTCCTGGACCGACCAGCTGTTCCCGTCCGGGTCGTCGAAGAAGCACCACGAGTTCCAGTCCTCGCCGCGGCCGTCAACGAACCCGCCCGCCTCGAAGTGACGCACCGGCGTGACCGGGACGCCCCGGTCCGCCAGGTACGCTCGTGCGGCATCCACGTCGGCCACGCTCAGCTGGACGCCCTTGAGCAACCCCGGCGCCATGGCCGCGACGTTGGTCCCGAACAGGATCGAGCAGCCGGATCCGGGTGGTGTCACCTGGACCACGCGGAACATGTCGCCGGTCGCTTGGTCCACGTCGACCGGGAAGCCGAGCTGGTCGGCGTAGAACGCCTTTGCCCGGTCCACGTCGGTGACGGGCACGACGACAACCTCCAGCCTGAACTCCATGGTGTGCTTCTCCTCGTGGCGACGGTGGCTTCCGTGCGGCCTCGCGTCAGGCGGGATCCCGCATGCGCGCCGCGAGCTCCTCGAGCCGCTGGTAGCCCTCCTCCATGCCGCCCGTCATCCCCGACGCGAGCATCGCGTCGCGGGCCTCCACGCCCTGGAACGCCGTGATCGTCCGGACCAGGGTCCGCGAGCCGCGGTCCTCGAGCTCCAGCGTGTCCATCGAGACGTTGCCCGGGGCGCCCAGGAACTCGAACGTCTGGACGAAGCGCTCCGGGGAGGGGTCGCCGTGGAACACGCCCCGGAACACGTACTCCGTTCCGTCGGCGTCGACGTGCACATAGCGGTAGGCGCCCCCGTGGCGCGCCTCGAAGGCTTCGACACGCATCGTGAGCCGCCGCGGCCCGAGCCACTGGGCGAGCAGATCCGGCTCGGTGAATGCCCGGAACACCAGGTCCCGCGGCGCGGCCACCACTCGCTCGGTGGCAATGAGCGCCGTGCCTGGTTCGGCGGTGACCTGGATGGAGGCGGTCGTGGTCATGGGACGCGTCCTTTCTCACCGGGATGGCCCGGCGGCTGGTCGGCCGGCGCTTCGGCCTGCATCCGATCGAGCAGCTCATCCAGCCGCTCGTAGCTCTCCTCCCAGTACTCGCGGTAGCCGAGCAGCCAGCCGGTCGCCCGCTTGAGCGGCTCCGCGCGGAGGTGGCTGAGGCGCGCCGTGGACCGACGGCTGCGGGTGATGAGCCCGGCCTCCTCCAGGATCCGCAGGTGCTTCGAGACCGCGGGCTGGGAGATGGCGAACGGCGCACCCAGCTCGGCGACGGTCAGCTCCCCGCCGGTGAGCCTGGCGAGGATGGCCCGGCGGGTGGGATCGGCGATGGCCGCGAACACAGTGCTCAGGGGGTCGGCGTGCATCTTCTCCATAACCTTCTGGTTATGCTTGATGGCACCATTGGACATCGGCCGGGCACCCGCTGTCAAGCCCGCGTCGGGATCCCTCGCTGTGGACGGCGTCAGGGCAGGGGCTGACCCGCGGTGAACTGCTCCATCAGGTCGGTGTATCCCTCGATCCCCCGCTCGTAGCCGACCGCCCACCAGCCCGCCCCCGCGAGCCCGCGCTCGTTGGCCAGCGCCAGCTTCGGGCCGAGCGTCGAGGGCGTATCCACGTAGACGGCTTGCCAGGTGCGCGAATCGGGCGAGGCCCCGGGGCTGACCGCGCCCGGCCCGACGAAGCCGTCGGAGCCCAGCAGGTAGATGTCGACCTGCTCGATCTCGTCACGGATGGGCATCGCCTCTGGATCGGTCAGCAGGTCGACATGGCTGCGCGGGAACCACGCCTGTCCGCGTCCGGTCGAGGGCGCGCCCACCACCGGACCCGCCACCGGCCACACGACGCCGTAGAGCGGGAGGCCCAGGAGCAGGCGGTCGGACGGGACCCCCAGGGCCGCGTACAGGTCCAGCGACGAGCGGAGGGTTGGGCCGCTGTTGTCGGCCCGGTCCAGCGGCGAGGTGGCACCCGGCGCCGATCGCCCCGTCCGGTAGTCGTAACCCATCAGGAAGATCCGGTCGGCGCCGGCGACCGCCGCCGCAGCCGCCATCGCCGCACCCAGCCCGTGGGCGGCGGTCGCCACCGACACCTGGTCGCCCGGGTCTGCCGCCCGGACGGCGGCGCGAAGCCGCCCCACGAACTGGCCGTAGGCCGGCACGAGCGCCACGTCGAGCGACTCCACGTCAACGTTGATCCCATCCACGCCGAGGTCCCCGGCCAGGGCGACCAGCCCATCGACGACGGCTGCCTGGACGGGCGGCCGCTCGAACAGCCTGCGGTTCTTGGCCGCCCCGAAGCTGGTGTACACGAGCTCCACCCGGACTCCCCGTTCGTGCGCCTCCCGGATCAGCCGGCGCCCGCTCTCACCGGTGATCAGCGGATAAGCCTTGGCGCCGGTGCGCATCGCTCCCTTGCCGCGGTGCGTGACGCTGAACAGGGCGAGCGTGGTGAGCGGGGTCTTCGCGAGGTGATCGCCGATCCCCTCGTCGTCCATTTCCCAGTAGGGCAGGAAGCCGTACAGCTCGTGGCCGGGCGCCGGCGCTGGTGTCGCGGCGGGAGCAGACGGGATCGTGGGCCCGGCGGAGCCTGCCTCCGTGGTGGGTGCCGGTGTGATCTCGCCAGGATCAGGGGGCGAGCCGCAGCCCCCGGTGAGGAGCGCCATGACGGCCAGCGGGAGCAGGGCGGACAGCAGCGTCAAGCGGGCGGGCGCGACCTGTTGCGAGCGGCCATGACCGGGCAACGTGGCTCCTTCGGTGGGAGATGGGCGGCGGCGAGCTGCCAGCCTGATCTTGGCACGAGACCCTTGACACCGCCGGGTCAGGGGCGGAGCATCGGCAGGACGGCCGACGCCAGCGAGGTCGTGATGGCGGTCCACGGGACACGGCAGCTGCGGGGGTCTGCCATCACGCCCGTCGAGCGTCGAGCCCTTGCCCTGTGGCCGCGGCTCGACCGCAGGGCGCTCCGGCGCTGCAATCACGACCCATCCCGGATTGCCGCCCTGATCTCGCGGCGCACGGCCCTGCCGCCCGAGACGATCCGGCAGATCCTCCTCCTGCCTGACGTGACGGACGACGACATCTCCACCTGGTTCGGCTGAGAGAGGCGCGGGCGTCAGGCTTCGGGAACCTCGCGTTCCGAGCGGGGCGCGTCGGTCCCCCACCCGGCCGGCGCCGCCGGCACGGCGGCCTCCCAGTCGCCCGGCGCCTCGGCGGGATCGACCGTGCCGTCGGGACGGGACCCGGATTCGTACTGGAGGTGGTAGAGCCGGGCGTACAGCCCACCCGACGCCAGCAGCTCGTCGTGGCTGCCGAGCTCCACCAGCCACCCGTCGTCGACCACCGCGATCCGGGTCGCCGCCCGGATCGTGGACAGCCGGTGGGCCACGATGACGGTGGTCCGGCCGACCTTCAACCGGTCCAGCGCCTCCTGCACGAGCCGCTCGGACTCATTGTCGAGCGAGCTGGTCGCCTCGTCGAGCAGCAGGACGGGCGGATCCTTGAGGATCGCCCGGGCGATGGCGATCCGCTGGCGTTGGCCACCCGACAGCCGCGACCCGCGATCGCCGACCAGGGTGTCGTACCCCTCCGGGAGCGCGGCGATGAACTGGTGTGCGTTCGCGGCCATGGCCGCCGCCTCGATCTCGTCGTGGGTGGCGTCGAGACGCCCGTAGCGGATGTTCTCGCGCACCGTGCCGCCGAACAGCACCGCCTCCTGTGGGACGAGGCCCATCTGGTGGCGCAGGCTGGCCGCGGTGACATCGCGCACGTCGATCCCGTCGATGCGGACCGAGCCCCGCGTCGCCTCCCACAGGCGCGGCAACAGCCCGACCAGGGTGGTCTTGCCGGCGCCGGATGGGCCGACCAGGGCCAGCACCTCCCCCGCCGGGATTTCGAGCGTCACGTCGCGCAGCACATCGTGGACACCGTCGTAGGCGAACCAGACGTGGTCCAGCGAGAGCCGCCCCTCCGCGCGCACCAGGTCGCGGGCCTGGGGCCGGTCGACGATGGTCGGCTGCGTGTCGAGGATCTCGAACACGCGGGTGACCGCTCCCGTGCCCTCCCGGAACTGGCCGTACAGGCTCGCGATCGTGGCCAGGCTGCCTCCGATCGTGACGCCGTACAGCAGGAATCCGGTCAGCGTCCCGATCGACAGCCGGCCCGCGATCACCTCGTGGCCCGTCCACCACAGCAGCGCCGCGATCGCCCCGAAGCCCAGGAACCCCATCACCGCCCCGAACGCCGCCCGCCACAGGGCGAGCCTCGAGCCGCGAGCCACCACCCGGTCCAGGTCGACGCCGTAGCGGTCGGCCTCGAACGCCTCCCGGACATAGCTCTTGACCACCCGGATCCCGCCCAGCGCCTCCTCGGCGGTCACCGTGCTGTGGGCGATCGCGTCCTGTACCTCGGTGCTCACCCGCTGCAGGGGCCGCCCGAAGATGATGCCGACCGCGAGCAGGGCCGGCGCCAGCAGCAGGGCGACCAGCAGCAGCGTGGGACTGAGCGTGAACAGGATCACCACCGAGCCGATCAGTCCGATCAGCGACGACAGCAGCGAGGTGGTGGTCTGGGTGAGCATGATGCGCACCAGGGTCACGTCGCTCGACAGTCGGCTCACCAGCTCGCCCACGCGGCGGGCGCTGTGGAAGTCGAGCGACAACGTCACCAGGCGGTTGAACAGCTCGCCCCGCAGGCGAGCCGTGATCCGCTCGCCGATCACACCCAGGAAGTAGGACTGGACGAAGCCCCCCGTGGACTGCGCGAGGAACAGGACGACCAGGCCGACCACGAGCCGGTCGAGGCCGGCTGAGTCCCCTCCGGCGACGACCTGGGTGACCAGCCCCGCGACCACCAGCGGGACGAGGAGTGACAGCCCGGACCCCAGGACGAGCCCGACCAGCGCGACGCTGAATGGTCCGAGGTTGGGTCGGAGGTAGCCGAACAGCCGCCGCCACGGCACGCCCGACGCACCGCGGAAGCGCCTGACGAGCTCCCGCGGGGACGAGGCGGACGCTGGCGAGGAGCGCATGTCGGCGATCATGCCACGACTCGCCGGGTGGCCCGCCGCCGGCCGCCGGCGCAGAGCGGACGGGGCTCAGTCCCGGACGGCGGCCAGCATGGCGCGGGCGGCGGCCGGATCGGCGAACGAGGCCTGGGTGCCCGGCCGCGTCACGCTGTCCGCGGCGAACGCGCACCCGAGCCGGGCGGCGTCGACGGCATCCCAGCCCTCGGCGAGGCCGACGGCGAACGCGCCGACAAAGGCGTCTCCAGCCCCGGTGGTGTCCACCGCGCTGACGGGGACGGCCGGCACCCGTGTGACCCGGCCGCCGCGGGGGAGGATCGCCGCACCGCGGTCGCCCAGGGTCACCACGAGGGCCACCGCGAGGCGGGCCCCGAGCGCTTCGATTCGCGCGTCCTGCGTCTCCTCGTCAGCGTCGAGTGGGCCACCCCCGATGAGGGCGAACTCGTGCTCGTTGGGCACCAGCCAGTCGGTGGCCGCCAGCAGCGCCGCGTCAATGTCGGCAGCCGGGGCGGGATTGAGAACGGTGGTGACCCGGGCGGCGCGAGCCGCGGCGAAGGCAGCAGCGGTCACGGGCTGGGGGATCTCGAACTGGCCGACCACCACGGCCGGCGCCACGGCCGCCACCGCCTCCACGCCCAGCTCCGGCGGCACGTGGAGGTTCGCGCCGGGGACGATGATGATCCGGTTCATGCCCGCGCCGTCGACCCAGATCGGAGCCACGCCCGAGGACCCGGGCACGCGCTGGACGTAGCCGGTGTCGACGCCCTGGGCCTCGAGGTTGGCCAGCGTCTCGGCGCCGTAGCCGTCGTCGCCCACCGTGTTGACCAATGCCAGCCGCGCACCGAACCGCGCCGCGGCCACCGCCTGGTTCGCCCCCTTGCCGCCGAATCCCATCCGGAAGTCGGTGCCCAGCAGCGTCTCGCCCGCCTCGGGCAGGCGGTCGGCGTAGGCGATGAGGTCGATCATGGTGCTGCCGACGACGAGGATGGCGGGTTGGCTCACGGGTCGACTCATCTGCGGAGGTGCCCGCTCATGGTGGCGCCTTGCGCCGCCGGCTGCTCGCCGCCACGGCACCGGTCAACGCCGGACGAGCCAGCGGAAGCCGGAGGTCATGACCACCACGAAGACCGTCGCCGCGCCCAGGACGACCGCGACGGCCACGGCGGATGGCAGCGTCACGACACCCGACCCCGGCCCCCAACGGGCGACGGCGACCCACGCGCCACCAATCGCGGTGAGCACAGCGCTCACGATCGACGTAACCCCTGCAACACCCAACCGCACCTGACGCCACGACGTCCGTGGCCCGGCCCCGAGGCCACGGGACTGGAGGGACAGGACGAGCACCGACAGGCGATCGAAGGTCCCGGCCGCGACGGGGACGACGAGCGGGACGAGGGCGCGGATCCCGGTCGTCCGAAGGCCGCGCGCCCGTTGTGCATCGAGGACCTCGTCGAACGACACCCGGAGTTGGGGCAGAAGCTGTAGCGAGATCGTCGCCATGAGTGCGATCTCGTAGGGCAGCCGGATCACCAGCAGCGCCCCGAACAGGTCCGACGCATCCGTCGTGGCGATGACCGCGACCGTGATCAGCTCCAGAGCCACGAGCCGGGCTGCCAGCACCAGGGCGTGGGACAGCCCCTCCGCGTACAACGTCAGCGGCCCGAGCGTTGCGATGGGGGTGCAGGTGGTCCACCGGCAGGCCACCGGGGCGAGCGCCTGCAGGACGATGATCGAGGCGGCGATCGGGGCCAGCGCAACGACGGTGCGGGCCGCCCGCGAGCCAGCCCCGCCAGCAAGGCACAGCAGCGCCCCGACCACGATCGCGATCCCCAGCACCAGCGGATCGAAGGTGAGCAGCAGGACGACAAGTGCGGCAACGAGCCACGCCAGCTTCGGCAGCGGGCTCACTCGGTGAACCCAGGAAGGACGGCTCCCGCGCCCGCCGGAACCCGTCATCCGGGCGACGCCCCGACGTGCGGTGCCCGAAGCCACTCGACAACCTCGCCCGCCGTTCGCGCGGCGGGCCTGCCGTCCAGCCCCGGGAGGGCCGCCGCGAGGCGGGTCGCCTGCGGTGGTACGAGCCGTGCCCGCTCGATCATCGTCGTTGCGGCGAGCACCTGTCGCACCGGACCGTCCCCGACCACCGTTCCCGCGTCGAGGACGAGCAGTCGCGTTGCGGTGGCCGCGAGCAGCGCGACGTCGTGTGAGACGCACACCCATGTCGTGCCCTCGCCCCGGAGCTCATCGAGGAGCGCCATGATGGCGAACCGGCCCGCCTCGTCGGCACCCGTGGCGGGCTCGTCCAGGACCACGACCCGCGGCTCCATCGTCAGCACCGACGCGATGGCCACCAGCCGTCGTCGGGCCACCGGAAGCTCGAACGGGGAAGCCGCAAGCTGTCCGTCCAGGCCCAGTCGCCGGGCGACCCGGTCGACGACGAGATCAACGTCCTGTCTCGTTCGCCCAAGGTTCCGTGGCCCGAAGGCCAGCTCATCCCGGACCGTCGTGGCGAACAGCTGCGACCTCGGATCCTGGAGCACAACGCCGACCCGCCGGGCCAGCTCGCTGACGGCGATCCCGCGGGTGTCGCGTCCCCCGACCAGCACGGCTCCCTCCGTCGGCCGCAGGAGCCCGTTGAGGAGCCTGATGAACGTCGACTTGCCGGCACCGTTCGCGCCCACCACGCCCAGCGCCTCCCCGCGCTCGACGGCCGTCGTGACGCCAGTCAGTGCCGGCGGCTCTCGAGCCCCAAATCGGAAGGTCACATCCCGGAGTTCGAACTCGGGCGCCGCATGCTGCCTCACCCGTCGGCCCGCAGTCTCGCGATGCCGTCAGCGAGCGTGACCGGCCGCGGACCTGACTCGTCCGGATACAAGGCCGCCACGATCGCCGCGACGTCCGGGATCCGCACGCCGGCCCTCGCCAGCAGCGCCGTGTCCCCGAGCACGATGGCGGGAGCGCCGTCGGCCGCCACCGATCCGTCGATCAGGACGACGATCCGATCCGCCCAGGAGGCGAGCAGCTCGGTGTCATGCTCGACGATCAGGATCGCCGTTCCATCTGCCGTCGCGATGCCTGTCAACAGGTCCAGGACGTCCGCGCGACCGGCGGGATCCAGCGAAGCCACCGCCTCGTCGAGGACAAGCACTCGCGGCCGGAGCGCGATCGCCGACGCCAGCAGCACCCGCTGCTGCTGCCCGCCTGACAGCGACCGCGGCGGCCGATCCATGACAGCACCTAGATCCAGCCCGGCCAGGATCGCCTTCATCCTCTCCACCATCGCCAGGTACGGCACGCCCAGCGACTCCATCGGCAGGGCCACCTCGTCCGCCACGGTCGCCTGCGACAGTTGGGCCGCAGCATCGTCGAAGGCCATGCCAACCACCCTGGCCATCGTCGGCACCGCCGTCACGCGCGGATCAACACCGCCCACGTCGACCTCGCCGCTGACGCTCGCGTCGGCCAGCTGCGGCACGATCCCGTTGAGCACGCGGCACAGCGTGGACCGCCCCGCCCCAGTGGCCCCCACCAGGCCCACGCGCTCACCCGCTCGAAGCTCCAGCCCCACTCCGGACAAGGTGTCGCGGTCGCTACCCGAGTAGCGGACCGTCAGGTCGCGGATTGCCACAACCGGACGATCGGTGGTCGGTCGGTCCCCTGACATGTGCGTCAGCCGGATGCGGCCGGCACCGCGAGGAGGAACGCGAGCATCACGCCCACGATGGTCCCCGCGAGGGCGACGGCCAGCCGTCGACCGCCGGGCCGCGCCGGAACGACGGCGCGCGCGGCGACTGCAGCCGGCAGAGCGACGGTGACGGCGAGCCCCAAGTATGCGGAAACGATCTTGTCAGCCAGTGAGGTCAGGCTGCTTGCCACGAGCGTCGCGGCCTCGAGGGAGAGACCGAATGCCAGCAGGCTGGCGGTCAGCAGGTCCGAGGGATGTCCGGTCGCGTAGCCGAGGAAGATCACGATCGGCGTCGCCAGCGCCCCGGTCACCAGGCCAACCACCGCCGCCAGCAGGAAGAACGTCACCTCCGAACGGCCCAGTCCGAGTCGCCGGATGCCGTAGCCCCACAGGAGGGCGGCTGCCACGTTGACGGGCGCGAACAGCAGGTTCGTGGGCCCGTTGGGCAGCACGCCGATGACGTTCGTCAGGACTCCCACGAACGCTCTCCCACCAGGGACCGAGGAGCGCCGCCGCGAGAAAGGTCCCCACCGTGTCGAGGTAGATCGGCAAGCGCAGGAGCCCGGCTGCCCAATTGGCGAGGAAGTTGAGTCCCACCGCGAGCGGGACCAGGGTGACAACGAGCGACGTCGCCATCCCGCCCATGCGGGCTCCCGGGCTGCC
Source organism: uncultured Chloroflexia bacterium (assembly GCA_963727585.1). Lineage (GTDB taxonomy): Bacteria > Chloroflexota > Limnocylindria > Limnocylindrales > CSP1-4 > CAIXZV01. The sequence continues at coordinate 1,123,645 of CAVSHH010000003.1, read as the reverse complement.
GGTGGTCATCGCCGTCCGTCGTCTCCTCGCCCGCGTGTCCCATTGTCAGCGGACACTCTACGGCACCATCGTCGGGCAACGGGGAGCGATGCGCCGGGGGCGCCGGGCCACCCGAGGTCGGCTACGTGGAGCTCTCGTGCGCGTCGGGCTCGCCCAGGCTGACCACCCAGCGCGCCCCGGGATCCCAGGTCACGGTGCCACGGCGGGCGCCACCGCGCTCGTCGACGGCGATGACGGGCTCGCCGAACTCGAAGCGACGCTGATCGTCCCCAACGACGGCAAGGACGGTGCGGTCACCGAGCTCCACGGGTTCGACCCGGACGGTGCGAGGCGGTCGCGACATGCATCGATCGTGACGCCGCCGGCCTCTCGCCAGTGCGCCGCCGACGGGCATCCGGGTTGCGGAGCCGTGGCGGCGCGATCACGCCCGGAGCGGCCGTGACGTCAGCCGGACCGGCGGCGGCCCGGTTCAGCCGGCGGCGACCCCGTTCAGCCCGCGGCGGCCGGGGGAACGTTCTGGACCCGGCGGAACAGGTTGTCAGGGTCATAGCGCCGCTTGATCGCCGCCAGGCGGTCCCAGGTTGCGCCGGGATAGGCCTCGCGGACCCGCCCCGGTCCCTCGTCGCCGAGGAAGTTGACGTAGGCGCCGGGGGTGGGCCGCAGGTCCCGCGCCAGCGTTTCCACCCAGGTCTTCCGGGCCGCCAGGTCATCAGGGCCGGTGGCGAGCGACACGACCGCCGCCACGTATCGCTGGTCACGGTGGGCATAGGCGGTGGCCGCCGGTGGAACCTGCGCGACCGCGCCGCCCAGGACCCGCAGCTGCACCACGCGCATCGGAGCGTCGGATGCCTCGAGGCGCTCCACGACGAGGGCGGCATCCGCCTCCTCGAACCCAGCGAGGAACTGGACGTGCGCCACCGCCAGGGGTGTCTCGCCGGGCGGCTCCGGCGGGAACAGCTCCGGGTACGAGATCGGGCGCACGAGATCCGCGATCGGCGCTGCCAGCGCCCGGATCGGCGCGATCGCCGCGCCTGCCGCGGCCGGGTCACCGACGAAGCACAGGGTCACCATTGCCACTAGCCTGCCGTGGTGCTCCGGCGGCACGAACGGCATCGGCGGACAGGGCATGACATTCACGATCCCGCTCAGCTCGTCCGGCGCCTCATCCAGGAGTCGGAGCAGGCGGACAAGGACCTCGGGGCGCGGCGGCAGCAGGAGCATGCCGCCGGTCAATGCGTCCACGGGGTGCAGCCGGTATCGGAACTTGGTGACGACGCCGGTGTTGCCCGCGCCTCCCCGCACGGACCAGAAGAGGTCCGGCTCATGCGCCTCGTCCACGACGTGGACAACGCCGTCGGCGGTCACGATCTCAGCGGCCAGCAGCTGGTCGATCGTCAGGCCGTGCTTGCGAGCCAGGTAGCCCATGCCGCCACCAAGCGTGATCCCGGCGATGCCGACCGAACCCGTGTCGCCGAATCCGGTCGCGAGGCCGTGAGCGACGGCAGCCTCGGTGTAGGCACGGGCGGTCAACCCGGCACCCGCCCACGCCGAACGGTCCGCGACATCGATCTGGAACGACGTCAGGTCGCGGACATCGAGCACGATCCCGCCCTCGACGGTCGAGTGCCCGGCGGCGCTGTGGCCGCCTGCGCGCACGGCGAGCTCGAGCCCCGTCTCACGGGCCAGGGCGAGCACCTCACGGACGTCATCGGTTCCCGCCACCCGCACGATCACCGCGGGACGGTGGTCGATGCCCGCCGCGTCCACGGCACGCGCTGCATCGTAATCGTCATCACCGGGGGCGATCACCCGGCCTGTCACGCGGTGACGCACCGAGTCGATGTCGAGGGGGCTGGAGCCAGAGGGAACGAAGGTCATCGCGCGCCTCCCGAAGCGGACGTTGGCAGGGATCCAGCCGATCGTATTCCGCCCGGCCTCGGTCTGCGAGGTGTCGTCGACAGGTCGTCGCACCCTGTGCGTCACCACGGGTCTTGCACCGGGCGGTAGGCTGGCGCCGCAACCGTCGTCATCCTGGTTCCCACCGTCTGGAGACACCCCGTGAGCGAGCGCTGCGTCCTGCTCCTCGGCACCCCCAAGGGGGCCTTCATCCTCGACGGCGACAGCGGTCGCCGGGACTGGTCCATCCGAGGTCCGCTGTGCGGGGGCTGGCCGGTCCACGACATCTCGGTTGACACCGCCAGCGGCGCCCTGCTGGCCGGCGCAGGAAGCCCGTGGTTCGGGCCGGCCGTCTGGCGCAGCGACGACCTGGGCGCCACCTGGACCCACAGCTCCGAGGGACTCACCTACGGCGACGACGATCCGCAGATCACCACCGTCTGGAACGTGACGGCGGGCATCGACGGCTCGATCTACGCGGGGGTCGAGCCCGCCGGCCTGTTCCGCTCCACAGACGGCGGGGCGACCTGGTCGCACGTCGAGGGCCTCACCAGCCACCCGTCACGGCCCGAGTGGGGACCCGGGGCAGGCGGCCTCATCCTGCACACGATCGTCCCCCACCCCACCGACGCCCGGCGGCTGTGGGTCGGCATCAGCGCCGTGGGCGTGTTCGAGACCGCCGATGGCGGTGCCACCTGGCACACGCGCAACGCGGGCGTCCGGGCCGAGTTCAACCCGGCCAACCGGTACCCGGAGTTCGGCCAGTGCGTCCACAAGCTGGTCATCGCCGCCGACGGCGGCGAACGGCTGTACCAGCAGAACCACTGCGGCGTGTACCGGACCACGGACGGCGGCCGGAAGTGGGAGGAGATCACGGGATCGCTTCCCTCGGATTTCGGGTTCGTGATGACCGCGCATCCCCGCGATGCGATGACGGTCTGGAACATCCCGCTGACCGACCCGATGCAGGGTCGCCTGATGCCCGGCGGTGCTGCCGCCGTGTGGCGGACGCATGACGGCGGCGAGACCTGGGTCCGCTCCGGCGAGGGCCTGCCGCAGCAGGACGCCTACCTGGGGGTGCTGCGCGAGGCCATGGCCCACGACGTCCTCGACCCGGTCGGCGTGTACTTCGGGACGAGCACCGGCCAGCTCTTCGGCTCGGCGGACGAGGGGCGGACCTGGTCCAGGCTGGCCGAGAACCTGCCCCCCATCTGGTCGGTGGAGGCCCACGTCGTTGGCTGAGGGCAGCGCGCCCGTCGCCGTCAGCGTCCACCTGCCACGGGCCCTGGTGGCGCTGCTCCCGGGCGCGGAACGCGAGATGCCGGCGAGCGGTGGAACCGTGCTGGAGGTCCTGCGCGACCTCGACGGACGCGTGCCCGGCCTCGCGAACCGGGTGCTGGACGCCGGGCCGTCGATCCGGACACACCTGAACGTCTACGTCGACGGTGAACGGGCACGGGTCGACACGCCCGTCGTGGCGGGCGCCGACATCCACGTCATCCCGGGCGTCTCCGGCGGCTGACCACGACGCCGAGACGGGCAGACGTCGGGCGAGCTAGCCTTCCCGCCGGCTCCATGTGCTCGCCACCCCGCCCAGGAGGTCCGCGGCCTCGTCCACGGAGGCACGCTGTGCGTCGGTCTGGAGGTGCCGGCGATCATGCGCCGAGGCGTGGGCGAAACGCTCGAGACGGTCGAGGAGACCCGCCAGTCGGGCAAGCTGGCGCGCCTCGATCGGCGGCCACCACGCGGGAACCGGGTGGCGGTCCACGAGTCGCAGCAGGTGGTCCAGGCAGACCGGCGCTCCGGCAACCGCCTCGGCCCAGGTCGGCTCCTCGGCACGGGCGACCAGGGCCTCGATCAGGCGACCGTCGGAAGCCGCCAGCCACCCGCAGACGGGGCAGGCCGGCACAGCGAGCGCCCGTCCGAGCGGCTTCGAACGCGCCCGGCCACGAGCGGCGTGGACCGCTTCGAGCTCCAGGAGACGCACCCGCAGGCTTGCCCGGAGCAGGATCGCCGCCCCGAGGCTTCCACTCCGTCGCCGGTCGGCGGCCAGAACGGCATGTCCATGGCCGCCACAGAACCCGCGGCCGGCATCGAGCGTCTGGCGGAAGCCCACGTCGTTGACGCTCTCGGCCAGGATCGACTCGAGGAACGCGGCCTCCCGGCGGCCCCGGTCGCGGCACAGCGGGCAGCCCGGCAGCGCGAATGCGTCGGCAAGGTGGACGTCGGCGGCGGTTCGCACGGGGAGACGGCTCATCGCCTCATGGTGCCGTCTCGGCCGCCCCGGCGCACGGCCCCGATCTCGCCCTGTGCTCGCGGATCGGCTCGCTCGCCCGGACCATGGTCCCGGCCGTAGCCGGACCTTCCATCCGTGGCCGTTCGGGTGCGGTCGGGTGAGGATGCCGTGGTGGTCCGGTCTCGTGACCCGGACACAACGTGGAGTCCGACGCCTTGCGACGCGCCCTGATCGTCGTGCTGTCCATCCTCGTGGTCGGACTGTCGACCCCCGTGGAGCCCGTCCGGGCGGCAACGGATGCCAAGATCGTGGTCGTGGTCGGGCCCGTCGGCAGCTCCACCGCGCACTACAAGGACGACGCGCGCCAGGTGGTCGCCGAGGCCAGGCGCTACACCCGGAACGTGGTCAAGGTGTTCACACCCGACGCGACCTGGGGACAGGTCAAGGCGGCAGCCCAGGACGCGAACGTGCTCGTCTACTTCGGCCACGGCAACGGCTGGCCGAGCAAGTACGCCCCGTTCCAGACCCTGACCAAGAACGGCCTTGGCCTGGATCCCTCGACCGGCGCCGACTCCACCAGGACGGTCTACTACGGCGAGTCATACCTCGAGCGCGACATCCGGCTCGCCCCCAACGCAGTCGTCCTCCTCTACCACCTGTGCTATGCGTCGGGGAACACGGAGCCGGGACTTCCGGTCGGCACGGTTGCGGATGCACGCGAGCGGGTGGACAACTACGGGGCTGGGTTCATCGGCGCCGGCGCCCGGGCGGTGATCGCCGAGGGTCACCCGGCCCACCCGGTGACGGATGCGATCCGCCAGCTGTTCACCACCAACCGCACGATGGAGCAGCTGTTCCGTCGCGCCCCGACCTTCCATGACCACGCCCTGGGGCCGTATGACGCCCAGCGCACGCCCGGGCTGTCGTATCTCATGGACCCGGACTCGACCGCGCCCGCCGGCTTCTACCGCTCGATCATCGGTGACCTGTCGCTCCGGGCATCCTCGGTCGTTTCCGGCGGCCGGGCCACGACCGGCGCCGCGCCCGATGACTTCGTGGTCCCCGGCGCAGCCGAGGTCGTCGATCCCGGCGGAGCCGGCATCTGGGCACGCGCGGCCAATGCGGTCGACCCGGCCTCCACCGCGCCGGACAGCCTTCGCCCCGGAACACGGCTCCGCCTGATCTCGGAGGAACCTCCGTCCGACGACGGGACGCAGATCTTCGGGGTCCGGGTCCTCGGCGGGTCGCAGACCGGCTTCGTCCGGGCAGCCGCGCTGGCGCCCCGCGACAGCGCCCCCGTGGAGACCTTGACCCTCGACCAGAGCGCGGCGTGGCTGTCGCCCAACGACGACGGCTCCAACGACGGGCTGGTCGTGACGGCACGGCTGTCCGAGCCGGCGACTGCCGTGCTCAAGATCCGCAACGGCGCCGGCAACACGGTCAAGACGCTCTCGACCTCCGGGGAGGTGGTCCGATTCGAATGGGATGTCCGCCTGGGCGGCTCCCCCATCCCGGACGGCGAGTACACGTGGACGCTCCGTGCCACGGACGCCTGGGGCAACCCGGCGCTCTCGATCGTGGGCGATTTCACCGTCGACGGGAGGCCGCCAGTCACGACGGCCATCGCCGACGCCCGCGCGGGTGACAACGGCTGGCTCATCACCGCGCCCACCCTGGCCCTGACTGCACGCGACGCCATGGCCGGCGTGCGCTCGATCGCATGGCGGATCAACGACCGGGCCGCCACCATGTATCGCGGCCCGTCGCCGGTCAGCGCGGACGGCCGCGTCACCATCAGCTACCGCGCAACCGACCGGGCCGGCAACCGCGAGCGGTGGCGGACGCTGAACCTCCGGGTCGACACGAGCGGACCCGTGGTCTCGCTACCCATCAGCGGCAAGGCCGGCGACCAGTCCGACACCTGGCGCGGCAAGGTGACCGTGGATCCGCTGGCGAGCGACGCCGCCTCGGGCCTGTCGCGGGTGCGCCTGAGCGTGGATGGCAGCCCCTTCACCAGCATCGGGGCCGATCCGCTCGTCGTGAGGGGCAACGGCGACCACACCATCGTCGTGGTGGCCACGGACCGGGCCGGCAACCGGACGCGCACCGTCTCCGCCTTCCGCATCGACTCGATCGAACCGGTGGTCAAGGTCGACCTGCCGGCCGGGGCCACGCCCACCGTCACGCCCAACGACGACGGGCTCGACGAGCACGCCGACGTGCCGTTCTTGGTGACCGAGCCGGGCAGCGTGACCGCGATCATCACCGACGCCGACGCCCGCATCGTCCGTACCGTCACGATGCCGGCCGTCGCGGGCCCGAATGTCCTGACCTGGGACGGGCGGGACGACGCCGGTGGCGTGGTGGCCGACGGGCGGTACACGGTGTCCATCGTGGCCCGCGATCTGGCCGGCAACCCGGGCACGCCAAAGACGGCGGGAGTCGACGTCTATGCGTCGCTGACCGGGCTGCGCGCCGATGTCCGGCGCTTCTACCCGCAGGACGCCGACCGCCTTGCGCGTCGCGTCCGGACCAGCTGGACCCTGCGCTCGCCGGCGACCATCTGGATCGAGGTGATCGACAGCGAGGGCGCGGTCGTGCGCCACGGGCCCACCGGCCGGGCCTATACGGCGGGCGATGCCGCGTGGGCCTGGGACGGTCGCGACGACGCCGGCGCGCTCGTGGCCCGTGGCCGCTACCTTGTCGTCGTGCGGGCCTCCAACGGGGCCCAGGCAGCGAGCCAGCGGACCACCGTCCGGGCCGACGCCTGGATCCTGTCGACGTCCACCACGACTGCGCTCCGGGGCAGGGCCCTCGTGCTCAGCGCCGTGAGCGTCGAGCCGCTCGCATCGGCGCCCAGACTGCTGGTCCGCCAGCCGGGCGTCGGATCATGGACGGTGGTCATGACCCACCAGGGTGGCGCCCGATGGACGGCGTCGCTGACCCCGCGGAAGCGCGGAACCGCCGGCACGCTCACCCTCATCGTCAAGGGCACCGACATCGCCGGCGGACGGAACAACGGCAGGCTCCGGCTCCCGCTGGACTGAGTGGCGACCGCTGGTCCATCGCCATGGGCCTTGGTCCCCGGAGCACGTTGCAGCAACATGCCAACAGCATGCCGGCAGCCCTCCGACGCTGGCCGGGTCTTGCGCGGCTGTTGATAATGGGAATGTCTCTTCCCTCCCCATTCGGGGGCGTCCTGGAGGTGACCGACGGTGACGATGCGAATGGCCGCTTGGCCGAGCCCGCAACGGCGCGAGAAGGCACAGCGCCGGCCGACCGCGGGCCTCGACGCATCGTATGGCGCCGGTAATCCGGTGACCCGTCCCCGATCGGGCAACCTGTCGAGCGACACACGCGCCGGCAGATAGGGGCGGTCGGGACCGTGAGCCCCGCCGCCGACCACGAGCCGGCCGACACCCGGCTCCAACCACACACACGACTGGCCGTCGTTCAAGGGAGCGACGGCCGTCGCGATTCCCTGGCCGGGTAGACTCGGCGCGATGCCCGGCCCACCCGACCACCCGCCCGCTCACCCGGCGACCGATCAACCCGACCCGGCGACCGATCAATCCGACCTGTTCGCCGGACCTGCCGTGCGCCCCGCGACGGCCTCCGAGGCGTCCGACCTCCAGGGCTGGCACGAAGCCAACCGCCTCGCATGGGATGAGGCGGCCGCACGATACGAGGGCTGGTTCGACGAGGCCGTGGAGCTCATCCGGCGCCGTGGCTCAAACCTGTATCCCGTGGAGCAGGAGCTGATCGGCGACCTCCGGGGCACGTGCCGCAGGGCTATCCATCTCCAGTGCGCCGGGGGGCGCGACACGCTGTCGCTGTGGATCCAGGGGGCGACCGAGGTCATCGGCGTGGACTTCAGCCCGCGGATGATCGAGCTCGCCCGACGCCTCGCCGAGGCCACCGGGGCGCCCGCGCGGTTCGTCGAGGCGGATGTCCTCGAGACACCGCACGAGCTCGACGGCACCGCCGACCTGCTGTACACGGGCCGTGGTGCCATCATCTGGCTGGCCGATCTCGACGCGTGGGCAGCGGTCCTTCACCGCCTGCTGGCACCCGCTGGCCGCCTGGTCATCTTCGACGGACATCCCGCCGAGTGGCTGTTCGACGGCGACGGATCCGGGGGTTGGACCGTGACCGATTACGACTACTTCGGGGGTCCGGAGGTATCGCGCGGCTGGGCTCCCGAGTTCATCGACCGCCTCCCGGTTGCCGAGGCACAGCAGCACCCGAAGCTCGCCCGCGCCTGGACGCTGGGCGAGATCCTGACCGCCCTGCTGAGGGCCGGGCTCAGCCTCGAGCAGGTCGCGGAGCACCCCGTGGACTGGTGGGCGGGGCACCGCGACGTGCGTGCCGACCAGCGTGGCCGGGTACCCCTCTCGTTCTCCGTGGTGGCAACCCGGGGCGCTGGTCCGTCCCGGGGCCGACCGTCACACCCGCGCTGAGGGTCGCAGCCCGACTCCTCAGCTCGTCACACCGGCTCACGGGCGAGCGGCCGCAGGCGATCCGGCGACAGAGCCGCGGCCAGCGGGATCATCACCACGGCGATCCCGACCAGCAGCCACAGGCTGGCGTCGAAGCTGCCCGTCGCGTCGCGCACGGCGCCAAGCGCGAACGGTGCCAGCGACGACAGCAGGTACCCGACGAGGAGCATCATGGTCGCTGCCCCGCCCACCTCGCGCTGGTCTGCGCTGATGTCGACGGGAAGGGTCAGGACGAGGGTGAAGGTCATCCCGAGCGCCAGTCCGATCGCGGCCGCCCACAAGGGCGCAGGGCCGGACCCCAGGGTGATCCCAGCCAGTCCCACAGCGGCGGTCACGGCGGATGAGCCGAGCAGGGTGCGCCGCGTCGCGCCCCGACCCGACAACCACGGCACACCCATGATCGTGCCCAGGCTGGTCACGTTCATCAGGGTCAGCAGGCCGCCGGCCGCCACCGGGTCCCAGCCGCGCTCCACGTACACCGCCGCGATCCACGCCGTGGTGCCGTAGTAGAGCCACGACTGCATGCCGAACAGCAGGCCGATGGCCCATGCGACCGGGCGCCGCCACGGCAATGACGGCCGGCGGACGACGCGCACGCGCCCCGGCCCGCGACCCGGCTCTGGTCCGTGACCGGGCTCCGGCCGGAACGTCCGAAGCCGGCCCGCGAGGACCAGCCACGCGACGAGCGTGACCGACGATCCAAGGGTCAGCACCAGGAGTGCCGCACGCCAGCCGCCCAGGAGCTGCTCGAGCGGCGCCGCCAGCCCGCCGCCCAGCGCGGCACCGATGCTCGTCCCGGCGGCGTAGGCGGCCGTCCCGGCCACCACGTGCCCGGGGAGACGGCCCCGCACGAACATCGGCAGGATCGGACCCACGGCACCGATTCCGACGCCCATCGCGAACGTCAGGAAGAGCAGCGCCGGGGCCTCGGGGACCACCAGCCGGAGGAGCGCGAACAGCAGCAGGCCGGCGACGCTTGCGGTGATCCCGCCACGAATGCCCACCAGGCCCGCGAGCACCGGCCCGACGACGGCGAACATCCCCATGCACAGCACGGGGATCGTCGTCAGCAAGCCCACGTACGCATGCCCGACGCCGAGATCCGCGATGATCGGGCCCGCGAGCGGACCGATGGCGGTCAGCTGCGGGCGCAGCGCAAGGGCCACCAGCAGCAGGGCGGCGACGGGCGCGTGCGGGATGGCCGGTTGGCCCCTGCCATTGCCTTCCATGGGGTACGCCCAGCATGCCAGATGCGGGCCCACGTCAGGCGGGTCGAGCGGGCGTACGCCGAGCTCGGCCGCTGGCGCTGGCGAGTGCGCCTGGGCGATCTGTTTCCTTACGCGTAAGCGGATCGCAGCCCTTCGAGTCACTTGAAGGTCAACCGGTAGCCTGCGGCCGTCCCGACACCCTGGCAGGCCACTGTCCGCCGGTTGCCGTGCCGCTGTGCCGCGCGCTCCTCCGTTCGGCCTGCGCAGTTGTGACCCACGGCACGAGGACATCTCACTCGTCCGTGACACATTGACCCGTGAGATGTCGCTCGACCTCACGCCTTTGCTGTTCGGTCTCTCGTTCCTATCGGGGATGCTCGGCCTCGGCGTGGCGTTCGTGGCGATCCGTCGGCTGCTCGGCCCGTCTGGCCGCGGCGACCAACTCGGTCGTCGTGACCCTGCCCTCCTTCTCGGCCTTCCTCTCCCATCTCGGCACCGCGACCTTCGACTGGCCGACGGTGCTCGTGACCTCGGTCCCGGCGATGGCCGGCGCCTGGCTCGGCGCCCGGTTCACCGCCGGCAAGGTCAAATCCGTGACCCTCTCCCGAATCTTCGCAGTCGCCCTGGTCGTGCTGGCCGCCCAGCGCGCCTGGATCGCGCCTGGATCCTGCTCACGTAGCCGAGGCTGTCCATGAAGACCGAACTGCCCGTCATCGCACAACCCCGGATGGATCTGTCGGCGCCCGACGTGTCGCGGCCGCAGGCCGTGGCCGCGCTCATGGCCGATCGCGTGCGCGCCTCGATCCTCGCGATGCTCGGGAGCGGCCCGCATTGCGTCTGCGAGATGGCCGCGGCAATCGGGGAGCGCGAGAACAACGTGTCCAACCACCTGGCCAAGCTGCGGGAGGCGGGCCTCGTCCATAGCGTCCGCCACGAGGCAAACGCGCGGTTCTCCTACTACGAGCGGGACGAGGATGCGTGTGCCGCCGCGCTGCGGGTCCTCGAGGAACTGCTCTCGTGACCACGCTCGCCGCCCGTCGCATTCAGCCGCCGCTTTGGCTCGTCGTCCTCGCGGGCTCGGCACTGTGGCTCGTCGCCTGGTTCCTCGCCCTGCCGACATCGACATGGCTCGCCTTCGACGTGCTCGGGCTCGATCCTGCCTCCCAGCTCGGACAGGCCGTCGCCTTCTTCCTCTACGACGTGCCCAAGGTCCTGCTGCTCCTGACCGGGATCGTCACCCTGGTGTCGTTCCTGCGCTCGTTCGTGTCGCCGGAGCGCGTTCGCCAGGCGCTGGCGGGCCGGAACGCGGGCGTGGGGACGGCCGCCGCCGCGGGGTTCGGGGTCATCACCCCGTTCTGCTCGTGCTCGGCCGTGCCGCTGTTCATCGGGTTCCTCGAGGCAGGCGTGCCACTCGGGGTGACGTTCGCCTTCCTCATCGCGTCGCCGATGGTCAACGAGGTCGCGATCGTGCTGCTGTGGGGTCTGGTCGGGCCGCAGCTCACCATCGCCTACATGGTCGCCGGCCTCACGGTGGCGATCGTCGCGGGGCTTGTCATCGGCCGCCTCGGGCTCGAGCGCTACGTCGAGGACTACGTCTGGAAAATCCGAGCCGGCGCTTCGATGGCCGAGGTTGCGCCGACGATGCGCGACCGACTGCTCGATGCCTGGCGCTCCACGCGCGACATCGTCGGCCGTGTCTGGCCGTACGTCATCGTGGGCATCGGCGTGGGCGCCTTCATCCACGGGTTCGTGCCCACCGAGCTCGTCGCCAGCATCGGCGGCTCCGGCAATCCGCTCGCGGTTCCCGCGCTCGTGGTCCTCGGCGTCCCGCTCTATTCCAATGCTGCGGGCACGATCCCGGTCGTCGAGGCGCTCCTCGGCAAGGGCCTGCCGGTCGGCTCAGCACTTGCGTTCATGATGGCGATCACGGCGCTCTCGCTGCCCGAGATGGTGATCCTGCGCAAGGTCATGAAGCCGCGGCTCCTGGCCGTCTTCGCGGGCATCGTCGCCGTCGGGATCATCGCCATCGGCTACCTGTTCAACTGGCTGGCCGCGTGATGGCACGCCGCGTCGAGGTCATCGGGCCAGGCTGCCGCCGCTGCTCGGAGCTGCTGGAGCTCGTGCGCGACGTCGCGCGCATCGCCTGCCCCGAGGTCGATGCCCGCTACATCACCGATCCGGCCGAGATCGTCGGCCGCGGCTTCTTCATGCGAACCCCGGCCCTGGTCGTCGACGGCACGATCGTCACCGCCGGCCGGGTCCCGAGCCGGCGCGAGGTCGCCGGTTGGCTCACGTCACACGAGGAGATCCACCCATGAAGGTCATCGAGGTCCTCGGTCCCGGCTGCCCCAACTGTCAGAAGCTCGAGGCGAACGCCCGCGAGGCGGTCGCGCAGGCCGGCGTCGAAGCGGAGATCGTCAAGGTCACCGACTACGCCGACATCGCGAGCCGGGGCGTCATGAGCACCCCCGGGCTCGTCATCGACGGCAAGGTCGTCTCGACCGGGAAGATCCCGACGTCGTGGACGATCGCCGCCTGGTTGAGCGAGTAGACCGCAACCCAATTGGGGAACGGAAGCCGCTGATGTCTCGCCTGCGACCGATCCAGGAGCACCTCAATCGCTGGATGCTCGCCTACGTCAGCCTCGCCATCCTAGTCGGGCTGGTCCTTGGCAACGCCGCGGCCGGCTGGACCAAGGCCAACACGGGCTCGATCGGCGCGGTCACGACCGCGGCGGTGTTCCTGATCATCTACCCGATGATGGTCAACGTCCGGTTCGAGGCGCTCCTGCGGGCGGGCCGGAACCTGCGCGGGATCGGGATCGCGCTCGCCTTCAACTTCCTGTGGGCGCCGGTCGTGGGTTGGATCCTGGCGACGGCCTTCCTGACCGACCCTCAGCTGGCCCTCGGCTTCCTGCTGGTGATGGTCGTGCCCTGCTCGAGCATGGCCATCGGGTACACCGGGCTCGCCAAGGGCGACCTCGAGCTGGCGACCGTGGTCGTCGCGCTGAGCTTCGTGCTCGCCATCGTCGCGGTGCCGCTGTGGATGACCCTGTTCGCGGGCGGCTACGGGATCGAGGTGCCGATCGGCGACCTGGTGAGCTCGATCCTGACCGTCCTCGTCGCGCCGATGATCCTGGGCTACGCCACGCGGCAGGGCCTGCTGCGCTGGCTGGGCAGCGTCCGATTCGCCGCCCTCGCCCCGCTCTTCCCGGCCCTCTCGCTGCTGGGGATGTACTCGATCGTCTTCCTGGTCTTCTTCGGCAAGGCCAGCCTGATCCTGGGCCAGTGGCAGACCGTGGCGATCCTGCTCGTCCCGAACGCGATCTTCATGGCCCTGACCCTGCTCGTTGTCACCGTGCTCGACCGCCGCCTCGGGATGGGCTACCAGGAGCACATGGCCCTCGCCTTCACGAGCACCGGCAAGAACAACGCCACCGCGATCGCGATCGCGACGACCGCATTCTCGCCAATGGTCGCCATCCCCGCCGCCACCATGCCGATCTTCCAGATCCTGCTGATGGTGCTGTACCTGCGCGCCGGCCCGCGGCTGCGGGCAGTCTTCCGCGCCGCGCCCGTGCCGACCGGGGCGGCTGTCGCCGGGCGGGCGGTGTGAGCGATCGCGTGGCAGCCATGGCCGGCACGTCTACCCACGCCGAGGCGATCCAGGCGATCAGGCCGTCACGGCGGCTGGTCGTCGCCCTCGGGCTGTCCCTGTCCGTGTTCGCGTTCGAGGTCGTCGGCGGCCTCGTCACGGGCAGCCTCGCGCTCCTGGGCGACGCGACCCACGTCCTCGTGGACGTCCTGGCCGTCCTCATCGGGCTCGTCGCCGCGCGCCTGGCCGCCCGCACGCCTGATTCCGGCCACACCTACGGCTTTCACCGGCTCGAGGCGATCGGCGCCCTCGCGAACGCGGTGCTCCTGGTCGCGGCCTCGCGGTGGTCTTCTCGTCGCTGTCGGGGTTCCTCGGCCACGCCGCGATCGGCGAGCTCGATCCGGCCTTCCTGCTGGCGATGGCCGTGCTCGCCGCGCTGGGATCGTTCGTCGGGGCGTACGTGATGCGAACCCGCTTCACCAGTCCGCAGCTCAAGCGCTTCATTGGGGTCCTGCTGTGGGTCATCGCCGCCAAGATGGCGCTCGACCTCCTGTGACCGGGCCCGCTCTCCCCATCGGACAGGAGGTCTCCGTGGCGGTCGCGTCAGTGTCTTCGCCCGCAGTGGTGGCGCCGCTCGGGCGCCTGCGCGGGTTCCACCCAGGCTGGTACGGGGCCGTGATGGGCACCGCGGTCATCGGCATCGTCGCCTACCAGAACCCCGGGAACGTGACGGGGCTGAGGGATGCCGCGCACGCGGTCGGCGTAGCCATGGTCGCCCTGGCGGCGGTCCTCGCGCTCGCCCTCGGGGTGCCGTACGTCGGGCGCTGGTTCCGCCATCCGGCGGCCGCGCTCGCCGACCTGCGCAGCCCGGTCGCGGGCGCTCTGTACGGGACGTTCCCGGGCGGCATGCTCGTCCTGGCCGTCGGGATCGCGACGGTCGGACCGGCAGTCGCATCGGCGGAGACCGTCACCACGGCCGTGGCCGTCCTCGCCGTGCCCGGGATCATCCTCGCGTTCCTGATCAGCGTGGCCTTCGCGTACCTGCTGTTCGTCGCCCCGGAGGTCGGGCCGCAGACCGCTAACGGCGGCTGGTTCATCCCGCCGGTCGTGAACATCATCGTCCCGCTCGTGCTCCTGCCCCTGCTGCCCCGGGTCGCCCAGGACGGCGCCGTGACGATCATCGTCGCGGGCTACGCGTTCTTCGGCATGGGCCTGCTGCTGTTCCTGTTGGTCGCCTCGCTGCTGTACGACCGGCTCGTGTTCCATCCACTGCCGGCGGCGCCCCTGGCGCCCTCGTTGTGGATCGGTCTCGGGCCAGTGGGCGTGGGGACGCTGGTGCTGCTGCGGCTCGGCCAGGCGGGCGCTCCGGTGTGGGGCGCCTCCGCGCCCGTCGTGGGCACCCTCTCCACCCTGGCCGCGACGGCGTTGTGGGGCTTCGGGCTGTGGTGGCTCGCCGCGGCCATCCTGCTGCTCGGCGGGTACCTGCGTCGCGGGCGCCTGCCGTTCGGGATCGGGTGGTGGGCGTTCACCTTCCCGCTCGGTGCCTTCGCGGCGTCGACGCTCGCGCTCGCCCGCGCGTGGAACTCCGGATTGCTGGAGGCCGCAGCGGTCGTGCTCCTCGTTGCCCTCGTCGCATTCTGGCTCGTCGTGACCGCCGGGACGTTCCGGGCCCTTCGGTCGGGCTCCGCGTGGGTCCGCTGAGACCTCTGAGGTCCGACGGTCGACCCAGCCCGCGCCTGGCTCCGCAGGCGTGGCACCCCGAGCGAATAGACCCGCCAGCCGCGCACACCCGGCAGGCCAACCGCAGCCGGCACAACGCCCTGTACAGCACGCGGGCCTGGCAGGAGCGGATGTGCTGAGGGATGCAAGCAAACGCACCGCAAGCGCTTGCTGTTAACAGGTCCAGATCCGTGAGTGCAGAAGGGCCGATTGACGGCGATGTCTGAACTCAGTGGGGCGATTGGGAAGGTGTTCAAGCAGATCGACGATGCGATCGCCCGCCGGGCGACCGAGCCATCGTCCAGCCACCGGAAGGCCCGTCGCCGCTGATCGTTCCGGCACGCGCTCATCCTCGGGCGCCCGACGGCGGGGTCAGGCGCCGGTCAGCTCGTCCCCGACCCGGAGCACGGCGTCCACCAGGCCGTCCGCTTCCAGTTCCGTGGTCCGCGGGTTGACGAAGCAGGGCCGGATGGCGAAGCTGCCGTCCACGACGGTGCTGCTGGGCACGTACGGTGTGCTGGATCGGAGCTCGCTGAGGATCGTGCGATTCAGGTCGTCGAGCGCTGCCTCCCCGGCGCCGCCCGCTGGCCGGTACCGGAAGCAGGCGATCGAGAGCTGCGGCTCCAGGAGCAGCTCCAGCCGCGGGTGGGCCGCGGCCCGATCGGCAACCATCCGGGCAAACGCCACGTGGCGCTCGACGCGCGCGGCCACGCCGTCCCGGCCCAGCTCCCGCAGGATCGCCCATACCAGCACGCCTCTGGGTGGGGCGGATAGCTCCACCCCCTGGTCAGCCCAGGCGCCGCCCATCATGTCGAACTGGGAGGCCGGCACAGTCTCGTCGTCCTCGAAGGTGCCCTCGAGGTACGCCGCGTCGCCTTCAGCGAAGGCCCGGGTCAGGACATCCCCGTCGCGAACGTAGGTCGCCCCGACGCCCACGCCCGTTGCCAGCCACTTGTGCGGGTCGACGATCCAGGAGTCCGCTTCGGCCACGCCCGCGAACAGCGGCTGCCGGGCCGGTGAGGCGTGGGCGATCAGCCCGTAGGCGCCGTCCACGTGCACCCAGCTGCCGTACCGGCGGGCAACCTCGAGCACCCGGTCGATCCGGTCCACGGATCCGGTGTCCGTGACCCCGGCGATGGCGACGGTCGCGATGGGCATGATCCCGTCCGCCGTGTCGCGCGCAAGGGCCGCGTCCAGCTCGTCGATGCGGATCCGGCCGTCGCGGTCCACCGGGATCTCGATCACCGCGTCGCGACCCATCCCCAGGACGGCGGCCGACCGGTGCACCGTGCGGTGGGCGGCCGCCGACGCGTAGATCCGGCCCCGCGACCCCACTGGCACCCCGTTCTGCGCCACGTCCACGCCGAGCCGCTCGTACGCCGCCTGGCGCGCGGCACCCAGCCCAATCAGCTGCGCCGTCGACCCCCCGCTGGAGAACACGCCGGTCACCTCGCCCGGCAGGCCGCACAAGTCGGCCAGCCAGCGCAGGCCGGTGTGCTCCAACGCGTTGAACGCGTTCAGCAGGTAGCGCTGCCCCCCGGCAACCGCGACGGCCGTTGCCGCCAGTGCCGGGATGGTGCTGGCGCCCGTCGTGATGAAGCTCAGCCAGCCGGGTGCCGAGATGCGGCTGCCCTCCGCGACGACCCGCGCCAGCTCATCGACGACGGCGTCGGGCGAAACGCCGCGCTCGGGCAGCGAGGCGGCCTCGCTGGGGATCGAGCCGGGCACGTAGGCGGGGTAGCAGGTCGCCTCGTGCGCCTCCTGGTAGGCGTCCAGCGCCGGGCCCAGGCGCGCGAGCAGCTCGCTGGTACGCCGGATCTCGGCGGGCTCGTCCGGGACGGCGACCGTGGCGGCCGATGGTCGGGTCATGGGGCGCTCCTGGGACGCGGGAAGGGACGAGCCACAGTGTGCACCGGCTCGACCGGATCGCGCGTGCCGCGTCGCACCTGCCGGCGTCACCGGGATGCCCGGCCACTGCCTGCGCCGCCTAACGCCAGCCGCTAGCGGGCATCGACCCCTCGGAACACCCCGCCGGCGTCGCGCCGCATGCGCCGCACCTCGAGCACGCTTGCCGGGTCGATCGGCCCGTAGACATGCGGGTAGACCCCGCCAGGATCGTCGAACCGCCACGGGCTGCCGGTGCGCTCGAGGTCGAGCGTGAGCAACAGGAACGGGCGCGGATCATCACGGTAGAACCGGTTGGCGACCGCCACCATCGCGTCATCACCGTCGGTGCAGTGCACGAACCCGTCGTCGGCATAGGCCGGCGGCAGGTAGGGCGTGGAGGGGTCGTGGCCCTCCCAGGCAGCCTCGGCAACGAGGTGCAGTGTCGGCCGCGTCATCCGGCCCCGCCCGCGTCGGCTCCGGCCGGGACGCCTTCCGCGGGCTCCGCGGCATGGACATCCGGCGCTGTCCCGGGTCTGGCCGCAGGATCGTCCACGCTCACCCAGTCACGGTGGAGCGCGAGCTGGATCACCGTCGGGCCGGCCGCGGCGAGCGCGGTCCGCAGCACGCCCTCGAACGCCGAGTCGCTCTCGACCCGGACCCCGCGGGCGCCGCATGCCCGCGCCGCACCGGCGAAGTCGAGTGGGCCGAGGTCCGTGCCCGGCGCAGTGACGCTCCCCCGCCGGTCCTGGTGGGCCCTGATCATGCCGTAGCGCTCGTTGTCGAACACGATGGCCACGACGTGGGCGCCCTCGCGTACGGCGGTCTCCACCTCGGCCAGGGTCATGCCCATGCCGCCATCGCCGACGAGCGCCACGACCCGACGCTCGCGATGGACGAGGGCGGCCGCCAGGGCAGCGGGAAAGCCGTAGCCCATCGCCCCCGAGGTGGGGCCGAGGAACGTCCCGGGACGCCGGAACCGGAAGCCGCGGGCGGCCCAGCCGCCGAACGCTCCCGCGTCGGTGGTGACGATCCCGTCCTCGGGCAGGAGCCGCCGGAGGTCCGCGATGATCCGGCCGGGATGCACGCCCGGCCCATCCCAGGTGCCCTCGTCGACCACCGTGGCGGCCTCCCATGCCGCCCGGTCGGCCGCATTGTTGCGGTCCCGGACGGCGACCGGCTCGGCCAGCAGGACGGCCTCCTTGAGCCGCGCGTTGGCGGCCCGCAGGAATGCCCGGGCATCGGCGCGCAGCGCCAGCTCCGGTGCCGAGGCGAATCCCAGCGGGCCGGTCCGTGGCTCGAGGTCGACGTGCATCCAGCGCTGGCCCATGACCGGCACCCGGTACTCGAAGCTCGTCGGCTCATTCAGCCGCGACCCCAGGACCAGCAGCGCATCGGCCGACTCGATCCGTTCCCGCACGGTGAGCGGGCTGCCGAAGCCGGCCATCCCGAGGAACAGCGGATGGTCGTTGGAGATCACGTCTCCGCGTCGCCAGCTTGCAACCACCGGGACGTGGAGCAGCTCCGCGAACCGGACCAGGTCGTTGGAGCAGCGCGCCCGGAGGATGCCGGCGCCGGCCAGGATCAGCGGACGCTCGGCCGAGGCGAGGAAGTTGAGCACCGCCCGCAGGTCGGAAGCCGACGGTGCCTCGGGGTGCGACCGGACGACCGGCACCGGCGTGCCCGCGTCGAGCGGGAGGTCCTGCACGTCCTCGGGCACCACGAGGACCACCGGTCCGGGGCGCCCCTCGCCGGCGGCGGCCACGGCCGACTGGAGTTTGGCCGCAGCGGTCGACGGGTCGTCAATCGATCCTGACCACTTCGCAAGCCCGCCGATCGTGGTGACGAGATCGGCCTCCTGGAAGGCCTCGCGGCCTCGCAGCCCACGCTCGACGTCGCCGAGGATGACGAACATCGGCGTCGAGTCGGCCAAGGCCGTGTGGATTCCGATGGCCAGGTTCGCGGCACCGACCGCGCGCGTGCCGAGGCAGGCCGCGGGCCGTCCGGTGAGCTGCCCGTAGGCCTCGGCGGCAAAGGCGGCGGCGCCCTCGTGGCGAGTGGCGACGATGCGGATCCCGGCACCGGCCAGCGAGTCCAGGATTGACAGGAAGCTCTCGCCGGCCACGGTGAACGCGATCCGGACCCCGGCGGCGCGAAGGGTGGCCGCCACGAGCTCCGCGACGGTCGCCGGCTCGAGCGGCGTGCTGGGCGCCGGCGGCGCGGCCGGTTCGGGCGCGACATCCTCTTGCTGGGGCGCGGGCTCGGCCGCTGGGGCCGGCTCACCCGGTTCGCTCGCCGGCTCGCTCGTCCCGGTCGCGGGCGGGGGCGTCATCGCCGGCGGTGCCGGTGCCTCCAGTGCGGAATCGGGATCGGGATCGGGCGGCGTGCTGGGCGCCGGCGGCGCGGCGGGCTCGGGCGCGACATCCTCTTGCTGAGGCCCAACCTCGGCCGCTGGGGCCGGCTCACCCGGTTCGCTCGCCGGCTCGCTCGTCCCGGTCGTGGGCGGGGGCGTCATCGCCGGCGGTGCCGGTGCCTCCGGTGCGGAATCGGGATCGGGGATCGCCGACTGAGCAGGTGCCTCCGGTGCGGAATCGGGATCGGGGATCGCCGGCTCCTGGGCGTCGGTGGGGAACGGATCCATCGGGGTCCTCCTGTCCGGCCTGACGGCGGTCCGTCGGGGGCCGGTGCCTGCGGAAACGGAGATGGCTTCGCGGGACAGGATCAGGTGGGAACGATCAGGCTCGCCCCGACCATGCTGAACAGCAGGCCCAGCACGATGACAACGGTCAGGATGATCATCACCGTCCTGCCTGCCTTGGACCCCGGCATCTGGACCTCCTACCGGTAGGGGGCGAGTACGCTTAGATCGACCCGGTACACAATCGACCCGGTACACACTTGTGTACCTAGTCGCGTGGTGCGCTCCGGCGCATTAGTCGCGGCGCTCCGATGCGGTTAGCGCCGGAGCCGCAACGCGACAGACTCGATGAGGCCGAGTCGTGCAAGAGTCTACCGCCGGCAACAATGCTGCGAAACGCAAGCGCATCCGCCGGCGTGCCCGGGTACCGGGTCCGTGTTTCAGGTGATGACGGGCTCCATGCCGGCAAATGGCGCGCGTCGGTTCTAATCATCGACCCTGACGGGAACAAGGTTCGCAAGTACCACGGGATGTGACGCGCACCCGGCTTCATGGCTACTCGCCGTAGGCTTTGGTGGCTCCGAACTTCGCCTGCGCCTTGGTGAAGCCTTCGTACTCCAACTGGCCGATCAGGCCCTTGAGGGAGAACGACGAGTAGTCGAGGTAGTTCTGCGCCGTCAGGTACGACTGCTCCTTCCAGTCCACCTTGAGCGAGTCGACGGCGAATGCCGAGACGGTCTTGGTGAACCCTTCGTACACCAACTGGTCGATGAGCCCGCTGCGCGAGAACGATGAGTAGTCGAGGTAGTCCTGCGCCGTGGCGATGGCGTTGCGCTGCGATGCAGTGAGTGCCAGCGTGGGCTCGGGCGTAGGGGTCGGGTCAAGGGTCTGGGTGGCCTCGGCAGTGGACTCCGGGGTCGGATCTGGGGTCGCCTCAGGGGTCGCGGTCGCCTCCTGCGTGGGCTCCTCAGGAGCCGTGGGCTCCTCGGTCTCGGCGGGAGCCTCGGATAGCTCGGCGACACCGGTCGGACTCGGCGAGGCGGCGTCGCCCGCGCCGCCGCCCGAGAGATTGCTGATCGAGCCGACGACGAAGAGGGCGGCTACGACGATCAGCGCAATCCCCCAGCGCTTCTTCCACCACGGCTTCGCCGGTTGTTGTTGCGGAGTCCCCGGCGGGAGCGGCGGCTGAGCATCGGCAGGGGGCGGCGGAGGGGTCAGTGTCATCGACGGGTGAGCTCCACGTACAGCAAGCGTGATCCGGCCCTGTGCGGGCGAGCCCCATGTCCTGTCTCGGGGACACTGCTGGCAGGAGGGGCGGGCGTCGAGTGACGCCCGAGGCAGGCTGACGCTATGCGCTGCGCGCAGGACGGGAAAGGGGTCGTTCGTACTGGGCACCCTACCCCGGCCACCGAGGCTGGTGCGTGACGCGGATGTGCTCGCCATCGGCACGAGCAGGACCGTCCAGCCGCCGAGCAGAACCATGACGATGTGGCCGGTCGACGAGCGTACCCAGGCCCCCGGCCGCGCGGACCGACGCCCGGTCGCCTGCCCGCGTGGGCGAGCGGGTGGTCATCGTCGTGCGCCTGCTCACGTACTGGAACAGCAAGCGCCTGGCGGCCGAGTTCACGACGCGGGAGATCTACCCGCTCGACCACCACGCGGTCGACGCCCTGCTGCATGGGACGCGACGGCGGAACTGTTCAACGTCCACTCCGGCAAGTGGTCGACGGCAGCGCCGCTCAACGAGGCGAGGGACCGGCTGGCCGCTCTTATCCTCCCGGATGGGCTGGTCCTGGCCGCGGCCGGCGTCCGCATTGACGAGTTCGGCAATGTTGGGAGCCTTCGAAGCGCGGAGCTGTACGACCGCCGGGCCACTTCCAGCCGCTGAGGCCTCCAAGTACAGGGGGAGCGGGCGGGGCTAGCCGACTCACATGCAGCGAAACGGCTGGGCATCTGCCGGTATAGCTTGACACTGGTGCAAAGCACCAATGTCGGGCTGCACCCCGGCCCTACCTTTGGTGCAGCGTCCCCGGTACGGCGGCGTCGGGCTGCCGGGCCTCGAGTGTCTCGGCGACCAGAACGGCCTCGGCGTCAGCGGGCGCGAACTCGCAGTCATCCGGACGAATAAGGCAAACCTGGAGCTCACGGTCGTAGCCGGGGCAGTCCTCGGTCATGCTGCATTCGTCGATCATGGCCGAACCATCGGTCCCAGGTTCCCACCTGTCAACAGTCGGGGACCCTGGATGCTGGGTGCGGAGCCGGGGGGGTGGCCAACAGTCGCCGAAATACGCTCCCCCCGCCAGGATCGCCCACGTGCCCCGTGGAGCCTCACCACGGCCCGAACCACCGCGAGACCACCGCCACCCTGGCCCCTCGCGGCCGTCCCGCGCCTGTAGAAGCGGGGGCCGGTAGACACTCGTGTACCCATTCCACAGTGATGCGGGGATCGTCGCCCGGGGGCCGGTTCATGCTCGCCCCGACGGGATGGGACACTGTGCGACGGGCCCCAAAGTCCTACCGGTAGTTCTCGAACTGGAGCGGAACCGCCTCGTCAAGCTGACGCAGGCGGGCGATCACCTTCTGGAGCTCGTCCCTGCTCTTGCCCGCCACCCGGATGGCGTCACCCTGGACGCGCGGCTGGACCTTCGGGAACTCGTCCCGGATGAGCTTGACCAGCTTTCGGGCGAGGTCGTCCGGGAGGCCGCGCCGAAGCGGGATCTCCTGGCGCACCTTGTTGCCGCCCGCGGGCAGGATCTCCCCCCAGTCGAAGATCTTGAGCGACAGGCTGCGCCGCACGGCCTTGGACTCGACGAGATCGCGGATGGCCCGTGCGCGCATCTCGCTGTCGGTCACCAGCACGAGGCGCGTCTTCTCCTGGACCAGGTCCACCTGGGCGCCCTTGAAGTCGTACCGCTGCTGCACCTCGCGCCGGACCTGGTCCAAGGCGTTCCGGAGCTCCTGCTCGTCGAAATCCGATACGACGTCGAACGAGATCTCGCCCGCCATCAGGGCTCCTTCCTACCCGGCGAGGTGCTCGCGGGTGACTGTCCACTGCTTCAGGCGCGTGATGCACCCGTCCTCCCCGACCTCGGCGGAGAGAAACCCGGCCTGGCGGACCTTGGCCTCGTCGATCCGCCGGTTCCAGCTGGCATGCCACGCGGCCAGGACCGTGGATCCCGAGACCCAGTGCCGCTCGATCGCCAGATCGTAGTCGCGTTGGGTCTCGGCCGCGTCGTTCAAGTATGCCCGGAGCGCGTTGTGCCCGACCAGCGCGGGCGTGAACGGGTCGAGGACGAGCTCGGCCGTCTCGGCGAACAGGTCCGTGTAGCGGTCGCCGTCGGCCGCCCGCCGGGCCGCCACGAGCGACTCGAGCAGGTCGTGGCCCTGGGCATAGGTCAGCGTCATCCTGCCTCCAGGTGCTCCAGCAGCAGCTCGCCGATGCGGTAGGAGCGGCCGCCGCCCATCACCAGCACCGCGTCGCCTCCACGAACCTGCGATGCCAGCCACGCCGCGGTCTCCTCCACGGTCCCGGGTGCGGCCGCGGGCAACCCTGGTGCGCGAGCCGCCACGGCCGCGGCCAGGGCGGCGGCCGACGTGATGGTGGTGTCCGGGTCACGGCCGGCCCAGATCTCGGCGATCGCCACGGCATCGGCCGCCACCAGGACGTCGGCGAAGGCGTCCAGCATGGCCGCCGTCCGGTGATAGGTGAGGGGCTCGTACACCGCCCACACGCGGCGGCCCGGCTCGCGCTGACGCACGGCGCCAATCGTCTCCCGGATGGCCGTGGGATGGTGGCCGTAGTCGTCGTAGACCACCACACCCCGCGCCTCGCCCTTGCGCTCGAGCCGCCGGCCGACGCCGGGGAAGGAGGCGAGCCCGGCGAGCGCCGCCTGGATGTCGATGCCCAGCGCCAGCGCCGCCCCCAGCGCGCCCAAGGCGTTCGCGGCATTGTGGCGGCCCGCGGTCGGCAGGCGCACCTCGCGGCTGCGGCCCTCCCAGCCGACCCGGAGGCGGGTCCCGACGGGCTCTGCGGCCACGATCCGCCCGGTCAGCCAAGGCTCGTCCGGCGAAGGGGACGAGCCGTCCACGATGGTCCGAAGGACCCAACCGGGCCAGTCAGCCAGCCGCCCGACCAGCGCCGCCACGCCCGGGTCGCCCATGTTGGCGACCAGCACCGGCGCCGCACGGCCCGCCACGGCACGTTCCCGTCCGACTCCAGCGGCTGCCCGGCGGATCCACGCCTCGAACGCGGCGACGACCGCCTCCTGGTCCTCGAACACGTCGGGGTGATCCCACTCCACCGACGTCAACACGATCACCTGCGGCTGGTAGGGGTCGAAGTTGCCCGCGTACTCGTCGGCCTCCACCACGAAGGCGCGACCCGCCCCCCGGCGCGCCGTGGCCGGCAGCCCGATCCCGGTCAGTGCCTCCGGCAGGAGCGCCCCGACGAACGCCGCCGGATCGGCGCCGGCCGAGGCCAGCACGTGGACCAGCCAGCCCGCGGTCGTGCTCTTGCCGTGGGTCCCGGCCACCGCCACAAGGGTCCTCCCCACCGCCGCATCGGCCACCACCTGTTGCCACGGCTCGAGCGTGATCCCGGCGGCGCGGGCGGCCGCCAGCTCCGGGTGCCCCGGAGCGATCGCCGTCAACGCCTTGGTCACCGCAAATCGCCCGGGCCGCCGCTCGCCGGTTGCGTGGGCCGCGTCGTGGCCGGCGGCGACAAGGATCCCCGCCGCGTCCAGCGCCGGCGCGTAGGGCGACGGCCCCCCGGGATCGCAGCCGTCGACATCGGCGCCGGCCCAGGCCGCCAGCAGCGCGGCCGCCGATGCCCCGGCACCGTGGGCCCCGACCACGTGGATCCGCTCACCGGCCCGGATCGGCCGGGCGGGCCTCGCGGGGGCCAGGCCGGCTCCCACGTCGGCCGCACGGCGAACGATCACGTGGTGGTCTCGCGGGACGCGCGCTCGAGCAGCATCGTGATCGCGGCCTCGGCGCTGGCCCGCTTGTTCCCGGCCCGGTCGCCAGGCCACAGGAAGCGGCGGACCTCGGGCGGCTCCTCGCCGCCGGCCACCGCCACGTACACCAGCCCGACCGGTTTGGCCGGGGAGCCCCCCTGCGGGCCGGCGACCCCGGTCACGGCGACGGCAAGCGTAGCCCCCAGCCGGTCCCGGGCTCCTTCGGCCATGGCGATCGCGACCTGTGCCGAGACCGCGCCGTGCGCCTCGAGGACCTCGGCGGGCACGGCCAGCTGGCCGCGCTTCACGTCGTCCGCGTAGGCCACGATGCCGCCGCGCAGGTAGCCCGAGGAACCGGGCACCTCGGTCAGCAGGTGGGCGACGAGCCCGCCTGTGCAGGACTCCGCGGTCGCCACGGTCAGCCCGCGGCCCACGCAGTGAGCCTGGAGCCGCTCGGCCAGCTCGACCAGCGGGTCGGTCACGGCTAGGTCCGGTTCGTCTTCACCGGCGGATCCGGCGGGGCGAACAGCCAGGTCTCCGGGTTGCCCAGCTTCGACATCCGCCCCAGGTTCTCGCCGTTGAGGGTGAAGTACGTCGCGCTGGACTTGCCGGTTCGGACCTCGATGCTGTCCTTGGCCGTGAACGTGAGGACCTTGCCCGGGCTGAACACCGTGCCCGCGGCGCCGGTCACCTTGGACACCTTGCCGTCCACCCACACCTTGAGCCAGGCAGTGCCGCCCTTGACGGACACCACCAGGTTGACACCCTTGTAGACGATGCTCACGTTGCGGGTCAGCGTGGTCGCCTTGCCCTCCTGGGAGGTGGCGGTGACAACGATCAGCCAGGTGCCCTCGGACAGGTCGAGGGGCGTGTCGAACGAACCGTCCTCGCCGACCTCGACCGTCACCGGACCGACCGTCGGACCATCGGGCGTGACCGGTGTCGGCTCGGCCGAGCCCGATGCGGCGGGAGCCTCCGTGGCCGGGGCGGTGCTGGCGATCGGCGTCCCGTCGGCGTTGGCCGTCTGGACCGCCTTGATCGACACGGTGACCGCGTTCGAGGTGGTGCCCCGGATGGGGATCGCCCCGTTCTCGAACTGCGAGCCCTCGGCCGGCGAGTCGAGGTTGAGCGTGGGCGCCTCGATGACCAGGAACGGCACCGTGATGAACACCCGTTCCGTGTTGTCGGACGGCTTGCCGGTCTCCGGGTCGAGCGCCGAGATGTCGAACTGGTTGCGTCCCCGTCGGAGCTCCACCTCGGCCACCCAGCGTCCCGTGTCGTCGGCGCTCACCCGGTAGGGCTGCTCGCGCCCGGCCGCGTCGATCGTGATCGTGGCGCCCGCGATGGACGTCCCGCGGAGCGTGTAGCTGGTGGAGTCCTCGGCGACCTCGACGACCGCCTCCTGCGGGTTGGTCAGCGCCAGGGTGGGCGGCTTCGCGAAGCGGACCAGCTGGATGCCGATGTAGACCGCGAACACGCCGATCAGGATGGTGAGCAGCGCGGCCACGATGATCACGGGCGAGAAGGTGAGCCCCTGGCGCGGCGCGGCCAGGGGCTTGGGCACCGCCAGCGCGGGTTCGCCCGGGACCTGGGAATCGCCTCGCTCGCGCCGCCACTGGCGGATCACGTCCTCGGGGTCCAGCCCCAGGTACAGGGCGTAGTTGCGCAGGAAGCCCTTGGTGTAGACGGCGCCCGGCAGCTCGGCGTACTCGCCATGCTCGAGGGCGGCGAGATAGCGGGCCCGGATCTTCGTGTCGCGCTCGGCGCGGTACAGGTCCACGCCCTTGTGCTCGCGCGCCCCCAGCAACCGCTCCGGCAGCGAGGGACCTGACTCCGAGGCGTAGGCGCGATCGGCATCGCGGTCAGCCGCGCGTGCCCGTCGCACTCCGTCTCGCGTCGTCATCCCTCGTCCTCGTCGGTGCTGGTGCCGGGTCCGTCGTCGGGGCGCAGGACCACCCGCGCGTTGGAACCGTCGAACTTGCCCACGTAGCCGCGGGCCTCGAGCTGGTCGATGATCCGGGCCGCCCGCGCGTACCCGACCCTGAGCCGCCGCTGGAGCAGCGACGCCGAGGCGCGATCGTACTCCTGAATCACCGCGACCGCGTCCATCAGCAGCCGGTCCGCATCGTCGTCGGCGACCTCCTCCACGGAGCCCGTGGAGTCGTCGTCGGAGGCCACGATGGCCAGGTCGTAGCGGGGTCCGCCCTCGACCTGGTCACGCCAGTGCCCGGTCACCGCGGCGATCTCGGGGTCGGACACGAACACGCCCTGGTGGCGGGTGGGCTTGGGCTGGTCCGACGGCTGATAGAGCATGTCGCCGCGCCCGATCAGGTCCTCGGCACCGGGGGCGTCGAGGATCGTCCGGCTGTCGATCTGGCTGGCCATGGCGAACGCGATCCGGCTCGGGAAGTTGGCCTTGATCAGGCCCGTGACCACGTTGACCGACGGCCGCTGGGTGGCGAGCACCATGTGGACCCCGGTGGCGCGCGCCTTCTGGGCCAGGCGCACGATCGGGTCCTCGACGTTCTTGCCCTCGCGCATCATCAGGTCGGCGAGCTCGTCGATCACGATCACGATGTACGGCAGCCGGTCCGCCGGGTCCACGCGCGAGTCGTTGTAGCTCTTGATGTTGCGCGCGGTGGCGCCGGCGAACTTGCGGTAGCGGTGCTCCATCTCGGCCACCGCCCACTTGAGCGCGGCCTTGGCCTTGTCGGGCTCGGTGATCACCGGGACCAGCAGGTGCGGGACCTCGTTGTAGCCCGCGAGCTCGACCCGCTTGAGGTCCATCAGGATCATCCGCACCTCGGAGGGCGTGGCGTTGACCAGCAGGCTGGTGATGACGGCGTTGACCATCACGCTCTTGCCCGAGCCGGTGGCGCCCGCGATCAGCAGGTGGGGCATCCGGGCGAGGTCGACGGCGACCGCGCGCCCGGCGACGTCGCGCCCCAGGGCGAACGTGAGCCGCGAGTCCGCGGCCCCGAAGTCCACCTCTTCCAGGATCCGGCGCAGGGCGACCACATTGAAGTCCGCGTTGGGGATCTCGATGCCCACCGCGCTCTTGCCCGGGATCGGGGCCTCGATCCGGATGCTCCGCGCGGCGAGGGCCATGGCCAGGTCGTCGGACAGCGCCTCGATCCGGCTGACCTTGATGTGCGGCGCCGGCTGGACCTCGTACTGGGTGACCACGGGGCCCGCGTTGCGGCCGATGATCCGGGCCGGGATGTCGAAGCTCGAGAGCTTGCGGACGATGATCTCCTCGTTGCGGGCGTGGAGCACGTCCTGGTTGCCCGAGGCGGCGGCCGTGACCGGCTCCCCGGCGTCGAGGAGCGAGTGCGGTGGGAGGACCCACTCGATCACGTCCCGGGCGGATGACGACGCCGCGGCGTCGGTGCCGTCGGCCGGCTCGCGCGCGCCGTTGCCGTTCACGCTTGGCCGCAGCTCCGACTCCGCCACCGCGACGGGGGCGATGCGCAGCGGGGCGATGGTGGCGCTGGAGGGAACGGTCGCCGGCATCGCGACCGGCAGGTTGTCGAGGCTGCCCTCGTCGCCCCAGGCGCCGGTCTGGCCGGGCGCGTCGGCGGCGGGGATCCGCGGGGCGCGGCCCTTGCGTCCGCTCCCGCCGGGGGGCACCGGGTCGGCCACATCGCCCGAGGGCGTGTCGCCGCGGCGGCCTGTGCTGCCGGCGGTCCCCGACGTCGCGGCCGGCTCGGCACTGCGGGAGGCCCGGCCGCGGAGCGTGGACCCCGCCGCCCGGCCCAGCCCCGTCGCCGGCGCCAGGAGCGAGCGCAGCGGGCGGTCGAACGCGATCAGCAGCCCGGCCGCGAGGAGCACGGCCAGCACGACGAACGCGCCGGGCGCGGTGAGCAGCGGTTCCAGCACGCCGACCAGGGCCCGTCCGATCGAGCCCCCGCCCGTCGGGGTGCCGTTGGCCGGGTTGCCCAGGGTGACCAGCTTGAGCAGGCCCAGCAGGCCGGCGTAGGCCATGGCGATCCCCAGCAGCGTGCGGCCCCACGGTGCCCCCGGCTCCTTGCCCGGGCCCCACTCCACGTACCAGCCCGACAGCAGGAGCACGAACGGCAGCAGCCAGCGCCCGGTGCCGAAGAACGGCCCGCTGACGCTCAGCCACCAGTCGGTGAGCGAGCCCTCGCCGGGCAGCATCAGGGCGATCAGAGTGACGGCACCGAGGCCGAGCAGGAACAGCCCGACCAGCGACCGCACGACGTCCGAGGACAGTCCGACGGACGGCAGCGGCAGGCCGCCCCCGCTGGTGGACCGCGAGCGCGACCGCGACGACGTCGATCGCGTCGTCCGGCGGCTCGTGCTCGTCTTGGGCGTCGAGCGCCGCTGTCTCGCCATGGGCTAGACCTCCACCACGACCGGAAACACCATCGGCCGCCGCTTGGTCTGCTCGTACAGGAAGCGAGACACCCCGTCCTTGATCTGGCTCTTGAGCAGGGCGACCTCGGAGATCCGGTCGCCGGGGGCCTCCACGGCCTCGCGGATGCGTCGGATCGCCTCCTCGATGATCGGGTCCTCCTCGTTCCCGTGGACGAAGCCGCGGGTGATGATCTCGGGCCGCCCGACCATCCGATTGGTCTGCTTGTCAATCTGGACGACGACCATGAACATGCCGTCGTTGGCGAGCGCGCGCCGATCGCGGAGCACGACGTCGCCCACCTCGCCCACCGACAGGCCATCCACGTACACGTAGCCGGCGGCGACGGGCTGCCCACGCCGGGCGGACCCGTCCTCGAAGATCTCGATCGGCGTCCCGTTCTCGATGATGAACACGTTCTCGGGCTGGACGCCGGTCTCGATGGCCAGCCGGCCGTGCTGGACCTGCATCCGGAACTCTCCGTGCATCGGGATGAAGTAGCGCGGCTTGGTGAGCCCGAGCATGAGCTTGAGCTCCTCCTGGCTGGCGTGGCCGGACACGTGGGCGCGCTTGATCGTGTGGTAGTAGACGTTGGCACCCGACTTGAACAGGTTGTCGATCGTCCGCGCCACGTACTCCTCGTTGCCCGGGATGGGGCTGGCGGAGACGATCACCGTGTCGCCCTGCTGGATCTCGACGAATCGGTGGTCGCGGTTGGCCATCCGCGCCAGGCCCGACATCGGCTCGCCCTGGGCGCCGGTCGTGGCGATCACCGTCCGGTTTGCGGGATGGTCGCCGATCCGGTCCTTGGCCAGGAACTGCGACGGTTCGAAGGTGAGGTAGCCGAGCTCGCTCGCGATCCGCGTGTTCTGCTCCATCGAGCGCCCGATGACCGCGACCTGGCGGTCGAACGACTTGGCCGCGTCGAACACCTGCTGGATGCGCGCGATGTTGGAGGCGAAGGTGGCCACGATGACCCGCCCGTCGAGGCCCTCCATGATCTCCCGGAACGCCTCCCCCACCGTCCGCTCGGACGGCGTGTAGCCCGGGTTCTCGGCACGGGTGGAGTCGGACAGGAGGCAGATCACCCCCTCCTCGCCCATGCGGGCGATGGTGGCGAAATCGGACGGCTTCCCGTCGACCGGGGTGTGGTCGAACTTGAAGTCGCCGGTCGTGACCACGATCCCCAGGGGCGTCCGCAGGGCCAGGCCCATCGCGTCGGGGATCGAGTGGCCGACCCGGAACGGGATCACGTCGAACGGCCCGATCCGGATCTCGTCGCCCGGATCCAGGGCGAGCATCGGATTGGCGTGGAGCTTGTGCTCCTTGACCTTGTTGCCCAGCAGGCCGCGCGCCAGGGTGCTGGCATAGACGGGGACGCCCGGGAACTCGGGCAGCACGTACGGCAGCCCGCCGACGTGGTCCTCGTGAGCGTGCGTGATCAGGAACGCCCGGACGTTGTCCCGCTTCTCCTTGAGATACGTGACGTCGGGCACGACCAGGTCGATTCCGAACATCTCCTCGTCCGGGAACATCAGACCGCAGTCGATGACCACGATGTCGTCGCCGTACTCCACGACGTAGCAGTTCTTGCCGATCTCGCCCACGCCTCCGAGCGGGATGATGCGGAGCGGGATGTTGGGGTCGGCCATGGTGTCCTCGTGTCCCCGGGCTAGAACAGGGTCAGTTGATTGGCGTCGTCGGCCGCGGGATCGGCATCGACGGCGGGGACGGGCGGTCGGATGGGGTCGGCTGGCAGCCCGGCACCTGTCTCCTCGGCAACGAGGCCGGTCGGAGCCTCGGCGGGAGCGGCAGCCGCCTCCGGCTCGGTGCCGTCGCGACGGGCGCGGGAGCTGAGCAGCACCGAGGGCACCCGGGCGATGTCCTCGAAGCTCTCGCGCTCGATCGAGGCCGTCCGAAGGGCGGCCGCCGGATGGTACATCGCGAACACCAGCGCGTCGCGGGCGCCCGTGCCCGGGTCCGCCGGTGCCGTCGTGCCATGCACCTGTCCGATCCGGGCGCCGGGCATGAAGGTGCCCATCGAGTGGCGGCCCAGCGTGACCACGACGGCCGGGTCCAGCACCTCCAGCTGCCGCCGCAGGTACCCGGCGCACGCCGCGATCTCGTCCGGCTGGGGATCCCGGTTGTCGGGCGGGCGGCACTTCACGACGTTGGTGATGAACACGTCCTCGCGCTGCCATCCGATGTGGCCCAGGAGGCGCACCAGGAGCCCGCCGGCGCGGCCCACGAACGGCCGGCCCTCGCGGTCCTCGTTGCGCCCCGGGCCCTCGCCCACGAACACGACCTCGGTGTCCGGGTCGCCCTCGCCGGGCACGGCTCGCGTGCGGCCCTCGTGGAGGCGACACCCCGTGCAGACCCGGACCTCGTTCGCGATCTGCTCGAGCGCCGCACGACGCTCGTGCGGGGTCACGCGGGCGATCCCCCGGCCGCCCCCGCCAGGGTGGCGCGCTCGCTGCCCTTGTTCACCCAGCCGCGCTTCACCAGCACCTCGGCGATCTCGACCGCGTTCGACGCGGCGCCCTTGCGCAGGTTGTCGCTGACCACCCAGAACGCGAGGCCGCGGTTGCCCTCGATCGACGGGTCCTGGCGGACGCGTCCGACGTAGACCTCGTCCGACCCGGCCGACTCGGTGGCCAGCGGGTAGACGGCGTTCGCGGGGTCGTCCTGGACCACGACGCCCGGGACGGCCGCGAACAGCTCGCGGGCCTCCTGCGGGGTGATCGGGTCGCGGGTCTCCACGTGGACGGCCTCGGAGTGGCCGACGAACACCGGCACCCTGACCGCGGTGCACGAGACGCGCAGGCCGGGCAGGTGGAGGATCTTGCGGCTCTCGGTGACGACCTTCCACTCCTCCTTGGTGTAGCCGTTGTCGAGGAACACGTCGATGTGGGGCAGCGCGTTGAAGCCGATCACGTGGGGATACACGCTGGCGACCTTCTCGCGACCCTCGGCGTGCGCCTTGACCTGGTCCTCGAGCTCCACGATGGCCTTCTGGCCGGTGCCGGCCACCGCCTGGTAGGTGTCGACGACCATGCGCTCGATGCCCACCGCGTCGCGCAGCGCCATCAGGGGCGGCATCAGCTGCATCGTGGAGCAGTTGGGGTTGGCCACGATGCCCTCGTGCCATGCCAGGTCGTCCGGGTTGACCTGGCTGACCACCAGCGGCACCTCGGGGTCCATCCGCCACGCGCTGGAGTTGTCGATGAC
Source organism: uncultured Chloroflexia bacterium (assembly GCA_963727585.1). Taxonomy (GTDB): domain Bacteria; phylum Chloroflexota; class Limnocylindria; order Limnocylindrales; family CSP1-4; genus CAIXZV01. The sequence goes on along the minus strand of CAVSHH010000003.1, from coordinate 1,091,413 downwards.
GACGCAGCCGCGCTTCGCCGCCTCGGGGGCCAGGGTCGTCGAGGTGCCGCCGCCGGCCGAGAAGATCGCGATGTCGATGCCCTCGAAGGCATCCGGCGTGGCGAGCTCCACGGTGATGTCCGCACCGTTGACCGTGAGCACCTTGCCTGCCGAGCGCTCGGACGCGAGCAGCCGAAGCTCGGCGTACGGGAACTGCTTCTCGGTGAGCACCTGGATCATCGTGCGGCCAACGGCGCCGGTGGCGCCGACGACGGCAACGGTGAGCTTGTCCTGGCTGGTTCCGGGCACGGTCCGACCTGCTATCGATGGGTTGTCGGGCACGGCGCGGAGTATACCAGCGGCCCTCCCCCGCCCCACCTCGGGCAAATGCCGCATCAAGGCGCCGACGACTCCGCCAGCGCTCCATCCAGCGCTCGGGATGATCCAGCGGGCCGAACCCGAATCGATCGACGTGGCGACCATCCGCCAGGGCCGAGAAGCACGGCGACCCACGGAGCGAAGCCTCGACCAGCTCCCGTGACCGGCCCCGCGCCCAGTAGGGGCGCTCGACAGGGCCGGGTGCAGCCAGTCGAGATCGACGTCCGCGGGATCGCTGCTGATCCGGAGCCCGTCCGCGGGGACGGGCTCCGAGGCGCGGGTCCCGACGCTACTTGGCGAGATGCCGCTGCATGGCCGCCTTGCGGGACAGGTTGACCCGGCCCTGGCGGTCGATCTCGGTGACCACCACCATGACCTCGTCGCCCACCGACACGACGTCCTCGACGGACGGCACGTGGTAGTCGGCGAGCTCGCCGATCCGGACCAGGCCTTCCTTGCCCGGCAGGATCTCGACGAAGGCCCCGAAGTTCATCAGCCGGGTGACGGTGCCCAGGTACAGGGCGCCGACCTCGACCTCGCGGGTCAGGCTCTCGATCCACTGGATGGCCTTGCGCGAGTTCTCGCCGGAGACGGCCGCGATCTCCACGGTGCCGTCGTCCTCGACGTTGATCTCGGTGCTGGTCTCCTCCTGGATCTTGCGGATCATGGATCCACCCTTGCCGATGATCTCGCGGATCTTCTCGGGGTTGATCTTGATGGTGATGATCCGCGGCGCGAAGTCGGACATCTCCTCGCGGGCGGAGGGGAGGACCTCGGTCATCTTGTCGAGGATGAACAGCCTGGCCGCCAGCGCCTGCTTGAGCCCCTCGCGGATGACCCGCTCGTCGATCCCCTTGACCTTGATGTCCATCTGGAGGGCGGTGATGCCCTCGGTGGTGCCGGTCACCTTGAAGTCCATGTCACCGATCGAGTCCTCCTTGCCGAGGATGTCGGTCAGGACCACGAAGTTGCCGGACTGCACGTCGAGCACCAGACCCATCGCTGCACCGGCCACCGGCGCCTTGATCGGCACGCCCGCGTCCATCAGGGCGAGGGTCGAGCCACAGGTGGACGCCATCGAGGTGGACCCGTTGCCGGCAACCACCTCGGAGACCAGCCGGATCACGTACGGGAACTCCTCGTGGTCGGGGAGCACCGGCAGGAGCGCCCGGGCGGCAAGATTGCCGTGACCGATGTCGCGCCGGCTGGGGCCGCGCATGGGCTTGTTCTCGCCGGTGCTGTAGGGCGGGAAGTTGTAGTGGTGGAGGTACCGCTTCTCGGTCTCGGGACTGATCGTGTCGATCCGCTGGACGTCCGAGGACGCACCGAGCGTGGCGACGGTCAGGGCCTGCGTCTGGCCCCTCGTGAACAGGCCGGAGCCGTGGGCTCGCGGGAGGAGGCCGACCTCGACCGAGATCGGGCGGATCTCGTCGGTGGCGCGGCCGTCCATGCGCACGCCCTCGGCCAGGACCAGCTTGCGCACCGTCTTCTTCTGCACCAGCCCGAACAGGCTCTTGCTCACCCGGGCGTTGCGGCGTGCGGCCTCGAGCAGCGCTGCCGCCTCGTCCTTGTCCTTGCGCGTGGCGCGGACCGCGGTCGCGATCCCGTCGGCCAGGGTGTCGATGCGGCCCGGGAGGTCCTTGCCGAACCAGATCAGCAGGTTCGCGGTCGCCTCGGCGTCCGGAAGGGCCCGATGGCTGTCATTCAGCTCGACACCGAAGAAGCCGGCCAGCGTGGCCAGCTTGTAGTTCTCGAGGTCCGGGTATCCCTCGCGGGCGATCACCAGCGTGTCGAGGTACGAGCCCTGCTCCACGCGGGTGCCGTCGCCCAGCGCCTCCTCGAGGAACGCGATGTCGAAGCCGACCGAGTGGCCGACGAGCGGTGCGCTGCCCACGAACTCGAGGGCCTTGCGGGCGGCCTCGGCCGCGCTGGGCGCGCCCTTGAGATCCTTGTCGGTGATGCCGTGCATCTGGTTGCCGACGATCGGCCGGCCGGGGTTGACGTAGGTGGACCAGCGGTCGGCGATCTTGCCGCCCTTCACCCGCACGGCCGCCACCTCGACCAGGTCGGCCATCAAGGGATCCGTGCCGGTCGTCTCGACGTCGACGACGACGAACTCGCCGCCTGCCTTCGCCAGCTCCGTGAACTTGAGCACGGAATCGGTCGGCGGCTCGAGGTACGGCAGCCGCTTCGGCTTGCCGACCTTCTCGCGCAGCTCGTCCTGCATGTCGATCAGCGGGGCGATCGACCGGTGGGCGAACATGATCGCCTCGGCCATGACCTCCTCGGGCAGGATCTTGACTCCCGCCTCGACCATCATGATGGCGTCACGGGTGCCCGCGACGACAAGGTCGAGCTGCGACTCGGCCAGCTGGCTGATCGTCGGGTTGAGGACGAACTCGCCGTCGATGTAGCCGACATGCACGGCGCCGATGGGTCCCTGGAACGGGATCTCGCTGATCGTCAGCGCCGCGGATGCGGCGATCGTGCCCAGGACGTCGAGCTCGTTCTCCTGGTCCGTGGACAGGGTCGTGATGACGATCTGGACGTCGTCCTTGTAGCCCTCGGGGAACAGGGGGCGGATCGGCCGGTCCGTCAGGCGCGCGGCGAGCGTCGCCGCCTCTGACGCGCGGCCTTCGCGCTTGATGAAGCCGCCGGGGATCTTGCCGGCCGCGTACATCCGTTCCTCGAAGTCCACCGTCAGGGGGAAGAAGTCGAGGCCGGGGCGCGGAAGCGAGCGGTTGGCGGTTCCGAGGACCATCGAGTCGCCGTAGCGGGCGGTGACGGCGCCCCCGGCGTTGCCGGCAAGCCTGCCGGTCTCCAGGATCAGCTGACGGCCGCCGAACTCGATCTCGAGCGTGGTGGGAGTGGGCACGGGGTTTACGACCTCCTTGGTCGTCCGTGTGAGGATGCCTTGCGGCGGGTGGGGCCGGGGTTCGTCGCGGGTGCCGTCACCGGATGCGGTCGACCCCGGGTCCATGCCCGGGGTCGTCGGTGCGGCGGGTCCTTAGCGGCGAAGGCCGAGCGAGCCGATGACGGCGCGATAGCGCGACGGGTCCTTCTTCACGAGGTACGCGAGAAGGCGCCGGCGCTGCCCAACGAGCTTGAGGAGGCCGCGGCGCGAATGATTGTCCTTCGGGAAGCGGCGGAGGTGCTCCGTCAGGTCCCGGATCCGCTCGGTGAGGAGCGCGACCTGGACCTCGGGCGAGCCCGTGTCGCCGTCCTTGACGGCGTACTGGGCGACAACCTCTTGCTTCTTCTCCCGCGCGAGCGGCACTCGATCCTCCGACACGAACGATGGCGTGACTACACAACTTGTTCTTCGACCGGCGGAGCATAGCAGGAGCATCGGGCTCGCGCCACTCGACGGCGGGCCGGGCGCCGATCGCGGAGGTCGGTCCGGGGAGGTCAGTCCGCGGCCCCGTCGGCCGAAATCGTGTCCGGCCCGCCTGCGCCCCGTTCGATCACGACCAGCCGGTCCGCGTCGGTCTCGACCCACCCGCCCTGGGTCCCGTCGGGCCAGGTGACCCGGATCCGGGCGTGCTCGGCAGGCCCGAGCCCCGCGTGGAGCGGCCCCAGCTGGCCGCTGCCGTGCCCGCCCCCCACGATCACCTCCCGGCGGGTGACGGTCCCGCCGATGTCGACCTCGACGACCGCCCCGATGGCGTCCCGGTTGGCACCGCGCTGGCGGACCTGCACCCCGAGCCAGTGACCCATCGGGACCGGCGCATCCGCCGCTCCGCTGCCCACGTTCCACCAGACCCGGACCGGAGCGTCGAGCTTGACCTCGACCAGGTCCAGCAGGCCGTCGCCGTCCAGGTCCACGAGGGCCGACCCCCGCCCGCGATCGAACTCCACGATCCCCGCCTCGGCAGCCCTCTCCAGGAATGTGCCGTCGGGCTGGCCGACGAACAGGTTGCTCGGGTCCCGGGTCGCATAGCCCTCCTGCTCCGCGACGTTGCCCTTGGACACGAACAGGTCCACGAACCCGTCGTTGTTGACGTCCTCGAACTGCGGGTGCCAGGCCGTGGACGGCAAGGGGTCGCCCCCGTTCACGGGTCGGGTGCCAAGAACGCCGCGCTTGAGCGCGATGTCGCGGTACATCGGCTGGGCCGGCCCCGCGGTCAGCGTCTGGAGCTTGTTGTCGCCCTGGCTGGTCAGATACACCTCCGGCAGCCCGTCACCGGTCAGGTCGCGACTGGCGATACCCATGCCCCACAGCTGCATCTTGACCCACCCGTCATCCGAGGTGTACCGGAATGGAGGCAGCCCGGGCTCGATCCGCCACAGCTGCTCCTCCCCGTTGGCGAAGTCGTAGTACTGGCGGTCGTTGCTCACCCGCAGGTCCCGGCGGCCCGACCCGTCCCAGTCGGAGAACAGCATCGACAGCGCGCAGTAGCCGGGATCCAGGGAGACCGGCGGGGCGTACCGGGCGCCCGAGGCGTCGGGTCGCAGGAGGACGTTGTCGTCGCACCGGTAGACCGGCTCTCCCGCGTCGTCGAGCAGCAGGTACTTGCCGACCGCGAGGGTGGGCAGGCCGTCGGGCCCTTCCCAGGTCGCGCTGAAGGCCGTCGTCCAGCCGCCGATCCCCGCCAGGCCCAGCGCGTCCGTCGCCTCCGAGAACCGGCAGTTCCCCTGGCCACGGAGGACCTGGAGCCTGTCCACGCGCAGGATGGCGAGGTCGGCGTGCCCGTCCGCGTCCACGTCCAGCGGGTAGGCGCCCATCACGCCGTCGAGCGCGGGCGTCCCGTCCAGGATGCGTTCGAACCGGGGCCCGTCGCCGGTGGTGCTCCGGTTCCGGAACAGAGTCGCCGGCTGGTCGCCACCGGCCAGGTAGAGATCCGGGCGACCATCGTCATCGCAATCCATGACGGCGAGGCCGCCGCCGATGAACGTCGTGTACCCGCCCCCGTAGGTGTGATCGAGCCCCGACACGCTGGTCACGTCGACGAAGGCCGGTGCCGGCAGGGCGATCGTCGGCACCGTCGGGCCGCGCAGCAGCGCCGGGATGCCGACCACCGCACCCGCCACCACCACGAGCAGGGCGCCGACCGCGACCGCGAGCCGCCGTCCCGTCACGGAGCCGGCTCGACTCGGCAACCACCCGGCGTCACGAGCCTGCCGTCCCGTCGAAGTAGTGCTGGGCCAGCTTCCATGCGTCGATCCCGCACTCCGACCCGATCCGCCGTCCGAGCAGGTCGTCGGCGGCGATGTGGATCCCGCCGTACAGCCGTGACCGGCCCGCCTGGTCCGACGCGTCGTAGTAGGAGGCCCATTCCAGCCGGATGTCGCTCGAGGGGCCGAGCTCGAACTTGAGCGAGTTGGCCTTGATCGTGTAGCCGCTCATCCCACCCGGGAAGTACTCGCTCCCCGTGAAGCCCGTGAGCACCTCGGCGCCGGCACGGCTGAAGGCACTGTGGCCAGACACGAATCCCGGGAACGAGGGCGTCACGAATGTCGGCAGCTGGTACGGCACCCAGTCCGCGGCCAGGATCCAGCCCACGCCGCTCACGTCCGTGGTCGGGTCGGGCGGCGTTCCGCGCCAGGCGCGCACCGCGATCTCGCCTTCGTGACCGGCGAGCCCCTCGTGGCGCCCGCCGGGTGCCGTGGTCTCCGGCGTCACCACCTCGATGACGCCCGGGACGAGCGGGATCCCTTCGGGATCGTACGCCGGCAGCGCGGCGTCGCTCGACTGGCCGCGGCCGGCCAGGTACCGGATCATCGAGATCGGACGCGCCGAGTCGTAGTGGCCCTTCAGCCCCCAGGCCGCGATGGCCGCGTCGTGGACCGCACCGTTCAGCGCGAGGTAGAGCTTGACGTCCCACTGCAGCCGGTCCACCGGCTCCCCGCTGCCGCCGACGCGAAGGTCCGGATCGAGCTCGTCGGAAACCAGGTTCGCCAGCACGTTCCAGTGACCCGGCGGGGTCTCGGAGCTCGGGCCGTCCGCCCAGAACTCGGCCATCACCCGCGCGAAGTCCGCCCGCAGCACCAGATCCGGCTCGTAGGGCTTGCCGGTGATCGGGTTCAGCGGGCGTCCGGTCCCGTCGTTCGAGCCCAGGTGATTGTTGCCGAGGGCGGCGGGCGAGATGTCGATCACCACACCGTCAGCGGGATCGAGCTCGCTGCTGAGCTGGACCACCTCGACCGCCTGGGCCTTGTAGGCGGCGTCCGACGGGGAGTCCGCGCCAACCCGGGGTGGGGGACCGGGATCGATGGGCGTCCCGGCACCCGTGTCGGCGGGCAGGGCGAACGACGTGACGTGACCCCAGTGCGGGCCCACCGCCTGCTGGACCCCGTTGGTCACCGGGATCCCGTTCTGCGAGATCATGTGCTCGATCTGGAGCGGCTGCCAGCGGTTCGGATCGCTGACCACCGTGCCCGACTGCGCCACGACCAGGGGCCCGTTCACCGGCTGGTAGTCGGACGCGGCATAGCCGTCGGCCTCGTTGGAGCCGTCCTGGGCGCTCGTGGCGAGCACCAGCTGGGCAATCCGGTTCCCGATGGCCGCGGGCGAGTCGCCATCGGTGGACACCGTATCGATCGGGTAGCACAACGTCTCCATGACATCGGCGAACTCGGACAGCGACTCGGAGCCGCCGACCGACTTGATGTACCGCGCTGTCAGGACGTTGTAGGCGGCGTAGCTCATCGCGGCGCGGCGGGCAGCCTCGACGTCACCGGCCCGGGACTTCTCCGTGAACAGGTAGCCCTGGGCGGCCGGGTCATAGGTCGCCCAGGCATCCCACATCGCGACCGAGGTGTGGAACAGGTTCCTGGCGTGCACCGGCGGATTGGGCAGCGCGCGCCGGATCGCGTCCAGCAGCGCTTCATCCCAGCGCCGGGCGACGGACCACTCCGGGTGGTCGGCCGCAGGTGGGCAGGCGGGCGCCTGGTCCCAGGGCCGGACGACCGCCAGACCGATCGCCGCCACGACCACGATCGTCGCCGATGCCGCCAGCGCGATGCCCAGCAATCGCCCGGGCCGCCGGCGCCGTGACGACCCCGGCGGAGTCGGTTCCCGGGGCCGGGACGGCGGGCTGTTCAGCTCGGCCATGCCGCTACTCCTCCACGCAACCGGCGCGACGCGATGGTACTCCCGGCGTCAGCGGCCGTCGGCGGCTGCGAACACGCCCTCGATCACCGCCAGGTTGGCCACCGCGTCCTGGGGCGGGGTCGGAACCTGGCCGCCGTCGAGGATCGCAGCGGCGAATGCCTCGGCCTCGGCCGCGTACGGATCCTTGGCAGCGAACTCCAGCGTCTCGGCACCCGGATCCACGGGCGGATCGCCACCGGCGTACACCGTGATCGACGTCGGCCGGGTCGGCGGGATGTTGAACGGGATGGGGATCCGGATGCGCCCCGCGGACCCGTAGATGTCCACGCGCTGGTCGTCCTCCATGAGCGTCCCGCAGGTGAACGTCGCGACGCCATCGTCGAACTCGAGGATCCCGCTCGTCAGCACGTCGCACCCGGTGCTCGCGCTGCGAGTCATCGCCGCCTTGATGCCCCGTGGCTCGGACCCGAACAGCATTCGTGACAGGTTGATCGAGTAGCAGCCGATGTCGTACAGGGCTCCGCCGCCGTACTCGGGGATGTTGCGAATGTTGGCCGGGTCGTCGTTGTAGTACGAGAACCAGGAGTCGACTGCCACCAGCCGCCCGATGCGGCCCGCGGCGACCAGCTCGCGCGCACCGACCCACGACGGATGGAGGCGGTACATGAACGCCTCCATCAACAGCACGCCCGCCTCGACCGCGGCGTCCGTCATCTCCTGCGCCTCGGCCGCCGTGAGCGCCAACGGCTTCTCGCACAGGACGTGCTTTCCCGCGCGCATCGCGCGCAGCGTCCATTCGCGGTGGAGATGATTGGGGAGCGGGAGATAGACGGCATCGACGTCCGGGTCGGCGAGCAGTGCCTCGTAGCTTCCATGGGCACGCGGAATGCCCAGCGAGGATGCCGCGGATCGAGCGCGGGCCTGGTCGCGGGATGCGATCGCCAGGACCTCGCATCGGTCGGCGGCCTGCAAGCCGGCGATGACCTTGCCCGTCGCGATCCCGGCCGTGGACATGATCCCCCATCGAACTGTCGGCACCGCTGCCACCTCCCGTCCGCCTCCCGGCGGGTGTCGTCCCATTGATCGCGACGGATCGGGCTTGACACTCGACCGTCTTCTGTTCCAGTCTGGCACAAGTTTGCAAGAGAGGATCACAAACCCGTGCGGATCGGTAGAGCCGAGCTCGGCCAGCGCAGCGAGACCATCCGGCGATCGAACCTCAGCGCCATCACGCGGAGCCTTCACGAACGCGGCCCGCAGTCCCGGTCCGCGCTCGTCTCGGCGACCGGGCTCACGCGCAGCGCGATCCGCGACCTCGTGGGAGAGCTCACCGCGGCCGGCCTGGCCTCCGAGACACCCGCCCGATCCCAGGGGACGCCGGGGCGTCCGTCAAGCGTGGTCCGGCTCATCCCGGGCGGCGCCGTGGTCCTTGGCATCGAGATCCTGGTGGATTCGATCGCCGCTGCGATCGTCGGCCTGGGTGGCGAGGTCCTCGACAAGGTGCGCGTGGACCGGGCCCGCGGACACCTCGCGCCCGACGAGGTGGTCGCCGACCTGGCCGACCTCACCCAGCCGATGCGCCGTCGTGCGGGCGGTTCGCTGGTGGGTGCCGGCGCAGCCGTCGCCGGCGTCGTCCACCGCCCGAACGGAATTGTGGCTGTCGCGCCGAACCTCGGCTGGCGGGACGTGCCGCTGGCTGCCCGACTCCGGCAGGAGCTCGGGCTCGGCGTGCCCACCGCCGTCGTCAACGAGGCCGACGCAGGCGTCCTCGCCGAGCACCGGCGGGGGGCGGCGATCGGCGTCGAGGACGTGCTGTTCGTCTCGGGCGAGGTCGGCGTCGGCGGTGGCGTGCTCGCCGGTGGCATCCCCCTGACCGGGGCGGCCGGATACGCCGGCGAGGTCGGGCACCTGCCGGTCAACCCTGGCGGCAGCCCCTGCCGGTGCGGCTCCGTGGGCTGCTGGGAGACCGTCGTCGGCGAGGGTGCGCTGCTCGCGCTCGCCGGGCTCCCGCCCGACGCCGGGCGGCCCGGCGTCGATCACGTGCTGCAGGCCGCTGAGGAGGGCTCCCCCGCCGCCATCGCCGCGCTCGACCACGTCGGACGCTGGCTGGGCATCGGCCTTGGCGGCCTGGTCAACGTGCTCAATCCGCGGCTGGTCGTGGTGGGCGGGATCTACGCCCGACTGCTGCCCGCAGTTCGCCCGGCACTCGAGGCCGAGCTTGGACGACACGCGCTGCCCGGGTCGCGGGCGATGGTGCGCATCGTCCCGGCCGCGCTCGGGACCGACGCCCCGCTCCTGGGCGCCGCCGAGCTCGCGTTCGAGCCGTTGCTGGCCGATCCCGCCGCCTACCTCCTCGATCCCGGGCTCGCCGTCGGGCTCGAGCGCGCCTCGATGCCGCGCGTGGATGAAGCAAGGAACCCGGCCGCCGTTGCGGCCAGCACGATGAAAGGACTTGCCTAGCGTGCATCAGCAGGACAGCAGCGTTGTAGGCTTGCAGCCGTGATGGCGCGATCGAACCAGAAGATCGGCCACCACCCTGGAGGAGGAGATCCAGTGATCAACATTCGGAGAGCTGCCGCGCTATTGAGCGCGACCGCGATCCTCGTCGCCGCGTGCGGATCCGGCTCGGGCACCGAGGCCCCCGCCAGCCAGGCCCCGGCCAGCGAGGCCCCGGCCAGCATGGCGCCGGCGAGCGAGGCGCCGGCCAGCGAGGCCCCGGCCAGCATGGCCGCCGTCGACTGCGTCGTCGGCGTGTCGTGGAACAACTTCCAGCAGCCGCGCTGGGCCGCGGCCGACAAGCCGAACATCCAGCAGACGGTCGAAGCAGCCGGCGGCACGTACATCGATGCCGACGCGAACCTCAGCAACGAGCAGCAGCTGACCGACGTCGACAGCCTCATCAACAAGGGTGCCAACGTCCTGATCCTGCTGGCCCAGGACACCCAGGCGATCCTGCCGGCGGTGCAGAAGGCGACCGACGCGGGCATCCCGGTCATCGCCTACGACCGGCTCATCGAAGACCCGAACGCGCTGTACATCACGTTCGACAACGTCGCCGTCGGCGAGGCCGAGGCAGCGGCGATCCTCGACAAGGTGCCGACGGGCAACTACGTCCTGATCAAGGGCGACCCGGGCGATCCGAACGCGTCGACCTTCCTGCCCCAGGGCTGGGACAACGCGGGTCTCGCCGACAAGGTCGCGTCCGGCGACATCACGATCCTCGGACCGGCCGAGGGGACGTACACCGACGGCTGGGCGACCGAGAAGGCCCAGTCCAACATGGAAGCGATCATCGACCAGGCCAACGCGTCCGGCGACAAGATCGACGCCATCCTGGCCGAGAACGACAGCACGGCGCTGGGCGTCGTGGCTGCCCTCACGGCCAAGAGCTACGGCTTCCCGCCCCTCAGCGGACAGGACGGCGACCCCGCCAACCTGAACAACGTGGCCCTGGGCAAGCAGTACGTCGACGTCTGGAAGAACGCCAACGAGTTGGGCAAGGCCGCTGGCCAGGCCGCGCTCGACCTGTGCTCCGGCACGGCGATGGCCGATCTCACCCTGCCCGACGGCTTCATCGACCCGTCCGTGGCGCCGGTCGCTGGGCCGGCGGTCCAGGACTTCACGACGCCCGGCGGCACCGTGGTCAAGTCGTTCATCCTCCAGCCGACGCCGATCACCGCCGAGACCCTCGACAAGGTGATCTCGGCCGGCTGGTGGGCCACCAAGGACGACATCTGCAAGGGTGTCACCGCCTCGGACCCGGGCGCGTCCGCCTGCGGTCTGTGAGCAAGAAGGCCTAGGCTCGGAGCACCCAAGCCCAGGGCCGGCTGTACCGCCTGCGCCCCCGGTTCACGCCGGGGGCGCAGACGAATCACTCGCAGGACCAGGAGGGTCGCCCCGTGACGAATCTCGCGGAAGCGCCGGGTCAATCGGGCCAGCAGCAATCTGGCGCCGCCAGGTCTGTCCGCCGGATGATCGCCCAGACCGAGATCGACGTCCGGCTGTTCGGCATGCTGGTCGCCCTGGCGGTGATCCTCCTCACGTTCCATATCCTGAGCGGCGGCACCTTCTTCCGGCCGGCCAACATGGTCACGCTCTCGGTGCAGGCTGCGGGGATCGCGATCATCGCGACCGGGATGGTCCTCGTGATCGTGTCCCGGAACATCGATCTGTCCGTTGGCTCGCTGGTCGGCTTCGTCGCGATGTCCTACGCGCTGCTCATGACCGATCTGCTGCCCAACGTCCTGGGCATGGGTCCCGACTTCCCGTTCAGGTGGGCGATCGCGCTGGCCATCGGGATCGGCATCGGGGCTGCGTTCGGCGCCCTCCAGGGGTTCATCATCGCCTACATCGGGGTGCCATCGTTCATCGTCACCCTGGGCGGGCTGCTGTCGATCCGCGGCCTGGTGTGGTACCTGTCCGACGGCGCCGCGATCTCCGGCATCGATCGCAATTTCCAGCTGATCGGCGGTGGGGCACAGGGGTCGCTCGGCGGCCCCCTGACCTGGCTGGTGGCCATCGTCGGCTGCATCGCGATCGTCGCGATCCTGGTCCACGGCCGTCGTCAGCGCCGCCGGTTCGAGTTCCCCGTTCGGCCGGTGTGGGCCGAGGTCCTGCTTGCCGTCGTCGGCTGCGCCGCGGTGCTGGGCCTGGCGGCGTTCGCCAATGCCAATCACTGGCCCCAGGGCCTCGCCAACCGGATCGCGACCGAGCAGAACTGGGGCCCGGCGCCCGAGGGTGGGTGGCAGATCCAGACCGGCCTCCCCATCCCCATCGTGCTGGTCATCGGTGTGGGGCTCGCAATGACCTGGCTCGCCACCCGTCGACGGTTCGGACGCTATGTCTACGCCTACGGTGGCAATCCCGACGCCGCCGAACTGGCCGGCATCGACACCCGGATGACGATCCTCAAGACCTACGTCGTGATGGGCATCCTGTGCGCCATCGCGGCAGCGATCGCGGCGGCGAGGCTCAACGGAGCAACGCTCGACATCGGGGTCAGCTACGAGCTGTATGTGATCGCCGCGGCCGTCATCGGCGGCACCTCCTTCACCGGCGGCATCGGGACCATCAGCGGGGCCATCCTGGGCGCATTCGTGATGGCGTCGCTGGCCTACGGCCTGAGCTACATGGGCGTGATCTCCCCCGGCCAGAATGTCGCCGCCGGGGTCGTCCTCATCGCCGCGGTGGGGTTCGACAGCTACAACCGCCGACGCGGCTCCTGAGCCTGGAGGGCTGACCCGTGACCGTCGAGCAGCGCACGCCACTCGTCGAGTTCCGTCATATCAACGTCGCCTTCGGGGGCGTCCACGCCGTGCGGGACGTCTCGCTCGAGCTCTACGAAGGCGAGGTCCTGGGGATCGTGGGCGGGAACGGGGCGGGAAAGACGACGCTCATGCGCGTCCTGTCGGGCGCCCACCCTGCCGATTCCGGCGAGGTCCGGGTGGACGGCAAGCGCGTCACGATCGCCAACCCCCGCGACGCCAAGCGACACCACATCGAGACGATCTACCAGACGCTCGCCCTGGCCGACAACGTCGACGCCCCCGCCAACCTGTTCCTGGGTCGCGAGAAGACGACACGCTTCGGGTCACTCGACGATGCGGCGATGGAGGCGGAGACCCGCAACGTCATGGGTCGTCTCAACCCCAACTTCACGCGCTTCAAGATGCCTGTCAAGTCCCTGTCCGGCGGGCAGCGCCAGGCGGTCGCGATCGCGCGGGCCGTCTACTTCAACGCGAGAATCCTGATCATGGACGAGCCCACCGCGGCGCTCGGTCCTGCCGAGACGGCCCAGGTCCGAAATCTCATCCGGCAGCTCAAGGAGGAAGGCATCGGCATCTTCCTCATCAGCCACGACATCCACGACGTGTTCGACCTGTCCGAGCGGATCAGCGTCATGTATCACGGAGAGATCGTGGGCACGATCGACAAGGAGTCCGTGACGCCGGACGACGTGCTGGGGATGATCATCCTGGGCAAGAAGCCCGACGAGGTGACCGACACCGACCGGACGTCGATCGCCCTGCGCGGCTGACCCCGCGGGCGGCGGATCACGCCGGCGGGCGGCGAACCCGGCTCGCGGCTCGAGGGTCGGCGCCGCTCGACGGGCCCTGGCGGTGGAACAGGGGCGCCAGCGCCGGATACAGCTCGCGGTAGCGCCCGTGTGCGTCCACATACGCCGGCGCGTCGGGGCCCGGCTGGGCCACCGGCTCCGAGCGCACCAGCTGGGCGGCGGCCGCGTCCACGTCCGGGAACCAGCCGCTGCCCACCGCGGCCAGCAGGGCGGCCCCGAACGCGGCACCCTCGGTGGTCGCCGGGGTCACGATCGCCGCGCCGAGGACATCGGCCAGGACCTGCCGCCACACGGAGCTCGCGAGGCCGCCGCCCGAGGCCAGGATCTCGGATGGCACCTGCATCCCCGCCCCCAGCATCAGGTCCAGCCCGTCGCGAAGGCCGAAGGCGACGCCCTCCAGCACGGCACGAGTCAAGTGTCGGCGGTCGTGCGAGAGCGTCAGCCCCACGAACGCGCCACGTGCCTCCGGATCCGGGTACGGGCAACGCTCACCCGTGAGGTACGGCAGGAACAGGAGGCCGCCGGCTCCCGGCGGCACCTCCCCGGCAGGCTCCACGAGATCGGGATAGGACGCGCCGGGTGCCACCGTGTCCCGGAACCAGCGCAGGCTACCCGCCGCCGACAGCATCACGCTCATCAGGTGCCAGCGACCCGGCACCGCATGGCAGAACGCATGCACCCGACCCGCCGCCTCGAAGATGGGCCGGTCCGTCGTTGCGAACACCACGCCGGACGTGCCCAGCGAGAGGGCGACCCGGCCGGGCAGCACGGCTCCCACGCCGACCGCATTCGCCGCCTGGTCGCCGCCTCCCGCGATGACCGGCGTCCCCTCGCGCAGCCCGGTGGCTGACGCGGCGGCCGGGGTCACGGCTCCGGTCACCTCCGGACCCTCGAACGTCGGCGGCATCCAGGCAGGGTCCGCGCCCACCGTCGCCAGCATCCGCGGCGACCAGCCGCGGGCGGCGAGGTCGAACAGCAGGGTGCCCGATCCGTCGGCCTTGTCCATCGCGTGGACGCCGGTCAACCGGAGCCGGAGGTAGTCCTTGGGCAGCAGCACGTGCGCCGTCCGGGCGAAGGCATCGGGCTCATGCGTCCTCACCCACGCCAGCTTGGGGGCCGTGAACCCGGTCAACGCGTCGTTGCCGGTGATCGCCACCAGCTGCTCGAGACCGAGAGCAGACCGGATCCCGTCGCACTCTGCCCCGGTGCGCTGGTCGTTCCACAGGATCGCGGGCCGGATGACCCGATCCGCCGCGTCGAGCAGGACCAGCCCGTGCATCTGGCCCGTCAGGCCGACGGCATCGACGTCGGCCCCGGTCACGCCGGCCGCCGCCAGGGCCCTCGGGATCGCCTCCTGCGCGGCCGTCCACCACAGCGCCGGGTCCTGCTCGGACCACAACGGCCGCGGTTGCTCGAACCCGTACTCGGAGGCAGCCGTCCCCAGGACGGCGCCGCCCGGGTCCACGACGATGGCCTTGGTCGCGGTCGTCGAGACATCGATGCCGACGACGACACCCATGACTCAGCCGTCGGCGGTGCGGTCGACCGCCCAGACGCTGCGATTGACGACGTTCTCCAGGCGCTCCTGTCCGCCCGAGTGGCGGCCCGGCCGGATCGACCCGTCGGCGACCCGTGCCGCGAGGTCCGCCAGGCTGGCATCCCCGGCCAGGATCTCGCGTCCCAGCGTCTCGTCCCAGCCGGCGTAGCGCGCCTCCCGGTTGGCTCGCAGCTCGCCGCGTTCCACGAGGTCGGCGGCCGCCAGCAGCGCCCGGGCGAGGGTGTCCAGGCCGCCGATGTGGGCGTGGAACAGGTCGAGCCGGTCCGTGCTCTGGCGGCGGAGCTTGGCGTCGAAGTTGAAGCCGCCGGGGGCGAGTCCCCCGGCCAGGAGGATCTCGTACAGCGGCATCACCAGGTCGTCGACCGAGTTGGGGAACTGGTCGGTGTCCCAGCCGTTCTGGGGATCGCCCCGGTTGGCGTCGATCGAGCCCAGGACATCGTGGGCCGCAGCGTACGCGACCTCGTGGTGGAAGCTGTGGCCGGCGAGCGTGGCGTGGTTGGCCTCGATGTTGACCTTGTACTGGCCGTCGAGGCCGTGCCGGACGAGGAACCCGTGGACCGTCTGGGTGTCGTAGTCGTACTGGTGCTTGGTGGGCTCCTGGGGCTTGGGCTCGATCAGCAGCTGGCCCTCGAACCCGATCCTCGCCTTGTGCTCGGCGACCAGGTGCAGGAAGCGCGCCAGCTGCTCCCCCTCGCGCCGGAGGTCGGTGTTGAGCAGGGTGTCGTAGCCCTCGCGCCCGCCCCACAGGACGTAGTTCTCGCCGCCCAGGCGCTGGGTGACCTCGAGCATGTGCTTGACCTGGGCCGCCGCGTAGGCGAACACCTCGGGATCGGGGTTGGTCGCGGCGCCGGCCTGGTAGCGCGGGTGGGTGAACAGGTTGGCAGTGCCCCACAGGAGCCTGACGCCGGTGCGCTCCTGGTAGCCGGCGGCCTCATCGGCGAGGGTATCGAGGTTGGCGCGGAACTCCGCGAAGCTCGCGCCCTCGGGAGCGACGTCACGGTCGTGGAAGCAGTACCAGGGCGTGCCCAGCTTCTCGAAGAACTCGAATGCGGCGGCCATCCTGGCACGAGCCCCACGCATCTCGTCCGGATCGTCGAGCCACGGGCGATCCATGGTGCCGATGCCGAACATGTCGCGGCCGTCCCAGGCGAACGAGTGCCAGAAGCAGACCCCGGGCCGCAGCCACTGCCCCATCGGCTTGCCGAGCACGAGCCGATCGGGCTGCCAGACCTTGAACCTCAGCGGGTCCGTGGAGTCCAGGCCCCCGAACCCGATCGGCCCGGCCACCTCGCCGAAGAACGCCTCGTCCACGATCGACCTCCCTGTCGCTCGTCCTCCGTCGCACCCCGGCAGGGATGCGCTGGTTTGTATGACGATATCACTAATTCTCGCACCCTCGTCTTCCCCCCCAAGACGGGTGCGGAACGGGCCCCGGCCCCGATCAGCCGAGGAACGCCACCCGTACCCATGGTGCCGGCGGGGTGGCCTCCAGGCGCACCGAGCCGCGGGTGATCACCGCCCGGTCCGGCGCTCCCGCGTGGGCCGGTCCCACCTCCGCCGCATAGCTGCCGTCCGGCGGGAGCGCCACCGGGAGCGGGAACCGCAGGAGGCTTCCCGGTCCGCTGGCAGCGTCGACCGCCTGCCCGACGACGCAGTGTGCCCGACCGAGGAGTGCGCTCGCGGTCGCCAGATCCCCGGTCGCGATGGCCCGCCGAACCTCGGTGCTGCGCACCACGCGCCCGTCGAGCTCGAACGGAGGTACGACCACGACGTCGAACCCTTGCTGCTTGCCGAGCACGTCCAGCGTCGCCGGCGTGCCGGCCCGCTGGTACCCGAATGCCGCATCCGGGGTCATCAGGAATCCTGCCAGTGGCGCCCGCTCGGCGATCATCGCCACGAACGCGTCGTAGGTCGTCTCGCGCAGCCGCTGGTCGAAGTGGACGACGACGGTGGTGTCCACGCCCGCGGCGGCCAGGCGCTCGAGTCGCTCGTCCGGGTCGCACAGGAGGGGCGGCGCCGATCCGGTCAGGATCTCGTCGGGATGGTGGTCAAACGTGATGACGACGGGCCGCGCATCACGGCCGCCCGCCTCCGCGACCAGGTGGTCCAGCAGGTACGCGTGACCGAGGTGGAGACCGTCGAACACCCCGACCACCACGAACACCGGCTCATCCGAGACCGGCAGGCTGCCCAGCCCACGGGCGACGTGCATGGTCAGGCAGGCTCCCCGGCCGGCTGCGGCGCCCGTCGCTCGGGCCGACCGCCGGTCGCCGGGCGCGGGGCCAGCACCTTGGCCGGATGCAGGGCGCCGGCAATCGCCCGGCACACGGCGGCGATGGACCCGTCCGGGGCCACCGCGAGCACCAGCGGCGCATCGCGAACCATGAGCGGCGTCCGGGGCGCCGTGATGAGCCCCTCGCCGAGGCGGCGCACCTCGTCCAGGGTGACCGGCGCATGGGGCAGGTCCTCGAGACCGGCGTCCACCGGGCGCAGCACCCGTGCGATCCCGGCCGGCCCATCCGCGGCATGCTCGCGCAGTACGTCGAACGACACGGCATCGTCGAGCGTGAACCCGCCGGACGCGGTGCGGACCAGCGCGCCCAGGTAGGCACCGGTCCCCAGCCGCTGGCCGACGTCGCGCGCCAGGGCTCGGATGTAGGTGCCGGCCGAGCAGCGCACGTCGACCACGGCGACCGGCCGCGCGGGGTCGCTCCCGTCCCAGTCGAGCAGCGTCGTCTCGTGGATGGTCACCGAGCGCGGCGCCAGCTCCACGGCCTCGCCGCGCCGCGCGAGCTGGTAGGCGCGTCGACCCTCGACCTGGATCGCCGAGTACGCCGGCGGGACCTGCTGGATCGGGCCGGTGAACCCGGCCAGCGCGGATGCGACCGTGTCCCGCGTGAGCGCCGGGCCGTCGACCGGCGTCCGTTCGCCGTCGATGTCGTCGGTCGTCGAGGTCTCGCCGAAGCAGATCGTCGCCCGGTAGCGCTTCTCGCCCGACAGGTGGTACTCGACGAGGCGGGTCGCTCGGCCGAGGAAGACCGGCAGCACGCCGGCTGCAAACGGGTCGAGCGTCCCCCCGTGGCCCACACGCCGCGTGGACGACAGCCTGCGCACGAGACCTACCACGTCGTGCGACGTCGGCCCGGAGGGCTTGGCCACGATCAGCACGCCGTCGAGCCCCCCGCTCCGGTCGCGAGGGCTCACGGGGCCGGCCTCACCGGTGGACCTCGGCCGCCAGCCGCTCGGCGACCTCCCGCGCGGCCCCAACCGCATCCTCGAGCTGGAGTGGGATGGTCGCGCCCGCCGCCCGCGCATGGCCTCCCCCACCCCAGGTACCGGCGAGCACCGTCGCATCGACCCCGTCCGGGCGGGTGCGGACAGACAGGCGCGTCGTGTCTGCGTCCTGCTCCTTGAGCACCATCGCGACCTCGGCGGCATCCGACTGGGCGAGCAGGTCGATGATCCCTTCCGAGTGGGCGGCGATGGCGCCGGTGTCATCGAGGTCCGCGGCCCGCATCGTGGACCAGATGACGCGCCGATCGGGCGACGTGCGGAGCCGGTCGAGCACCCGGCCGAACAGCCGCAGCTGTGCGTCCGGCTTGGTCCGGTACAGCCGGCGCGAGATGTCCGACAACCGAGCTCCCGCCTCCAGGAGCGCGGCGGCGACGGCGAGCGTGCGGGGGGTGGCATTCGGGTGGGCGAAGGTGGCCGTGTCCATCACGATGCCGGCCATCAGGTCGTCGGCCAGCGCCCCCTCCCCGAGGCTGAGCGGAAGCCCCAGCCGCACGGCGAGCAGGCCCACCAGCTCGCAGGTGGCGGCCGCATCCGGGTCGACCCAGTCGCCGTGGCCGATTGCATCGTTGGACGCATGGTGATCGACGATGACCCGCGGCAGATCCGAGAACAGGTCCGGGTGGCGCACGGCGACATTGCCTACCCGCTCGGCGGTCGCGCAGTCGGCGAGCACCACCAGGTCGTAGGACTCCTGCGGGTCGGGGTCGGTGCGAACGCGGTCGATCCCGGGCATGATCGAGTACAGCGGCGGGACCGGATCGCTGCTCACGGCGGTCGCGCGGCCTCCGATCGCCTCCACGATGAGGCAGATCCCGAGCACGGCGCCCAACGTGTCGGCATCCGGATTCTCGTGCGTCACCGCCAGCACGTGCCGGGCGCCGCGCAGGCGCTCCAGCAAGGCGCCCGGGACGGCCTCACGGGCAAGGGGCGTGAGGTCCACCGCCGCCGTCATCCGCGCCGGCTCCGCGGTGGGCGGCGCGAGGTCGGCGAGGGTCCACCCCGGCCACCCGTCCGGCCGGGCCCCCGCCGGGACGGCGGGCGTCGGGCGGATGTCGTGGGACCCTCGGGCTCCGGCGCATCGCGGGACGCGTCCTCCGTGGGCTCGGCATCCCCTTCGTGCGGCAGCCGGGGAACCGGCGTGGGCAGCGACTCCTTGATCGGGCCGATCTCCTCGGGATCCACGCCCCGCTCGAGCTCGTCGAGCAGGTGGAGCACCCGCGTCCCCCGCTCCGCCGAATCATCGAGATGGACGTGCAGCTCCGGGATGCGCCTGATGCGCAGCCGTCGACCCAGCTCGTGGCGGATGAACGGCATCGCGGCCCCGAGCGCGCGCAACGTCTCATCGCGATCGCCTCGTTGGGCGATCACGCTGACCCAGACCTTCGCGTGGCGGAGGTCCGGGGTGGTCTCGACGTCGGTAATGGTCGCGAACCCGATCCTCGGATCCGCGACTTCCTTGGCAAGCAGCGCGCCGATCTCCTGCCGGAGCAGCTCGTCGACGCGCTCGGTCCTCTGGCTCATTGGCGGCTCCGGCGGGCGCCGAGGCAGGTGCTCAGCCGGCGATCCGGCTGCGCGTCTGCTGCGTGAAGCACTCGATGACGTCACCCTCGACCAGGTCGTTGAACCCGGCCAGGCCGATGCCGCACTCGTAGTTCTGGGCGACCTCGCGGACGTCGTCGCGGAACCGGCGGAGGGAGTCGA
Organism: uncultured Chloroflexia bacterium; assembly: GCA_963727585.1. Lineage (GTDB taxonomy): Bacteria > Chloroflexota > Limnocylindria > Limnocylindrales > CSP1-4 > CAIXZV01. Next base: position 1,071,373 of record CAVSHH010000003.1, on the reverse strand, counting down.
TCCTGTCGCTTGCGATCATCTTGCCGCCGCGCCAGACACGCGCACCGCCGTTGCGGACGATCCGCCCGTCGGTGACATAGCAGCCGGCGATGACGGTGCTCTTCCCGACCCGGAAGATCTGGCGGACCTCGGCGCGGCCCTCCACGACCTCCACGATCTCGGGCTCGAGCATGCCCTTGAGGGCAGCGTCGATGTCGTCGGTCAGCTTGTAGATGATGTCGTACTGCCTGACATCGACGCCCTCGGCCTCGGCGGCGCGCCGGGCGGTCTCGGTGATCCCGGTGTTGAACCCGACGGCGATCGCATCCGATGCCGCGGCGAGCATGATGTCGTTGTCGGTGATGTCACCGGCCGCCTCGAGCAGGACGTTGATCTTGACCTCGTCCGAGGACAGCTGCTGCAGGGCGTGAGTGATCGCCCCGAGCGAGCCCGACACGTCGGCTTTGAGGATGATCCGCAGCTCCTTCGCCTGCCCGGCCTGGATCTGCTTGTACAGGTCCTCCAGCGTGGCGCGGCCCGATCCGGCAGCCTGCGCGGCAGCGGCGTTCTTGCGTGTCTCCACCAGCTCCCGGGCAACCGTCACGTCCTTGACCACGCGCAGGATGTCGCCGGCCTCCGGGACGTCGGACAGGCCGAGGATCACGGCTGCGGTGGCCGGGCCAGCCTTCGAGATCCGCTTGCCGAGGGAGTTCTCGAGCGCCTTGATCTTGCCGAACGTGTTGCCGGCGACGACGGCGTCGCCGACGCGCAGGGTGCCCGTCTGGACGACCAGGGTTGCGACCGGGCCGCGACCCTTGTCCAGACGCGCCTCGATGATCGTCCCGATCGCGTCCCGCTTGGGGTCGGCCTTGAGCTCCTGGAGGTCGGCGACGAGCAGGATCATCTCCAGCAGCTCGTCGATGCCCACCCGGTTCCGGGCGGACACGGCGACCATCGGGGTGTCGCCGCCGTAGTCCTCGATGACCACGCCGGCCTCCGCAAGCTCGTTCTTGACCCGGTCGGGGTTCGCGTCTGCCTTGTCGATCTTGTTCATCGCGATGACGAGCGGAACCTTGGCCGCCTTGGCGTGGCTGATCGCCTCCAGGGTCTGGGGCATCACGCCGTCGTCGGCCGCGACCACGATCACCGCGATGTCCGTGACGCGGGCCCCGCGGGCACGCATCGAGGTGAACGCCTCGTGACCCGGGGTGTCGAGGAACACGATCCGCTTGCCGTCCTTGGTCGTGGCCTCGGACGCGCCGATATGCTGGGTGATGCCGCCGCGCTCGCCCTCGGCCACCGTGGTCGAGCGGATGGCGTCCAGCAGGCTCGTTTTGCCGTGGTCGACGTGGCCCATCACGGTCACGATCGGCGCACGCTCGACCAGGTTGGCCGGGTCGTCCGCGGTCTCGTCCCACAGCTGCTCCTTGGCAGCCTCGGCGGGCGCGCTGCTCTCCTCGGACTCCTCCTCGCCGACCGCGATCGTCTCGGCGACCTGGTAGCCCAGCTCCTCGGCGACGAGCGAGGCGGTGTCGCGGTCGATCAGCTGGTTGATCGTTGCGAAGATGCCGCTCTTGATCAGCTCGCGGATGATCTCGGCGGAGCTCGTGCCCAACAGGTCGGCGAGGTCCTTGACGGTGATCGTGCCCGGCAGCTCGACCGGGCCGCGCTCGCTCGGATCGACGACCGAGACGGCGCCGGGCGTGAACCCGCCCTGGCGGCGCTGGGGCTTGCGGGGGCCGCGACGGCCGCGGGTTCCGCTCCTACTTCGAGCCATGCGACCCTCCTTCGGTGCTGTCTGTGGTGGCGCCGGTGGCGCGGTGTTCGGAATCGTTGGTGGCGGCCGCGGGCGTCGCGGCCAGGATGGCGATCAGGTCAGGCGGGACCGGCACCTTGAGGGCGTGCTCGAGGGCGTGTCGCCGCCCGGCAGCATCCCAGCAGGCGACATCCCGGCACAGGTAGGCGCCCCGGCCGGGCAGGCGTCCGGTCGGGTCGACGACAACCTCGCCGAGCGGCGTGCGGACCACGCGCAGCAGCTCGCGCTTGGGGCGCGGCGTACGGCAGGCCACGCAACTGCGCTGGGGCGCACGACGCGGCGTGGAGGACCGGCGAGCGGCCACCGCCGGGCCTACGACGACACCTCCTCGGATGCCTTCTTTCGCCGCTTCTGGGTCGCGGCCACCGCGGGCTCGGGGCCGGCGGCCACCGCGGCTTCGGCGGCGGCCTCCTCCACGGGAGCGGCGGCCTCCTCCACGGGAGCGGCGGCCTCCTCCACCGCGGGCGCATCGCCGGCCAGCCCGGCATCGGGCGCCACAGCGTCAGCGGGTTCGGTCGCAGCAGCGACATCCACGAGGTCGGGGGTCGAGGCCGGTCCAGCGGCCGGGACATCGCTGCGGATGTCGATGCGCCAGCCGGTCAGACGAGCGGCCAGTCGGGCGTTCTGCCCCTCGCGGCCGATGGCCAGCGAGAGCATCCGCTCGGGCACCGTGACGTTGGCGATCCGGTGCTCCTCGTCGATGACCACGCCCAGCACCTGAGCGGGCGAGAGGGCGTTGGCAACGAACACGGACGCGTCATCGTTCCAGGGAATGACATCGATCTTCTCGCCCGCCAGCTCCGCGACCACGGCCTGGACCCGGGCTCCGCGCTGACCGACCGTCGCCCCCACCGGGTCTAGGCCGTCCTGCCGCGAGGCCACCGCTACCTTGGACCGGCTGCCGGCCTCCCGTGCGATCGCCTTGATCTCGACCGTTCCAGCGTGGATCTCGGGAACCTCGAGCTCGAACAGTCGGCGCAGGAAGCCCTTGTGGGTCCGGCTGACCATGACCTGGGGACCACGGGCGGAGCGCCGCACCTCGAGCACGAACGCCTTGACCGGCTGACCGATGCGGTAGTGCTCGAGCGGGCTCTGCTCACTGGTCTGGAGGACGGCCTCGTCACCCTTTCCGACGTCGAGGATGATCGCCCGCGGCTCGACGCGGCTGACGGAGCCAGTGATGAGCTCCCCCTCGCGCGCGGCGAGCTGGTCGAAGCGCTGGTCCCGCTCCACCTCGCGCATGCGCTGCAGGATGATCTGCTTCGCCGTCTGGGCGCCGATCCGGCCGAAGTGCTCGGCATCGAGCTGCTCGAGCTCGATCACCTCGCCGGGCCGAGCATCGGGGTGGGTCTTGCGAGCTTCTTCGACCGTCACCTCGACGGTCGGATCCTCGACCTCGTCCACGACCTCCCGGCCACGGTACACTCGGATCTCGCCGCTGCCGGGCTCGATCTGGACGAAGATGTCCTCCTCGGCAGCGACCCGCCGGTAGGCGGCCTGGATCCCCTCCTCGACGGCGCGGATGAGGGCCTCCTGCGGGACCTGCTTCTCCGCGTTGAGCTGCAGCAGCGCACCGACGAAGTCACGACTCATCCTGTGCCTCCCAGCTGCGCCACAACCTGCCCGGCGAGGATCGTTCGACACAAAGAAACGTGGGTTGGTCACCCACGTTCGGTGGCGGCCTCGCTTGATTGGCGCGAGTATACACCCGGGCCCGTGGACCCTCAATCGCGCCACGTGCAGACCAGCCGGCCGAAGATAGCCGCCCGGGGGTTGTCGGCGGTCGTTCCAGGCAAGCGGAACTACTTCCGCGCCTGGCTCGAGTGGAGGCCGGACCGTCGCGTTTGCCCGGGACCGCGTTTGGGTCGATGTCGCGGACGAGACCGCGGCGACACACGGTCGGCGCTGCACCAGGATCGTCGGTTCACGCTCGTGCTTCCGCATTGATGGAAGTAGGTCTGAGGCGGTGCCGGGCGGCATCCCGGTCGGTGTGCGAGGACGACGGTTACGAGGCCGCGGTCGGGTGCGACGGCGACGGTCTGCGAGCGGCGCGAATCCGGGCCGCGGCAGCCACGACCTGCGTCCTGCCGACCCCGGCATCCGGCGGTTACCCGACCGCCGCGTCCGCCCGGCCGTAGCGGCGCTCGACGTAGCCCTCGAGCAGGTCGATGAACTCGGCCACGATCCCGTCGCCGCGCAGTGTCCGATCAAGCTTGCCGTCCACGAAGACCGGCGCTACCGGTGCCTCGAACGTGCCCGGCAGCGAGATCCCGATATCGGCGTGCTTGGACTCTCCAGGCCCGTTCACCACGCAGCCCATCACGGCCACCTTGAGGTCCTCGACGCCCGGGTAGGTGTCACGCCACTCGGGCATCCGCTCCTTGATGTGCGCGGTGATGTCGCGCGCCATCTCCTGGAAGAACGTGGAGGTCGTCCGACCGCAGCCCGGGCAGGCCGACACCTGGGGCAGGAAGGCGCGCAGGCCCATCGACTGGAGGACCTGCTGGGCGACCTCCACCTCGAGCTCGCGGTCGGCCCCGGGCTCCGGGGTGAGCGAGACGCGGATCGTGTCCCCGATCCCCTCGTTCAGCAGGATCGCGAGGCCGGCCGTCGAGGTGACGATCCCCTTCATGCCCATCCCAGCCTCGGTCAGGCCGAGGTGGAGCGGGTAGTCGGAGCGCGGTGCCAGCCGGCGGTAGGTGTCCACGAGGTCGCGCACCCCGGAGACCTTGGCGCTCAGGATGATCCGATCGTGGCGAAGGCCGGTCTTCTCGGCCAGCTCCGCCGACCGCAGCGCCAATTCGATCATCGCGTCGATCATCACCTCACGGGCATCGCGCGGCTCGGACAGGGCGGCATTCACCTCCATCATTCCGGTCAGCAGCTGCTGGTCGAGGGAGCCCCAGTTGACCCCGATCCGGACCGGCTTGTCGTGCTCGATCGCCGCCCTGACGATGGTTGTGAAGTTCTCGTCGTGGTGCCTGGTCCCCACGTTCCCGGGGTTGATCCGGTACTTCGCGAGCACCGCTGCCATCTCCGGGTACTCGACCAGGAGCTTGTGCCCGTTGTAGTGGAAGTCCCCGATCACCGGGGCGTCCACGCCCAGGTTGTCGCGCAGCCTGCGGATCATGCCCGGAACGGCGGCGGCGGCCTCCTCGGTGTTGACGGTCACCCGTACCAGCTGGGAGCCGGCGTGCGCGAGCCGCGCGACCTGGAGCGCGGTCGCATCCGGGTCAGCGGTGTCGGTGTTGGTCATCGACTGGACGACCACCGGGTGCGCCGAACCAACGAGCACGCCGCCGACGTCGACCGAGACAGTGGGTCGGCGGAGAGGACGAAGCCGATCCGGAGATGTCACGGCGTGCCTCCCGTCACCTGGCGGGCGATGTCGAACACGGTGATCCAGATCAGGAACGCGAACAGGGCGACGAATCCGACCGCGTAGGTCATCTGCTCGGCCCGCAACGAGATCCGGCGACCGTAGCGCGGAATGGCCTTGAGCACGAGCATCAGCATCCGGCCGCCGTCCAGCGGCGGGAAGGGCAGCACGTTGACCAGCGCGAGGTTGGCGGACAGGACGCCCGCGAAGAACAGGACCATCACCGGGCCGCCCGTCCGGAACACGTCGAACAGGGATGTCGCGATCCCCACCGGGCCCGACACCGGCGGCGCCGTCGTGGGGCTCGAGATCAGCGACCCGACCAGGCCGCTCAGGCCGTCGATGATCAGCCCGAACCAGCGCAGCGTCTCGGCGACGCCGATCTCGACCGCCTGCCCGAGGGGCCGCCCGGTGTACTCAGCCAGGTACACGAACTCGAACCCGCCCGGGCCGGCGCGGATCCCCAGCGCACCGTTGCCGGCCTCGACCTGGGCCGGAGAGCGGAGCGTGGCCTGCACCTCGGTCCTGCTCCCGTCCTGGTGCTGGATGCCCAGGGTCACCGTCTCCCCGGCCCGATCCCGGAGGTCGATGACCGGCGAGACCTGGTCGTAGTTGCTGAAGAAGTCATAGCGGGTCCCGTCGACGCTGATGATCGCGTCGCCTGCCTGGAGACCAGCTGCGGCAGCCGGCGAGCCCGGCTCCACCTCCCCGAACCCCAGCCCGACGTAGGGGGTCGCCAGCCACGCGATCCCGGTGAAGATCACCAGCGCGAGCACAAGGTTCATGACCACGCCCGCGGCGAGGATCACGAGCTTGGTAACCAGCCGCGCCCGGCCGAAGGACCGGGGATCGTAGCCGTCGCCGCCGTTCTCGTCCTCGAGCTTCACGAAGCCGCCGATCGGCAGCCAGTTGAGGGTGTACTCGGTCCCCTCCGGCGTCTCCGGTGTCTCGAGGACGGCCTCGCGGGCCGCCGCGTCGTCCCGGGCCGCGGCGACAGCCGCTCCCCGCGCCTCCGCATAGGTCGTTGCGTCGGCGGCCGACACCCCGCCCCGACCCAGTGAGCGCGCCCGGGGTGGAAACCCGACCCCGAACTCGAGCACCCGCACCCGGGCCAGCCGGGCGGTGAGAAAGTGCCCCAGCTCGTGGAACAGCACGATGCCGCCGAGCACGACCACGAACAGGAAGATGGTTACCAGGATGTCGATGATGGCCGTCACGCGGCACCTCCGATGGGACCGCTGGCAAACGCGGCGCGGACCTCGCGGTCCAGCTCGACGAGCGCGGGCACGTCGGGAAGCCGGTCGGATCCCTCTCCGAAGCGGCGCACGGCTGCCTCGAGCAGGCGGGGGATCCCCGGGAAGTCCAGGGTCTGGTCCAGGAAGCGGGAGACGGCCACCTCGTCGGCCGCGATCAGCGCGGCCGACGCGCGCGGACCCATCCGCCCCGCATTGCGGGCGATCCCAAGGGCCGGGAACCGGTCCTCGTCGGGCGCCCGGAAGTCCAGCCGCGCGGCGGCCACGAGGTCGGGCGGAGCCGCGGGCGACGGGAGGCGGTCGGGATGGGTGAGGGCGTACTGGATCGGGAGGCGCATGTCGGGGGTGCCCAGCTGGGCCTTGAGGGAGCCGTCCACGAACAGGACGGCGGAGTGGACCATGCTCTGCGGGTGGACGACGACGTCGATCGCGTCGTACGGCACATCGTAGAGCCAGTGTGCCTCGATGACCTCCAGGCCCTTGTTGGCGAGGGTGGCTGAGTCGATCGTGATCTTGGCTCCCATCGTCCAGGTCGGATGCCTGAGCGCCTGCTCCGGGGTGATCGAGGCGAATGCGTCGACCGGTGTGTCGAGGAACGGTCCGCCCGACGCCGTGAGCACCAGCCGACCGATCCCTGCTCTTGGTTCGCCCACCAGGCACTGCCAGATGGCGGAGTGCTCGGAGTCGATGGGTCGCAGCCAGGCGAGGGGCGTGGCGAGCGGATCGGTGACGTCCGCGGCCGCGCGTGCCGCGGCCTGCCTGCCGGCCTCGGCCATCACCAGGTGCCCGCCGGCGACCAGGGTCTCCTTGTTGGCAGTGGCGACCACCTTGCCCGCGGCCAGCGCGGCAAGCGTCGGCCGAAGCGAGACCACGCCGCCGGTTCCCACCACCACCAGGTCGACGTCGTCGCGGGTGGCCAGCTCGACCATCGCGTCCTCGCCCGTGACGCGCCGCACGCCGGCCGGCAGGTCGAGCGGGACGGCCTCGTCGCCCAGGGCAACCACGCGGGCGCGCAGCCGCCGGGCCTGCGTCTCCAGCTCGGGGGCGTTGCGGCCGGTCGCGATTGCGGTCACCCGGAACTGGTCGGGGTGCGCCTCGAGGACCTCGACGGCCTGGCGGCCGATGCTCCCGGTGGAGCCGAGCAGCGCCACGCCCAGGGGCGCGCGGTCAGCGAACGAGCGCGACGACATACAGCGCGACGACCGGACCGGCGAACAGGAAGGAATCGATGCGATCCAGGACGCCGCCGTGGCCCGGGATCAGGCTCCCGGAGTCCTTGGCTCCGGCCGCCCGCTTGAGCATCGACTCGGCGAGATCGCCCGCCTGTGCGGCGAGCCCGAGCAGCGGGCCCAGTAGCAGCCCGCCCCACGGGTTCTGACCCAGCCCGGCCAACAGGAGCGTGGCCACCACGGTCGTGGCCACCAGCCCGCCGATCAGCCCCTCGATCGACTTGGACGGCGAGATGTGGACGAGGAACTTGTGGCGGCCGATCTGGCGACCGACCAGGTAGGCCCCGGTGTCGTAGCTCCAGACGCCCAGCACGAGCAGCAGGATCCAGCCGCGCTGCGCCTCGAGCGGTGCGAGGACCGCATCCACGGGAATGGCCGGGCCCACGGAGGCGACCTGGAGGATGAACCCCAGCAGGCCGATGTAGACGGCCCCGAACACGGTGGCGAACCATGCCACCAGGCCGTCACGGGGATCGGTTCGCGAGAAGGCGCCGACCCCGGCGAGCACGACGCCGATCCCGACCAGCAGGATGCCCTTGCCGCCGACCGGCTCGATCGCGGCGACGAGCACGATCGCTGCGCCGAGGACGGTGCCGTACCACGCGAGCGATGGATAGCCGGCGGCCCGCAACAGCCGGAAGACCTCGTATCCGCCGATCAGGGCGACGACCACCAGCAGGGCCGTGATCGCAGGCAGCCCGATCCAGAGGGCGATCAGCAGGACGGGGACGAGCACGAGGGCAGAGAGGGCGCGAGTTCTGAGCACGTCGCAAGCCTAGCGACTAGCGACCGAACCGGCGGGTGCGCCCGGCGAACTCGAGCAGCGCGGCGTCGAACGTCTCCGGTCCGAAGTCGGGCCACAGGCACTCGGCGAAGTAGAGCTCCGCGTAGGCCGACTGCCAGATCAGGAAGTTGCTGATCCGCTGCTCGTTGCCGGTGCGGATCACGAGGTCCGGATCGGGCAACCCGCGCGTGTACAGGGCGCCGCTGATGGCCCGCTCGTCGATCTGCTCGGCCGGCACGCCCGAGGCAGCGAGACGCCGAAACGCGTCCACGAGCTCGGTCCGGCCCGCGTAGTTCCAGGCCACGTTGAGCTCGAGCCGGCTTCCCTCGGCCGTTCGCTCGAGGGCTCCCTCGATGGCCTGCCGGGTGTCGTCGGGCAGCTCGTCGAGGCGCCCGAGCAGGCGGACGCGGACACCCTGGGCCGCCAGCTCCTCGGTCTCGTCGGCGATGGCGCGGGCCAGCAGGTCGAACAGGCCGGCCACCTCATCGTCCGAGCGCGCCCAGTTCTCGCGGCTGAACGCATAGATCGTGAGCATCGGGACGCCACGCTTCACGGCGTGCTGGAGCAGGGTCCGCACCGCCTCCACGCCCGCAGCGTGACCGTCGAAGTCGGATACGCCCCTGGCGCGGGCCCAACGGCGGTTGCCATCCATGATGATGGCGACATGCCGGGGCAGCTCCTCCGGGGCCAGCAACGGCGCTTCGACGGCCGGTACGCCCGCATCCGGCGAGGCCGGGCCGCCGGCAGCATCGTGCGCCAGCGGCGGAGCGTCGGTGGGTCGTGCCAGTTGACGGTCGGGCGCGTGCGCCACTAGACCTCCATGACCTCCTGTTCCTTGACCTCGCCCAGCCGGTCGACGTCCGCCACGGCCCGATCGGTCAGCTTCTGGAGGGTGTCCAGCTGCCGGTGGACCTCGTCGGCGCCGAGGTCGCCGTCGCGCTCCTCCTTCTTGAGGGCGTCATTCGCCTCGCGCCGGAGGTTGCGGATCTCGACCCGGGCCTCCTCCATGCGCTTGTGGACGGACCTGACGATGTCCTTGCGACGCTCCTCGGTCAGGGGCGGGATGTTGAGCCGGACCACGGTGCCGTCGACGTTGGGCATCAGCCCGATGTCGGACTTCATGATCGCCTTCTCGATCGCGCCCAGGACGCCGCGGTCCCATGGCTGGATGACGATCTGGTGCGGCTCCGGGACGCTGATCGAGGCCAGCTGGTTGAGCGGGGTCGGCGCGCCGTAGTAGTCGACATGGACGCGTTCGACCAGCGCAGTCGAGGCGCGGCCGGTCCGGACGCCCTGGAAGTCGCGCTCCATGGCCTCCACAGCGCGAAGCATCTTGCGCTCCGCGTTGGCAAGGATCTCGCTGGTCATGCGTTGCCTCCTCCGGTGTGCGCCGAGATCAGCGTACCCACGCGGTCGCCGCGGGCAACCTTCGTGATGTTGTCAGGGGCGTTGAGATCGAAGACCACGATCGGCAGGTCGTTCTCCATGCACAGCGAGACCGCCGCCGCATCGAGGACCTTGAGCTGGTCGCGCAGCACGTCCTGGTAGGTCAGGCGTTCGAACCGGCTCGCGGTGGGGTCTGTCATCGGATCGGCATCGTAGACGCCGTCCACCTTGGTCGCCTTGAGCAGGACCTGGGCGTCAATCTCGACGGCGCGCAGCGCTGCGGCGGTGTCGGTCGTGAAGTAGGGGTTGCCGGTGCCGGCGACGAAGATCGTCACCCGGCCCTTCTCCAGGTGGCGCACCGCGCGCCGTCGGATGTACGGCTCTGCGATCTCGTTCATCGCAATGGCCGACAGGACGCGCACCGGGACGCCCGCCCGCTCGATGGCATCCTGGAGTGCGAGGCCGTTCATCACGGTCGCCAGCATCCCGATGTAGTCGCCCGTCGCCCGATCCATTCCCCGCGCCGACGCGGCCAGACCCCGGAAGATGTTGCCGCCGCCAACGACGATGCCGACCTCGACGCCCATCGCGCTGACGGTCGCGACCTGGTGCGCCACGAACGAGCAGAACTCCGGATCGACGCCGTACTGGCGTTCGCCGAGCAGGGCCTCGCCCGAGAGCTTGAGCAGGATCCGGTGGTAGCGGAGCCCGTCCTGGCGGGAGGCCGTCGCCGACCCCCCGGTCGTCGCGGGCTCGCGACCGGCGTCGGTCACATCTCCTCCCCGAGGGCGAAGCGGACGAATCGGCGGACGCGGATATTCTCCCCGATGGTCGAGATCTTCTCGGTGACCAGGTCGCGCACGGTGCGGTCCTCGTCGCGGAAGGGCTGCTCCAGGAGGCAGATCTCCTTGTACCACTTGGCGAGCTGGCCCTCGACAATCTTCTCGCGGATCGCCTCGGGCTTGCTGTGCACTGTCTCGTCCGCGGCCAGGGCGGCCCTCCTGGCCTGCAGCACATCCTCCGGGATCCGGTCGATGTCCACGTACTGCGGGGCGAGCCCGGCAACCTGCATGGCGAGGTCGCGGACGAGCTTCTGGAACTCGTCCGTGCGGGCGACGAAGTCGGTCTCGCAGTTCACCTCGATCAGCACGCCGACGCGGCCACCCGTGTGGATGTAGCTCGCGACGAGACCCTCACGGGCCTCCCGGCCTGCCTTCTTGGCCGCCGCGGCGAGGCCCTTCTCGCGCAGCAGCGCGACGGCCTTCTCGATGTCGCCGCCGGTCTCCTCCAGCGTGCGCTTGCAGTCCATCATGCCGGCGCCGGTTCGCTCGCGCAGCTCCTTGACACTCTCGGCGGTGATCGCCATGGCGGGTGTTGCTCCTGTCTGGGCGGCGCGCGGCGAGGCGCGCGCACGGTGTTGTCATCGTGACCCGACGCCCGTGGCAGCCGGGTGTGTTGTGGCACGAGACGCTGCTCGTGCCGGATCAACCGGCCGGGGGCGCCTTCGGTTCGTCCTGCGCATCGGCGTCGGCGGCCGGAGATGCCTCCGGCTCGGCGTCGGCAGGCGCGGCGGCAGGCGGGGCCGACTGGGCCCCGGGGGCGGCAGGTGCGGGGGGCGACGCGGTCGGTGCCGCTCCGGTTACGGGACCACCCGGCAGGAGGTCCTCGTCGTCCAGCTCCGGCGCGAACGACAGCGTGCCGCCGGCGGCGAGCTGTGCGACCAGGTCGGCCGCGGCAGTCTCGTCGAACTCGGTCTCCACGGCGGCTGCCGGCACATCCTGGACCTCGGGCTCGGCCGAGGCGCGTGCCGCTCGCTCCTGGGCGCCCTCGATCGCCGCGTCGGCCACCAGCTGGCACAGCAGCTTGATCGACCGGATCGCATCGTCGTTGGCGGGGATGATGTAGTCGAGCTCGTCCGGGTCGACGTTGGTGTCGCCCGTGCCCACGACCGGGACCTCGAGCTTGTTCGCCTCGGTCACCGCGATCCGCTCGCGGTGCGGGTCGATGATGAACACGGCGCCGGGCAGACGCTTCATCTTGCGGATGCCGCCCAGCATGGCCTGGAGCTTGTTGAGCTCGTCGGTCAGGAGCGCGGCCTCCTTCTTGGGCAGGCGGTCGAAGTCGCCGGCGAGCTGCCGGGCCTCGAGCTGCTCGAGCAGGCCGACCCGCTTCTTGATGGTCACGAAGTTGGTGAGCATGCCGCCCAGCCAGCGCTTGGTGACGTACGGCTGGCCGGCCCGGATCGCCTCCTGCATCACGGGCTCCTGCGCCTGCTTCTTGGTGCCCACGAACAGCACCGAGTCACCGCGAGCGACGGTATCCGAAACAAAGGTGAGCGCGGAATCGAGGCGCTTGGCGGTCTGCGCCAGGTCGATGATGTGGATGCCGTTGCGCTCGGCGAAGATGAAGGGCTTCATCTTCGGGTTCCAGCGGCGGGTCTGGTGTCCGAAATGGACGCCTGCCTCAAGCAGCTGGCGCATCGAGACGGTGGGCACTAGGTGACCTCCTGCGGTTCGTGCCTCCGCGGATCCCCTCCGGGGGCCCCGTGCCGGCGCCGTTCGCCGACCGGTGGCACCGTCCCGTCGGGATGGTGATCCGCGTGTGTGCTCCGTGCCGACCGCAGCCGACCCGGGCGTAAACGGGGAACCGCGGCCCCGCCGCGGCGGCCGGGAGTGTAGCACAGGCCCCTGCCGGGTCCGGTCAGGGGCGGATCCCGCGGTGGTGGCGCATCGCCAGGCCGCCACCCGGGGCGGGGTCGATCGCGACCAGGTCGATCCGCACCGGCAGGGGCGGCAGCGCACGGCCGTCGGGCAGGGTCGCCTCGGCGATCAGGCTGCCAACGGCCCGTCGCAAGGCGAGCCGCTTGCGCCAGCCCAGCGTCTCCTCCGGCAGCCCGTAGTCGCGCCGCCCGCGCCGGCGGACCTCGACCGCGACCAGCGACCGGGGCGGCCCTGGATCCAGGGCCACGATGTCCAGCTCGGCACGGCCCAGTCGGAGGTTCCGGGCCAGGATGGTCCAGCCGAGGGCGCGGAGATGGGCGGTGGCGAGCTCCTCGCCGGCGTCGCCCGTGCGCTGGGCCCTGGTCGTCCGGCGTCGCTCCATGTTGCCGATGGTGACCGGTGTCGCTTATCGGGGACTCAACCGGCAGACGGATGGGCGCCTCAGGAGCCGGCGGCCAGGACCCCGAGCGCGAGCTCGTCCGACTCGTCCGCGGCGAGGGTGCCGTCATCCATCACCGGGACAGGATCGAACAGCCCCAGCTGGTCACCCGCCAGCAGGACCCGCAGCGCCTGGAAGCTGCGGCGGTGATGCGGGGTCAAGCCGTGGGCACGGATCGCGGCACGGTGCTCACGCGTGGCGTACCCCTGGTTGCGTTCCCAGCCGTAGTGCGGATACCGGATCGCGAGCTTGGCCATCATCCGGTCCCGGACCGTCTTGGCCACGACCGAGGCGCACGCGATCGAGTACACCTTCGCGTCGCCATCCACGATCGCCGTGTAGGCGCCGACCTGCTGCTCGAACTCCGCGATCCGCAGCCCGTCCACGAGCACGTGGTCGTACCCGCCGAGCCTGCTGATCGCCCGCCGCATCGCGAGGTGCGTCGCGTGGTAGATGTTGAGCCGGTCGATGTCGGCGACCGAGGCCGCGCCCACCGCCACGGCGACCGCACGCCGACGGATGACCGGGGCGAGCCGCTCGCGCTGGGCGGCCGACAGCGTCTTCGAGTCGCGTACCCCGGGAATGCGATGGCAGTTGGGCGGCATGATCACCGCGGCGGCGACGACGGCCCCACAGGTGGGTGCGACGCCCACCTCGTCCACACCCACCACGCGCGTCGCGCCCTCACGCCACAGGGGACGTTCGAAGCGCAGGCTGGGGACGATCACGGTCATCGGCGTCGATCCTACTCTGCGCCGCGGCAACATGGCAGACTCCAGGGCATGGTCCGCCCGTTTGCGCAGGTCGACGTGTTCACCACTGGTCCCGGGACCGGCAACCCGCTCGCGGTCGTCCTTGACGCCGCCGGGCTCACGACCGGGCAGATGCAGCGGCTCGCGCGCTGGACAAACCTGTCCGAGACCGCCTTCGTCCTGCCGCCCGAGCACCCCGCCGCCGACTACCGGGTACGGATCTTCACCCCCGACGACGAGCTCCCGTTCGCGGGCCACCCCACGCTGGGCAGCTGTCACGCGTGGCTCGAGGCCGGCGGGCTGCCACGCAATCCCGATCGCCCTGTCCAGGAATGCCCGGCCGGGCTGGTCACCGTCCGGAGGGACGGGACCTCGCTGGCGTTCGCGGCCCCTCCCCTCCTCCATTCAGGCCCGGTCGATGAGGCGGGCCTTGTCCCGATCGCGGCCTCGATCGGGATCGGCCGCGACCAGATCGTCGACGCCCAGTGGGGCGACAACGGCCCGGGCTGGGTGATCCTGCTGCTCGAGAGCGCCGAAGCCGTGCGGGCGGTCCGTCCCGGTGACGTGGCCGTGGACCTGGGACTGGTGGGCCTGTACCCGCCCGGCTCGCCGGCCGCGCTCGAGGTGCGCGCGCTCTATCCCCAGAACGGGTACGTGGTCGAGGACCCGGTGACCGGCTCGCTCAACGCATCGGCGGCCGGGTGGCTGCTCTCGACCGGCCGACTGACTGCACCGTACGTCGCCTCGCAGGGCGGGGTGATCGGCCGCGCAGGGCGAGTCGAGATCAGCTGCGACGCCGATGGGACGGTGTGGACTGGCGGCCGGACCGCGACGATCGTGCGGGGCTCGATCGAACTCTAGCGGCGCTCGCGAAGGGTGGTGGCGGCCTTGCCGACGCGGTTGCGCAGGAAGTAGAGCTTCGCCCGGCGGACCTGGCCGTGGCGGACCACCTCGATCCTCTCGATCCGCGGGCTGTGCAGCTTGAACGTGCGCTCGACGCCCACCCCGGAGGCGATCCGGCGGACGGTCATCGTCGAGGCGATGCCCGCATTGCGCATCCGCATCACGAGGCCTTCGAAGACCTGGATGCGCTCGCGGTTGCCCTCGACGACCTTCGCGCTCACCTTGACGGTGTCGCCGGGGACGATCTCGGGAAGGTCGGTCCGGAGCTGGTCCTGGACGATCTCGTTGAGCACGTTCACGGGTGATGGATCCTTCGCTTTGCGGTCGTCGGCAGCCGCGGCTGCGGAAGTCACGGGTTCCGGGGCGGCGGGCCGCGGGGGCGGCACGGCCGACGGGGGAGGATAGCATGCCCGATGACCCCGGGCGAGCCCGGTGTCGGCGGGATCAGGCGCCGTGGTCGCCCGCCTGCTCGACCTCCGCCCGCAGCTCGGCGACGAGCGTCGTCTCCTCCCGAGACAGGCTGCGTCCGGCGAGCAGGTCGGGCCGCCGTTCGAGCGTCCGGCGCAGCGACTCTCGGAGACGCCACTGCCGGACCTGCTCGTGGTGGCCCGACACCAGGACCGGCGGCACCGCCCTTCCCTGGAGCACGGGCGGGCGGGTGTACTGCGGGTACTCGAGCAGGCCGGCCGCGAACGACTCCTCGGCAATCGAGGCCTCGTCGATGGCGCCCGGCAGCAACCGGAGCACCGCGTCGACCACCACCAGGGCCGCGAGCTCGCCCCCGGTGAGCACGTAGTCACCGATCGAGAGCTCGCGGTCGACCATGGACCGCACCCGGTCGTCGACACCCTCGTAGCGTGGGCACAGGAACACGAGGTGCGGGCACACCGCGAGGTCGTGGGCGATCGACTGGCGGAACACGGTCCCGGCCGGGTCGAGCAGGATGACGGTCGAATCCTCGCGACGGAGCTCGCCCAGCGCCGCCGCGACGACGTCCGCCCGGAGGACCATCCCCGCACCGCCGCCGTAGGTGGTGTCGTCGACCGTGCGATGTCGCCCGAGGCCCCACCGGCGCAAATCGTGGACGCGGACGGCTGCCAGCCCACGCTCCTGGGTCCGGGCCGGGATGCTCTCCGCCAGCGGCGCCTCCACCATCGGCGGGAACAGGGTCAGGATGTCGACCTCCAGCGGCATCAGGCGTCGGAAGCGGACGTGCCGCCCTTCGACGGCGGCCCGGGCCGCGGCTTGCGGACGGGGCCGCTGCCCTTCGGCGGCTGTGCAGGGCCTTTCGGTCCGCGGGGCTGCTTCCGGGGCCGGCGATCGCGCGGCCGGACGTATTCCTCGTCATCCACCGGCCGGGCATCGAGGTCCAGGGCATCGAGGTCCACGATCAGCTCGCCTCGGTCGGGGGCGAGGTCGGTGACGATCCCGCGCACCCCGGGGATGTCCAGCTCGCCCCGCGGGCCTCGCACCAGGAACACCTCTGCTCCTCCCGCCCGGTAGATGTCCACGACCCGGCCGAGCTCCTCGCCGCTCGCGGAGCGCACGGCCAGGCCCTCGAGCTCGTGGAAGTACCAGCGACCCGGCTCGCGTTCCACGGGGCCGGCGACCTCGAGGTAGGTGCCCCGCAGCTCATCGGCAGCCTCGCGCGAGTCCACGTCCCGGAAGCGGAGCCACCAGCCGGGACCGTCCGCGACTGGCGCGGCTTCGGCGATCGTGAGCGCTCTCGGCGACCCTTCCGGATACAGGAGGGCGCCCACGATGAAGCGATCCTCCGGGTGATCCGTCAGGAGCTCCACGCGGACATGGCCGCGCAGGCCCCGAACGCCACGCACCAGCGCGACGACGAGGCGCTCGTCCTCGGACGCAGACTCGGCGGCGCGGCCGATGCCGTCGGCCGCCGGCTCGTCGCCGGCGGGTCGCCGGGCAGGCAGGGCCCCGCTCCTAGACGATCTCGAGGCTGACCGGCTCGCCCGACCGGGCGGACGTCACCTTGAGCAACGTCCGCAGCGCCTTGGCCACGCTGCCGTTGCGCCCGATGACCTTGCCCATGTCGGCCTCGGCCACGTGCAGCTCGATGATCGTGCCGTCGTCACCGGCGACGACCTCGACCGTGACGGAGTCGGGGTCGTCGACGAGCGACCTGGCGACGTATTCGACGAGTTCGGCGGCTGCCATCGCGGCGCCCCTACTTCTGGGCCGGCAGGACGCCGGCCTGCTTGAACAGGCGGCGGACGGTGTCGGAGGGCTGGGCGCCCTTGCTCAGCCAGTCCTTCGCCTTGGCTTCGTCCACGACCAGCTCGATCGGGTCGGTCCGCGGGTTGTAGTGCCCGATGGTGTCGATGGCGCGCCCGTCGCGGGCAGCGCGGCCATCGGCGACGACCAGCCGGTACGCCGGCTGCTTGGTCGCCCCGACACGGGTCAGGCGGATGCGAACGGCCATGTGGTGTGGTGTCCTCCTGTGGCGGGCGGCTGGGGCCGGGGCCGCGATCTGGGCTGCAGGGTTGGTTGATGGTGACCTGGGTGGCGACTCAATCGCCCGCGACCTGGAGGACCATGGTCCCGCTGTCGTAGGGCGTGCCGGGCACGCTGGCCGAGATGAGGTAGTCGAAGGGCTCAAGATACGGCTTCGCATCGGTCTCGTACTGGCTCATCGCGTCGGCCGGCAGGAACGACAGTCCCTCCACCACCTGCCGCATGGCCGTCACGTCAAACCAGGTCAGGCCGGCGTTCGTCGCCCCCACCCGCCCGAGCGCCTCGGAGAATTGTGCGTCATCGGCCAGCGACCCGGCCGTCGGGGCATCGAGGACAGCCTTCACGAAGTCCGTGCCGTAGCCCAGGACGACCACGTCGTCGGTCACTGCGAACGCGGCCCTGAGGTCGGCCGGGACGTCGACGGCACCGTCGGTCATGGCACCGGCAAGGCCGCCCAGGCCGGCGAGGTCGATCACCGTGATCGTGGTGCCGGCATAGGTCTCCTCGCTCACCGACAGGCCGGCCTGGCCGCCGCCGAGCTGGAGGAACGCTTTGAGCTGGTTGAACAGGCGGTCGGCCGCCTCAGGATCGTTGGCAACGGCCACGATGCCGCCGGTGAGGTCGCCGTCGACCGTCGCCAGGGCGATGCCCGTCTCGCCCATCCAGCCGGTCGCGGCGTCAAAGCCGCCCACCAGCGCGAGCGCGTCGTCAAGCTGCGACATGGCGTCCCTGAGCTCGTCGACTTGGGCGAGGTTGTCCTTGAGATCGGCCAGGGCCGCCCCGAAGTCCTGTCCCTCGACCAGCGCGATGGTGGATGCCGGCAGCGTCGCCGGCAGCCGCGCTGCTGCGGCCGGCCGGGCCGCGTCGTCGTGGGGCGCCCGGCTGTCCATCACGAACGCCGAGTCCTCGGCCCGGAACGTGGCCGCAATCCAATCGGGCAGCCGGTCGATCAGCGCCTGCGGCACCGATGCCGGGCTGCCCGCCTCCGCCGCCATCCCGGCCGCGGCCTGGAGCACGGACGCGTAGTCCAGGTACAGGAACCCGAGCCGGTCGCCAGTGACGGACGCGTTGGCCTCCCGGAACAGGTCGCTGGTCGGCAGGCCCGTCTCGCCCCGGGTGTCGATCACGGCCTTGAGCGATGCCTCGTCGCCCACGGCGAGCACCGGGCCCACGACCGCGTAGCCCGCCTTGACGTCGGACATTCCCGCCGACCCGTCGGGCTCAACAAGCGTGATCGTCGTTCCGGCGTACTCCTCGGTCGACGGCGAGCCACCGGCCTGTGCGGCGACGTCCGAGACCCAGGCCTTGGCCTTGGCGGCGTCCTTGACGCCGGCGAGCATGACCGCACGTGCCGACGCCGCCTCATCGGCGCTGCTGGGCAGCGCGCCGACGCTCACCGCCAGCTGGCCGTTGAACCACGGTTCGATGTCGCCGGTGTAGCTCATCGTCCCGTCGCTGGCCTTGCCCACGAGCTGGTCCATCAGCTCGCCCATCTTGACCGGGAAGGCCGCCTGGTCGTCGAAGCCAGGGAAGCCGGACATCACCTTGGCCAGCTCGGTGCCCTGGTTGCCGGGCAGGTCCAGGCGGGCTTCGCCGTACATGACGGTGTCGGCCGGCGCCCAGGCGAGCACGGATGGATCGCCTGAGGATCCGGTGAGCAGCAGGGTGCCGCCTGCGGCCATGCCGGCGACGAGCAGGGTGACGACCGCTGCGACCAGCCACTTGAGCCGGTTGCGGCCGGGCCGGGACCCTCCGGCGGCGGCCGGGGTCACGCGACTGGTGGTCACCCCGCTGCCTG
This sequence comes from uncultured Chloroflexia bacterium, assembly GCA_963727585.1. Lineage (GTDB taxonomy): Bacteria > Chloroflexota > Limnocylindria > Limnocylindrales > CSP1-4 > CAIXZV01. The sequence goes on along the minus strand of CAVSHH010000003.1, from coordinate 1,052,460 downwards.
CCGCCTCCGGCGCGCCGAAGGCCACCGGCGGAGCGGGTGGCGTGGCGGGGACGGCCGGGGGAACGGCCCCCGTGGCAGGCGGCGCCGGCGGGGTCGGGATCGCCGGGGGGGATGTCGCCGGACGGTAGACCTGGGTGGGATCCTGATCGGTCATCGGTGGATACCTCCTACGCCTGGTGGCGTCCGAGGAGCTGGCCCATCGCGGCACGGCGTCCGCCGGCCCCGGAGAGCTGCTTCATCAGTTTCTGCATCTCGGCAAACTGTTTCACGAGCCGGTTGACCTCCGGAAGGGACGTCCCGGACCCTTTCGCGATCCGCCGGCGGCGCGAGGCGTTGAGGACTCCGGGATCCCGGCGCTCTCGCGGTGTCATCGACAGGATGATGGCCTCGACCCGCCTGAGATCGCCACGGTCCACGGCGGCCTGCGCCTCCTGGGCCATGCCGCCCATGCCCGGGATCATCCCCATCAGCTGGCCCATCGGGCCCATCTTCTGCATCTGGCGCATGGAATTGAGCATGTCCTCGAGGGTGAAGGCCCCCTTGCGGACCTGCTCCTCCAGCTTCTTCGCCTGCTTGTCGTCGAACGCCTCCTGGGCGCGCTCGACGAGCGTCATGACGTCGCCCATGCCCAGGATCCGCCCGGCCAGCCGGTCCGGGTAGAACACCTCCAGGGCATCCGTCTTCTCGCCGGTGCCGAGGAACTTCACCGGGATGCCCGTGACCGCGCCGATCGAGAGCGCCGCGCCGCCGCGGGCGTCACCGTCGACCTTGGTCAGGATCAGTCCCGACACGGGCACCGCTCCGGCGAACCCCTGGGCGACGGTCACCGCCTCCTGGCCGGTCATGGCGTCGACGACCAGCAGCGTCTCGACCGGCTGGGTGACCTCGGCGACCTCGCGGATCTCCGCCATCAGGGTGTCGTCGATGGTCAGCCGGCCCGCGGTATCGAGGATGACGGTGTCGCGGCCGATCCGCTTCGCGTGCTCGACACCGCCACGGGCGATGTCCACCGTCGGGGTCCCGGCCGGGGCACGGTAGACGGCGATGTCGACGCTGTTGCCCAGCGTCTCGAGCTGGTCGGCTGCGGCCGGCCGGTACGGGTCTGCGGCAACCAGGAGGGGCTGACGCCCGAGCTTGACGATGTGCCTGGCGAGCTTCGCCGCCGAGGTGGTCTTGCCCGAGCCCTGAAGGCCCACCAGGGCGATCACCGCCGGGTTGCCCACGATCCTGAACGTCCGATCGCCCGCCGACAGCAGCTCCGTCAACTCCTCGTTGACGATCTTCACGACCTGCTGGCCGGCCGTCAGGCTCTCGAGGATGTCGGCCCCGATGGCGCGCTCGCGGACGCGGGCGACGAAGTCCTTGACGACCTTGAAGTTGACGTCGGCCTCGAGGAGCGCCAGCCGGACCTCGCGCATCGCGGCATCGACGTCCGCCTCGGACACCCGGCCACGACCGGTGAGTCCGGCGAGGGTCTTGCGGAGGCGGTCGCTGAGGGTGTCGAACATGGCGGGGCGATGACCCTGGGAGCTGACGGTGGGGATCAGGCCGACCGGCCGGCGCCGGGCGGATGGTGCGCGGGTTCTGGCGACACCGAGGAGTGCGGAGTGTACGCCATGCCTTGCCGGAACGCCCGGGGGGCGATCGTCCCGGTCCGGTCCTCCCGGAGGATGGCGCCGCCTGTACCCTCCCGCGGTGAGCGATCCCCTCCTCGATCCCACGACGCCGACACACGATGTGCGGCCTGGCCGCCGGCTGCGGTCGAACCGTCCGTTCGTCGCCCTCTGGGCGGCCGCCACGGTCTCGGTGTTCGGGTCGATGGTGACCCGGATCGCCCTGCCGTTCGTCGCGATCGAGACCCTCCGCGCCGGCCCGGTCGAGATCGCCGTGCTCCGGTCGCTGGAGCTGGTGGCAGCGCTGCTGGTGGGGCTCGTGGCAGGTGCCTGGGTCGACCGGCTGCGGCGGCGGCCGGTCATGATCTGGGCGGACGCGGGACGGGCGATCCTGCTGGGCTCGATCCCCGTCGCGGCCATCGGCGGCTGGCTGTCCCTGCCGCAGCTGCTCCTGGTCGCGATGCTGGCCGAGGTGCTGACCACATTCTTCGACGTCGCCGACCGTGCCTATCTGCCGACGATCGTCGAGCGCGCTGACCTGGTCCGGGCCAACGGCGCCCTGTCGGCCACGCTGTCCGTGATCGAGTTCGTGGCATTCGGCGCCGCCGGATTCCTGGTCCGCCTGCTTGGCGCGCCGATCGCCATCGCCATCGACGTCGTGTCGTTTGTCGTGTCCGCCGTACTGCTGGGCTCGATCCGCCGCCCGGAGCCGCCGCCGCCGCCCGTCGCGGAGCGGGAGCCGATCCTGGTGGAGATGCGGGACGGCCTCGCGCTGGTCGCCCGCGACCCGGTCCTGCGTGGGCTGGCCTGGGGAACGATGGGCCTGGGGGCGATGTGGGGGGTCTTCGGGACCATCTGGCTGCTGTTCAGCAACGGCGAGCTGGGTCTCGACGCGGGCGTGATCGGCGTGATCGCAGCCCTGGGCGGGTTCGGGTCGCTGCTGGGCGCCCTCCTGGCCGAACGGACCGTCGGGCGATACGGGCTGGGCCGGCTGGTGGTGATGTCGCTGGTCGTCGCGGCCTTCGGCAACCTGCTGATCCCGCTCGCACCGGCCGGCGCCCCGCTGCTGGCCGTCGTGTTCCTGGTCGGGCAACAGCTGGTGGGCGACTCGGCCGTCACCATGTTCGACGTGACCGAGGTGTCGGTGCGACAGGCGCGGGTGGCCGACCGGTCGCTGGGCCGGGTGAACGCGACGGTGCGGGTGCTGCTGGTCCTGGCCCAGCTGGTCGGGACGATTGCGGGCGGCCTGGTGGCCGAGGCGGTCGGTCTCCGCGCAGCCGGGTTCCTGGGGCCGGCATTCGCGCTGCTGGGAGCCGTCGCCCTCTACCGGTCGCCGGTTCGACGGATCGGCCGGCCGGCCGATGCCCAGGGCTGAGCAACCGGGCGTCAGTCGAACAGCGCCTCGACGAAGTCGTGGGGGTTGAACGGGAGCAGATCCTGGGCAGTCTCCCCTACCCCGACGAACCGGACAGGGACACCGAGCTGCCGCTCGATGGCGAACACGATGCCGCCCTTGGCGGTCGAATCGAGCTTGGTCAGCACGACCCCGGTCAGCCCCACCGCCTCGTGGAACGCCTTGGCCTGGGCGAGTCCGTTCTGGCCGGTCGTCGCGTCGAGCACGAAGAATGTCTCCACACGCGCACCGGGGATGCGCTTGTCGATGACCCGGCGCACCTTGGCCAGCTCGTCCATCAGGTTGGACTTGGTGTGCAGGCGGCCGGCCGTGTCGACGATGACGATGTCCGCGTGACGGGCGACCGCCGCATCCAGCGAGTCGAACACGACCGCTGCGGGATCGGCGTTGGGGGCATGGGCCACGATCTCGCTGTCGGTCCGGTCGGCCCAGATTTGGAGCTGGTCGATGGCCGCGGCGCGGAACGTGTCGGCCGCGGCGAGCACGACGCGCCGCCCGCTCCCGCGCTCGCGGGCGGCCAGCTTGCCGATGGTCGTGGTCTTGCCGGTGCCGTTGACGCCCACCACGAGCACGATCGCGGGCGCGCCCTCGGCGGCCGGCAGGGGCTCCCAGTGCTCGGCATCGCGAGGGGCGAGGAGTGCCTCGAGCTCGGCTCGGACGGCCGCCTCGGGGGTGAGATCGCGGCGTCCCCGGGCACGCTCGACAAGGTCCATGGACAGCGCAGCCCCGACGTCCCCCGTGATCAGTGTCTCCTCGATCTCGTCCCAGTCGGCCGCGTCGCCCGGGCCGAAGGCGCCGCGCAGCCGGGCCCCGAACCCAACCCGCGACTTCGCCAGGCCCGCCTCGAGGGCCGCTCGCTCGCGCTCCCGCCTGGCGGCGTCGGCCTTCTCGGGACTGTAGTCGGCGCCCCACGCCCACCCGGCCTCGGGTTCGGGCCCGGCCGGGGGGACCTGGCCGGACGCCGGGGATGGGACCGGGTGCTCGACGGGGGCCGGCTCGGGCCCTGTTTCGGCCGGCAGCGGCTCGTCGGCGGCCGGCTCCGGCTCGTCGGCGGCCGGCAGCGGCTCGTCGGCGGCCGGGTCGAGACCAGGCTCCGGCCCTGTTTCGGCCGGCTCGAGCCCGGTTTCGGCCGGCTCGGGCTCGTGCGGCTGGTCGCCGCCACGTCGGAAGAAGCGCACGAACCGGCCCTCCGGGTCAGCCGACCGGGGCGCTGCCGAGGACCGCGCGGACCTCGGGGCGGTGGTCGTCAGCGATGGCCTGTGCCTCGTCCAGGCGCAGGCTGATCACGCGGCTCACCGAGTCATCACCGACGGTGACCCCGTACAGGGCGTCGGCGGACTCGATCGTGCCGCGGTTGTGGGTGATCACGATGAACTGCGTGTGCTCGGCGAGGCCGCGAAGAGCCTCCGTGAACCGCCCGACGTTCGCCTCGTCGAGCGCGGCATCGACCTCGTCCAGGACGCAGAACGGGGCCGGCCGGACCTCGAGCATCGCGAACAGCAGGGCGACGGCCGTCAGGGCGCGTTCGCCGCCCGAGAGCATCGACAGCGCCTGCGGCTTCTTGCCCGGCGGCCGGGCGGTGATCTCGATGCCCGTCGCCGCCAGGTCGGCGGGATCGGTCAACGACAGCTTCGCGAACCCCCCGCCGAAGAGCTGCTGGAAGCGCCGGTCGAAGGCGACCTCGAGCGCGGAGAACGTGGTCCGGAACTGGGTGGCGATGAGGGTGTCCAGGTCGGCGATCAAGGCGCGGATCTTGCCGATTGCCTCCCGCAGGTCCTTGTCCTGCGCATCCAGCGTCTCCAGCCGCTCGCGCAGGGCGCGGTATTCGTCCACCGCGAAGGGGTTCGCGGCGCCCAGCTCGTGGAACCGGCGACGGAGCGTCGCAAGGCGGCCCGAGGAGGGGATCTCGGCACCGGGCGACGTCTCGGCCCAACGGGGCGCGAGCAGGTCGAGGGCCGCCTCGAGGGCGGCCGTCTCCCCGGCCTCCTCGCGCCCTGTTCCCGGGTCCGCCTCTGGGGCCTCGGCCGTGTCAGGCCCGCCGCCAGCCGGACGGGCCGCCAGCTCGTCCGCCGGCACCCCGGCTGCATCCGCCAGGTGTCGCAGCCCGACCTCGCCCAGGCCGGCCAGCTCGACCAGCAGCTGCTCGCGCAGGGAATCGAGATTGAGGCGTGCCTCGAGGGCCGCCACGTCGGCCGCCCGGGCCCGTTCGTCCGCAGCACGCAGCCGCTCGCGGGCCCCGGTCGCGGCCCGTTCCGCCTCGGCCAGCCTGGCGCGCTCGGCCCGATCGTCGGCAAGCAGGGTCTCGAGCACCTCGCGCGCTCGCGTCTCCCGGGCGACCGCCGCCGCCAGCTCGCCGGATACCGCATCCCGCTCGTCGCCCGCCTGCCGCTCCCGGCCGGCAAGCGCCTCGAGCTCGCGCTCGGTGCCGCTGATCCGACCCTCGGCGAGTGCGATGGCGGCCTCGGCCCGCGCCCGCCGGCTCTCGGCATCGCGGCGACCCCGATCGTGCGCCGCGGCTTCGCCGGCGAGCCGGTCGCGACGACCACGCAGCTCGGTCACGCGGGCCTCCCAGGCGGCCATTGCCTCGCGCTCCCGGTCGCCCGTTTCGCCTGCCGGTGAGTCCGTGTCCGGCTGCGGTTGGAGCGCGGCCAGAGCCGCAGCCGTCCGCGCCGCCTCCAGCCCCAGACGCTCCGCCTGGGCGACGTGCCACGCGGCCTCACGTGCCGCCGCTTCCAGCTCGCGGCCCGCAGACCGCTCCACGTCCTCCGCCCGGCGCCGTCGGGCGACGGCGGCCGATTCGGCGACCCGGGCGGCATCGAGGGCCGATCGCGCGTGCCTCGCAGCGGTCGCGGCCTCGTTCATCCCGGTCTCCGCGTCGGCTGCCTCGGCGGCCAGCACGTTCGCCTCGCGTTCCAGGCGATCGGCCTCCGCCCGCCGCTCGAGCGGCGAGTCGCCGCGGCCGACCCGGACCGTGAACGCGTCCACGACGGCCGCCCCGTCGCGACTCACTGCCAGCCAGCCCAGCGGCAGCGTGCCCTGGAGCTCGAGCGCGGCGTCCAGGTCCGGCACCCACAGCGCGCGGGCGAGTAACGCCCGGACGGCCCCGTTGGGATCACGCCGGACCGCCTCCTCGAGTCGGCCCCCGCCGGCCGCCAGCAGCGCGTCCTCGAGCCGCCGCAGCTCACCGGGCGTCCCGCCGCCCGGTACTCGCTCGGCGGCGGCCATGCGCTCGCGGACGACAACGTGCCCGCGTTCGCTGGCCAGCGAGGCTGCTGCCGCACGCTCCACGACGTAACCGCGGGCCAGCTCGCCGAGCGCCGCCTCCACCGCGACCCGCAGCGAGGGCTCCACCCCGAGGTCCTCGTCGACCCGCCGGCCGCCGAGCTTGCGCGAGGCCCGGGCGATGCCGCGTTCCTCCTCCTCCGCGAGGCGCCGCTGGAGCTGCTCCAGGCGGCCACGAGCCCCTGCGACCATGGATCCGGCCTTGGCCGCACGCTCGGCCACGGCGCGCCGCGTTCCCTCGGCGGCGTCGGCGGCTCCGCGGGCCGCCTCCCTTGCCGTGACGGCGTCCGTCTCCTCACTCATGGCGGCCGCGAGCGCCTTGCGCGCGGTGGCGAGAGCGGCCTCCAGGCGGCCTCGCCTGGCCTCCGCCTCGGCGGCCCGATTGCGTTCGTCGGCGACCCGCCGGTCGGTGTCGGCGTGGCGACGCCGGGCCGTCTCAGCCTCGGCGGCCCTGGCTGCCTCGGCCCGGCGGAGCGCCGCGACCTCGTCGCCGCGAACGCGCGACGCCGCCCGGAGCGATCCCAGCTCGGCGATCGCCTCGGCCAGCGCCCGGTCCGCCTCGCCAAGCGCCCCATCCAGCTCGATGTCCCGCTCCGGCACCGGCTCCGCGAGAACGCGCCGATGCGTCGCCAGGTCCGCCTCTGCCGCCGCCCGCTCCGCGGCGATCCGCTCCCGATCCCGCGCTGCTGCGCCGATGTCGCCTGCCGCGCGGGCCTCGCGCAGGCTGAGCGCCGTGACCTCGGAGCGAGCCGACTCGTGGGCTGCCCGGAGCTCGCGCTCCTGGTCGGCGCGGGCCGCCATGGATGCCGCGATCCCGGCCACGGCCGATTCGGCGGCCTCGAGCGACTCGAGCGCACGATCGGTCTCGAGCCGCAGGGCGTCCCGTCGCCGGTCGGCGTCGGCTGCCCGTCCCGCTGCCTCATGCCATCGCCCGTGGGCCGCGACGATCAGGGCGGCAGCAAGTTCCTCGCCGGCGGTCAGGCGCGTCGCCTGCTGCTCGGCGAGGTGGCCGAGTCGACGCGCCTGCGGACGCAGCTCGGCGAGGATGTCCTCCACCCGGGCAAGATTGGCTTCGGCCTCCACCAGCTGGCCCTCGGCCCTGCGGCGCCGGCGCTCGTGCCGCCGTACCCCGGCCACCTCCTCGAACAGCGGCCGCCGTTCCTCCGGCCGCAGCGCCAGGGCCTGGTCCACCATCCCCTGGCCGATGAACAGGAACGCGTTCTCCGCGAGGCTGGCCGAGTCCAGCAGGTCCTGGAGGTCACGCAGTCGCACGCGCTGGCGATTGAGCAGGTAGTCGTTCTCCCCGGAGCGGTAGAGGCGGCGGCCGAGCTCGATCACCCCGAACTCGACCGGCAGCAGTCCATCCCCGTTGTCGATCACCAGGGTCACGTCCGCCATTCCCTGGGCCGATCGCCGCTCGGAACCCGCCCAGATCACGTCCTCGCTCCTGCGGATCCGGAGCGAGCGGCCCTGCTCGCCCAGGGCCCACCGGAGCGCATCGGCGAGGTTGGACTTCCCGGATCCGTTGGGTCCGACCACGGCGCTGATCCCTGGACCGAACTCCACCAGCGTGCGCTCGGCGAACGACTTGAACCCCTGGACGCGCAGCCCAAGGAGGCGGGCCGGGGCGCTCACGAGCCCCCGGACGTGGCCGGGTCCCCACCCGGTGCCGGGCCCGGATCCGGCGCCGGGTCGCGACTGGACGCACCCTGGCCGTCCGAGATGGGCTCGCCCTCGGCAGCGTCCATGGACGCCTCGATCGCGGACTCGGCGGCATCGAGCGAGGCGATGGACGCGCGGGCGTGGCGGGCCTCGGCGGCGGCGATCGCCCGGGCGGTGCGGGCAGCCGAGCGCTCGCGGCGCAGGACCTCGAGCGCCTCCGCCGCCGCGGACGTCTCGGCGATCCGGCGGGACAGTCCCTCGCCGGTGCCCAGGACCCTGCCGTTCACGACGACCTCGATGCGGAACTGCTTCTCGTGGTCGGGGCCTACCGCCTCCACGAGCCGATACACGGGCCGGTCACCGGAGGTCCGCTGGGTGTGCTCCTGCAGCCGGCTCTTGGGGCTCTTGAGAGTCGTCGGCGCGGGATCCGACGCGAGCTCCTCGGCGGCGCAGGCGTGGATCCAGTCGCGCGCAGCGTCCCAGCCGAGATCGAGGTAGATGGCGCCCACCAGGGCCTCGAACGCGGACGCCAGCAGGGACGGGCGAACCCGGCCACCGCGCTGGGCCTCGCCCTCGCCCAGGAACAGGTACTGCCCGAGCTCCAGGCGCGCGGCGAGCCGGGCGAGCCCCGGGGTGCTTACGATGGACGCGCGGCGCGCCGAGAGCACGCCCTCGTCGTCCGCTGGGTGCCGGCGATAGAGGGCCTCGGACACGGCCAGGCTGACCACCGCGTCCCCCAGGAACTCCAATCGCTCGTTGTGACCCCGTGCGGAGTCCGGGTGCTCGTGGAGCCAGCTGCTGTGGACAAGCGCCTGGGCGAGCAGGTCACGATCGCGGATGGCCAGCCCGAGGTGTTCCGCCAGCGCGTCGGCGGGATGCATGTCGCCTCGGGTGGGCGCGCTAGGTGCTCCGCTCGTCGATGTAGTCGACGGCGTCCTGCACGGTCCGGATCTTCTCGGCGTCCTCGTCCGAGATCTCGGTCCCGAACTCCTCCTCGAGGCTCATGATCAGCTCCACGAGATCGAGCGAGTCGGCGTTCAGGTCGTCGACGAAGGAGGCCTCGGGGGTGACCTCGGCCTCATCCACGCCGAGCTGCTCGATGACGATCTTCTTCAGCCGATCGTACGTGCTGGCCACTGAGCCCTCCTCAAGCCGGTGTGTCCCGACGGGTTCCATCCTGGTCCCGGGCCACTCGCCCGAGCACGCCGTTCATGAGCCGTCGCATCGGATCGCCCGAATACGTGCGGGCTAGCTCGACCCACTCGGCGATCGCCACCCGGGCCGGCGTCGCGGGCGAGTGTAGCACCTCGCCAAGGGCGCAACGCAGCAGCGCGCGGTCCATCCGGGCGAGCGACACGACGGGGTATTGCGGGGCCGCCGCGGTGATCGCGGTGTCAAGCGAGTCGCGGTAGCGGACCACGTTCGCCGTCAGGCCGCGCGCGTACTCGGCCACTGCGGGATCCGCCTCCGCGGCGAGGTGTCGCTCGAGGATGGCATCGGCTGTGCGCTGGCCGAACTCCGCCTCGAACACCGCCGCGAGGGCGAGCCGCCGGGCGGCCCGGCGGCTCCGGGCGCGGTCGTCGCTGGCGCGGTCCCGACGGCCCCGGCGGGCGTCAGGCCCCGACACCATCGACCACGACGGTCACGGCGCCCAGCTCGAGACCAAGGAGGCGGACGACGGCCCCCGCAACGGCGTCGCGCACCTGGTTCGTCAACGGGACCAGGGGCTGGCGCGGGCGGGCGACGAGCCGGATGGTGATGTTGACCCGGCCGTCACGAATCCGGACCCGGACCGGCGACCCGCCCAGCGCATCGCGCCACCGGGGCCCGCCCCGACCCACGCGCAGGACCCCCGGGACCTCCAGCGCCGCCAGACGCACCGTCTCGCGGATGACGCCCGGGCCTACCGACAGCGACGACATCAGGCACCCGCCTCCGGACCCACGGCCGAGCCCGTCCCGTCTCCCGGACCGCCGGCAGACGCGGCGGCCGTGTCGGCCCCGAGCGACTCGGCGATCCGCTCGGAGACCCGCTCGCGCGCCATGGTGGCGCCGACGCGGACGGCATGCTCGATCATGCGCCGCCGCGCGCGTCCGTGGGTGATGACCATGGCGCCGTTGACGCCCAGCAGCGGTGATCCACCCACCGCCTCGTAGTCGAACACGTGCCGGATGCGTCTGATGCCCGGGCGCAGCAGCGCGTAGGCCAGCGCACCCCGGATCCCCCGCCGGAACTCGCCTTCGAGCTGGCGGAAGATGAACAGCGACAGGCCCTCGAAGAACTTGATCACGACGTTGCCCAGGACCGCGTCGCAGACGACCACGTCGGCCATCTCCTCGGTCAGGTCCTTGCCTTCGACATTGCCGGTGAAGTTGAGGTCGGTCCGGTCGATCAGCTCGGTCGCACGCTGGATCCGGGCATCACCCTTGCCCTTCTCCTCGCCGATCGAGAGCAGGGCAACGCGGGGCCGGTCCACGCCCAGGACGCGCTCCGAGAAGATGGCGCCCATCTGCGCGTACTGGGCGAGGTTCTCGGCGGTGGAATCCGGGTTGGCGCCGATGTCCAGCAGCACGAACGGCTGGCGGGCGCCGACCATCTGGACCGCCAGCCCGGGCCGCTCGATGCCCGCCAGGGTGCCCAGGATCAGGACGCCCGCGGCCATCCCCGCGCCGGTATGGCCGGCGGTCACGACCGCGTCCGCCTCGCCGTCCCTGACCAGCTCCGTGGCGACCACGATCGAGCTGCGCTTCTTGCGCACGAGCGCTCGGGCCGGGTGCTCGTCCATCCCGATCAGCTCCGGAGCATGGACGGTCCGGACGTTGGCCGGGCGATCGTGGAGGAGGGGCGCCATCACAGCCTCGTCTCCGACCAGGATGATCTCGTCCTCGGGATGGGCCCTCGCGTACGCCAGGGCGCCGGGCACGACCTCGGGAGCGCCGTGATCTCCGCCGACGGCGTCGACGGCGACCCGGACACCGGAGTCCCCGGCCCGGGTGGTGGCGGGATCGGTGCTCGTGGTCACGAGGCCGGTTACGCGGTCTCCTCGCCCGCGGACGGTCCGCCGGCCGGCTTCAGCTCGATCGCCTGGCGGCCCTTGTACCACCCGCATGCCGGGCAGACCCGGTGCTGCAGCTTCTGCTCGTGGCAGTGCGGGCACTCGACGAGCGTCGGCAGGGTGAGGGCGAGGTGGCTCCGGCGCTCCATCTGCCGCGCGTGAGCGACCTTTCGCTTCGGCACACCCATGTCGGTACTGCTCCTTCTCCAAGGCTGCTGGCGCGGGCAAGCCCGCGGCTCTTCGGTCTGACGTCAGGACCCGTCTCCGGGGCGCGCGCACGCGCCGACAGCGGATGGCGGGGCCGGAGCGGGAGTCTACCGGTTCTCGCTTCCGGCGTCGAACGGAACGACGTCGTCGTCTCCGTCGTCGTCGTCGTCATCGACCTTGAATGCCCGCAGCGCCTCCAGCCGCGGATCGATCGGTCCATCCTCGTGGACGTGACCCGGCTCCAGTCGCTCGCCGCACTCCGGACACAGGCCGCGGCAATCCGGCTCACACAGGGGCGCGATCGGCTCCTGGAGGCTGATCGCCTCCACGACCAGCGGCCGCAGCTCCAGCTCATGGTGGTCGGTGAGGCGCGGAGTCTCGGCATCCTCGCCCTCCTCGAGCGCCACCGGGAGACCCGACGCCTGGTCGATCGAGGGCAGGACCTCCTCCTCGATCCGGAGCTCCGCCGGGGTCACCACGGGCCGCAGGCAGCGTGCGCACTCCCCGGCCAGCGCCGTGGTCAACCGGGCATCCACGACCAGACCGCGGTTGGTCCGCGACAGGCGGAGGCGGCCATTGACGGGTGCCGCGAGCACCAGCTCCCCGCCGGGCTCGACCGTCACGTCGTCGATCGTGTAGTCACGGACGGTCCCGGCCGGCTCGGCCATCAGCCCCGACACGGCGAAGGTCAGCGGGTCCCCGTGGGTGTCGACGGGGTACGGGTGCGTCGGGCCGTCAGTCATCGATGGCCGACCGTCGAGGCGCCCTCCTGCGCGTCCGGGTCCTGGTCATACGAACCCGCGGCGCCGTACCCATCATCGACGGCCGCCACGGGTTCCGGGACCGGCTCGCCGGCGCCGCGACGCTCATCGAGCATGGCCAGCCCGCGCTCGATGCCCCGCAGGGTGCGGGTCACCTCGGCCTCGAGGGCCTCGAGCACGCCGGCGGCGTACTCGTCCGCGCCGGCGCGAACCTGGGCGGCCTCGTCCTCGGCCCCGGCGATGATGCGCCGGCCCTGGTCGTCCGCGGCCTCGAGCAGGCCCCGCTCGTCGATGAGGTAGGCCGCCTGCTCCTGGGCTCGGCCGACGATCCGGTCGGCCTCCTCCTGGGCCTTCTCGATGATCCGCTCGCCCTCCTGGTTGATCCGCTTGGCAGCGCGGACCTCCTCGGGCACGGCGACGCGCAGCTCGTCGATGAGGTTGAGCGCCGCGTCCCGGTCGATGATCGCGTTCCGCGTCAGCGGCAGGGGCTTGCCGTTCGCGATCAGCGATTCGAGTCGCTCGACCAGAAAGATGATGTCCAGCGGACGACCTCCCCTGGTTTCCGCGCCCCGGCGGGGCGCTCGATGGATTATGGCACGGGCCGCCGTGGACCAAGAGGGCACGGTGCCACACCGGTCGACCCCGCGACGTGCCGGGTGATCCACGGCTGCCGGCGGCACATCAGCGTGGCGCGCGCCGACGTCCCCTGCGGCCCCGGCCGGTGGCCCGAGCCGGCAGCCAGCTCAGCCCCCCTCGACCGCCAGGGCGTCCGCGAGCGCTCGTCCGGCAGCGACAGGGATCATCCCGGACACGTCACCCCCGAACCGGGCGATCTCCTTGACCAGGCTGGAGCTGATGTAGCCGTGCTCCAGGCTGGTCATGAAGAACACGCTGTCGACGTCGGGAGCCAGCAGGTGGTTGTTGTGGGCCAGCTGCATCTCCGTCTCGAAGTCGGCGATGGCGCGCAGCCCGCGCACCAGGAACGCCGAACCGACGCGGTGGCAGAAGTCGACGGTGAGACCGTCGAACGCCTGGACCTCGAGCCGGCTGGCCAGATCCGGATCCGCGGCCACCGCGTCCCGGATCACCGCGATCCGCTGCTCCACCCCGAGCAGTGGCGACTTGCGCGGGTTCTCGAGCACGGCGACCACAACCCGATCGAAGACGTGCCCGGCACGGCGGACGATGTCAAGGTGCCCGTTGGTGATCGGGTCGAACGACCCGGGGTAGACCGCGATCCTCACCCCTCGTCCGCCTCCTCCCGTGCGTCGACGCGCCGGTAGAACGTCAGCGCCGTCTCGCCGAAGCGGCGCTCGCGATCCGATGCTAGCAGCCCGATGCGCACCGGCGGCAGGTCGCGCCAGAAGTGCTTGGCCACCACGACCCCGCCGTCGTCGACGAGGACGCCGACGGCCTGCAGCACCGGGCCGAGCGCCCCGGCGTCCGCGTAGGGCGGATCGATGATCACGATGTCGAAGCCACGCCGACCGCCGCCCTCGGCAGCCCGGGCGGCCTCGGCCAGCCAGCCGATCGCGTCGCGGCGTACCACGCTGGCCGCATCCGCGACCCGGGCCCGCTTGAGATTCTCGGCGATCACCCGCACCGCGCCCGGGTCCTTCTCGACCAGGACGGCCGAGGCCGCCCCACGCGACAGCGCCTCGATCGCCCCGGCCCCGCTGCCCGCGAACAGGTCCAGCACAGCGGCGTCCTTGAGACGCGGCTCGAGGATCGCGAACAGCGTCTGCTTGACGCGATCGGTCAGCGGTCGCGTCCCAGGGCCGGGCGCCGCGAGGCGGACGCCGCGCGCAGTGCCAGCGATGACCCGTCCCGCGTCCGCCATCTCAGCTGCTGCCCATCAGGCGGCGCCTGCCGGGTCGCCGTCGTGGACGCGACGCAGCCAGCCCGACGCCAGCTCGGCGGCCAGGGCGGGATCGTCGACCAGCTCACCCCGGTCGTCGAGCAGCCGCTCGGCCCAGTCCCGCGCCCGCGTCGCCAGCTCGCGATGCTCCAGACTGGCCAGGGTGGCGACGCGCAGGCGGGGCAGGCCGCTCTGGGCAAGCCCCAGCACGTCACCCTCCCGGCGCAGCTCGAAGTCCCGCTCCGCGAGCTCGAACCCGTCTGACGTGCCGGCGACCGCGCGCAGGCGCTCGTGCTCGGCCGTGCCCTCGGCGGCCATGCTCACGAGCACGCAGAACGAGGCATCGGTCCCGCGTCCCACCCGGCCCCGCAGCTGGTGGAGCTGGGCCAGCCCGAACCGCTCGGCTCCCTCGACGATCATCAGCGTCGCCTGCGGGACGTCGACGCCGACCTCGACCACCGTCGTCCCCACCAGCACGTCCAGGTCACCGTCGCGGAAGCGGGCCATCTCGGCGTCCCGGTCGGCCGCCTTGAGGCGTCCGTGGACGAGCCCCACGTGGAGCGGGGCAAGGAGCCCGGCAAGGCGCTCGAACTCGGCCTCGGCGGCGGCGGCCCAGACCGTCTGCAGCTCCTCGTCCGGGAGATCGTCGTCGCCGGTCCACCCGCCATCGGAACCGTCGCCGCTTCCGGCGGCCGGCCCGATGCGGGGCACCACCACGAACGTGCGCCGGCCGGCCGCCGCCTCGTCGCGCACACGCTGCCAGGTGCCGTCGAGGTCGTCGGGCCGGCGGATCCCGGTGCGGACCGCGATCCGGCCCTCGGGCGCCGCGCGCAGCGACGACACGTCGAGGTCCGCGTACAGCACCTGCCCCAGCGTCCGCGGGATGGGGGTGGCGGTCATCAGCAGCACGTGCGGCGCGCCGCGCACTGCCTTCGCCTCCAGCGCCCCGCGCTGCTCGACGCCGAACCGGTGCTGCTCGTCCACCACGGCAAGCGCAAGGTCGGCGAACGTCACCGCGTCCTGGAGCATCGCGTGAGTGCCGACCACCACCCTGGCCTGGCCCGTGGCGAGCGCTTCGTGCGCGCTGCGGCGGGCGGCCGCCGGCAGCGACCCGGTGAGCAGGATCACGCCGATCCCCAGGTCGTCGAGCAGGTCGCCCACCGTCTCGTGGTGCTGCCGCGCCAGCAGATCGGTCGGGGCCAGCAGCGCCGCTTGCCGGCCATCGACCGCCGCGGCGGCCAGGGCCCAGGCGGCGACGGCGGTCTTGCCCGAGCCGACATCGCCCTGGACCAGGCGCAGCATCGGCGTCTCCCGGGCGAGGTCGTCACGCACCTCGTCGATGGTCCGCGCCTGGTCGCCCGTGAGCGAGATCGGGTGACCAAGCTTGCGCGAGATGGACGCCTCGAGCGACGTGCGGATCCGGGTGTCATCGACCCGTGACACGGGCACCGGTCGAGTCGTCGCCCGGCCGCGGGCCCGGCGGCGTCCCACCATGCCCAGCTGGAGCGCGAGCAGCTCGTCGAACGCCAGTCGCCGCAGGGCCGCGTCGCGCTCCTCGAACGTCACCGGGTAGTGGGCCGACTCAAGCGCCTCGCCGATGACGGGCAGTCCCTCCTGGCGGCGGACCGCCGGCGGCAGGTACTCCGGGTACTCGCGGCCCGCCGCGTCGAGCGCGGCGCGCATTGCCGCCCGCAGGCGGTTCGCCGTGAGGCCGGTGGTCAGCCGGTAGACCGGCACGATCCGGCCCACGTGCAGCAGGTTCGAGGCGTCAGCCGGCTGGAAGTCCGGGCTCTCGAGCACGATGCCCCCCTGGCGGTGCTTGAGCCTGCCCGAGACCAGCAGGTCATCGCCCGCCTTGATCCGGCGCTCCACGAACCGGCGTCCGAACCAGGTCGCGGTCGCCGTGCCCGTGTCGTCGACAAGGTGTGCGTTCGTCACCTGGACCCGACGACGCCAGGTCTGCTGGACGGAGACATCGAGGACCCGGACGCGGGCCGAAGCCACCGTCCCGTCCTCGAGATCCCGCAGGTCCACGAGCCGGCGCAGCTCACGCAGGTCGTCATACCGCCGCGGGAGGTGGAACAGGAGGTCTCGCACGGACTCCACGCCCAGCCGTCGGCCGACGCGGCGAAGCGAGGCCACGGGAGGGATCCCGGACATCCCCGGCGGCGCGGCAAGGATCGCCGCCGGCTCCCGGGGCGGGTCCACCCCGACCGGCGGCCGGAGCGCGCGGCTGCCGCGCGTCGGCCCGGACCGCCTGCGGTCGCTCACTCGGCGGCGATCAGGTACCGGTAGTGGGGTTGGCCGCCGTGCTGGACCTCGACGTCCTCGAGTCCCGGTGCCATGGCCCTGATCCGTGCGGTCAGCGCCTCCGCCTCGTCCAGGGTGGCGTCGTCGCCGTAATAGATCGTCACCACCGCGAACCCGGGCTCCAGTCGGCCGATCGCCGCCAGCACGGCCTTGCTGGGATCGTTGTCGACGGCCAGCAGCCCGTCGTCGGGATCGAGGACCATCGTCTGGCCCTTGCGCACCCGGTGCCCGGACACGGTGGCGTCGCGAACGGCCTCCGTGACCTGCATGGTCTGGAGTGCCCGCCCTGCCTCGGTCATCGTGTCCGCGTTGTCCGCGGCCGACGATCCCGGATCGAGCTCGAACAGGGCGGCGATGCCCTCGGCCACGTTGCGGGTCGGCACGACGTGGACGGGACGGCCCGCCATCGAAGCGACCTGCCGGGCCGCGAGGATCACGTTGGGGTTGTTGGGCAGGATCAGGAGCTCGTCGGCCTGCGTCGCCTCGACCGCGTCGAGCAGCTCGCCCGTGGACGGGTTGGCCCCCTGGCCGCCCCGCACGACCCGGAACGCCCCGTATTCGCGGAACGGCGCGGCCGTGTCGGTGAGCACGGCCGCCAGGCCGTCCGACGGAGCGACCGCCACGACACCCAGGGGCAGGCGGGTGGCGGGATCCACAGCCGCGAGGTCCGCGCGCTCGCCCCGCTGGCGGCCGGCCTCGGCGACGGCCGTGGCCATCGAGACGGAACGGCCGGACGGGTCCCCGCCCTCCGCCAGGAACGCCGTCGCCTGTGCCTCGCGAACGTCGTGGGCCTGGCTGTCGAGGTTCTCGATCGTGATCCGGGACAGGGCGCCCAGCGACAGCCCGTGGGCGATCACCTGGTCGGGTCGGTCGTTGTGGACATGCACCTTGGCCACCTGGGGATCGCCAGCGACGAGCACCGAATCGCCGATGGACTCGAGGTGGGCCTGCATCGCCCGGATATCGAGCGGGGCCCCGGGCCGGGCGCGCACGACATAGACCGTCTCGTACCCGAAGTCGGTCTCGCCGGCCGGCGCGGTGGCAGCCTCCCGGTGCGCGCCGCCGACGCGTGCGGGAGCCGCCACCCCGGCCTCGAGCGGCCGTCCGCGAGCCGCCTCGAGCGCGCCCTGGAACAGCCGGAACAGGCCTTGGCCGCCGGAGTCGACCACGTGGGCCTCGCGCAGGATCGGGAGCAGCGACGGCGTCCTGGCCACCGATCGCTCGGCCGCCTCGACCGTCGCCTTCAGCACGCTCTCGACGTTGCTGTCCCGTTCGGCAGCGATCACGGCCGCCGCGGCGGCCTCGCGAATCACCGTCAGGATGGTGCCCTCGACCGGCTTGGCGACGGCCTTGTAGGCGGTCTTGGCTCCGAGGTCGAGCGCATGGGCCAGGTCCAGGCCGTTGAACCGGCGCTTGCCCGCCATGCCGTCCTCGATCCCGCGCAGGATCTGGCTCGTGATCACGCCGGAGTTGCCGCGGGCCCCCATCAGTGCGCCGAACGAGGCGGCCTTGGCGACCGCCGACGCGTCGGCGTCGGCAGCCGTGCGCTCGGCATCCTGGAGGGCCGCCTTGACGGTGGCCAGCATGTTGGTCCCCGTGTCGCCATCGGGCACGGGGAACACGTTGAGCGCGTTGACCTCGTCGACGCTCGCCTCGAGGTTGGCGACCGCGCTGCGAAACGCCGCCAGGAAGCCGGCGCCGTCGCAGGATCGTCGCGGCATCAGGCGACGTCCGTCCCGCTGGCGGCGAGGTCGGACGGACCGGGTGCTCCGGGCGGGGCGGGCTCGGCCGGCGCGATCCCCTCCTCGTGGACGAGACGCCCGATCCGGATCGCTACCCGGTCGGGTTCCCGGCCGACACCGTGCCGGAGGCTGTAGCGCACCGAGGACTCGACCTGGCGGGCGACCTCGGCGATGGGAAGGCCGTAGGCGACGGTGAGGCGGAGGTCGACCACGAGCTCCGGCTCGAGCCGGATCCGCAGTCCGGGATGAGCCAGGCCCATCCGTGCGAGCAGGTGGTTCACGGGGCCTCCGCCCCCGAACCCGGTGACGCCGTAGACGGACAGGACGGCGCCTCTGACCAGGTCGCGGATGGCCCGACGGGTCACGAGCGAATGCCCGGGATGCGGTTCGATCACGCGGGCGACGTCCTCCTCGCGAGCGCGTCCGGCGCTCGGGGCGCGGGCGCGGGCTGGATCCTCCGGGGGCCGCCGGAGGCTGTGCTACGATACCATCCCGCTCGCGTCGGTCCCCGGCGTGCGCATGTCCTCCGGCCTCGACCAAAGGATCCAACGACGACCATGGCTCGTGCTTGCGCCATCTGCGGCAAGATCTCCATGGGCGGGTTCAACCCCCAGTCCTCGGGGATGAACCGCGTCCGTGCCCACCGCCGCTACCAGCCGAACCTCCAGGTCACGACGCTGCCCGCGAAGAACGGTGGCACCGAGAAGGTGCTCGCCTGCACTCGCTGTCGTCGGACCCTCACCAAGAACGCCCGCTAGGGTCGTCCCGCCGGGCTCGGCCCCGGTGCCCAGACGCCGGTCGCGATCGTGCGGCCGGCGTTCGTGTGTCCGGTGCTGGTGCTGGTGCCGCCTGGCCGAAGCTGCCGCCCACGCCCGGGGTCGTCCGTGCCAGGGTCGTCCGTGCCCGTCGTCGACGGCGGCCGGGCAGCCCGGGGCTACCCGTCGCCGCCATCCGCCGTGTCGAGCCAGATCGTGAACGGGCCGTCGTTGACCAGCTCCACGTCCATCTTCGCGCCGAACTCGCCGAGCTCGATGCGCTTGACGCCCTCGACCTCCATCGACGCGGCGACCCGCAGCCACAGGACCTTGGCCACGGCCGGCGTGGCGGCTTTCGTGAATCCCGGCCGCCGCCCGCGCCGCGTGTCGGCGTAGAGGGTGAACTGGGAGACGACGAGGACCTCGCCGTCGACATCGAGCAGGGAGCGGTTCGTCCGTCCCTCGTCGTCCTCGAAGATACGCAGCTCGCAGATCCGGCGCCCGAGCCAGTCCGCCGTGGCCTCGTCGTCGCCGTGGCCGACACCCACGAACACGAGCAGGCCGTGGCCGATGGAACCGGTGACCCGCTTCCCCACCCGGACCTGGGCACGCGAGACGCGCTGCAGGAGTGCGCGCACCCGACCCGCCGCCTACCGGCCGAGGGTCGCGGCTCGAGCCGCGCCCGCGATCGTCCGGATGCTCGCCACCTCGGCCGCCATGTCGTCGGCGCGGTACAGCGCGGAGCCGGCGACGATCACGTCGGTTCCGCCGCGGCCGATCGTCGCCGCTGTCGCGGCCTTGCCGCCGCCGTCGACCTGGACCTCCGATGCGCCCGCGGGGTCGAGCCACGCGCGGGCCGCGCCGAGCTTGGCCTCGGCGACGTCCTCCATGAACGCCTGGCCGCCAAATCCAGGCTCCACCGTCATGACCAGGACGATGTCCAGCAGGTCTCGATAGGCGTCGAGCGCCCCGAGGCCGGTCGCCGGCTTGACCGACAGGCCCGCCGACCTGCCGGCCTCCCGGATCCGCTCCAGCGCCGGCCGGATCTGGGGCGCATCGACCTCCACGTGGAAGGTGATCGAATCGCACCCGGCATCGAGGAACTCGTCCGTCCAGCGCCCCGGCTCGCTGATCATGAGGTGGGCGTCGAACGGCAGCCGGGTGACGTTCCTGACGGCCGCGATCGTTGCCCAGCCGAAGGTGATGTTGGGGACGAAGTGGCCGTCCATCACGTCGAGGTGGATCCGGTCCGCCCCTGCGTCCTCGGCGCGCCGGATCTCGTCGCCCAGCCGGCCAAGATCGGAGTCGAGGATCGAGGCCGCGATCAGCACGCCGGACGGGCGCCGGGTGCCGGGCGCGGAATCGCCCGGCACCCGGACGGGCGTACCGCTCACTCCCCAACCCCGGCTGGTGCCGGCTCGCGGGACCGCTCGCCGCGAAGCGCGGCGGCCGACTCGGCGACCAGCCTGTCGCGCCGCCGCTGCACGGCCGACGGGGTGGGCCGATCCCCGTGCTCGGCGGCCAGCTGGCCGCACGCGGCACCGATCTCGGTACCCCGGTTGAAACGGATCGTCACCGTGATCCCGGCCGCCCGCAGGCGCTCCGCGAATCGTTCGACCTTCGGGACCGGCGTGCCCGTCCACGGCGTGTGGGCGACCTGGTTCATCGGGATCAGGTTGACGTGCGCGCGCTCGTCCAGCAGCAGCTCGGCCATCGCATCGGCGTCGAGCTCGGTGTCGTTGATGCCGTCGATCATCGTGGCCTCGTAGGTGATCCGTCGCCCGGTGGCCTGCGCGTGCTCGCGGGCCGCGGCCACGACCTCCTCGACCGGCCAGCGCCGGTTGAGCGGCACCAGGACATCCCGCAGCGGGTTGCGGGCGGCGTGGAGCGAGACGGCCAGCGTGAACTGCGGGCCGAGCGCGGTCAGGCGCCGGATCCCGGGCACCACCCCCGACGTGGACACGGTGATGTGGCGGGCCCCCAGCCCGAACCGGTCCGGGTCGTTGAGCGCACCGATCGCCTCGAGCACACGATCGAGGTTGAGCAGCGGCTCGCCCATTCCCATGAACACCACGTTGGTCAGGTGCCGGCCGTCGGCGGCCAGGCGCCGCGCGGCGTGCCGGACCTGGTCGACGATCTCGGCGGTCTCCAGGTCCCGCTCCATGCCCAGCTCCCCAGTCGCGCAGAACGGGCAGCCCACGGCGCAGCCGGCCTGCGAGCTGATGCACAGCGTGTGCCGTTCGCGGGATCCTTCGCGGGGCGGGTAGTGCATCAGCACCGACTCGATCAGCAGCCCGTCCGACAGGCGGTGGACGGCCTTCTCGGTCAGGATGCCGTCCGTGACGCGGACCTCGGTCTGCTCGACGGTGTCGAGGCGGAAGGCGTCGGCCAGCTCTCCGCGCAGGGCGGCGGGCAACGTCAGGATCTCGTCGAACGAGGCCTGTCCGCTACGCCAGGCCGCATCCAGCACCTGGCGGCCCCGGTAGGACGGGTGACCTCGCTCGGTGAACCACGCTTCGAGATCCGCGGGCGTCAGCCCGCTGATCCCGGGCCGCGTGTCGCGGGCGCGGCTGGCGGATGGAGCGGGCCGAAGGCCGAACAGCGGCGTGATCCCGGGCTTGGCGTCGGTCATCCCCTCGATCATGCCACGGGCGGCGCGGTGCCCGCCGCTACCCGGATGGCCGCTCAGGCTCGGGCTGCCCCTGTCGGCGCCCGCGAAGGTAGTCCGCGCCGCGCATCGGGCGACGGCCGGCGGGGACGAGCATCTCCAGCTGGAGCCGCCCGTCGACCGTGACCAGGGCCGGTTCACCGCCGGTCGTGACCAGCGTTCCCGGGACGTCCGTCGCCGCCGACGGCGCCACGCTCGCCTCCGTGACCGCCAGCCGTTGGCCGCCCAGCTCGAGGAACGTCCCGGGCCAGGGCCGATATGCGCGTACCAGGCGCTCGAGCTCCTGCGCCGGCCGTGACGGATCGAGACGCCCGTCCTCCCGCCGGAGCTGGCGGGTGACGGTGGCGCCGATCTCGGCCTGGGGGACGGTCGGCAGCTCGCCCCGGAGCCAGGGCCCGAGGCTGCGGTCAAGCAGGTCGGCGGCCACCTCGGCAAGCCGCCGCTCGAGCTCGGGCGCGCCCTCGTCGCGATCAAGCGGCACCTCGTGGCGGGCGATGATGGGTCCCGTGTCGAGGCCCGCGTCCATGCGCATCAGGGTCACCGCTGTCGCCGCGTCGCCCGCGGCGATGGTGGCCTGGATCGGCGCGGCACCCCGCCAGCGCGGCAGTGCCGAGGGATGGAGGTTGAGGGCGCCGTGCGGCAGCTCGAGCAGGGGAGGTGGGACGAGCTGGCCGTAGTCGGCGAGGACGGCGAGGCCGGGCCGCAGCCCGAGGATCCCGGAGATCGCCGCCGGTTCGCGCAGGTGGGCCGGGGTGAGCACGGGCCCGAGCCCGAGGCCGGTGGCGAGCGCGCCGATCGGGGTTGGGGTGGGAACCTGCCGGCGACCCACCGGGCGCGGCGGGGCGGTGACCACGGCGACCAGCTCGACGGCGGGATGCGTTGCGAGCCGGCGCAGTGCGGGGGCGCCGAAGGCGCCGCTGCCCAGGAAGATGGTCCGGACCCGGTCGTCATCGACCGGCTCACGGGTCACGCGAGGGCGCTCGTCGCCCTGATGATCCGGCCGTCGCCGGCCTCCTCGTCGCCGTCCTCGTCCTCGCCCTGGGCGACGGGGATCAGCTCGTCCATGGAGGCCAGGTAGTCGATGTAGAGCTTGCCCTCGAGGTGGTCCAGCTCGTGCTGGAGAGCACGCCCGAGGAGCCCCGATCCCGCGACCTTGAGCTTCTTGCCGAACCGGTTCTGGGCGACCACCCAGACCTTCTCACGGCGAGTCACGTAGGCGACATAGCCCGGGATCGAGAGACAGCCCTCGAGATCGCGGTCGTCACCGACGGAGCGGACGATCTGCGGGTTCACCAGCTCGTACAGGTTGCCCTCGATCTCGACCACGCAGGCACGGGCCGCCTCGCCCAGCTGCGGAGCCGCGAGACCGACGCCCGGAGCGTGGCGCATCGAGTCCGTGAGGTCGTCGAGCAGCTCGTGGAGGTACTTGCCGAAGCTGTCCACGGTCTCGCCCTTCAGGCGGAGCCGCGGGTCGCCGAGAAGGACGATGGGTTTGACGCTCATGGTCGGCGAGTATCGCATACGCCGCTCGTCGCACCCCGCCGCCACGCCCGGCTGGGCCCGGCTGGATGGTCGCCCACGGCCTACCGTTCGTCGCTGGCCGCGGGTGGCGGAGGATCCTGAACGGACCAGCCCTTGGTCGCCTCGTCGGCGCCGGCAGGGGCGTCATCCGTGCCGTCCGTGGCGTCGGCCGGGCCGGCATCCGCGTCGGCCGGGTCGGGTGACGTCGGAGGTGCGTCCTGGGCGCGAAGCTCGGCGGCCACCGACTGGGCCCGCTCGGCGAACCGCTGCCCATACTCGGCGGTGAACTCGGCGGCCCGTTGGGCGGCTGGGCCAGCCTTGACGGCCGCGACGGCGGCCAGCTCGGCGGCCTTGGCGCTGACCTGGCGGGCGACGGGCGCCGCCTGGCTGGAGATCTGCTGGATCATCGCCTCGAGCTGCGCGACCCATTCGTGGGTGCGGTCGGAGGCGGCATCCTCGTTCTCCGTCCCGGGATCGCGACCCGGCTCGTCCGGGGGGGGCGGCTGGTAGGTCATGAGGCGGTCCTCCGAGGAACGGCGCGGGTCCGGGCGGCCAGCGGGCCCGGGCGGCTCCGACATACCCCCATTGTCCGCCTCGCGCGCGATCCTGCACGCCTCGACGGATGCTCATGCGCTACAGGAGCGATTCGGGATCCACGTCGATGCTCCACGGCGCGCTGGGTGCCGGTTCCAGCAGGACCAGCGGATCCTCCCCCCGCAGCACCACATTGTAGCGCCAGCGGTCGGCCCGCCTGGCGACGTACGCCGGGGCGGGGCCCACGACCTGGGTGCTCGATCCGAGCGACCGGGCCCGCGCCCGCAGCGCGTCGGCCAGCTCTGCGGCCTCCCGCTCTGCGGCTTCGCGCTCCGGCAGGCCCACCGTGAGCTTGACCAACCGCCCGAACGGCGGCGACCCGAACCGCTCGCGGAGGGCGAGCTCCTCGTCGTAGAACGCGCCGGCATCGCGCTCGACCACAGCCCGGATGGCACGGTGTTCGGGGCGATAGGTCTGGATCAGCGCCCGGCCGACATGCTCGCCGCGGCCGGCGCGCCCGACCGCCTGGGCCAGCAGCTGGTACGTCCGCTCGGATGCCCGTTCGTCCGGCAGGTTGAGCGCGATGTCCGCCGACACCACGCCCACCAGCGTGACTTCGGCGATGTCCAGGCCCTTGGTGACCAGGCTGGTGCCCACGAGCACGTCCATGCGCCCGCCGGCAAAGGCGTCGAGCACGCGGTCGGCGGCACCGCGCCGCTCCACGACGTCGCGGTCGAGCCGGCCCACGCGCAGCCCGGGGAACCGTTGGCGCACTTCGCGTTCCACGCGCTCGGTGCCCCCGCCCAGGTAGCGGATCCGGGGGGAGGCACACTGGGGACATCGCGACGCGGTCGGCCATGCCCGACCGCAGTGGTGGCAACGCAGGGTGGTCCCAGCCTGGTGGTAGACGAGCGGGCGATCGCAGTCGGGACACGACTGGACCGTCCCACAGTCGCGACACAGGACCACCGAGGCCGTGCCACGCCGGTTGAGCACCAGGATCGCCCGGTCCCCGCGATCGGTGTCGAGCTCCCCGAGCGCGCCCACGAGGGCGTCCGAGAGCAGCCCGCGGTTGCCCGCCGCGAGCTCCAGACGGAGATCGACCGCCGCCACCTCGGGCTCGCTGCCGACGACCCGTACGGGCAGCACCGCCCGGCGGTAGCGACCGGCTCGCGCGTTGCCCATCGTCTCCACCGAGGGCGTCGCCGAGCCCAGGACGACCGCTGCCCGGGCCAGCCGTCCCAGCTCGATCCCGGCGTCGCGAGCCTGGAGCCGGGGGGTCCGGTCGCTCTTGTAGGCAGCGTCGTGCTCCTCGTCGACCACCACCAGGCCTACGTCGGCCAGCGGCGCGAGGAGCGCGCTGCGGGTGCCCACCACCACGTCGGCCTCACCGGCACGGACCCGTCGCCACTCGTCCGCCCGCTCGCCGTCCGACAGGCCTGAGTGGAGCACGGCGATCCGGGCGGCGAGGTCCGCCCGCAGGCGGTCGACGATCGGCGTGGCGAGGGCGATCTCGGGAACCAGCAGCAGCGCCGGGCGCCCGGCGGCGAGCGACGCCGCGATCGCCTCGACATAGATGGCCGTCTTGCCACCGCCGGTCACCCCGTCCAGCAGCGTGGGGGTGGGGTCGCCCGCATCGAGCGCGTCCAGCACCAGTCGCAGGCCGGCCGCCTGGTCCGCCGTCAGGGAGGCTCCCTCGGGGCGGGCGCCGCGACTCGGGGCGGGCCGACCGGCGAGCGGGCGCCGCGGCCGCTCCCGGACCTCCACCCTGGCGAGGCCGCGCCGCACGAGGCCGGCGATGGACGCGGAGCCGGCCCGCTCGACGAGCAGCGCCGCCGGGACGCCGCCGGGCGCGCTGGGAGCCGCCGCAGCGTCCGCGACGAGGGCGGCGAGGGCGTCCCGCTGGCGCGGTCCCAGCGCCCGGCCCGGCAGCCGCTCCCCCGCTCCCAGGCGGTGGGCCGCCGCCATGCCCTCGCCCGTCAGCCACAGCCGCCGCTCGAAGCGCGGACCCACGGCCGCGCCCAGCAAGGTCCAGGTGAGGTCGACCAGGCCGTCGTCCGCGAGGGCGCGGAGCCGGCGCAGCAGGGCCGCCCGGCCCTCGGGACTGGCGAGCTCGCGCACGGGCCGCGCCCGGCCCGCCAGGTCATCGAGCAGGTCGAGATCCTCGAGCGGCTGCCCCGGGTCGGGAGTGCCGATCCGCGCCTCGCCGGCGGGGGTCACCTCGGCGATCAGCTCCAGCCGCTCGAGCATCCCGGGTGGGAGCATCGCGCGGACGACCATCGCCAGCGGGGCGAGGTAGCGATCGGCCAGCAGGCTGGCGAACGCCAGCGCCAGCGGCGGCAGCAGCGGTCCGTCGGAGCGGACGCGGGCAGCGACCGGCCGGAGCCGGCCGGCGGCGGGGGTCGCTGCCTCCCCCTCGCCGATCACGATCCCGATCGCCTGGCGGCCTCCCCTGCCGAACGGGACGAGCACCGCCTCGCCGGGCGCGAGGTCCGCCAGCTCACCCGGCGCGAGGTAGGTGTAGGTCCGCCTCCCCGGCCCTGCGGGAGCGTCCACCGCGACCTCGACCGTCCCTCCACCAGTCTGCGGGCGCGGCCCGCCGTCGAGCGCGATCACGGGTCGCGCCTACCCGACGCGGATCCGCCGATCGGGATGGCGGCGCTTCTCCTGGGCGATGACCGCCTCGATCTCGGCTGCGGTCCGCTCGACCTGGCCGTCCTCGTTGACGACCACCTGGTCATAGTCGCCCTGGCGGGCCAGCTCGATCGCCGCGTTGCGCTGCCGGATCTCGAGCTCGTCGGCTGACTCGGTCGCGCGAGAACGCAGGCGCTGGAACAGCGCCTCCTGCGAGGGCGGGACCAGGAACACCAGGAGCGCTTCGGGCACTCGCTGCTTGACCACCATGGCCCCCTGCACGTCGATCTTGAGGATCACGTCATGTCCCTCGGCGAGGGCAGCCGCGACCTCGCGCCGGGGGGTGCCGTACCAGTTGCCGTGGACCTCGTTGGCCTCCAGCAGCTCGCCGGCGTCCCGGAGCTCGTGGAACTGCCCCGGGGTGAGGAAGTGATAGGAGACGCCCGGGACCTCGTAGCCGCGGGCTCCCCTGGTGGTGCAGGTCACCACGTAGTGGTAGTCGGGATCCCGTGGACGCCCGCGAAGCGCGTCGATGACCGTGTCCTTGCCGACGCCCGACGGCCCGCTCACGATCACCAGCAAGGCACCCGGGGCGCCGAGCAGCGGTTCCCGTTCGGTCACGCCTGTCCTCCCTGTGGTCGCCGGCCGGTTGCCGTCTCGGCCTCGCGCAATGCTGCCAGCACCCCCTCGAGCGCCGGCGGCAGCGGCGCCTCGACCCGGACCAGCGTGGCCGACGACGGTGAGACCAGCTCCAGCCGCCAGGCGTGCAGGAACAGCCGTTCCAGGCCGTCGGGCCCGCGCCTGGCGGTTCCGGTGCCGTAGACCGCGTCGCCGGCGACCGGGTGGCCGAGCGCCGCGAGATGCACCCGGATCTGGTGGGTCCGGCCCGTGACCAGGTCGAGCTCCAGCAAGGTCCAGTCGCGGAACCGTTCGCGGACGCGGTAGCCGGTCGTGGAGGCCCGTCCGTCGGGCACCACCGCCATCCGCTTGCGATCCCTGGGATCGCGCCCGATCGGCGCCTCGATCCTGCCCACCGCCGCGCCCACCGAACCCTGCGCGAGCGCGAGGTAGGTCTTGCGCACGCGGCGGGCCTTGAGCTGCGCCATCACCGCCTGCTGGGCCGCGTCGTTGCGGGCCACGATCAGCAACCCGGACGTGTCGCGGTCGAGTCGGTGGACGATGCCGGGTCGGGCCACGCCCGCGATCCCGCCGTAATGGTCGCCCCGGGCGAGCAGGGCGTTGACCAGCGTGCCCTGCCAGTGTCCCGGCGCCGGGTGGACCACGAGCCCCGCCGGCTTGTTCACCACCAGCAGGTCGTCGTCCTGGTAGACGACGTCGACCTCGATGGTGGGGTCGGGCTCGAGGTGGTAGGGCACCTCGGGCGGCGGGACCTCGAGCACCACCGCGCCGCCGCGGACCTCCGAGTTGGCCCGCAGCCGGCGCCCCTCGTCATCCACGAGCCGGCCGTCGCCGATGAGCTTCTGCACGTAGGAGCGGGACAGCCCGGTGCGGTCGGCGACGAACCGGTCGACCCGGCGCACGACCTCGCCCTCGGGGATCGCGAGCCTGCGGGGGCCCGGCTCAACCGACGGCCGTCCTGCCTCGGCGACGATGCCTGCGTCGAAGTCGTCGTCCGGCCCCAGCTCCTCGTCGCCGTCGCCGGGCGTGGCCACGCTGCCCGACTCAGCCATCGGCGCCCCACTCGGCAACCCTGGGCACCAGGGCCATCACGATCAGGAGCACGATCGCGATCGTGATTCCCGCGTCGGCGATGTTGTAGGTCCAGAAGCGCACCGACCCGATGCCCATGTCCACCCAGTCGATGACGTAGCCGTGGTTGAGCCGGTCGAGCAGGTTGCCGATCGCGCCACCCAGCAGCAGCGCCAGGGCCACGGTGGTGACGAGCCCGCGGCCCGCCCGCCAGTGGTAGACGACGATGAACCCGGTGACCACGAGCGACACGAGCGCGAACGCGGGTGCCGACTGGGGGAGCAGCCCGAACAGCATCCCGGAGTTCTGGCCGTGGACCACGTTGAGCAGCCCGTCGATCACGACCATGCCGCCGCCGGGCGCCAGCTGGCCGACCACCCACGCCTTGCTCAGCTGGTCCAGCACGACGACCAGGAGCGCCAGGCCCGCGAACAGGATCCAGCGTCCGGCAGACGGACCCGTCCACCGGTCGGGTCCTGCGCTCGCTTCCCCGGCCCCGTCCACGCCACCCGCCTGCTCCTCCTCGACGATCTCCTCGGCCTCGAGCGCGTCGTCGAGCGGCGCATCGTCACGCGCGGTCACCGGCAGGGTCATCGGCTCAGCCGTCCCCGGTCCGGCGGAGCGCGATCCGCGCCTCGCCCGCATCGAGCCGGACGGCCGTCGCCGGCACGTCCGCCGGCGGCGCCTCCCGGCGCAGGTCGTCGGCGAGCGTCTCGCGCGCGACCGCGGCGAGGAACGGCTCAACCCCCGGACCCGTGCCATCGATCCACAGGACGATCCGGTCGTCGAGATCCAGCTCGGCCTCCTTGCGCAGGTCCTGGACCGCGCGCTGCAGCTCGCGCGCGTCGCCCTCGGCGCGCAGCCCGGCCGTGAGCACGGTGTCCAGCACCACCACCAGCCCGTCCCGGTCGGCCACGGCCGTGCCGGGTCGGGGCGTGGCCTGGATCTCGACCTCGTCGGGGGCCAGCGTGACGCCGGCCAGCGTGACGGACCCGTCGGCATGGAGCTCGACATCCCCCGCGCGGGCCGCGGCCATGACCGCCGGGATCGCCGGTCCGAGACGCTTGCCAATCCTCGGCAGCAGCGGCTTGACCCTGCGCTCGACGAGGGTGGAGCCGTCGTCGATCACCTCCACGCTCTTGACGTTGAGCTCGTCGGCGAACAGCGCCAGCAGCCCGTCGTCGAGGGCGAGACCCCGGTCCGGCACGGCCAGCCACGCGGTGGCCAGCGGCTGGCGGACGCGGAGGCCGGCTTGGGCGCGCAGCGCCCGGGCGAGGTCGACCGCTCCACGGACCAGGGCCATCGCGCGCTCGAGCGGCTCGTCGCGATGGGGCGCCATGGCGTCGGCCGGCCAGCGGGTGAGATGGACGCTGTCGGGCAGGCTGGGGATCACCGCCACGACCAGGTTCTGGTACAGCGTCTCGGCCAGGAACGGCAGGATCGGGGCCATCGTGCGGGACAGGCCGACCAGGGTCGCGTGGAGGGTGGCGAAGGCAGCCTCGCGGTCGGCGGCGTCGGCCCCCGCGCGCATCCGGTCGCGCGAGCGGCGGAGGTACCAGGTCGAGAGATCGTCGACGAAGGAGCTGATCGAGCGCGCCGCGCCCAGGGCATCCACGTCGTCGAGTCGCGCGCCCACCTCTGCCGCGAGGCCGGCGGAACGGGACAGGATCCAGCGATCGAGCACCGGCCAGTCACCGCCGGCATGCTCGATCACCTGGTCGATCCCCGTGCCCGGCGTCCACGCGGCGAGCCGTGCATAGGTCACGAAGAACGCATACACGTTCCACAGGACCAGCAGCTCCCGGCGCGCCTCGTCGGCGGCGTGCCAGCCGAACAGGATGTTGTCCTCGGGTCGCGCCCGGGCGAACATCCAGCGCATGACGTCGACGCCCATTCGCTCGGCGGCCTCGTCGAACTCGATCGCGTTGCCCCAGCTCTTGTGCATCTGGCGGCCGTCTTCGCCGAACACCAGCGCGTAGCCGAAGATCGACCGAAACGGCTCGGTCCGCTTGAGCACGGTCGACATGGCCAGCATCGAGTAGAACCAGTTGCGGAACTGCCCGGGGAAGCTCTCGGTGATGAAATCGGCCGGGAACCACCTGGCCCAGTACCCGGGATCCTCGCGGAAGTGCAGCGTCGAGAAGGGCACGATCCCCGCGTCCAGCCACGGGTTGCCGACGTCCTTGATCCGCTCCACCGGTGCGCCGCACGACGGGCAGGCGATCCTGACCGCGTCGATCCACGGGCGGTGCGGCGTGTGGCCCTCGAACCGGTCCCAGCCCTCGACCGCCCGCGACTCGAGCTCCTCGCGCCCTCCGATCACCTCGATCATGCCGCACGCCTCGCAGTCGTAGATCGGCAGCGCCAGCCCCCAGTAGCGCTTCTTGCTGATCATCCAGTCGTGCATGTTGCGGAGCCAGTCCAGCTCCCGCTCATGGCCGAAGTCCGGGATCCAGCGGATCCGGTCCACGACGTCCATGATCTGGTAGCGCAGGCTCTGGTCCACCTGCTCCGGCGTGAGCGTTTCGCGGGGCTGGTCATAGACCTCGCCCATGCTGATGAACCACTCGTCCACCAGCCGGAACAGGAGCGGCGTGCCGCATCGCCAGCAGTGCGGGTAACGATGGCTGTAGGCCTCGAGATGGTAGAAGAAGCCGCGCTGCTCGAGGTCGTCCACGATCCGTTCGGTCACCGCCGGCGCCTCGAGGCCGGTGAGCCAGTCGAACCCCGGCAGGTAGCGGCCACTCTCGTCGATCGGCCCGACCACCGGCAGCCCGATCGCCTTGCCAAGCTGGTAGTCCTCCGCGCCGCAGCCCGGCGCGACGTGGACGATGCCCGTGCCCTCGTCCTCGCCCACCTCGTCCCAGGCGACGACACGGTGCTCATAGCCGGCGTCGGCAAACGCGGCGCGCACCGCGGGCAGGTCGTCGAACGGGCCCGTGTACCGCCAGCCGACCAGCGCCGACCCCGGGACCTCGTCCTCCACCGTGAACGGGCCCTGCACGGCAGCCTGGAGGGTCCCCTTGCCCAGCCAGTACACGCTGTCACCCTGGCGGACCCGGACGTAGCGCAGGCTCTCGCCCACCGCCGCGGCCACGTTGGACGTCAGGGTCCAGGGCGTGGTCGTCCAGACCAGCAGCGCCTCGCCCGGCCGGTCGACCAGCGGCAGGCGAACCGTCAGGCCGGGGTCCTCGCGGTCCGCGTAGCCCTCGTTCATCTCCATCTGGGACAGCCCGGTGCCGCAGCGCGGGCACCAGGGCATCGTGTCCGAGCCCTTGTACAGCCAGCCCCGCCGGTGGCACTCGGCGAGAAACCCCCAGATAAGGTCGTTGTTCTCGTTGCTGAAGGTGAAGTACGAGCCGCCGGTCTCGGGCATGCCCAGCCGCCCGACCAGCATCTCAACGGTGTCCGTGACCGGGCCCCGGGGCCCGTCAATCGTCGCGACCTGCGAGGGGTCCTCGCCCAGGAGGTCGTGGAGGCGGCGCAGCTCGGCCGGGTCGTTCCAGTCCATCCACATTCCGAGCCGGATCGACTGCTCGGTCTGGCGGGCCGCGTAGGTCAGGACCCGCTGCTTGCACAGGGTCACGAAGCGGTCGATGCCGTACGCCTCGATATCGCGCTTGGAGGTGAAGCCGAGGTCGCGCTCGACGTTGACCTCGACCCACAGGCCCTGGCAGTCGAACCCGTTCTGGTAGCGCTGGTCCTGCCCGAGCATGGCGTGGTAGCGCTGGTACAGGTCCTTGTAGGCGCGGCCCCAGGCGTGGTGGACGCCCATCGGGTTGTTGGCGGTGATCGGGCCGTCGAGGAAGCTCCAGCGCTCGTTGCCCACGTTCTGGGCGCGCAGCCGGGCGAAGGTACGGCGCTCGGCCCACTCGCGGAGCAGCTCGTGCTCCTGGGCGACGAAGTCGGGTGGGGTGGAAACGGGTCGGAACATCGGGCCTCGTGGCGGGGATTCCGGGCGCGGCCACGAGCCGGGCCGCGGCGGGGCACCAGTCTATCGGCAACCGGCCCGGTGGGAGGGGGCCCGCCCGGGGGACGCCGACGCCCCGACCGGGGTGGTACTCGCTCGAATCGCACCTCCGCGTATCATCACGCGCGATGACGACTCCTCGGCGCCCGGCCCGGGAACGCTCCGCCTTCGGCGCAGCGTTCCTGTCCCTGATCTTCCCCGGCCTCGGCCATGCCTACGCCGGGGCGTGGATGCGGGCCCTCGGCTTTGCTGCGGCACCGCTGCTGCTGATCGCGCTGGGCGCCGGGATCTTCGTCCGCGCGGATCGTGGCGAGCTGGTGGGCTCGCTGGTCAGCCCCGAGGCGCTGACGGCCATCTTCGTGGTCAACATTCTCGCCCTCGTCTACCGGATCGTCGCCGCGGTCGATGCCTGGCAGGTGGTCCGGTTCCTCAACGCCGCGGACGCCTCCGGTGATCGAGGCCTGGGGCGGGCACGGATGCCCCTCAACCCGCTGTCGATCGCCGGCCTCCTGGGGGTGATCCTGGTCTTGGGGGTCGGCCATGTCGCCGTCGCCCGCTACACCCTGCTCGGCATGGAGCTGGTCAATTGCGTGTTCACCGAGGACGCCAACCCCGACTGCGAACAGCCCGGGACGGCCGCGGCGAGCGACGAGCCCGCCGCATCGGATGAGCCCGTGGGGTCCGGGCTCGCCGAGGCCTCGCCGACCGAGGAGGTCCCCACCGCGAATCCGTCGGCGGCCGGGACCCTTGCCCCCACCCTGCCGCCCTGGGACGGCAAGGGCCGCCTCAACATCCTGGCGGTGGGCGTCGACGCGCGCGACCAGGACGCCACCAGCTTCAACACCGACACCCTGATCGTGGTCTCGATCGACCCCGAGACCGAACAGGTCGCGATGTTCCAGCTGCCGCGCGACACGGTCGACGTCCCGGTGCCGGCCAATGCCCGCTCGCTGTGGGGGTCGGTCTACCGGGGCAAGATCAACAGCTGGTACAACCAGAATCGCGGTCGGACCGATCTGTGGCCGGGCACGAGCTCCACGACACGCGGCTTCAACGCCCTCAAGGCCCTCTTGGGCGAGCTCTACGGCCTGGACATCCGGTACTACGTCAAGGTCGACTTCGGCGGCTTCCGCGACGCCGTCAATACCCTGGGCGGCGTCCAGATCAACGTCCAGATGCCGGTCTACGAGAGCCTCTACCCTGCCGGCGGCGCCCTCACCCGCCTGTACATCCCGGCCGGCCCGCAGCACATGAGCGGCGCGGAGGCGCTGCGCTACGCCCGCTCGCGCCACCGCTCCACCGACTTCGACCGCGGCCGGCGCCAGCAGCGTGTCCTGGTGTCGCTCAAGGACCAGATGAGCGTCCAGGCGATCCTGGCCAACCTGGACCAGCTGATCGGGGACGTGGGCAGGAGCGTCAAGACCGACATCCCCACCCGCGAGCTGCCCAAGATGGTGGCCCTCGCCGACAGCGTGGACACCAAGAACGTCCGGTCCTACGTGTTCTCTCCCAACCTGTACGGCTCGGAGGCCTACGACAGCCGCGGGTACGTGATCGAGCCCAACGTGTCGCGCATCCAGCGAGCCGTGACGGAGGCCTTCTCGGTCAGTCCCGCCCTGCTGGCCCAGCGCGATGCGCTGGCCGAGGAGGAGGCGAAGGCGTGGGTCTACAACGGCTCCGGACGCTCGGGCCTGTCTGCCACCACGGCCGGGTGGCTCGCCTACAACGGCCTCGACGCATCCGCGCCCAACAAGCGCGTCGACAGCCAGCCCACCAGCGAGATCATTGTCTACAACGGCGCCGAGACCGACATGCCCGCCACCGTCAAGTTCCTGGAGCGCGTGTACTCCACGACCGTGGTCCCGGTGACAGACCCCGACGTGACGGTGGACTTCATCATCACCCTCGGCCAGGACGCCCCGGACCGCCAGGTGGACGCGGTCGGCTGAGGGGCCGGGCCAAGGGCGGCAGGCGCCGCCGCGCGACGGCGGGGCGCAGGGCTAGCGGACGGGGGTCAGCCAGCTGCGATAGGCCGGGTCGTCGCCCCTGACCGCCTTGAAGTAGGCCGCCGAGATCGTGCGGCTGATGGGCCCCACGGAACCGTCGCCCACCATCCGGTGGTCAACCTCGATCACCGGGCTGACCTGGACCCCGGTGCCGACCAGGAAGACCTCGTCGCACACGTACAGCTCGGAGCGGTCAATCGAGCGCACCTCGGTGGGGATCCCGAGATCGGCGGCCAGCGACAGGATCGCCTTGCGGGTCACGCCCTCGAGGATGTCGTCGGACACCGGGGGCGTGGTGAGGACGCCGTCGCGCGCGACGAACAGGTTCGCGGCCGACGCCTCCGAGGCATGGCCGTCGGGCGTCATCACCAGCGCCTCGTCGAAGCCGTTGAGCTCCGCCTCGGACTTCTGGAACGCCATGTTCACGTAGCCGCCGACGATCTTGCCCCGCGCGGGCAGTGCCTCGTCGGCGTTCCGGCGCCAGGTGCTGGTCATCACGCGGACGCCCTTCTCGATGTCGATGTAGTTCCCGAACGGGGCCGTGATCACGTACAGCTGGTGGTCGAGATGGTGGAGCCGGACGCCGATCGCCAGCGTGCTCTTGTAGAACGACGGTCGGATATAGACGTCCTCCCGGAAGCCGTTCCGGCGGACCGTCTCGAGCACGATCTCGACCAGCTCGTCGACCGAGGGCAGGTCCTGCATCAGGAGCATCTTCCCGCTGTTGCGGATGCGCGCCAGGTGCTCGCGCACGAACAGGGCGTAGAGCGTCTCCTGCTCGGCGTTCCAGTAGCCACGAATGCCCTCGAAGGTGGCCGTGCCGTACATGAACGCGTGGGTCATGATGCTGACCTTCGCGTCGCGCAGCGGGACGTACTGGCCCTCGAAGTAGGCGATGTGATCCTCGAGCGCCTTGGGCTGGGGGGCGGCCCCGGCTGCGGCGTCGGACGGCTGCTGGGTGAGCATCGAATCAGCTCCAGGTCGCGGTGCGGGGGGGGCGCCGCAGGGTGCCACGTGACAGATCGAGTCTAGCACCGAGCCGTTCCGGCCCCGGCGGTGGGGGCTGGCGCGGGCGCCTCCCGCGGGGCCTTCAGGCGGTCGGCAGGACGCCGGCCAGCGCCAGCGCCACAATCCCCAGGTAACCGAGATAGAGGGCACCGCCGACCAGGAGCGCCCGACCGTCGAGGCGGGACCGCCGCCACATCGGGCCGAACACGGCCGCCACGGCGAGGAACGTGATGCCGGCTGACAGGAAGGCGACCATCGAGTCGCCGTCGACGTGCCACGATGCGCCGGCAAGCACGAGCGCAACCACGGTGGGGATCGCCGACTGGAACACCATCGCGCCGGTGATGTTGCCCATCGCGAGCGTGTCCTTTCCCTGGCGGACCCAGATCAGCGAGTTGAACTTCTCGGGCAGCTCGGTGGCGATGGGCGCGATGACCAGGGCCAGGATGATCTCGCTCACGCCGAGCATGGTCGCCAGTTGGTCCACCGCGCCCACGAAGATCCATGCGCCACCGATGATGCAGGCCAGGGCCACCACGACCTGCAGCCCGACGATCCGCAGCCGGGGACTGCCATCGCCGTGCGCGACAGGGTCCATTCGTCGGAAGCGCAATGGCTCCAGCTCGTCCTCGTGCTCCCCGGCCTCGGCGTCGAGATGACCCTTGACGTAGATCGCATAGATCACGACCAGGACGACTGCCACCACGATCCGGGCCCAGGCGATGTCGGGTGGCAGGAAAGCGGTCGCGATGGCCAGGGCATACGCCACCAGGAAGTAGCGGATGTCGTGCACCAGGACCCCTGTGTCGACGACCATCCGGGTGCCGGTCGCCCGCCGTCGCCGGAAGGCGATCACGCCCACGCCCGTCACGAACATGGCCAGCGTCGAGAGCATGAACGGCGCGCCCAGGATGGCGCCGATGCCCACCGCGTCGGTGTCCGCGCCACCGCCGCTGAAGGCGATCGCGATCAGCGGGATCATCGTCTCCGGCAGCGCGGTCCCGACCGCCGCCAGGACCGAGCCAACCGCCCCCTGGGCGAGATCCAGCTTGCGACCAAACCATTCGATCCCGTTGGTGAACAGCTCGGCGCCCACGAGGATCACCACGAACGCGATCGCGAGCAGGGCCAGGTCCACCTAGCCCTCCAGCGCGATCGCAGACAGGATCGACACGGCGACCACGAGGAACACCGCCAGCGAGACACCTGCCATGCGCAGGTCGCGGGCGGCCAGGAACCCGAAGCCGGACACGACGACTCGCCCGATCGGCAGCAGCACGATCAGCGTGATCCCGGCCCACAGGAAGCCCACCGGCTGCAGCGCGGCCAGTTCGGCCGGGATGTCGGCCGGCCGGTAGGGCGGGATGGCGCCGTGGGACAGCGGGTCGACGCCGGACGCGAGCATCAGCAGCACGCCCACGAGGACGAGCGCCATGGCCAGCCAGGTGCCAACCACGAGCAGGCGGCCGATAACGGCCTCCATGGCGAACGCCGTGTCGCTGGTGCGGCGGTTCCCGCTCACAGGCCCAGTGCCTTGCGGCCCATCTCGAACGCGGTGTACACGAGGACAAGCACGAACAGCCAGCGCAGGATCCGGACGTCGACACGGTGGGCCATGCGGGAGCCGAGGGACGCCCCCGTGAACACGCCCAGCACCACCGGGCCGGCCACGAACGGATCGATCTCGTCGCGCAGCAGGTAGATGACCGCCGAGGCGACCGCCGTGATGCCCATCATCATGTTGCTGGTCGCCGTCGAGGTCCGCAGCGGCGCCCCCATGACGAGGTGCATCACGGGGACCTTGATGATGCCGCCGCCCACGCCCAGGAGCGCGGAGTTCAGCCCCGCGAACGCCGATCCCACCATGCCCGCCGGGATGCGCCGGATCCGGTAGCCGGGGCCCGAGAGGGCGTCGGTCAGCGTCTCGCCGGGGAGGTGGTCCTGACCCGGGCCAGGAGCCACGCCGCCGGGCTCGTCGAGCGCAGGCCCGTCGTCCTCGACGGCCTCGTCCAGGACCTCGCGCGGCGGGTCCTGGCGGCGGGCCATGGAGACGGCCACCCACGCCAGCAGGGCGGCGAACAGGGCGGCCAGCAACTGCTCGTCGATCAGGAACGCGACCAGTCCGCCCACGAAGGCTCCGGCCGCCGAGAACACCTCGAGCGTCATGCCCAGCCGCAGGTTGGCGACGTGCCGCTGGAGGTAGACGGCCGCCGAGGCGCTGGAGGTCACGATCACCGAGACCAGCGACACGGCAACCGCAGATCGGAGCGGCAGCCCGAAGCCCAGGGTGAGCATGGGCACGATCAGGATCCCGCCCCCCAGGCCGAGCAGCGATCCGAACATGCCGGCGGCGGCTCCGCCGCCGAGCAGGATGAGCCCGGCGATCACCGGCGGTCGAGCGGCATGCCCGCCAGCGCCACCGGGTGCTCGCCGCGCCCACGCATCAGGTCAGGGGCGGAGATGCTGGGGAGCGTACGGCAGCAGCGCCACGTGGCGCGCCCGCTTGAGAGCGACGGCCAGCTCGCGCTGGTGCGCGGCGCAGGTGCCCGTCTTCCGTCGCGGCTCGATCTTGGCACGCTCGGACAGGTAGCGCCGGAGGCGGTTGACCTCCTTGTAGTCGATGGCGGCCGTCTTGTCGGCGCAGAAGGAACAGACCTTGCGGCGCCGGCGGTCGCGATAGTAGTCATCCCGCTTCTTGGAGCGTGTGGCCATGGCTTCGTATCTCCTGGTGGGCGGGGATCACCCGCCGGGGCGGCTTGCGGGCCGCGGGAAGGGATCAGAACGGAAGGTCGTCGAGATCGTCGTCGCGGGGCGGAGCAGGCCGCCTGGGGCTGACGGCTTCGCCGCCACTACCGCCAGTGCCGCCACCGCCGCCACCGCCGCTGCCAGTGCCGGCACTGAAGCCGGCCGCCGGCGCACCGAACGAGCCACCCTCCTCGTCGCGCGCACGCGCATCGAGGCTGATGACGTTGTCCGCCGTGATCTCCAGCGAGATCCGCTTCTGGCCGTCCCGGCCCTCGAACTCGCGGGTTCGGAAGCGCCCTTCGACGAACACCTTGTTGCCCTTGCGGAACTGCTCGGCAGTGCGCTCGGCACGTTCGCCCCAGACCGTGACCCGGTACCAGTCGGTCTGGTCGTCCTGCCACTCGCCGGTCTGGGCATCGCGACTGCGGTGGCTCACGGCCACCGAGAACTCCGTCACCTGCCGGCCGTTGGGGGTGTAGCGCATCTCGGGGTCGCGCCCGAGATTGCCGATGATCATGACCTTCGCGAACGCCATCGCCGGCTCCTCTCGCTCAGTCGATGGCCGCTGGCGCGGCCTCGCTCTCGGACTCGTCGATCGGCTCGCCGGTCTCCTCCTCGCCGTCCTCGGATGTCGGCTCGGATTCGCCGTCCTCGGATGTCGGCTCGGATTCGCCGTCCTCGCTCTCCGCGGCGGCATCCCGGCGCGTCTTGACCGGCTTCACGGTGCGGGTCACGAGGTAGCGCAGCACGTCCTCGGTGATGTGGAGGCTGCGCTCCATCTCGGCGATCGCCTCCGCCGGGGCCTCGAACACGATGATGTGGTACGAGCCATCGCGGTAGCGCTCGATGGGATACGCGAGCCGCCGGCGGCCCCACGGGGCCACCTTGACGATCTGGCCGCCCTCGGCGACGACGTAGCGCGTGGTGCGGTCGATGACCGCTGACGCCCGCTCGTCCGGAGCGTCCGGCTTGAGCACGAGCATGAGTTCATAGCGGCGCATGGCCTGCTTCACTCCTTCCAATGGGATCTGCCCCGTTGCCGGCATGCCGGCACGGAACCGAAAGGACGCCCGGGAGCATAGCACGGGCACGGCCGCGAACCGCCGCTCGGGGGCCGCCGGCGCGTCCGCCGCGCAGGTGCCGTATCCTTCCGCCGTCACCATTGCCCACCCGTGACCGCAAGCATCTCCGGGGAGACGCGTGCAACTCTCGATCCTCCTTCTCGCCGCTGAGCGCAGCTCGGTCCAGGCGCTGGTCAAGTCGCTTGGCACGCCCGGCCACGGCGTGACCGTCGTGACCCGTCCCGACGAGGCCGTCTCCGCGGCCGGCGGCTACAGCCTGCTGATCATCGACTCGGTCCCCGCACCCACCACGGTGGGCGACGTGATCGCCAGGCTTCGTGCGGCCGAATCCACCGCTGCGCTGCCGGTGCTGGGCATCGCGCACACAGCCGACCTGGACGAGACGATCGCGCTGATCGAGGCCGGTGCCGACGACGTCATCGCGAAGCCGTTCCGCGAGGAGGAGCTGTTGGCGCGACTGGACGCGCTGGCACTGCGCTCGCAGCCCTCGGCGACACCTTCCCGCGTGATCGGCCACGAGGGCCAGCATCGCCTCGTCTCCGTGTTCAGCCCCAAGGGCGGTGTAGGGACCACGACCGTCGCGACGAATCTCGCCCTGGTCGCCGCCGAGGCTCACAGCGGGACGGTGCTCCTGGTCGACCTCGACCTGTCGTTCGGGCAGGTGGCCTCGCACCTCAACCTGCAGCCGAAGCAGACCCTGCTCGAGCTCTCGCGTGACGACGCCGCCCTGCGCGAGGCCGACCTGTTCCGGACCTACATGATCCACCACGCAAGCGGCCTGCATATCCTGGCCGCGCCGCCGTCCCCGTCGTTCTCGGCCCTGGTGACGGCCGAGCAGATCGAGCTCGCCCTCGAGCGGGCGCTCGAGGCCTACGAGATCGTGGTCGTGGACGCCGGGACCGCGCTCGACAATCGCCTTGCCCCGATCTTCTCCTTGTCCGAGACGGTCGTGGTGCCCGTGCTGCCCGAGATCCCGGCCCTCAACTCGGTCCACGTGCTGCTGGAGCAGCTCGCGGACACCGGGACGCTGGGTGGGCGGACCGTGTTCGTGCTCAACAACGCCTTCGCCCGCGACCTGCTCAAGCGAAGCGACATCGAGACGGCCCTGGGCAACAGGATCTCCGCGGACCTCCCGTACGACCCGTTGGTCTACCTCAAGGCCGTCAACGAAGGCAACCCCGTCGTACGGGGCGCCCCCCGCTCGGCTGCGGCCGAGAAGCTGCGGGCGCTGGCCGCGACCGTGTTCGGCGGCTCCCTCAAGCAGGCCGCCTCCGCGGACGAGGTCAAGAAGGAGCGACGCGGACTCTTCCGTCGGCGATAGGAACCCCCCGCTCATGTCGTGTCGGCGGCGGTCCCGTAACGCTCCCGGAACGCCCGTGCGGCAGGGTACGGGGTGATGACAGCCTGGGCCGCTCCGCCTGACCCCGCGCGCCGCCCCTTCGACCACCGGTCGCGCGCCGGGCTGCTGGCTGCGAGCGCCATCTGGCTCGCATCGATCACCGGGGCGCTGGTCCAGGTGTGGCTCTGGCTTCCTCCGGCGACCAGCGTCGGTGGGGAGCGCGCGACGGCTCTCTCGGTCGTGATGCTGGCGCCGGTGCTGGCCTGGTTCGCCTCGCTCGGATGGCTCCTCGTGCGCCGCCTGCCCGGGCAGCCGGTCGCGTGGCTCCTCCTGGGAACGGCGCCGCTGGGCACTGCGGCCTTCTGCGGAATCGCCCTCGGCCAGCAGCTGATGGGGGGCGACGCCGCCCTCGCAGGCGCGATCGGCACGCTGGGCGTGACGCTGTTGATCCCGTTCTTCCTGGTCCCCCTGACCTTCGTCCCGCTGGTGTTCCCGGACGGGCGCCTGCCGGGTCCCCGCTGGCGGCTGCCGGTGGCAGTGCTGGTCGCGATGCTCCTGGTCGTCGTGGTCGGCCTGGGCTTCGCTCCCGGGCAGGTGGACCCAGGGGTGCCGCCCAACCCGCTGGCCATCCCGTTCCTGCCACCGGAGCTCCGACTCGTGGCGGTGCCGCTGTCGCTCGGGTCCATCCTCTGGGCGGCGGCGCTCGGGGTGGTATCGATGATCGTCCGCTTCCGCCGGGGCCGAGGCGACGAGCGCCAGCAGGTCAAGTGGCTGCTGGCGGCGCTGATCGTGTTCGCGGCCATCAACGTTCCCACCTTCAGCGGCAGCAACTCGGAGCTGGTCACGCTCCTGGGACCGGTGTCGCTTGCGCTCCTCCCGGCGGCGGTCACCGTGGCCATCCTCCGCTACCGCCTCTACGACATCGACCACCTGGTCAGCCGCACGCTCACCTACCTCGTCGTCACCGCCGCCATCGTGGTCGTGTTCGCCGTCGGCAACCTGGCGCTCCAGTCGCTCCTCGCCAGCCTGACCGCCGGCAACACGCTCGCGGTCGCCGCCTCGACGCTCCTCGCGCTCGCCGCGGCACAGCCGATCCGCCGCCGCGTCCAGGACGCCGTGGACCGGCGGTTCGACCGGTCGCGCGTCGATGCGACCCTTGCCACCGCCGCCTTCGCTGCCCGCCAGCGCGACGAGGTGGATCTGGGCGTGATCCTGGACGACGTCCGGGCGACCACCGCTGGGGCACTCCGGCCGGCGGCCATCGGGATCTGGCTACGCACCAGCTCGGATGGCCGGTCCGCCGGGACACCCGGCCGCTGATCGTCGCGGCGCGTGCGGCGCTCCCGACGCGAGGGTCGTCCGCTCCTCGCAGCCGGGCCGCCTCTGTTGCCGCGCGGTTGCTGCTGTTGCGTGGTGCCGAGGTCGGGATTTGAACCCGAACGGGGTTGCCCCCAGCGGTGTTTAAGACCGCCGCGTCTGCCGGTTCCGCCACCTCGGCGTGGACGATGCCACCGCGTGCATCGTACTGATCGCTGGAGCCACAATGGTGCCCGACACTGCCAGCAGAACGAGGGCTGTCCATGGCCAAGCCGAGCCAGATCGAGTTGCCGCCTCCGCCGACGGGCCCGGACCGGCCGGTGATCCTCGCCAGGGTCTACCCCGGTCACCACGAGCAGGCTGTCGAGCTGTTCCAGCTGGATGCCGACATCCTCGCCGCCCACGGGTACTTGCCGGTCGGGCAGTCGTACGCCATGGGTCGCTGGTCGCCCACGCTCGAGATCCTGGCCGCGGTGCTGATCCTGGTCGGGATCGGGCTCATCCTCCTGCTCTACATGGCCGCCGTGCGGCCACCGGGCTCGCTCGCCGTGACGTACGTGCTGAGCGAGACTGCGACCGGTCCGGTCCCCTGATCGTCCGGTTCGCCCGGATTGGAACGAACCGCCCCCGGCCGGGCCGGAGGCGGTTGGAGCTCGCGGGTGTGGAGGCGACGATCGGATTCGAACCGATGAATAGAGGTTTTGCAGACCTCCGTGTTAAGCCACTTCACCACGTCGCCGGGTGGGTGCGCCGGGCCAGTCTAGCAAGTCATCTCCGCCGCTCGTGGGCCGCGGGCTGGAGGTTGGCTGCCCCTCGAGGATTCGAACCTCGGCTAACGGATCCAAAGTCCGCTGTCCTACCACTAGACGAAGGGGCAGCAGTCCCAGGGCGGGTGCAGGATCCGGGAAGGAGTGGAGCGGAAGACGGGACTCGAACCCGCGACCCTCACCTTGGCAAGGTGATGCTCTACCAACTGAGCCACTTCCGCTCGATGACCGACCAGGTGGTGGTGCCGAGAGCCAGATTCGAACTGGCGACACCGCGATTTTCAGTCGCGTGCTCTACCAACTGAGCTATCTCGGCCCGAACCCGGGTCCCCGCAGGGGCCCCGTCGGCGCGCCGGAGAATAGCACGGGACGGGAACCAGCGGCAACCGCCGGGGCCACGCTAGCGGGCCTCCGGGAGCGGGCTGCGGGACCATGCCTGCTGGGCCACGGGATCGAGCACGAGGTGGGGATCCGGGACCGCCGGCTGGCCGGACAGCTGGCG
The DNA here is from genome assembly GCA_963727585.1 of uncultured Chloroflexia bacterium. Lineage (GTDB taxonomy): Bacteria > Chloroflexota > Limnocylindria > Limnocylindrales > CSP1-4 > CAIXZV01. Next base: position 1,009,998 of record CAVSHH010000003.1, on the reverse strand, counting down.
CAGCCGGTTGATCCGATCCAGTGCCGGCGGGTGGGTCGAGAACCAGCCGCGCGTGGAACCGGTCGCCGCCTTCACAGGGTTGTCGAAGTACAGGTGCTGGGTGGCCCGGTTGGCGACCTCGAGCGGCTCGGTGTCGAGGGTGATCTTGGCCAGCGCCCGCTCGAGTCCGTACGGATTTCGGGTCAGCTCGACGCCCGACGCGTCGGCGAGGTACTCCCGTTGGCGGCTGACCGCAAGCTGGACCATGCGGGACACGATGGGAGCGATGATCGCGAGCATGATGGCAGCGATCATGATCACGGCCTGCAGGCCTCCGCCACCCTCGGAGGACCCGCTCCGACGCCCACCGCGGCGACCGACGTTCCCCCAGAACGTGAAGCGCAGGAAGAAGTCCGCGAGCAGGGCGATCGAGCCCACCAGGACGCCGACCATCAATGAGAACCGGATGTCGTAGTTGCGCACGTGGGACAGCTCGTGCGCGATCACGCCCTGGAGCTCCTCCCGATCGAGCTTCTGGAGCAGCCCGGTGGTGATCGCGACCGAGGCATGCTGCGGGTCCCGGCCAGTCGCGAACGCGTTGGGCGCCGTGTCGTTGATCAGGTACACGCGGGGCATGGGCACGCTCGCGGCGATCGCCAGCTCCTGCACGACGTTCAGCAGCTGCGGCTGCTCCTGTGCGGTCACCTCGCGGGCCCCCGAGGTCGTCAGGACCAGCGAGTCGCCGGCGAAGTACGACAACAGCGCCGCGATCAGCCCGACCACGATCGCCATCGCGGTGGACGGGATCGCGGCACGCGGGTCGCCGGTCACCGCCCATCCGATGAGCAGGCCCAGCAGGCCGAGCAGGCCGATCACGATCAGCGCAAGCAGCAACGAGTTGCGCTTGTTCGCCCCGATCTGGCTGTAGAAGGTGGTGGCCATAGTGGTGGACGCCCCCCAGGATGGCGCCGGCGCCTCGGGCTGGTCAGCTCAGGCTCAGGTCCACGTTCGGGACGGCGGCCGCCTCGGGCTCCGCGTCGAAGAACTCGCGCCGGGTGAAGCCCATGGGGCCGGCGATCAGGACGGCCGGGATGGTCTGGATCGAGTTGTTGTAGTCCAGCACCGTGGCGTTGTAGTGCTGGCGCGAGAAGCTGATCTGGTTCTCGGTCGTGGTCAGCTCCTCCTGGAGTTGCATCACGTTCTGGTTCGCCTTGAGGTCGGGGTAGTTCTCGACCACCGCGAACAGGCTGCGCAATGCACCGGTCAGCGCATTCTCGGCCTGGGCCTGCTGGGCGGGGCCCTGGGCGCCGGCCGCGACCGCGGACGCACGGGCCTCGGTGACGCGCGTGAGCACGTCCTGCTCGAAGCCCATGTATCCCTTCACGGCCTGGACGAGGTTCGGGATCAGGTCGTGCCGGCGCTTGAGCTGGACCTCGATCTGGGCAAACGCCTCGTCGATCCGGTTCCGCCGCTGGACGAGGCCGTTGTAGAGCCCGACCAGGACCAGGGCCAGGACGACCACGATCGCCACGATGATGATGAGGGTCAGATCCATGCGCGTACCTCAGAGTGCCCGGGCACGCCCCGGGGCGTCCAGCATAGCGCGCCGGTGCCGCCCCGACCCGGGTCGGCTCCACGCGGGCGGGCGGCAGGGCCCCCGGTGGGTGGCGCACGGGTGGGCTGCACGGAGTCGGCGGGCAACGCGAGGAGGATCGCCGGGCCGAGGGGGCTACCCCCGGTGCGCCACCGCGGGCAGGGCTCGCCCCAGCCACCCGCCGAGCGCTGCCGCAAACGGAGAGGTCATGTGGTGATGATCACGGAACACCAGGAAGTCGCCGATCACCGCCGGACACGGGCTCGATGGACAGACCCAGGGCGTCGGGTCGACGAAGTCGACTTGAGCGAGCTCGGCGACCTGGCGCTCCAGCTCGAGCCACCGCGAGTTCACGGCCTCGTCCGGCGACGTCGCGCAGGCGAGGACGTCGTTCTCGTGCGCCGACACACAGGTGGGCACATCGAACGCCGATTGCGGTGTGTCGCCCAGGACCACGACCTCGTCCGCGATGGGCTCCAGCCGCGCGAGCGTCCGAGCCATCCCGGCCTGCCAGAGATCGATCCGCTCGGCCCCACTCGCCAGGGCAGAGCCGTCGCCGGTCGCGGCCTTGAAGCCGCGGAAGCCGGTGACGACCACCAGGGCCGGCCGCTCTTCCGCGATCCGCTTGAATGCCGCTTCTCGCCAGGTCTCGCATTCGACGTACTCGCGCTTGAGGGCCTTGTCCCACATCCGCATGTCGGCCGGGTGGCAGCCGACCTTGCCCAGCATGACCAGCCTCCAGCCGCGATCCGTGGCGAGGCGGTCGAGCGCCGGGAACCAGGCCAGGCCGTGACTGTCCCCCATGAGCACGACGGTCACGGGTGATCCGGCGTCGCCGTAGATGCAGCCGGCCAGCTCGGTGTCCTCCCGGTCGGCCCGGCAGCCATCCTGGTACGGAAGGGGCATGCTGTCCCGAGCAGCGTCGAGGCTTGGACGGAGGCCCTGGGGAAGCGGCCCTCCCTTCGTCGCCGGCTGCCCGGGCGCAGCGGCGAGGATGCGGTCGAGCTGCGCCTCGTCATCGGCCAACGAGGTCGTCACACCGCCCCCGTGGAGCGCGCTGCTCGCCCTCACGCCGACGCCCAGCGAGACCATTGCCACGATGACCGTCAGGGCCCCGGCCATTGCGAGGTTGCGACGCGGAAGCGTTCCGATCCTGCGCCCGTGGCGTAGCGGGTCCTCGACCCAGCGCTGGGTGGCCGCCGCAAGCCCGATGGCAACAAGGACGAGGGCTCCGCGAACCCACCACGGAAGCTTGCCCTCAAGGGCGACGGCGGGCAGGACCAGGAGGGGCCAGTGCCACAGGTAGAGCGAGTACGAGATCCGGCCGAGGAAGCGTGGGATCGCCATCGACAGCCAGCGCCCGGGAGCCAGTGGCGACTGGCGGAAGCCACCGGCGATCACGAGCGCGCTGCCCACCGTCGGCAGCAGCGCGGCCACACCAGGGAACGGCGTCGCCGTGCTCAGGACGACGCCGGACATGGCCACCATGCCCAGGCCGGCCCAGGCCGCGACCGCGGCCGGCCGTTCCCGTATCCGCGCCAGCTGCGTGGCGCCAACAGCAAGCAAGGCGCCGATCCCCAGCTCCCAGGCCCGGGTTGGCAGCGAGAAGAAGGCCCACGGAGCATTGGCCTGCGTCATCCACAGCGACAGGCAGAGCGAGGCGGCCGCGATGGTCCCCGCGGCGACCCCGATTTGCCGGCCCGTGTTCCCTCGACCCTTGGCAATCAGGAGAACGATTGCCGGCCAGAACAGGTAGAACTGCTCCTCCACGCTCAGGGACCAGAAATGGAGGATGGGCGAGGGCGCGAGGTCCGCCTGCAGGTAGTCGGTTGCCTGGAAGGCGAAGCGCATGTTGGACACGTAGAGCGCAGCAGCCGCGGCGTCGCCCGCCACGTCCGGGACGCTGAGCGCAGGCAGCACCACGGCCGAGGCGGCAACGGTGGCCAGGAGCACGAGGGCCGCCGCAGGCAGCAGACGACGAGCGCGCCGCGCGTAGAAGTTGGGCAGCGAGATGCTCGCTGTACGCCGCACCTCCCGAAGGAGAAGCCCGGTGATCAGGAACCCGGACAGGACGAAGAAGACGTCGACGCCGACGTAGCCGCCGCTGAACCCGGGAACGGACGCGTGATAGAGGAGGACGAGGACGACCGCGACGGCACGAAGACCCTCGAGGTCCGGTCGGAAGCCGCCGGTCGGCTCCGTCGAGGTTCGGCCGTCCGAGGAGGTCAAGGGAGGATCGGTTCTCCAGGCTGATCGCCAGCCGTGAGCGGGAGGAGACGATGGCACGAGTATAGGCCGACTCGGCCGATCACAGCCTCGTTCGTGGCCTCCTCCATCGCTGCCCGGATCGCGTCCCGGCGCGGGCAGACCGGGGATCGTCGCTCCCGACCCGGAGCCGGAGCGGGCGCTTGACGGACAGCTTCACGAGCTCGGTGCGATCACGCATCTCGCGGTCCCGGGCCGGGAGTACGCTCCGGGCCGCCACCCGCCGCATCCCGGGTCGCCACCCGCCACACCGCATTCCGGCCGTCCCGCCACATCCCGGTTGTCCCGCCACGCGGGCGTACGGGCGCACGAGGCGCTATCTGAACCACCGGGCGGGACGGATGGGTCAACGGCGGCACTCGCCTGAGCCCGTTGGCCCGCCAGGCGGGATGATCGTCCCGTCACGCTCCCGTACACCCGCTGGGCGGGACGGATGGAGGCTCGCGACTCATGTGTCGGCGATGTCGCGACTCAAGACAGTGGTGGGCGGTGAGGGACTCGAACCCCCGACTTCCTCGGTGTAAGCGAGGCGCTCTGACCAGCTGAGCTAACCGCCCGGGAAACCAGACGGGCGGCCGTCCGGGCGGCCGTCACGAGGATCAGGAGGATGGTGCCCAGGCCGGGACTTGAACCCGGATGAGTTGCCTCATACGCCCCTCAAACGTACGCGTATACCAATTCCGCCACCTGGGCAGGTGCGCCATTGCGGCCGCCGATCGGAGCCCGTCGAAGGCTGGTACCGAGGGAGGGAGTCGAACCCACACGACCTTGCGGCCACTGGTACCTGAAACCAGCGCGTCTACCATTCCGCCACCTCGGCCCGACCATGAACCGGCGCGCCCGAAGGCTCACCGGTCTGCGGCGAGGCGCCATGCTAGCACATCCCAGTACCGGTCACCGGTGTCCGCGATGAGTCGTGGAGTGACCCCATCGACCCCTCGCGCGAGCATGATCTCGTCGTTCCAGGCGAGGGGCAGGATGGGCTGCCGCCCGGCGACCGCCTTGAGCAGGGCCGTCCATGCGGCAGCCTGCTCCTCGTCGGTCCCGGGCTTGCGGGCGGCTTCGAGGAGCGGGTCCAGGTCGGCGTCCTGGTAGCCCGCCATGTTGGATCCGGTCGACTGGACCTGGGAGGTCCCCAACAGCGGGTAGAGGTCGGGTTCGAGGCGTTCGGCGATGTCCACCACCGCCGCCGTGAACTCGCCCTCGCGGAGAGACGCGGCGAGGTCCATGCCCTTCTTCTCCCCCGCCGCGACCTTGAAGCCGAAGTCGGTCCATGACTCGCGCACGTAGTCGGCGACCGCGGCCAGCCGAGGGTTCAACGACGCCGGCACCCCAAGGACCTCGAGCACGTAGGGCTCCTTCCCGCCGGGGGCGACCCACTTGCCGTTCTTCCTGCTCCAGCCGGCACCCTGGAGCGCCTTCGCGGCGGCCTTGCGGTCGTACTTGACCCTGCCCGCTGCATCCGCATCGAAGGCCCACGAGGTCGGGGGGACGAGCGCATCCGCGCGGACGGCGTTGCCGGCCAGGACCGTGGTCACCAGCGTGTCGCGGTCGAGCGCAGCGAGCAGGGCCGTGCGAACCTTCGCATCGCGCAGTTCCTTGTGATCCGGCCGCAGGTTCAGCAGCACGGCGGACAGGGTGGTGGTCGGGTACACGTAGCGGTCGAGGCCGGATGTCGCGAGCCGTTGCAGGGCCGCCGCCGAGAGCCCGGAGGCGGTGTCGACCTCGCCGCCGGCCAGGGCTTCGGCCAGCGCTCCCTCGTTGGGATAGAAGCGGAGATCCAGCTCGTCGAGGTAGGGCCGTGGAAGGCCCGTGTCCGGCTCCGGCCAGGGCGTCGCCAGCGAGTCGATGGTTGGCAGGGCATCGCTCGTCGGCGGCTCCTCGTCCCCGGTCGCCACGATGCCAGCGGCAGGGACGAGGGTGGCATGCTCGCTGTCGATATCGGTCAGGGAGAACGGGCCGCTGCCCACGGGCAGCCGGGCGTAGTCGCTGGTGCCCAGGTCCGCATACGGGATGCCCTCGAGGAGGTGGGCCGGCAACAGCGGCTGCCTGGCCAGGGCCAGCGCCGAGCCGATGGGCGTCCCGGTGGTCAGGCGCACGGTCCGCGCATCCAGGGCCTCCGCCGTCACGTCGGCCCAGGCGCCTGCGGCGGCGCCGGCGGCATCGGGGCTCTGCAGGGCGCCCACCGTGTACACCACGTCGTCGGCCGTGACCGGGACGCCGTCGTGCCATACCGCGTCCGGCCGGATCGTGAACGTCCAGGCCGTGCCGGAGGCGTCACTGGTCCACGATTCAGCGAGGTCGGGCTGGTAGCTGTTGCCGGGGCCGAGCCTCACCAGACCCGAGAACACGAGACCGACCAGCGACCGCTCGGCGCGGTTGCGAGCGGTGACGGGGGTGATCGTCTCCGGGACGCCGATGACGCCTTCCCGGAGCACGGCGGGCGGCGGCAGCGAGAGGTCCGGCGTCGCCTGCTCGCCACCGGCGGTGGCGAGATCGGCCTGCCTGGGCAGGCCGATGATCCCGCCCAGGACGGCCAGCGTGATGACCAGGAGGACGACGACCGCGCGATCGCGACGATTCATCGATTCAGCTCCGCGGGCGCGACCCTGGGATCGCGCTCAGCCAACGAAGATGAACGACACCAGCGCGAACACGACGAACAGCACCAGCAGCAGGACTGTGAACTGCCACAGCCGGCGCTCCACCCCTCGACGGCTGCGATAGACGGCCGAGTCGCCGCCGAAGGTCCCGGACAGGCCGGTTCCGCGGGCCTGGAGCAGGATGGCGGCGATGAGCGCGATGCTGATCAGGATCTGGCCGATGGCCAAGATCGGATTCACGAGCGAACAGACCTCCGTGGGATACCGAGCCGGATGGTAGCAGACCGCCCGGTCCGACCCGTCCGGGGAGCAGTTCAGGACCGGTCGAGGAGCGAGTGGCCGGTCATGCCCTCCCAGCCCGGCAGGCCTGCCAGCTCGAGAATGGTCGGTGCGACGTCCGCGAGCACGCCGTCTTCCAGCCGGCGGCCCGCCATCGCCCGACCCATGCCCAGCAGCGGAACCGGGTTGAGCGAGTGCTTGGTCACCGGCTTGCCTGCATCGTCCAGCATGTCGTCGGCGTTGCCGTGGTCCGCGGTCACGAACAGCACCGCGCCCGGCCCGCCGGGATCGGCAGCCTCGAGGGCGGCCAGCGCGTCGAACACCCGGCCGAGGCAGCCGTCGATCACGCCCAGGGCGGCCACGGTGGCATCCCAGACCCCGGTGTGCCCCACCATGTCCGGGTTGGCGAAGTTGGCCACGATGAAGTCGTAGCGCCCGCTGCCGATGGCGGCGACCAGCTCGTCGGTGACGCCGTCCGCGCTCATCTCGGGCTGGAGGTCGTAGGTGGCGACCTTCGGCGAGGGGACCAGCCGGCGCTCCTCGCCGGGCCACGGTCGCTCGACCCCGCCGTTGAAGAAGTAGGTGACGTGGGCGTACTTCTCGGTCTCCGCGACGTGGAACTGCGTCCAGCCGGACTCGCTGAACGCCTGGGCCAGCGACCGCGCCTCCTCGGGACCAAAGGCAACCTCGACGGGCAGACCGGACTCGTACGCGGTCATGGTCACGACCAGGAGGTCCGTAGGCGCGCTCCGCCCTGCCGGCGAGGTGCGGTCGAAATCATCGAACCGGGGCTCCGAGAGTGCGTGGACGAGCTGGCGCGCCCGGTCGGCACGGAAGTTGACGTGCACGATCGGGTCGCGGTCCCGGATGGCCCCGTCCGTGTCGTCGATGACGGTGGGCACGACGAACTCGTCGGTCTCGCCGCGCGCATAGGCATCCTCGATGGCCGCGCCGGCGGAGGAGGCGTGGAGCCCCTCGGCGTGGACGATCGCGTCGTACCCGCGCTCGGTGCGCTCCCAGCGCCGGTCGCGATCCATCGCGTAGTAGCGTCCGCCGACGGACGCGACCTTCACGTCGGGATGCGCCGACGCGAGCCGCGCCTCCAGGTCGCGCAGGAACCCGAGCGCCGAGCTGGGCGGCGTGTCCCGCCCATCGAGCAGGGCGTGGATGCGCACCGAGGGCACGCCCAGCCTGGCGGCCAGGGTGACCAGGGCCACCAGGTGGCTGTCGTGCGCATGGACCCCGCCCGGCCCGATCAACCCCACGGCGTGCAGCCGCCCGGTTGCCTTCGCCCGCCGGCAGGCTTCAAGCAGCGCCGGCCGCTCGTCGAACGATCCGTCGGCGATGGCGGCATCGATCCGGGGCAGGTCCTGGAGGACCGGCCGGCCCGCTCCCAGGTTCAGGTGGCCGACCTCCGAGTTGCCCATCTGGCCAGCGGGCAGCCCCACGGCGTCCTCGGATGCGCGCAGCGCGCAGTGCGGCCAGTGCTCGAGGGCCTCGTGCCAGCGCGGCATGTCGGCCGCGGCGATCGCGTCCCGGGACGGGTCGGGTCCGATGCCGAACCCGTCGAGGACGACGAGGATGATGGGGCGCGGGCGATCTCCGCCGCTCACGAGGCGAGGCCGCGTGCCTGCGCGGTGATCCCGGCGCGGGCGGCGATGCCTGCCATCTCATCGGGCTTGAGCGAGGCCCCCCCGATCAGGGCCCCGTCGACATCGGGCTCGGCGAGGAACTCGCCGATGTTGGCCGAGGTCACGCTGCCGCCGTAGAGGACCGGTGTGGCATCCGCCCCGCCGTCCCAGCCCAGGCTGCGCAGGCTGGACCGGATCGCCTGGGCCATCTCGGCGGCGTCGGAACCGAAGGCGTTCTCGCCGGTCCCGATGGCCCACACCGGCTCATAGGCGATGACCAGCCGGGCGGCGACCAGGGCGGCGGCGTCCCGCCCGCCCAGGGCGCCCTTGAGCTGGCCGTCGACAACCGCCTCGGCCCGCCCGGCCTCGCGATCGGCCAGCACCTCGCCCACGCACAGGATTGGCCGCAGGCCGCCCGCAAGGGCCCTGGCCAGCTTGCGCCCGATCAGCTCGTCGGTTTCGCCGAAGTAGGCGCGCCGCTCCGAGTGACCCAGGATGACCCAGGTGGCCAGCCCCGCCAGCATGGGCACGGACACCTCGCCCGTGTACGCCCCGGCGAGCTCGTGGTGGACATTCTGGGCCCCGACGCCGACGTCCTCGCCGACAACGGCGTCGCGCACCGCCGCGAGCGACACGAACGGTGGGCAGATGACCCTCGTGACCCCCGGCTCCCTGGTCCGCGAGGCGATCGTCCGAGCGAGCTCGGACGCCTCGGCGGGGGTCGTGTTCATCTTCCAGTTGGCGGCAATGACGATCGGGCGGCTCATGCCCGCCATGATGCCAGAGGCGCTCGTCGCTACGGACGGCCGACCGGCCCCCTCACGTCCGTCGCGCGGCCCGGGCGCCCCCGGCCGGGAGGCTCCCCGCAGCGGCGCCGGATGACCCCCTGTAGCGCCGGCCGATCCCCTCGTCGTCGTGGAGCACCAGCCGCTCGATCCGGTCCAGCGCCCGCTGGACGGCGCTCCGGTGAAGGTCGAGCCGGGCGGCGATCTCGGACAGCGAGGCCTCGGGCGTCTCCCGGCGCGCCTGTGCGACGGCGCGAACGGTGCGCGGCTGGTCGGCCAACCGTCCGTCGGCCTCGAGCGTGTCGATCGCCGCCAGCTGCCGTCCGGCCGCCGCCACCGACCGCTGGAGGTTCGCGCTCTCGGCGTTGATGATCCGGTTGAGCTCCCCTCGCAGACTGCGGGCGACGCTGCGCGCCTCGAGCTCGAGGAGGGCCGCGCTGCCGCCAATGCGGCCGAGGAATGCGGTGATCGACTCGGCGCTCTTCCAGGTGACCACGCCCTGGCCGCGCCGGATCCGCCACGCGGCGGGCAGACCGACGTCCTCGAACCTGGCCGCCAGCACCGGCGCCTCCCCGGGAGGAACCGTGAACTCGAGGTGGGCACGGCCGGCGGCGAGGCTCAGCGATCCCCGGGCCAGGAACCGGCCCCGCAGCCAGGCCAGGCGGCAGTGCTCGGGTGCCGCGCCCCAGTCCAGGACCTCGGGCGGGAGGAGGAACGATCGACGGGCCGCTCCCCCGCCATCACGGGCATGCCCGCCCAGGCGCACGGCCAGCCGGGCGATCGCCGTCTCCCGCGCATGGACGCGCGCGCCCAACCCGGCAATCTCCGCGGAGCGGTCGCAGGGACGCGACGGGTCGATGGCCGCCAGCTCCGCCCGCAGCGCGGCCACGAGATCCCGGTCGGTTCCCGACATGGGCGCCGGTCAGGAGGCCCGGCCCACCCGGGCCGGGGAGGGGCGCCTGCGCGGGCCCCGCTCGCGTTCCCAGATGCCCATCGTCGCGGCAGCGAGGCGCGTGGGATCATGCCGGTGGGCGTTGACCGGATCGACCACGTCCTCGAGCACCAGCTTGGGCCCTCCGTCCGGCGGGTTGGCCGGCGGCCAGCGAAGGCGGACAGGCTCACCGCGCCAGCGGTCTGGTGGCCGCGCATCGAGTCGGTTGTTGGCCAGCACGATCCCGGCCAGGTCGGCCAGGCCGTGCCGGTCCAGCGCCTCGACATGTGCAGCCAGGTCGTAGTGTTCGGTCTCGCCGGCCTGGGTCGCCACGTTGCACACGAACAGGACCAGCGCCTCCGAGCGACGGATCGCGTCGGCGATGCCAGGCACCAGCAGCGCCGGCAGGATGCTGGTGTAGAGGCTGCCGGGGCCGATGACGACCAGGTCCGCCCCGCCGATGGCGTGGATGGCATCGTCGCTGGCCCGCACGTCGGGTGGCGTCACCCACACCCGGTCCACGCTTCCCGTGCGAGCGATCCGGCTCTGGCCGTCGACCTCCGAGCCGTCCTGGAGCCGGGCGTGGAGACTGAGCACGGTCCCCGTCGCCGGCACGACCCGGCCGCGGACCGCGAGCACCCGGTTCATCTCGCGGACGCCTTCCTCGAAGTCGCCGTCCTCGAGCGCCGTGAGCGCGGCGAGCAGCAGATTGCCCACCGCGTGGCCGCCGAGGCCCACCGAGAGGGCCTGGGCGCTGCGGGCCGGCGGGAGACCCGGTGCCTCGCCCGGCAGGGCCGGCGGCACCGGCTCCTCGCCGGAGCCCCCGCCCGGGAAGCGGTACTGCAGCAGGCGGCCCATGAGCGGCTCGGCGTCGGCCAGGGCGGCGATGCAGTTGCGGATGTCGCCCACGGCAGGGATGCCCAGCTCGGTGCGCAGGATGCCCGAGGAGCCACCATCGTCGGCAACCGTGACCACGGCGGTCAGGTTCGAGGTGTGCTCCTTGATCCCGCGCAGCAGTGCCGAGAGCCCTGTCCCGCCACCGATCGCGACCACGTGCGGGCCGCGGGCCAGGAATTGCTTCTGGTAGATCAGCTCCACCATCGGCTGGTCGCGATCCCAGGCCGCGAACGGGTCCAGGAGGGCCCTGATGAGCCGGTAGGCGCCGTACAGGAACAGGGCCAACCCGACGGCCCCGGCCACGAGACCACGCAGCTGGTAGGGCAGGAACTGCAACGTCAGGACGTCGATCAGTCCCGCCGCCGGCCCGCCGGGCAAGGCGCTGGCGGTGACCTGGCGAACCAGGTGGGCGACGCCCAGGGCGAGGATGAGCAGGCCGAGGAACGCGATGACCAGCCATCGCTTGACGCCGATCCCGACGGTCAGCCATCGGCGGAGGTTCACCGTTCCAGTTCCCGGTGGAACACGGCAACCGGGCCGAAGTCCCGGAGCCGCAGCCAGGTCGCCAGCTCCTCGCTCATCACGATCGACCGGTGCCAGCCCCCCGTGCAGCCGATCGCGATCGTGAGGCGGGTCTTTCCCTCCTCGGTATAGGCCGGCACGAGCAGGTCGAGAAGGTCCTTGAGGTGATCCAGGAAGCGGCTGGCGATGGGCTGGCCGAGCACGTACTCGCGGACCTGCGGGGACAGGCCCGACAGCGGCCGGAGCCCCTCGACATAGTGGGGGTTCTTCATGAACCTGACGTCGAGCACCAGGTCCGCCTCGAGGGGGATGCCGTACTTGAAGCCGAACGAGATGAGCTGGATCGATGGCCGGTCCGATCCCTGGACATCGCCCAGGCGCGCGAAGATCCGCTCCCGCAGCTGGCGCAGGGACAGGCTGCCGGTGTCGAGCACGACGTCGGCCTGGGTGCGGACCGAGTCGAGCATCGCGCGTTCGAGCTCGATCGAGGCGGCGATCCCGCGCTCGTCGGCGAGCGGGTGGCGGTGGCGCGTCTCCGAGAAACGCCGGATGAGTACCTCGTCGCTGGCCTCGAGGAAGATGATGACCGGGCGCAGCCCGCGCCCCTCCAACGCGCCCCGCAGGGCCCCGAAGGCGAGTGGCACGTCGCCGGTCCGCACGTCCAGCACGATCGCGGTTCGGCCGTAGCGGTGCGGCTCGGCGGCGATCAGATCGGCCAGGTCGCCCAGCAGCTCGCCCGGCAGGTTGTCGACGACCACGTAGCCGAGGTCCTCGAACAGCTTGGCGGCCGCCGTCTTGCCGGCGCCCGACATGCCGGTCAGGACGACGACATGCTGGTCGTCCGGCCCTGGATCGACGACCGCGCCCGGGCCGGCGGTCCACTCGTCCTCGCCGGCCGGCCCCCCGCCATCGGACGCGGACCCGGGCAGCCGTCCGTCGTCGTCGTGCGTCATGCCGCCTCCGCCCGGCTCACTTCCCGCTGCGCCGGATGAAGAAGATGGTGCCTTCGAACAGGAGGTACATGGTCGCGAACATCGCGGCCGGGCTCACCAGGTCGCCGCCGGGCGTGACCGCCGCCGCGAAGATGGCGATCCCCAGCACGGCCACCCGGCGGGATCGCGCGAGCAGGGCGGAGGTCACGATCCCCACCCGCGACAGGCCGTAGAGCACGATCGGGAACTCGAGGACCAGCCCGAAGGCCAGGAACATCGTGGTCACGAAATCGAAGTACGGGCCGGCCGCGAGGTTGCCGACCAGGCGATCGTCCGTGAAGCCGAGCAGGAACGCCACGGCGTAGGGCAGGATGACGTACGCCAGCAGCACGCCCAGCGCGAAGAACAGCAGCGCCAGTGGGATCCAGGGCCGGACGGTCCGGCGCTCCGACTCCGTCAACCCGGGTGCGACGAAGCTCCAGATCTGCCACAGGATCACGGGCATCGCGAGGATGATCCCGGTGATGATCGAGATGCGCAGGAAGATCACGAATGCATCGCCCGGCCCCAGGACCTGGACCTGGCCCGTCGGCAACGGGTTGAGCAGGACGTCCCGGATGTTGGTCCAGAAGATGGCGCCGACGACGCTGCCCGCGGCCACGGCGAGGATCATCCGGACAATCCGGCTACGCAGCTCCGAGAGATGCTCGACCAGGCTCATCTCACCGGGTCGCGGCGCCGGCTTGCCGGGCGCGGGCGAGGGGTCGCCGGGCTCGTTCACGCGCGCGGCGACTCCGCTATCGGTGACGACCTCGACGTCGGGCACCTGGGGGCGCTCCCGGACGCCGTCCGCGCGTCAGGCAGACGCCGTCGGCTGCTGATCGTCTACCGGGCTGGCCTCGGTCGGCCTCTCGGCAGCGTCGCCGGCGGCCGGGGCGGCATCGGGCCCGGGCTCGGGCTGGGCGGCCACGTCGTTGGCCTCGGGACCCGGGGCGATTGAATGGGCGGTCGCCTCCGTGGCCGTGGGATCAGGCTCGGCGGCCGCAGGAGCGGGCTCGGTGTCCGGGGCGGCCGGAGTAGGAGCGGGCTCGGTGTCCGGGGCGGCCGGAGTAGGGATCACGGGCGCCGGCGGCACGGCGGGCCGGGTGGCGCTCTCGGCCGCGGGCTGGGAGCTCGACTCGGGTGCAGTGGGCCGGGACGGAGCGGTCTCGGTCGCGGTGGCCTGCGCGCCCGACGCGGGCTCGAGGCTGGTGGAATCCTTGACGTCGGTTGCCGCCTTGCGGAACTCGCGGATGCTCTTGCCGAGCGCGGAGCCCACCTCGGGCAGCCGTCCGGGCCCAACGACGATGAGCGCGATGATCAGGATGATGATGAGCTCCATCGGCCCGATGTTGAACGGCATCTCGAGCTTGTCGACCTCGTGGCGGGCGCGGGTTGTGCTCCGGATTCGGAGGGCGTCAGGGTAGCACAGCGAGGCTTGCGGCCCATCCGGCGGCAGCCGCCGCGAGACGCTCCCCGGCGTCCGTCGCAGCTCCCTCGCCGGAAGCCGCGGAGGCCGCCCCGGAGATGCCCCGGGAGACGTTCACCAGCAGCCCGCCACCGGGTCCCGCGGCTCCCGGAAGCCGGGTGGCGGGACCGTGTTCGAGCACGGGCCCGGTCGCGCCACCCTGCGCGCCCACCCCGGGCACGAGGAACGGCAGTCCAGGCACCATTGCGCGCACGGCCTCGAGCTCGGCGGGCGCGGTGGCGCCCACAACCAGGCCGACGGTGCCTCCTGGTCCCCAGCCGGACGCGCGCCGGGCAACCCGCGCCCACAGCGGCTCCGAGGGGTATCCGGCCGCCGCGTCGGCCTCGACCACCAGCCCCTGGAGCTCGGCGGCACCCGGGTTGGACGTCCGGCACAACACGTAGGCAAACCGGTCGGCACGCTCGAGCAGGGGCAGGATCGCCTCGCCGCCCAGGTATGGGTTGACCGTGACGGCGTCGGCACCGAGAGCGTCGAACAGCGCCGCGGCCTGCATGACAGCGGTCGACCCGATGTCCCCCCGCTTGGCATCGACGACGAACGGGATCCCGTCGGGCACCTCGGCGCGCAGTCGCTCGAGCAGCGCCATCCCGGCCGAGCCGTGGGCCTCGAAGAAGGCGAGGTTGGGCTTGACGGCCGCTGCGTGCGGCAACGCCGCCGCGAGCAGCAGCCGCGAGAACGCCTCGACCCCGTCCAGAGTCGGGGCGAACCCGTCCGGCAGCGCGGTCGCGACGGGGTCGATGCCCAAGCACAGGACGGTCCGCGTGGCAGCTGTCCGCGCGGCGAGTTGCTCGAGATAGCCGGCCGTCACGAGCCCGCGGGCGAAGGCGACGGAGCAGGCGTCGCGGTCGGGGCGGGCGTCGCGGTGGGGGCCGGCATCTCGCCCGGAGGGACGTACCAGCCAGGCCTCGACAGACTGTCCAGGCCGGCGTTGGTCGTCAGGTTGACCGTGTCGGCCACCGTCCACGAGGGCGCCGAGCCCTCGAGAACGGCGAGCCGCAGGTCGACCACCTGGCCCGACACGTGGAGATAGGCGATCTGGTCGCCCGCGGCCGACCACACCGGTCCCCAGCTCGAGCCGTTGTCGGTGATCCGGGCGACCTCGGTGCCGGTGCTCGCGCTCAGGATCACGACATCCGTCCCGAACGAGCTGGTCCTGGTCGCTGCGAGGTACTTGCCGTCCGGCGACCAGGCCGGGTGCAGGTAGCCCGGCACGGTGACAGCCTTGCTCTTCCCATTGGCAAGCGTGTAGAGGTAGATCCTCGGCTGGCCCTTGGCGCCATCGCGGTCATTCCGGACGTAGGCGATCCGCTGGCCATCGGGCCGCCAGGCCGCGTCCTGGTGACCCAGCGGCGATCGCTGGTCGAGGCCCGGGTCGGTGATCCTGCCGTTCTTGAGGTTGACCAGCTTGAGCGTCACGTCGCTCCGGGTGGGGTCGGGCAGGTCGCTGGCCATCGCGATGGTCGAGCCGTCGGGTGACACGACCGGGTTCTCGATGAAGCCCATCCACTTGAGCGTGCCCGGCGGGTCGACGAGCCCGTCGAGGACCTTCTCTGGTCCACCACCCGCGGGGGGGACGCGCATGATCGCGGGCACATCCATGTTGTATTCGCGCAGCGTGCCGCTGACGCTCCAGGTCCCCTTGGTCTGGCGGGTACGCACGAAGTACACCCACTGCCCGTCCCACGAGAAGGTGGGCATGGTGTCACGCCCGCTGCTGGTCAGCTGGGTCGCCTCGCCGTGCGACTGGAGCCAGATGTTCCCGTCCTTGGCGTAGACCAGGGTGCCCGGGATCACCATCCCCGGCTCCTCGGTGGGCACGACGACCACGTCCGGCGGGGTCGCCGTCTTGAGGACCTTCGGATCCTCGGTCTCCCCCGGGGCCAAGCTCCCGTTGCCGCCCCCGTCGCTGCCCAGACCGAGGGGAATCCGGCCGTTGAGCAGGGACACGGACACGATCAGCACCATGATCAGGCCGACCATGGACACGATCGCCGCCACCGGCACCCCGGGCGGGATCCCGCCCCGATCTCGACCGGACGGCGGCCGGCCGGCGCGTGGCCGGTCCGGTCGCGGGGAGCGGGTCATGCATTGCCTCCGGTCACGGCCGCGGCGGCTCCGGGCTCGACAGCTGCGCCGGCTCGTCCGGCGGCGCGCTCCAGCACCTCCCGCGTCCGCGGGTGCGACCCCGACGGTGCCACGTCCCGGACCTCGAGCCGGAGCGTCTCGAGGCCCCCGAACAGCCGGCTGGCGAGACGGGCGACGACGTCGATCCGGTCCCCTTCCGCCAGGCCCTCCGCGAGGTCGGCGCGGCCGAAGGCGATGCCATCGATCACGTCCCGATCGCGGCGCAGGACGAGCTGGGTGTGCCCGCCGTTGGCGGCCCTGACCCGCTGGACGGTGAGCCCGAGCACGGCCACCAGCGGCTCCGGATTGCCGGGACCGCACGGCGCCAGCCGGGCGAGGTCACGATACAGCGCATAGTCCACGTATGCGGCCGGCAGCACGAGGTCCACCTCCAGCGGCGTGAGTGGATCCACGGGGCCCAGCTGCGTGGCAAGCTCCAGAAACCGAGTGGCGAACGCGTCCCAGCGTTCGGCGGGGAGCTCGAACCCGGCCGCGGCAGCATGGCCTCCATAGCGCACGAACAGGTCGTCGCACGCGGCCAGGGCGCTGGCCAGGTGGAGGCGGCCGTCGCCCCGGCACGACGCCCTGATCACGTCGCCCACCCGGGTCCCGATCACGGCCGGCCGTCCGGACTGGTCCGCGAGACGGCCGGCGACGAGCCCGATGATCCCGACCGGCCACGGTCCATGCGCGACCAGGGCGGCCGCCCCGGACCCGCCTGCGATGACGACCGGGCCCGCATCCGGGCGAGCATCGGGGAACAGCGACTCCTGACCGGGCGTCGCACCCGGCTGGGGGAGGCCGAGGGCGGCACGCGCCTCGGCGACGGCCGAGCGCATCAGGTCGCGCCGGGTCGTGTTGGCAGCCTCGAGCAGCGCCGCCAGCGTGGCCGCCTCGGCCGGCGTCTGGGCCAGGAGGAGCCGGGCGGCATCGAGCGCCTCGCCGACCCGGCCCGCGGCGTTGAGGCGTGGCGCCAGCACGAAGCCGACGGTCTCGAGGTCCACGGTCGCGGGCGCGACGCGGGCGAGCTCCAGCAGCGCGGCGATCCCCGGCCGGGGCGCGGTCCGCATGCGTTCCAGGCCCAGCCGCGCGATGGCCCGGTTCTCACCCAGGATCGGGACCACGTCCGAGACGGTGCCGATGGTCGCCAGTTCGGCGAGATCGAGCGCCCCGGCCTCGCCGTCGCCCAGCTCGCCCGCCAGCAGGCGGGCCACGGTGAAGGCGACACCCGAGCCGGACAGGATCGCGTCCGGGTAGGCGGAATCGGCGCGCTTGGGATTGACGATCGCGACGGCCGCCGGCGCGACCGCTGGCAGGTGATGGTGATCGGTCACGATCACGTCGATCCCACGGCGCGCTGCGGCATCCACCTCGGCCACGCTGCTGGAGCCGGTGTCAACCGTCACGATCAGGGTCACGCCCTGGTCGGCGGCGGCCGCCACCGCGGCCAGCGAGAGCCCGTGTCCCTCCTCGAGCCGTGACGGCACATAGGGCATCGCCTCGATCCCCAGCCTGCCCAGGGCGATGACCAGCTGGGCGAGCCCGGTCAGGCCGTCGGCATCGAAATCGCCGAACACCATGACCCGCTCGCCCCGTTCACGGGCCGCCGCTACACGGGCCACCAGGCGATCGGCATCAGGCAGGCGGCGGGGATCGTTGAGGCCCGCGGCCGCGGGTCCCAGGAAGGCGGCCAGCGCCGCCGGGCTCGCGATCCCGCGCCTGGCCATGACAGTGACGGCGAATCGGCCGACACCCTGGTCGAGAGCCGCGGCACGCAGCTCGGGGACGAGGCGCAACGGTTCCGGGAAGACCCAACGGTGACGGGCGTCGATCATGGCGTGGAGCATGCCACCGACCGCTCATCCACGACTTGCGGCCGCGGCGTGGCGGTGGCGCAGGGACGGGGGGACGGGTCTGGGCGCCGGCCCGGACCGGGCCCGACGATCACGTGATGGCGCGGCGGCTGGGCCGGGCCGTCGGCTGGCGACCCCGGTTGCGCTCATCGCGGAGGTGCCATACCACCAGCAGCGGGCTGGCATTGAAGATCGACGAGTACGTGCCCGAGACGATGCCCAGCAGCAGGGCGAGCACGAACGTCCCGATCGCCTCGCCCGCGAACAGCAACAGCGCGAGAAGCACGATCACAACGGTCAGGCTGGTCGTGATCGACCGGCCGAAGGTCTGCAGGATGGAGTGGTTCACGATCAGGTCGAACGGCTCGCCGGCATGCCGGGCACGGTTCTCGCGGATCCGGTCGTAGACCACGATGGTGTCGTGGACGGAGAAGCCGATCACGGTCAGCATCGCGGTCACGAACAGGCTGTCGATCGCGAGCCCGGTGAAGGTGCCCAGGATCGCGAACGCACCGACCACGACCAGGACGTCGTGGATGAGCGCGACCAGCGCGGTGACGCCCATCTTGAAGTCGCGGAACCGATAGGTGATCCAGAGCAGGATCCCGATCGACCCGAAGAAGATCAGGGTCAGGGCCTGGAAGATCAGGTCGCTCGAGACCACCGCGCCGACCGAGGTCAGGGATCGCTGCTCCCCGATGGGTCCCAGCTGGTCCTCGAGCGCGAACCTGAGCTCGCCCAGCTTGCCGGTGGACGGGAGCGTGGCCCCGATACCCGTCGAGGGGGATGGCGACGGAGCGGCCGAGGCACCGGCGACGGCGCTCTCCGACGGCCCCGGGGTGCCGGAGGCCGCAGGCGATGGGCTGGCCGATGGGATCGGGCTGGCCGATGGGATCGGGCTGGCCGACGGGGACGCTGCGGGCGAGGACGAGGCCCCGGCGGACGACGAGGCGGCAGGTCCGGTCGACGCGCTGGCGTCCGCCGACGGGGCCACGCTGGGCAGCGGCGTGGCGGACGGGGCGGGGGCCGCCAGGGCGGCCTCCTTGGTCCGGATCTCGATGAAGTCGCCCGTCTTGGCGACGGTCGCCTCGTAGCCCTGCTGCTCCACGATTGCCTGCACCTGGTCAGGGGTGACGTCGGGGTTCTCGAACCGGATCGACCACACCGTGCCGCCGGTGAAGTCGATGGCGAACTGGAGGCCGACCGCTCCGCCCGTGAGGGGCCCGAGCAGGATGAAGATCAGGCCGGGGATGGTGATCAGCAGCGAGAAGGCGAAGAACCAGTTGCGCTTGCCGATGATGTCAAACACGGCCGCGCGCCTCTCCACGGACGGCGCCCCGCGTCGGCCGGGCCAGGAACTCCTCCTCGGTGACGCCGTACAGGGACGCCTTCCTGGCCCATGGCTGGGCGACCACGATCCGCAGGACCGTGCGGGTCACGGTGATCGCCGTGAACATCGACACCAGCACCCCGATGATCAGGACGAGGCCGAAGCCCCGGATCGTCGACGAGCCGAACAGGAACAGGATGGTCGCCGTGATGAGGCTCGACACGTTCGAGTCGAGGATCGAGTTCCAGGCCCGGTTGAACCCTGCCTCGATCGCCGCCGGCAGGCTCTTGCCCACCCGCAACTCCTCCTTGGTCCGTTCGAAGATCAGGATGTTGGCATCCACCGCCATGCCGACCGAGAGCACGAAACCCGCGATCCCGGCCAGGGTCAGGGTTACCGGAATGACCCGGAAGATCGCGTACACCACGATCGCGTAGTAGATCAGGGCGCCGCTGGCGATGATGCCCGGCAGCCGGTAGTGGACGACCATGAACACGATCACCAGCAGGACCGCGATCAGGCCTGCCAGCAGGCTCTGCTGCAGGAACGCGTCGCCCAGGGTCGGGCTGACCTGGCTGCGTGACAGGGCCTCGATCGGGTACGGCAGCTGGCCGAACTGGAGGATGGTCACCAGGTTCTGGGCCTCGGCGAGGGGATAGCCCCCGATGCCGCCCTGGCTGATCTGGACCTGGCCGTTGGGAATGGACGAGTTGATGACCGGGGCGCTGATGACCTCGCCGTCGAGGACGATCGCGAAGTAGTCGCCGACGTGGCCGGCCGTGTAGTCGGCGAACAGCTGCTTGCCCTCGTCGTTGAGGGTGAAGTCCACGGTCCGCTGGCCCTGCTGGTCGGCGCCGATCGACGCCGCAGCGACCTGGTCGCCGGAGAACAGGACGCAGTTGGTCGAGTCGACGGTGGCGCACGGGGTGGCGATCCACGAGGGGTCCAGCTGCTGGCCCTGGGACGCCGGAGCCTGCCCGAGCGGCATGAAGTCGAGGCGGCCTGTGGTGCCGATCAGCGCCTCGATCTGCTCGAAGTTCGTCACGCCGGGCATCTCGACCACGATCCGGTCGGTGCCCTGGACGACGACGGTCGGCTCGGACACACCCGACTTGTCGACCCGGTTGAGGATGATCTGGCGCATGACGTTGAGGTCGTCACGCGACGGCGTCTTGCCCTCGGCCGGGAGCACCTGGTACTCGATCCGGAGGCCACCCTGGAGGTCGAGGCCAAGCTTCGTCTCGAGGGTTCGGCTCGCGCCCGAGGAGCTCAGGGCGGGTACCGGGACCGGGAACAGGGCCGCCACCACGGCAAGCAGCCCAACGACGACGATAAGGATCGGACCGGCGCGACGCATCGGGGCGGGATGATACAGGGGACCGCCCCGACGTGCCGCGCCGCGCGGACAGCCCCACTCGGAACCGGCCGCGGGCCGGCTGGCTCACGCCTCGAGATGGGCCTTGATCCGCTCCGCCAGCGCCCGCCCGATCCCAGGCACCGCCGCGATCTGCTCGACCGGCGCCTCCCGCACCCGCCTTGCCGATCCGAACACCTTGAGCAGCTCGCGCCGCCGCTTGGGGCCCACGCCCGGCAGGTCGTCGAACGCCGACCTGACCGCGCGCTTGTTGCGCAGGTTGCGGTGGTAGGTGATGGCGAACCGGTGCGCCTCGTCGCGCAGGCGCTGCACAAGGTACAGGGCCTGGGACGTGGCGGGCAGGAGCACCGGCTCCAAGCGACCCGGAAGCACCAGCTCCTCGCGTTCCTTGGCCAGCCCGACCAGCGGCAGGTCACCCAGGCCCATCTCGTCGAGCACCTCCTTGGCCGCGCTCACCTGGCCCCGGCCGCCATCGATGATCACGAGGTCCGGCATCGCCCAGCGGCGCGCTTCCTCGGTCCCCTCCTCGCCCGATTTCGCCCGCCGGAACCGCCGCCTGAGCACCTCCTGGTGGCTTGCGAAGTCGTTGGGGCCCTCGACCGACCGGATCTGGAACCGCCGGTACTCACCCGTGCGCGGGCGGCCCTCCTCGAACACGACCATGCTGCCGACCGAACTGGCGCCCTGGAAGGTGGAGATGTCATAGCACTCGATCCGCATCGGCGGGGTGGCCAGCCCGAGGGCTCCTGCCAGCTCCACGAGCGCGCCCAGCGTCCGGCCCTCGTCGGCCAGCCAGCGCGCAGCCTCGCGCGTCAGCGCCTCCTGCGCATTGCGGGTGGCCAGGTCCATCAGCTCGCGCTTCTCGCCGCGCTGCGGCGTACGCAGGCGGACCCCGCTCCCGCGCCGCGCGGCGAGGAAGGCCTCCAGCTCCGTGGTCTCGATCACCGAGCGGGGCACCAGGACCTCGCGCGGGACGCTCGTGGCCCGCGCGTAGTACTGGAGCAGGAACTGGCCCAGCACCTCCTCGTCGGGCACGTCGTGATGGGCCTCGAGGAAGAACACGTCGCGCCCGAGCATCGTTCCCTTACGCACGACGAACAGCTGCACGGCCGCCTGGTCGTCCTTGCGGGCCATGGCCACGAGGTCCAGCTCGGTCCTCGCGAAGGCCGCCATCTTCTGGCTCTCCATCGTCCGCTCGATGGCCCGGATCTTGTCCCGGACGACGGCTGCCTTCTCGTACTGCTCCGCCTCGGACGCGACCCGCATCTCGTGGCGCAACCCCTCGACCAGGGCGTCAGCGTTGCCCTCGAGGAACAACTCCACCTGGCCGATGTCGCGCCGGTACGCGGTCTTGCCGATGGCCTCGATGCACGGGCCCTGGCAGCGCTTGATGTGGTAGAGCAGGCAGGGACGCGCCAAAGCCCGCTCGCCGTCGCGGATGTCGATGGTGCAGGTCCGGAACGGGAACAGGCGCCGGACCAGGTTCATGGCCTCGTCCACGGAGGACGCCGAGGCATACGGTCCGAAATAGCGCGACCCGTCGTTGGGCAGCCTCCGGGTCCGCTCCACGCGCGGGAAGTCGTCGCCGAGGGTGACCTTGATGTACGGGTAGCTCTTGTCGTCCTTGAGCCGGACGTTGAACCGCGGCCTGAACCGCTTGATGAGGTTGGCCTCGAGCAGGAGGGCCTCGCTGACCGAGTCCACCTCGGTGACCTCCAGGTCGGCCACGCGGTCGATCGACTGGCGGATCTGGTGGTAGCCGCCGCGGGTGCTCGGCGCCTGCTTCTGCCAGTAGCTCCGGACTCGGCTCCGGAGGCTCTGCGCCTTGCCCACGTACAGCACTTCGCCTCGCGCGTCCTTCATCAGGTACACGCCAGGTCGGTCGGGAAGGGTCGCGAGGGTCGCCTTGAGCTCCGGGGTCACGTCCCGATTATCGACGGTAAGTGGCGCATAAGGCGTGCGCGCGAGAGTCCCCGGGATGGATCGACCACTGCACCCGGCCGTCGAGGAGCGCCTGGCACGCCTGGCGCCGGACCAGCGTGCCGCTGCGACCGCTCCCGAGGGCCCGCTGCTGGTCGTGGCCCCGGCGGGGAGCGGCAAGACGACGACCCTGGTCGCGCGGGTGGCGTGGCTGGTCGATCGCGGCGCGTCACCCTCGACCGTGACCGTGGTCGCATTCAACAAGCGTGCGGCCGATGAGCTCGCGGAACGGCTCGACTCGGCGCTCCAACCCCTGGACCTGGAACCGGGCGCGGTCCGGGTGCGCACGTTCCACGCCCTGGGCCGGGAGATCCTCGAGGAGGAGGGCCTCGACGTGCGGGCGCTGGTGGATCGCGACACCGTGCTCCGCGCCCTGTTCCCGACTGCCTCGCGGGCCGATCGCGGCCGGCTCGACCTCGCATTCTCGCGGCTCAAGCTCGATCTCCGGGTGCGGCCCGCGCAGGTCGCCGCCGATCCCGGCGCCGGCCCCATCGCACGGGCATGGGTGGCGTACGAGCAGGCGCTGCAAGCGGATGGAGCGCTCGACTTCGACGACCTCCTGGTCCGGTCGCTCGAGCGGCTGGCGAACGATGACCGGCTGCTGCACCGGTGGCGCCTCCGGTGCCGCAGGCTGCTGGTTGACGAGGCCCAGGACCTCGACCGCACACAGCTCGACCTGGCGCTGCAGCTGGCCGGTCCCGGGCGTTCGCTGACCGCGGTGGGCGACGATGACCAGACCATCTACTCATGGCGCCTCGCGGACGTGCGCCGCGTGCTGGGCCTGGCCGCCGCCCTGCCCGGCTTGCGGCGGGTGGATCTCGAGACCAACTACCGCTGCCCACCGCCCGTCGTCGCCCGGGCCGTGCGGCTCGTGGAGCACAACCGGGAACGGTTCGCCAAGCGGATCCGCGCCGGCTCTCGCGCCGGCGGACGGCTCATCCTGGACCCCGACGACGCCGACGACGTGATCCGGGTCAGGACGGCGATGGCCGCCTGGCCGGCGGACGACACCGGACGGGCCGTGCTCGCGCGGACGAACCGGGAGCTGCTGGTCGCCGTCGTGGCCGCTCTCGACCTGGGCACCCCTTTCCGCGCGCCGGATCTCGGGTTGCTGCTCGAGGACGCACGCCTCGATGGCCTGCTGGACCGGGCTGCCGCCCGCGCGGCCACCGGACCCGGGCACCCGGCGGCGGGTGCCCCGCCCGGCGAGCTCCGCCCAGCGCTGCTCGCGCTCGGGCAGGTACGGACGGAGCTGCTGGCCGAGGCACCGACCGGCGAGCCCCCGGATCAGGGGGACGAACCGTCACCCTCGGCGCTGGTCACGGCGCTCCTCGGATGGGCGCCCGCCTTCGCCACCCTGGCCGCGCTGCGCGAGGCGGTGGTGGATCGCCGGCGCCGCCTGCGCGAGCTCCGGCGGGACGACGCACGGCTGACCCTGGCCACCGCGCACGGCACCAAGGGTCTCGAGTGGGACCACGTGCTCGTGCTGACGGACGGGTTTCCAGGGCGCCGGTCCGTTGCCGATGCTGCCGAGCCGGAGCGTGCTCTCGAGGAGGAGCGGCGCCTGGCCTACGTCGCCTGGACCCGCGCTCGACGGTCGCTGACGCTGCTCTACGACCCGGCCGCGCCGTCACCGTTCCTCGCCGAGGCGTTCGACCCGGCCGAGCTGGCGCCGCCCTCCCGAGGAGCGACGTTGACCTGGCCCGGAGCGACGTAGACTGCCCGGCGTGAGCTGGCTTCCTGCACTGGGTCCGCGCGGCGAGGGGTGGGTGCTCATCCAGTTCGTGCTGCTGGGGCTGGTGGCGGTGCTGGGCCCGATCGGGGCCGCCTCGCGGGGGTCGTATTCCGTGGTGCTGGCGACCCTTGGTGGCCTTCTCGTCCTGGCCGGCCTCGTCCTCGCGGGCAAGGGCCTGGTCGACCTGCGGGACGCGCTGACCCCGCTCCCCCATCCGCGCGAAGGCGCCACCCTCGTGTCGCACGGCGCCTACCGGATCGTTCGCCACCCGATCTACGGCGGGATCATCCTGGGCTGTGCCGGCTATTCCCTGGTCCTCGGCTCGCCTGCCGCACTGCTGGCATCGTGCGGCGTGCTGGGCTTCTTCCGGCTCAAGTCGGCCCGCGAGGAGGTCTGGCTGCGGCAGCGGTACCCGGGCTACGACGACTACGCGCACCGGGTCCGCCGGCTGATCCCGTTCCTGTACTGATCCGGGGTCCGGACCGGGCCCCCGATCCGACAGGCAGCCGACGTCGCCGCCCGGCCGGTGGTGCGTCAGGCGCGGTCGCCGCCCAGCTCCCGCCGAATTCAGCTCCCGCAGCAGACGATCCACGGCGGTGAGGAACGGCTCCGTCACCTCCGGCTCGAGCACATCGCGCACGGAGTCCTTGGGACCGTATGCGGAGCGGGCGCGGAGCGCCGTTCGCCGCAGGTCGACGACCTCGTCGTCGCGCAGGCGATCGGGCAGCGGCTCGAGATAGGCGACCCACCGCTCCGCACCCACGTCACGGGCAGCAGCCAGCACACGGTCGCCCGCCCTGGCCGCCAGCAACGCGGCCTCGTCGATCGCGGGGCGCTCGTGGCGGGCAGGTCCGCGCCGGGCGCCGTGGCCGCCGGAGGCAGCCATCACGCGCCCTCGGCCGGGCTCCCGGTCGTTTCATCGGGCGACACGGGCGGACGGACGAGGACCAGTCCGAGGCGCTTGCGCTCCGACCCGTTGACGATGATCCGGAACGAGTAGTCGCCGGGGCTGGGGAAGGTCAGGTTCCACAGGTCGATGCTGAACGTCAGGATGGCGTCGCGCGCGTCGGCGTGCCCGCGCGCCACCAGGCTGCCCGTGGCGCCCGTGACCTCGGCGCCGTCCGGATCGAGCAGGACGATCCGGAGCTCGTGCTCGCGCTCGGTCTCGGGTGCCGTCACCACCAGCCCCACGACCAGGGCCAGGTGCGGGTGCCGGAGCGGGAACGAACGGCCGCCGATGCGCGTGATCCCACCACCGAGCACGTTGAACTTGTGCCCCGGCTGGGTTTCGGCGGCGTCAGCGAGGAAGGCGAAGTCGATCTCGGGCATCGCCGCCGATGGTAGCCCGCGCGGCCGGTCGCGTCAGGTCGTGCACCAGCCGGTCCGGTCGCGGATCCCCTGGTTCAGCGGTCCCCGACGCGATCACCCGCCGAGCGGACAGCCGCCACCCGCTTGCGGGACGGAGCGATCGCCGGCATCTCGGCCGCCGCTGCGCCGTTGCCGCCGGGTCCGGGCCGGCCGGCCTCGTCCGCGAATGTCACGTGGCTCAGCGGGACCAGCGGCTCGCCGTGCAGAACCCGGGCCAGGTACTCGCCGGTGGCGGAGCCGGCCACCCTGGCGACCTGCTCGGGCGTGCCTTCCGCGATCACCCGGCCCCCGCGAAGACCGCCCTCGGGTCCCAGGTCCACGATCCAGTCGGCGGTCTTGATGACGTCCAGGTTGTGCTCGATGACGAGCACCGTGTTGCCGTTGTCCACGAGGCGGTGCAGGACGTGCAGCAGCTTGTCCACGTCGGCGAAATGGAGGCCCGTGGTCGGCTCGTCGAGCAGGTACAGGGTCTTGCCCGTGGCCCGCCGCGAGAGCTCCGTGGCCAGCTTCACGCGCTGCGCCTCGCCGCCCGACAGGGTCGTCGCAGGCTGGCCGAGGTGGACGTACCCCAATCCGACGTCGTACAGCGTCTGGAGCTTGTTGCGCACGTTGGGCACGGCCGAGAAGAAGGCGAGCGCCTCCTCGACGGTCATCTCGAGCACGTCCGCGATCGTCCGCCCCTTGTAGTGGATCTCCAGCGCCTCCCGCCCGTAGCGCTTGCCCTTGCACACCTCGCAGGCAACGTAGACGTCGGGCAGGAACTGCATCTCGATCTTGATGATCCCGTCGCCCTTGCAGTTCTCGCACCGGCCGCCCTTGACGTTGAAGCTGAACCGACCCGGCCGGTAGCCGCGCATCCGTGCCTCGGGCGTCCCGGCGAACAGCTCCCGGATGGGGCTGAACAGCCCGACGTAGGTGGCCGGGTTGGACCGCGGCGTGCGGCCGATCGGGCTCTGGTCGATCTCGATGATCTTGTCGATGTGCTCCACGCCCTCGACCGCATCGTGCGAGCCCACCGGCGCCCGCGATCCGGTCAGGTCCCGGGCCAGAGCCCGGTACAGCACCTCGTCCACCAGCGTGCTCTTGCCCGAGCCGGACACCCCGGTGACCGCGATGAACGTGCCCAGCGGAAAGCGGACGTCCACGTCGCGCAGGTTGTGCTCCCGGGCGCCCTTGACCACGAGGTGCCGACCATTGCCCCGGCGGCGCCGGGCGGGGATCGCGACCGACCGGTCACCCCGCAGGAAGGCGCCCGTGATCGATGCCTGCTCGCCGAGGACGACCTCCAGCGGCCCGTTGGCGATGACATGACCGCCGTGCTCGCCAGCCCCGGGCCCGATGTCGATCACCCAGTCGGCCGTCCGGATGGTCTCCTCGTCGTGCTCGACCACGAGCACCGTGTTGCCCAGATCGCGCAGCCGGGTCAGGGTCGCGATCAGCTTGGCGTTGTCACGCTGGTGGAGCCCGATCGACGGTTCGTCGAGGATGTACAGCACGCCCATCAGGGTGGTGCCGATCTGGGTGGCCAGCCGGATGCGCTGGGCCTCACCGCCGGACAGGCTGATGCTTGCCCGGTCGAGGGTCAGGTAGTCCAGTCCGACGTCGACGAGGAACCCCAGCCGGGCGGTGATCTCCTTGAGCACCTGGCGCGCGATCATGCTCTCGCGCTCGGTGATCCGGTCGCCGAGCCCGGTCGCCCAGTCGAGCGCCTGGGTGACCGCCAGGCCGGCGATCTCGCTGATGTTGCGCCCGTCCACAGTGACCGCGAGGACCTCCGGGCGGAGCCGTCGGCCGTTGCAGGTGGGGCAGGGCCTCTGGATCATGAACTTCTCGAGCTCGGTCCGGATGTATTCGGACTCGGTCTCCCGGTAGCGGCGCGCGAGGTTGGTCAGCACGCCCTCGAACGTGGCCACGTAGCTGTTCTCGCCGCGCTCGTGGCGGTAGCGGACCACGACCTTCTCGTCCTTGGGTGCGTGGAGCAGGTAGTCGACGGCCTCCCGGGGCAGGTCTTCGACGGGCGTTGACGTGCTCCACCCGTGGGAGGCGAACACCGCGTCCGTGATCTTCATCCGCCACGAGATCTCGGTCGGCATCTTGTTCCAGGGGGCCAGCGCTCCGGCACGGATGCTCTTGCCACGGTCCGGGATGACCAGGTTCTCGTCCATGACCAGCTGCGTGCCGAGCCCGGTGCAGGTCGGGCAGGCGCCGTGCGGCGAGTTGAACGAGAACGAGCGGGGCTCGAGCTCCTCGATCGTGGTGCCGTCGAACGGGCAGCTGTACCGCTCCGAGAACATCCGCTCCTCGAAGGCGGGTGTCTCGTCCTCGCGCGGCACCGGCGCCACCAGGACGACACCCTCGCCCAGGCGAAGCGCCGTCTCCACCGAGTCCGCGAGGCGCGCGGCCTCCGGATCGGGCAGCGCGACGCCGGTCTCCGGATCGATCGGCCGTCCCAGCGCGTCCCGCTTCCAGTCCTCGGCCGCCTCGGCGCGACGAACGACGAACCGGTCCACGATGACCTCGATCGTGTGGCGCTTGTACCGGTCGAGCGAGGGCGCCTCGGAGAGGTCGTACTGGACGCCGTCCACGCGGACCCGCACGAAGCCCTGCTTGCGGGCGCCCTCGAATACCCGGTCGCCCTCCGTCTTGCGGTCCTTGATCAGCGGGCCGAGCACGAGCAGCCGCGTGCCCTCGGGCAGGGCGAGGACCTGGTCCACGATCTGGCTGATCGTCTGGCGCTCGATCTCGCGCCCGCACTTCGGGCAGTGGGGGTGGCCGATGCGCGCGAACAGGAGGCGCAGGTAGTCGTAGATCTCGGTGACCGTTCCGACGGTGGAGCGCGGGTTCTTGCTGGCGCCCTTCTGGTCGATCGAGATGGCCGGCGACAGCCCGTCGATCTGGTCGACGTCCGGCTTCTCCATCTGGCCCAGGAACTGGCGAGCGTAGGCGCTGAGGCTCTCGACGTAGCGCCGCTGGCCCTCGGCGTAGATGGTGTCGAAGGCGAGGCTGGATTTGCCGCTGCCGGACAGTCCGGTGATCACGACCAGGCGATCGCGCGGGAACGCGACGTCGACGTTCTTGAGGTTGTGCTCGCGCGCTCCGCGCACGACGATCCGGTCCTGGGGCACGGTATGAGTCTAGCGAGCCTCGCGAAATCGAACAAGCGTTCCGGTGACCGGCGGCGCCGCCTGCCGGTGCTCGCCGCTGGGCGCGGCATTCCCGCGCTCGGCACGTTCCCCCTGCTCCCCCGGTTCCGCGCGCTCCCCCACTCGGCTCGCTCCCCCCGAGGGAGCGCGAGCGCCGCTGATGCGTCGTCTCGCACCCCACCAGCGAGCACTTCGACCGCTTCCGGCTGCCTGCCCTTCCCCTGCGCACCCGCATGGGGCGCAGTTGGCACCGTTTCCGCCCGCGGCGCTCCTTCCGGGGGTGCGGCGCCACCGGCTCGATGTCCAATCAACCCGCCGATGCCTGCCGGCGCAACCGGTGACCGATGCACACCCACCACGGTCCGGCGGAGATACGCCACAGATAAGGCGCGCCTGCTGAACTGGTCCCATGCACCGGTCGAGGATCCAGGTTGCGGCCGACCGCGCGGCCGCCACGATGCGGCGACGCCTTGCCGAGGACCTCGAACGCCTTGCTGCCGATGCCGGGGTCTCGCAGCGCGAGCTCGCCGCGGCGACCGGGCTATCGAGATCCTTCGTGTGGCGGGTCTTCAACGCGACGGCGCACCCGTCGCTCGAGACCTACGCTCTGCTGGCAACCGCGCTCGGCGCCGATCCCGTCGCCCGCCTCTACCCAACGACCGGCCCCAGCATCCGCGACAGGCACCAGGCACCGATCCTCGAGGCGCTGATCCACCAGCTCCATCCGCGCTGGGACCCGTACCCGGAAGCCCGGGTACGGCGGCCGGCAAGCGGCTGGATCGACGTGGCCCTCGTCGACCGCCAGGCCTTGCTCGTTGTCGCGACCGAGATCGAGTCCGAGATCAACCGCGTCGAGCAGCTGATCCGCTGGTCACAGGAGAAGGCCGCCAGCCTGGAGTCGTGGGACCGCTGGCCCCAGCTCGGTTCCCCCGATGTCTCCCGTCTGCTCATCGTGCGCTCGACGCGCGCTACCCGGGCCGTCTCGGCGTCGTTCGGCCGCCAGCTCCGGGCAGCCTTCCCGGCCCACCCGGCGGCCGCGATCGCCGCGCTCCGCGGGACCGAACCGTGGCCCGGTCCGGCGCTGGTGTGGGCGCGGACGAGCGCGGGCGGCGTGCGTCTGGAGGACGGCCGATGAGGCGCCCCCGGCCGACGCCACGCCGGACGGACCTGGCTCAGGGGCTCGGCGCGGCCCGCACCGAGTCCTGGCAGATCTTCCACGTCCCGTCCTCGCGCACCACCCGCACGGACGTGTCGAGCGGGACGTCCTGGCCGTACGCCTCGAGCGTCCCCAGCAGGGCGTCGAGCTGCTCGTCGGTCATCGTCGTCCCCTGCTGCTCGAGCACCTGGCGCAGGATCGGCCTCATCGCAGCGGCGTCGAACGTGACCTTGAGCGTGCCTGAGACGGGGACCTGGGCGACGTCCCCGTCGATCGAGGGGTCGCCGGTATCGAGCCCCGACACGTCGAGCCGGACGGCATCGATCAGCGCCTGGACGTCGAGCCCCGGCAGCAGCTCACCGCCGAGCGCCGAGGGCAGACCCAGCTGGTCACGAACGATGTCCTCCTGTCCGGTGCAGGCGAGCGTGCGCAGGCCGTCGAGGTTCTTGGATGCCACCTCGGCCAGGGCCTGGTCCACCACGGCATCGGGGCCGTCGGCGGCTCCGGCCGGGCCACAGGCGGTGATCGCCAGGGCGAGCAGGATGGTCACGAGCACCGCCGCGGCGCGACGGCAGCGGGCGGCGAGCGAGGCGGGGTTCATCGTGCGCATCGCTGGCAGGCTACTCCCGGTCTGCGTTCAGTGCCGCCGCCGCGGCCGGAACATGGCGTGCGGGTCGGGCAGGAAGCCGAGCTTCCGGTACCACGCATCCAGCCCAGGAGCCGCCGCCAGGGAGAAGCGAACCAGGTCCCGGCCGTCGATCAGCAGGTGCATCATCCGCTCCCCGATCCCCAGCCCCTGGTAGGCCGGGTGGGTCACGACGGTCGCGATCAGCGCGTTCTGGCCGCCGTCGGTGATCGACCGGGCGGTGCCAACCAGCCGCTCCCCGTCCCACGCGGTCACGAACTCCGTCGTCCCCGCGATCGCCCGCTCGAGCGATGCCGGCTCCGAGGCACGCAGGTCCCAGCCCACCGAGCGGAGCAGCTCCACCATGAGCCCGGTGTCGGGACGGCGGTCGGTCACGATCGTCACCCGGCTGCCCGTTCCGTCGACCCGCACCAGGCGACGCTCGAGCTCCCACAGGTGGTCGAACCCGTGTGCCTGCATCCGGCGCAGCACCTTGGCCAGCGTCCACGTCTCGCCGTGGCGGTCGGCGGTCTCCGTGCCATCGTCCGCGAGGCCCGCCGTGCGCAAGCGCTCCACCACCCAGGCCCGCGTCGCTGCGAGCACGACCTCCACCGGGCCGTCGAGCGGCCCGTCGTAGCGGCCGCCCCCGGGCAGCCGCCCGATGAGCCAGATCTCGGAGCCCGCGACGTGTCGAAGCACCGCATCGGGGGTCCGCTCACCGCGTTCGGCGTCCGTCTCCAGTGGTCCGTGGGTCGCCTCGTGCGCCGCGATCCGCGAGGCCGTCCCGAGCAGGTCGTCGCGCGCCCAGCCCAGGCGGCGGATCGCGACGGCCACCTCCTCCTGGGTCACGCGCCGGCGGTCCGCCGGCAGGAGGACGTTGCGCTCGTAGCCGTCGGCCTCGTGGGAGGTGGCCAGCTCACCTGCGACGTCGGGACGCCATATCCGGGGGATGTTCGCCTCGTCCCCGTGCGCCTCGAGCCAGGCCCGAACCCGGCCGGTCGTGGTCAGGGCGAGGCTGAGGGCACGCTCGCGGGTGCGCGCAACGGCGAGCGCGCCCGGGACATCGGGGATCCAGCCGGCGATCCTGCCCCCGTCATAGCCGGTCTCGAGCCACACCGCCAGCGGGGCAAAGCCCTCGAGCGGGGGCGGCGGGCCATCGCGGACGTCCTCGGTCACGTCCGGCCCCAGGTCGCGCGGCACCGTCGGTCCTCCTGCTCGTCGGTCCGACCCGGTGCCGACCGACAGCCCCATCATCGAGCAATCGCCGATCCAGCGCACTCGATGCCCGCCGGGATCGCAGGATCTGGGCCCCTTCTACAGGCGCGGTGGGCCGAGGCGGATCCGCTGGCGAAGCGTGTCGACCGACTGGTCGCCCTCCCAGCGGCTCTCGATGAACCAGGTTGCACCGGCCTCGGCCATCGGCTCCAGCAGCGCGCGGTCCGCGGCCTCATCCACGCCCGAGGTCAGCCCTTCGACGACGATGTCGAACGGACCGGGCCGATCGCGATGTTCGCCCATCCAGGCGGCGATGCCGGCGATGACCTCGGGGGTCCCCTTTTCATCGTCGCTCGCGCCCGACTTGTCCGCGACGACGATCCCGTCCCAGCGGGCTGCTCGGCGCAGCGACCTCGGATGCGGCCAGGCACCGATCGGCCAGATCGGGATGCGCGGGCGCTGGACGGGTCGCGGGTCGAAGCGCAGGTCGCGCATCTGGTAGTGGGTCCCCTCGTAGCTCACCGATTGACCGGACCAGGCGAGCTCCAGGATGTCCAGGCACTCGTCGAGCTTCTCGGCGCGCACGTGCCGTGACGGATCCTCGGTGCTCACTCGCGAGTAGCCGCCGTCCCACGTTCCGCCCAGACCGACGGGCACCACGAGCCGGCCATTCGACAGGTTGTCGAGGGTGATCGTCTCGCGGGCGACCTTCCATGGCCGACGCCTGGGCAACGAGAAGACCATGGCCCCCAACTTCACCCGCTCGGTGACGGCGGCCATGGCGCCCAGCACGACCCACGGGTCGAAGACGTCGCCCCGATCGACGGCGATGTCGTCCCAGGCGAACACGCCATCCCAGCCGACCGCCTCGGCATCACGGGCCATGGCCACGTAATCCTGCGCGGTCCCGAACGAGGTGACGATCCCGAACTTCATGGGCAACTCCTCCGGCCGGGCGCGCGGCTCCGGGAATGCGATGGCGCGCGATGCGCCACCAGGATCGACCGCGGGCCGTTGCAGCCACACCGGATCCCCGCGTGCGGACGAGTCGTCTCGGCGTCAGTAACCGCGGGCGCGGCGCGTGGGCCGCTGGCCCGTCCGACGCCGGATGTTGGGCGTCACGGTGCGATCCCAGGTGGGCCGCTCCAGCCAGCGGGCCTGCCAGCCGCCGTCCTCGTCCTCGTGTTCGTCCCGGATCCCCGGGAACAGCTCCGTGGCGGTGCCTGTCCCGTCCTCCGCGACCGACGGCTCGTCGCCGGCCTCGAGGACGGTGACCTCGGTGACCTCGAAGGCCGCCTCGCCGTGGGCATGGCCGCCGCGGCCACCC
Source organism: uncultured Chloroflexia bacterium (assembly GCA_963727585.1). Lineage (GTDB taxonomy): Bacteria > Chloroflexota > Limnocylindria > Limnocylindrales > CSP1-4 > CAIXZV01. Next base: position 976,821 of record CAVSHH010000003.1, on the reverse strand, counting down.
GGTCGGTGCGCCGCTGCGCGCTCCTTCGCCGGCAGCAGGGCATCGCTGGCAGCTCGCTCGGCGGCGCGGGCAACCACCACCGACGCGTCCTGCTCGAGCACGCGCAGCCGGACCTGCTGGATCTCATCCCGGATCGCGGCGGCGCGCTCGAACTCGAGCTCCTTGGCGGCCGACTTCATCTCCGCCTCCATGCGCGCGACCAGCCGCTCGACCTCGGCCCGATCCGCGGCCTCCAGCTGGGCCGCGCGCCGCTCGGACGAGTAGACGACGGTGTTCTCGGCCACCACGCGCAGCCGGTCGTTGAGGTCGCGGATGCCCTTGACGATGGTGGTCGGGACGATCCCGTGCTGCTCGTTGTACCGGGTCTGGATCTCCCGCCGGCGGTTGGTCTCGTCGATCGCCACCTGCATCGATTCGGTCACCGTGTCCGCGTACATGACGACCTCGCCGCCGGTGTTGCGCGCCGCTCGCCCGATCATCTGGATCAGCGACCAGGCGCTGCGCAGGAACCCTTCCTTGTCGGCGTCGAGGATCGCGACCAGGGTCACCTCGGGCAGATCGAGGCCCTCGCGCAGGAGGTTGATCCCGACCAGGACGTCATAGACGCCCAGCCGGAGGTCGCGCAGGATGGCGATCCGCTCGAGCGTATCCACCTCGGAGTGGAGGTACTGGACCTTGACGCCCAGCTCCTTGAGGTAGTCGGCGAGGTCCTCCGACATCCGCTTGGTGAGGGTCGTGACCAGGGCCCGCTCCCCGCGCTCGACGCGCGCCCGGATCTCCTCCAGGAGGTCGTCGATCTGGCCGTCGGTGGGCCGGACCACGACCGGCGGGTCGATGATCCCGGTCGGCCTGATGAGCTGCTCGACGGTCTGCTGGCTGCGCTCGTGCTCGTAGGGACCCGGCGTCGCCGAGACGTAGACCGCCTGGTTGACGTGGACCTCGAACTCCTCGAAGGTCAGCGGCCGGTTGTCCAGGGCAGACGGCAGGCGGAAGCCGAAGTCGACCAGGATCTCCTTGCGTGTCCGGTCGTTCTTGTACATCCCGACGACCTGCGGGATCGTCATGTGCGACTCGTCCACGATGAGCAGCCAGTCCGGGGGGAAGTAGTCGAGCAGCGTCCAGGGTCGCGATCCCGGCTCGCGCTGGGACAGGTGGCGGCTGTAGTTCTCGACCCCCGAGCAGTACCCGAGCTCACGCAGCATCTCGAGGTCGAACGTGGTCCGCTGGCGGAGACGGGCCGCCTCCAGCGCCCGGCCCTCCGCCTCCATCTGGCCGACGCGCTCCTCCATCTCGGCCTCGATGCTGGAGACCGCGAGGCCAAGCTTGTCCTTGGGCGTCACGAAGTGGGTGGCCGGGAACACGTTGAGCTCGCTGCGCTCAGCCAGGAGCTCGCCGGTCAGCGGGTCCAGCTCGGTGATCCGCTCGACCTCGTCGCCGAAGAACTCGACCCGGACGATGATCTCCGCGCTGGCCGGTCCGATCTCGAGGGTGTCGCCCCGGACCCGGAAGCGGGCGCGCGTCAGGGCGGTGTCGTTGCGCTGGTACTGGAGGTCCACCAGGTGGCGCAGCACCGCGTCCCGCCGGTACTGGCCGCCGACGCGCAGCCGGAGGACCGTCGCCCCGTAGTCGACCGGGGCGCCGAGGCCGTAGATGCACGACACCGAGGCCACGATGATCACGTCCCGCCGCTCGAACAGGGCGTGGGTGGCGGCATGGCGCAGCCGGTCGATCTCCTCGTTCCGGCTGGAGTCCTTCTCGATGTACGTGTCCGACCGGGGCAGGTACGCCTCCGGCTGGTAGTAGTCGAAGTAGCTGACGAAGTACTCGACCGCGTTGTCGGGGAAGAACTCGCGGAACTCGGCGTACAGCTGGGCGGCGAGCGTCTTGTTGTGGGCCAGGACCAGCGTCGGCTTGTTGTGGCGGACGATGGTCTCGGCCATGGTGAACGTCTTGCCGGTGCCGGTCGCGCCAAGCAGGGTCTGGTGGCGGAGCCCGCGCCCGAGGCCGTCCACCAGCCTGTTGATGGCCTGGGGCTGGTCGCCGGTGGGCTGGAACGGGGCGACGAGGCGGAACTCGGGCACCTGCGGATACTACCACGCTGAGCGTCATTTGAAACATCCGTTCGACGTCGTCCACCACTCGTCCGGGGGCGCCGGTACCAACGGGGAGTCGTCCCGGGGTGGCGTCGACAGGCAACGTGCACAGCGGCGCACGAGGGTGCGTCCTCGCGCCCGTGCCGCGGTCAGGTGGCACGGACGGCGCCCTGAACCCTGCCGGAGCGGGCGCGGCAGTCCGGGCCGGCGACGAGCCGGCCAGTCCCGGGAGGTCAGGCGATGGAGATGGAGTACAGGGACCCGTCCAGGAAGGGACGCTGGATCGTGCTCCTGGGCGTGGTGCTCGCGGTCGGTGCGGGCGCCGCCGCGTTCTTCCTGCTCAACAACGCCCAGCAGCAGGCTGGCACCTCGGGCCTCAAGACGATCAGCGGCTATGTTGCCGCGCAACCGATCCTCGCCCGCACGCCGATCACGCCGGAGGACCTCCTGCTGCGGCAGGACATCCCCCTCGACGGCACCAACGCCGCGGTGATCACCGACGAGAAGCAGCTCGTCGGGCGTCTGCTGGCGGTCGACGTCAGCGAGGGCCAGCTGCTGACCAGCAATCTGCTCGCGTCGAGCACGGCCGGCATCGGGTTCGCGATCCTGAAGCCGGAGGAGTCGGTCGGCCCCGACTCGGAGGCCTGGCGGGCCGTGTCGGTCACGGTCGAGGACACCCGCGCCGTGGGCGGCGTGCTCGGCCCGGGGATGAAGGTCGACGTGTTCATGACGGGCACGATCACCGTGCCCGAGCTGGCGCCGGTCCTCAACACCGACCCCACCGCGACCAGCGCACCGCGGGTGAGCTCGCTCAAGGGGTTCCAGTCGGGGCGCGCCACCAAGATCACGTACCAGGACATGGAGATCCTCGCCCGGGCCGGGACCGCGTACATCCTCAAGGTGCCGCTCGTGGTCGCCGAGGAGATCAGCCACCTCCAGGCGGAGGGCTCGGTGCAGTTCAGCCTCGCCCTGCGGCCGGACCAGGACCAGCGGATCCTCGACGTCTCGTCGTTCGGGGCGACCAACAACCGCATCATCCAGCGCTACGGCCTGCCGGTCCCGCAACCGTGGCCGACCCTCGACGGACCGGCACCGTCCGTGCCCCCGATCCCGGCGCTCACGCCGCCGCCCGCCCCCCCGGCGGAGCCCGGCGGGTCGGGCGCACCGGCGGCCAGCCCCCTGGGCTGATCCCCAGGACAGCCGGCCGGCGGGCGGGCACCTCGTCACGGCAGCCTCCATCGCGCGTCGCTGACCCGGCGCGCCTCCCAGCCGCCCGGCCGGGCACCGCCCGGCCGGGCGGTGCCCGGCTCGTCCTCGTCAGGCTCCGCGACCGACCGCCGCCACGGCGGCGGCCAGCGCCTCCAGCACCAGCTCGCGGGTCGCTGCGGCGCCAGCCGAGGTATCGATCTCGCGCGTTGCGGCAGGTCGCAGTCGATCCGTGAGCCCGGCCTGGGCAGCCATCCGCTGGTCGGCGTCGGCCGCCGCGCTGCCCCGCCCCATCAGCCGCTCGCGCTGCGTCCGGGGGTCGCAGGTCACCAGCCAGATCTCGTCGCACAGGGCGGCAAGCCCACCCTCGACCAGCTTGATCGCCTCCACCACGATCGCCGGCGCACCTTCCGCCTCTGCCGCGGCGAGCTCGGCGAGGATGCGGGGTCGGACGGCCGGGTGGACGATCGCCTCGAGCGCGTGCAATGCCTCCGGCTCCGCGAACACGAGTCGCGCCAGCGCTGCCCGATCGAGCGTGCCGTCCACAGCCGTGACCGACACGCCGAACCGCTCGACCACCGCGTCATGGACGGGCATCCCGGCTGCCGTCACCTCGCGGGCAACCCGGTCGGCGTCGATCACCCGGGCACCGGCTTCGGTCAGCCAGCGGCCCACCTGCGACTTGCCGCAGCCGATCGGTCCCGTGACCCCGATCCGCACGCTTCGCGTCACGGCGCGCGCTCCTCGAGCTCGAGCCAGGCATCCTCGGCCTCGGCCAGCGCGCGCTCGACATCGGCCAGCTCGCTGGTCACGCGGCGCAGCTCCACGAAGTTCGCGGCGACCGACGGCTGGGCCATCGCGAGCTCCAGCTGGCTCTTGCGCAGGCCGAGACGGGACAGCTCGCCGTCGATCACCTCGCGCCGCCGACGGTAGGCGTCCTTCGACAGCCGGAGGCGAACCGGCTTCCGGTCAGCCGCCTTGGCCGCCGCGGCTGACTGCCCGGCCGGCCGACTGGAAGATCCTCCCCTGTCGGACTGCGCCCCGGACCGCCGGTTTCGCCCCGGGTCGCCGCCCCCGCCCGACCTCGCCGGCTCTCCGGCCCGCGCCGAGCCCGGTGAACCGGGTCGCAGACGATGCTCACGCCGCTTCGCCTCCGCCGCCACCGTCCAGCCGTCGGCGACCGCCTGGCGCCAGGCGCGGTAGCCGCCGTCGAAGGGCACCGCCAGCGCGTCGTCGACCACCCACAGCTTCTCGCAGATCGTCTCGAGCAGTCGCCGGTCGTGGGAGACCACCATCAGCGTGGCCGGCGACTCGGTCAGGAACGTCTCGATCGCCTCGCGCGCGGCGATGTCGAGGTGGTTGGTGGGCTCGTCGAGCAGGAGCAGGTTCGCCGGCAGGACGCCCAGCAGCGCGAGCTCCAGGCGCGACCGCTCGCCGCCCGACAGCGAGCGCACCTCCTTGAACACGTCGTCGCCACGAAACAGGAATCGGGCGAGGTAGCCGCGGGCCTCGCCGGGCGTGACGGGGATCGCCTCGAGGATCGCGTCCAGCACGGTGGCGCCCGGGATCGCCGCATCGCGCAGCTGGGCGAGGTAGCCGGGCTGGACCTGGTGGCCGAACGAGATCCCGCCGTCGAGCGGCGGCAGGTCGCCCGCGATGGTCCGGAGCAGGGTCGTCTTGCCCGCGCCGTTGGGCCCCACGATCCCGATCCGTTCGCCGCGCTGAGCGGCCAGGAACGGGGCTGCTGCGACCGTCACCGGCTCCGTGGCGTCGGATCCGTCCGGGGCCAGCGCACCACGCCCGGGCAGGTAGCCGACGGCGAGGTCCTCGAGGCGCACGACCAGCTCGCCCGACCGCACGGGGCCTCCGGCGATCGCCCCCCCGTGGAGCCGCAGCGAGCGGCTCGACCGGCGGGGCGCCTCGACCTTGCCCGCCTTGAGCTTCTCCAGCCTCGCCTCGTGCTCGTGCATCTTGACGTGCTTGCGCTGGCTCCGATAGCGCTGGACGAGCTCAACCTCGCGCTCGATGGCGTCCTGCTGGCTCTCCGCCTCCTTCTCCGCGCGGGCATCGCGCTCGACGCGCTGCCGGTGATACGCGCTGTAATCGCCCCGGAACACCGCCAGGCGCCGGTCGCGCAGCTCCCACACCCGGGTCACGGTGGCGTCGAGGAAGGCGCGGTCGTGACTGGCCACGATGAGCGCCCGGGAGCGCCGCCGGAGATGGTCCTCCAGCCACTCGATGGCGTTGATGTCGAGGTGGTTGGTGGGCTCGTCGAGCAGCAGCAGGTCCGGGTCCGAGATCACGAGGCGGGCCAGGGCCGCCCGGGTCTGCTGGCCCCCCGAGAGCGCGGTCGGCGGCCGTGTCCACTCGTCTCGGACGAAGCCGAGGCCGGAGAGCGCCTCGTCCACGCGCTGGTCGAGGGTGTAGCCGCCCAGGATCTCGAACCGGTGCTGGAGGTCGGCATAGTCGTGACCCGCCGCCTGACCCTCGTGCTCCAGCCGCGCCAGCTCGACGGCCATGGTCTCGAGGTGGGCGGCGCCGTGGCGAACGGCGGAGCGCAGGTCGGGAGCGGCCATGAACGCCTCGTCGAAGTGGGCCTCCTGCGAGAGGAGCCCGAGCGACAGCCCGCGGCGCCTGGTCACGGTCCCGCGGTCCGCCTCGTCCCGGCCGGACACGATCCGGAGCAGGGTTGTCTTGCCGGCGCCGTTGGGCCCGACCAGGCCCACCCGCTCGCCGGGCGCAATCGCGGCCTCGACGCGGTCGAGGATGACGAAGGTGCCGATCTCGCGAACGATCCCCTCCAGGCGGACGAGGCTCACGTCCCGCCCGCCGGGCCGGCTCCCCGTGCCGCAGCCCGCCTGGCCGCGGCCGCCGCCCTGGTCCTGGCCGCCCGGTCGCGCGCCGTCGCCGCCTCGTACCCGGTCCGCCCGAGGGCGCCCTCACCCGCGAGCTCCACCCAGCGTGGCCCCGGCCGCCCACTGGCCGCGCGGCCCGGTCGTGGCGTCATCGTGGCCAGCAGCTTGCGCGCCGCCGGCCGCTCGACCGCCGGCAGCCGCTGGCAGAACGAGCAGAAGTGGGTGGCCCGGATCCCGATCACGATCCGGCGGACGGGACGCCCGCAGCGGTGGCACGGCTGACCCGTCCGCTGGTACACATCGAGGCGCTCCTGCATCTCACCATCGCCGTCGGGCGCGGTGTAGTCGTCGATCGAGCTGCCGCGGCGCTCGACCGCCTCGGCCAGGATGTCGACCACGTCCCGGTACAGGCGCCGCTCGTCGGCCGGGCGGAGGGAGGCCGCCGACCGCAGCGGGTGCAGCCTCGAGCGCCACAGCGCCTCGTCGGCGTAGATGTTGCCGATCCCGGCAACGAACGACTGGTCCACCAGCAGCGGCTTGAGCCGTGCCCGGCGGCCTCGAAGGCGGGAGCGCCACGCCCGCAACGTGAACCGCGGGTCGAGCGGCTCGGGCCCGACGTCCTGGAACGGGTCGTCGTCGGCCCCGTACAGCCCGATGCGCCCGAACTTGCGGATGTCGCGGAACCGGAGCTCGCGGCCGTCGTCGAGCATCAGCGCGGCCCGCTCGTAGGGATCGACCGGGATGCCGGCCGGGACGACGAACAGCTGGCCGGTCATCTTGAGGTGCACGGTGAGGAACAGCCCGCCCGAGAGGTCGATCACGACCTGCTTCCCGCGCCGCCCGATCCCCTCGATCCGGCGGCCCGTCACGCGGGCGGCGAACGTCGCCGAATCCTCGTCCCGCAGGGTCCGGGACCAGGCAACGCGTGCGCCGACGATGGCCGGCCCCGGACGGGCCCCTCCGGGCTGCAGGTGTCGGCGGAGGTCGCGGGCAACCGTCTCGACCTCGGGTAGCTCAGGCATCGACCTGACGATAGGGCATGCGGCGCGGAGGGGCGCTGCCAGCCACACGTCGTCCCCCGGTCGCCCGCGGCAAGGCATTCGTGAGCCTGCCCGGTCCAGCATTTGGACGATGTCCACCGACTGGCTCACCGTCGTCGCCTGGGTTGCGCTTGCGAGCGCCTTCGCCTCCGCCGCCTACATCGCGTGGGACATCTACGGCCGCGGCAACCGCCTGCGAATGACCGTGATGGAGGTGGTGTGGATGGTGACGGCCCTCTACCTCGGGCCGCTGGCCGTCCTCGCCTATCACCGTTGGCGAGCCTTGCGCGGCACCCCCATGCCGGAGCGCTCGATGCCGGTCGCCACCGCGCTCGCAGTCACCCACTGCGGTGGCGGCTGCACGCTGGGAGACATCATCGGCAGCACTCTCGTGTTCGTGCTCGGCCTGGAGCTGCTGGGCCTGGCCCTGTGGCCGGAGCTCGCGATCGACTTCGTGCTCGCCTTCAGCCTCGGCATCGTCTTCCAGTACCTGACGATCGCCCCGATGCGCGGGCTGGGCGTGCGCGACGGCGTCACGGCGGCCGTCAAGGCCGACACGCTGTCCCTGGTGGCGTTCGAGGTCGGGCTGTTCGGGTGGATGATCCTGGTCCAGCTCGTGCTGTTCCCCCAGCACCTGCATCCGGACGAGCCGACGTTCTGGTTCATGATGCAGGTGGGCATGATCCTGGGCTTTGTCACCGCCTATCCCGTGAACTGGTGGCTGGTCTCGAGCGGCCTCAAGGAGCGGATGTAGCGTCCGCGTCCGCTCCCGGGGTGGCGTGACGTGGCGCCACCCGCGCAGGACCCGGGTAGGGCACGATTGCTCCGGATGTCGCCGCCCGTCACCGCCCAACGTTCCCGCGCCGCCCGGATCGCGGTGAGCGCGATCTTTGCCGCCAACGGCGCGATCGCCTCGTCCATCCTCCCGCGGCTGCCCGCCATCAAGGACGGCCTCGATCTGTCGAACGGCGAGCTGGGTGCCGCCGTGGCGGCCATGCCCGTGGGCGGGTTGATCGCGGGCGGCCTGGCAGGGGTCCTGATCGGACGGTTGGGGAGCGGGAGGCTGGCGACGATCGCCGGGACCCTGGCGGCCCTGACGCTGGTGCTGGTGGGCGTCGCCGGATCATGGGCGGCCCTTGCCATCGCCATGCTGGTGCTCGGCATGTTCGATGCCACCATGGACGCATCGATGAACATCCACGGGCTGGGCGTCCAGCGCGTCTATGGGCGCTCGATCCTCCAGGGGTTCCACGGCATGTGGAGCCTCGGCAGCATGGGCGCGGGCGCGGTGGGGGCCCTGATGGCTGCAGCAGCGGTCCCGGTCGCGATCCACCTCGCGCTGGCAGCCGTGGTCGTGGCGATCACCGTTCTCGCCGCCGGGCGCTGGTTCCTGCCCGACCGTATCGCCGACGCCCACCCGGCGGGAGAGCCGGAGCCTGCACCCATCCGGCCCGGCGCCATCCCGCACCTGCTGCGGGTGCTTGTCCCCATCGCCATGCTGGGCGTGCTGTGCGTGGTGCTCCAGAGCTCGGCTGCGACCTGGAGCGCCGTGTACCTGGCCGACGTCCTGGGCCAGCCGGCTGGCATCGCCGCGCTGGGGTACGTGCTGTACATGGGCGCAATGGTGGTCGGCCGGATGACCAACGACCGCTGGGTGGACCGATGGGGCAGCGTGGCCGTGGTCCGGGTGGGCGCGCTGATGGGGGCCGGAGCCGTTGCCCTCGTGATGATCGCCGGCCCGGTCGAGGCGGCCCCGGTCGCGCTGCTCGGGTTCGCGCTCGTCGGCCTCGGTTCCTCGCCGATGTTCCCGGTGATGATTGCCGCCGCAGGATCCCGGCCAGGAATCCCGGCCCGTCACGGGGTCGCGATGGTGGCCTGGCTGGTGCGCATGGGACTGGTCCTGGCACCGGCGCTCATCGGCACGGCAGCCGATGCCTTCGGGTTGGGCGCCGCGCTCGGCATCTCGCTGCTGGCGTCACTGGCCATGGCCACCGGGACGGGCCTGCTCACCGGCTCGCCCGGTCGCCGCCCGAGCGCGGAACCGGTCGCCGCCTGACGGCCGTCCTGCAGACGTTCGCCGGCCCGATGGCCGCCGAGGGACGCCCACCCTGAGCCTGGCTGTCAGCCCTCCGCCGGCGCCTCCGAGGCCTCGGCAAGGACAGCGTCGCGGCGCGAGACTGGGGTCATTCCCTCCCACGAGTCGCCGGTCTTGACCTCCACCGTCAGCGGCACCGAGAGCGGCAGCGCCGCCTCCATCGCCTCGCGCAACACGGGGATCAGGCGATCCACCTCGTCGCGCGGGGTCTCGATCAGCAGTTCGTCGTGGACCGAGAGGACGACCCGCGCCCGGAAGCCGCCGTCGCGCAGCGCCCGGTCGGCGCGAATCATCGCGATCTTCATGATGTCGGCGGCCGTGCCCTGGATCGGCATGTTGATCGCCATCCGCTCGCCCGCGGAGCGCAGCGCCCGGTTCGACGACTGGAGCTCCGGGATCTGGCGCTTGCGTCCGAGCAGCGTGGCGACGTGTCCCTGCTGGGCGGCGGTCTCCCGGATGTGCAGCATGTAGCGGCTGATCCCGCCGTACGCGGCGAAGTAGGAGTTGATGAACTCCTGCGCGTCCTGGCGGCTGATCCCGGCCCGGCTCGAGAGGCCGAAGTCGCTCATCCCGTAGGCGAGACCGAAGTTGACCATCTTGGCCATCGACCGCTCATCGGCCGTCACCTCCTCCGGCGCCTTGCGCAGCACGCGGGCGGCAGTCTCGCGGTGGATGTCAGCCTCGCGCGCGAACGCGTCGGCGAGATGCTCGTCGCCCGACACGTGGGCCAGGATCCGCAGCTCGATCTGGCTGTAGTCGGCGGCGACCAGCGTGGTGTCGGGCGAACCGGCCACGAAGGCGTGCCGGATCCGCCGGCCCAGCGGGGTCCGGATCGGGATGTTCTGGAGATTCGGATCCGACGACGACAGGCGGCCCGTGGCGGCCACGGCCTGGTGGAACAGCGTGTGCAGGCGGCCGTCGGGCCCGATCAGCGTGGGCAGCGCCTCGACGTAGGTCGACCGGAGCTTGGTGTAGATCCGCCATTCGAGCACGAGCTCGACCACCGGGTGGACACCACGCAGCTCCTCGAGCACGGCGGCGTCCGTGGAGTAGCCGGTCTTGGTCCTGCGGCCCTTGGGCAGACCCAGCTCCACGAACAGCAGCTCGCCCAGCTGCTTCGGACTGCCGATCGTGAACTGGTGGCCGACGACGGCGAAGATCTCCGTCTCCAGGCGTTCGATCTCGGCCGCAAACTCGCGCTCGAGAGCGCCCAGGGCCTCGCGGTCGAGCGCCACGCCGGCCGCCTCCATTCGGGCGAGGATCGGGATCAGCGGCAGCTCGATCTCGGCGAACAGCCGGTCGACGCCCTCGTCCTGGAGCGCCTGGTCCAGCGAGGGACGGGCGGCGAGCACGGACAGGGCTTCGAGCCCGGCCGTGGCCGCCGGTGGCACGCCGGCCGCAGCGGGCGGCAGGACGAGGTCGAGCCGCTCGGCAACGACGTCGGCGATCCTCTGGGCACGCAGGGCGGCGTTGACGAGGTAGGCGGCGACCTGGGTGTCGAAGGCGACCGGGGTCGGGACGGCATCGGGCTCGTCGGCGAACCTGGCCGTCAGCAGCGGCTTGACGTCGTGGCCCACCAGCGGCACGTCCAGCCGCTCCAGCAGCCGCCGCAACGTGATCGCGGCAGCCGGCCCCTCGGCCGCGACCACCCGTCCGTCGACGCCAGCCACGGCAAGTGCCAGCGGGACCCCGGCCAGCGGACGCGGATCATCGACCACGAGGCCCACGCCCACCGCCTCCTGGGCGCGGAGCCACTCCTCCAGGGTCGCCACCCGGGCCTCGTCGGCAAGCTCGATCCGCCCTGGGTCCACGATCGCGGCCGCCAGGGCGCCCGGCAGGTTGCCGGCCTCGCTCGCGATCGCTTCCGCCCTGGCCTCGGCCGCCCTCGATGCACCGGCCAGCGGTGCGTTGCCGCCCGCCGCCCCGCCGGCCGAGACGACGTTGAAATCGAGCGACAGCTGGAGGGATCCGTCGTCCACCGCTGCCGGCCTCCCCCGACCGCCCCCGTTGCCCGATCCGGCGGCGCCTCGCCCCTGCGCCGCCGGGAAGCCCGCCTCGCGGATCTGGCGCATCGCGGCCACCGCGTCCTCCGGGCGCTCGCCGGCCAGCGGTGGCAGCCGGTCGATCAGCGTCCGGAATTCGTACTCGCGGAACAGGCGGACCACCGTCTCGCGGTCGTACTCCCCCACCCGTCCCCGCTCGAGGTCCAGCTCCACGTCGACGTCGCGCACCAGGCGCATCAGCTCGCGACTCTCGAGCACGCTCTCCCGGTGCTCCTCGAGCGGCGCGCGGAGCTTCTCGGGCACGACCTCCTCGAGGTGCTCGTAGAGCGCGTCGAGCGTGCCCCATGCCCCGATCAGCCTCGATGCCGTCTTCTCGCCCACCCCCGGGATGCCCGGGATGTTGTCGGTCGGGTCGCCCTTGAGCGCCTTGTAGTCGAGCATCTGGTCGGGCACCAGGCCCCAGCGCTCGTCGATCCTGGCGAGGTCGTAGGCGACCGTGTTGGCGACGCCCCCGCGCAGGCTGACAATGAGCCGCGTCCGCTCGGTCACCAGCTGGAGCATGTCCAGGTCGCCGGTCAGGATCGTCACCTCCAGGCCGGCGGCCTCGGCCTGGCCGGTCAGGGTCGCGATGACGTCGTCGGCCTCGTAGCCCTCGCGTTCGTAGACCGGGATCTCGAGCGCCTTGACCACTTCGCGGACCTTGGGGATCTGCTCGCGCATGTCGTCCGGCATTCGGGTGCGGGTCGCCTTGTACTCCGCGTAGCGCTCGTGGCGGAAGGTCGGCTTGCCCAGATCGAACGCGACCGCGATCCGGTTGGGCTGCACGTCGGCGATCGCCCGGAGCACGATGTTCGTGAACCCGAACACGGCGGTCACCAGCTCGCCCTTCGAGGTGGTCAGGGGCTGGTCGATCAGCGCGAAGTAGCCGCGGTAGATGAGCCCGTTGCCGTCGAGCAGCAGGAGGCGTTCCATCGGCTCCGAGCGTGCGGGTTGGGACCCGTCCAGTGTAGCCGCGGCCGGGCCCGTCCCGGCATGGTCCCGATGTGAGCGGAGCGGCCGCTCAGTCCATACCGGGCTCGAAGCGCGCGGCGGGGCCCTCGAGTGAGGCCGGCACCGGTGCTGGACGCCCGCGTTGACTCCCTGGACCGTGGATCGCCCGTCAAGTCCCCAGCCGGCGCCCGGCAAGGCGGAGCACGACCAGCGCGAGGCCGGCCAGCAGGAACCCGGCCGACAGCAGCGGCAGCATCGCGACGGGCAACGGCCCGGTCCCGTCCTCCGCAAGCACCTGGCGCTCCGCGGTCGCACCGGCAGCAGACGTGCCACCCGGCGCCGCCAGCTGGTCGTCCGACGCTCCGGGCTCGACGGGCTGCGCCTCAGGGGCGGTCAGACCCCCCCCGGGCGCATCGCTCGCGGCACCATCGGCCATGAGCCCGGTGCCGGGGCTTGCCTCGGCGGACGCCCGAGACTGCGTGCCCTCGGCCTGGAGATCGTTGGTGGCGTCATCGGTGGCGGACCCCGCCAGCGCCCTCGGCCGCGGCATCGGCCGACGCCGCGGCCTGCGGCACCTGCGCCGGGGCCAGCGACTGGGCGACGGCACCACCGGCGAGTCCGCCGACGGGGATCCCGAGCGAGCCCGCCAGGAGCAGGCCCGCGACGCCCAGGGTCGCGAGGCCGGTGCCCAGCGGGGCCGCGAACGCGAACCCGGGTCCCGCGAGTGGGGTGAGCCAGCCGCGCAGGCGCGAGGGACGGAGCGACCGCGCCTGGTCGGGGGTGAACCGGAAATCCCTGGTCCGGACCGGGGCGGCCGTGGCGGGCAGCGCCGCCGAGATCGCCCGCAGGTCGTGGTGGAGGGCGGCGCAGTCGGGGCACACCGCCACCAGCGCGATCGCCCGGTCGAGCTCGCCACCGGTGGCGTCGCCCGCGGCGTAGGCCGCGACGAGGAGCCGGTCGTGGTCGGCGTGGCGATCGGGGATGTGCGGCATCAGTCGCCCTCCCCCCGGAACAGGCCGAGGTGGCCCTCGAGACGGTCCCGGAGCGCGAGTCGGCCGCGATGGATGCGGGACTTCACGGTTCCCAGCGAGACGCCGGTGATCTCGGCGATCTCCGCGTAGTCATAGCCCTCGACATCGAACATCACGATCGCCTGGCGCTGGTCGGGCGTGATCGCCGCCAGCGCACGCCGGAGGACGCTCGTGCGCTCGCCCTGCATCGCCGTGCGCACGGGGTCGGCATCATCGCCCGCCGGAGGCTGCCAGCTCTCGTCCTCGAACTCCGGGTAGGGTTGCGACGGCCGCCGCTTCTTGAGACGCTGCTGGTCCATCGCCGCGTTGATCGCGATCCGGCTCAGCCAGGATCGGACACTGCCACCCCGGAACGAGCGCAGGTTCCGGTAGGCCGAGAAGAACGCCTCCTGCACGGCGTCACCGGCCTGGTCCCGGTCGGGAACCATGCGGGCGACGAGTGCGTACAGGTGATCCTGGTAGCACTCGACGAGGCCATTGAAGGCGTCCAGCGAGCCGTCGCGCGCCTGCTCCAGCAGGACCAGGTCGCGGCGCTGGATCGGATCCTCGACGGCCTCTGACGGTCGGGCGTCGTCCACGGCGAGCGCGACTCTCCTGGCGGCGATGGTGAGGCGCGGCGAGTCTAGCATCGGGGTGCGGATGGTCTGGGCATCCCCCCTCGGACGTCACGGCGGCGGCGGCGGTTCCCGCTCCGCTACGATGCGGCTGGCAGGGCGAAGTGGCGGAATGGCAGACGCGGCGGTCTCAAACACCGCTGGGGGCAACCCCGTCCGGGTTCGAATCCCGGCTTCGCTACCAGAATTGGCAGCATGGCGCACGACGCCGCGGGAGCGAGCGCATCCGCCGCGCGGTCAACTCCCTCGTCGCAGGTCCACCAGCGCCCCGACCAGCAGACCCGCAGCCACACCCACGACCAGCATCAGGGCGACGTCGGCCGAGAGCAGGAGCCCGAACAGCAGGCCGAGGGCGGCGCCGACGGCCATGCCGCTTCCGGCCATCATCCCGCGTCGCGGGCGGTCTCGCATGGTCATGGAACCTCCAGTCCGATGGGTGAGCGTCCAGGGAACCCGATGTCAGGGGGCGTCCTCGTCGAACACCTGCAGCGCAACCGTGAACCGGGCGCCGCCGCCATGCCGGGGCTCAGCCACGACGGTGCCGCCCATGGCCTCGACCAGGCTCCGCACGACATACAGCCCGATCCCCGTGCCGGCCGCGAGCCGGGCCGAGTCCGGCGACCGGTAGAACAGCTCGAACAGCCGATCAGCCTCCTCCTGGCTGAAGCCCGGACCGGAATCCTCGACGACCAGGCGCACGGACATGTCGGTCGCGCTGGCCGTCATGCGCACCTCGCTGCCGCCGCCGTACTTGGCCGCGTTGGTCAGCAGGTTGTTGAGGATCTGGCGGACAGGTCCCGGCTCCGCCGAGACCGGCGGCAGCGTGTCCGGCAGGTCGAACCCGAAGCGGGTCGACGGGAAGCGCCGCCGCAGATCACCTTCCACGGCCGGCATGAGTCGCTGGACAAGCACAGGCTCGGCCGTCACCTGGAGCCGCCCGCGTTCCGCTCGTGACAGCACAAGGAGGTCCTCGATCATGCGATACAGCCGGTCCGATTCGTCCTCGATGTCCTGGACGAGCGAGTCCCGGTCGGCCCGGTCGGGGGCCCGGGCGAGCAGCTTGGCAGCGCCGTAGATGGATGTGACCGGGGTCCGCAGCTCGTGCGACAGCACGCCCACGAAGGCGTCCCGCAGCTGCTCGCGCTCGCGAAGCTGGGTGACGGCGACCTGGAGCTGCTCGGTGGCCTCGCTCTCGGCCGTGAACGCGGCGGCCCGCCGCCGCTCCGCCGCGGCGATGCGGTGGAGCGCGAACAGGGTTGCTGCAACCGCGATCGCCCCGGCGAGGCCGACGACGAGGAGCTGGATGGCAAGCACCGAGCGGGCATTCCCGAACGCCTCGGTCATCGACCGGTCCACCAGCACCAGCCAGTCGGCCGACATCGCCCTCGACCACCCGATCAGCCGGTCGCCCGCGCCGTACGGGCTGACGGCATCGGTGATGACGCCCTGGTCGGCGTCGCGCAGGGGCTGCGCCTCGAACGCGGGGTCGGCGTTCACCAGCCGGTCCATCGTGGTCGGTCCGACGACGATGTGCTTGCTTCGATCCACGATCTCGACGGCCGTCGCTCCGGCGAAGCGCAGGTTGTCGCTGCCGGAACGGTCCTGGTCGAGCCGGAAGCCACCCACGAGCACGCCGGTCACCATGCCCCGGGCATCGCGGGTGGGGATCGCGAGTGCCACGATCGGTGCCCGGTTGAGCTCGCCGATCCGGACGTCGCTCACCCATGGCCTGCCGGTTTCCAGCACCACCTGCACGTAGTCGCGATCCGAGTAGTCGAGGGGTGGACCCTCGTAGTCGTTGCGGGCGACCATCATTCCGGCCGAATTGATCCAGGCCACGCCGCCATCGAACCCCAGCTGGGCCACGTCGACCCGATCGAGCAGGTCGGCCATCCGCGCCGGGCTGCCGCTCGCGATGTCGTCAGCGGCGGCCAGGGCCTCGAGCGTCGTGAACTGGCTCTGGACGTAGCGGTCCACGTCCACCGCGGCCCCGGCCGCCAGCAGGCGGGTCTCGTCGCGGATCCGGTCGACCTCGCGAGCGTAGCCCGTGAGCGCGAGCACCAGCGCGCCAACGGTGAAGGCGAGGATCATGGGTGCGGTCCAGCGCAGGCTGGTGGCGATGTTGGCAGGCGGGGCGAGGCGGGACCGGGTCATGGACTCCTGCAGGTCTGGTGGCCCAGTGGCCCAGAGGGTCGGCCAGTCCAGTATGGCCCAGACGCGCCCCCACCGGCGCCCGATGAGGCCTCGCGACACCGCAGGCGAGCCGTTGGGTAGACTGCCGTCACCCACGACCGCCGCACCGGAGCCTGTCTTGAGCCTCTTCCGCCGTGTCCTCGGGCTTGACGAGCCCGCCTCGCCCGATCTGCCCGTCGCCCCCGACGCCCCGCTCCCCGCTGCCCTCCCCGGCGATACCCAGAGCGTCCGTCTGCTGGCGGCCCGGCTGGAGGCATTCCCACCGGCCCGGGCCCGTTACCTCGCGGCCTTCGCCTACCTGCTGGGACGCGCGGCGCAGGCGTCCGACGGCATGAGCGACGCCGAGCGCGAGGCGATGCTCGGGCTCGCCCGGGCGGGTGGGATCGACGACGAGACCGCCGGACTGATCGTGGACATGTCGGGCACGCTGGCGGGCGAGTTCGGGGCAACCGAGGACTACCTCGTCACCCGCGAGTTCAAGGCGATCTCCACGATGGAGGAGCGCGAGCGACTGCTCCGCTGCTGCTTCCTCGTGATGGCCGCCGACGACGAGATCGACGCCACCGAGTCGTGGCTGGCGAACCGGCTGGCCGAGGAGCTCGATGTCGAGCGCCCCGACCTCAACACGATCCGCTCCGAGTTCCACGACCAGATCTCGGGGGTGCGTGCGGTCCGCGCCCTGAGCGAGCAGGCCTGATCCAGGTCCAGCACGCAGCGCGCGACGCCGTCCGCCGTCAGCTCCCCGACTTGAGGGCCACGATCCGGTCGTAGGAGGCCCGCAGCCGGTCGAGCGGGATCGCCCCGGCCCTGGCGTTGGCGACCAGCAGGTCGAACGCCTGGGCGGTGGCGGACTCGCGGCTCGTGAGCAGCACCATGTCCGTGCCCGCGCGGGCGGCCCGCAGCGCGAGCCGCCGGCCCGATACGCCGCGCGCCACCGCGGTGCCACTCAGCGAGTCGGTGATCGTCACCCCCGTGAAGCCCAGCTCCGCGCGCAGCAGGTCGGTGCCGATCGCACGCGACCAGCCGGCCGCGTGGTGCTCGTCCCACGCGGGGTAGACGGCGTTCGAGAGCATGATCATGGGGATGCCCCGGCCGATCGCCTTCCTGAATGGTGCGAGGTCCGTATCCAGCGACGACCGCGACGCCTGGATGGTCACGGCATGACGATCCGTGTTGCGGACCGCGCGTCCGATGCCCGGAAAGTGCTTGACCGCCGCCACCACGCCCGTCGAGCGGAGGCCGGCGGCGAACGCGGTCGCGAGCCTTCCCACCTTGCGCCGCCCGAAGCCGAACGTCCGGCCCGCAAGGTACATGAACGAGGCGGCTGAGCTGGGGACGTCGGCCACCGGGGCCAGGTCGACGTTCACGCCTCGCCGGCGCAGCGCCAACCCGGCCCGCATCCCCTGATCGGTGGCCGTGTCCGATCGCCCGTCCTGGCCCATCTGCCTCGCCGACAGGGTGGGCGGCGCCCAGGGCACAGCTCGGATCGAGCCGCCCTCCTGGTCCACCATCACCAGGAGCGGCGGCCGCCCTCCTGCCTCTGCCGCCGCCTGCAGGCTTCCGGTCAGGGCCGACAGCTGGGAGCGCGACGAGATGTTGAACCCGAACAGGACGATGCCCCCGATCTCCCCACGTCGAATCCGGCGCAACAGGCTCGCGCCAGGGACCCGCCCGTCCATGCGGACAACGAGCTTCTGGCCGACCAACTCCTCGATCGTCGCGTCGTCGCTCGAGGGCCAGGCGGCAACGGCGTCCCGGCCTGAGCTGCCCGTCTCTCCCACCGCGCCGCTCGCACGCCCGGCCGCGGTGGGCTCCGGGCTCGGGGCCCCGGTTGCCAGCGGGGCGAGCGGCGCGCCCGCAGGGGCGGCGACATCGCGTGCCGCCGGCGGGCCGGAGCAGCAGCCGTCCGGTCCGCCCGCGGCGGCCAGCACCACGACCAGCACGACGGAGCACGCCGTCATGGCCGCCGGCCCGGTCCGCCACCAACGACGCATGGCTCCTCCTCAGCCGAGCTGGAGGTCGATCACGCCCTCGCCGACCCGCCTCCGCACCTCGGCGACGAGCTCGGCGTCGTAGGCGACCCCTCGCAGCTCCATGGGAAGGGCGCTCCCGCCCGGTGCCGGGACGTGCACGACCACCCGCGTGCCCCCCGGTCGCTCGCGAAGCACCGTCTTGAATGCGTGCATCGCGGAAACGATCCGCTCTGAGCCGGCCTCGCGGGTGAACCGCACGTGCAGCACGGCACCGGGCGGGGCCTCGATCGGGCGCGACGGCGCCTGGGCGGCCTGGGCGGCCCGGGCACGGGCCTCGTCGGGCAGCGCCGGCGCCTCGGATGCCCCTGTCCCCTCGGCGTCGACCGGCGCCACCCCGGGCGGCTCGGAGTAGGTGGGCACCGGTTCGGCGGGCCGGACCGGCGGCATCGGAGCGGCACTCCCGCCGACCGCGACCGCGTCCCGTCGCGGCAGCGCCACGCCCGCTGCCGTGCCACCCGGGCGCGGCGGCCCCCCATTGCCCCCATTGCCCCCATTGCCTCGGCCGCCGCCCTGGCCACCGGGCCCGCGGCGGGACCGCCTCTCGAGCGAGCCGACCTCGCGCGAGAACGCCTCCGGTCCGCGCTCCACGACCGCATCCCAGTCCCACACGGAGTCGGCCAGCAGCGATGCCTCCTCGCCGCGGTGGTCCACCCGTCCCGCGACCAGCAGGATCGCGCCCTCCCGCCACATCCCCGCGGTCGTCTCGTAGGTCCTGGGGAACACGACGACCTCGATCGTCCCCTGCAGGTCCTCGAGCGTCACCACGGCCATCGTGGACCGGGCCTTGGTCAGCACGGTGCGCATCCCAGTGACGATGCCACCCAGCACCACCCGCTGGCCGTCGAGCGACTCGTCGCGCAGGTCGCCGCCGTACGCCGTCACGTATTCCCCAACCCGGTCCGCGACCTCGCCCATGGGGTGGTCCGAGAGGTAGAGGCCCATCAGCTCCTTCTCCCAGCGCAGTCGCTCCCGGACCGGCGTCTCGGGCGTGTCCGGGAGGGGCCGCTCGAGGGCCGCGCCGTCGTCGCCGGCCATGTCGAACAGCGAGACCTGGCCGCTGATCCGGTCTCGCTGGGCAGCCTGGCCGGCGGCCAGGGCATCCTCGAGCCCGAGCAGGATCTGGGCCGGGTGGCCGAAACAGTTGAGCGCACCCACCCGGGCGAGCGACTCCACCACCTTGCGGTTGGCGAGCCGGACGTCGACCCTGGAGCAGAGGTCGGTGAGGGAGCGGAACTCGCCGTCTGCCTCGCGGGCATCGATGATCGACTGGATCGCACCCTCGCCCACGTTCTTGACCGCCAGCAGGCCGAACCGGATCGCGTCGCCCTCGACGGTGAACCCGAGGTGTGAGCGGTGGACATCGGGCGGTCGCACGTCGATCCCCAGGCGCCGGCACTCCGCGACGGCCGCAGCCACCTTCTCCGCGTTGTCCCGGAAGGCGCTCAGCACGGCGGTCATGTACTCGACGGTGAAGTTCGCCTTGAGGTAGGCGGTCTGGTACGCGATCAGGCCATAGGTGGTGGCGTGCGCCTTGTTGAACCCGTAGCGCTCGAACGGCTGGAACGCCTGGAACACGGCGTCGATCGTCTCGGGCGGCACGCCGCGCTCGGCCGCCTGGGTGACGAACTTCTCCTTGAGGGATCGCAGGACCGCCGACTTCTTCTTGCGGATCGCGTACCCCAGCGTGTCCGCCTCGGGGCCGGTGAAGCCGCCCAGCGCGACGGCCGCGGACATGATGTCCTCCTGGTACACGAACACGCCGTAGGTTCGGTCCAGGAAGGGCTCGAGCAAGGGATGGAGGTAGCTGACCCGCTCCTGCCCGTGTTTGCGCCGGATGTAGGTCGGGATGTTGTCCATGGGCCCGGGGCGATACAGGGCGACCATGGCGGCGAGGTCGTAGACGGTGGTGGGCTGCAGCTCGCGGATGTACCGCCGCATGCCCGCCGACTCGAGCTGGAACACCCCGGTCGTCTCGCCCGACGCGAGGAGGTCGAACGTCTTGGGGTCGTCGAGCGGGATCTGCTCGAGATCCACCCTGACCCCACGGTGCTCCTCGATCAGGTCCACGGCGTTGCGCAGGATGGTCAGGTTGGACAGGCCCAGGAAGTCGAACTTGAGCAGGCCGAGAGCCTCGATCCCGTGCATCTCGTACTGGGTCATCAGGGCGTCCGAGTTGGTCGCCTTCTGGAGCGGCATCAGCTCGGTCAGCGGCTCGCGCGAGATGACCACGCCGGCCGCGTGGGTCGAGGCATTGCGGGCAACGCCCTCGAGCTGCTGCGCGAACCCGATCAGCTTGCCGATCTGGGGATCCGTGTCGTGCATCTCCTTGAGCTGCGGGCTCAGCTCCAGCGCCTCGGACAGCTTGATCCCCAGCTGGTTGGGCACGGCCTTGGCGATCCGGTCCACGTCGCCGTAGCCCATGCCCATCACCCGGCCCACGTCCCGGATCGCTGCCCGGGCGAGCATGGTGCCAAAGGTGATGATCTGGGCCACGTGGTCCTGGCCGTACTTGCGGCTGACGTAGTTGATGACCTCGTCGCGGCGGGCGTCCTCGAAGTCGATGTCGATATCGGGCATCGTCACCCGGTCCGGGTTGAGGAAGCGCTCGAAGGGCAGCCCGTAGTGGAGCGGGTCGACCGGCGTGATTCCCAGGGTGTAGGTGACGATCGAGCCCGGCGCCGAGCCCCGGCAGGTGGTGGCGATCCCCTGTGACTTCGCGAAGCGCACGAAGTCGGCCACGATCAGGAAGTAGCCCGCGTAGCCCATCGAGATGATGGTCCCCAGCTCGTAGTCCAGGCGCTCCTGGAGCCGCGGGGTGATCTCGCCGTAGCGCCGGACCAGGCCCGCCTCGCACTCCTTGCGCAGCCAGGACTCGACGGTCTCGCCCTCGGGCACCGGGAAGTGCGGGATGCGCAGCTCGCCCAGCGGCAGCTGGAGATCGACCATCTCGGCGACGAGCTTCGTGTTGAGGAAGGCCTGCCGCTGGTCCGGGAACAGGCTGAACATCTCGGCCGCGGTCTTGAGGTAGAAGTCCGGCCCCTCGAACCGCATCCGGTTGGGGGTGTCGAGGTTGGCGCCGGTCCCCACGCACAGCAGCACGTCGTGCGCCTCGTGCTGCCCGGGATGGACGTAGTGGAGATCGTTGCTCACGATGAGCGGGATCCCCGTCTCGTCCGCCAGGCGGAGCAGCTTGGGGTTGAGGGCCCGCTGATCCGGGATCCGGTGGTCCTGCAGCTCCAGGAAGAAGCGGCCCTTGCCGAGGATGTCCTGGTACTCGCCGGCCAGCTTGCGGGCCAGCTCCCAGTCGTCGACCTCGAGCGCCTTGGGGATCTCGCCGCTCAGGCAGGCCGACAGCCCGACCAGTCCCTCGCTGTGCCTCGCGAGGTGCTCCCGGTCGATCCGCGGCTTGTAGTAGTAGCCGTCGATGTGGGCGTCGGTGACCAGGCGCGACAGGTTCCGGTAGCCGGTCATATCCGTCGCCAGCAGGACCAGGTGGTACGGCTGCGCGTCGAGCCTCGCCTCCTTGTCGCGCATCGTCCGCCGGGCGACGTAGGTCTCCACGCCCAGGATCGGCTTGATGCCGGCCTTGGTCGCCGCCTGGTAGAAGGCCACGGCGCCGTAGAGAGCGCCGTGGTCCGTGATGGCCAGGCTGTCGAAGCCGTGCTTGACCGCGGTGTCCACGAGGTCGGTGATCCGTCCCAGGCCGTCGAGCAGGCTGAACTCGGTGTGGGTGTGGAGGTGGACGAAGTCGTTCGGGGCGATGGTCACGGGAGGCAAAGTCTACCCGGGCGGCGGCCTCGTGGTCGCCCTGCCCGACTCCCGGGCAGCGGGCCAGGTCCGCGGGCGGGAGCCGCCGGATCGTCCAGGCGATGCAGACACGGGCGGTGACTGCGCCCGCACCAGGGCTCGCCTATCCGGCGTCCGCGCCGGGCGGATCGCCAGCGCCAGGTGCGGCGCGCCGGACGGCATCCGCCAGGATCTCGAGCAGCGGCCCGAGCTGGCCGAGGAGGGGCGGGTTGTCGCCGTAGATGGACAGGTTCGCGCCCTGGAACACCCGGGCCGCTGCCTCGACGATCTCCGGCGCCTGTTCCACGGGCAGGATCTCCCGCCGCAGCTCCTGCTGCGCGTGGGGCAGCAGCATGTCGTGCTCGACCTCGAGCGCCCGAGCCCGGTTCTCCAGCTCCCGCATCGCGACCTCGTCCCGCAGGATGTCGCTCCGGCGGGCGATCCGCAGCAGCCGGACGGGGGTCTCCGTGCCGATCCTGGCCTGCTCGGTTGCCATCTCGGCCTGGTGCAGCTGCTGGGCCAGCTCGAGCGCCTGGCGCTGCGTGTCGAGGTTCCCGGCCTCCAGGCGGCGCTTGCGAGCCGCCTGGGCCAGCTCCAGCTCCTCGGACCGGCGCAGGTCCTCCCGATCTGCCGCGAGCTTGCGCTCCGCCACCCGGCTGGCCGACGCCATCGCCGATAGGGTCGCCGCCTCGGCGCTCTGGATGTCGGACTGGTCGCTCTTGAGCTTGATCTCGTTGCGGGTCCCGGCCTCGAGCTGCTGTCGGAGCTCGGCGTCCACGATGAACACCTGGGACAGTTGGGCCACCTCGGCGTTGATGCCCCAGTTGCTCTCGCCGTTCTGCGGATGCAGCGTCCGGGCCAGTGCGTCCGCGACCACGCCGGACAGGGTGGTCTTCCGCTGCTCGATGCACTCGACCATGGTCATGTGGCTGACCGCGTGACGCAGCTCGCCGAGGACGACGTGGGTCAGCAGGGTGCTGATGTGAGCGATGCCGCCACCGCCTGCCGTGAAGTCGAACAGCTGGGCGGCGGCGAGGGGGTCCGTGATGCGGAAGATCACGATGCCCTTGAACCGGAGGGGAATGCCGTCGCTCGTCTCCTGGCTGAACTCGAAGGCCGCCTCCTGCCTGGTGCTCGGAACGAGGACGAAGACCGTGCCCGGCCGGAGGAAGGCGGACACGGCGGAGCCGTGGTTGACCAGTACCCCCTGCCGGCTGGTCACGAGGAACTCGGTGGGCTTGGCTCGGACGAACGGCATCGGCGTGACCTCCAGGTGGCAACCCTGTGGGGAGGACCGCTTCCCGCCCCGAGCAGGTCACCCGGTCAGGATCTCACCCGATCGGGCTACCGTGCAGTGACCCGAAGGTCCTGCCCTGCGTGCCGCCCGCGATAGCATCGCGGCCGGTCCAGCCCGATTCCGGCTAGGCTGGCCGCGATGGACACTGCGATCGACGACCAGACGTTCGAGGACTGGGTCCTCGAGGCGATCGACCTGCTCCCCGACCCGTTCCGGGAGCGACTGGGGAGCGTGGCGATCGTGGTGGAGGACTGGGCCACGCCCCAGCAGCTGGCCACCAGCCACGCGGCGGGACTGTACGGCCTGTACCAGGGCGTGCCGCGGAGCCTCCCCGGCGCGGACTGGGCCACGACACCGTCGCGGATCACCATCTTCCGGGGACAGCTGGAGGCGCACTTCCGAACCCCGGAGGCGCTCCACGCCAAGGTCGTCGACACGGTCCACCACGAGATCGCCCATCACTTTGGCATCAGCGACGCGCGCCTCGCCGAGCTGGCGCGCGAGCGCACCCGTCACTGACGCCGGCCGCTGCCATACTCCCTGCCGTGGACGCCCGGATCCTGATCGTCGAGGACGATCCCTCCATCCGCGAGATCGTGGCCCTCGGCCTGCGCGCCGCCGGCTTCGAGATCGTCACTGCGGCCGACGGCGAGGAGGGACTCGCCCGCTGGCGGACCGACCGGCCCGACCTCGTCCTGCTCGATGTCATGCTCCCCCGCCTGGACGGGCTGGAGGTGTGCCGGGCCATCCGGGCCGAGTCCACGACCCCGGTCGTGATGCTCACCGCACGCGGCGACACGCTCGACGTCGTGGTCGGCCTCGAGTCCGGCGCCGACGACTACGTGCGCAAGCCGTTCGAGATGCCGGAGCTGGTGGCGCGCGTCCGGGCGGCGCTCCGCCGGCGCCACCCCGAGCCCGGGGGCGGCGAGGCGGCGATGCTGCACCTCGGCCCGCTGCGGATCGACACCGGCGGGCGCACGGTGGAGCGCGAGGGCGTCGAGATCGCGCTCACCCGGACCGAGTTCGATCTGCTGGCCGAACTCTCCCGCCGTCCCGGGCAGGTGTTCACCAGGGAGCTGCTCCTGGACCGGGTCTGGGGCTACGACTACCTTGGTGACTCGCGGCTGGTCGACGTGGCGGTGAACCGGCTGCGGGCAAAGATCGAGACCGACCCTGGCGAGCCCGAGCTGATCCTCACCGTCCGCGGCGCCGGCTACAAGGCCGGGCGCGCCGGCAGCCGGGCCTGATGGCAATCGGGATCCGGGGCCGGATCGCGATCACGCTCGTCGCCCTCGTCGCGGTCACGGTGGCGGCGATCGGAGTCGGCGTGTATGCCTTCGTTGATGCGTCGCTCCGCTCCAGGCTGATCGCGGATGCGCGCCAGCAGGTGGACTACAACCTGTCGGTGCTTCTGCCGGGCGCCGACCCGCCGCCGGTAGACGCCGCCAGCTTCCAGGCGAGCGGCCTGCCGACGGCGTTTGCGCTGCGTGGGTCAGGACGGGTGATCGCCGATTTCGGCGACGGCGACCCGTACGAGCCGGGCGATCTCGCCGGCGCCCTGTCGTCCCTGGCGCCGGAGCTCCGGGCGATCGTCGCCGCCGGCCAGCTGGGCTTCGCGTGGCAGCCCGTCGCCGGCGAGCCCTCGCTCGTGGTCGGGGGGCGCCAGGAGTCGGGGCCGGAGCTGTACTTCGTGTACCCGGCCTCCGCCCTGGACGACGCCCTGGCCCAGCTGCGATCCGGCCTCCTCGCCGGGGGAGCCGCCGCGGTGGGGGTTGCGCTGCTCGTGGCCGGCGTGCTCTCGCGCTGGCTGCTGCGACCGGTCACCGAGGCTGGTCGGGCCGCCCGCCGGATCGCCGCCGGTGACCTCTCGGCACGAGTCCCGGAGCGCGGTCGGGACGAGGTGGGCCGGTGGGCAGTCGAGTTCAACCGGATGGCCGACTCGCTCGAGGCGACGGTGGTCCGGCTCGAGGCCGCCCAGCAGCAGAACCGGCGCTTCGTCGCGGACGTCGCCCACGAGCTCCGGACCCCGTTGACCGCGCTCGTCGCCGAGGCCTCCGTGCTGGAGACGGGATTGGGCTCGATGCCGCCCGACGGTCGCCGCGCCGGCGAGCTGCTGGTGGCCGACATCCGTCGGCTCCGAGTGCTGTTGGACGACCTGATGGAGCTGTCGCGCTTCGACGCCGGGGCGGAGCGGCCCACCCTCGAGCCGGTGGACCTCGGGCGGGTGGTGACCGGCGCCGTGGGCTCCCGGCTGCCGGCAGCGGTCGTGGCGCTCCCGCCACGCCCGATCGTGGTCGACACGGATCCCCGTCGCCTCGACCGGATCCTGGGCAACCTGCTCGACAACGCCCGTGAGCACGCCCCGGGCGCCGCCGTCGAGGTCGCCCTCCAACCGACGTTGAGCGGGTCGGTGGTCGTGGTTGCCGACCGCGGCCCGGGCGTTCCGGCCGATGCGCTCGCTCACCTGTTCGACCGCTTCTACAAGACCGATCCGTCGCGGCGCGGCGGCAGCTCCGGCCTGGGCCTGGCGATCGCCGCCGAGCACGCCGCGCTGCTCGGCGGGACCCTGCGGGCGCGTCCCCGCCCGGGCGGCGGCATGGTGTTCGCGCTGTCGGTACCGGTAACCCCATCGTTACCTGGAGGCGACGGCCCTGATACCGGCCCGGAGCACGCTGGCGAGGCTCGAGAACCCGTACCGAGGACAGGGTGATGATCCCCGCCATGCGATCCGTCGTCCATTCCCCCCTTCCCGCGCTGCTCGTGCTGGTCGCCATGCTTGCGATGGCCTGCGCTCCCGGGAGCGGCGCGCTGGGCACGCCGGCCACCCCGGCCTCGTCCCCGGCGGGCTCGGATGAGCCCGCCCCGTCGGACGTCGCGCCGGCATCGGCCTCGCCCAGCCCCACCGCCTCCGTCGCTCCCTCCCCAACCGTCGCGCCCTCGGGCTCGGCGGAGCCGTCCGCCACCAGCCCCACGCCGGCGCCCACCGTCACACCGACCGCCACCCCCCCGGCGACGACGATCGTCCGCGCCTACTTCATCCTGGGCAGCGCCACGGGCAACGAGGGCCTCGTTCCCGTCCTGCGCGAGGTCCCGGCCACCAGGGCCGTCGGTGCCAGCGCCATGCGGGAGCTGCTCAAGGGGCCGCAGGGCGCGGAGCTCGAGAGCTCGCCTGCGATGTACACCACGATCCCCGATGGCTCGCGCCTGCTGGGCCTGAGCATCGCGGACGGCGTCGCCACCGTCGACCTCTCCGGCGAGTTCGCGTCGGGCGGCGGCAGTGCCTCGACCCTCGGCCGGCTCGGCCAGGTCGTCTACACGCTCACCCAGTTCTCGACGGTCAACCGGGTCCGGTTCCTCCTGGACGGCCAGCCGGTGACCACGTTCGGCAGCGAGGGCGTGGTCCTCGACGGACCGGCGACTCGCGCCGACTTCCGGGACCTGCTGCCGGCGATCTTCGTCGACCGGCCAGCCTGGGGTGCCGCCGGTGGCAACCCGATGCGCGTGTCCGGCATCGCCAACGTGTTCGAGGCGCAGTTCGTCGCCCGGGTGCTGGACGGCAAGGGCCGGATCCTGGTGGAGCAGCCCGTGCAGGCCAGCTGCGGGACGGGCTGCTGGGGCACCTTCAAGATCGATCTGGGCTACGACCCGGGCAGGGCGCAGTACGGCACCTTGCGGGTGTTCGAGCGGTCTGCCAAGGACGGCTCGCCCATCAACGTCACCGAGTACCGGGTCTGGCTCACGCCGGCAGGCTGACCGCCGGGCAGGCGCTGACCGCCGGTCAGCCGAAGCTCGCGACGGCCTGGACCACGAGGTCCCCGAAGGCAGACCGGTCGATATCAAGGGCCACGTCCACGTTGGGCGTGGCCCCCGTCTGTCCGCGGTCGTCGACGACGGTGCGTCCCCGCGTGATGTCCGAGTCGATCGCCACGTCGGTGTGGTACCGGCGCGTGGTCACGAGCTCCGGCAGCGCCACCGCCGCCACCGCCACGGCATCGTGGATGGGCGTGTCCGCGGTGCCGTAGCGCTCCACGTGGAACCGCGTGAAGAACAGCAGCAGGTCCGCGAACACGGCGCCGACGCGCGTGCCGGTGGCGCGCAGCCGGTCGATCTCGGGCAAGCCCATCAGCGCCTTGTGGGTGACATCGAGACCGCACATCGTGATCGGCAGGCCGCTGCGGAACACGACCCGGGCCGCCTCGGGGTCGACCCAGATGTTGAACTCGGCGGCAGGCGTCCAGTTGCCGGAGCGCATGGCACCGCCCATGAGCGAGATCCGGCCGATCCGTTCGGCAAGCCGCGGGTAGGTCCGCAGCAGCAGCGCGATGTTCGTCAGCGGCCCGGTGGGGATCAGCGTCACCGGGCCGGGCGAGGCGGCCAGGGTCGCGCGCAGGAGCTCGAGGGCGCCCTCGGGGCGCGGCTCGCTCGCCGGCTCCGGGAGGTCCGCCCCGTCGAGGCCGCTCGTACCGTGGACCTCGGGGGCGGTCTCGAGGTCGCGCACCAGCGGCCCGGCGGCTCCGGCCGCGACCGGCACGTCGGGCCGCCCCAGCAGCGCCAGCACCCGCAGCGCGTTGCGGGTGGTCGCGCCGAGCGGGGCGTTGCCGGCGACCGTGGTGATCGCGAGCACCTCGAGCTCGGGGCGGGCGAGCGCGAGCGTGATCGCGAGCGCATCGTCGTGGCCCGGGTCGCAGTCGAGGATGACGGGTGTGCGGGCGGGTCGGGTCACGGAAGTCTCGGCAACGGCTCTGGGGGCGGGCGGGTCAGCGCTCGCCGTGGGACACATCGTAGGCCACGGCCACCCGGGTCAGCCCTGGTCATAGGGCTGGCCCGCGGCGGCGGGTCCGCGAACGCGACCCACGACGCCGGCCACCACGACGATCGTCACCAGGTATGGGAGGCTGAGCAGCAGCTGCGGCGGCACATCGACGCCCAGGATCGACAGCAGGGTCTGCGCCGAGTCCGCGAAGCCGAACACCAGGGCCGCGCCGAACGCGTAGATCGGGTTCCATGCCCCGAAGATGACGGCGGCGAGGGCGATGAACCCGCGCCCCGCGCTCATGTTCATCTGGAAGCTGCCTGCCGAGGCAAGGCTGAGCGACGAGCCCGCGATGCCGGCGAGCAACCCGGCGAGCAACAGGGCGCGGTACCGGACCCTGAGCACGTCGATGCCCACCGTTGCGGCAGCGGACGGCTTCTCGCCGCTCGCCCGGAGCCGCATCCCCCATCGGGTGCGGAAGAGCATGTAGGCGAACGCCACCATGACGAACAGCGTGAAGTACAGGTACGGCGTCCCGGTGAAGGCGATTGGCCCGAGCACGGGGAACTCGGACAGCAGCGGGATCCGGAGCGACTCCACGGTCGGCGGCGTGTTGAACTGGGTGTTCTTGGACAGCACCCGCAGGTACAGGAAGTTGGTGATCCCGAGGGCGCCGATGTTGATCACGATCCCGGCGATGATCTGGTCCACCTTCCAGCGCATCCCGAGCCAGGCCAGCAGCAGGCTGACGAGGGCGCCGGCCAGCGCCGCGGAGACGATCCCGATCAGCACGGCGACGGTGGGGCTGGCCCCCTGGCCCATGACCAGCATGGCCGTGCTGGCGACAACGGAGGCCACGCACGCCCCAACCAGCAGCTTGCCCTCGATCGCGATGTTGTTGATGCCGCTGCGCTCGGACATGATGCCCGCGAACGCCCCCAGCGAGATCGGGGCGGCCAGCGAGAGCGTCCCGCTGAGGACCCCCGTCAGGTTCGCGCTCCGGCCGTCGAGCAGCAGGGCGAGCGTCGCGAGCACCCACACCGGCAGCACGGGGGCCATCGCCCGCCTCCAGGGAAACGAGGCTCCCCGGGAGAGCTGGGCGAGGCCGGCCAGGCCGGTGGTGACGCCGGCGATGATCCAGAGCAGCCCCACCGTGGTCGAGATCGCGAGGGAGGAGCCGCCCTGCCGGTCGATCCAGAGCGAGAAGTCCGCGGGCGCGTCGAGCGTGGCGAGCGCCAGCCGCAGGGCGACGAGGGCGAGGCCGGCGAGGACCACCCCGCGGGCCCGGGCGTTGCGCTGCGCCCTCCGGTCGGCGGCACCCGCCTCCGCGGCCGCCTCGTCGAGGACCGGGGCTGCCGCGGTCATGCCGGCCTCCCTTCCGCGGCGGGACCGTCGGTCGCGGCGATCGGCGAGCGGCCGAAGCGGTAGATCCTCCCGATCAGCCCCGGCGCCGCGACGAACATGATCACGAGCGCCTGGATGAACAGCAGCAGGTCGAGCGGGATCCCGGTCTTGACCTGCATGAGCCCGCCGCCCGTGCGCAGAGCCCCGAACAGCAGCGCGGCCGCCACGATGCCGGCCGGCCGGTTGCCGGCAAGCAGCGCGAGGGCGATCGCGTTGAAGCCGAAGCCAGAGCTGATCCCGTTCGACATCTGGGGGACGGTGCCGAGCACCTCCATCGATCCGCCGAGACCGGCCAGGCCACCCGACAGGGACATGGCGAGGATGATCGAGCCAGAGGCGCTCATGCCGGCATAGCGGGCCGCGTGCAGATTGAAGCCTGCGGCCCGCAGCTCGAAGCCCTTGGTGGTCTTGAACAACAGCCACGAGACAGCGGCGGCCATGACCAGGGCAACGGCGAACCCCCAGTGGAGACGGATCGCCGGCAGGTCCACGATCAGCGGGATCCGGACGAAGTCGGACAGGACCTTGGAGATCGGCTCGGAGCTCCCCTCCTTCCTGAGGAAGTCCGAGCGCAGGCCGAGCAGAACGATCTGCGCCGCCACGTAGTTGAGCATGATGGTCGTGATGACCTCGTGGGCTCCGGTCCGGGCCTTGAGCGCGCCCGGGATGAAGCCCCAGACCGCCCCCGTGATGGTGCCCGCGATCACCGACACGAGGAGGATGAACGGCATCGGCTGATCCTTGACGGCGATGGCGGCCACGGTCGCCCCGAATGCCCCGAGGACGAACTGCCCTTCGACGCCGATGTTGAAGACGCCGCTGCGGAAGGCGATCGCCACGGCCAGGCCGGTGAAGATCAGCGGGCTCGCGGCGACCAGCGTCTCGGTGATGGGCCGGACGGCGGCGGCAATGGCGCGCGGCGTGGGATCGGCCAGGGCGGCGCCGATCCTGGCTGGGTCGCCGAGGGCGCCGATGAGCATCGCAGAATACGCGGTGCCGATGGTCCCCATGGCCCCGGTGATCGCACCGACCGGATCGCTGCCGAGCCTCGCGATGTGCTCCAGGTCGGTGACCAGGATGACCACGGAGCCGACGAGGAACGCCGTGAGCACGGCGAGGGCCGGGAGCGCGGCGGGCCTGAGGGCGTCCCCGATGCGCCTCACCCGGCCCCGCCCATCAGCATGCCCACCTTCTCATAGGTGGCCTCGGCGCCGTCCATGACGCCCGCGATCCCGCCCTGCAGCATCACGGCCACCCGGTCGCCGACCGCGAGCACCTCGTCAAGCTCGGAGCTGACGATCAGGACGGCCGCGCCGGCGTCGCGCTGCTCCACGATCCGGCGGTGGATGTACTCGATCGATCCGACGTCGAGCCCGCGGGTCGGCTGGGCGGCGATGACCAGCCTGACGGGACGCGAGAACTCGCGGGCGACGACGACCTTCTGCTGGTTGCCACCGGAAAGCGTCCCCGCCTGGGTCTCGATCGACGGGGTGCGGACGTCGTAGTCCCGCACCGCGGTCGAGGCGGCGAGGTCGATGGCCCGGGCGTCGAGGTTTCCGTGACGGCTGTAGGGCTCCCGGTGGTATGTGTCCAGGACGAAGTTCTCGGCCACCGTCATGGCACCGATGAGGCCGTCGCGCATCCGGTCCTCGGGCACGTGGGCCACGCCGAGATCGGAGACCTCGCGGGGCGAGGCCGACGTCGTGTCGTGACCGTCGATGCGGATCTCGCCGGAGTCGGCCGGGCGAAGCCCCACGATCGCCTCCACGAGCTCCGTCTGCCCGTTGCCCTGGACGCCTGCGAGGGCGACGATCTCGCCCGCGCGGACCTCGAGGCTGACCCCGTTGACAGCCATGTGCTCGCGGTCGTCGCGAACGTGGACATCCCGGAGCGCGAGGACCACGTCGCCCGGTGACGCGGGGCCCCTGGCGACCTTGAGCTCGACCTCGCGACCCACCATCAGGTTGGCCAGCACCTCGCGGGTCGCGGACCGGGGCTCCACCGTGCCCGCGACGCGCCCCCGGCGCAGCACTGTGATGCGGTCCGCGACCTCGAGCACCTCGTTGAGCTTGTGGGTGATGAAGATCACGGTCGTGCCTGACGCGGCCAGGCCACGGATGATGCCGAACAGTTCCTCCGCCTCGAACAGCGACAGGACGGCAGACGGCTCGTCCAGCACGAGGATGTCGCTCTGCCGGTAGAGCGCCTTCAGGATCTCCACCCGCTGGCGGACGCCGACGCCGAGATCCTCGACCTTGGCGTCGGGGTTGACGTTGAGGTTGTACTGCCGCGAGAGGTCGATCACCCGCCGACGGGCGAACGCGCGGTCGAAGGTGCCCAGGGGCCCGCGCACGTTCTCCGCGCCCAGGGTCACCGCCTCGACCACGTCGAACACCGGGACGAGCTGGAAGTGCTGGTGGACCATCCCGATCCCGGCGGCGATCGCCTGGCTCGGGTCGGTGAAGGTGCGGGGCGTGCCGTCGATGATGACCTGGCCCGAGTCGGGCCGGTAGAGGCCCGCCAGGACGTTCATCAGGGTGCTCTTGCCGGCGCCGTTCTCGCCCAGGAGGCCGAGAACCTCCCCGCGGTCGGCGGCGATCGAGACCCGGTCGTTGGCCAGCACGCCCGGAAACTGCTTGGTGATGTCCTTCAGCTCGAGTCGCATCGACGGCTTCCAACGCTCCCAGTCACGGCGGGACGCTCGGAGCCGGCGGCCGGGAGCTGTCCGCGCTGGCCGCGGCGGGCTGTCCGCCTACTTGAGGTAGTCGGCGACCTCGATGGCACCCGACGCGATGTCCGCCGCCAGCTGGTCGACCTCGGCCCTGAGCTCGTCCGACACCTGCGCGTCCAGGTCATGGAACGGCGACAGCGCCACCCCGCTGTTGGCCAGGGTGCCCAGGTAGTTCTCTCCGCCCGTGTCGCCCCCCGCGTTCTTCCGGATCACCTCGAGGACGGCCACGTCGATCCGCTTCTCGGCGGAGGTCAGGATGGCCTCGCTGTACTCCGGGAGGGAGAGGGCCTGGTCGGTGTCGACGCCGATCGCCCACTTGTCCGCCGCGGCCATCGCCTTGATCGACGCGTTGCCGGTCGCGCCCGCGACGGGCGCGACGATGTCGGCCCCCTGGCCCAGGAAGTTGTTGGCCAGCTGCTCGCCCTTGGCGAGGTCGCCCCAGGGGTTGTCGCCCCCGACGAACGTGCCGGTCTGCCTGGCGGGGTTCCAGCCGAGCAGCCTGACGGAGGCGTCCTTGCGCTCGTTGTAGATCTGGATGCCCGCGTGGTACCCGTCCATGAAGCGAGTCACGCCGGCGTATTGCTCACCGCCGTAGGTGCCGATGATCCCGCTCTCGCTGAAGCCGGCCGCCAGGTACCCGGCCAGCGTCGCGGCCTCGTCGATCTGGAAGTCGAGACCGGTGAAGTTCGGGGGCGTGGCGCCGTTGGCGGCTTCGTCCCACACCGCGTCCACCTGGGAGAACGCGATGTCGGGGTTGGCGAGCGTGGCCTCCACGGCAGCCTGGGTCTGCTCGAAGCCGACGACGATGACCGACTGGCAGCCCTCGTCCATCAGGCGCTGGATGTTGGCGGTGTAGTCCGCGGCACCCGTCGACTCCGCGTAGGCCGTCTGGAAGCCGGCCGCCTCGGCGTCCTGGAGGCCCTTCATGGCAAGGTCGTTGAACCCCTTGTCGCCGAGACCGGCGGCGTCGAAGGCCGCGCAGGCCT
Organism: uncultured Chloroflexia bacterium; assembly: GCA_963727585.1. Taxonomy (GTDB): domain Bacteria; phylum Chloroflexota; class Limnocylindria; order Limnocylindrales; family CSP1-4; genus CAIXZV01. The sequence continues at coordinate 943,711 of CAVSHH010000003.1, read as the reverse complement.
TGTAGTCGATCGTCGTCGCCTGCGAGCCCGGGGCCTCAACCGACGGATCCGCGGTCGCGGAAGCCGGCGAGGCGGAACCGGGCGTGGCCGAGCATGCCGCGACGAACACGGCCGCCATCCCGGCGAGGGCGATCAGCCTACGGGTGACATGCAAGGTGTGCTCCTCATGGCGTTCCTCTGCCGGCGCCATCCTACCGGACCGGCCACGCTTGGCGGCCAGCCGTACTGTAGCGTCCGGGACCGCCGATCCCGGGCGCCGACGGTGATTCGGGTCGGCCGGGACGCGAGAGGAGGCCGGGCCGGTGACATCCGATGAATCCCGAGACTGGATGGCCACGCTGATCGCCGTCGCCGAGGGACGCCCACCAGTGCCGCTCCTCGACGACGCCGGGATCCGGGAGCTGCTGCGCTCGCGGCCGCGGATCGCGATCGTGGGCGCGTCCGCCAGGGCGGTCCGCCCCTCGTATGGCGTGATGCGCACGCTCCTGGCGGCCGGCTACGACGTGGTCCCGGTGACCCCCACCGTCGGCGAGATCGACGGGCTGCGCTGCTATGCGACGCTGGCGGAGGCAGTGCGCGAGACCGGACCCGTGGACATCGTGGACGTGTTCCGCCGGCCGGAGCTGTGCGTCGAGCACGCGCGAGAGGCCGTCGAGGCCGGGGCACGCTGCCTGTGGCTGCAGCAGGGCATCGCCAACGCCGAGGCCGGCCGGATCGCCCACGGGGCGGGCCTGTCGGTGGTCATGGACCGGTGCACCGCCGTGGAGCACTGGCGTCTCGTGGGCGACCGCTGACGCACCTCAGGCGCTGCCCCGCCGGGGCACCGAAGGGTCCCGGGGTCACTCCTTGGTGTACGGGGTCCCGTCGGCCGCGGGCATCCGTACCCGGCCCACGAGGCCGGCCACCACCACGATGGTCGTGATGTACGGGACCATCAGCAGGAACTCCGAGGGCACCGCGGAGCCGAGGATCGAGAGCCGGCTCTGGAGCGCGTCCGCGAAGCCGAAGACGAGACTGGCCAGGAACGCGCCGATCGGCGTCCAGGCGCCGAAGATCATCGCCGCGAGACCGATGAACCCCCGGCCGGCGGTCATGTCGCGCTCGAACGAGCCGGTCGATCCGATGGTGAAGTAGGCGCCACCCAGGCCCGCCACCATGCCGCCCAGGATGACGTTCCGGTAGCGGGTGAAGTTGACGTTGATGCCCACCGTGTCCGCCGCCCGCGGGTGCTCGCCGACGGATCGCACGCGGAGGCCGTAGCGCGTGTAGAACAGCGCGAAGTGGATGAGCCCGACCAGGATGAACACCGCGTACACGAAGAAGCTGCCCGAGAAGAAGATCGGCCCGATGATCGGGATGTCCGACAGGACCGGGATCACGATGGGCTCGAACCGTGGCGGTGTGTTCAGGGCCTTGTCCTGGGACAGCACGCGCGTGGACAGGAAGGCCGTGATTCCCGCCGCGAAGATGTTGATCACGGTGCCCGCGATGATCTGGTTGACCAGGTAGCGGATCGACAGGACGGCCAGGACCGCGGCGAGCAGTCCGCCGGTGAGAACCGCCGCCCCAAGGCCGATCCAGTTGTTCCCCGTGATGCTGGACACCACGGCCGCGACGAACGCCCCGGACAGGAGCATTCCCTCGATGGCGATGTTGACGACGCCGGACCGCTCGCACAGCACCCCCGACAGGGCGGCGAACGTGATCGGGACCGCGCGGTAGACCGTCGTCTGGAGGATCCCGACGAGGCTCATCTGCTTGCCGGCGGCCGACCAGGTCAGGAAGCCGAACACGAAGGCGATGAGCGCGATCGACAGCAGGACCGCCCACTTCGCTCCGACGACCCTGGTCAGCTGGAGCGCCCCGCAGAACGCGGCCACCCCCGCCATGAGGTAGATGACGGGGACGGACGGGAGCACCATCGGGGGCAGCGCGATCGCCGGAGCGGACCCGAGGTTGAGCGTGAACTTCGTCTCGGTGCCCGGCTCGATCCCCGGCGCGAACAGCAGCAGGAGCACGCCGGCCAGGGCGAAGTAGAACACCGACAGAGCGATCGCCCGCCGGCTCAGGTTCGTCGTCCGGGTCATGACCGCCGTTCCTGCGCTCATGCCCGCCACCCCTGGGCCACGATCTCGGTGCCGGTCGTTCGCCTGGCCTTGATCCGGTAGATCTCACGGATCAGCGCGGGGGCCGCGACGAACATGATGACGAGCGCCTGGATCACCACCACCAGGTCGATCGGGATGCCCGTCGCCGCCTGCATCGGGGTGGCACCGGCTCGCAGGGCCCCGAAGAGCAGGGCCGCCAGGACAACGCCGAGGGGCGACGAGCCGCCGAGCAGCGCGATGGCGATCCCGTCGAAGCCGTATCCCGGCGAGAACCCGGGGGTCATCGCCTTGTTGACGCCGATGATCTCGGTCGCTCCGGCGAGGCCGGCCAGGCCGCCGCAGATGGACATCGTGAGGATCAGCGTGCGCGAGATGTTCATGCCCGCGTAGCGGGCCCCCGCCGGGTTGAGCCCCACGGCGCGGAACTCGAAGCCGATGGTGGACCGGTACAGGAGCCAGGACACGAACGCGGCCGCGATCAACGCCAGGACGAACGCCCAGTTCATGCGCAGTCCGTCGATAAGCGGGGGGATGACGGCGGAGGCGTCCACGATCGGCGAGACGGGATCGCTCCGCCCCGGGCGCTGGTAGAACGACTGCCGGAGCACCCACGTCACCAGCGAGTACGCGATGTAGTTGAGCATGATCGTGACGATCACCTCGTGGGCACCGGTGCGCGCCTTGAGGATGCCCGGGATGAAGCCCCACAGGGCTCCGCCGATGAACCCGGCCGCGATGGTGAGCGGCAGGTGGATGATCATCGGGAGGCCATGGAGCGAGAAGCCGACGAAGGTGGCGACGATCGCGCCCAGGTACAGCTGGCCCTCGGCACCGATGTTGAACAGGCCGCTCCGGAACCCGAGCGCGACGGCGAGGCCCGTGAAGATGAGCGGCGTCGCCGCGAGGATCGTCTCGCTGATCGGCCGGAACGCAAGCTTGACCTGCTCGATGTCCCCCGAGGTGAAGGCCTCGACGTACGTCTCGGGATTGCCGAGCGCGCCCGTGATCAGCGCCCCGTAGCCCTCCAGCACGGCGCGCACCGACTCCCCGACGGCCTTGAGCGGGTCCGTCGTCCACAGGGCGAGGAGGACCGGGTCGGAGAGCACGATGATGAATGCCCCGATGAGCATCGCCGTGAACACCGCCAGGAACGGCACCACCAGCTGCCCCGGCAGGCGGCGGATCCAGCCCGGATCGGCGGGCGTGGTGGGGGAGGCGGTCTCGCTCGGGTCGCTCATGCCAGTGTCCCCTCGGTTGGCCCCGTTGGGCGACTCCCCGTGGGCTGGACGGGAGGCGCCCCGTCATCGCCGCCGGTGTCGGCATCGGGCGGGACCAGCGCGCCGCCCATGTAGAGCCCGAGGCGCTCGGGCGTGGCCTCGGAGGGATCGAGGATGGCCACGATCCGGCCCTGGTACATGACGGCGATCCGGTCGGCGAGCGCCATGACCTCGTCGAGCTCAGTGGAGATGATCAGGACGGCGGTGCCTTCGTCGCGCTTCTCCACCACCCGCCGGTGGATGTACTCGATGGAACCGACATCCAGGCCCCGGGTGGGCTGGGCGGCGACGAGCAGCTTGATCGGGCGTGTGAACTCGCGCGCCACGATGACCTTCTGCTGGTTCCCGCCCGAGAGGTTGGCGACCTCGTTGAAGACGCTCGGCGTGCGCACGTCGTACTGCTTCGCCAGCTCCGTCGCCGTGGCCATGATCGCGTCGCGGTGGAGCCGCAGGCCGTCGGCGAACGGCTTGAGATAGTACGTGTTGAGGACCATGTTCTCGGCGATCGTGAACGCCGGGATGAGGCCCTCCTCCAGGCGATCCTCCGGCACGTGGGCGACACCGGCCTCGAACACCCGCCTGGGGTCGGCCTTCACCTCGCTGCCGGCGATGCGGATCGACCCGGCCGCGACCCTGCGCAACCCGGTGATCGCCTCCACCAGCTCGGTCTGCCCGTTGCCCTGGACGCCGGCGATGGCGACGATCTCGCCCGCGCGGACCACGAGGTCCAGGTCGCGGACGGCGACGTGGCCCCGGTCGTCGGCCACCGACAGGCCGGCGATCTCCAGCACCGGCTCGCCCGGCGTCGGCGCGCGCTTGTCGACCTCCAGGTCCACCGGCCGGCCGACCATCATCTGCGCCAGCGACTGCTGGGTCGCCTCCCCCGGGAGCGCGGAGCCCACCACGCGGCCGCGGCGCAGCACGGTGATCTTGTCCGCGATCTCGAGGACCTCGTTCAGCTTGTGCGTGATGAAGATGATCGACGTGCCGGTCGCCTGGAGCGAGCGCATGATCGCGAACAGCTCACCGGTCTCCTGGGGTGTCAGGACGGCCGACGGCTCGTCGAGGATCAGCAGGTTCGACTGGCGGTAGAGCGTCTTGATGATCTCGACACGCTGGCGCACGCCGACCGGGAGGTCCTCGACCAGGGCGTCCGGGTCCACGTCGAGGTTATGGCGCGCCGAGATCTCGAGGATCCTTGCACGGGCGGCCGCCTTGTCGATGATCTTGAGGGGGCCGCGTGTGGATTCCACGCCCAGCATCACGTTCTCGGTCACGGTGAACACGGGCACCAGCATGAAGTGCTGGTGGACCATGCCGATGCCGGCCCGGATGGCATCGCCCGGGTCGTGGAACACCGCCGGTGCCCCGTCCACGAGGATCTCGCCCTCGTCCTGCTTGTACAGGCCGTAGAGGACGTTCATCAGCGTGGTCTTGCCGGCCCCGTTCTCGCCGAGGAGAGCGTGGATCTGGCCGGGCTCGACCGTGAGGTCCACGGCCTCGTTCGCGATGACTCCGGGGAAGCGCTTCGTGATGCCGCGCAGCTCGAGCTTCACCAGACCCTCGACAGTGCGTGATACGGACGGGCAGTGTCCGCCGAGGACACCGCCCGTCCCGTGTGCTCGTCCCGGCGCTACTTCTTGGCGAAGTAGTCCGCCACCTTGACGTCGCCGGAGATGATCGCGTCCTTCAGGGCGGCTGCGCCGTCCTTCAGCTCCTGCGGCACCGCCGAGTCGAACTGGTTGAAGGGGCCCATGTCCACGCCGCCGTTGGCGAGCGTGCTGACGAACACGGGCTGCGGGGCGTCGCCGTTGACGGCGCGCTCGACGGCGGCCTCGACGGAGACGTCGATCTTCTTGAGGATGCTGGTCAGCAGGATGTCGCAGTACTGGGGCGCGGATACGCACCAGTCGACGTCGACGCCGATGCCGTAGTCCTGGGCCGCGGACTCCTGGAGTGCCGTGTACGCGCCGCCGCCGATCGGGCCGCCGACCGGCAGGATGACGTCAGCGCCCTCCTGCAGCATCGGCACCGTCAGGGCCTTGGCGTCGTCGAGCGACTCGAAGTTGCCCGTGAACGAGCCTTCCTTGCTGACGGGGTCCCAGCCCAGGACGCTGACGTCCGCGCCGGCCTGCTCGTTGTAGTAGTTGGCGCCGGCCACGAAGCCGTCCATGAAGTCGGTCACGCCGCCGCCGATGTTGATGCCGCCGAAGGTGCCCATGATCCCGGACTTCGACATGCCGGCCGAGACGTAGCCGGCGAGCATGGCCGCCTCGTTGGTCGTGTAGATCAGGCCCTCGACGTTCGGGAGCGCGGGGTCGTAGGCGAAGTCGACGATCGCGAACCGGATGTCCGGGTTCGCTTCGGCCGCGGCCTTCGTGGCGTCGCCCAGCAGGAAGCCGACGGTCACGATCATGTCGCAGCTCTCGCTGACGAACTGGTTGATGTTCTTCTCGTAGTCGGTCGCGGCGCGCGACTCGAGGAACTTGACCTCGACGCCGAGCTTGGCCTGGGCATCCTCCATGCCCTTCCAGGCATTCTCGTTGAAGCTGTTGTCGTCGATGCCGCCGGTGTCGCTCACCATGCAGGCCTTGTAGTCCACCGTCGCCATGGACGGGGCTTCGCTGGGTGCCTCGGTGGTCGCCGGCGCCTCACTCGGTGCCGTCGTGGCGGTCGGGGCCTCGCTCGGTGCAGAAGTCGCTTCGCCGCCGCCACAGGCGGCGAGCGCGATCGACGCGGCACCGACGAGGGCGACGAGCCGAATACTGGTCCGCAAGGTCGTGTCCTCCTCGTTGTGCCTCGGCCCGCGAGCCAGATGCGGTCCCTTGGGAGCCGAGGCCATCCCGGCGCAACAGGTGCGCCGCAGAGCCGCGGGGTCACTCGGCACACGGTGGCCCTGACCGAGCGGCTGCTAGCGAGGATCATAGCGAGGAGAGGGGTGGTCGTGGGGCCCGCCGCTCACCGGTCCGTGGGGTCCGCCCGGGCGTGCCACATACTGGGGCATCGCGCCCGCCCGGCCGGCTGCCGGCGCCAGACCCGGAGGACCGTGCCATGACCCAGGAGCGGCGCAGCGCGGCGGGGCCGGGTCGCGCGGGTGAGCCCGATCCGCCACGCCGCCCGGCGGCCCGGTTCAACTGGATCGGGTTCGCCGTGCTCGGCGCCGCCGGCGTGATCGCCTTCGTCGTCACCACGTCGGCCTTCCTGCCGGCGCTCGCCGAGATCGGCGCGGCGGCCGCCCGGGACCCGGCCAATCTTTCCGACGCGATCACGGTCTGCGGGCGTGACTGGAGCAAGGATCCGCTCGATCGCGAGCTGACCCGCGACGAGGTGTTCGCCCGGACGGAGGCCGAGCCCGTCGTCGTGTCAGGCGGCCCGTTCCCAGCGTGCCCGGCCGAGGTCCACGGTCAGGACGACGGCACGGAGGGCGCGACGACGGTCGTCTACGTCCGGACCGGCGAGGACGCGTTCGTCCCCTACTCCCTGGTCAGCGGCCCGTGACCAGGGAGACGTTTGCGGCATCCGGAGCTCGACCATGCCCGGATCCGGCGGCCGGCCCGGGCGGCGAGTGCCACATCGTGCGGCAGCGGGTTCGGTCGACCCGCCCGGAGATTTCCCGGGGGGCAGGCGCCGGCACTCCCGGACGGCTGCCGCTCACCCCTCGGGGACGAGGACGCCTCCCCGGTCGATCACGCTCCGGGCGATCACCCGGTACCCCACCCCGTCGAAGACGACCGTGATCCGGTCCGGCTCCATGCCGGTCACCGTGCCGCCGCCGAAGGTGACGTGCCGGACCCGGTCGTTGATCGTGAACGGGGCGTCCTCCGCGAAGCGCGGCGCGGGCTCGGGTCGGGCATCCCCCGCGGCCAGCGCCCGACACCGGTCGCATCGACCGCACGGGGGCTGGAACGGCTCGCCGAAGTAGCCGAGCAGGAAGGCCCTCCGGCAGCCCGGGCTCTCAGCATACCCCCGGATCATGTCGACCCGCGACTGCTCCACGGCCCGCCGGCGCTCCTGCTGCGCGACCGCGGCGATCGCGATGTCGCCCGGCTCGTGGTCGTCGGCCGGCTCACGGACGCTCCCCTCGGCATCAACGACGAGCGCGCCCAGGTCCTCGAGCCTGCCGACCACCGCGTCGGTCCGTGACGGGCATCCGGCGGCCAGCCGCTCGAGGACCTCGGGGTCGACGAGGGTCTCGGGCGCCAGGAGCAGGAACTCGACGTCGCCCCGCTCGAAGCGGTCGAGGGCCACGCCCCGGTCGGCGACGGGGCGCGTGGAGTTGAGAACGGCGGGCCGACAGGCCCAGCTCGTCGAGCGACGCGAGCTGGTCCTGCTGGAGGGCGATCAGCGGCGACACCACGACGGTCGGGCCATCGATTGCGATCCCGGCCAGCTGGTAGATCGCGCTCTTGCCGCCGCCCGTCGGCAGGATGGCAAGGGTGTCCCGCCCCTCCACGACCGCGGCGACCGCCTCGGCCTGGCCCGGGAGCAGTCCCCGGTGCCCGAGCGCCTGGCGTGCCGTGCTGCGGATCGCCGCTCGATCAAGGGTGGTCATGGCGCGACAGCATGCCGCCCGCGCAGGTCGCGCTCCCGGTGCGCCGTCGGGGCAGGACGTGACAGCCGCCTCGCGACGGAGGCCGAACCGGGGGCTAGCGGACGACGAACCCGGCGACCACCAGCACGAACCCGGCGATCACGATCCCGGCGCCGATCTGCGCCCGGCGGCGGAGCATCTGCATCGCGACCGAGGCGCCGGTCCGGGAATCTGGCCGTGCCCCGCCGCGCCACGCCTCGTAGCGCGAGACGTTGGCGTCCTGCTCCTTGAGCGCCATGTAGCGGCGGTACGGGTCGCGGGCGCGCAGGACCCCGACCACGATCAGGAGCACCCCAATCGCGATGAGCGCCAGGCTCAGGAACTCCATGAATCAGCCTCCGGCATCGAGTCGCTCGCGGACCAGCTGCGTCACCCGGGCGGCCTCGGCCGCGCCGCCCGTCGCCTTCATCACCTGGCCCACCAGGAAGCCGGTGACGGATCTGCCGGCACGGTGGTCAGCGACGGCCTTCGGGTTGGCTGCGATCGCCGCATCCACAAGGGCCAGCAGCTGCGCCTCGTCCGAGATGGGACCGGGCCCGGCGCCGGCCAGCAGGTCGCCCGCCGGCGTGCCGTCGACGATGTGCCGGTCGAGGAGGTCGCGACCGACCGGGCGCGTGACGGCACCCTCGACGATCGCGGCCAGCAACGCGGCGATCCCCTCCGGCCGCGCACGGCCCGCCACCGCCGCGTCGTTGAGGCCGGCCGCCTTCATGGCGCGGGCGTGGGCGCCGGTGACGAAGTTCGAAACCTCCTTCGCCGGGAGGCCGGGCCGGGCCGAGGAGATCGCCTCGAACGCACCCGTCATGCCGGGGTCCGCGACCAGCACCGCGGCGTCGTAGGCGGTGATGCCCAGCGCCTCGTAGCGCGTCCGCCGCGCCGCGGGCAGCTCGGGCAGGGTCGCCCCGATGCGCTGGATCCAGGCCGGGTCCACGTGGAGCGGCGGCAGGTCCGGCTCCGGGAAGTAGCGGTAGTCCTCGGAGGTCTCCTTGGCCCGCATTCGGTACGTCTCCTGGCGGCCGTCGTCCCAGCCCCGGGTCTCCATCACCAGCTGCTCGCCGTGGTCGAGAGCGCGGCCCTGACGCTCGATCTCGAACCCGATCGCCCGCTCCATCGACCGGAACGAGTTCATGTTCTTGACCTCGACCCGGGTCCCGAAGGCCTCCGTTCCACGCGGGCGGAGCGAGACGTTCGCCTCGACCCGCATCTGGCCGCGCTCCATGTCGGCGTCGGAGACCCCGATCGTCCGCAGCAGCAGCTGCAGCTCCTCGGCATACCGTCGCGCCTGCTCGGCCGTGCGGATCCCGGGCTCGGTGACGATCTCCATGAGCGGCGCGCCCGACCGGTTGTAGTCCAGCAGCGACGCCCGGCCGCGCGCCCCCGTCGCGGCGTCCCCGTCGGCGTAGGGGTCGGCGTGGATGAGCTTGGCCGTGTCCTCCTCGAGATGGGCGCGGGTGATCGGGACGGCGAACGGACCCTCGGACGTGGCGACGGTCAGGCGACCGTGCGCGGCCAGCGGGATCGCGTATTGGCTGATCTGGTAGCCCTTGGGCAGATCGGGGTAGAAGTAGTTCTTGCGCTCCCACTGGGTTCGCTCCGGAATCTCGGACTCGAGGGCGAGCCCGGTGGCGATCACCAGCTCCACCGCGCGCCGGTTGATCACCGGCAGCGATCCGGGCAATGCCAGGCAGACCGGGCAGACATGGGTGTTGGGGGCGTCGTTCGCGTACGCGTTGCTGCAGGCGCAGAACATCTTGGACGCCGTCCGCAGCTGGCAGTGGACCTCGATCCCGATCACCGCCTCGTACCGCCCGAGGACGGGCGACGCCGATGCGGGGGCCCCCGTCATGCCACCACCTCGACCCCGACGTGCCCGAGCTGCAGCACCGCCTCGCGGGCCGCCCGACAACCCCGCCGGCCGCAGGCCACGGGGACGGTGCCACAGGCCACGGGAACGGGTCCGCGGGCGACGAGGACGGCGTACAGCATCGAGGGCAAGTCTCGCATACCGCGCCGAGCCGGGGCCCCGCTCACTCCGCTGGCGGCGCGCGCCGGGGACCGCAGCGCGGTGCTCGATCTCGGCGAGCTCGTCAGGCGTGAACTGGAGGTGTCCCACGATCGCGAGATCCTCGCGAACCTGTGCGGCGAAGCTCGCGCCGAGGAGCGTGGCGGTGACCCGGCGATCCCGCAGGACCCACGCACTGGCCATCTGGGCGAGGGTCATGTCCGCGGCCCCGGGCGATCTCGTTGAGCGCCCGCACGCGAGCGAGGTTCACCTCGGACAGGGCCTCCCCGGAACGACCTTCCCGAGCGGCTTCAGGCCGGCGCCTTCGCGAGCGGCTTCAGGCCGGCGAGTGGGTCCCGGTTGCGAGCGCCCGCTGGATCGCCTCGTGGAGGCGGGCTCCGGTCGGCTGGCCATCGAGAGGGACGACGCCGTGGGCCGGCTCGTCATCGTCGAAGCCCGCCAGCTCGACGCCCGGGAACGTGAGGACGATCGGGTGCTCAGGGTGGACGCGCCGCAGCGCCTCGATCAACTCCATGGAGCCGTCGGCGTCGCCGCTGGCCCAGGCGTCGTAGACGAGGACGTCCGCGCGGTCGGCCATCGCGCAGCGGCCGCCGTTGAGCACGGGGCAGGTGTTGGCGGTCGGCCCGCTGCATTGCTCGACCGCGTAGCCGTAGCGCCGGAGCGACTCGACCTCCTGGTCCGCGAGGTCAATGTCGTGGTGCACGACGAGGGCTTTGGTCATGGCGCACCTCCGCGGACCGCCACGAGCATCGTGCGCCGGGTCCGGCCCGTGGCCGCAGGGTGCGCGCCGTCCGGCCCCTCGCGATAGGGCCGGATGTCATGCTGTCGGAGGCGTCTCGCCGCCGCTAGTAGCGGTGACGCTCCACGAAACGCTCGATACGCACCAGCGCCTCCTCGAGCTGCTCGTACGCGGTCGCGTAGCACATGCGCACGTGGCCCTCGCCCGACGGCCCGAACGCGTTGCCGGGCACCACGGCGACCTGCTCCTCGCGCAGCAGCTGCTCGGCGAACTCGTCGGAGGTGAGGCCCGTGGAGCTGACGTCCGGGAACGCGTAGAAGGCGCCTCGCGGCTCGAAGGTGGGCAGGCCGAGCCGGTTGAGTCCATCGACCAGCAGCTGGCGTCGCCGGTCGTACTCGGCGACCATCGCCTGGACGGCCGGTTCCCCGTCCTGGAGCGCCGCCAGCGCGGCGTCCTGGGCGACGGACGGCGCCGACATGATCCCGTACTGGTGGACCTTGACCATGCCCTCGAGGATCCCGGCCGGGGCGCACACCCAGCCGACCCGCCAGCCGGTCATCGCGTACGCCTTGGAGAAGCCGCCCATCATGACCGTCCGCTCGCGCATCCCCGGCAGCGAGCTCATCGGCCGGTGACGGTAGGTCCCATACGCGAGCCGGTCGTAGATCTCGTCGCTGTACACGAGCAGGTCGTGCTCGACCGCGATCCGGGCCAGCTCGTCCTGGACCTCGTCGTCGAGCACGGCCCCCGTGGGATTGGCCGGATAGCCCAGGAACAGGGCCTTGGTCCTGGGCGTGACGGCGGCCCCGACGCGCGACGGGTCGAGCGCGAACTCGTCATCGAAGGTGGTGGGCACCAGGACCGGCGTGCCCCCGGCGAACACGATGGCCGGGATGTAGGCGACGTAGCTGGGCTCGTGGAGGATGACCTCGTCGCCGGGGTCGCAGGTGGCCCGCAGCGCGAGGTCGACCGCCTCGGAGGCGCCGACCGTGATCAGGATCTCCGTGGCGGGATCGTAGGCAACCCCGTAGCGGCGCTCGAGATGGGCCGCCAGGGCCCGGCGCAGCTCGAGGGTCCCGTAGTTGCTCGTGTAGTGCGTGCGCCCCTCGCGCAGCGATTCGACCCCCGCCTCGACGATCGCGCGGGGCGTGTCGAAGTCAGGCTCCCCGACCCCGAGGCTGATCACGTTCTCCATCGTGGCGGCGATGTCGAAGAAGCGCCGGATGCCCGACGGTGGCACCGTGCGGACGCGCTGGCTGAGGGCGCGCTCCGCGAGCGGAGGGCGCCTGGGGCTGGCACCGGTGGTCATGGTCAGGAAGCGTACGCCATGGGCGCAGCCCCGGCCTCGCGCTCGACGCGATCCCGGATCCCGATCATCTGCCGCTGTGTCATCACGAACACGCCGAACCCGAGCAGGGGCGCCAGGAAGCGCGGGCCGGCCGTCGTCGACCCCAGCCTCGCCCGGACGCGCTCGACCAGCCGGGTGCGCCCACCCGGCAGCGGGCGGAGCACGAACGTCCAGGACGCCGCGAAGTCGGGGCTGGTGGCCGTCTCCAGGAACCGGCCCGACGCCGCCAGGCCGGCCGACAGCGGCTCGCCTCCCGGACCGGGGCGGCCACGCTGGGCCGTGGTCTCCCCATCGGCGTACAGGACCAGCGTCCGGGCAGGCTCGAGCGCCCGCACGACGAAGCCACCCGACGGGTCGGTGGGAACGGTGTCGCCCAGCCCGAGCTGCTGGTGCTCCGGCAAGATGCGATCGGCGCTGGCCCCGTCCATGTCCATGCGGTCCCAGCTGTACCAGCCCCCGCGTCCGTAGCCCATCTGGACCAGCCACGGCCAGACCTGATCGGGCGTCGCGTCGATGGTGATCCCACGGGTGTCGCTGGCCTGGGCGTCCTCGACGAGGTCGTCACCCGGCAGGGCGGTCCGCGCCTCGTCAGGGTCGACGCCCCACGTCCGCCACCACGCCCTGGCCCGGAGGCCAGCCACGATGCCCGCCGCGGCGGCCGTCCCGGCCGCGGCACCGATGATGAGCTTGCCGTTCACGTCATCCACCTCCTTGGACCCGAGGATGCCGGGGCCGGGTGTCGGGGTTGAGAGCCGATGGTCGCCAGGATGCGGCCGCGCGCCCGGCCGTCGGCGCGGCACCGGACCTCAGGCTGCGGCCCCCGTCCCTGGCACCGGGATCGACGGGTCGGTGAGCCGCTCGAGGTCCCGTGGCGCGACCTGCCGCCATGCCGCGGCCACGGTGAGCGCCTCGTACGCGCGGGCGGCCCGCAGCAACGTCAGCTCCGACCACGGCGCGCCGATCAGCTGCAGCCCCACCGGCAGGCCGTCCGAGAGCCCGCACGGGACGGAGATCCCCGGCAGCCCGGCCATGTTGACCGGCAGCGTGCACACGTCGGCGAGGTACATGGCCACCGGGTCCGCGAGGCGGGCACCGAACGGCCAGGCCACGAACGGCGAGGTGGGTGCCACCAGGGCATCGATGCCCGACGCCCACAGCCGGTCGAAGTCACCCTTGATCAGCGTCCGGACCTTCATCGCCTTGACGTAGAACGCGTCGTAGTAGCCGGCCGAGAGAGCATAGGTGCCGAGCATGATCCGGCGCTTGACCTCCTCGCCGAAGCCGGCACCCCGGGTCGCGCGACAGTTGGCGATGTAGTCGCCCGCGTCCAGGACGCTCGCCCCGTAGCGCACCCCGTCGTAGCGCGCCAGGTTGGACGAGGCTTCCGCGGGGGCGACGATGTAGTAGGCCGCCAACCCGTAGTCGGTGTGCGGGAGGCTGACCGACTCGACCGTGGCCCCGGCGGCCTCCAGGGCAGCGACGGCCTGGCGGACGCGCGCTTCGACCCCGGCCTCCATGCCCTCGACGAAGTACTCGTCGGGCAGCCCGAACCGCTTCCCGCGCAGCCAGGCGGCCGCTTCGTCGTCGGAGGCGGGCAGGTGGAGCAGCTCGCCGGGAACCGGGACCGGTGCGCTGGTGGAGTCGCGCTCGTCGCGCCCGGCCACCGCGTGCAGCAGCGCCGCCGCGTCACGGGCGTCACGCCCGATCGGCCCGACCTGGTCCAGCGAGCTCGCGAAGGCCACGATCCCGTACCTGCTCACCCGGCCGTACGTGGGCCGCATCCCGGTCACGCCGCACAGCGCCGCCGGCTGGCGGATCGAGCCGCCGGTGTCGGTGCCGATGGCGACCGGCACCTGGTGCGCAGCAACCGCCGCAGCCGAGCCGCCCGACGAGCCGCCCGGCACCCGCCCCAGATCCCACGGGTTGGCGGTGGGACCGTAGCCCGAGTGCTCGGTCGACGAGCCCATCGCGAACTCGTCCATGTTGGTCTTGCCCAGGAGCACCGCCCCGGCCGCCCCGAGGCGCTCGGTGATGTGGGCGTCGAACGGGGCGAGGTAGCCCTCGAGGATCCGCGAGCCCGCTGTGCACTGTCGATCGCGGACCGAGACGAGGTCCTTGAGCGCGACCGGGATGCCGTGGAGCGGGTGCAGGGCGTCGACCTCCCGGTCGCCGGTCGACCGTGCCTCGGCCAGCCGGACATCGGCGGCATCCGCCTGGGCGAGCGCCGGTCCGTCATCGACGGCCAGCCAGGCGTGGAGCCCGTGATCGGTCGCCCGGATACGCTCCAGGTGCGCCTCGGCCAGCTCCCGCGACGTCGTCTCACCGGCCCGGAGGAGATCCGCCTGCTCGTGGGCGGTCCGCAGCGTCAGGTCGCGCATCGGCCGCTCAGTCGCCACCGAGGATGGCCGGCACCACGAACGTGTCACCCTCCCGGCGAGGGGCGTTGCGCAGCACCTGCGCCGGCTCCAGCGAGGGACGGGCGACGTCCTCGCGCAGGATGTTCTCGAGCTCGATCACCTGCGCGGTCGGCGGGATCGCGTCGGTATCCAGCTCGGCGAGGCGGGCTGCCTGCTCGAGGATGTGGTTGAGCTCGCCCTCGAGACGAGCCAGCTCCGCCCCGGTCAGGCCGAGGCGGGCGAGGTAGGCGACGTGCTCGACGTCGGCGCGTGACAGCGAGGCCATGCTCGGATGATACGTGCCCCGACCGCGACCGCCGTGCGACGGAGGACGAAGCCGGGGCGAGACCTATCAGCGGTCGTGGCGCTCGAAGCTGCGCTCGATCACGTCGTGGACGTGAGCCGCACCCTCGTCGGCATGGATGTGGGTCGGGTCCTCGGGCACGTGGATCGCTCCACCCTCGTGCGCGTGGGCCTCGCCCAGCGTCCGGGCCAGGAACTCCCGGGTCCTCGGGTCCTGGGGCCGGTCGATCACCTCCTCGGGCGGTCCCGCCTCCACGAACTCGCCCTCCTCGATGTAGTAGACGCGATCGGCCGCCTCGCGGGCGAAGGCCATCTCGTGGGTCACCACGATCATGGTGGCGCCCTCGTGGGCCAGCTCCTCCATGACCGTGAGGACCTCGCCCACCAGGGTCGGGTCGAGGGCGGAGGTGGGCTCGTCGAACAGGAGCACCTTGGGCTCCATGCTCAGCGCCCGCGCGATCGCCACCCGCTGCTTCTGGCCACCGGACAGTCGGCCCGGGTACTCGTCGCGCTTGTCGGACAGGCCGACCTTGTCCAGGTACTTCTCGGCGGTCGCGACCGCCTCGTCGCGCGGCACGCCCTTGACGCGGACCGGGGCCTCGACCAGGTTGTCGATCACCTTCAGGTGCGGGAACAGGTTGAACTCCTGGAACACCATCTGGGCGCGCAACCGGATCTGCCGGATCTGCTCGCGGTGCTCCCGGCTCCGGCCGTGCAGCGGGTCGGCATCCACGCGCAGGCCGTCGATCTCGACATGCCCGACGGTCGGCTCCTCGAGGAAGTTCATGCACCGCAGGAGCGTCGACTTGCCGCTGCCCGACCTGCCGATCAAGCACACCGTCTCGCGCGGGTAGACCTCCATGGTCACGCCGCGCAGGACATGGTTGGAGGCGAA
The DNA here is from genome assembly GCA_963727585.1 of uncultured Chloroflexia bacterium. Lineage (GTDB taxonomy): Bacteria > Chloroflexota > Limnocylindria > Limnocylindrales > CSP1-4 > CAIXZV01. Next base: position 928,031 of record CAVSHH010000003.1, on the reverse strand, counting down.
GTACTTCTCGATCCCCAGGGCGCGCACGATCGGCTCGGCGCCGGCCGGGGTGAGCGCCCCGGGCTTGGCGAACGGGTCGCGCTGGTCGAAGGTGGTCACAGCCGCACCTCGCTCTCGGCCATCCGCTTCTCGAGCCGGTCCTGGAACAGGCTGAGGATGATCGTCAGGATCCAGTACACGAGGGCCGCAAGCAGCAGCGTGTCAAGGCTGCGGAAGTGAGACTGCCCGATCTCCTGCGCCCGCCACAGCAGCTCCTGGACCGTGATGATCGAGACCAGCGCCGAGTCCTTGATCATGGCGATGAACTCGTTGCCGATGGCGGGCGTGATGATCCGGATCGCCTGCGGCAACACGATCCGGCGCATCGTGGTCCGCTCATGCATGCCCAGCGCGGCCGCCGCCTCCAGCTGGCCCCTGGGCACGGCCTGGATCCCGGCCCGGAAGATCTCGGTCATGTAGGCGCCGTAGTTGAAGGCCAGCGCGGAGATCCCCAGGACGACGAGGTCGATGGATGCGAAGCCTTCCCAGATCTGCGGGAGGGCCAGGTAGAAGAACAGCAGCTGGACGATGAGCGGCGTGCCGCGCACGAGCGACACGTAGAAGCTGGCGATGCCGTAGATCACGGCATTGCCGCTCAGCCGGCCGAGCGAGCCCAGCGTCGCGAGCACGATCGCGACGGCGATCGAGGCGACCGAGATGATGATCGTGAGCGGGACGCCGCCCAGGATGTACGGAGCCCACTGGGCGATGAACGCGCCGTCGATCTTGCCCCCGAAGGCCAGCGACCCGACGAGGGCGCCCACGAGCACCACCCAGGTGAGGACGAAGGTGGTCCGGAAGCGACCGCGGGCCCGGGAGCGCGATCTCGAGATCGCGGCCACGATCTCGGCCGGGCGCTCGTCCCCCAGCGTGCCGGCGGCCGCTTGCGCGCCGCCTGCTCCCCCACCCGAGCTCATCATCAGCTGCTCCAGCTATGGCGAGGCCGCGCCCTGGAGCGCGGCCTCGCGGGGTGGCGTGGCGTCAGCTCCCCTGCTTGATGGTCAGATCCTCCCCGAACCACTTCATGGACATGGCCGACAGCGTGCCATCGTCGTGCATGTCCTGCAGGATCTGGTTCACCCGCTCGACCATGTCGGTCGGATCGGGGCCGCTCTTGTCGAACGCCGCGGCAAGCGGCTCATAGAACACCGGGTCCCCCACGGCGACAACGGGCAGCCCGTCATCGATCGCCGCCTGGACCGTGGTCCCGGAGCTCAGCCAGCCGTCGAACTCCTTGCGGCCGGCCTTCCAGGCCTCAGCACACTGGCGGTCCGTCTTGAGGGTGGTCGCCTTGACGCCCGCGGGAGGCGCCGTCTGCGGCGACTCGGTCCCGAAGTCCAGCTCGCCCTTGAGCCAGTCCAGGTAGGTGGTCGCCTTGCCCACGCAGATGGTCTTGCCCGCGAGACCGTCGAGGGTGGTGATCCCCGTGTCGGCGCGAGCTGCCATCTGGGCGGGCGTGTAGTAGTACGGGATCGTGAAGTCGAGCACCTTCTGGCGCTTGCTGGTGATCGTCATCGACCCGACGCTGAAATCCCAGCGGCCGCTCCAGGAACCCGCGGTGAGCGCATCCCAGTCAGGCGTCTCGAACGAGATGCTGACGCCCAGGCGATTGGCGATCTCGGTGCCCACGTCGATGTCGAAGCCCTCGTACGAGCCGTCGGCCGTGATCACCGACTGCGGCGGGTACTGGGGATCGGTCGACATGACGATGTTGCCGGCCGTCAGGACCTTGTCGAGCAGGCCGCCGGGGATCGGCGTCGCCTCGGGCGCCATCGACTCCGGCGCCATCGACTCCGGCGCCATCGACTCCGGCGCCATGCTCTCCGGCGCCATGCTCTCCGGCGCCATGCTCTCCGGCGCCTGGGTCGGCGATGGCGACGCGGCGCCGCCGCTGCAGGCGGCGACCAGGATGGCCGCTGCCCCGAGCAGGGACAGGTTCTTGCGCAGGGACATTCGCTCCTCCTTTATCCGGCTACGCCGGTCCCCGATGACCGAGCCGGACCGCCGCATTATCACCCTATCGCCCGGCCGGGTGCACAAGGGCCGGATGGCCCCCGGTACGGCCGACTGGCCGTGTGGGCGCAAGTTCGGGTGCCGTGGGGCCTCAGCCGGGGCCGACCATCTGCCAGAACGCGGCGGCCAGGCGGGTCTCGGCGGCGAGCCGGACCAGCATGGACATGGCCTCGATCGCGGTCTCGCCCTGGGTGCGCAGATCGCGTGCCTGGCCGTCGACCAGGCAGGCGACGTGGATGACGACAGGCCCCTCGCCCTCGATCTCGAGGTCCTGCACCAGGATGCCTGTGCCCAGCACGCGCTCAAGGTCGGCCGCGAGCCGCTCCGCCAGGCGCGCTTCGGCGTCGTTCACGCGTCTGCCTCTCCTCCACCTGGGATCTCCCCCGCAAGCAGCCGGCGGAAGCCGGCCTCGTCGAGCACAGGAATGCCCAGCTCCGTCGCCTTGGCCAGCTTGGAGCCGGCGCCGGGTCCCGCGACCAGGTAGTCCGTCTTGTTCGACACCGAACCCGCGGGCTTGCCACCTGCGGCGCGCACTGCGTCGTCGGCCTCCTCGCGGCTGAAGCCGTCGAGGCTGCCGGTGACGACCACCGTCCGCCCGGTCAACGGGCCGGCCGCATCGCCCTCGGCCACGTCGCGCACGACGGGACGCTCGGGCACCACGCCCGCGTCCACCAGCTCCTGCAGGGCGTCCGTGGTGGCCGGATCCTCGAACCAGCCCTGCATCGCCGCGCTCACGGACGGCCCGATCCCGCTCACCTCCTGGAGCGCCTCCGGGGACTCGAGCGCAAGCTGGCGGAGCTCGGCTGCCACCGCCGCGAACCACGGATCCCGATCGACGCCGGTCGCGGCATCGGGCGCCGCCGGCGGGAAGGCGTCGGGTCGAACACGCCTTGCCAGGAAGCCGGCCAGGTCCACCGCTGTGGACTCCCCCACCTGCGGGATGCCGAGGCTGTTGATGACCTTGGCCAGCGGCCGACCGGTGCGCGCCCGCTGGATCGACCCGTACAGGTTCTCCGCGCTCTTGCGGCCGAACCGCTCGAGGCCCTGGAGCTGGTCCACCGTGAGGGCGAAGAAGTCGGACCGGCGGCGCACGAGGCCGCGCTCGAGCAGCTGCGACAGCACGGCCCAGCCGGCGCCCTCGATGTCCATCCCGGCCCGACCCACGAAGTGGCTGAACGACTGCGAGGTCCGGGCTGGGCAGGTGGGGTTGGGGCAGTAGTGGCGGACCGCTCCCTCGTCCCGGACCACGGGGGTGCCGCACACGGGACAGCGTTCCGGGACCTCGTACTCGCGGGCGTCGGCCGGCCGCCGGTCCAGGATGGGGCGCACCACCTCGGGGATCACGTCGCCCGCCTTCTGGAGCACGACGGCGTCGCCGATCCGGATGTCCTTGCGCCGGACCTCGTCGAGGTTGTGGAGGGTCGCGCGGGCGACCGTGGAGCCGGCGACCTTGGCCGGCCGGAGATGCGCCACGGGGGTCAGCGTACCGGTCCGTCCTACGTACGGGACGATGTCCTCGACCACGGTCTCGACCTGCTCGGGCGGGAACTTGTAGGCGATGGCCCAGCGCGGCGCGCGGCTGACCATGCCCAGCGTCAGCTGCTGGTCGTAGCGATCAACCTTGACCACCACGCCGTCGGTCTCGTACGGCAGCTCGTGGCGGGCCTCGCGCCAGCGCTCCGTGAAGGCGATCACGCCCTCCATGTCGAGGCCGGCCTCACGATCCGGATTGACCGGGAAGCCGAGCGCCTCGAGACGGGCGAGCGCCGCTGACTGGCTGGACACCGGCGCCTCATCCTCGACCAGCTGGTACAGCCAGGTGGCGAGCTGGCGGCCGGCGGTCACGGCCGCGTCCTTCTGGCGCAGGCTGCCGGCACCACTGTTGCGCGGGTTGGCGTACAACGGCAGGCCCGCCTCCCCGCGCTGGGCGTTGATCCGCGCGAACTCCGTCTTGGGCATGAACACCTCGCCGCGCGCCTCGAGCGTGGCGGGCTCGGGGAGGCGGTCCGGGATGGCATCGATCGTCCGCAGGTTGGGCGTCACGTCCTCGCCCGTGGTTCCGTCACCTCGGGTCGCACCCAGGACGAACCGGCCGCCCTCGTAGCGCAGCGAGACCGCGAGCCCGTCGATCTTGAGCTCCGCGACATAGGCCAGCCCGTCGGCGGGCTCCGGCGCGGCAGACAGGCCCAGCCCCTTGCGAACGCGGGCATCGAACGCGCGCAGCTCGTCATGGCCGAACGCGTTCGACAGGCTGAGCATCGGCCGCTGGTGGCGTACTTCGGGGAAGCGGCCACCAGCCGGGGCGCCACCCACCCTCCGGGTCGGCGAGTCCGGGGTGATGAGGGCGGGGAAGGCGGTCTCCAGCGCGACCAGCTCGCGAAACAGGGCGTCGTACTCGGCATCGGACAGCTCGGGGCTGTCCTCCTCGTAGTAGAGGCGATTGGCGCGCCGGACCTGCTCGACCAGCGTCGCGTGGCGGGCGGCGGCGGCATCGGGCTCGAGGACGGCGGCGGTCTCGACGAGGACGGGGTCGACGGGCAGGGACTCGGTCATCGCAGTCGGAGTCTACGCGCGTCGGAGGTGCTCGCGGCCCAGCGCTCCGGGAGACGCCACGCCTGCGATCGCGAGCGCCCGATCGATCTCGTTCCGGTAGATCTCGAGGGCGCGCGCCACGCCGGCCTCACCCGCACACGCCAGGCCGTACAGGAAGGGACGGGCCGTGAACACCGCCGTGGCGCCCAGGGCGAGCGCGATCAGGACGTCCGGACCCCGGCGGATCCCGCCATCGAGGTAGACCTCCGCACGCCCCTCCGCTGCATCGACCACCTCCTCGAGCACATCGACGGCGGCGGGGCTCCGATCCAGCTGTCGGCCGCCATGGTTGCTGACCCAGACGCCATCCACGCCGTGGGCCACGGCGAGCCGGGCATCCTCCGCCGTGAGCACGCCCTTGAGCACCAGCGGCAGCGGAGCCCACGAGCGGATCTCGTCGAGCGTGGCCCAGGTCAACGGGACGCCGCGCATGTCGAGCAGCTCGTCGAGCTCGCCCCGGGGCGTCCTGGCCCGGCGCCCGGGCAGGTTGGCGTAGGCGCCCTCGCCGGGATCGAAGCCGAGCCGCAGGATGTCGTCGCGGTAGCCGAGGACCGGGGTGTCCACGGTCAGCACGAGCGCCTCGTAGCCCGCGGCCGCGGCCCGTTCCACCAGGCTGCGCGTCAGGCCCCAGTCGGCCTGGACGTAGAGCTGGAACCAGCGGCGGGCGTCGGGTGCGGCCGAGGCGACGTCCTCGATCGAGCGGCTGGCGACGGTGGACACGGTCGTGATCGCGCCCGCGGCGGCGGCGGCGCGAACGGTGGCCAGCTCACCATCGGCGTGCGCGAGGCCGTGGAGCGCCGCCGGGGCGATCCCGAGCGGCAGCGCGGCGGGCCGGCCGAGGACGGTGGTCTCGAGCGTGACCGCCGACACGTCGCGCAGCACTCGTGGCCGGAGCCGCCAGCGATCCCAGGCGGCGTCGTTGTCGCGCAGGGTCGTGCCGTCCCAGGCGCCGCCCTGGTAGTAGGCCCAGGCCGCAGGGTGCAGGCGCTCGCGCGCCGGAGCCTCGAGCTCGTTGACCGTGACGATGCGATCGAGGTCGAAGGGGGCGGGAGCGGGCGGTGGGTAGGCGCACATCACTGGCAGGATACGGGCCGGATCGATGACCATGAGCAGATGCCCGGCACGGCTGCTTCCGGTGCCGTCCCCGAGCTGGTCACCGATCGGCTGCGGCTGCGCGGCTGGCGCGAAGCCGATCGCGAGCCGTTCGCGGCGATCAACGCCGACCCGCGCGTGGGCGAGATGCTGGGTGGCACGCTGACGCGAGAGCGGAGCGACGCGCTCATCGACCACTTCGTGGACCGGTGGCGGACCGAGGGGTACTCGCTGTGGGCGGCCGACCGGCTGGCGGATGGCGCGCTCCTTGGCACCATCGGGCTGTCGATCCCGTCGTTCGCCACCGAGCGGACGGTGGAGATCGGCTGGCGGCTGGCGTTCGAGGCATGGGGGCACGGGTACGCGACCGAGGGCGCTCGGGCGGCGATGCGCTATGGCTTCGAGGTGGCGGGCCTGCCCGAGCTGGTCTCGTACACCGCGGTGGTCAACGTCCGTTCGCGGCGGGTGATGGAGAAGCTGGGCATGGCGCGGCGGGACCCGGCGGCGCCATGGGACTTTCTCCACCCTCGGGTGGCGCCCGACGACCCGCTGCGGCCGCACGTCACGTACCGGCTCACGAGCGAGGCGTGGCACCGACCGGCCGGCTGATCGCCCGTGGGCATTGCCAGCGGCCCCCGGTCGTCCTTCCGATGCCTCCCAGGGAGCACTTCGACCGGATGGGCCAGACCAGGAGGCGAAGACCGTCCGATTGAACCCTGCCACGCATCGAACAGTCATCGGTGGTCGAACGGTGATGCCCGCAAGGAATGTCCGCGGCGGCCCCATGAGGCGGGCGGCGACCCGGCGCAACCGAGCGGCCGCGCATCGCCGTAGGCTGCGCGTGAGTGTCACCCTCAGTTGCGTCTCCCGGCTTGGCTCCTAGGCTGCGTGCCCGCCGAAGCGGCGTGGCCTCCATGCGTTGTGCCGGCCGGGAGACAGTCCGGGCCGACCGGCGTGACTTGATAGGAGCGTGGCACCGCCCCCACTCAGGTGTGTCCGCCGACCGGCCCGTGCGCCACCACCGCATGCACGGAGGCGACAGGCACATGGTCATCCTGGGAGCGGATCTGCACAAGCGCTGGCACACGGTCGTCGCGGTCGACGGGCAGGGCCGCAAGCTCGCCGAGCTCACGGTCGCTGCCACGCCTGAGGGGCACCTCGAGCTCCGCCGCTGGGCTGCCCACTTCCCCGAGCGCGAGTGGGCGCTCGAGGACTGCCACCACCTCTCGCGCCGCCTCGAGGCCGGCCTGGTCCGCGCCGGCGAGGCCGTCGTCCGGGTCCCGCCCAAGCTCATGGCGGGCGCCCGCCGCTCGGTGCGCGAGCCCGGCAAGAGCGACCCGATCGACGCGCTCGCGGTCGCCCGCGCGGCGCTCGCCAACCCGGACCTCCCCATCGCCACGCTCGACGGCCCGGAGCGCGAGCTGCGGATGCTCGTCGACCACCGCGACGATCTCGTCGCCGAGCGCACCCGGAACATGGCGCGGCTGCGCTGGTTCCTGCTCGACCTCGGCGTCCCGGAGCCGCCGGCCCGCTCACCGCCGCCAAGATCGTCGGCGAGAGCGCCGGCATCCGCCGCTTCCGCTCCGCGGCCGCCTTCGCCCGCCACAACGGCACGGCACCGGTCCCGGTGTGGTCGGGCAACTCGCCACGTCACCGGCTGTCCCGGGGCGGCAACCGCCAGCTCAACCTGGCGCTCCACCGGATCGCCATCACCCATATGCGGATCGACGAGCGGGGCCGCGCCTACGTCGAGCACCGGCGCAACACCGGGGACACCAAGACCGAGGCGATCCGGGCCCTCCGCCGGCGCTTGTCGGATGAGGTATTCCGACGCCTCTCGACTGACGAGACACGACGTGCCAGTGCCGCCTCCGCCTTGACAGCGGCCGCGGCTTGACATAGGAGCAACGTATGGACGAGGACTCGCTGCTCGACGCCATCCGGACGGGCCATGCCCCCATCGAGGCGGCCGTGGCCGCGCTCACCGACGCGGACCTGCTCGCCGACGCGCCCGGCATGCCGGGCTGGACACGCAAGGACGTGCTCGCCCACATCGAGTGGTGGCACGAGCACAGCTCCCGCACCATCGAGGGCGCCCGAACCGGGACGGACCCCTACCCGGATGACGGCGAGTCGTGGGACATCGACACCTGGAACGCCCGGATCCTCCGCGAGAGCCGCGATCGCCCGGCGGCCGACGTGCGTACCGGTGAGGCGGCCTCCTTCACCCGGCTCCTCGCGCTCGTGGAGGGTGCCACCGGCGAGGAGCTGTTCATCGGCGATCCGCGCCCGTGGCTCAAGGGCACCGTGGCGGCGATCGTGATCGCCGACTCCGCGGACCACTACCCGGAGCACGTCCCCCACCTCGGCTGACGTTGCCCGGCGCCGACGGGCCGGCCCTCAGCCCAGCAGCTCCAGGTTCGCGAGCGAAGCGAGCATCGTCTTGCGACCGACCTGCGGGTCCTTGAACGCGACCTGGACCTCCTCGTCGTCGCGGGTGAGCTTCGAGCTGATCACGATCCCGTCGCCCCAGCGCGCGTGGCGGATCCGGTCGCCGTCCCGGTAGCGGCGCTCGCCAGGGACGAGGGGCCGGGGTGACACCGTGCTGGCCAGCGACGGCTGCCGGCCCAGCGAGCCCGACGGCGCGCCCGCCGCGTACGCCTCGCGACGCGCCTCCAGGTCGCGTGACGGGCGAAAGGGCTCGCCGGCTGCGGGCGCCCCTGGTCGCCCGCTCCCCTGCCGGTAGGCGCCGCCGCCCGCCCGGATCCCCGCTCCGAGGCGTGACCCGCGCTCGCGGAACACGAGATCCGGATCGAGATCGGCGCCCAGCTCGCCCCCGCCCCGCAGCTGCGGACCGACCATCAGGTCGGGCGGGATCTCGAGCAGGAACCGGCTCGGGATCGACATCCCGCCGCCGCCCCAGGTCGCCCGCCGCCAGGCGTGGGACAGGAACAGCCGGCGCTTGGCGCGGGTGATGCCCACGTACGCGAGCCGGCGCTCCTCCTCCAGCTCGTGCTCGTCGTCGAGGGCCCGGTTGTGCGGGAACACACCCTCCTCGAGGCCGGCGATGAACACGACCGGGAACTCGAGGCCCTTGGCGGCGTGGAGGGTGATCAGGGTGACCGCGTCCTTCTCGCCCTCGTAGGAATCCTGGTCAGCGACCAGGGCGGTCTCCTCGAGCAGGCGGTCGAGCGCGTCGTCGGGCGCGAGGTCGTCGTAGCGGGTCGTCACAGCACGCAGCTCGAGCAGGTTCGCCCAGCGGTCCTCGCCCTCCTCGGACCCGTCGGCGAGCATCGCCCGATAGCCCGACTGCTCCAGTACCTCGTCGAGCAGCTCGGGCAGCGGCAGCACGCCGATCCGCCGCCGCAGCCGGGCCACCAGCGCGTAGAACTCGCCGATCGCCGTCCGGGCGCGCCCGGTCAGGCCCTCAAAGTGGCCCTTCCCGGCCGCCTCGACTGCCCCATACATCGACCCCTCGAGGCGATCCGCAGCGGCACGCAGGACGGACACGCTCTTCTCGCCGATCCCGCGCGCCGGCACGTTGATCACCCGCTCGTAGGAGACTGCGTCCGTGTCGGACCGGAGCACCCGCAGGTAGGCGAGCGCATCCTTGACCTCGCGCCGCTGGTAGAACCGCGTTCCGCCGACAAGCTGGTACCGGATGCCGTAGCGCAGGAACGCTTCCTCGATGGCGCGTGACTGCGCGTTCATCCGGTACATCACCGCGAGATCCTTGGGCCGGAACCGGGTCGACTCGTCGTCGTCCGCGCGCCGCGTCAGCCAGCCGCTCTTGCCCGTCGCGCCGACCAGGCCCTCGACCTGGCGGGCGATCCACTCGGCCTCCTCCTCCTCGTTGAACGCCTCGAACCGCTGGATGGGGACACCGCCCTGGTTCTCCGTCCACAGCTTCTTGTCGGTCCGCCGCTCGTTGCGTGACACGACCGCGTGGGCGACGTCGAGGATGAGCTGCGTGGAGCGGTAGTTCTGCTCCAGCTTGACCACGGTCGCGTCGGGGTAGTCGCGTTCGAAATCGAGGATGTTCTGGACGTTCGCCCCGCGCCAGCCGTAGATCGACTGGTCGTCGTCGCCCACCACGCACAGGTTGCGGTGGGCCGCGGCCAGCGCCCGGACCCACAGGTACTGCGGCCGGTTCGTGTCCTGGTACTCGTCGACGTGGAGGTACTGCCAGCGGGCCTGGTAGCGCTCGAGGACCTCGGGCGCCTGCTGGAACAAGTCGACCGCGCGCAGCAGCAGGTCGTCGAAGTCGAGCGCGTTGACCTGGCGCAGGCGCTCCGCGTAGCGGGCGGCCAGCACCGCGATCACCCGCTCGCGGTGGTTGACCGCGTTGTGGGCGAGGAAGTCCGCGTCGAGCATGTCGTTCTTGGCCCGGCTGATCGCGCCCAGCACGGCCGCCGGCCGGAACTCGCCGGTCGCCGGCAGGTCCTGCTCGGCGAGGATCCGCTTCATGAGCTGCTGCTGGTCGTCGGTGTCGTAGATCACGAACCGCCGGTCGAGGCCGATCGCGTCGCCGTCCCGGCGGAGGACCCGGGCGCACAGCGAGTGGAACGTGCCGGCCTCGACGTCGCGGCCCGGCTCCCCCACCAGCGCCGTGATCCGCTCGCGAAGCTCCCCCGCCGCGCGATTGGTGAACGTGACCGCCAGGATCCGGCGTGGCGGGATGCCCTTGGCGCCGACCAGGTAGGCGATCCGGTGCGCGATGACGCGGGTCTTGCCCGAGCCTGCGCCGGCGAGGATGAGCAGTGGGCCGTCGATGGTGGTGACCGCGCGGGCCTGCTCGCCGTTGAGCCGGCTGGTGATCTCGTCCGCGCGCGCGGCCCGGCGCTCCTCGAGCGCCCTCGCGACATCCTCGGGCGAGAGCGCGGGCCCCGCCGGGGCCCGCGGGTCGACCGGCACGTCGCGCATCCAGTCGGGCTCGTCGGGCACGACCACGGGCGATGTGACGTCGGCAGCGGTCGGACTGCCGTCCGCGGTCACAGGCTCGTCCCCCAGATCCAGCCATGTGCCCTGCTCAGAGGGCGCCTCGCGTCGCGTGCGGCGACGCTTCACGGGTTCGCCGGCCGGGGTGGGACTCACCTCTCCATTCTACGGCGGGTCCCGGGCGGTGACCGGTCGCCAACCCCGGCCGGGGCGATGGTGGCAGATGATCCGAGCGGGAGACCGAGCCCTGCGTCGGACCTGGCCGTCGCCGGCGCCGCTAGCTCTGCGGCTGTCCCCAGGAGGGAGGGGTCGGCGGCTGGCCGCCGGGCGCCTGGGTGGACGGCGGCGGAGCGGCCGGGCCGGGAGCGTAGACGGGAGCTGGCTGGTAACCGGGCGCACCGGGGTAGACCGGCGCCGGGTAGCCGGAGCCGGGGCCGCCGGGCAGCGGACTTTCGAACGCCACATCCGCCTGCAGGCCGCCGAGCCTGCCGGCGACGAAGTTGAACAGGGCAACTGCGATCGCGGTCACGATCCAGCCGACGATCGCATAGAACACCGCGCCGATCACGGCCGCGAGCAGGACGCCGATGATGCCGCCGGCCATGATCGCCCCGACACCGCTGTCGGAGTAGTTGGTGCCCGCGACGCCCACGATGAGAACGAACGGGACCAGGAACAGGAGCATGAACACGATCACGACGACCGCATACAGGGCCGCAGCGATGTTCGCGGCACGGACCACGTCGATGTGGCGGATCGAGACGCGGGTCATGAGTTCGCTCCTCCCGACGGTGACATGTCATCCCCGAGTCTACGGCTCGCCGGCTGTCGCGGGTGACGTCCGCCGACACTCGCCGACGCTCGCCATCCAGGGGCTTGGCCGGACGGGCTCCGAGGAAGGCCCTGGCGCCCGAGGAGCGCGGCCGGCACGAAGACGCCCCCGGCGGCCGAGGCCGCCGGGGGCGTTGATGTCGCGGGAACGGCGATCTAGAAGTCCATCCCGCCGCCGTGGTCGTGCCCGGCGCCGGCTCCGGCCTTCTCCTTCTCCGGGATATCCGTCACGAGCGTCTCGGTCGTGAGGACCATCGCGGCGATGGAGGCAGCGTTCTGGAGCGCGGAGCGGGTCACCTTGGCCGCGTCGACGATGCCCTTGTCGAACATGTCGCCGTAGACGCCCTTGAAGGCATCGTAGCCCTCGCCGGTCTTCATCGCGGCGACCTTGCTCACGACGACCTCGCCGGGAGCCCCGGCATTGTCGGCGATCTGGCGGGCCGGAGCCTCGAGCGCCTTGCGCACGATGTCCACGCCAACGGCCTCATCACCCTCGAGCTTGAGGCTGCTGAGTGCCGGAATGGCCTGGAGCAGGGTCGTGCCGCCGCCCGCCACGAGGCCCTCCTCGACCGCCGCGCGGGTGGTCGAGAGCGCATCCTCGATGCGGTGCTTCTTCTCCTTGAGCTCGACCTCGGTGGCCGCGCCGACCTTGATGACGGCCACGCCGCCGGCCAGCTTGGCGAGGCGCTCCTGGAGCTTCTCGCGGTCGTAGTCCGAGGTGGTCTCCTCGATCTGCGCCTTGATCTGCGTCATGCGCGCCTTGACCTGCTCGGAGCTGCCCTCGCCGTCGACGATCGTCGTGTCGTCCTTGGTGGCGACGACGCGACGGGCCCGCCCGAGATCCTCGAACTGGACCGAGTCGAGCTTGCGACCGATCTCCTCGGAGATCACGGTGCCGCCGGTGAGCGTCGCGATGTCGCGCAGCATCTCCTTGCGGCGATCGCCGAAGCCCGGAGCCTTGACGCCGAGGACCTGGATCCGGCCCTGGAGCTTGTTCACGACCAGGGTCGCCAGCGCCTCGCCGTCGATGTCCTCGGCGATGATCAGCATCGGCTTGCCCTGCTGGACGGCCTTCTCGAGGGCCGGCAGCAGATCGGGCACTGCGCTGATCTTCTTGTCGGTGATGAGCAGGACCGGATCCTCGAGGACGGCCTCCATCCGGTCCGGGTTGGTCACGAAGTACGCCGAGATGTAGCCCCGGTCGAACTGCATGCCCTCGGTGTATTCCTTCTCGAGGCCGAGGGACTGGCCCTCCTCCACGGTGATGACGCCGTCCTTGCCGACCTTGTCCATCACCTCGGCGATGATCTCGCCGACCTCGGGATCGGCCGCGGAGATGGCCGCGACAGCCGCGATCTGCTCGCGCGTCTCGACCGGCCGGGCCTGGGACTTGATCTCCTCGACGACCGTCTCGACCGCGCGCTCGATGCCGCGCTTGACGCCCATCGGATTGGCGCCCGCGGTGACCACCCGCAGGCCCTCGGCGACCATCGCCTGGCCCAGGACCACCGCGGTGGTGGTGCCGTCGCCGGCGACGTCGTCGGTCTTGGTCGCGACCTCCTTGAGGAGCTGCGCGCCCATGTTCTCGAACGGGTCCTCGAGCTCGATGTCGCGCGCGATCGTCACGCCGTCGTTGGTGATGGTCGGCGAGCCGAACTTCTTGTCGAGGACGACGTTGCGGCCCTTGGGACCGATCGTCACACGGACCGCGTCCGCGAGGCGGTCGATGCCCCGCTTCAGCGAGCGACGAGCGGTCTCGTCGAAGATGAGCTGCTTGGCCAAGTCAGGATCCCTCCGGGATAGCTGTTGTCAGGGTTGGGCGATGTCGGGCGACGCCGGGATGTCAGTCCTCGACGATCGCCAGGATGTCCTTCTGGCTCAGGATCAGGAGCTCCTCGCTCTCGACCTTGAACTCGGTGCCGGCGTACTTCGCGTACAGGACGCGGTTGCCGACGGCGACGTCCATCGCCTCGCGGGAGCCGTCGTCGAGCATCTTGCCCGGGCCGACCGACAGGATCTCGCCCTCCTGGGGCTTCTCCTTCGCGGTGTCCGGCAGGACGATGCCCGACTTCGTCATCTCCTCACGCGGCGTGGGCTTGATGACGACGCGGTCGCCCAGCGGGCGGAGCTTCGTCGAAGAGGCGCTGGCCAAGGTTCGTTTCCTCCTGCCGCGGCCGTGGGCGGCCGCATCTGCCCGTGGTTGGTGGTTTCGGAACGACCCGGGCGGTGGGCCCGTGCTGTCCGCTGGTCCTCTTGGCGAGTGCCTGCCCGGCGGTCGCGACGCGGCTTGCGGTGCCGTGCCCTGGACGGGGGTGTGTCCATCGTCACGGCGGCCCCGGATCGCGTCTCGCCCGGATTGGCACTCTCGCATTGAGAGTGCCAGAAACGTACCGGAGGCTGCCCACCGTTGTCAACCGGAATCCTTGGCCGTCATCGGCCCGGCCGTGCGACGCCGGCTGATACCCGGTGGTGCGTCAGCGCGGCAGGGAGCGGGGAAAGGTGGTGTCGTACGCCGCGACCAGGGCATCGCCCAGCTCGTCCTCGCCCGTCCCGCGCCGGGCCGCGACCCAGCGGGCGGTGATCGCGACGTGCTCCGGGGCGTTGCGGCCGCGCGGCGCCCCCGGCGGGGACAGGAAGGGGGCGTCGGTCTCGACCAGCAACCGCTCCGCCGGGACGAGGGGAACCACCTCGGCCGATGATTCCTCGCCGCGCCGGAAGACCAGCCCGCCGAAGGCGACCGCCAGCCCCATGTCGAGCATCTCGCGGGCGTAGTCCACCGGACCCGAGAAGCTGTGGACGACTGCCGGGGGATGACTGCCGAAGACCGCCCGCCCCGCGTCGGCGCCGAGCCCCGAGGTCCGTAGCTCGCGCACCAGCGCGTCCTGCGCGTCACGTTCCCCGGCGCGCGACCGGCAGTGGAGGATCGCCGGCTTGCCGGTCGCGAGCGCCAGGCCGAGGTTGCGCCGCAGGTTGTCGAGCTGCGCCTCCCAGGGCGAGAACATGCGGTCCGCGTCCAGCCCGGTCTCGCCGATCGCGACCACCCGCTCGTCGCGCGCCCACGCCTCGACCATCGCCCAGCCCGCGGGGTCGGTCCTGGCGGCGTCGTGGGGATGGACGCCCACCGCCGCGTCGAGCCACGGCCTGGTCGCGACGACCTCGAGGGCACGCTCGCTGGACCGGACGTTCCAGCCCGGCACCAGGAGCCGTTCGACGCCGGCCGCGCGCGCGGAGTCCAGCACCTCGTCGAGGTCGTCGTCGAAACGGTCGGCGTTGACGTGGCCGTGCGAGTCGATCAGCCGCATGCCCAGAGGGTACGTGCGGCCGGGGTTGGACGCGCCGCCAGGAAGGCGGCCATCAGGGGCAGGTGGGCGGGAACCATGGTCCCTGACGGCTCAGCCCGCCGAGGTCTGCCAGAGGCCGACCTCGCTGCCCTCCGTATCGCGGACCACGGCGAACCGGCCCATGCCGCCGCCGATGTCGGACGGCTGCTCCACGACCGTGCCGCCGCTGGCCTCGGCCGCGGCACAAGCCGCCTCGAGCGAGTCGACGGTGATGTAGATCCGGAGCTGCCGGGGTGCCATCTCGCCCCGCTTGGCCACGGCGCCGCCGCTCGCCTCCCCATTGCGGAACATGTAGTAGCCGGGGAAGTCCTCCCGCTCGTCGAACTGCCAGCCCGCTACCGCCTCGTAGAACCGCTTCGCGCGGCCCGGATCGTCAGCCGGGAACTCGATGTGGGTGATCTCGCCCTTCGCCATCGTGGGGACCTCCGTGGGGTTGGGGTGACAACCCTACGACGGTCAGGCTCCGGGTGTCTCGAGAACCTCCGCCTCGATGCGGGGGAACAGCGGCGTCGGCGCCTCGGTCACGCGGCCCGCCTCGGCGACTGCGCCCCATTCGAGCAGGTCGAGCACGGCCGGGCCGCCGTTGCCGTCTGCGCCGTACGCCCACCCGTGACCGAGCTGCTCCAGGATTCTGGGCGCCATCGAGGGCATGAACGGGGCCGCCGCGGTCCCCACCAGGCGGCAGGTCTCGACGAGGTCCCCCAGCACGCCACGCAGCCGCGCGGCGGCGTCCTCGTCGCCGGCCTTGGCCTGCTTCGCCAGCGTCCAGGGCTGCTCGGCGTCCACCGTCTTGTTCGCCCCGCCCACCAGCTCCCAGAGCTCGGCGAGGGCGTCGTGGAGCAGGTACCCGTCGAGCCTGTCGCGGTACAGCCGCAGGGTGTCGGCCCAGCCCTCAGCCAGCGGCGACGTCGCGGCCGGCCGTGGCGCCGGGCGCTCCCCGCCGAGGTAGCGGTTGACCATCGACACGGTGCGGTTGACGAGGTTGCCGAAATCGTTGGCGAGGTCGGCGTTGTAGCGGCGGACGAACGAGTCCCATGAGACGTCGGTGTCGCGGTCGAACGCCACCTCGCGCAGGGTCACGTAGCGGGCCCCGTCGGCACCGAACGTGGCCACCACCGCGTGCGGGTCGAGGAAGTTGCCGCGACTCTTGCTCATCCGCTCGCCCTGGACGAGGAGCCAGCCGTGAACCCAGACGTGCTCGGGGGCGTCGATCCCGGCCGACCACAGCATGGCCGGCCAGTAGATGGCGTGGAACCGGGCGATGTCCTTGCCGATGACGTGCAGGTCGGCCGGCCACCACTGGTGGAAGCTGTCGAGGTCGTCGGGGAATCCGGCCCCCGTGATGTAGTTGATCAGGGCGTCATACCAGACGTAGATCGTGCCCGCCTCCGGGTCCCACGAGCCGTCGGCCAGCTGCGCTGACTGCCCGTTCTCCCGGATCGGGAACGGGATGCCCCAGGTCGCGCCGGCGCGGCTGATCGAGAAGTCCTCGAGGCCCTGGCGGATAAATCCCAGCATCTCATTGCGCCGGAAGTCGGGCTGGACGAAGTCCGGGTTGGCCTCGTACCAGTCGAGCAGCCGCTGCTGGTAGGCCGACAACCGGAAGAACCAGTTGCGCTCGGACAGCCACTGCAGCGGCACGCCCGGGTGATTGGGGCACTGCATCCCGTCGGCGGTCTCGTGGAGATCGGACGGGGCCTTGAAGCCCTCCGACGGGCAATACCATCCCTCGTAGCTGCCCAGGTAGATGTCGCCGTTGTCGTACGCGCGGCGGACCATCTCCTGGGCGGAGCGGTAGTGATCGGGGTCCGTCGTCCGGATGAACCGGTCCGGGCTGATGAGCAGGGCGTCCTCGGCCGCCTTGAACAGGGCAACCTTCTCATCCACGAACTCGCGCGGCGTCACGCCCTGCGTCTCGGCCGACTGGGCGATGTTCACGCTGTGCTCGTCGGTCCCGGTCAGGAATTGCGTCTCGTGACCCTGCATCCGGTGCCAGCGCGCGATCACGTCGGCCCCGATGACCTCGTACACGGTGTGCAGGCCGGGCGCGTTGTTGGCGTAGGCGATCGCAGTGGTCAGGTAGAAGCGCTGGCGGTCGGACATGGCCCGGCGATGGTAGCAGCGCGTGCGGGGCCGGCGAGGCCGGGCCGTGGCCGTCGGCCACGTAGACTCGGCGTCATGAGCGCGCTCGACGACGCCCCCCAGGTGCACGCCGATGACCGCGCCACGTGGCGGGCCTGGCTGGAGGCGAACCACGCCACCGCGCACGGCGCGTGGCTGGTGACCTGGCGGCCAAGGACCGGTCGGCCGTTCCTCGACTACGAGGCCGCCATCGAGGAGGCGCTGTGCGTCGGCTGGGTGGACAGCACAGGCGGACGGTTCGACGACGAGCGGGGCAAGCTGTACTTCGCCCCGCGCAAGCCGCGCAGCGCGTGGGCGGCCAGCAACAAGAGCCGCGTCGAGCGGTTGATCGCGTCCGGCCGGATGCGGCCTGCCGGACTGCTGGCCATCGAGCGCGCGAAGGCCAACGGGTCGTGGACGGTGCTCGACGGTCCCGAGCGGCTCGAGGTACCGTCCGATCTCGCCGTGGCGCTCGAGGCCCACCCGCCGGCCGAGGCCAGCTTCCGCGCCCTGCCGCCGTCGGCTCGCAAGCAGGCCCTGGCGTGGATCGCGACGGCCGTCCGGCCCGAGACGCGCACGGCCCGGATCGAGAAGCTGGTCGCCGCCGCGGAGCGCAACGAGCGGGCGCTGGGCTGACTCCAGGACAGGGACCGTCAGCGGACGTGTTCGGTACCAACGCGTCGTTCACCGTGCGCTCGCGTCCGCCTATCGTGGACGGTCGGACCGATCACCCAGGAGCCACCGTGGACCTCATCATCGCCCTCGCCGGCCAGGCTGCCAAGCGCGGGATCCTTCCCCGGCTGCCCGAGGTTGGCCAGCTGCTCGACCAGGCGGCCGCCTGGTCCCGCGCGGAGTACCCGGACGTGTGCCGGGGCGCGGTCGTCGGCCGGGGCGACGGGGGCGGCGCGACCCTGCGGGCCTCGTTTCACCCGGCGGCTCGCGATGCGGTCCTCACTGCGGACCCCCAGGGGAGGGTGACGGCGAGCGCGACCACGAGCCCGCTGGGACCCGGCTACCACACCTTCATTGCCCGCTGGCTCCAGCGCCTGGGCGACGAGCTCGAGATCGCGTGGGACCCGCCCGATCCGACTGGACGAATGCGTGGTGCGGACGACCTTGCCGGGGGCGACCGGCGCGCCGTGGAGCGAGCCCACCTGGGTTGGCTCCGTGCCTCGCTCCTGAGGGCGCTCGAGCTCCGCCGCAGCGGCCAGCCGGCGGTCCATCTGGGCACACCGCCGGGCGTCCGGTTCCGGGTGGACGCAGCGCTGGTGACACCGCTGGGGCCGCGTGACGACGCCTGGCTCGAGCGCGCTCTCGCCGGACCTCGAGTGGCGGCCGACATCTGGCCCTGGTTCACCGATGCCACCGATGCTCGCAACCGGCTTGCCCGGGCGCTGTGCCTGCTCTGGACGGAGGTCCGCTGGCGACGGCCAGCCGACGCCGCCGAGCGCGCCGTCGTCGACGAGGCGCTGACGCTGCTGCGGCGCGCCTATCCGCTGGACCCCTCGCTGCCCTTCCCCTGGCGCGAGTGGCTCGAGCTGGCGGACCACGTCGGTGTCGTCGATCCGATGACCCGCCTGCTGCGCGAGCGGGCCGCGAGCGTCGATCCGGCCACGCCGTTGATCGGATACCGGCGGCGGCCGGTCACGGTCGTCCACGAGGGCTGGACCTGACGATCCCCGGCGGCTACGCCGAGCGGCGGTCGGGCGAGGAGTGGTGGGGCGGCCTGGGCGGCCGGGGCATCACCCTGGCTGCGACCGCAACGGGCGCGAACGGTCGACCGATGTCCCCGGAGGCGTTCCTCGGGCAGGTGGCCGGGAACCTCGGCGCAGATGCGCTCGATCACCGGGCCGGCGAGCTGGTGGGCAGGGCGCGGATCAGCGTGGCCGACGCCGACGGGCTGGCGGTCGGCGTGGTCGAGGGATTCGCCGCGGTCCCGGGCAGCGGGGCGGCGATCCGCGTCGAGTTCGACGATCCCAGCGACTGGCGCTGGGCCGTGGACCAGTGGAAGGGGCTCCGCCCCGCCTGACCGGTGGCCGCCCCGGTGACCGCCGGCCGGACGCTAGTGCCGGAAATGCCTCCGGCCGGTCACCAGCATGGCGGCCCCGGCATCCTCAACCGTCGCCAGGACCTCGGCATCGCGCACCGAGCCGCCCGGCTGGATGATCGCCGTGACGCCGCCCTCGAGCAGGACCTGGGGGCCGTCGGGAAACGGGAAGAACGCGTCCGACGCCGCGACCGCACCGGCGGCTCCGCGCTCGCCCTGGAACTGGCGGGCCTTGTCGACCGCTCCGCCGCAGGCGTCCACGCGCGACACCTGGCCGGAGCCGAGGCCGACCAGCATGCCGTCGCGGACGAGGAGGATGGCATTGGATGCTGCCCCCCGGCACAACCGCCAGGCGAGGTCGAGGTCGCGGCGCTCCTGCCCGGTGGGCTGGCGACTGGTGGCGCACAGCCACTCGCCGGGGTCGTCGGGCAGCGTGTCGGGCGCGGTCACCAGGACCCCGCCCCCGGCGGTGCGGAACGAGCCCAGCGCGTCGCCCGCTGGCTCCGGTCGAGCCGCCCCGGCGTCCAGCGACGGATCCACCACCAGCCGCAGGTTCGGCTTGGACGCGAGGACCTCGCGGGCGCCCTCGTCGAACCCGGGGGCCACGACGACCTCGAGGAAGATGGAGACCAGCCGCTCGGCCAGCGCCCGGTCGACCTCCCCGGTGACCGCCACCACGCCGCCGAACGCCGACACCGGGTCGCCGGCCAGGGCAGCCTCCCAGGCCGCCAGCAGCGTGTCCCGCTCGGCGGCGCCACACGGGTTGGTGTGCTTCAGGATCACGACAGCCGGGCCGCGCATGAGCCGTCCCAGCGCCGCTGCGGCGGAAGCGTCGAGGACGTTGTTGTAGGACAGCGCCTTGCCCTGGAGCGGGGGGGCGCCGGTGGCGAACGGACCATCGCCGGGCCGCGGCTCGCGGTCGGTGCGCCGATAGCGGGCCGCCGGCTGATGCGGGTTCTCGCCGTAGCGCAGCGTCTCGACCTTCTCCATCGAGACCGTGAGCACAGGCGGGTACGGGTCCTCGGCGCCCGGCAGGCCGGGCTCGGGGGGCAGGTCGACGCCCGCGGCGTCCATCCGGGATGGCAGCTCGGCGGCGATCCGGGTGTCGTACGCGGCGGTGTGGTGGAACGCCTCGACGGCCAGCGCCGAGCGCAGGCCGAGCGGGACCGCACCCTGCTCGTCCAGCGCGGCGAGGATCGCGTCGTAGCGCGCGGGCGAGGTCACGATCGCGACGCTGGCGTGGTTCTTGGCCGCCGCCCGGACCATCGATGGCCCGCCGATGTCGATCTCCTCGACCAGGTCGTCGAACGACAGCCCCGGCTTGCGGGCTGCCTCGGCGAACGGGTACAGGTTGACCACGACGAGGGCGAACGGGGCGATGCCGGCGGCCAGCAGCGCCTCGCGGTGGTCGGCGCGCCGCCGGTCGGCGAGCAGCCCGCCGTGGACCCGCGGGTGGAGCGTCTTGACCCGGCCATCGAGCATCTCGGGGAAGCCCGTGACGGCGGCGACGTCGGTGACCGGGAGGCCTGTCTCGCGCAGCGCACGGGCGGTGCCGCCCGTCGACACGAGCTCCCAACCGCGCGCCACGAGGCCGCGGCCCAGGTCCGCCAGGCCGGACTTGTCGCTGACCGACAGGAGGGCCCGCCGGGGGACCGGCATCGACGCGTCCGCGGCCGAGGCGTCGAACGTCGCCCGCCGGGCGCCCTCGGGCACGCGCAGCGCCCCTGCCAGCAGCGCGCCGACGGCGGCCGGCAGCAGCCGGTGCTCGACGGAATGGAGCCGCGCCACCAGGGCGTCCTCCGTGTCGCCGGGCAGGACGGGCACCGCCTCCTGGGCGACGATCGGCCCGCCGTCGAGCGTGGCGTCGACCAGGTGGACCGTCACCCCCGTCACGGCGACACCCGCCGCCAGCGCGTCGTGGGCCGCTCGGAGACCCGGGAACGCCGGCAGCAGCGACGGGTGGACGTTGAGGATCCGGCCTCCGAACCGCGCCAGCACCGACGGACCCACCAGGCGCAGGTAGCCCGCCAGGACGATGACGTCGGGCGCCACGGCCGACAGCGTGTCATCGAGGACGCCGTCGTCACCGCCGGGGACGAGACTCGCGTCGATCCCCTGCTCCGCCGCCCAGTCGAGCGCAGGGCAGGCCCGGTCGGCGAACACGAGCACGACCTTGCCGCCCAGCGCGCCTCGCCGTGAAGCCGCCACGAGCGCCCGCAGGTTGGACCCGGCGCCGGAGACTCCGATCGCGACCCGACCGCTCACCGCGCCGTTTCCGCGTACCGCGCACCGGCCTCGTCGGCCGGCAGAACCTCGCCCACGACCCACGCCGGCACGCCACGGGCTGTTGCGAGCTCGACCGTGGCCTCGGCAGCCCTCGCCGGGACCACCAGGACCATGCCCAGGCCACCGTTGAACGTCGCACGCAGCTCGGGCCCGGCGATCCCGGCGAGGGCGCCCAGAATCCGCATCACCGACGGCAGCGGCCAGGTCGCCGGATCCAGCCGGGCTCCGAGCTCGGCGGGCAGGGCGCGCGGCACATTGCCCGGCAGCCCGCCCCCGGTGATGTGGGCCATGCTCCGCAGCTCGTGGCCGGCGGTCGCCAGCCCATCGCGGATCGCGAGCACGTCGCCCGCGTAGATCCGGGTCGGCGTCAGGAGCACCTCGCCCAGGGTCCGGTCCAGCAGCCCCGGCTCCGCGATCAGCTCGGCGCCCGACATCGAGCAGCCCAGGGCCCGACAGGCGACCCCGCCGTAGGGCGTGTCGAGCGCCACGCGATGATCGCGCAGGATCGCCCGGACGAGCGAGTAGCCGTTCGCGTGCAGCCCGGACGATCCGAGGCCCACGATCGCGTCGCCCGGCTGGGCGGCCGTCCCGTCGAGCAGCCGTGAGCGCTCCCCCACTCCGATGCAGAACCCGGCCAGGTCGAACTCGTCGGCCTCCATCAGGCCCGGGTGCTCGGCCGTCTCGCCGCCCACCAGCGCCGCGCCGGCCTGGCGGCAGCCCTCGGCGATTCCCTCGACCAGCGAGGCCACTCGCTCGGGCACCAGCCGGCCGATCGCGATGTAGTCGAGGAACGCGAGCGGCTCGGCGCCGGTACAGGCGACATCGTCGGCGCACATGGCCACCAGGTCGATGCCGATCGTGTCCAGCCGGCCCAGCGCCTGGGCGATGGCGGTCTTGGTGCCCACGCCGTCGGTGGAGGACACGATCACGGGCTCCCGCAGCCCGGCCGGGATCGCCACCGCCGAGCCGAACCCGCCGAGGCCGCCCAGGACCTCCGGCCGGCGTGTGCTCGCGACCGACGCCCGCATCAGCTCCACCGCCCGCTCGCCGGCGCCCACGTCCACGCCCGAGCGCTCGTAGGCGCCGCGCTCGCCTGGCCGGGCGGTCAATGCGCCGCTCCCCGGGCGCCCACCCGGGCGCTGTCGGCACCGGGGGTCCGGCCGTCCGCCGTCTCGAGCACGAACTTGCGCTCGCCGACGTCGTACGGGACCGGCTCCGGGTAGTTGCCGTCAAAGCAGGCGAAGCAGAACCGGTCGTAGGGCAGGTCCAGCCCGGCGAGCACACCGGGCACCGACAGGTAGCCCAGCGAGTCCGCGCCGATGAACTCGCAGATCTGCTCCACGTCGTGGGTGGCGGCGATCAGCTCCGTCTCGATCGCGGTGTCGATCCCGTAGAAGCAGGGGTGGTAGATGGGAGGCGCGCTGATCCTGACGTGGACCTCGGCTGCGCCTGCGCGGCGCAGGAGGCCGACGATCTGCTTGGTGGTCGTGCCTCGCACGATCGAATCGTCGACGACGATCAGGCGCTGGCCGCGGATGATCTCGCGCAGCGGGCTGAGCTTGACGTTGACACCCCGCTGGCGCATGGACTGCGAGGGCTGGATGAAGGTTCGACCGCTGTACCGGTTGCGGACGAGGCCCTCGCGGTACGGGATGCCCGAGCGCTCGGCGAAGCCCACGGCGGCGGGTGCGCCGGTGTCCGGGACCGGCATCACGAGGTCGGCGTCGACCGGATGTTCCGCGGCCAGCTGCATGCCCATGCGGCGGCGGGCAACGTAGAGGTTGACCCCCTCCATGTAGGAATCCGGACGGGCGAAGTAGATCAGCTCGAACACGCACAGGGCGGGCGTGGCCGCGGCGTACCGGACGCTGACCGGCTCGCGGTCCCGCTCGAGGACGACGATCTCGCCCGGCTCCACGTCGCGCACGAATTCCGCGCCGGTGATGTCGAGGGCGGCCGTCTCCGAGGCGAGGATCCAGCCGCCCGTGTCCCCGCCCCACAGCCCCACGGCAGCGTCGCCGGGGAGCGGCAGGCGGCCCAGGACCAGCGGCCGGAACCCGTGTGGGTCGCGGACACCGATGACGCGCTGCTCGTCGAGCACGACCAGGCTGAACGCGCCGCGGACCCGGGGCAGGACCCGGCACAGGGCATCGACCGTGTCGTCCGCCTCCTCGTCGGCAAGCAGCGCGGTGAGCAGCTCGGTGTCGGTGCTGGCGGGGAGCCTCCCACGCCCGCCGCGCAGCTGGTCGAGCAGCTCGCGGGTGTTGACAAGGTTCCCGTTGTGCCCGACGGCGAGCGCGCGGCGGGGACCGAGGCGGAGCGTTGGCTGGGCGTTCTCCCACACCGTGGAGCCCGTCGTCGAGTAGCGGCAGTGGGCGACGGCGAGATCACCCGCCAGCGACGGGATCCGCCGCTCGTCGAGCACCTGGCCGACCATGCCCAGGTCCTTGTAGATCATCAGGTGGGTGCCGTCGGAGACACCGACCCCGGCCGACTCCTGGCCTCGGTGCTGGAGCGCGAACAGGGCCGTGGCAGCGACGCCAGCGGCCTCGTGGCCGCTGCCGGGCAACACGACACCGACCACGCCGCACATCAGTCCGCGCCCTCGCCTTCCCAGCCCAGGACGCGCGGCAGGCCGTGTGTCCAGGCGTGGCGGAGATCGATGAGCGCGACATCGATGGCATCCGCGATCCGGCTGCCGCGATCCTCGGCGGCACCGGTGGCGCCCTCGCCTGCGAGATGGACCTGGAGGCGGTCGCCGCCGGTGGTTCCCAGCGCCACGGCGGGCACCCCGTGCTGGCGGGCCAGCAGCTCCAGGGCGGCCACGTGGCGGGGCGCGGCCTCGCACACCAGGCGCGAGGGGCGCTCGCCGAACAGCGCCACCGCGGGCGAGTCGCCCACCGGCAAGCGGAGCCGGGCGCCCCGGTCGCCCCAGATGCACATCTCGGCGACCGCGACCGCAACGCCGCCCGCGGACACGTCCTGGCAGCTCTCGATGAGGCCGCCGGCGATGGCCTCGCGAACGAACGCCTGGACGGCCTTCTCGCCGTCAAGGTCGAGCGCCGGGGGCCGGTCCTCCGGCGCCGGCCCGGCAAGGCGCTCGTACTCGGAACCGGCCAGCCCGGGTCCGCTCTCGCCGACCAGGAGCAGCGTGGTGCCGTCCGCGGTGAGCGCCGGCCCCACGAGCAGGGTGATGTCGTCGAGGAGCCCCACGACGCCGATCTCGGGCGTGGGCGCGATAGCCGACCCGGGCGCCTCGTTGTACAGCGACACGTTGCCGCCGGTGACCGGCAGTCCCAGCGCCCGGCACGCGTCGCCCAGGCCGCGGACGCCTTCGGCCAGCGCCCAGAACGCCTCGGGGCGGGTGGGGTCGCCGTAGTTGAGGCAGTTCGTCACGCCCAGCGGCCGGGCGCCGGTGATGGCCACGTTGCGCGTCGCCTCGGCCACCGACATCGCCGCGCCCAGCCAGGGGTCCAGCTGGCCGACCGGCGCGTTGCCGTCGGTGGTGGCCACCAGGGCTTTGGTGGTGCCCTTGATCCGGAGCACGGCGGCACCGCGACCGGGGGCGGCGACCGTGTTGCTCTGGACGTTGGAGTCGTACTGCTCGAACACCGGGTGCCGCGACGACAGGTTGGCCGAACCGAGCAGCGCGACCAGCACGGCGCCCGGATCCTGGCCGCGCAGCGGCAGGCTGTCGACCGGCTCGGCCGGGGCACCGGGGGCCGGCGCCGCACGCCGCCTGGCCGGGGCCCGCGACTCGCGGTCGAACACGATCGCCTCGGAGGCAAGCGCCCGGGCGGGCATCCGGCCCAGCTCGACCGCGCCCGGGACCGGCCGCCCCTCGGCGTCGAGCGCCCCGGAGCCCTGGGGTCCGGCGAGGACCACGATGTCCGGCTCCTCGGTCACCCGGCCGATGATCGCGACCGGCAGGTCCCAGCGCCCGCAGACCGCCTTCACGGCCTCCCACCGGCCGGGCTCCACGATCGCGACCATCCGCTCCTGCGATTCGCTGATCATCACCTCGAACGGCTCGAGGCCCGGCTCCCGGCGCGGAATGGCGTCGAGATCGACCACGATGCCGGTGCCGCCGCGGTCGGCGGTCTCGCAGGTCGCGCAGGTGATGCCGGCCGCGCCGAGGTCCTGGATGCTCACGACCAGCTGCTTCGCGATCAGCTCGAGCGTCGCCTCGATCAACAGCTTCTCCGCAAACGGATCGCCCACCTGGACCGAGGGGCGCTTCGACGGATCGCTGTCCCCGAACGTCGCGCTGGCGAGGACCGAGGCCCCGCCGATCCCGTCGCGGCCGGTGGCCGAGCCGTAGAGCACGACCAGGTTGCCCGGGCCGTCGGCCGAGGCATGGGTCAGCATCCCCTCCTCGAGCAGCCCGATGGCCATCACGTTGACCAGCGGGTTGCCCTGGTAGGAGGGGTCGAACACGAGCTCGCCACCCACCGTGGGCACCCCCACGCAGTTGCCGTACCCGCCGACGCCGCGCACGACACCGTCCACCAGGTGCCGGGTGCGCGGGTCGGCCGGGTTGCCGAACCGGAGCGCGTCGAGCACCGCGATCGGGCGCGCGCCCATCGCGAAGATGTCACGCAGGATCCCGCCCACGCCGGTCGCGGCGCCCTGGTAGGGCTCGACCGCCGACGGGTGGTTGTGGCTCTCGATCTTGAATGCGACCGCGTGGCCGTCGCCGATGTCGATCACGCCCGCCTGCTCGCCCACGCTGGCCACCACGCCCTCGCCCGTGGTGGGCAGGGTCCGCAGCAGCGGGCGGGAGCTCTTGTAGGAGCAGTGCTCGCTCCACATCACGCTGAACATCGCGAGCTCGAGGCCGTTGGGCTCGCGCCCGTCCAGCTTGTCGCGGATCGCGGCGAGCTCCCCGTCGGTCAGCCCGAGCGCGACGTGGAGCGGGGCCTCGGTCGGGGCCGTCATGCCGCGCCTCCGGCGACGACCGGCCCCGTGCCGGCGACGACCGGCCCCGTGCCGGCAAGCCGGCCCGTGGCGGCCCACTCCCCGGCCGAGACCACCAGCGAGCGGATGATGCCGAGGCCGTCCTCGCTGCCGAGAATCGCCTCGACCGCCGTCTCCGGGTGGGGCATCAGCCCGGCCACGTTGCCGGCCGCGTTGCGCACCCCGGCGATCCCGCGCAGCGAGCCGTTGGGGTTGCCCGGGTCGTCCGGACCGGCGACCGAGCCGTCCTCGTTGGCATAGCGCCACAGGACCCGTCCGTCGCGCTCGATGGCGTCGAGCGTGGCCTCGTCCGCGTAGTAGCAGCCCTCGCCATGGGCGACCGGCATCCGGAGCGGCCGCCGTCGGCCGAGCTCACGGGTGAACGGCGTGTCGAGATGCTCGGGCAGCAGGCTGACGTGCCGGCACACGAATCGCAGCCCCCGGTTGCGCAGCAGCGCCCCGGGCACCAGCCTCGCCTCGGCCAGCACCTGGAACCCGTTGCAGATCCCCAGCACGGGACCGCCTCGCCCGGCGAACTCGGCCACGGCGCGCATCACCGGGCTGAACCGGGCGATGACGCCGGCCCGGAGATAGTCACCGTAGGCAAAGCCGCCCGGAATCAGGATCCCGGCGACGCCCGACAGGTCGACGGATTCGTGCCACAGGATCTCCGGCTGGGCACCGGCCAGCGTGAGCGCGTTGACCGCGTCGATGTCCCGGTTGGAGCCCGGGAACAGCACGATCCCGACCCGGGTCGTCATCCGCCGACCCCGGCGACGGCCGGGGCCTCGGTCCCGCCCAGCGCCTCCACGCTGAACTGCTCCATCAGCGGATTGCTCAACAGCTCCGAGGCCAGCCGGTCGACGACCGCGCGGGCGGCGGCCTCGTCGGCGGCGACCACGGTGAGCTCGACCCGGCGGCCAACCCGGACACCGGTGACGCCGGTGATCCCGAGGTGCGGCAGGCTGCGCTCGACGGCCTTGCCCTGGGGGTCCAGGATGCCGGGCTTGGGGGTGACATTGACGGCGAAGCGCCAGGCGCGGGTCTGCTCGCTCATCGGGCGATGACGTCCTCCGACAGGTAGCGGGCGAAGCTCGCCCCGGTGATCCGCTCGTAGGCCTCGACGTAGCGCGCGCGGGTGCCCGCCACCACGTCGTCCGGGAGGTCCGGCCCCGGCGCCCGCTTGGGCCACGGCTGGCGCTCCAGCCAGTCGCGGACGAACTGCTTGTCGTAGCTCGCCTGGGCACGGCCGGGCTCCCATGCCGCGGCGTCCCAGAAGCGCGACGAGTCGGGGGTCATGACCTCGTCGACCAGGATCATCTCGCCCGAGGGAAGAACCCCGAACTCGTACTTGGTGTCGGCCAGGAGGATCCCGGCCCGCTCGCAGACGGCCGCGCCGCGGGTGTAGAGGGCAAGCGCCGCGTCCCGGGCCTGTGCTGCCCGCTCGTCGCCCACCAGCTCTGCCACCCGGGCAAAGGGGATGTTCTCGTCGTGGTGGCCCGCCGGCGCCTTGGAGGCCGGGGTGAAGATCGGCGCCGGCAGGCGGTCCGACTCGCGCAGGCCCGCGGGCAGCGCGACTCCGCACACCTCGCCGGTCGCCTGGTACTCCTTCCAGCCCGATCCCGAGAGGTAGCCCCGGACCACGCATTCGATGGGCAGCACCTCGGCCAGGCGGCCGAGCATCATCCGGCCCCGCAGCTCGTCGAGCGCCGCCGGGTCGCCGCCCGTGAGCTCCGCCGGGACGTCGGCCGGGTCGGTGGACAGCAGGTGGCTGGGGAGGATCGACGCGGTCTCCGCAAACCAGAACCTCGACAGGGCGGTCAGGACCCGGCCCTTGTCGGGAATCGGCGTGGGCATCACCACGTCGAACGCCGACAGGCGATCGCTGGCAACCAGCAGCAGCCGGTCGTCGTCGACCCGGTACAGGTCGCGGACCTTGCCCGATCGGACGAACGCGTCAGCGAGGGGCACCGGGAGCCTCCTTGGTGCGGGCGTTGACGGCCGCCTCGAGCGCATCCAGCCGGCCGATGATCTCGGGAACGTGGCGCAGGACCACGTCGTCGTCGAAGCAGGCGTCGAGGTCCGCCAGCGGCAGCTTCGACGCCACCGACGGATCGGTGGCCAGCAGGCCGCGCAGCGGGACCCGCTCGTCGGCGGCCCGGAGCGCGTTGCGCTGGACGATCGCGTAGGCATCCTCGCGCGACATGCTCGCCTTGTCGACGAGGGCCAGCAGCACGCGGGAGCTCGCGTGGAGCCCGAGGCCGCGCTCGATGTTCTCGCGCATCCGCTCCGGCCGCACGACCAGGCCCTCGATGAGCCCGGTCGCCTTCACGAGCATGTAGTCGAGCAGGATGGTGGCGTCGGGCAGGATCACGCGCTCCGCCGAGCTGTGGCTGATGTCCCGCTCGTGCCAGAGGGGCTGGTTCTCGAGGGCGGTGGCGGCGTAGCCGCGGAGGAGCCGGGCAAGCCCGGCGAGCCGCTCGGACAGGATCGGGTTGCGCTTGTGGGGCATCGCCGAGCTGCCCTTCTGCCCCCGCTTGAACGGCTCCATGACCTCGGCGATCTCGGTGTGCTGGAGGTTGCGGACCTCGGTCGCGATCCGCTCGAGGGTTCCGCCCAGCACGGCGATCGCACCCAGGAACGCGGCATGGCGGTCGCGCTGGACGATCTGGGTGCTGACGGGGTCCACGCGCAGGCCGAGGTCGGCGAGGACCTCCGACTCGAGGTCCGGCCCCAGGTGACTGTAGGTGCCAACCGGCCCGGAGATCTTGCCGGTGGCGATCTCGGCGGTGGCCGCCGCCAGCCGTTCGCGACCGCGCGCAACCTCGAACGCCCAGCCCGCGCACTTGAGGCCGAACGTGGTTGGCTCGGCGTGAACGGAATGGGTGCGGCCCATCATCACCGTGCGCGCCTCGCTCCGGGCCCGGACGACGAGCGCCTCCGTGAGCCGGTCCGCGCCCGCGAGCAACCGCTCGCCCACGGCGCGCAGCTGAAGCGCGAGCCCAGTGTCCACCACATCGCTGCTGGTCAGACCGAGGTGGAGGAACCGGCCGTCGGGGCCGACGGTCTCGGCGACCTGGCTCACGAATGCGATCACGTCGTGGTCCGTGGTGCGCTCGATCTCGGCGATCCGCTCGACGTCGACCCGGGCCCGCTCCTCGATCGTGTTCAGCGAGCCCGGGGACACCATGCCCCGGCGGACCTGGGCGCGGCAGACCGCGATCTCGACCTCGAGCATCCGCTCGAAGCGGGCCTGCTCGGTCCACAGGGCGCCCATCTCCGGGAGGGTGTAGCGCCGGATCATCAGCTGCCCCTCGTGCCGGCGGTGACAGCGGGCGCTGCGGCGGTGGTGGTCCCGACAGGCAGCGGGTCCGCGGCGATGTCGTGGCGCCGGTGCATTCCGTCCCAGGTGATCGCGTCGGCGGCGCGCTCGGCAGCGGCCCGCGCGGCCGGCACGTCAGTGCCCAGCGCGGTGACGGCGAGCACCCGGCCGCCGTTGGTCCGGAAGCCGGCCTCCGGGTGCTGGCGGGCGGCGGTCCCGGCGTGGAACACGAGCGCGCCCAGCCCGACGGCGTCCTCGATGCCGTCGATCGGATCGCCGCGGCGCGGGTCACCGGGATATCCCTTCGCAGCAAGCACGATGGTGACCGCCGCATCGTCCCTGGCCGGGAGGTGGTCCGGGAGGCCGGCCGGGAGCGCGCCGCCGGCCGCCGCGTCCAGCAGCGGCGCGAGGTCCACCGCGAGACGGGGCAGGATCGCCTGCGCCTCGGGGTCGCCCAGCCGGACGTTGGTCTCGAGCAGCGCCGGACCGGTCGGGGTGAGGATCAGGCCCGCGTAGAGGAAGCCGCGGAACGGGATCCCGCGACGGGCCAGCTCGGACAGCAGCGGCCGGTGCACGGTGGCAAGGATCGTGCCGACCGCGGCGTCGTCCAGATCCGGCAGCGGTGAGTAGGCACCCATGCCGCCGGTGTTGGGCCCGGCGTCGTCGTCGCACAGCCGCTTGTGGTCTCGGGCCGCCGGCAGCGCCACGGCCCGCGTTCCGTCGCAGATCGCGATCACACTCGCCTCGCGGCCGGTCAGCCGCTCCTCGATCACGAGCGCCGGCGCCCCCGGGGGTCGCCCGGCGAGGAACGACGGCACGAGCTCGAGCGCCTGTCCGGTGGAGTCGGCGACGACGACGCCCTTGCCGGCGGCCAGCCCGTCGGCCTTGAGCACGACGAGGGCGCCCTCGGCGGCGAGCTCCGTGACGAACGCGGCTGCGGCTTCCTCGTCGCCACCCGCGAATGCCCGGGCCCGGGCCATGCGCACGCCCGCCACCTCCGCGACCTCGTGGCAGAATGCCTTGCTGGTCTCGAGGCGAGCCGCGGCGCGAACGGGTCCGAAGGCCGCGATGCCGGCGGCCTCCAGGGCGTCGACCACACCCGCGGCCAGGGGCGCCTCCGCCCCGACCACGACCAGGTCGACCGCCTCCGCGTGCGCCAGCGCCACCACGGCCGACGTGTCGAGCGGGTCCAGCGCCACGCACCGGGTGCCACGCTCCCCGGCGATACCCGCGCTGCCGGGCGCTGCGATCACCTCGTGGACACCGGCCTCCGTGGCCAGCTTCCAGCACAGGGCATGCTCACGCCCGCCGGAGCCGATGACCAGGATTCGGGCGGGCACGGCGGTCATGACGCGTGTCCTCGTGCTCAGGCGGGCTTCGTCGGGCGGTGGCGCATCGGCCGCCACGCACGTTCGATGGTCTGCGTCCGCTCCGGTCCGACCGAGACGAACACGATCGGAACCCCGGCATGCTCCTCGAGCGCGGTCACGTAGCGGCGGGCGGCTTCGGGCAGGTTGGCCAGGGAGCGGACGTCGTGGATCGGCTCCTCCCAACCCTCGAACTCCTCGTAGACGGGCGTCGCACGCTCCAGCGCCGAGCCCGAGCTCGGCCAGGTCTTCACCTGCTTGCCGTCGAGCTCGTACGCGACGCACAGCCGGATCGTCTCGATCCCCGACAGGATGTCCAGCTTGTTGAGCACGATCGCCGACGCGGAGTTGACCGCCACCGCGTAGCGCAGCGGAACGGTGTCGAACCAGCCCACCCGCCGTGGCCGCCCCGTGACGGTGCCGAACTCGCGGCCGCGCTGGGCGATCCCGCGCCCGGTGTCGTCGAGCAGCTCGGTCGGGAATGGTCCGGAGCCAACGCGGGTGGCATAAGCCTTCATGACCCCGATCACCTCGTCGACCTGGAGCGGCCCGATGCCGCCGCCCGTGCAGGCGCCGCCCGCGACCGGGTTGGAGCTGGTGACGTACGGGTAGCTGCCGTGATCGAGATCGAGCAGGGCACCCTGGGCGCCCTCGAGCAGCACGTGGTCGCCGCGGCGGAGGGCATCCTGGACCAGCCAGGTCGAGTCATCGAGATGGTCTCTGAGCCGCTCGCCCCAGGCCAGCCCCTGGGCGACCAGGGACTCCGTGTCGAACGTCTCGCGCCCCATGTTCGCGAGCAGCAGGTTCTTGTCGATCAGGACCCGCTCGATCCGCGCCCGGAGCACCGGTTCGTTGCACAGGTCCTCCATGCGCAGACCCAGCCGCCACGCGCGGTCGCCGTAGGTCGGACCGATCCCGCGGCCGGTCGTGCCCACCCTGGCACCGGCCAGTCGCGCCTCGTTGGCCTGGTCGAGCGCCACGTGGTAGGGCATGATCACGTGCGCGCTGCGGCTGACCCGGACCTTGGACGTGTCGATCCCCTTGGCCGCCAGCATGTCCAGCTCGCGGATCAGGGTCGCCGGGTTGACCACCACGCCGTTTCCGATGACCGACGTGATATGCGGGTACATCACGCCCGACGGACACAGCTGGAGCTTGAGGGTCTCGTCGCCCACCACGACGGTGTGGCCGGCGTTGTCGCCGCCCTGGTAGCGGACGACGACCGCCGTCTGCTCGGCCAGGAAGTCGGTCGTCTTCCCCTTGCCCTCGTCGCCCCACTGGAGGCCGACGATCACGGTCGCGGGCATCGCACTTCTCCGGACACAAATCGACCCCGGCGGACACCGGGGTCACGGATACACGTCTCCCGCGTCTGCCCGCCGATGCTGGTGCGGCGGACGGGGGTCTCGAAGGTGGGGGCCCGCCTCACGGGACGGACACCGCGCCTTCCTCGGGCAACGGCCTTCTCCTCCACTCCGGGCCGCCGGGATGACGGCCGCGGGGACCGGCCGAGTATACGCGACAGGTGGCGCCCCGACACGGGGTTCCCGGTGGCGGGCTGCGGCCTGGCAACGGGGTCCGAAGCGAGGGCGTTGTGCGGCCGGCGCCGGCTCGGACAGGGACGGACCCGGGCTCCGCGAGCGACGGTCGATCGCGTGCGGGCAGCGGCGCGGCCGCACCGGGGGCCTGAGGATCGGCTGGCCGAGACGCGCATGGACCGGCCTGCCGTGACCGGGGCCAGCCTGGTACACGATACAAGTCCGTCGGCCGGGCAAGCCGCGGATGAGCCCGGCGTAAGTGGCCGTGAAGGACGTCCCGCTAGGGTTCGGTTCCCGTCGAACCTGCCGGCCCCGCCGACCCGCCAGCCTCCCCGCGGAGCCCCGCCGCGCCAGGGCCGGCACCCTCCCCGCCGCCGGACGTCGTCACCCGCCGCAACGCAGGACCGGCCGCAGCACAGCGCGCCACGTGGCGCGTGCGGACCGGTCGGAAGGAGACACCGGACCATGAACAGGGTCCTCCTCACCGGTCGCCTCACGCGCGACCCCGAGCTCCGCACCACGGCCAGCGGCAAGGCTGTGGCCCAGTTCTCCGTGGCCTCGCACGAGTTCGTCGGCGGCAAGGAAAGACCGGAGTTCCACAACGTGGTCAGCTGGGATCGCCTCGCAGAGACGTGCGGCCGCTACCTCGGCAAGGGCCAGCTCGTCGCCGTGGAGGGACGCCTCCAGACCCGCACCTGGGACGACGAGGCTGGCAAGCGCCACTGGAAGACCGAGATCGTGGCGGCCAGCGTCGAGATGCTGTCCGGGCGCGCACGCAAGGACTACCGGGCCGAGACGGCCGCCCAGGCGCTCGAGGCCCAGGCGGAGGCCGTCGGCGTCGCCTCCGGCGCGTCCGAGCCCATGGCCGACGACTCCGGGTTCTCGGTCGCGCCGGAGGGCGAGGGCGACGAGGAGGAGGACGAAGAGCTCGACGAGGCCGTCGCGGCGGCCTGATCGTCCACCTCTCCCCACCCGGCGGCGGCGCGGTCCTCCCCCTCCCGTGCCGCCGCCGGCACAACTGGAGCGCTGGCGGATGTCCATCGCACCGGGGCGTGCGAGGCATGGGTCCACAGGGCCACAATGGGCTGCGTCAAGCATGCACGTGGGGAGACGATGGTCCACCAGCACACGACCGAGGACGGGACCCTTTCACCGGCCTACGCGGGACGGCTCAGCAGAGAACCGATCCCCAAGCACCGGCTCCCCGATCGCGGGGCGCCGCCGACGGCCGTCTACCGGCTGATCCACGACGAGCTGCTCCTCGACGGCAGCTCCCGCCTGAACATGGCCACGTTCGTGACGACCTGGATGGAGCCCGAGGCCGATCGGCTGATGGCCGAGACGTTCGACAAGAACATGATCGACAAGGACGAGTACCCGCAGACGGCCGAGATCGAGCGGCGCTGCGTGAACATCGTGGCCGACCTGTTCCATGCGCCCGCCACCGGCAACGCGATCGGCGTCTCGACGACAGGATCCAGCGAGGCGGTGATGCTCGCGGGTCTGGCCATGAAGTGGAGGTGGCGGCAGCGGCGGCAGGCCGCGGGACTGGCGACGGACAAGCCCAACATGGTGATGGGCTCGAACGTGCAGGTGGTGTGGGAGAAGTTCTGCCGCTACTGGGACGTCGAGCCGCGCTATGTCCCGATCGCACACGACCGGTTCGTGGTTGCCCCCGACGACGTGCTGGCCCGGGTGGACGAGAACACGATCGGGGTGATCCCCATCCTGGGCACGACGTTCACGGGTGAGTTCGAGCCGATCCGGGAGATCCACGACAGGGTCGTCGCCCACAACCTCGAGCACCAGCTCGACATCCCGATCCACGTCGACGCAGCCAGCGGCGGCTTCGTGGCCCCGTTCCTCCACCCGGAACTGGAGTGGGACTTCCGGCTCCCGCAGGTCAAGTCGATCAACGTGTCGGGCCACAAGTACGGGCTCACCTATCCGGGTCTCGGGTTCGCCATCTGGCGCTCGAAGGACGAGCTCCCGGAGGAGCTGGTGTTCCACGTCAACTACCTGGGCGGGGACATGCCGACATTCACGTTGAACTTCTCGCGACCCGGCAATCAGATCGTCGGCCAGTACTACAACTTCGTGCGCCTCGGCCGGGAGGGGTACACGCAGATCATGACGACGTTGCGTGACATCACGCTGTTCCTGTCCGACCGGATCGCCGGGATGGGCCCGTTCGAGGTGGTCAGCGACGGCAGGGCGATGCCCGTGATGGCATTCCGGATGAAGGAAGACCAGCCGTACACGGTGTTCCACGTGTCCGAGCAGCTCCGGACGGGCGGCTGGCAGGTGCCCGCGTACACGATGCCGGACGACGCCACCGACGTCGCCGTGCTTCGCGTCGTGGTCCGGGAAGGCTTCAGCATGGACCTTGCCGAAGGACTGGTGGAGGCCCTCCGGAAGGCGATCGACCACCTCACCCGGTTCCCGCCGGCACATCCGCCCGAGCCGGCCCACTTCTCGCACGCCTGAGTGGGGCGGCACCAGGGGTCGGCCAATCCGGGCATGACCTGGCGGCGGGAGGTGCGCTGGAACGCACACCTCCTCGGCTGGCGGGTCGGGGCGCTGTTCGTCGTCGGGTCATTCCTGTTCGCACTCGGTTCATTCCCGGTGTATGTCCAAGCCGTCGACCCGCGCGTCGACGCCGCGACGTTCGCCATCGGGTCCGTGTTCTTCACCGCGGCGGGCTACAGCCAGTTCCTCCAGGTGCTCAACGACGGCTCGGCGACCTTCCGGTACATCGGTGCACGCTCCAGGGACCTGGACTGGTGGGCAGTTGCCGTGCAGCTGGCCGGCACCGTCTTCTTCAACATCAGCACCTTCGGCGCGCTGGTGGAGGGTCTCGCGGTCCAGCAGGTGAACCGCCTCGTCTGGGCACCGGACATGTTCGGATCGGTGGCGTTCCTGGTGGCGAGCGCGTGCGCCTGGACCGCGCTGGTGGGATTTCGCTGGGCCGTCCGGGCCAACGACGCCGCCTGGTGGATCAATGTCCTCAACTCGGTCGGCTCGGTGTTGTTCATGGTGTCCGCGATCGCCGCGTTGGTCATCCCCACCACGGGCGAGATGCTCAACATCGCGCTCGTGAACCTCGGCACCTTCGTGGGTGCGGCATGCTTCCTCGTCGGCGGCTACCTGCTGTGGCCCCCGGCGGATTCATGACCTGCGAAGGGCGTGATCCGGATCGCGGCGTGGTCGCCCCGCCCGGGGCGTCGGGTGTCGCCCACCTCGGCGGCGCGGGGAACGCGATCCCGTGGCCGCCGGGGACGGCTGAAGCCGGGGTGGGACCTCAGAGCGGGATCGGGGGCAGTCGCAGCTCGAAGAACGAGATCGCGATGATCAGGTAGACCAGCACCAGCAGCGCACCCTCGAGCCAGTTCGACTCGCCGTCGAGCGCGACCAGGGCGCTGATCCCGACGGCGACCGCCACCGCGGCGATCTCGAGCGGCTGGAACACGAGATTCATGGGCTGGCCGACGACCACGCCCAGGAGAACCAGCACGGGTGCCACGAACAGCGCGACCTGGAGCGACGACCCGAAGCTGACGGCAAGCGCGAACTCCATCCGGTTCTTCCAGGCGAGCTGGACCGCGACCAGGTGCTCGGCCAGGTTGCCGATGGTCGGGATCAGGATCACGCCCACGAACAGCTCCGACAGCCCGAACTGCTCGATGAACGGCTCGATGGAGCCGACCAGGATCTCCGACAGCACCGCGAGCACGACGGCCGTGATGATCAGCACGCCCACCGCCGTGCGCATCGACCACGCCGGCCCCGCGTGACCCTCGGCCCCCTCGTGACCGCCGAGCGTGCGCGCGGGATTGGTGAACTGCCAGGCCAGGGACAAGGCGTAGCCCGCCATCAGGACCAGCGCCACCAGCACGGACTCCTCGACCCGGGTGCCCTCGCTCTCCACGCCGCTCGCCGCGAACACGGCCGGGATGAACAGGCCCACGGCAGCGAGCACGAGCAGCGCGGCATTCGAGCCGGCGATCTTGGGGCTGAACGACTGGAGGCCGTTCCGGAGGCCGCCGGCCAGCATCGCCGCCCCCAGGACGAGCAACAGGTTGCCGATGATCGAGCCCGTGATCGAGGCCTTCACGACGTCGAGCAGGCCGGCCTGGAGAGCGAAGAACGCGATGATCAGCTCGGCGATGTTGCCGAAGGTCGCGTTGAGAATGCCGCCGACCTGTGGCCCGGTCAGCGCGCCCAGCCGCTCCGTCGAGAGCCCCACGATCCAGGCCAGGCCCAGGATCGCCAGCGCGGCCACGACGAACACCACGGCGCCTTCGACGTGCAGGGCGAGATCGAGCACTGCCGCCACGATCGACAGGCCGAAGGTGGCCAGGAGGACGAGACGCGCAGCAGGAGCAAGGGCGCCGAGCACCGGGATGGACGACGCGGCGGGCGTGGCTGAGGACACTCAGCGCATCCTACGGGACCGGCGCCCGCCCGGGACGAGTGGCCTGGGCGTCGCGGGCCGTGTACAGCCGGCGTCGAGGCAGCCCGGTCTCGGTGGCCACGCGGCGGGCTGCCTCGCCGCGAGCAACCCCCTGGGCCGCGAGCGTCTCGACCCGTTCGCGGGCGGCCGCGAGCGCGTCGTCCTGCGCCTCCGCATCCGCGACCACCCCGTCGGCGCCGCGGCCCCAGCCGACCACGATCGCCATCTCACCCCGGGCGGGGATCGAGCCGTCCGTCGCCGCGCCAGCGAGCTCGCCCAGCGGGCCGCGGGTCACCGTCTCGTGGATCTTCGTCAGCTCCCGGCACACGGCGCCCGTGCGATCGGCCCCACAAGCCGCCGCGAGGTCGTGCAGGGTGGCTGCCAGGCGGCCCGGGGCCTCGAACAGCACGCTCCCCCGCTCATCGGCGGCTATCCCGGCCAGCCGCACCCGCCGCGCCCGGCCGCTGCGTGGCAGGAAGCCCTCGAAGGACCAGCGGGGCCCGGCGATCCCGGCCGCGGCCACCGCGGCCAGCAGCGACGACGCCCCCGGCACCGGCACCACCCGGCCGCCCGACGCCGCCCATGCCGCGACCAGCCCTTCCCCAGGGTCCGAGATCACGGGAGTGCCGGCGTCCGCGACCAGGGCGAGGTCCGCACCCGATGCGAGGTGGGCCAGGAGCCCGCGCTCGCGGCCGGGACCACTCTGCGCGTGGTAGCTGGTCGTCCTCGTGGCGATGCCGTAGCGGTCGAGCAGCCGGCGGGTGATCCGGGTGTCCTCGGCGGCGATCAACGGGACCGCCTCCAGGACCTCGAGCGCCCGGTGGGTGACGTCGCCAAGGTTGCCGATCGGCGTGGCGACGACGTACAGCGTGCCGCCGGCCGCCCCGATGCCGGACTCTGCCGCGCCGCCGGCCATTACTGCGCCGCCGAGCCCGGCCGGCGCCTCGGGTACAGGTAGTCGACGCCGGCCGTCCGCGGCCCGAGCTTGGCGATCGGCGGCACCTGGCGCTTGAACTCGGACGTGGCCACCATCCGGTCGACCCGCTCCACCGTCTCGCGCTCGAAGCCCTGCGCGACGACCTCGTCGATCGACCGCCGCTTGTCGATCCGCCAGAACAGCAGCCGGTCGAGCTCGGGGTACGAGAAGCCCGCCTCGTTCTCGTCGGTCTGCCCGGGCCACAGGTCCGCCGAGGGCGCCTTGCGGATGATCGCCTCGGGCACCCCGATCGCCGCCGCCAGCTGGCGGACCTGGCTCTTGTACAGGTCGCCGATCGGGTTGAAGGCACAGGCCGAGTCGCCGAACAGTGTCGTGTACCCGATCAGGGCCTCGGTCTTGTTGCCGGTCCCGACCACGAGCCCGCGCCACGTCACCGAGCGATCGTAGAGCACGGCCATCCGCATCCTTGCCATGAAGTTGCCGCGTCGGAGCGGGGCTGCCTCGAGTCCCTCGGAGCCGGACTCGCCAACCACCCCGTCGCGCCCGAAGTACCCGTCCACCATGCCCGTGATCTCGATCACCTCACCCGCGCAGCCAAGCTCGGCGACCACCGACTCCGCGTCGCCCCTGGAGGCCGGCGACGAGGTGCGGTAGGGCATCATCACGCACAGCAGCCGCTCGGGTCCGATCGCCTCCGCAGCAAGGTAGGCGACCAGCGCCGAGTCGATCCCGCCCGACAGCCCGAGCACGGCCCGCTCGAAGCCGGCCTGCCGGAGCTGGCCCCGGATGAACGCCGCGATCGCCTGGCGCGCCACGTCGGTGTCGATGGCGAGCTCATCGGGCAGCACGAACATGGAACCCGCCGGGACCGAGCCGGTCACCGCTCCACCACCACGTCGAGTCCGCCCGGGGCGCCGGGCTCAGCCGTCATTTCCGCGGCCAGCCCCGCGCGCCCGGCGATCAGGCGCCGCCATTCCCGGGCGACCAGCTCGGGGCGCTCGTCGCGCAGCAGCGGCAGGGAGATCCGCTCCCGCCGGACATCGGCGAGGTCCACGTCGACGGTGAACAGCCCTTCCTCGAACATGGGGGCCGCGAGCAGCGGCGCCCCGGTCGGCCCGATCACCTCGGAGCCGCCCCAGAACGACAGACTCTCGTCGACCCCCACCCGGTTGCAGAACACGACGAACGACGTCGTCAGCTGCGCGTAGGTGCGCATCAGCCCGCGCCACGACCCGGCGGTCCCGAGGCCCGTCTCGTTGACGCGGGCAAGGTCGCGGCCGGGCGACGAGGAGACGTTGATCAGCAGCTGGGCGCCGTCGAGCGCGAGCAGCTGGGGCGTGGCCAGGTGCCAGAAGTCCTCGCACACGGCGAGCCCCACCCCGACGCCCAGCCGCGACGGCACCGCCCGGACCATGTCGCCCGGCGCGAAGAAGCGACGCTCATCGAACAGCCCATAGGTGGGAAGGTGCACCTTGCGGTGGACATGCCGCAACTCGCCGTCCTCGAACAGGGCGGCCGCGATGAACAGCCGGTGGTCGGCCGACTCCTCGACGAACGACACGACCACGGACAGGCCGCGAGTCGCGCCGGCCAGCTGCACCAGCCGCGGGTCGTCGAGGCGCATCGCGACGTCGGACGCCAGATCCTGGAGCAGGTACCCGGTCAGCCCGAGCTCTGGGAACACGACCAGCTGGGCCCCAGCCTGCCTCGCCTCTCCCAGCACCTCGTGGTGGCGCGCCAGGTTGGCCTCGAGGTCCCCGAGGCGGGGCGCGAGCTGGGCGAGGGCGATCCGGAGCGGCTGCACGCGCTGAGTCTATCTGCTGCGACCCTGCGTACGGTCACGGCCCGGTGCATCATACGAACGCGCGCACCCTCGCCCGGCGGGGAGCGCTGGATCCTCGCCGATCACGGAGCTCGCAACCGCATGTCTCGCGCCCGCTGGCTCCTCTCGGCCGCCGTCGTCGCCGCGCTGACCGCGGCGGCGTGCGACCTGGATCCCACGCCGATTGCCTCGCCCTTGCCCACGGCAGCCCCCACCGGTGAGCTGCTTGTCCCGGACGCCTCGGAGCCGCCGTTCGCGCAGACAGCCTGGCCGACCTGGGGCAGCGCCTGCGACGTCGACGGATACGACGGCCGCCTCGGCCGGATCGAGACCCTTTCTGCCCGCACCGTTCGATTCCAGCTGTGCGAGCCGGACGGCGCCTTCCCGGCACGTCTCGCCCATCCCTCCCTCGGCGTGCTGGCAGCATCCTCGGTGGCCCTGCTCGAGGCCGATCCCACGCTGGCCACCGCGCTGCCCGGCGCGGGGGCGTTCCGGGTCGACGCCTGGACCCCCGGCGACAACGTCCGGCTGGTCCGGGTCGTGCCGGCCGCTGGTGCCGCTCCCGAGACGGTCATCCTGCGCTGGGCGTCGTCGTCGGCCGAACGGATCGTCGCGCTGCGTGACGCCCAGGTGGACGGGATCGCCGACCCCGACCCGATCGGACTGGAGGATCTCGCGACGCTGCCGGAGGTGGCAGTGACGCCGCGCCCCGGGATGGCGACCGCGTACCTCGGTTTCGGGGCCGGGCCCCGCTTCGCCAAGCCGGTCGTGAGGAAGGCGTTCGCCCAGGGCATCGACACCGAGACGCTCGCCGGCGACGCGTTCCCGCCGGGGTCCGCAGCGGCCGGCTGGATGACACCCTGCGAGGTGCCCGGCGGATGCGCAGGCCAGCCGTGGTACGAGTTCAACGGACCGGCGGGCAAGGCCGCACTGGCGACCGCCGGGTTCGCCAGCTCGGCGTCGGTTCGGCTCCACGTCCCGGATGGCCCCGCGCCCGGTCTACCCGAGCCCTCGGCGGTGGCGTCGACGCTCCGGGACCAGCTCGCCGCGAGCCTCGGTGTGAACGTTGTGCTCGACGTCATGGCCGTCGCCGACCTCGCCCGGGGTATCGAGGACGGGAGCCTGGACGGGCTCTACCTCTGGGGCGTCGAGTCGGCGCTGGCGGATCCGTCAGGATTCCTCGAGCCGTCCGTAGGACCCGGGGCGACCGGTACCGCGGCCCGACGGGCCCGTGCGGCGCGG
Organism: uncultured Chloroflexia bacterium; assembly: GCA_963727585.1. Classification (GTDB taxonomy): domain Bacteria; phylum Chloroflexota; class Limnocylindria; order Limnocylindrales; family CSP1-4; genus CAIXZV01. The sequence goes on along the minus strand of CAVSHH010000003.1, from coordinate 887,094 downwards.
AAGCCGCTCCGCGCCGCCGCCGCCACGGACTCCGCCGCCGCCCGACAGCAGGCGTTCGCCGCGGCCAACGATGTCCTCCGGGAGAGCGTGGCGGTCGTGCCGCTGGCGCACCCGGGTTCCGCGCTCGCCTTCCGGTCCGACGTCGACGGGGTCGTGGCCTCGCCGCTGGGGGTGGATCCACTCGGTGACGCCGTCCCCGGGGATCGGAGCCAGCTGGTCCTGATGCAGCCGACCGAACCGCGGGCGGCCTGGTGCGGCATCGCGCATGGCCCGGATTCGCTCCGCCTGTGCGCCCTCGTGACACCCGGGTTGTACGCATTCCCGGACGGCCGCCTGGTAGCCGAGCCGTCACTCGCATCCCGGTGCGCCCCGTCCGACGATACGCGCGAGTGGACCTGCCGGCTGCGCGGCGATGCCACGTTCAGCGACGGGACCGATCTCGATGCCGGCGCCGTCCTGGCCTCGTTCCAAGCCCTGGCAGACGCGGCGGGACCGTTGCGGCGGGCGTTGCCGGCGGAGGACTTCGCCGGCTGGGACGCCCTGTTCGGCGGACCGGTGCCGGACCAGGCAGGGTCGGGCGAGGCAGGGTCGGGTCCGGGCTAGACCGGTCCGGCCTCCTGGGCCCGCGCTGTGACCACCTTCGCTGCGCTCGCCCCCCGGAGCTGCTGCTCCGTGGTCACGGCGACCTCGGCCGGAACCTCCTTGATCGGGAAGTGGCAGGCGACGTGGTGGCCGGGCTCCAGCTCGAGCAGCGGGGGGACCTCAACCGCGCAGCGCTCCTGGGCCATGAAGCACCGGGTCCGGAAGACGCACCCGCTCGGGGGGTCGATCGGGCTGGGGACGTCGCCCTGGAGCACGATCCGGGTCCGCTTGCGCTGGATCTTCGGGTTGGGGATTGGCACGGCAGACAGCAGCGAATGCGTGTACGGGTGCAAGGGCGACGTGTAGATCGCGTGCTGCGGGGCCGATTCCACGATGTGCCCGAGATACATCACGGCGACCCGGTGGGAGATCTGGCGGACCACCGCGAGATCGTGCGCCACGAACAGGTAGGCGATCTCGAACTCGTCCTGCAGATCGCGCAGCAGGTTGAGCATCTGCGCCTGGATCGACACGTCGAGCGCCGAGACCGGCTCGTCGCACACGATCAGCTTCGGTCGCAGTGCGATCGCCCGCGCCACGCCGATCCGCTGCCGCTGGCCGCCGGAGAACTCGTTCGGATAGCGGTTGTAGTGCTCGGGATTGAGCCCCACCCGGCCCATCAGCTCCTGGACGGCGGCCTTGACGCCGCCGGGGGGCTTCACCCCCTGGATCCGGAACGGCGCGCTGATGATCGAGCCCACCGTATGGCGCGGATTGAGCGCGTTGTACGGGTCCTGGAAGATCATCTGCGCCTTGCGCCGCAGGGGCATGAGCGAGCTCTGCGACAGGGTCGCGATCTCCTCGCCGTCGACCTTGATGCTGCCACTGGTGGGCTTGATCAGGCGCAGGATCGCCCGCCCGGTGGTCGTCTTTCCCGACCCGCTCTCCCCCACCAGCCCGAGGGTCTCCCCCGTGGCCAGGCTGAGGCTCACGCCGTCGACGGCCTGCACCTGTCCTACCACGCGCGGGATCAGCCCGCGTGACTTGACGGGAAAGTACATCTTGAGATCCGTGACCCGCAGGATCTCGTCGCCGATGTGGCTCAAAGGACGACTCCGTCGAGGTTGCTCAGGACCTGCTGGGCGATCGCCGTCCGCTCCTCGGGCGGGATGTGGCACCGGACGGCATGGTCGGGCGTGGTCGGCAGCAGCTCGGGGCGGTCGGTCTGGCACCGGTCGCCGGGGACGTGGTCGGTGTACATGCAGCGGGGCTGGAAGACGCAGCCCGGCGGCAGGTGGATCGGCGAGGGCGGGTTGCCGGGGATCGGGTCGAGGCGCTCGGGCAGCTCGCGGTCCATGCGCGGGATCGACGACAGGAGGCCCAGGGTGTAGGGCATCTCGGGATCTTCGAAGATGGCCTTGGTGGGCCCGACCTCCACCAGTCGGCCGCCGTACATGACGGCAACCTCGTCGGCGACGTCGGCCACGATCCCCAGGTCGTGGGTGATCAGGATGACGGTGGTGTCGAACTCGGCCTTGAGGGTGTTGATCAGGTCCAGGATCTGGGCCTGGACCGTCACATCCAGCGCGGTCGTCGGCTCGTCCGCGATCAGCAGCGCGGGCGAGTTGACGAGGGCCATCCCGATCATCACGCGCTGGCGCATGCCGCCCGACAGCTGGTGCGGGTAGTCGTCCACGCGCCGATCGGCGGCCGGGATGCCGACCTTCTCCAGCATCTCGATCGTCTCCCGCCGGGCGGCCGAGTCGCTGACCGATCGGTGTGCCTGGATCGCCTCGATGATCTGGTCGCCGATCCGGTAGTAGGGATGCAGGCTCGACATCGGATCCTGGAAGATCATCGCGACCTGCGATCCGCGGAGCTTCTGGACGTCCTCGGGCGGCAGGCCGAGCAGCTCCTCGCCGTCGAGCCAGATCTCGCCGGCCAGGTCCGCGGCCCGACGGTCGACCAGGCCCATGATCGCCTGGGCGGTCACGCTCTTGCCCGAGCCGGACTCGCCCACGATGGCGAGCGTGTCCCCGCGTTCGATGGACATCGAGACGCCGTCGACGGCGCTGACGATGCCGTCCTCGGTCTTGAACGAGACCGACAGGCCCTCGACGGAGAGGAACGGCCGGCCGGGCGCTCCGTTGCCGGCGCTCACGAGACACGCACCCGCGGATCGAGCACCCCGTACAGCAGGTCGACGATGAGGTTCGCGAAGATGATGAAGGTCGCGGTCATGAGCGTGATCCCCGTGATCAGCGGCAGGTCGGCCTGGATCACCGAGCCGATGGCAAGCGAACCGACGCCGGGCAGGCTGAAGATGCTCTCGGTGATGATCGCGCCGCCGAGCAGGCCGGCGAGGTCGAGGCCGGCCGCGGTGACGATCGGCGTCAACCCGGCCCGCAGCGCGTGCTTCACCACCACGGTGCGCTCGGGAAGGCCTTTCGCCCGGGCGGTGCGGATGTAGTCGTCACCGAACACCTCGAGCACCTGGTTGCGCGTCAGGCGCATGTAGAACGCGGCATACAGGATGGCGATGACGATCCAGGGCAGCAGCATGGTCTGCGTGAACTGCACCGGGTTGTCGAGCGGCGACACCCATGATGGGAATGGCAGCCAGTGCCATTTGAGGATGACGAAGAAGATGAGGACGAGGCCGATGAAGAACGACGGCAGGGAGTAGCCGACGAGCGCGACGCCCATCACGGTCCGATCCTGCCAGCGTCCGCGCCGGAGGGCGGCGTAGATGCCCGCCGAGATGCCGACCGTCAGCCACAGAACGAACCCGCCGACCGCCAGCCATGCCGTCACCGGCAGGGCGCGCGTGATCAGCGTCAGCACTTCCTCGCGGCGGTAGAACGAGTACCCGAGGCAGGGGGCGTTGCAGATGATTGGCTCGGGGGAATCGGGCGTGAAGACCCGGCCCACGAACAGGCCGCTGACAAAGTGCCAGTACTGGAGCAGGACCGGCTCATCGAGCCCGAGCTTGTGCCGGTTGGCCTCGATGATCTGCGGCGTGCACGCCTTGCCGCAGGTGAGCCGCGCCGGATCACCCGGGAGCAGCGTGAACAGGAAGAACACGGCGAGGCTGACGAGGAACAGGAGCAGCACCGCCAGCAAGATCCGGCGAGTGGCGTATCCGACCACGCTGCGTTCTCCTCCTCAGCCCGAATGATGGAGACCGGGGGGAGCGGACGAATTCCGCTCCTCCCGGTCCTTCTGGCGGCGCTGGAGCGCCACTACAAGCTACGGGTTGACGTGCATCACCGCGTACGGCCAGGAGCCGTAGGGCGCCCACTGCCACAGGTCGCTGACCTTGGTCCCGCCGATGGTCTGGGTCAGACCGAAGGTCGTCGGGATGGCGTAGACGTTCTGCATGGCCTCCTTGTTGAGGTCCTGCCACATCGATGCCTGGGTCGCATGGTCAAGCTCGGACAGGGCGGCCGACACCTTGTCGTTCCACTCGGGATCGTTGGTGCCGTCGTTGTCCTGGCCCACGCGGGACAGGTTCCAGCCGCCCTTGTCGGTGAACAGCGGCGGGATGATGGTCGAGGCATTCGGCCAGTCGGGACCCCAGCCGGCCCAGCCGAACTCGGAGGCCTTCTTGTCGTCGAAGACGATGCTGTAGTACTGGCCCGGCTCGATCGGGTTGGCGGTGACCGTGAAGCCGGCCTTGCCCAGGGAGTCGACCACGATGGCCGCTTCCTTGTCGCGGGTCGGCGTCTGCGGGTAATCCCACTTGAGCGTCGGAGCATCCTCGCCGGAGTCGGCGATCAGCTGCTTGGCGTACTCAGGATCACCGTTGTCCGGGATCGCCTGGCCGAACAGGTCGGTCCACATCCCGGTCGGGGCGTACTGGTCGCCCAGGTTCGGCTTGATGACGCCGTCGCCAAGGTCGCCGGCGAACGCGCCACCGGCGTTGAGCCGGACGGCAGAGCGGTCAAGGGCGACGGCCATGGCCTGCCGGATCTTGACGTTCGGAACCTTCTTGACGTCAATGAAGTAGTAGCGAGCGTACGGGTCGTAGTCGCTGACCGCCCGGCCCTCGTAGTCAGGGTTGGGCGTGGTCGGGTCCGCGAACACGGTGGCCAGGTTCTCGGGCTGGATGTTGCCGTACTGGATGGCAAAGGCATCCTCGCCCTGGCTGGCCATCAGGCGCTGGTCCATGACCTTGGGGTCGATACCGAAGTCGATCTCCCACGTGTCCGGATAGGCCTTGCGGACCGGGTCGCTGGCCGGATCCCAGTTGGGGTTCCGGACGAGGACCATCTTGCCGCCGTTGCCGGTGGTGTAGCTGTCGATCATGTACGGCCCGGACGACATGGGGTTGTCGCCGTAGGTCTCGCCGGTGTCGGCAGCCGCGGGGACCGGGTTGAAGCCGAGGGTCGTGGTGTAGTTGAAGTCCGCGACCGGCTGATTCAGGCGGAAGGTGATGACGTTGCCGTCACACGACACCGCGTCGTCGTACAGCGCCTGCTGCTCCGGGGTCGCCGAGTAGGGGCCCGGATACTGCGAGGAGCCGTCCTCGTTGGTCGGGATGTCAAGGTACTGGACCTGGTAGGTCGGACCCTGGTTGATGACGTCGAGCGCGAACGACCGGGAGGTGCCGTAGGCAATGTCCTCGCAGGTGATCGGCGAGCCATCCTGGTAGGTCAGGCCGTCGCGCAGGGTGAACGTCCACTCGGTCGCGTCCGCATTGGCCGTGCCGGTGTCGGTGGCCATGTCGGGCTCGAGCAGGTTCGCCTCGGCGGGGTCCTGGGAGTACTTGTAGGTGACGAGCGAGCGATAGAGCGTCGCCCCGAAGAAGGCGAGGTCCTCGCCGGTGTACACGCGCTGCGGGTCCACCTGGTCCCACTGCTCGGCCTGGGTGAGGACGTAGATGGTGCCGCCCGACATATCCGCCGGCGCCTGCGACTCCGCAGGCTGCTCGGTGGCCGGCGCGGTGGACTCTCCCGCCGGAGCTGAGGCGGCTGGGGCCTCCGTGGCGGTTGACCCGCCGCACGCCGTGACAGCGAGCATCACGGCTGCGCCGAGCGTCAAGACGCGCAGGCGCGTCCCGGTTCTGGCCATGGTTCTCCTCCATGCGCCCGGGGCGCCGACGCCCCGGCTGGCGATTGATGGTACATGGTGCCGCCATCGACCGCGTTTCGCGTGCTCACCACCCTCGTGGACTCCACGAGAGACCCCGCGCGAGCACGGGCTGCCCGGTCGATCAGGACACCGTCTTGGGGTCGAGCGCGTCCCGAAGCGCGTCGCCCAGCAGGTTGAAGGTCACCACCAGGACGACCAGCATCGTGCCCGGGATGAACAGGTACGTCGGAACCACGTTGAAGTACGCCACCGAGTTGGCGAGCATCGACCCGAACGTGGTGTCGGGCGGGATCACGCCGACACCCAGGAACGACAGCGCGGCCTCGGTGCCGATGTAGGTCGGCAGCAGCAGGGTCGCGTAGACGATGATCGGCGCCCACAGGTTGGGCAGGATCTCGGTGAACAGGATCCGGCGCCGGTTGGCGCCCATGGCGACCGCCGCCTCGACGAACTCTCGCTCGCGCAGGCTGAGGACCTGGCCGCGCACGATCCGGGCGACGTAGGGCCAGCCGAACAGGCTCATCACGAGGATCAGGTACAGGATGCGCGAGGGGTTGCCGTCCGGCACCCCCAGGTCAGTGAGTCGCTGGGTCAGCACCCCGGACAGGGCCAGGACGATGAGCAGGAACGGGAAGGCCAGGGTGAGATCGATGATGCGCCCCAGGATCATGTCGGTGCGGCCGCCGGCATAGCCGCCGACGATCCCCACGAGCACGCCGATCAGGACGGTCAGGAAGGCGGCCGTGGTGGAGATCACGAGCGAGATCCGGAGGCCGTACAGCAGCTGGGCGAAGATGTCCCGCCCGGTCCCCCACTCGACCCCCAGGATATGGTCGGGGCTGATGCCGCCGTTGTCGCCGATCGGCTTGCCACCCAGGTCGCTGATCGCCGATGCATCGAACGCGTACGGGTCGAGCCCGACGTATCCGGCGACAACCGGGCCGAAGATCGCGACCAGGTAGAAGATGACCAGGATGATCAGACAGGTCATCGCGACCCGGTCGCGGCTCAGCCGCGCCCACACGATCTGACGGAGACTCCTGCCAACCACGGCGCGAAGGTTAGCAGACGCGCGTTCGGGATGTGGATGGATCCGCCGGGCCCTCGATGCCCTGTCGGCGGAGCTCCCCGTCGCTCAGTCGGGGCACGGCGTTTGCGCACCTGTCATGCCGCGCCAGCGAAGGTTCGGATGGCGAGCGGCCGTGGCCTCGTCCAGTCGCCGGACCGGTGCGACGTGGGGGGCGCTCTTGACCATATCTGGATCGGTCTCGGCCTCGTGGGCGATCTCGAGCAGGGCGTTCGCGAACGCGTCGAGCGTCTCGAGCGACTCGGTCTCGGTCGGCTCGATCAGCATCCCCTCCTCGACCGTGAGCGGGAAGTAGACCGTGGGCGGGTGGAACCCCTTGTCGATCAGGCGCTTGGCGATGTCCAGGGTCCGGACCCCGGTGCGGTGCTTGATGTCCGCCGCCGAGGCCACGAACTCGTGCTTGCAGGCCCGCTCGAACGGCACCTGGTAGTCATCCACAAGGCGCGACTTGAGGTAGTTCGCGGCGAGCACCGCGTCGTCGCTCGCCTCGCGCAGCCCGCTGCCGCCGTGGGCACACAGGTACGCATACGCGCGCACGAGGACACCGGTGCTGCCAAAGAAGCTGCGGACCCGCCCGATCGAGGTCGGGCGCTCCCCCGGCCGCTCGAGGCGGAACGCACCGTCCGGCTCGCGGATCACCCTGGGCGCCGGCAGGAAGGGCTCCAGGACCTTGCGCACGCCGACGGGGCCGGCACCGGGGCCGCCGCCGCCGTGCGGGGTGCTGAACGTCTTGTGGGTGTTGAAGTGCATCACGTCGAAGCCGGCTGCGCCCGGCCGGAAGCGGCCCATGATCGCGTTGAGGTTCGCCCCGTCCATGTAGGCCAGCGCGCCGGCGGCGTGGGTCGCCTCGAGCAGCTCTCCGATCCGGCGCTCGAACAGGCCCAGGGTGGACGGGTTGGTGATCATGATCGCCGCCGTCCGGGGCCCCAGGGCGGCCTTGAAGGCATCGATGTCGACGCCACCGTCCGGGGCGGACGGGATGGTCACCGTGCGGAAGCCGGCCATGGTGGCGGTGGCCGGATTGGTGCCGTGGCTGGAATCGGGCACCAGGACCTCGCATCGCTCGGTGTCGCCCCGGCTTCGGTGGTAGGCGCGGATCATCAGGATCCCGGTCAGCTCGCCGTGCGCGCCCGCGGCCGGCTGGAGCGTGACCGCGTCCATGCCGCTCAGCTCGGCGAGGATGCCCTCGAGCTCGAACAGGAGCCCGAGCGTGCCCTGGGCGATCGCGTCCGGCGCGAGCGGGTGGAGGTTGGCGAACCCCGGCAGCCGGGCTGCCCACTCGTTCAGCTTGGGGTTGTACTTCATGGTGCACGAGCCCAGCGGATAGAAGCCCGTGTCGACCGCGTAGTTGAGCTGCGACAGGTTGACGTAGTGACGGACGACCTCGGGCTCCGCGAGCTCGGGCAGGGCCGGCGGTTCCGTCCGCAGGGCCGCTGCCGGGAGCCGGTCGAGGGCACCCTTCGGCGGGTGCGGGATCTTGTCGCCGCCGCGACCGGGGGCGCTTCGCTCGAAGATGGTTGGCTGGAGCCGATCCCCGACGACGCTCACCGGACACCTCCCGCCACCGCGGCGCCGCGCAGCTCCGCAGCCAGCGCGGCACCGAACCGCCTGATCTCCTCGGTCGTGGTGACCTCGGTCGCGCACACGAGCAGTCCGTCGGCGAGCGAGGGCTCGTCGGGCAGCAGGTCGGCGGTGGGAATGCCGGCCAGGACGCCCCGGTCCAGCAGGCGGGCATGGATGGCGCGGGCGTCGGGGACGCGCACAACCAGCTCGTTGAGATACGGTGCCTCGTGGAGGCGCGGTGCCCCGGCCGCCTCGAGCGCGGTCGCCAGCTCGGCGGCCCGGGCCGCCCCGTTGACCGCCACGTCGCGCAGCCCGTGCGGCCCGATGGCCGACAGGTAGACGGATGCGGCCAGGGCGAGGAGCGCCTGGTTGGTGCAGATGTTGGAGGCGGCCTTCTCGCGCCGGATATCCTGCTCACGCGCGCGCATGGTCATCACGAACGCGCGCCGGCCATCAAGGTCGCTGGTCATGCCGGCCAGCCGTCCCGGGATCTGGCGCACGAGCGCATCGGTGCAGGCGACGATGCCGAGATACGGTCCGCCGTAGTTGAGCGGGATCCCCAGCGACTGGCCCTCGCCGGCCGCGATGTCGGCCCCGTACTCACCGGGCGGCGCCAGGACGGACAGGCTGACCGGCTCGATCACGGCCACGAACAGGCTGCCCGCCGCGTGGGCGAGCCGACCGATCTCGGGCATGTCCTCGAGCAGGCCCAGCACGTTGGGCTGGGCGGCCACGACGCCGGCCACCGGCCGGTCCGCCTCGGCGACCAGCGAAGCGAGCGCGGCGAGGTCGGTGGTCCCCGCCTGCGGCCCGTCGACCACGATCGGGACCTCGTCCACGACCAGACCGGCGCCCTCCGCGTACGTCTCCAGCGTGGCGCGGTAGTGAGGATGGACCGCAGTCGACACCAGCAGCCGCTCGCGCCGGGTGTGACGGCAGGCCATGAGCGCGGCCTCGGCCGTGGCCGCCCCGCCGTCGTAGTGGCTGGCGGAGACGACGTCGAGGCCGGTCAGCGCCGCGAGCAGGCTCTGGTACTCGTAGATGCTCTGGAGGGTGCCCTGGCTGACCTCCGGCTGGTACGGCGTGTACGCCGTGTACCACTCGCCGCGGAGCAGCATCTGGTCCACAACGGCAGGCGTCCAGTGGCGGTACGCGCCCGCGCCCAGGAAGCACGCGAGACCGCCCCTGTTCCGCGCCGCCAGGGCCTCGAGGCGAGCGGACAGGAGCAGCTCAGGCTCGGGGGCGGGCAGCGCGAGCCGATCCGACCGGAGGCCCTCCGGGATGTCCTCGAACAGCTGGTCGACGGAGGCGATCCCGATCGCCTCGAGCATCCTCGCGCGGTCGTCGGCCGCGTGCGGACCGTAGGGCATCGGTCAGCCCTCGGAGACGAGCTGCTCGTAGGCGGGCCCGTCGAGGAGCTTGTCGACCTGGGCGGGGTCGGTGAGCCGGAGCCGCAGCATCCAGCCCTCGCCGAAGGGGTCGCTGTTGACCAGCTCCGGCGATCCGGAGAGCGCATCGTTGGTGGCGGCGACCTCGCCGGCCACGGGCGCGAACAGGTCACTCACGGCCTTGACCGACTCCACGACGCCGAACGTGGCGTGCTGGTCGAGAACCCGGCCGCTGTCCGGCAGCTCCACGAACACGATGTCGCCCAGCTGGTCGGCGGCGAACTGGGTGATGCCGACGACGGCCTCATCGCCCTCGATCCGGATCCACTCGTGCTCCTTGGTGTAGCGCAGGTCGCCGGGGACCATGTGACGGCTCCTCCGATCTCGGCCCGGATGCTGGCGACGCCCGGGCGTGCTCGATTGTCGATAGGCGGGGATGACAGACCCGCGGGACCGGGCGCGTCAGGCGGGCCGCTTGTAGAACGGCAGCGGGACGACCTCGGCGGCGACACGGGCGCCACGGATCTCGACTGCCAGCATCGTACCGGGTTCGGCCCGCCCGGGAGCGACGTACGCCATCGCGATCGCGCTGCCGAGGCTGGGCGACATCGTGCCCGAGGTGACGACGCCGGTGGGCCCGTCGTCGTCGAGCACCGGGTAGCCATGGCGGGCAATCCCCCGCTCGCGCAGCACCAGCCCCACGAGGCGCTTGCGCGGCCCGTCGGCCACCGCCTTCTCGAGCGCGGCGCGACCCACGAAGTCGCCCGGCTTGGACAGCTTCACGACTCGGCCGAGGCCCGCCTCGAACGGGGTCGTGGTGCGGCCCAGCTCGTTGCCGTAGAGCGGCATGCCGGCCTCGAGGCGGAGGGTGTCCCGGGCGCCCAGGCCCACCGGCAGCAGACCCAGGTCCCGCCCCGCCGCGAGGACCGCATCCCAGCAGGCGCCGGCCTGGTCCACGTCCACGAACAGCTCGAAGCCGTCCTCGCCCGTGTAGCCTGTCCGGGCGACCTGGACGGGCAGCCCGGCGACGTGGCCGTCGGCAATCCCGTAGTAGCGGATGCCGTCGAGATCGACATCGGCGAGCGGCTGCAGGATCTCGATCGAGCGGGGCCCCTGGATCGCGACCAGCCCGGTGGCCAGGCTGCGGTCGTCGAGGATGGCGCTGGAGCCGTCGAGTCGTTCGGCGAGCGCGTCCGACACGACCCGGGCGTTGGAGGCGTTGGCCACGACCAGGTACTGGTCCTCGGCGCAGCGGTACACGATCAGGTCGTCGAGGATTCCGCCGTCCGGAGCGCAGATCATCGAGTACTGGGCGCGGCCAACGGCGAGAGCCGGCGGGTCCGTCACCAGGGCGCCCGCCAGCGCCTTGCCCGCGTCGGGGCCCTCCACCACCAGCTCGCCCATGTGCGACAGGTCGAACAGCCCGGCGGCGGTCCGGACGGCGCGGTGCTCCTCGAGGATCCCCGAATACTGGATGGGCATCATCCAGCCGGCGAAGTCCACGATCTTGGCGCCCAGCGCATGGTGCCGGTCGAGGAGCGGCGTGGGCGTCGAAGCGTGGTTGGAATCGGTCATCGCGGCTGGCCCTCCGGCTGGGCGACGTCGGCGTCCGGAAACGAGCCATCCGTCGCCGCGGCGGCCCGGGCGACCAGCGCTCGTTCCGTGTGGAAGGTCAGGAGCGTTCCGGCCTCGTCGAACCCGATCCATCGGACCTCATCGAACTCGTGGTCGTGGCGCCCCAGGTCCCCGCCCGTGGGGACCATCAGGAAGTAGTGCACGGTCTTGTGGATGCGGGTCCGACCCTGCACGAACTCGTACCTGATGTCGTCGAACGGGCGCACGATCCGCACCTCCAGCCCGGTCTCCTCGCGCACCTCGCGGAGCGCCGTCTCCTCGGTCGTCTCGTGCGGGATGGGCGTGCCCTTGGGCAGCGTCCACGTCACGTCGTCCCGGGCGCGGTTGCGACGGCCGACGACCAGCTGCGGCGCTCCCTGTTCGTGCCGGATGACGATGCCGCCCGCAGAGGTGGCCGAGGCCTGCTTCAGGCGCGCCACGCCGGCGCCAGTGACGAGCGACGCGCTCCGCCGCCCCGGTCCGAGCTCGTCCAGGCCATCCGGGTCGTACCGCCGGCCAGCCTCCCGTCGCTCCTCCGCGCGGGAGACACCACCGTGGCGCGCCACGGGGCGCGCAGCGCGGCGAGCGGGCCGGCCTCGGGTCGGTGCAGCACGGTCCGATGGGACGGGGCCGGCGCGAACGTGGGGCCGGCGTGCAGGCCGAGCCGCCGTTCACGCGCCCGATTCGAAGGATGGACGTGGCGCGCTGGCCACGCCACGTGGCGGGCCACGGTGCTGTGCTGCATGTCCGCATCGTACCGCGTCACAGGTCGCCCGCAAGTGCGGTCCGGAGCTGTTCGGCAGGTTCCGGTGCGAGCGCGCCCCGGGCCTCGGCGATATCCACCGATCGGGCCATCAGCGCCCGGTACACGGGCAGGGCCGCCGGCGCGCTGGCGCCGAGCGCGGCGAGATGCGCCGACACGGTCCCCGCGTCGCCGCGCGTCGCCGGGCCCGTCAGCGCCGCCGCGATGCCCAGCGCCGTTGCGTTGGCCACCGTCTGCTCCACCAGCGGCAGGTAGATGCGCAGCGCGCCCGCCTCGTCCAGCCCCATGGAGGCCGAGACCTCCCGGATGGTGTCCAGCAGCGCCGTCACGCCGCCCGCCGCCAGCACCGCCGCCGCGTGGTAAGCGGCCTTGGACCCCGGCGCCAGCCGCACCGGATGGCCACCGATGGCCTCGGCCAGGTCGGCAAGGTGCGCGGCAAGCTCGTCGTCGCCCTCGATCGCGATCGTGGCGCCGGGCAGCGCCGCGAGCGCCCGATCCAGGTCGGCGAAGGCCACCAGCGGGTGGAAGGCCCCGGCCTGCGAGCCGGCGGCCTGTGCCGGCTCGAGCACCTCGGCTCCCAGCAGACCGCTGGTGTGGACGATCGCCTGGCCCGCGTACAGCCGGAGCGTGGCGGCCAGCGGCGCGATCACGTCGTCGGGGACCGCGAGGATCACCAGGTCCACGTCGTCGACGAGCGCGGTCGCCTCGGCGAACGTGCGCGCCGACCCCACGTGGGCGCGGAACCGATCGCGCCGGCCTGGATCGCGGGATGCCACGGCACCGACCGGCCATCCAGCCCGGTCCAGCGCCACCCCGAGCGCGAGGCCCACCGCGCCCGCGCCCACGATCCCCACCACCGGGCGCTCGCCGACGCTTTGCTTGTGTCCATGGCCGCCCGGCCCGGGTCCGGCGCCGCCCGGGCTCCCGGCCGCCTCGCCCGAGCGTGCCGGGTCGAGGTCGATCCCGGCGGCCTCGAGCTCGGCCAGCCGGGCGGCATCCTCGGCGGCACGACGCTCGGCACGTTCGCGAAGCAGCTCCTCGCCGCGCTCCCAGGCCTTCACCGGGTCCGACCTCCTCCGCGTGCGCGGTGTGCGCGGTACGCTTCCACCCGACGAGTGTAGCGAGCGGCCCGGTCGATGCACCGGGCCACCCAAGCCGACCAGCGGAAGGAACCAGCGTGCCTGTCCCCAATGACTTCGGCGCCCGCGGCTCTCTGGGCCCGGGGCTGCCCGACCTCTATCGTTTGTCCGCGCTGGCCGGTTCCGGCCTCGCGCTGGGCACGCCGCTTGAGCATGCCCCGGTGACCCTCAAGATCCTGCTCGAGAACGCGCTCCGTCACGCCGGCGGCGGCATCGTGCGCGAGGAGGACGTCGCGGCCCTGGCAGCCTGGCGCCCGGGCGGCGGCGGCGAGGCCGAGGTTCCGTTCATGCCCAGCCGGGTCGTGCTCCAGGATTTCACCGGTGTGCCCGCGGTGGTGGATCTGGCCGCAATGCGCGACGCGATGGCGTCGCTGGGGGGCGACCCCGCGCGCGTGAACCCCCTTGTCCCGGCCGACCTGATCATCGACCACTCGGTGCAGATCGACGCCTGGGGCGGGGCCGGCGCGTTCGCGTTCAACGTCGGCCGGGAGTACGAGCGCAACGGCGAGCGCTACCAGCTGCTGCGCTGGGCCCAGACCGCGTTCCGTGACTTCCGGGTCGTGCCACCGGGCACCGGGATCATCCACCAGGTCAACCTCGAGTTCCTGGCCTCGGTCGTCGCCGATCGCGCCGACGAGGGTGGCAGAGTCGCGTTCCCGGACACGCTGGTCGGCACCGACTCCCACACCACGATGATCAACGGCCTGGGCGTGCTGGGCTACGGGGTCGGGGGGATCGAGGCCGAGGCGGTGCTGCTCGGCCAGCCGCTGTACCAGCCCATGCCCCGGGTCGTGGGCGTCCGCCTCCACGGTGAGCTGCCGGCAGCCGCGACCGCCACCGACCTGGTCCTCGTCATCACCGAGATGCTGCGCGCGTTCGGCGTGGTGGGATCGTTCGTGGAGTTCGCCGGCGACGGTCTCGCCGGCCTCACCCTTGCCGACCGGGCGACGATCTCCAACATGAGCCCCGAGTTCGGGGCGACGGCCACCCTGTTCCCGATCGACGCGGAGACGCTCGCCTACCTCCGCCTGACCGGTCGGTCCCACGAGCGGATCGACCTCGTGGAGCGATATGCGAAGGAGCAGGGCCTGTGGCGCGAGCCCGGCGCGGGTCCCCGGTTCGACGCCCTGCTCGAGCTGGACCTGGGGACCGTCGAGCCGTCGCTGGCCGGACCGCGTCGACCCCAGGACCGGGTCGGTCTGGGCGGGGTGCCGGCGAACTTCCGGACCGCCTACCCGGACACGACCGGAGTCGCACCCACCACCGTGGAGGCCGGCGGCCGGCATGCCGAGATCGGCCACGGGTCGGTCGTGATCGCGGCCATCACCTCGTGCACCAACACCTCCAACCCCGCGGTCATGGTGGGCGCCGGGCTGGTGGCGAAGAAGGCCGTCGAGCGCGGCCTGCGCAGCTCGCCGATCGCCAAGACCTCGCTCGCGCCCGGCTCGCGGGCCGTCACCGGCTACCTCGAGCGGGCCGGGCTCATGGAACCCCTCGCCCAGCTCGGCTTCGCGCTGGCCGGCTACGGCTGCACCACGTGCATCGGCAACAGCGGCCCCCTCGACGAGCCGGTCGCGAAGGCGGTCGAGGACGACGAGCTGGTGGTGGCCGCCGTGCTGTCGGGCAACCGCAACTTCGAGGGACGGGTGCACCCCCTTGTCCGGGCCGCCTACCTCGCCTCGCCGCCCCTCGTCGTCGCGTACGCGCTGGCCGGCCGGATGGACATCGACCTGACGAGCGAGCCGCTGGGCACCGACGGCGAGGGACGGCCGGTGATGCTGGCCGAGATCTGGCCCAGCCCGGACGAGATCCGGGAGACCATCGCGGCCTCGGTCGACCCCGGCCTGTTCCGCGACACCTACGCGGTGGTGTTCGAGGGCGACGAGCAGTGGCGCTCGATCGCGATCCCGTCCGGTGACCGCTATGCATGGGACGACGCCTCGACCTACATCGCCAACCCGCCGTTCTTCCAGGGCCTGGCCGCCGAGCCGGCGCCCTTGGCCGACATCGTCGGCGCCCGGGCGCTGGCCGTGCTGGGCGACTCGGTGACCACCGACCACATCAGTCCGGCCGGCTCGATCCCGGCCTGGTCCCCGGCCGGCCAGTGGCTCCAGGCGCACGGGGTCGCTCCGGTGGACTTCAACTCGTACGGCTCGCGCCGTGGTCACCACGAGGTGATGATGCGCGGCACGTTCGGCAACATCCGGCTCCGCAACCGGCTGGTCGAGGGCAAGGAGGGTCCGTACACCGTCCACCTGCCCGACGGCGCCCAGACCTTCATCTACGATGCCGCGATGGCCTACCGGGCCGAGGGTGTGCCGTGCGTGATCCTGGCCGGCCGGGAGTACGGCTCCGGATCGTCACGCGACTGGGCGGCGAAGGGCACCACGCTGCTCGGGATCCGGGCCGTGATCGCCGAGAGCTATGAGCGGATCCACCGCTCCAACCTCGTCGGCATGGGCGTGCTGCCCCTCCAGTTCCTCGAGGGCGAGAGCGCGGCCGGCCTCGGGCTGACGGGCAGGGAGTCGTTCACGATCACCGGCCTGGCCGACCTCACGCCGCGCCAGGCGGTCACCGTCGTCGCGGTCGCCGACGACGGATCGGAGCGGAGCTTCCGGGCGATCGCCCGGCTCGACGGCCCGATCGAAGTCGACTACCTGCGCCAGGGCGGCATCCTGCCGGCCGTGCTGCGCCGCCTCGCCGCGGACTGATCGACGGCCGCGGCGGCCGCCGGAAACGCGACGAGACCCCCTGGAGATAACACAGGGGGCCTCGTTCCGTGTGGACGGTGCCTCGCGGCTCGGGGAGGAGATACCGGGCGTGCAAGGCGCGCGTACGGAAGTTCGACGTGCCGACTCGGATTCGTGTGACGCCAGCCGGGCAGCTCTGCCGGGAGAGGTCGTCCTGGCGGGTATTCCGCTCCTGGCGCCTCGGCCAGGCCCCGTCAGGCCGCGGTCGAGGACACCCTCCGTCCTGCCACCGCGGCCGCGCCCACGATCGCGGCCGCGCCGCCGATCACGAACAGCCCGGCCCCCACCATGGACCACCACAATCCGGCCGCCTCCGAGACCACGCCCATCAGGGGCGGGTAGACGATCGAGCCCACGATCGCAGCCGATGCGAGGGTGCTGCTGACCATGCTCGCCCGGCCCGGGTAGAGACTGCCGCCGATGGCCATGATCATGGGGTACACGGGTCCGGCGGCGAAGCCCGCGAGCGCGAACAGGGCGATCGTCGCCGGCAGCCAGGGCACCACGATGGCCGCCAGGATGGCGAGCCCGCAGCCGGCGGCCCATACCGTCGCGAAGCGCACGGCCCCCAGGCGGTCGACCACGAACGACGACACCAGCCGGCCGAGTCCCAGCGCGGCCCAGAACAGCGACAGCGCGAGCGTCGCGACGGTGAGCGAGGCTGCATCCAGGTAGCGCACGAGCCAACTGGACACGCCCAGCTCGGCAGCCACGTAACAGCCGATCGCGACCGCCAGCAGCCCCAGCGGAGCGCGCCCCAAGCGTTTGACCGGCGGCCGGCCGGTCGATGGGCCGGACGACGGGCGGTTCGCCAGGGCGGCGGACGGGTCGGAGCGGGACGGTGGCAGCGAGCGGGTGCCGAGGACGACCGCCACGGGGACGGCGGCGGCGGCCGTTGCCAGCAGCAGCGTGGGCCAGGGCACGCCGGCGCCGACCGCCAGGCCGACCGCCAGCGGTGCTCCGAATGCCCCGACCGCGAAGAACAGGTGCAGTCGATTGAGCATCGCGGCCCGACCCGGGTAGAGATCCATGACCAGCGCGTTGACGCCTGCGTCGACGATGCCGCTGCCCAACCCGGCCAGGGCGTATCCGGCCAGGAAGACCGGCCACGCCGGCGCCAGGGCGGCGATCGTGAGGCCGGCCGCCATGAGCCCGGGCCCCGCCCCCAGGACCGCACCCCGCGCGACCCGCCGCGCGAGCAGGCCCACGGCCAAGGTCCCGGTCACGTACAGCAGGCTGCCCAGCAGGTAGGCGAGGCCCATCCCGACATCCGCCTGGTCGAACCTCGCCTGGACCTCGCGGATCAGCGACGGCACCAGGAGCCCGGTCCAGCCGATCAGAAAGAACGCCGCGAAGCTCACCCCGACCACGCCCGGCGCGGGCCGAGGCATGGGATCGGCCGAGGGGCGGGTGGTGGTCACGCTGACTGGATCTCCGGCATGCGAACAGGCGGGGCCCGAAGGCCCCGCCTGTGGGTGGCGCAGGATGGTGGGCGATACTGGACTCGAACCAGTGACCTCACGGATGTGAACCGTGCGCTCTAACCAACTGAGCTAATCGCCCGGGTCCCCGAAAGGGACTCGCATTCTAGCGCGGATGACCACGGTCGCGAGTCAGCGACGGAGCCCGGGCCAGCGGTCCGCCAGCACCTCGGGCGCGAGACCGTCGACCATGATCTGCTTCACCCGGGCAGCCTCTCCGGCGACCACCCTGACCTCGCGCCGGGCCACCCCGAGCTCCCGGGCCAGGAGCCTGACCAGGGCCTCGTTGGCGGCGCCATCCACCGGCGGCGCGGCCACCCGCACCCGGAGCACGCCGTCGACGACACCGTCCACCCGGTCCGCGCCGGCACGTGGCGTGAGTCGGACGACGATCCGGGTCCGGTTGCGCGCGTCGTCCGCCACTACAGCAACGCGCGCCAGATGAAGCCGAGCACGATCAGCACGATCAGGGCCGAGAAGTCCAGCATCCCTGATGGCGGCAGCAGGCGCCGGACCGGCGCGAGCAGCGGCTCGGTCGTCTCGAACAGGAACCGCGACACGGCCGATCCGCCGCCGGGATCGAACCAGCTGAGCAGCACCCGCCCGAAGACAAGCACCCACAGCAGGAACACGACCACGCCCGCGAACATCTGGATGAAGCCCACGGCCGGAGTCTAGCAACGATCCCGCGCGATACCGCCGTACCGGGGCCGGGGCGTCGCAGCGAGCCTCGATGGGCGGATCAGCGGCGCGGCGACGGCCGTTCTCCGAACAACGCGCGTCCCACCCGGACGATCGTCGCGCCCTCCTCGACGGCCGTGGCGTAGTCGTCCGACATGCCCATCGACAGCTCCGGCCCCAGCCGCGGCCAGGCCGCGCGGAGCCCGGCTCCGAGCTCGCGCAGCGCCGCGAACGTGGCCCGTGCCTCGTCCCGTGTCCCGGCCAGCC
Organism: uncultured Chloroflexia bacterium; assembly: GCA_963727585.1. Lineage (GTDB taxonomy): Bacteria > Chloroflexota > Limnocylindria > Limnocylindrales > CSP1-4 > CAIXZV01. The sequence continues at coordinate 868,685 of CAVSHH010000003.1, read as the reverse complement.
GCCCGATCGTCATCAACCCCCGGATCTCGAGGGACGCCAGCGGCTCGAGGCGTGCGGCGGCCTCCCCCATCGCCGCCGGATCGAAACCCGCCTTGGCCGGGTCGCGGTCCACGTTGACCTGGAGCAGGACCGGCAGCGGCCGGCCGGGTCGCAGCTCGGCCACCAGCCCATCCAGGCGGGCGGCAAGCTCGACCGAGTGCACCGACTGGACGAGGTCGACCAGCTCGACGGCGCGGCGCGCCTTGTTGGACTGGAGCGGCCCCACCAGGTGCCAGGCGGCCCCGGGGACGAGGGGGATCTTGGCAGCCGCCTCCTGGACCCGGTTCTCGCCGAGCACCGTGAGCCCGGCCGCGACCGCCGCCCGGACCCGCCCGGCCGGCACGGTCTTCGAGATCGCCACCAGGGTGACTCCGGCCGGATCGCGGCCGGCTGCTGCTGCCGCGTCCGCGATGGTGCCGAGGACCTGCTCGCGCGCGCGCCGGAACCGCTCGACCTCGGCCGGATCGACGGGTTCGGAGGTCATGCTGCCCTGCCCGCGTCCGCGGGCGACCGGCTAGCGGCGGCGGAGAAAGCTCGGGATCTCGAGGTCGTCGGCGTCGTACGCCGCGGCCTTGCGGGCGGGCGGCTCGCCCACCGAGCGCTCGGGTCGCACCGGAGCCGCGACCTGCTCGTCGCGCCCCGTCTCGCCCCGGTCCGCGACGCGCGGCACGTCGGGATCGACCGGCTCCGTCCGCTGGCGCTCGAGCTCCTCGAGGAAGTCGCGCGCGGGCGTCGCGGCCTGGGCGGGCTGCGATGCGGGCGCCCCGCGCACCCCGTATGCGCTGCCGCCACGCTCCGCGTGGGCGGCCCGCGGGACCTCGCTCCGCCGGCGGGCGTCGAAGCCGGTGGCGATGACCGTGATCATCACCTCCTCGCCGAGGCGCTCGTTGAAGCTGGTCCCGAAGATGATGTTGGCCTCCGGGTCGGCGGCGGCGCGGATCTCGTCCGCGGCCTCGGTGACCTCCCACAGGGTGAGGTTCGCCGATCCGGTGATGTTGAACAGGATGCCCTGGGCGCCAGCGATGTTGACCTCGAGCAGCGGGCTGGCGACCGCCTCCCTGGCGGCCTCGAGCGCACGGTTCTCGCCCCCGGCGCGGCCGATCCCCATGAGCGCCGAGCCGGCGTCCTTCATGATCGTGCGCACGTCGGCGAAGTCGAGGTTGATGAGCCCCGGTTCCGTGATGATGTCGCTGATGCCCGCGACTCCCTGGCGCAGGACGTCGTCCACGACCCGGAACGCATCCACGATCGAGGTGTTCTTCTGGACCACGTCACGCAACCGGTCGTTGGGGATCGTGATCAGGGTGTCCACCTTGGCCTTGAGCTCCTCGGCCGCCTTCTCCGCCACCAGCTTGCGCCGGGCGCCCTCGAAGGTGAACGGCTTGGTCACCACGCCGATGGTCAGCGCCCCGGCCTCCTTGGCGATCTCGGCCACGATCGGAGCCGCCCCCGAGCCGGTGCCGCCGCCGAGGCCCGCGGTGATGAACACCATGTCCGAGTCGGCCAGCGCGTCCGCGATCTTGTCCCGGTCCTCCTCGGCCGCGCGGGCGCCGATCGTGGCGTCGCCGCCGGCGCCCAGACCCCGGGTGATCTTGTCGCCGATCCGGATCTTGTGGGGAGCGTCGGACTGGAGCAGCGCCTGCGCGTCGGTGTTGCAGGCGATGAACTCCACGCCCATCATCTCGGCCCGGATCATCCGGTTGACGGCGTTGCTGCCGCCACCTCCCACGCCGATGACGCGGATCAGTGCGAAGTTCTCGGAGTCGGATCGCAGCGGCATCGGCGCTCTCCCGGAAAGAATGGCGACTGCACGGGGGGTTGAGGGTGTCGTCTGGGCACGTGGTCGCAGTTGGGACTGGGAGTATACCCGCGCCGTCCGCGAACGGTCCCACCGAGTTGGGCGAGACGGGCAGGGTTCCGGCCTCCGCCGCCCGCAGCGGACCGGCGCGGCGGGGCTCAGCCACCCAGGAACGAGAGCCGTACCCGGCGGGTCGCGTTGTCGGCGTTGGGATCGAGCAGGGTGATCGATTGCCAGGTGCCCAGGGTGAGCTTGCCGCCGACCACGGGGATCGACAGCGACGGTGGGGCGAGCAGCGGCAGCACGTGGTCCGCGCCGTGCCCCGGCGACCCGTGCCGGTGGCGCCAGCGGTCGTCGCGGGGCAGCAGGCGGTCGAGCGCCGCCATCGCATCCTGGTCTGACCCGGCCCCCAGCTCGAGAACCACGAGGCCGGCCGTCGCGTGCGGGACGAACAGGTTGAGCAGGCCGTCACCGCCGCCCGCGGCCTCGGCGGCGAACCGCGTGCAGGCGGGCGTGAGGTCCGTGAGCCCGCGCTCGCTGCCGGTCCGGACCTCGAGCTCGACCGTGCGCATGCGCTACGGGAAGATCGAGCGGATGGCGCTCCGGATCCGGCCCAGGCCACCCCCACCGGGCGCCGACTCGTAGAGCAGCGGATCATCAAGTGCGATCTGGTGGGCGCCCCAGTTCAGCAGCCCGACCGCCGTCGAGAAGGCGGGTCCCTGGATCGTGTCAACGAGACCGCTGATCCCGGCCGGCCCGCTGACGCGGACCGGCATCTGGAGCACGTCCCGACCCAGCTCGGCGGTGCCGGCGAGCTGCGCCGCACCGCCGGTGAGGATGATCCCGGCCGGCAGCATCCCGTGGCCGCTGCGGGTCATCTCCGACCGGAGCAGCTCGAACGTCTCGCGCATCCGGCTCTCGATGATCTGGCACAGCTCCTCGCGGCTGACCGTGCGGCCGGCCTCCTCACCCAGGACCGCGACGCCGATCTCCTCGTCGCGGAGCGCCCGCAGGTCGCAGGTCCCGTGGCTGACCTTGAGCTCCTCGGCGACCTGGAGCGTGGTCTTGACGCCGATCGCCACGTCGTTGGTCACGTTGTTGCCCCCGACCGGGAGCACGGCGGTGTGGAACGGGGAGCCATCCGCGAACAGGGTCAGGTCGATCGTTCCGGCGCCGATGTCGGCGACCGCGACACCCAGCTCCTTCTCGGTCTCGGACACGACCGCCTCGGCAGAGGCCAGGCCGTTGACCACCAGCTCGTCGATCTTGACGCCCGCCAGCTGGACGCACTTGGTGAGGTTCTGCACGGCGGTGGCCGACGCCGACACGATGTGCGCCTCGACCTCGAGCCGCAGCGCGCTCATCCCCAGTGGATCCTTGACGCCCTCCTGTCCGTCCACCGTGAACCCGCGGCGCTCGACATGGAGCACGTCGCGGTTGGACGGGATGGACACGGCGCGGGCGACCTCGATCGCGCGGCTGATGTCCTCCCGGGTGACCTCGCGGTGATGGGCGGTGACCGCGACCTGGCCGGTGGAGTTGAGGCTCTCGACGTGCTGCCCACCGACACCCACGAAGGCCCGGTCGATCTTCCAGCCGGACAGCCGCTCCGCCCGTTCCACCGCGTCGGCGATCGAGCGCACGGACTGGTCGATGTTCACGACGACGGCCTTGCGCAGGCCCGTGGTGGGGACCGTGCCGTGGCCCATGATGGTCAGGCGCCCGTCCCGGCTCACCTCGCCGATCAGCGCGCACACCTTGGACGTGCCGACGTCGATGCCGACGAGGACCGCTTCCCGTTCCACGTTGCCTGTCGTCCCTCGCTCTGCCGTGGCTAGATGAAGTGGCGCCGGATCAATGCGACGTTGTTGAAGATCCGGAAACCGAAGTTGATGAGAGCGACCAGGTACAGGTCGATGTTCAGCCGGTCGCCGATGAAGGTGAGGAGCACCGCCACGATGGCGTTGGTGAGGAAGCCGCTGATGAAGATCCGATTGTCGTAGACGCCGTCGAGCTCCGCCCGGACGGCACCGAGCACCGAGTCGAGGGCCGCCAGGATGGCGACCGCCACGTATCTCGAGAACTCGAAGCTGACGTTGACGTTGAGGAGGAGGCCCGCCGCGATGCCAAGAAGCAGGCCCACGATGGGCAGGAGCAAGGGCGAGCTGCCTCCGTCGGGTTGAAGGTGACCAGTACGATACCCGACCCTCGGCCGGCGGGACCCGCCGTGCGGGCGGGCAGCCCTCGCCCGGCTCGGAGCACCGGGGTCATGGGGCCGGGGACCCGGACGGGGAGACTGTGGCCTTGGGCTTGGGCGTCCGGTCGGGCTTGGGCGTCCGGTCGGGCTTGGGCGTCCGGGTGGGCGCCGCGCTGGCCAGTGGCTCGTAGGTGCCACTGGTGTCGTCGGCGAGGATCACCCGGGCGACGGTCTCCTCGCGCCCGGCCAGCAGGCTGCGCAGCAGCCGGACCTGGCCCGGGATCAGCTCGGTCGTGCGCAAGGTGGGCGTGTAGAAGCCGAACACGGCCACCCACGAGGCCGGCCGGGTCTGCATCACGAACCCGTCCTGGTCGTCGACCCGCAGAACCACCGCCCGAGCCCCGCTGCCAACGTCCGCGGGCGTCAGGGACGCGAGCCGGAGCGCCGCATCGAGGGACACCGCGTCGAGCGTCGAGCCGACCTCGTAGGTCATCGAGTCGATGCGCGCATCGTCCACCATCGGCAGCGCAGCGGCCGGCTCGGGCGGATCGGGTGGCAGCTGGGCAAACAGGTGACCATCACCGTCCACCAGGAATCGGCGATCCCCCACCCGCCAGACGAGCAGGGCCTCGCGCTCGTCGACCGCCACCCGCACCTCGTCGGGCAGGGCGACGCTGACGCTGGCCGATCGGACAGCGGGCTCGGCCGCGACGGCCACCTCGAGCTCACCGGTGCGGATCGTGAACACGTTGGTGCCGGGCGGAATCGCGAGCAGCTCACGGACCCGCGCCTCCGCCGTCCAGGTCGTGCCGCTGATCGTGGTCCGGGTGGCAGTGAACGCGTCCGACGAGGCCAGCCCGTAGATCCCGGCCACGCCGACCAGGAGCGCCAGCAGGGCGCCGGCCCGAACCGGGGACAGTCCCGCCGATGCGCGCTTCACGGAGCGGGTGCGGCGGACCCCGCCCCCGGGTCGAGCGCCCGGCCGCAGCGCGGCCGGGCGGAGCGGCCGGGCGCTCGGCGCCTGGCGGCCGGACCGGCGACTCATCGTCCCATCTCCATCGGGTTCAGCGCGGCAGGTCCACAGGGACGAGCCGGCGGCGGACCCGGGCCTGGTGCCGGGCCAGCGCGAGGTCGACGATCCGACGGCACACGGCGGCGAAGTCGTAGCCGCCCTCGGCGCACAGGGCCGGGAACAGGCTGATGGGCGTGAACCCCGGGATCGTGTTGATCTCGGACACGACGATCGTCTCGCCGGTGACCAGGAAGTCGATCCGGGCGAAGCCCTCCGCCCCCACGGCACGGTAGGTATCCCGGCCGAGCTTGCGGATGGTCGCCTTCTGGGCCACCGTCAGCTCGGCTGTTGTGCTGGTCTCCGACAGGCCCGGCATGTACTTCGCCTGGTAATCGTAGAACTCGCGGCCGGACATGATCTCGCCGGGACCGTAGAGCTCGATGGCGGCGGGGTCATTGCCCAGCACCGAGAGCTCGATGTCACGGGCGTCGGCGAGGTACCGCTCGACCAGCGCCAGGTCGTCATAGCGGAACGCCTCGTCGAGCGCGCCGCCGCGCTCGCCCGGGTCGTGGGCGAGGGTCATCCCGACCGAGCTGCCGAGACGGGCCGGCTTGACCATCAGTCGCGCATCGCCGCCGGCCGCCGCGAACGCCTCGAGCTCCGCCAGGACCGCTTCCCGGTCGGCCGCCCAGGGCCCCGCCCGCACCTCGACCCAGTCGGTCACCGGCAACCCCAGGCCGCGGGCGAGCCGCTTGAACAGGGCCTTGTCCATGCCCACCGCGCTGGCGGCCACTCCCGAGCCGGTGTAGGCGAGGCCGGCGGCCTCGCACAGCGCCTGCGCCGTGCCGTCCTCGCCAAACGGCCCGTGCAGGGCCAGGAACAGGAGCGGCGGCACCGAGCGGGCAGCCAGCTGCGCCAGGGCGCGGGCCGGCGGGAGCGGGCCGTCGGCATCCAGCGCCCCCGGGTCGTCGTAGGCCGCCTGCGGGCGTCCGTCCCGGCGGAACCCGTCGGGCAGCCGCCACCAGGCCCCATCGAGGTCGAGCAACCACGTCTCGACCGGGTAGCCCGAAGCGGCGAGCGCGTCCGCGATGGCGGAGCCGGACACGATCGACACGTCGTGCTCGGCAGACGGGCCGCCAATCACGACCGCGACTGGCGTGGCGGCGGGATCATGGGCCAGGGGCGGCGGCATCAGGCGGTCTCCTCGGGGACGATGCTGGACCAGTCGCCCGCGAACTCGATCTCGAACGCGAGCTCGACGCCGCGGCGTGCGAGCACCTGGGCCCGCAGGTGCTCGGCGAGGCGTCGAACGTCGGCAGCCGTCGCGTGCTCGTCGTTCACGATGAAGTTGGCATGCTTGGGCGAGACGGCGGCGCCCCCCACACGGTAGCCCTTGAGCCCCAGCTCGTCGATCAGTCTGCCCGCCGAGTCCCCCGCAGGATTGCGGAACACCGAGCCCGCGGACGGGATCCCCAGGGGCTGGTGCTCGCGACGCCAGCGCCGGATCTCGTCGAGGCGGGCGCGGATCTCGGCCGGATCAGCGGGTTGCAGCCGGAAGGCCGCTCCCAGGACGATCTCGGCCGGGCCGCCGGCGGCGACACCGGCGTCCTTGAACCGGCTGTGCCGATAGGAGAAGGCAAGTTCCGTGGACGGCAGCGCACGTTCGCTCCCGTCCGCGAACAGGACGGTCGCCGACTCCAGCACCGATGCGGTGTCCGAGCCGTGGGCGCCGGCGTTGGCCCACACCGCTCCGCCCACCGTGCCCGGGATGGCCAGCCCGTACTCGAGTCCGGTGAGACCCGCCCGCTGTGTCTCCGTGGCGGCCCGGGCCATCGGCACCCCGGCGTCCGCGAGGTACCGGTTGCCGTCCACCCGGGAGGCCTCGAGGCGGGCCTGGATCACCAGGCCGCGTACGCCCGCGTCGGCGATCACGAGATTGCTGCCCCGCCCCAGGACGAGGAACGGGATTGCGCGCGCACGCGCGAATCGCGCCAGCCCCCGCAGCTCGAACGCGTTGTGCGCGACCACGAACAGGTCGGCCGGGCCGCCGACCCGCATCGTCGTGTACCGGGACAGCGCCTCGTCGCGGACGGTCTTGACACCCAGGCGCCGCTGGATCTCGGTGCCCACCACGAACGGGTCGAACGGCGGCCCCGTCATGGGCGTGCTCCCCGGGCGACCGCCTCCACGTCTGCGGCGGCGGGCAGGGCCGCACGGGCCGCGACCGCCATGACCAGGTCAGCGATGGCATCCGCCGCACCCGGCCTCGCGACGTCGCGGGCCGCCGCCGACATGCCGGCATGGCGGGCGGGGTCGGCGAGCAGACCGGCAACCTCCACCAGCCGGTCTGCGTCGAGTGCCTCGTCCTCGACCAGCACCGCGGCCCCTGCCTCCACGAACGACTCGGCATTCAGCCGCTGGTGGCCGGCCGCGTGCGGGTACGGCACGATGGCCGTCGGCAGGGCGAACGCGGCGGCCTCGGCGAGGGTCGAGGCCCCGGCCCGACCGACCGCGAGATCGGCAGCCGCCAGCGCCTGGGTCATCTCGTCGCCATGGAGGAAAGCGTACGGCCGGTAGCGATCCCGCAGGCCATCCGGGAGCGCGTCGCGCACCGCCATCGCCGCCGGGTACCCGTCCTCGCCGGTCACGTGGACGACCCGTAGCCGGTCCACCAGCCGGGGGAGCGCGGCAGCCACCGCGTCGTTGATGCGGCGCACGGCCTGCGAGCCGCCGAACACGAGCAGCAGCCGCTCCCCGGGGCGCGCCCCGAACTGCCGGCGCGCCTCGTCGAAGTCGATCCCCGCGAGCGAGCGAATGGGCGTCCCGGTGACGTAGGTCTCGGGACGACCGAGTGCGGCCGCCGTCGCGGGGTGGCTGACCGTGATCACGGTGGCCAGCCCCGCGACCAGCCGCACGCTGCGGCCGGGGACGACGTTCCCGTCCCACAGCACGCTCGGGATCCGGAGCGCCCGGGCGGCGAGCAGGACGGGGATGGCGACGTAGCCACCGGTCGTGAAGATGGCCGCCGGCCGGCGCGCCGCCAGGAGGACCATGGCCTGGGGGACCGACAGGCCCAGCCGGATCGGGTCGAGCACGACATGGATGTCGCCGCCCGTCGAGCGCAGCGAGCGCAGCAGCAGCCGGCGCAGCCGGATCCCGGCCGGGGGGACGATGTCCCGCTCCAGGCCCCGGTGGCCGCCGAGCCAGGCGAGCTCAGGCGCGCCGGCCCGTGCGCGGAGTGACCGGGCGACGGCGAGGGCCGGGTAGATATGCCCGCCCGTTCCGCCGCCCGCGATCAGCAGACGCATCGTTCCAGGTTCCTTTCTCGACCGTCTCGCGCGAAACCGACAGCAGGATGCCGACCGCGGCGAAGCTGATGATCAGGCTCGATCCACCCGCCGACACGAACGGGAGCGGGATCCCCGTGACCGGGATCAGCCCGACCACGACGCCGATGTTGATGAAGGCCTGGATGCAGATCCAGGCGGTGATGCCGGCGGCAAGCATCGCCCCGAAGGTGTCCGGCGCACCGAGGCTGGTCCGAATCCCGAGGTAGCCGATGGTCAGGAACAGGAGGATGACCAGCCCCGCCCCCAGCAGCCCGAACTCCTCGCCGACGATCGCGAAGATGAAGTCGTTGAACGCGTTGGGCAGGAACAGCCCCCCCGCCAGCCGGCTTTCGCCCAGGCCGGCGCCCAGGACGCCGCCCAGCGCCAGCGCGAAGAAGCCCTGGATGCTGTGGAAGCCGAGGTCGCTGGCGGAATGCCACGGATCCAGCCAGGCCGTGATCCGGTCCATCTGGTAGTCCTGGATGAAGTACAGGAACACGGCGGGAACGGCCGCGGCCGCGAGGCCCAGCAGGTGGAGCACGTTGGCGCCGCCGAGGAAGAACATCGTGAACGCGGTGAACGCGAGCACCGACGACGTCCCCAGGTCCGGCTCCCGGAGCACCAGCACCACGACCGGAACGGCGATGACCAGGAACGGGAACGTCCCCGACAGCAGCCCGTGGACCGAGCTGCCGCGCTTCGCGATCCAGTGGGCGAGGTAGACGACCAGGGCGAGCTTCATGAACTCGGCAGGGTGCACCGCAGGCAGCGGGCCCAGCTTGATCCACCGGGCGGACCCGCCGACCTCGATGTTGATCGCGGGCACGAACACCAGCAGCAGCCCTGCGACGCCGATGATGAACAGCGGCACCGAGACGACCCGCAGCCAGCGGTAGTCGACCCGCATCATGACCAGCATCGCGACCAGGCCCAGGGCCGCCCACTGGATCTGGGGTCCCACGATCAGGAACGGGTCCTCCTTGGCCAGGTACGACTTGATCGCGGACGAGCTGTAGACCATCAGGATCCCGATCGCGGCCAGGGCCACGGTGGCGACCAGGATCCCGTACTCGGGGTCGTGACGCTCCCGCTGGAGGGTGTTGGCCCGGGACCGGTCACGGGCCGGGGCGCGCACGGCGGTGAGGGGCACGGTGCTCATGAGGACCTCCCGTCGCTGGGCGGGACCGCACCACGGCCGGTGAGGAGCCGGCGCACGGCCTCGATGAACGCGCGGCCGCGAGCCGCGTAGTCCTCGAACATGTCGAACGATGCTGCCGCGGGGCTGAGAACCACGGTGGCGACCGTCCCCGCCGGCGCCTCGAGCAGCGCCGCGCGCGCGAACGCGTCGGCCGTTGTCACCGCCTCGTCCAGGTTCGCCGCACGCGCCGTACGGGCCAGGCCCGCCTCGCGGAACAGCCGCTCCAGGGCCGGCCCGCTCTCGCCGATCAGGACCGCCGCCCGGGCGGTCCTCGCGGCGACCTGCGCCAGCCCGCCCAGGTCGGTGCCCTTGTCGCGGCCACCCGCGATCAGGATGACGGGCGCCGGGAACGCCTCGAGCGCTGCGATCACCGCGTCGGGCTGGGTGCCCTGCGAGTCGTTGACGAACCGCACCCCGTCGACGACACCGACCGTCTGGAGCCGGTGCTCGACGCCGCTGAACGACTGGGCGCCGCGCCGGATCGCGTCCGGGGCGACCCCGAACAACAGCCCCACCGCGATCGCCGCCAGGGCGTTGGACACGTTGTGGCGGCCGGGGATCGCGAGCTCCTCGACCGGCATGATCGCGCCACCGGGCCCGGCCTGGGCAGTCCCGCCGCCGGCCAGGGGCAGGCGCTCCACTCCGGCGGCCATGATCCAGCCGTCGAGGATCCCGATCCCGCCGGGCACGGGACGATCATTCCGGTACAGGACCGCGGGGGCGCCGCCCAGGCCCGCGTAACCGCCCACCACGGGGTCCTCGAGGTTGAGCACCAGTGCACCGTCGACGTCCACGAGCTCGGCGAGCCGGCGCTTGACCCGCCGGTACGCCTCGACGCTGCCATGGCGGTCGAGGTGGTCCGAGGTGACGTTGGTGTAGACGGCGACGGTCGTCCCGCGCGACAGGGACGGCAGCTGGAGCTCGGACAGCTCCACGACCACGCGGTGCCCCGGGGTCAGCTCCGGCAGGCGCTCCACCAGCGGCGTGCCGATGTTGCCGCCCAGGATCGCCGGGTGGACCGGGTCGCCGGCCAGGATCGCGTGGATCAACGAGGACGTCGTGGTCTTGCCCTTGGTGCCGGTCACGCCGATCGTGGGTGCGGGGCACAGCCGCAGGAACAGGTCCGATTCCGAGACCAGGGCGGGCGCCGCCGGATGGCCCGCTGCGTGGGCCGCAACCAGCGCCTGCAGGCCGGCCCGCAGCCGCGGTTCCGTGGTCGGGTAGTCGGGCGTGATCGAGGGCGACGTTGCGACCAGCGCCGCGTCGCGCCAGGTCGCGGCAGGATCCACGTCGGGGCCCAGCGCGAGCGCGATCCTGCGGTCGCCCAGCTGCCCGATCGAGACGGCCAGCGCGGCCTGCGTGCGACCGTCGTACACGGTCACCCGCGCGCCGTGATCGTGGAGGAAGCGGGCCAGCGCCACGCCGCTGCGGGCGAGGCCCAGCACGGTCACCGGTCGCCCGTCGAAGGCCCCCCCGAGGACCGCGTCGAGGGTCAGCGCATCGAGGTCGATCGGGGTCGTCGCCATCTCAGTGGAGGGCATTGATCGAGGCCAGGAACAGGGTGACTCCGAGCAGCCCGGCGAGGATGCCCACGATCCAGAAGCGGAGGGTGATCTTCTCCTCGTCCCAGCCACCCAGCTCGAAGTGATGGTGGAGCGGCGCCATCCGGAACACCCGCTTGCCGCCCGAGATCTTGAAGTAGCCGATCTGGATGATGTCCGAGAGGGTCTCCACCACGAACACCAGGCCGATGATCGGGAGCACCAGGATCTGGCCGGTGATCAGGGCGATGACGGCCAGGGTGGCGCCCAGCGACAGTGATCCGGAGTCGCCCATGAACACCTGGGCCGGGTGGACGTTGAACCACAGGAAGCCCAGCAGGGCGCCGATGATCAGGGCGCACATGAACGCGACGTTGGTCTGCGCAACGGGCGCGTTGAGCAGCGCGATGATCATGAACGAGACGAAGGCGAACGCGAGCGTTCCCCCCGCGAGGCCGTCAAGACCATCGGTGATGTTGACGCCGTTGGAGGCTGCGACGATCGCGAACGCGGCGAACGGGACGTAGACCCAGGGCTCGATGAACACATCGCCCACGAACGGCACCCGGATGCCGGTGATCTCATAGGTGCTCTGGATCTGCCAGGCGACGAACACCGCGACCACGGTCTGCCACAACAGCTTCTGGCGGGCCCGGATGCCCTCACCGGTGCGGGCGTTGAGGTAGTCGTCCACCGCGCCCAGCAGGCCGACCAGGGCGAGCGTCGCGAGGGGGGCGATGACACCGCCCTCCACCGGCCAGCGGAGGAGCACGAAGATCGCCAGGACAACGGTGATGACGAGGAGGCCGCCCATGGTCGGCGTGCCCCACTTCACCATGTGACTCTGCGGTCCCTCCTCGCGGATCTGCTTGGCGAAGCCGAGGTGACGGAGCAGCCGCGTGTACGGGGGCATCAGGATCACCACCAGCGCGAACGCGAGCAGCAGGCCCTGGATCAGCTCCAGCGTCATCCGGCCCGTGCTCCATCCCCGTCGCGCCCGGCCGGCCCAGGTGCAGCCAGTCCCTCCACCACCCGCTCCAGCTCGACGCCTCGCGAGGCCTTCACCAGCAGCACGTCGCCGGGGCCCGTTGCGGCCTTGAGCTGCCTCACCGCGTCGGGCGCATCGGCGGCGAGGAGGACCCGATCGTCCGCCATGCCGGCCGCCAGCGCGCCCTCGACGATCCCCCGGGCGGCCCCGCCCGGCGCGCCATCGACGACCAGCAGCAGGTCCGCCGCCCGCGCGGCGGCCGCCCCCACCTCGAGGTGTCCCGCATCATGGGCCCCGCCCAGCTCGCGCATCTCGCCCAGCACCGCGACGCGGCGGCCCGGCAGCCCGCCCAGCAGGTCCAGCGCGGCACGCATCGACCCCGGCGAGGCGTTGTAGGTGTCGTCGACGATGATCCGCCCACCGGACCGGACGACGACCGAGCGATGGGGCGCCGCGGACGGGGCGGCCAGACCCGGCAGCAGCTCGTCGAGGGCGAGGCCCGCGGCCAGGCCGGCCGCCGTCGCCGCGAGCGCGTTGTGCACGGCCAGACGGCCCAGCCCCGGGATCGCCGCGTCACGCGTCCCGGCCGGCGTCCGGAGCCGGAAGCGCATGCCCTCGAAGCCGGCGGAGGCGACGGTCTGGGCGGTCACGTCGGCAGCCGGGTCGAAGCCGTAGGTCACGACCCGGGCCCTGGTGCGCCGGGCCATCCGGGCGACCCGGGGGTCGTCCGCGTTGAGGATGGCCACGCCGCCATCGTCGGCACCCGGCAGCCATTCGACCAGCTCCGCCTTGGCGTCCTCGATCGCGTCGAGGCTGCCGATCCGCGACAGGTGGACCGGCTGGACTGCCGTCACGATCCCGATCGATGGGCGGCCGATCGCTGCCAGGTCGCGGATCTCGCCGCCCGTGTACATCCCCATCTCGAGAACGGCGGCGCCGTGCTCGGGCCCCAGGCGCAGGACGGTCAGGGGGAGGCCGATCTCGTTGTTCTCGTTGCCCTCGGTGCGCAGGGTCGCGAAGCGCCGTGCGAGGACGCCCGCCACGGCTTCCTTGGTCGAGGTCTTGGCGATGCTCCCCGTGATGCCGACCACGAGCGGCGAGAAGCGGGTCCGCCAGGCCGCGGCGATCGCGTGCAACCCACGCAGGGCATCGGCGACGCGGACCACGCTCAGCTCGCCCAGCGCGTCCAGCGACGGCTCGCCGGCCGCGACGTCAGGGGGCCGGGTGACGAGCATCGCCGCGGCGCCCGCCTCGGCGGCCGCGCCCAGGAACCGGTGCCCATCGGTCCGCTCGCCGGGCAGGGCGACGAACAGGCTGCCCGGCAGCACGCGGCGGGAATCGACCGCCCCACCCCGAATCGGGCGGACGCTCCGCCGGAGCAGGGTCCCACCGGTCGCGACGACGAGGTCGTCCGCGGACAGGGCGGGCTGGGGGCCGGTCATCCGGCCGGGGTCCGTCACGGGAGCGAGTGTCGCACAGGCCGCGCTCAAGGGTAGGCCGCCGCGGCGGGCACGGCGTGGGCCTCGGGGACGAGGTCGGGCGTGTTGATCGCGTCGTGGGCGATCCGCCGGAACAGCTCGAACACCATCACCGGCATCTCGAGGTGGCCGAGCCGGACGACGGTGGGCTCGCCCTCCTCGATCCGGACGGCGATCACCAGGTCCGGGACGGCCGGCGTGCGGGCGATGTAGCCGACGAACGAGTAGTTGAAGAGGTTGACCTTCCAGGCATCCTTCTCGCTGTCCCAGATCTGGGCGGTGCCGGTCTTGCCCCCCACCTCGAACCCCTTGATCTGGGTGCGCGACCGGTAGAAGTCCACCTTGCTGATGACGTTCTCCATCATGCCGGTCAGCTGCCGCGAGAGCTTCGCAGACATCACCCGGCCGTGGATGATGGGGTCCGTCTCGCGGTCGTTGACCGCCTTGACCACCCGCGGCTGGACGAGGATGCCGCCGTTGAGCATCGCCCCGTACGCCTGGGCCAGCTGGATCGGCGTGACGGCGACACCCTGGCCGAAGGCGCCATTGGCGAGGTCGATCTGGCGCCACGGCCGGGTCGCCGGGTCGTGCACCAGCCCTCCAACCTCGTTGGCCACGTCGATCCCGGTCGGCGCGCCGAAGCCCAGATTGCGCCAGGTCGAGAACAGCCGGCGGCTGGCCTCCTTCGTCGTCCTGCCCAGCCTGAGGGCCACCTTGGCCGCGACCACGTTGCGTGAGAAGGCGATCTGGTCGGCGAACGTCCGCCGCCCGATCGACTGGTGATCGGCGTTGTCCACGTGAGTCCGGCCGCCGTCGAGCCTGAGCGTCCCCCGGTCCCGGATCTTGGTCCTGGGCGTGACCACGCCGAGCCCGATCGCGGCAGTGGCGGTCATCATCTTGAACACGGAGCCAGGCTCGTAGACGGTCGAGACGACCGGGTCCACGAAGGCACCGGGGTCGGTGGAGGCGACCGACTGGTACTGGTTCGCGTCGTAGGCCGGGTAGCTCGCGTAGGCGAAGATCTCACCGGTGTAGGGATCCATCACGACCGCCGAGGCGCTCTTCGCGCGGTCCGCGATCCAGGCCGCCAGGAGCTCCTGCTCGAGGGCCACCTGGAGCGAGGCGTCGACCGTGAGCGTGAGGTTCTCGCCCGGGTATCCCTGATCGATCACCACCGACGTGTCCGGCACCACGTTGCCCGAGAGATCGTGCCGGGCGGCCACGACCGTCCCGCGGCCGGCGAGGACGTCCTGGTAGCGCTGCTCGACGCCGTACTGGCCGATCCCCTCGCGATTGACGAAGCCCAGCAGGTGCGAGGCGAGCGAGGTGCGCGGCGCGCCGCCCGGCTGAGGGTAGAGGCGCATGCTCTCCGGCTCCAGGAGCAGGCCGCGGAGCACGGGATCCTTGCCCGCCGAGAGGGCGCGGATGTGGTCCGAGATCTCGGGCTCAAGGTCGCGCGCGAGCACCTTGTACTCGCTTTCGGTCTGCATCCTCGCGGTCAGGGTGTCGGCGGCCTCACCTTCGAGACCCAGGATCTCGACCAGCTTCGCGGCGACCCGGGTGCGCTCGTCCGGAGTCAGGACCTTCGGGTTGGCGGCGAGACGGTCGCGCTCAACGCTGGTGGCCAGCACGACGGTGCCGGTCCGATCGTAGATCGAGCCGCGCTCCGAGGGGATCTCGTAGCGCATCGACGACTGCCGGGTGGCCATCGCCGACAGCTCGTCCCGCCGGACCACCTGCCAGTAGCCCAGACGCACGCCGAGGCTCCCCGCCACGACCACGAAGGCGAGGAGCATCAACACCGCCCGCGAGCGGGAGTCGGTCCGGGCCGGCATCGGTCGGAGCCGCCTAGCGGGCCGGGATGACCAGCGGCTCGGGAAGCGGCCCGAGGCCGATCTCGATCGCCTGCTTCCGGATCGCGGGCGCCCTGCCCAACCGGTTGAGCTCGTTGCCGAGATCCTTCGTCTGGGCCTCCAGGCGCCGGTGCTGCGTCGCGAGCCGGTCGAGCTCGTAGCCCGTGGCCGAGACGCGGATGTCCTGGGACAGCGAGAAGAACGCCCCGGCGAAGGCGATCACGATCACCCCCAGCAGGATCGAGATCCGCGACGGACCCCGCCGTGCGCGCACTGCCGCCCGCGCCCGGCGGCGCGGCAGGACCGGGCCCTGCAGCTCAACCCGCGGCCGGCGCGGCAGGACGATGGTGCGCTGACGTGCACCCTGGTAGACGGCCATCGGCTAGTCGCCCAGGACGTACTGGGGACGGGACGCGTGCCGGTCGAAGAGGGCCAGCCGGTCGGCGATCCCGCCCGTGCGGAGATCCTCGTCGGCGGGACGGTTGGACGGCAGGACCGGCTCGCGTTGGCGGCGCTCGTGCAGCTCGTGCTCGCGGCGGCCGTAGGTCTTGCGACGATTGCTGTGATGACGCTTGCTCACGGGACTCCTCCTCCGTGGGCTCGGCCGGCGGACCTCGCCGGATCGACAGTGGCGCGGGTGGCGCGTGGGGCTGTCGGGGTGTCGTCGTGGGTGTCCGTCCTCCTCCTCCTGCTACGCGGCGAGCCGCTCGGCGGCGCGGAGCCGCGCGCTCCTCGCGCGCGGATTCGCGGTGATCTCCTCGGCCGTGGGTACGAGGGACGGTCGAGTGACGAGGCGGAGGCGCGGCTGGCGGCCACACACGCAGACCGGGGCCTCGGGCGGGCAGACACAGCCGCGACGCTCGGCCGCCAGGAACCGCTTCACGATGCGGTCCTCCAGCGAGTGATAGGACAGGACCACGAGGCGGCCCCCGGGCCGCAGCAGCTCGAGGGCGGCGTCGAGGCCCGCCTCAAGCGCGGACAGCTCCTCGTTGACGGCGATCCGGAGCGCCTGGAAGACGCGTGTCGCAGGATGGATCCGGCGACGCTGGCGTGGGTTGTCGGGGATCGTCCGTTCGACGAGAGCGGCCAGATCCTCGGCCGTACCCAGGGGAGCCGTACCCCGGGCGGCCACGATCGCCTTGGCGATCCGCCACGCGGCGGGCTCCTCGCCGTAGCGGCGGAACAGGGCGGCCAGCTCGTCGGCGGACAGCGTGGCCAGCAGCTCGGCGGCCGGCACGCCCCGGCTGGTGTCGAAGCGCATGTCGAGCGGGCCCCCGGCGCGGAACCCGAAGCCGCGATCGCGGTCGGCGAGCTGGTAGCTGGACAGGCCCAGGTCAAACAGTGCTCCGTCGACCGCGGCGAACCCGGCGATCGGGGCAATCGCCGCCAGCTCCCGGAAGTTCGCGTGGCGCAGGACCAGCCGGTTGCCGAACCGGGCCAGCCGGACGGCGGCGCGCGCGATGGCGGCAGCATCGGCGTCGAGCCCCAGCACCCGACCATCGGGAGTGGCGGCCTCCAGGATCCGCTCGGTGTGCCCACCGCCGCCGACCGTGGCGTCGATCTGCAGGCTGCCGGCTGATGGGGCGAGGGTCTCCAAGACCTCCACCGGCATCACCGGCAAGTGCCCTTCCTGCATCTCTCCTCCAACGGACTGGCTGCGGATCCCGGGCGGACCCTGGAAGCGCATGTGGTGCGACGTCAGATCCCCAGGCCTTCGATGGCCTCGGCGAAGGCGGACGAGTCCTCCAGCGCCTGGCTGTACTCCTCCCAGCGCGCCGGGGCCCAGATCTCGGCGTGGTCCTGGCCACCGACGATGGCCGCCTCGTTGCCCAGGCCGGCAAAGGTCCGCAGGCCGTGCGGAACCAGCACCCGGCCCTGCTTGTCGAGCTCGGTCTCGAGGGCACCCGCGAACAACCGCCGCTGGAGCAGCCGCGCGTTGGGATCCGTCACGGGCAGGCTTGCGACCTTGGCCGCGAGCGCCTCCCATGCCGGCATCGGGAAGATCGCGAGACAGGTGTCGAGCCACCTCGCGACCACGCAGCCCCCGTCGAGTTGCGCACGGAAGCGAGCCGGGACGGCGATCCGTCCCTTGTCGTCGACCGCGTGCCGGTAGTCGCCGGTGAACACCGCGCCCCGCTTCTCCCTGACGTCGATGACGCGCTGGGTGGTCGATCAACCCGGGTCCGGGAGGGGCCTCCTCGGCCATCCTTCCCCACTTTCCACCACTTTGCGCCACTTCTGCGCATTCTAGCGCCCGGATGGGGCGAGTCAATGGGCGATTTCGCACGGATTCGCGGTGGTGCCCGGTCGCTCGCCCCGGCTGGGCGGCGCCTGGTGTCGGGCGCCTCGGCGCCTGGGTCCTGCCCGGGTCCGGGGGCGCGACGGCGCCTCCTGTCCCGCCCTGGTCCTGCCCGGCTCCGGGGCGCGACGGCGCCTGCTGTCCCGCTCCGCGGGTCTACGGGCGCGACGGCGCCTCCTGTCCCGCTCCGCGGGTCTACGGGCGCACGCTGCGACGATTGCGCCGCCCAGCGGGACGAACCCAGCCTCGCGCGCCCTGTCACGCCCCGAACGCACCGCCCTGCGGGTCATTCGTTCCGCGCTGCGCCCGTACACCCGCCGGGCGAGACAAGACGCGGCGCGGCGATGATGGGTCAGGCGGGCGCTGGGGGGCGGGCGCTGGGGGGGCGGGCGCTGGGGGGCGGGCGCTGGGGGGCGGCCATGGGCGACGACGCGTCGGCCGCGTCGCGGCCCGGCCCCTAGCGCGTCGGCGGCGGCATCCTGATCTGGGCGCCCTCGCGCAGCGGTGTGCCCGGGTACTGCGGGTTCCAGGCGTAGATCGTCGCGAGCGGGTGCCCGAAGTAGTTCGCGATGGAGTACAGGTTGTCCCCGCTCCTCACGGTGTAGATCCAGCACTTCCGGCGATCCGGGCACGCGACCAGGAGCCTGTACCGGTCGCTCTTCGGTGCCTTGGATGCCTTGGGCGTCGGGGCGACCGAGGGGGTTGGCGGGGGCGGAGCGGTGGGGGTTGGCGGGGGCGGAGCGGTGGGGGTCGGCGTCGGCTCGGACACCGGCGAGGGAGAGGCGCTCGATGTGGGCGGCGCCGGGCTCGTCGTGGTGACGGCAGCCGGCTGGCTGGCAGGCGGCGCCGTGCGGACGCCGGTTGCGACGGCACCCGCCTGGGCATCGCCATCCTCCGCGACCGGCATCGCGATCCCGCCGCGCTGGACGACGAAGCCGAACGAGATCCCTGCACTCAGGATCAGGACCAGGAGCGCAGCAATCGTGGCGCGCGGCGGGCCCTTCCTCGACCGTGGCGCGGGAGACGGCGTCGCCAGCAGGGCGCCGCGAAGGTAGCGCGGGCAGTCGGCGTGGGATGCCTCGAGGCAGACCAGCTCCTGCTGCCGCATCGACTGCGGCCGGGGTGCCCCGATGGCGGCGCACACGTGGTCCGCGTCGGCGCGCCGGGAGGGGGCCAGCATGGTCCCGTAGGCGTCCCGCCGAAGGAACGGACAGACGGCCGGATCGGGCGACCGGGCGTCGTCGTCGCGTACCGGCAGGGCGGGTCGCCCCGGGTCCGGGACACCGTCCTCGGAGACGTGGAGGGGATCGACCGGAAGCGCCGGCGGCCGACCGGGAGCGGGCACCGGCGAGTCGAGTGGAAGCGGCTGGGAGCTGCGGTCGGGCGTGCCCGCCCCCGCGTTGTCGGCTTCGCTCAGCGCCAATTTCCTCCGCGGTGGTCCCCACTCTCCTGCACCGGTCGCTCGAGTCTAGTACCTCCGGCGGGTTGTCGGGACCGAATCGCGAGTGTTAGGCTGCGGCTCCGTCGACTGCACGAGCACGTGCCCGGCAGTACAGTTCGCTGTGGCCCACTCACCGGGATTCGCTGTGGCCCACTCACCGGGAAGAGATCGAGCCTCGCTCATGGCCCTGCCCCTCGCCGAACCCACGCCGCTCCATCCTCGCGAGTCCGACGTGTCCCACCTCGCGCCGCACCGGATCAAGCGCTGCACGTATCGCCGCCTGATCTCGATCGACCGGCCGCGGGAGCGCCTGTACGAGGTCGAGTGCCTGTTCCCTGACCGCAAGGTGCCGATCCCGCTGGGCGACCTCGATACCAGCCTGCCGATCTGCAACGCCTGCACGGCGCCGCACACCTTCCGGGCCGACGAGGACTGACCCCGGGGCTGCCGGCATGTGCACGCACTGGCCGCAGGCCTCGTGCCAGCGAGGCGGCCTGTAAGCCGAGTTCTGTCCCGCGGCTTGCGCCACGGGGACGGTCATCCATCTGGGGCCGCCGGTTGCCCGACGGCTCATGCGGCCGACCCGAGGGCTGGGCAGCGCACCTCTCCCCCCGGCAAGCCGGGGTTGCGCCCTCCTATTTGGCCTTGCTCCGGGTGGAGTTTGCCCGTTTCACTCCGGCCCCGAGGAGCCGGCATCGTCACTGTGGCACTGGTCCTCGCCTCACGGCGGACGGGCGTTACCCGCCACCCTGCGCTGGGGAGCTCGGACTTTCCTCACGCCGCACCGGTCACCCGGCGCGACGCGCGACCGTCCGGCCGCCTCGCTGGCTCGCGGATTGTACGCGCGACCGCGACTCAGGGCGTCTCGAACAGGAGGACGTTGCCGGACCGGGTCGCCAGCCGCAGCCGCCCCGTGCCGGTGTCGATCGACCATGACGGTTCGCCCTCGATCACGGCCAGCATCGCCGCTTCCTGGACGCCGACCGCACCTTCGCACGCCTGGGCGGTGAGCTCCTCCTGGTCCAGCAGGATGCGGTTGCCCTCGAGATGGTAGGTGCCGCCGCCGCTGTTGCATCCGGTGTCCAGCCTGAACCGGCCGTCCGACCCGAACGACACGCCGGCCGTCCGATCCGCATCGGCAGCCGGCACACCGTCGATCGCGGCGAGTCTCCACGGCCGGTCGACCAGGATCTCGGAGGTCGTGAGACAGGCGCCGAACGTGATCGCCACGACGGCCAGCGCGAGGATCGCGAGCAGGCGGCTCACCTCGGCCGCCCCTCGACGGCCACGACGATCGCGCGGCCCGGCGCCGATCACCGGCACCCGGCGTTTCTCCGGTTCATTCGGTGGTGGGCGCCACGCGCCGCGCCCGCGCCACCCGCGCCGGGCCGCCGGCCGCGACGCGGTCCAGCGCCTCGTTCGCGAGCCGGTCCGCGGTCGCATTCTGCGCGCGCGGCACGTGCGTCGCAGACCAGCGACGGAACCCGCCCAGCATCGCCTTCGCCTCGGCGTGGAGCGGGACGAGTTTGGCGTCCTTGACCCGCCACCGGCCGTGGAGCTGCTCCACGATCAGCTTCGAGTCAAGGAACAGGTCAACCTTGTCGGCGCCCAGGCGCTGGGCGAGCCTGAGCGCCTCGGTGACGCCGGTCCACTCGGCGACGTTGTTGGTCTGGATCCCCAGCGCCTCCGAGATCGTGGCGTCCGGGGGCGCAGCGGGATCGAGGGCGTCGGCGCGCGACCCGTCGATGAGCGCCGCGCCCAGCGAGGCCGGGCCCGGGTTGCCACGGGCCGCTCCGTCGGTGCGGATGACGAGGTGCGGGATGACCGGCAGCGTCGCCGCCACCGGTCCCGGGTTGCCGCCCCCGCCGGGCTCGCTCAGACGCGCCGTCCCGTGATCGCCGACGAGACCTCGAGGATCGCCTGGGTGATGTGGATCCCCCGAGGGCAGGCGTCGGTGCAGTTGAAGATCGTCCGGCAGCGCCAGACGCCGTCCCTGTCGGCGAGGATCTCCAGCCGCTCCTCGGCGTGGTCATCACGGGTGTCGAAGATGAACCGGTGGGCGTTGACGATCGCCGCCGGCCCGACGTACTCCGGCTTGGCCCAGAACGACGGGCACGAGCTCGTGCACGCGGCACACAGGATGCACTTGGTGGTGTCGTCGAAGCGGGCCCGCTCGTCGTGGCTCTGGCGCCGCTCGCGCTCAGGCGGCATCGACTCATTCTGGAGGTACGGCTGGACGCTCCTGAACTTGGCGAAGAAGGACTCCATGTCGACCACGAGGTCCTTCATCACCGGCAGACCCGGCAGCGGCGCCACCGTGATCCGCTTGCCGCCCAGCTGGTTCACCCGGATCTTGCAGGCAAGGCGGTTGCGACCGTTGATCAGCATCGCATCCGATCCGCACACGCCGTGTGCGCACGAGCGCCGGAATGTCAGCGTGCCGTCCTGCTGGTATTTGACCTTGTGGAGCAGGTCCAGGACGCGGTCCATGGGGCCCGCCTCCACCTGATAGCTCTGCTCGTGGGGTCGGGTGTCGCGCTCCGGGTCGAAGCGGAGGACGCGCAGCTCGATCTGCATCGGTTGCTCCTCCGCCCTAGTAGACGCGCGGCTTGGGCTGGAACTTCGTGATCGTGACCGGCTTGTAGGCCAGCTCGATCGACCCGTCCGCGCCCTTCGTCGCCAGGGAATGGGTGAGGAAGTTGACGTCGTCGCGCTCCGGGTAGTCCTCCCGGCTGTGTGCGCCGCGACTCTCCTTCCGGTTGATGCAGGCCGCGACCATGGTCTCGGCGCAGTCGAGCAGGTAGCCCACCTCGCGGGCCTCGAGGAGGTCCGTGTTGAACACCTTCCCCTTGTCGTCGACCGCCACGTTGCGGTACCGGTCCCTGAGCTCGGCCACCTTGACCCGGGCACGCTCGAGTCCCTCCCCGTCGCGGTAGACCCCGGCGTCGTCCATCATCACGTCGGCAAGCTCCGTGCGGATCGCCTCCTTCCGCTCTCCGGTGTCCCGGCCACGGATCCACTCCAGCTCGGCACGGACCGGATCAGCGGCATCCTGCGAGACGTCGGGCAGATCCGTCCCCCGGATGTCGGCAACCATCTGGCGACCGGCCCGGCGCCCGAACACCAGCAGGTCCACCAGCGAGTTGGTTCCCAGGCGGTTGGCCCCGTGGACCGACACGCAGGCGGTCTCGCCGGCGGCATACAGTCCAGGCACCACCGTCCCGACCGTGTCCCGGGTCGCCTGGGCGAGCAGGTTGGTGGGCACCCCACCCATCGCGTAGTGGGCCGTGGGCTGGATGGGGATGGGATCCGTGTAGGGCTCGATGCCCTGGTACACGCGAACGAAGTCGGTGATGTCGGGCAGCTTCTCGTCGATCTTCCTCCGCCCGAGGTGGCGGACGTCGAGGTAGACGTAGTCATTGCCGTCGATCCCGCGTCCGGCGCGGATCTCCTGGTGGATGGCCCGGCTGACCATGTCCCGCGGCGCGAGCTCCATCAGCTTGGGCGCGTAGTCCTCCATGAACCGCTTGCCGTCATTGTTCAGGAGGTACGCGCCCTCCCCCCGGGCCGCCTCGGACAGCAGGATTCCCAGGCCCACGATCCCGGTGGGGTGGAACTGGTAGAACTCCATGTCCTGCATCGGGACGCCGTGGCGGTACGCGATGGACACGCCGTCACCGGTCAGGCTCCAGGCGTTGGAGGTGACCCGGAACATCCGGCCGAAGCCGCCGGTTGCGAGCAGCACCGCCTTGCTGCGCAGGGTCACCAGCTCGCCGTCGGCGATCCGGTAGGCCACCACGCCCGCGGCGCGCCCGCCCGAGCCGAGGTCAGCGCCCTCGGCGACCAGGTCCACGACGTGGTACTCGTCGTAGAACTTGACACCGTGCTTGACGCACTGCTGGTACAGGGTCTGGAGGATCATGTGGCCGGTGCGGTCGGCTGCGAAGCAGGCCCGCATGACCGCGCCCTCGCCGTAGTTCCGGGTGTGACCGCCGAACCGGCGCTGGTCGATCCGGCCGTCGGGCGTCCGGTTGAACGGCAACCCCATGTGCTCGAGCTCGATCACCGTCTCGATGGCTTCGCGGGCGAGCACCTCGGCCGCGTCCTGGTCCACCAGGTAGTCGCCACCCTTGATGGTGTCGAACATGTGCCACTCCCAGTGGTCCTCCTCCTGGTTCCCCAGGGCAGCACACACGCCGCCCTGGGCGGCGCCGGTGTGGGAGCGGGTGGGATAGAGCTTGGTCAGGACCGCCGAGTCGACGCCCGCCCTGGCGAGCTCGAGAGCAGCCCACAGGCCGGCACCGCCGGCACCGACGACCAGGGCCTCGTGGTCGCGGATCATGCCCCGGCCCCCACCGCCGGCAGGGTGAACACCACGATCGAGCCCATCGCCAGCAGCAGCAGGCCGACGAGGTACAGCAGGATCGTGAGCACCGAGCGCAGACCCCCGCTGGTGTAGTCGCCGATCACGGTGCGCACCCCCATGAACGCATGGAACAGCACGAACACCAGCATCAGCCAGTCGATGGTTCGCTGTGCGGTGCTCGCCCACCGGACGGTTACCCACTGCGCGTCCTGGAAGGCCGGGTCGTAGACGAAGTGGACGACGATGTAGTGCGCCAGGGCCAGGACGAACAGCCCCAGGCCGGTCAGGCGCATCAGGTACCAGGTCGCGAGCTCCCACCCGCTTCCCTGGGGGCGGGCGCGCCCGGCGTTGGTGATGCGATAGGTGCTCATGAGCCGAACCTGAAGGGCGGCTCCAGCCCGAAGGCCGGGGCCATGATCTGGACCAGGATGGGCAGGCCGATGACCACGAACAGCACCCAGCCGAGGTACCACAGCTGCTTGTGATAGCGGGTCATCGAGGGCCAGAAGTCCATGATGACGATCCGGAGGCCGTTGAGGGCGTGGTACAGGAGCGCCGCCCCCAGCAGCAATTCCATGACCCGCCCGAACGGGCTGGCATAGATCCCCAGGACCTCGTCGTAGAGGTCGGGGGCCGCCCCCACCAGCCAGATGTCCAGGACGTGGAGCAGGATGAACGCGAAGATGGCGACACCGCTGATGCGGTGGAACGCCCACGCGAGCATCCCCTCGCTGCCCCGATATCGCAGGAGCATGGAGCCTCCGTGTGTCGCGGCCCGTCGGTACGGGTCCGTGCTGGTGCCCGGCCTAGCCGAGCTTCGCGATGATGGCGTCGGCGAACTGGCTGGTACCGGCGGGCCCGCCGAGGTCGTAGGTGGTGTGGGTCCCCTCCGCGATCACGTCCCGGAGCGCGGTCTCCACGCGGACGGCCGCGTCCTGCTCGCCGAGGTGGCGGAGCATCAGGACGCCGGACAGTATGAGGGCGGTGGGATTGGCCTTGTTCTGCCCGGCGTACTTGGGTGCCGACCCGTGGACCGGCTCGAACACCGACGCCTCGTCGCCGATGTTGGCACCGGGCGCCACGCCCAGGCCGCCCACCAGGCCGGCGCACAGGTCGGAGACGATGTCTCCGTACAGGTTGGGCAGGACCATGACGTCGTACAGCCCTGGCTTCTGCACGAGCTGCATGCACATGTTGTCGACGATGCGGTCCTCGAACTCGACCCGGCCGTCGTAGTCCCTGGCAACCGTTGCGCAGCTCTCGAGGAACAGCCCGTCCGAGAGCTTCATGATGTTCGCCTTGTGGACCGCCGTCACCTTGTGGCGGTCGTTGGCGAGCGCGTACTCGAACGCGAACCGGGCGATCCGCTCCGAGGCCTCCCGGGTGATGATCTTGATGCTCTCGGCGGCATCGCGGCCGACCCGGTGCTCGATCCCCGCGTACAGGTCCTCGGTGTTCTCGCGCACGATCACGAGGTCGACGTCGTCGTAGCGCGTCTGGAGCCCCTTGATCGACCGGGCGGGCCGGAGGTTGGCATACAGGCCCAGCGTCTGGCGCAGCGTGACGTTGACGCTCCGGAACCCGGATCCGACGGGCGTCGTGATGGGACCCTTGAGGGCCACCCTGTTGCGCCGGATCGACTCCAGCACGTGATCCGGGAGCGGTGTCCCGTACTGGGCCATGACGCCCTGGCCGGCGTCCTGGAGCTCCCAGTCGAAGGCGACGCCGGAGGCGTCGAGGACCCGACGGGTGGCATCCGCCAGCTCGGGACCGATCCCGTCGCCGGGAATAAGGGTGACTCGGTGGGGCATGAGGCCATTCTAGCCTCGGCACCCGGCGCCAGGAGGGCTCCACGGGCCCCCCGACTCGATGGGCCGACCGGCGGCGAGGATGGGTCCATCCGGCCGTGGTGCGGCGCCGGCGGCCGTGCTCCGGACGGCTTCCGGCCGTCGCGCATCCGGGCGCCGGCCGTCCCGGCCACCCGAGGGCGGGCTATGATCGAGATCCGCCCAGGTCCGCTCGCCCGGAGGTCTCGCCCGTCGCGTGAAGATCCACGAAGCCGACGCCAAGTCGCTGCTCGTCGCCCAGGGGCTGCCGGTCCCCGCGTGGGCCGTCGCCCGCACGCCCACCCAGGCCCGCGAGGCCGCCGTCCGATTCCTCGCCGACCCGAGCAATGCGACCGGCAAGGTGGTGATCAAGGCCCAGGTCCTCGTGGGCGGACGCGGCAAGGCCGGCGGCGTACGCCTCGCCGCCACGGCGGACGAGGCGGAGGACGTCGCGGCCCAGATCCTGGCCCTCCAGATCAAGGGCCTCCCGGTACGCCGGGTGCTGGTCGGGCCAGCCGCCGAGATCGTCGCCGAGTACTACCTCTCGGTGCTCCTCGATCGGGCGACCAGGCGGCTGATGTTCATCGGCTCGGCGGAGGGCGGCGTCGAGATCGAGCAGGTCGCGGTGGAGAGCCCCGGCGCGATCGTCTACGAGCACGTGGACCCACTGCTCGGCCTGGCCGACTTCGCGGCCCGCGAGCTGGCCTTCAAGGTCGGCTTCGGGAGGCACTGGAAGGCGGCGGCCGCGATTGCCAAGGGCCTGCTCAGGACGATGCTCGCCAACGACGCGGACCTGGTCGAGATCAACCCCCTCGCCGTGATCCGCGAGCACAACGCCGACGGCACCCCGGTCGAGCGGCTGGTCTGCCTCGACGCCAAGATGACGCTCGACGACTCGGCGCTCGGGCGGCACCCGGGTCACGAGGACCTGCGCGACCTCGACGCCGAGGACCCCGCGGATGTCGAGGCCCGTCGCTACGACCTCACGTTCATCAAGCTCGACGGCGACATCGGGTGCATGGTCAACGGTGCCGGGCTGGCGATGACGACCATGGACCTGGTCAACCGGGCGGGAGGCGAGCCCGCCAACTTCCTCGATATCGGGGGCGGCGCGAAGTCGGACCGGGTCGCCGCGGCGATGCGGCTGATCCTGGCCGATCGCAACGTCAAGGCGATCCTGGTCAACATCTTCGGCGGCATCACCCGGGGCGACGAGGTGGCCCGGGGCCTGATCGAGGCCCGTGCGCAGCAGGAGCGCGAGGTGCCGATGGTCGTCCGGATCGTGGGCACCAACGCGGCCGAGGCGGCCGAGCTGCTCGAGGCGGCCAGCTTCGTCACCGCCGCCTCGCTGGACGAGGCCGCGGCGAAGGCCGTCGCGGCGGCGAAGGGAGCGGCGGCGTGAGCATCCTGATCGGACGCGACACCCGCCTCGTGGTCCAGGGCATCACCGGACGCGAGGGGGAGTTCCACAGCCGGGCGATGCTCGAGTACGGCACCCCGCTGGTCGCGGGGATGACCCCGGGCAAGGGCGGCCAGACGGCGCTCGACGGCGCGGTCCCCGTGTTCAACACGGTGGCCGAGGCGGTCAGCCAGACGGGGGCCAACACCTCCTGCATCTTCGTCCCCGCGGGCGGCGCGCCGGACGCCGTCCTGGAGGCGGTAGCCGCCGGGATCCGGACCATCTTCTGCATCACCGAGGGCATTCCCGCCCTGGACATGATCCCGGTCGTGGAGGCGGTCAGCATGGCCGGCGCCCGGCTCATCGGACCCAACTGCCCAGGCGCCACCTCGCCGGGCCGGGCCAAGGTCGGCATCATCCCGGGCTCCATCCATCGCGAGGGCCGGGTGGGCGTCGTGTCTCGCTCGGGCACGCTGACCTACGAGGCCGTCCAGGCCATGACCGACGCGGGTCTTGGCCAGAGTACCTGCGTGGGCATCGGCGGCGACCCGGTCGTCGGCACCCAGCACATCGACGTGCTCGAGCTGTTCGCCGAGGACCCCGAGACGGAGGCGCTGGTGCTGATCGGCGAGATCGGCGGCTCCGCCGAGGAGGAGGCGGCCGCCTGGGCCGCCGAGCACATGGCCGACATCCCGAAGGTCGCGTTCATCGCGGGCCGCACGGCACCCGAGGGCAAGCGGATGGGCCACGCGGGCGCGATCATCTCGGGCGGCAAGGGCACGGCCGCCTCCAAGGTCGCCGCGCTCGAGGCCGCCGGCTTCCGCGTGGCGGGCTCGCCCACCGAGCTGCCGGCGCTCCTGCGCCAGGCGGGCTACCGGGGGTGACCGCACGGATCTCGGGGACGGCCCTGCCCGGCGAGGGGGGACGCCGCTAGACTGGCGCCAACCGCCCACGGCTGCGGCCGGCCAATCGGAAGGAGGATCGGCGCTCCGGCGCCTATGAGTAGTCTGATGGACCTCGTTGCGGGCGACGCCCGCGACATCGTCCTGGCGCTCTCGGTGGACGACACGGCGGCGTTCGACGACACGGACCGCTTCGTCGCGCATCTGCCGCTCGGCGGCGGCCTCGACCCGACCTGGCTCGACCTGTTCAGCGAGGCCGTGCGATCGGTGAGCGCGAACGAGGAGCTGATGGACTTCCTCGATGCGCGTACCGAGCTGGAGGGCGCGTCGGGCGCCTCGGAGCGCATCGTGGATCGTGTCGATCCGGACTGGATCGACGGGGTCGCCGGGATGTCGGACGAGGAC
Organism: uncultured Chloroflexia bacterium; assembly: GCA_963727585.1. Lineage (GTDB taxonomy): Bacteria > Chloroflexota > Limnocylindria > Limnocylindrales > CSP1-4 > CAIXZV01. Next base: position 840,614 of record CAVSHH010000003.1, on the reverse strand, counting down.
CTCGGCTCCCTGGCCGGGCGCTGGATCGAGCTGCTCGAGGAGGAGCTGGGGCTGCTTCCCCGGGAGGAGAAGCCCTGGATCCGGGACCTGGCCGGCCAGATCGTGAGCTTCTCGCGTGCCGCCACCGACGCCCGCGACGTCGTGTTCGCCTGGGCCTTCTGACCGGCGGCCATGGGCGCCCCGGCACTCGCCCCCGACGTGGGCGTCCGGCATCGTCCCGCGCATGATCTCCGCCGCGCCACCCATCGAATCCCCCATTCCGGCACCGCCTGCTCGCGAACCGCCTGCCCTGGCGTCCTCCGCCCCGGCAGGGCTCGCCTCGTCCGCGGCCGCTGACGGGGCTCGTTCCATGTTCCGCCGGCTCAACAAGTGGCTCATGGTCCCGGCGCTGCGAGCAGGGCTCGGAGCTTGGCTGGGAACGCCGCTGGGCGGCTGGCTCGTGCTGCTCCGGGTGCGCGGCCGCCGCACCGGGCTGGTGCGTGAGACTCCGCTCAACTACCTCGTCGCCGAGGGGTCGGCTTGGGTGATGGCCGGCTTCGGCGAGCGCACCGAGTGGTACCGCAACCTGCTGGCCGACCCGGCCGTCGAGGCCTGGCTTCCCGGGCGCCGGGTCACGGCGCGCGCAGCGGTCGTGCCGGACGAGGCGATCCGGGCCCGGATCCTCCCCGCGCTCGCGCGGTCCACCGGGCTGCCCTCGTTCCTCGCCGGCTTCAACCCCTGGCGCGACGACGACGCCGCCATCCTCGAGGCGCTTCGCGGCGTCCCCCTCGTCCGGCTGGATCCCGATGATGGCTGGCTGGAGCCTGGCCCGGACGACCCCGGCGGTGGTGGCTGGGTCTGGCGCCAGGCGGTGGTGCTGCTGGCGACCATGGCGCTCAAGGCGGCCGCGTGGCGTACGCTCCGCGGGCTCGCCCGCCGCTGAGGACCGCACGTCCTGCTGGCTCGGGCAGAATGGTGGCATGCCGACCTTCGATGAACGAGCGCGCGAGTGGGACACTCCGGAGCGCACCGAGCGTGCCCACTCCGTCGCCCGCGTGATCCTCGACACCGTCCGCCCCGGTCCCGAGACCCGCGTCCTCGAGCTGGGCGCCGGGACGGGGCTGCTGGGCCTCGCACTGCTGCCCCACGTCCGGAGCGTGGTGCTCGCGGACGCCTCGGGCGGGATGCTCGAGATGGCCGAGGCCAAGGTTCAGGAGGCGGGACTGGCCAACGCCACCACGCTCCGCCTGGAGCTCACGGTCGATCCCCTGCCGGCTGAGCAGTTCGACCTCGTGACCAGCCTGATGGCCCTCCACCACGTCACCGACACGGCCGCCGCGATGGCCGAGCTCGGCAGTCTGGTGGCGCCGGGCGGCCGGCTGGCGCTGGTGGACCTCGAGGCGGAGGACGGCACCTTCCACAGCGACCCCGCGGAACCGGCGGTCCACGGCTACGACCGGCTCGAGCTGACGCGGCTCGCCGAGGCAGCCGGGTTCACGGAGGTCGCCTTCCACCCGGCGTGGGAGATGGCCAAGAACGGGCGGAGCTACCCCCTGTTCCTGCTCACGGCGACCCGCGCCGGCTAGCCGCCCCGCGCCGGCGACGCCGGCCGGCGTCAGCCCGCGGGATACCCCAGCGCCGCCCAGGCTGGACCGCCCGGCTTCTCGATCAGCTCGACCAGGACCCCGTGGCATGACCGCGGGTGGAGGAACGCGACCGGACCCTCGGCTCCCTTCCGGGCGACCGTGTCGATCAGCTCCATCCCGTCGAACTCGAGACGCATCAGGGTCTCCGCGAGATTGTCGACCTCGAAGCAGACGTGGTGGAAGCCCTCGCCCTTGGCGGCCAGGAATCGCGCCACCCCGGTGGTCTCGTCCGTGGGCTGGACGAGCTCGATCTTCGACTCCCCCACCGGCAGGAAGGCGATCGTCACCCCATCGTGCTCGATGGGGAGCACGAGCTCGAGCGGCAGACCGAGCATGTCGCGCCACAGGCCGAGCGATGAGTCGAGATCCCCGACGACGAGCGCCACGTGGTGCACCTTGCCGAGACGTCGGATCCGGTCAGGGACCTCCCCGGCGGCACCCCTGGGAACGGTCATGGCACCCTGCCTCCTCGCTGGTCGACGACCCCTAGACGGTGATCAGCTCCCGGTGCACGCCCCAGGTCGAGCGCAGCCGGTCGGCGATCTCACCGACGGTAGCGTAGGCTGCGACCGCATCGATGATCGGCGGCAGCAGGTTGCCGCCGCCCCGGGCCTCGTCCTCCAGGCGGCGCATCGCCCCGTCCCAGGCCGCCGCGTCGCGCTCCGCGCGGATCCGGCGGAGCCCGGCGATCTGCCGGCGCTCGCCCTCGGGGTCGATCCGGAGAATGGCCGGTCGGGTCCCGACGTCGTCGTCACGGAACCGGTTGACCCCCACCACCACCCGGTCCCCACGCTCGATCTCCCGCTGGACACGGTAGGCGGATTCCTGGATCTGGCGCTGCTGGAAGCCGCCCTCGATCGCGGCCAGGGTGCCGCCCATCGCGTCGATCTCGGCCAGGTAGGCGGTCGCGGCGGCCTCGAGGTCGTCGGTCAGCGATTCCACGAACCACGATCCGGCGAGCGGATCGGGAGTCTCGGTGACGCCCGCCTCGTGGGCGAGGATCTGCTGGGTGCGCAGCGCGAGGCGCGCGGACTCGACGGTGGGCAGCGCCAGCGCCTCGTCACGCGAGTTCGTGTGCAGGCTCTGGGTCCCGCCCAGCACCGCGGCCAGCGCCTGGAGGGTCGTCCGGACCACGTTGTTGTCGATCGACTGGGCGGTCAGGCTGGACCCCGCGGTCTGGGTGTGGAATCGGCACATCATCGAGCGCGGGTTGGTGGCGCCGAACCGCTCCTTCATGATCCGCGCCCACATCCGGCGGGCAGCGCGGAACTTGGCCACCTCCTCGAACAGCTCGGACCAGGCGGCAAAGAAGAACGACAGGCGGGGCGCGAAGTCGTCGACGGCAAGCCCCCGCCCGACGGCCGCCTCGACGTAGGCGATCCCGTCGGCGAGGGTGAACGCCAGCTCCTGGGCGGCGGTCGCCCCAGCCTCGCGCATGTGGTAGCCGGAGATGCTGATCGTGTTCCACCGGGGCAGCTCGTTCGAGGCGAACTCGAACACGTCGGTGACCAGGCGCATGGAGGCACGGGTCGGGTAGATCCAGGTCCCGCGCGCGATGTACTCCTTGAGGATGTCGTTCTGCGTGGTTCCCGAGACCTGGGCGCGAGGGACTCCCTGCTTCTCGGCCGCGGCCACGTACAGGGCCAACAGGATCGGGGCGGTCGAGTTGATTGTCATGGAGGTGCTGACCTCGCCCAGGGGGATGCCCGCGAACAGCGTCTCCATGTCGGCCAGCGACGAGACGGGGACGCCAACGCGTCCGACCTCCCCGTCCGCCTCCGGGGCGTCGGAGTCGTAGCCCATCTGGGTCGGCAGGTCGAATGCGACCGAGAGGCCGGTCTGACCCTGCCCCAGCAGGTACCGGAACCGTTCGTTGGTCTCGGCCGCCGTCGCGAACCCCGCGTACTGGCGCATCGTCCAGAACCGCGACCGGTACATCGTGGGCTGGACACCGCGGGTGAAGGGGTACTCCCCGGGAAGGCCGAGATCGGCTGCCGGATCGAGCCCGGCGACGGCGGCCGGCGTGTACACGTCGGCAATCGGGATCTCGGAGGTGGTCGCAAAGGCGTCCCGACGCTCGGCCGACGATCCGAGGGCCCGGGCCCTGGTCGTGGCGCGCCACCGCTCGACATCGGGATCTGTCGCCCGGCGAGCGTCCCGATCCTCGGCTCCGCCGCCCCGCGCGTTCCGCTCGCCCACCCCCACCTCCCTCAGCTGATGACGACCAGCAGGTCGCCGATCTCGATATTCACGCCCACGGCGACCCCGACCTGGGCAACGGTCCCGTCGCGCGGCGCCCGCAGCTCGTTCTGCATCTTCATCGCCTCGACCACCAGCAGCTGCTGGCCGGCCGTGACCTCGTCCCCCGCCGCCACCGAGACGGCCACCACCTTACCCGGGATGATGGCCTTGACCTGGAGCGGACCCGATGCGGCCCCCGCGCCCCGTCCCTGGCCGGCGCGCCCGCGAAGGGCGGCGATCCGCTCGGACTCAACCTCGACGAGGAACCGGAAGCCGTCGACCAGCACCTCGCGGCTGCGCACGCCGCCGGTCGTCGACCCGGCCTCCAGGATGACCACGGACGTTTCGCTCGCCGACGTCAGGCGATAGCGGCCTCCACCCAGCGACGACAGCGAGGCGTCGACCGCCTCGCCGTCGGCGAGCACCCGTCTTTGCGCAAGGACACCCGCAATCTCGGCGTCGCCGGCGTCGGCCATCGCGGATCCACCGAACGGTCCGGTGCCCACCGTGGGGTTGGTCATGTGCAGGGGCACCGGCTCGGGCGAGACGACAAGCGCCGGATCCCCGGGCATCGATGTCGCGGCATCGAGGCGCACCCGCACCGCCCGCGGATCGGGGATCAGCTCGGCCATCGGTCGACCCCGCGGCTGCGAGCGGCGGACCGCCAGCCCCCATGCGCCGGCGTCCGACCGTCCGCCGGCGGGGAACCGGCGACATCGACCGTGATCGGCGTGGCTTCCTCGATCGCAGCGAGCCCCGACGCCAGCAGCGCCCGGCGAACCGCCGCTGCCCGCACGGTCTCGCCGTGCCAGTGACGGTCGACCCATCCGGTTGACAGCTCCCCGGCGCGGAAGGCGTCGCTGCGGGCGACGGCCCGGTGGAACGGCAGGGTCGTCTGGACACCGCCGATCTCGGTCTCGTCGAGCGCGCGTCGCAAGCGGTCGATGGCGGCGTCGCGATCGGGGGCATGCGTCATCAGCTTGGCGATCAGGTTGTCGTATTCCGCCGGCACCCGATCGCCCGCCTCGATGTGGGTGTCGACGCGGATCCCCGGGCCCGAGGGCATCACCCAGCGCCCGACCCGCCCAGGCGTCGGCGCGAATGCCCGCGCCGGGTCCTCCGCGGCGATCCGGACCTCGATCGCGTGGCTCGCCGGCGTCGCCGCCCGCTCCGCGGCCGCCAGGGCCTCGCGTGACAGCGGCCGGCCGGCGGCCAGCCGGAACTGCTCGTGAACGATGTCCATCCCCGCCACCAGCTCCGTCACACCGTGCTCCACCTGGAGCCGCGTGTTCACCTCGAGGAACCAGAAGTTGCCATCGGGGTCGTGGAGGAACTCGCACGTTGCCGCGTTGCGCAGGCCGGCCGCTGCGCCGAGGCGGACCGCGAGCTCATGGAGGTGCCGACGTTGCGCCTCGCTCAGGCCTGGCGCAGGGGCCTCCTCGACGAGCTTCTGGTGGCGCCGCTGGAGGGAGCAGTCGCGCTCGCCGAGGGCGATCACCGTGCCGTGCGCGTCGGCAAGCAGCTGGACCTCGATGTGGCGGGCAGGCAGGATCTCGCGCTCCAGGTAGACGGACCCGTCGCCGAACGCCGACTGCGCCTCGCGGGATCCGGAGACCAGGGCCGCGGGGAGCTCGGCCTCGCTCTCCACTCGCCGCATCCCCCGACCACCCCCGCCAGCGGCTGCCTTGACGAGCAGCGGGAACCCGATCGATCGAGCGGTCTCGACGATCCCGGCCACCTGGTCCGGGTGGTCGACCGGCGCCGGCTCCAGGGTGCCCGGAACCGAAGGTACGCCCGCGCTCGCCGCGAGCCGCCGTGCGTTGAGCTTGTCGCCCAACTGCTCGATGGCGTCGGACGCGGGTCCCACGAACACGATCCCCGCGGCCTCGGCCTCGCGGGCAAAGGCCGCGCGCTCGGCGAGAAATCCGTAGCCCGGATGGATCGCCTCGCTCCCCGTCCGGCGGGCAGCGTCGATGACCGCGTCGATCCGCAGGTAGCTCTCAATGGGCGCCGACGGTCCGAGCCGGACCGCCTGGTCCGCCAGGCGGACATGGGCGGACTCGGCGTCCGCGTCGCTGTAGACCGCGACCGCCTCCATGCCCAGCTCATGACAGGCACGGATGATGCGCACGGCGATCTCGCCCCGGTTGGCGATCAGGACACGTCGAAACGGCGGCGCGTCCCCGCCGGCTCCTGGTCGCTCCCGTCCTTGCGCAAAGACGGGAGTCCCGGTGTCAGAGCGGGATGTTGCCATGCTTCTTCCGCGGGTTGGTGTCGCGCTTGTCGGCCAGGACCTCGAGCGACCGGATGAGCCGGGGTCGCGTCTCGCGCGGCAGGATGACCTCGTCGATGTAGCCGCGTGCGGCCGCCACATACGGGTTCGAGAACTCGGTCTCGTATTCCGCCACCAGCCGGGCGCGCTCGGAGGCCTGGTCCTCGGCCCCAGCGATCGCGTCCTTGAACACGATGTTCACCGCGCCCTCCGCGCCCATCACCGCGATCTCCGCCGTTGGCCACGCGAAGTTCATGTCGCCCCGGATGTGCTTGCTGCTCATGACGTCGTAGGCACCGCCGTAGGCCTTGCGGGTGATCACGGTCACCTTGGGCACCGTTGCCTCGCAGTAGGCGTACAGCAGCTTTGCCCCGTGCTTGATGATCCCCCCGTGCTCCTGCGCGACGCCGGGCAGGAACCCGGGCACGTCCACGAACGTGACCAGCGGGATGTTGAACGCGTCGCAGGTCCGGACGAAGCGGGCTGCCTTGACCGACGCATCAATGTCGAGCGCACCCGCAAGCACCGACGGCTGCTGGGCGACGATGCCGACCGGACGACCGCCCAGGCGGGCGTAGCCGATCAGGATGTTGCCGGCCCATAACGGCTGGAGCTCGAAGAACGCCCCGTCGTCGACGACCCGGCGCAGCACGTCGTGCATGTCGTACGGGGTGTGCGGCTCGTCCGGCACCACCGCGTCGAGCTCCGCGTCCATGCGGCCCGAAGGGTCGGCCGTGGCCACGTGCGGCGGATCCGACAGGTTGTTCTGCGGCAGGTGCGCGAGCAGGCGCCTGACGTGGTCCATCGCCTGCGCCTCATCGGCAGCGGACAGGTGGGCGACGCCGCTGCGGCCAGTGTGCACGGCCGCCCCGCCCAGGGATTCCGCGTCCACCTCCTCGTGCGTCACTGCCTTCACGACGTTGGGACCGGTGACGAACATGTAGCTGGTGCCGTCGACCATCACCGTGAAGTCGGTCATCGCCGGCGAGTACACCGCCCCCCCGGCGCACGGGCCCAGGATGACGGAGATCTGCGGTATCACCCCGGACGCCAGGACGTTGCGCAGGAAGATGTCCGCGTAGCCGCCAAGCGAGACGACGCCCTCCTGGATCCGTGCTCCACCCGAATCGTTGAGGCCGATGACCGGCGCCCCAACCTTCATCGCCAGGTCCATGACCTTGCAGATCTTCTCCGCGTAGGCCTCGGACAACGACCCGCCGAACACCGTGAAGTCCTGCGAGAACACGAACACGAGGCGACCGTCGATCATGCCGTGACCGGTCACGACCCCATCGCCCAGGAAGTGCTGGCGGTCGAGACCAAACTCGGTCGCCCGGTGGGTGACGAAGGCGTCGAGCTCCACGAACGAGCCGGGATCCAGGAGCACGTCCAAGCGCTCGCGTGCGGTCAGCTTGCCCCAGGCATGCTGCCGCTCCACGCGCACCGGTCCCCCACCCTGGGCGGCCTCGTCGCGCATCCGCTCCAGGCGAGCGATCCGTTCCGCGTTCTTCGACACGTCCTCTGGCTCCCTCCGGTCTCCTCGGGGCCGACGTCTTTGCACAAGGACGTCGAGGCATCCTCATCATAGGCGCGCGGACGGTCCGGGGTGCCGTCGGCTGGGCGGCTGGAGATACAGACCGGGCCGCCGATGCCGCCGCACCATCGTCATCGGATCATCAACGGCGCGTTACAGACCCGTTTCGGCTTCCCCAAGGATCCGACGCAGTTGGCGGGGATATCCACAGAACGGTGCATAACTCGGCCGATATGTGGACAACCCTGTCCCGCGGGCGCGCGGCGCGGTAGCATTCGCGTCACTGCCCGACCCGTCACCAACGGCCCCTGCAACCGCCCGCAATGCTCCAGAGGTGCAGCCCTTGACCCACGTGATCGCGATCGCCAACCAGAAGGGTGGCGTCGGAAAGACGACGACCGCGATCAACCTCGCGGGCGCCCTCGCCGAGGAGGGCCTGCGCGTCCTCCTGATCGACATGGACCCGCAGGCCAACCTCACCTCCGGGGTGGGCATCAACCTGAACACGGTGCAGCGCTCGATGGCCGATGTCCTGGCCGACGGCCGGTGCACCCTGACCGAGGCGATCGTGCCGATCGAGGTCGCGGGAATCGACGTTGCCCCGGCCCATATCGACCTTGCGAGCACCGAGGGAGAGTTGTTCACCGCGCTCGGGCGCGAGTCCATCCTGCGCGAGGCGATGCGCGAGGCGGTCGACGCGTACGACTACGTGATCATCGACTGCCCGCCCAACCTGGGATTGCTGACCGTGAACGGGCTGGTGGCGGCGCAAAGCGTCATCATCCCGGTCCAGACGCAGTTCTATGCGATGAAGGGCCTCAACAACCTGGTGAAGGTCATCAATGCGATCCGGCTCAAGCTCAATCGGGAGCTGCGGATCCTCGGCCTGTTGCCGACCTTCTACGACCGACGCACCAACCTCGCCAAGGACATGCTCGACGAGCTGCGCGTGGTCGGCGACCATCACGTCTTCAACACGATCATCCGGAACACGGTGAAGCTGGGCGAGGCCCCGCTGGTCGGACGTCCGATCACGTCATACGCGGGTAGCTCGGACGCCGCTCGCAACTACCGCGCGCTCGCCAGGGAGGTGATCGATCTTGGCCAGGACTGACTTCCGCGCCGCCGCTGCTCGTCGCCTGTCGGAGGAGCGAGAGCTCCCGGCCGCGATCGTCAGCCTCCTTTCGTCCGAGACGTCGCACCGCTCGACCGGCGTCAAGGTCATCCCCCTCGATCGGATCGATCCCAACCCCGAGAACCCCCGTCTGGCATTCGACGAGACGACGCTCGCGGAACTGGCTGCCAGCATCCGCGAGCACGGCGTCCTGCAGCCGGTCCTGGTTCGCCCCCTGGGGGAGAACCGGTTCCAGCTGATCGCGGGGGAGCGCCGCTGGCGCGCCTCCCAGATCGCCGACCAGGCCACGATCCCCGCGCTGGTCGAGCAGATCGACGACGACACGGCCCGCGAGATCTCGATCATCGAGAACCTGCAGCGCGAAGACATCTCGCCCCTCGACGAGGCGGCGATGTACGACCGGATGATCCGGGAGCACGGGTACAGCATCCGGAAGCTCGCCGAGAAGCTGGGCAAGGACAAGGGCTACCTGGAGAACCGGCTGCGGCTCGCGGATGCCCCGGACGAGGTGCGCGAGCTCGTGTCTTTGCGCAAGGACACCTTGTCCCACGCGTACGAGCTGATGAAGGTCGAGGACCCGAGGAAGCGACGCAAGCTCGCGGAACAGGTGGCCCGCAACGAGCTGTCGCTGGTCAAGCTGCGGGAACGGATCGAGGGCCGGCCCCGGCGGGTGGCGGAGCCCGGCGACGAGGGCGGGGTCGATGACGAGTCGGCGATGGTCCCCGTGGACGCCGATCCGGAGCCCGGGACCCCTGAATGGTCCCGGCACGTCGGTGCCGCCGAGCCGGTGCGCGACGACTCGCTGATCGCTGCCAAGCATCAGCTCAACGATGCTGTCGAGGATCTCCTCGACGTCATCAGGAGCCCGGAGGTGCTCGACTCGATCGGCGCCATCGACCGTACGAACCTCGCGAAGTACCTCACGATCGCCAAGCTCCGTCTCGAGAACGCGATTGCCGTCGTCCGCTCGGGTGACCGCGACCGCTGACCGGAGCATCCTTCCCGGAACAGAGAAGAAGCCGGCGCCATGATGGCGCCGGCTTCATGATTGCTTGCCGCCCAACTGGGCAAAGGCGGCGAGGTGGTATGTGGTCAGCCTCCGGAGGCGCCGTGGCCCTTGCCCTTGCCGTGGCTCTTGACCTTCGCCTTGGCTGCGGCGGCCTTCTCGGCGCCCTTGGCCTGTCCCTTGGCGAGCGGCCTTCTCGGACTTGTCGGCGGCCTTCTCGGACTTGTCGGCGGCGCGCGCCTCGTCCAGGGCTCCGCAGACCTCGGGCGTCACGGTGGCGAGGTCGACGGGTGCGGTCATGTGGGCGACGCACGAGACGAACGCCCCGTGGTTCGCGAACCCCTCCGGCGTCTCCATCCGAGCAGCCTCGGAGACCATGGCGCCGTGGGTGCCCTCGGCCACATCCGAGTCGAGCGACTCGTCGGCCTCGGGGCTCGCAGTCGGCTCTTCCGTGGGCTCCTCGGTCGGTTCCTCGGTCGGCTCGGCGGTCGGTTCCTCGGTCGGTTCCGCGGTCGGTTCCTCGGTGGGCTCGGCGGTCGGGCTCGCGGTGGACTCCTCCTGGGGAGCAACCGGGCTGGACACCGGGTTCAGCTGGGGCGCGGCAAGGACGACGCCGGCCGACAGGGCGAGCACGACGAACGCGATGGCGGGGCCGCGGAGGCGCGGGAGCTGGTTGGCCATGGACAGTGATTCCTTCCTCGGATCGGGGTCCGCTACCAACGATAACGCCGTGCGCCCCCGACGCGTTAGGCGTACCTCCGTTCCGAGGCGCCTGGGACCTCCGGGGTTTCGCCAACGCACCAGGCCCGGCGAGCGTGCAGCCGGGGGGCCGGAGTCAGGCGGCGACCGGAGTCAGGCCGGGGCTGCCGAGGCGCTCAGTGCGCTCAGCCAGGCCACGGCCAGGAGACCTGTGCCCACCGCCTGGATCTCCCAGGCAAGCTCCCGCAGCTCGGTGCCGGACCGTGCCACGGCCAGCAGGCCCAGGCCTCCGCCGGCGAGCGGAACGGCAGCGGCGAGCAGCACGACGGCCACCCATCCGGCGGGCGCACCGACCACCGCCGAGGTGCCGACGGCCAGCAGGGCGACGAGGCCGTGGAGCGAGAGGGCCAGCGCTGCCGCCCGGTGGATACCGAGCGCGGTGGCGATCGACCGGCGCCCGGCATTCACGTCCCGCTCGGCATCGACGACCGCGTTGGCGATCGCCAGCCCCGTCCCCGCGCAAGCGGCGGCCGGCACCAGGACGATGAAGGGGGCCGGCAGCCCGCCCGTCGCCCCGTACCACCCATAGACCGGCAGGAGCGGGATGCCGATGGCAAACGGGAGCCATGACAGGGTCGTTCCCTTGGCCCACAGGTCGTAGGCGAACCCGATCGCCAGCCCGGCGGCGGCCAGCAGCAGGAGGCCGCCGCCACCCAGCGCGACCGCGATCAGGATGCCTGCCGCGGCGGCAACTGCGGCGATGGCGCCCGCCGCGACCGGACGCATCCGTCCGTCCGCGACCGGCTTGCCGGACTTGAGGCCGGTGTCTGAGGGCGCATCGACGATGTCGTTGACCGCGCCGATCGAGAACTGCAGGAGGGTCATCGACAGGCCCAGGAGCGCTGCCCGCCCGACTCCCCCACCGGCCACCACGGCAACCACGGCGACGACAACTCCATCGAGCAGCGACGGGAACGGATGGACGAGCCGGACCACCGCCGGCAGGCGCCCGCGGACGGATTCCAGCTTCCCAGCCCCTGCCACCGCATGGGACGCCGCCACGGGCTCGGTGGCCGGGCCCGGCTCGACGTCGTCGTCAGACGTAGACGATCTCGTCGAAGTTGGCGACGAGGTACTCGATCAGTCGCTCCCGGCCGTCCCGGACCTGGGCCCGGATCCCCGGCACCAGGGCCCACAGGGCAACGGCCGGGACCATCTGCCGGCCCTGTGCGTCACGGCCGACCGTGGCCGCCGGTCCACCCCCTGAAGCGAACACACGTTCGAATTCGGCCTCGGTGAGCCCGGCGGCGCCTCGGAAGTCCTGGACCACGCGCACGACGCCACGCCGGATGGCGACATCGCGCATCATCTCCGACGCCCAGGCATCGATCTGGTCGTCGGGCTGCTCCGCGAGGCGGGCGCGGTACTCGGTGGCGTCGGCTGAGAGGCCGGTGGCTCCCACGGGTTCTCCACAAGGTCGTGCGGCGATCAACCTGCAGGATGCCACATGCCGGAACCGCCCGCGGAGCGACGCGGACCACATGGTGGCCGGCGCGGGAGGCATCATGCGCCCTGGCCGCCTGCTCCCGGCTCGCCCGACCGGGGCCGGGTCGCGGCTGCCGCGTCGCCCTCGCCCAGCGCCGGCCGGACGCCCTCCGGCCAGTCGTTGAACAGCTCGGTCAGCCATCGCCCGAGCGTCCCGGGCTGCCGGGGGTCCTGGAAGTCGGCCACCATCGCTCGCAAGGCGGCCTCCGTGCCCCGCGTGAGGGCCTGGACGGCCTCGCGGGTCGGAGGTCCACCGGGCTCGATCGGCTCGCCCACCCGGACCCGGATCGAACGCCGGAATCCCAGCCAGCTCGTCCCGTTGATGGCCAGGGGGATGATGGGAACCCCCGCCCGGAGCGCGAAGTAGGCTGGTCCCTCCGCCAGCGGCAGCAGTTCGCGCTCGCCCCGGTGGATCCTCCCCTCCCCGGCCATGCCCACCACCCAGCCGGTCGCGAGCAGCCGTGAGACCCGGCGCGTGATCGACAGCAGGTCGTCCTTGGCTGGCCGGTAAGGGATCGCCATCCCTGTCCACGTGATCAACCGGTTGCGGGCGCCCCGGGTCATGTCCTCCTCCCGGGGGCCGAACAATGCGTACTTCGGACTACCGGGCAGGGTCGCGAGAACGATGAACGGGTCCGCCCAGTTGAGGTGGTTGAAGCAGTAGATGGCCGGACCCGTGGCAAACCGGTCGCGGCCCTCGATCCGCAGCCGGAACAGCAACCTGACGACGAGGGCGCAGAACCCGCGGGTCAGGCGGGAGCGCCACGGCCGATGGACGGGGCTGGTGACCGACGGCGGAGCCACGAGGGCAGTATGGAGGCCGAGGGCCGGGACCGTTCAAGCCGGGACCGTTCAAGCCGACAGCGCGTCCGGGTCGAGCTCGGCGAGGGTGGCGACGATGTGGTCCGCCACGTCGTCCGCACGCGCCGATGGCGGCACGCTGGCGTTGGGAACGAGCGCAACCGTCATCCCCGCTGCTTTGGCGGCCCGCACGCCGTTGATCGAATCCTCGACGACCAGGCAGCGCGTCGGCACGACCCCCAGCCGCTCGGCGGCCAGGAGGTACACGTCGGGCGCCGGCTTGCCCGCGGGCACCTCGTCCGAGGACACGATCGCCCCCAGGTCCCCTGCCAGGCCGAGCGCCCGGATCGTCGCCGCGATGACGTCGCGATGGGACGAGGAGGCGATGGCCACCCCGTAGTGGCGCGCGATCCGGCGGACCTCGGCCGGGGCATCACCGATCACCGGGGCCGGACGCTCCCGGTAGCGCTGCACCACGCCGGCGACGACCGCGTCCTGGATGGCGCCGACCCGAACGTCGGCGAGGCCGAGCCGCCGCTGCATGACCTCGGCCCACTCCCGGCTGTTGCCGCCCATCGTCAGCACCTCGTCGTCGCGGGTCCACGGGCGGCCATGGGACGCGGCGAATGCCGCCCGGACCTCGTACCACCAGGGACCGCTGTCGACGAGCACGCCATCCATGTCGAACAGCACGGCATCGAACCGACGGACGACGGTCATTGGCTCCTCCGGGATCGGGGCGGGGCGGGCAGCGGTGCGATCGGCGCCCCAGGACGTGGCCGTCAGGCTACCGGACGCGCCCGCGACTCGAGCCGCCCGCTCGATGGACCTCGTGGCGGCCCCGGAGCCCTGTCGGGTCTCGATGGCGTCAGGTCCGGGCCGGCCGGGTCTCCGCGAGGCCGATGATCCCCAGCACGAGCGCCTCGATCAGGGTCCACGCCACGAGCGCGACGAGCGCGGCGAGATCGAGCATCGAGCCGGCAGCCCCATCGACCGAGTCCACCCGGAACATGCCCCGGAACGGCACGACAAACGGGTCCGTGACCCCGAGCAGGGCGTCGACGGCCTGGTTGCCCTCGTTCGCGCCCAGGAGGAGCAGCAGCACCCGGACCAGCAGCAGCGCCTGGAGCACGCCGAACACCAGCCACACCAGCCGGCGGAGCGTGTCCATGGGCGAGCGGTCCGCTGGCCCGGTGTCGGCGCGCTCGATGGCAATACGCTCGCGGCCGGCCCGGGAGACGGCCTGCGGATCGTTCATCGGTGCCTCCTTGCCGCGCGGCGCCTGTGCCGAACGGCCCAGCGATGCTCCGATCCGATGCTGATCGCTGGCGCGACACGGGTGCCTCGAGGCGTATCGGGAACCTGACATCGGGCCTGTTCGCCGACGTGAAGACAGGGGATGATGGGGCCCGGCCAGGTTGCGGCCGGAGAGGATGGGTACGGGATGCACCTCAATCGCGGCCTCATAGGCTGGGGCGTGTTCTTCATCGTGCTGGGGGCGGTTCCCCTGGCAGTGCAGGGCGGGCTGGTGGACGCGGACGTCGTGCGTCGCGCCTGGCAGCTGTGGCCGTTGATCCTGATCGGCATCGGGCTGGGGCTGGTGCTCGAGCGCACGCGACTGGCCATCGTCGGCGGGCTGCTGGTGGCCGTCACGTTCGGCCTCATGGGCGGAGCGCTCATCGCGAGCGGGATCGAGGGTCCCATCGGGTTCGTGACCTGCGGCAACGGCGACCGCGGGCAGCCGTTTGCCGACCAGGACGGCTCGTTCACGGGCGAGGCCGATGTCGACCTGGATCTCAGCTGCGGGGAGCTGGTGGTGACCACGGCCCGTCGCGATGGCTGGACGCTCGGGGGCCGCTCGCCGGACGGCCTCGGGCCCGAGATCACGAGCTCGGGCAGCTCGCTCCGCCTGCGCTCGCAGGGCGAGCCGGGGGTGACGCTGGGGGACGAGGGCTCCCGGTGGGACGTCGGCCTGCCGATCGAGCCGGGCCTGTCCTCGCTCAGCCTGTCGATCAACGCCGGATCGGCCGACGCGCGGCTCGACGGCTTGCCGGTGACGTCCACGTCCATCTCGGTCAACGCGGCCAGCGCCATCCTCGACCTGGGCAGCACCAACGGCCTGGGGAGCGTGAGCGCCTCCGTGAACGCCGGCTCGCTGGCGCTGACGCTGCCCCAGCCCGAGTCAACCCTCGACGGCAGCCTGTCGGTCAACGCGGGCTCGCTGGAGCTGTGCGTCCCGACCGGCACACCGCTCCGGATGCAGACCGGCGACTCGCCGCTGGGATCGAACAACTTCGGGGACCGTGGGCTCACCCGAACCGGCGACGCTTGGACGAGTCCCGGCTATCGCGGCGGGCCCGGGTCCGTCGACCTGAGCGTGTCCATCAACCTCGGCAGCGTGACCCTGAACCCGGAGGACGGCTGTGACTGACCGTCTCTATCGACATCCCACCGATCGTGTCATCGCCGGGGTGGCGGGCGGCCTCGCGGTGTGGCTCAACGTCGATCCGTCGCTGGTGCGCGTCGCGTGGGTCCTGCTGGGACTGCTGTCCGGTGGGGCGTTCGTCATCGTCTACATCGTGATGATGATCGTCGTCCCGCTGCCGCCGCCAGGCTGGATCCCCCGGCCGCGTGGGTCGCTGGGGCCCGGTCCCGGCGCGGCGCCGACCTGGCTGCCCGGGGGCGCCTGGGATCCGGGCCGGTCGGAACCTGCCGGCGCTCCGTCGCCCGCCTCGCCGGCGGGCTGGTCGTCGACCGGCCCGACCGGCGCCGGTCCCGCACCCGATCCGGCCCCACCCAGCGGCTGGCTGGCACCTGCGCCGGCTCCGTCGCGGCCGGGCAATGGCGGGCTGGTCGCCGGGGTCGTCCTCGTCGTCCTGGGGCTCTGGTTCCTCGTGGACCAGTACGTGCAGATCGACTGGGGGGTCCTATGGCCGGTGCTGATCATGGTCGCCGGGGGCGCCCTGATCGCCTGGGCGATGCTGCGGACACGCTCCGGGTGATCGAGCGGAGGCGCCCCGGCGCATGACGGACCTCCCCGCTGCGCTGCTGGCCCTGTGCCTGTTCGGGATCGCCGGCGGCCTGTTCCTGTTGTGGCGCGGGTTCGGCGGCTATCGCGCCGCGGTCACGGTAGGCGACACGTCCACCTCGATGATCGACAGTCTCGCGGCCGGCGAGGTCCGGATCACCGGCACCATCGAGCCGGGCGAGGTCACGCTGATCTCCCCGCTCCAGAGCGTGCCCTGCGTCTGGTACCGGTCATCCGTGCAGGCGTCGGGGCGTGACGATCTGCAGACGTTCAACGAGGAGCGGGCGGTCGGCTTCCAGGTCCACGACGTGAACACGTCCATTCGCGTGTTTCCGGCCCGGGCGCGGCTGGACGTCGCCGACCGGTTCTCCGGGCGGAGCGGCGTCATGGGCGACCCGCCGGTCGGGCTCAATCCGAGGGCCGGCGGGCCGTACGGGCCGGCCGTGGGTCCCGACGGGGGGACGCCGCTCGACCGCGAGGCCGCGATCGCCGCCCTGCTCACGGTCCGGCGACCCGATCCCGACGCGGTCGACCTGGGCGACGACGCATCGCCGCTGGGATGGGCCGGCAAGGGTGGCGGGCGCGAGTACCGCGAGGCCCGGCTCGAGGTCGGCGACGTCGTCACCGTAGTCGGCAGCGCGCTGCCGTTCGGCCACCTTCCCGACCCCTTCGGCGCCGATCGGATGGAGCGTTCGAGCGACCCGCTGGTCGGCCTGGATGACCCCGTCGTCGCCGCGCAGCTGGCGCTGGCAAGGGCCAACGGCACGCTGCTCAGCCCGGAGGAGGCGTGGGGCAACGCGGCCATCCCCGGGTTCGGCATCGGCCGACCGGTGCGCGAGCCGGAGCTCGATCCGGGAGCACACCGAGCCGCGGTCGCCCCCGAGGAGCGGGAGCGCGAGGCGGTCGCCCGGTTCCACATCGCACCCGATACTCTCGTCATCGCCGCCACTGACGAGTCGCCGCTGCTGATCGCCGAGGGGGCGCCAGCGGCGGTGGTGGCCCGCGAGCAGGACCGGTTCCTGGTCGGGCTGCTCGGGGCGGTGATCGCTGTCGGGTCCGCCATCGCGGGCGCGCTCATCCTCGGAGGCCAGCTGCATTGACCCCCGCCACTGCCGCCGCCCTGTTCTCGATCGCACTGCTGGTGCTGGTGCTGCTGTTCATGGTCGTGACCACCTACAACGCGGTGGTGGCCCTGCGCAACCGGATCCGCAAGGCGTGGGCCAACGTCGACGTCGCGCTCAAGCAGCGACATGACCAGCTCCCGAACCTCGTCTCGGCGGTTCGCGGCGTGATGGCCTTCGAACGCGATGTGCTCGAGGAGGTCAGCCAGGCTCGGGCAGCCTACCGCGCCTCCGACCCGGTGCCCGCGCAGGCCGCCACCTCGGACGCGACCAGCCGGGCCGTGCGCCACCTGTTCGCGGTGGTCGAGAACTATCCCGAGGTCAAGTCGGCCGCCAATGTGGCCGCGCTGCAGGACGAGATCGCGAGGCTGGAAGACATGATCGCGGACCGCCGCGAGCTCTACAACGACCAGGTGTTCCGCTACAACACGCGGATCCAGCAGCTGCCGGCGAGCCTCCTCGCGAGCCTCCTGGGCTGGCTGCCCGAGCAGTTCTTCGCCGCCGGGGAGGATGACCGACAGCGGCCGGCCGTGGACCTCGCCACCGGCTGAACGACGCGAACCGCGCCAGTACCGGGCCGACACACCGGCCGCCGAGCGCCTCCGGTCGTCATGGACCTGTCACGGCGAACGCCTACACTGCCGCCATGCAGTTCCTGTTCCGCCAGCCCTCCATGCCCGCCGAGTCGGACCTCCTGCCCGGACGACCCGACCCGATCGTCGAGCCTGCGCCCCATTTCGTGAACGGCCGGCCCCTCACCTCCCCCTACCCCGACGGCCTCGAGATCGCCGACGTGGGGATGGGCTGCTTCTGGGGCGCCGAGAAGAAGTTCTGGTCGGTTCCCGGCGTCTGGGTCACCGCCGTCGGCTACCAGGGCGGCGGCACGCCCAACCCCACCTACCGCGAGTCGTGCACCGGGCGCACCGGGCACGCGGAGGTCGTCCGGGTCGTGTTCGACCCGTCCGTCGTCAGCTACGAGCAGCTGCTCAAGGTGTTCTGGGAGTCGCACGACCCGACCCAGGGCAACCGCCAGGGCAACGACATCGGGACGCAGTACCGGTCCGCGATCTACGCCCATGGCGAGGCCCAGCTGGCCACCGCGCTCACGTCGCGCGACGTGTACCAGCGCGAGCTGTCAAGCGCCGGCTACGGCGAGATCACGACCGAGATCCGCGAGGCCCCCGAGTTCTACTTCGCCGAGCACGACCACCAGCAGTACCTGGCAAAGAACCCGAATGGGTACGACTGCCACACGGCAACCGGCGTTGCGTGCCCGATCGGGCTCGGCGTTTCATCGACGACCGGGGCCACTGACCAGATGAAGCTACCCGCGGGAGGAATGGAGGCGGGCTAAGGCCAGGCGACTCCAGCCGCGCACCGTCCGCCCGAGGTGCGGAAGTCGAGCGGGCTGCGAGAATTGTTGACGTGGAGGTGGGAGGGACGCGAATGGCGAACGTGGAGACGCTGCTGGCAATCCTCGCGGCATTCAACGACAACGATATCGAGGGAGGCTCAGGTCTGGTCCATCCGGACCTGACGTACATCATTCGTGGGCACGGACCGTTCGCCGGAACCTATCGCGGCTTCGCGGAGGTCGCCGGGGTGATGCAGGGCATCCGGGATGCGACCGCTGACACCATGACCGCCGAGCGGGAAGTCGTCGTCGCTTCAGGGGACCACGTCATGGCGTACTTGCGAGTTCACGGGTCTCGACCGGACGGCAGGACCTATGACAACCACCAGGCCTACCTGTACCGATTTACCGATGGGCTTCTCAGCGAGGGCCAGTCGATCCCCGTCGACCAGAAGGCGTTCGACGAGTTCACATCCGACTGACGTGAGGCCTGGCGGTCGTCGCCAGGATCCCGGTTCACAAGCTGCTCGCTGGTAGCCGAGGCTCGCGGCCCCCCGCCCTTGCGCCCGGCCCCGTGACTCACCCTCGGGTCGGCACGCGATACGGCGTGCAGGAGTGCGGGCACGAACCTGGTGGTTCGGGGTCCGAGCCACGCATGCCGGATGCGCCCCGAACCAGCGGTGGGTCAAACAGCCAGGGATCAGCGAGATGCACACGGTGGTGCGGTTCGGACGTGCCCGGCGCCAGGTCGCGCTCTCGGCAGGGCAGCTGGGTCGGCTCGAGCAGCCGGTCCGGCTCATCTGGGGCCGCGATGATCCGTTCGGCTCGCCCGATGTCGCCCGGCGGGTCGCAGCCGCCCTTCCACGGGGCGACCTGCACCTGGTGGCCGGTGGTCACGCTCCGTGGTTCCACCAGGCACGGCTCGTCGGAACCCTGGTGCGGGAGGCGATCGGCGGCTGACCCGCCCGCCGGGCACCACCGTCGGCGCAACCGTCAGCGGGACATGGGCCCCTGGAAGCGGTGGCGACGATCGGTCCCAACCCAGGTCACCAGGATGGCGCTCATCCCGACCACGAACCCGCCGACCAGGGACTGGTGGAAGGCAAGCCCGCCGACGATCGCGATGTCGCCGCCCGACGCCGACCCGAACATCACCTCGCTCGCGAGGAATCCGCCGGCCAACCAGGCGAGGCCGCCGATGATGCCGATCCACCGGGTCGTCACCCGGGAGAGCATCAGCTGGGCGGCAAGACCGAACCCCGCCGACACGGCGAGGAGGATGACGAGGCCATCAAGGCCGAGGTCGACGTGCATCGTCCACCCTCCACGGGCGGGCTGCCTGCCCGCACACCCGGTAGTGTCGTCCCATCGGCCGCCACCGGACCAGAGCCACGGGTCCCGAAACGCAGCGCACCCCTGGTGCCGGCCCACGGGTCACAATTGCGGAATGGGTCCGGCCGTCGTCCTCGCTGGTGCGCTCGGTGCCTGCCTCCTGCTTGTGGGCGTCGCCATGCGCCGGGTGTCGGGGCCACCGGGCCTCGACCCGCCCAGGATCAGGGGCGCCCTCCCGTGGGTGGTCGCGGCGGAGCTCGTGGCCGCCGCCCTCCTCGTCGTGTTCCCGCGGGTGCCGGTTGCGGTCGTGGTCGGCGTGCACGGGTACCTCGCGGTCGCGATCGTCGCGATGTGGCGACTGGTCCGCCTCGACACGGCGAGCCCCTGGATGTCCCCCGAGCAACGGCGGCTGCGGCTGGTGGGCTCGGCCGTCGGGATCGGGTGGCTGGGGATCGTGCTCGGTCTGCTGCTGTGGATCGCCGATCTTCTCGACCGAGGACCTGCAGCGTGACCGTCATGGTCCTCTCTTGACATGTGGAGTGCTTGCCTCAACGCTACGTGGCGTCGGTGCATGCGGCGCGGCTGGTAGCCCATGTTCGCAGCGCGTCGAGTCGACGATTGGGAGGACCGTGGCCGCCGTCCGCGAGCGGCTCGAGATGACGAGCCCACCGAACCGCTCCGAGGGAAGGGGCAACTCGCTCGATCGGCCGTTCACGCTGGCGATCGCCATCTGCCTTGGCGTCTCGGTGACCGTGATCATGGGCGGGATCCACGGGCACGAGATCCAGCCCGCCATCGATCTCGTGCTGGACACCATCGCGGCGGTTGTCTGCGTCACCCTCACCACGCTCGCGTGGGCGCGCTACCGAGAGCGCCGCGTCGTCGCTGCCGCCTACCACGCCGCCGCCTTCATGGCCCTCGCTGCCGCCTACGCGCTGGGCGTGCTGGTCAGCCTCCAGGCCGGCGGAGGACGCGACAGCGGTCTGGCGACCCCGGAGAACACCCAGGTGCTGGTGTTCGCGATGGCCCGCTTCGCGGCCGCGATCCTGTTCGTCATCGCAGGTACCTACATCCGGCGGCCCAGCTACGGGTGGAACCCGGTCTGGATCCTCGTGGCACCAACCCTGGCCGTGCTCGTCGCCGCGCTCGTCGCCCGCGTGGTCGGATCACCGCCGGATGCGCTCCAGATCGTCACCTTCCCCGATGCGTCCGGGCTCCCCCAGGTCACGCCCTTCGGTGCGCTCGTCCACCTGGTCACCTGCGTGCTGTTCTTCATCGGAGCCTTCGTGAGCCGCGGGCTGTGGCGCGCCAACGGTGCGGTCATCGACGGCTGGATCGCGATCGGGCTCGTGTTCGCCGGCTTCGCGGAGCTGCACTGGATCCTGTATCCGAGCGCCCATCCCGGCCAGGTGTCCACCGCCGACCTGCTCCGCCTCGTCTGTTCCGGGTGCCTTCTCGCCGGCCTCGCGAGCGCCCTCCGTGCCGACCAGCGCGAGCTGCGCTCGGCGAACATCGAGCTCGAGGATCTGCGCGACGCCGAGGTCGAGCGCGCGGCCATGGAGGAGCGCACCCGGCTGGCCCGCGAGATCCACGACGGGCTGGCCCAGGACCTGTGGCTGGCCAAGCTGCGAGCCGGCGAGCTGGTGGGCATGGAGGACCTGCCGGTCGAAGCCCGCCGGGCGGCCGAGGGTGCGGTGGCCGCGATCGACATCGGGCTCAGCGAGGCGCGCGAGGCCGTCGCCGCGCTGCGCAGCTCGGCCCACACCGACTCCGGCTTCTGCAACCTGGTCCGGCGGGTGGTCGAGGAGCATGGCGACCGGTTCGGGCTGCGGGTCGAGTTCACGTTCGAGGGTGACCACACGTCGAGGATCCCGCCTCGAACCCAGGCCGAGATCCTGCGAATCGCCCAGGAAGCGCTCGCCAACGTTGCCAAGCATGCTGGGGCGACGCTGGTCGGGGTCCGCCTCAGGATCGCCGACGGACGGGTTACGCTGCGGGTCGCCGACAATGGACACGGATTCTCCGTGTCGTCGCCTCCCGGAGCGGGCTACGGCCTGACGTCCATGCGGGAGCGCGCGGCGCTCATCGGCGGCAGCTTCGGAGTCTCCTCCAGCTCGGACGCCGGAACGCTCGTGAACCTGTCGGCGCCGCTCGACTGGCCGCCGGCTGGCAGCCAGCCGGCGCTGGGCGCCGTCGCGGAGCCATGACTTCACCCGGCGGCCCGCTGATCCGGGTCATGGTCGTCGACGACCATCCGCTCGTGCGCTCCGCCGTGGCGAGGGCAATCGCCACCGACGGGATGGTCATGGTCGCCGAGGCATCGTCGGCCGAAGAGGCACTCTCCCTCGCGCCGGAGGTCGCCCCGGACATCCTCCTGCTGGACATCGCCCTGCCGGGGATGTCGGGCGTGGAGCTGGTCCGGGAGCTGGCTCCCCGGTTGCCCGGTACCAGGATCGTGATGCTCACGATGTCGACCGCGGACCGCGATGTGGAGGAGGCGATGCGGTTCGGGGCCAGCGGATACCTGACCAAGGACCTGTCTCCGGAAGCGCTCGTGCGGTCGCTGCGGGCGGCGCAGGCGGGTGAGCTGGCCATCCCCAGGGCGCTCGCGGGTCGCCTCCTCGCGAGGACGCTGCGGCGCGGCCCGCGCGCCGAGGCCGCCGTGGGAAGGACCTTGGACCAGCTGACCACCCGGGAGCGGGACGTCCTCCGACTGCTCGCCGATGGCCTCTCCGACCGGGACATCGCCACGGCGCTGACCATCTCCCGGCGGACAGCCGAATCCCATGTGAGCAGCATCCTGCGCAAGCTCGAGGTGAGGAACCGCGCGGAAGCAGCCCGGCGCTACCGCGGAGAGGCCTGACCCACCGGGGCCGTCAAGCCTCGTCCCGCGGGCGGGCTGCGCCGTCCCGCTGAGCATCCTCGGCCGGGCGCGCGGCTCCCGCCGTCGTCCGGGCCGCCTCACGGACCGCGGCGATCTCCACCCGCAGGAGGTATGGATCACCCGTCCCGATCTCCAGGCCGCGCCCGTTACCGATGATGAGCCGGAGCTCGCCGGCGGTCACGACGGCCTCGCGGATGTCCGCGATCGGGACCTCGACCGTCGTGGGCCCGATGCAGACGAGGCGGGTCGTGGTCACGTACAGGTCGCCCCGCAGGGGCTGATCCGGGCCGCGTGTCTCCTTCCGCCGCTCGACGCGGACATCCCGGCGTACGGTGACCAGGCGTTCGCCGGGAGCGAGCATCACGCCGATCCGATTGTCCGGCTCCACCGGGACGATCCCGTCCCTGCGCAGGCGCGCACGGGCCTCCGCCGCGGATGCCTTGTCGGTCGATCCGGGATCGGGCCCGCGCTGGGGTGAGCGACTCATTGCAGGAGCATGGCAGTGCCGCGAGCCACGGACAACCGGGCGAATGCCTGATAGGACACGGATTTCCTCCCTCCGTATCCGGGCCGCTACGGACGTCTGATTCCCGTATGGGTCCCCGTGGCGCTCCGGATGGCCGGACCCGGGCATGGACCTAGGGTTGCCGGCATGTCGCTTCGCGCCGTCACGGGGATTTCAGAGTCGGTGGAGCCGAAGCGAAGGAGGCCGGGCCTGCGAGGCAGGGGCCGGGGGAAGGAGCTGAGGATCGAATGAACAGGAAACTGGTGGCCCTGGCCTCTGCGGTCACGCTGCTGGCGTCGGTCGCGACGCCGGGCGTGGCGCAGGTGCGCCCCAGCGGCACGAGCCCGGCGGCAGGTCCGCCTCCGTCGACACCGGCCAGCGCGGTCGATGAATCCAAGGTCCCCCACTACTACGGGCCGTACCCCAACTGGGCCAACAGCCCGCTCACCCTTCCCGATGCGCAGGTCGTCATCACCGGCAACGGCACCGGCGCCATGGCGGAGGCCACGGTGGGCGCCGACGGCGCCATCACCGCGATCACCGTCACCGACGGCGGCAGCGGCTACGGGAACGCAAAGATCGACATCATCGGCGCGGGAACCGGCGCGTCCGCCGACGCGACGATCATCAAGAAGGGCGCCGTGGTCGACGTCACCGTGACCAGCGAGGGTGCCGGCTACACGGCGCCGACCGTGTCGTTCAGCGGCAATGGCGGGGCCACCGCCGTCGCGTACGGCGGCGTCGACGCCGTCGCGCTCGTGGTCCAGGGCGAGGGCTACCGGTTCCCGACCGTGGACTTCGACCTGCCCGATCGCCCGAGCGGTGTCCAGGCGCACGGCCACGCCGTGTGCGCCGATCCGACCCCGACCTGCCAGCCTGCCTCGGATCTCGACACGGTGACCGTCACGGCCATCGTCGTCGATGACGCCGGCTCCGGCTACACCTCGGCGCCGGGCGTCACGATCCGCAATGGGACGGCGTTCGACCCGATCGCGCCCGGCACCGGCTTCGTCCGGGCCCAGGCCACGGCAACCCTGAAGATCCAGTCGATCCTCATCGGCAACCCGGGGTCGGGCTACAAGGCACAGCCCACCGTGACCATCGACGATCCGACCGGGTTCGGCGCGACCGCGACCGCGGCGCTCGACAACGGGGTCATCTCGGCGATCACGCTGAAGAAGGCGGGGTCGGGCTACATCACGCCCGGCGGCATCAAGAAGTTCGTCGACGGCCTGCCGGGTCTCACCGAAGCCGGGGCCAACAACCTGGGCCAGTACCTCCCGGTCGCCCAGCCCGACACGACCACGTTCCCAGGCACCGACTACTACGTCATCGCGGTCGTCCAGACCCGCGAACAGATGAGCTCGTCGCTCCCGGGCGATGGCCTGGGGACAGGCACGCTGCTCCGCGAGTACGTCCAGCTCGAGACGAGCGTCATCCAGGGCAAGAGCGTCGCGCTGCGAACCTCGCTCCTCGACGGCACGACGACACCCACGCTGATGCCCGACGGGAACCAGGCGGTTGGTGTCGACGACCCCCACTTCCTGGGTCCCGTGATCGTCGCCAACAAGGACCGCGCGGTCAGGATCACCTTCTACAACCTGCTGCCGACGGGCAGCGACGGCGACCTGTTCCTGCCCACCGACTCCAGTCTGATGGGCTCGGGCGAGGCACCCGGCGCCATGACCGACCCCGTTGTCGACGAGGGCACGGTCCTGGACGGGGTGCGCAACCCCGAGTGCTCCGAGTACCCGAAGAACCTGGACCTGTGCTTCCAGGATCCGCGCGCGACGCTGCACCTGCACGGCGGCATCACGCCGTGGATCAGCGACGGAACGCCCCACCAGTGGATCACGCCCGCGGGCGAGAACACGCCATGGCCGCAGGGCGTCAGCGTCGGCAGCGTGCCCGACATGGTGAGCCCCGAGCTGCAGGCTGCCGGCGTGCCCGACTGCACGGCCGAGACCGACGGCTGCCAGACGTTCTACTACACCAACCAGCAGTCGGCCCGGTTGATGTTCTACCACGACCATGCGTGGGGCATCACCCGGCTCAACGTGTACGCCGGCGAGGCGGCAGGCTACATCATCACCGACGACACCGAGCAGAAGCTGTTCGGTCCGGGCGGCACCTACGCCGACATGGGCGAGGGCATCCCGCTCGTCATCCAGGACCGCACCTTCGTGCCCAGCGCCGACCAGCTCGCCTCGCAGGACCCGACCTGGGACAGCGGGCGCTGGGGCGCCGAGGGCAACCTCTGGTACCACCACGTCTACATGCCGGCCCAGAACCCCGGCGACCCGAGCGGCATGAGCGCCTACGGGCGCTGGATGTACGGGCCCTGGTTCTGGCCGCCGGCCGTCCCGCAGCACGGGCCGATCGCGAACCCGTACTACGGGAAGGACCCGGCGACCGGCTTCACGACAGAGCTTGACGTGCCCTGCAGCCTCGACGACCCGTCGACGTGGCAGTACCAGGTCGAGCCGTTCTGCGAGCCGGAGCTGATCCCGGGCACGCCCAACATCTCGGTGGGCATGGAGCAGTTCAACGACACGCCGATCATCAATGGCACCGCCTATCCGACCACGACCTTCGATCCGAAGGCCTACCGGTTCCGCATCCTGAACGCGGCCAACGACCGTTTCTGGAACCTCTCCTGGTACGTGGCCGACAGCACCGGCACCGAGGTCGCCCTCAAGGCCTCCGAGGTCGCCGCGGCCCAGACCGACATCAATATCGTGCCCACCCCCGACGAGTCCATCAGCCCCAAGGGGCCGGACTGGGTCCAGATCGGCTCCGAGGGCGGGTTCCTGCCGGCGCCGGCCGTCGTGCCGGCCCAGCCGACGACCTGGATCACCGACCCGACCCGGTTCGACGTCGGCAACGTGGACAAGCACTCGATGCTGCTGGCACCCGCCGAGCGGTCCGACGTGATCGTCGACTTCAGCAAGTACGCGGGCCAGACGCTCATCCTGTACAACGACGCACCCGCCGCGTTCCCGGCCCGGGTCGCGAACTACGACTACTACACCGGGGCCCCGGACACCGGTGCCGGTGTGGTCCTGCCCGGCTACGGCCCGAACACGCGGACCGTCATGCAGGTCAAGATCAACGCCAGCCCGGCCGCCGCGCCGTTCAGCCTGTCGAAGCTGCGCAACCTGTTCAGCCACAAGGCCGACGGCAGTGGCGTGTTCGAGGAGGGCCAGCACCCGATCATCGTCGGCCAGGCCGCCTACAACAGCGCCTACGGCACGTCGTTCGCATCGAGCGGCAACTGCACCAACCCCAGCGGGACCAACAGGTGTGACGGGTTCGCCCGCATCAACCAGCAGGGTGGCGACCTGTTCCGGTTCGACAACCTCCTGCATTCAACCCCGCAGCTCAGCGTCGAGATCCAGCCCAAGGCGCTCCACGACGAGATGAACTCGGCCGCGTTCGACGAGTTCGGGCGGATGACCGCCAACCTCGGGCTCGAGGCAGTGCCGGCCACGCCGGCCGGGCAGAACATCCTGCTCTACCCCTACGTGGCGCCCCCCACCGAGGTCATCGACGGCACCAACCTGCCGAAGGACGACCTCGACGTCCAGCCCATCAGTGACGGTGCCGACGGGACGCAGATCTGGAAGATCACCCACAACGGCGTCGATACCCACCCGATCCACTTCCACCTGTACGACGTCCAGGTGCTGAACCGGGTCACCTGGGACAACATCATCATCCCCACCGAACCCTCGGAGCTCGGCTGGAAGGACACCATCCGCGTCAGCCCGCTCGAGGACACGATCGTGGCCCTGCGGCCGGTCGTGCCCAAGCTGCCGTTCGAGATCCCCAACAGCATCCGGCCGCTCGACCCGATGATGGACCTCGGAGACGGGATCAGCGGCAGCACGCTGATCGTGGATCCCAACGGCGTCGTGAACAACATCCAGAACGCGCTGGTCAACTTCGGCTGGGAGTACGTGTACCACTGCCACATCCTGTCCCACGAAGAGATGGACATGATGCGGCCGGTGCTGCTCGCGCTTCCGCCGCTGGCCCCGGGCGGTCTGACGTTCGACGCCTCCACCGGGACGCTGACGTTCGACGACAACTCGATCACCGAGACGTCGCTCGTCGTGCAGAAGTCCACGGACGCGGGCGCCACCTGGACTGATGTCCCCGGTGGGACGTTCGTCACGGCGCTCGACCAGGAGAACCTCCATCGCACGGCGCTGACCGCGACCGACCTCGCGTTCGACCCGGCGGTCTCGACCGCCTACCGCGTGGAGGCCATCAACCTGGTCGGCTACGCTCCCGGCGCCGCGGACGGCTATCCAGTGGTGGCAGCCACCTCGTTCTCGCCGGTCCTGCTCGTCGGGGCCGCCGTACCCACGACCACCAGCCTGTCCAGCAGCTTGAACCCGTCCGCCTACGGGCAGAACGTGACCTTCACGGCCGCGGTCAGCCCGGCGACGGCCACGGGTGACGTCCAGTTCACCATCGACGGCACCGACGTCCCGACGCTCGTTGCGCTCGCCTCCGGCAGCGCGACCTTCTCGATCGCCAGTCTCGGGATGGGCGACCACACCATCGCCGCGACCTACCTCGGCGATGCGTCCTTCCAGGGCAGCGCCAGCGACCCGCTGACGCAGACGGTCTCCATGGCGCCTTCGACGACCTCGTTGACCAGCAGCCTCAACCCCTCGACCTGGGGGCAGGGGCCGACGACGTTCACGGCCACGGTGACCGGTGCGGCTGCGACGCCGACCGGCACCGTGCAGTTCGCCATCGACGGGGCCGACGTCGGGGCGCCCGTCGCCCTCGCCGGTGGCGTGGCGACGTACAGCACGCCGTCGTCGCTGCCCGCTGGCAGTCACCCCGTGACTGCAACCTACAGTCGGATCCGCCGACTACGACACCAGCACCGGGTCGCTGAGCCAGGTCGTGAACCCGGTGCTCACGACGACCACGGTCAGGAGCAGCGACTCCAACGCCAAGATCGGTGACGTGGTCCAGCTCAGGGCGACCACCACCACGGTGGCGGCACCGGCGGGAGCGGGAACGCCTGGCGGCCAGGTCGAGTTCAAGCTCACGGCCGGGGCGGACA
The DNA here is from genome assembly GCA_963727585.1 of uncultured Chloroflexia bacterium. Lineage (GTDB taxonomy): Bacteria > Chloroflexota > Limnocylindria > Limnocylindrales > CSP1-4 > CAIXZV01. The sequence continues at coordinate 812,446 of CAVSHH010000003.1, read as the reverse complement.
CGATTGTCATTGGCACGATGGCGACCGGAGCGAACGGCGTCACCGTCTACGCCTGGGCACCGCAACCCGACCAGGTCGGGAGGTGGACGCTCACGGCCACCTATCTCGGCGATGGCAACTTCGCGCCCAGCTCGGGCAGCAGCTCCAACCAGCGCGTGAGGTAGTCCCCCATCGCCCAGGCCGAGGCGGCATCCCCGGTGCCGCCTCGGCCCACTCCCCTGGCCGGAACCGCCGTTCTCGGAGGCCGGCCCACCGGAGGATCAGCAGCGTGCGTCGGAACCGCCGGATCGTGGTCCCGGGCAGTTCCTGGCAACGTGCTCTCGTTGCCCTCGCGCGGTTCGAGCTCCGGGCCGTCGTGGTCACGATCCTGGCCTCCACGATCGTGCTCGTCGGCTTCCCGATCGCGACCCCGACCGTCAGCGCGGCGGAGCCGAAGGTCGTGATCATCGTTGGACCGGTCGGCTCCCTGACCGACGCGTACCGCGCCGACGGCGAGCTGGCCGCGAAGGCCGCTCATGCCGCCGGGGCAACGGTCGAGACGATCTACTCACCGAACGCAACGTGGCCCCGGGTCCGTGACGCCCTCCAGGGCGCATCCCTGGTCGTCTACCTGGGCCACGGCAACGGCTGGCCCAGCCGCTACCGGAACGCACCGTGGCCGACGACCCAGAACGGCCTCGGGCTGAACCCGCTGGCAGGCGTCGACGATCATGCCCACCAGTACTTCGGCGAGGCCTATCTGGCCCGTGCCGTGCACCTCGCACCCAATGCCGTCGTGGTGCTCGCGCATCTCTGCTACGCCTCGGGCAACTCCGAGCCGGGCCTGCCCGGGGGTGACCTTGCCACCGGGCAGCAACGGGTCGACAACTACGCGGCGGGCTGGGTCGCCGCCGGCGCGAACGCGGTCGTGGCCGAGGGCTACGGCAGCCCCGACTACTATGTGCGCCGGATCCTTGCCGGCGAGGGGACCATCGAGACGATCTGGAGGCGGGCGCCCACGGCCCATGGGCACGTGCTCGCGTTCCCGAGCGTGCGGAGCTCCGGCATGACTGCGCTCATGGACCCGACCCACCGGGCAAGCGGCTTCTACCGCTCGCTGGTGGGGCGCGCCGAGATGCGCGCCGACGAGGTCGCCCGCGGGGCGACCGTCACGCCGTCGGGCAGCCCTGCCGCGACCCAGCCTGCGCCGGCCCCGCCGGGACCGACCGTCAGGGGCGTGACCATCGACGGCGTCCCGACCGCGGGCTCGTCGCTCCGGGTCACGCTGACGCTTGCCAAGGCCGACCGGGATCCGGATGCTGAGCTGGGAGTCGGCATCCGCTGGGATCCCCTGGTGCTCGACCCGCCATCGGTCATCCCCGGAGTCGGCGGGACAGCATCGGCACAAGCACTCGCGCCGCCAGTGGCCGACGGCACGGACCCGGACGCGGACAGCGCCGAGGATCCGGTCGTGCCGCCGATCGCGCTCATCAGCCCGGAGGTTCCGGGCGCTGTCGTCAGCCTGGGTGACGTCAGGATGAGGCGATCCGGCATCTCCGCCGACCTGCTCACGCCCCTCCAGCCCGGGCTGTACCGACTCGCCGTGTCTCTCCATGACGGCGAGGGGGTCGCCTTCGACGCGAGCACCCAGGATCGCATTCCGGCCTTCACGGTCCGGGTTACGGGAGAGCTCTCGGCGGTGGTTTCCGCGACGGACCGACTGCACGTGGCGGCCGGTGCCGCGATCGACCTGCCGGTGGCGGTCGCGAACACCGGCCATCTCGCATGGGTCTCCGACGAGCACAGGAATCCCGCCGCCAGCAGCGCGGCCCGCCCGGTGTCCAGCGCGTGGTACTCCTCGCTGGTAGGCCGCTGGCTGAGCCTCGGCGACGCGGCCGAGCCCTCGGATGCGGTCCCCGCTCGCGCGACGATCCGGGCGGCGCCAGGGGCCACCGAGGAGCTGCTGATCGCTCTCACCGCTCCCACGGAGCCGGGCGCCTACCTGCTCGTCCTCGACGTGGTCAGTCCGGTGTACGGCTCGCTCACGGCTGTCGGCGGCGCACCCATGGTCATCAGGGTCGATGTCGGTCCAGCCGACAGCCAGGCGGTCGGGCCCAATGGCCGGCCCGAGCGACCGGAACGTCCCGCCACTCCCGCGCCGGACCGAGCAGCCAGTTCGGCGCCGAGCCGGGCACCGTGACCCTGTCGGCCGGGGACATCGTGCTGCCCGTGCTGGTCACGTTCATCATCGTGAACGTGGTCCTGGCCATCCGTTCCGGAACCGGGATCCTGCGCGAGCCGCCCGGCTCGAGCCATCCGCGCTGCCAGCGGTCCGGTCGGGTCCGGCACCGGGGACGGCTCAGGACGCCGTCACGGGACTCGACGACGTCGCCACGTGGGGCCGGCGGATCGTCCACGAGAGCGCAGGCTTCCGGCAGTACAGGCAGCCAGTGGCCGTCGTCCGGATCGAGCTCGACGGACTCGACCGACTCGTCGCCGCCGCGGGTGACGAGGCCGGCGATCGGATCGTCCACGGGCTGGCGGACACGCTCCGGCGACTCGCCAGCGACACCGATCACATCGCGCGCCTGGGGCGCCGAGGCTTCGGAGTCATCATGCCGGCGACCACGGATGTCGCCGCGTCCTCGTACGTCCAGCGCGTCGGCCTGGCGTGCGAGCCGTGGCTCGAGTCCAGCGACCTGGCCATCCGGCCGGTGATCGGCTGGGCCACGACCTCGGACCACCGCGACCTCGTGGACGCCGAGCTCGCCGCGATGCACCGGATGCGCCGGATGCGCCGGATGCGCGGCCGGATCGGAGGTTGAAGTTTCAGCATGATCCCCGACGAGCGGGCACCGCGCGGGCACCGGCCACGATCGGTCGAACGAGCACGGCCTGCTCCCGCGCGTCGGCGAGCGCGGTGTGCGGATGCGGAAGGTCGACCGGGTAGCGCTCGAGCATCCGCGTCCGCCCTGTGTCGGACCACTGGTCCACGTCGGGCAGGTGCCGGCCGAGATAGAGCGCCTTTCACGTCGAGCGCCGAGGGCCCGAAGGGGTTGCGGCCGAGGTGCCGCCAGCATGCGTCGGCAACCCACGTCCAGTCGAACGGGGCGTTGAGCGCGACGAACACCGGCCGTGACCCGGGCGCCAGCCTCGGGACGCAGCAGGAGCTCGATTCCCTGCTCCTCATCGGCAACCAGGCAGGCCGGATGGCCAGCAGCTCCCGGTGCGCGGCGTCGGCCCCGACGTCTCCACGTCCACGCTGACCCAGGTCTCGGCCGGCATCGGCTCGGATCCAGGCGCTCAACCCCGGATCCAGGCTGCCGCGTCGCCCTCCGCAGCGACACGGAACAGACGCACCTCGCTTGGAATCATGCCGCCCAACAGGTGGACCCCCCGCCGGATCCATTCCTCGTCGGTCACCACCGCGATCCGCTCGAACGAGCCGAGATGCGTGACCCCCAGCGCCGTGTCGGCCAGAACCGCCCCCGGGTCGTAGCCGTCGAACCCCTCGCCGAGGACGAGCAGTAGGCGGGCCTTGCGATCAGCCGACGTGGCTCGCTTGACGGCCGGGATCAGGATCTCCCGGTAGTCATCGAGGGTGACCGTGCCGGTACCACGCAGGGCGACAGTGCCGTCCGGGAAGCCGCTCAGGGGTTGGAACATCGCATCTCCTTGTCCGAGGTGGCGTCACAATCAGCATAGTCGTCTGCCACCGGCCAGCCAGCCGACCGGTCCCGGCCCATGGTCACGTCGCTGCAAGCCCCGAGGCTTCGCGATAGTCCCATCGTCACCCTCGGCGCGGGAGCCTGCATCCATCCACCTTGAGGAGGGACCGATGCTGACGATCACCCACAATGCCGCCACCGTGCTCGAGCGTCACCGCAGCGCCGCCGGCGCGCCGGACAACTTCGGGGTCCGGTTCTCGACTCCCCCGGACACCGAGGCGCTCAATCAACTCCTGGTCACGTTCGTGCCCGGGCCGCTCCCCGGGGACTCGGTCACGGAGCAGGAGGGGGTCCGCGCATTCCTGGCCCCGGGACTGGAGGATCGACTCCAGGAGGCCTCGCTCGATGCCACGCCCGAGGACGGGGCAGCGTCGGAGCTGGTGCTGCGGATTGCGCCCGCCGGGGAGTGACCCGGGCGCTGTCCGCTGAGGCGCTGCCAGCCCGGGGACCCACCGAGGGGCCACACGCTTGACGTCGAGGCGACGATCAAGGGAGAGCGCGTCGCCCACGACGCGAGGCGAGAGGCGAGGCGTCCAGCACGAGGAGCGTCCCTGCCATGGCCCACGAAGCCCCACCTGCCCGTCCGCGCGGCCGGCCCCCCGAGGATGAGCCGCACGACGAGTCGCGCAAGGCACAGTTCCTGGCAACCGAGCATTGGAGCCTGCTCGCGACGAGGTCGCTGAGCTGGAGCGAGTCGTTCAGCAGGACGGGCATGTTCCTGTCCACGCTGTCCGCGGCCACGGTCGCGTTGGCCCTGGTGGGTCCAGCGACTTCGTTCGGCCCCGAGTTCGCCATCTTCGCGCTGGTGATCCTGTCGATCACCCTGTTCCTCGGAGTCGCGACGTTCGTGCGGCTGACCCAGGTCAACAACGAAGACATGTACTGGGTCGCCGGCATGAACCGGCTACGCGCCGAGTACGTCCGCCTCGCGCCGGGCGTGGAACGTGCGTTCTTTGCCGGCTGGACGCTCGATTCGGCCGGCATCTCGCGCACGTTCGGGGCGGTCGACGTCGTGAGCAAGCCGGCTCCGCTCCACATGCTGGTGACCACGCCCGCCGTGGTGGGCGTCATCGCGGCCGCGATCGCCGGCGTGATGGCGGGACTGGTCGCGATCCAGGTCACCCTGGACATGGCTCCGGCGATCGGAGTCGGCCTCGTGGTCTTCGTGGCAAGCGTGGTCCTGTGCCTGCTCTACGGGATCCGCGAGGGCCAGCGGCACATCGACCGCCTCTACGCGTTCATCGGCGACGAGGGGCATCCGGGGCCGCTGCCCGCAGACATGTGACGGGTGCCCCTCTCCTCCGCGCCGCTCCGGCACGCGGCTCGATCAGTTCATGAAGTCGCATGCGCCTGCCAGGTAGGGGTCGCCGGCGGTGCCATCGGCGCTATCGGGTGACATCTGCGTGAGCTCGATCAGATCGCCATCCTCGGCCAGTAGGTCGCCGTTCTGGTCCAGCACCGCGCCGACCGGATCGGGTTGGAGCGTGAAGTCGTCGGGCCAGGCAATGAAGAGGTGCTGTCCGTCATCAGCCTTGACCCAGACCACGTCATCGGCCCCTGGCGTCACCCGGAGTGTGCCGCGCACGTGATCTGGGAGGGTGAAGGCATCACACGTCCAAATCTCACCTGACGACCGAAGGGTCTCCTGGTAGACCCTCATCCCCTCACTCGTGGCTGTGAACGTGTCGCTCCCACAGGCCGTGAGGGCGGAGCTCAGGAGCAGGGCGGCGAGCACGACCGGCACCATCCGCACGTGAGCGGACTCCATGGTCGCCTGACTCCCCCTTCGCACCCAGTGACTGGATCACCGCTCGAGCGCGGCATCCGGTCGGGACGGACCCATCGTGGCGGCGCCCCCCCCGACGGCCCACGGGCTCGATGAACCGGGGTCCCGGGCCAGACGGATCAACCGTCACTCGACCCGCCGGGACGGTGTGGATGGACCTGACGCGCGGGCGCCGAGGGCCCCGCCGGGCTCCGGGGGTCCCCCTCAGCGGTGCCGGTCAGCTCAGAGGATCACGCCCGGGCGCGACGGCGCGGGCCCGGAGCAAGGCAACGGCAGGTCGTCGCGAGGCGCCGCGACCGCTTCGCCACCAGGTGGAGTCGGGCGGCCGTGTCGCGGAGGGCGCCGAGCTGGTGGACATCGACCTCGGCGCGTGGCTGACCCTTGAACGGCCACCAGTCGAACTGGCTCGCCGCCGCCCGGACGAGCGCGGGCGGCAGGTACCCCGCCTGCGTGAGCACGACGCCCGCCCGGCACGCTTCGAGCAGCCAGCGCATCGGGGCGACGGCAGCGGCGACGTCGGAAGGCCCGATGACGGGCGGGGGCAGGTGCCGTGCCCGATCACGCCACTCCCGCAGCACGGCCGGGTGTCCCGTCTGGACCCCGGTGTGTCCGCGCGCTCATCGTGGATCGCCTTGAGCAGCGTGCGTTCCCCGCCATCGCCGGCCGGCGATTCGAGGATCCGGCCGCAGACCTCCGCCGCCACGCGCCGCCACGATCCCGTGCCGGGCCGCAGCTCGCCCGCCGTGATGCCTCCTCCAGCGCCAGCTCGACCGACCGCATCGCGTTCGCCTCCTCGATCCCCATCACGCTGCCCCACGCCAGGCGCTCGGTGTCGGGCGGCTCGACCCCCGAGGCGGACCTGGCGGCCCGGAACCTCGCGAAGCCCGTTGCCGGCGCGTCGTCCCAAGCGGAGAGAACGCCTTCCGTCGTGGGGGACCTCGCGATGGATGGGGGACCTCGCGATGGAGGCGTACCGGTCGAGCCCAAGCAGCGAGAGCAGGACGCCCGCCGCCTCGGCCACCGGGCGCCAGGACGTCTCCGGGTACTTCCTGGGCAGCTGGTACCACAGGAACGCCTGGAGACCCGCCTGGCTGATGACCTCCTCGCCCTCGCCCGCCGTCAGGGCGTCGGCGGCAAGGCGCATCCATTCCGCCAGCTCCGGGTCGTGCGGTTCCATGGCCGCGATCACCGCATCCACACGGTCCGCGGTCATGGCCGCCACGCTCCGGCAGCGCGATCCCAGGTCGCGGACGACGTCTCACTGGCGAGAATCGGGTCGAGCATCCGGGCGGCCATGGCATGCCCACCGCGAAGGTCACCGTCGAGCCCGATGGTGCGGGCCATGCGACCGTACGGGACACGCCAGTCGGCCGGCGGTCGGGGCAGGGCCACGGGCAGCGGGTGGCTGGCCCGCCGCGCGAAGGTCCGCTCCATGGCCTCGCGCAGACGGTCGGCGTCCGGCTCGGCCTCTGCCGCGATCAGGACGAGATCGACGAGGTCCTTGACCCGGGGGCTGGGGTGCGATCCATCGCCGTAGCCGCGGCTGAGGGCGTGGACCTTCTCGGCGACCTGGTCCTCGAGCGGCAGCGCCGGCACCTCGACCGGCTCGATCCCAGCGAAGGCGAGCAGGTCCGGTCCTCGCAGCCGCGCGGGCTCGACGCCGATGGGCGGATCGAAGCCCACGTCGAGCACGAACTCGTCGAAGGTGCGACCGGCCAGCTCGGCGGCCACGTGGTAGCGGACGGCGGCAGCGTCGGCAAGGCGGTCGAGGGCGCCGGTGCGCTCGATGATGAACGTGAAGAAGTCGCCCAGATCGATAGCTTGGGCTGCCAGCAGGTCGGCCGTCGCCGAGGCTTCGTCCCCGGTCGTAGCAAGGTCGATGTCTCGTGTGGTCCGGGAGCGGTCGCCGAAGCGATAGTCGAGGGCGAGCGCGCCCTTGAGGAGCCAGCGGTCTGGTGCCGCCACCACCAGTCGGGCAAGGAGCCGATCGAAGGCGACCTCCTTGCGCAGGCGGACCAGGGAACGCCCGGTGTCCCGGCTGAGCGCGCCCAGGCGCACGTCGAGCGCCTGGCGAAAGGCCGGCGCGGACGCGTACCTCATGGCGCCCGCCCCTGGAGGGCCTCGTCGATCAGGCGCTCGACGCGATGACCGCGCGATCGCGCGGCGGCCCGCAGACGAGCTGGCGTGGTGAGGTCTCGCTCGATGGCCGTGCGCACCGCCGCGACCACCTGGTCGGGTGCCACCCCAGCTTCGGCGACGTCCACGATGGTGCGCTCGGGCGCGGTCACGGCGACGCCCCGGCGCGACACGACGTCCGCGTTGGTGTGGTGTCGCGTGGTCGTGTGAATGACGACCCCTCGCTGGGGCACCAGCCGCCGGCGACTCCGTGGGACGGTGAGGTGCACCCGGTCCGCGATGATGTCGGAGAGCCCCAGGAGCGTGAGGGCCGACTCGTGCGAGACAACGGCGTGGGGCGCCTGGCGCAGCCAGGCAGCAACGATCTCCTCCCCCGGCTCGTGTGGGTAGTCGCGCAGGCGGTACAGGCCCCGCTCGACGCGCACGAACCGGCCAGTCCTCGCGTGATGGGTCAGCAGCGCCGAGCCGAACCCGCACGCTTCAGCCTGGGGGGTCGTGAAGTAGCCGGCCTGCGCAGTGGCTGTGGCAACGAGCGCGTCGTGGTCTGGGCCGTTCCTCGTGTCGTTCACACCCTAAATGATACTTAGGAAGTCAACGACAGTCTGTGGCTCCGGCGGTAGGATTCGAACCTACGACCAAGTGATTAACAGTCACCCGCTCTACCACTGAGCTACGCCGGAGCGAGGGTCCGGACACGCCGGTCCCAGTGACGCCGTCGCGGCGCCGCGGCAGAGGATAGCAGGAGCCCGTCGCACGGGGCGAGGCAGAGTTCGTAGACTCGGGGGGCCATGTGCCTCATCTCGCCCGCGCAGCTCCGTCGCCGGGTCGCCGAACCCGGCACGCCGGCGATGCGGATCTGCGATGTCCGGTGGTGGCTGACCGATCCCGGCAAGGGTCGCCGTGACTATGATGCCGCCCACCTGCCTGGGGCCATATTCATCGACGCCGATACGGACCTCGTCGGGAGCGAGGGTCCGGGCCGCCATCCCCTGCCCGACCCGGCGGTGTTCGCGAGCCGGATGGCGTCCATCGGGATCGGTGACGACACCCTGGTCGTCGCCTACGACGACGCGGGCGGAACGATCGCCGCGCGGCTGTGGTGGATGCTCGACGACCTGGGGCACGAGGCGGTCAGGATTCTCGACGGTGGTATCGACGCCTGGACCGCGGAGGGCGGCCCACTCACCGCCGAGGTGCCGACGCCACCCAGCGCGCCCGCCCGGCTCCACCTCCGGGACCACTGGTCGCGGACGATCGATCGCCGTGCGCTGGCCGCGCGCCTGCTCGCGGGCGATGTGGCCCTGCTCGACGCACGAGCCCCCGAGCGGTACCGCGGCGACCTGGAGCCGATCGACCCGGTCGCGGGGCACATCCCGGGAGCGATCTCCCGCCCGATGAGCGGCAACCTGCGCGCGGATGGCCGCTTCCTCGACCCAGGGGCCCTGCGGCGACGCTTCGAGGGACTGACGGGCGAGCTGGTCAACCAGTGCGGCTCGGGGATCAACGCCTGCCACAACGCCCTCGCGATGCGGATCGCAGGGCTGCCCGATCCCCTGCTCTACCCGGGGTCGTACTCCGACTGGTCGCGGCGCGGGATGCCGGTGGCGACGGGCGACGACCCGGCGCGCTACGAGGGCTGAGTCGCTACGACGGCTGACCGGCCGTGCGCTGCGAGCGGGCTCGCATGATGGCCGCCTGCAGCGCCGCCACGACCAGCGCGGCCCCGAACCCGATCGCGAGGTCGCCGATGAGCGCGACCTGGAAGGTGAACAGCTCGATCTCGGGGCCGATCGAGATCCCCAGCCGGTGACCGATCAGGTAGAACGCGAGGAACGCGCCGATCACCGGCAGGACGGCCGTCCGCCAGCCGCGCGGCCCGCCGCGACGTCCGACGATCCAGGCCGCGATGGCGCCGACGACGAGGGAGCAGGCGAGGAACAGCGTGACCAGGGCGTAGGCTTGCGGCGGCATGGGTGCATCGTAGCGGGGATCGGCGGCCAGGCCGTCAGCGGCGACCGCGAACCTTGACCGACCGGACGGAAAGGTTGCCCGCCGCATCCACCGCGCGGACGTAGTACCGCGCACCTCTGACGGTGCGGACCCGGGCCTTCGACAGCTTGGTCGCCTTGATCGGCGTCGACCGGCCCGCCCGGTACACGTAGTAGCGGACGACTCCCACGTTGTCGCTCGAGTTGCGCCAGTTGAACTTCACGTACCTGCCGCGCCGCGACACCTTGTGGAACCTCGCGGGCTTCGTCGGGGGCGTGGTGTCGGCCAGCGTGGTGACGGACACGGTCGCCTCGTCGCTGGCATGCCCGACGGCGTCGAGCGCCGCGACGGTGTACCGGTACGTGGTCCGGGGCCGGAGGGCCGTGTCCTTGAAGGTCACGTTCGAGGGCGAGGCGACCAGCTGGCCGTCACGCGTGACGCGGTAGCCAACCACGCCGGTGTCGTCCGTGGCCGGCTCCCATGTCAGGGCCACGGTCGTCGCCGTGGCGTCGCCACTCACCGCATCGGGCGGCGTGGGCGCCTGGACGTCGTGCCTCGGCGGGGCCGTCGGCGTCGGCGTTGCAGCCGGGGTTGCGGTGGGGACCGGGCTGGCCGTGGGGGTCGGGCTTGCCGTGGGGGTCGGAGACAGGCTCGCTCCCGCATCGCCGGCCACGGTGACCGCGACCGTCGCGGCCGGTCCCTGGTTGGTCGACCCGTCCACGGCGACGACGCTGTACGTGTACCGCGAGCCGGGAACCACGGTGCCATCGGTCCAACCCGTTCGGTCGCCACCGATCGTGGCCAGCAGCGTCCCGTCACGGCTCACGCGGTATCCGGTCACGGCCGTGTTGTCGGTCGCAGCCGTCCAGGTCAGAGCCACGCCATCGGCCGTTGACCCGGCCTGCAGGCTGCGGGGCGCGGTGGGATCGATGCCCTCGCGGATCCGGACCACGACGCCGGAGCCGTCCGAGGCCATCGTCCTGATCGAGATCGTCGAGACCGGGTCCGTCAGGGTCTTGCCCACCAGCAGCGGGGCGTCGGCCAGGGACGAAGTACCGGGCGTCGAGTCGAGCAGCAACGTCGCCTTGGGCGAGGTCGTGGGACTCGCGCTCCCCAGCCCGATCCGGATCGTCGTCCCCACGGTCGCCGGCGATCCCGCCCCGAACGTGTCGAAGGCGCCGTAGGTCGCCCGCACGTCGAGATCGAAGTAGGAGCCGTCGCCTCGCGGCAGGCGCACCAGCTTGATCCCCGAGCCACCGAAGTACGGCGTGATCGTGTAGCTGTTGCCAGGGACGCCGATCACCTTGTCGCCCGGTGCCAGCCAGCCCAGCTCGCCCAGGTGGGATCCATGATTGTGTCGGAGGGCGTTGTTGCCCATGGTCGAGAACGGGTCCGCGTAGCCGACGGTCTGGCAGTCGGCCGGGGCCGCGATCATCACCCGCGTCCCGTTGACCCTGCAGTCGTCGGCGTTGCTGTGGCTCAGCCCGAAGTTGTGGCCGAGCTCATGGGTCATCACCTGCACGCTGATGTTGCCGTTGAGGTACGTGTAGCGCCCGGGGACGTAGCCCAGGCCGGCCCAGCCGCACGCGCTCGTGTTGGGGAACACGAACATCACGTTGGTGTAGGCGTTGAGATCGTGTCCGGCCGCCGCGGCCGCGTCCCAGGCGAGCGTCGTCCAGGTGGGCCAGTCGCAGCCGGCCGTCGTGTCGTTGATCGTGTACCAGCCGAACACCGAACCCGTCATGCTCATCCGGCCCTTCGACTCCTCCTCAAAGAACCGGCTTGTGCCGGTCGAGCTGCCGAGGAGGGCCTGGGAGACCTGCGACCTGGTGAACGGGGTCGTCCTGAGGTCGGTGAAGTTGAACAGGACGACCGCGACCGACTTCGCCACGGTCTCGCCCGACGAGGTGGTCGCATTCGTCCCCGTGCCGCCCGAGAGGGTCGCGGTGCCGCCCGTCTCCGCCGCCCATGTGCCAGTCCCCGTGTTCCTGCCCCTCGCGCGCACCCGCAGGCCGGCGCCCGGCTCCGTCGATCTGACCCGCAGCGCACCCTTGTCGCGGATGCCCGTCAGCGTCACCCTGGCGCCCGACAGGGAGCGTGGGTTGCCCTTCGCGAACTCGAGGGGCGTAATCCGGCCGTCCCGGTCGCGCAGCGAGTAGAGGAAGTGGTCCCGGCCGTCCCCCAGCTCGACATAGGCGCTCTCGACGATGCCCGTGAGCGTCTCCTCGGCGGCGCCACCCACTGTGACGGCGGCGGCTGGTGCCGCGACCATGGCGGCGAGCAGGGTTGCAGCGAGGACGTGCAGGGCGTGACGCATGTGGCTCCGGTCAGTTCAGATGCGCGCGGGGATGCAGTGGAAGCGTCCGCTCTCGCGTTGCTCGCCGGGATCGCCCGTGGGAGCCATCGGGGCCAGACTTTGGTCCCGCGGCCTGCCACTGCCGCTGGGCCCGGTGAAGGATGGTGGGGTGCGGTCGGGTGGGCTTCGCACCCCGGACGAGCGTCCCGGTTGGGGCCGGCTGGTGCGCCGTGCACCCGCGGCGTCCGTCCGCAGCATCCGTCCGCAGCGTCCACCCGCAGCCAGCGGGGGCGGGACCTTCGCTCTCGGCGCCGGCGGCACATCGTTCCACGCAAGCGGAACGACGAGCGTGAACGAGCCAATCCCATAAGCGCCGGCCAAGGCCACGGTGCAATGCTTCGTCGATGCCCAGGCACAATGGCAGCGGGGTCGCGCTACTGGCGGACCCGACGCGCCGCCGGATCGTTCAACTCATCGCGGTCAGGCCCCGTCGACCTTCCGCGCTCGCCCTCCTTGTGGGTCGCAGTCGACCCGCGATGAGCCGCCAGCTGCGCATCCTGCGGGAGGCCGGGATCATCCGGGAGCTTCCGGTCCCGCACGACCGTCGTGGCGCCCTGTTCGGGCTGAATCCCGCCGAGATCGGCCGGATCGTCGCCTGGCTGGCCGGCACCGAGGTCGGCCTCGATGAGCGGGTCCGGGCAGGTGGACGCAAGCTGAGTGCGGGATCGAGCCTGGCCGAGGAACTGGCAAGGGAACCCGATGTCGCCGCATCGCTACGAGGTGGTGACTGGAGGATGGACTGGTAGCACCCGTGCCTGCCACCGTGGCACCGCCGGATCACCGGCCTGGCCGGGATGGTTCGCGCTCGTGGTTCCGCTTGGTTGGAAGGAAGCCGCACCACACGCCGGGGCGACCAGTGTCGCCACCCGTCGAGGCCATCCCTCCGCGGACATGACAACGCCGCCGGCTCGAGCGAGCCGGCGGCGTGGCGGGATACTCCGAGTGCGGGGTCTAGCCCTCCGCCTGCTCCTTCGCCGCCTCGGCCTGTTCGGCGACGGCCTCGCTGGCCGCCTCGGCGGCATCGGCGGCGGCGGTCACCGCCCCTTCCGCGGCCTCGGCGACCCCGGCCTCATCGGTCCCGCCCGACCGTGCCTCATCGACCGCTGCGCCGGCCCGCTCACGGACCTGGTTCATGCGGGTCTCGAACTGCGCCTGCATCTCCGTGACGCGCGACTCGAGGCGTGAGCCCAGCGCATCAAGGTCGCGCCGGGCCAGATCCGAGCGGACTCCCTCGAACTCCTCGCGCAGGTCGCGCCCAGTCTGGACCGAGTATGCGACGGCACCCACGGCACCCACGATCATGCCCCCCAGGAACCCGACGACGAACTTCATGAACTGTCTCCTCCTACTCCAGGTAGTCCTTGAGCTTGCGGCTGCGGCTCGGATGTCGGAGCTTGCGCAGCGCTTTGGCCTCGATCTGCCGGATGCGCTCCCGGGTGACGTTGAACTCCTTGCCCACCTCCTCGAGGGTCCGGGCGCGCCCGTCCTCGAGGCCGAACCGGAGCTGCAGCACGCGACGCTCACGACCGGTCAGCGAATTGAGCACCGCCTCCACTTGCTCCTTGAGCAGCTGGTGCGATGCGGCCTCGGCCGGGGCCAACGCGCCCCGGTCCTCGATGAAGTCTCCCAGGTGCGAGTCCTCCTCCTCGCCGATCGGCGTTTCCAGGGACACTGGCTCCTGGCTGACCTTGATGATCTCACGGACCTTCTCGGGCGTGACGACCACCTCCTGGCCCTTGGACATCGCGTCGGCGATCTCCTCGACGGTCGGCTCCCGGCCGAGCTCCTGGAGGAGTTGGCGGGAGACCCGGATCAGGCGGTTGATGGTCTCCACCATGTGCACGGGGATACGGATGGTGCGTGCCTGGTCCGCGATCGCGCGGGTGATCGCCTGCCGGATCCACCACGTGGCGTAGGTGGAGAACTTGAAGCCCTTCTCGAAGTCGAACTTCTCAACCGCCCGGATGAGCCCGATGTTGCCCTCCTGGATCAGGTCCAGGAACGACATCCCACGCCCGATGTACTTCTTGGCGATCGACACCACCAGGCGCAGGTTGGCGGAGGTGAGCTGCTCCCGGGCATCGCGACCGATTCGAACGACTTCGCCCTTGCGATCACGCATCTTGGTCTGGGGAGGGACCTCCGGGTCGTACCCCATCCGGCGCAGCAGATCCGAGTCATGACCCGCCTCGATCCAGCGCTGGACGGCGACGAACCCCACGTCATCCCGCGTCCAGTCGTAGATGGCGCGCAGGCCCGGGTTGTCGCGCGAGTCCAGGTCGCCGTTGTGCACCGAAAGGTAGGACCAGTCGAGGATCGCCTGGAACGACTCGGCACCCGGCGTCTCGCCGTAGGCGGCCAGCAACCGTCGGGCCTCCCGGAGCAGCCCCTTCGTCCCGTCGGACTCCGCCTCCCGGCCGGCCTTGACCAGGTGGAAGTCCGGGGACGGCTGGTACAGGTCGATCGCTCCCGGATCGGCCAGCGCCTCGGCAACCATCCGGTGGGTCTCCGGTCCAAACGGAAGGGCGTGCTGGGGCTTGGTTGTCCGCGTCTTGCGCTCGGTGTCGTGGAGCGTCCATTCGTGGAGGGACATCACCGCCTTCCACGGCTCGACGATGATCTGCTCACCGAGCTCGATGGCCTTGGCCAGGACGACCTCCTCCTCGGCGGTGAGCAGGGCGACCTTGCCGATCTCCTTGAGGTACATCCGGACCGGGTCGTCGATCCCGATCATGTCCGCGGACAGCGCCTCGAGCTCCTCCGTGGAGGGCTCCTCGACCTCGCCCGAGTCGAGCTTGGCAGGCGCATCGACCCCGGCCGGGACCTTGACGCCCTCGGCCGCCTCCTCGGTCACGACCTCGATCGACAACTCGGCCGCACCCGGCTCGGCCTCCTTGCCGTTGTCGTCGAACTCGTCGCCGTCGGTACCGTTGCCATTGCCATTGCCGTTGCCGCGGTCGTCAATGGGCGCGCGGGCCGTGGCAGCTTTCGGGGCGGCCTTGCGTGGGCGCTGGGTCGCCAGCTTGGCCTCCGCGACCTCGCGCTTCGAGCGGGACGAGCGTGCCAGCACCGCCTCGACCAGGAGCTTGTCGGTGGGATCTGCCATCAGCGGGACCTCCGGAGATCGGGTTCGCCGTGCGGGGGGACGCGGGGAATGGACTGGGGCATCGGGTTCACCTCGCTGCGGCGGCGGTGCGGTTGAGGAGGCGGGTCTGGTCACGGCGGCGGTCGAGGGACCGGCGCTGCTCGTTGAGCAGCCGACGCTCGAGCATCAGTCGCTCGACGGCGGGCGCGTCACCGTCGCGCTCGGCCTCGCCGAGGGCGTCCCGGTTGTAGCCGCTCTTCTCGTCCCAGTCCGCGTCGTCGAGCTCGAGCACGAGGCGCTGGATCTCGTAGGCCAGCGACCGGTCGGAGTGGCCGCGGGAATCGGGTCCTGGCCGGGACACCAGCGCCTGTCCCAGCGCCCGGCTCTCCTCGTCGAGGCCCTCGAGGATTGCGGCCAGGGCGAACGGCGGGCGGACCCCGTGGTCGTCGCGGGCGCGGGCCACGGCCACCGCCCGGAACAGCTCGCGCGCGACCTGGCTGGCCATCCGGTCCGGCCCCACGCCGTCGAGCAGCTCGTCGTGCGCCTCGGGCACGAGCAGGACCAGGCGCAGCAGCTCCTGCTCCGTGCGGGAGACGCCGCGCAGGATGTCGTTGACCGGGAGCGCGTCCGCCGCGGCCACCACGGCGCTCGCGGTGAACCGGGTGTCCGAGCGCTTGCCACTCCCCTCCCGGAGGGCCACCATCAGCGCGCCCGGCCCGATGCCCGAGAGCTGGGCGATCTGCTGGAGATACGGGTCGCGCATCAGCGGCGGCAGACTGCGGACCACGTCCAGGGCCGCTTCCGCGAAGCGGGCCTTGCCGCCGGCCGCCTTGAGGTCGTTCGCCCGGGCGTGGACATCGACCAGGTGGTCGACGATAGGTCGTGCCGTCCGGACCTCCTCGCGCCACCGGTCGGGGTCGTCGCGGAGGACCTCGTCGGGGTCCCTGCCCTCGGGCAGGCGGACGACCCGCACGTCGTCGAGCTCGACGCCCGAGGAGTCGGCGGCCAGCTGCCGGATGAGCTCCTCGAGCGCGGTGGCCCCGAAGGTGCCTGCCTTCTCGCCGGCCGCGTCGACGTCGTAGGCGAGCGCGATCCGCTTGCCGTAGCGGGTGATGAGCGCCACCTGTCCGGGGGTCAGCGCCGTGCCCAGGCTCGCGATCACGTTCTCGAAGCCCGCCTGGTGCGCCATCAGGGCGTCCGTGTACCCCTCGACGATCACCGCCTGCCCGGTCTTGCGGATCGAGGTCTTGGCGCGATCGATGAGGTACAGCGTGCGGCTCTTGTCGAACAGCGGGGTCGCCGGCGAATTGAGGTACTTCGGCCCGCGGTCGCTCCCGTCCGGCGCCGAGCCCTCCTTGCCCAGGATCCGCCCGCCCAGGCCGACCGGGTGCCCGTTGGCGTCGCGGATCGGGAAGATCACCCGCTCCCGGAACCGGTCGTAGACCCCACCGCCGCGCTGGCGAGGGCTCGCCAGGCCGACGTCGAGCAGCTCGGGTGGGTTGATCTGGCGCTTCGTGGCCAGCTGGCGGACCAGCGTGTCCCAGCCGCCAGGCGCCCACCCCAGCTGGTGCTTCTCGATGGTCTCGTCGGTGAACCCGCGGTCGCGGAGATACGCCAGCGCCGCCTCGCCCGTCCTGGACCTGGTGAGCACCGCGTGGTAGAAGGCGATCGCCGCCTCGAGCACCGTGCGCAGTCGGGCGTTGCGCGCGTCCTCGGCCTTGGTCCGCTCGTCGAGCTCGACGCCCGCCCGTGCGGCCAGCTGCTTGAGCGCCTCGGGGAAGCCGACCGAGTCCCGCTCCATCACGAACGTGAAGATGTCGCCGTGCTTGCCGCAGCCGAAGCAGTGCCAGGTGTCGCGCGCCGGCGTCACCACGAACGACGGGGTCTTCTCGCCGTGGAACGGGCACAGCCCCTTGAGGGTGGTGCCCGCCTTCTTCAGCTGGACCACCTCGCCCACCACGTCGGCGACGGGCAGACGGCCCTTGATCTCGGCGACGACGCCGACGGCCAACCGCAGCTCCTCCCCGGTTCAGGACACGCGCTCCGGCGGAAATGACTGCGGACCTGTCAAGTCTTGACAGGCCTCGCCGCGGCCGAGGGTACCCCCGGTCAGGGGGCTTGACAAGACGCCCGTGTCAAGCCCCTGGACGACCACGCAAATCGTCGTGACCCGTGATGTTGCACGACCGCCTGGGGCCGGGCGCAGGTTCGCCCGGCTCGCCGGCGGAGTATCGTCAGGCCATGTTGAACCAGGACGGGCCGGCCCCCGGCGATCGGCCGGGCGGCGAGGCCGGGCTGCACGACGACGAGGCGCTGTCCGCCGCGCTGGCCGTGGCCGGGATCGACCCGGGGGCGATCGAGCGGGCCACCGTCGACCGGGCCACGCTGGCGGTCGGCCTGCGGCTGGGCCTCGAGCACCCGGACCGGGCCCGGCGGCTGCTCGAGGCTCTCGACAACCCTGAGCCGGCGGGGGAAACCGAAACGGCCACGATCGACGCCGCCCGCTCCCCTGTCCCGCCCGCGGGGGACAAGACCGCCGGCGAGCCCGTGGGGGACGGGGCCGCCGGCGACGCCGTTCCCGTCCGCTCGATGCTCCTGGCGCGCTCGGCGGCCATGGTGGCTGCCGGCGACATCACGCTGGACCCGGACGCGATGTTCGGCTGGGCAGGCCGGTTGACGCGGGACGAGATCCTGACCATCGGCCGCGTCGTCGGCGACATGATCGCCCGTGGCGGGTCGAAGGACCTCGCGCGCGGATTCGGGGTCACCTGGACCGGCGGCGTCCACGTGCCCGGATCGGGCTTCGAGGCGACGTTCCACGCCTTCACGGAGCTCCAGGTCACGGTCTGCGGAGTGCTCGCCGGCCACGACCTGCGGGCCGAACCCCAGGCATCGTCGCCGGGCCTGATGGGCTCCCTGTTCGGGTCGCTGCTGCCACGCGCGGATCCGGTCGCCAACGAGGCCGCGTCGGTCATGGACCGCGCCGGCGAGCCCGGCCAGCATGGCCTGGTGGCGCTGTGGAACGCGTGGGCCGCCATGCGCTACCGGTCGGCGATCCCGGAGGAGCTGTTCGAGCAGCTCGTGCACCCGTGGGTGACGGTGGTGGGCCCCCTCCCGGAACGATAGGGACGGCCTCCCCACCACGGGTACGCACATCGCCCGAGTGGCGCGTCCGCGCACCACCCGCCATGCTGCGCGCCATGGCACTGCCGGGGTCGTCACGCCGCGCCCGCCGCCGCTCGCCCGATCGTGGCCGGCGGATCCTGGTCGTCGACGACGAGGAGCGGGTGCGAGGTGCCGTGGCCCGGCTGCTGGAGCACGCCGGGTACGGGGTGGTGACCTGCGGCGGCGCCGACGACGCGCTCGCCCTCCTGGCCGCCGACGGACCGGGCTTCGCGCTGGTGATCACCGACACCGACATGCCGGGCGGCATCGACGGCCTGGAGCTGGCCCGCCGGATCGCCGACCACGCGTCCGGCCTGGGGGTCATCGTCCTGGTCGCCGACCCCGCCCTGGATGACGTGGCCCGGGCCATCCCCTCGGTGGTGGCGATCGTCGCCAAAGCCGAGGCGACCCGGGTGCTCCTCGGCCCCGTGCGGTCCGCGCTGGGCGCCTGACACATCCGGCTGCGGGGCACGGTGCAGGCACGGCCGCTCCCGACTTGTCGTCCGCGTGGCGGCTGCCGAGGGACGCCTGCCGGGCAGGACCGCCACCTCCGTCGCCACCTCCCAGGGTGACGCTGGCAGGACATGAAGACGCCGGCCCTTCCTGGTGGTCGGGCCGGCGCGCAGAGCTCGAAGGTCAGGCGAGCAGCTTGGCCTTGAGATCCTCGTACTGCTGGTCGTTGATGGTGCCGGCTGCCTTGAGCGCGGCGAGCTTCTGCAGCTCGTCCGCCGTGGACACGCCGGATGCCGCCTTGGACGCTGCATCGGCGCGGACCATGGTCTGGACGTCGGTCGCCGTGACCTTCGGCCGCGAGATGATGTAGATCAGGGCCCCCAGCCAGGGCAGGATCACGAGCACCACCACCCAGATCCCCTTCCAGACGCCGCTCAGGTCGTCGCGCCGGAACAGGTCGAAGAAGCACTGGAACCAGATCATGAAGGCCGTGATCCAGAAGAACAGGATCATCAGGCCCCAGAAGAACTGGAATAGATCGCCGAACATTCCCTCACCTCGTTATGTGGGCCGCAACGGGAGCCCCTCATGTAGGTCACCATTCTGCGGTACCCGGGGGGTCCGTGCGCATCATCCACGGCGGGCGAATTCGTCGGCCGCGGCGGGCGATTCCTCAGCCGTCGTGCGGCGCGGGGGCGGGCCGTACGAAGGCGAGCACGACGATCCCCGCGGCCGCGCACAGGGCCCCGAACCAGAACGGCGCCGCTGGACCGATGCCGTCCCACAGCAGCCCGGCCACCACCGAGGCCGGCAGGATCGCGAGGCCGGTGACCGCGTTCACGATCCCGTACGCGGTCGCCCGGCGCTCGGGCGTCGCGAGGTCGGCCACCAGCGCCCGGCCCACGCCCTCGTTGACCCCGTAGTACACGCCGTACAGGAGCCACAACGGCAGCACCGCCCCGGGTCCGGCGACCAGCGCGAACCCGGCGTAGGCGACGACATAGAGGCCCCAGGCGAGGGCGATCAGCCGCCGCCGGCCGACGCGGTCCGAGAGTGCTCCCACCGGCCACGCGATGACGGCATCCACGATGTTGAACGCGACCACGATCAGCACCAGGTCACGGACCCCCACGCCCAGGTCCTGGGATCGCAGGCTCAGGAACGCATCCGACGAGTTGCCGAGGGTGAACAGCCCGATCGCCAGCGTGAGCAGCCAGAATGCCCGCGGCAGGTCGCGGACACCCCGCTGGCCGGTGGTGGCCGACGGACCGGGCACGATCTCCGCCTGCGCCGAAGGCTCCACCGGGATGGCCGGCTTCCGTCGCGGCACGTCACGCACCCCGACCGCGATGACCACCACCGCCAGCACCCCCGGCACGAGCGCGACGAGTGCAAGCTGGTGAAAGGTCTCCGCCTCCAGCAGCAGGTCGCCACCCTGCGCGCGGTCGATCACGAGCGCGGCCAGGGCCACCCCGATCACCGCTCCCGCGGTGTCCATCGCCCGGTGCAGCCCGAAGGCGCGTCCGCGCGCCTCGGGCCGGGTCGAGTCGGCGATCAGGGCATCCCGTGGCGCGGTCCGGATCCCCTTGCCCAGCCGGTCCCCCACCCGGGCGGCCAGCACGATGGGCCAGGTCGCAGCCACGAGGTAGAGGGACTTGGCGACAACCGAGGTCGTGTAGCCAGCACCCACCAGGATCGTCCGGCGCCGGAACCGGTCCGAGAGCGCGCCGGACACGAGCCTGAGCAATGCGCCGATCGACTCCGCGATCCCCTCGATGAGGCCGATGACCACCGGCGTGGCGGCGAGGACGTTGGCGAGGAACAGCGGCACCACGACCACGAGCAGCTCGCTCGAGACGTCGGTCAGCAGGCTGACCAGGCCCAGGACGACGACGTTGCGCGTGATTCCACGGACCAGGGCGGCGCGCGCGACCCGGGCTGACGGCATGTGCACATCGTGCCCGATCGATGGATGAGACGGGGTGCCGCCCCGGCGGGCGCCATGAGGCGGTCCACCGTGCGGTAGGCTTCGACGGCTCGCCACGGCACCGTCACCCGCCGGCGGGCACGCACCTGGAGCACCAACATGCACGACGATCCCACTGTCGGCTCCGGACCGGATCCCACAACGCCGGCGCCCGAACCCGTGCCCGAACCCGCACCCGTCGCGGCCGGTTCCCCCGCCCCCGCCGGTTCACCCGCCCCTGTCGATTCACCGGAGCCGGCTGCGCCCGCCGCCCGGAGCCGCCGCCGGCAGACGGCAGGGCTGGCCGGCCAGGCGGTCGGCATGATCGGGATCGTGGTCGCATTGGTGCTGGTGGCGGGCGTGATCCTGGGACGCGGCTGGCTGGTCGACCGGGTCGACGCCGCCGCGGGCGAGGTCGATGCCACCATCGCCCGCACGCTGCCCTTCGTGGGCGCCGCGAAGTTCGCCATCGATGGGGTCGCCGAGCGCATGGCGAACCTCGCGGACACGGCCGATGCCGTCGCCGCCAGTCCCGAGGCGGCACCGCCGGCGCTGCAGGCCATCGCCGAGCGGCTGACCGCCGCCTCCTCGCGCTTCCTCGCCCTCCACGACGCCTATGCGGGCCTGCGCGAGAAAGTGGTCTCGGTCGGCGACCGACTGCAGATGGTCGCCCAGTTTGCGCCGGGGATCGCCGTGCCGCAGGGTCCCACGGACCGGCTGGCGGCCATCGACCAGCAGGTGCAGGCCATCGACGACAAGGTCATGGCGCTCATCTCGGCCGGGCAGGACCTGGGAGCCGTGACCGGCGCCGCCGGGCGGATCGCGGACCGCGCCCGCGCAATCGAAGCCTCGCTCGACTCGGTCAGCGGCGGGTTCGACGACATCGCAGGTCGGATCGAGCAGCTGCGCACCAACGTCGCCGACTTCGCATCGACGCTCACGAGCGCGATCACGATGGTCGCCCTCGCCCTCGTGCTGCTCCTGCTCTACATCGCGTTCCTGCACGTGGTCCTGTTCCGGGCCGGACGCGGCTACGGGCGGCGGCCGGCCGCCTGAGCCGGCGGGTCGCGTTCCAGGGCGCTCGACCCCGGCCGACAGGACCGACCGGGATCAGACGTCGCGCACGGTGTGGCCGTCGGCGCGTCGTCCGAAGCGGGCCGCCAGCTCCTCGACGACGGCGTCGGCCACGGCCTCCGGCTCCCCGTCGCGCTCGGTCCAGTCGCTCCACGCGAACTCCGCGAGGTAATCGTCGGTTCCGGCAAGGCCCTCGCGCATCGTCACCCGGCTGATCTCGTGCATGAACCAGCGCGCCATCTGGCGGTTGACCGTCGTCCCCGCAGGGTCGGCGACCTGGACCTGGGTGGGGATGTCGCGCCAGCCAAGAACGCGGTAGCGGGCCATCGTGAGCAGCTCCTGGGGTGGCTAGATCGTGGCGTGGTCGAGGCGCCGCGCCAGCTCGTCCTTCTCGATGTCCGGGAGGCTCCGATCGAGGACGGCGAGGTACTGCTCCTCCTCGGCGAGATGCACCTTGAGCAGGGCGTGCAGGCGGTACAGGACACGCCGGACGGCGAGGCCCTGCAGCTCATCCCAGCTGCAGTTGTCCTCGTGGACCTGGTAGCTGCCCAGCTCGTCGATCAGGGCCCGGACGATCTTGTGCTCCTCGCGCATGGGAGCCATCGTGTGGCGCGGTCCCATGATCGACTCCAGCCGGTCGTACAGGTTCGCCTCGACGGCGTCCTGGTGCGGCAGGTACTGGCCGGAGATGAACCGGTACTCCTCGTTGTAGAGCGCGTGCAGTGCCGAGCAATCCACGCGCCCGACCATCTCGGCGAGGGTCAGGAGCCGGTCAACGTGCGGCATCAGGAGCGCGTGGTATGCCTCGCTGGTGGCGAGCAGCGAGTCAAGCCCCGGGTCGGCTGCCAGCTCGGCCGTGGCCGCGTCGGCAGGAGGAGGGTTGTCGGTCACCCCCGCATCCTAGTCCGTCACGCTCCAGCCGGCCCGGAGATCCTGACCCGGAGCAGGCTCAGGAGCCCGCCACGGGATGCGCGAGCGCGGCGGTCACCGCCTCGGCCACGTCGTCCGACACGCCGTGCTCGACGATCCGGAGGTAGGCCTCCTCCTCGGCGATGTGGACCTTGAGCAACGCGTACAGCTGGAACAGCACCCGGCGCATGGCCAGGACGCGCCCCAGGCTCACCGAGCCGCGGTCCTTGTCGACCATGGCTCCGAACTCCGCGGCCAGCTCGCGGATCCGGTCGTGCTCCCGGCGCATGGGCGCCATCGAGTGCCGGTTCTGGAACATCCGCTCGAGCTCCGGATACAGGGCCCGCTCGGCAGCGGCCATGTGCGGCAGGAGCATCCCCTCGAGGAACCGGCGGATGTCCGCGATCCGGGCGCACGCTTCGGTCGGCTTGTCGACGAGGAGCGCGTCGGCCGCATCGGGGATGCGGTTCACCTGCTCCAGGAGTCGATCGTGATGGTCGTGGGCCGCCTTCGGCAGCGACTGCGTGGTCATGCCTGGGCTCCTTCCTTGGGCTCTCGCGCCAGCGACACGAAGAACAGGGCCACGGGGCGGTACACCGCGTGGGCGAGTTTCATGAACGGGGCGAGGAGCACGAGCTCCATCGCGACCGCCACGTGGACCAGGAACAGCCAGTAGCCCCACACCGGGGCGCCCGGCAGGTAGAGCGCGAGCTCGATCGCGAAGCCGGTGACCGCGGTGACCCACAACAGGGCCAGCAGCAGCCAGTCGGCCGTCGTCGACTTGACCACGGACCGGTTGGCCGCGCGGTAGCGGTCGACGATCAGGACCGTGGATCCGTACACCAGCGCCGCACCGGCGACCGTGCCCAGGAGCCGGACCGGATACCAGATCGGCACCGGCGTCCCCGTCTCCTTGATGCCCATGAGGGCCAGGCCGTAGTCCAGCCCGGTGGCCGCGAGCAGCCCCAGGAAGCCCCACACGACGAGCGCGTGAACCAGCCACCGGCGGCGGTACCAGGGCACCGCCATGGCGACGTCGTCGGCCTCGCACTCCCCCCGGAAGCGGGCCTGGGCCAGGGACTCGCGGCCCACGGAGTACGCCAGCGCGCGGCCGGTCCGCGCGAGCGCGGCCCGGGAGCCCAGCACGGAGCGTAGGCTCTCGCCCTCGCGCCGGGCGATGCCACGTGCCATGGAGGCGATTCCGACGACCCCGGCGAGCACGACCAGGACCATGAGCACGATGCCCAGGTTGTGGATCAGCTCGGACGGGATCCACTCGAAGATCGCGAGCGTGGCCGAGTCCATCGGCCCGCGCGCCGAGAGCATGAACGCGGCGAAGAACAGCGCCAGGGCGACGGCGACGACGGTTGCCAGGACGGGGCGCGTGTACATCGTGGCGGCCAGGCGGGTCCTGTCATAGCCGGCGATGGCGTAGCGCCGGGTCGCGGCCATGAACTCGGACGGGTCGGCCTGGGTGGGGCAGGTCTCCGCGCACTCGCCGCACTGGTAGCAGGTCCAGAGCTCCTTGGAGCTCAGCAGCGCGTCCTTCATGCCCAGCTGGGCGTAGCGGATGATCCGCCGCGGGAAGGTTCCGTCGGTCTGGCTCATGGGGCAGGTCGCGGAGCAGGTCCCGCACGAGAAGCAGGCGGAAATGTCGCTGGCCCCGTACCGCTGGATCTCGGGATACAGCCCGAGGTCGAGCCGGACGGCGGCGGGTGCGGCCGGCGTGCTGCCGGCCGGAACGGTGGTCGCGGTCATCAGTGGTTCCGCCCCGTGGTCTCGTAGGTGAAGAAGCCGTCGGCGTCGGACCCCTTGATCTCCGCCAGCCAGCCGTAGCGGCGCATCCCCATGACCCAGAACACGACCTCGTGGGTCGGGGCGCCGATCGCCTCGGCGATCTGGGGCACGGACAGCGGTCCGCCCGCCAGCGCGGCAAGGATCCTGGGACGCATCACGGGCTCCTCCCGGATCACCTCCCGGATGTCCCGGTTCGCGACAGTCATCAGACGGGCACCTCCACCAGGCCCTCGATCATCGAGGTGATCTCGGCGTCGGTGTAGCCGAGCAGGTCGATCGCGTTCTCGGGACAGATCGGCACGCAGCCGCCGCAGCCCTTGCAGCCGGTGGCGCTGATGGCCGCGATGTGCCGGTCGGCCCCCTCGGCCATCGAGATCGCGTCATAGGGACACGCCGTGAGGCAGTCGCCGCAGGCCGTGCAGGCATCGGGCTCGACGACCGCCACCAGCGGATCGAGCTCGGTGAAGCCCTTCTTGAGGATCGCGGCGCTCTGGGTCACGGCGGCCAGGCCCGAGGTGACCGACTCGGCCGACGTCTTGGGGCCCTGGCAGGCGCCCGCGATCAGCACGCCGTCGACCACGGTCTCGACCGGCCGCAGCTTGGGATGGATCTCGTTGAAGAACCCGTCGCTGCCGGCCGGCAGCTTGAGGATGTCGACCAGCCCCTGGTTCTCGCGCGGGACCATGCCCGTGACGAGGACCACGAGATCGACCGGCAGATCGAGCTGGGTCCGCTCGGTGAGCAGGTCCCGGACGGTCACGGTGAGCGATCCGCCAGGAGCCGTCGCGACCACCGGTGGCTCGTCGTTGTCGAACTTGAGGAACACCGACCCGCGGTCGCGGGCCTCGGTGTACAGCGGCTCGAACTTGCCGTAGGTCCGCATGTCGCGGTAGAGATGGAACTGGCGGATAGACGGGTCCAGGCCCGAGACCTGCACCGCAGTCTGCACCGTTGCCGCGCAGCAGAACCGGGAGCAGTACTGGTTCGCGCAGCCGGCCGTGCCGCGACTGCCGACGCAATAGACGTAGGCCACGCTGCGGACCGGGCGGCCGTTCCAGGCGAGGCGTTCCCGCTCGGATCCGTCCACCAGTGCCTTGAACTGCGACAGGGTGACGACACCGTCGAGCCCGAAGCCGAGCTCGCCCTCCTCGGGCCGGTACTCGTCGAAGCCGGTGGCCACGACGATCGTGCCCACCGCGACGTCGATCGTGCCTGCGCCCTCGCCCCCGACCCGGAGACTGACGCGGTAGTTGCCGAAGCTGCCGGACTTGCCGGCCAGCTCGGTCCCGGTGAGGACGGTGATCGCCTCGCGCTTGTGGACCTCGGCGACCAGGCCCTCGATCAGGTCGGCGCCCTTGCGGTCGTGGGGGTACATCGGGCCCAGCTCGCGGACCCAGCCACCCAGCTCGAGCTCGCGCTCGATGAGGGTGACCTTGAGACCGATGTCGGACAGGCCGATCGCAGCCCGGAGACCGGCGATGCCACCCCCGACGACGAGCGTGTGCGGGATCGTGTCCACGACCATCGGCTCGAGCGGCACGGTGTTCCGTGTCCGCCCGATGCCGGCCGCGACGAGCGCGGTGGCCTTGGCCGTGGCGCCCTCGTGGTCGTCGGTGTGGACCCAGGAGCACTGCTCCCGGATGTTGACCTGGGTGTACTCGTAGGGGTTCAGCCCGGCTCGCGAGGCTACTCCCCGGAAGGTGTAGGTGTGGAGCTTGGGCGAGCACGAGGCGACGACCAGGCCGTCGAGGTCGTTGGTCCTGATGTCGGCCTCGATCTCCTGCTGCGACGCGTCGGAGCAGGCGAACATCGTGGTCCGGGACACCACGACGTCGCCGTCGTCCTTGATCCCGTCGATGACCTTGTCCACGTCGACGTAGTCCGAGATGTTGCCGCCGCAGTGACAGACGTAGACGCCGATCCGGCGTCCGCCGGCCCCACCCTCGCTGTTGCCCTCGGGCGCCGCGACGACCGGCCGCGTGCCGGCGGGCAGCTGCTGCTCGCTCATGCCGGCACCATCTCGATCGTCGGCAGCGGCTTGGTCCGCTCGAGGTGAGCGGCGACCTGGGCCACCGCCGCGCCCGCGTGGAGGATCGAGTCCGCGATGTCCTTGGCGCCCGACGCGGCCCCCGCCACGTAGACGCCCGGGATGCTGGTCTGGCCCGGGTTCACGTCCTCCTCCGGCTCGTCGACGTACCGCCACTCGTCGAGTGCCAGCTCGCCGACGTTGAACAGCCGCTCGGCGTCCCTGTTGGGCTGCACGCCCACCGCGAGCACGACCAGGTCGTACTCGGCCTCGGTGATCGCGCCGCCGTTCTCGATGTCCTCGTACTTGAGCACCAGGTCGCCGGCGGGCGTCTCCGTGACGTCCGCGACGCGGCCCTTCACGTAGTTGGCGCCCATTGCCTTGGCCTGCTCGTAGAACTCGTCGTAGCGCTTGCCGGGGGCGCGGATGTCCATGTAGTGGACGGTCACGTCGGCCAGCGGCAGGGCCCCCATGAGCAGCTGGTTCTGCTTGATCGAGTACATGCAGCAGAAGCGCGAGCAGAGCGGGTTGCCGACGGTCTGGTCGCGCGACCCGGTGCACAGGATGTACGCGATCCGCTCGGGGACCTTGCCATCGCCCGGCCGCAGGATGGTGTTGAACGGTCGCGTCGGGGCGAGCAGCCGGTCCATCTGCATCCCGGTGATGACGTTGTTGTACACGCCGTACCCATACTCCGGCTTGAGGTCGGCCGGGAACAGCTTGAACCCTGTCGAGACCACGACGGCCCCCACCCGGATCTCCTGCTCCTGGTCGGTGGCGCGGAGGTCGATGCAGCCGTCGACGGGGCAGGCGTTGACGCACTCGCGGCACTCGGAGCAGGTGGCACAGTCGATGCACCGGCCGGAGGCGCGCCGGGCTTCGGCCTCGGTGAGCGGCGCCTCGATCTCGTGGAAGTCGGTGGGCCTCGGCTGCAGATCCATGCCGTCGGGCGTGGGCGCAGAGGCCGTGTACGCCTTCTGGCGGGCCAGCACCTGCTCCTTGTCGACCACCGGCAGCCGGTCGTCCCAGCTGTCGAACGGGCGATCGTTGAGCCAGGCGTCGATCTGGTACGCGGCCTTGCGGCCCTCGCCCACGGCCCGGGTGATGTCGGTGGGCCCGTTGACCGCGTCG
Organism: uncultured Chloroflexia bacterium; assembly: GCA_963727585.1. Lineage (GTDB taxonomy): Bacteria > Chloroflexota > Limnocylindria > Limnocylindrales > CSP1-4 > CAIXZV01. Next base: position 784,866 of record CAVSHH010000003.1, on the reverse strand, counting down.
CCCGCGGCGAACACGTGCTCGACGGCGGTCTGGCAGCTGGCCGTGTCGACCGCGAGCCGCCCGTTGGGCAGGACCGCGACCCGGTCGCCGAAGGCGGTGGTGTCGGGCTTCATGCCGATGGCGGCGACGATCAGGTCGGCGCCGATGGTGACCGAGGAGCCCGGGACAGGCTGGACCGACTTGCGGCCCGAGGCATCGGGAGCGCCCAGACGCATCTCGGTGCAGCGAAGGCCGGTGACCGCACCGTCGGCGTTGCCGATGACCTCGGCCGGGGCGACCAGGAGGCGGAACTGGACCCCCTCCTTCTCCGCGTCCACCGACTCCACGTGGTGGGCGGGCATCTCGTCGCGCGACCGCCGGTAGGCGACCGTCACCGAGGCGGCCCCCAGCCGGCGGGCGACGCGCGCGGCGTCCATCGCGACGTTGCCGCCGCCGACCACGACCACGCGCCTGCCGGCGACATCCATCGGCTCGCCGAGGTTGACCTTGCGCAGGAAGTCGGTGCCGCCCATGACACCCAGGCGGTCCTCGCCGGGCACGCCCAGGCCGGTCGACCGGTGGGTGCCGGTCGCCACCAGCACAGCGTCGAAGCCGTCGGCCCGCAGGGCGCCAGGGTCATTGACCGGGGTGTTGACGGCGATCTCGACGCCCAGCCCGGTGACGTTCTCGATGTCACGCTCGACGACCGCGGCAGGCAGGCGGTAGGCCGGGATGCCCAGGCGCAGGAACCCGCCGGCGACCGGGGCCGCCTCGAACATCTTGACGCCGTATCCTCGGCGGGCGAGCTGGAAGGCGGCGGTCAGGCCGGTGGGCCCGGAGCCGACGATCGCGACCCGCTTGCCGTTGGGCTCGGGAAGCTCGATCCCGTTGTCGCTGCCCGACGCGTCGTGCGCGTCGGAGGCGAACCGCTTGAGACGGCGGATCGGCAGCGTTCCCTCCAGGCTGCCCCGGGTGCACTCGCCCTCGCACGGCGCATAGCAGGCGCGCCCGAGGGTGCCGACGAGCGGGGTCGCCTCGAGCACCAGCCGGTAGGCCTCCTCGTCGAGCCCGCTGCGGATGAGGCTCACGTAGCCGTGGGCGGCGATGCCGGCCGGACAGGCAAACGAGCAGGGCGAGGAGCCCTGGCGGTCGATGACGGCCTTCTTGGGCACCGCCTGGGGGAACGTGATGTGCGCCGCGCGCCGGGCGACCAGGTCGGCGTTGAACTGGTCGGGCACCGCGACCGTGCAGGCCGTCTCGCACTTCTGGCACCCGGTGCAGGCGTCGATGTCGACGAACCGGGCCTGGCGGATCACCGTGGCCGTGAACGAGCCGTCGGCCCGGGTCTTGATCGAGTCGACGTGGCTGTAGGTGTAGGGGGTGATGTTCGGGTGGTGGATCGTCGAGGCCATCTTGGGCGTCGAGATGCAGGACGCGCAGTCGAGCGTGGGGAACACCTTGGACAGCAGGATCATCTTGCCGCCGACCGAGGCCTCCTTCTCCACGAGCAGGACCTTGTAGCCCATGTCGCCCAGCTTGAGCGCGGACTCCATGCCGCCGATGCCGGCGCCCACCACGAGCACGTCGTAGTCGAGCGGGGCCGTCTCGTCGCGCGTCGCGCAGACGTCGAGCGTCTCGGTCATCGGGCTGCTCCCTGGAACGTGGCGTGACCCATCCCCTTGAGCGCCTCGGCGAACGTGACCATGTGCTTGGTGAACGGTTCGGCGCAGACCGAGCAGATCGCCGCGACCCGGACGCGGCCGGCGTCCAGGCCACGCTCCTTGAGGGTCTTCTGGGCGCTCTGCACGATCCGGTTGGAGCGCTTGGCGCAATCGGGCAGGTACGAGCACTCCTCGCCGTCCGTGGCGATGAACACGCCGTCGAACCCGGCCTCGAACGCGTGGACGATCCACGATGGGCGGATGCCGCTGGTGCACGGCAGCCCGATCACGTTCACGCCGGGCGAGTAGTGCATGTGGGAGCTGCCGGCCAAGTCGATGCCGGGGTCACTGATGTTGTTGGTGGAGAACACGAGGATCCGGGGGGTGAACGTGTCCCCGGGTGCGGGTGGCTCCGTCGCGACGGGTACGGTCATCGACGCCTGGCTCCTGCGCGGTGGTGCCGCCGCGACGCGCCTCCCCCGAAGTGGCAGCGCGCCGCGGCGACCTGGAATGGGTTGGCTACTTGCGGCGGACGACGAACACGCGGTCGTAGCCGTCGGCCTCGAGCACGCCCAGGAAGTCGTGCCCGACCTTGGCGGACCAGGCCGAGATGTCGTTCTTGGTGGCGGGGTCGGTCGACCAGATCTCGATCGTCGATCCCACGGGAACGCCGGTCATGCCCTTCTTGGCCTCGAGCAGCGGGCCGGGGCAGGCGGTGCCCCGTGCGTCGATGACAGCAGCGTCGGTGATGGCCTCGAGCTCGGTCGCGGTGGTGGTCATGGTGCTGGAATCCTCCTAGTAGGACAGCGCGTTGGTGGCAGAGGTCAGCTCGACGACGAAGCGGGCGGCCGCGACGATCTCGGCACCCTCGACGAGCTCGTCCGGGGCGATGCCCCGGCTCTTGAGACACGGGTTGCAGACGAGCAGGGAGGCTCCCAGCTCGCGGACGTCGGCCAGCAGCTTGGCCAGGGGTGGGAAGCCCGGTGCCTCGACGGTCTCGGCGACGCCCCGCTTGACGATCGTCACGGCGTCGGCCTGGAGGCCGATCGAGACGGCCACGTCGGACGCCAGCGCGGCCGCCGCCATCACGAACGGGATCGTGGCGTGCTCCGGGTGGTCGGGACCGTGCGTGACCATGAACACCAGCTTCTCGTTGTCGGCCATTGGGGCTCCTTGCTGCTCCCGACGCGGGCTAGATGAAGACGATCTGACCGTCGTCGGCGGTCATGAGGAAGGTGGCGATCCCGCCGGCGGAGTCCACGATCGGGTCGAGCTCGGTGACCTCGATCCCGAGCGTGTCGAGCGAGCCCGAGCAGGCGTTGATCGAGATCGTCCCGAGCTCCTTGGCCATCCGGAACGTGTCCAGCCAGGGAATGGATCGGACACCGTTGACCGGGCGGCTGGCACCGTCGGCGGTGCTGTCCCAGGCCAGGCCGTGGCTCTCGGCCAGCCGCTCGGTGCGGAACGCGTCGAGAGCCCAGTACTGGAGCAGGATGTTCACCGGCCGGTCCATGGCCGCCGCGCCGGCGGCCAGCGTGGCCGCCGCATGCAGCTTGTCGGCGGTCCCGGAGAACAGGACGAGGTTGAGAGGCGCGTCGCTCATCGGTGGGTCACCTGCGCGGGTTGGGGAATGGCCGGGACATCGTTGGCGGCCGCCGCGAGGCTGCCCATGGCCGAGAGCCGTCGCATGATGACGCTGCGCATGAGGTCGCAGGCGGCGAGGATCTCGGGATCGGCGAGGCGATAGGTGACGGTACGGCCCTCACGGGTCGCCTCCACCAGCCCGGCGGCCCGCATGGCGGCGAGGTTCTGCGAGACAGTGGCCTGTGGGAGGTCGAGCGCCAGGGCCAGCTCCCGCACCTCCATCCGCTGCGCACCGAGGAGGTGGACGATCCGCAGCCGGTGTGTGCCGGCGAGCGCCCGGATGAGCCCGATCTGGATCAGGTCAATCTCGCTGACGGGGTCGAACACGTGGCTCCTGCCAATGCGCTGATGTCTGTCATGCATATCTATATGCTTGTGACATATATCAGACTCGGGCCGGAGGTCATGATCGGACCGGGACCCGGACCCGACCGGACATGCGCATCGTCACGTCACCGGCACCGTGCGACGTGTCGCCGCCGGTGGAGGCGATCCTGGGCTTCGCCGACGTGGCGGCCCTGATGGTCGCGGCGATCTGGCTCGTCAGCCGGTGGCGCCGCCGGCACGTCGACCCGGTGCCTGCCGCTCCCGCGAGCTGAGCCGGCCGGGACGCCCGGCTCAGGCGGCCGGCAAGTCCAGGTCGATCCGGGCGCCGGCCCCGGGCTCGTTGGCGGCTCGGACGTGCCCACCGGACGCCTCGACCAGGGCCCGCACGATGGCGAGCCCCAGTCCGCTGGTCCCGGTCGCCCGGTCGCGCGCCTGGTCGGCCTGGTAGAAGCGATCGAACACGTGGGCCAGGTCCGCCTGCGCGATGCCAGGGCCGGAATCGACCACCGACAGCCACACTCGTCCCGGGGTCGCCGCGGCGGCGGACAGCCGGATCCAGCCCCCTGGGCCTGCGTAGCGGAGGGCGTTGTCGCCCAGCGCGTTGAGCACCTGGCGCAGCCGGTCCGGGTCCGTGCGCACGGCGAGAACGCCGGCGTCAGTCGCGTCGACCCGCACGCCCGCGACCGATGCGCGCGCGGCCAGATCCTGGGCCACGGCGGCCAGGACCGGCGCCAGCGGCACGACCTCCGACCGGAGCGGCAGCGACCCGGTCTCGGCGAGCGACACGGTGCGCAGGTCGTCCACGATCCGGCTCAGCAGCCGGGCCTGGTCGCGGATCGTCCCGAGATGCCGGTCCTCGTGCCGGTAGACGCCGTCGATCACGGCGGACGTGGTCGCATCGATCACCGAGAGGGGCGTCTTGAGCTCGTGGGCCGCGTCGGCGAAGAACCGCCGCCGGGCGGCCTCGGTCGCCCCCAGGTCGGCCGCCATGGCATCGAACGAGCGGCCGAGGGCTCCGATCTCGTCGGTACGGTCCCCGAGCCCGGACCGGGCGTCGAGGTCGCCGCGCGCGACCGCGTCGGCGGTGGCCTGGAGCCGGCCGAGAGGTCGCACGGTCCGGGCCGCGATCACGACCCCGACCAGCGAGGCGATCAGGGCGGCCCCGGCCGCAACCAGGAGCAGGGCAACGATGGTGTCCTGCTGGACCTGCTGCCAGTACATGGCGCCCGGACCCATGCCGCCGACCGCGCCCCCGCCGGGTCCCATGCCATTGCCCATCCCGCCGGGCCCGACGCCGGGCCCGGCGCCCGGCACGCCGGTCACCCCGGACAGTGCCGTGGCGAACCCGCGCCCCACGATGGCCGGCGCCGCCAGTGCGACGGCCGCAGCTGTCAGCACGGCCACCAGGGCCATCGCCGCGGCCAGCCGGACCCGGAGGCTCACGGCCGGGCGCCCCGGTAGCCGACCCCGCGCACGGTCTCGATGTAGGCGCCGCCACCGGGCCGAGAGCCCAGCTTGTGGCGGAGGTTCTTGACGTGGCTGTCCATGGTGCGGTCGAAGGCGTCGAACGCCTCGCCGAACACCCGCTCCCCCAGCTGCTCGCGCGTGAGGGCGATGCCGGCCCGCTCCACGAACGCCACCAGCAGGTCGAACTCGGCCCGGGTGAGGGGCAGCGCGCCCGGACCGCGGCGCACCTCGCGCGCGGCCGTGTCGATGTGCAGGTCGAACCAGCGGGTGGGATCGGGGCCGTCGCCGGCTGCCGCCAGCGGAGCGATCGCGATCCCGCCCGTGCGGCGCAGGATGGCGCTCACCCGGGCGACCAGCTCCCGGGGTTCGAACGGCTTGGTGACGTAGTCGTCGGCGCCGATCTCGAGGCCGGCCACCCGGTCGATCACATCGTCGCGCGCCGTCAGCATCACGACCGGCACCTCGCTGCCGGCCCGGCGCAGCGCTCGCAGGACGTCGAACCCGCCCCGCCCGGGGAGCATCACGTCGAGAACCACGAGATCGGGCGAACCGTTGAGGGCGAGGTCGAGAGCGGCGTCGCCGTCGGCCGCCGTGAGCACCTCGTGGCCATCGCGGACCAGATATGCCCCCACGACCTCGGTGATGTGGGGCTCGTCGTCGACGACCAGGATGCGCGGCATGGTCGCGAGCATAGGCGGGAACGGCCGGGCAGCGTCAAGCTCGCTCGGCCGTCCCGCCTCGAGACGGATCAGGAAGCGGTGCCCGGAGCAGTGGTCATCGGGCAGGTGCCGTTCCCGGCGCCCGAGCCGTTGCCCCAGCGGCCCATGCCCCGGGGCTGGCCGCCGTCGTCGGTGCTCCAGCGGCCCATGCCGCCGCCCGTGCCGTTGCCTGGCCCGCGGCCGCCCATGGCTCCCGGACCTGCACCGACGGCGCCACCGCGCATGCCGCCCGGCGTGGCCTGGTTGACCATGGCCTTGGCCTCGACCTGGAGATTGGCCTTGAGCGCCGCGGCCTGGTCGGCGGTCAGTGCTCCGGCGGCGGCGCGGGCGTCGATGCGGGCGCCCCACTGGGCGACCAGCGCCTCGATCAGCCGCTGGGGATCGATGCCCCGGCTTTCGGCGACCTGGGCAAGCGTCTGGCCCTGGGCGCGCAGCTGGGCGAGCTCGGACTGGCTGATCCCCAGGATGCCGCTCAGCGTGCCGGTGTCCGGACCACGGACCAGGGGCGGATTGGCGACGGGTGCGGGAGTTGCCGCCGGGGCCTCGGTGGCGACCGGGGCGGTGGCGACCGGGGCCTCGGTGGCGACCGGGGCCGGCGTGGCATCGGGATCGGCGGCCGAGACGGCTGCGACCGCGCCAAGCGCGGCGAGGGCCCCGATGGTGAGCGGGATGGCGAGACGCTTCATCGTCGGCAGGTGTCCTTGCTGGTGTGCCGCAAGTGCGGCGGCCCGGATCTCGGCGCCGGAGCTCACGATCCGCCTGGGACATGGAGTGACAGTGGAGCGCTCGTGGAGCCTTGCCGGAGGTCACGGTCCGTCCCCGACGCCGCGGGCGGGGCGCGGCGAAGCTCGGCCGGTGGGCGGCGAAGCCCGGCCGGGTCAGGCGTCGCGGCGAGCGAGCACCACCGTGTCGATCGGGCCGCTCGCGCCGCCGTCGCGCCGGATCGTCTCGGCGCGTTCCACCACGAAGCCCGCCGGCAGGCCACTGGTCACGCCGGCCGGCGTGAGCAGCAGCTCCGGGTCCTGCGGCCCTCCCTCCCCATGGGCGATGTTGTCCCGATCATGGCCCACCACCAGCAGCCGGCCGCCGGGAGCCACCGCCTCGGCCGCCGCCCGGTAGACGACGTCGCGCTCGACGGGCGGGAGATGGATGAACACCAGGATGACGAGGTCGAAGGCCGCGGGGTCGGGGCGCCACCCGAGCAGGTCGGCCTGGCGCCACTCGACCTCCAGCCCCCGCGCACGCGCGCTCGCGCCGGCCCGCTCGAGGGCCACCCGGGAGAAGTCCACGGCGACCACCCGCCAGCCGTTCGCCGCGAGCCACGCGGCGTTCCGCCCGTCGCCCGTCCCGAGATCCAGGGCGCGACCCGGCTTGAGACCGCCGGCCACCATGACCAGGGTCGGGTCGGGATCGTGCGACTCGATCGGGTCGTGAGCCGCGTGGCGCGCATCCCACAGCTCCTGGCGCGACGGCTGCGGCCCCGCCGCCGCATCGTTCACCGGGCCACCTTGCGGGACATCGCGACCCACGGGAGGTAGAGGGCGTCGAACTCCGCCACCAGCCGGCCCCGCTCCTTCATCACGGCCGCCCACTCGTCGAGCGCATCCCACCCCGTCTCGGTCAGCTGGTAGTCGCGTCGCGCGGGGCCCGTGCCGGTCGCCCAGGTCGAGCGGGCCTGGCCCGTCCGCTCCAGGTCGCGCAGCGTCCGGTACACCTGGCCGACGTCCACCGGCCCGTTGGTGATGCCCAGCTGGGCGAGCTCGCCGACGATCGCGTAGCCGTGGCCGGTCCCGTTGGCCAGCAGGGCGAGCACGAACGGCTCCATCCACCGGTGGTGCGAGCCGACCTGGGCCCAGCCGCGGTGAACCGGGGCGCCATGGACATCGAGGGCGGAGGCGATGCGAAGCGGGGAGCCGGCGTCGGACGCAGACCCCTCGCCGCGCGCGGCGGGTCGGTGCTCGTCTGTCATCTGCCCGGAGCATACATGTGCCAACGGGCCCTCGACCTCGCCTTGACGATCCGCCGCCGGTTGACGATCCGCCGCCGGTTGACGTGCGCCCAGTTCCCCGGCACCCTTGCGCCATGGCGTCCCTGCGACTCTCCTGCGCGTGTCCTCGGCGGCGATAACGCCGCCTCCTCCGCGCGCCTGACGCGCCACGCACGCCGGCCCAACCTCCGCTTGGCGTCACGTCCACCTGGCGTCGCCTCCGGCCGAGCACGGTGACCCGGACCGCCCGACCCGCGCCCGGGCCCCGACCTCGCCACGTTTCCGTTCCCACCACTTGGTGCTGCCCATGTCATCACGTCGTTTCGTCCATCCGCATGACGAGGAGATTGCCCACCCAGCCGACCTCGCGGCCCTCTCCGCGCACATCGCCGAGGATGAGGCGGCGATGTTCCACCGGCTCCCCGACCGCGACCAGGTCGGGGCCTTCGCCGACGGCATCGTCTCGCTGCTGTTCCCCGACGGCCGCCACGCGCCGCGGACCCCGGCCGGCATTCATGCCGAGCTGGACGCCCGCTGCCGGGCGCTGGTCCCGGTTCTCGCGTCGCTCCGCGACAAGCTGCCGGCGACGCCCGAGGAGCTGGCGCACGACTTCCATCTCGCCCTGCCCGAGATCCACGAGCAGGTGACCCTCGACGCGGAGGCGATCGAGGCAGGCGACCCGGCGGCGCACGGGACGATGGAGGTCGTTCTCGCCTACCCCGGATTTCTCGCCCTGGCCTTCCACCGGATCGCCAACACCCTGCACCGCGCCGGGATCCCGCTGGTGCCGCGCATCATCTCCGAGATCGCCCACGGTCGGACCGGGGTCGACATCCACCCCGGCGCCACGATCGGCCGCGGCTGCTGCATCGACCACGGCACCGGCGTCGTGATCGGTGAGACCGCGCTCATCGGCGACAACGTCAAGCTGTACCAGGGCGTCACCCTCGGAGCGCTCTCGGTGACCAAGCAGGCGTCGGGGACCAAGCGCCACCCGACCATCGAGGACCGGGTGGTGATCTACGCCAACGCCACGGTGCTCGGCGGCGACACCGTCGTGGGCGCCGACTCGGTCATCGGCGGCAACGTGTGGCTGACCCACTCGGTACCGGCCAACTCGCTCGTGTACCACCAGAGCCAGGTCCGGGTCCGGACCGTGGCCGAGGTTGTCGATTCCGTCGATTTCGTGATCTGAAAGGAAGCGTCCCGTGCCCTTCAACTCCATGCTCGAGGTCATCGGCAACACGCCGCATGTCCGGATCAACAAGCTCTATGACCCCCGGGTCACCGTCTGGGCCAAGCTGGAGCGCCAGAATCCTGGCGGCTCGATCAAGGACCGCATCGGCCTGTCGATGATCGAGGACGCCGAGGCGCGCGGCGTGCTCAAGGCCGGCTCGGTCATCGTCGAGCCCACCTCCGGCAACACCGGCATCGGCCTCGCCCTGGTGGCCGCCATCAAGGGATACCGCCTCATCCTCGTCATGCCCGAATCGATGTCGATCGAGCGGCGGAAGCTGATGCAGCTGTACGGCGCCGAGCTCGACCTCACGCCGCGCGAGCTGGGGATGAAGGGGGCGATCGCGCGTGCGAACGAGATCGCCGAGCAGACCCCCGGCGCCTGGGTCCCGATGCAGTTCGACAACCCGGCCAACGTCGATATCCACCGCCGGACGACGGCCGAGGAGATCGCCCGCGACTTCCCCGACGGGCTTGACTACATCGTCACCGGGGTGGGCACCGGCGGCCACATCACGGGGGTCGCCGAGGTGCTCAAGCCCCGCTGGCCGAACCTCAAGGTGTACGCCGTCGAGCCGACGCTGTCCGCGGTCCTGTCCGGCGGCGAGCCGGGGCCCCACCCGATCCAGGGCATCGGCGCCGGGTTCGTCCCGGGCGTCATGCGCACGGACCTGCTGGACGGGATCCTCCAGGTGGAGCCCCCGGACGCGTTCGCGTACGCGCAGCGGGCTGCGCGCGAGGAGGGGCTCCTGGTGGGCGTGTCGTCGGGCGCCTCGCTGGCCGCGGTCGCCGAGCTCCTTCCGCAGGTCCCGGACGGCTCGCGGATCCTGACCTTCAGCTACGACACCGGCGAGCGGTACCTGTCGGTCGAGGCGTTGTTCGGATAGTCCCCGGGACGCGGCGCCGCCGGCGGGCCGGGGGCGCCGCGTCCGGCGGGCCGGGGCGCGGCGCAGCCGGCACGGCCCCCGACTGGTACGTTCGGCGACGCGGCCCCTACGACGGTCCACTGGCGCGGGGGCGCACCACGGCAGAGCATGACCGCCGGAACCGAGTGCCTGCGCGTCGCCCCTCCGGGGTCCTATGGGGTGGCGTGCCCAGTGGAATGGGAGAGACCGCTTGGACGCGACCGGCATTTCCGAGCCTGCCGGCTGGGAGGACCCGCTTACGGGCCTGAACGGGCCCGACTTCTGGCAGCGAATCCTCGTGGCCGAGGTCGGGCGCAGCGCCCGCTACCGGCGGTCGCTGGCCGTGGTGATCGTCGAGCTCGCCGGGCTCGAGTCCCTAGGCGAGACGTGGGGGATGGACGTCGCCCGCCACGCGGTGCGCGAGGCTGCCCAGTGTCTGCGCCGGACCTCGCGGACGAGCGACTACGCCACGAGGATCGGGCCGGCGCGGTTCGGCGTGGTCCTGACCGACACGGACGAGATCGCCGCGATCAACTTCGTGGAGCGAGTTCGCGAGAATGGGCCGCGCTCGATGCCGCGCGGCTTCGACGACCTGCGCTTCAGCTTCGGCTGGGCGAGCCCCCGCCAGGGTGAATCCGCCGACGCGGTGGTTCGGCGGGCCGAAACGAGGCTCGCAATGGAGCTGGCCGAGGCCTGACGCCGCACCACCCGAGCCGCGCGTGTGCCGCGCATCACCAGGCCCCGGACTCGTGCCGCGCATCACCACCGGTGCTATTGGTCGTGTTTGACGCCCGCGGCGACGCCCACCAGGTCCTGACTCCGCACCCTTAGCACGGCCCATGATTTCGATGACCGGTCCGACGTGATTCGCCGCGGCCCGGCTCAAAATTCCGCCGAAGAGTCGCCGCATAGCATCAGCGGTGATCGCCGGCGCGGGTCGGTGAGTCCCGGCGCGGTCGCGTGAGTCCCGGCGCGGTCGCGTGAGTCCCGGCGCGGTCAGGTGATCGCCGGCGCGGTCGCGTGAGTCCCGGCGCGGTCAGGTGATCGCCGGCGCGGTTGCGACCCGCACCCCCGCGGGGCCTGCTCCCGGGAACAGGCCGGTCAGTGGCTCGACATGCGCTCGGCGAGACTGCGCCCGGTGGGCGGCCTCCCGGTCCGGGCGGCGGCATGGTCCAGCCGGCCGATGGCCCACTGGGTGTAGCGCACGCCCAGGTAGCGGAATGGCTCCACCTCCCAGTTGCGTGACCGGTGGTTGACGATGGGCAGCCGGGTCAGCGGCCCGTCCCCCTCCGTGACCAGCTCGGCCAGGATGCGCCCGGCGAGGTTGCTCGTCGAGACGCCATGGCCGATGTAGCCGCGAGCCGTGGCGATCCCGGTCGAGGGGTCAAAGGCCACGGTCGGGTGCCAGTCGCGCGGCATGCCCAGCGGCCCGCCCCAGGCATGGGTGAACCGCACGTCGCGCAGGACCGGGAACCAATCCCGGACGAACCCGCGCAGGCGCTCGTGGGTCGGGTCATGGCGGTCGAGCTCGGGGCGGACCCGCGAGCCGAGCCGGTACGGCGCTCCTCTCCCTCCGAACAGGATCCGTCCGTCCTCCGTCCGCGACAGGTAGTCGACGGAGAGCCGGGTGGACGCCACGACCTCACGCCCCGCCCAGCCGATCTCGGCCCACCGGGCATCACCCAGCGGCTCGGTGAGCACGATCAGCGAGTAGACCGGGATCAGCTGGCGCCGCAGGCCGGGCAGGCCCGCCAGCCAGGCCTCGCCGGCGAGCACCACGACCGGAGCCCGGACGTCGCCGCGGGGCGTGACCAGGGTCGCGTGGCCGGTGGCATCGCGCGGCCGGAACGCGGTGACCTCGGTGCCCTCCACGATCCGGACACCCTGCCGCTCGGCGGCGCGGGCCAGGCCCCGCACCAGGCGCCCCGGGTGGACGACCGCAGCGTCATCCGACACCAGGGCGCGAGTGGCCCCGGCGATCCGGATCCGTCCCGCGAGCTCAGGGGTGTCGACGAGCCGGTACCTCTCTCCGAACCCGAACCGCTCGTACTCGCGGAGCGACGCCTCGAGGGAGGGCAGCCCCGCCGGACCGCGGGAGACGATGATCGAGCCACCCTTGTGGAACCCGGCGTCGATCGCCGCCTCGTCGGCCGCCCGCGCCACCTCGTCCACGGCGTCGTAGGTGGCCTGCTGCATCGCCCGGGCCGCGTCATCGCCATGCAGCCGGGCGAGCCTGCTGATCGAGATGTTGAGGTCGGGGGCGCACCAGGCACCGTTCCGGCCGGACGCGCCGAAACCCGCGATCTCGCGCTCGACAACCACGATCCGCAGGGACGGATCCCGGCGCGCGAGGTACCACGCCGTCCACAGCCCCGTCAGGCCGGCACCCAGAATGGCGACGTCGGTGGTCAGCGAACCGTCGAGCGGCGGCCGCGGCGCCAGGTCGTCCCCGGACGTCTCGAGCCAGAAGGTTGGCGCCCGTGTCATGGTCCCCGATGGTAGTCACACCCCCGGGAGAGGAGGCGTTCGGGCCGCCCGGTGGAACGCAGGCTGCAACTCTTCCGCACCACCAGTCGTGGCGGCTGTTGCCCAGCCGTGACCGGTGACTTGCGATCGTCGCTCAATGGCCCGCACCGAGCGGGCTCCGGTCAACGAGGTGCTTCCATGCTCTGGGCGATCATCGGCCTCCTGTTGCTGCTCTGGCTCCTGGGCTTCGTCGCGAACGTCGCCGGCGGGCTCATCCACCTCCTGCTCGTCGTGGCGCTCGTGGTGTTCGTCGTGCAGCTGCTGCAGGGTCGCCGCGCCACGTGATCCGGCGCTGCCCCGGGACCGCCGCACGGGGGACGGCGCACCGGGGACGGCGGACCGGGACCGCCGCACCGGGGGACGGGAGAACATCGCGACGCCGCGGCGCGGTCCGGGGTAGCGTTGTTGCCTACATGCACCGTTCCCGAGGTATCCCCGAATGGCCGTCATCCCGACCAGCCTGAGCGAGCTGTTCCGATCGCTCGGGCTCACGCTGTCCGTCCGCGCCGCCGAGGACGAGGAGGACGGATGGGCCTGCACCCTGGCCCGGCCCGACGGTGAGACCTACGAGATCGACTCGGTGACGTTCTTCGACGTCGACCCCGACACGGGCGACGAGTGGGCCGTGGAGCCCAGCCCGTCGCGCGTGCTCTCCGTCCTCGCCGGGGGCGAGATCGAGGACGAGGACGGCAACAGGGCCGAGGACCGGGCCGAGGCGGCTGCGCGCAGCTTCCTGGGCGAGGACGCCTACGAGCGACTGGTCGAGCTGGACGCCGCGGGGATCGAGTAGCGGCCGACCACCAGGCGATGCCCGGCCGGCTGCTCTCGTCGTCGGTCAGGCGTCGCCGGCCCCGATGGCGGCTGCCAGCTCCGCGTCCGACGGCTCCACCAGCACCCCGCCGCCGGGCACGACCACCACCGGGATCGCGAGATAGCCCGCGTCCGCGAGCATTGCCCTGATCGCCGGGTCCGCGTCGCGGTCGATCCACGTCCAGGCCAGACCGGAGCGCTCGAGCCAGCGCTTCGTCCGCCGGCAGTCGCCGCACCAGTCCGCGCCGTAGACGGTGATGGTGGACGCGACGGGCAGGGCGGCAGGATCGGGCAGGGCGGCAGGATCGGTCACGGGGCGATTGTGAGACAGGTTCCCTGCCGGGGCAATCCGGCGGATCGCCCGGACACGCGGCGCTACAGCCCGATCGCCGCATTGGCCTCACGCAGCAGCGAGGCCGACCGGCGCAGTCCCGATGCCTCCTCGGCCGACAGACCCAGCCGGAGCGTCCGCTCGATGCCACGCCGGCCGACCACGGTCGGCAGCGACAGGTAGACGTCGTCGATCCCGTAGTAGTCGCTGATCAGGGTGCTGACCGAGAGCACCGTCCGCTGGTCGCGCAGGATCGCCTGGACGATCCGGACCAGTCCCGCCGCGACCGCGTAGTAGGTTGCCCCCTTCCGCTCGATGATCCGGTAGGCGGCGTCACGGGTGCCCTCGAAGATCGCGCGCAGCGCTTCGTCATCGTGACCGATCCCCGCTGCCGCCGCGAAGTCCCCGATCGGCATCCCCGCGATGTTGGCGGAGGACCACACCGGCACCTCGGAGTCGCCGTGCTCGCCCGCGATGTGCGCGTGGACGGAGCGCGGGTCCACGCCGTAGTGGTCGGCGAGCAGCGCCCGGAAGCGCGCGGTGTCGAGGATCGTCCCCGAGCCGATCACGCGCTGGGCCGGCAGCCCCGCGATCCGGTAGGTGAGATAGGCCAGCACGTCCACTGGGTTGGTGGCCACGAGGATGATCCCGTCCGGGTTCGCCTCGGCGATCTGGGGCACCAGCTCCCGGAAGATGACGGCGTTCTTCCGGACCAGGTCGATGCGCGTCTCACCCGGCTTCTGCGCCGCCCCGGCCGCCACCACCGTGACCGCCGCACCCCGGCACTCCGAGACGGGGCCCGACCACACCCGGGCCGTGCGCGCGAACGGCACCGCGTGGAGCAGATCCATCGCCTCGCCCTCGGCCTTGCGCGCGTTGGCGTCGCTCAGGACGATCTCGGAGGCGAGCCCCGACAGCAGCAGGCCGAAGGCGAAGGTCGAGCCGACGGCGCCGGTGCCGACCACGGCGACCCGGGTCGGATGGGCCGCCGGCGGGCCCGGTGCGGACATGGCGGCGGGACCGGGCGACTGGGACGCATCCATGGCGGAACCGTACCCCGAACCGATGGCGGCCGTCCCGTTCCATCGGGGCGTTGACGAGCACCCGGCCGTCGCCGCCACCGGCCCGCAACCCGGCGGTCCGTCTAGACTCCTCATCGGCGCCCCCTTCACCGTCCTCGAGGTCACGCCCGTGTCGCTGCCGTCGCTCGCCCGCATCCCCGCCCCGCCCGACCCGATCCTCGGCCTGGCCGAGGCCTACAAGGCCGATCCGCGCGAAGGCAAGATCAACCTCAGCACCGGCGTGTTCGTGGACGAGACCGGCAAGACTCCCGTCCTGCCCACGGTCGTGGAGGCCGAGCGCCGGCTGGCCGCCGCGGCGGGCACCAAGCTGTACCGGCCCATCGACGGCGAGGCGGCGTACCGGGAGCTGGTCCGATCCCTCGCGCTGGGTGCAGGCCACGAGGCGGTGACCTCGGACCGCGCCCTGGCCACGCAGACCCCCGGCGGCACCGGCGGTCTCCGGGTCGCGGCCGACCTGCTGCGCCAGACCGGATCCGGCCAGACGCTGTGGATGAGCGAGCCCACGTGGCCCAACCACCCGCAGCTGTTCCAGGCGGCCGGGTTCCGGATCCGGACCTACCCATACACCGATCCCACGGGCCGGCGGATCGACGAGGGGGCGATGCTCCAAGCGCTTCGCGGCGCCAGCCCGGGAGACATCGTGCTGCTCCACGGCGCCTGCCACAATCCCACCGGCGTCGATCCGTCGCCGGCCCTGTGGAAGCAGGTCGGTGACATCATCGAGGAACGGCGTCTGCTGCCGCTCGTGGATCTCGCCTACCAGGGCTTCGGCAACGGCCTCGCCGAAGACGCCGCGGGGCTGCGCGAGCTCGTCCGGCCGGGCGCCGAGCTGCTGGTCTCGACCTCGTTCTCCAAGACGTTCTCGCTGTACGCCGAGCGGGTGGGGGCGTTGATCGTCGTCGCCCGGTCGTCCGAGGACGCGGCATCCGCCCAGAGCCATGTCAAGCTCGCCATCCGGACCAACTACTCCAACCCGCCCGCCCATGGCGCCGACGTGGTGCGAACCGTCCTTGCCGACCCGGCGCTGCGCGCCCAATGGGAGCAGGAGCTGGCCGGGATGCGCGACCGGATCAACGACAACCGGCGGGCGCTGGTGGCGGCGCTCGAGGAACGCTCGATCCCGGGCGACTGGTCGGCCATCGCGGACCAGCGCGGCATGTTCGCGCTCCTGGGCCTCACGACCGAGCAGGTGGCCCGGCTGCGGAGCGAGCATGGCGTGTACGTCGTCGGTCGCGGCCGGATCAACGTCGCCGGCTTCACGGCGGCCAACCTCGAGCCGTTCGCCGACGCACTGGCCACGGTGATCGCGAGCTCGTAGGCACGATCCCGGGCCCGCGGCAGGCCCGGCCGGCTCCTGGATCAGCGCGGCGCACGCCCCCGCCCCAGCAGTGCCAGGAACCGCGCCCATCCCCGGCGACGCTCCTCCGGCGTCGTCAACGGGAGCACACCCAGCAGCATCGACAGCGACCCGTACCACAGGGCCGGCAGCGCCAGCATCGCGGCGACCGGCACCACCCAGCGCTGGTTGCGTGGCGCGCCCCAGACGAGGAGGGCCACCCCCACCGGGCCGCGAACGAGCAGCGGGATCGGGATGGCCGCCCAGGTGCCGCCCTTGCCGGTGTTCGCGAGGAGCAGGTCGATCCAGTCGCGCCATGCCCCGGGCAGCAGCAGGAACGACACGCCGACCACCGCCGCCGTCGCCCCCAGCGCGATCCCCAGCTGGCGCCACTCGCGCCGGAGGGGGAACCACAGCAGGCCGATGCCGGGCGTGATCTTGGTCAGCAGGACGAACGCCCACGTCGCGGGCCAACGGAAGCCCCACACGATCGCCACGGTGAGCAGCAGGCTGATGTTGCCGCCTGCGATCTCCATGGCCCCCACCAGCAGCCCGACCAGGAACAGGTCGGGACCGGTCAGCAGCCACACCGCGCCGATGAGGAGCGCGGTCCAGGCAGCCACGAACACGGGCCACGGCAGGAGATCGAGCGGCCACACCAGCTGGGCGAACGCAGGCGAGTACGGGTACGCGCCGATCGTGTTCCAGTCGGTCCGCCCGGCGTACAGGTCTGCCAGGTGGAGGCCGTAGTAGGAGCGCGCGTCCTGGGCGGTGACCCAGCCCGAGAACGGCTCCCGGACGTCGACCGTCGGATCGGAGCCGAGCACGACCAGGACCCACATGACCACGGCCAGCGCGATCCCCGCCAGCACACGCGGGCGCGGCAGGGCACGGGCGGTCGAGGCGACGGTCATCGGGCTGCGGCAGGGGGCGGCATCGTCGGGCGCCATTGTGCCCGGGTCGGCACCAGGGGCGGCGACCAGCCGGGAGCGCCCGCGCAACCGGCGCGCGACATGCTGCCACGTCCGGCATCCTCAGGGGCGGGGCGGCCCGCTCGTGAATGTCGTCCCTCCGAGGTCCCCGCCATGCACGAGAGCCGCTTCTGGTCAACGCCCGTCCTCGCCTCCGTCCAGCCGGTGGTCGAGACATCGCGCCACGTCCGCACCAATCTCGACGAGGTGGAACGCGTCGCGGACTGGCTCGCCTACGAGCCGTTCGGCTGGCCGCACGCGGTGCCGCCGTTCGAGATCGGTGACGATCCAGACGTTCTGACCGACTACCAGCTGTTCGTGAACACGCTCAACTTCGCGTTCACCGACTTCGAGACCGGGGTGAAGTACGAGGCCGAGCGCGACGGCCGGCTGTGGTCCGACAGCGAGGGCATGATCGCCAACATCCTCAACGCCCGCGATGCGGGGGTCCCGCTGCTCACCGGCGCCTGGATGGCCGAGGCCACCATGTCCGATGTCGGGCGCGTGTTCAGCGGCACCATCCGGTTGCCGATGCTCGAGGAACGTACCGCGATCCTCAATGCCGTGGGGGCGGTGCTGGTCGACCGGTACGGAGGTCGCTGGGCGAACTGGGTGCGCTCCTGCGCACCGCGGATGTACGCGGGCGGCGACGGCCTGCTCGACCGCCTGCCGGAGGAGTTCCCCCGGTTCCGCGACATCTCCGACTATCACGGGCACGAGGTGCGGCTGTTCAAGCTCGGCCAGCTCGCGCTCTGGGGGCTCCACGCCTCGCACCAGTCGACCGGCCGGTTCGTGCTCGAGGACCTTGCGGACATGAGCGCGTTCGCCGACTACATCGTCCCGGTCGCCCTGCGGCTGATGCGGATCTTCGAGTACAGCCCGGAGCTGGAGCGCAGGATCAACGAGGGCGTGGAGCTGCCGCGCGACTCCGAGGAGGAGATCGAGGTCCGCGCCCACACCCTGTACGCGACGGCCGCCCTGACGGAGTCGGTCAACCGGCGCCGGCCCCCGGACCAGGGGCTGGTGATCCCGCAGCTGGACTACCGGCTGTGGAGCACGTACCACGCCACGTTCTGGCCCCACCACCTGACCCGCACGATCATGTACTAGCGAAGGCGCCCATGAAGCTCTACCTGGCCGGGCCCCTGTTCACGCGGCCCGAGCGCGACTGGAACGAGGCGCTCGCCGACCGGCTCGAGGCGGCCGGCCACGAGGTCTGGGTCCCCCACCTGCACCCCGCGCCGGAGCGCACGGCGCGATCGATCTTCGAGAAGGACCGCGGCGGCGTCGACTGGGCCGAGGGGGTGGTCGCCATCATGGACGGCGAGGACCCGGACTCGGGCACCTGCTGGGAGTGCGGCTATGCCTACGGCCGCGGCAAGCCCGTCGTGTTGTTCCGGGGCGACTTCCGGGGCACCGGCGATTCCGCCGACATGCCCTACAACGCAATGCTGGTGGGCGCCGCCGACATCCACATCGAGCTCCCGCTCGCGACCGTCGACGAGGCCGCCGCGGCGATCGTCGAGGCGCTGGCGACCCTGGAGCCACGGAGCGGGTAGCCAGTCGCCCGCGCAACCGGGCAGGGCCGCCGTTCCCCGATCGCCTACCATCGGCCGATGCAGATTGGACTCGTGCTCCCCATGGCGGAGGCGGACGGCCCCGGGGCTGGCCGCTGGCCACAGATCCGGACCCTGGCCCAGCGGGCGGAGGCCGGCGGCATCGACAGCCTGTGGCTGTACGACCACTTCATCTTCCGCGGCTTCGGCGACGAGGACGGCGGCATCCACGAGGCGTGGACGCTGCTGTCCGCCGTCGCCGCGGTCACCGAGCGGGTGGCCCTGGGCACGATCGTGCTGGGCACGGGCTTCCGGCCGCCGGCCCTCACGGCCAAGATGGCCGCCACCCTCGACGAGGTCTCGAACGGCCGGCTGATCCTGGGCCTGGGGACCGGCTGGCACGAGCCGGAGTATCGCGCCTTCGGCTACCCGTTTGACCACCGGGCCAGCCGGTTCGAGGAGACCCTCGAGATCATCATCCCGCTGCTGCGCGGCGAGCACGTGACCTTCGAGGGCACCTATCACCACGTGGAGGACGCGTTCCTGATCCCGCCGCCGCCCCGACCCACCCGCCTGGGCGGCAAGGTGCCGATCCTGATCGCCGCCAAGGGCGAGCGCGTGATGCGCCTGACCGCCCGCTGGGCCGACGCCTGGAACGCCGCCTGGTTCGGGTTCCCGGACGAGAGTTTCCGGCAGCGCCGCGCTGACCTGGTGCGGGGCTGCGAGGCCGAAGGCCGCGACCCGGCCACCATGCTCGTGACGGCCGGCGTGTCGGTCGGTGATGAAGGCAGGTCGAGCCTGCCCGAGGACCCCGATACCATCGCCCGCGCGTTCGACGCGTGGCGCGACGAGGGTGTCGGCCACCTCCAGGTCGCATTCGGCCGGGCCGACGAGCGGTCGGTGGACCTGGTGCTGGCGGCGCGGGCGCGTCACCTGGGCCTGGGCACCCCGTGACCGGGTCCGCGGATCAGCCGTCGTCGCGGGACGACGAGGAGCTCCCGGGACATGTCGCCGCCAACCGCGCCCTGTGGGACGTCGAGGCGGCCGACTACGTCGAAGCCGGCGAGCGCGCCTGGCGCCGCTTGCCCGGCGAGGAGACGTGGGGCATCTACGGGATCCCGGAGGCGGAGCTCCGGATGCTCCCTGACGACCTCGAGGGCCTGGACGCGATCGAGCTCGGCTGCGGCACCGGGTACGTGTCGGCCTGGTTGGCACGCCGCGGAGCCCGGCCGGTGGGCGTCGACAACTCCGCGAAGCAGCTCGAGACGGCGTCCCGGCTCCAGCGCGAGCACGGGATCGAGTTCCCCCTGATCCACGGCAACGCCGAGCGAGTGCCGATGGCGGACGGGTCGTTCGATTTCGCGATCAGCGAGTACGGTGCGGTCCTGTGGGCCGATCCGGACGCGTGGGTCGCGGAGGCCGCCCGCCTGCTGCGGCCGGGCGGCCGACTCCACGTGCTGACCAACCACCACCTGACCCTGCTCGCGACCGCCGGGGACGCGGGCGAGGACGACCCGCTCGAGGAGCGCCTCGCGCGGCCGTTCTTCGCCCCGGCGAGGGTCGAGTGGGATGGTGGCACCAGCGTGGAGTTCCACCCTACCCACGGCGCCTGGATCCGGCTGTTCAGGAATGCCGGCTTCGAGATCCTCGAGCTGCTCGAGCCGCAGATCCCCGAAGGCGCGACGACCCGCTACCCATGGGCGCCGTACGAGTGGGGGCGCCGGTGGCCGCTCGAGGAGGTGTGGAAGGTCCGCAAGCGCGACTGAGAGTGCCGGCCGGCCTTGCGGCGCCGGCCACGATCACGCACCATTCCGGTCTGGGGACACGCGCGTGAGGGAGACGAGGGATGTCGATCGAGACGCCCGCTGACAGCGAGGCGCGCCCGGGGGCGCCCCACACCGGCGCACGGGGCGGTCCGGCGGTCGTGCTCGAGGTGCGCGATCTCCGCAAGCGGTACGGCGATCTCGAGGCCGTGCGGGGCGTCTCGTTCACCATCCACCAGGGCGAGACCTACGGCCTGCTGGGGCCCAACGGGGCGGGCAAGACCACCACGATCTCGATGGTTTGCGGTCTGCTGCGCCGCGATGCCGGGACGGTGACCCTCGACGGCAATCCCATCGACGTCGGTGCCGTGGCCGCCAAGTCCGGGATCGGGTACGTGCCCCAGGAGCTGGCGATCTACCCGGACCTGACCGCGCGCGAGAACCTCGTCTTCTTCGGCCGGCTGTACGGCCTCGGCGGCGCCACGCTGCGCTCGCGCGTGGACGAGATCCTGGAGCTGATCGGGCTGACCGACCGGGCCAAGGACCGCACCGACCACTTCAGCGGCGGCATGCAGCGCCGGCTCAACATCGGGATCGGGCTGCTCCACGGGCCGCGACTGCTGCTTCTCGACGAGCCGACCGTGGGCGTGGATCCCCAGAGCCGCAACGCGATCCTCGAGTCGATCGACGCGCTGGGGCGCAGCGGCATGGCGATCCTGTACACGACCCACTACATGGAGGAGGCCGAGCGGCTGTGCGACCGGGTGGGGATCATCGACGGCGGTGAGATCCGTGCCGAGGGGTCCCAGAAGGAGCTGATCTCGCTGGTCGGCCAGCGCGAGACCATCCGGCTGGCGCTGTCGGGACACGTGCTCGCGGCCTCGCAGGCGGCCGGCCGGCTGCCCGGTCTCGACTCCGCCGCGGTGAAGGGCGACGAGCTCGAGGTCATCACGCTCGATGCCGGGCGGCTGCTGCCGCGGCTGCTCGAGGCGGTGGAGTCGACCGGCGCCCACGTTCGCGGCGTCGAGCTCGTGTCGCCCGATCTGGAGAGCGTGTTCCTCCATCTCACCGGCCGCGCGCTGCGCGACGCCGAGTAGCCGGCGGACCGTTCGTCCATGCGCATCGCGCTGCTGATCGCCGCCAAGGACCTGCGCCAGCGACTCCGGGATCGGACGGCGTTCCTGGTGTCGATCGTGGCGCCGCTCGGGCTGGCCGTGATCTTCAGCCAGCTGCTGGCCGGCACCTCCTCGTTCGGGGCGAGCTGGGTCGTCGCCGACATGGACGGCGGCGAGCTCGCGCAGACGTTCCGGGTGAACGTTCTGGGATCGTTCGCCGACCGCGACGGGTTCAGCGTCGCCGAGCTGCCCACCGAGGAGGCCGCCCGCTCGGCCGTGGACGATGGTTCGGCAGACGCCGCGTTCATCATCCCGCCCGGGTTCACGGCCGCGATCCAGGCGGGCCAGGCCGCAACCCTCGAGGTCCTCGGCGCCCGCGACGCGGGGCTGGCCACCGAGATCGCGCGGGCGGTGGCGCAGGCGTTCGGCGACGGGGTCGTGGCGGTCCAGCTCTCGATCGCGACGGCCACCGAGCTGGCGGGCCCGTCGGCCGATCCGGCGCTGGCGGGCACGGTCGCCGGGGCGGCCGCCTCGGCAGCCCGGCCGGTCGTCCTCGTCGACGAGGCGGCCGACCTCCGGCAGCTGTCCCTGCCCACCTACTTCTCGGCCTCGATGGCGATCCTGTTCCTGTTCTTCTCGGCCCAGATGGGCCTGGTCAGCCTGTTCGAGGAGCGACGCCAGGGCACCCTCGGGCGGATCCTGGCCGGGCCGGTGCGACCGTGGACCGTGCTGGCCGGCAAGACACTGGGCTCGTTCGTGCAGGCAGCGGTGGCGATGACGATCCTGGTCGCGACCACGACCCTCCTGATCGGCGCGGCATGGGGCTCGCCCGTGGGCGTGGCGCTGCTGGTGGCCGGCGCCATCGTGGCCGCGATCGGGGTGTCGCTGCTGGTCATCTCGTTCACGTCGACCGCCGAGGCGGCCGGGGCGGCCAGCTCGGCGGTGGCCATCACCCTCGCCATCCTCGGCGGCAGCTTCTCCCCCACGGCCCAGGCGCCCGAGGTCATGGGCACCGTCGCGCTGTTCACACCGCACGGCTGGTTCATGCGCGGACTGGGTGAGATGCAGGGAGGCGGAACGCTCGCCGACGGCCTGCCGGCCGCGGCGGTGCTGCTGGCGATCGGCCTGGTCACGGGCGGGATCGGCATGCTTCGCGCTCGGCGCCTGGTGCGGGCCCGATGAGCGGCCTGCGCAAGGCCCTCGAGCTTGGCCGCATCAACCTCCTGCGCCAGGTGCGCGACCGCGCCGACCTGTTCTTCGTGTTCGTCCTGCCGACGATCATCATCGTCGCGCTCGGGATCCAGTTTGGCGGCTCCTCCGCGGCCCGGCTGGGCATCGTTGCCCCCGCCGGCGACCCCTCGGCCGAGGCGCTGGTGGCGATCATCGCGCAGGACGCCACCCGGTTCGACATCCGCCGCGTGGCCGACCCGGAGACGCTCACCTCGCAGGTGGAGCGCGGCCTGCTCGAGGCGGGCCTGGTCATCCCCGAAGGGTTCGCCGCGGACCTGCAGGGCAGCGGCCAGGCGGTCGAGGTGACGTACCTGGGCACCATCGACTCGCTGACCACCGGCCTGCGGGCGCCGATCGATGCCGCCGTTGCCCGGCTGGGCGCGGAGACCACGGCCGCCCGGGTCTCGGTGGCCGAGGGCCTCGGGTCGTGGGACGAGGCGAGGGCGGTGGCCATCGACCAGTACGACACCGTGCCCGGCATCGCGGTCAACGTCACCCAGGTCGGCCAGGCGGGCATGTTCGCGGGCTTCTCGCAGTTCACCTTCGGGGCGTCCACCCAGCTCGTCCTGTTCACCTTCCTGACCTCGATGACCGCGGCCGGGCGCCTCGTCGCGACCAGGCAGCTGGGGCTGTCACGGCGGATGACCGCCACGCCCACCGGCACCTGGACGATCATCGGCGGCGAGGCGCTGGGCAGGTACCTGGTGGCGCTGCTCCAGGCGGCCTACATCGTGATCGTCACCGCCGTCGCGTTCAACGTCTCGTGGGGCGACCCGCTCGCAGCGGGGGCACTGATCGCGATGTTCTGCCTGGTGGCGGCCGCGACCGCGCTGCTCGTGGGCGCCATCGCACGCAACCCGGACCAGGCCTCGTCGGTGGGCGTGTTCGCGGGGCTCGCGCTGGCCGCCCTGGGCGGCTGCATGGTCCCGTTCCAGGTGATGCCGCCGGTCATGCAGTCGATCGCCCGGTTCGTCCCCCACTCCTGGGCCCTGCTCGGCCTCCAGGAGACGATCCGCGACGGCACCGGGATCGAGGCCGTGCTGCCAGACCTCGCGGTCCTGGCCGGCTTCGCCGTGGTCCTGCTGACGCTCGCGACGTGGCGGTTCCGCAAGGGGATCACCGGGTAGCTCAGGGGTTCTGCGACGGGTCTCCGCGGTGGGTCGCCTGTGGGTCACGGCCGGGCAGTTGCATCGAACCCCGTCCCGGCATATGCTTCACGCCGCATTGATCATCTACCTGCCGCGAAGGGCCAGGATCCGCAGCGCCACGACATGAACCGCAACGCACAGAACCGCACGGCACTCCTGTCCGAGATCCTCGACGAGATCGGTACCCACAACCCGGCCAAGGCGATGTCGCTGATGCGCCACTGGCCGGGCGGGCGCCTGTCGCTCGTCCACGTCAATGTGCTGCTTGTCCTGGAGGCCGACGGCGCGCTCCCGATGCGCGGCCTGGCCGAGGCGATGGACGTCAGCCAGGCCAGCGCGACCGGCATCGTCGACCGGATGGAGCAGCGCGGGCTCGTCGAGCGGCAGCGCGACGAGGCTGACCGCCGGATCATCCGGGTCGCGGCCACCGACGAGGGCCATCGCCTGATCGACGGGATGGCCGCCCAACGGCGTGACCACCTGGCCCGGATGCTCGACGAGCTGACCGATGACGAGCTGGCCGCCTATCTCACCGGCGCGCGGGCAATGCGCCGAGTGCGCGAGCGGCTCCACGACGAGCTGCATGCGGCCCACGATGAAGCCTCCCCCGCCCCCACTCCCGAACGCCTGGAGACGTCCCGATGATCCCCATCCTCCGTCGGTACCTCGCGCCGTACCGGTGGCCGATCGTGCTGGTCCTGGCGCTGCTCCTGGTCCAGGCGATCACCAACCTGTACCTGCCCGAGCTCAACGCGGACATCATCAACAACGGCATCGCCAAGGGCGACGTCGACTACATCATCCAAACGGGCGGCTTCATGCTGCTGGTGACCATCGCCCTGATGATCGCGTCGATCATCTCGGTGTTCTTCAGCGCCCGGATCGCGATGGGCTTCGGCCGCGACGTGCGCTCGGCGATCTTCCGCTCCGTCCAGACCTTCAGCCAGGTCGAGGTCAACCACTTCGGCGCCGCGAGCCTGATCACCCGCAACACCAACGACGTCCAGCAGCTGCAGCAGGTCGTGCTGCTGGCGCTGAACATGATGATCAGCGCCCCGATCCTGGCCATCGGCGGCGTGATCATGGCGCTCCGCCAGGACGTGCCGCTCACGGGGATCCTGCTCGTCATCATCCCGATCATGGCGGTCCTGGTGGGCGTCGTGATGAGCCGCGCCATCCCGCTGTTCCAGGCGATGCAGAAGAAGCTCGACCGGATCAACCTGGTGATGCGCGAGAAGCTGACCGGGATCCGCGTGATCCGCGCCTTCGTGCGCACCGAGCACGAGGAGCGTCGGTTCGACGTCGCCTCGCGCGACCTCATGGACACCGGGCTGCGGGTCAACCGCCTGTTCGCGATCACCATGCCAGCGCTGATGCTGATCATGAACCTGTCGACCGTGGCGGTCCTGTGGCTGGGCGCCTACCGCGTCGACTCGGGCGAGATGCCGATCGGGAACCTTGCCGCCTTCCTGCAGTACATCATGCAGATCCTGTTCGCGATCATGACCGCGGTGATCATGTTCGTGATGGTCCCCCGGGCGGCTGTGTCCGCGGGCCGGATCAACGAGGTGCTCGAGACCGAGCCCACCATCTGGGATCCGCCCACGCCGATCTCCCCCGAGCGCCGGGGCCACGTCGAGTTCCGCGACGTCGAGTTCCGCTACCCGGGCGCCGAGGAGCCGGTCCTGAGCCACGTCAGCTTCGTGGCCCGCCCGGGCGAGACGACGGCGATCGTCGGCTCCACCGGCTCGGGCAAGTCCACGCTCATCAACCTGCTGCCGCGGTTGTACGACGCCACCGCCGGCGAGGTCCTGGTGGACGGCGTGAACGTCAGGGACATGGACCGCCAGGACCTGTGGCGGCGGATCGGGATGGTGCCCCAGAAGGCATTCCTGTTCTCGGGCACCGTCGGGTCCAACCTGCGCTACGGCGACCAGGCCGCCAGCGACGACACCCTGTGGCAGGTGCTCCAGATCGCGCAGGGGCACGACTTCGTGAGCGAGATGGCCGACCAGCTCGAGTCGCCCATCACCCAGGGTGGCACCAACGTCTCGGGCGGCCAGCGCCAGCGCCTGGCGATCGCCCGGACCCTCGCCCGGCAACCGGACATCTTCGTGTTCGACGACAGCTTCAGCGCGCTCGACTTCCGGACCGACGCGCGTCTCCGTGCGGCGATCGCGCGGGAGCTGGGCCAGGCCACGGTGATGATCGTCGCGCAGCGGGTGGGCACCATCCTCCACGCCGACCAGATCGTGGTCCTCGAGGACGGTGGCATCGCCGGGATCGGGACCCACGACGAGCTGATGGCGACCTGCGAGACGTACCGCGAGATCGTCCTGTCCCAGGTCACCGAGGAGGAGGTCGCATGAGCGGGCCGACGGGTCGCGCCGGCACGAGTCCAGGCGCGGGCCCCGGCTCGGGCTCCGGCACGGGTCCCGCCCCGGGCCGGCCGAGGCCGGGGGGAGGTCCGGGCGGCGGCGGTCCCCACATGGGGCTGATGATGCCCGTCGCCAAGCCCGCCAACTTCCGGGTGTCGTTCAGCCGCCTCATGCGCGAGCTGGGACCGGACCGGCTGCTCGTCCTGGTCGTGTTCGTCCTGGCCGTGATCAGCGTGTTCCTCGCGATCATCGGACCCAAGATCCTGGGCGAGGCGACCAACGTCATCTTCGCCGGCGTGGTGGGCGAGCAGCTGGGCCAGATCCCCGGCAGCGCGAACATGAGCGTCGACCAGATCGTGGCCGGCCTCCGCGCCGCCGGGCAGGACAACTTCGCCGACATGCTGGCATCGATGCCGGGCGTCGTGCCCGGCGTGGGCATCGACTTCGGCAGGCTCGCCCAGATCCTCGGGATCGCGGCCGGCGTGTACATCGCCAGCTCGCTGTTCCAGTGGGGACAGAGCTGGATCATGGCCGGCGTCACCCAGCGGACGGTCTACCGGCTGCGCGAGCGGGTCGACCGCAAGCTCGGCCTGCTGCCCCTGTCGTACTTCGACCGCGAGAGCCGGGGCGACATCCTGTCCCGGGTCACCAACGACATCGACAACATCAGCCAGACGCTCCAGCAGAGCCTCACCCAGCTCATCACCTCGCTGCTGACGGTGGTCGGCGTGCTGATCATGATGCTCACGATCAGCCCCATCCTGGCGCTCATCTCGCTGCTGGCCGTCCCCGCGTCGATGTTCGTGGCGGTCGTGATCGCGAAGCGCTCGCAAAAGCAGTTCGCGGCCCAGTGGGAGCGGACCGGCATCCTCAACGGGCACATCGAGGAGATGCACACGGGGCACGCGATCGTGAAGCTGTTCGGCCGGCAGGAGGAGGCGATCGAGGAGTTCGACCGCCGCAACCAGGAGCTGTACCAGGCCAGCTACCGGGCCCAGTTCCTGTCGGGGATGATCCAGCCGGCGATGATGTTCATCTCGAACCTCAACTACGTGGCCATCGCCGTCATCGGCGGCGTCCGCGTGACCACCGGCCAGATGACCCTCGGCGACGTGCAGGCGTTCATCCAGTACAGCCGCCAGTTCACCTTCCCCATCGTCCAGGTTGCGTCGATCGCCAACGTGCTGCAGAGCGCGGTGGCCTCCGCGGAGCGCGTGTTCGAGCTGCTCGACGAGGAGCAGGAGATCCCGGACCCGGTGCCCGCCCAGGAGATCGTGGAGCCGGCCGCCGGCCGGGTCGCGTTCGAGCACATCTCGTTCCGGTACCTGCCGGAACAGCCGCTCATCGAGGACCTCTCGCTGTCGGTGGAGCCCGGCCAGACCGTGGCCATCGTGGGGCCCACCGGCGCCGGGAAGACCACGCTGGTCAACCTGCTGATGCGCTTCTACGACGTTGACGGCGGCCGGATCACGGTCGACGGGGTCGAGACCCGGGCCGCCACCCGCGACAACCTGCGGCGCACCTTCGGCATGGTCCTCCAGGATGCCTGGCTGTTCAGCGGGACCATCCGCGAGAACATGGTCTACGGGACGGACGACGAGGTCAGCGAGGAGCGCTTCCACGAGGCGGCCGAGGCGGCCCACGTGGACCACTTCGTGAAGACGCTGCCGGACGGCTACGAGACCGTGCTCGACGACGAGGCGTCCAACGTCTCGGCCGGCGAGAAGCAGCTGCTGACCATCGCCCGGGCGTTCCTCGCCGACCCGCCGGTCCTGATCCTCGACGAGGCCACCTCGTCGGTGGACACCCGGACCGAGGTGCTCATCCAGCGGGCGATGAACCGACTGATGGAGGGCCGGACGTCGTTCGTCATCGCGCACCGGCTGTCCACGATCCGCGAGGCGGACATCATCCTGGTGATGAACCAGGGCCAGATCGTTGAGCAGGGCTCGCACGAGGAGCTGCTCGCGCGGCACGGCTTCTACCACGACCTGTACGCGAGCCAGTTCGAGCAGGCGCTCGACCCGGTCGCCTGATCCGACCGGCCTCCGGGTCCGGCGGTGCTAGCCTGCCGCCGGGCCGGCCTCGTTGCTCCTGTCGCTCTCGTCGCTGTCCACAGCAGCCATGATCTGCAGGAGCTCGTCCCCGTAGGCATCGAGCTTCGCCGGACCCATCCCCTTGACCCGCCGCAGCGCGGCCAACGAGCGTGGGTGCGCAGCCGCGATGGCCGCGAGCGTGGCGTCATGCGCGATCACGTACGGCGGCACCGCCTCGGACCTGGCGCGGGCCGTTCGCCACGCCCTGAGGGCGGCCACCACGGGATCGCCCTCCTTGCCGCGGATCGCCCGTTCGCGCGCCTCGCGTGCAGCGATCAGGCCCGTCGGCGGCAGGTCCCGGAAGCTGGTCCCGGGCCGTGGTCGAAGGTCCATCACGAACCGGCTGACTTCGCGGCGGACCGGGCGACCGCGCTGCTCGCGCCGCTCGGCCCACGACAGCGCGAGGTGAACGCGGGCCCGCGTGATCCCGACATACAGCAGGCGCCGCTCCTCGGCCAGCGCGCCCTCGTCGTCCTTCGCCTGGCGGATGGGCAGCACCCCTTCCTCGAGACCGGGCAGGAACACGGCGTCCCACTCGAGGCCCTTGGCGCGGTGGTAGGTGAGCAGGTTGACGCCCTCGACGGCGCCTGACCGCTCGTGCGCCGCCCGGGCATCGAGATCCGCCAGCACCGAGGCCATGTCGGCGAACGGATGGGCAACGACATGCTCGTCGACGATCGCGAGCAGCGTGTCCAGCGCGGCCTGGCGTTCGCGTGCCTCGTCACCCTCCCCGCTGCCGTCCTCCTCCCAGCCCAGCGCTTCCGCGAGGCGCTCGCGGATCGCGCCGGGCAGGCGGGGGCCCTCGGCATCGATCGAGGACCTTCGCAGGGAATGGAGCGCCGACCGGATCTCGGGCCGGTCGTAGAACCGGAGGCCGCGAACCTGGTAGGCGATCCCCGCCCGGGTCAGCGCCTCCTCGAGCGGGGCCAGCTGGGCGTTCATCCGCACCAGCACCGCGATCTCGGATGCCACGACGTCGTCGGCGAGGCGGGCACGGATCCCGGCCACCAGCGCGGCCATCTCCTGGAAGGCGTCGCGGTGCTTGGAGATCGTGGGCGGCGGACCGGGCGACCGGGTCGGGACGAGGCGCTTGGTGCGGCCCTCCGCAGCCACGAGGCGGTTCGCCAGCTCCAGCACCTGCGGCGTGGACCGATAGTTCCGCGTAAGCGGAAGCACTTGCGCGCCGGGCCACCGTTCCTCGAACGTGGTGAGGAATGTCGACGTCGCCCCGGTGAAGCTGTAGATGGTCTGGTCCTCGTCCCCGACCACGCACAGGTCCTGCCGCTCGGGGCCGAGCCACAGTTCCAGCAGGCGCTGCTGGAGCGGGTTCGTGTCCTGGTATTCGTCCACGCTGAACCAGCTCTTGCGGGCGCGGACGGTCGCGGCCGCGTCGACGTCCGCTTCGAGGAGATCTGCGGTCCACGCCAGCAGGTCGTCGAAGTCCAGGCGTCCGAGGCGTGTCTTCTCACGCTCGTAGTTCCGGTAAATGCGAACGAACAGGTCGACCGGGATCGGGGGTTGCCGCCCACCGGCGGCCGCCCGTGCCTCGTACGCGTCCGGCGGCACCCGGCGCGCCTTCGCCCACTCGATCTCGTCGGCGAGATCCTTGGCCGGCGTGAACCGGTAGTGGCCGGGCAGCTGGCGGGCCAGCCGGGACACGATCAGCCCCTTGGACTCCAGCAGCCCGGGCAGCGGATCGCCGTCGTAGCGGAGCGGCCAGAAGAACCGCAGCTGGGACAGCGCATGGGCATGGAACGTCCGCGCCGTCACCCCGGGCAGGCCGAGCGAGCGGAGGCGCCCCACCATCTCGGCCGCGGCCTTGTCCGTGAACGTCACGACCAGCACCTGGTCGGCCGGCACGACGCCGGTCGCGATCGCATATGCGGTTCGCCGGCTGATGACGCGCGTCTTGCCCGAGCCCGCGCCGGCCAGGATCGCGACCGGGCCCGAGACGGCGAGCACGGCAGCGCGCTGCTCGGGATCGAGATCGGCGAGGAGCTCCTCGGGCTGGACGGGCGTCACCACCCGAGGCTAACAGGGAGCGGTCGCCCGCGGGCCTCGTGACCGGGAGCCGGGGTGGCGGGCCGACCCGGGCGAGCCGGCAACGCGGATGACCGAGCCCGGGTGTCGCGCCCCTGCGATCCGGTCAGTGGCCGACATTCGCCCAGTAGGTGCGAAGCAGGATCTGTGCCTCCGCTTCCGCACGGGCGAGGTCGTCGCGACAGGAATCGAGCCAGGCGGTCGTCGCCAGCAGCCACCCGACGGTCGTGGGAGGCAGGGCCATGATCACCCAGATCGAGACGCGAACCGGGTCCTCGTCGGTCAGGTTGGGCCACAGCATCAGACCCATCGCGAGCACGAGCCCGACGGGCACCCAGCCGGCAACGATCAGGCCCATGGTCGCGTCCTCGCCGTCAACCTCCTTGGCGCGATCCCATGCCAACGCCCGATCCTCGGGGCTGGGCCGGGTACCCAGATGCTGGGCGATGCGCACCCAGATGGCGTATGCGAACAGCAGGCCGATGCCGAGGACGATGACGGCGTCACGGACCTCGTCCGCTGGGTTGGCGAGCAACGGCCACGCCGCGAGCATCACAAACGCCGCGACGAGCGCCAGCCCTCGCCCCATCACCCCCGCCAGGGCGCCCCGAACCGGGGCCTCGACCACGGATCGCGGGTCACCCTCCATGTGCGCAGTGTCGGCTGCCCGGTGCGCCGTTTCGAGGGGCCGATGGGCGTTCTGTACCCGGGCGCCCGGCCCGAATCCACGGGCCATCCGGGACCGGGCTAGCGGCTGCTCATCGCGCGGGCGACCATGGTGAGCCGGGCGATCTCCGCCACGTCGAGCTCCAGGTCGGCAGCCGCGGCGTTGTCCTCGAGCTGCTCCATCGTCCGGGCGCCCGGGATCGCGATCGTCGCCGGGAACGACAGGATCCAGGCGAGGGCGACCTGGGCCGGCGTGGCGTCGTGCGCCCTGGCCACCTGGCCCAGCACCGCGTTGAGCGCCTCCAGCCCCGGCCTGCGGATCGCCTGCGATCCCTGTGGCCGGCCCATCCCCAGCATGCCCGGGAACGACGTGCGGCCCGCCAGCACGCCCTGGCCCAGTGGCGAGTAGGCAACCACGACCCGGTCGTGACCAGCCGCCCACGGCACCAGGTCGTCGATCGCGCCCGGCTTGGCCAGCGACAGCTGGACCTGGTTCGCAACCACCGGCCGGCGAAGTGCCTGCTCGGCCTCCTGCCACTGCTGGAGCGTGAAGTTCGAGACTCCCGCATGGCGCACCGCCCCCGACTCGACCAGGGGCCGGACGGACTGCATCACGCGACGCGCCGACACGAACGGGTTCTTCCAGTGCACGTAGAGAAGGTCGAGCGCATCCATCTGGAGGCGGCGCCGCGAGCCGTTCACCTGCCACGCGACGATCGGCTCTGCGGGGGCGATCGGGGTGAACTTGGTGGCGATGGTGAGCGGGTCCCGGAGGCTCGCGGGCAGGCCGGCAAGCGTCTCGCCCAGGATCTTCTCGGAGCGGCCGGGACCGTATCCCTCGGCCGTGTCGATCATCGTGATCCCGAGCTCGGCCGCCCGGCGGATCAGCGCCGGCGCGGTGACCGTCGCGTACTCCTCGCCGTAGCCCCACTCGCGGGTGCCGACCTGCCAGGTGCCCAACCCGATGCGGGAGAGCCGCATCCCTTCGATGTCGAGATATCGCATGCCCTCGAGTGTAGGCCCCGGAGCCCGATCGGCGATGACAGACAGGTGGCACGGGGACACGGCAGGCTATCGGACATGCGCTGGCCGTTCCGGCGCCGGGACCAGCCTCCCGGGCCACATCTCCCCCATGCCCGCCCCATCGCCACGCCCGACGACGCGGACCAGGACGCGGACGCCATCGACCTGGCGACGCTCGCGGGCCTGTTCTTCGTGTGCTCGCAATGCGGCCGATCGGACCTGGCGCCCGCCGGCGACTGGGACCCGCCGATCTGCGAGGAGTGCGATGCGGCGATCAACTTCGACGCCATCCTCGAGGAGCTCGACGAGGAGGACGAGGAGGACGATTGAGCCCGGTGGGGATCAGCCGGCGTCACGCACCCGCAGGCTGACCACCTCGGTCTTTGCCTGTTTGCCCTTGAGCTCCAGGGCCCGGCGTTCGAGTGCCGGATCCAGGCCGGCGATGCCGGCAGCGACCGCCGTCACGAGAACCTCGCCCGTCGTGGCCGCCGATGCCAGCCGGGCGGTCACGTTCACCGTGTCGCCGAGCGCGGTGAGCTCCGTGTGCGTGTCGTCGCCCACCGCCCCCACCCAGGCCGGCCCGGTGTGGACGCCGACGCCGACCGGGACCCATGGACCGCCAGGGTCCGAATGTCCGGTCGCCCGGAGAAGCGCCGTGGCCGCCTTGATGGCGTGCGCGGTGTGCCGCGGGCCGGACATGAGCGGCATGAACATCGCGACGATCTCGTCACCCACGAACTTGTCCACGCCACCGCCGTTCGCGACGACCACGCTGGCAGCGGTCGCGTAGAAGCGATCCAGCAGGTCATGGAAGGCACCCGGCGACATGCCTTCGGCGAGCGTCGTCGAACCGCGGATGTCGGCGAACAGGAAGGTGGCCTCGATCTCGGCCCCGCCATGGTGCTTCTGGACGAACGAGAAACAGGACTGGCACACGTGGGGGTTCAGGTCGGACCGGCGCTTGCCCATCGCCCGCATCACCGGGGCGGCCGGCCCCTCGAAGGGCGCGGCACACAACTGGCACCGGGGCTCGTGCGGCAGCAGCCGGAGCACGCCGCGGAACCGGCGTTCGAGGGAGCCGCCCTGGGTCAGGTAGTCGCGCCAGAACGCCTCGCCGTCATCGATGGTTGGGTCACCGCCCATGAATCCACCCTACGCCCGGCTCGCAAGACCACCCAAGGAGGGTGGGCGACGAGTCGGCCTCGGCCGGGGCCCCTACTCCCCGCGCGGCGTCGCGACCCCCAAGGCGAACGGCAGGACCGGGCCTCCGCCGTGCTCCCGCAGCAGATCGCCTGCCACCGTGAGCGTCCAGCGCGAGTCCACGAGATCGTCCACCAGGAGCACCGGTCCGGATCGAACCGCCGCCGGCACCACCCCGATCCTCACCCGAGCGTTGGCGGCCTGGGTGGCGGAGTTGGCCATCTGGGCCTGGGGCGCGCCCCCGGCCGACGTGAGGCACGGTGAGAAGGGCAGCGCCAGCGCACTCGCGAGCCGCGTCGCGAACGCCTCGACGGACCCGGGCCGCGTCGTGGACGGCACGCAGGTCACCCACTCCGGCATCGGGCTCGGGCGCCAGCGGCCGCGGATGACCTCGAACGCGGCCCCGGCGAGATGCTCCGGGTAGCGCAGGTCCGGCGCCGGACCCGCGGCCACGACGTGAGCCACGTCCCTCCCCCACCCCGGGT
The DNA here is from genome assembly GCA_963727585.1 of uncultured Chloroflexia bacterium. GTDB lineage: Bacteria > Chloroflexota > Limnocylindria > Limnocylindrales > CSP1-4 > CAIXZV01. Next base: position 751,185 of record CAVSHH010000003.1, on the reverse strand, counting down.
CGCCCAGGATGCACAGCGCCCGGCCGATCTCGTTGGGCCTCGCGATCTTCCCGCCCTCCGGCCACTGCTTGCGCGGCTCGATCCCGCGAACGTCGCGCCGCAGGTAGGCGACCGCCTCTTGGACGAGGGCCGGCGAGACCGAGCGCGGCCATCGGACGCCCCCGTCGTTCGCGCAGTGCTCGCACTCGCCGGCAGCAGGATCGTTGAGCAGCCGGCCGAGGAATGCCATCCGGCAGGAATCCGTATCGACGTACTCGCGCATCGACGCCAGCTCCCGCCGGCGGGCCTCGATCACCCCCGCGACCCACGCCTCGTCCTGCTCCCAGGGCTCGCCCGTGCGCACGAACCGCCCCCGCTCGCGGCTGACCGCGCCGTCCACCTCGAGCAGCTTGAGCGCCTTCTCGATCTGTCCGTACGGCAGGTTCACCTGTGCCTGGAGTGAGCGGATCGTCGCCGAATCGACCGCCTCGAGGGCCGCCAGGATGTCGCGCATCCGCGCCGCCGGCGGGAACGCGGTCGAGAGGAAGTACTCGGCGATCGCGTCGTCCTCGCGCCCCGAGAGCAGGATCCCGAACGCGCTGTCCACAGCCCGGCCCGCCCGGCCAACCTGCTGGTAGTACGCGATCGGCGAGCCCGGGCGCTGGTAGTGGACCACGAAGCCGAGGTCGGGCTTGTCGAACCCCATCCCCAGTGCCACCGTCGCCACCAGCGCCTTGAGCCGGTTCGCCAGCAGGTCCTGCTCCAGCGCCTCGCGCTCCTCGGGCGCGATGTCCGCGTTGTAGGGGCGGGCGTCGATCCCCCGCCCGCGCAGCCAGCCCGCCACCCGCTGCGTGTCGGCCACCGTGAGGCAGTACACGATCCCCGATCCCGGCATCCCCGGCAGGTGCTCCGCCAGCCAGGCCAGCCGCTCCGCCTGGTCGCGCAGCGGGATCGCGTCCAGGTGCAGCGTGTCGCGCGCGAGCGGGCCCCGGATCACCGACACGTCGTCGCCCAGCTGGCGGGCCACGTCCTCGACCACGCGGTCGTTCGCCGTTGCCGTCGTCCCCAGCACGGGCACGTCCGGCCCCAGCGTCGGCAGCAGCCGCCCGATCCGGCGGTAGTCCGGCACGAACTCGTGGCCCCAGTCGCTGATGCAGTGGGCCTCGTCCACCACGAACATCCCGATCGAGCGCCGGATCCCGGGCAGGAGCCGGGCGTTGAAGTCCTGGTTGGCGAACCGCTGGGCCGACACGAACAGGACGTCGATCCGGTCGGCGACCAGGTCGGCCTCGATCGTGTCCCAGTCGTCGCGGTTGGCCGAGTTGATGGTCACCGCCCGCAGCCCCAGGCGGTCCGCCGCCTCGATCTGGTTGCGCATCAGGCTCAGCAGCGGGCTCACGATCAGCGTGGGGCCGTGCCCCTGGTCGCGACGGACCCGGGTCGCGATCCAGTAGACGAGGCTCTTGCCCCAGCCCGTCCGCTGGACCACCAGGGTGCGGGAGCCATCGCCCACGACGGCCTCGATCGCCTCGCGCTGTCCCTCGTGGAACGCGGCGCGGGGACCGAGCATGGTCTCGAGATGGGCCTGGAGGGCGTCGGAGGTGCTGGTCATGGGGCCGAGTATCGCCCGGGCGGTGCCCGGGTCAGCGACTTGACAGCATCGCCAGGGCCTCGGCCGGCGTCATGACCGCGATGCCGCGCTTGTCCAGCCAGGTCGCGAGGTCGACATCGTCCAGCCTGTCCCGGTCACCCGACACGATCACCTCCGCGCGTCCGGCGATGGCTGCCGCGATGACCACGGCGTCATCGGCGTCCCGCAGCGCCACGGTCACGTCCACGTCGGGGAGCAGCGGACCGAGCACCTCCACGAGCTCCTCGATGTCGCCCTCGGTCACCCCGTAGCGTCGCATCGCGGGCCGGCGCAGCACCTCCACGATCTCCTCGGCGAGCGCCCATGACGCGACGGCATCGATCCTCCCCCGGCGCACGGCCTCGATCACCATCCCGGGAGTGCCGGCCGGCGCGATCAGCCCCGAGACCCAGACGTTCGTGTCAACGACGGCGCGCAGCGCGCGAGCTCCTCACCTCGGCCACCGCCGCGAGGACGTCCGCGTCCACCGCGTCAGGCGACCACCCCTCCGCCGCCGCGATCCCGTCTCGACGATCCAGCAGCGCCGCGAACCGCCGACTCCACTCGTCCTGCGCGATCTCGACGACCCCATGCTGCTCCAGCCAGGCATCCACTGCCTCCCGCACGAGCACGGCCACCGGCCGTCCGGTGCTCCGGCTGACGGCGCGGAGGCCCGCCAGCTCCCGTTCATCGAGGTAGATGTTCGTTCGTTCCATGGGGCATCCATCATACATCGCCGACGTAATGGCGCGGTCTGGCTTCATGACCCCGCCACGGATTGAGCGAGCGCCGTGGCAGGCTTGACTCATGCTGATGAGTCACCTAGCATCATCACAATGACCAAGCGACTGCAGGTGCTCCTGCCCGACACGGAACTGCGCGACATCCAGCAGCTCGCTCGCCGTCACCAACTCACCACGGCCGAGTGGGTCCGCCAAACGCTGCGCCGGGCCCAGCGCGCGGAGCTCGAACCGTCCACCGTGGACAAGCTCGCGGCCGTCCGCCGGGCAGCCACGCACGCCTTCCCGACCGCGGACATCGAAACGATGCTGACCGACATCGAGCGGGGCTACACGGACCCCGGGGGGTGAGCGTCTTCGTCGACTCGAACATCCCGATGTACCTCGTCGGCGCCGACCATCCGAACAAGGATGCCGCTCGAGTGGCCCTCGAACGAGCGATCGCAGACGGGGAGCGCCTGGTCACCGATGCCGAGGTTCTGCAGGAGATCCTGCACCGCTACGCGGCGATCGGCCGACGGGAGGCCATCGCGCCGGCAATCGACGTCCTGCTCGCCGTCGCGGACGAGGTGATCCCCGTCGACACGGAACTCGTCCTGGCCGCGAGCCGACTCCTGGAGCGCGTCGATGGCCTGTCCGCCCGGGCCGCCCTGCACGTCGCGGCGATGCGCCGCCACGGTGTCGACGACATCCTCACCTTCGATCGCGGCTTCGACGTCATCACCGGGATCCGGCGCCGTCCGGCCTGAACCCGCGGCTGGCGATTCGGCCTCTGGCGAGACCAGGCGCTCGACATCCGCGCCGACGCTGGCGATCGGTAGAGGCGGGTCTGTGCACGAAGCATCGACCGCAGCGCCTCGCTCACCAGGGGGGCCCGTGCCAGTCGATCCTCGAGGCCAGAACCTGGAGCGGCAGCGTGTGCCCGAACCCGTCCTCGATACCGAGGCCGAGCCGGTGCCAGCGACTACTGCCGACGAGCCGGAACAGCTGCACGACGATCACCGATAATCGAGGCAGCGTGCGCGTCTTCGAGCTCTACCGCTACATGAAGCCCAGTCCGGGCCCCGACATCGAGTTCATCGATGGGGTCCGGAACATCTTCCACGCGACTCGATGGCCCGAGTGGCCGGGGTTGGCGAACGCCGGACGCGTGCAGCTCGATCACGGGATCGACTCCATCAAGCAGACGGACGCCGTCGATGGTCTGCGGAGGCCGGGGATCCTCATCGCCTCCAAGCCGCACCGCGCCGGGTCTGACTGGACCCCTTGGCACGACGAGCTGGACGCAGAGCGAGGGCACATCCGGTACTTCGGGGACAACAAAGCCGATCTGGGGACTGATCCACTCGGCGCCGTCGGCAACCGGTCTGTCCTCGCGCAGTTGCCGCTTCACCAAGGCACAACGAGGGCCGATCGCCTTCGCGCGGCCCCTCTGCTCTTCTTTGAGAGTGTCGTCCACGAGGGCTACGCGAAGGGCTACTGGCGCTTCTTGGGAGTCGGACTGCTCGAGCGGGCGGAGTTGGTGACGCAGGTCGATCGACGGGCCCGACCATTCGTCAACTACGTGTTCGACTGCATGCTGGTGGATCTTAGCCACGAGGATCTCCGTCTCGCATGGGAGTGGATCTCTGCGAGGCGAGATCCGACCAAGACGCTGGAGGAATGCCTCCTCCTGGCTCCGTCGGCCTGGCGCAGATGGGTCAACGAGGGGGCGTCAGTCAAGGATCGCATTCGGCAGCAGATGTCCCGGAGCGCGACGCTGAGCCCGGGCGACCAGCGGCCGGACGCCGGCACCCCTGCTGAGGATGCGCTCCGCGAGGTGATTTCTCACTACAAGCGGATCGGACCGTACGCGGGCGTCGGGGAACATCGGTTTGAAGGCCTCGCCTCCGAGATCACCGGCAGCGTGCTTCGCCAAAGCGGTCAGTACAGACCGGGCTGGATCACCAAGCGGGCGGGCGACGGGGGGATCGACTTCGTGAGCCGACTGGATATCGGATCTGGATCTGCCGCACTCAAGCTCGTCGTCCTCGGACAGGCGAAATGCATCGCGGGCGCCGCGCCGGTGACCAGTGGCCTCGACCTGGCTCGTACGGTGGCCAGGCTTGATCGAGGCTGGCTGGGCGCATTCGTTACAACTGGCTACTACAGCGAGCAGGCGCAACGAGAAGTCGTATCCGATCGGTTCCCGTTGCTCATGCTGAACGGCAGGCACGTTGGTGAGGCGGTGGCTCGCGAGTCGGCCCTTCGCGGGACATCGGTTAGCGAGTACATACAGGCCGTCGATGCTGACTACGACAGGCGGCTCTCACGCAGGCTGCCCGCCGAGATCCTCGGCGACCTCTAGACGTCCCCATCACGCCCGCTCCGGGCACATCGACCGATAGGCGCACCACTGGCACGCCTTCCCCGGCGTCGCCGTGAACTCGCCCGCGCGGATCCGGGACACGCGCTCCAGGATCTCGACCCGGGCCGCATCCAGCTGGTCGTCCGTGCGGGACGTGGACATCCGCTGGGCGGACTCCGTGAAGTAGAGGGTCACGCGCTCGGGGGTGCCCAGGCCCAGGGCGTCGCGGCAGGCGAGGGCGTAGACGGTCAGCTGCAGATTCTCGCTGGACGTCCTTCTGGCTGGTGACCCGGCCGGTCTTGTAGTCGATGACCTCGATGCCGCCGCCGGGCAGCCGGTCGATGCGGTCGATCTCGCCCGTGACGACGGACGGGCGCGCCGCCGTCGTCGGGGACCAGCACCAGCTCGAACGGCTCCTCCTCGCGGAGGGCCTCGCCGGCGGTTGCCAGCTCGCCGGCGTAGAAGCTGTCGAGCATGGTGTCGATGCGGCGCTTGTAGCCGGCCTCGGCATGGCGTCGGCGAAGCCCTCCGGGCTGCCACTGGGCGGCGAACAGCGACCCCAGGTCCTCGCGCGTGGGCGGGGCCTCGCCGCGGGCGGCCCGCTCCCGGCGCTCCCTCGTGAAGGCCTCGAACGCGGCGTGCGCGGTGGACCCGAAGGCGAGCGCGCCGACGGGCCGCGCGGGCTCCGGGATCCGGTAGACGTAGGCGAGCGCGTAGCGCAGCGGACACGCCTCGTACGTGGACAGCGACGAGTACGAGAAGTGGTCGGGCACGGGAGCCACGGCGAGCAGGCTCGCGCCGGCGACGGTGTCGAGGGCGACCGTCCGGAAGGTCAGCGGGTCGAGACCGGCGGCGCGTGCCTCGTCGGCGCTCATGGCCGCCGCCCGGCCGACCTCGGCCAGCTGCCGCTCGAACGCGGCCCGGGCTTCGCGCGCCTCGGGGTCGTCGGCGGCGGTCGCCTCCACCAGGCCCACCAGCTCCGACGCCCGCAGGCGCAGCGCCAGCCGGCGCTCGCGCGACGAGGGCAGCGGCAGGACCCGGCGGGCGGCCGCCAGCGCGTCGGCGGTGCCGTCGCTCGCGTCGCCCGGGGTCGCGCCATCGCCCGTGCCGTGGCCGTCCCCGTCGGCCGCCTCCCCCGCCCCCTCCGCCAGGGTGCGGTCGATGACCGTCAGCTCCGGCCCGCACCCGTCGAGCAGCTCGGCCACGAACACGCTCTGGGCCTTCGCCCCAGTGCCGCCGTGCGTGCTCAGCACCAGCCGCTCCTGGGCGCGGGTGATCGCCACGTACAGCAGCCGTCGCTCCTCGTCGAGATGGAGGTTGCCGTCCGGCACCTGCTCGCGCAGCAGCTCGCGCGGGAACCAGCCGCTCCCCTGCTCCTTCACCGGCCACTCGCCCTCGAGCAGGTCCGGCACCACGACGACCGGGAACTCGAGGCCCTTGGCCTGGTAGAGGGTCATCAGGCGCACGCCCTCGACGTCCTCGGACAGCTCCACGCTGGTGGGCAGCTCGCCGCCGGCGTCCTTGTACGCCTCGATGTAGTCGATGAAGCCGGCCAGGGTGCCGGCCGGGTGGGCCGCCTGCCAGTCCGCGGTGAAGCGCAGGAAGCTCGCGATCGCCACCACGGCCCGCTTGGCCTCCAGGGTCCCGGTCGCGAGCAGGTCCAGCACGGTCCCGGTGAGCTCGAGATAGCGCTCGAGGATGGTGTGCGGGCCGTCACGCCAGGTCCGCGGGTTGAGCTCGTCGATGGCCGCGAGCAGGCTGCGGAGCTTGGCCCGCAGCGCGGGATCGACGGGGGCCATGCGCTGCTGCTCGTCCCGGCTGGCCACGGCCTCGGCGGCCTCGCCGCGCTCGACCATCCGGTGGACGGCGGTGAGCAGGTGGCTCCGGTCGAACCGGGCGTCGCGGCTGACGCGCAGGATCTCCAGCGCGTCGAGGCGCCACGGGCCGGCGGTCATCATCCGGACCAGGGCCGGGTCGTTCTCGGGATCGGCGATGGCCCGCAGGGCCTGCTCGAGGTCGCGGATCTCGGGGGTCTCGAACAGCGACAGGCCACCCACGATGGTGAACGGGATGTCCTCGGCCCGCAGGCGGTCCACGATGGCGTCGCGGTGCTTGTGCTTGCGGTACAGGATGGCCACGTCGTTCCAGGCCCGGCCGGCGTCGTGGAAGGCGCGGACGGCATCGACGATGGCAACGGCCTCGTCCTCGGCGCCGCCGCACACCAGCAGCTCGATGGGGTCGCCTGCCGCCCGGTCGGTGCGCAGCGTCTTGTCCGGCGCGAAGCGGGTCTCGTTGTTCCCGATGAGGCGGTTCGCGGCGTCGAGCACGAAGCGGACGCTGCGGAAGTTCTGCTCGATGTGGAGCCGGGGCGGCGGGCCGGGCGGGATGGCGCCGGGGTCGTGCGCGGGCGGCCGGGCGAAGCGGGCGTCGAACTCGGCGAACGCGGCATAGCTGGCGCCCCGGAAGCGATAGATCGACTGGTCGTCGTCACCCACGACCATCACGTTGTCGGGGCGGTCCGGCGTGCGGCCCAGCAGCTCGATCAGCTCGATCTGGGCGACGTTGGCATCCTGGAACTCGTCCACCAGCAGGTAGCGGAACTGGCGCTGCCAGCGCCGCAGGACGTTGGGCCGGGTCTTGAACAGGCGCGTGACCAGGGCGATCTGCTCGCCGAAGTCGAGCAGGCCCCGGGTGGCGATCGTCTCCTGGTAGGCGCGGTAGACGCGGCCGATCTCGCCGAGGCGCAGCACCTCGAGGGCGGCACCGTCGCGGACGTAGGTGTCGGCCAGCGCGTCGATGGCGTCGAGCTGGTCGGCGTCCAGCCGGTTGCGGCCGACGAGGCCGCCGGTGCCGATGACGTTGCGCCGGGCCTCGCGCTCCGCGGTCCGCTCGTGCTCATCGTCCCGGTAGGAGCGAACCGGGAGGCCGGCATCCTCGGCCCGCTGGTTCGCGCGAACCCTCGCGTAGTCGCTCCGGACGGCTCGCACCGGCCCCAGGTGGGCGGTCCGGTCCAGGCGCTCGACGGCCGCGTCGAAGCCGCCGAAGTCGCGCTCGTAGATGGCCCGCTCGTTGGCCACGAAGGCGTCGAAGCCGTCGGGGCTGACCAGCTCGTCCTTGGCCCGGTTGATGAAGCCCACCATGCCGCCGAGCGACCACGGCGAGCTGCCGTGGTAGCGGAGGTCGAGGCCGGGCACGACCTCGCGCAGCAGGAGCACCTGGCCCACGCCGTCGAGGACGTCGGGGCGGCTGGGCAGGCCGGCCTCGGCGGCATTCTCGGTCAGGATCCGCTGGCAGAAGCTGTGGAAGTTGCTCACGGTCATCCGGGCCCGGACGGCCGGCCCCACCGCCTCGTCCATGCGCTGGCCGAGCTCCGCCGCCGCCTTGACGTTGTAGGTCAGGACGAGGAGCTGCTCCGGGACGAGCGGGCCGTCGAACGGTCTGCCGTGCCGTGGCGTGGGCTCCGCGGGGATCGGGCTCCCGGCCACGGTCCGCTCGCCCTTGGTCTCGAGCAGCCAGCACACCCGCTCCACGATGACCCGCGTCTTGCCCGTGCCGGCACCCGCGATGACGACGACCGGCCCGTCGGGCGCCTCGACGATGGCGCACTGCGCGGGCGTCAGCGCGCTCCGGGCGGCGGGCGCGGAGGTGTGGGTCAGGGTCACCGGCGGTCCCTGCTCAGTAGCGGTACAGCGAGGCCACGAACGGCACGCGGTTGAACAGGAGCAGCCCGACGGGCAGCGTGATGATCAGCAGGCACAGCACGTAGCCCGCACCCATCACGACCGCCGAGGCCCACCAGCCCACGAAGATGAACCACAGGCCACGCGCCCACCACGGCGGCTGGTCCATCGCCGACTCGGTGAACGTGGTGCGGCCGTACGCGTCCGTGGTCGCGTACACGTAGCTCGTCCGCGGCCGGAGCGTGAGCGCGGTGGGGACCCGGTTCACCAGCCAAATCCCGAGCGGCAGACCGATGATCGTGATCATCGCCAGCCACGCGACCGTGGCCACGATCCCGGTCAGCCACCAGCCGACCAGGACGAACCACAGCGCGCGGAGCAGCAGTCCGGGCCCGGCCTTGCGCTCGGCGATGAGTCGCGTGCCGTAGCCCGGCGCACCCCAGCCGGGCGCGGTGGCAGCCGGCAGCGGCACCGGCGGCGCGGCGGCAGCCGGCAGCGGCACCGGCGGCGCGGCCGCAGCCGGCAACGGCGGCGCGGTGGCAGCCGGCAGCGCCTGGCCCGACGCCGGGTCCCGCGGAGGCGGCAGCGGCAGGTTGGGCTCGGTCACGCGACTCCTCCTCGCGCTGCAGCCTGGTTCATCTGCACCGGATCCTCCCTCGTCTCTGTGCCAGCTCGGTTGTCACGACTCGCCGTCGTGGTCACGGCTCACGGCCCCCAACCGCGCGGCGAGCGCGGGCGACGCGATCACCACGAGGTGGTGCTTGGCGCGTGTGGCCCCAACGTAGAGCAGCCGCTCCAGCCGCGTGTCGTCGGGTCGCAGCTCGCACAGCACCACCACGTCCCGGTCGAGCCCCTTGAACCGGTGGATGGTCTCGCACAGGATGGTCCCATCGGGCTGGTCCGGCACCTGCTCGGCCGACAGGCCCCGCGACCTCCCATCATCGCCGACGCTCCCGTTCCACAGCACCAGGTCGCCCTTGAACCGCCGCTGGCGCCAGGCCGCGCTGTGCTCCAGCGAGACGCCGGTCAGCACCGCGATCTGGCGCCGGTCGACCCGCTCCGTGTGCACCAGCTCGTGGAGCACGCGGCGCAGGGCGTCGAGCCCCGCCTGGGGGTCCTCGGCCTCCACCACCAGCACCTCGCGACCGTCCTCGCGGATCGCGTCAACCGCCAGCCCTCCGTCGTAGAAGCGATAGGCGAAGTCATGGATCGGCCGCGAGTTCCGGCAGTTGTCCGGGAGCGGGAACTCCTCGAGACCGAGCGCACCCACGGCGTCCGGCCGGTAGATGGCCTGGGCGGGATCGTGGAACGCATACAGCACGCCGCGCTTGGGATCCGCCAGGAGCTGCTCGAGCAGCAGCAGCCACAGCTCGTCGAAGTCCTGGCCTTCGTCGATCACCAGCGCCTGCGTCCGCCCGCCCACGAGCGGCAGGGCGCGCTCGAGGGCCGCGGGCAGGGCACTCTCGAACCAGTCGCGCCCAGGATTGGCCGGCTGCGGGGGCAGCGTGCCGGCCTCGGTGGCCAGGCGCAGGCACAGGTCGTGGAACGTCCCGACCACCAGCCGCCCGTCCGCGATGGCGGTCTGCAGCTCGGGTGTCCGGGCGAACGTGCGGGCCAGCGGCTGGTTGAAGCAGGCGAGGACGGTCGCGAAGCCATCGCCGGCAAGCCGTCGCGCCTTCTCGATCGCCAGCAGGCTCTTGCCCGCCCCGGCACACCCGACGATCGACGCCCGGGGCCGGGACTGCAGCGTCCGCAGCACGCTCAGCTGCATGTGGGTGGGGGCACGGAGCTCGAGCTCGCCCGCCTCGATGTCGCTGCGGAGGAGGCTGCGCAGGACCACCTCCGGCTCGATGACGTCGGCGATCACGGCGACCTGGCGTTCGCTCAACGTCCGGTCACGGGCGCCGTCGCCGGACCAGTGGCGCACCACGCGGGCAAGCGCCGCGGATGCGGCCTCCTGCGTGGCGAGGTCGGAGCGATCGAGGACGAGGTCGATCGGGGCATCGGGTCCGAGGTCCCGCCCGCCCAGCGCGAGGCTGTCACGATCGGTGTCCGGGAAGGCGACGGCGTGGATGACACGCAGGTCGCCCTGCCACCGGGGATCGGCGACGATCTTCTCGGCCATCGCCCTGCCCGACGTCTCGGCCTGCTCGAACGGCGGCGGATCGAGGCGGTGATTGCCCGCGTACCAGCGTCCGAAGCCGTCCCGGCGGACCGGTCCGCTCTTGGTCTCGATCACCAGCAGGCCGATCTCCGGGAGCAGGAGCAGGAGGTCGATCTCGCCGTTGCGCGCGGGGCCGCCATCACGGGTCGGCGCCAGCCAGCGCACGTTCGCGTACAGGCGTGCGCCCGCGGGCAGCGCGGTGCGAAGCTGCTCCTCGCTGCGGAGCTCGGCCTGCCTTCCCCGATCCCCCAACCAGCTCCTCCGTCGCGCCGTTCGTCTCGAATCTCGCCCAACCCTACTCGATGGCGGCTCGTGGGCGGACCCGGCCACCCGTCCCGCTGAACCGGGCCGACCGGCCTCGCCTGTTCGGATCCGTGTTGCCGCCACGCACCACGCACCGGGCGGCAGGCAACCGAACACACCGCTGCAGCGTCAGGGCGGTATCCGGCGACAACATGCCGGACCCAGACGAGAGGCACCACGATGAGCGCATCCCCCAGTTCCGTCTCCCCCACCCCGGCCTGGCGCTGGTTGATCGTCACCGCGGTCGGCGCGCTGCTGGTCGGCCTGGTGGCCGGGCCGGTGCTCGCGGGAACGATCGCGACGCGCACCGTCTCCACGACCAACGGCGCCACCGATCAGCCGCCCGAGCACACCATCTCGGTCTCGGGTTCGGGCAAGGTCGTCGTCGTGCCCGACATGGCCACGGTCGACCTGGGCGTGGTGATCGAGCGGCCCAACGCCAAGGCCGCGCGCCAGGCCGCAGCGCAGGCGATGACCAAGGTCGTCGCCGCCATCAAGGCGCTGGGCATCGACGACAAGGACATCAAGACCGTCGACGTCTCGCTCAACCCGGTCTACGACTACCCCAACAGCTCGGCGCCGAAGATCCGCGGCTACCAGCTCAACAACACCGTCACGGTCACCGTTCGCGACCTCGACAAGCTCTCGGACGTCCTCGATGACGGTGTCACGGCCGGCGCCACCTCGGTCAACGGCATCAGCTTCGACGTGGCCGACCGGGTCGCCGCCGAGGCCAAGGCCCGCGAGGCAGCGGTGGCCGACGCCAAGGCCAAGGCCGATGCGCTCGCCTCGGGGCTCGGCGTCCGCATCGAGGGCGTCGCGTCCGTGTCCGAGTCGTCGTCGACGCCGATCTGGTACGAGCGGTCGAATGGCGCCGGCGCGATGTCCGAGGACACCGCCTCGACGCCCGTGATGGCCGGCACCTCGGATGTCACGATCTCCGTGCAGGTCACGTTCCTGATCCCGTAACCAACGCTGTCAGCGGGCTGTGAGGCCCGGACCTGGTCGCGCGACATCGCGTGCCGGTCCGGGCCTTCATGCTGGCTCCGGGCCCTCATGCTGGCTCCGGGCCTTCATGCTGGCTCCGGGCCTTCATGCGGGCTCCGCATCACGACCGCAACGACCGCACGAGGCTGGCCATGCACGGCAACGATGACGTCGATCGGCGCCGGGACCCGTCCGGGCCGCACGAGGATGGCTCAGCAGGAGGCGAGGATCCCAAGCGGGACGAGCGTGCGGCGCGGAACGAGGGTGCGACACGGAACGACGGTCCCAAGCGGGACGACGGTGCGGGACTCCAGGACCCCGTCAGCGCAGCGGCGCTTCGGGAGGCCGCCGATGCGGGCGCGATCAGCGGGCGCGCCATCACGCGCGAACCCCAGGACCTGGCGCCTGGCGACACCCTGGGCGACAGCGGGGCGGCCACAGAGGCTGTAGAGGACGAGCAGCCCGACTGAATGCGAGGACGCACGAACCGTGTGAGCACAGCCTCCGCGCGCCCCGCCAATCGCCCCGTTGCCTCGCCCAATCCGGCTCGTTCAGCTCACCCGCCCACCGGCCTGCCCAGCTTTGGCCGCCCTTCTGTCTCGCCCAGCTCGCCTGTTCCCCCTGTCCCGCCCAGCGGGTGTACCGGCGCATGCTGAGCCAGGTGGCCCGCCCAGCGGGGCAAATCCAGCCTGGGAGGCCTCCGACGTGTCGACCGGCCCGCCCAGCGAGTCATTCGTCGCACGCTGCGCCCATACACCCTCCCAGCGGGACAAGCGGGTGTCTCCCGCGCCGGCCTGCGCGAGGAGAGCCGGGGCGGCCCGGCCGGGGCGCGAGGCGGCGTGTGGGAGGAACCAGCGCCGGGGCACGAAAGAACCAGGCCGCCGGGCCGTCCGGCCCGCCCGGGCCGTCCGGCCCGCCCGCGACGAGGCCCGCCCGGCCCGCCCGCGACGAGGCCCGCCCGCGACGAGGCCAGTAGGGCCGGTGCACAAGAGAACCGGCCGGTGTCCGGCACGAGGAGGGCCGGCCACCCCGCCGGGTTACCCCTCCAGCGCCTGCGCCAGGTCCTCGATCACGTCGTCCGGGTGTTCGCCGCCCACCGAGAGCCGGATCAGGCCGGGCGCGATCGACGCAACCGCGCGCCCCTCCTCCCCCTGCTGCTGGTGGGTGGAGATGGACGGGATCGTGGCCACGGCCTTGACCCGGCCCAGGTCCGTGCCACGGAAGATGAGCCCGAATTCGATCGTAGGCGCGTCGGGCCGCGGCCAGGCCCCCGTGGAGGGTGAAGCTGAGGAGCGTCCCGTACCGGGCCACGTCCAGACCGTCGGGATCGCCGTCGGCCAGCCGGAAGTCGCGGGCGGCGATCGCGTGCCCCGGGTGCGACTCGAGCCCTGGGTAGGCCACCTCCGACACGGCAGGGTGGGCCTCGAGGAACCGGGCGACCTTCATCGTGGCTTGGCTCCAGGCGTCCATCCGGGTTCGCAGCGTCCGCAGGTCGGACAGCAGGGCGAGGGCCGAGAACGGCGACAGGGCCGGGCCCAGGTCGCGTCCGGGCAGCAGCTTGATGTAGCTCGCGCAGTCGTCGCGAAGCTCGTCGCAGCCCACCCTGACCGGGATGTCGTGGCGCGCGATCACGGCCCCGGCGATGGCCAGTCCGCTCGCCCCGATCGCCTTGGACAGCGACTGGATGACGATGTCGGCGCCCAGCGACATGGGGCGGAGCAGGGCCGGCGTGGCCACGGTGGAGTCGACGATGAGCGGCAGCCCGTGCGCGTGCGCGAGCTCGGCGAGGGCCGGGATGTCCGCGATGGCGAGGGCCGGGTTGGACGGCACCTCCGTGTACAGGAAGCGGGTGTTGTCGTCGATCGCCGCGGCGAACGCATCGGTGTCGAGCGGGTCGTTGATCCAGCGGACGTCGATCCCCCGCTCGGTCGCGTAGCGGGTGCCGAACAACATGAACGTGCCGCCGTAGCACCTGGCCGAGGCGACCAGGTTGATCGGGGCGGTGGGCCGGGCAGGGTCCAGCGCGAGCAGGGCGTTGGTGGCGAGGTGGATGGCGGACATGCCTGAGCCCGTCACCAGGGCCGACGCCTCGATGTCGGTGCCGTAGGTCTCGAGCAGGGCCAGCGTCTGTTCCAGGTAGTGCGAGGTCGGGTTGGCGATCCGGGTGTAGCCCCAAGCCGGGATCAGGTACGCGAGCGCCGCCTCCAGCTGGTCGGAGTCCTCGAAGTGCTGGGCGGTGGACAGGTAGGCGGGCTCGATCAGGCTGCCCTGGTTGGCCGACGCGGCCACGTGGTCGTACATGCCGTGGACCGCGATCGTGTCGAATCGCCGGCGGCGGACCCGGGCCCGGCGCCCAGCCTCGTCGGCGACGGCCTGGCGTCCCTGCTCCACCCAGGCATCGAGACGGGTCGGGGTCGTCGTGTCGGTCATCGGGAAACCTCCTGGGTCCTCAGACGGGGAGCGCCGGCGCGTCTTTGACGACTGCCAGCACCACGCTCGTCTGGATGCGGGCGATGCCCGGCAACGGGGTCAGCTTGTCGACCACGAACCGCTCGAGCGCGCGCCGATCTGGCAGCAGCACCTTGAGCAGGTAGTCGTACTGGCCGGTGAGGTGGTGGCACTCGAGGACCTCGGGCAACGCCGCGAGCGCGGTCCGGGTACGGGCGACCGCATCCTGCTGGTGGAGCTGGATCCCGATGCTGATCAGGCACAGCAGGTCGAAGCCGGCCTTCTCGGCGTCCACCCTTGCTGCGTACCCGGTGATGACGCCGTTGCCCTCCAGCCGGCGGACCCGGGCGTGGGTTGCGGCCGGGCTGAGGCCGATGCCGCGAGCGAGATCCAGGTTGCTCATCCGCCCGTCCACCTGGAGGCGGCGCAGGATGTCGCGGTCGATGTCATCGAGGGGGATGCTGGCCAAGATCCGGTCTCCGCGCAAGGGGTTGTTCGGTCGGGAGCCAGTATCTCCGAAGATTCGTTGGCTCGCCACGTGGATTGTCGCTATCGATTCGCCGCCCCAGCCCACCCAGCGGTCAGCGGCGGGCGATGTCCAGCCTCCGCTCGATGCGGCGGTCGGGAAGGAACCAGATCGCCGCGACCAGCACGTAGATCCCGAACGCCACCAGCGGCATCACCAGCGCGACGGGGATGGCCACCGCGTACAGCAGGGGCGAGACCTTGCCTTTGACGTCGTTGCCGATCGCCGATCGCAGGTGCGTGCCCTCCGGCTGGATGGGGATCAGGCGCCGCACCAGGAGGTAGTACGCCATCGCCGCCAGCAGCAGCACGACCCCGTACAGCGCGACGGGAACGGACGCGAACGCGTTCTCGCCCATCCAGGCCGTGCAGAACGGGAACAGCGACAGCCAGAACAGCAGGAACAGGTTGGCGAGCAGGACCCTGCCATCGACGGCGCGCACGGCCTGGAACAGGTGGTGATGGTTGTTCCAGTAGATGCCCACGTTGATGAACGACAGCACGTAGGCGATGAAGATCGGGGCCAGCTCGGCCAGCGCCTCGAGCGACGTGTCGTGGGGCGGGACGAGCTCCAGCACCATGATCGTGATGATGATGGCCATCACGCCATCGCTGAACGCCTCGATCCTGCCCTTGCCCATGCGCCTCTCCCCGACCGTCGGTCCAGGGTGGCAGTGTACGGGGGCGGGATCCGGCGCCCGGCGGGCCTCAGGGAGCCGCGACCGGTCCAGTCGCGGGGGACGGAGCCGGCCTGGCCAGCACTGACGTGACGCCGACACCACCGAGGATCAGCCCGAAGGCCAGCACGTCGAGCAGGCCCAGCTGCTCGCCCAGCACCAGCCAGCCGGATACCAGCCCCACGACGGGCGTCATGAGGAACCCGGTCGCGGTCACCTGGGAGCCCAGTGAGCGTGTGATCGCCTGGCTGGCCCAGGTCGCGAACGCGGTCGCCAGCGGCCCGCTGTACAGCAGGCACAGGACCGGCACGATCCCCCATGCGATGGTCGCCCCTGGTTCCAGCACCACGACGCCGATCAGGGCCGGCACGAGCGCCGCCAGCAGCTGCCACGGCTGGAGCTCGAGCGGCGACAGGATCCACGTGTGGCGCTTGATGTGGATGGTGACGCCCGCCCACAGGATCGCGTTGACGATCAACGCGAGGCTCCCCGCCACCTCTCCCGGGTTCGACCAGTCGATGACGGCCGGGTTGAGCAGCAGCACCAGGCCGGCCAGGCCGAGGGCCAGGCCCATTACCTCGTTGCTGCGGGGCCGGATGCGGAAGAACAGCAACATCAGCACGGCCACCCACAGCGGCATCGTGTACTGCAGGACCGAGGACCGCCCGGCCGCCACCACCTGGAGGGCGAGGTTCATGATCAGCGCCCCGCCCGCGATCTGGAGCACGCCGACCGAGAGAATGATCCAGGTCTCCGAGCGCGGCGGCACGACCAGCCGTCGCTGTGCCCCCAGCAGCACGACCGCGGTGGCGAGGCCGCCGACCAGCCGGATCGCGGCATACGTGAACGGCGGCATGTAACCGAGCCCGATCTTGACGACCACCCAGTGGAAGCCCCACACGAGCGAGAGCAGGACCAGCAGGACCAGCGCCGCCGTTCGGGAGTGGACAGCGGGCACCGGGCTCGGTGGCCTGGGGGCCGGGCTCGGTGGCCCGGGAGCCGGGCTCGGTGGCCCGGCCGGGACAGGCCCGGGTGCCGGATCGGGCGAGGACGGCCGACGGTCGCTGATGGCGGTCCCCTGGCCCTAGCCGCGCGTCTTCCGCTCGGCGATGGCGCACCACTCCCAGAGGCGCACCGGGTCGGTGCGGCAGGTGCTGATGTCCTTGAGCGTGAACTCGACGGGGCAGCGGTTGGCGGTCGTCGCCTCGAGCACCTCGTCGAAGTCCTGCTCGGCGATGGCAGGGACCCAACGGTCCATGGCGACCATGGCCGGGTTGGGCTTGCGGCTGAACACGAAGTCGGGCCCGATCGCCTCGGCGCCCCTGGCGACCTTGGCCCACGGGCTCATGCTGATCTTGCGGATGTTGGTCCCCATCCGGCGTACCGAGTCGATCCGGTTGTGGAGCGGGTCGCAGCAGCCGAAGTAGCCGAGCCCGAAGCGCGCGTACCAGCGGGCGTAGTAGTCGGGCACGAACTCGTCGAAGGTCGCGTCGCCCACCGACACGAACAGCTGCGAGCGCCCCACGGTCCAGGTGTCGATCGCGCGGACATGCTGGGGATCGAACCCCTCCTTGGGCAGCTCGGTGGTGTGGGCACCGGTGCAGTGGACGCGGTCGTTGCCGTAGCCGATGAGACCCCTGGCCTCGAGCAGGTCGAGCTCCGCGAGGCGAACGGTGGTCAGCCGGTCGGCGATGGCATGGAGGTGCTCGGGGCGATCCATGAAGTCGAGCAGGATCGGCTCGGTGCCGCGGAACTGCTCGATGTCGTCCCACAGCGGGAAGGCGAGCTCGTCGCCGTTGTACGCCGTCAGACCCTGCATCCGGACCTCGAGCAGCCCATCGAGGCACTCGTGCGCCCAGGCAGCCTTCTCGGCGGTCTGCGCGACGTCGAGGCTGGGCTCGAGCACCTGGATCTTCTCGAGGTCCTCGGCCTCCGCGAGCTGGTCCTCGTAGTGATGGCTCTTGACCTCGCCGCCCTGCTCGAGCGTGTCCTCGGCGATCCTGAGCCCCCAGCCGGGCCGGTTGATCACCTTCTTCACGTCCACGTAGGGCTCCACCACCATGTCCACGCGCACGTGGTTCCAGCGGTAGAGCGTGCGCCGGAGCTCCGTCTCGAGCCACCTGGTGAAGGGATGCGTCGAGGCGATGACGAGCTCGTCGGCGCCCGGGACGCCGGACACGGACAGCTCGTGCCACGGGATTTCGTCGATCATCGCCATGGGCCGCTCGGGGCGGAGGCCGTTGAGCGCCTGCCACTCGCGGATGCGCTCGGCCTGGACGGGCAGGGCGGCGAGCTCGGCGACCTTGGCGGCAAGCTCGCGCACGACCGCCACGTCGGCGGCCGGCAGGCCGGTGCTCGCCTGGGTGGTCTGATTGGTCATCGGTGGCTCCTTGTCCACGGTCCCGCGCTCAGGCCAGCATGCCGCGGGCGAGATCGACCGCGGCACCCGCGTCGGGGGCGTAGCCGTCGGCCCCGATCTGGTCCGCGAACTCGGGGGTGACCGGAGCGCCGCCCACGACGACCTTGGCCGGCAGCCCGGCCGCACGGACCGCCTCGACCACGCCGCGCATGTTGGGCATGGTCGTGGTCAGCAGGGCCGACAGGCCGATCAGGTGGGCGTCGTGCTCCTGTGCCGCCTCCACGAACCGCTGGGCCGGCACGTTGACCCCGAGATCGATGACCTCGAGACCGCCGCCCTT
The DNA here is from genome assembly GCA_963727585.1 of uncultured Chloroflexia bacterium. Taxonomy (GTDB): domain Bacteria; phylum Chloroflexota; class Limnocylindria; order Limnocylindrales; family CSP1-4; genus CAIXZV01. The sequence goes on along the minus strand of CAVSHH010000003.1, from coordinate 733,006 downwards.
CCACATCATGCCGACCAGGTTCTTGCCGATGTCGTGGAGGTCGCCTTCCACGGTGCCCACGACCGCCCGGAACTCGGGCTTGACCCCGGCCGCGAGGAGCACGGGCTCGAGGATCGCCGTGCCGGCCTTCATCGCCCGGGCGGCGATCAGCATCTCGGGCACGAACAGCTCGCCCTCCTGGAACTTGCGGCCCACCACGTCCATGGCCGCGGTCATCGCGTCCAGGATCGTCTTGGGATCCGTGCCCTCGTCGAGGGCCTCCTGGGTGAGCTGCGCGGCGGCGGTGCGGTTGCCCGCCTCCACGGCGGCGGTCAGGGCGGCGAGGTCGGCCATGGTCTGCGTCTCCTGGGCGGGTGGGGCGGTCAGCGGGACAGGTGGGGCGGTCAGCGGGACAGGTGGGGCGGTCAGCGGGACAGGTGGGCCCAGCCGGCGATGCGGCGGTTGATCTCGGCGAGGTTGGCTTCGCTCGAAGCGCGCGCCCGCTCCTCCCAGGCGAACACGCACACGGTCATGATGCCGTCGAAGCGGAGCTCCTCGAGGGTGCCGAAGAACGTGTCCCAGGCGACCTCGCCCTGCCCGATGTCGAGGTGCTGGTGGACCCGGACGGCGTTGCCCGGCGGGTTGGTGATGTAGCGCAGGCCGGAGCTGGCCCGGTGGTCGAACCCGTCGGCCACGTGGACCTGGGTGAGGAGCGGCCCGGCATGACGCATGATCTCGGCCATGTTGCCGCCCTGGTGGAAGGTGTGCGGCGCGCAGTACAGGAACGACACGTTGGGCGAGTTGATGCCCTTGATCATGTCGATCGCGGCGATCCCGTCCTCGATGAAGTCGTCGGGATGGGGCTCGAGGCGGAGCTGGATTCCCTCGCGCTCGAAGATCGGGAGCAGCTCCTCCATCGACCGCCAGAACTGCCCCTCGGAGCGTGACGGCTGCTCGGGCCGGCCGTTGAACTCGGAGTTCATGACCGTGACTCCGAGCTCCACGGCGATCTCGATCGCCCGCTTCCAGTAGCGGACCGCGGCCTGGCGCTCGTCCTCGTCGGGGCCGGACCAGCGGAACAGCGGCAGCATCGAGGCAACGTCCACGCCGGCGGCGTCGAGGGCCCCTTTGAACGAGCGGATGCCGGCGCGATCCACCCTGGGATGGACGAAGAACGGGATGAAGTCGTCGCGCGGGGAGAGCTCGATGGACCGGTAGCCCATGTCGGCCACGAGCGCCGGCAGCTCGGTGAGCGGCACGGTCCGGAACATGTACGGGTCGAGCGCGATCTTCATCCTCGTCCTCCTCGTCCTCCTCGTCCGCAGGGCGGCCGGCCCGCGGGTCCCCGGCTTAGCGGTAGAGGTCCGGCTTCGCGATGTAGTCGATCTCCATCCGCTGCCCGGTCTTGACGGCCTCCACGCCCACCTCGACGACCTTGGTGGCCGCGTAGCCCTCCCACGAGCTGGGGCCGATGCACTCGCCGGCCTGGAGGCCGGTGATCCACGCCTGCAGCTCGGCGGTGTAGGCCGCTCCGAAGCGCTCGCGCCAGTCCGCGGGGACGTGCTGGGCGAGCGTGCCGGCGGTGGTGGCCGTGGCCAGGCCCGGGTTGGTCATGGCGGCGATACCGGTCGAGCCGACGAGCTCGCAGCGCACGTCGTAGCCGTACTGGCAGTTGGCGAAGAACTCGACCGTGGACAGGATCCCGGACTCGGTCGTGAACATCGCGAACTGCGGATCCTGGAGATGCGGGAAGGCGAGCGGCGTGCGCTTGGGCGGCACCACCTGGACCGCGGTGATCTCCTCGCCCAGCAGCCAGCGGGTCGTGTCCACCTCGTGGATCATGGAGTCGGTCATGGTCATGAAGCTGGTGAACGACTCGGGCACCGCGGCATTGCGATGGACGTTGTGGAGCACCAGCGGCTCGCCGATCGTGCCATTCTCGAGCGCGCCCTTGACCTGGCGGTAGCCCGGATCGTAGCGGCGCATGTAGCCCACGATGACCAGGCGCTTCCCGTGGGCGACCTCGGCCTCGATGATCTGCTCGCACTCGGGCACCGTGGGCGCGAGCGGCTTCTCGCACATCACCGGCTTGCCGGCCGCGATGCACGCGAGCACGTACTCGGCGTGGGTGGGACCGATCGAGGTGACGAGGACGGCGTCGACCTCGTCACTGTTGACCAGGTCGACGCCGCTGTCGAAGACGCGGGCGCCGCCCAGGATCCCGGCCACCTCCCCGGCGCGGGCACGGTTGACGTCCGTGACCGCCGAGACCGTGGAGCCGTTGATGACGTTGACGAGCTTGCGGCCGTGGTCCTCGCCGATGAGACCGGTGCCGATGATGCCGACGCGGATGGTCATGGCAATGCTCCTTTCGTCCGGCTCGCGTCAGGCGAGCGGCCGGCCGGCCCCGAGGCCGCAGGTCTTGAAGTACTGCTGGGTGCGGACGGCGATCGGCAACGGCTTCGAGAAGTCGCAGGGGTACATGTCCTGCTCCACCATGCAGTACAGGTCGCGGTCGAGCGCCGCGAGGGCGTCGATCAGCGACGGCATGTCGGGCTCGCCCAGCGGCGGCTCGACCATGACGCCCAGGCGGACGGCGGGGGCGAAGCCCAGCTGCTCGTCGTGGGCACGCGCGCGGATCGCCGGCTCCACCTGCTTGAGGTGGACGTACTGCATCCGGTCAGGGTAGTCGCGGATCAGCTTGAGGTTGTCCGCGCCGCAGTAGGCGACGTGCCCGGTGTCGAGGCAGAACTGGACGGTCTGGGGATCGGTGTTGTCGAGGAAGCGCTCGATCTCCGCCTGGGTGCCGACATGGCTGTCGGCGTGGCTGTGGAACACGAGCACGGCACCGTGCTTGTCGGTGACGTACCGGCCCAGCTCGCTCATGCCGCCGGTGAGGCTGCCCCACTCGTCGTCCGTGAGCGTGGGGCTGGCGGTCAGCTTGCCGTCGAAGTCGGTGAAGCCCTCGGGCAGGATGACCAGGTACCTGGCGCCGTTGGGGCCGATCACCGCCATCTCGGCATCGCAGTCGGCTTTGGCCTTGGCGAGGGCCTCGTTGCCCTTGTGGAGGGCGACGAACACGGTGCCGCCGGTGAGCGTCAGGCCGCGCTGTGCGTAGGCCTCGCGCACGATCCCGGGGTCGGTGGGCAGGTAGCCGAAGGGGCCGAGCTCGCTGTACCGGTAGCCGGCTTCCTTGACCTCGTCGAGGTACCGCTCCCAGGAGACCTGGAGCGGGTCCCCCGACGGGTTCCAGACTCCCCACGAGTCGGGGGCGGTGCCGAGGTGCAGCTTCGGGTGATCGACCTGGAGGTTCACGACGCGGACTCCTCGTTGGGGCGCGGTCTGGGGGTGGTTGGGACGCGGTCGGGCCCCAATGTAATCGATTGCGTTCCAGATGGGAAGCCCCAAGTGCAATCGTTTGCGTCGCCCCGCCGGGGTCGCTAGGGCCACGCGTGGAGCCGTTCCAGTCGAACAGCCGGGTCATTCACCCGTAGCGCGGGCCGCGACAACTGGAACGCCGGGACCGGCGGTGGCAGGTCCGGGCGCGGGCTTGACGTCGATGGCGCCGGCGGACGGCGGCTCCGGCGAGCGGCGGCTCCGGGTCAGCGGTTCTTGCGCTCGTCGATGATGATGGCGATCACGATGATCGCGCCCTTGACCACCTGCTGCGTGAACGGCGACACGTTCATGAGGTCGAGGCCGGTGTTGATCGAGCCGATGATCATCGCGCCGGCCACCGCTCCCCACACGGTGCCGATGCCGCCCGAGAAGCTGGTCCCGCCGATGACGGCCGCGGCGATCGCGTCGAGCTCGATGCCGGTGCCCAGGGTGGGGTTGCCGGACCCGATGCGGGCCGTGAGGACCATCCCGCCGAGGCCCGCCAGCAGGCCGCTGAAGGTGTAGATCCCGACCTTGACGACACCCAGGTTGATGCCCGACACGCGGGCTGCCTGCTCGTTGCCGCCGATGGCGAACACGTACCGCCCGAAGCGGGTGGACGACAGCATCACCTGGGCGATCACCGCCACCACGATCAGCAGGATGATCGGGACCGGGATACCCAGGATGTCGCCCTGGCCGAGCCAGTTGAAGGCCGGGTCCAGCTTGGACACGGGCCGGCCGCCGCTGTAGATCAGGGCGAGCCCCCGGGCGGACGTCATCATGCCCAGGGTCGCGATGAACGGCGCGATCCGGAAGCCGGCGATGAGCAGCCCGTTGACCGCGCCCAGCGCCGCACCGACCGCGAGGCCGGCGAGGACGGCGACGAACACGGGGATGTCCAGGCCCGGGTACATGATGACGGCCGCCGTCGGCTCCTGGACCAGGCTCGCCGAGACCACGGCGGACACGGCGAGGACCGAGCCCACCGACAGGTCGATGCCGGTGGAGATGATGACCACGGTCATGCCGATGCCCAGCATCGCGATGACCGATACCTGGCGGACGACGTTGATCAGGTTCTGGGGCTGGAGGAAGGTTCCGCCCGTCAGCACGGCCAGGAGGCCGATGATCAGGAACAGGATCCCGATGATCTGGTACTTCCGGACCAACTCGCTGATCCGGCCTCGTCCGAGGGAGCCAGTCGCACCCGCTGCAGTCATCTCGCTACTCCCTCACGCCGCCTCGACCATGCCGGTCGCGGCCGCCATGATGCGTTCCTGCGTCGCCTCCTCGCGACTGAACTCGCCGGTGATCCGGCCCTCGTGCATGACGAGGATGCGATCGCTCATCCCGAGCACCTCGGGCAGCTCGGACGAGACCATCAGGATCCCCTTCCCCTGCTGGGCGAGGGTCGACATCAGGCGGTGGATCTCGGCCTTGGCGCCGACGTCGATGCCGCGAGTGGGCTCATCGATCATGAGGATGTCCGGTGTCGTCATCAGCCAGCGCGACACCAGCACCTTCTGCTGGTTGCCGCCCGACAGCAGCTTGATCAGCTGGGCGATGGTGGGGGTCTTGATGGCCAGCGCCTCGCGCTGGCGCTGCACCTCCTTGTCGATCGCCCCTGCCGACAGGAAGCCGAACCGGCTGTAGCGCCCCATCGACGCGACCGACATGTTGTCGCGGACCGACAGCACGCCCATGATCCCGGTCCGCTTGCGGTCCTCGGTCAGCAACCCGATCCCGGCCGCGATCGCGTCCTTGGGCTGGTGGATGCGGACCTCGTTGCCCTTGACCAGGATCTGGCCGGCATCGATCTTGGCGACGCCGAAGATCCCCTCCAGCACCTCGGTCCGGCCGGCACCCATGAGGCCCGCCAGGCCCAGGATCTCGCCCCTCCGGAGGTCGAAGCTGATGTCGGCGATGCCCTTGTCCTTGCGGACCAGGCCCCGGACGGACAGCAGGACCTCGCCGACCTGCGCATCCTCCTTGGGGAACATGTGGGTCAGCTCGCGGCCCACCATCAGCGTGATCAGCTTGGTGCGGTCCAGCTCGGCTGCGGGCAGCGTCTGGACGAGCTTGCCGTCCCGGAACACCGTCACGTAGTCCGAGATCTTGAACACCTCGTCCATCTTGTGGGTGATGTAGATGATGGCGACGCCGGTCTCACGCAGGCCACGGATCATGTGATGGAGGTGGTCCACCTCGCGCTCGGTGATCGCGGACGTGGGCTCGTCCATGATCACCAGCTTGGCGTCGTAGCTGATCGCCTTGGCGATCTCGACCATCTGCGTCTGGGCAACCGACAGGAACTTCATCTGGGCGCGGGGATCGATCCGGATCTCCCACCTGTCGAACAGCGCCTGGGTGTTGGCGACCATCTTGCCCTTGTCGATCAGGCGCAGGGCGTTCTGCGGCTCGCGACCGAGATAGATGTTCTCGAACACCCGCATCTCGGGAACCGGCGACAGCTCCTGGTGGATCATCGAGATCCCGAGGTCCAGCGCATGCGCCGTGTCCCGGATCTGAACCTGCTTGCCGTCGAACGTGAGCGTCCCGGCATCCGGGTGGTACATGCCGATGAGGACCTTCATCAGCGTGGACTTGCCTGCCCCGTTCTCACCCATCAAGGCGTGAACGGTGCCCGGCCGGACCTCGAGGGAAACGCTGTCGAGCGCCTGGACCCCGGGGAAGGATTTTGAGATCCCCTCCATCTGGAGGAGGAAGTCGTCCGACATCGCCTGCCTCAACGTGCTGCCGACCGTTGGAGGGATGCTGGCCGCCACCGGCTCGTCGGCGCCGCCGGCGACCTTGCAACCACCTTACGCGATTGGAGGCCCGGCGTGCGGGCCTCCAATCGTCACCGTGCGGTCCGGTGGAGCTAGTTCTTGTTGAGGTACTCCTCCATGTTGTCGGGCGTGACCAGCTCGTAGGGGATGTCCACGTAGTCCGGGACGCTCTCGCCGTTGATCACGTCGACGACGGCCTGCACGCCGCCGCCGCCCTGACCGGACGCGTCCTGGAACACGGTGACCTCGAGCTCGCCTGCCTGCATGGCCGACAGGGCATCGGTCGTGGCGTCGACGCCGCCGACCAGGACCTTGTCCAGGAGGTTCGCGTTCTTGAGGGCCTGGATGGCGCCAAGGGCCATCTCGTCGTTGTTGGCGCAGACGACGTCGATCTGATCGCCGGACTGCAGCCAGTTCTCCATGATGGCGAGGCCTTCCTCGCGCTTCCAGTTGCCGGACTGCTCCTTGGTGACCGGCATGCCGCGCTCGGCGGCGACGTCCTTGCAGCCCTTGGTCCGGAGAACCGCGGCCTCGTTGGCCGGGTCGCCGATCAGGATGACGACGTTGCCCGTGTCCCCGGCGAGATCGGCGAGCGCCTGCATCTCGACGGTGCCCGCGTACAGCGAGTCGGAGCCGACGTACGGGACGCCCGGCTGGCTCGGGTTGCGGTTGACGTAGACGAGCGGGATGCCGGCGCTCTGCGCGGCGTCGGTCATCGGCTGTGCGGCATCGGTATCGACCGGGATCACGAGGATGCCGTCGACGCCCTGGCTGACGAAGTTCTCGACCTGGCCCAGCTGGACGTCGGTCTTCTCGTCGGCCGCCACGATGTTGAGCTCGACGTTGCCGAGCTCGTCGGCCTTGGCCTGCATGCCGTCGGCGACGCGCTGCAGGAACTGGTCGAGGATCGGGAAGGTGACGCCGATCTTGAGCGTGTCGCCGCTTGCCGCCTGGCTCTGCGCCGGGGCATCGCTGGCCGCGGGAGCTTCGGTGGCGGCGCCACCGCCGCAGGCCGCCAGGACAATGGCGCTGCCGACCAACAGGCCGGCCAGCCGCCCTTTCAGACTGAGACCCATGTGCTCTCTTCTCCTCCGCCAATATGGCTTGGTCGATCACGTGCCGCGGAACCGTGCCGTGCCGGGAATCCCCTCGAGGTCACGGAAACGATTACTTCACGTAATCGATTGCGAACGTTATGCGATGGCGGGGCTTGACGTCAACCCCTTTTCGCACCAGGCCGAGACCCGGCAGCCACCTCGTCGCAATGCTCGCTCGCAACTGGCGCAGCATGCCCCATGCGCGGCCAACATGCTGGCCGGCCGACCCGCCGCGCCCCGGGACGTGGCCGCGATCAGCGGTTCCAGGCCGACCGGACTCGCGCTGCGACCTGCTCCGCGGTCAGCCCGTGGCGTTCCAGCAGCCACGGGTTGGGCGCGGATTCGATCCACGTGTCCTCGATCCCGATCCGGACCAGCGGCCGCGGCTCATGGGTGGCCAGGACCTCCGCCACGAGACCGCCCAGGCCGCCGATCACGGTGTGCTCCTCGACGCTGACCACGAGCGGCACCGATGCCGCGGCTGCCGCGATCGCGAGCTCGTCGACGGGCTTGAGGCTGGGCACGTGGAGCACCGCGGCCGAGACGCCGTCGGCGGCGAGGAGCTCGGCCGCCGCCAGGGTGCGGGCCGTCTGCTGCCCCGTGGACACGAGCAGGACCTGGCTCCCCTCCCGGAGCAGGATGACCCGCTCGGGCTGGAACACGTAGTCGGTCCCCAACAGGTCGGGCCCCGCCTCGCGCCCCAGGCGCAGGTACACGGGACCCGGCGTCGCGGTCGCCCAGCGGGTCATCGCGGCCACCTCGGCGGCGTCGGCCGGCACGAGCACCGTCATGCCTGGCATCGCGCGCAGCGTGGCCAGGTCGCTGACGTCGACGTGGGTCTTGCCGGCGAGCCCGGCGAACAGGCCCGTGTAGGCCGCCCCGATCTTGACGTTGGCGTGCGTCTGGGCGACCGACATCCGGACCTGGTCCAGGGCCCGGTTGGAGAAGAAGATGCCGAACGAGCTCAGCCATGGCACGTAGCCGCAGAACGAGAGCCCCGCCGCGGCTCCAACCATCCCCTGCTCCGCGATCCCCATCTCGAGGAACCGGTCGGGGTACGCGGCCTCGAACCGGTCGGCCTTGGTCGAGGTGGCGAGGTCCGCGTCGAGCACCAGCAGGTCCGGGTTGACGGCCCCCAGCTCGACCAGCGTCTCGGCCCATACGTCGCGCTGCGGCTTGCTCACGGGGCACCCTCTTCCCAGGCGAGCTCGCGCCGGGCCGTCTCGGCCTCCTCGGCCGTCGCCGGACGAGCGTGCCACTCGGAGCGGCCCTCGGTGAACGAGACCCCGCGGCCCTTGGTAGTGTGGGCGAGGATCGCCGTCGGCACCCGGCCGCCGCCCTGGCCGGCGACCCGGGCATCCTCGCAGGCGGTGAGGATCTGGCCCATGTCGTGGCCGTCGATCTCCAGCACCCGCCACCCGAACGCCTCGAACGCCGCTCGCAGGTTGATCCCGGCCCACGGGTCGCGCCGGTTGCCCCGGTGGTCCTCGCCCTCCACGAGCGCCCAGCCGTGCTGCTGCATCCCGTTCCAGTCCACGATGGCGGTCAGGTTTCCCGCGCCGTAGCGCGGCGCCACGTGGATCGTCTCCCAGACCTGTCCCTCCTGGGCCTCGCCATCGCCGAGCATCGCGTACACGTGGCTCGGCCAACCGCGTCGGCGGACACCCATGGCCAGGCCCAGCGCGACCGAGATCCCCTGCCCCAGCGAGCCGGTCGAGGCGTCGATCCCCGGGCACTTGAGCATGTCCGGGTGTCCCTGCAGCCGGCTGTCGCCCGTGTCGAAGGTGAGCAGCTCCTCGACCGGGAAGTAGCCGCGCATGGCGAGCACGGTGTACAGGGCCACCGAGCTGTGGCCCTTGGACAGGACGAACCGGTCCCGTTCGGGCCAGTCGGGCCGCCGGGGATCGATCCGCAGCACGCGGAAATAGAGCCCCACCAGCAGGTCCATCGCCGACAGCGGACCGCCGACGTGGCCCGCGCCGCTGTGGGCGACCGTCTCGATGACATGGAGGCGTCCGCGCCGGGCGATCGCCTCCAGCTCCGCGTGGGGTCCGGCAGCGGGCGGGACCCGGGGGGGTGTCGGCTCGCTCATCCGGCGGGCGCCCGGCTCGCGAGCAGACCCTCCAGGTACCGGCGGTTGGCGGTCGCCGTCGCCGTCGGGTCCGGCGCCGTGTCCTGCTCGATCACGTACCAGCCGTCGTAGCCCACCCCCTGGAGCGCCTCCACCACCTCGGGGATCCGGGCGACGCCCTGGCCGAGGGGCGGGAAGATGTAGCTGGCGAGCGCCTTGCCGAAGGACCAGCCCTCCGCCCTCGCACGCGCGAGGATCTCGCCGTCGACATCCTTGACGTGGACATGCCTGACCCGGCCCGCATAGCTCGGCAGGAGGTCGACGGCGTTGCCACCGCCGAAGGCCAGGTGCCCGATGTCGAGACACCAGCCCACCAGCGCCGGGTCCGTCTCGTCGAGCAGGCGCGCCGTCTCGGCCGGCGTCTCGACATAGGTCCCGACGTGGTTGTGGAAGGCGAGGGTCATGCCCAGCGGCTGGAGCCGGCGGGCCAGCTCGTCGAGGCCCCGGCCCAGGTTCCGCCACTGTCCGTCGGTGAGGCCGGCTGCCTCGTTCACGTGGCCCGCCTCGCCGCGACGGCGATCGTCGCCGGCCTCGGCCGCGACGAGCACGGTGCCGCCGTTGGCGGTGAGGAAGCGGGCGATGGCGAGGGCGCGCTCGATCTCGGGCTCGAGCTGGTCCGGATCGCGGAAGCCGAGCCCGACGAAGGCGCCCACGAGATCCAGCCCCCGGCTGCCGAGCGCCTCGCCGAGCTCCCCGGGATCCGTCGGCATGGACGGACCCCACTCGGTGGCGTCATAGCCCGCCTCGACCATGTGGTCGAGCGCCTCGGCATAGGGCATCCACGGGAAGATGTCCGGGATGTCCGGGGTGTTCCAGTTCACGACCGCGGTCGCGATGCGCATCTCGGCAGACCTCCTGGTCAGAGCAGCTCGGCACGCTGGGTGGCGACCTTCTCCTCGTATCGCTCGCGGGCGGCGTTGACCGTGCCCGAGCCGGACACGGCAGCGACCGGAACGTCCCACCACGAGTCATAGCCGGGCGCCCGCTTGTCCGGGCTGACGGCGACGTGGATCACGGTCACCCCGTCATGGGCACGCGCCTTCTCGATCGCGTCCCGGATCTCCTGCTCGGTGCGGGCATAGAGGCCGAGGGCGCCCATGGACTCGCCGTGCTTGGCGAAGTCGACCGGGATGTAGCCGCCGGTCAGGCGCCCGGTCCGGTCCTCCCGGAACCGGAGCTCGTTGCCGAACTGGGGCACGCCGCACACCCAGGCCAGGTCCTTGATGCACTGGTAGCCGTGGTTGTCGAACACGACGACCGTCATCTTGAGGCCCTCGGCGACCGCGGTGACGATCTCGGAGTTGAGCATCAGGTAGGTCCCGTCACCGATGGCGACCACCACCTCCCGTCCGGGCTCCGCCATCTTGACGCCGATGCCGGCCGGGATCTCGTAGCCCATGCAGGAGTAGCCGTACTCGAGGTGGTACGCCTTGCTGTCTTCGGGCCGCCACAGCTTGAGCAGGTCCCCGGGCAGGCTGCCGGCGGCGCAGATCAGCGTCGCGTGGCCGCCGACGGCGTCGTTGAGGATGCCGATGACCTCGGGCTGGGCCAGGTCCTCGGTCTCACCGCTGGGCGTGCGGTGGTAGGTGACGCGCTCGTCCCACTCGGTCTTGAGCGCGGCGACCCGGGCGCGGTAGTCCTGCGAGGTGCCCGGGTGACCGGCGGCGGACAGCCCCGACGCGATGGCCTTGAGCGCCTCACGGGCATCGGCGACCAGCGGGACCGAGCGCATCTTGCCCGCATCGAAACCGTTGATGTTGACGCCCACGAAGGTCACGTCCGGATCCTGGAACGCCGTCCGGGACGCGGTGACGAAGTCGCCCATCCGGGTCCCGACCCCGATCACCAGGTCGGCCTCGCGCGCGAGCCGGTTGGCGGCCAGACCGCCAGCCGAGCCGATCGGGCCGACGTTCATCGGGTGATTCCAGGGCAGCGCACCCTTGCCGGCCTGTGATTCCGACACCGGGATCCCGAAGGTGGTGGCCAGCGCGTCGAGCGCCGCCTCGGCCCCCGAGTAGATGGCTCCCCCGCCGGCCACGATCAGCGGCCTGCGGGCGGCCTTGACCAGGTCCACGACCTCGTCCACCAGGTCCGCCTCGGGGCGCGGGCGGCGGACCCGCCAGACGCGCTTGTCGAAGAAGTGCTGCGGCCACTCGTAGACCTCGGCCTGGACATCCTCGGGCAGGGCGACCGTGACCGCGCCGGTCTCGGCCGGGTCGGTCAGGACGCGGAATGCCTCGGGCAGGCTCGACAGGAGCTGCTCGGGGCGGCTGATGCGGTCGAAGTAGCGCGAGACCGGCCGGAAGGCATCGTTGGCGGACACATCGTGCTCGATCGGGTGCTCGACCTGCTGGAGCACCGGGTCCACCAGCCGGGTCGCGAAATAGTCCGAGGGGAACAGCAGCACGGGCAGCCGGTTGACGGTTGCCGTGGCGGCGCCCGTGATCATGTTGGTGGCGCCCGGGCCGATCGAGCTCGTGCACGCGAACGCCCGCAGGCGGTTGTTGTGCTTGGCGAATGCGGACGCGATGTGGACCTGGCCCTGCTCGTTCTGGGGCCGGTAGTACGGGACGTCCCACTCGTCGCCCAGCTCCTCGAGGGCCTGGCCGAGACCGGCGACGTTGCCGTGGCCGAAGATGCCCCACACCCCGGCGATGAACCGCTGCTCCTGGCCGTCGCGCTCGATGTGCTGGGCGGCAATGAAGCGGACGATGGCCTGCCCCACCGTCAGCCGGACCGTGCTCAATGCAACCGCTCCTCTCGCTGTGGTCGCCGGGTACCCATGGCAACCCCTGCATGATGACCGATGCGAGGCCGCCGCGCAATCGATTACGGCCATTCGCCCGTCGGACCGGCTGCCCGCCCAACCGTGGTCCTCCGCGATCCGCGGCCTGCACGCCTTGACGCAGGCATCGCGCTCGGATACCGTGCGAAATCGATTACGCCTGTCCGTTTCGGTGTTCGTCGCACGACACCGCGGGGCCGGCGCACAGGAGGCAGCAATGCGGGCTCGGGTGAGCGAGGGGGCGGGCCGTGCGGCCCTGGCCGGCGAGGGACCCTGCCGTCTGTCGAGGGGTCGAGCGGTGACCCTCGCCGATCGGTCCGCTCCGGCCACCATCCGCGACGTGGCGGAACGCGCGGGCGTCTCGACCGCCACCGTCAGCCGCGTCCTGGCCGGCATCGGCAATCCCAAGCCGGAGACGGCCCGGGCCGTGATGCAGGCGGTGGCCGACCTCGGCTACCGGCCGTCCGGTGTGGCCAGGTCACTGCGCATGAAGCGCACCCGGACCCTGGGCCTGATCGTGACCGACATCCAGAACCCGTTCTTCCCGGAGCTGGTGCAGGCGGCCGACTCGGCGGCGCACCACCTCAACTACTCGATCATCCTGGGCAGCGCTGCCTACGACGAGCATCGGGCCTGGCACTACCTGGACCTGATGGTCGATCGCCGGGTCGACGGCATGATCATCGCCTCCAGCCAGCTGTCCGCGGAGAGCTGGCAGTGGCTGCTGCGCTCGCCCGTCCCGGTGGTGGTGGTCAACGCCGAGCCGGCGGGGCTGCCGGTGCCGGTGATCACGAGTGACAACCGGGGCGGACCCCTGCTCGCCGTCCAGCACCTCGTCGGCCTGGGCCATCGGCGACTGGCCTACATCCGCGGCTACGAGGGGTTCACCGCGGACCTGCCGCGGGTGGAGGGGTTCCGGGCAGCGTGCGACGCGGCCGGGATCAGCGAATCGGAACGGATGGAGATCCGCGGTGACGGCCAGTTCGAGGGCGGCGAGCGGGCGATGGCCGAGCTGCTGGCGAGCGATGCCCGGGTCACCGGGGTCGTGTGCCACAACGACGTGACCGCGATCGGCGCCATGCGTGCGATCCGCGCCGCGGGCCTGCGCGTCCCGCAGGAGATCAGCGTCGTGGGCTGTGACGACATCGCGGCCGCCTCCTGGGTGGTCCCGGCGCTGACCACGGTCGCGCAGCAGAAGGCGGAGATGGGCCGGATGGCCGTGGAGTGGCTGGCGAGGGCGATCGAGGACCCGCTTCACGTGGGCGAGGCGGAGACCACCCGCATCCCGATGCTCCTCCGGATCCGGGAGTCCACCGGGCCCGCTCCAACGACAGATGGGTGACGTGACCCGGTGCGTCCCCGGATCGCGCGCTGCCGCGGCGCTGCCGCGGCACGAGGCAGCAACGGCGCAGCCCGGGCCCAGCAGTCGCTGAGCCGTCAGGCCGCCGAGGAGAAACGGAATGGTGCGCATCGCGAACGCGCCCTGCTCCTGGGCCGTGATCGAGGGGATCGAAAGTGACCGGGCGGGCTGGATCCGCGTGGCCGGCGCGTCCCCATCTTCGGGAGGCAGCCATGGGTAACAGGGTCCGCATCGGGGTCGCGGGGACCAGCTGGTGGGCGGATTCGATGTACCTGCCCGCCCTCACCCGGCACCCGGCCGCGGACGTCCGCGCCGTCGTCGGCGGGCGACCGGAGGTCACCCGCGAGTTCGCCCGGCGCTGGGACATCCCCGCGACCTACGACTCGTTCCGGGCGATGCTCGACCGCGAGGAGCTCGACGCCGTCGTCATCCTGGCGCCCAACGTCCACCACCACCCGTACACCATGGCCGCGCTCGAGCGCGGGCTCAACGTCCTGTGCGAGAAGCCACTGGGCATGAGCTCTGCCCAGGCCAAGGAGATGACCGAGGCAGCAGAACGCCTGGGCGTCGTCAACATGTGCCCGTTCACGTACTCGTTCATGCCCTATGCGCGCTACACCAAGGAGCTGGTGGACGAGGGCTATATCGGCCGGCCCTACCACCTCAACATGCGCTACTTCGCGGACTACGGGCGCGACGGGTCGTACATCTGGCGGTTCGACCTGGGCGAGGCCGGGGCGGGGATCTCGGGTGACCTGGGCTCGCACTGGTCGTATCTCGCGACCTGGCTGTTCGGCGACGTGACGGCGGTGACCGCGGTGTTCGGCCGGATCGTGCCGCGAGCACCGCGGCCGGACGGGCGCCCGTTCGAGGCGGCCGAGGATTCGGCGATGATCCTGCTCGAGTTCGCCAACGGAGCCACCGGCGACCTCCACCTGTCATCGGTCGCCTATGAGCCGTCGGCCTTCGGCCAGCTCCACCAGTGGGAGCTCCACGGCTCCGCCGGCACCCTCCACGTCGTGTGCGACTGGAACGAGACCGAGGAGGTTCGGGGCGCCCACGTCAACCCCGGCGACGAGGCCGTGCGCGGCGGCACCCGCCGGCCGCTCGACGTGCTGCCGATCCCCGACCGGCTCTACGAGGGCCTCCGCCGGGACACCGTGCACAACACCTACAAGGACACCTTCCGCGAGCGCGACAACATGGCCCGCGGGTTCGTGACCGCGGTCGCGACCGGAGGAACGGCCGTCCCGTCCTTCCGCGACGCGTGGCGGGTCCAGCGCATCGTGGACGCCGCCGGGCGCTCGGCGCGCGAAGGCCGGCGGGTGACGATCGAGGAGATCGCCTCGGGCGAAGGGTAGGCTTGTCGGGCGATGTCGAGCGAGCCCGATCCCACCCCGGTCGCCGTCCCGGAGCCGGTCCCGCCGGCGCCGGCCGTCCATCCCAGCGCGCGGCTCACCCTGGGGGCGCTGGCGTTCGCGGGCCTGTTCACCGCCACGTATCTCGTGTTCGTCCTGACCCCGGCCGGGCAGCAGCTCGAGAACCTCGGGCTCGAGGGATCGGCGCTCCGCGGACAGCCGTCGCGGGCCGACTCGCTGCCCGGGTTGACATCGATCAGCGCACTGTCGTTCGGGATTGCGATCGTGACCCTCGCCGGTGTTGCGCTGGCCCGTGGGCGCCCGGCGCTGTCGATCGCGGTGGTCGCGGCCATGGGGGGCTCGGCCGTGCTGGCGGAAGTGCTCAAGGATGTCCTTCCCCGCCCGGAACACATCGATGGACCCGCGTGGCTGCTGCGCAACTCGTTTCCCAGCGGGCACGCGACGGTCGCAGCCGCGATCGGCGCCGGGATCCTGGTCGTCGCCCCGGCGCGACTGCGCTGGCTCGCGCTGCCCGTCGCCGCCATCGGCACGGCCGTCATCGGCCAGGCCACCCAGATCGCGGGCTGGCACCGGGCCAGCGACGCGGTCGGCGCGGTGTTCCTGGCGCTGGCGGTGACCGCGGCCACGCTCGCGGTGCTCGCCTGGCGGGGCCTGGTCGCCCCCGAGGAGCGCGGCCGGGTCCATCGCCGGGTCCACCTGGCGATCGTGGCGATCGGCCTGCTGATCCTGGCGACCGGCGGGCTGCTCCTGCTGCTGCCCCTGGTGTTTCCCCTCCTGCGGGCACCCAACGGCGCCGAAGGCGTGTTCGTCCACCTGGGGACCGGGCTGGCCGGAACGGCCGTGACGCTGCTGGCCGTGGACGCATTCGGACGGCTCCTGGAACCGCTGTCGCCCGGACGGCGACCAGGGGCGCTCGAAGCCGGCTCGGTCGCGCCGGACGCCACGCCCGGCTAGGCGACCGGAGCCACGGGGGAGACCGTCCCGGGCCCGGGGTACCATGGTGGGGCACCAAGAGCCCGGCATGCCCGGGGCCCAGGTGCCGCACCTGGAGGCCACGTCCCGCATGTCCGAGCGCCTCCTGGTCGTTGCCAACCGCCTGCCGGTCACCGTCCGCCGCACCTCGGGACGCTGGCACGCCGACCGCAGCAGCGGCGGGCTCGTCGCGGCCATGACGCCGGTCGTCAAGCGGGCACACGGACTGTGGATCGGCTGGCCCGGCGAGGCGGCCGCCGACACCGACGGTGGCCGGGCCGAGCTGCTGGGCGAGATCGAGCGCGAGCAGGGCATGGTGGCCGTGGACCTGCCGGTCTCCGTCAGCCGCGCCTTCTACGAGGGCTACAGCAACAACACCCTGTGGCCGCTGCTGCACGGCTTCCCGTCCCGGGTCGCCTTCGATACCCACGCCTTCCACGCCTACCGGGACGCGAACCGGCGGTTCGCCGATGCCGTCCTGGAGCGGCTGCAGCCGGGCGACAAGGTCTGGGTGCAGGACTACCAGCTGATGCTGCTGCCGGGACTGCTGCGCGAGGCGCGGCCCGACGTCCGGGTGGGCTTCTTCCTCCACATCCCGTTCCCCGCCCACGAGGCGTTCCGGATCCTGCCCGAGCGGGAGGCCATCCTGACCGGCCTGCTGGGTGCCGACACGATCGGCTTCCAGACCTACGAGCACCTGGGTGCGTTCCGGCGCGCACTGCTCCAGGTGCTGGGCCTCGAGAGCTACATGGACCGGGTTGAGGTGGAAGGCCGCACGGTGCACCTGGCCGCGCGACCGATCGGGATCACGCCCGCCGAGTGGCAGCGGCTGGTCGAGCGCGACTCGCGGGTGGCGACGCGGATCCGCGCTCTGCGGGCCAGCCACGAGGGGCGCACCCTGATCCTGTCGGTGGACCGGCTCGATTACACGAAAGGGATCCCCGAGCGCCTGCGCGCCCTGCGCCACTTCTTCCACGCCTACCCCGAGCGACGCGGACAGGTGACGCTGGTCCAGGTCGCCGTGCCGTCACGCGAGCAGGTGCCGCGGTACGCCCAGCTCCGGCGCGAGGTCAACGAGCTGGTGGGCGAGATCAACGGCGGTCTCGGCACCGCCGACTGGAACCCCGTCATCTACCTGCGCCGCTCGGTCCCGCGCACGGAGCTGGCCGCGATGTACGCCGCGGCGGACGTGGCCTGGATCGGCTCACTGCGGGACGGGATGAACCTGGTCGCCAAGGAGTACGTGGCCTGCCAGGCGGGACGGGCGGGGGTGCTCCTCCTGAGCGAGTTCGCGGGCGCCGCGGGCGAGATGGGCGAGGCGATCCGCATCAACCCCTACGACCAGCCGGGAACCGCCGAGTCGCTGGAGCGTGCGATCACCATGGACGAGGACGAGCGCCGCGAGCGGCAGGCCGCCCTGCTCAGCCGCATCCAGACCGACACCGCGCTCGCCTGGGCGGAGCGTTCGATCGCCGACCTCGAGGAGGCGGTCATCGACCGCTCGACGACACCGACGACGCTGCCGGAACCCCGCGTCGAGCGGCTCCGGAGCGCGTTCGCCGGGGCCGGCCGGTCGATCTGCTACCTCGACTATGACGGCACCCTGGTACCGATCGCGGCCCGGCCGAGGGATGCCGTCCCGGGTCCCCACGTGCTGGAGGTCGTCGACGCCTTGTCACGTCGCCCGGACACCACGGTGGCGATCGTGTCGGGTCGCAGCGCCGCCGACCTCGACCGCTGGTTCGGCGCGGCCGACAACGTCTGGCTGGCAGCGGAGCACGGGGCCCTGCTCCGCGCACCCGGCAGCACCGACTGGACGCCGCTCCACCAGGGCGCCAGCGACGCCTGGAAGTCGCGCGTCCGGCCCGTGCTGGAGCACTTCACGGAACGTGCCCCGGGCAGCCTGATCGAGGAGAAGGATCTCGCGCTCGCCTGGCACTTCCGGCTGGTCGAGGCGGAGTTCGGCGAGTGGCTGGCGAACGAGCTCGTCGCCGCGCTCGACCACCAGCTGGCCGGCACGGAGCTGGCCGTGCTCCGGGGCAGGAAGGTGGTGGAGGTCCGCTTCGCCTGGGCGACCAAGGGCGAGGTCGCGGCGCATGTCCGGGCGGCCGGCCCGCCGCCCGACGTGGAGCTGGCGATCGGCGACGACCGCACCGACGAGGACCTGTTCGATCGCCTGGGCGACGATGCGATCACGATCAAGGTCGGCCCCGGTCCCACCCGGGCGCGCTACCGGATCTCCTCGCCCGCAGCCACGCTGGCACTGCTCGCGGCGCTCGGTGGCGAGCCCGTGGCCCCTACCTGAGGCCGGGCGAGGAGGCGCCGGCCCGGCCCGTGGGGTGAAGGCGCCGGCCCGTGGGGTGAAGGCGCCGGCCCGGGACATGGAGGCGCCGGCCCGGGACATGGAGGCGCCGGCCCGCGGTGGTGGCGCCGGCCCGGGACATGGAGACGCCGGCCCGGGAGGTGCTCCCAGGCCGGCGTTGGTTCGCCCGATCTAGCTGTTGCCGGGGAAGACGAGGCTCAGCGGGCCCTGCTTGCCGGGCTCCGGCCAGCGCTCGGTGACCATCTTCTGCTGGGTGAAGAAGCGGACGCCGTCCTCACCTCGCATCGCAATGTCGCCGATCGCCAATTCCTTGGAGCCGGAGAAGCTCATGTAGCCGGCGGGGACCGGGATCGGCACGTTGACGCCGATCATCGGGACATCGACCTCGAGCTTGAACCGCCGGGCTGCGCCGCCGTCGGTGGTGAACACCGCGGTGCCGTTGGCGTACTTGTGATCGTTGATGAGCTTGAGGCCTTCCTCGTACGTGTCCGCGTACACGATCCCGAACACCGGGCCGAAGATCTCCTCCTGGTAGATCTTCATGTCCGGGGTCACGTGATCGAACAGCGAGACGCCCAGGAAGAAGCCATCTGGGTTGGGGCCCTCGAACCTGCGGCCGTCGACCAGCAGCTCGGCACCCTCGGCCTCACCGGTGTCGATCCACTTGATGACCGACTCGCGGTGCTCCGCGGTGTAGATCGGGCCCATGTCGGTGCCGGGCTCCATCCCGTCGCCGATCTTGAGCTTCGCGATCCGATCCATGATCTTGGGCTTGAGGCGCTCCGCCGTGTCGCCCACCGTGACCATCAGCGTCTGGGCCATGCACCGCTCGCCGGCAGAGCCGAAGCCCGCCGCGACCGCCGCATCGGCAACCAGGTCCATGTCCGCGTCGGGCAGGACGAGCATCGCGTTCTTGGCGCTGGTGAAGGACCCGACGCGCTTGCCGCGCTTGGTGCCCTCCTCGTAGACATAGCGGCCGACGGCCGTGGAGCCCACGAACTGGATGGCGCGGATGCCGTCGTGCTCCACGATGGCCTTGACCGCCTCGCGACCGCCGTACACGATGTTGAACGTGCCGTCAGGGCCGCCGGCCTGCTTCCACAGCTCGGCCTGGAGCTGGGTGGCGCCCGGAGTGTGGCTCGACGGCTTGAACACCACCGTGTTGCCGGTCATGAGCGCGATCGGGTAGATCCAGCAGGGCACCATGACCGGGAAGTTGAACGGCGTGATGGCCGCCACGACGCCCAGCGGCTGGCGCAGGGTGAAGGCATCGACGTTGGTCGAGACGTTGGACGTCATCATGCCGGCCACGTGGACCGGCAGGCCGCACGCGAAGTCGATGGTCTCGATGCCGCGCATCACCTCGGCGAGCGCGTCCGGGTAGGTCTTGCCGTGGTCGCGGGTGATCAGCCGGGCCAGCTCCTCGCGGTTCTCCCACATCAGGTTCCGGAACTGGAAGAAGATGTTGGAGCGCGCGATGAGGGGCATGTCGCGCCACGCCGGGAAGGCCGCCGCGGCGGCCTCGACGGCGGCGTCCACCTCGGCCTGGCCGCCGCGCGGGACGCGGGCGAAGACCTGGCCGGTGGCGGGGTTGGTGACCGGGCCGGTGTGCTCGGGAAGGACCTCGACCGCGGTGCCGTTGATCCAATGGGACAGGACCGGCAGGACTGCGGCGTCCTTGGGGGTGTCAATCGCCATGGTGAGGGCTGCTCCTCCTATTGGTGTCCGCCGTTGCGCATCTGGGTAGATGTTCGTACGAGGGGTCAAGCGCCGTTGAGGTCCGGGTTGGGCATCATGATGTCGCGGACCGTGCCCTGCAGATCGTGATACGACTGCACGAAGCCGCGCAGGGTCCGAACGGCGGCTCCATAGCCCACGAACTCGTCGACCGACAGGCCGTCCGGCTCATAGGCCCGCTTGAAATCGGGGATCCTGGCCAGCAGGTCGTCGACCAGCGCGTGGTCCACCGGGACATCGATCCGGGGCTGGGGGTCGATGCCCGAGTTGTTGAACCGCTCCTGCCAGGCCCAGGGCATGGTGAGCACGACATCGCCGCCCACCAGCTCCGTCCAGTGGAAGCGGTGGCGGTAGGCCGCCGCCAGCAGGCGGGTGCGGTAGCCGCGCTCCTGGTAGATGCCGTAGGCGCGCTTGAAGGCGGCGACCCCGGCCCAGTTGGCGGCGTCGGGGTCGAGCGCGACGTCGTCCTTGTTGACCAGGACTTTCATCCAGTCGTCAAGCCGGCCGACCATGAGCGAACAGACGGGGCTGAAGGTGCCGGTGTCGATCCCGGCGGCCTCGGCGCGTCGCAGGCCCCGCTCGACCGCCTCGGCGGCCGCGATGCACTGGGCAACCGTGAACACCACGGTCACGTTGGCAACGACGCCCTGCGCCGTCGCGTCCTCCACCGCCCGGAGGCCGGCCGCGGTGCACGGGAACTTGACCTGGATGTTGGGGGCAAGCTTGCTGAACCGGACCGCCTGCTCGACCATCCGATCCGGCGTGCGGTAGTTGGCCGGGTTGGTCTGGAGGCTCAGGCGGCCCTTGCGGCCGCCGTGCGCGTCGAACACGGGCTGCAGGATGGCGGCGCCGCGGACGCCCATCTCCTCGATCAGCGCCCAGGTCAGCTCCACCTCGGACCAGCTCGGGTGCTCCTCGATCATCTCGCGCACCCGCGGCACCCAGTGCTCCTTCTCCTTCTTCATGACCTCGCCCACGATCACCGGGTTCGAGGTCGCGCCCGTGCCGCCACGCGCGACGGCGTACTCGAGCTCGGCAACGGCGCACGAGTCGTTCCAGAAGTCGGTGGGCGTCCGCTCCACCATCCGGGAGAGCGGGCTGTCGATCGTGGCGATGGTGGTGGTCATGAAGCCTCCGTCGGGTCCGGTCCGTCGTGCGCGGCGTCCGCTCTCGCGGTGTCGGCGGGGTGTCGGCGCGGGTGTCGGCGCGGGTGTCGGCGCGGGTGTCGGCGCGGGTGGGCACCGGCGCGGGAGCGGCGCGGCGTCCCTAGAATGATCGATGATCGATAGCAATCGGGCAAGTCGGGATGACTGGCCAGGTCGGGGTGGCTGGTCAGGAATCGGAGGACGCGGGGGCAGGCGGGCTCCAGTTCATGAGCCACTCGTGGTCGGGGTCCAGGGTGAAATGCCACGCGCGATTGGGGCCGGCCATCACGTTGAGGTAGTAGCAGTCATAGCCCGCCGGGACGCCCACCGGGTGGTAGCCCTCGGGCACCAGCACGAGGTCGCCGTCCATCGGCGTCATGGTCTCGTCGAGGCTCCGATCGGGGGTGTACACCCGCGCAAATGCGAACCCCTGTCCCGGTTTCGCGAACTTGTAGTAGTAGAGCTCCTCCAGGCGAGCCTCGATCGGCGGGTTCTCCGTATCGTGCTTGTGGGGCGGGTAGCTCGACCAGTTGCCGCCCGGCGTGTACACCTCGAATGCGATCAGGCGGCCGGCCTCCGTGCCCGGCGGCAACAGGTGATGGATGCGGCGAGCGGTGTTGCCCTCGCCACGTGCCTCCACCAGGATGTCGGCCGGGGCGAACAGCTCCGTCCGCCGCAGCTCACCGCCGGGAGCCGCGCCGATCGCGACCAGGGCATCGGTGGTGGCCGTGACCTCGAGCGACGTTCCGGGCGCCACGAGCAGCACCGGCGGGGGCGGGCCGTCGAACACGGAGTCCCGGCTCCCCTGCTCGCCCAGGTCCTCGTCGCCGGCACGCAGCCGGGCGCGACCCTCGAGGACCAGGACCAGGTGCTCGTTGTCGTCGCTCGACCGGCTGACCGTCTGGCCGGGCGCTAGCCGGTAGGCGTGGAACGTGGTCCAGTCCCAACCTGCGTCGGCGGGATCAGTCCCGCACACCAGGCCGTCAGGGCCGGGGGCAGCCGCGCGGCGGAGGAGGGGCCGCGCGGCTGCCTGGCGGTTGGGAATGGCGACTGGAGCTCCTGGGCGGGAGGGTGCGGTCATCGAGCTGGTTCCTCCGGGGCGCCCGGCGCGTCCTGCCTGCCCGAGCGGCTCACGGTGGCAGTCAGGCGCTCGCCCAGACGTCGGGCAATCGATTACATCTTGTCATCTTGGCGCACCCGGACAGCATCGTCAAGAGGTTTCGACCCCGGTTCGACAGATTTCGGCAACCGTCGCCCTCCGCGCTTCCCCAGTGGTCGCCTCCCGATGCCCTGAGGGTTCCGCCACGGTTCCGCCACGGTTCCGCCACGGTTCCGCGCCCGCGGGTTCCGCGCCGGTGGGTTCCGCGCCGGCGGGTTCCGCGCCGGTGGGTTCCGCGCCGGTGGGTTCCGCGCCGGTGGGTTCCGTGACCGCGGGTTCCGCGCCTGCGGGTTCCGCCCGGAGCGCGTCCCCCTGTCCCGCCGAGAGCGCGTCCCCCTGTCCCGCCCAGAGCGCGTCCCCCTGTCCCGCCCAGCGGGTGTACCGGCGCATGGTGATCCGATCCTCTCGCTGAACGGGACATACAGCGCGGGAACGGGCCTGAGCGCGACGATTGACCCGCCAGGAGGGTCGTTCGTCGCACGCTGCGCTCGTACACCCGCGTAGCGGGACACCCGAGGGTCGACAGCCCAGGGCCCGGGCGGCGGAACCGCGGCTCGCCCAGACGCGGACGGGGTGCGGCCCCGCTCCCGACCGGCGCAACGGCCGACCGGCTGCGGCGGGATCAGCTGCGTCGGGATCAGCTGCGTCGGGATCAGCTGCGGCGGGATCGGCTGCGGCCGACCGGCGCAACGGCCGACCGGCTGCGGCGGGATCAGCTGCGTCGGATCGCTGGCGGGATCAGCTGCGGCGGGATCAGCTGCGTCGGGATCAGCTGCGGCGGGATCAGCTGCGTCGGGATCGGCCCTCGGGCGTGATCAGCTGCGTCGGGATCGGCCCTCGGGCGTGCGCATCCGCGCCGCCGTGCTCGACGCGAAGTGCATCTGCTTGCGCGCCATCTCGGGCATCGGTCCAGCGACGAAGGCCTGCTGGTCCACCAGCTCGGCCTCGATCCCGGCCAGGACGGCGTCGCCGGCTGCGTACCCATGGATCCGGTGGCGGACACCGTCGAGGGCCTGGCGGGCATCCTCGTAGCGCCCGTCGCGGTTGAGCCGCACGGCTTCCTGCTTGGCGCGCTCGGCAAACTGGCGGGCCACGACCCGGTCGACCTCGACATCGCGGGGCTGGCCGTCGTTGGCCTGGTGGTCGGCGTACCGCCAGGCGACGGACACGGGGGCGGCCGGCGGCGCGGCCCGCTCGAACACGCCGTCGCGGTCGACCACGCGGACGACCGCACCCACCTCACGGCCCAGATCGCCGTAGTCGAAGACGAGCCGGAGCGCGATCGTGAGCACCTGTCCCGACACCATGTCACCCAGGAAGATCCGGGCGAATCCCGGGCCCTGGTCGACACGGAACGGCGACAGCGCCTCGACTCGCACCGAGAGGGGCAGCTGCAGGTCCACGACGACGTCGCGGGCGACGGTGTCCAGTGTCTCCCCCACCTCGGACGTGATGTGATCGCGCATCGCGGTCACATCGCCGGCGAAGTAGAAGTGGCCGCCGCCGTTGTCGGCCATCGCCTGGAGCAGCGATTCGTCAAAGTCGGTGCCCACGCCGAAGGTGCTGGTGGCCACCCCGCGCCGGCGCAGGTCGTAGGCGCGCGCCGCCAGCTGCCCGTGGTCGGTCAGGCCGTGGTTGGCGAGGCCGTCGGTCAGCAGCAAGACCCGGTTGACCCCGTCCTCCGCGAGCCCGGCCGCCACCTGCTCGCAGCCGGTCAGCCAGCCCGCGTGGAGATCGGTGCTGCTGCGAGGCTGGACCGGGCCCAGCCGGCGAGCGGCCTCGCGCCGTGCCTCGGCCGTGGCCAGGGTGCCGGGCATGACGACGTCGACGTCGGTGTCATAGGTGACCACCGCGAACCGGTCGTCGTCGTCCAGCCGGTGGATCGCCTCGAGTGCCGCCTGCTTGGCCAGCGACAGCTTGTTGTGGCCGCTCATCGAGCCAGAGCGGTCGAGGACGAACGCGAGGTTGACCGGGGGGCGCCGGAGCGACGGGTCGCGCTCGACCACCGGGGCGGAGATGTCGATCAGCAGGAACCGCTTGCTGCGGCCGCTGGCGCGGATGAGCTGCCGATCGGGACGAACCGCGAGGCGGGCGTCGACGAGGCGGGTGGGGCGAGTGGGGTCGGTGGGGTCGGTCATGATGGGCCTCCTGCTCGATGGGTGGTCGAGGCCTGGATGGGGCGGGTCTCACGGCTGGGCGGCACGGTGAGGCCGCTGGAGGGATGCGGGGCGGGCCCGCGAGCGATGGCTACTCCTGCTCGAACAGCTCCCTGGCGATGCGCTCGAGCTGGCCGACGCGCTTGTTGGTGGTCCGGTCGAGAGGGCGCCGGACGTGAAGCTCGACGTCCGGGGCGATGACGAGGCGTTCCCAGGTCGAGCGCGGGACCGGCACGCGAGTCGCCGAGGAGGCGGGGCTTGACGACGCCGGGGCGGCCGGGGCGGGAGGCCGCGTGGGGGCCGGGTCGGGAGCCCGCGTGGGGGCCGGGTCGGGAGCGGCCCAGGCCTCATCCAGCGAGTCGGCCATGCGCGTCCGGGCGAGGCGAACCCCGCCAGGGCGTTGGTCCGACACCGACGCCTGAACGCCCGACCGGCTCATGAGCGAGCGGACATACGCGAGCGTGTCACCGGGCGCCCGGCTGGGCTCAGGCTCATCCGCGGTGAGCGCCCGGACGATGGCGATCACGTCCTCGTCCCCCATTCGCTCCAGCCGCTGCCGGATCTCGGCGAGCGGCAGGTGATCCTGCTGGAGCCGCCGGATCAGCCGCAGCCGGGCCAGGTGCCCTGCGCCGTAGCGCGTCGCCGGACCGGCCGGCTCCGGGGACGGCAGCAAGCCCTGGGCGACGTAGTAGCGAACCGTGCGCGGGGTCACATCCGCGAGGCGGGCGATGTCGCCGAGGGTGTAGGCGTCGTCTGTCATTGGCGATATATTGCCACCATCACGTGACACTGTCAAGATCCGAGACCGGGAGGGAGCGGCAGCCAGCCGCCCGTGAGCCTCCAGGGGTCCGGGACCTGCTTCGGACGATTTCGGGGTTTCGCAATGGGTCCGCCTCTGGCACCCTCGCTGCCATGCGACCGATCGACCACGCCTTCCAAGCCCGCGCCCGCCTCGACCGGGCGCGCAGACTGGCCGTCTCGCTGCTCCTGGCCGGTGTCCTGGCGCTGCTCCTGGCAGCGGCCTCGCCGATCGCCGCGGCAGAGCCGGACTTCCCGGCCGAGATGAGCGGCTACCACAACCTGTCGGAGCTGAAGGCCGAGATCGAGCAGGTCGCCGCCGAGCACCCGGACATCGTGTCCCTGTTCTCGATCGGCAAGAGCGCCAAGGGACGTCCGATCTGGATGGCCAAGGTGAGCGACAACGTCGCCCAGGACGAGAACGAGGAGGAGGTGCTCGTCGACGCCCTCCACCACGCCCGCGAGCACTTCACCACCGAGCAGGCGCTGGCCCTGTTCCAGTGGCTGACCGACAACTACGGCACCGACGACACGGTGACCCGGCTGGTAGACCACCGCGAGATCTTCATCGTGTTCGCCCTCAATCCCGACGGCATGCGCTACGACCTCACCGGCGACCCGTTCCGTGCCTGGCGCAAGAACCGGCAGCATGACGCGCAGGGCAAGGCCATGTTCACCGACCTCAACCGCAACTACGGCTACCGCTTCGGCTGCTGTGGCGGCTCCTCGGGCAGCCGCGGCTCGATCACCTACCGCGGGCCGTACGCCTTCTCCGCGCCGGAGACGCGCGCCCTGCGCGACTTCGTGCTCAGCCGGGTGGTCGGGGGAGTCCAGCAGATCCGGACCCACGTCACGCTCCACACCAACGGCGAGCTGATCCTGTGGCCGTACGGCTATACGAAGCGGAATGTCCCGTCGGACATGACCACCGTCGACCACAAGGCGTTCGTGGCGCTGGGCAAGGCGATGGCGGCGCTCAACGGCTACACGCCCCAGCAGTCCTCGGACCTGTACATCACCGACGGCGATCAGATCGACTGGCTGTACGCAACCCAGCGCATCTTCAGCTACACGTTCGAGCTGTTCCCGACCGAGAAGCGGACCGTGTGGGGCGATCATTACCCCGACGACTCGAGGATCGCGAAGCAGACCGCCCGCAACCGCTCGGCGCTGCTGCTGCTGATCGATCGGGCGGCGTGCCCTTACGCGGCCATCAGCTCGAGCCGCGCCCGGGCCAATTGCGGACCGCTGTACGACGACCTCGAGATCAGCCGAGGCTGGCGACGCGACCCCGACGGCACGGACACCGCCAAGCGCGGAACCTGGGAGGTCGCCGACCCCAGGCGGACCACCACCGGCAGCGGGCGCAAACAGCTGGGGGCGACGGTCTCGGGCTCGCAGGCGCTGGTGACCGGCGCGGCGGCCGGACGCAGGGCCGGCTCGAACGACCTGGACGGCGGGCGGACGACGATCCGCAGCCGCGCCGTCAGGCTGCCCCCGGACGCCGCCGACATCGGACCGCTGACGTTCTCCTGGAGCGTGGCCCACGGCGCGAGCTCAACGCCCGATGACGCCCTCCGGGTCCAGGTCGAGGCGGACGACGGGACACGGACGACGGTGTTCAAGGTGCTGGGATCGCCGGCCGCCGTGAACGGCGCATGGCACACGACGTCGGTGGACGTCGGCGCGTGGGCGGGCCAGACGGTCCACCTCGTCCTCGAGGCGGTGGACGGCAAACCGGGCACGTTGTTCGAGGCCCAGGTCGACGACATCCGGATCCGGCGCCCGTAACGCCGGGCGCCCTCAGGCGGCGGACGCCTCCCCGCTGGCGGCGGCGTCGGACGGCATCGTCGGAGACCGGGTGGCGAGGACGGAGCCGGCGACCACCATCACGAAGCCGACTGCCATGGCCGGGGTGAACGGCTCGGCCAGGATGGCGACGCCGAGGACGGCGGCAACCGCCGGATTGACATAGGTGATGACCGTGGCCCGGACCGGGCCCACGGAGGCGATCAGCTCCGCGAACAGCACGAACGCGAGCGCGGTGCAGACGAGACCGAGGATGAGCATGGAGGCCAGCGCCTCCGGGCTGGGGGCCACGGCCGGCCATTGGGCGATCGAGATCGGCAGGTACAGCAGCGCCGACAACGCCAGGGACGGCGCCATGACGGCCAGCGATGGGACGCCGACGAGCTTGTGGGCAAGGATCCAGGGCCCGATCGCGTAGCCCACCACGACCAGCCCGATGGCCCCGATCGCGGCCGCGTTGTCCGCCTCCAGGTCCGTCCCCGCGATCGCGGCCACGCCGACCAGGCCGAGCAACAGGCCGGCGAGCCCGCCGGCCGGCACATGGCGGTCGTGCCCGGTCACCACCGCGATGACGGTCCCCACGAGCGGGACGCCGGCCACCAGCAGCCCCGCCAGGGAGCTGGTGACGCGCTGCTCGGCCCAGCCGAGCAGGACCCACGGCCCGGCAATCTCGACCAGCGCGAACGCGACCAGCCACCGCCAGTGACCCCCGATCCGGCGTAGGTCGACGCGGGCGAAGGCGAGCGGGAGAAGCACCAGCGCGCCGATGGTCGTCCGCACGAAGACGAGGAACGGTGGCGAGACCTCCGCGACCGCGACCCGGATCAGGAAGTACGGCATTCCCCAGATCACCGCCATCGCGGCGAACAGCAGGACGGCCCGGCGGGTCACGGGCGTGTCCGGCTGCGGGTGAGGACCTCGGACGCGCGCATGTGGGCGATTGTGGGCCGAGCCGACGCGAGCCGCCAGCCGGCCGGCCGCCGCGACAGCTCCTGGCGGCTCGTGGCGTTCGACTGCGGCGGATCAGGTAGCCTCCGTGCAGGGCAGCAGCGGAGGCGGCATGGACAACGCAGGGCGGCTGGCGGGGGTCTGGAACATCGTGCCCACGCCGTTCCTGCCCGACGGCGCACTCGACACCGACTCCATCCCCCGTCTCGTCCGGTTCGTCCGCGGCACGGGCGTCAACGGCATGACGATCCTCGGGGTGCTGGGCGAGGCCGGCCGGCTGGCCGATGCCGAGCGCAGCCGTGTCCTCGCTGCCGTGATCGAGGCCGCTGACGGCCGGATCCCGGTCTGTGTCGGGGTCTCGCACGCGTCGACGGACCGCGCGATCGCGAACGCCCGTGAGGCGCAGGCAGCCGGGGCCGTTGCCGTGATGCTCGCCCCGCCGCCGCTGGCGCGGGCGACCGACGCCGCCATCCGGCGCCACTATCTCGCCGTCGCCGACGCCGTCGACCTGCCCGTGGTGGTGCAGGACCATCCGGCCAGCTCGGGCGTGCAGATGAGCGTCGACCTCCTGCTGTCGCTGGCGACCGAGTCACCCCGATGCCGCACGATCAAGCTCGAGGAGGAGCCGACGCCGCCCAAGGCGGGACGCCTGGTCGCGGGATCCCACGAGGTGTCGGTGCTGGGCGGGCTGGGCGGCGAGATGCTGCTCGAGGAGCTGCGTCGCGGGACCCACGGCACGATGACCGGGTTCGGGTTCCCGGAAGTGCTGGTCGCGATCGTGCGCCGGTCCGCAACCGGCGACCGGGACGGCGCTGCCGCCATCTTCGACCGCTACGCCACCCTGATCCGGTTCGAGAACCAGGCCCTGCTCAACCTGCCGATCCGCAAGCACGTCTACCGGCTGCGGGGCGCCATCGCCCATGCGACGCTGCGGGCGCCAGGCCAACCGCCCGATCCGGGCACGATCGCCGATCTCGATGACCTCCTCCGCCGGACCGGGCTGGACGCCCACCTCGCGGCGGGCTCGGTGCTGCCGGAGCTGCTGGGCACCGCCTGAGCGCGTCGAGCCCGGCGCTCCCGACCCAAGGATCTCAGGGCAGCGCGCGCACCATGCCCCCGTCGACCGGCACGATCGCCCCGGTCACGAACGACGCCGCCGGCGACAGCAGGAACGCGCCGACGCGGCCGATCTCCTCCGGGTCACCGTACCGGCCCAGCGGGATGCCGGCCCTCGTGCGGGTCTCGACCTCGGCTACCGTGATGCCGTCTGCCTCGGCCCGTCCCTCATCGATCTGGGCGACCCGTTCGGTGGCGATCCGGCCGGGCGCGAGGCCGTTGATCCGGACCGGGGCGATCTCGGCGGTCAAGGTCTTGACGAGCCCGGCGAGGCCGGGCCGCAGGACATTGGACGTGGTGAGGGCCGGGATCGGCATCCGGACCGACGAGCTGAGGACGACCAGGACCGACGGATCGCGGCCCTGCCGCAGGTGCGGCAGCGCGGCCCGGAGCAGGCGCAGCACGGACCACAGGGTGCCGTCGATCGCGGTCTCCCAGGCGGCCTCGGACAGCGTGTCGAACGTGCCGCCTGGCGGTCCGCCGGTGTTGACGACCAGGAGGTCGAGTCCGCCCAGGGTCTCCACGGCCTGCGCGACCGCCTCCGCCGGGCCGTCGGCCGTGGCCAGGTCGGCGACCACGGGCGACCCGCCCAGCCGCGCGGCCTCGGTCTCGACACGCTCCCGGGTCCGCCCGATCAGCGCGACCCTGGCCCCCTCCGCTGCCAGGACATGGGCGATGCCGCCGCCGATGCCCGATCCACCGCCGCCGACGAGCGCCCGCCGGCCATCCAGCCCAAGGTCCATCCGATCCTCCATTCGCGCCGTGGCGGCAAGGGTAGCGGCCGCGAGACCGGGGCGGTCGGGTACGCTCGGGGTGGATGAACGAGCGAACCGCCGTCCTGCTGCCCGTCGAGCTGTTCGTGCTCCTGGTCGCGATCGCGACCGGGGTCGCGCTCGTCGCCCGCCGCGCGGCCCTCCCCTACTCGGTCGCGCTCGTCCTGGCCGGGCTCGCCCTCGCGCTCTACTCGCCAGTGCAGGGCTTCGAGGTCACCCCGGACCTGATCCTTGCGGTGCTGCTGCCCGGCCTGGTGTTCGAGGCCGCCTACAAGATCGACGCGCTCGAGCTGCGCCGGATCTTCAACATCGTGGCGGTGCTGGCAGCGCCCGGGGTCGTGCTGACGGCCGGCATCGTCGCCGTGGTCGTCCATCTTGCGACCGGCCTCGACCTCGCCCTGGCGTTCGTGCTGGGCGCGATGATCTCGGCCACGGATCCGGTCGCGGTGGTGACGCTGTTCCGCAAGCTGGGCGTCCCGTCCCGGCTGGGAACGACGGTCGAGGCGGAGAGCCTGCTCAACGACGGCACCGGGGTGGTGCTGTTCTCGATCGCCCTCGGCGCGGTGGCCGCCCCGATCGACCTCGGCCAGGCCGCGGCGGCGTTCGTGGGCACGATCGTGTTCAGTGTCGTGATCGGGCTCGTGGCCGGCATTGCGGTCCGGTGGCTGATGACCCATGCCGACGATCCGCTGCTGGTGGTGATGCTGTCGGTGATCGCGGCCTACGGCACCTACCTGGTCGCGGACCGGTTCCACGAGTCGGGGATCATCGCGACGGTGGTGGTCGGGATCATGATCGGCACCGGCCGCCGGCCCGCCCCACTGTCCGAGGAGAGTCGCCACGCCCTGGACCTGGTGTGGGAGTTCGTGGCCTTCCTGCTGACGGCGCTGGTGTTCCTGCTCGTCGGCCTCGCGATCAGCTCCGACCTCCTGGTCACCGCCATCCCGGTGATCATCTCCGGGTTTCTCGCGATCACCGCGGCCCGGGCATTCGTCGTGTACGGCCTGATCGGGGCCGGCGAGCGGCTGCTGCCCGGCGCGTCGCTCATTCCGCTCCCCTTCCTCCACGTCATGTTCTGGTCCGGCCTGCGCGGGGCCATTGCCGTCGCCCTCGCCCTCGCCCTGCCGCGCGATCTGCCCCAGCGGGACCTGCTCACCGGGGCGGTCTACGGCGTGGTCCTCGTCACGCTGCTTGTCCAGGGCACCACGGCGAGCTGGGTCGTCAGGCATTCGGGCGTGCCGACCGGCCAGCCGGAGGAGCCGGTCGCGCCGTGACGGCGGTCGCCTGACGACGGGCGGGTTCAGCGCCCGGTCTTGAACACCCAGCTCCGGGCCCCGACCGGGTTGCCCTTCCGATCCTGGACCTTGCCGCTGACCTCCACCCGGTACCGCGTGCGGGAGTACATCCGCAGGGCGGGATCGAGCACCAGGGTGCGGCTCGAGGTGACCCAGCGGGTGGCCACCCTGACCGTCAGCCCGGTGTCGAGGTTGCGCAGCCGGACGCTCCCGGAGGGGATCACCATCCGCTCGGAGAACCGGATCCGCACGTTCGCCGAGCGGTCCACGCCGCGGGCTCCCGGCGCCGGTCGACGGCGGAGGATTGTCGGCGCGACCGGATCGACGACCTTGATCGGCCGGGACACCGCCTCCGCGTAGCTGCCGTCCTCGTCGACGGCCAGCACGATGACCCGGTAGCAGTGCCCCTGGTGGAGGTGGGTCAGCCTGATCTCGGTCGCGAACGCCAGGTCACGGTAGTCGCCGCCGTGGCGGTAGTCGCACTTGCCGGCATTGATCCGCCAGTCGCCCAGGTAGCCGTAGCCGTCGACGATGTCGTGGTTGACCTCGATCCGGACGGTGTATCTCGAGCCCGACTGGACCACGGCCGTCGCGGGGTCGAGGAACGACAGGGTGAGCTCGGGGAGGGGCGCCGGGGGCTCCAGGTCGGGCAGTGGATCGGGGACCGGCTCGACGAGCGCCGCCGCGGCGTCGATGCGGCCATCGCCGTACTCCGGGTCCCGGCCGGGGACGCCGAGGTCCACGGTCGATGCGCGCAGCACCGCCTCGAGCTCGGTGACATCGAGACCCGGGCGGGCCGCGAGGACCAGCGAGGCGACGCCGGCGACCAGCGGCGAGGCGCCGCTGGTGCCGCTGCCCAGCTCGTACTGGCCGTCCGGCACGGTCGACCACAGGTCGACGCCCGGCGCCACGATGTCCAGTGCCTTGCCGGTGGTCGAGAACCATGCCAGCTCGTCGGCGGCGTCCACCGCGCCGACGGATACCACGCCCCGGAACGAGGCGGGGTAGTTGCGGGCCGGCATGCCGTCGTTGCCCGATGCGGCGACCATCAGGATCCCGGCCTCGCGCGCCGTCGTGAACGTCGGCTGGCCGAGCTCGACCTGCTCCAGCGACAACCAGCCGCCGAAGCTCATGTTGATGATGTCCGCTCCGTGCTCGCGGGCCCAGTCGACCGCATCGAGCGCGTCGGACAGCGAGATCCAGCCGTCGTCGTCGGCGATCTTGATGGGCATCAGGGTCACGTCCGGAGCGACGCCCGCGACGCCCTGGGCGTTGTCGGTCTCGGCCAGGATCGTGCCGGCCACCCAAGTGCCGTGACCCACGTCATCGTGCACGTCGCCGTTGTTCCAGACCACGTTGCGGGCCGCGGTCAGCGGCACGCCATCGAGGTCAGGGTGGGCAAGATCGATGCCCGTGTCGATCACCGCCACCACGACCGACGGGTTCCCGGTGGTCGTCGTCCAGGCCTCCGGCACCCCGATCTGGGCGAGGTCGACCTGCTCCGGGTAGTAGGGATCGTCGGGCGCTCCGGCCGGCCAGTCGGTCAGGGTCAGCCGGGCGTCCGGGACGACCGACAGGACCCGCGGATCACGCCGGAGGCGAGCCGCGACATCGACCGCGGCGCCGGCGCGGGCCTGCACGACGCTGCGCATCGGGCGGCTGGTCGAGTCCTGCGAACGCACGCCGGCCACGTCCACGGTCGCGGGCGCGAGGCCACGCCAGGTGACGATCAGTCGATCGTGGTAGGCGGCCCTGTCGGCCGCACGCCGACCGGCGGCGACCAGGTCCGGCCGCGGCGTCGGCGGGACGGCGCCCTCCGGCATCGAACCGCCCGGCAGCGGGCCGGCGGCGGATGCGAACGGGACGGGCAGTGCCGCGGCGAGGCCCACGATGAGGCTGGCGACGATCCCCAGCCGCCTGCGTTCGAACACGTTCGGGCTCCCCCGTTGATGCGCCGGTGGCACACGTTGCCGACCCGATGCGCAGCGCGACTCTACGGCCCGCGATGCGGCAACGCAATGGGCGTAATGGGCCCCTTTCCGCAGGCCGCTCGAGACCGGCTCGCGCAACCCAACCGCAACCGCCTCGTCGCCCGTTCGGGCATCGTGGACCAGCCGCGAATGGCGCACCATCGGGCACCCACGGATCAGGGTCCCGGTCCGTCAGGCCCCAACCGGTTCAGCCGGGCCCGCCCGCCAGGGAGGACTCCTCCATGACCTATCCCGCCTTCAACACCTCGGGCATTGCCGACGCCGGTGACGGCCACAGCGGCCCCGTCACCTGCAGCTCGTGCGGGTGTCGGCTGACCCCGGCCGAGGATGGCCGCCAGGCCTGGTACCACTTCGCGCCGATGGACGGACGCGACGCCCGGGGCTGCCGCGTGGCGTGCGCCGACAGCACCCACGACGCGGCGGGTCGCGCCTCGACCCGCTAGCGGACCCCCGCCCGGCCGGCGCTTGGCGCGTCACGGGCTCTACCACACCGACGCGGCCCCGGGCACGCCCCCGGGGCCGTTTCGATTCCAGGGCCCGATCCGGCCCGGGAGCCCGATCCGGCCCGGGAGCCCGGACCCGGGAGCCGGGGCAGGCGAGGGAGCCGGGTCAGGCCGGCTCGTCGGCCTCGATCCGGTAGCCCACCGAGCGAACGGCGACGATCCGAGGGCCGCCGACCGCCTCCAGCTTGGAGCGGAGCCGGGCGAGGTGGGGCTTGAGCCACAGCAGATCGGGATCCGGCTCCGCCGGCCAGCCGGCGCGAGCCAGGCGATGGTGGGCGACGAGGTCGCCATTGGCGCGGACCAGGGCCTCGAGCAGGCGGAACTCGGTGGGCGTCAGGCCCAGCGGCATGGCCCCCACGCGGGCCTCGTGGCGGGCCGGCTCGAGCGTGAGCGAGCCGGCCGTGAGCACACCCGGTGTGCCGTCGCCGCCGCCCAGCCGGCCGGTCCCCGCCAGGTCGACGCGGCGCATCACGGCGGAGATCCGCGCCAGCAGCTCCTGCTTGCCGAACGGCTTCACCAGGTAGTCGTCGGCACCGATGCCGAGAGCCTTGACCTTGGCAGCCTCGGCGCTCTCGCCCGAGACCACGAGCACCGGCACGTTGCCCGAGGCGCGCAGCTGGCCGATGACCGTGAACCCGTCGGGCCCGGGCATCGCGAGGTCGAGCAGGACGAGGTCCGGCCGCTCCTCGCGGAAGCGCTTGACGGCGGTCAGCCCGTCGTAGGCGGTGATGACCTGGTGGCCCTCGGTGCCCACCAGGGCGGTGATGGCGCCGACCATGGCCGGGTCGTCGTCCACCACCAGGATGCGGAGGGGTCGTGTGCCGATCACGTCGGGTTCCTCGCTTTCTACGCGGCGACCGCTGCCGGCAGCGCGAGCACGAAGCGCGCGCCTCCGGAGGGTGCTGGCTCGCACCACAGTCGGCCCCGCATCGATCCTGCCAGTCGGCGAGCGGCGTAGAGCCCGATGCCGGACCCCCGCGCCGTCAGCGTCTCCCGACGGGAATAGGGCTCGAAGATTCGCTCCCGCCATTCGGGCGGGATGCCGGGCCCCCGGTCGGAGACCGCGATCCGGACCACGCCCTCGACGAGGGTCCATTCCAGGTCCACCCGCGTGTCGGGTGGCGCGTACTTCACGGCATTCTCCAGGAGGTGCTCCAGCACCTGCCGGAGGCGGGCCGGGTCGGCC
The DNA here is from genome assembly GCA_963727585.1 of uncultured Chloroflexia bacterium. GTDB lineage: Bacteria > Chloroflexota > Limnocylindria > Limnocylindrales > CSP1-4 > CAIXZV01. The sequence goes on along the minus strand of CAVSHH010000003.1, from coordinate 698,194 downwards.
AGGACGTGCAGCCGGCGCGATTTGACGATCGACGGCTGATGTCGATGCAACAGCGGCGCGACGTCCTCGAGCAGGTCCTCGACGAAGTCATGGAGGTCGATCGAGTGGAGCTCGGGCGGCAGGTCGGGCACGACCCGGACCGACTCCAGGATCGAGTCCACCAGCCGGTCGAGCCGCTCGATCTGCTCGACCGTGCCCAGGTGCCATGTCGCCCGCGTCTGACGGCGGCCGGGGTCGCGGGACGATCGGCCCTCCAGCGGCGGATCCTCCGCGAGCAGGTCGGTATACGCGCGCACGACCGCGAGCGGGGTGCGCAGCTCGTGGGTCACCAGCGCGATCAGCTCGTTGCGAGCCTGGTCGAGGGCCTGCAACTGGGCCACCTGCGCCTCCGCCTCACGCTGGAGGCGGCCCTTCTCGAGGATGCCCGCGAGCAGGTCCGCGATGGCCGACAGCTGCGCGACGTCGTCGTCGCTGAACGTCCGCCGGTCCTCGGTCTGGATGTTGAGGACGCCCACGACCTGGTCGTGCCAGGTGAGCGGCACCGAGAGCATCGAGGCGATGTACCGGCGCTGGTCCAGCCCCCGGACCCACAGGAACCGCGAGTCCTCGCTGATGTCGAGCACCTGGATCGGCACCCGGTTGGCCGCGACGCGGCCCGTGATCCCCTCGCCCAGCGGGACGACGGCGCGCCCGATGTGGTGGCGGTCGAGGCCGTTGGTCGCGGTGAGCGTCAGCGACAGCCCGTCGCGGTCGAGCAGGTACAGCGACGAGACCTGGGCCCGGAGCGCCGCCCGCGTCCCGTCGACCACGGTCTCGAGCAGCTCCTCCCAGGTCTGGGCCGTGGTTGCCAGGCGCAGCAGCTCGTGCAGGAACCTGAGCTGGGCGACCGGGTCGTTGGGCGAGGGTGCGTCCGGCAGCTGGCTTGCCGACGACGCGTCCGGCGCCGGGCCCAGGGGCGTTTCGCCGGCGGCTCCCGATGCGCTCGCCGGCGCCTCGCCGGGGGTCCGCGGACCTTCGTCGTCGGGGTTGCCGTGCGCCGACAGGGGGAGCATGCCGTCTAGCCTACGGCGCGTCCGCTACCGGGATCGGTTGCGGGCCGGTAGCGGGACGGTGCCGTTGCAGTCGAACCGAAACCCTTCGCCGGCTGACAGGCCGACGCCGTCCCGTCATCCTTGTGCGAGATGGCCCCCGACCGAGACCGCCAGCCCCCGGCTGGCCTCACGCGTCCCCGACCCACCCGGTTCCCGGCGATCCGCGCCGAGCCGCCCGGACCTGGGTTCGCCCGCGCGCGCGATCCCCTGCGCCGCGAGGTCGGGCTGCTCGGCTCGCTACTGGGCCAGGTGATTGCCGAACAGGGCGGCAGCGACCTGTTCCTGCTGGTGGAGCGGATCCGGGGGCGGATGATCGCGTTCCGCCGGGGGGACCCGACGATGGCCTTCGAGCCCGACGCGGAACGCCGCCGCCTCGACGCCGAGATCGCAGCCCTCCCGGTCGACTCGCTGGCCGCCGTGGCGCGCGCGTTCACCCTCTACTTCCAGCTCGTCAACCTGGCCGAGGAGCGCCAGCGGATCCGGGTCCTGCGAACGCGTGCCCGCCGGGCCCGGGGCCGGCCGATCGACCACTCGATCGGCGAGGCGGTCGGCCGGCTGGCGGCCGGCCACGATCGCGACCAGCTTCGCGCCCTGCTCGCCGCGACCGAGGTCCACCCGGTGCTGACCGCGCATCCGACCGAGGCCCGACGGCGCACGCTGCTCGTCGCCCAGCGTCGGATCCGGCGCCTGCTCGACCACCTCGACGACCCGCTCACCACGCCCGACGAGGACGCCGATCTCCGGCGCCGGCTGCGCGAGGAGATCTCGCTCCTGTGGCACGTGGCCGAGCTGCGGGCAGTTGCACCGACGCCGCTGGACGAGGTCCGGTCGGAGCTGGCGATCTTCGACGAGACGCTGTTCGTCGCCATCCCCCGCTTTCAGCGAGCCGTCGACCGGGCGCTGGACACGACGATCACGCGGCCCACCAACGGCGCGGTGGCCAGCGACGCCGGGCGGACCGGCACCCGCCCGGTCGAGGCCCCGGCACTGCTCCGGCTCGGATCCTGGATCGGCGCCGATCGTGACGGCCATCCCGGCGTGACCTCGGACGTGACGCTCCAGGCCGCGCGTCTCCAGGCCGATCACCTCCTGCGCGGCTACGAGGCGGTGTGCACCCGGCTGATGAGCACCGTCGCGGCCCGGGTGGCGTCGAGCGCGCTCGACCGGGCGCTGGACACGGCGCTGGTGCGTGACGCCGAGGAGCTGGGTGACGTCGTCCGGCAGCTCCGGCGCCGCTTCCCCCACGAACCCTACCGCGAGCACCTGGGCGCGATGGCCGAGCGGCTCCGCCGGACGCGGGCCACGCTCACCGGCGAGACCGCTCCCCGGACGGGCGCCTACCCGGACGCGGCCGCGTTCGACGCCGATGTCGCGATGCTCCAGGAGGCGCTGGTCGCCGATGGCCTGGCGCGGGTCGCCTACGGCGAGATCGCCGACCTCCGCTGGCAGGTGGCCACGTTCGGGTTCCACCTCGCCTCGCTCGAGGTCCGCCAGCACAGCGAGGTCCACCGCGCATCGCTGGCCGCGCTGCGAGCCGGCTCCGGGCCGGACACCGAGGTGTCGAGCGGGGTCCCACTGGCCGAGGTGCTCGCGACCTTCCGCTCGATCTCCCGGATCCAGGCCCGCTTCGGCATCGAGGCCTGCCACCGATACGTGATCAGCTTCACCACCTCCGCTGCCGACGTGACCGACGTGCTGGAGCTGGCCCGTCGGGCGGCCGAGCGCGAGCCGTTCCATCGCCCTGCTCCGGCGCTCGACGAGCTTCCGGCGGCACTGCCCGTCCTCGACGTGGTCCCGCTGCTGGAGTCGTCGGAAGCGCTCTCGGGGGCGGACGGGCTGCTCGAGGCGCTGTTTGCCGACCCCGGCTACCGCCAGCACCTGCGGGCGCGGGGCGACGCCCAGGAGGTGATGCTCGGCTACTCCGACTCGTCCAAGGAGAGCGGCTTCCTGGCTGCCAACTGGCAGCTCTACCGGGCGCAGGAAGCGCTGGTGGGCGTCGCGCGCCGGCACGGGATCAGGCTCACCCTGTTCCACGGCCGTGGCGGCGCCGTGGGTCGCGGCGGCGGACCGGCCAACCGGGCAATCCTGGCCCAGGCGCCGGGGTCCGTCGACCACCGTCTCAAGTTCACGGAGCAGGGCGAGGTCATCGCCGCCCACTACGCCGACGCCACCATCGCCCAGCGGCACCTCGAGCAGGTGACGGCGGCGGCCCTGCTCGCATCCACGCCCGAGCACGAGCGTGAGGCTGCGGAGGCCGCGGCAGCCGGCGCGGGCACCATGGCCGAGCTCACGGCCATCTCGCGGGCCGCGTATCGTGCCCTGGTGGACCACCGCGAGTTCGCGGCGTTCTTCTCGTCGGCCACCCCGATCGAGCTGATCGGCGGCCTGGGCCTCGGCTCGCGGCCGTCCTCGCGTCCCCGCACCCCGACCGCCGGCCTCCCGCTCGACCTCGGCTCGCTGCGAGCCATCCCGTGGGTGTTCGCCTGGTCGCAGGCTCGCGCCAACCTGCCCGGCTGGTACGGCCTGGGCACCGCCCTCGACGCCGTCGCCTTGCGCGGCGGACGCGCCATGGTGGAGCACCTGGCGGAGCTCTACCGGCGGTGGCCGTTCTTCGCCTCGGTGATCGACAACGCCGAGCAGTCGCTGGCCAAGGCGGACCTGGCGGTGTTCCGCCGCTACGCCGATCTCGCCGAGGGCCCTGAGGCCAACGCCATCCGCGGCCTGGTCGAGGCGGAGTACACCCGGTCCGTCCGGCTCCTGCTCACGGTCACGGGCCAGGACCGGCTGCTCGCCGGCCACGCCACCCTGGCCCGCTCGATCGAGCTGCGAGCCCCGTACGTCGACGCTCTGTCGGCCCTCCAGGTGGAGCTGCTGGGGCGGCTGCGCCGGGCGGAGACCGCCGGCGACAACCCCGCCGTCGTGAGCCGGCTGCGCGCCGTGGTGGGAGCGACGATCAACGGCATCGCCGCGGGCCTGCAGAACACCGGTTAGCCGCGCACCATGGGGGACGGCGCCGGACGGCGTCCCGGGTCGAAGCGGAGGCGGTGGTGCGCGACATCTCGGCGGCGGTCATCAACCGGGCGGGCGAGCCGACCCGCATCGAGCCATTGCGGCTCCAGGACCCACAGCCCGGCGAGGTGCTGGTCCGGATGACGTCGGCCGGGGTCTGCCACTCGGACCTCCATGTCCGCGACGGCGACTGGGAGCGGCCCGGGCCAATCGTGCTGGGCCACGAGGGAGCCTGCGTGATCGAGGCCGTGGGCGCCGGGCTGGACTCGTCCGTCGTGGGCCGGCCGGCTGCCCTCTCCTGGTACGCACCCTGTCTCCGATGCCGCGAGTGCCAGCGGGGCCGCCAGTGGCTGTGCTCGGGGTCGCCGTCACTGCGCCACATGCAGGCCGACGGCAGCACGCGCCTCGCCCGGCCTGACGGCTCGCCCGTGCTCGCCTACCTCTCGATCGGGACGATGGCGACCCGCCAGGTGGTCCCGGCGTCCGCGGTGGTGCCGATGCCCGAGGGTGTCCCGGCCGAGGTCGCGGCGCTGATCGGATGCGGCGTCTCCACGGGCGTCGGGGCGGTGGTCAAGACGGCAGAGGTGCCGGCAGGGTCATGCGTCGTGGTCATCGGCCTCGGCGGCGTCGGCCTCTCGTGTGTCATGGGGGCCGTCCTCGCCGGGGCGCGCCGGATCATCGCCGTGGACGTCAACCGGGCCAAGCTCGACCTCGCGGGGGAGCTGGGCGCAACCCACGGGATCCTGGCCGACCCCGCGGGACCGCAGGCGGTGGTCGACGGCATCCGGCGCGCGGCGGGCAGCGACGGACCGGACTACGTGTTCGAGGCGATCGGGACCCCGAACACCATCGCGCAGGCGATCGCCTCGCTGCCGCCGGGCGGCACCGCGGTGCTCGTGGGCCTGACCCGCTTCGGCGAGGTCGCCGCGTTCGAGGCCTTCCCGTTCGTCGACGGCGGGCGCCGCATCCTGGGCTCCAACTACGGATCGGCGGTCGCGGCGGTCGACTTTCCGCGCTACGCGGAGGCCTACCTGGCGGGCCGGCTGCCGATCGAGCACCTCATCGACCGGCGGCTCCCGCTGGCCGACCTCGAGGACGCGTTCGACCGGCTGCGGGCCGGCGAGGCGGCGCGCCAGATGATCATGTTCGAGGCCTGACGCGCGCTACGCCGGCTCGGCGGGACCCAGCTCCGGCTCGTAACCCCACCGGGCGGCGAGGCCGTCGGCGGCCTCGCGGTACGCGGCCAGGAACGAGGCGCGCATCTCGTCGGGCACATCATCGCGCCAGCGGCCGATGTGCGCGCGATCGCCCGAGACCTGCTGGTCGAAGAACGCCCGGAGGGCCGGCACGTCGGACAGCCCGGCGAAGTCGAGCAGGCGCCGGTATTCCTCCTCGCGGCGCAGCCGGAGGAGCGCTTCCATCCGGATCGTCAGCAGGCGTTCCGGGGGAATCCCAGCCGCCCCGGCATAGGCGCGCTCGAGGCGGCGTTCCCACCACCGCAGCGCGGCCCGGAGATCCGTCGGGCCGTAGCGGAGCGGCGTGACCGAGCACGCCGCGTCACGCCCGTCCCGGACCACGTGGATGAACCGGGCATCGGGCAGGATGCGTGCCAGGTGCCCGGCGACCGACAGCGTCCCGGGCGTGTCCTCGATCCAGCCCCTGGCGCCGGCCGCGATGGCAGGTGGGTCCAGCAGCCGGTGCGTGAACCGGCGAGCAGCCGCCAGGGGGTCGCGGTCGAGATCCGCGTCAAGCTCCCTGATCGCTGCGCGGATCGTCCCCCGATCCGTGATCTGGAACAGACCTTTGCCATAGCCGCGATCGAACAGCTGGTCGAGGAGCAGGCGCTCGAAGGCCATCGTCGTCGTCCTGCGGGCGACGAGATCCGTCAACCCGCCCTTCGTCGACAGGAACCGCACCTCGAACGGGATCATGAAGTAGTCCGGGTGCGCGCCCAGCAGCCGACCCGTCACCGTGGTTCCGCTGCGCCCGGTTCCGCCAACGATGATCGGCGGGATGGTCGTGGCGGGCCCCGTCCACCGCGGCAGCCGGGGGATGCCGTTGCCCGGCAGGCGGGCGCGAATGCGCCACAGTCGACGGCGGAGCGCGCCGCGGATCGGGCCGCTGCCGCGACGCGCGGGGTTGGGCGTCATCGGGTCCGGCTGGGTCGCAGGACGCACCGCCGGTCCTTGCTCGCGATCAGCTGCCTTCACGGGAGTCGGATGGTAGCACCGCAGGCGGCTCCGGCCGTTCGATCGGCAGCACCTCGGGCTGGCCGGTGATCAGGCGCGTGCTGCGGCCGCGGGTGAGGAAGGACCACGCCCAGCGCACGGTGACGACGATCCGGTTGGCGAAGCCGATGAGGTAGACGATGTGGATCCCCAGCCAGAGCGCCCACGCGATGAACCCGCCCTGGCGCCCGAACGGCCCCAACCAGCCGATGTTGGTCACGCCCCGCAGGCGGCCGATGACCGCGACGTCACCCTTGTCCCTGTATCGAAACGGGGTCACGGGCTCGCCGCGCAGCCGCGCCAGCACCGTGCGGCCGGCGTAGCCGCCGCCCTGGATCCCGCCCTGGGCAACGCCCGGCACGGGCTTGTCGCGTTTCCAAGGCTGCACGGCCGCGTCGCCCACCACGAAGATCTCGGGGTGGCCCGGGATGGTGAGATCGCGGCGGACCAGGATCCTGCCCGATCGGTCGGTCTCGGCGCCAACCGCCTCGGCGACGGCGCGGCCGAACGAGACGGCCAGGACGCCGGCGGCCCAGAGCACCGTCCGCGCCCGGATCTCCTCGACCCCCGAGGCGTCCTCCACGCGCACGAACCCGTCCCCGACGTCGGTGACCCGGGTCCCGACCCGCACGGCGACCCCCAGCCGCTCGAGCTGTCGCTGCGCCGAGCGGGAGCGATCGGGCGGGTACATCGGCAGGATCCTGTCGAGCGCCTCGACGAGCTCGATCCGGGCGTCCGCAGGGCGGATCGCCCGGAAGTCCGAGCGCAGCGTGTCGTTGGCGATCTCCCCCAGCGCCCCCGCCAGCTCGACGCCCGTCGGGCCACCGCCCACCAGCACGAACGTCATCCATTCACGACGCCGCTCCGGGTCCGCCTCGCGCTCGGCCGCCTCGAACGCGATCAGGATCCGGCGTCGCATCTCGGTGGCGTCGTCGATGGTCTTGAGCCCGGGGGCGTACGGCGCCCACTCGTCGTGACCGAAGTACGAGTGACGGGCCCCAGTGGCCACGATCAGGGTGTCGTACGGAAGGCTGAGGCCGTCCTTGAACCGGACCTCGCGTGCCACGGCATCGATCCCGGTGGCCTCGCCGAGCAGCACGGTCGTGTTGCGCTGCTTGCGGAAGATGGAGCGCAGCGGCTGGGCGATCTCGCCGGGCGACAGGGCGCCGGTCGCCACCTGGTAGAGCAGGGGCTGGAACAGGTGGTGGTTGCGGCGGTCGACGAGGGTCACGGCGACGGCGTCACCGCCCTTGCCGAGCTCCCGGGTGGCGTACAGGCCGCCGAACCCGCCGCCGGCGACGACCACGCGGTGCGGGCGGCCTGGTTGTTGGGGGACGCGCGCAGAGGTCATCGCGCCATCCTAGCCCGGGACGGGCCGGACTCATTACCGACAAGGCGCCTCCCCAGAATCCGGGGAGGCGCCCTGCGAGGCTGGTCCGGGGCGGTCGGGTCACCCGACCCGATCGGCGGTGTTACCTGTCGTGCTGTATCGCGAGCACCGCCTGGGCCGCCGCGAGCCGGGCCACAGGCACGCGGAACGGCGAGCAGGAGACGTAGTCGAGGCCGATGGTCTCGCACTTGAAGATCGATTCCGGGTCGCCGCCGTGCTCACCACAGATCCCGAGCTCGATGTCGGGGCGGGCGCTGCGGCCCTTGTCGACGGCGATCTTCATCAGGCCGGCGACGGCGTCGTCCAGGGTCTGGAACGGGTTCACCGGGAGGATCTTGTCCTCGACGTACTTGAGCAGGAAGCCACCCTCGGCGTCGTCGCGACTGTAGCCGAAGGTCATCTGGGTGAGGTCGTTGGTGCCGAAGCTGAAGAACGCGGCCTCGCTCGCGATCTCATCGGCGGTCAGGGCGCCGCGCGGGATCTCGATCATGGTCCCGAACTTGTAGTCGACGTCGACGCCGGCGTTCGCGGCGATCGTGTCGGCCTCGGCGGCCAGCAGGGCGCGGGTCGCCTTGAGCTCGTTCACGTGACCCACGAGCGGGATCATGATCTTGGCGATCGGGTTCCCGCCCGCCTTGCGCACGGCCACCTGGGCATTGAGGATCGCCCGGGTCTGGATCTTCACGAAGTCCGGGATCATGATCCCCAGCCGGCAGCCGCGGAGCCCGAGCATCGGATTCTGCTCGTGCATCGACTTGATGGTCGCTAGCAGCTCCTTGTCCTCCTCGGAGGCACCGCCGCTCATCTCGGCCCTGGTCACCTTGACCAGCTGCTCCTCGAGGTTGGGCAGGAACTCGTGCAGTGGCGGGTCGATCAGGCGGACGACCACCGGCAGCCCGTCCATCGCCTTGAAGATGCCCTCGAAGTCGCCCTGCTGGAGCGCCTCCAGCTTGGCCATCGCGGCATCGAAGGTCGAGACCGCCTCCTGCTCGTCGGCGGAGAGCGTCTCGCCCGAAGCGGCCTTGGCCTTGGCGCGGGTGGCGACGTTGGCCACGAGAATGGCGCCACGGACGATCTCCAGGCGCTCGCCCTCGCGGAACATGTGCTCGGTCCGGCAGAGGCCGATACCCTCGGCGCCCCAGGCGCGGGCCTGCGCGGCCTCCTCGGGCTTGTCGGCGTTGGTCCACACGCCCATGCGCCGGATCTCGTCCGCCCAGCCCAGGATCTGCTGGAGCTCGGGCTGGTCCTCGAAGCGCGCCTCGACCGTCGGCAGGGCGCCGACGAACACCTCGCCCGTCGAACCGTCGACGCTGATCCAGTCACCCTCCTTGAACGAGGTCCCGCTCAGCGCGGACTTCGCGGTCCGCGTGCCGTAGTCGACGGTCAGCTCGGCGCAGCCCGCCACGCACGGCTTGCCGATCTGGCGAGCGACGACGGCGGCGTGGCTGGTGGCGCCGCCGCGGGCGGTCAGGATGCCCTGGGCGATGGCCATGCCGTGGAAGTCGTCGGGGCTGGTCTCGACGCGGACGAGGACGACCTTCTCGCCCTTCTCCACCCACTCGACCGCGAGGTCGGCGTCGAACACGGCCTTGCCGACCGCTGCACCGGGCGATGCATTGAGGCCCTTGGCGACCTGCTCGGCCCCCTTGCGCGCCTCGGGATCGAACTGGGCGCGGAGCAGCTGGTCCACCTGGTGCGGCTCGATCCGCTCCACGGCCTCCTGCCTGGTGATGAAGCCCTCCGCGACCATGTCCACGGCGATCTTCACGGCGGCCGCCGCGGTCCGCTTGGCGATCCGCGTCTGGAGCATGTACAGCTTGCCGTGCTCGATCGTGAACTCGAGGTCCTGGACGTCCTTGTAGTGCTTCTCGAGCTGCTGGCCGATCTTGAGGAACTCCTCGTAGGCCTCGGGCATCTCGTCCTTGAGCTGGCTGATCTTCTCGGGCGTCCGAATGCCCGCGACGACGTCCTCTCCCTGGGCGTTGACGAGGTACTCGCCGTACAGCTCGTTGCTGCCGTCGAAGGTGTTGCGCGTGAACGCGACGCCCGTGCCGGAGTCGTTGCCCATGTTGCCGAACACCATCGTCACCACGTTGACGGCGGTTCCCAGGTCGTGGGCGATCTTCTGGCTGTTGCGGTAGTCGTTGGCACGCTTGCCGAACCAGGAGGCGAAGACCGCCTTGATGGCGAGGTCGAGCTGCTCGTAGGGGTCGTCCGGGAACTCGCGCCCGGTGTCCTCCTTGACCACGCGCTTGTACTCGGCGACCAGCGCCTTGAGGTCGTCGACCGTCAGGTCGGTGTCCTTGGCGTCGGCACCGTGGGCGTGCTTCTTCACCTCCAGCGGCTCGTCGAACCGAGACGGGTCGACACCCATCACGATCCGGCCGAACATCCCGATGAACCGGCGGTAGGCGTCCCAGCCGAAGCGCTCGTTGCCCGACAGCGCGATCAGCCCGTCCAGGGTCTGCTCGCTGAGGCCGAGGTTGAGGACCGTGTCCATCATGCCCGGCATCGAGAACTTGGCGCCCGAGCGGACCGAGACCAGCAGCGGGTTGTCCGCGTCGCCGAATCCCTTGCCCGAACGCTGCTCGACCTCCTTCATGGCCGCCAGGACATCCTCCCACAGCCCGTCCGGCAACTGCTTGCCGCTGGCGAAGTAGTCGTTGCAGGCCTCGGTCGTGATCGTGAATCCCGGCGGCGTCGGGAGGCCGGCCAGCGTCATCTCCGCGAGGCCCGCGCCTTTGCCGCCGAGCAGGTCCTTCATGGTGCCGTTGCCTTCGGCGGTCCCGGCTCCCCAGGCGTAGATGTAGCGCTTGGCGGCGGCGTGCTTCCGGTCGGACGTGGTCGGGCTCTGGGCCATCGTGGCAGGGCTCCTCGATCTTGCAGCGGGCGGGCAGAGACTGGGAGACGCGGCCCGCGATCACACCTGTGGAAAGGTCCGCACGATTGTACGCCGGGATCGTTCACGGACCCGAGGTCAGGGGTCACGAGGCCCGGGCCGGAGCGCCTCCGGGAATGAGGCCGTTCGACGGCGCCGACCGGGCCACGGGCCACGGGGCACGGGGCACGGGCCACGGGGCACGGGGCACGGGCACGGGATCGCGGTGTACGCTCAGGCGGAGCCGTGCGTCCCGACCCGCACCGCGATCCGCAGGAGCCCATCCCGTGTCCGATCCCGTCGAGACCACCGCCGTCCCCGACGACCAGCGCGTCATCGACACCTTCGCCGACGTCTACAACGCCACCCTCGTCCACCGCGAGGATCTCACCGACGACCTCGCCTACTTCCGGGTCAAGATGGACGGCCCCGCCACCCCGTTCGTGCCCGGGCAGTACATGACGCTGGGTGTGGTGGCCGATGGGAAGATGCTCCAGCGGCCGTACTCGATCGCATCCGCCCCGTCGACCGCCGATGTCCTGGGGTACGAGATGTTCGTGCGCCACGTCCCGATCGTCCGGTTCACCACGGCGCTGTGGCGACTGCAGGTGGGACACCGGGGGCGTCTCATCGGGCCCAAGGGCAAGTTCATGCTGGAGCCCGAGGATGATCGGACCCACCTGTACGTGTCCACCGGCACCGGGATCGCCCCGTTCCTGTCGATGATCCGCGAGACCGTGGCGGAGGGGAAGCCGCGCGAGACCGTGATCATCAACGGCTGCTCGTTCGCGAACGAGCTGGGCTACCGCGCCGAGCTCGAGGCCTGGGAGCAGGACCCCTCGTACCGGCTGAGGTACGTGCCCACCATCTCGCGACCGGGCGATCCGCGCAATGCCGGCTGGATCGGCCGGACGGGTCGTGCCGAGCAGGTCATCACCGACACCTGCCAGGAGCTCGGCCTCAGGCCGGACCGGACGGTGGTCTACATCTGCGGCAACCCCGAGATGATCCTCAACGTGGAACGAACGCTCATGGCGCGCGGCTTCCCCGAGTTCCACGTCAAGAAGGAGCTCTACTGGCCGAAGGGCAAGGCGCCCGCGACGGCCTAGCGTCCAGCGGAGGGTCCGTTGGACGGCCTCGCTCCGCGGGACGACGCCCGCCCCGGTGATCATGCCCGCGAGCGCCGCGACCAGGTGCTTCCACTGGGTGACGAGCACGCCGGCAGGAGCCGGCACCAGGCTGGGACCCCGAGCACGAGATCAGCGCCGGTGACGGCGCTAGTCGCCGAGCATCTCCCGCAGGCGGTCGATGACCCCCCGGAGCTCGACCGAGTGCGACTCCACGGCCTCGCCGATCAGGTTCGCCGCCCGCTGTCCGTCCGAGGTGAGGGACACCACGCTCGCGCGCCGGTCGTCGCGCAGCGTGCCGAACTGGCGCTCGATGAGGCCCTCGGCCTCGAGATGGTCGAGGTGCTTGGTCATCCCGCCGCTGGTGAGGTGCGTGACATCCATGAGATCCTGCGGGCGAAGGGGCCCGCGCAGCGAGAGCTCGCACAGGACCAGGCTGGGAACGTTCCCCCTGAGATCGCTGCGGCCGGTTCGATTCTCGATCGCGCCGGTGATGTCGTGGCCGATTGAGGCCAGCACCAGGACAACACGCTGGCCGCGCTCGGCTCCAGGATCGGCGGGCAACCGGTCGATGGCCGGGTTGCCGGTGATTGCGCGCATTCCACCTCGCTCGGGAAGTTCGCCTGGCGGCCCCTGCCACCGGCCGTGTCCGATTGTGCCATGAGCGTGTGACCTCGCCGGCGTCCCTGCTCGACGTCCTAGCCGAGGAGGCGCACCAGCATGGGCGATCGATGCCAGCTCCAGGTGACCAGGAACGACACGGTGACGCCCGCAACCAGCAGGAGAGCGAGGCCCGGGAGGAGCGGAAGGCCGTCGAGCGGTCCGCCCGGCAGCATCATCACGCGGAACACATCAAGAACCAGCGGGTGGACGAGATAGAAGCCCAGCGTCAATGACCCGAGCACGCGAAGGGGATGGACCATGGACTGCGGGACGCGGACGCCCATGATCAGCCCCAGCAGGCCCACCGTTGCGGCCAGGGCCATCGGCGTCGGATACGAGCTGGACCAGGTGTCGTAGCCCGTGGCGCGCACGGCGGCAACGATGCCTCCCACTCCTGCGAGATACAGGAGCCCCGCGATCAGCCGCCTGGGGGGTCGCTCAAACTCCACGTAGCCGATCACCGAGTACCCCACAGCCCAGATCGCCGCCGCGCCCCACCAGATCGTCTCGTGGACCATGGATGCGAGGCCGAAGGGCAGCACCAGCGCGACCGCCGCCAGGGAGACCGTGGCAGGATCGCGGTGCTGGAGCCGGGTCGCCTGCACGACCCACACCACCACCGTGATCGCGATCGCCACGTAGAGGTACCAGAGGTGGGTTCGCACGCCAGGGCCGGCAAGCAGGTCCACCAGGCGATCGTGCACCCATGCCTGCGCCTGGCCGGCTGTCTGCCAGGTTCGTGCACCCGTCAGCCCGCCCTTGACGGCCTCCTCGACCAGGTAGATGGCGGACCAGACGAGGAGCGGGATGCCGAGCCGGGCGATGCGTGAACCCAGCCAGTCGGTGCTGTCCGGGACAGGCCGCCGCAGCAGCAGCCAGCCGCCGATCGCCAGGAACACGGGAACGGCGCAGCGCGAGAGCGCGTTGAGCGTCACCGCAACCCAATAGGTGCCCCCGATCGGCGCCTGCTCGGCTGCGAAGATCACGGACGAGCTCGCGTGAATGGTGAGCACCATCACGGCCGCGATCACACGCAGCACATCGATGTCGTCGCGATGATCGCCCGCGACGGGGTCAGCAGTCGTGGACGCCTGGCTCATCGCGACTGATGCTAGCGGCATCCGTTCCTCCGGGGTCGACTGCTCCGGTTGGCCCCGTGCGCGTGTGACCTTCGGACCGGTGCTCGGGGCCAACGGAGGGTAACGCGCCGGCGATCCATGGGCGATGCTGGCAAGGTCACCCGTCGTGGGCGACTCTGCGTCCCACCCCTTGTATCCGCGAGGTTGCGTTGCATCCCATCGTCGAGCGAGAGCAGCTCTCCCCGAACGTCGTCCGCCTCGTCGTCGAGGCTCCTCGGATCGCGAAGGTCCGGCGTCCCGGCCAGTTCGTCATCGTCCGGAAGGGGCCGGGCGCCGAGCGCATCCCGCTCACCATCGCGGACAACGACCCCGAGGCCGGCACGATCACCCTCGTGATCCAGGCCATCGGCGCCAGCACGACGGAGCTCACGGGACTCCAGGTCGGTGACGCCATCCAGGACGTCGCCGGTCCGCTCGGCCGCGAGACCGACCTGGTCGCCTCCGGGCACGCCGTGTGCGTGGGGGGTGGCGTCGGCACCGCCGTCCTGCTCCCGATCGTCCGGGCGCTCGCAGACCAGAGCGTCCACGTGACGTCCGTGATCGGCGGCCGGAGCCGGGAGTGGGTGATCCTCGAGAAGGAGCTGCGCGCCTGCGGTGACGTGGTCGTGTGCACCGACGACGGGTCGTACGGGCGCCACGGGTTCGTGACCGAGGCGCTCAAGGACCTGCTCGACGCGGGTGGCGTCGACGCCGTCTACGCCATCGGGCCGGTCCCGATGATGAAGGCCGTGGCCGCGATGACCGAGCCCTACGGCGTCGAGACCACGGTCTCGCTCAACGCGATCATGGTCGACGGGACGGGCATGTGCGGCGGCTGCCGGGTGACCGTCGGCGGCCAGACCAAGTACGCGTGCGTGGACGGACCCGAGTTCGACGCGCACAAGGTGAACTTCCAGGAGCTGGCCGACCGCCTGACCACCTACCGCAGCTTCGAGGCGCAGGCCCTGACGCGGCAGCAGGAGCAGGAGGCGCAGGTTGGCGCCTGCGCAACGACAGAGGTGAAAGCATGACCGAGCCCGCGTCCCCGGTGCCGGCCAACGACAATGGCACCGAGGCTCCCAAGGCCCCGCTCAGCAACAAGGAGCGGATGCAGATCGACCGGGTCGCCATGCCCGAGCAGGCGGGCGAGGAGCGTGCCCACAACTTCGAAGAGGTCAACCTCGGCCTCACCTACCAGCTGGCGATGCTGGAGGCGGAGCGCTGCATCCAGTGCCCCAAGCCGTTCTGCGTGGACGGCTGCCCGGTCCGCGTGGACGTCCCGCGGTTCATCAAGTTCCTCCGCGAGGGCAACATGCCCGCCGCGGCGGAGAGCCTGCTCAACGACAACGCCCTTCCCTGCGTGACCGGGCGCGTCTGTCCGCAGGAGACCCAGTGTGAGGGCGTCTGCATCCGGACCAAGAAGGGTAACCCGGTGGCCATCGGCTACCTCGAGCGGTTCGTGGCGGACTGGGCCCAGGCCAACATCGACGCGCTGCCCAAGGCCCATCCGACGAACACCGGCAAGAAGGTCGGCATCGTCGGTTCCGGTCCGGCCGGGCTCACGGCGGCGGGCGAGCTCGCCCACCGCGGTCATGACGTGACCGTGTTCGAGGCCTTCCACGCCCCGGGCGGCGTGCTGATCTACGGGATCCCCGAGTTCCGCCTGCCCAAGGACATCGTCCAGGCCGAGGTCGACCGCCTCGTGGCGGACGGCGTGAAGATCGAGGTCGACGCGATCGTGGGCCGCACCTACACGATCCCCGAGCTCCGCGAGGACTTCGACGCGCTGTTCCTGGCCGTCGGGGCCGGCCTGCCGGTGTTCATGAACGTCCCGGGCGAGAACTACAAGGGCGTCTACTCCGCCAACGAGTACCTCACCCGCGTCAACCTCATGGGCGCATGGAACCCCGAGTCCCAGACCCCCATCCTCCACGGCCAGCGCGTGGTCGTCGTCGGCGGCGGGAACGTCGCGATGGACGCCGTCCGCACGGCCAAGCGCCTCGGTGCCGCAGAGGCGACGATCGTCTACCGCCGGTCCGAGGAGGAGCTCCCGGCGCGCAAGGAGGAGGTCCACCACGCCAAGGACGAGGGCGTCCGCTTCCAGCTCCTGACCGCGCCCGAGGAGGTCATCGGCGACGAGAACCGCTGGGTGACCGGGCTCAAGGTCTCCTCGATGGAGCTAGGAGAGCCCGATGCCTCCGGCCGGCGCCGCCCGGTCAAGATCGAGGGCTCCGAGCACGTGATCGACTGCGACCTCGTCGTCGTGGCCATCGGGACGCGGGCCAACCCGCTGCTCACCGGCTCCGCGCCCGAGCTCAAGGTCAACGAGTACGGCTACATGCTGGCCGATGAATGGGGCATGACCTCGATGGACGGCGTGTTCGCGGGCGGCGACATCGTCCGCGGCGCCGCAACCGTGATCCTGGCCATGGGCGACGGCAAGCGCTCCGCCCAGGCGATCGACTCCTACCTCAAGGGCGTCTGGCCGCCCGAGGGAGTCGATCCCAAGGGCGCCAAGGAGGCCGTGGCCGCCGGCTGAGCCCGATCCGCCCCGATCTCGCCGCGGGCGACGACCCGGCCGAGGCCCGCTGGTCGCGCCGGCCCCCGGCATGGATGGACGCGGCCGTCACCACATCGCTGCTCGACGACCGCGCCCAGGCCACGAATTTGCCGGGCCCCTCCGCCGTCGGCCATGGTCCGTGAGTCACGGGCGGTGCGGGCTCACACCGGACCGCCGGACGGTGCGGCAGCGCACCGCGCTCCGGGATCAGGCGCACGCACCGCGTCGGCCGGCGGGCTAGCAGTTGTGCCGGGGCGCCGGGCCGGATGTTGCAGGCCGCCTACGGCCGGACGGCCGCCATCCGGTCGAGAATCAGTTGCTTGACGCCCTCCACCGGGACGCGCTCCTGGGTCATCGAGTCCCGGTCGCGGATGGTCACCGCCCCATCCTCCAGCGAGTCCACGTCGACCGTCACGCACCACGGCGTGCCGATCTCGTCCTGGCGACGGTAGAGCTTGCCAATGGCGGCCGTGTCGTCGTAGACGGCCATCACGTCGCGCTTGAGATCGGCGAGCAGCCGGTGGCACAGCTCCACGATCTCGGGCCGCTTCTTGAGCAGCGGCAGGACCGCGACCTTGTACGGGGCCAGCTCCGGGTGGAGGCCGAGGACGACCCGCTTGTCGTCACGAACCTGCTCCTCGCGGTAGCTGTCGATGAGGAACGTGAACGCGGCCCGGTCGGCGCCCGCGGCCGTCTCGACGATCCACGGGATGAAATGCTCGCCGGTGGCCTGGTCGAAGTACTCGAGGTTCTCGCCCGACGCCTGCGCGTGGTTGCCGAGGTCGAAGTCGCCCCGATTGTGGATCCCCTCGAGCTCCTTCCAGCCGAACGGGAACCGGTACTCGACGTCGATCGCCTGCTTCGCGTAATGGGCGAGCTCGTCCGCCGTGTGCTCGCGGAGACGGAGCCGGCCCGGATCGACCCCGTAGGCCTCGTACCACGCCTTGCGCTTGGGCAGCCAGAGCTCGAAGGCCTCGGCCGCCCCGGATTCCGGCCGCACGAAGTACTGCATCTCCATCTGCTCGAACTCGCGCATCCGGAACACGAAGTTGCCGGGCGAGATCTCGTTGCGGAACGACTTGCCGATCTGGGCGATGCCGAACGGGATCTTCTTGCGCGAGCTCTGCTGGACGTTCTTGAAGTTGACGTACGAGCCCTGCGCCGTCTCGGGCCGGAAGTAGACGACGTTGCCGTCATCCTCCACCGGACCCATGTGGCTGGTGAACATCAGGTTGAACTGGCGGGGCGCCGACAGCGGGCCGCCGTCGTTGGGGCAGACCAGACCCAGGCGAGCCGTGATCGTCGGGTCCCGGAGGTCGGCCGGCGACAGGTCCTCGGCGCCCGCCAGCTCGTCCAGCCGGTAGCGGCGATGGCACTCGCCGCATTCCACCAGCGGGTCGCTGAACGACCCGACATGGCCGGACGTCACCCAGACCTGGGGGTGCATCAGGATCCCGGCGTCGAGGCCCACGATGTCGTTGCGGTCCTGGACCATCGCCCGCCACCAGGCGCGCTTGACGTTGTTCTTGAGCTCCACGCCCAGGGGGCCGTAGTCCCACACGGCGTTGATGCCGCCGTAGATCTCCGACGACGGGAAGATGAAGCCGCGCCGCTTGGACAGCGAGACGATGGTCTCGAGGTTGGCGACGGCGGGCTCGACGGCGTTCGGGTCGAGGGCGGGATCGAGGGTCACGGGTTGGGCTCCGATGGCCCGCGGCCTTGGCAGGGACACGGGCGGACGACGTGGCAGGGACGGGAGCGCCAATCTAGCAGACGGTGGCACCCGGACCGGTCATCCGGCCGGCTCGAATGCCACCGGGTCATCCTCGATGGCGGCATCGGCACAGGGCGCGGCAACTACACTGGCGACGCTATGCGCCTGCCCGATGGCGCCGTGGTTGGGAGGATCCCGCATCGTGGACGTCCGCAAGTACGCCGCCGAGCTGGTTGGCACGTTCCTGTTCCTGTCCATCGGCTACCTGTCGATCGCAGCGGCCGGCGCCGGCGGGGTTGCTCCCCTGGTCGTGGTTCCGTTCTCGTTCGGGTTCGGCCTGCTCGCCGGCATCTTCGCGTTCGGACACATCTCGGGCGGGCACTTCAACCCGGCGGTCACCGTGGGCATGGTCCTCGATGGCCGGACCACGCCCGTCGATGCGGTCGGATACATCATCGCGCAGGTGGTGGGGGCGATCGGTGCCGGCATCGTGGTCCTGGTCGCGGTCAGCCAGGAGGCGGTGAAGGCCGGCGTCACCGCGCCCGGGAACGGCGTCACGGACGTCGGAGCGCTCCTGATCGAGGTGCTGATGACAGCCGGCTTCGTCGCGGTCATCCTTGCGTCAACCAAGCGCGCCACCGCGCTGGCGGCCCTGGCCATCCCGCTGACCCTGGTCGCGATCCACTTCGCAAGCGCGACCCTGTCGGGCGCCTCCGTCAATCCGGCTCGCTCGCTGGGCTCGGCACTGGTCGGCGGCGACCTGACAGGCATCTGGATCTACATCGTTGGCCCGGTGGCCGGCGCCATCCTCGGCTGGCTCGCCTGGAAGGCGCTGGACGGCGGCGTGGCGACGGAGCCGGCCGAGGAGCCATCGGGCGAGGAGATCCGCTGACCATGGCCGGCGCGCCTGCCGGGCCAGCCGCCGCTGGAGGCCGGGGCGGTTCCACCTCGCCGGGGAGGCTTGGATGAAGAAGTTGATCAACGACCCCGATGCGGTCGTCGAGGAGGCGCTGACGGGGATGATCGCCGCGCACCCCGGCCGCCTTCGCCTGGTCGAGCCCGACGTCATCGTGCGCGGCGACAGCCTGCGATCGGGCAAGGTCGGGGTCGTCTCCGGGGGCGGATCGGGGCATGAGCCGATGCATGCCGGCTTCGTCGGCAGGGGCATGCTCGACGCTGCCTGTCCCGGCGCCGTGTTCACGTCGCCCGTGCCCGACCAGGTGCTGGCCGCGACCAGGGCAGTCGACACCGGGGCCGGCGTGCTCCACATCGTCAAGAACTACACCGGCGACATCATGAACTTCGAGCTCGCGGCCGAGATGGCCCGGGCAGAGGGACACGAGGTCTCCGCCGTCGTGATCGCGGACGACGTCGCGGTCAAGGATTCGCTGTACACCGCCGGCCGCCGTGGCGTCGGCGGCACGGTGCTGGCCGAGAAGATCGTCGGGGCGGCTGCCGAGGCCGGAGCCGACCTGGCCACGCTCACCGCGCTGTGCCAGAAGGTCCAGGACAACGTCCGGTCGATGGGCATGGCGCTCACCAGCTGCACGGTTCCGGCCGCCGGCCATCCGACCTTCGAGCTGGGCGATGACGAGATGGAGATCGGCATCGGCATCCATGGCGAGCCGGGCCGCACCCGGATGAAGCTCGCCTCGGCGGACGAGATCACGGGGCTGCTCGCAGGACCCATCCTCGACGACCTGCCGTTCCGGTCCGGCGACCGCGTCCTGGTCCTCGTGAACGGCATGGGCGGCACGCCGCTCATCGAGCTGTATATCGTGTTCCGCAGGCTTGCCGGGATCTGCGAGGAGCGCGGCATCGCCATCGAGCGCAGCCTGGTGGGCAACTACGTCACCTCGCTGGAGATGGCGGGCTGCTCGATCACCGTGCTCAGACTCGACGACGAGCTTACCGGCTACTGGGACGCCCCCGTGGACACCCCGGCCCTCCGCTGGGGCGTCTGACCGGCGGCCGGCCCATGCACGCAACGGGAGCCGGACGATGAGCGGCGAGTCGGTCATCAGCCACAGCGACGTGGTCGCCTGGCTCACGTTGGCCGCCGCCCGGATCCACGAGCACAAGCAGCACCTGACGGACCTCGACGCGGCCATCGGGGACGCCGACCACGGCATCAACATGGATCGCGGGTTCCAGGCCGTGGTCGGCGTGCTGCCGACGCTGCCCGCGGGCGACATCGGGGCGCTCCTCAAGGGCGTCGCGATGAAGCTCATCTCCACGGTCGGTGGGGCGAGCGGCCCGTTGTACGGCACGTTCTTCCTGCGGCTGGGCACGGCAACCACGGGCCGGGCCGAGCTGGGCCTGGCCGGGTTCACGGATGCCTTCGACCTCGGCATCACCGGGATTCGTGAGCGCGGCAAGGCCGCGCTCGGTGACAAGACCATGCTCGACGCCCTGTGCCCGGCCCGCGACGCACTGCGTGCAGGGATCGACCGTGGCGACCCCCCGGGCGACGCCCTCGCTGCGGCCGTCGCCGCCGCCGAGCAGGGCATGCTGGCCACGATCCCGCTGGTCGCCCGTAAAGGTCGAGCCAGCTACCTGGGGGAACGGAGCGCCGGCCACCAGGACCCGGGCGCGACGTCCTCGCACCTGCTGCTCGAGGCCGCAGCCGACACCTGGTTCCGGGCGTAGGACCGTGCCAGCACCACGGGAGCAGATACCGGTATGACCAAGTACGTCGGAGCCCTCGACCAGGGCACCACGAGCAGCAGGTTCATGATCTTCGACCGCTCCGGATCGGTTGTCGCGATCGACCAGCTGGAGCACACGCAGATCTACCCCAGGCCCGGCTGGGTCGAGCACGACCCGATGGAGATCTGGGCACGCTGCCAGGAGGTCATCAGGGGGGCGCTCAGAACGGCCGGCATCTCCGCCGGCGACCTCGCCGCGGTCGGGATCACCAACCAGCGCGAGACCGCGCTCGTCTGGGACCGGACGACCGGACAGCCCGTGTTCAACGCCATCGTGTGGCAGGACACCCGCACCGACACGATCATCGACGAGCTCGGCAGGGACGGGGGCCAGGACCAGATTCCGGGCCCGGGTTGGCCTGCCCCTGGCCACCTACTTCTCGGGGCCCAAGATCAAGTGGGTCCTGGACAACGTCGAGGGAGCCCGGGCCAGGGCCGCGGCGGGCAACCTGGTGTTCGGCACCATCGACACCTGGCTGATCTGGAACCTGACCGGCGGCGTCAACGGCGGCATCCACGTGACGGACGTGTCCAACGCGTCGCGCACCATGCTCATGGACCTCGACACACTCGACTGGAATGCCGACATCGCGGGCGCGATGGGCATCCCGGGATCCATGCTGCCGTCGATCAGGGCCTCGTCGGAGGTCTACGGCATCGCCACCGGCGATCTCGCCGGGGTCCCGATCGCGGGCGACCTGGGTGACCAGCAGGCTGCCCTGTTCGGCCAGGCGTGCTTCTCGCCGGGTGAGGCGAAGAACACCTACGGCACGGGCAACTTCATGGTCCTCAACACGGGCACGAGGATCGTCCCGTCCAGGAGCGGCCTGCTCACCACGGTGGCCTACAAGCTCGGCGACCAGCCCGCCGTCTACGCCCTCGAAGGCTCGATCGCGATCACCGGTGCCCTGGTCCAGTGGCTGCGTGACAACCTCGGCCTGATCGAGACGTCGCCCGACATCGAGACCCTCGCGGCCTCGGTCGATGACAACGGGGGCGTGTACTTCGTGCCCGCCTTCTCCGGCCTGTTCGCCCCCTACTGGAGGTCGGACGCCCGGGGTGTCATCGCCGGCTTGACCCGCTACGTCACCAAGGGCCACATCGCCCGCGCGGCCCTGGAGGCGACGGCATGGCAGACCCGCGAGGTCCTGGACGCCATGAATGCCGATTCCGGCCTGCCGCTCACGGCTCTCAGGGTCGACGGCGGGATGGTGTTCAACAACCTGCTCATGCAGTTCCAGGCCGACGTCCTCGGCGTCCCGGTCATCCGGCCGGCCGTCGCCGAGACCACGGCCCTGGGCGCCGCCTACGCCGCGGGCCTCGCGGTCGGCTACTGGGCGGCGCTCGACGACCTGCGCGAGAACTGGACCCGGGACGCCGAGTGGACGCCCGGGATGGACGAGGCACTCCGCGACCGGGAATACGCGCGCTGGAAGAAGGCGGTCACCAGGACATTCGACTGGGTCGACAAGCCTGATCGCGGTCCGATCGGGCCACGTCCCACGCGACCCCGGCCGGGGCGGTCGATCGGCGGGACGAGCCGCGGCGGGGACGGCGACCCCGAGGCCCATGTCGGGCTCGTGGTGGTGTCCCACTCGGCGGGCGTCGCCGAGGGCGCCGCAGAGCTGGCCGGCCAGATGGCCGGTCCGGACGTCCGGATCATGCCTGCGGGAGGGCTGGAGGACGGTTCGATCGGAACCGATGCCGCCAGGATCGCCGCCGCGATCGGGGAAGCGGACGCGGGTGCCGGGGTGGTCGTCCTGGTCGATCTCGGCAGTGCCGTCCTCTCGGCCGTGACCGCCCTCGAGATGCTCGGCGATCCGGACACGGTCCGGCTGAGCAAGGGACCCATCGTCGAGGGGGCCGTGGTCGCCGCCGTCCAGGCGGGTACGGGCTCGTCGCTCGCCGAGGTGCTCGAGACCGCCGACGCGGCAGCCTCGCTGCCCAAGGGATAGGCCCGGCGAGCCGGGCCCTGGACGAGGCGCGTCCTCGCGCGGATCGGAGGCCCGCGGTCGGGTATGGTCTCTGGCTCAACGGGGTCATCCCCGACCCGGGAGGATCGCCCGTCCCGGGCGAAGGAGTAGCGTGCCCAGACGACCGGCTTCCCCGCGCCCTGGAACGGTGGCGTGACGCCTGCCGCCGCCCAACCCTTGCCCATGGCGCTGGTCATCGGATCGGGGGCCGTGGGGTCGTTCCTGGGCGGCATGCTCGCCGTCGCCGGGCACGAGGTCGTGCTCCTCGACCGGCGCGAGCTGGGTGGCGACGACGCCGGCCGACTGCGGATCGAGGCGCCGTCCGGGCCGGTCGAGGCGCGAGTCACCAGGGCCACGGATCCGGGCTCCGTCGGAGAGCCGGGGCTGATCCTGGTCGCGGTCAAGGCATTCCACGTCGAGGGCGCGCTCGAAACGGCCGCCGCCTGGCCCGGCGTGCCACTGCTCACCGTCCAGAACGGCGTCGGCGCCGAGGAGCAGGCCCGTGCGGCAGGCCGTTCGCCCCTGCTCGCCGGTTCGCTGACGGCCGCGGTCGAGCCCATCCCCGACGGGGTCCGACGGATGCGTTCGGGCGGCATGGGCGTGGCCGTGGTCGGCGGGGGCGACGAGGAGGAGGCGGGACCCGTCGCCGCGCTGCTGGCCGATTCCTGGTCCCGGGCGGGGCTGGCCGCGCGCGTGTACCCCGACAGCGTGGCGATGAAGTGGTCCAAGCTGCTGGCCAACTTGGTCGGCAACGCCACCAGCGCCATCCTCGACCTCGATCCGGGTCAGATCTATGCGGATCCGCGCAGCTACGTCGTGGAGCGGGACCAGCTGCACGAGGCGGTGGCGGTGATGCACCGCCTCGGCGTGCGGCCGGTGTCGCTGCCGGGCGCCCAGGTGTCACTGCTGCTGCGGGGGCTCGCGTTGCCGGTTGCGATCGGCCGCCCGATCGTGTCGCGCGCGATCGCTGGGGCGCGCGGCGGCAAGTCGCCGTCGCTCCGGCTTCACGTTCGCCGCGACGGTGCCGGGGTTCCGACCGAGGCCGCCTGGCTCAATGGCGGTGTTGCGGCTGCGGGCCGGCGGCTGGGCGTTCCCACCCCCGTCAACGCCGGGCTCAGCGCGCTGGTGGACGAGGTGGCCGGCGACGGCGATCGCGCTGTCTGGTTCGCCGGCCGGTCCGACCGCCTTGCGGAGGCGCTGCGCGCGATGCCTGGCGACGGATCCGCCCGCCCGTAGGGCACGGCGCGAGCCCTATACTCGGCCCCCGTGGAACCCCTCGACCTCCTGCGAGCGGTCGCGCTGACCGCGACCGGCTATGTCATCGGCGGCATTCCGTGGGGGGTCATCATCGCGCGCCTCAGCGGCGGCCCGGACCCCCGGACGATCGGGAGCGGGCGCACCGGTGGCGCCAACACGATGCGCGCCCTGGGACCGCAGCTGGCGCTGGTGGCCGGGCTGCTCGACATGCTCAAGGGCACCGCCGCCGTGCTCCTCGTCCAGGCGCTGGGCGGCGGCGTCGAGGCCGAGGTGTTGGCCGCGCTGGCGGCGATCGTGGGTCACAGCCGGTCGCCATTCCTCGGCTTCGGCGGTGGCCGGGGCGTGGCGCCGGCATTCGGCGGCCTGCTCGCGTTCCAGCCGCTGGTGGCGCTCGCGATCATGCCGGTGTTCCTGGGCGTGATCGCCATCACCCGGTACTCGTCCCTGGGATCGCTCATCGGATCCGCGATGGGCGGCCTGCTGCTCGCGGTGGCGACCGCGGTCACGCCGCTCGACCCGTGGCTCTACGTCTACGCCGTGGGCGGCACAGCCCTGGTCTGGCTGTTCCACTGGGACAACATCGGCAGGCTCGTGCGCGGGGAGGAACGCAAGATCGGGACCCCGCGCCCCGAGGACTAGCAGGCCGGCCGTGATCAGCCCGGGATCGCCTCGCCCAACCCGCTGTCGATCGCCATGCCCAGCGCCCTGATCGCCGCATCCTCGTCCGGTCCCTCGGCCGTGACCCGGACCCGGTGCCCCTGGCGCGAACCGGCGGTCATCACGCCGATCATCGACTTGGCGTCCTGCGCCGGCCGGCCGAGGGTGAGGTTCTCGAGGGTGATCCGCGAAGCGAACGCGGCAGCCGCCGTGACGAACACGGCCGCGGGACGGAGGTGGATGCCGCTCGGGTTGAGGACCGTCTTCTCGGTGCTGCGCACGCCCGGATCGTACGCGGGCCGGCATGGCCCTGCCGGATCAGGCGGCCGTCGCCTGCCGGATCAGGCGGCCGGCAGCGCCGTCGCCAGGACGCGCAGCACGTTCTCGCCCATGACCGCCCGGATGGCCGCCTCGTCGAGCCCGACCTCGAGCAGCGCGTCGGTCAGGCGGACGGTGTGCGCGGCATCGAACGCGACGGACACCGCGCCGTCCCAATCCGAGCCGAGGGCGACGTGCTCGACCCCGACCCGCTCGACCGCGTAGGCGACGGAACGGGCGATGGCGGCCGCGTCGTCACCACCGCACGCCGCGGGCCAGAACCCGATGCCGGCCAGGCCGCCCGTTGCGGCGATCCCGTCGAGGTGCGCGTCGGACAGGTTGCGGGCGTTGTCGAGCACGCCCCGAAGTCCCGTGTGCGAGGCGACGACCGGGCGGCTCGCGATCTCGAGCGCGTCGTCGATGGTCCGTGGCGAGGCATGGGCGAGGTCGAGGATCACGCCCCGGGACTCCATCCGGCCCACCATCTCGCGCCCCATGGCCGTCAGGCCGTGCTGCTCGACCCCGTGCGCGGATCCCCCGAATGCAGTGTCGAAGAAGTGGGCGGGCGAGATCATCCGGATGCCCGCGTCGGCGACGACATCCACGTTGGCCGGGTCGTCCTCGAGCGCATGCGCGCCCTCGATCGAGAGCAGGCCGGCCGTGGTGTCCGGGGTCGTGCGCCGGGCGGCCAGGTGGGCGGCCAGGTCGTTCCGGGTCCGGATCAGCCGGAACCGCCCCCCGGACCGCGCCGCGAATCCCTCGGCCCGCGACGCGAGGTAGAGGACCCGGGGCAGCAGCCGGCGCCAGGTGGCAGGCGGCCAGCGCTTGGCGAGGACAAGCCTGAGCACGTCGTCCGAGTCGTCCTCGTTGCGCTCGAGGTTGAGGCCGGACGGCGTCTTGACGGCCATCGACAGCACCTGGAGCACCACCCCGCCCTCGATCAAGCGTGGGATGTCGACGTGGCCGCGATCCTCGCGTCGCAGCAGATCGCGGCCGAACAGGAGCGAGTCGGCGTGGAGGTCGGCGACGCGGAGCGTGGCATGCAGCGCCCTGGCCCGCTCCGACGGCGGAGCTGCAGGCTGGGGGGCGAGCGGGCACAACCGGTCCTCGGTCCGGGCGACCACCGCGTCCAGCACGGCCGCCACCGCCAGCGCTCCCGCCGCCGCGGCCCCGGCGCCGATCGCGATCCGGGTGGTCGTGCCCACGCTCAGAACGCGCGGCCGCGGGTGGGCCGGACGCGGATCGGGACGTTGTAGATGCTGGTGAAGTCCTCGAGCGTCGAGAACGAATCGCGGATCCGGTCCCCGTACTTGGCGTTGTAGGCGGCATTGTCCTCGGGGGCCGGCGCCGCATCATCGATCCGGGCCTGGCCCTCGACGACCACGACGTCCCCGCCCGAGCCGTCGTCGTTGAGATGGAGCGACACGAGTGGGTTGGCCTGCACGTTCCGGTTGCGCTTCGCGCGCCGGTCGCTGTAGACGAGGATCTCGCCGCCATCCCACAGGAACCAGATGGGGAAGGTCTGGGGCTGGCCATCGGGCGTGACGGTCGTCAGCCAGCCGACGGGCTCGCGCTCGAGCCGCTCCCGTGCATGGCGGTCGGCCTCGGTGCCGGTGTCGAAGACCACGTGGCGTCCTCCCTCGGGCTCAGCGGATGGCGGGATGCGGCGCGGCCTGCGGCGCCGGATGGCTGGCGGGTCGTGACCGGACCTCGTCGAGGAACGCGAGCGAGCGCGGGTCGCGCTCCAGGGCGACGCGCATGAAGTCGCGCATCGCCCCTTCCGCCTCGCGCTCCGCACCAGGCGACAGGCGAAGGCCGGCGATTGCCTCGATGTCAAGGCGCTGATAGGCCTTGAGCAGCTTGAGCGCCTCGAGGCTGAGCCCGGTGCGATCGGCCGGCGGCCCCGGGCAGCGGCCGCAGACGACCCCGCCCAGCGGCGGCACCCAGCGATACGCCTCGGTGGCCTCCAGCATCCGATCGCATTCCACGCAGCGGTCCACCTCGGGCCGCTGCCCCAGCTCGTCGGCGAGATGCATCTCGTACCAGCGTGCGACGCGGCCCGGTGCCATGTCGGCGTCGAGCAGCTCGTAGGCGCGGCGCAGGAGCGCGTACAGCAGCTGTGCCTCGTGGCGCTCCTCCAGGCTGCGATCGGCGAGCTCGGCGAGGTACCAGGCCGTGGCCGCGGTCTCGAGGCGGTCGCGCAGGCGGAGCCAGGCGTGACCCACGTGGACCTCGGTGACCACGTCGAACGTCCGGCCCCGGGCGAGCGTCAGGGTGAGCTCGGCGAACGGCTCGAGACTGCCGCCGAGTCGACTGGTGGGGCGCCGGATCCCCTTGGCGATGGCCTTGAGCTTGCCGTGCTCGGGCGTGATCAGGGTCAGGACGCGGTCGGCCTCGCCCAGGTCGAACCGGGACAGGACGATGGCATCGGTGACGTAGCGGCGCGGAGCGGGCACGGTCCGACGGTAGCACTCCGCGCGCTCGCCGGTCCCCCAGCGGGCCCGCTCAGCGAGAGGCAGGCTCCTCGGCGGCCCGGACCAGCCGGACGGCCTCCCCTGCCCCGCCCCGGAACACGTCGCCGTGGCCCGGGAGCACGAGCCCGGCCTCGACGTTCTCGAGCCGCGCCAGCGATGCCAGCGCCTGCGAGCGGTCCGCCCAGAACGGCGCGATCCGCGGCCCGACCTCACCGGTGGTCACGGCGTAGGTCGCCATCGCGTCACCGACGAACAGCGCATCGTGGCCCGGCAGGTGGAGCGCCGCGCTTCCCGGCGTGTGACCCGGGACGAGGATCACCCTCGGCGAACCGGGCACGTCCAGCGTGGCCCCGTCCCCGAACGTGCCGACCTCGGCCAGCGCGGGCACCCGGAGCAGGCCCCGCCGCACGGACCACCAGAGGAAGCCGAGCATCGGGCGCAGCCGCATCGGCCCATTCTCGGCGGGGTTGGGCACTTCGTGGCGCGCGAGCGCCGCGTCGGCCTCGTGGACGAGCACCGGCAGGCCGCGTTCGCGGCGAGCGCGCTCGGCGTACCCGACGTGGTCGGTGTGGCCATGCGTGAGCACGATCGCGCGCACGTCCTCGAGGGTGCGACCCATCGCCGACAGCTCGGCCGAGACGCGGATCCAGAGGCCCGGGGCGCCGGCGTCGATGATCGTGACCTCGCCCCCATCCGCGACCAGGTACGAGTTCACGATGCTGTCCGGACCCACCCGGTGGATCTGCGGGGCGATCTGCATCAGGTTCCTCCTCCTGCCTGTCGTCGATTGTCCCGGCTGGCCGGCCGCATCATACGGTCGGGCGCGACGGGCGGGCCGCCATCGCCGCGCCGGGGTCGAAGGCCACCATGAGCAGCCAGTCGATGACCACGATGGCGGCGAAGATCGCTGCCGGCGCGGGCTGACCCGCGAGGGCAAGCGCACCGGCGACCCCGAGCAGCAGCCCGGTGCCGATCAGCTCGCGGGTGCGGAGCGGCAGTGGGTTGTCCGCCTTGGGGGCCACCACCAGGCCCCAGACGGCCATCAGGCCGGCCGGCGCGGCGATGGCCAGGAGTGCCCGGGCCAGACCGTCGACCGGGGCCGAGGCACCCAGCCAGACGAGCGTCGCGACTCCGACCAGCTCCGCCAGGAAGCGCGTCGCGAGAATGATCATGGTGGTCCTCCTTGCCGCCGACCGGGGCCATGCGCTACGATCCGTGTTGTATGGCTACTATACGTAGCTATCATGGCTACTGTCAATAGCCTTGGCTGCCCCATGCGGAGGACCGCCGTGCCCACGCCGTCACGCACGTCACTCGAGGAGATCGTCCGGGTCGGTCGCGCCATCCTCGACGCCGAGGGCATCGACGCCCTGACCATGCAGCGCGTGGCCGCCGGCGTCGGCGTCCGTGCACCGTCGCTGTACAAGCGGGTCCGGGATCGCGACGCGCTCGTGCGGCTGATCGCGGCCGACGTCGTCGCCGATCTCGGTACGACCCTGTCGGGCGCCGCAACCGGCAGCGATCCCCTCGCCGACCTGCGTGCGATCGCGATCGCCTTCCGGACCTGGGCGCACCGGCACCCGGGAGGCTTTCAGCTCCTGTTCTCCCGTCTCCCCGATGCGTGGCGGCTGGAGCCCGATCCGGGCGGCAGCGCCCTCGACGCGCTGTTCCGGACCGTGGCAGCGCTGGCCGGACCCGATGCCGTCCTGGATGCGGCTCGTACGGTGGTGGCCTGGTCGGCAGGATTCGTGGGCATGGAGCTGGCCGGCGCGTTCCGCCTCGGTGGTGACGTGGAGACGGCGTACGCCTACGGCGTGGAACGGCTGGGCGAGGCGATCGCCGCGACGGGCCGAACATCACCGGTCGACAGGGTGCGTCAACAGGCTACCCTCGGCGAACACGTTTAGGCCGGGAACCGCTACACTGGGCCGCGCCATGACCGTCAGCAGCGATATCGACCTGGGGCAGCTCCTCGCCGACACCGAGGCCGAGATCCTCGGGGTGGTCAGCGACCGGGACGCGTCCACCGTCGGCGTGTACGAGATGATCCGCTACCACCTGGGGCTGGACGGGTCGGACGGCCCGCGGGGCAAGCGGATGCGGCCGCTGCTCGGCCTGCTCGCCTACATGTCGATCGCCGGCGAGCACACCCGGGCGCTGCCGGGCGCGGCCGCGGTGGAGCTGGGCCACAATTTCAGCCTGGTCCACGACGACATCGAGGACGGCGACGTCGAACGGCGGCACCGGGCGACGCTGTGGGCGATCCACGGCGTGCCCCAGGCGATCAACACCGGCGACCTGATCTTCAGCCTCAGCCGGGTCGCCCTCCACCGGCTCACCGACCTGGGCTTCAGTGACGGCAAGGTCCTGCGGCTGATGCGCCTCTACGACGAGACCTGCGTCCGGCTGTGCGAGGGCCAGTACATCGACATCGCCACGTCGGCCTCCGACGAGCCGATGACGGTCGAGCTGTATTTCGACATGATCGGGCGCAAGACGGCCGCCCTGATCTCGGCCTCGATCGAGGCGGGCGCGCTGCTGGCCACCGACGACGAGGACGTGATCGCCGGCTACCGCCGCTTCGGCTGGTCGCTGGGCCTCGCGTTCCAGCTCAACGACGACCTGCTGGGGATCTGGGGCAAGGAGCAGAAGACCGGCAAGGTTCCGACCGATGTCGCTCGCCGCAAGAAGACGCTGCCGGTGCTGTACGCATTCGAGCATGCGTTACCCGCCCAGCGCACCCGGCTGACGGAGCTCTACGCCGGAGCCGAGCCCAGCGAGGTGGAGATCGCCGAGATCGTGGACATCCTCGAGCGCACCGGGGCGGCCGACTTCACCCGGGCCGAGGCGCGCCGGCAGCGCGACGCCTGCCTTGCGGAGCTCGAGGCGCTCACGATCGTCGACAGCGCGGCGCGCGAGAAGCTCCAGGGGATCATCGTCTCCGTCATCAGCGCCTAGCCCGAGCGGTCTCCAGGGTCTCCAGGCTCGGCCGCGCTACTGCGCCTCGTCGGCCGCCGACTCGTCCTCGATCGGCCCCTCGTGCACGACCAGCACCTTGCCCACCCGTCTGCCATCGGTGGACTCCACCGTGAGCCGCATGCCGTCGACCTGGACCGCGTCGCCCGCCTCCGGGATGCCGCCCTTGCGGTGATAGACGAGACCACCGACCGTGTCGTATTCCTCCTCGTCCTCGAGCGGGCCCTTGATGTCCCAGATCTCGAGCAGATCCTCGATCGATGCTCGCCCGTCGACCCGCGCCCGGTGCTCGTCGAGGACGACCACGAGCGGCTCCTCCGCGTCGTACTCGTCCTGGATCTCACCCACGATCTCCTCGAGCAGGTCCTCGATGGTCACCAGGCCGGCTGTCCCGCCGTACTCGTCGAGCACGATCGCGATGTGGACCTTGCGCCGCTGGAACTCGTGGAGCAGGTCGTCGATCGACATCGACTCGGGAACGAAGACCGGTGTCCGGAGCAGCGTCCGCAGCTGGGGCAGGTCCGGGTTGGTGGACTTGAGGAATGGGAGCAGATCCTTGGCGTACAGGATCCCCACGACCTCGTCCACGGACGCCTCGTAGACGGGGATCCGCGAGTGGCCCTCGTCGATGACCATGTCGATCGCCTCATCCAGGGTCGAGGTCGAGGGCAGGGCGACGATCGAGGTCCGGGGCACCATGACCTCGTGCAGCCGCCGGTCGCCCAGCTCGATGACCGCGTTGATCATCTGCTCCTCCTCGGCCTCGAGGATCCCCTGCTCGCCGCCGCGCTCGACGATCAGCCGCAGCTCCTCCGCCGTGATCCGCGCCTCGCTGGTGACGTCGGCGCCCAGCAGCCGGGAGATCGTGCGGGTGGTGAGGGTCAGGAACGCGACCAGCGGTCGGAAGATCCGGCCCAGCAGGTCGATCGGACGGGCGAGAACGAGCGAGAAGCTCTCCGGGTGGGCGAGGGCGAGCGACTTGGGCACCAGCTCGCCGAACACGATGGTGAACAGCGAGAGCAGGATCGTGACCACGAGCAGCCCCGTCACCCCGGCCAGGTCCGCCCCCACGCCGACCGATACCAGCAGGTCGGACAGCCGCGCGGCGAGGCTGACTCCCGCGAACGCCGACGCGAGGAACCCGATGAAGGTGATCGCGAGCTGGATGACGGCCAGGAACCGGCCCGGATCGCGGGTCAGGCGCCGCAGCCGGGGCGCCCCCCGGCGGCCCTCGTCGACGAGCTGGTCGACGCGACTGGGGCGGAGCGACACCAGCGCGATCTCGGCGGCCACGAAGACCGCGTTGAGCATCACGAGCACGACGATGACGGCGAGCTCGATCAGGGTGTCGCTCACGCGCCTGCTTCCTCGTCCTCGGGCGGGATCGGGCGCGGCTCACGGATCCGCGCCGGGATCCCGACGGCGAGCTTGCCCGGCGGGACGTCCCTGGTGACCACGGCCCCGGCGCCGGTCTTCGATCCGTCACCCAGGGTCACCGGCGCCCGGAGCATCGTGTCGACGCCCAGGAACACGCCCTCGCCGATCGTGGTCCGGTACTTGCGGACACCGTCGTAGTTGGCCGTGATGGTGCCCGCGCCGACGTTGGTCTCGGCGCCCACGTCGGCGTCGCCCAGGTAGCTGTTGTGATGCTGGCGCACGTGCTCGCCGAGGCGGCTGTTCTTGATCTCGGCGTAGTTGCCGATCTCGCTCCGCCGGCCCACGTGGGCGCCGGGACGGAGGTGGCTGAACGGCCCGATCGTGACGTGATCCTCGACGATCGAGCTCTCGATCACGCTGGCCCAGATCACGCAGTCGGGGCCGATGGTGCTGTCGATGATCTGCGAGCCGGTCGCGATCCGGGTGCGCTCCGCGATCCGCGTGACCCCCCGCAGATGGACGTTGGGCTCGAGGACGACGTCCTCCGCCAGCTCGACGCCGTGGTCGAGATAGACCGTGGACGGGTCGACCATGGTGACGCCGGCCCGCATCCAGCGGTCGTTGACCTCGACCCGCATGTCCCACTCGGCGCGGGCCAGCTGGGCACGGTCGTTGATCCCGGTCAGCCGCCCGTCGTCGTCGACCTCGAGCGCGGCGACGAGGCGACCGTCGTCACGGGCGAAGCGCACCAGGTCGGTGAGGTACAGCTCCCCCGTCGCCGGCGACGGCTGCAGATCGCCGATGCGGCGGCGCAGCCAGGCGGTCTCGATCGCGTACAGCCCGGCGTTGATCTCGCCGATCAGCCGCTCCTCGTCGGTCGCGTCCTTGTCCTCGACGATCCGCTCGACGGTGCCGCCCTCGTTGCGCACGATCCGGCCCAGCCCGGTGGGGTCGATCGCATCCACGCCGACCAACGACAGGGCGGCCTCGTCCAGGTCGCGCGCCTCGAGCAGGGCCATGAGCAGCTCAGGCCGTACCAGTGGCACGTCGCCCGAGACGACGAGCACCTGCGCAACGTCGTCGTCGAGAGCCTCGAGCGCGGCGCGAAGCGCGTCACCCGTGCCCCTGGGCTCCGCCTGGAGCGCGGTGTCGGCCCGATCCGCGACCGCTTCGCGCACGGCCTCCGTGGCGGGCGAGAGCACGACCAGCGGCCGGCTGCCCGTCGCCGCGACGGCCGCGTCGAGCACGTAGTGGACCATGGACCGGCCGCACACCGGGTGCAGGACCTTGGGCAGGGAGGACCGCATGCGCGTGCCCAGACCGGCCGCGAGGACGACGGCGACCGTGCGACGCGCTGGTGCGCCGGAACGTGAGGGGGTCACGGAAGGGCGTGCCGCGGGGTTCGCGGCCGGTCCGCCGCCGATGGACCGGCGGCGTCGTCGCCCGGGGTGGGTTGCGAGTTCGTCATGTGAGGCCGCCCGATTCTGGGGTGGGCGCGCGGGGGTGTCAACCGCGCCGCCGCCCGGGACCGGCCCGGGTCAGCGTTCACGGCGGGCGATGGCCTCGATCTCGACCAGGCCGCCCTTCGGCAGCGCGGCCACCTGGACCGTCGAGCGGGCGGGCGGCGGGTCGGGCATGAATCGTCCGTAGATCGCGTTGACGGTCCCGAAGTCGCCCATGTCGGCGAGGAAGATCGTGGTCTTGACGACATCGGCCCAGCCCAGCCCGACGGCGTCGAGGACCGCCGCCAGGTTGCGCAACGAGCGCTCTGCCTGGGCCTCAACGCCGTCGACCATGGTCCCGGTGGCCGGGTCGAGGCCCAGCTGGCCGCTGCAGAACAGCAGTCCGTCGACGGCAACGGCCTGGCTGTAGGGCCCGATCGCGGCGGGGGCGCCGTTGGTGGCGATGGCCTGGCGGGTCATGGCTCCCTCCCTGGTTCCGAGGTGGTTGGCGTGGCGCTCGCGCCGGACAGGATCCGCGTCGCCGCCACGAACGGCTCGCACGGACCGGGCGACGGGAGCGACCCGCCGGCGATGGCGGCGCGGACGGCATCGGCGGCTGCCCGCGCCTCTGCGAGCGAAGGATAGAGCGCCCAGTGGGTGGGACCCGACCCGCTCAGGCCGACCGGACGCCCGAGGATCCGGAGGAGCGCCCGCTTGAACGGCACCAGCCCGGGCTCCACGAGCGCGGCCGCGGGCGCCAGGTCGTTGGCCGCGGCGAGCACCGAGGCGCGCGCCAGCAGGTCCGCCACGCGCAGGGAACCCCGGCGCAGCTCTTCCGCGAGATGCGCGGAGGCCGGCCTGGCGGTGCCGGCGGCCAGGCGCGCCCCGGCGTCCCAGGCGCGGAACGCAGCGGGCGTCGGGATCCCGCACGAGGGCGTCACGAGGAGCAGCCCCGGCCGGTCGTGGGCGGCACCCGCGTCAGGCAGCCAGGGCACGGGGGTCAGCTGCTCGCCGCGTCCCTCGACCAGGGCCGGTCCACCGGCCAGGAAGAACGGCACGTCGGAGCCCAGCTCCGATGCCAGCCGGTGGCGGATGTCGGCGTCGAGCGTGAGACCCCAGGCCTCGAGCGCCGCATCGGCCGCGGCGGCGGCATCTGAGGACCCGCCGGCCAGGCCGGCGGCGATCGGGATCCGCTTGTCCAGGCGCGCGGCGAGCGGAGGGGGCGGTCCCGGCCGACCCCATGCCGGCCGGGCGAGCCGCCGCGCGGCCGCGATCGCGCGCAGGACGAGGTTGTCCGCGACGGGTCCCGGGTCGTACCCGGTCACGTGCAGGCTGTCCTCGCGGCCCGGCGGAGCGACGGCCACCGACAGGCGGTCGGCCAGGTCGAGCGGGACCATGACGCTGTGCAGGTCGTGGAAACCGTCGGGTCGCACGCCGAGGACCGCCAGGGTGAGGTTGACCTTGGCCGGCGCGATCCGCACGGCGGGCGGGAGGCGGCGGGCGGGGTCGGCGGCGGTCATGTCGCTCTCACTCCGGGACCGGCAGGTCGCCCAGGACCTCGGACAGCACCAGCCACTCCCCCACCGCGAGGGTCTGGGGCCGTCGGTCGCGGGCGATCCCCGCGGCCTCGAGCGCGGCGTCCACCCGGTCGGGCGGCACGGGGAGCTGCCTGGCCAGCACGTTGTGAAGCATCTTGCGCCGCTCACGGAAGGCGGCCTGGACGACCCGCCACAGGCGGTCCTCTGCGGCGGCATCCAGCCGGTCGTCGGACGCGTATGGCTCCAGGACCAGGACCGCCGATTCCACCTTGGGGGCGGGCTCGAAGGCCTCGCGCGGCACCCGGAACGCGACCTGTGCTCTCGCGTGGTACTGGCAGAACACCGACAGGTAGCTCATCGCCCCGGGCGCCGCCGCAACGCGCTCCGCGACCTCACGCTGGACCATCAGGACCATCCGCTCGGGCCGCGGCGGCGAGCCCAGCAGGCGGTGCAGGATGGGACTGGTGATGTGGTACGGGAGATTGGCCACCACGTCGTACGGCGACGGCACGAGATTGACCAGGTCCTGGTCCAGCGCGTCGCCCCCGACGATCCGCAGCAGGCCGGCCTCGAGCTCGCCCGTGAACGCGTCCTCGAGGACCGAGACCAGCCCCCGGTCGACCTCCACGGCGGTGACCCGCGCACCGGCCGCCAGCAGGCCGCCGGTGAGGAACCCGAGGCCCGGCCCGATCTCGAGCACCTCGCGCCCCGCGGCGGGATGGGCCTCGCGCAGGATGTTCTCGAGCACGTCCACGTCGGCGAGGAAGTTCTGCGACAGGCCGTGGCGCGGCCGGAGCCCGACCTCGCGCAGGCGTCGCTGGACGTAGCGGGGGTCGAGCCGCAGATCCCCGGCACCGGCGGCCCCGCTCATCGGGCAAGGGGCAGGGACGGCCGTGCGTCGAGGTCCAGGCCCGCCCGCACGCCGGCGGCCAGCCGCCGGGCTCCGGCCGCGCCGATCATGGCCCCGTTGTCGGTGCACAGGGCGGGCCGCGGGATGACCATCGCCAGCCTCCTCGCCTCGGCATCGCCCGCGATCCGCGCCCGGAGCGCCGCGTTGGCGGCCACCCCACCGCCGAGCACGATCCCCCTGGCCCCGATCTCGGTGGCCGCCCGCAGGGTCTTGGTCGCCAGGACATCGACGACCGAGTCCTGGAAGCCCCAGGCCAGCTCGGCCACGATCGGATCGGGAAGGGTGCCGCCCTCGCGCTCGTCGGCTGCCAGGCCGGCATCGCTGCGCGCCCGGCTCACGATCCGGCGGGCCGCCGTCTTGAGCCCCGAGAACGAGAAATCGTACGAGTCGCCCAGCCAGGCACGCGGGAACAGCCGGTCCCTGGCCACCGCCCCCTCCGCCGCCCGGGAGATCGCGGGGCCCCCGGGGTAACCCAGCCCGAGCAGCCGGCCCACCTTGTCGAACGCCTCGCCCGCCGCGTCGTCCACGGTGGTCCCCAGGAGCCGGTAGGCCAGGTGATCTCGCATCTCGACCAGGAACGTGTGGCCGCCCGAGACCACCAGCGCGACCAGGGGGAACGGCGGCGCCTCGCGCTCGGCCTGGCCGGGGTCCAGCAGCCAGCCGGCGTAGACGTGGCCCTCGAGGTGGTTGACGGGCACCAGCGGCTTGCCGTGGGCCCAGGCCACGGTCTTGGCGAAGTTGATGCCGACCAGCAGCGAGCCGGCCAGCCCGGGACCGTAGGTGACCGCGACGCCGTCGACATCGGCCATCGTCACCCCGGCCGTCGCCAGCGCCTCGTCCATCACGGGCACGATCCAGCGCAGGTGTGCCCGCGCGGCGACCTCGGGCACGATGCCGCCGGTGGCCGCGTGGAGGGCCACCTGGCTGGCGACGACGTTGGCGTGGATGCGGCGCCCGTCCTCGACCAGCGCGATCCCGGTCTCGTCGCACGAGCTCTCGATGGCCAGCAGCAGCGGACCGCTCACGCCCGGGCCCCTGCGCCGTCGGCCGGGGCGTCCACGTCGTCGGGCACCGGATCCGGGGCCGGCGCGGCGTCGAGCTCGGCACGCAGCCGGGCGATGCGGCCGGCCATCCGCGGCTCGGCCAGCGGCTCCGTGGTCATGATCAGGGCGTCCTCCTGGTTGTCGCTGTAGTACCGAGGACGGATGCCGACCGGCCGGAAGCCGTACTTCTCGTACAGCCGCCGGGCGCCCAGATTGGACAGCCGTACCTCGAGGGTGGCCTCCCGCGCGTGCCGGTCCAGGGCGAGGTCGAGCAGCGACAGCAGCAGGCGCTCGCCGATCCGCCGCCGGCGGTATCGCGGATGGACGGCGAACGTGGTGACGTGCGCCTCGTCGACCATCAGCCAGATTCCGCCGTAGGCGACGATCTCGCCGCCCATGGTCACGACCAGGTAGTGGGCCAGGCGGTTGGACTCCAGCTCCTGGCGATAGGCATGACCGGGCCAGGGCGTCACGAACGAGCCGCGCTCGATGAGCTGGACCGCGGGCAGGTCGGCCAGCGTCATCGCCCGGATCCGCAGGGCGGGTGCGCGGACGCTCACGATCCGCCCCCGGTCAGCTCGACCGCGTCGTCGCCCGGCCCCTCGCGCACGCCGCGCGGCAGGGTCACGTACTCGGGAACGAGCGAGGCGAGGTCGTCCGCACGGCCGGCCGCCAGGCGCGCGGCACCGGCCCGGAGCATCGCGTCCGCAAGCCCTTCGTGAGCCACCTCGCCACGCGCCACGGCATCGCCGGGGGCGCGCCCGGCCAGGTCCACGGCCACCACCCGCTCGCCCGGCCGCAGGGCCGGATCGGTGCCGCCGGCCACGATGACCGGGCGCTCGCCGGGGCGGCTCAGCACCCGGTCGGACGGTCCCGCCGGCTGGAGCAGGACCGTCGGCGTCCCGGGGTCTGCGGCGGCGGCGAGCAGCGCGGCGCCGGTCGCCTCGCCCACGATCGGGAGATCGAGCGCGTGCGCCAGGCCCTTTGCCGTGGCGATCCCGACCCGCAGCCCGGTGAACGCCCCGGGTCCCGTCCCCACGACCAGGCCACCCAGCTCGCCGGGCGCCAGCCCGTGATCCGCGAGCAGGGCCTCGACCTGGGCCAGGAGCTCCTCGCCGTGGCGGTACCCGGCCACCCACGAGCGGGCATCGAGCAGCGTCCCGTCCGTCGTGCCCAGGGCGATCACGGCTCGAGTCGTGGCCGTGTCGATGACCAGGAGCGGGCCTCCGGCGGTCACCGCGCGGCCTGCAGGTAGCGTGCGTACCCGGGATCGGCCGACCGCAGGGCGATCCGGCGCGGCTCGTCGCCCGTGCCGTCGATCACGACCTCGAGGCGGCTCGACGGCAGCGCCGGTCCGAGCCGCTCGGCCCATTCGACCAGGACCACGCCCTCGAGCTGGCGCTCGTCGAGCAGGCCGCCGGCGAACGCGTCCGCCGCGTCGGCGAGCCGGTACAGGTCGAGATGGAACAGCGGCAGTCGGCCCCGGTACTCGGCCATCAGCACGAACGTGGGCGAGCTGACGGTCTCGGTGATGCCCAGCCCGACGGCGAATCCCTTGGCGAACTGCGTCTTGCCCGCCCCCAGGTCGCCGATCAGGCACACCAGGTCACCGGGGCGCGCAACGGCAGCCAGGCGGGCGGCCAGCCGGCGGGTGGCGGCGGCGTCGCCCGTCCCGACGACACGCTCGCCGACGAGGGGTGTGGACATCGGAGCCGAGGGTAGCCCAAGCGGGCGGGGGCCGCCGGGCCTGCCGAGGATGGCGCGCCGCCTGGCGGCCGACGGGGCTCAGGCGAAGCGCTCGAGGTCGGCCAGCGCCACGTCGACCGGTGGCTCGCCGTCCACGGACACGCGCGCCGCATCCAGCACCACCCCGGCCGCGAACCGCCGGGGTCCGAGCAGCTCGAGCAGGTGGCCCTCGAGGCCCGCGTGCACCCCGCTCCGGATCCTGACCAGGCCGGCGGGTGCGGCGGCAAGGTCGCCCGGATCGGCATCGAACACCAGCGCGGGTGGATCCACCAGCAGGGCGACCTCGCTCCCGGCCAGGCGTTCGAACACGGCCATGACCGCGCTCGGGATCGGCCGCCGGACGGTGCCCTCGAGCGCCAGGACCGCGAACGGGGCCAACGGGTGGAGCGAGGCGCGCTGCCGCCGCTCCGAGGCCTGGAAGTCCCGGAGCTCCTTGCCGGGCAGGGACGCGACGACGATGCCGCGCACCCCCATCGCCCGCGCTCGCGTGAGCGCCTCGGCGTCGATCCGCGAGCCGACCACGAGAATGGATCCCGCGCGGCCGACATCGATCCCGCCCGCCCGAAGCTCGCCGAACGGGTCGGTCGCGAGCTCGAGCCGGCCACGCGCCGACGCACCGGCCGCGAAGGCGCCGCGCAGGGCGGGACCGGCGGCACGCACCCGGATCTCCGTCCCGGCCCGGACGACGATCACCTCCCCGGCAAGCGGGCTCTCGACCCGGTTGCGCTGGACGCCGGTGACCAGCCGCCATCGATCGCGCTTGCCGGGTACCGGGGTGAGCAGCTCCGCGTCCCCGTCGTGGCCGCGGTGCCGACGCCCCGGCGGCGGCGACCAGCGGGAGCCGGCCTGCGGCTTGGCGTCCCCGTCCGGGACGCGCACATCGAGCTCCTCGATGTGGCGATCCAGGAGATGCTCCAGCAGGGCTGTGCCGGCGGCGATCCGGGCTCCCGGCTCCACCAGGGATCGATCACCGGGCGGCAGCGCGAAGCGGACCTCGAGCCCGTGTTCGAGCAGCGGCCGTATGGGCACCTCGGCGAGCGGGTCGAGTGCGCTCACGTGTCCATGCCCGCCCACAGCGCCGCCTGCCAGGCCGCGAGCAGGTCGCGGCGGCGCTCGGGACGGTCCGGAAGCCGCAGCGGGACGTCGCGCAGGTCCACCAGCAGGCCGCCCAGGCCGCCCGCGACCTCGACGGCCGCATGCCGTACGCGCACCCCGAGGTCGACCGTGTCGCGGAAGCGCAGCTCGACCACCGCCCGATCCCCGGGGGGCAGGTCGACCAGCTCGAGCCCTCCCGGGACCAGCTCGAGCTCGGCGGGGCCGCCGGGACCGACGATCGTCAGCTGCCCGGCGTGGCGGCCCGCCCGCATTCCGGCGGGCATGATCACGCTCCCCAGCGGCACCAGCAGGTCGTCGCGCAGGTCGGTCATGACGCTCCGTCGCTCGTCCTCGTCCTCGATCGAGCCCAGGGGGCCGAGCAGACGGCCATGGTCCCAGCCCAGGGCCCGGACCCCGGGCCGGCGGAGCACGTCGGCGAGCGCGAGCGCCACTGCGGGGCCGGGGGCCACGCTCCAGGCACCACCGGCCGCGACGATCACGTCGGCCGCCTGTCCGCCGTCCAGGAACCGGGTGGCGGCCACCAGCCGCTCGAGCGCCGCCCGGGCCGCGGCCATCCGCAGGAACGCCCCATCCCCGGCCGCTCCGCCCCACGGGGTCAGCGCCAGCTCGCGCAGCCGGTCGCGCACGCGCAGCCGGTCGATCGGGGCGGCCATCCAGCCCCCGATCGCGTCGAGATGCGCGTCGGTGAACGAGGATGGCAGCAGCGCCGCCGTCGGGACGGATCCGAAGCGGACCACCGACGGGCTGCCGGCGCGCCACGAGGCGACCGCGCGGGTCGCACCCGACTGGCCGATCTCCACCATCTCGACCCGGCGCCGCAGCACCTCGGCCAGGGTGCCCGTGGCGCGGACCAGGGCGCGCCGCCCGTCGTCGTCCGGACCGTGCAACCCGTCGAGCAGCTCTCGCAGCGCATCGCCGCCTGCCACCAGCGGGGACGGAGCCAGCACCGTGGGACCGGGACGGTCGGGGCGGAGCTGGGGCTCGACAGGGGCGCCGGGGGTCGCCAGGCCGCCGGCCAGGACGGTGACCAGGTCCGGCCGCCGG
This sequence comes from uncultured Chloroflexia bacterium, assembly GCA_963727585.1. Taxonomy (GTDB): domain Bacteria; phylum Chloroflexota; class Limnocylindria; order Limnocylindrales; family CSP1-4; genus CAIXZV01. Next base: position 657,837 of record CAVSHH010000003.1, on the reverse strand, counting down.
TCGGTGGCCGCGGCGATGACGGCGGCCAGGTGAGGCAGCAGCCCGCGCTCGTCGCCGCCCGGCGGATCCGAGCTGCCGGCCAGCACGGCGGTGATCCGGGGGTCGGCCAGCGTGGTGGCGACCGGCAGGATCTCCGCGCCATCGAGGCTGAGCGGCCGCACCCGCCAGCCGGCGGTCTCCGCCGCGGCAACGAGCGGGTCCAGGACGCGGCGGGTCGCGGCGACCACGGCCATCTCGGGTGGGCGCGCCGTGCGGCACAACGCGCGCGGCAGGTCCGCGGCAGCCCCGGCCCGGTCGAGCCCGAGCATGCCTGCGAGCTCCGGGTCCGCGGCGACCAGTCGCGATCGCAGCCGCTCGCCGATCGCCTCCGACGCGACCGAGGCGGGCGCAGACGACGAGCCCACGAGGCGCCACGCTCCGCCGATGCGCGCAACCAGCGCGACGGCGGTCGTCGCCGTCCCCTCGTCGAGCGCAAGGAAGGCTCGGGGCGTGGTGCTCACCGGGCCGATGCTAGCAGCGACAGCGGGCTACGCGTCCCAGTCGTCGGCTTCGTCCAGCTCCTCCAGCCGGTCGATGAGCGCCTCGATCCCCATGTCGTCGGCCAGGAGCTCCGACGCCGGCGGCGACTCGCCACCGAACAGGTCGTGCAGGACGGGGTCGAAGAACAGCATGGCGGGTGCGCCCAACGGCCGGTACGGGCGGCTGGCCTCGAGGAAGTGCACGGCGGGCCCCGTCAGACCCCGCATGCGGATCTCGCGGGCCACCTGCTCCACCAGCGCCTCCCGACGATGCTCGAGCGGCTCCATCGGGAAGCTCATGCAGGATCCTCGTCGGCGGGCCGGGTCGCGGGCGTCGACGGCATCGAGGGCGAGGTGGTCGCGGTCGGCAGGCCGGGACCGACGGACTGCCAGCCGCCGGTATCGACGGCCGGTCGTGACGGCGAGGGCTGGTCGGACCTGATCGCCCGCGCGAACGCCTCGTAGGCAGCGGCCCCGCGCAGCGCGAACACGACGTGCTCGACCGAGGATGGCTGCTGCAGCTCCTCGCGGACCGCGCGCACGGCGATGGCGGCCGCCTCGTCGAGCGGGAAGCCGCCGATCCCCGTACCGAGGGCGGGAAAGGCCACGCTCGCAAGGCCGAGCTCGCGGACGCGGGCCATTGCGCTCCGGGCTGCCCGGTCGATCGCCGGACCGCTGGTCCGCCGGTCCCGCTCGAGCGATACCGCGTGGATGACCACCTTGGCGGCAAGCCGGCCGGCCGGGGTGACGATCGCGTCGCCGAGGGCGACGGGGGCCTGGCGCAGCGCAGCGAACTCGATGGAATCGCCGCCCGCCCGCTTGAGCTCGCCCGCGATGCCGGTCGACATCCACAGCGAGGTCGCTGCCGGGCTCACGATCGCGTCGACCTCGAGGTCGCAGATGTCTCCGTTCCAGAGCTCGATGCGCGCCATCAGTTCCTCCCACCCGCGAGGGTGCGCGCTTCCACGATTGAACCCGCGGCATGGTACACCCGGCCCAGCCGGCGGGACATCCCGGTGACGATCTCGTAGCTGATCGTCCCGCATGTCGAGGCAAGGTCGTGGGCCGTGATCCGCTCTCCGTCCTGCTCGCCGAGCAGCACGAACTCGTCGTGCTCGCCGACGGGCGCCCCCGGAACATCGGTGACGTCGGCCATCACCCCGTCCATCGCCACCCGGCCCACCAGCGGCACGCGGACGCCCCGCACCAGTGCCTGGGCACGGTCCGTGAGCGAGCGCCGCCAGCCGTCCGCATAGCCCAGGGGAAGGGTCGCGATCCGGCTCGGGCGGGCGGTGACGAAGGTCGGCCCGTAGCTGACCCCGTGCCCGGCGGGCAGCTCGAGGACACGCACCGGCCGCGCCTTGAGCGCCATGACCGGGTACAGCCGTCCGGCGGCATCGCGCATGGTCCCGGGCGCCCGCACCCCGTCGGGCACCAGGCCGTAGACGGCGATGCCCGCCCGGATCGCATCGCGGCGGGCGACCGCGTCGAGCAGCAGCCCGCCGCTCGCGGCAAGGTGACGCCGCGGCCGATCGCCGGCCGGGACCTCGTCAACGCCGCGGCCTGCGGCCTCCGCCATGCCGGTCAGGGCAACATCGAACCGGGCGTCCTGCCCGTGCGAGCTGACGGCGTCGTCGGCCGCCGCGAGATGGGTCCAGATCCCGCCCAGCCGCACGCCGGGCGCAGCCCGCACCGCGGCCAGCAGGGCGGGCGCAGCATCGGGCAGCACCCCTCCCCGGCCGAGCCCCGTCTCGATCTCCAGGTGGACCTCCAGCGGCGTCGCCAGGCCGGCCGCCGAGCGGAGCACCGCGGCGGCGCCGTCACCGACCCCCAGCGCCACGGCGATCCCGGCGCCCGCCGCGTCGGGAACGGTCGATTCGGGAACCGGGTACAGCACGAGGATCGGCAACGTGATGCCGGCCTCGCGGAGCTCGACGGCCTCGTCGAAGGTTGCCACCGACAGGCCGTCCGCGCCCGCTGCCTGCAGCGCCCGCGAGATGGGCACCGCCCCGTGGCCATAGGCGTCGGCCTTGACGACCGGCTCGATCCGCACCCCGGGACCGGCCGCGGCCCGGAGCACGGCGAGGTTGCCGCGCAAGGCGTCGAGGTCGAGCTCCAGCCACGCGAGGCGGCCCAGTCGCGGCAGCCCCGCGCGGGCCAGGCGGACCTCGATCGGCTCGACGGGGGCTGCCCCCGGGCGGCTCAGCTCCCCGCTCCGTCGCCCGGCAGGCCGGGATCATCGTGCCCTACCCCGAATCCCAGCCGGCGGCCGCCGCGGAGGCGCTCGGCCATGGCCGCCAGCCGCTTGCGGACCAGCGGCACGGCCTCGGGCAGGTCGCTCGCCAGCAGCCCGGCATCGCCGATCCGCTCGCGCACCAGCTCGCCGGCCTGGCCGTGGAGATAGACGCCCAGGCGGGCCGCGTCATAGGACGGGAGACCCTGGGCGAGGAGCGCGCCGATCGTGCCCGCGAGGACGTCACCGGTACCACCGGAGGCCATCGCCGGGTTCTCGAACGGCGCCATTGCCACGGCGCCGTCGGGGCCGGCGATCACCGTGTTGGCGCCCTTGAGGACGACCACCTGCCCCCACTCGACGGCGGCCGCCGAGGCAGCCCGGACGCGGGCGTCGTCGTCGGCTGCGAGGTCGCCGTCCGCCGCGGGCTCATGACCGCTGCCGGTCCGCAGCCGCATGAACTCGCCGGCATGGGGCGTGAGCACGCACGACCGGCGGACGCCCGTCCACCAGCCGTCGGCCGAGGCAAGCGTCCTGAGCGCCTCGGCGTCGAGCACCACCGGCGACCCGCCGGCCTCCTCGCTGGTCAGCAGCAGGCGAAGCAGGTCGGCAGTCGCCAGCGAGGGCCGCAGTCCGGGACCGATCACCATCGCGTCGTGCTCGTGGTCGAGGATCTTGGCCAGGGCCGGCTCCGGGTCGACCTCCTCCACGTCGTCCTCGGGAAGAGCCATGGTGGTCGCCTCGACGACCTTGGCCGCGAACAGCGGCTGCAGGGTCTCGGGCACGGCCAGCGTCACCAGCCCGGCGCCGGCCCGGCCGGCGGCACGGCACACCAGCAGGCCGGCCCCCGCGTAGTCGATGGAGCCGGCGATGACCAGGAGCTTGCCGAACGTCCCCTTGTGGCCCCGCGCGTCGCGTACCGGGACCAGGCGGGCCGCGACCTGGTCGTCGAGTCGCTCGGTTCCCTCCGGGACGGTCGCCCCGGGGCCCGCCTCCTCGCCGGGCCGCCGCCCGAACCCCACCGGCTGCCGTTCAGCCACCGTCGACCTCCGTCGTCCGGGACGCTGCCTCCAGGGCACCGCCCGCCTCGTGCAACTCGCGCAGATGCTCCATCCGGGCGAGCAGCTTGCGCTCGCGGTCGTCGAGCCGGGCGTCGATGTCGAGCGGGAACACGTACTTGCCGCCCGCGGTCCGGACGCCGAACGCGACGGCCACCGCGAACTCGGCCTCGTGGCTGATCGACACGGCGATCCGCCCCATGCCCAGCTGGGCGGCCCGCTGCTCCGCCCGCCCGTGGAGGACGACGTTGGGCTGGCCGGTCGGCAGTCGCTCGACCTCGATGTCGCGCCAGCCGACGCCGCGAACGCCCAGCCCGAGCACCTTGGACACCGCCTCCTTGGCCGCCCAGCGACCGGCGAACGTCTCCGGACGCTGCCGCACATAGCGCTGCTCGCGGGCCGTGAGGACGCGGTTGGCGAAGCGCATCCCGAACCGCTCGATGGCGGACGCGATCCGGTCGACCTTGACGATGTCGATGCCGAGCTCGGTGGTCCCCGGGGGCACGACGCCCGCCGGCAGGACCGGGTCGCTGGGGGGCTCGGGCCGGGTCACGGCTACTCCACCGTCACCGACTTGGCCAGGTTGCGGGGCTGGTCCACGTCGGTTCCCCGGGCGACGGCAGTGTGGTAGGCGAACAGCTGGAGCGGGATCACGGCCAGTGCCGGCGACAGCGACTCGTGCGTCTCGGGAACCCACAGCACGTCGTCGGCGAAGCGCTGGATGTTGCCGTCACCCTCGGTGGCCACCGCGATCACCCGCGCGTCGCGCGCCCGGCCTTCCATGACGTTGCTGATCAGCTTGTCGTAGATGCGTGACCGGGTCGCCACGGCGACCAGCGGGCATTCCGCGTCGAGCAGCGAGATCGGGCCGTGCTTGAGCTCACCGGCGGCATAGCCCTCGGCGTGGATGTAGCTGATCTCCTTGAGCTTGAGGGCGCCCTCGAGCGCGGCCGGGAACGAGTAGCCGCGGCCGATGAACATGAACCCGCGGGAGTTCACGTAGCGCCGTGCCAGGCCTTCGACGTCCGGGTTGAGCTCCAGCGCGCGGGCGGCAGCGTCGGGCAGCATCCGCAGCGCCCGGCCGATGCCCAGCTCGCGGGTCTGGGGCATCGCCCCCCGAGCCTTGGCGATGGCCGTCGCCAGCACGATCAGCGTCGTGACCTGGGTCACGAACGTCTTGGACGCCGCGACCGCGATCTCGGGACCCGCCTGGAGGAACATCACCGCATCCGCCTCGCGGGTGATGGCCGAACCCACCGTGTTGGTGACGGCCACGATCGGACACCCCTGCTCGCGCGCCCAGCGGGTGGGGGCGATCGTGTCCGCGGTCTCGCCCGACTGGGTCACCGCGATCAGGAGGGTGGTGCGGTCGAGGGGCGGGGGCGAGTAGCGGAACTCGGATCCAACGGTGACCCGGGCCGGCAACCCGGTCCACTCCTGGATCGCAGCCGCGCCGACCAGCGACGCGTAGGACGCGGTGCCACAGGCGACGAGCTCCACCCGGGTCGCGTCGCGGAACGCCTGCTCGAGGTGCTCGACCTCCGGGGCATGCACGTGGCCCATGGGGGTGACGCGGCCCGCCAGGGACTGCCGGAGCGCAGCGGGCTGCTCGTGGATCTCCTTGAGCATGAAGTGCTCGTAGCCCGCCTTCTCCGCCGCCTCGGGCGTCCAGTCGATGTCGGTGACCGGGCGCTCGATCCGGTTGCCGTCGATGTCCGTGATCTCGACGCCCGAGGGCCGGACGTCGGCGACATCGCCCTCCTCGAGGAACACCACCCGGTTGGTGTGCGCGAGGATGGCCGCGACGTCGCTCGCGATGAAGCTCTCCTCGCCGTTGAGACCCACCACCAGCGGCACGTTCTGGCGCGCTCCGACCAGCCGGCTGACCTCGCCCTTGTGCATCACCACCAGGGCGTACGCGCCCTCGATCCGGTGGAGCGCCGCCCGCACGGCGACGGCCAGGTCGCCCTGGTACGCCTCCTCGACCAGGTGTGCGATGGCCTCGGTGTCGGTCTCCGAGGCCAGCGTGTGGCCGTTGGCCTCGAGCTCGTCGCGCAGCTCCCGGAAGTTCTCGATGATCCCGTTGTGGATCACCGTGATCGAGCCGGTGCAGTCCTGGTGCGGGTGGGCGTTGAGGTCGTTGGGGCGCCCGTGCGTGGCCCAGCGGGTATGGGCGAGGCCGAGCGCGGCATGCGGGGTGCGATCGCCGAGCGCGGCCTGGAGATTGGCCAGCTTGCCCGCCTTCTTCTCGACGAACAGGTCGCCCGCCTCGTCCACGAGCGCGATGCCCGCAGAGTCGTAGCCGCGGTACTCCAGCCGCCGCAGACCCTCGATCAGGATGGGGCCTGCCTCGCGAGGTCCCGTGTAGCCGACGATTCCGCACATGGTCGAAAGATGATCTCCGCTGGGACGCGCCGCTGTGAGCCGGGGCGGCTAGTGTAGACGCTCCTCCGCGAGGGCCGCGATCGTGTCGGCCAGCCTGGTGACGAGCGCTTCGTCACGGCCCTCCACCATCACCCGCAGGACGGGCTCCGTGCCCGAGGGACGGACGAGGATCCGCCCGTCCGGCGCGAGGCGCGACTCGGCGTCGGCGATCGCCGCTTGCAGGGTGTCGTCGTGCTCCCACTGGTCGCGGTGTCCGACGCGGATCGCCCGCTGGTGCTGCGGCAGCAGCGGAATGCCCCGGGCGAGCTCGTCCAGCCCCATCCCGGCCGCCAGCATCACCCGCAGCAGCTCCAGGGCGGTGACGATCCCGTCGCCCGACGTCGTGTGCTCCCGCACGATCACGTGGCCCGACTTCTCACCCCCCAGCCCGGCGCCGGACACGAGCATGGCGGCCAGGATGTGCTTGTCGCCGACGGGCGTCCGGACCAGCCGGCCGCCCGCTGCCTCCACCGCATGCTGGAGCCCGCCATTGGACAGGACCGAGACGACCAGCGAGTCGCGGTCGAGGGCGCCCCGGCCCAGCCGCTCGAGCGCCAAGATGCCGAGCACCTGGTCGCCGTCCACGACGTTCCCGGCCCCGTCGACCGCGATGCACCGGTCCGCGTCGCCGTCGAGCGCAAACCCGACGTCGGCCCCGTGCGCGCGCACCGCCGCCATCAGCGCCTCGGGATGGGTTGCGCCGCAGTCGTGGTTGATGTTGTCGCCGTCGGGGGCGTCGCTGATCACGGTCACCCTGGCGCCGGTGGCACGCAGGATCCGGGGCCCGACCTCGAAGGCGGCACCGTGGGCGGCATCGAGCACCACGTGGAGCTCCCTCGCGGCCACCGCCTCGGCCATGCGCGTCCGGTGTGCGACGTAGGTGTCCAGCAGACCCTGGGCCGGGATGGCGCGGCCGATCGCCCCGGGCTTCACGCCCGGCAGCTCGTCCGCCCGCAGGATCAGCGATTCGAGATCGTCCTCGAGATCGTCGTCGAGCTTGAGCCCCGACGGATCGAGCACCTTGAGCCCGTTGTCCTCGGCCGGGTTGTGGGAGGCCGACACCATGATTCCGGCCCGGAATCCCCCGCTCCCGGCGAGGAAGGCGAGCGCAGGCGTGGGCACCACCCCCACGACATGGACGTCGACGCCCATGCTCGCTGCGCCGGCCGTGATGGCGGCCACGAACATGTCACCCGACCGGCGCGTGTCCTGGCCGACCACGATCGACCCCCCGGTGCCGCCGATCTGGTACGCGGTCGCGCGGCCGAGGGCGAATGCCAGCGACGGGCGGAGGTCGAGGTTGGCGGCGCCACGGATACCGTCCGTGCCGAACAGGCGGGTCATCAGCGATCCTCGTGAGGACTCGGGGGATACGCCGGGTCAGGGCGTGGTGGATGGCTGGGGGAGCGGCGCGAAGGAGGCCGTGGGTGGCGAGCCCGCGGTCGGGATCACGGTCACCCGGATCGTCTCGGGCGAGACGGCGGCGACGGTGACCGCGGACGACAGGGTCGGGACCACGGGGACATCATGGGTGCCCGGCTGGAGGTCGGCGACGTTGATCGAGATCACGATCGGGGAGGCCGCCAGCCGGTCGAGCACCGCTGTCGAGCCAAACAGCGTCAGCAGGACCTCGCTCTCGCTCGCCTCGTAGCGCAGGTTGGCAGAGCGGCCGTCGAGACTGATCCCGGCCGTGAACGTCCGGGTCTCGGTCACTGCCTCGATGTGGACGGTGACCCGGGCCGTCCCCCCGTCGACCGGCGACACGCCCGTCGGCAGAGCGTAGGCGACGTTCGCGACCACGTCGCGCGTCGCCCCCGACACCGACACCGGCTCCGTGTCCGCTGCGGCGAGCACCTGGAGCTCGGCCTGGTCCCCTTCGACCGTGACCACGAGCGGCTCGACCTCGACCGATCCGATCCGGAACCCTGCCGCCGGCGTCCCGGTGACCATCGGGTTCACGGGCACACTCCGGTTCTGCAGGTTCTCGTACACCGGGATCACGACGTGCACCAGGGCGGGCTCGGTGTCGACGCCCGACACGATCTGGCCGGCCAGGTCGATGGGGTTGGCCTGCACGTCCCGGTTGATGTCCACGCCGCTGCTGTCGATCGTGACGGCGACCCGGGCGCTGACGATCTGCTTGACCAGCGACGACGGTCCGGTGACGGTCACCTCCGATGGTGTCAGCGTCATGTCGCCCACCGTCAGGCCATCGGGCGGGTCGGACATGTCGACGGTGACGGGCACGGTCTTGGGAACGAGCTCATCGAGCACGACCTGGATCGTGGTCGGCTGGATGGTCAGCACCGAGACGCGCGGGTCGACGGCGGAGACGCTGACCGGGAGGTTGACGGGATTGCCATCGGGATTGACTCCCGAGAGATCGATGGTGGCCGTGAAGTCGTCGGCTCGCACGCGGCCCAGGCTGGCGGGGGCCAGGTACCGGATCTCCTCGATGTCGCGCAGCTGATTGACCACCACCGTGCCGGGCGGCTGGTTGACGGGAGTCACCTTGATCGGCCCCGGGAAGGTGGCGCTGTCCTGCGAGGCGACGAGGCCGGCGTAGAGGACCGTGGCGAACACGACGGCTGCCAGCTTGAGCGGCCAGTTGTGCACGATCACGCGGCGGAGCCGGCCCGCGGTGCGCCTCACGTTCACGGGGCGCTGATCGCGGCGGTGGCGTCATCATCCTCGCGACCGGAGGACGATGACGCGGAAGCGGCCGCGGCGGGCAGGATCGTGGTCGCGCTGGAGGCGCCGGCGGGCGATGCCGTGGCCGCGACGGCCGGACCGCCCGCGGTCTCCTTGCCCGTCCCGGCCACGCCCGGGGACGGCGCGGCAGGCCCCGCCCCGTCGGGGCGTGGGTTGCGGCGGGCGATCCGCAGGGTGCCGGCCCGGCGGAACGCGCCCGGGCCGCCGCGCCCGATGCGGGACGGAACGCTGGGGGATTCCAGGAGGCCCAGCAGGGCGCGCTCGAGCTGTGCCTCGCTGGGGACGCGCACGATCCGGGCGCGCTCCACGACGCTCATCTGGCCGGTTTCCTCGGATACCACGACCGCCACGGCGTCCGTGTCCTCGGTGACGCCGAGGGCGGCGCGATGGCGCGTCCCGTAGCGCTCGGACAGCTCCATCTCGGTCAGCGGCAGCAGCGCCGCGGCGGCCACCACGGTGTCACCACGGATCAGGACCGCCCCGTCATGGAGCTCGGTCCGGGGCATGAAGATGGTGCACAGCAGCTCGTGGGACAGGTCCGAGTGGAGCATCACGCCGGTCTCCGCGATCTCCTCGAGGCCCGTCTCGCGCTCGATCACGATGAGGGCGCCGTGGCCCTCGTGCGACAGCAGGCCGGCGGCCCTCGAGACCTCGGCCGACACGTGCTCGACCTCCCGCTGGGCGGCAGGCGCGAAGGCACGACCGATCGTCCCCACCCGCCCGATCCGCTCCAGGGCGCGCCGCAGCTCGGGCTGGAACACCACGACCAGGGCGAACAGGCCGACCACCGCGCCGGCCTGGAGCAGCTGGGTGAACAGGCGGAGCTGGAGCCATTGGGCCAGCACGTACGCGCCCAGCAGGATCGACACGCCGATCACCAGCGTCACCGCGCGGGTGCCGCGGATCAGGCTGAACAGCCAGTAGATGAAGAAGGCGGTGATGGCGATATCGAGCAGCGTCGTCAGGTTGACCTGCCGGACGAGCGACTCGACGAAGGGCACCATCTTCGGTCCAGTCTACCATCGGCCCCCGGCGCCACCGGGGCGCCCGGCCGACCGGGCTACCCCGTTCGTGCCGCCCTGGCAGCGGCGACCCGCGCTGCCGCCGCGGGGTCCCCGTCGAGGGCGACGAGACGGTCGAGCAGGTCGAGCTTCTCACCCGCGAGCCCCGCCCAGCGCTGCTCGTCGTACAGCTGCGCAAGCGCCAGGTGAAGGTCAAGGTGGTCGGGGTCCAGCGACAGGGCGAGATAGCAGGCATCGAGGGCCGCCGCGCCCCGGCCCCGGGTCCGGTTGGCGGCGGCGAGGTCGAGCAGCCGGCCGACCGCCAGCGCGGTGTCGCCCGCGTCGAGGGCGGCCTCCGCCGTGCGGGCCAGGTCGTCGGGGTCGACCTCGGCCGGCAGGTCGCGGTCGAGCGCCCCGGCGGGGGCGGGCCTCGGCTGCGGCTGGACCTCGCTGCCGGGCGAGGCCGGCGCGCCCGGCACCGGCGTCGCCTCGCCCGGGATCGGTGGCGAGGGCAGCGGCGTCGCCATCGCCACTCCCTCGAGCACCCGGAGCGCGCGCTCGAGAGCCAGCCGGGCAGGTTCGTCGGGCTCGGTCGCGCGGAGGTGCGTGATCAGCCGTTCCAGGGTCCGGCGGCGGTCGCGTCCCTCGGCGAGCTCGAGGCCACGCCGCGCCGCATCGACCGCGTCGGCCAGCTGGCCGCCCGTCGCCCGGTGCTCCGCGAGCGCGTCGAACGCGTTGGCCGCCTCGGGCCGACGATCTTGGGCAGCCAGGGCCTGCGCCCGCCCGAGCAGGGCCGTCTCGTCGCGGGGGGCGAGGGCGAGCGCCACCTCGTAGGACCGCTGCGCCTCCGTGAAGCGCCCCCGACGGAGGAGCGCCGTGCCGGCGCTGGTGTGCGGCGTCGGCCGCTCGGGAGCGATCGCGGCCGCCTCGCCGTACGCGGCGAGCGCCTCGTCGGTTCGCCCGCGCAGGGCGGCGACGTGACCCCGCTTGAGGGCGTCCTTGTAGCGCTCGTAGAGCGCCTCGCCGGTCGCCATCGGCTCGTGCATCTCCAGCGCCCCTCTCAGCCGCCCAGGAGCTCGACCAGGAGCGCCTTCTGAGCATGGAGCCGGTTCTCCGACTGCTCGAAGATGATGCTCCGCGGTCCATCCATCACGTCGGATGTGATCTCCTCCCCGCGGTGCGCCGGGAGGCAGTGCATGACCATCGCATCGGGCGAGATCCGAACAAGCTCCTCGTTGACCTGGTAGCGTGCGAAGGCATCGCGGCGCTCCTCGGTCTCGGCCTCCTGGCCCATCGACGTCCAGGCGTCGGTGTAGACCACGGCGGCGCCGGCCACCGCGTCACGCGGGTCGTCGGTGAACACCAGGCGTCCGCCCGACGCCGCGGCCACGTCCCGGGCCCGCGCCACGATCCGCTCGTTGGGCCCATAGCCGACGGGGTGCGCAAGGCGGACCTCCATGCCCATCGTGGCGCCCATCAGGGCCAGGGAGTGATACACGTTGTTGCCATCGCCGACAAAGGCCAGCACGACGCCGCGCAGGTCGCCCACCCGCTCGTGCAGCGTGAACAGGTCGGCCAGCGCCTGGCACGGATGCTCGCGGATCGTCAGTCCGTTGATGACGGGGATCGACGTCCGGGCCGCCAGCTCCACAACCACCTCGTGCGGCCCGGTGCGCGCCATGAGCGCGTCCACGAACCCCTCGAGGTTGCGGGCGACGTCGCCCACTGCCTCGCGACCACCGAGGACCACGCCTTCGGTCAGGTAGATCGCGTGGCCGCCGAGCTGGGTCATGCCCGCCTCGAACGTGACCCGGGTGCGGAGCGACGGCTTCTGGAACAGCATCGCCAGGGTGCGCCGGGGCAGCGGTGGCTGCGCATGAACCCGGGCGGCCCGGTATTCCGCCTTGAGCTCCGAGGCACGCCGGAACAGGCCGCCGATCTCGTCGGCCGACAGGTCGGCCGCGCTGATCAGGTCCCGTCCGCGGAGGGTGCTCATGTGCTCGTCGCTCCAGGCTCAGGAATCGAGAACTGCGCTGCCCACGATACCGGGTGCCACGCCCAGGCCGCCGCTCGGCGGTCGGGGGTCACCGCCCGAGGTCGGAGGTCGGAGGTCGGAGGTCGACCGTGCACCCGAGAGCGGACGCCAGCGTCCACGTGGGCAAGCGCGCCTGGTGCTGCATGAGCGAGCGGAGCGCAGGGCGCAACCCACCCGTCGGCCATCAGCCCGCGGCGATCACCGCTTGGTGTACTGGGGGGCCTTGCGAGCGCGCTTGAGGCCGTACTTCTTGCGTTCCTTCATCCGCGGGTCGCGGGTCAAGAGGCCGGCCTGGCGCAGCGGCAGCCGGTTGCTGTCCGGATCGGCCTGGAGCAGGGCACGGGCGATGCCGTGGCGGATGGCCCCGGCCTGGCCGGTCTTGCCACCGCCCTCGACCTTGATCATCACGTTGAAGCTCCCCTCGGTCCCGGTCACCCGGAACGGGAGGAACAGCTCGGCATCGGACAGGATCCCGCCGAAGTGCTCCTCGGGGGTCCGACCGTTGACGACCATCTGGCCCTCACCGGGGATGAGGCGAACACGGGCAACCGCCGTCTTCCGGCGGCCGGTGCCCCAATAGAACGCAGGCGTCGACATCAGGGCTCCTCGATCAGGCGAGCGGCTCGGGCTTCTGGGCCTGGTGGGGATGCTCGCTCCCCGCGTAGACCTTCAGCTTCCGAAGCATCTGGGTTCCCAGGCGGTTGTGCGGCAGCATCCCCTTCACGGTCCGTCGGATGACCTCCTCCGGACGGCGGGCGAGCAGGTGACCCAGGGTCTCCTCCTTGAAGCCGCCGGGATAGCCGCTGTGGCGCGCGTAGACCTTCGACTCCAGCTTGTCGCGAGTCACGGTGATCTTGGCGGCGTTGAGGACGATCACGTGATCGCCGGTGTCCATGTGCGCCGCATAGGTGGGCTTGTGCTTCCCCTCGAGGACGTGCGCGATCCGCGTCGCGAGGCGGCCGAGCGTCTCGTCCGTCGCGTCGACGACGTACCAGCGTCGCTCGATCTCGCTCTCCCGAGGCGTATAGGTCTTCGCGCTCATTCCTCGTCTTCCTTGTCGTCCCCCGACCGTCGTCCGAGGACGACGCGGCGGAGGCAGAGTCCCTTGGCCGGGGCGGCCGCCCCGTTGAGGGCCGGCTCCCGTCCGGCGAGCGCCGTGCGGAGAGCCGCTTCATCGATCCTGCCGGCACCGACCTCCAGGAGGCCGGCGACCATCCGTCTCACCTGCCCCCGCAGGAAGGCATCCGCCCGGACGTCGATCGTCACCAGGCGACCCTCCTTCCGGACCCGGACCATGAACACGGTCCGGACCGGGGACCGGTCCCCGCCGCCGAAGGCCGAGAAGTCGTGCCGGCCCTCGAGGACCGACCCGGCGCTCGCCATGGCGGCGATGTCGAGCGGGGCCCGCACCCCGAGCGCGAACCGCTCGTGAAGCGGGCTGCGCGGCCCGTTCCAGACGGTGTAGCGGTACTCCCGGTACCGCGCCGCATAGCGTGGGTGGAACCCGGCCGGGGCCCGTCGGAGGTCGCGCATGGCGACGTCCGGCGGGAGCAGGGCGTTGACCGCCCGCTGGAGCCTCGTCGTCGGCACCGCGCCCCGGTAGGTGAATGCGATCACCTGTCCGATGGCGTGGACCCCGGCGTCGGTGCGTCCTGCCCCGTCGACCACGACCCGCTCGCCCCTGTTGAGGCGGGCCAGCGCGGCCTCGAGCTCTCCCTGGACCGTCCGGGCATTGCTCTGGAGCTGAAACCCGGCGTAGTCCGTTCCGTCGTATTCAACCCGGGCGCGGTAGCGCACGGTCGAGCCCTCTCGGACCCTGCGGCAGGCGAGCCGGTCAGACCAGCTCGATCTGCACGATCTCCGCCGCGTCACCCCTGCGCTGGCCGATGTGCACCAGCCGGGTGTAGCCCGAGGTGCGGTCGGCGTACTTGGGGGCAATCACGTCGAACAGCTTGGCGACGACGAGCGGTTCGTTCGGAAGCTCCGACAGAACCGTCCGCCGGGCGGACAGATCCCCGCGCTTGGCGAGCGTGATCATGCGCTCGACCCGGCCGCGGATCTCCTTGGCCTTGGCCTCGGTGGTCTGCACCCGCTCGTAGCGGAGGACCGAGACCGTCAGGTTCTTGTACAGGGCGAGGCGGGGCCCCCGCTTGCGCGAGAGCTTGCGGCCGTCGATCCGATGAGCCATGGATCAGGCCTCCTCGTCGTCGACGAACGGCACCTCGCCGGCCTCGTCGTCGTAGGCGCCCTCATCCTCGGACTCGGGCAGGATGAAGCCGCGCATTCGGAGGCGCTCCTTCATCTCGTCCAGTGACTTCTTGCCGAAGTTGCGCATCCGGAGCAGGTCGTCATCCTTGAGCTGGAGCAGCTGGCCGACCTTCACGATGTTGTTGCGCTTGAGCGAGTTGTACGCCCGCATCGGCAGGTCCAGCTCCTCGATCGGCATGTCGAGCATGTTCGGCGGGAGCTGCGGAACGCCGGTCGCCGCGCGGTCCGGGGCGGCCTGCGGCACGCCGACCGTCACGAACGGCTGGAACTGCCGCACGAGGGTGTCCGCAGCACGGCTGAGCCCCTCCTCCGGCGTGATCGTGCCGTCGGTCTCGATCTCGAGGGTGAGCTTGTCGAAGTTGGTCATCTGGCCAACGCGCATGCTCTCCACCCAGTAGTTGACCTTGCGGACAGGGGTGAAGATCGCGTCGACCGCGATGACCCCGATCGGCAGCGCCTCGGAGCGCTCGGCGGCCAGGTAGCCGACCCCGCGCTCGACGGTGAGGTCCATCTCGATCGTCACGTCGTCGGAGTCGATGGTCATCAGCACCAGCTCGGGGTTGACGATCTCGACGTCCGCCGACTCCGCGACGTCGGCGGCGATGACCGGGCCGGCGCCGCTCTTGATGAGCCGCAGCTGGACCGGGTGGGAGGCGAAGCTCTTGAGGCGGAGCTTCTTGACGTTCAGGACGATCTGGGTGACGTCTTCCTTGACGCCGGGGATCGTCGAGAACTCCTGGTACACGTCCCGGATCTGGATGGAGGTCACCGCGGCCCCCTCAAGGGACGACAGCAGGACGCGCCGGAGCGCGTTGCCCAGGGTGACGCCATAACCCGCCTGCAGCGGGCCGGCCTCGTACTTGGCGTACGTGCCAGCCTCCGCGACGGGCTCGATCTGCGGGGTCTCGAGTTCGATCATGGAGGGCGACTACCTCGAGTAGTACTCGACCACGAGCTGCTCGTTGAACTCGAGCGGCATCTGGTCGCGGCGCGGCATGGCGATGACCGAGCCGGACAGCTTGCCGCCGTCGAGGCTCAGCCAGTCGGGCGCCTGGTGCGAGCGAAGGGTTTCCTTGACCGTCTTGAACAGCTCGCGCTCCTTGTGGGACTCGCGGACCTCGATCCGGTCGCCGATCCGGAGCCGGTACGACGGGACGTTGGTCGGTACGCCGTTGACGGCGAAGTGGCCGTGGGCCACCATCTGGCGCGCGGCTGCGCGCGACGGTGCGAAGCCCAGCCGGAAGACGACGTTGTCGAGGCGCAGCTCGAGCGAGCGCAGCAGGGCCTCCCCGGTGATGCCGCTGTGGCGGGTCGCCTCGATGAAGTAGTTGCGGAACTGCTTCTCGAGGACGCCGTACACGCGGCGGACCTTCTGCTTCTCGCGAAGCTGGAGGCCGTAGTCCCCCACCTTGCGGCGGCGGACACCATGCTGGCCGGGCGGCGTTGGACGCCGCTCGAAGGAGCACTTCTTGCTGTAGCAGCGGCTGCCCTTGAGGAAGAGCTTGAGCCCTTCCCGGCGGCACAGGCGGCAGACGGAGTCGGTGTAGCGGGCCATGGTCCTACTCGCTCAGACGCGGCGCCGCTTGGGCGCGCGGCAGCCGTTGTGCGGGATGGGCGTGACGTCGGTGATCGCGCTCACCTCGAGGCCGGCGGCCTGGAGCGAGCGGATGGCCTGCTCGCGTCCGGCACCGGGGCCCTTCACGTAGACCTCGACCTGGTGCATGCCATGCTCCATCGCCCGCTTGGCGGCGCCATCGGCGGCCAGTGCGGCGGCATAGGGCGTGCTCTTCCGGGAGCCCTTGAAGCCGGCGATGCCCGCAGAACCCCAAGCGATCACGTTCCCGGTGAGATCCGTGATCGTCACGATGGTGTTGTTGAAGCTCGCCTGGATATGGACGTGCCCCTGGGGGACGTTCTTGCGCTCCCGGCGCCGCTGCTTGACGGCGCGCTTCCGATCGGCCATGCGTTAGCGGTTCCTCGTCACTTCTTCCTGCGTGCGCCGACCGTCTTCTTCGGTCCCCGGCGCTGGCGGGCATTGGTCTTGGTGCGCTGCCCGCGCACCGGGAGGTTGCGGCGATGCCGGAGGCCGCGGTACGACCCGATCTCGATCAGGCGCTTGATGTTCAGCGCCACCTCGCGGCGGAGGTCGCCCTCGACCTTGAACGTGCGGTCGATGACCTCGCGAAGCCGGCTGACCTGGTCCTCTGTGAGATCACGCACGCGCGTGTCCGGGTTGATGCTGGTCTGCTTGAGGATCTTCTGGCTGGAGCTCAGCCCGATCCCGTAGATGTAGGTGAGGGCGACTTCGACGCGCTTCTCGCGCGGGATGTCGACACCAGCGATACGTGCCATCCGTCAGCCCTGCCGCTGCTTGTGCTTGGGGTTCTCGCAGATGACCATGACGGTGCCGTGGCGCCGGATCACCTTGCAGTTGTCGCAACGCGTCTTGACGGACGCTCTGACCTTCACCGGGCTCCTCGATCCCCTATCTCATTCGATACGTGATGCGACCCCGGGTGAGGTCGTAGGGAGACAGCTCCACGCGGACTCGGTCCCCGGGCAGGATCCGGATGAAGTTCATCCGGAGCTTGCCGCTGATGTGCGCGAGGACACGATGACCGTTCTCGAGCTCCACCGCGAACATCGTGTTCGGCAGCGGCTCGATGACGGTTCCTTCGACTTCGATCGCGTCCTTCTTCGGCAATCCTGCTCCCTGGTCCTTCTCAGCATGAATGTCGGCCCATGCGGGCCGACACACGATTGATGAGGATATCAACTCCCGGACGATCCGACAACACCTCGATCACTGGACCTTGGTCAGGATCTCGGGGCCGTCCGCGGTGACCGCGATGGTGTGCTCGAAATGCGCCGCCAGGGAGCCATCGACCGTGACCACGGTCCAGTGGTCGGGCAGCGTCATCGTGTCCTCGCCGCCGACCATCAGCATCGGCTCGATCGCCAGGCACATGCCCGGCTCGAGCTTCGCCCCGCGGCGCCCCGTCCGGTAGTTGAGCACCGACGGGTCGTCATGCATGGAGGTCCCGATGCCGTGGCCACCGTAGCCGCGGACGATCCCGTAGCCGGCGGCGAGCGCGACGTCCTCGACCGCCGCCCCGATGTCCTCGACGTGGTTGCCGGCTCGCGCGGCCGCGATGCCGGCCATCAGCGCCAGGCGGGTGGTGTCGATGAGCGCCAGCGCCTGGGCCGACGCCGCCTCGCGACCGCCGCACACGAAGGTCCGGGCGCCGTCGCCGTGGTAGCCGTCGTGGATCGCGCCCACGTCGATCGACACGACCTGCCCGGTCCGGATCTCGCGATCGCCCGGGATCCCGTGCACGATCTCGTGATCGATCGAGATGCAGGTCGAGGCCTTGTAGCGGTTGGGATCCCGCTTGTCGTAGCGCCGGTTCCCGATGTAGTCGAGGAACGACGGCACGGCGCCCGCCGCGCGGATGTGCTGCTCGGCCAGTCGGTCCAGCTCGGCCGTGGACACACCCGGTCGGAGGGACTCCTCCATCAGGGCCAGCACCTCCGCCACGACCCGACCGGCCGTCCGCATCTTCGCGATCTCGGCCTGCGATCTGCGAGTGATCATCGTTGGCTGGCCTGCCCCGGCCGGACGACCCCGGCCCGCGCAAGTGCGGCGTCGATCGCCTCGGCCACCTCGGCGATCCCCTGGAGGCCGTCCACCTGGGACAGCACACCGGCGGCCCGGTAGTGCGCGATGACCTCGGCCAGCGCACCCAGCTGCTGGTCCATTCGGGCGCGGATCGTCTCCGGACGATCGTCGACCCGCTGGTACAGCTCGGAGCCGTCCAGGTCGCACACGCCGGGACGGGCGGGCGGGCTCGAGGTCTCGTGGTAGGGGTGGCCGGCCGCACGGCAGATCCAGCGTCCCGACATGCGGCGAACCAGCTCCTCGGCAGGAACGTCCACCAGCACCGCCGCCGACACCCTCGCGCCGCGCCCCTCGAGCGCGGTGTCGAGCGCCGCGGCCTGCACCGCCGTCCGGGGGAACCCGTCGAGGATGACCCCCTCGGCAGCATCGGGACGGACCAGCCGCTCCCGCAGCAGCCGGACGGTGATCTCGTCGGGCACGAGCTGCCCCGCGTCCATGTACCGGCGCGCCTCCATGCCCAGGGGCGTCCCGTCGCGCACGGCGGCCCGGAACAGGTCGCCGGTGGCGACGACGGGGATCCCGAGCCGGTCCGCGAGCAGGGGGGCCTGGGTGCCCTTGCCGGCACCGGGGGCGCCGAGCAGGACCACCACGTTCACCGGATGAAGCCCTCGTACTGCCGGATCAGCAGCTGGGCCTCGAGCTGCTTCATCGTCTCGACCACGACCGAGACCACGATCAGGATGCTCGTGCCACCCAGCGCGATGTTGTTGAACTGCGGTTGGACGAGGCTGATGAACGGTGGCAGGGCCGCCACGATGCCCAGGAACAGGGCGCCGGCGACGGTGATCCTGGTGACCACCCGGGCAAGGTAATCCTGCGTGGGCCGCCCCGGCCGGATGCCGGGAATGAAGCCGCCGTTCTTGCGCAGCTGCTCAGCGGTCTCGTCCGGCTTGAACGTGAACGCCGTGTAGAAGTACGTGAACCCGACGGTCAGCAGGAAGTACAGGATGACGTACAGCCAGGAACCGCTCCCGAGCAGGGTCACGACGCCTTGCGCGATATCACCGACGGGGCTGGGCGAGTTGACGAAGTAGGAGGCGATCTGGCTGGGGAACAGCAGGATGCTGACCGCGAAGATGATCGGGATGACGCCCGCCTGGTTGACGCGAAGGGGCAGGAACGTCTGCCCGCCCTGGTACATCCGCCGGCCCCGGACGCGCGAGGCGTACTGGATCGGGATCCGCCGCTGGCCCTCCTGGATGTAGATGATCACCGCGATGGCGGCGACGGCCACGATCCCGAGCAGGACGATGCGGGCGAGGTCCGGGTTGTCCAGGAAGCCGCCGATGGCCGACGGGACCCGGCTCACGATGCCCGCGAAGATGATGAACGACACGCCGTTGCCGATCCCCTTCTCGGTGATCAGCTCGCCCAGCCACATCAGGGTGATGGAGCCGGCGGTCAGCGTCACGATCTGGGTCCATGTCTCCCAGGTGCCGAAATCGAACGGCGTGTTGAGGGCGCCGCTGCTCGACAGCAGGGCGAGGAAGCCGTAGGACTGGAGGGCGGCCATCGGCACCGACAGGTACCGGGTGTACTGGTTGATCTTCTGGCGCCCGTACTCCCCCTCGCGCTGGAGCGCCTGGAGCGAGGGCACCACGCCGGTCATCAGCTGCATGATGATCGACGCGTTGATGTACGGGTTCACGCCCAGGGCGACAACCGAGAAGTTGGCCAGGCCGCCGCCCGAGAACAGGTCGAGCAGCCCGAAGATCGGGTTCTGCTCGAGGAAGCTCCGCAGCTCGGTCGCATTGATGCCCGGGACCGGCACGTGGGCCAGCATCCGGAACACCAGCAGGATGCCGGCGACATACAGGATCCGGCGCCGGAGGTCCGGCGCCCGGAACGCGTTGAGGAGGGCCTCGAACACGGGGTGCTACGCGTCGTCGGCCGAGGCCCGGGCGGCCTCGGGGGTCTCGGCCTCGGGGGCGGCGGGGGCAGGGGCGGCCTCGGGCGGGGCGGCCTCGGCGGCCGGCTCGGTGCCCAGGGCTGCGAGCGGCTCGCTCGGGACCTCGATGACCTGGGCGGTGCCGCCCGCGGCCTCGATCTTCTGCCGGGCGCTCCTGGTGAAGGCGTCGGCCAGCACGAACAGCTTGGCCGAGACCTCGCCGTGGCCCAGGATCTTGAGCGGCAGCCGGTCGCGACGGACCAGTCCCGCCACCTTGAGCGTGTCGGTGTTGACGGTGACCGGGGCGCCTTTCTCCTGCTGGAGCTTGCCCGCCTCGATCGCGGCGCTGATCGCGCCGACGTTCACGACCTCGTACTCGATGTCGTTGATGTTTCGGAAGCCGCGCAGCTTGGGGATCCTGATATGGAGCGGTGTCTGGCCGCCCTCGAACCAGGCGGGGATCGAGGCGCCCGCGCGGGAGCGCTGGCCCTTGGTCCCCCGGCCCGCGGTCTTGCCCTTGCCGGCGGCGATGCCGCGCCCGACCCGGGTCTTCCTGGTGACCGACCCCGGGGCGGGGTGCAGGTCGTGGATCTTCATCAGCTCTTCTCCGGCGTGGTGGCGTCCGCGTTCTCAGGCAGCTCCTCGACGGAGACGAGGAACCGGACCTGGCGCACCATGCCCCGGACCGCCGGGTTGTCCGGCAGGATCGACGAGCTGCCGATGCCGTGCAGGCCCAGGGCGCGGACGGTCGCCCGGTTGCGGGCGATGTGACTGATGGTGCTCCTGGTCTGGGTGACCTTCAGCCTAGCGGGCATCGGCCGCCTCCCGCGCGGACGTCGCCGCCGCCGGCTGGCCGGGGACGACCAGGCGGAGCTTGACGCCGCGCTGGCGCTCCAGCTCGTCCACCGAGCGGAGCCCCCTGAGCGCGTTGAGCGTGGCGCGGGTCACGTTCACCGGGTTGGTGGACCCATGCACCTTGGCCAGGATGTCGCGCACGCCCGCCGCCTCGACCACGGCGCGGACCGCGCCGCCGGCGATGACACCGGTGCCCTTGGAGGCCGGCTTGAGCAGCACCCTGGCGGCCGAGAACTCCTCGCGGACCTCGTGCGGGATCGTCGTCCCCACCATGGGGATCCGGACGATGTGCTTCTTCGCGTCCTCGACGCCCTTGCGGATGGACTCGGGCACGTCGCCGGCCTTGCCCAGGCCGACGCCCACGTGGCCGTTGCCGTCACCCACGACGATGACCGCCGAGAAGGAGAAGCGCCGGCCGCCTTTGTGGACCTTGGCGACGCGGTTGATCTGGACGACGCGCTCCTCGAGCGCAAGCTTGTTGGGGTCGATGCGGGCCACAGGCGTCTCCTAGAAGTCGAGGCCGGCCTCGCGGGCCGCCTCGGCGAGCGAGCGAACCCGCCCGTGGTACTTGAAGCCCGCCCGGTCGAAGACCACCTTCTCGACGCCGGCTGCCTTGGCACGCTCGGCGACGAGCTTGCCGACGGCCCTGGCGTCGTCGATCTTCGTTCCGCTGGCGCCCTTGAGCGAGGCCTCGAGCGAGCTGGCGGCGGCAACGGTGCTGCCGCTGGAGTCGTCGATGACCTGGGCGTAGATGTGGGTCAGGCTCCGGAAGATGGCCAGGCGAGGCCGGTCCTGGGTGCCTGCGAGGGTGAGGCGGAGCCGCTCGTGGCGCTTGACGCGCGACGCCGTGCGGCTGGCGGCGATCTTCTTCATGGGCTACTTCTTCCCGCCGATCTTGCCGGCCTTGCCTGCCTTGCGGCGGACCTTCTCACCGGCATACCGGACACCCTTGCCCTTGTAGGGCTCGGGCTTGCGGGTCGAGCGGACCTTGGCCGCGACCTGGCCGACCAGCTCCTTGTCGATGCCGACCACCGCCAGCCTGAGCGGGGTCTCGACCTCGAAGCTGATGCCGGCCGGGGGATCGATCTCGATCGGGTGGCTGTAGCCGAGCGCAAGCTGGAGCTTCTCGCCCACCTTCTGCGCACGGTAGCCGACGCCAACGATCTCGAGGCCCTTGCGGTACCCGGTGGTCACGCCGATGACCATGTTGTTGACGAGGGTTCGGGTCAGGCCGTGGAGGCTCTTGTCCTGCTTGGTCTCGGTCGGCCGGACGACGGTCAGGGTGTCGCCGTCGCGCTCGACGGCCATGCGGGACGGCAGCTCACGGGTGAGCGTGCCCTTGGGGCCGTTCACGGTGATGACGCGCCCGTCGAGCGTGATGTCCACGCCCGCCGGGATGGTGATGGGAAGACGACCGATACGGGACATCGCTCGCGCTACCAGACGTAGGCGAGGATCTCGCCACCCAGCTCGGCCTGGCGGGCCTGGCTGCCGGTCATGATCCCCTTGGATGTGCTGACGATCACGAGGCCGAGGCCGCCGAGCACGCGCGGGATGTCCGTCTTGCGCGCATACACGCGCAGGCCGGGCTTGCTGATCCGCTTGAGGCCCGAGACGACCGGCACCTTGCCGTCGACATACTTGAGCTGCAGCCGAAGGAGGATGGTCGGCCCTGCGCGCTCCTCGCGGACGTCGGCGATAAAGCCTTCCTCCACCAGGATCCGCGCGATCTCGCGCTTGGTGCGCGAGGCGGGAACGATCACCTCCGTGTGGCGTGCCCTGGACGCGTTGCGGACACGCGTGAGCATGTCCGCGATCGGGTCGGAGACGTTCATCTTCCTACCAGCTCGACTTGGTGACGCCGGGCAGCTCGCCCACGAGCGCCCTCTCGCGGAAGCAGATCCGGCACAGCCCGAACCGGCGCATGTAGGCACGGGGCCGACCGCAGACAAAGCAGCGGTGGTAGCCCTGGACCGGGTGCTTCGGGTCGCGCTTCGCCTTGGCGATCATTGACTTCTTGGCCATTCGGACTCCTCCCCGCGCCCTAGCCGGCGAAGGGCATGCCGAGGAGCTCAAGCAGCTTCCTGCTCTCCTCGTCGGTCTTCGCCGTCGTCACGATGCTGACCTCCAGCCCACGGAGACGGTCCACCTTGTCGTAGTCGATCTCGGGGAAGGCAAGCTGCTCCCGGAGGCCGAGGGAGTAGTTCCCGCGGCCGTCGAAGGACTTGCCCGGCACGCCCCGGAAATCGCGGATGCGCGGGAGCGCGAGCCGCGTGAGCCGCTCGAGGAAGTCCCACATCCGCTCGCCGCGAAGGGTGACCTTCACGCCGATCGAGTTGCCGGTGCGGACCCGGAACTGCGCGATCGACCGCTTGGCGCGGGTGACGATCGGCTTCTGGCCCGTGATCAGCTGCAGGTCACCGACCGCGGCGTCCACGGCCTTCGCGTTCTGGAGGGCCTCGCCGAGGCCGATGTTGACGACGATCTTCTCGAGCCGCGGAACCTGCATCGGGTTCGTGTACTCGAACTGCTTGGACAGCGCCGGCACCACCTCGGTGGCGTAGCGCTCACGGAGCTGACCGCTCACGCCTTCACCTCCAGTGGCTCGTTGCAGTGGAGACAGCTGCGCACGCGGGTGCCGTTGTCCAGCGTGCGATGACCGATCCGGGTGGGTCGGCCGCAGTGGCTGCACACGACCATCACGCGGTTGATCGGCAGCGGCATCGCCTGGTCGAGGATGCCACCGGGATCCATGGCCGGGACACCCCCGCCGATGCTGCTGCCGGTGTTGCGCTGGCGTGGCTTGGTGTGCTTGCGAGCGATGTTGAGCCCGTCGACGACCACGTAGGCGCCACCCTTGGGCGACACCCGGCGGTAGCCCGAGCGGGCCCCGGTGGGGGACGCGTCGCGGCGGATCACGCGCTCCACCGTGCCGCGCTTGCCGGCGTCCTTGCCGGTGAGCACGACCACGGTGTCGCCCTTGCGGATCTCGGGCATCTTCGTCCGGTGCTCGATCGACCGCGTGGTCATCACAGCACCTCCGGCGCGAGGGACACGATCTTCATGTAGTTGCGATCCCGGAGCTCGCGCGCGACGGGCCCGAAGATGCGGGTGCCGCGCGGATTGCCCTGGTTGTTGATGAGCACGGCCGCGTTCTCGTCGAACCGGATGTACGAGCCATCCGGCCGGCCGATCTCCTTGCTCGTGCGCACGATGACCGCGCGCACGACGTCGCCCTTCTTCACCGGGGCATTCGGGATCGCCGTCTTGACGCTGGCAACGATCACGTCGCCGATCCCGGCGACGGTCTTGCGCGAGCGACCCATGACCCGGATGCACTCGATGGTCCGGGCGCCCGTGTTGTCGGCGACGCGGAGCCGGGTGGACGCCTGGATCACGCCTCGACCCCCTCATCCTCGGCAGTCCTGCCGGGGTGGGCGACCGAGTGGAGGGCCTCGGTGGTCGCGGCCTCCTCGGCCGGGATCACCTCGCCGGCCCGCTCCTCGCCCGTACGGGACAGGACGGACACCAGGCGCCAGCGCTTGGTGGCGGACAGCGGGCGCGATTCCTCGATGAGGACCGTGTCGCCGATCTTCGCCTCGTTGCGTTCATCGTGGGCGGCGAACTTGGTCGACGCCCGGATGACGCGCTTGTACAGCCGGTGGCGCGTCAGGCGCTCGACGGACACGACGATCGTCTTGTCCATCTTGTCGCTGACCACGCGGCCGACCTTGGTCTTCCGCTTTCCCTTCACGGGGCTTGCTGCTCCTGCGGTTGGCATCCCGACGCTCCTACTCGGCCACGTGCGGCGCGCTCGTGGCGCGCTCACGCTGGACGGTGAGGATCCGGGCGATCGTGCGTCGGGTCGCCGGGATCTGGCTGTAGTCCTTCAACTGGCGGGTCGAGAGGGCGAACCGGGCCTGCCACAGGTCCTGCTTCGCCTCCTTGAGCCGGTCGTCCAGCTCGCGGTCCGAGAGCTTCCGGATCTCACCGATCTCCATCGGTGACCTCCTTCACGGTCTCACGGGTCACGACACGGGTCGCGACCGGGAGCTTGTGGGACGCCAGGCGCATGGCCTCGACGGCTGCCTCGCGCTCGACGCCCGCCATCTCGAACAGGATCCGCCCGGGGCGCACGACGGCCACCCAGTGGTCCGGGGCACCCTTGCCGGAACCCATTCGGGTCTCGGCGGGCTTCTTGGTCGCGGGCTTGTCCGGGAATACCCGGATCCAGATCTTCCCGCCTCGCTTGACCGAGCGGGTCATCGCGCGCCGTGCCGACTCGATCTGGCGGGCCGTGATCCACGCCGGCTCGATGGTGGCCAGTCCGTACTCGCCGAAGGCGACCGTGTGGCCGCCCTTGGCGTTCCCGGACATCCGGCCGCGCATCACCTTGCGGTGCTTGACGCGTCGCGGCATCAGCATGGCGTCAGGCCCCCTGGGCGGCCTGGGCCGCCCCGCTGGGGGTGGTCGCCGCTACCGCCTCGCGGCGCTTGCGCTCCACCGGGATCTCGCCTCTGTAGATCCAGACCTTGACGCCGATGCGCCCGTAGGTCGTGTGGGCGTGAACCTGCCCATAGCTGATGTCGGCGCGCAGGGTGCCGAGCGGGATGCGACCCTCGCGGTCCCACTCGCGCCGCCCCATCTCGGAGCCACCGAGGCGACCGGCAAGGGCGATCTTGACGCCCTTGGCGCCGGCCTTCATCGAGCGCTGGATCGACTGCTTCATCGCCTTCTTGTAGGCGACGCGCCGGCTCA
The DNA here is from genome assembly GCA_963727585.1 of uncultured Chloroflexia bacterium. GTDB lineage: Bacteria > Chloroflexota > Limnocylindria > Limnocylindrales > CSP1-4 > CAIXZV01. Next base: position 632,408 of record CAVSHH010000003.1, on the reverse strand, counting down.
GCTGCTGGGCGATGTTGAGGGCGACCAGATAGGCATCCAGCTCGGGCTGGCGGATCTCCTTGATCTCGAGCTTGATCTTGCGCTTCGTGACCTCGCCGATCTCCTTGCGCAGGTTCTCGACGTTCTGGCCGCCGCGACCGATCACGATCCCCGGCTTCGCAGTGTGGATCGCGACCGTCACGTGATTGATGCCGCGCTCGATCTCGACGCCGCTGACGCTGGCATTGGCCAGCCGGCGATCGAGCAGCTGCCGGATCGAGATGTCCTCCTTGAGGAGGTCGGTGTACTCCTTGTCGGCGTACCACTTGGCAGTCCACGTTCGGGTATAGCCCAGGCGGTAGCCGTACGGATGGACCTTGTGTCCCATGCCTAGGCCTCCCGGTCGGCCACCACGATCGTGATGTGCGTCATGGGCTTGTGGATCGGGAACGCCCGACCCTGAGCCCGCGGACGCCACCGCTTGATCGTGGGACCCTCGTTCGCGATCGCTTCCGCGATGAACAGCTCATCCGCGGAGCGATTCAGGTTGTTCTCGGCATTGGCCGTCGCGCTCTTCAGCACGCGCGCGACGTCGCGCGCGGCGGCCTGCGGCATGAACCGCAGGATGGCGCTGGCCTCCTCCACCGGCTTGCCCTTGATCGCCTCGGTGATGAGGCGGGCCTTCCGCGTGGAGCCCCGGAGGTATTTGGCAGTAGCAGAAACGCGCACGTCCTCCCCCTACCGCAGTCCGCCGGACCGGTCGGCGTTCTTGCCGTGCCCGCGATAGCTGCGGGTCGGTGCGAACTCGCCGAGCCGGTGCCCGACCATGTTCTCCGTGACATACACCGGCACGTGCTTCCTGCCGTTGTAGACGGCAATGGTGTGGCCGATGAAGTCCGGGAAGATCACGGACGCGCGCGACCAGGTCTTCAGCACCCGGCGCTCGTTCCGCTTGTTCATGTCCTGTACCCGGCCGAGAAGCCGGGGCTGGACGAACGGTCCCTTCTTGACCGATCGCGACATGCTCTGACTCCTCTCCTACGACTTGCGATGCCGGCTGCGGACGATCAGGCGGTTGGTCGCCTTGCCGCGCCGTGTCCGGTAGCCCATGGCGGGCTTGCCCCAGGGCGTCTTGGGGGGCATGCCCGTAGGGCTCTTGCCCTCGCCGCCGCCATGGGGATGATCCCGCGGGGTCATGGCGACGCCCCGGACCTCCGGACGGCGGCCCATGTGGCGGGCGCGCCCGGCCTTGCCCAGGCTCTGGTTCTCATGGTCGAGGTTGCTGACCTGCCCCACGGTCGCGATGCAGCGCATCGGGACCCGGCGCATCTCGCCCGACGGCAGCCGAAGGGTGGCGTGGTCGCCCTCCTTGGCAAGGAGCTGGGCCGAGGTGCCGGCGGACCGCACGATCTGGCCGCCCTTGCCGGGGACGAGCTCGATGTTGTGGACCGTGGTGCCCAGCGGGATGTTGGCCAGCGGCAGGGCGTTGCCCACGCGCGCCTCGGCGCCCGGGCCGGACACGACGATGTCACCCACCTTGAGGCCGTGCGGCAGGAGGATGTAGCGCTTCTCGCCGTCCCGGTAGTGAAGCAGTCCGATCCGCCCCGAGCGGTTGGGGTCGTACTCCACCGTGGCGACCTTGGCCGGCACGCCGAACTTGTCGCGCTTGAAGTCGATCCGGCGATAGTGGACCTTCTCGCCGCCGCCGCGATGGCGCACGGAGATCCGGCCCTGGTTGTTCCGGCCGTTGGTCCGCTTCTTGGGTTCGAGCAGCGGCTTGTACGGCTTGTCGGTGGTGATCTCCTCGAACGTTGGCCGGGTCATCCACCGGCGACCGGGCGAGGTGGCCTTGTAGCTTCGCAGCGGCATCCCTACACCCCCTCGAAGAATTCGATCTTCTGGCCAGGAGCCAGGGTGACGACCGCCTTGCGCCAGGACGAGGTGTAGCCGGTGACCCGGCCCCGCTTCGTCCCGCGCCGCTTCTCCTTCGACTTGGTGGTCAGCACGTTGACGGCGACGACGGTCACCTTCTCCTTGCTGTACAGCTCCTCGACGGCGGCCTTGATCTGGATCTTGTTCGCCTTGTCGTGAACGGCGAACGTGTACTTGCCCCGCCCCGACTCGTCGATCGACTTCTCGGAGATCACGGGCCGGAGGATGATGTCGGCGGCGGTCAGGATGGTCACGCGTACACCTCCTCCATGCGGGCCAGGGCGGGCTGCTCGATCAGGACGGCATCCGCGTTGAGCAGGTCCACGACGTTGAGCGAGTCGGCCAGGATCACCGTCACCGACGGCAGGTTGGCGGCCGACCGCACCAGCGGCTCGTCCTTGCCGGGTGCGACCAGCAGGACGCGCTTGCCGTGTCCGTCACCGGCCCCGAGCGCGGTCAGCACCCCGGCCAGGGCCCTGGTCTTGGGCTCCTCGGCCATGCCGAACGCGTCCACGACCCGGATCGCATCGTCGTTGAGCTTGGCGGTCAGTGCCGAGCGCAGGGCCAGCCGCCGCATCTTCTTGGGCAGCTTCTGCTCGTAGGAGCGCGGATGGGGCCCGAACACGACACCGCCGCCGCGGTAGTGCGGCGCGACGCGTGATCCCTGGCGGGCCCGGCCGGTGCCCTTCTGGCGGTACGGCTTGCGGCCGCCGCCGCGGACCTCGCCCCGGGTCTTCGTGCTGTGGGTCCCGAGCCGGCGCCCGGCCAGCTGGGCGACGACCGCCTGGTGGAGCACGGCCTCGTTGACGGGCGCCGCGAACAGCTCCTCGGCGAGGTCCACGTCTCCGACGGCAGCGCCGGATCGGTCGTAGAGGGTGGTCTGGGGCATCGTCAGGCCTTCTTCACGAAGGTGAGCGCGCCGGGCGCACCGGGGACCGAACCCTTGACCAGGATCAGGTTCCGTCCGGCATCGACACGGACGACGAACAGCTTCTTGATCGTGACCCGCTCGTGTCCCATGTGGCCGCCCATGCGGAGACCCTTGTAGACACGCCCGGGCGTGGTGCCGGGACCGATGGAGCCCGGCTTGCGGTAGTTGTCCGACCCGTGGGTCTTGGGACCGCGCTTGAAATGGTGGCGCTTCACGGTTCCCGCGAAGCCCTGGCCCTTGCTGATGCCGGTCACGTCCACCAGCTCGCCCTCGGCGAAGATCTCGTCGACGTTGAGCTGCTGGCCCACGCTGTAGCCGTCCACGTCGTCCAGCCGGAACTCGCGGATGGTGCGCACTCGCGGCAGGTCCTTGAGCTGGCCGGCCAGCGGCTTGGTCAGCTTCTTGCGCTCGCCGGCGCCCAGCTGGACGGCACTGTAGCCGTCGCGCTCGGCGGTCCGGATGCGCGTCACGGTGTTGGGTTTCACCTCGACGACCGAGACGGCGACCATGGTCCCGTCCGGCTGGAACACCTGGGTCATGCCGACCTTGCGGCCGATGAGGCCAATCGTGTGCTGGCTCATCACATCTTGATCTCGATGTCGACGCCCGCAGCCAGCGAGAGTCGCATCAGGGCATCCACCGTCTTCGAGCTCGGATCCAGGATGTCGATCAGCCGCTTGTGGGTGCGGATCTCGAACTGCTCACGGGAATCCTTGTCGATGAACGGGGACCGCAGGACGGTGAACTTCTCGATCCGGGTCGGCAGCGGCACCGGTCCGACGACATCCGCGCCGGTGCGCTGCGCCGTCTCGACGATCTGGGCTGCCGACTGGTCGAGCAGCCGGTGGTCGTAGGCCTTGAGGCGGATCCGGATCCGCTGCTTCGCCATCTCGCTACTCGGTGATGCTGGTGATCGCGCCGGCGCCGACGGTGCGGCCGCCCTCGCGGATCGCGAACCGCTGGCCGACCTCGAGCGCGATCGGGGTGATGAGCTCGACGGTCATGTCGACGTTGTCGCCGGGCATGATCATCTCGGCGCCGTCGGGCAGGCCGATGGACCCGGTGACGTCGGTGGTGCGCAGGTAGAACTGCGGCCGGTACCCGTTGTAGAACGGGGTATGCCGCCCGCCCTCCTCCTTGGTCAGCACGTACACCCGGGCCACGAACTTGGTGTGGGGGGTGATGGAGCCCGGCTTGGCCAGGACCTGGCCGCGCTCGATGTCGTCGCGCTCGATGCCCCGCAGCAGGCAGCCGACGTTGTCGCCGGCCTGGCCCTGGTCGAGCAGCTTCTTGAACATCTCGACGCCGGTGACCACGACCTTGCGGGTCTGGGCGTGGATGCCGACCATCTCGACCTCCTCGCCGACCTTGATCACGCCGCGCTCGATGCGCCCGGTGGCGACGGTGCCCCGGCCCTTGATCCCGAACACGTCCTCGACCGGCATCAGGAACGGCTTGTCGATCGCCCGGACCGGGGTCGGGATGTAGGAGTCGACCGCGTCCATCAGCTCCTGGATCGGGGCGTAGGCGGGATCGTCGGGGTTGTCGGGGGCCTCGAGGGCCTTGAGCGCGGAGCCGCGGATCACGGGCAGGTCGTCGCCCGGGAACTCGTACTTGGACAGCAGCTCGCGGACCTCGAGCTCGACCAGGTCGAGCAGCTCGGGGTCGTCGACCATGTCGACCTTGTTGAGGAACACCACGATGAACGGGACCTCGACCTGCTTGGCCAGCAGGATGTGCTCCCGGGTCTGGGGCATCGGGCCGTCGGTCGCGGCGACCACCAGGATCGCGCCGTCCATCTGGGCGGCACCGGTGATCATGTTCTTGATGTAGTCGGCGTGCCCGGGGCAGTCGACGTGGGCGTAGTGGCGGTTGGCCGTCTCGTACTCGACGTGGGCGATCGCGATCGTGATCCCGCGCTCGCGCTCCTCGGGGGCGTTGTCGATCGAGTCGAACTGGCGGTACTCGGCATCGCCCCGCAGCGCGAGGTACTTGGTGATGGCGGCCGTGAGCGACGTCTTGCCGTGGTCGATGTGGCCGATCGTGCCGACGTTCACGTGCGGCTTCGTGCGCTCGAACTTCTTCTTGGCCATCCTGGCTGGACTCCCGTGCTGCTCGCTCGCGCTGGGGCGAGCCGTCCTGTTAGACCTTCGACTTGGCGACGAGCTCGGCCGCCAGGCTCGCGGGAACTTCCGCGTAGTGGCTGAGCTCCATCGAGTAGCTGGCCCGGCCCTGGGTCATCGACCGCAGGTCGGTGGCATATCCGAACATCTCTGCGAGCGGGACCGCCGCCCGGACGACCTGGGTCGATCCGCGGGGGTCCATGCCCTCGATCTGGCCGCGCCGGCTGTTGAGGTCGCCGATGACGTCGCCCATGAACTCCTCGGGCATCGTCACCTCGACCTGCATCATCGGCTCGAGCACGACCGGCTTTGCCTTCTCGACGGCGTCCTTGAGGGACATCGAGGCGGCGATCTTGAAGGCCATCTCCGACGAGTCCACCTCGTGGTAGGAACCGTCGTGGACGGTGACCTTCACGTCGACCATCGGGTAGCCGGCGTAGACGCCCGTGTCGAGCGTCTCGCGGATGCCGGCGTCGACGGCCTTCATGTATTCGCGCGGGATCGTGCCGCCGACGATCTTGTCGACGAACTGGTACCCGCTGCCCTTCTCCCCGGGCTCCAGGGTGAGCACCACGTGGCCGTACTGGCCCTTGCCGCCGGTCTGGCGGACGAAGCGCTTGTTGCCCTCGGCTGCGCGGCGGACGGTCTCGCGGTAGGAGACCTGCGGCTTGCCGACGTTGGCCGCCACCTTGAACTCGCGCACCATCCGGTCCACCAGGACGTCGAGGTGCAGCTCGCCCATGCCCGCGATCAGGGTCTGGCCGGACTCCTCGTCCGTCTTGACCCGGAACGTCGGATCCTCCTCGGCGAGGCGCTGGAGCGCGATCCCGAGCTTGTCCTGGTCGGCCTTCGTCTTGGGCTCGATGGCCACCTCGATGACCGGCTCCGGGAAGGTCATCGACTCCAGGATGACCGGGTGGTCGGGCTCGGTGAGGGTGTCGCCGGTGAAGGTCTCCTTGAGGCCGACCGCAGCGGCGATGTCGCCCGCGAAGACCTCCTCGATCTCCGCCCGGTGGTTGGCATGCATCTGGAGGATGCGCCCGATGCGCTCCTTGCGGCCCTTGGTGGCGTTGAGCACGTAGGAGCCGGACTTCAGGGTGCCGGCGTAGACCCTGAAGAAGGCGAGCTTGCCCACGAAGGGGTCGGCGGCGATCTTGAACGCCAGCGCACTGAAGCGGGCGCTGTCGTCGGGGCTGACCAGCACCTCCTCCTGCGTGCTCGGCCTGATCCCGTGGATCGGCGGCACGTCGAGCGGCGACGGGAGGTAGTCCACGACGGCGTCGAGCATCGGCTGGACACCCTTGTTCTTGAGGGCGGACCCGGTGAGCACGGGCACCCACGCGTACTTGAGGGTGGCAACCCGGATGCCGTGCTTGATCTCGGCCTCGGTCAGCTCCTCGCCCTCGAGGTACTTGTGGGCCAGCTCATCGTCCACGTCCGCGACCGCCTCGAGCAGGGCCTCCCGGGACCTGGCGGCATCCGCCTCGAGCTCGGCCGGGATGTCCGTCTCGTCGAACGTGTTGCCCAGGTCGTCCCGCCAGACCAGCGCACGCATGCGCACCAGGTCGATGATCCCCTTGAACTGGTCCTCGGAGCCGATCGGGATCTGGATCGGCACCGGCTTGACCCCCAGCCGGTCCTGGATCATCTCGACGTCGCGCCAGAAGTTGGCACCCGTCCGGTCGAGCTTGTTGATGAAGCAGATCCGCGGCACCTTGTAGCGGTCGGCCTGGCGCCAGACCGTCTCGGACTGGGGCTCGACCCCGGCCACGCCATCGAACACGACCACCGCCCCATCGAGCACCCGCAGGCTGCGCTCCACCTCGACGGTGAAGTCCACGTGCCCGGGCGTATCGATAATGTTGATGCGATGATCGTTCCACGAGCAGGTCGTCGCCGCGGCGGTGATGGTGATGCCGCGCTCCTGCTCCTGGGGCATCCAGTCCATGGTGGCCGCGCCCTCATGAACCTCACCGATCTTGTAGATCTTCTTGGTGTAGAAGAGGATCCGCTCGGTGACGGTGGTCTTGCCCGCGTCGATATGCGCGATGATTCCGATGTTCCGCGTTCGTTCCAGCGGAACGGCTCGTGCCACGGTTGGTCTCAGCTCCTTCCGGCCGGGACGACTACCACTTGAAGTGGCTGAAGGCGCGATTGGCCTCGGCCATCTTGTGGGTGTCCTCGCGCCGCTTCACCGCCGCGCCGAGGCCGTTCATGGCATCGACGAACTCGGCGGCGAGCTTCTCGCTCATGCTCTTGCCGCTGCGCTTGCGCGCGGACTGGACAAGCCAGCGCACGCCGAGCGACAGCCGGCGGTCGCCCCTGATCTCCACCGGGACCTGGTAGGTCGCCCCGCCGACACGCCGAGGCTTGACCTCGATGATCGGGGTGGCGTTGCGCAGGGCGGCCTCGAGCACCTCGAGTCCCGGGCGCTTGGCCTGGAACTCGGCGCGGGCCAGCGCCTGGCGAAGGATGCGGTCCGACAGCGTGCGCTTGCCGTCGCGCATCAGCTTCGCCCGGAAATGGTCCGTGACGCGCTTCTGGTCGGTCTGGTATTTGGCCTTGCGGGGGATCGACTGACGACGGGGCATTCCTACTTCTTCCCGGGCGCCTGGGTGGCCTTGGCGCCGTACTTGCTGCGACCCTGCTTGCGATCCTTGACGCCGGCGGCGTCGAGGGTCCCGCGGATGATGTGGTACTTGACCGAGGGCAGGTCCTTCACCCGACCGCCCCGCACCAGGACCACCGAGTGCTCCTGGAGGTTGTGGCCGATACCCGGGATGTAGGCCGTGACCTCCATCTGGTTCGTGAGCCGCACGCGCGCGATCTTCCGAAGGGCCGAGTTCGGCTTCTTCGGGGTCATCGTCCTGACCTGCAAGCACACACCCCGCTTCTGGGGTGCGCCGGGAATGGGCACCTGGCGCTGCCGCAGGCTGTTCCAGTTCCTGCGCAGCGCGGGAGCCTTGACCTTGGCGATCTTCGGCTTCCGCCCGTGACGCACGAGCTGGCTGATGGTCGGCACGGAGACGCGGCTCCTTTCGTCGTTGATGGCTAGACGGTGGTGGTCCGGATCCGGCGTGGTGCACCCCTGCCGGGGGTCCGGCCGGGGACCGATCGGATCTCGTCTCGGCGGTCCCGGCGCACAGGGCGATCCGGGACCCCGGTCTGAGGCCACGGCCGCGAAGTGTACCAACCGGCCGATTTGCGTGTCAAACGTGCCCGGGCGAGGCCGGGACGCTGTTCGACCCCCGGCGCGCCGGGGGTCGAACGGGGGCTCCTGGATCCGGGCTCGTACCCGGCTCCTGCCCGGCTCAGCCCTCGTCCGAGGCGTCGGCCAGGAAGGGGTTGAAGTCGGGCTTGTCCTCGGCGGCGGGCTCGTCGCCCTCGCCTGCGGCGGGTGGGGTGAACGGGTTGAGATCCCCGCTCTCCTCCTCGTCCCGGCCCGCGATCGTGGCCGCGAGCGCAAGGCCCGCCGTCTCGTCGTCGACCGGCTGGGGTCCTTCCTCGAGGAACGGGTTGAACTCGGCTTCGCCGAGACCCTCGATCGCCTCGCCCGCGAGCGCCTCGAGGGCGGCCCGACGCTGACGCTCCTTGATCGCGGCGATGTTCTGCGGCGCCCCGGTCCCGGCCGGGATCAGCTTGCCGATGATCACGTTCTCCTTGAGGCCGATCAGGTGATCCCGGGCCCCGTTGATGGCGGCCTCGGTCAGCACCCGCGTCGTCTCCTGGAAGGAGGCCGCGGCCAGGAACGACGAGGTGTTGAGCGATGCCTTGGTCACGCCCAGCAGCACGGTTTGCGCGGTGGCCGGCTCGCCGCCCTCGGAGAGAACGCGGTCGTTCGCCTCCTCGAAGTCGAGGCGGTCGATGAGCTCGGTCGGCAGCTGCTCGCAGTCACCGGGCTGGTCGATCCGGACCTTCTTGAGCATCTGGCGGACGATGATCTCGATGTGCTTGTCGTTGATCGTGACGCCCTGGCTCCGGTACACCCGCTGCACCTCGCGGACGAGATAGCGCTGGACGGCGTCCTTGCCTCGCGTCTCGAGATACTCCTGCGGGTTGATCGGGCCGTCGGTGATCGCGTCGCCGGCGCGGATGTCCTGGCCGTCCTCGACCAGGAGCTTGGCACTGTGCGGGATCGCGTACTCGCGCTCCACGATGTCCTCGGCCCGGACCACGACGCCGTCGTCGGTCCGGGCAAGGAAGCCCTTGAACGGGGCGATCACGTCGCCCGCCTCGGCGGACCGGGCCAGGACCTGGTTCGCCTCGACGAGGTCGCCGGGGGCGGCGAGCAGCTCGGCACCCTCGGTCATCACGACCGGCGTGTCGAACCCCTCGCGGCTGGTGACCTTGACCTTGCGGCCCGACTCGCTGTTGATCACCTCGACGATGCCGTCGATGTGACTGATCTCGGCCTTGCCCTTGGGTACCCGGGCCTCGAACAGCTCCTCGACCCGGGGCAGACCCTGGGTGATGTCCTGGCCGGCGACACCGCCGGTGTGGAACGTCCGCATGGTCAGCTGGGTGCCCGGCTCGCCGATCGACTGGGCGGCGATGATGCCGACCGCCTCCCCGATGCCGATCATGTCGCCGGTGGCCAGGTTCCGGCCATAGCATGTCCGGCACACGCCGTAGCGCGATTCGCAGGCCAGCGGTGAGCGGACCAGCACCTCGTCGATACCGGCGGCGTCGATCGTCCGGGCGAGGTCTTCGGTGATCATCTCGTTGCGGGCCATGATCACGGGGGCGCTCTCCCCCTTCTTGACCTTGGCCCCGGCGTCCACCAGGTCGGCGGCCGCCAGCCGGCCGACCAGGCGGCGCACGAAGGCGTCGGGCTCCTCGGCGGACTCGGCGCGGATGATCCAGCTCCCCTCCTCGGTGCCGCAGTCGTCCTCGCGCGTGATCACGTCCTGCGCGACGTCGACCAGCCGCCGGGTGAGGTAGCCGGAGTCCGCGGTGCGGAGAGCGGTGTCGGCGAGGCCCTTGCGGGCGCCGTGGGTGCTGATGAAGTACTCGAGGACGGTCATGCCCTCGCGGAAGTTGCTGCGCACGGGCACGTCGATGATGCGGCCGGAGGGATCGGCCATCAGGCCGCGCATAGCGCCCAGCTGGCCGATATTGCCCTTGTTGCCGCGGGCGCCCGAGTCGGTCATCATCCTGACCGGGTTCTCGTCCCCGAAGCCCTTCATCATCACGTCCGAGACGTCCCTGGTCACGCCCTGCCACAGCTCCACGACCTGCTCGTAGCGCTCGTCCTCGGTGATGAGGCCCTTCTGGAACTGGACGTCGATCCGGGCGATGTCCTCGTCCGCCTTGGCCAGCAGCGCGACCTTCTCGTCGGGGACCACGATGTCCCACAGCCCGATGGTCATGCCGCCCCGAGTGGCGAACTTGAACCCGATGCTCTTGATGCCGTCCACGAGGTGGGCGGTCTCCACCGGGCCCAGGTCGCGATAGCAGCGGTCGACGAGGGCCTTGAGGTCGGCCCGCTTCATCGGCTTGTTCAGGAACCGCAGCGGCTCGGGAAGGATCCGGTTGAACAGGATCCGGCCCACCGTCGTGGTGTCGAACCGGTCGACCAGGCTGCCGGATTCCTCGTCCCATGTACCGACGGCGACCCGGATCGGCTCGTGCAGTGAGATGGATGCCGACACGTGGTGGACGACTGCCTCGTCACCCTCCTCGCGCTGGGACGAGATCCGGCTGGCCGTCCCCAGGCCGCGCGCCCCGAGCTCCCAGGCGATCACCGCCTCGTCCTCGGACGCGAAGGCGCGGACATGAGCCGCCTTGCGACCCGTCCCGTCCATGGTGAGGTAGTAGTTGCCCAGGACCATGTCCTGGGTCGGCGCCACCACCGGCGAGCCGTCGGCCGGCGAGAGCAGGTTGGCGGTCGACAGCATCATCGACCGGGCCTCCTCCTGGGCCGCCGTCGACAGCGGCACGTGGACCGCCATCTGGTCGCCGTCGAAGTCCGCGTTGAACGCGGTGCAGACGAGCGGGTGGATCTGGATTGCCGAGCCCTCGACCAGGACCGGCATGAACGCCTGGATCCCCAGGCGGTGGAGCGTGGGCGCGCGGTTCAGCAGGACCGGGTGATCCTCGATGACCTCCTCGAGCACATCCCAGACCTCGGGCCGGACACGCTCGACGATGCGCTTGGCGCTCTTGATGTTGTGGGCGAAGCCCTTCTCGACGAGCTGGCGCATGACGAACGGCTTGAACAGCTCGAGCGCCATCTTCTTGGGCAGGCCGCACTGGTGCAGGCGCAGCTCGGGGCCGACCACGATGACCGACCGGCCCGAGTAGTCAACCCGCTTGCCGAGCAGGTTCTGGCGGAACCGGCCCTGCTTGCCCTTGAGCATGTCCGACAGGCTCTTGAGGCGATGGTTGCCGGTTCCGGCGATGGCGCGTCCGCGGCGCCCGTTGTCGATCAGGGCGTCGCACGCCTCCTGCAGCATCCGCTTCTCGTTGCGGATGATGATCTCCGGGGCGCCCAGCTCCAGCAGCCGCTTGAGCCGGTTGTTGCGGTTGATCACGCGCCGGTACAGGTCGTTGAGATCCGAGGTCGCGAAGCGGCCGCCGTCGAGCTGGACCATCGGTCGCAGGTCGGGCGGGATGACCGGCAGCACCGACAGGATCATCCACTCGGGCCGGTTGCCCGAGCGGCGGAACGCCTCGATCAGGCGCAGTCGCTTGATCGCCTTCTTGCGCCGCTGGCCGGAGCTGGTCCGGACCTCTGCGTGCAGCTGGCGGGACAGCTCGTCGAGGTCCATGCGAACGATGATGTCGCGGACGGCCTCGGCGCCCATGCCGGCCCAGAAGATGCGTCCGGTGCGGGCGCCCGAGCCGTACTTCTCGTCCAGCTGCCGGAACTCGAGCTCGCCGATCGTCATCAGCGGCTTGAGCGACTCGATCTCGTCGCGCGCGCGCCGCAGCTCCTCCTTCTGGCCCTGGGCTTCCTCGGACAGCTTCTCGCGCTCGGCCGCCAGGGTCTCATCCATCGAGGACTGGAGATCCTGCACCTTCTGCTCGGTCATGCGCTCCTCGTCCGAGGCGCGCTGCTCGAGCTCGGTGGTGACCCGCTCGGTCTCGGCGGTGGCAATCTTGCGCAGCCTGGCCAGCGCGTCCTTGCCGCCCTTGTCGCCGGCCGCGACGACGACCTCGCCGGTGGGCGTGAACGCGATCGTGTCCTCGGCCACCTTGGTGCCCAGCTCGCCCAGGGCGTCCTCGACCGCCTTGGCCTCGCGCGCCACATCCTCGATCCGGACATCCCGCTGGGTGTCGAGCTCCGACCGGGTGGTCGCGAGCGTCGCGCGGAGCTCGTCGGACTGGCGCTTGATGTCGGCCTTGAGGCCAGCCTCGAGCTCGGCCAGGTGCTCGCCGCCCGCGCCACCGCGCCCCTCGGACTGCTCGTCCAGCGCCTTGAGGGCGCGCTGGCGCGCCTCCTCGTCGACGTGGGTGACGATGTACAGCGCGAAATAGAGGATGCGCTCGAGGTTGCGCGGGCTGATGTCGAGCAGGATTCCGAGCCGGCTCGGCGTGCCCTTGAAGTACCAGATGTGGCTGACGGGGCTGGCCAGCTGGATATGACCCATGCGCTCCCGGCGGACCTTCGAGCGGGTGACCTCGACGCCGCACTTGTCGCAGATGATCCCCTTGTAGCGGATCCGCTTGTACTTCCCGCAGTAGCACTCCCAGTCCCGGGTGGGACCGAAGATGCGCTCGTCGAAGAGTCCGTCCTTCTCCGGCTTGAGCGTGCGGTAGTTGATGGTCTCGGGCTTCGTCACCTCGCCCTTGGACCATTCCCGGATCTGGTCCGGGCTGGCGAGCGAGATGCGGATCGCCGAGAAGTTGTTGACCTCGAGCATCGGTCTCCTCCGCGCCGCCGCAGCCAGGCGGCGCGTTCATGAAACTCAGCGAGGGGGGACCGGGCCGGCCGGACGCCGATCCCCCTCGGTGCGAATGGGCGGGTGACTAGTCCTCGAAACCGGCGAGATTGATCCCGCCGAGATCCGGGAGCAGGTAGCCGGAGGCGTCGTCCTCCGTGAGCGGGATCTCCTCATCGTTCTGGTCAAGGATCTCCGCGTTGAGCCCCAGGCTCCGCAGCTCCTTGATGAGGACCTTGAACGACTCGGGCACCCGCGGGGGCAGGATCTCCTCGCCCTTGACGATGGCCTCGTAGGTCTGGACCCGGCCGACCACGTCGTCGGACTTCACGGTCAGCAGCTCCTGGAGGATGTTGGCGGCGCCGTAGGCCTCGAGCGCCCACACCTCCATCTCGCCGAACCGCTGGCCCCCGAACTGCGCCTTGCCCCCCAGCGGCTGCTGGGTGATCAGGCTGTACGGGCCGGTAGACCGGGCGTGGATCTTGTCCTCGACCAGGTGGTGCAGCTTGAGCATGTAGATCTGGCCGACCGTGATCGGGCGGTCGAACGCCTCGCCGGTCCGCCCGTCGCGGAGAACGGTCTTGCCGTCCTTGGGCAGCCCGGCGGCGTGGAGGGCTTCGCCGATCTGCGCCTCGGTCGCGCCATCGAACACGGGGGTCGCAGCCTTGTAGCCCATCACCCCGAGCGCCCAGCCCAGGTGGGTCTCGAGGATCTGGCCGATGTTCATCCGCGACGGCACGCCAAGCGGGTTGAGCACGATGTCCACGGGCGTCCCGTCGGGCAGGTATGGCATGTCCTCGACCGGCAGCACCTTGGCGATGACGCCCTTGTTGCCGTGGCGGCCGGCCATCTTGTCGCCGACGGAGACCTTGCGCTTCTGGGCGACCGACACTCGAACCAGGCGGTTGACGCCCGGCTGCAGGTCGTCATTCCACTCGCGCCGGAACTCGCGGATCTCGACCACCTTGCCGCGCTCGCCGTGCGGGAGGCGCAGCGAGGAGTCCTTCACCTCGCGTGCCTTCTCGCCGAAGATCGCCCGCAGGAGGCGCTCTTCCGCGGTCAGCTCGGTCTCGCCCTTGGGCGTGATCTTGCCGACCAGGATGTCGCCCGGGCGGACCTCGGCGCCGATGTACACGATCCCCTCCTCGTCGAGGTCCTTGAGGGCCTCCTCGCCGACATTGGGGATGTCGCGCGTGATCTCCTCCGGGCCCAGCTTCGTGTCCCGCGATTCGATCTCGTGCTTCTCGATGTGGATGCTGGTGAACAGGTCATCGCGGACGAGCCGCTCGCTGATGACGATGGCGTCCTCGTAGTTGCCACCCTCCCAGCTCATGAACGCCACCATGACGTTCCGGCCGAGGGCCAGCTCGCCGCCCTGGGTGGAGCTGCTGTCGGCGATCGGGTCGCCCTCCTCGACCCGCTGGCCGACCGTGACGATCGGCCGCTGGTTGATGCAGGTGCCCTGGTTGCTGCGCACGAACTTGAGCAGCCGGTAGTCGTCGAGCTCGCCGGTGTCGGCGTCAAGCTGGATGCGCTCCGCGGTGACGCTGGTGACCACGCCGGCGCGCCGGGCCACCACGACCTGGCCGGAGTCGCGCGCGGCGCGCGCCTCCATGCCCGTGCCCACGATCGGGCTCTCGGGCTCGAGCAGGGGCACCGCCTGGCGCTGCATGTTGGAGCCCATCAGGGCGCGGTTGGCGTCGTCGTGCTCGAGGAACGGGATGAGCGCCGTGGCGACGGAGACGACCTGCTTGGGACTGACGTCCATGTACTCGATCTGGTCGGGGCGCGCCTCGGGGAACGTGTCGCGGTAGCGGCTCGGCACCTTCTCGCCCACGAAGTGGCCGCCCTCGTCGAGCGGCGCATTCGCCTGCGCGACGACGTGCTCCTCCTCCTCGTCGGCCGGGAGATACTCGATCTCGTCGGTCACGACGGGATGGATCGGAAAGGCCAGCGCCTTCTGGCGGCCGAGCTCCTTGGCCGCCGCCTCGGTGAACGGGGCGCCCTTCTTGACCACGACCTTGCCGTCCTTGCCCGTCAGGTCGGTGCCGGCCTCGTACGAGGTCAGCGCGGGATCGTCGTGAGCGACCGTCCGCTTGACCTTCCGGTAGGGCGTCTCGATGAACCCGTACGAGTTGATCCGGCCGTAGGTCGCGAGGGAGCCGATCAGGCCGATGTTGGGACCTTCCGGCGTCTCGATCGGGCAGATCCGACCGTAGTGGCTGTGGTGGACGTCGCGGACATCGAACCCGGCGCGCTCGCGGGACAGGCCGCCCGGGCCGAGGGCCGACAGGCGGCGCTTCGACGTCAGCTCGGCCAGGGGGTTCGTCTGGTCCATGAACTGCGACAGCTGCGAGCCGCCGAAGAACTCCTTCATCGCCGCCACGACAGGACGGATGTTGATGAGGGCGTTGGGGGTCGCCTTGTCGATCTCCTGGATCGTCATCCGCTCGCGGACCACGCGCTCCATGCGCAGCAGGCCGATCCGGAACGCGTTCTGGATCAGCTCGCCGTTGGCGCGGATGCGGCGGTTGCCGAGGTGGTCGATGTCGTCCTTGATGTGGAGCCCGCGGTTGGACTCGATCAGCTGGCCGACGATCGCGGCGATGTCCTCGCGGGTGATCGTGCGCTGCTCGCGCGGCAGCTCGATGCCCATCCTGGCCGCGACGCCATCCAGCTTCTTGTTGAACTTGTAGCGCCCCACGCGGCCGAGGTCGTAGCGGCGGAAGTTGAAGAACAGGCTCTCGACCAGCTGGCGCGCGTTGTCGCCGGTGGGCGGATCGCCCGGACGAAGCTTCTTGTAGACCTCGATCAGCGCCTCGCTGGGCGTCTTGGTGAGGTCCTTGTCGAGGGTGTTGGCGACGAACGGGTGCTCGGGGTCGATGTCGACCGCGCCGAACAGCCCGGCGATCTCATCGTCGGTCTCGTAGCCGACCGCGCGGAGCAGGGTGGTCGCCGCGATCTTGCGCTTGCGATCCACCTTGACCCACAGCTGGTCCTTGTTGTTGGTCTCGAACTCGAGCCAGGCGCCGCGGTTCGGGATCACCTTGGCGCTAAACAGCATCCGGCCCGACGCCAGGTCCTCGGTCTCGCTGTAGTAGACGCCGGGCGAGCGGACCAGCTGGCTGACCACGACGCGCTCGGCGCCATTGATCACGAACGTGCCCATGTCCGTCATCCACGGGTAGTCGCCCATGTAGACCCGCTGGCGCTGGATCTCGCCGGTCTCCTTGATCAGGAGCTCGACGTTGACGTACAGCGGGCGGCTGAAGGTGAGGTCCTTGGTCCGGCACTCCTCCTCGGAGTACTTGGGCGCCCCGAACTCGTAGTCCAGGAACTGGAGCTCCATCACCTTGCCGGTGAAGTCCTTGATCGGGCTGATCTCGTCGAACAGATCCCGGAGACCCTTCTCGATGAACCACTGGAAGGACTCGAGCTGGAGCTCGATGAGGTTCGGGACCTCGAACTTGTCGACGCTGATCCCATCGCGCACCTCGGCGATCCTGGCGTAAGACAGGCGACCCGAGGGGGTGGTGGCAAGGGGGGCCGACGAGACGGACAGCATGAAGGACGACTCCTTGTCGGAGTGGGAGAAAGGGGGGACGGCCGCGCTCACAGAAGGAGTAGGATACCGCGCCCAGCGCGCATGTCAAACGGCGCAGGCAGACGGACGGCGGGCCCCCAGGCCCGTCGCCGCGACGTTGGGGCAACGATACACCGCGCCCTTCCGCGGGCACGATGCCACTGCTGTCCCGCACCGGACCACGACAACGGCCGCCGGAACACGGACGCACGAAGGCGCCGGCCGCGGTGTCCCGCGGCCGGCGCCCGATCGCTGCGAAGGTGCTACTTGACCTCGACCTTGGCGCCCTGCTCCTCGAGGGCGGCCTTGATCTTCTCGGCCTCATCCTTGGCGATGCCCTCCTTGACCGGCTTGGGGGCCGCGTCGACGAGGTCCTTGGCCTCCTTGAGGCCCAGCCCGGTCAGCTCGCGGACGACCTTGATGACCGGGATCTTGTTGGGGCCGATCTCGGTCAGGGTCGCGGTGAACTCGGTCTGCTCCTCGGCCTCGGCGGCCGGGGCGGCACCGCCGCCAGCCGGGGCGGCAGCCGCGACCGCGACGGGCGCGGCGGCGGTGACGCCGAAGCGGTCCTCGAACTTGGTCTTGAACTCGGACAGCTCGAGGACGGTCATCTGCTCGAAGGCCTCGAGCAGCTGGTCGGGGGTCAGCGTGGCCATGGGTTGGTTCTCCTGATGTCAGCGCCGTCGGGCGCGGGATGGTCTCGAGGTGAGGATCAGGCGGCTGCTTCGTCGCGCTGGGTGATCAGCGCGTCGACCAGCCCGACGACGTCCCGCAGTGGGGCATCGAACAGGCCGGCCGTCGTCGACAGCGGGGCGATGATCGCCCCCACCGCCTCGGCGAGCAGCACCTCTCGCGAGGACAGGCTGGCCAGGCGGGTCACGCCATCGGCGTCGATCGCGCTTCCGCCCAGCACGCCACCGGTGATCTTGACGATCCGGGCGTAGGGCCTGGTCGCGTCAAGCACCGCCTTGGCCGTCGCCGCCTCGTCGGTGCCGAAGGCGATCGCCGACGGGCCGGTGAGCAGCGGGGTGAGGGCGTCCGCGGCGGGGGTGTCCTGGACCGCGATCCGCATCAGGCGGTTCTTGACGACCCGGTAGGTGACGTTCTGCTTGTGCAGCGCCCGCCGGATCTCGCTGATCTCCTTCACCTTGAGGCCGCGATATTCGGAGACGATCATCGTCCGGCTTGCGTCCAGCTCGGCGCGCAGCTCGGCGATCGTCTCGCGCTTGGCCTCGGTCGGCATCGAGCCTCCTTGACCTCCAATGCTCCAGCGCGCAACCGGCGCGCGGCGGTGGGAGCGCCCGGCCCGGAGCCGGAGGATCCCCTGCGACGGGCCACGTGGCGAGCAGGGGGCGCGTCCCACCCGGAGGTGAGGCGAGGTCCTGCCTCGGCGTGCTCGCCGTCGTCCCCTGCCCTCTCCCGCTGCGGGGTGAGGCCCGGTCCGGTCCGGCGGATCAAGCCCCCGGCGTCAGCGCGACCTCACGATCGAGCCGGCGTCGACGGGGCACAGGCTGTCTGCAGCTTGTCCGTCTGTATCGATACGGCGCTCGTCTCTCGACGGCGTCGTGCATGGTACCGGTCGCGGCGCCGCGACCGGGTCCGGTCATGATCTCCTAGGGCTGCGCCGCGGCGAGCACCGAGGGAATGTCGACGCGAATGCCCGGGCCCATCGTCGTCGCGATGGTGAGCGTCCGCAGGTACTGGCCCTTGGCACCGCTCGGCTTGGCGCGATTCACCGCGTCCAGGAGCGTGGCAAGGTTCTCGACCAGCTGCTGCTGCTCGAAGCTCGCCTTGCCGATCGGGACGTGGATGATGGCGCCCTTGTCGACCTTGAACTCGACGCGGCCGCCCTTGACCTCCTTGACGGCGCGCTCGATGTCGAATGTCACCGTGCCGGCCTTGGGGTTGGGCATCAGGCCGCGGCGGCCCAGGATCCGTCCCAGCCGGCCCACCTGGCCCATCGTGTCCGGGGTCGCGATCGCGACGTCGAAGTCGAGCCAGCCGGCCTCGATCTTCTTCACCAGGTCCTCGGCACCAACTTCGTCGGCGCCGGCGCGCAGCGCCTCCTGGGCCTTCTCGCCCTGGGCGAACACCGCGACCCGGACGACCTTGCCCGTGCCATGGGGGAGGGCGACCGTGCCCCGGACCATCTGGTCCGCGTGGCGGGGATCCACGCCCAGCCGGATATGGGCTTCGACCGAGGCGTCGAAGTTGACCGTGGAGGTCTCCCGGGCGAGGGCCGCCGCCTCGCCGGGCTCATGTGCCCGGGTGCGGTCGACCAGCTTCGCGGCGTCCTGGTAGCGCTTGCCGTGAGCCATTGCGATCTGCTCCTTCGGTCCCATGGACCTGCCCCTCAGGATCGGGCGTCCGGGTCGGGGTCGCTCCCGGGGCGCCTGTCGGCGAATGCTAGCCGACGACCTCGATGCCCATGCTGCGGGCGGTTCCCTCGATCACCTTCATGCCGGCCTCGATGTCGTTCGCATTCAGGTCCGGCATCTTGATCTCGGTGATCTGGCGCACCTGGTCGCGAGTCACCTGGCCGGCGGTCGCGCGCTTGGGCGTGGACGACCCCTTGTCGACCCCGGCGGCCTTGCGCAGGAGGTCCGGCGCCGGCGGGGTCTTGAGAATGAAGCTGAACGAGCGATCCTCGAAGATCGTGATCTGGGCGGGGATGATCTGGCCGACCTTGTCCGCCGTCTTCTCGTTGTAGGACTTCGTGAACTCGACGATGTTGATGCCGTGCGGGCCGAGCGCTGTGCCGACGGGCGGCGCGGGCGTCGCCTTGCCGGCCGGCAGCTGCAGCGTCAGGACGATTCGGATCTTCTTGGCCACGGGGTGTCTGCTCCTGCCTCTAGAGCTTCTCGACCTGAAGGAAGTCGAGCTCCACGGGCGTCTCGCGTCCGAAGATGCTCACGAGGACCTTCAGCTTGTTGCGTTCGGGGTTGACCTCGTCCACGGTTCCGATGAACTCCGCGAACGGACCGTCGGTGACGCGCACACTCTGGCCCTTGGTGAACGCGACGCGATACTTGGGCGTCTCGACCCCCATGTGCCGGAGGATCTGCTTGACCTCGGTCTCGTCGAGCGGGATCGGCTCACTGCGCATGCCCGGGATGTTGCCGCTGCCGACGAAGCTCGTGACACCCGGCGTATTACGGACCACGAACCAGGACTCGGGGTCGAGGATCATCTCGACCAGCACGTAGCCCGGATACACCTTCTTCTGGACAGTGTGACGCTGGCCCTGCCGGATCTCGATCTCGTCCTCCATGGGGACGAGGACCTGGAAGATCTTGTCCTCCATGCCCATCGACTCGATGCGATGCTCGAGGTTGGCCTTGACCTTGTTCTCGTAGCCGGAGTAGGTGTGGATCACGTACCAGCGCTTCTCGGGAGCCTGGGCGGCGGTCAGCTGGTCGGTCATGCCTGGTTCAACCCGGCCAGGAACTGGACGACGACGTTGAACACGGAGTCGGCGACCGTGATGTAGGCGCCGACAACGCCGGATACCACGAACACGAGGATCGTCAGGTTGCGCACCTGGATCCGGGTCGGCCACGAGACCTTCTTGAGCTCGGACCACGATTCCTTGATGAACTGGCGAATTCGTTTCACGGATGCCTTCGCGTGGTGGGAGGGTTCCTGCGCGCAATCCCCGCGGTCGCGGCTCGGCGCTCAGGCGCTCCGCCGGCTGGAGGATTGGCAGGGGCGATAGGACTCGAACCTACAACCCCCGGTTTTGGAGACCGGTGCTCTGCCAATTGAGCTACACCCCTGTGGTGGTCCCTCCGGCTACTTCGCCTCCCGGTGCAGCGTGTGGCGCCGCTCCCGGGGGCAGTACTTGAGCAGCTCGATCCGGTTGGGATCGTTCTTCTTGTTCTTGCGCGTCGTGTAGTTCCGCTGCTTGCACTCGGTGCAGGCGAGCTGGATCACCGGTCGCGCTTCGACTCTGGCCATCTCGCTACTCGGTGATGCTGGTGATCGCGCCGGCGCCGACGGTGCGGCCGCCCTCGCGGATCGCGAACCGCTGGCCGACCTCGAGCGCGATCGGGGTGATGAGCTCGACGGTCATGTCGACGTTGTCGCCGGGCATGATCATCTCGGCGCCGTCGGGCAGGCCGATGGACCCGGTGACGTCGGTGGTGCGCAGGTAGAACTGCGGCCGGTACCCGTTGTAGAACGGGGTATGCCGCCCGCCCTCCTCCTTGGTCAGCACGTACACCCGGGCCACGAACTTGGTGTGGGGGGTGATGGAGCCCGGCTTGGCCAGGACCTGGCCGCGCTCGATGTCGTCGCGCTCGATGCCCCGCAGCAGGCAGCCGACGTTGTCGCCGGCCTGGCCCTGGTCGAGCAGCTTCTTGAACATCTCGACGCCGGTGACCACGACCTTGCGGGTCTGGGCGTGGATGCCGACCATCTCGACCTCCTCGCCGACCTTGATCACGCCGCGCTCGATGCGCCCGGTGGCGACGGTGCCCCGGCCCTTGATCCCGAACACGTCCTCGACCGGCATCAGGAACGGCTTGTCGATCGCCCGGACCGGGGTCGGGATGTAGGAGTCGACCGCGTCCATCAGCTCCTGGATCGGGGCGTAGGCGGGATCGTCGGGGTTATCGGGGGCCTCGAGGGCCTTGAGCGCGGAGCCGCGGATCACGGGCAGGTCGTCGCCCGGGAACTCGTACTTGGACAGCAGCTCGCGGACCTCGAGCTCGACCAGGTCGAGCAGCTCGGGGTCGTCGACCATGTCGACCTTGTTGAGGAACACCACGATGAACGGGACCTCGACCTGCTTGGCCAGCAGGATGTGCTCCCGGGTCTGGGGCATCGGGCCGTCGGTCGCGGCGACCACCAGGATCGCGCCGTCCATCTGGGCGGCACCGGTGATCATGTTCTTGATGTAGTCGGCGTGCCCGGGGCAGTCGACGTGGGCGTAGTGGCGGTTGGCCGTCTCGTACTCGACGTGGGCGATCGCGATCGTGATCCCGCGCTCGCGCTCCTCGGGGGCGTTGTCGATCGAGTCGAACTGGCGGTACTCGGCATCGCCCCGCAGCGCGAGGTACTTGGTGATGGCGGCCGTGAGCGACGTCTTGCCGTGGTCGATGTGGCCGATCGTGCCGACGTTCACGTGCGGCTTCGTGCGCTCGAACTTCTTCTTGGCCACAGGACCTTCTCACTCCATGACTGGGGGCGGCGTGCCGCCGGGACGTACCGGATAACGGCGAGCGGTGGAGCCCAGAACGGGATTCGAACCCGTGACCTCATCCTTACCAAGGATGTGCTCTGCCGGCTGAGCTATCTGGGCCCGTTGGGGACGCCACCCGGGGGCACGTCCCTGGACCGACCGTGCGAATGTGGAGCCGACGACGGGACTCGAACCCGGAACCGGCGGTTTACAAAACCGCTGCTCTACCAATTGAGCTACGTCGGCACGCGCGCATAGTCAAACAAGAGTCCGACTCCGCGAGCCGGGGAATGATACGTGCCCTCGCGCGGGGCGTCAAACCTCCGCCGCCCAGTTCCGGAGCGTCGCCAAGGTGGGGCGCAGGGAGGGAAGTCTCTCGCCTCGGTCGCATACCTGGCTTCAGCGGCGATCCTGCGGATCCGCCGCTGACCGGCAGCTGGCGGCGGCAGCGGTCCGCCCGCCTCCCGACGGTGGCGGCGTTGTCCCCAGGCCGGCGCACGCTCGTCAGGCCGGCCCGGGACCGTTCGGCAGGAGGGCGTCGTCGCCCCCCGGAGACCGGGCATCCGGCTTGTCGTCTGAATGGGCGGTCCCGGCGTCGCGAGTCTCGTCCTCGTCGGTGGGGTCCGGGTCGGCGGGTCCTGGAGCCGCGACCGGAGGATCGCCGAGCACCGGCCCGCGCTCACGATCCCGGGCGGTGGGGAGCCCGCCTCTCGGCAGATCGCCCGGGTCATCGGGGAGGCCGTCGTCGACCGTCCCGCCGGAGGCCGGTGTCGATGCGTCCCCGGATTGCCGCTGCGCCGACGCCTCGTACAGCAGGATCGAGCCGGCCACGGCCGCGTTGAGGGATTGCACGCGCCCGTGCATCGGGATCCGTACCAGCAGGTCGCACCGCCGGCGCACGGCCGGGCCTAGGCCCCGGCCCTCGCTGCCAACGACGATGACGATCGGCCCCCGGAGGTCCGCCTCCCGCGCGGTCAGCGGCGCGTCCCCGTCAGCACCCACGATCCGGAGGCCCCGGGCATGCAGGTCGGCCAGGGCACCCGGCAGGTCGTCGACCGGGGCCAGGCGGAGGTGCTCCACGGCGCCGGCCGAGGCCTTCACCGCCGCGGGTGTCAGCGGGGCTTGGTGACGTGTCGGGAACACGGCCCCGTGGACCCCGCTCGCTTCCGCGCTGCGCAGCAGGGTGCCCACGTTCTGCGGGTCCTCGAGCGAGTCGAGAACGAGGACCAGGGGCGGCTCGGCCCGCTCCACCGCGAGCGCGAGGACGTCATCGGGCGATGCCCACCGCCGCGGCGCGACGACGAGGGCGATCCCCTGGTGGCCGTCGAACCCGGCGACGGAGGTCAGGGTCCCGCCCTCCACCTCGACCACCGGAATGCGCAGGCTGGTCGCAT
Source organism: uncultured Chloroflexia bacterium (assembly GCA_963727585.1). Taxonomy (GTDB): domain Bacteria; phylum Chloroflexota; class Limnocylindria; order Limnocylindrales; family CSP1-4; genus CAIXZV01. Next base: position 609,401 of record CAVSHH010000003.1, on the reverse strand, counting down.
GCAGCACGAGCTTCTCGAGGGCCTGGCGGCGCTGGGGCACCACGAGCAGCCGCCGGGACTCGCGGCGGGCCACGAATGCCTCCTCGACCGGCCGCCGGCCGGCGATCAGCTCCTCGCCCTCTGCCAGGGCAACCGTGGGGTCCACGGGTCGGGCAACTCGGGGCGCAGCCCATCCGCCACGACCGGCGGGCGGACGCCGTTCTGCCGGATACGGGCGCCCAGAAGCGGCGCCGGCGTAGCCCCCCCGGCCGGGGCCTGGATGACGTCCAGGCCCGCGCCGGTCCGGGGAGGGGTACGGCCGGCCAGCGTGCGACCGCGACGGACTCGCCGCCGGGTCGGGTCTCGGGCTGCCGGGATGGCGAGGTCCCGAGGGCCCGGCATCCCGGGGACGGCCATCGGGGGGACCGGGCGGCGAGCCGGCCCTGGGCCCCGGGCCGGGCGGCGCATCACCCCACGGACGCGGGGGTCCTCGGTGGGCGCGCGCCGGGTCCGGGGGGCGGTGATGCGGACGCCCCGGATCAGCTCTGCGACGGCCTTCCAACGAGGGCCCGGGGCTCTCGGGACGCCGGTTGTCCCGCTCATCGCGGAAGCCGAACCCACGACCCGTCGCCGGGTCGGGCCGCGGCCGGTCTGAGGGCCGGGACCCTGGTTGCGCGCCGGGCGGCGGACGACGTGGCCGCGGTGGACGCTTGTCGCCGGGGGGGTCTCGGTGATCAGCCACCGGCCGCGACCACCCGGCGCCAGCGCTGGCCATCGCGCGTGTCCTCCACGGCAATCCCCCGGGCGAGCAGCTCTTCCCGGAGTCGGTCGGATGCCGTCCAGTCGCGTGCGGCGCGGGCCGCTGCGCGCCGGTCCAGCAGCGCCCGGAGCGCCGGATCGAGCGCATTCACGACCGGAGCTGCCACGCCCAGCACCGTGTCGAGATCGCGCACCAGGGCGATCGCCGTGGCCGCGTCCGCGGTCGAGAGCAGGCGGGCATCGAGACGGCGGTTGAGCTCGCGGATCCCATCGAACAGGGCCGCGAGCGCCTCGCTGATGTTGAGGTCGTCTGCGAGCGCCTCCGAGAAACGCGCCCGGACCCCATCGAGGACCTCGGGCAGCGTCGAATCGTCGGCGCGGTCCTCGCGGTAGGCACCGAGCGCGGCCAGCAGGGCATCGATCCGGTCCACGGCGGCCGCGGCGGCGGCGAGCGACTCGTCGGAGAAGTTGAGCGGCGCCCGGTACTGGACGTCGATCAGGGCGTAACGCAGGGCGCGCGGCGACACACCCGATGCAACCAGGTCGGCGACGCGGGCGATGTTGCCGGTGGACTTGGCCATCTTCTCGCCGCCCATCCGCAAGTGAGCGCAGTGCATCCAGGTTCCCACGAACCGGACGCCGGTTGCCGCCTCGGACTGCGCGAGCTCGTCCTCGTGGTGCGGGAACACGAGGTCCACGCCGCCGGTGTGGATGTCGAACGACGGCCCGAGGTGGGCCATGCTCATCGCCGAGCACTCGATGTGCCAGCCGGGTCGACCGGGGCCGACGACGGTGTCCCACGAGGGCTCGCCCGGCTTGGGACCCTTCCACAGGACGAAGTCGCGCACGTCGTCCTTGCCGTACTCGTCGGTCTCCACTCGCTCCCCCACCCGCATGGACTCGGGGTCGAGCCGGGCCAGGCGCCCGTAGCTGGGCCATGACGCGATCCGGAAGAAGATCGATCCGTCCTCGGTCCGGTATGCATGGCCCCGATCGAGCAGCGTGGTGACCAGGTCCGTGATCTCCGGGATGTGCTCCGTGGCGCGGGGCAGCACATCGGGCCGGGTCATGCCCAAGGCGTCGGCGTCCGCGAGGAACCGGTCGACGTAGCGGTCGGCAAGCTGCCCGATCGGCAGGTGCTCGGCCGCGGCACCCCGGATGATCTTGTCGTCGATGTCGGTGAGATTCATCACCCACTCGACTCGCAGGCCGCGCCAGCGCAGGTATCGGACGAGCAGGTCGGCGAACAGGAATGAGCGGAAGTTGCCGATGTGGGCCGGGCCGTAGACCGTCGGACCGCAGGTGTAGATCCGGACCCTGCCGTCCTCGAGCGGCTCGAGGGGCTTGACCTGGCCGCTGAGCGTGTCCCGCAGGCGGATCGTCACGACACGGGCCGCAGCATCGCCACGACACGGGCGGAGATCGAGCGCCCGGCGCCCTCGTCGCCGGCCAGGTTGCCCGTCGACGCCTTGACGTTGACGAGACCGGGCTCGAGTCCGAGCAGCGCGGCGATGACGTCGCGCATCGTATCCAGCCGTGCCCCCAGCCGCGGGCGGGCCCCGATGACGACGATGTCCACCGAGCCCGGTGCAAGGCCGGCGGCCGCCACCTGGGTGAGCACCTCGCTGAGCAGCCGATCGCCCGCGATCCCGCGCGGAGTCCGGGCGTCAGCAGGGAACAGCCGGCCGAGGTCTCCCAGCCCCGCCGCCCCCAGCAGCGCGTCGGCCAGCGCATGGAGGACGACATCGCCGTCCGAGTGGCCGGCCAGGCGCGGCACCCCCTCGAGCTCGATGCCGCCCAGGCGGAGCCCGGAACCGGGTCCGAATGGATGGCTGTCGTGGCCGAACCCGATGCGGACGCCGGGCACGAGCGCCTGTTCAACCCGGCGCAGGTCGTCGGGCAACGTCACCTTGAGATTCGTCGGTTCACCGGGGAGTGCATGGACCGGGATTCTACAGGCCTCCAGCAGGGCCGCCTCATCGGTGAAGGCCGTGGGACCGTCGGGCGGGAACCGGATCCATGCGTCGAGCAGCAGCCCGCGCCTCGCCCCCTGGGGCGTCTGGGCGACCGCCAGGTTCGAGCGGTCCACGGTCTCGTGGACCATCCCGGCATCCAGCCGCTTGATCGTCTCCGCCACGGGCAGGACCGGCAGCGCGGCCCCGTGCCGCTCCACGGCGATCGCGATGGCGTCCACGAGCTCGGGCGACACCAGCGGTCGGGCACCGTCGTGGACGAGCACCGGCCGATCCCGCCCGTCCGGGTCCAGGCTGGCAAGCCAGCGGACACCGGCCGCAACCGACGCCTGGCGTGTCGGACCCCCGGCGACCACCGACGTCACACCCGGCGGCAGCCATGCCGCCGCGCGGACCGTCTCGACGTGCTCGGCCGCGGTGACGAGGACGAGCCGCTCCACAGCCCGCGAGGCGAGCAGCGCGGTCAGCGTCCACGAGAGGAGCGGCCGGCCCCCGATCGTGGCCATGATCTTGTCGACACCGGCCATCCGCCTCGAGGAGCCCGCAGCGACGACCACGGCGTCGGCCCCGGTCACGGGCGTTCCCGGCACCAGCGCTAGTCCACGCGCGGCTGGGCGAAGATCATCCGGCCCGCGACCGTCTGGAGGACGCGGGTCACCTGCAGGTCGACGTCCGTGTCGATCAACCGTGCCCCGCCTTCGACCACGATCATCGTCCCGTCATCGAGGAATCCGACGCCCTGGCCGGCTTCCTTCCCCTCCTGGATGACACGGACGCGAAGCTCCTCGCCCGGCAGGACGGCCGGCTTGACAGCATTGGCGAGCGAGTTGATGTTCATCACCCGGACACCCTGGAGCTCGGCCACCCGGTTGAGGTTGAAGTCGTTGGTGAGCACGACGCGACTGCGACTCTTGGCCAGCTCCACGAGCTTGGCGTCCACCTCGGCGATCCCCGGCGCCTCGTCCTCCACGACCTCGACCGGCGTCCGAGCGTCACGCTGCATCCGGTTGAGGATCTCCAGCCCCCGCCGGCCCCGGTTGCGCCGCAAGGCGTCCGAGGAATCGGCAATGTGCTGAAGCTCGTCGAGCACGAACCGGGGCACCACCAGGGTTCCGTAGATGAACCCGGATTCGACGATCTCGGCGATCCGTCCATCGATCAGCACGCTTGTGTCCACGACGATGCGCGGTCCCGCATCGTCGCGTGCGGGCTCGGCACGAGGCCGGCGAACGAGCCCCGCGGCCTCCGCGGCCGCGATCAGGTCGAGCCGCTTGGCGACCGTGAGACCCATCATGCCGAGCCCCAGGAACAGCGAGATGCCGAGTGGCAGCCAGGTGCCGAGCGGCCCCTCAATCTGCGACAGCGGCAGCGACAGCAGCAGGCCCAGCAGCAGGCCCAAGAACAGCCCCAGGACGGCAGCGACGAACTCCGCCGTGGACATCTCCTGGACCTGGCGGATCAACCATCCGGCCGGGACGACCGTCAGGTAGGGCAGCACCGCGAACCCGACGACCGACCAGGCGATCGTCCATGCGGCGAGGATGAAGCCGGCATAGTCGGAGCTGGTGAACAGGCCGGTCCCGGCGGCGGCGATCCCGAGGCCTACGAGAGCGCCGAAGGCCGCCCCCAGGACTCGGATGGTCCGGATCAAGCTGGTCCTCGTCTGAGCGACACGTGCGCGATGGCGGAGCGTCCGCGCGCGGGACGGGTCGCGCGGCGCCGCGAGCCTAGCACGCAGCACGATCGGCCCGCACTGCGCCACCCGTCAGCGAAGCCCACGGTACCTGCAGGCCAGGGACGACGAAGACGCGGCGCTGAACTTGCAGGATGGGTCACCGGCCATCGCGGCCCGCTACGCCGCCATCGGCCAGCGAGGCATGGACGGCGTCGGCAAGCGAGCCTACCTCGACCAGGTCCATCCCGGGCAGCCTGACCGGCTCCCGTCCACGAACGCGCGGAACGACGGCGCGGGTGAAGCCAAGACGGGCCGCCTCGCGCAGCCGCCGGTCCAGCCCCCCGACACCGCGCAGCTCGCCCAGCAGCCCCACCTCGCCGATCGCGACGGTGCCGGAGACGACAGCTCGATCCCGGAGTGACGACGCGAGCGCCAGGGCGAGGGGAAGATCGAGGCCGGGCTCAGAGACGGCCAGGCCGCCGGCCAGGTTGGCATACACGTCGTGGCTCCCGAGCGCGATGCCGGCCCGCCGCCCGAGGACCGCGATCAGCAGCGCCAGGCGGTTGGGGTCCACACCCGACGCTGTCCGTCGTGGCGACGGCGTGCCGGTGGGCGCCACCAGCGCCTGGACCTCCACCAGCAGCGGCCGCGAGCCCTCGAGGACCGGGGCGACCACGGATCCCGGCGCCGGCAGATCGTGCTCGGCGAGGAATGCGCGAGCTGGGTCGGCCACCTCGACCAGGCCCCGGTCCCCCATCTCGAACACGCCCACCTCCTCGGTGGAGCCGTAGCGGTTCTTGGTGGCCCGCAGGAGGCGCAGCCCGCCGGTCCGGTCGCCCTCCATGGACAGCACGACGTCGACCAGGTGCTCGAGCGTCTTGGGGCCGGCCAGGCTGCCATCCTTGGTCACGTGTCCCACGAGCACCACCGGAATGGCCTCGGTCTTGGCCAGCTCCATCAGTCGCAGGGTGGTCTCGCGGACCTGGCCCACCGAGCCGGGGGGCCCGTCGAGCTCCTCGGATGCCACGGTCTGGACGGAGTCGACGACGAGCAGCGCCGGCCGAGCGTCGAGGGCGAGCTCGGTGATCCGGCCGACGCCGGTCTCGGCGACCACCAGGATGGCGTCGGCGACGGCGCCGGCAGCCAGCCCGAGGCGGGTCGCGCGCAGCCGCACCTGGCTCGCGGACTCCTCGCCTGTGGCATACAGGACGCTGCCGGCCGATCCGGCGATCCCGGCCGCGACCTGGAGCAGGAGGGTCGACTTGCCGATGCCGGGCTCGCCGCCCAGCAGCACAACCGAGCCTGCCACCATCCCCCCGCCGAGAACGCGATCCAGCTCCCCGATGCCCACCGGCCGGCGGACCGCGGCGTCACCCTCGGCGGCGTGGCTCAGCCGGACCGGAGGGGCGCCGGAGGCCAGGACGACGGCGGGGCGGGCGCGGGGCTCCTCCCGGACGACGGTCTCAACCAGCGTGTTCCAGTCGCCGCAGACCCGGCATTGGCCTTCCCAGCGGAGCACCGACGCGCCACACGACTGGCAGACGTAGCGGGTCTGCGCTTTGGCCATGAGCGGCGCTCGCCGGATGCCGTCAGGCTTCGACGGGCGTCTTGGCCTCGACGGCGGTGATCGCCAGCCCGTTGCCGTCCGGATCGAGGTCGATGGTGATCGTGTCGCCCTCGTTGTAGCGCCCGAGCAGCAGGTGCTCGGCCAGCGGGTCCTCGATCAGGTTCTGGATCGTGCGGCGAAGCGGACGCGCCCCGTAGGCCTGGTCGTAGCCGAGCCGGATGATGTGCTCCTTGGCAGCCTGCGCCACCTCGAGGCCGATGCCCTGGGCCTTGAGCTGGTCGCGGACCCGCTTGAGCAGGAGATCGACGATCTTCGTGATCTCCTCGACCGTGAGGCTGCGGAACACGACCGTGGCGTCGAGGCGGTTGAGGAACTCCGGGCGGAAGTTCTGCTTGAGCTCGGTCTGAACCTTCTCCTTCATCAGCTCGTAGGACGCGGCGGCACGGGTCTCGGCCGTATCGCCCATCGCCCGGAAGCCCAGCGCCGCGTTCGTCTGGATCTTCGCGGCCCCGAGATTCGAGGTCATGATGATGATCGTGTTCCGGAAGTCGACCCGCCGGCCCTTGGCATCGGTCAGGTGTCCGTCCTCCAGGATCTGGAGCAGGATGTTGAACACCTCGGCGTGCGCCTTCTCGATCTCGTCGAGCAGGATCACTGCGTAACTCTTGCGCCGGACCGCCTCGGTCAGCTGACCGCCCTCGTCGAAGCCCACGTAGCCTGGGGGCGCGCCGACCAGGCGGCTGACGTTGTGGCGCTCCATGAACTCGCTCATGTCGATCTTGATGAGCGTGTCCTCGGAACCGAACATGTACTCAGCGAGTGCCTTGGCGAGCTCCGTCTTGCCGACGCCGGTCGGCCCGAGGAACACGAACGAGCCGATCGGGCGCTTGGGATCCTTGAGACCGGCGCGAGCGCGCCGGACGGCGCGGGAGACGATCTCGATCGCCTCCTCCTGGCCGATGATCCGCTGGTGGAGAACCTCCTCCATCTTGAGCAGGCGCTCGGACTCCTCCTGCGCGATCCGGGTGACCGGGATGCCGGTCCACATCGCCACGACCTGGGCGATCTCCTCCTCGTCCACCTTCGGTGGCTCGCCCGACTGGGTGGCCTGCCAGTCGGAGCGCATCCCCTCCACCTGCTCCCTGGCGGCTGCCTCCGTCTCGCGCAGGGTGGCGGCCTGCTCGTACTCCTGGGCGTTGATCGCGGCGTCCTTCTCCTTGGTGATCCGGTCCAGCTCCTTCTGGGCGGCACGCAGCTCGGGCGGCGCCGAAGAGTGGCGGAGACGGACCCGGCTGGACGCCTCGTCGATGAGGTCGATCGCCTTGTCGGGCAGATGACGATCCGTGATGTACCGGATCGCCAGGTCCGCGGCGGCCTGGATGGCCTCGTCGGTGATGGCGACCTTGTGGTGCTGCTCGTACCGGTCCCGGATCCCGACCAGGATCTCGATCGTCTGCTCGAGCGTCGGCTCCTCGACCATGATCGGCTGGAAGCGCCGCTCCAGAGCCGCATCCTTCTCGATGTACTTGCGGTACTCGTCGAGCGTGGTCGCACCGATGCACTGCAGCTCGCCGCGCGACAGCGGCGGCTTGAGGATGTTGGCTGCATCGATCGCGCCTTCGGCCGCGCCCGCCCCGACCAGCGTGTGAAGCTCGTCGATGAACAGGATCGCGTCGTTGGTGTTGCGCAGCTCCTCGATGATCTTCTTGAGCCGCTCCTCGAACTCGCCGCGGTACTTGGTGCCGGCGACGAGCGAGCCGATGTCGAGGGTGAGCACCCGCTTGTTGAGCAGGATGTCCGGTACGTCACCGTCCACGATGCGGTGGGCCAGCCCCTCCGCGATGGCCGTCTTGCCGACGCCGGGCTCCCCGATGAGGGCGGGGTTGTTCTTGGTCTTGCGGCCCAAGATCTGGATGACCCGCTCGATCTCCTTCTCGCGCCCGATGACCGGGTCAAGCTTGTCCGCGCGGGCGGCGTCCGTGAGGTTGATACCCAGCGCATCGACGGTCGGTGTCTTGCTGGCCCGCTTGGTCTCCTGGGCGGGGCCGGCTGAGCTGCTCTGCGACAGGACGCGGATCACCTCGTGGCGCACCTTGTCCAGGTTGACGCCGAGGCTCTCGAGGACGCCGGCCGCGATCCCCTCACCCTCTCGGACGAGGCCCAGCAGGAGGTGCTCGGTTCCGATGTAGTTGTGGCCCAGGCGGCGGGCCTCGTCGATCGCCAGCTCGATCACCCGCTTCGCGCGGGGTGTGAGCCCGACCTCGCCCACGACGGGGCGGTCTCCGCGGCCGATGATGAACTCGACCGCTGTCCGCACCTTGGCGAGCTCGACGTTCATGTTCTCGAGGACACGAGCGGCGACGCCTTCCCCTTCGCGGACGAGGCCCAGCAGGAGATGCTCCGTGCCGATGTAGTTGTGGTTGAACCGCTGTGCCTCGTCCTGAGCGAGCGTCAGGACCTTGCGCGCGCGGTCCGTGAACTTGTCGAATTGATCCATCGGTTCGAGTCTTCTCCCTGGTCGCGAAGGCGACCTGAGGGCCATCCTAGCACCTGACCCTGCGAGGGGCGATCCCCTGCCAGGGCCCCGCGACGGCCGCAGGTGGCCATTCGCTTCATCCCATTGTTCGGCACAAATCGGCCTCGAGATGCATCGGCCGGGCACGGTTCCAGTGAAGGAATCGCAACGACCCGCCGGGGACCGGCGGGTCGTCCTGGATTGGCGGCGGGGAGCGCCCCGGGGTCAGCCCTCGACGGGGCCCTTCTCGCCGACGGTCTCGGCGCCCTCGGCCGCAGCCTCCGCGGTCTGGGTCCGAGGCTCGTCGTCGGCGGCCGGCTCGGGCTCCGGCGATGCCTCGGGCTCCGGCGATCCCTCCGGCTCCGAGGCCACCTCAGCCTCGGGTGCTGCCTCGGCGGGCTCGGCTGCTGCCTCGGCGGCGGGCTCGGGCTCCGGCGATCCCTCCGGCTCCGAGGCCACCTCAGCCTCGGGTGCTGCCTCGGGTGCTGCCTCGGCGGGCTCGGCTGCTGCTTCGGCGGCCGACTCGGGCTCCGGCGCTGCCTCCGGCTCCGAGGCCACCTCAGCCTCTTGTGCTGCCTCGGCGGGCTGGGCTGCTGCCTCGGGCTCCGCTGCTGCCTCGGCGGGCTCGGGTGCTGCCTGGGCAGGCTCGGGTGCTGCCTCGGCGGCCGGCTCGGCGGCCTCGGCGGCGGCCAGCTGGCTGCGGACCTGGGCGAAGGCCGCGGCGAGGGTCGTGTCGATCCCGCCCTCCGGCTCCGACAGCGCGTCGGACGGCGAGTACCCACGGTCGGGCCGCTCGCGACGCGACCGCGTCTCGCGGCGCTCGCTGGGCGCGGGCATCGAGCCCTGCTCCGGCATCGTGCGAACCGGCGGCTCCTCGGCCTGCTTGAGGCTCAGGCCAAGGCGATGGCGTTCCGAGTCCAGGCTGATGATCTTGAGCTTGAGCACCTGGCCTTCATGGACCACATCGCCGGGGTGGGCGACGCGCTGGTGGCTCAGCTCGCTGATGTGGATCAGGCCCTCGAGACCCTCACGTACGCGAACGAAGGCGCCGAAGTTCACGAGCTTGGTCACCGTGCCGTCGATGACATCGCCGACCTTGAAGTCCGCGACCGTCGACTCCCACGGGTCGGGCTGCAGCCGGCGGATCGAGAGGCTGATCCGGCCGCGCTCGTGGTTGATGTCGATGACCTCGGCCTCGACCTCGTCGCCGACCTTGTAGCCGGCTTCGGGGTTGTTGACCTTGTTCCAACTGAGCTCGCTCTTGTGGACAAGGCCGTCGATCCCACCGAGGTCGATGAAGATGCCGAACGGCGCGATCGACCGCACGTTGCCGGTCACCTTCTGGCCGACCTGGAGGCTGCTGAACAGCTCGTCGCGCTTCTCGCGACGCTCCTCGTACAAGGCGACCTTCTCGGACAGGATGAGGCGGTTGGCCTTCCGGTTCACCTCGAGGATCTTGAGACGAAGCTTGCGGCCGATGTACGGCTGCAGCTTCTCGGCGATCTCCTGCGCCGCATCGCGCGGCTGCTCGTTCTGTGGCCGGCGCGGGAAGTCCACGATCTGGCTGATCGGCACGAACCCCCGGATCCCGCAGTCGACGATCAGGCCGCCCTTGTTGTGGTCGATGACCGGGGCGTCGATGATCGTGCCCGCCTCGAACAGCTCCTGCATCGCTCGCCACTTGCGCTCGAGGCCCGCCCTGCGCAGCGAGAGGACGACGTGACCCTCGGGCGATTCGGGCTGGAGCACGTAGACCAGGACCGTGTCCCCGATGTTGAGCTGGGGCTGTGTCTCCGCGTGGCGCCCGAAGAGCTCGCGATTGCTCACGACGCCCTCCGATTTGGCGCCGATGTCGACAAGCATCTCGTCCTTGTCGATGCGAACGACCGTGCCCTCGACGACGTCACCGTGCTTGAAGCTCTTGATGTCGGTGTCCTGCTCGGCGAGCAGCTCCTCCATCGTGGTGGGCTCCGGGCCGGTGGGCCGGGCGGGCACCGGCACAGACTCCGCCGGCTCCGCCGCTCCGGCGGGCGCGGCATTCGCCTCCTCGGTGGCCGGGGCAGCGTCCGTCGGCTCGGCGTCGCCGCCTGGGGCGACCTCGGCGGCCGGCGAGGCATTCGCCTCCTCGGTGGCCGGGGCAGCGTCCGTCGGCTCGGCGTCGCCGCCTGGGGCGACCTCGGCGGCCGGCGAGGCATTCGCCTCCTCGGTGGCCGGGGCAGCGTCCGTCGGCTCGGCGTCGCCGCCTGGGGCGACCTCGGCGGCCGGCGAGGCATTCGCCTCCTCGGTGGCCGGGGCAGCGTCCGTCGGCTCGGCGTCGCCGCCTGGGGCGACCTCGGCGGCCGGCGAGGCATTCGCCTCCTCGGTGGCCGGGGCAGCGTCCGTCGGCTCGGCGTCGCCGCCTGGGGCGACCTCGGCGGCCGGCGCGGGAGTGGACTCGGGGGTGGCGGGCTCGTCGACGACGGCGGTCGTCGCGACGGTCTCCTCGGACGCCGGGGCATCGCTGGAGGCGACCGCCTCCGGCGTCGGCGCGGTCCCGCCCTGCTGCTCGTCGATCAAGGTGATCCTGTCTCCTCTGGTGGATTTCGCCCCTGGAATCACGAACGGCCTCCGAGGCATGCGCCCGGGGCCGTCTGGAGAGGGAATGGATCGTGGATTCGTTGCCGGCGGTCCGCTCCTTCGCGCGTTCGACGAGGTCCTGGGGCTGTCTCTTCAACTGTCCGTGCCCATGGGCCGTGCGAGTCTAGCACCCTCGTCACGCAGGTACAATCGGCGCCCGTGCCCGAGCTTCCCGACCTCTCAATCGTCGCCGACGCCCTCCACGCCGCGCTGGCGGGCCGGCCGATCACGAGCGCCCGAAGCCCGATGCCGCTCGTCGTCCGGGGCACGCCGGAGGAGCTCGCGAACCTGGTCGGGCAGCCGGTGACTCGGGTGGGCCGCGTGGGCAAGTTCCTGGATGTCGAGCTCGGCACCGACCGGATGATCGTCAATCCGATGCTCACCGGACGGTTCCAGCTGGCGGGGCACGGGGAGAAGCCACCGACGGGGACGGCGCTGGAGCTCGGCCTGGGTCCGCGCGAGGGTCCGGGAGCAGGGCCCGCTCCGGCGGCCTGGACATCCGGGGCCGCGTGGCTGCCTGAGGACGCGGCGCCGGTGGTGGTGCGCTACCGCGATCCGACCCGGATGGGCAAGGTCTATCTGCTGCCGGCCGGTGTCGAGCGAATCGTTCCCGGCCGGGAGCCGGGGGAGATGGGCCCGGATGCCCTGGATCCCGGCCTGACGCTCGAGGCCTGGCGCGAGCGCATCCGCCGACACCCGGGAGAGCTCAAGAACCTGCTCAGAAACCAGGCGTTCGTCGCCGGGATCGGCAACGCGTATTCGGACGAGATCCTGTTCCAGGCACGCCTCCAGCCGTTCCGGAAGCGCTCGTCGCTCGCACCCGAGGAGATCGACGAGCTTCATGCGGCCATGAGGTCCACGCTGGAGTCGTCGATCCTGCTGCTCCGGGAACGGGTCCCTCCAACCTTCGAGAAACAGGTTCGCGACCACCTCGCGGTCCACAATCGCGGCGGCCAGCCCTGCCCGCGCTGCGGCACCAGGGTGACCGCCGTCAAGGCTGGAGGGCTCCAGACCGGCTACTGTCGGGGCTGCCAGCGCTGAGCGAACAGCGCGGGACCCGCGCGCATCAGGGAATGATCAGGACGTCGCCGACATGGATGACGTTGCTGGTGGTGTCGTTCGCCCTCTTGAGCTTCCTGACGGTCACGCCATGCACGGCGGCAATCGAGCTCAGGGTGTCACCCCGCTTGACCTTGTAGGTCGCCGCGGCCGTCGGGGTCGGGACGGGGGTCGGCGTGGCGGCGGGCGGCGAAGGTGAGGCAGGCATGGCAGTGGCAGACGGCACAAGGGTGGGCGCGACCGCAGACGACGCGGCCGCAGACGACGCGGCCGCAGCAAGCGCCGACGCGGCCGGATCAGCGCTGGCGGCCAGCGCCGCCGCGGCAGACGATCCGGGCGATCCGGGTGGCGCCGTCGTGCGGGCGACAACGAGCACCGCGAATGCTGACAGCATCAGCACAACGAGCAGCAGCTGACCCACGGCTCGACCGCGGGATCCCCTCAGTAGGCCCGCGCGCGCGCGAGGGCTCTCGAGCGCGAGCACCGTCGCGGTGGTGGCTGGCCACAGCCCATCGTCGTCCGACGCCGACTGCTCCAGCTCACGTGCAGCGCGATAGGTCGCGCAGCGGCCGTGCGAGGCACGGAGGCACAGCTCGCGCTGTTTTCCGGGTGCCGGCTCCGCGGCCGGCTGGGTCGCGGAGCACCGATGTGCCCGCGTGGCCAGAACGCTGCGCCAGCTACCGTCGGCCGCGATCAGGAATGGGCAGACAGCGTGAAACGGATCGCCGGCTGCCGGACGCGTGCCCGACTCGAGCGGGGTCGTCGGCAACGAGGGGGGGCCGCTGAAGTGGGTGGAAGACATCGTGCGCAGGATACCGCGGGACTTGAGCCCCGCGGCCTCACTCCGCCCGGGAGGGCGTCGGGACCGACCGGGGCCGTTAACGCAGCAATCCCGGCGACGACCTATTTTCCCGAAAGGCTGCCCTCTCAGTATCTTCGGCGCTGGAGAGCTTAACTTCCGTGTTCGGGATGGGAACGGGTGTGGCCTCTCCGCTAGAGTCACCGGGATTGGTTGCATCTGGACGGATGACGGCAGCGACGGTCGTCGCGCGTTGCGACGCCGGCGCCAGTCGATCAGGGATCGCGATCCTCACCGTTGGAGACCCGATCTCCCGGCACGCTGACCCCTGGTCAGGTGCTGGTGTAGAGGTCAAGCCCTCGACCATTAGTACGGCTCAGCTTCATCCGTCACCGGACTTCCACATGCCGCCTATCAAGCAGATGGTCTCTCTGCGGTCTTACCCGGTTAACCCGGTGGGGAACCTCATCTCGAGGCGAGCTTCGCACTTAGATGCTTTCAGCGCTTATCCCAACCGAACATAGCTACCCAGCGATGCCCCTGGCGGGACAACTGGCACACCAGCGGTTCGTCCACTCCGGTCCTCTCGTACTAGGAGCAGCTCCTCTCAAGTTCCCTACGCCCACGCTGGATAGAGACCGAACTGTCTCACGACGTTCTGAACCCAGCTCGCGTGCGGCTTTAATCGGCGAACAGCCGAACCCTTGGGACGTACTTCCGCCCCAGGATGCCACGAGCCGACATCGAGGTGCCAAACGGTGCCGTCGATGTGAACTCTTGGGCACCATCAGCCTGTTATCCCCGGGGTAGCTTTTATCCGTTGAGTGATACCCCTTCCACTCGGAGGTACCAGATCACTAAGCCCGACTTTCGTCTCTGCTCGACTTGTGGGTCTCGCAGTCAAGCTCCCTTATGCCTTTGCACTCTTCGGCTGGTTTCCATTCAGCCTGAGGGAACCTTTGGGCGCCTCCGTTACACTTTAGGAGGCGACCGCCCCAGTCAAACTGCCCGCCTGACACTGTTCCACGCCCGGCTTACGGGCCGCGGTTAGAACCGAAATACAACCAGGGTGGTATTTCAACGTCGGCTCCACCGAGGCTAGCGCCCCAGCTTCTCAGCCTCCCACCTATCCTACACAAGCTGAATCCCAATCCAATGTCAGGGTGCAGTAAAGCTCCACGGGGTCTTTTTGCCCTAGCGCGGGTAACCTGCATCTTCACAGGTATTTCAATTTCGCCGGATCCCTCGTTGAGACAGCGCCCAGACCGTTACGCCATTCGTGCGGGTCGGAACTTACCCGACAAGGAATTTCGCTACCTTAGGACCGTTATAGTTACGGCCGCCGTTTACCGGGGCTTCGATTCAGAGCTTGCACCCCTCCTCTTAACCTTCCGGCACTGGGCAGGCGTCAGCCCCTATACGTCAGCTTTCGCTTTCGCAGAGACCTGTGTTTTTGCTAAACAGTCGCCTGGGCCATTTCACTGCGGCTCCGATCATCCACTGCAAGCAGTGGTGCGGAGCGCCCCTTCTCCCGAAGTTACGGGGCCATTTTGCCGAGTTCCTTAACGAGGGTTCTCCCGATCGCCTTGGTATTCTCTACCCGCCTACCTGTGTCGGATTGCGGTACGGGCACCTGGGATCTCGCTAGACACTTTTCTCGCCAGATCGGCTCACTCGAATTGGGCTAATGCCCTTTCATTCGCTGCTCGGGGTTGAATGAGGAGACGGATTTGCCTGTCTCCTCCCCCTACCGGCTTAGACGCGTATAGCCAAAAACGCGCTCGAACTACCGTTCCGTGTCATGCCCTTGCTCTCACCCCGGATCAGATCCTGGGCTCGACCGGCTGTGCCGGCCAGCCCCCAGGCTCCTACCCCGGGGCGACACCTTGCGGTGCAAACGATCCTTTGGTGGTTCCGGAATATCAACCGGATGTCCATCGCCTACGACGTTCGTCCTCGGCTTAGGCCCGACTAACCCTGAGTGGACGAGCCTTCCTCAGGAAACCTTAGGCTTACGGCGTGTGGGATTCTCACCCACATCTCGCTACTCATGCCGACATTCGCACTTCCGCACGCTCCAGCCGTCCTCACGGTCGACCTTCACAGCAGAGCGGAACGCTCCCCTACCACTCGCCTTGCGGCAAGTCCGTAGCTTCGGTGCCATGCTTGAGCCCCGTTGAATTTTCGGCGCGGATCCACTTGACCAGTGAGCTGTTACGCACTCTTTCAATGGTGGCTGCTTCTGAGCCAACATCCTGGTTGTCTGGGCGAATCCACATCCTTTACCACTTAGCATGGACTTAGGGACCTTAGCTGACGGTCCGGGCTGTTTCCCTTTTGACCACGAAGCTTAGCCCTCGCAGTCTGACTCCCAGGCTCTTAAATTGCGGGATTCGGAGTTTGGTTGGGGTTGGTAAGCGGGAAGCCCCCTAGCCCATCCAGTGCTCTACCCCCGCGATTGAACGCCTGAGGCTAGCCCTAAAGCTATTTCGGGGAGAACCAGCTATCTCCGAGTTCGATTGGCATTTCACCGCTAACCACAGGTCATCCCCCAGCTTTTCAACGCTGGTGGGTTCGGGCCTCCACGAGACATTACTCTCGCTTCACCCTGCCCATGGCTAGGTCACTCGGTTTCGGGTCTACTGTATGCGACTCGCGCCCTATTCAGACTCGCTTTCGCTCCGGCTGCGTCCTTCTCGGACTTAACCTCGCCACACACAAGTAACTCGTCGGCTCATTCTTCAAAAGGCACGCCATCAGACTACCGCTTGCGCGGCAACATCCTTTGACTGCTTGTGGGCACGTGGTTTCAGGTACTATTTCACTCCCCTTCCGGGGTGCTTTTCACCTTTCCCTCACGGTACTCGTTCGCTATCGGTCGCCAAGAGTATTTAGCCTTGGACGGTGGTCCGCCCAGTTTCCCACATGAGAGACCTTCCACGTGGTACTCAGGTGGTCGATCCAGAGGCCGGCTTGCTTTCGCGTACGGGGCTATCACCCTCTATGGCCCACCCTTCCAGGCGGGTTCTGCTAGCAACCGGCTTTGTAACTCTGCAGGGACCCGGCAGGGTCCCAATGATCGACTCCTACAACCCCGCTCCAGAAACGACTGCCGTCTATCACGCTGGACCGGTTTGGGCTATTCCCGTTTCGCTCGCCACTACTCAGGGAATTGTCTCTTTTCCTCCAGCTACTGAGATGTTTCAGTTCGCTGGCTTACCTCCTCATGGCCTATGTGTTCAGCCATGGGTGACTGGGCATGACCCCAGCCGGGTTTCCCCATTCGGACATCCTCGGATCAACGTCTGCTCGCGACTCCCCGGGGCTTAACGCAGCCTGCCACGTCCTTCATCGGCTCTTGGCGCCAAGGCATCCACCCCGTGCCCTGTGTAGCTTGACCTCCGCCAGCATCTGACCAGGCGGTCAGTGCAGGACGGGATCATTGATCGGGGTTCTCCTTGATCTATTCGGCGAAATCGTGATCCCGTTCCACGACCCGGGGGGGTCGGGGACGGTGATCGACTTCTTTACTGCCGTCATCTATCCAGTTGTTAAGGTGCACCGCCGAAGCGGCTCGCCAACCGAGCGCCGCTAGACGCCCAGATTGACCCAGCTTGTCCGCTGGTCGGTGGGCTCCAGGAGAAGCGCACGGATCAGGGGACTGGACACGGGATCAAGACACGCGACAACGGCTCGAGGACCTACCTGCGAACCGTCGACTTCTTCATGCTGCGGGATCCCTGGTCTCGGGGCAATCCCGAGATATTCATTTGTGTGGTTGCGGCCGAGGCGTCGGCCGGAAGGTGGTGGAGACGAGGAGACTCGAACTCCTGACCCTCTCCTTGCAAAGGAGATGCTCTTCCAGCTGAGCTACGTCCCCCTGCTCACGGCCGATGCCGAAGGGTGGTGGGCGTTTCTGGACTCGAACCAGAGGCCTCTGCCTTATCAGGGCAGTGCTCTAACCAACTGAGCTAAACGCCCTCCGAGCACCGGCCTCACCGGTACCCCGGCGGGCGGCTGCACCGATAACCCTTGAAGAGTGGTAGGAACAGGGCCATTGATCGTGCCCGGTTACGGTGTCTCACCGAGTCGCGGTCGATCTCCGGCTTACGCCGGCGCACCCCACTCGGCTGGAGGTACAAGCGATCGTGCGATCAACCTGGGAGCCATCAACGCCCGGACCCCACCGTAGTGGTCCGGACTCGGATCTCCCTAGAAAGGAGGTGATCCAGCCGCACCTTCCGGTACGGCTACCTTGTTACGACTTCGTCCCAATCACCAACCCCACCTTCGACGGCTGCCTCCCTTGCGGGTTGGCCCACCGGCTTCGGGTGTTGCCAGCTTTCATGACGTGACGGGCGGTGTGTACAAGCCCCGGGAACATATTCACCGCCGTATGCTGACCGGCGGTTACTAGCAACTCCGGCTTCATGTAGGCGAGTTGCAGCCTACAATCCGAACTGAGACCGGCTTTAAGGGATTAGCTCCACCTCGCGGTTTCGCAGCCCGTTGTACCGGCCATTGTAGCGTGGGTGTAGCCCAGGACGTAAGGGCCATGCTGACTTGACGTCATCCCCGCCTTCCTCCGAGTTTCTCTCGGCAGTCTCGTGTGAGTGATACAACACACGATAGGGGTTGCGCTCGTTGCGGGACTTAACCCAACATCTCACGACACGAGCTGACGACAGCCATGCAACACCTGTGGCCAGGCCCCTTGCGGGGCGCCGACGTTTCCGCCGGATTCCTGGTCATGTCAAGCCCTGGTAAGGTTCTTCGCGTTGCATCGAATTAAACCCCACGCTCCGCTGCTTGTGCGGGGCCCCGTCAATTCCTTTGAGTTTTAGCCTTGCGGCCGTACTCCCCAGGCGGGACACTTAATGCGTTAGCTTCGGCACTGGTGGGGTTGATACCACCAACACCTAGTGTCCATCGTTTACGGCTAGGACTACCGGGGTATCTAATCCCGTTTGCTCCCCTAGCTTTCGCGCCTCAGCGTCAAGAACAGGCCAGGAAGCCGCCTTCGCCACTGGTGTTCCTCCCGATATCTACGCATTTCACCACTACACCGGGAATTCCGCTTCCCTCTCCTGCCTTCGAGTCGATCAGTATCGAATGACCCTCCCCAGTTGAGCCGGGGGCTTTCACACTCGACTTGAACGACCGCCTGCGCGCTCTTTACGCCCAGTAAATCCGGACAACGCTAGTCACCTACGTATTACCGCGGCTGCTGGCACGTAGTTAGCCGTGACTTATTCCTCAGGTACCGTCATTATCGTCCCTGAGAAAAGCGGTTTACAACCCGAAGGCCGTCATCCCGCACGCGGCGTTGCTGCTTCAGGGTTTCCCCCATTGAGCAAAATTCCCGACTGCTGCCTCCCGTAGGAGTCTGGGCCGTGTCTCAGTCCCAGTCTGGGTGATCGTCCTCTCAGACCACCTACCGATCGTCGCCTTGGTGAGCCGTTACCCCACCAACGAGCTAATCGGACGCAGGCCCCTCCCGAAGCGCCTCGCGGCTTTGATGACGTGAATGAACACGTCGCCACATGCGGTATTAGCCACCCTTTCGGGCAGTTATCCCCCACTTCGGGGCAGGTCACCTACGCGTTACTCAGCCGTCCGCCACTAACGAGCAAGCTCGTTCGTTCGACTTGCATGTCTCATGCACGCCGCCAGCGTTTATCCTGAGCCAGGATCAAACTCTCCGCGAAAACCCAGTGTTGCCACTGAGTTGAATCTCAAGAGCTTGGTCCAGGCACGTTCTCTGTGCTGAAGTTCCTACCACTCTTCAGTTGTTAAGGTGCAGCGCCCGGCATCGAACCGCCCGGAGCGCGGACTGTCCATTGTGGGCCAGGCCGCCCCCCGTGTCAAACGGGGTACTCAGGGTGGTCCCGCCTCGATAGCGGGTCCGGTGAGCCTCGGGTTCGTGAGGCGCGAGGAGGGATAGTAGGGACAGCCGGTGGGGCTGTCAAACGGGGGCTGCGTGGACGTCCCGAGGGTGGCCGCCACTGCCTCGCCGGGCGCGATCGTCGGCTTGCGGGACCACCCGCGAGCCGCTCACGGAGCGGCCCCGGTGGCGCTAGATGGGGCTCTCCTCGACGAGCAGGATGAACGCCGCACCGCTCAGCCAGCAGAGCAGGACCAGCGTGCCGGACGCCTCGACGTCGAGCGGACCCACGGCCAGGACCCAGAACAGGATCCCGACCAGCCCGGCGGCCAGCGCTTTCGACAGCCGCAGCAGGATCTCGGACGCCAGCTCGCGCACCTAGAGCGCCCTCCGGCCCTGGAGCGCCCGGATCAGGGTCACGTCGTCGGCATACTCCAGGTCGCCGCCGACCGGCAGGCCGCGCGCGATCCGGGTGACGGCGCCGACCCTGCCCTCGAGCCGCTCGCCGAGGTACATTGCGGTCGCCTCGCCCTCGAGAGTCGGGTTGGTCGCAAGGATGACCTCCTCGATCCGCTCACCAGCTGCATTCGCCTCGTCGACGCGCCCCAGGAGCTCCCGGATCTTCAGTCGCTCGGGGCCGATGCCGTCGATGGGGCTGATCGCTCCGTGCAGGACGTGATAGCGACCCCGGAACTCCCCCGTCCGCTCGATGGCGAGCACGTCGAGCGGCTCCTCGACCACGCACAGGCGGCCGTCGTCCCGACCGGAGGCTCGGCAGATCGGGCACAGGGGTGCATCGCTGATGTTGAAGCAGCGGTCGCAGAACACGACCTCATCGCGCACGGCGACGAGGGCCCGCGCGAGCGCCCTCGCCTCGGCGTCCGGGGCGCGCAGCAGGTGGTACGTCAGCCGCTGCGCGGTCTTGGGCCCGATGCCGGGCAGGCGCGCGAACGCCTCGATCAGCCGTGCGACAGGCTCGATGACGGCGGTGGACACGGAGGGTCGTCAGCCGAGGCCGGGGATCCGCAGGCCGGCGGTCACGGCGCCCATCTTCTGCTCGGCCAGCTGTGCGGCGGTCTTGAGTCCATCGTTGACCGCCGTCATCACAAGATCCTGGAGCATCTCCACGTCGTCGGGGTCCACCGCGGAGGGGTCGATCGCCAACCCGACCAGCTCCTGCTTGCCGGTGACGGTGGCACGCACGACCCCGCCGCCGGCCGAGCCCTCGACCGTGAGGGTCTCAAGTTCCTCCTGGACGCGCGTCATCTCCTGCTGCATCTGCATCGCCATACGCTGCAGGTTGCCCATGCCCATGTACCGTTCTCCTCCAGGTCCTCGGGTGGTTGGCGGTCGAGGGTGCGTCTTGCGCGCCCAGTCTCGCCCATGCGCGGTGCGCGTGCACGGCGCGGCTGGTCAGTTGACCTCGGGGGTGTCGAGCCGGTCATCCGCGAAGATGCGGTTTGCCTCCTCCAGGATCCGCTCCGCGTCGCCGTCCTCGGGTAGCGGCGGCGCGAGCTCCAGATTGGCCGCGATGCACCGGACGCCGACCTCATGGCCGAGGAACGTGCCGATGCACTCCTCGAGCAGCGGCCGCCGGCGCTCGGCGACGTCCTTGAGGAAGCCCTGCTCCTCGGGAAACCCGAGCGTGACCACCTTGCCGTCGACACCGATCGGGCGGCACGCGGTGATGAGGGGCTTCACCGCCCGATTGCGCTCGGTGATCGTGGTGACCACGGCCGTCCAGCCGAGTCGCAGGCGCTCGAGATCCCCGTCGGGCCCGGTGGGTGCCGGGGTCTCGACCGACCCCGTGGCGGGCTGCGGCTCCTGCCCGGCACGGGGCGACGGGGCTGTGGGTTGTTCGGCAGCAACCGCGGCGGCCGGCTCCTCCGACGTGGTGATCGCAACCACCGGCCCGGGCGCGGCCGGCGGACTGCCTCGGCGGCCACCGGGGGTCGCTTCCTCGCGCGCAGGCGCGCGATCCTCTCCCGCTCCGGCTCCCGCTCCGGCTCCCGCTCCGGCCGGTCGCGCTCCTGCGGGAGCGACGGATCGCGCTGGGTGGGACACCGGCGCCAACTGCGGCGCAGGGACGGGCGTCGGCTCGACAGATCCGGTCGACGGCCAGCTGGATCCGGGCTCGAGGAGGGCCAGCTCGAGTTGGAGGCGCAGTCCTCCGGGACCGAGCCGGGTGGGATCGATGCCCGCCAGCCGGCGAGCCGCAGGGATGATCCCGGGATCGGGGGATCCGGTCGTCCGCAGTCCGGCGAGCATCCGCTCTCGGAGGGCGTCGACGACCTGGTCGAGGAACACCCGGAGGTCGCGTCCGCGCTCCTCCAGGCGGTCCAGGAGCCCAATCCCGGCCGCGCCATCGCCGCCGGCCACGGCCGCTACGAACCCATCGACCAGCTCACCGTCGGCGAGACCCATCAGGTCGCGCACGGCATCGGCCTCGATCCGCCCGGACGTGGACGCCAGCAGCTGGTCCAGGATGGACTCGGCGTCCCGCATCCCGCCCGCCGCCAGGCGCGCGATGACATCGATCGCATCGGGATCGGCAGCGCGCCCATCCGCCTCGAGGATGCGGAGCAGCTTGCCGGTGATCTCGGCCGGAGTGAGGCGCCGCACGTCGAACCGCTGGAGGCGCGACAGGATCGCGGGCGGGAAGTCCTGCGGGTGCGTGGAAGCGAACATGAAGCTGACAAAGTCGGGGGGCTCCTCGAGCGACTTGAGCAGCGCGTTCCAGGCATCCCTGGTGATCTGGTGCGCCTCGTCGAGGATGTACACCTTGCGGCGCAGATCGGCGGGCGCGTAGCTCAGGCGCTCCCGCAGCTCGCGCACGTCGTTGATACCGCGATTGGAGGCGGCGTCGATCTCAACCAGGTCGAGCGCACGTCCCTCACGGATGGCGATGCACGACGGACACCGATCGCATGGGTCTCCGTTGGCCTGGAGGTCCTCGCAGTTGAGCGCCTTGGCCAGGATCCGGGCCAGCGAGGTCTTCCCCGTGCCACGGGGCCCCGTGAACAGGATGGCATGGGCGACCTTGCCCGACAGCACGGCGTTCCGGAGAGTGGCGACCACGGCCTCCTGCCCGACGATCTCGGAGAACGTCTGGGCACGCCAGCGGCGGTAGATGGCCTGGTGCGGCGTCCCTGCGGTCAACGGCGCTCCTGCGGCGGGCATGGCGGGTCGGGATGGTGTGCCGTGCACCCTCCGTCGATACGGACGCTCCCGCGCCCACCGGCGAGCGCGGCTCGGACCAGGCCGTTCCGCGGCACCCGACGATCATCGCTGAGTGCTGCTTCCTTCCGGACCTGACACGGTTCACGAGTCGCCGCTGCGCGGGACCCGGTCCTCAACGTCGCGAACGCCGTCGGCTTTCGAGAGCGCCGACCTCGGGAGGGAATTCAGCCCTGCTGGAGCGGATTGCAGGTTCAGGGCACCGCTAGTTCCCCGCCTAGCACGGCCGGGCGATGATAGCAGGGGCGGTCACGGGAGCCCGCGCCGCCCGCGGCTGCCTGCCGGCCGCGGCCGCGCGAGGCACGATCGATGTCGAATGGGCGCGTGAGCCCGGGCGCAGGGCGGTCAACGGAGCGGGAACGCATCCGGCCAGATCCGCCACGGGCACGCTTCGCAAGCGGGTGGCGGAGAGGGCGGGATTTGAACCCGCGATGGGTTGCCCCATACCGCATTTCCAGTGCGGCGCCCTAGGCCACTAGGCGACCTCTCCGCCCGGAATCATAGCAAGACCCGGTGAGGGTTCTCGCCGGGTCGATTGGCTGCGGGTGGCGGAGAGGGTGGGATTCGAACCCACGGTGCTTTCGCACACCGCTTTTCGAGAGCGGCACCATCAACCACTCGGACACCTCTCCGTCGACAAGGATAGCAAGGGGCCGCGCGACGGGCCATCGGACCGCCGGCGCGCGAGTGCCAGCGGTCGGGCCGCAGGATCCGCCGGGCCGGGCTGGCGGCCAGGCCGGATCAGGCGCCGGACAGGTCCGGGTCACGCTCCCCGAGCAGCTCCTCGGCCTCCGCCCGGCGGATCCCCGAGACGACCTCGAGATGGCGGCCGAGAAGGGGATCGTCGGCAAGGTCGATCACGGTGCCGGCGGCGCCACAGACGGGGTTGGGAGCGGCGTACACCAGCGCTGCGGCGTCCGATTCGAGGAGGGCCCCGACGCACATCGGGCACGGCTCGACCGTTGTGAACACGGTGAGGTCCGCCAGGGTCGGCGTGCCCAGCTTGCGGGCGGCCTCGCGCAGGACGGCGACCACGGCGTGCGCCGTGGGGTCCGACGTCTCGGCAACGCGGTTGGCGCCGCGGGCGACCATGGCCTCGTTCATGACGGCGATCGCGCCGACGGGGGGTCCGCCGCGCGCGGCCGCCTGGCGCGCCTCGGCGAGCGCCTCCCCCATGAACAGCTCGTAGTTCATGTAAACGATGATAGCGACCCGGCCCCGCGCTAGGATTGCAGCTGACTCGCGTCGCAACGGTCGGCGCCCCGTAGTTCCGGTTCAGCAAGGCGCGCAGGCGTGCGCCGCCGTCGCCAGCACCCCGCCCGGCCTGTGGCCGCGGCCCATCGGAGCGCTCATGGCAGCACCTCGACGTATCGGCATCCTCACCGGCGGCGGCGACGTCCCCGGGCTCAACTCGGTCATCAAGAGCGTCGTCTACCGGGCCACCGACCTCGGCTACGAGGTGGTCGGCATCCGTCGCGGCTGGGAGGGACTCACCCACCAGCGCCGGACCCCGGACCTCGATCCTGAGTACGCTCGGATCCTCGATCGCACCAACACCCGGACGATCGACCGGACCGGCGGCACCATCCTCCACTCGTCGCGCACGAACCCGCGCAAGATGCGCGCGGACTCACTGCCGTCCTGGCTCGACCCGAAGTCGGTGGCCGGCAACGAGGTCTCCGAGGGCGTCTACAACCTGACCGACCACGTCCTGGACACCATCGAGCACCTCGGCCTGAACCACCTCGTCACGATCGGTGGCGACGACACGCTGTCGTTCAGCTCGGTGCTCCACGAGCGCGGCCTGCCGCTGGTCGCGATCCCGAAGACGATGGACAACGACGTCAACGGGACCGAGTACTGCATCGGCTTCTCGTCCGCGATCACCAGGGCCAAGGAGGTCCTCAACCGGCAGCGCACCACCCTGGGCAGCCACGAGCGGATCGGCGTGTTCCGCATCTTCGGCCGCGATGCCGGCTTCACCGCCCTGTACACGGCCTACGTCACCTCAACCCGGTGCGTGATCCCAGAGTTCCCCTACGACATCAAGGCCCTGGCCGAGATCCTCAAGGAGGACCATGCCAGGAACCCGTCCCGCTATGCGATCGCGATCACGGCCGAGGGCGCGATCTGGGAGGGCGGGGAGATGAGCGACGTGGGCGAGGCCGACGCGTTCGGGCATCGCCACAAGATGAACGTGGGCGAGGTGCTCGCGTCCGAGCTCAAGACCCTGACCGGGATCGAGGCGGTCGCGTCCGATCTCACCTACGACCTGCGCTCCGGCGAGCCCGACATGCTCGACGCGATGGTGGCCTCCACGTTCGCCAACCTGGCGATGGACCTGATCCGCGACGGCATCAGTGGCCGCATGGCGGCGATCAGGGACGGCAAGTACAGCCATGTGTCCCTGGCCGAGACCGGCAAGCCGGCGCGCCGGGTCCTGCTGGCGGCATACGACACCGAGCGGTTCCGTCCCCGCTACAGCGACCGCCTGGGCGACCCGCTCCTGCTGACCCCGTCGCTGGGACCAGCCGAGAACTGATCCCGCGGGCGGGACCCGCCGCTACCCGTCCAGCCCGGACAGCGACCGGATCGCCCGGGCCAGGTTCGACATGTCCTCGTCGCCGTAGCCGCGGGCCACGAGCCCGGCCTCCAGCTGGGCGGCCAGTGACGCAACCGGCAGGGTCGTCCCGGTCGATCGGGCGAGCTCGAGGGCGATCGCCAGGTCCTTGAGATGGAGCGAGGTCCGGAAGCCGAGCGGGTAGTCGTTGCGGATCATCTTCCCGCTGCGGTTCTCGAGGATCCAGCTCCGCGCCACGCCACCGCCGAGCGCACCGGCCACCGCCTCGGGATCGAGGCCGGCCTTGATCGCCAGGATCATGCCCTCGGCCACGCCGAGGTAGATGCCCGCGATCGTGACCTGGTTGACCGCCTTGACCGCCTGACCGCTGCCCGACGGTCCGAAGTGGGTGATCGTGGAGCCCATCGCCGCGAGCACCGGCCGGGCACGCTCGACGTCGTCGGGCTCGCCACCGACGAAGATCGTCAGGGACGCCTTCCGGGCGCCCTCGGACCCACCCGAGACCGGCGCGTCGACCATGGCCACACCCTGCTCGCGGAGCCGGGTCGCAAAGCCCGCGGTCGCCTCCGGCGAGATCGTCGAGCAGTCGATGACCAGGCTTCCGCCGGCGATGCCCTCGGCGACCCCGTCGGGACCGAACAGCACGGCCTCCACATCGGGCGTGTCCGACACGCATACCACCACGATGTCAGTGGAGCGAGCGGCCTCGGCCGGCGATGCCGCCTCGGTGCCACCCAGGCGGACAAGGTCTCCGGCCTTGCCCGGCGACCGGTTCCAGCCGGTCACCGGGAACCCGGCCCGCCGCAGGTTGGCAGCCATGGCCGCCCCCATCGTCCCGAGCCCGACGAACGCGATCCGCTCCACGTGAACCTCCTGTGTGTGCCCCCGAGCGTACCGCGCGCGGGGTTCCGGGCGGCGACCGGTCCGCAGCCCGCTGCCCCGCGGCGTACCATCCCGGGCATGGACTGGCTCGGGGTCGATCGACGGCGGTTGGGCATGGCGATGCTCGTATTCGGGCTGACCGGGATGGTGATCGCCGGCGTGGTGGCCCTGACGCTGCTGCTGGGCGCCTTCGCCGCCCGGGACATCGACGTCCAGCTGGAGGCGGACCAGGCACGGATCGCCGGGTCGCTGACCCGGCTGTCGGTGACCATGGAATCGCTGGCGCTGACCACCACCAACGCCCAGACGACCCTGGCCACCTCGAGCGACACGGTGGCAGAGGCACAGGGCGTGCTGCGCTCGACCGCCGACACGCTGGTGGCCCTGTCACAGTCGCTCGACGTGGACATCCTGGGCAGCCGCCCGTTCGGCAGTGCCGCGCAGAGGCTGGCCGACCTCGCGCTGACCGTGAATGGCTTCGAGGCCAAGGCCCAGACGCTGGCCCTCAACCTGCACCAGAACTCCGCCGACGCCGGCGTGATCGCGGACCAGATCCGTCAGCTCAAGGACGACGTGCAACAGCTCACGACCCGCATCACCAGCTTCGACCGGATCGGCGACCTGGTGACGCTGCTGCTGGGCGGGATCGTGCTCGCGGCGCTGCTCACCGCGTGGGCGGCGATCGGAGCGGCGTTCTGCGCATGGGCCGGGTGGCGGCTGCGCCGCCGCGTGGCCGGCGAGCAGCTCATCCTGCCGGACGGGATCGAGGACTGATCGGCCACCGTCTCGCCCGGGCACGGCGGCGTGGGCGGCAGGTCAGGCGCCGCCGGCGCCCTCGCCCACGGGTCCCAGGCGCGCGTCGATCGTGGCGGGTCCGACCTCCTCCCCGTCGAGCGCCGGCAGCAGGACGGCGTCGACCAGCCGGCGCGTGGCGCCGCCCGCCGGCACGTCGAAGCTGGCCGCCGCGAATGCCACCACCCGGTCCAGGTCGAACGCATCCTCGCGGATGAGCGCAGCGAGCGCCTGGGTCGTGTCCACGATGGGACCCGGAGCCTCGCGCCGGAAATCGAAGTAGAACCCGCGCTCCTCGTCGTAAGCGCCGTCATCGGGCGCGAGGAAGGCGATCGGCCGGCCCAGCAGCGCGAATTCGTAGATCACGCTCGAGTAGTCCGTGACGAGCACGTCCGAGACCAGCATCAGCTCGTTGACATCCGGGTCGGCCGAGGCATCGATCACGAACCCGCGCAACTCAGGGGGAACGCGCACGGCATCACGGATGAACGGGTGCAGCTTGAGCAGCAGGACATGGTCCTCGCCCAGCTCACGGTGCATGACGTCGAGGTCCAGCAGGTCGGCATAGCGCGCCTTGCCCACCGTCTCGCCCCGGAAGGTGGGGGCGTACAGGATCACCCTGCGCCCCGGGGGCAGCGGGTAGGTCGCGCGAACACGGGCCTCCGCCCTGGCGCGTCGCTGGCCGTCCCCGAACAGGTCCGTGCGGGGGATCCCGATCCGCGAGGTGAAGATGTCGCCCGGTTCGCCGAACGCCTCCGCGTAGTGTGGTGCGACCGACATCGAGGACACCAGCGCGACGCTGTAGTTGGAGTGGATACGGACGTGGCGGATCGTCTCCTCGTCGGCACCGAACGCCTTGTCCAGCACCGAGATGCCGAACTTCTTGAACGCGCCGGCCGCGTGCCACACCTGGACCCGGGTCGTCCCCGGGCGCGGCGTGACCACGTACATCGGGAAGAAGTAGTCGTCCACGACCACGGCCCGGGCGGTGGCGAGGTGGTAGCCCGCCCGGAGCGTCGTGACCAGGGGCCCGAACCGCGACAGCGGGCCGCCCCGCCTGAGGGTGACCACCGTGACCGGGATCGCCGGCTCGCGGGATCGCAGCTCCTCCTCGATGAACCGCAGGTTGCCGGTGATCGCGGTCAGATGGGTGGTCGCGAGGACCACCCGGCGCTGTGGCCCGCGGAGCCGCCCGACGGCGAACCCGAGCCGGGTGAGAAACGTCCGTGCGACCCGGCGCCGTCGGTTCACCGGGCGAGGGCGGGGCGAGCGGTGATGACTCGCAGGGCGGGCACAGCGGGCATGGCAGGCATGGTACCCAGCGCGGCGCAGCGGTGCCTGCGGGGGCTACCCTGTGCCCACACCGCCACCGACCAGCTGGAGCGTCATCCGGGCCCATGCAGATCCACGCCATCATCCTCGCCGGAGGCGACGGCAACCGCTTCGGCGGGGAGCTGCCCAAGCAGTTCGTACGGCTCGCGGGCGACCCGATCCTGCTGCGAACGCTGCGCCGGCTGCACGGGGCGCGGATCGGCCGCCTCGTGGTCGTCTCCCATCCCCGCTGGATCGAGGAGACGCGCCACCTGATCGCCGAGGCGGGCCTGCCCCCGGAGATGGACGTGGCGGTGGTAGCCGGTGGAGTCACCCGCAACGAGAGCACCCGCAACGGGCTCGCGGCGCTGGCGGGCGACCCGGAGGACGTGGTGCTGGTCCACGACGCGGTCCGTCCGCTCCTGCCGCTGGAAGTGATCCAGCGGGCGATCGAGCCGATCATCTCCGGCCGTGCGGACGCCACCGACACCGTCATCCCGTCTGCGGACACCCTCGTCATCGTCGAGGGGGAGGAGGTCGCCGAGATCCCCGACCGCGCCCGCTACCGGCGCGGCCAAACGCCACAGACGTTCCGGGTCGGCGTGCTCGACCGCGCCTATGCCGCCGCCGAGGCGGCCGGCGACCTGGGCGCGACCGACGACTGCTCCCTGGTCCTGCGCTACGTGCCCGACGCGCGGATGCTCGCCGTGGCCGGCGACGAGATCAACATGAAGATCACCACCCGGATCGACATGGTGATGGCGGATCGGATGCTCCAGATGTCGGTCCTGGTGCCCGGGCCCGAGCCGACGCCCACGGCCACCCTGGCCGGCGCCCGGATCCTGGTCGTGGGCGGCACCAACGGGATCGGACGTGCCATCGCCGAGCAGGCGGAGGCCCAGGGCGCTCGGGCGGAGGTCACGGGATCCTCGCTGGGCCTCGACGTCCGCGACTACGCGGCGGTGGATGCCCGGGTCCGGGCGGCTGCCGAGGCGATGGACGGCCTGGACCACGTGGTGTGCACCGCAGGCGTGCTCCGCATCGGTCCGCTGGCGAGCACGGATCCGGCCACGTTCACCGAGGTGATCGACGTCAACCTGACCGGCAGCCTCAATGTCGCCCGCGCCGCCTACCCGTTCCTTCGCGACCGCCGGGGCTCGATCACGTTCTTCGCCTCCAGCTCGTTCACCCGCGGCCGGCCCGACTACGTCGCCTACTCGGCCAGCAAGGCCGCCGTCGTCAACGCGACCCAGGGGCTCGCCGACGAGTGGGCGGCCGACGGGATCCGGGTGAACGCGGTGAGCCCGGAACGGACCGACACCCCGATGCGCCGGGTCGCCTTCCCCGGGGAGGACCGTACGGCCATGCTGGGCGCGGCCGACGTCGCCAGCGCGACGCTCCGACTGCTGCGGTCGGACCTCACGGGCCAGGTCGTGGACGTCAAGCGCCACGACGTCGCCGGGGCTTCTTGAGCACCCTCGAGTACCGGCTCGCGAGCATCCTGCTCCGCGTTCTCGGCCGGTTCTTCGACCTGCTGCCCGGCCATCCGCGGCGGGTCGTCCTCGCCACCGCACGGCTGGACCACCTGGAGGGCAACCTGCTGGCCATCCACGCTGCCCTCCGCAAGCTCCGCCCGGCGGCAGACGTGGTCCTCCTGCTCGAGCCGTACGGGTATGGGCTGGTCGCCAAGATGCGCTACCTGTTGCGCACGATCCGCGGCACCTACCACGTCCGGACTGCCGGCCTCGTGATTGTCGACAACGCCTACCTGCCGATCCACGTGGCCCCCCACCGGCCACGGACCACCGTGGTCCAGGTGTGGCATGCGCCGGGTGCGCTCAAGCGGTTCGGGTTGGACACGATCGTGCCGGCCGCCGAGCCGGAGCACACCTTCCTCCACCGCCACTACGACTGGGTGGTCGCCGCCGGGGAACGCAGCCGCGAGCCATGGTCCCGGGCCCTGCGGACGCCGGCCGAGCGGGTTCTCGCCCTGGGAACGCCGCGCACCGACCCCTTGTTCGATCCCGATCAGCTGGCCGCCGCCAAGGCGCGCGTGCTGGCCGCACATCCCGGCCTGGCGGGCCGCAGGGTCGTGCTCTGGGCGCCGACATTCCGTGGACGGGGACGGACCCGGACCGGGGCGCTGGGTCTTGACGGCCCGCGTCTCCGGGCGCTGCTGCCGGCCCAGGACTGGGTGCTGGCGATCAAGACCCATCCCAACGTCGATCCCGCCATCCAGCCGAGGGCCGGGTTCGACATCGTGGCGGACCGTGACGAGGATCTCAACGACTGGCTGGCCGCGGCCGACGTGCTGCTCACCGACTACTCCTCGTCGATCTTCGAGTGGGCGCTTCTCCGGCGGCCGCTGGTGCTGGTCGTTGACGACCTCGAGGGCTACGAGCGCGACCCGGGTCTCTACCTCGACTATCGGACGGACCTGATCGGCGACCAGGTCCGCGACACGGAGGCAGCGGCCGCGGCGGTCCTCGCCGGCCGGGTCGACCCGGATCCCTGGGACGCCTTCATCGCCGCCAACCTGGGGGCCTGCGACGGTCACGCGGCCGAGCGCATCGTCGAACGGTTCGTGCCCCGGGGCTGAGGCACACTGTGCGCATGTCCACCAGGATCATCCTCGACGTCGACACCGGCACCGACGACGCCGTCGCCCTCATGACGGCGGCCCTCTCCCCCGATATCGAGCTCGTGGGGGCGACCGTGGTGAACGGCAACACCGTGCTCGACTCGTGCGTGGAGAACACGCTCCGCGTGCTGGACTGGATCGGCATGCCGGATGTGCCCGTGTTCCGCGGCATGTCCCGACCGCTCGCCCGTCCCCAGGCGACGCAGCTCAATCCCGCCACCCGGATCCACGGCGACAAGCTGGACCTGCCCGGGGCGACGATCGCGGCCCAGCCGCAGCACGCGGTCGACTGGCTGATCGACACCTTCCTGGCCAGCGACGGCGACATCACGCTGGTCCCGGTCGGCCCGCTGACCAACATCGCGACCGCGATGCAGAAGGAGCCGCGGATCCTCGAGCGCATCCCCGAGATCGTGATCATGGGCGGCGCCCACGACCACGGGAACTCCACCGCGTCGGCCGAGTTCAACATCTGGCTCGACCCGGAGGCGGCCAGGATCGTGCTCAACTCGGGCCGCCCGATCCGGATGGTGCCGCTCGATGCGACTCATCGGGCGCTGGTGTCGCTGGAGGACGCGGAGCGACTCCAGGCGCTGGGCACGCCCGCCGGCGAGGCGGCCTACCGGTTCATCAGCAAGCGGATCGAGGGCTACGATGCCACCCAGCCGATGCATCGCGCCGGGGCTGCCCCGGTCCACGATGCGCTGGCGGTGTGCGCGGTCATCGACCCCACGCTCCTGACCACGCACCTCATCCCCGTCGACGTCGAGACCGGCGGCGAGCTGTCCGTGGGCCGGACGGTGTGCGACTTCCGGTTCCGGAGCGGCCGCCCGGCGAACGTGCAGTTCGCGATGGACGCGGATGAGGCCGGGTTCGTGAGGATGCTCACGGACATCCTGGGCCGCACCGCATGATCGCTCCCGTGGCTACGGCCCGAGGTGATAGCCCAACCGGCGGGGCAGCCGGGCCACGAGGTCGGTCACCGGATCCACGCGGCCCGCGGCATCGAGCGCATCGTCGCGGCGCACCGTGGCCGCGTTGACGATCGCCGCGCCCACGCTCCGGAACGGCTGGGGCGGGAAGCGCCGCGGCTCCATGTCC
This sequence comes from uncultured Chloroflexia bacterium, assembly GCA_963727585.1. Lineage (GTDB taxonomy): Bacteria > Chloroflexota > Limnocylindria > Limnocylindrales > CSP1-4 > CAIXZV01. The sequence continues at coordinate 578,030 of CAVSHH010000003.1, read as the reverse complement.
ACGAACGGAAGCCGGGTGTCCGGCGTCTCGTGGCCCATCACCTTGGCGGCCAGGACCTTGCCCATCAGGTGCGAGGGACCCACGCCGTTGCCGGTGTAGCCCAGCGCGTAGTGGATCCGCCCGCCGCGCAACGTCCCCGCGAACGGGGTGTGCGTCGACGCCACGTCGATCGGGCCACCCCAGCGTGCCTCGATGGGCACGTCCCGGAACGACGGGAAGAATCGGTGGATCGCGTCGATCGCATGCTGGGTGCCCGCGTCATCGAACGCGAACTGCGGGCCGATCCGGCCGTCCCACGACCCACGCTCGCCACCGGTGCCCAGGGCGATCCGTCCGTCGGGGGTGGTGCGCAGGTACCGGAGGGCCGACCGGTAGTCGTAGATCGAGACGCCGGTGGTCCAGTTGATCGCGGCCAGCCGATCCGGGGCCGGCGCGGTGACGGCCATGTACGAGGCGCGCGGCACGATCATTCGGCCGAACCGGCGGGTCGCCCCGGCCCAGGCGTTGATGGCCAGCACGGCCTGGCCGGCGTGCACGGTGCCGTGCGGAGTGTCGAGCTCGAGCCGCGCACCTGGCCGGAGGCGTGTGACCGGGGTGTGCTCGTGGACCACCACGCCCGCATCCATGGCGACGCGCCGCAGGCCCAGCGCGAGCCGTGCCGGTTGCACCGTGCCGCCATCGTCCACGAGATGGCCGCCCTCGAATACGGGCGAGTCGCAGTAGCCGCGGAGCTCGTCCGCCGTCAGACGCCGGTAGTGGCCCTCGATTCCCAGCTCACGGGCCGTCTCGAGCGGCTCCTCCCAGCCGCCGGCCTGCGCGGGCGAGCTGGCCACGCCGATATAGCCTTCCCGCCGGAACCAGGCATCCACGCCGTGGCGGATCATCCACGCCTCCAGCTCGGCGATGGTGCGGGCCCCGGCCTCGATCACCTCGAGCGCACCCGCGTCACCGAACAGCTCGCGGAGCGTCCCGGCATGGTCGTAGAAGCCGTTGATGAAGCCGCCATTGCGGCCCGACGGCCCGTGCCCGCACCGGTCGCGCTCGAGGACCACGACCCGGATCCCCGGGCTGGCCTGGACAAGCTGCCACGCCGTCCACAGCCCCGTGTAGCCACCACCGACGATGACGACGTCGGCGTCGATGTCACGATCGAGCGCGGGTGCTGGCTCGCCGCGGAACTCGGGGTGGGCGAGGGCCTCGGCGAGCCACCAGCAGGACTGCGCGATATCGGTCATGGACGCATGGTGCCCCAACGCGCGAACCGGTGACGCGCGGATCCGCGGTGCGGACCGGGTTTCGGGGCCCGTCGGCCGTCTCGATCTCCGAGCCGGCGGTTCAGGACCGATGGCCGAGGCGGCGAACGGCCGGGCGAGGTAGGGTGAACCGGACGAGAGCGCGGTGCGCGAGGAGGTAATCGTGGCCAACCGATCCCCGTTGCCAACGGAGTCGGCCGGGACAACGCCCGTCCGCTCGATCCACCTGATCGGCAAGGACGAGGACGATCCGGCGGAGCCCTGGGAGCTGCCCGCATCCCCCGATGAGCTGACGGAGCTCTCCACCCGACGGTTCGAGCGCCTGCCACACCGGCCGGCCAACCCGGATGAGGTGCCGCGCGGCGCCCTGGACGATCTGCGGCCGGTGCTCGGCGACCTGACCCTCGAGCAGCTGTTCGTGATCCCGCGGTCCACCCGGGTGGTCGGCGCAACCGCCGGCGCCCGCTGGGTGGTGACCCCGACGGAAGTCCTGGCTGTCGGCGCGGGCCGACTCGCGGTGTGGATCGACGATGCCAACGGTCCCCGCATCCGGGCATCCATGCCATTCGAGGACGTGATCGCGATCAGCGACCGCACCATCCTGCTGTACGGCAGGCTCGAGCTCGTCGGCCGCGAAACGTCGGTCGTCGTCCGGTACAACACCGTGGGCCGACTCGAGGTCCGCTCGTTGCTCCAACCGCTCCGCGCGGCCGCGCGGCCCATGGGCACATCGCTGCCGGCCTCGACCGGGGCCGGACCGGACTCGCTTCCTCACAAGTGGATGGCCCTCGCCCGGTCCCAGGACGTGCAGCCGTCGGGCTCCGGGCCCATCGTGGTGGCCCCCGGCACGCTGGACAGTCCGAAGCCGATCCTGCATTCGGGGATCGGCGTCCTCACCGACCGCGAGCTCGTCGTGGCGACGGACCCCACTCCCGATGTCCGCATGGCGCAGTACGGGTTCGACCTGCTCGTGGTTGCCCGCTCGCGGCTGCTGGGAGTGCACGGTGACGACGCCGAGCTACGGGTGGTCGCGGATGCCACACCGGGCCGGGTGGAGATCAACCTGGGCGCCCATCCATCGGTGGTGGCGGCCGTCACCAGCGTCCTGGGACCGCTGTCGGGCGCCGGCGCGGGCTGAGCCGGCCGGGCCCCGGGGGCGCCGTCAGGCCGTCGTCACCGGTGCCGGCAAGCCAGCGGCACCTTCGCCAGGCGGCGTGGGGCGCGGGACACGTGACAGAACCAGGAGCGCACCCCCCAGCAGTGCGACCACCAGGAGCCACGCCCCGACGACGCCAATCGCCGTCGATGTCAGGCCCAGCATGAGCGGCGCCACGAGCACGGCGACCCCCATCGCCGCGGTGAGCCGCGCGCTGGCCCGGATGGGGGCATCCGGCGCGTGGGCGAGCGCGAGCGTCGAGCCCAGTGGCATGATCCCGGACATGCCGAGCCCGGCCAGGAACAGGCCCGCCCCCGCCATGACGGGCGTCGGGGCCAACCACAGCAGGCCCGAGCCGGCGAGCGAGAGGCCTGCCGCGGCACGAAGCACCGACGCCTTCGCCGGCCCTGACCCGAACCCCCCACTCAGCCCCAGGCGCCCGAGGATCACGCCGAGCACGTACAACGAAGCCAGTCCCGTCGCGTCTGCCGCCCCGATGCCGGTCCGGGCTGTGGCGACCTGTGCACCCCAGGCGACGATCGAGAACTCGGCGCCCATGCACAACGTGAGGAACAGCCACGTGAGCCAGTAGGCGCGTGGCAGGCCGCTCTCTCGCCCACCGCTGGCGGCGTCCCGATCCCTGGCCGGCGAGGCCGGCAGGATGAGCACCAGCAGCACGAGAACGGGCACGGGCACCAGCGGCCCCATGGTCCACCCGATGGAGCGGGATGCGGCCGACAACACGAGCGGCGCTGCGATCGCGGCCACCATCGCCCACAGGTAGGCTCGCGCCAGCAGCTTCCCGCCCTCGCGTTCGCCGATCGCACTGACAACGTGCATGAGCATTCCGGCGATGGCGATCCCGAGCAGGAACGCCCCGGCGAGGATCAGCAGGATCGTGACCGGGCTGGCCAGCAGGACGCAAGAGAGCGCCATGAGCCCGGCCCACAGGCGGGCGGCGTGGCGCGGACCGATCATCTCGGCCGTGCGCCTCAGCAACAGCCCGGCCGACAGGATTCCGATCGCCAGCATCGAGTTGGGGAGCGCCGCCAGCCACGGAGGCACGTCGAAGCCCGACTGCACGTAGGGGGTGATGAAGCCCACCGCGTAGAGCAGGTAGCCCTGGCAGGCCATGAACAGGTAGGCCGTCCAGGCCAGGGCATGCGACCTCACGGGCGCGTCGCTCAACCGCCGTCGGCCACGATCTCCCCGATCTCCACGCGGCGACCCTCGCGGGCGCTGCGGACGGACGCCTCGAGCACGCGCTGGACAGCCAGCCCGTCCGCGAAGTCCGGGGAAGCTGGCTCGCCGCGGGCGATCGCGCTCACGAAACCGCGCGTCATGTTGTCCTGCAGGCGGAAGACGTCGCGATAGGTGTTGTGGACGGTGTCCCGCCGTGCACCTGCGAACAGGCGATCGGGAATCGGCAGCTCGTGGTTCTCGGTCTCGTCCGCGCGGCAGCCCTCCACGCGCTGGACCGCCAGCCAGTCGCTCACGGCGCGTAGCGTCCCTCCGCTGCCGTGGAGGTCCAGCTCGTGCCGCTGGCCGAACGGGCCTGGCTCGTGGGCGAGCGACGACATGTGGAGCGAGCCGGTCGCCCCATTCTCGAACTCGAGCAGCATGAGCGCCGCGTCCTCCGCCGCCTCGAACGGGGCGCCGTCCGGTCGCGGACCACGTGGGACGAGGCGGCTGAACAGGGCCGTCACCGCCCGGATCTCGCCGAAGTACCAGCGGGCCATGTACACCCAGTGGGAGCCGAGATCGCCCGAGATCCCCGAGCCTGCCTCGCCGACGTCGAAGCGCCAGGCGTACGCCCCGGAGCGCCCGAAGCCCGTGTAGTACCGCAGGTTCAGGTGGTAGGGCTGCCCCAGCCAGCCCTCGTCGATGAGCTCCCTCAGGTACCGGTTGGCGGGCATGAACCGGTACGTGAACGGGACCATGGTCGTGACACCGGCTCGCCGGGCCGCGGCGGCAAGCCGGCGAGCCTCCTGCGCGTCCATCCCGAGGGGCTTCTCGCACAGGACGTGGAGACCGCGGTCGATCGCCGCCATCGCCGTTGCGAAGTGGTGCTTGTTGGAGGTCAGCACCAGCAGGGCGTCAAGTGGCTCTGCGTCGAGCAGGGCCGTGACCGAATCGTACGCGTGCGGGATGCCCCACTTGGCGGCGAACTCGCGTGTGTGCTCCGGACGGCTGCCACCCGAGATGCCCCGGACGTCTGCCAGCGGGTGGTTCGCCAAGGCCGGCAGGTACATCGCGTCGGCCCACCAGCTGGTTCCCGCGATCCCGATGCGGACCATGCCGCTCATGGCATCGCCCTGGCCGTCAGACACCGATGGACCGCAGGTACTCGCGATTGCGTCTCGCGCTCTCCTTCGGGTTGCCCATCCCCGGCAGGATGTCCTGCTCCACCACGATCCACCCGCCGTAGCCGGCCTCGCGCAGGGCGGCCAGCACCGCCGGGAAGTCCACGCAGCCCTTGCCCAGCTCGCAGAACACACCGTGACCCGTGGACTCCAGGCCGTGCCACCCCTGGCGGCGGCTCTCGGCCATGACCGCCGGGTCGGCGTCCTTGAAGTGCACGTGCCAGATCCTGTCCCCGAACTCGCGGACGGCGTCGGCCGGGTTCTCGCCCGTGCCGAAGGTCCAGTGCCCGGTGTCGAGGCAGATGCCGAGCAGGTCGGGATCCGTCATCGCCATCAGCCTGCGCATCTCCGCGCCGGTCTCGATCAGGGTGCCGAGATGCTGGTGGACGACGGTGCGGACGCCCGCCTCGTCGCGGACCCGGCGGGCGAGCCGGTTGGCGGCCTCGGCGTAGACCTCCCATTGCGGATCCGAGAGGCCCATCTCCGGGGTGATCCGGCCCGCATGGCGGCCGCGCACCTCATCTCCGTAGGGATCGTTGCCCAGGACGATCATCGTGTCCGGGCCACCGACCGCGCGCAGCAGCCGCCCGATACGGATGGCATCCTCCTCACCCCGGGCGTGCCGCGGCGGATCCTGGAGCCAGGGCGTGGAGAACGAGGCGAGCAGCGCCAGGCCGCGGGCATCGAGCTCCGCGCGCAGCGCCTCGGGGTCCGTCGGCATGAACCCCCAGTCACCCAGCTCGGTGCCGGCGTAGCCGGTCTCGGCCATCTCGTCGAGCACCCGCCGATAGCCACCGGTCTCGCCCTCGACGTTCTCGATGACGCCCCAGGAGCAGGGCGCGTTGGCGATGCGGATCATGGTTGGAGCCTCCATGGCGAGGCGGCGAAGGTCCAGCGCCCGGCCGGCGCCGGATCCGCCGCAGGATTCGCTAGGGCTGGACCTCGTCGAGCCGGATCGGACGGCCCTCGCGCCAGCTGCGGGTGCAGGCAACGGCAAGGCGGAGCGTCTCGTAGGCGTCGTCGGGACCCGGGCCGACCGGCCGGCCGGCCCCCAGGTCCTCGAAGAAGACCTCGAGCTCGCGCCGGTAGGCCACCTCGAAGCGGTCCATGAAGTCGGGGTACAGGTCGCCCTCCCAGCCGACCTCGCGGAACTTGGTCGCCGGTGTCATCTGGGCGCCGTCCACCACGACCTTGGCCACCGATCCCGCCACCTCGGCCCGGATGTCGTAGCCCCAGGTCGAATGGCGGGCCGTCTCGACCACGCCCAGGGCGCCGTTGCGGAACTTGATCATGATCACCGAGGTGTCCCAATCGTCGGCCTTGGCGAACCGCTCGTCGAACAGGACGTTGGCCCAGGCGTGGACCTCCTCCACCTCGCCCACCAGGAACCGGGCGAGGTCCAGGTCGTGGACGCTCATGTCCAGGAACGAGCCCCCACAGGTGAGCAGAAACTCCAGCGGGGGCGGGTTGGTGTCGCGCGAGAGCGCCCGGAACTGCTCGATCCGGCCCAGCTCACCGGCCGCGATCATCCGCTTGGCCTTGGCGTAGCCGGGGTCGAACCGGCGCATGAAGCCGACCTGAACCGGGATCTGGGTCTCGCGCCACAGGTCCACGATCCGCTTCGTGTCGGCGAGCTCCTGGGCGATGGGCTTCTCGGTCCACACCGCCTTGCCCGCGCGCAGGGCGGCCTCGATGTAGGTGGCATGCGTCGTCGTCGGCGTGTTGACGACCACCGCCTCGACCGCCGGGTCGTTGATCGCATCATGCGCGTCTCCCGTGGCGCGCTGTGCTCCCGCGAGGGCTCGACCGGCATCGGCGGCATCGGCGTCGGGGTCGGCCACGACCACGATGTTCGCGTTGGGGATCGCGCCCAGGTTGCGCACGTGGACCCTGCCCATGCGCCCGGCGCCGAGAACGGCGACGCCGATGTTGTTGGGATCCTTGAGCGCGAACGGTGCCATCGAGAAGGTCCTCCGAGCGGACGCGGGATGGAATCGAGGGGTCGCATGTAAACGATACCGCGACAGCCCCCGTCAGTGGGCCCCGGGCCGCAGATCGGGATCGGGAAGGATGGCGTCCCGGACGACGCCCTGGAGCTCTGCCCATGCGCCCAGGAACTGGCGCATGGTCCGTCGCGATGCGCCGTAGGCCTCCAGCTCCCTGCCGGCCAGGCCGTCCGGCTCGTACGCCCGCACGAACTCGGGGCTGCGGGCCACGAGCTCGTCGAGGATCCGCGGCGCCACGGGCTCCTCCAGGCGGGGGGTGACCTCCAGGCCCGCGGCATCGAGCCGGCGCTGCCAGGCCGGCGGGATGGTCAGGATCGTGTCGCCGCCCAGCAGCTGCGTCCATGGCAGGTGATGGCGGAAGGCGCCGCCCAGGAGCCGCGTCCTGTAGCCGCGCTCGCGGTAGATCGAATAGGCCCGCTTGAACACGGCCACTCCCGCCCAGTCGGCCACGCCCGGCGTGAGCAGCACGTCGTCGCGGTCCGCGGCGGCCCGTACCCAGTCGTCCAGGCGACCCACCATGAGCGTGCACACCGGCACGGGAATGCCGCCCATGCCCGCGGCTTCACGGCGAGCCAGCCCGCGCTCCACCGCCTCGGCGACGGCGATCGCGCCCGCAACGGTGAAGTTCGCCGTCGCGTTGACCTCGATGCCGCGGGCCGTCGCCTCCTCGATGGCCTCCAGGCCCTCGACGGTGACCGGCAGCTTGACCTGGAGATTGGGGCCAAGGGCGAATAGGCGCCCGGCCTGGGCGACCATCGCCTCGGCATCGCGCGCCAGGCGCGGGTCCACCTGGGCGGAGAGGCGACCCCTGTGTCCGTCTGTCGCCTCGAACACGGGCGCGAGCAGCCCGGCTCCGCGCTCGGCGACCTCTTCGAGCAGGCGCCAGGCGATGTCCGTCTCCGTGGCCGCGGGATGTTCCACGACCAGCGCTCGCGCGCGCTCGGGCCAGCGATCCCCCTCGCCGCGCACGACGCCGAGGACGATCGGCGGGTTGGAGGTCGCGCCGGTGGCACCGTGCTCCAGTGCGTAGGTCAGCTCGTCAGCGCCGGCGCCGTCACACCAGAGCTCGGTGCCGGTGGACCGGACTGCGTCAAGCAGGGACCTGATGATCATGATCGCTCTCCTCCGGCGATCCGAGGCGCAGCAGGGTCCCAGTCCATCAACCAGCGGTGGTCCGGGTCCACGGTAAACCGCCATACCCGCTCCGGGCCGGCCATCACATTGAGGTACCAGCAGTCGTAGCCCGCCGCCGCGCCGACCACGTGGTAGCCGCGGGGCACGAGGACGAGGTCCAGATCGCGGGCGACCAGCGCCTCGTCGAGCGAGCGGTCCGGCGTGTACACCCGCTGGATCGCGAAGCCTGTGGGACGCGCGAACCGGTAGAGGTACAGCTCCTCGAGCTGCGATTCGTTGGGCGGGTCATCGGTGTCGTGCTTGTGCGGTGGATAGCTGGACCAGTTGCCGCCCGGCGTATAGGCCTCGACGGCGATCAGGCGACCGGCCTCCGCGGACGGTGGCAGGAGGTTCTTGATGACACGCCTCGCCGGGCCGGAGCCACGCGCCTCGACGAGGATCGAGGCCGGGTCGACCCGCGTCGTCCGCTGCACGTCGCCGGCAGGAGCGGAGGCGATGGCGACCAGCGACCGACCCCCGATCGCCATCACGCCCACGGCCTCGCCGGGTGCTGCGAGGACCACCCCGGCCGGGGGCGTGTCGAAGACCGAGACGCGTCCGCCGACCCTGTTGTAGGTCGTGCCGCCCACACGGACATCCGCCGTGCCCTCGAGAACCAGGACGAGGACCTCGTTGCCGTCACCGGGGCGCTCCCAGCCCTCGCCGGAGGCCATGTCCCGGACCTCGAACGAGATCCACGCCCAACCGGCATCCTCGGGCGCCAGCCGGTGGAGTACGGGACCGACGAGAGATCCGGTCGTGGCCGGCCGGAGGAGGGACCCGGTGTTCACCGCTTGGCGCTGTGCTGGTACGGGGCGCCGGGGATCATGAGATAGCGCTGGCGGACCTTGTTGCGATCGAAGTCCTCGCGCGCCTCCGTCACGGCGGGCATCTCCGACACCATCGGCGTCGCCATCTCCCACCAGGAATTGGCGTAGCCCCGAACCCGCTCGTGCCAGTCGGTCTGGACCACGATGCACACCGTCTCCGTGCCGGCCCGCGCGTCGCTCAGCGCCTGCCGGAGCTCGGGCAGCGTGCGAACCTCGAGCGCCCTGGCTCCCATGCCCTCGCAGATCTTCACGAAGTCCAGCTGCAGCTCGGGCCCGTCGTAGGCACCGGAGGGGCCGCGATAGCGGTAGTGGCAACCGAAGCCCTCGGCCCCCACCTGCTCGGACACGCGGCCGACGCTTGAGTAGCCCTTGTTGTCGACGATGACGACGGTGAGCTTGAGCCCCTCCTGGACGGCGGTCGTGATCTCGTTGCTCATCATCTGGAACGAGCCGTCACCGACCATGACGATGACCTCGCGATCCGGGGCCGCGAGCTTCGCGCCCACACCACCCGCGATCTCGTAGCCCATCGTGGAGTAGCCGTACTCGACCTGGTAGCTGGACACGTCGCGCGAGCGCCACAGCTTGAGCAGGTCGCCCGGCAGCGAGCCAGCCGAGGTGACGACCACGTCCCGCGCCTCGGTGGACGCCTCGACCGCGCCGATCACCTCGCCCTGGGTCAGCACCTCCCCCACCGAGTGGCCGTAGACGCGGGTGACCTCGGCGTCCCATTCCTTGTTCAGGACGGCGACACGTGCCTGGTACGCCTCGTCGGTGCGGTAGCCCTGGACCGCAACGGCGAGCTCGTCGAGGGTCGCCCGGGCATCGCCGATGAGCGGGATGGCGGCGTGCTTGTAGGCGTCGAACTCGGCGACGTTGACGTTGATGAACCGGACGTGCGGGTCCTGGAACGCCGTCTTCGACGCCGTCGGGAAGTCCGTGAACCGGGTCCCGATGCCGATCACGAGGTCGGCTTCGGGTGCGATCTGGTTGGCTGCGAGGGTCCCCGACACGCCGGCTCCGCCCAGGCTCAGGGGGTGGTCGTAGGGCATGGCTCCCTTGCCGGCGTGGGTCTCGGCGACCGGGATCCCGGTCTGCTCGGCGAAGGCGCGCAGCGCATCGGCCGCCTCGCTGTAGCGCACGCCGCCGCCCGCGAAGATGACCGGCCGCTTCGCGGCCTTGATCCACGCCGCCGCGACCGCGAGCGATGTCCCGTCGGGCCGGTTGCGGGGGATCCTCCAGACCCGCTTCTCGAACATCTCGAGCGGGTAGTCGAAGGCGTAGGTCTGGATGTCCTGCGGGAGGCCGAGAAACACGGCACCGGTCTCCGCGGGCGAGGTCAGGACACGCATCACCTCGGGGGCGGCGGTGATCACCTGCTCCGGGCGATTGATGCGATCCCAGTAGCGCACGACGGGGCGGAACGCGTCGTTGACGCTCGTGTCCTGGCTGGGCTGCCACTCGAGCTGCTGGAGGACCGGGCTCTGGAGGCGCTCGGCGAACATGTCGCCCGACATGAGCAGGACGGGGACGTGGTTGATGGTCGCCGAGGCGGCGCCCGTGACCATGTTCGTTGCGCCGGGCCCGATGGAGGTCAGGCAGGCGAACGCCCCCAGCCGGTTCCTGAGCTTCGCGTATCCCACGGCGGCGTGGACCATCGCCTGCTCGTTCCGGGTCAGGTAGTACGGGAACGACTCCTCGGCCTGCTGGATGGCCTGGGCGACGCCGCCGATGTTGCCGTGGCCGAAGATCCCCCACAGCCCGGCGAAGAACCGGTGCTCCTGGCCGTCGCGTTCGACGTACTGCTGGGCCAGGTAGTTGACCAGCGCCTGGCCAGTCGTCAAGCGGATCGTGCCCAAGATCTTCTCCCTCGTTCCGGTGTTCGTTGCGATGGATCGGCTGGGTGCCCCGGAGCCGAGCGCGGGCGTCAGGCGCGGCGGCCGAACGCGCTCGACACGCGCGCGGCGGCGTCGACGACCGCCCTCGCGGCCTCCGGCAGACGTTCGAACGTGAGGCGGACGCTTGGCGCGTCGATGCCGATGCACCCGATGGCGCTGCCGCTCGCATCGAGGACAGGCGCCGAGATGCACCGAGTGTGGGGATCGTTCTCCTCGTCATCGAAGGCCCAGCCGCGTGTCCGCACATCGTCGAGGTGCGCCCGGAGGGCTTCCGGGTTGGTGATGGTGCGGGCGGTGCGTCCGGGCAGGGTTGTGGGTACGTCCGCGAGCCCCCAGGCGAGGAGCGTCTTGCCGGCGGAGGTGCAGTGGAGCGGGACGTGGCGTCCGGCCGTGGGGACCACCCGGAGCGGCTTGTCCGTCTCGACGTCGTCGATGACGAGCACGCGACCGTCGTCGGCGACCGCCGCATGCGCGCACTCCCCGGTCGCGTCCATGAGCTGCTCGAGGAACGGGTGGACCACCTCCTTGAACCGCTCGAGGCTTCCGGGCAGCTCACCGGTTCGCAGCAAGGATGGGCCGATGACGTAGCCGTGGAAGCCGGCCCCCGACGGCGCGGCGTAGCCGCCATCGAGGAGGGTGTTCAGGAGGCGCAGCACCGTCGTCTTGTGAACCCCGAGCTCGGCAGCAAGCGCGTGGACGGTGACGCCGCGTTCCCGGAGCACGGGGTCCGCATCCGCTTCCAGCATCATGTCCAGGATGCGCAGGCTGCGCTCAACCGATTGCACGGGCTGCATCTGCGGAGCGTATGACGCAGCGATAGCAGTGTCAACTGCGTTCTTCGCATCGGCGTCGTGCAGCCACTGTCCGCTGATCCCGGTCGCGCGGCGCTGCCTGGGTCCTGCCAACCGCCTATGATTCAGGCGAGACCGGCCCAACGAGCCGGCATGACGGGGGCTGGCAATGGCAGTCGAGGTCGACGCGCTCTGGGACTTCGACGATCCCGCCGGCAGCGAGCGGCGGTTCCAGGAACTGCTCGCAGGCGCCACCGGCGATGACGCACTCGTTCTCCTGACGCAGATTGCCCGCACCTGGGGGCTGCGGGGCGAGCCGGCCCGGGCACGCGACACGCTGGTGCCGGTGGCCGCGGCCCTTGCGTCGGCCGCGCCGGAGCCCGTCGCCCGCTATTGGCTGGAGTTCGGCCGGACCTGGATCTCCGCGGTGACCACGGCCGAGGAGCGCACGCCGAAGGCGCTGGCTGCCGCACGCGAGGCGTACCTGCACGCGATCGACGTTGCCCGGGCGGGAGGCCTCGACGGCCTGGCCATCGATGCGATCCACATGCTGGCGTTCGTGGACAATGACCCGGAGGCGCAGCTGGCCTGGAACGCCCTGGGCCTGGAGATCGCGCTGGCCTCCGAGGAGCCCGCTGCCCGCCGCTGGGCCGCCAGCCTGCGCAACAACCAGGGCATGGCGCTCCACCACGACGGCCGCGACGAGGATGCGCTCGACCAGTTCCTGGCGGCGCTCGAGCTCCGCCAGGCCGAGGGCGACCCGGGCCGGGTCGCGGACGCGCACTGGGCGGTGGCCTTCGCGCTGCGGCACCTGGGGCGGCTCGACGAGGCGCTCGAGATCCAGCTGCGGCTCGAGCGGGAGCTGGACGCGTCAGGCCATCCGGACCCGTACGTGTTCGAGGAGCTGGAGCTGCTGTACCGCACGCTCGGCGAGGAGGCCTGCGCCAGCCAGTACGCGCGACGGCTGGCGTCATCCCGCGCGGCCGCCGGTCTCAGCTGACCCTGGCCGCGGTCATGCTCCTGGCCAGCATTGATGCTGCGTTCAGCCGGCAATGCTGATGCTGGACCGGTGGTCGGGAGTGGTGCTGGCGCGCCCGGCGAGACTCGAACTCACGGCCTTTAGGTCCGCAACCTAACGCTCTATCCACTGAGCTACGGGCGCGCGATGGTCCGGCCTGGCGGACCGGCCGGTAGGATAGCACTCCCGACAGCCGCCCCCTTCGACGTGCTCGACGTGCTTCTTCGACCGGTTGCACCGTGGCACCCGGCGGCGCCGCGGAACGGATGGTGGCTCAGCCCGGCTCGCCGGACTCGCTGCCGATGCAGGCGCCGGCATCCTCGGCCGCTTCGGGATGGGCGGGTGCCGGCCGATCCCACTCGAGCTCACTGGTCACGGGCGCATCTCCGGGCCGGCGTCCGGGTTGGCGACCGAGAGCAGCAACGCTGCGTCGCTGTCCGCGCGGATGGACCAGGCACCGCCCTTGCTGAACCAGATCAGGCTCCCAGCGCCATACCGCACGCCGCCGCCGGGATCGGTCACGGTGCCCTCCAGCACCTGCACCAGGACCGGGCCATCGGCCTCGAAGGCGCCGATCTCCACCTGCTCGCGGGCGGCGGTCAGCACGACTCGGAGCGGCCCCGAGCGGGCGAGGGTGATCGACGTTCGCCCGAACTCGCTGTAGCCGGACTCGGCGCGCAGCCGTTCGAGCTCGTTCTCGACGTTGAACGTCAGCTCCGGCGCATCCAGGATGCGGGGATCGCGGACGTCGCTGCCGCTGGTCGTGGTGGCGTGGATTCGATCCATGGGAGCTCCTCCTGCGGGCGGCGAGCAAGGACAGCCGCTGGCCGGGGCGGCGGCTGCCGCGGGGCTGCCGGGTGCGCGACGAGGGTCCGGCTCCAGGCGGGAGGCGGACCGCTCGATATCCGGTCCTCGGCATCACCCTAGGCGGAGCCGCTTCGCACCCGGGACAATGGAGCCCCAGCCACCTTGCGCGCGGATCGCAATCGCCGCTTGCTGCCACCGGGCAGGGCTATCCAGGGGAGGGCTATCCAGGGGAGGGCTGAACCGATCGGGGAATCTGGCGGAGAGGGAGGGATTCGAACCCTCGGTGGAGTTGCCCCCACGGCGGTTTAGCAAACCGCTGCACTAGACCTCTATGCGACCTCTCCGTGCAGCGCGGGGATGATACCAGCCCCAACACTCCGGTCATCCGTTGCAAGGCATGCGCGAGCATCGTCCCGCCCGTCCACGGGGTGCCCGTTCCTCCGGGTGCCGCAGCCTTGCGGGCGTCCCGACCGATCCCCGGAGGAGCCTCCCGTGGCGCTGGACCCAGGATTGCGGCGTGATGCGGCGCGCGAGGCGGGCCTTCGCTGGACCACGGATGCGAAGCCCGGCTTCACGCGTCGTCGGGCAGGCCGCGGCTTCTGGTACCGAGATGTGGATCGCCGGACGATCCGGGACCCCGAGATCCTCGAGCGCATCCGTTCCCTCGCGGTCCCGCCGGCCTGGACCGACGTGTGGATCTGCCCCGACCCCAAGGGCCACCTCCAGGCGACCGGACGCGACGCCCGGGGACGCAAGCAGTACCGGTACCACGCGGCCTTCCGGTCCCGCCGGGAGCACGCCAAGTTCGAGCGCATCCTCGCGTTCGCCCGGCTGCTGCCGGCCATCCGGGAGCGCGTCGATGCCGACCTTGCCCGGCCGGGGATGCCCCGGGAGAAGGTCCTCGCCGCCGTGGTCCGGCTGCTGGAGCTGACGCTCATCCGGGTGGGCAACGAGGAGTACGCCAGGCTCAACCAGTCGTTCGGGCTCACGACGCTCAGGGACCGTCACGCCACAATCGAGGGCAGCCGGGTGCGCTTCCGGTTCCGGGGCAAGAGCGGCGTGCGGCACGAGGTCACGATCCGCGACCGGCGGCTGGCGAGGGTCGTCGCCAGGTGCCAGGAGCTGCCCGGCCAGGACCTGCTGGAGTTCGTCGACGAGGACGGCGAGGTCCGTGATGTCCGGTCGGACGACGTCAACGCCTACCTGCGCGAGATCAGTGGCGAGGATGTCTCGGCCAAGGACTTCCGGACCTGGGCCGGCACGGTGCTGGCCTACCGGGCGCTGCGCTCGCTCCAGCCCGTCGATGGTGACCGGGGGGCACGGCGCAATGTCGTCGAGGCTGTGCGGCAGACGGCCGAGGCCCTGCGCAACACGCCCTCGGTCACCCGCCAGAGCTACGTGCATCCCGCGGTGCTGGAAGCCTATCTCGAGGGTGACGTCGGGCATGCGGTGGAGGCGGCCGGGGAACAGCCATCCCCGCCTGGCGGGAGCAGCCCCGAAGAAGAGGCCGAGGTCATGGAGCTCCTCGGCCAGCGGCTGGAGCAGGACGCACGCCGGGGCGGCGGCAAGCCACGCCCGGCCGGCGGTCGCCCCGGGCGGTCGGAGCCGAATTGACACCGCGCACGGCCGTTCGCTACCGTCCCCTCCAACGATGTGCGCCATCTATCTCTTTACCCGCCCGGCATGACCGCCCCCGGAACCGACTAGACCCGGGAGTCGGCGGGTCGTGCCGGGTGAGCAGAGGTCGCGGACCTCTGCTTTTTTGTTCTCCGCGATCGCAGCAAGCTTCGAAGGACACAAGCGACGATGTTCGTGGTGATGCGGACCGGGGCCACCGAGGCCGAGGTCATCGGGGTGAAGGGCCTGATCCTCGCCGAGGGGCTGACGCCGTTCGAGAACGCCGGCGCGGATCGAACGGTGATCGCGGTGGTGGGCGAGATCGACAAGCGCCGCGACTCGCTCGAGGCACGTCTCCAGGCGACGCCCGGCGTGGCCGGGGTGACCCGCATCGGCAAGGCCTACAAGCTGGTCTCCCGCGAGTTCCACCCCGAGAACACGGTCATCCGGGTGCTGGACGCCGTCATCGGTGACGGCTCGCTGACCGTGATGGCCGGACCCTGTTCCATCGAGAGCCGGGACCAGCTCATGGAGACCGTCGACTTCGTGGCCGCACGCGGGGCGACGGTGATCCGGGGCGGGGCGTTCAAGCCGCGGACCAGCCCCTACAGCTTCCAGGGATTGGGGGTCGAGGGCCTGCGCTACCTGGCCGAAGCACGCGAGCGGAGCGGGCTGCCGGTGATCACCGAGGTGATGGAGCCGAGCCAGGTCGACATCATCGCCGAGTACGCGGACATCCTCCAGATCGGCACCCGCAACATGCAGAACTTCTCGCTGCTGCTCGCATGCGGGCGCGCGGGCCGGCCGGTGATGCTCAAGCGCGGCTTCGGCGCCACGATCGAGGAATGGCTGATGGCCGCCGAGTACATCGCCTCAGCCGGCAACAGCCAGGTGATCCTGTGCGAACGCGGGATCCGGACGTTCGAGACGTCAACCCGCAACACGCTCGACCTGACGGCGGTGCCCCTCGTGCACCACCTGACCCACCTGCCGGTGATCGTCGATCCCTCGCACGCGACGGGCAAGCGCTGGCTGGTCCAGCCGCTGGCCATCGGCGGGGTGGCGGTGGGGGCCGACGGGGTCATGGTGGAGGTCCACCCCCGCCCCGACGAAGCCCTGTCCGACGCGGAGCAGCAGCTCGATTTCCCGATGTTCGAGCAGATGATGGTCGCGATCTCCGCCGTTCACGACCACGTCCGGGACCTCCACGGCGACCTCCTTCCCGCGGACTCGTCATGACCCAGTCAGCGTCCGCGCCTCCCGACGGCCTCTCCGTCCGGCCGGCCGCCCGGCTGCGGGGCGCTCCCGCGCTGCCCGGCGACAAGTCCATCTCGCATCGCGCGCTGCTGCTGGCGCTGCTCGCGACGGGCGAGAGCCGGATCGGGGCTGCCGGGGACGGCGCGGACGTGCGGTCGACCGCGGCGCTCATCGCCGACCTCGGCGCGACGGTGGAGCGCGTCGCGGAGCACGCCGGCCGGGTGGACTATCGCATCGTCTCGCCGGGTGCCGGCGCGCTGGCCGAGCCCCAGGGGATCCTCGACTGCGGCAACTCGGGAACCACCACGCGCCTGGCGGCGGGGCTCATTGCCGGCCGGCCCCTGTTCGCCGTGCTCGACGGCGACGCCTCGCTCCGCCGCCGGCCGATGGGCCGCGTGGTCGAGCCGCTGCGCCTCATGGGCGCCGGGGTCGCCGGCCGCCGCGACGCCACGCGCCTCCCGCTGGCCGTCACCGGGCGCGCCCGATTGACCGCCGTCGACTATCGCACGCCGGTGCCCTCCGCGCAGGTCAAGTCGGCGATTCTGCTGGCCGCGCTGGCCGCCGAGGGCACGACCCGGGTGACAGAGGACATCGCCACCCGCGATCACACCGAACGCATGCTCCGTGCCCGGGGTGTGACCGTGGACGAGGAGCGGCTGCCCGATGGCGGGCACGCGGTTCTTCTCCACGGCCCGGCCCGGGTGGCGGCGCTCGACGAGGCCGTCGGGGCCGATCCGTCGGCGGCCGCCTTCTGGCTGGTGGCCGCGGCGATCCACCCCGACGCCGACCTGCGGCTGGCCGGGGTCAGCACGAACCCCACCCGGCGTGCCATCATCGACATCCTGCGGCGCATGGGCGCCGCCATCGACGAGACCGCCATCCCGGCCCCCGGCGGGACGGGAGGCGAGCCCATCGCGGACCTCGTGGTCCGATCGAGCGAGCTCCGGGGGGTCGATCTGTCGCCGGCCGACGTGGCGGCGGCGATCGATGAGATCCCGGTCCTGGCGCTGGCGGCCGCAACGGCGGCCGGCACGACGCGGATCCGGGGGGCCGGGGAGCTCCGGCACAAGGAGTCTGACCGCATCGCCGGGATCGTGGCCGGGCTGGCGGCGCTCGGTGCGGACATCCGCGTCGAGGGCGACGACATCGAGATCCGCGGAGGGCGGCGCCTGCGGGGTGCGGTCACCGCGACCCTGGACGATCACCGGCTGGCGATGACCTTCGCCATTGCCGGACTCATCGCCGAGGGCGAGACCGTGATCGACCGACCCGGGTCGGCAGCGATCTCGTACCCCGGATTCTTCCGCGACCTGGAAGGGGTACGTGCATGACCAAGCGCGTCGTCCTCATCGGCCACCCGGTGGCGCACTCGCTGTCGGGCGCCATGCAGCAGGCTGCTTTCGACCATGCCGGGATCGACGCCGGCTACGAGCTCTGGGATCGGGCCCCCATCGACCTCGCGGAGACCGTGACCGAGCTGCGCGGCGACGACTTCCTGGGCGCCAACGTCACCATCCCGCACAAGGAGCGGGTGGTTCCCATGGTGGACCGGCTGACCGACGAGGCCCACGCCACCGGGGCGGTCAACACGCTCACTCACGAGGGTCGCAAGCTCGTCGGGCACAACACGGACGTGGGCGGCTTCAAGGTCGCCCTCGACGCGCTGGTCGGGCGCCAGAAGATGCCCCGCCACGCCGTGGTGCTGGGTGCGGGCGGCGGCGCTCGGGCGGTGGTGTACGGCCTCATCCGGGAGGGGTTCCAGCGGATCGTCGTGTTCAACCGCCACCTTCACCGGGCCGAGGGCCTGGTCAAGCACTTCGGCCGGAGCGCGGCCCACATGGACCTGCGGGCGATGCCGTGGCATGAGTCGATCATCGAGAGCGAGCTGGCCAAGACCAAGGTCCTGGTCAACGCGACCTCGATCGGGCTGTCCGACGACAGCTCGCCGATGCCGGCCGAGATCCTCGTCCCGGAGCTCATGGTCCTCGACCTGATCTACTCCCGTACCCGGCTGCTGCAGGATGCAGAGAAGGCTGGCTGCACCAGCGCTCACGGCGGCGAGATGCTGCTCCACCAGGGCGCGGCCGCGTTCACGCTGTGGACCGGACAGGAGGCTCCGCTCGAGGTGATGCGGGCGGCGCTCGAGGAGGCCCACGCCCGGGGCGTGATCTCCGCGGAGGGCGAGGGCGGCCTGCCCGCGGCAGACGCGGGAGGAAGTGCTGGAGCCGTGACGGACGAGGGCGGCTCGTCCGCCGGCGCCTGACGCCGAGGGCACGGGCGCATCGTGGAGCGGTTCCGGTTCCTGACCGCGGGCGAGAGCCACGGGCCAACGCTGGCCAGCGTGGTGGAGGGGGTGCCGGCGGGTCTCGCCCTGACCGAGGACGACCTCGCCGTCGACCTCGCCCGGCGCCAGCGCGGCTACGGGCGTGGTGCGCGCCAGGCGATCGAGCACGACCGCGCCCGCATCCTGTCCGGCGTCCGTCACGGGCGGACGCTGGGGTCGCCGATCCTGCTCGAGGTTGCCAACCGCGACTGGGCGAACTGGACGCGCGTGATGCAGGTCGGGCCCCTGTCCGACGATGAGGCCGCCGAGCTCGCTGCGCTGGCCGCCGAAGGCAACAAACGGGCCCAGCCCGTGACCCGGGTCCGGCCCGGCCACGCGGATCTTGCCGGCTCGCTCAAGTACGGGTTCAACGACGTGCGCAACGCCCTCGAGCGCTCATCCGCACGCGAGACGACGGCACGCGTGGCGGCCGGCGGGATCGCACGCGTGTTCCTGCGCGAGCTGGGCATCGATGTCTGGTCGTTCGCCGCCGAGGTGGGTGGCGTGGCGATCGACCCGGCCCGCTGCAGCCGCAGCCGCGACGAGGCCGACGCGTCGCCGTTGCGCTGCCCCGATCCCGACGCCGAGGGGGCGATGATCGAGCGCATCGACGAGGCCCGCAGCAACGGCGACACGGTGGGCGGCGTGTTCGAGGTCGTGGTCCACGGCGCACCGATCGGGATCGGCAGCTACGTCCACTGGGACCGCCGTCTCGATGCCGCGCTCGCCCAGGCGGTGATGAGCGTCAACATCGTCAAGGGCGTCGAGCTGGGGCTGGGCTTCGAGCAGACCCGTCGCTTCGGATCGAAGGTCCACGACGTCATCGAGGGACGCCGCGAGGACGGGACCTGGATCCACCGGACCAACAACGCCGGCGGCCTGACCGGCGGGGTGACCAACGGCGAGCCGATCGTGATCCGCGGGGCGGTCAAGCCGATCTCCACGCTGGCCCGGCCGCTGCCCACCGCCGACCTGGTCAGCGGCGAAGCGGTCGACCGGGCGCACTACGAGCGGAGCGACATCTCGGTGGTCCCGGCTGCAGGCGTGATCGGCGAGGCGATGGTGATGCTCACGCTGGCCCGGTTCATCCTTGACAAGACCGGCGGCGACTCGATGACCGAGGTGGTCGACAACCTGCACCGCTACCAGCGGCGGATCGCCCAGGCGCCGGTGATGCCCCGGCCCGGCGACGGCTCCGCGGGCCATGCCACGTCCGGCCCGGTGCGCCCGGTCGGCCCCGATGCGGCCGTTGGCGATGCGGCCGTTGGCGACGCGGCCGTTGGCGACGCGGCCGAGGACGCCTGAGGGCCGCCGCGTGGACGTCGTCCTGGTCGGGCTGCCCGGGTCGGGCAAGTCCGCTGTCGGGAAACGGCTCGCCCGTCGTCACGGCGCCACCTTCATCGACCTCGACGAGCGGATCGAGGCGACCGATGGCCGCCGCATCCCCGACATCTTCGCCGAGGATGGCGAGTCGGCCTTCCGGGCGCTGGAGCGGGAGGCGGTGCGGGCGCTGGGCCCGGCCGATCCCGAGCCGGGGATCCGGCGGGTCATCGCGCCCGGTGGCGGCGCCGTGGTCGATCCGCGCAACCGGTGGGCGCTGTACCGGGGCCGTGTGCCGCTCTGGCTCGACGTCCGGCCCGAGGTCCTCGCCCAGCGCCTCCGACGCTCGCCGACCGTGCGGCCGCTCGTCCAGGGTGGAGACACGTTGCGGCATGTCCGCGCGCTGGCCGCCGCGCGCGAGCGCTTCTACGCCGCCGCCGAGCGGCTCAACGGCCTGGCCGAGGTCGGCTCGGTCGTGGATGCGGCCAACCGGATGACCGCCGCCGGGTCATCTCCGTCGACCACCCTCCTGCGGGCCCGGACCGCGATCGGCGAGCTGGTCATCGGTGATGGTGTGGCGCCGAGCGCCGTGGGGGATGCGCTGCGCGGGCTCGCGGCGCGGCGCGCGATCCTGATCTCCGAGCCCGGCGCGTGGGCGGCCTTCGGCGAGGGGCTGGCCGAGGCGCTGAGGGCCGCCGGCTGGCCGGTTGAGGTCCTGATGCTGCCCGCCGGCGAGGATGCCAAGCGCCTGCCGGTGATCGAGGATGCCGCGCGCGAGCTGGCGCGCCGCCAGGTCGAGCGCCGCGAGCCGCTGGTCGCGGTGGGCGGCGGCGCGCTGGGCGATCCGGCCGGGTTCCTCGCCGCCACCTACCTGCGCGGGGTGCCCTGGATCCAGGTCCCCACCACGCTCGTCGCCCAGGTGGACAGCTCCATCGGCGGCAAGACCGGCGTGGACCTCCCGGAGGGCAAGAACCTGGTCGGCGCGTTCCACCACCCGGCCGCCATCGTGCTCGACCTGGCGGCGCTGCGTCCGCTCCCCGAGCGCCAGTGGCGCGCGGCGCTGGGGGAGATCGTGAAGATGGCGGTGCTGGGCGACGAGGCGCTGTTCGCGACGCTCGAGGCCGACGGCGGGGCTGTCGCGACCGGGAGCGACGCGGCGTTCGAGGACGGGGTGATGGCCGAGGTCGTGGAGCGGCCGGCCTGGGCCAAGGTGCAGGTGGTGGCGGCCGACGAGCGCGAGAGCGGGGTCGCGGAAGGCCGGATCACGCTCAACCTCGGGCACACGGTAGGTCACGCGCTGGAGGCGGTGGACGGCTACGCCGGCCTGGTCCACGGCGAGGCCGTCGGGTACGGAACCCGCGCCGCCGTGCTGATCGGGGCGGCGATGGGTGTCACGCCGCCCGATCGCGCCGCCCGGATCGGCGCGCTGCTGACGCGTGTCGGGCTGGGCGTGGCGCCGCTCCCCTACCCGCCGCAGGCCGTGCTCGAAGCGATGGGCACCGACAAGAAGCACGCCGGCGGCCGGCTGCGTTGGGTGCTGCCGTCCGCCGAGGGGACCATGGTCCGCGACGATGTCCCGGCCGAGGCCGTGGCGGAGGCCGTGCGCGCCGTGCTCGAGGGCGTGCGCGACGGAGCGCAGACATGAGCAACCGGAAGGGTCCGCGCCGGACGACGCCTGACGAGCGCCTGGTGGCCGCCGAGGAGCTGGTCCGCATCCGCGACCGGATCGATGCGCTCGACCAACGGATCGTCGGGCTGCTCAACGAGCGGGCGACGCTCGGACAGGCCGCCGGGCGGGCAAAGCATCTCGCGGGCCGGCGGGCCATGAAGGACGCCGATCGCGAGCGGGAGGTCCTGCTCCGGGTCGCCATGGGCAATGCCGGTCCACTGGCGCAGGCCGACCTCCTGTCGATCTACCGGCGGATCCTCGCCGCCACCCGCGGGCTCGAGGCGCGCGACCGGACGCATGGCCGATCCAACGACTGATCACGGTCGGCAGCTGCGTGTCCCGGCAGTGACCGGAGCCGCACGGCCCGATCCGCAGATCCTGCCCCATGCGCCCGTGACCCGGTTTGCCCCTGCCCCCACCGGCCATCTGCACCTCGGCCACCTCGTGAACATCCTCTACACGTGGGGCGTCGCCCGGGCCACGGGTGGCCGGGTGGTCCTGCGCATCGAGGACCACGACCGGCAGCGTTCACGCCCCGAGCTCGAGGAGGCGCTCCTCGACGACCTCGAGCGGCTGGGTGTCCAGCCCGACGAGCCGGGCGGCGGGCGGGCCGCCTTCCGGGCTGGTGCGTCCCGCTATCGACAGTCCGATGCAGACGCGGTCTATGCGGCAGCGCTGGACGGGCTGCGGGCCCAGGGCCTGGTCTACGCCTGCGACTGCGCGCGGTCGACGTTCGCCGGGTACCAGGCGGAGCGGGGCCGCCCGTGGCGCGGGATCGGGTGCCCGGGCCGGTGCCGGGAGCGGTCACTCCCCGAGAACAGGGGCGCCGGCCTGCGGGTCGCGGTTGGAGCGGGCACCGAGCGCTGGGTCGACCTGCTGGCGGGGCCCCTGGCCGATGAACCGGCCGCCGGCGGCGACCTGCTCGTGCGCGACCGGCTCGGCAACTGGACGTACGCCCTGTGCGTGGTGGTGGACGACGACCGCCACGGCGTGGATCTGGTCATCCGCGGGCGGGACCTGCTGGATGCGACGCCCGCCCAGCTGCGACTGGCCCGCCTCATCGGCCGCCAGGACGCGCCACAATTCCTGCATCACCCGCTCATCCGGCGGGTCTCGGGGCAGAAGCTGTCGAAGGCGGAGGGAGACACGGCGGTGCGATCGCTGCTCGATGCCGGCCGGACGCCGGCCGAGCTGTTCGGCCTCGCGGCACGACTGGCCGGCCTCGTCGAACACCCCGAGCCCATCGCGCCCGATCGGCTGGGCACCCTGTTTGCGGCCCGATGAGCAGCTCGCCGGGGCAGCGCCCACTGTTGCTGCTCGATGTCGACGGGGTGCTGCTGATCGTTCGCGACGCGCTCGACGACGCGCTCGACGACGCGCTCGAGGTTGGTCCCTCGCTTCACGCCGACGCTCCCGCCTGGGTCGCCGAGCTGGCCGGGGTCTTCGATCTCACCTGGGCCACCACCTGGCACGACCTGGCCAACGGCCTGCTCGCCGAGCGGCTGGGCCTGGCGCCGCTGCCCTTCGTTGAGTTCGCCATGGACCACCGCGCCCTCACGCCCAAGCTCCGCAGCGTGATCGAGTTCGTGGGCGACCGGCCGTGCGCCTGGATCGACGACGACCTGCACGAGGACGCGGACACCTGGGCGGCGGGCCGCGTGGTCCCGACCCTGCTGGTCCACGTCGCCTCCGGCGAGGGGATGGAACGCGGCCACGTGGACCGGCTGCTGACCTGGGCAGCAGGGCTCGAGGCGAGCTGAGCGCGGACAGCGACCCGAGCCGGCCCCGACCGGCGCGCACGGAGCGCAGTGGCCAGCGATATCACCCGTGGTGCTGTCCGGCGGGTGTCAGCATCTCCGAGACCACTGCCGGATCGGATCGTGCCGCTGCCGGGGCTCGATCGGGCCGGCTCATCACTCACGGTGATATCGGGGTCTTGTCCCCGCGATTGACCAGCACGAGACCGGCGCGCGAGCACCGGTGGTGATCCGGGGCTGGATCGGGTCGCCGCCGGGGCTGGATCGGGGCCGCCCTGCGCTGCGCTCGAGACTCGGTCACCCCCGGCCCGGCATCGGCCGCGCTGCCACGCCCGGGGTGAGGTCGGGTGTCCAGGCGGCTACTGGACGCCGCTGACCAGGACGGGCACCCCCGGCCCGGCATCGGCCCTGACCAGGGACACGCCGAAGACCGCGTCCGCGGGCACCTCATCGAGGCCCCCGACCGGTCCCGCCCACGCCTGGAGCCCACCGCCCGGGTACATCCGTCCGATCCGCGTCCGCGTGCCGTCCGCCTGGATCCAGCACCCGTACTCCTCGCCGGGTCCCAGCGCTGGAAGGCCCTCGGCGACCATGACCACCCTGCCCATCGACGGCGACATCACGAGGTTGCCGCTGGCCCCGGGCGCGGCCGGCGTGGCCACGAGCGCGACGCGAATCGCATCCGGCTGCGCACCCACCCGGACCGCCTCCCGCGCGGCCGACTCGAGGATCGTGACCTGGCGTTCGAGCTGCGGTTCCCGGCTGCGCATGGCGGCGATCCCAAACCCGAGCCCGGCGACCAGGACGAGTGCCGCAGCGATCGCGCCCACCTGCAGCCAGCGGCGGCGTGTGGCGTCCGGCGAGCTGCCCGACGAACCGGCCGACACCGGGGGCAGGGCGCCGGCCCGGCTGCGCCCGACTTCGCGCACGAACGCCAGCGTGCGCTCCCGCAAGGCCGGATCCGGGGCCGTGGCGACGATCCCGCGCACGATGCCGGCCGTCCGGTCGATCCGGGCGAGCTCATCGACGCAGGCCGGGCAGCCGGCGAGATGCCCGGCGACGGCGGCGCCTTCCGGGGTGTCGCCGGACATCAGGCGCTCCAGGCCGCCGGGCTCGCTCGTGGCGAGCTCGATGCGCTCGACGGCTTCAGCGTGATCCATGGCGATCCTCGCGACCCGGGGGGCCGACCTCGGGGCCGATCTCGAACGCCTCGTCCGCCTCGAGCAGTGCTCGGAGGCGGCCGAGCGCCCGGCGCGTCCGTGTCTTGACCGTGCCCAGCGGCCATCCGAGCCGTCCGGCGATCTCCTGTTGTGTCAGCTCGTCCCGATAGGCCATGAGAATGACTGTCCGTTCCTCGTCCGGCATCGTCGCCAGGGCTGCAGCGACCCGCTCGCGCGCGGAGGCTGCCTCGGCCGCCGCCTCGGGGGCGGGATCCGGCATCGCTCCGCCCAGAACCGTGCCCCTGGCGCCAAGCCGGTCGAGCGCGAGGCCGGCCCCGTCGGGCTCGGCCGGATTGTCGAGCGGAACCAGCATCGGGCGCCGGCCGAGGGCGCGCAGCCGGTCGATCGTCCGGTGCCGCGCGATCGACCGCAGCCAGGTGGCGAGTGATGCCACGGCAGGATCGAACAGCTCGGCCCGGTTCCAGAGGGCCAGGAACGTCTCTTGCACGACCTCCTCGGCGATGCTTCGATCGCCAGCGAGCCGGAGCGCAACGGCGTGGATGCCATCCACGTGCCGGTCGTAGAGCGCCGCGAGGGCCTCCTCCGAACCATCGGCCACCGCCCGGACGAGCGCGGCCTCATCGGCCCCACCCGCACGGCGCTCCACCATCCCCTTACGTGCTCCCGCCGGGTCCGGTTTCCCCGGCTTCGACGGACGGCGGCGTGAGCGGCAGCGGACGGCCCTCGAACCCGGTCGTGAACACCACGTCGGTCTCGGTTGAGAACACGTCCTCGGTCGTCTGGATCCGGCGCACGATCTCGCCCAGCTGCTCCATGTCGTGGGCCCGGATCTTGAGGATGTAGTCGGCCGCACCCGCGATGTAGTGGCACTCCTCGATCTCCGGGATCGCCGCGAAGATCGGGGTCAGGTCATGGGCGATCGAGCCCGGTGCCTGGGTGACCCAGGTGAACGCCAGCACCGACAGGCCGATCGCCGCCGGGTCCACGTCGGCCGCGTAGCCTCGGATGACGCCCTTGGCCTCGAGCTTCTTGACGCGCTCGTGGACGGATGGACCGGCCATGCCCAGCTCCGAGCCCAGGTCCGCGTACGACCGGCGGCCCCGCCCCTGGAGGATGGCCAGGATCCGGGCCTCGTTGTCGCTGAGCGGGACGTTCTTGCTCACTGGTACTTCTTCATTAGGTAGTTGTCTTGCATTGCCTTCGATTCTTAGGTACTGTAGCCCCTGCAAGGGTTACTTCGGGGTGCCGACCCCGCCGGAATGGCCGGCGGGACCCACGACGGTCCGCGGCCCTGCCCCGATACCGAAGGTTGCACCCATGGTGCTCGTTGCCGTATTCATCCTCCTCGCACTGTTCGCGATCATCAGCATCGTGACCAGCAGCGAGGATCCGGCTACATCGCGCGATTCCCGGGACGATCCGTTCTTCTGGGCCGCGTACGGCCGCCGCTAGGCGTCCCACAGCCTACCCCGACAGCCCCGGCTTCGCGCCGGGGCTTCGTCATGCCAGGGACCTGCGACACGGGGCCGGTCCGTGTGCGTCCGCGGCCGCGGCAGCCGATGCGCGTGCCGGTGGCGGTGCCCCTACAATCGGGCTCCCGCGTCCGCCGTCCCGGGAGCTCGTCCATGCCCAGTCCCGTGCATCCGCTCCGCCCCGTGCCGGCGCCCAGCGTGCGCCCATGGGCCGGGTCGCGGCTCGGCGGTCCCGGGGGGCGCGTGGGCGAGCTCTGGCTGGCCGGGCCGGCGCTCCAGGTGGCGGTGGACGGGGAGCTGTGCTCGCTCGACGCGCTGGCCGCCGAGCTGGGCGAGGCGCTGGTCGGCCAGCGGGGCATGGCTGTCCTCGGCTCCCGGTTCCCCCTGATCGTGAAGCTGATCGACGCCGCCGAGTGGCTGTCGCTCCAGGTCCATCCCGACGACGCGCTGGCGCGTGAGCTCCACGGCAGCGATGCGGTCGGCAAGGCGGAGGCCTGGCTGGTCCTGGAGGCGGAAGCCGGGGCCGAGCTGGTCACCGGTCCGGCCGACGACCTCGCTCCCCGAGTGCTCCTGGACGCGGTCGGGTCGGGCGAGGCGGACCACAGGCACTGCCGCCGTTCGCCGGCCCGTGCCGGCGATGCGCTGATCCTTCGGCCCGGCACGCTGCACGCGATCGGTGCCGGGGTCTTCATGTACGAGATCGAGCAGCCGTCGGACATCACGTTCCGGATCTCCGACTGGGGTCGGTCCGGGCGCCCGCTGCACCTCGCGGAGTCGCTCCGGGCCCTTCGCCCGGAGCGCCGCGCCGAGCCCGCGGGATCTGCGTTCCGCCTCGACGGTGGCGCGCTGTGCGTGCCCGAGTTCCGGCTCGAGCTGCCGGATCTCGAGGGGTCGCCGATCGAGCGGGCACCCGCCGGTCGGACATGCGAGGTGGTCACCGCGATCCACGGCACGCTCCGCCTGGAGGGCGAGGGCTGGGCCGAGACGCTCATTCCGTACCAGACGGCAGTGGTCCCGGCGGCGGTCGACCGGTACGCGATCAGCGGTCCGACGGGTGCGCTGGCCTGCATTGGCAGCCTGCCCTCGCCCCACGAGGCCGGTGATCGGCTGAGGCGGTGATCGGCCGGGGCCCCGCTACCAGCTTCCCGCGGCGCGGCGACGGACCCGGGGCAGGCCGCCCTGGGGAAGATGCGCCTCCAGGCAGGTCACGCCAGCCTGGCCCACGTGGGCGTCGTGGCGCGTCCCCGCCGGGAGGTCGAGCCGATCGCCGGGCTCCAGGTCGACCGTGACGCCGCGATCCGGCAGGCCGAACCGGATGGAGCCGGAAGCGCACACGAGGACCTTGTCGTAGCCGTGCGCATGGGGCGCGTACCGTGCGCCCGCACCATTCGACCACGGGCCGGGATCGAGCCCCTCGGCACGCAGGCGGGATGCGAGATCCTCGCCGCTCATCCGGCAACCCCGACGCCGATCAGCGAGCCGACGAGCCAGGTCACGGCGGCCGCGGCCGCCCCGATGCCCATCTGCCGCAGGCCGCTGAACAGGACGCCCTTGCCGGTGAGCAGGCTCACACCTGCACCGACCGCGAACAGGGCCACGAGCGACAGCCCGAGGCTGAAGGCGAACGCCATCGTCCCGCCGGTCACCACGTAGGGCAGCACCGGGACCACGGCCCCGATGGCGAAGGACAGGAACGAGCCGAACGCCGCGCCCCACGGTGAGCCGAGCTCGTCCGGATCGAGACCGAGCTCCTCGCGGACCAGCGTGTCGAGCGCGGTCTCCGGGTCCTCGAACATGCGCGCGGCGACCCGCTCGGCCTCGTCGCGCGGCAAGCCCTTCGAGACGTAGATCTCCACCAGCTCTCGCTGCTCCTCCTCGGGCATCGCCTCGAGCTCCGCCCGCTCCAGCTCGATCTGGCGCTCGAACAGCTCGCGCTGGCTCTGCATCGAGATGTACTCGCCGGCCGCCATCGAGAACGCCCCGGCGAGCAGCCCGGCGATTCCCGCGAGCAGGACGAAGTCACCCTGGCCGGAGGCGCCGGCGACGCCCATCACCAGCGACAGGTTGGAGACCAGGCCGTCGCTGACTCCGAAGATGATCGCGCGGAGGGTGCCCGAACGGGCGCTCTGATGCCATGCCTCCGCCCGGGTGATCTCCTCTGGACCACCCGTGTCGCCCGAGCCGACGGACGGGTGCTGGCCGCTGGTCACCACCTGGGCAGCGGTGGCCCGGGCGGGGCGCCGGCGGGCTCGCCCCGCGGCCGGGGCGGCGACGCTCCCGGCAGCTGGCGCGGCAGCCGTCCCGGAGGCAGGGGCAGTCTCGAGCGCGCCGTCCACGTCCCCGTCGTCGGAAGCGGCATCGAACGTGGCAGCCGCATCCGCGGTCGTGCGCTCGGCCGGAACCGGTCCGTCGTCGGCAGGCGCCCGTCCATCATCGAGCCGCTTCCAGATTTCGGCGTGCTCGCGCTCGTCCGCAGCGATCGACTCGATCTCGGGATTCGCCTCCTGGGCGTCGTAGACCTCGACCTCGTCACCCTCGAGGGACTTGACCAGGTCGCTCACCGCGCGCGTGCCGAGCAGCCGCGCGGCGAGGATGATGAACCGGATCCTGACCCTGGGACGAGCGGGCGGCGGCACGCTGGCACCAAGCTCGCGAAGGCGGTTCGCCCAGATCTCCGCATGGCGGCGCTCGTTGTCGGCGATGTGCCGGAAGGCCGCCGCTCGACGCGGGTCCTTCTCGATCGTCGCCAGGGAGTCGTACAGGACGACGGCGTCCTGTTCCAGCCTGAGGTTCTCGAGGCTCTGGGCGATGTTCACGGCGGCAAGGGTACCGGCTGGCCCGCGACCGGGGCATGCCATCGGCCCGCGTCGCCATCAGCCGCCCGTGGCAGCCACGCGACGCGGGCGCCGGGCCCCCGTCTACACTGCGCCCATGGACCTGCCGCCTCTTCGCTACCTGGCGGACCGGGAGGTCCGCGCCGCGATGCCGCCGCTCCCCGAGCGACTCGAGCTCGCCGATCGGGCGCTGCGGGGGCTGGCCGCGGGCGCCGAGCTGCCGCCCAAGATCGGCGTCCACCCCCGCCCGGACTCCTCCTTCGCGCACGCCATGCCGGCGCTGCTGCACGGTGAGGCCGCCGACGGGTCCGCCGACCGGCTGGGCATGAAGTGGGTCAGCGGGAATCCGGCCAACAACGCCGCCGGTCTGGCTGGGATCTACGGCCTGCTGCTGCTCAACGACCCGGTCACCACCATGCCGCTGGCCGTCCTCGACGCCGGGCCGATCACCGGCGAGCGGACCGCGGCCGTCAGCGGCGTGGCGATCCGGGCGTTCGCACCACCCGCCCCGGCCGGACGGCCGTACCGGGCCGCCCTCATCGGGGCCGGAGTCCAGGGCCGCAGCCACGTACCGGTGCTGGGGCACGTGCTGCCGGGCGTCTCGCTGGCCCTGTTCGACCGCGACCCGGTTCGGGCATCGGCGCTCGCGGAGGCAGCCGCCTCGACGACCGGGATCGGGGCTGCAGAGGTGGCTCCGACGGCGCGCGACGCTGTCGCCGGGGCGGACGTGGTGGTCACAGTGGCATCGTTCGTGGCGCCGCCGGAACGCCAGGTGATGACCCCGGACTGGCTCGCGGACGAGGCCCTCGTGGTGCCGGTCGACTACGCCACCTACTGCTCCGCGCAGGTCGCCCGCGAGGCCGCCCTGTTCCTCGTCGACCACACCGCCCAGTTTCTCGCCAACCGCGACATCGGCAACTTCGACGGCTACCCGGAGCCGGCGGCGATGCTGGGCGAGGCGCTGGCCACCCACGCACCTCGCCCCGCGGGCCGGGTGGTGATCACCCACCTCGGCACGGGCATCGCCGACGTCGTGTTCGGGTCGGCGATCCTGGAGACGGCCATCGCGAGGGGCTTGGGCACGACCCTTCCGCGCTGAGACGTCGCCGGCACCGGCGCCCGCGCCCGGCTGCGTTCCCGGTGGCTGCCGGACGCCCGCGCGGACCACCCGCCCCGGTAGCATCGGTTCCATGCCGGCCGACCGCAGCTTCCTCGTGGGCACGCTGTGCGCGCTTGTCGCCGCCGCCCTGTTCGGGATGCTCGGGCCGCTGTCGCGGTTCGGGGCCGAGGCGGGCGTGGACGGGATCGCGTTCACCGCCTGGCGTGCGATCCTCGGCTCGGCGTTCCTCGCGGTCCTGATCGTGACCCGCGGCCGGGCCGGCGCCTCCCTCGCCGCGGTGCGGGGGCTGTCGCCCCGTGGCAGGACTGCCCTGGCCACGGCCGGGCTGATGGGCGCCGCGCTCAACATCTCGATGTTCACCGCGTTCGGCCTGGTGCCGATCGCCCTCGCGCTGATGCTGTTCTACCTGTACCCGGCTGGGGTCGTGGTCATCGACCTCGCGCTCGGCAACGAGCGACTCTCGGCGGCGCGGGTGACGGCTCTCGCGCTCTCGTTCGCCGGGGTGGTGCTGGTGCTCGCCGGCGGCATGGGCGCCGGCAGCGGGGAACCGGTCCAGGCGCTCGGGATCCTGCTCGGGCTGGCGGCGGCGGCCAGCCAGGTCGTGTTCATCACCGTCAGCCGCGGCGGCTACGCCAGCGTCCCCGCGGATGCCGCGACCCTGGTGATCCTGGGCGTGTCCGTGGTCGGCGCTTCGTCGGTCGCGCTCCTCGTGGGCCAGGGGACGGACCTCGCGGCGCCGTTGCGCAGCCTCGATCCGTGGCCCGTGCTGCTCCTGGCGGGGGTCGTGGCGGCGGGCGTCTCGTCGCTGCTGTTCCTGACCGCCATCCGGCTGATCGGCGGCACGCGCACCGGGATCCTGATGCTGTTCGAGCCGGTGGTGGGGGTCGTCCTGGCCGCCGTGGTCCTGGATGAGGCGCTGACCCCGGTCCAGGGCGTGGGTGGGCTGCTCGTGCTGGCCGGCGCGCTGGTCCTCCAGCTCCGCTCGGCGCCGTCGTCCGAGCCGATCGCGGAGACCGACGCCAGCCCGGTGCTGTGATCAGCGCGGAACGCCCGGTCGGGAGCCGGCATGGACCGGACAGGCGGCGAGGGCAGGCAGCTACGCCTCCTCGTTGATCTCCAGCGGCCCGTCGTCGACCTCGATTACCACCCGCCCGTCGCGAACCTCGACCCCGTACACGGCAAGCGGCAGCTCCGCCGGTGGATCGAGCGGCTCGCCGTCGGTGAGGTCGAAGCGTGACAGGTGGAGGGCACAGGTCAGGGTGCCCGCCGTGAGGAACCCTCGATCGAGCTCGAAGTACTCGTGCGAGCACGTTCCCTGGAGGGCGTGGAACTCGCCGTTGACGTGGACCACCAGCACGGGATCGGCCTGGTCGACCCAGACCATCCGCATCTCCCCCTCGGCGAGCTCGTCCTCGCCCAGGAGGTCGATGACCCGGCTCAGGCCGCGGTCGCGGAACCCCCTGCCGCGAGCCCGGCGGCCCACTTGGCCTCCAGGGCATCGCGCAGGCGGTCCTGCGCCTCCTCAAGCGGGACGCGGGCAACCACCGGCTCCAGGAAGCCCAGCACGATGAACTTCCGGGCCTCGTCCGGCGCGATGCCGCGGCTCTCGAGGTAGAAGAGCTGGTTGGCGTCGATCGGCCCGACCGACGACGAGTGCGCGGCGCGCCGGCAGTCGGGCTGGTCGATCTCGAGGCTCGGGATGGCGACCGCCCGGGCGGACTTCGACAGGTTCATGCCGAACTCGCCCAGGAAGCTGTCGGTACCGATCGCGGTCCTGTCGATCGTGATCAGGCCCTTCATGTAGCTCCGGGCGCGGTCGAGCAGGACGCCCTTGCTGAGCAGCTGGCCGGTGGTGTCCCGGCCGACATGGTGCGTGTACGAGGTCAGGTCGTGGAGCTGCGCGTCGGCTCCGAACACGATCTCGACCTGCTCGACGGTGCTCCGATCGCCCGCGAGCACGTTGTCCACCCGGCTGCGCACCAGCCGGCCGCCAAGCTGGGCGAGCGCCCAGCGGAGATCAGCGCCCTCGCCGATCTCGGCGCGGCGCTGCTGGAACACGACGTGGTCCGGGCCAAGCTCCTGCAGCGACGTCATGGCGAGCCGGGCGTGGGCGCCGATACGGATCTCGGTCGTGGCCGAGACCAGGGCCTGCGAGCCGGCGACGGCCGCATCGGACGCGACCAGCTCCTCCACGACGGTCGCCTCCGCTCCGTCCTCGAGAACGAGGAAGGTTCGTCCGACGAGCGTCCGCGGTGCGCCCAGGGACCAGCGGATGACGATCGGCCGATCGACGCGCACGCCGGACGGGACGTGGAGCACCACGCCGGTCGTCCAGGCCGCCCGCGACAGCTCGGCGAGCTTCTCGTCCAGGGGCAGCAGCGGGGCGCCCTCGAGCAGGGAGCGGGCGAGCGCCTCGTCGGTGGCGATGAGCTCCGGCAGCGTGACGAGTCGGACACCGGCGGCCGCTGCCTTCGCGTCGAGCGAGTGCGAGAGCACGCCCTGCTCGCCCAGCTCCAGGAGCCCGGCCACGTTCTCGGCGGCCGCGGAGGCAGGAACACCGGCCGGCGACTCCGTGATCGGCGCCGCACCGTCGAGGGAGGCGGCCCGGAGGTCCACGTAGGGCGTGTACAGGCGGTTGCTCTCGACCGGCAGCGCCTGGAACGAGGCGAGGGCCGCGAGGCGGTCCTCACGCAGCCAGGCCGGCTCGGCGTGCGTCTCGCCGATGGCGTCCACCAGTCCCCGGTCGACGAAGCTGAAGGGCAGGTCGGCCGGGGTCCGACGCGCGGCGCGGGCGCGTCGCCCGGCGGGGGCCGAGGGTTCGGCGACCTCCGTCATCCGAGCGACCCCTCCATCTCCAGCTTGACCAGCCGGTTGAACTCGATCGCGTACTCCATCGGGAGCTCCTTGGTGAACACCTCGAGGAAGCCCTGGATGACCAGGTTCTGCGCCTCGTTCTCGGTCAGGCCGCGGCTCATGAGGTAGAAGATCTGGTCGGCGGAGATCTTGCCCACGGTGGCCTCGTGGGTCATCGTGGTGTCGTCTTCCTGGATGTCGATGTACGGATAGGTATCGCTGCGGCTCTCATCATCGAGCATCAGTGCATCGCAGCGCACGCTGGCGGTGACATTGGTAGCCCCCGGGGCCACCCGCAGCTGCCCGCGGTAGGTCGCCCGACCGCCGTCCTTGGACACCGACTTGGACACGATCCGCGAGGTCGTGTTGGGCGCCAGGTGGATCGCCTTGGCCCCGGTGTCCTGGTGCTGGCCCTTGCCGGCCACCGCGACCGAGATGACCTCGGCCCGGGCGCCCTCGCCGCGGAGATAGATCGCCGGGTACTTCATGGTCAGACGGGAACCGGTGTTGGCGTCGACCCACTCCACCGTCGAGCGCTCATGCGCGTGCGCCCGCTTGGTCACCAGGTTGTAGACGTCGTTGCTCCAGTTCTGGATGGTGGTGTAGCGCACCTGGGAGCCGGGCAGCGCGATCACCTCGACCACGGCGGCGTGGAGCGAGTCGGTGGCGTAGATCGGCGCCGTGCAGCCCTCGATGTAGTGGACCTTGGCCCCCTCGTCGACCACGATCAGCGTCCGCTCGAACTGGCCCGTGTTCTCACCGTTGATCCGGAAGTACGCCTGGAGCGGCAGCGGGACCTCGACCCCCTTGGGCACGTACACGAACGAGCCACCGGACCAGACGGCGCTGTTGAGCGCGGCGAACTTGTTGTCCTCGGGCGGGACGACCGTGCCGAAGTGCTGGCGGAAGATGTCGGGGTACTCCTTGAGCGCCTGGTCGGTGCCCATGAACACCACGCCGATCTTGCTCAGCTCCTCCCGGACCGAGTGGTAGACCACCTCGGAGTCGTACTGGGCGCCAACACCGGCCAGGAACTTGCGCTCCGCCTCCGGGATGCCGAGCTTCTCGAACGTCGCCTTGATCTGCTCCGGGACGTCGTCCCAGGACTTCTCCTCGCGCTCGGATGGCTTCCGGTAGTAGACGATCCTGTCGAAGTCGATCGCGTCGAGGGCGCCGCCCCAGCTGGGCATCGGGCGCTTGACGAAGTGATCGTAAGCGCGGAGGCGGAACTCGAGCATCCAATCCGGCTCGCCCTTGAACCGGCTGATCTCCGTCACCGTGTCGCGGGTCAGGCCGCGCTTGGTCTCGGCGAGATAGACGATGTCATCGTGAAACGCGAACTGGTCGCGTTCGTCTCGGACGAGGTCGCGGGTCGAGGTCATCAACAGCTCCGATCGCGGCCGGAAGGCCGCCGGATTCGTGGGGGTCGCGGGACAGTCCGGGAAGAGCGGCGACCGAGGACGCATGGCCGCCTGCTAATCCCTAGCAGAATTATCGGAATTACCGGCCGATCCGTCAACGCGGGCCCGTCAGCGGCCGGAAGCGGTAGCCCGGGAGCGTGGTTGTCCATGCCTCCGAGGGTCGCGGCCCCGGGCGACGGCCGATCGCCGGGAGCCGTCCCGTGGGGGCCGTCCCGTGGGGGCCGGTCCCTAGAAGAAGGTGCTGCACCAGGGGCTGTCGGCTGTCCGCAGCAGCGCGTCGGCCGCGGCAAGCGCACCCTCCCGGTGCTCGTCCGCGCCGAAGCTGCGCGCAAGGTCCATCAGCCGTGTCCCGCCGAGATAGGCGCCGCTGAGCGCCGCCACCGGCAGCGTCAAGTCCGGTGACCGGCTCGTGGACACGCAGCGGGCACCCTCCGGGCCGGCGTCGACGGCCAATCGGGTCGTGCCGGCGAGGGCGGCGTCGTCGACCACCTCGAGCACGAGACTGCCTGACCGCTCGTACGTCCGAGCCTCGAGCGCACGTGGCACGTCGAACAGGCGCACCCACATGCCGTCGCCGTACCCGGTCAGCCGGGCGGCGCGCTGGTTCTCGAGGCGCCACAGGAACGGTTCGACGATCCGCCGGCCACCGAGCTTGACGGTCGTCACGAGGTCGATCTCGAGCAGGAACCGGACCAGGTCGTCCTCCGCTGCCCGGGTCAGCGTATGGAGATCCTCGACCTTGACCACGCCCGCCGGGATCCCGTTCTCCCACTTGCCGTCGACCGAGTAGCGGACGTAGCCGTCGAGCGTGCCGGACGTGTCGTGGTGGACGACCACGAACCCCTGCCATCGCCTGCCTTCCCACGGCCGCTGGCGCACGCCGAACGCGAAGTCCCAATTGGCGTCGCTGCGCCGGATCTCGCCGGGCTGCAGAGGCTGCCACCGCTCGAAGACGGCGCGGCACCTGTCGCGCGTCTCGGGGCCCACGGTGGCGAACGAGACCCCGCCGGTCCGCTCCCCGAGCACTCGCGTCTGCCGCGGGGCCACTGTCCACTCGACCGGCCAGGTGCCGGGCGCGTAGCCCAGGCGACCGTAGATCGCGTATTCGGCCGCGTACAGCAGGCCGATCGCCTCGCCGCGCTCTCGGATCGCGGCGTGCTCCCGCTCCGCGAGCCGGGACATGATGCCGCGGCGGCGGTGCGTGGGGAGCACGGTGACGCCGGCAACCGCCGACGACGGCAGCTGCCCGCCGCCGGGCACGGTGAGCGTCGTGCCCCACGATCGGAACGTCCCCGCGACCCGGTCGCCATCCCATGCGAGCCACACGCGGTCGGGGTCCCACAGGTCCCTGAGGGCCGCCCCCGCGGCGTGCGCGTCGGCATGCTCGAGGAAGGCCGCATTGATCGTGTCGACCGCCGCCTCGTAGTCGTCCGGGCTGGCGACGCGGATGTCGATGTCCATGGCCGGACTCTAGCATCGGGGCTGGGCGCGGCGGCCTCCGGCTGCGCGGCTCCGTCCGAAGCCCTATCGTGACGCCGTGGATGCACTTGCCGTCCCGGACGGCTCCGTCCTGCTGCACATCGGGCCTCCCAAGACCGCCACCACACAGCTGCAGGCTGCCCTGTTCGCCGCCCGTGCGGACCTCGCCTCGCGGGGCGTGCGGCACGCCGGTGGGAGCCGTCATCCGGCGGCCGCGATCAACGCCGTCCTGGGCCGGCGGTCGGCGTTCGCCGGCGGCACGGTGCCCTCGATCGGCCGCTGGAATGCGCTGGCCCGCGAGATCCGTGGTGCCCGCGAACCGCGCGTCGTCGTGAGCAGCGAGTTCCTCGCCGACGCGAAGCCCGACCAGATCCGCCGGATCGTCGCCGACCTGGCGCCGCGCGAGGTCCACGTGGTCGTCACCCTGCGGCCGCTGGCCCGGATCCTCCCCTCGCAGTGGCAGCAGCACGTGTGCGACGGAGGCCAGCTCGCCTTCGCCGGCTGGCTGGACGCCGTGCTCGCTGATCCCTCTCGCCGGCCCGGCTCCTCGTTCTGGCGCCGGCACCGGCATGACGAGCTCGTGGCGCGCTGGGCGGCGGTCGTGGGCACACCGCGGGTGACGGTGATGGCGATCACCGGCGACGACCGCGACCAGGTTCTCCGGGATACCGAGCGGCTGCTGGCGCTCGACGCCGGGCTGCTCACCCCCCAGCCGGGCGTGACCAACCGGTCGCTGACGCTCCCGGAAGCCGAGGCGGTCCGGGCGTTCAACAGCTCGCTGGCAGCGGCCGGGTTCCCCCGCGGGACGCACGACCGACTCGTGCACTTCGGGGCCAGCCGGTACCTCAAGGGCCTCCCGCCCGATCCGGCGGCGGCGCGCATCGAGCTGCCGGCCGGGGCGCTCGTGCCCGTCACCGAGGCCGCGCGCACCATCGTCGGGGGCATTCGCGAGTCGGGGGTGCGCACGATGGGGGACATCGACGCCCTGGCCCTCGTTCCCGACACCCCGGCTGCGCCGCCCTCGCGATCGCCGGCCGATGGCGATCCGTCCGTGGCCGCCTCGCTGGCCGTCGGGGTCATGATCGCCAGCGGACTCGCGCGGCCGGGCACCGCCGACGACCCCGCGCTCGACCTGGTGCCCGGGTATGCCCTGGCGGGCGTGGTCGCCCGGCGATCGGCACGCAGCGTGCTGAGACGCGCCCGCCGCCTGGTGCCCCGGCGCCCCCACTCCCGGGATTGACGACAATCCTCCCGGCCCCACGGGCCATCGCCGGCGGGTGGGGGCGCGGGGAGTCGCGATAGACTGGCCGCGGTCATGGGGAGGGAGGAAGTGAGCGCTTGAGCAACGAGACGCAGGAGCGCAACGAGCTCCGCGTACCCGATGGCCACATCCTCGTCCACATCGGGCCCCACAAGACCGGGACGACGTCGCTGCAGGCTGCCCTGTACACGGGCCGGGGCGCGATGCAGGTCCAGGGGGTGCACCACGCGGGATGGTCGCGGAACCCGGCCCGTGCCGTGCAGTCGGTGACCGGCCAGACATCGGCGTGGGGCGGCACACCGCCCTCCATCCGGGCCTGGCGTGGACTCGTCCGCGACGTTCACCGTGCCGATCCCGACCGGGTGATCCTGAGCAGCGAGTTCCTGGCTCACGCCGGGCCCGACGTCGTGCGCAG
Organism: uncultured Chloroflexia bacterium; assembly: GCA_963727585.1. Classification (GTDB taxonomy): domain Bacteria; phylum Chloroflexota; class Limnocylindria; order Limnocylindrales; family CSP1-4; genus CAIXZV01. The sequence goes on along the minus strand of CAVSHH010000003.1, from coordinate 540,756 downwards.
GGTTGTCGACGACCTGGGCCGGGAGCGGGTGCACGTGGTGACCACCCTGCGACCGATCTCGAGGATCCTGCCGTCGATGTGGCAGCAGAGCATCAAAACCGGCCGGACGGTCCCGTTCGAGGCATGGCTCCGGCGGCTGTTTGCCACCGACAAGCCGCCGGCCGCCTTCTGGACGCTCCAGCAGCACGACCAGCTGATCGGCCGCTGGGCAGCCGCGGTCGGCGTCGACCGGGTGACGGCCGTCGTGCTCGACGAGAGCGATCGGGACATGGTGCTGCGCACCTTCGAGCGGCTCCTGGGGCTGCGCCCCGAAACGCTGCAACCGGTGAGCGGGCTGGCAAACCGGTCGATCACGGCGGAGGAGGCCGAGGCCATCCGCGCCTACAACATCGCTCACCGCGAGGCGGGTCTCGGCAAGCAGGTCCATGCGCTGGTCATGCGGTTCGGCGCGGCACAGTACCTGTGCAGCCTGGATCCGTTGGCCGACGGGACGACGATCCGGTTGCCCGCCTGGGTGCTCGAGGACGTGGCCCGCAAGGCCCACGAGATCGTGTCCGGCATCCGGGCGTCCGGTGTCCGGGTGGTGGGCGACCTCGACCAGCTGCTCGAGGTCCCCGGCCCACCGGCCCTCGGGCAGGAGACCCTGCCCGAGGAGGTGCCTGCCGAGGTCGCCGCGCGCATCGCGATGGGCATCCTCGTCGCGACCGGGCGGACCCGGTCCGAGGAGGCCGTCGATGACGAGGAGATCGCCGAGGTCGTCTCTGCGGTGGCCTCGCGCCAGCTCCTCGCGTCGATCGCCCTGCGAACCCGGGCCACCGCCCGCCGGAAGGGAAACCGGGGCCTGCGGCTGCTGGCCACGGGCGTCGGGCGCGCCGGGGAGATGGTGCGCTCCCCGCGGGCAGCGAAGCCGGCTGGCCCTCGGGCGCGACCCGGTCTGGCGTCCGGCGGCGCGACGGGTGGCGCGGCGGGCGATGGGGCGAGCCCCCGGGTCGCCCTCCCCGGCGGCACGATCCTCGTCCACATCGGGCCGCCCAAGACGGGAACGACCGCCGTCCAGGCGGCCTTCGACGAGGCCCGTGCACGGGCAGCCGCCCAGGGCGTGCACTACGCGGGTCGGCGGCGGCACTCGATCGCGGCTGTCCAGGCCATGCTCCATCGGCGCGGGATCAAGGCCGAGACCGTCCCGCCGATGCACCTCTGGAACCGTCTGCTGGGCGAGATCCACGACGCCGCCCCGAGCCGCGTGGTCCTGAGCAGCGAGTTCTTCGCCGATGCCACGCCGGACCGGATCCAGGCCGTCGTCGAGGCGCTGGGGCCGGACCGGGTGCATGTCGTCGTGACGCTGCGGCCGCTGTCCAGGATCATCCCCTCCCAGTGGCAGCAGTACATCCAGAGCGGGATGAGGACGAGCTACGGCTCGTGGCTGGATGCCATGCTCAACCGGCCGCCCGGCAAGCTCTCGCCGTCCTTCTGGCATCGACACCGCCACGACGAGCTGATCGCCCGCTGGGCCGCCGTGGTCGGCCCCGATCGGGTGACCGCGATCGTCGTCGACGAGGTCGACCGGGAGATGGTCCTGCGCCAGTTCGAGCAGCTCACCGGCCTGCAGCAGGGCACGCTCCGGCTCCAGGCGTCGCTCCAGAACCGGTCGCTGACGGCCCAGGAGGTGGAGGCGGTCCGGGCGTTGAACGTCGCCTTCGCCGCTGCCGGGCTGCGCCGGCCGCTGCATGCCGAGATCGTCAACTTCGGAGCGACGGAGTACCTCAAGCGCGTGCCGCCGGAACCGGGTCTGACCCGGGTGGAGCTCCCCGCCTGGTCGGCGCCACGGGTGACCGAGATCTCGCACCAGATCGTGGCCGGCATCCGCGACTCGGGCGTGGGGGTGATCGGCGACCTGGACCGGCTGACGGCCGTCGCCACTGGAGACGGCCCCAGGCCGGGCGATGCGGCGGTGCGGGTCCCGGTGTCGGTTGCCGCACGTCTCATGCTGGGCGTCCTGTACGCCAGCGGCGCCGTGCCCGAGACGCCCGCACCCCGGCAGCCGGCGACCGGCCACGAGCCACGAGCGGGACGCGGGAATCACGCCTGGCGCAAGGGTCGCGGTGCGGCCGGGACGCGGTTCGATCCGAGGATGACCGAGCCGATCGAGATCGCACGGGTGCCCACCCGGCGCATCGTCGCCATCCTGGCCTCACGTGGCCGCTCGTCGCTCCGGGCGCGACTTCCGAAGCATGGGTCCTGACGACGTGGGAGCGATGGCGGACGGAACGGGGCGGCCGCCGATCGAGCCGTTTCCCATCGGGACCCGGCTGCTGCACATCGGACCGCCCAAGACGGGGACAACGTCGCTCCAGGCCGCCTTCTGGGCCGCTCGGGAGGAGGCCCTTGCCCAAGGCGTCCGCTATGCGGGCACGAGTCGCCACTCGTACCGCGCCGTCCTTGCGGTCACCGGGCGGCGGACGATCGGCCGCAACCCCGTGACGCCTTCGATCAGCCACTGGGAAGCCATCCTGCATGAGATCAGGACCGCGCCCGAGAGGCGCACCGTCCTGAGCAGCGAGGGCTTCTCCTATGCGCGGGCCGATAAGGTCGAGCGGGTGCTGCGCGACCTCGACCCGTCGCGCGTCCAGGTCGTGGTCACGCTTCGCCCCGTCGCGAGGCTTCTGACCTCCGAGTGGCAGGAGCACGTGCAGAGCGGCCTGCGCGTCTCGCAGGAGGCGTGGCTGGACGCCCTGCTCAGGCACCCCGACCAGAAGCTGGGTCGGGGCTTCTGGCACCGCCAGCGCCACGACCGGCTGATCGAGCGATGGGCGGCGCCGATCGGGCTGGATCGGGTGACGGCCGTTGTCGTCGACGAGACGGATCACGACCGGCTCTATGAGGTGTTCGAGGCGCTCACCGGGCTCCGGAGCGGGACGCTGCAGCCGGTGGACACGCTCGGCAACCGGTCCCTCACGCTGGCGGAGATCCGGGCGATCGAGGCCTTCGCGGACCGCTGGGAGGCAGAAGGGCTCGAGATGCAAGGCTTCCACGACCTGGCCCGCATGCGCGTTGCCGCCTACATGAAGACGCGGCGACCCGGTTCGGACGAGTCCAGGATCGACACGCCCCAGTGGGCCCTCGACCAGGCGGGCGAGATCGCGAAGGAGATCGTCGCCGGCATCGAGGCCATGGGCGTGCGAGTGATCGGCGAGCCGGCCTCACTGCTGGGCGTGCCGCGGAGCCTGCCGGGCGACCGGCTGCCGCCCGTGCTGGTGGCGCCCGAGGTGGCGGCGACGATGGCGATGGGCGTGGTGCAGGCGAGCCGGCTGCGCGACGGCCGGACGGCCGGTGGCGGGATCGAGCCCCTGGAGCTGGCCCGCGTCCCGACCCGGGAGCTGGTCACGGCGCTCGTTCGCCGGTACCTGCCCGGAAGAAGACGGCGGACCCCGGCAGGAGCGGATCGGCGCCCAGACTGAGGAGCATCAGCTGGGCTGCGGCGCTGGGCGAAGTCGAAGCGGTCAGGCGCGGAGACGCGCCTCGAGCGCCGCCCGGACCGTGGCGACCGCCTCGTCGACCCCCATCACCGTCGTGTCGATCACCAGGTCGGCGTCGGCAGGTTCCTCGTAGGGCGAGCTGATGCCCGTGAACTCGGCCACCTCTCCGGCCCGGGCCCGCGCATAGAGGCCCTTCCGGTCGCGCTCCTCGCACACGGCGAGCGGCGTGCTGACCCAGACCAGCAGGTACCTTCCCTGTGCCTCGGCCATCGCGCGGACCCGCGCCCGGGAGGTGGCGAACGGCGCGATGGGGGCAGCCACCGCGATCCCGCCGTGCCGGGCGAGCAGCGCTGCGACCCAGCCGATCCGTTCCACGTTGCGCTCCCTCGAGGCCGCGTCGAACCCGAGCTCGGCGGACAGGTGCTGGCGGACCTCGTCACCGTCGAGCAGCGTCACCTCCCGGTCGCCGTTGTCGACGAGGTCCGCGACCAGGGCCCGGGCGATCGTGGACTTGCCCGATCCGGACAGCCCGGTGAACAGGATCACGGCGCCCGACGGGAGCGCACCCTCCCCTGCCCCCAGCACCTCGGCGGCCGATGCCTCCGGGTAGATCGCTCGGACCGCCCGCTCGTGCACGCTGGTCAGCGCGGCGATCCGGTCCTGCTCCTCGTTGGTGCGCAGGCCGGTCAAGGTGACGGTGGCCGAAGCGCCGTACGCAGCGAGCACCGCTGGCAGGTCGGGCATCGGCCAGCCGGCCGGCCCCGGGCCGGCCGGGAACGGGAGCACCACCGGGACGACCCCGGTGCCGGCGCGCTCGTCGCGCTGCATCCGGGCGACGGCGAGCGCGGCGCGGGTCAGGCCCGCCCAGCCGACGCTGCCGCGCGGACGGCGACGGCGCGCGACCGGGATCGCCAGCAGGACGGCACCGGTCCCTGCCACGTCGATCGCCGCGGCGACGTGCTCCAGATCCGCCCGGGTCGGCAGATCGTCGATCACGACGGCCGTCGCCCGCCTGCCGCCAGCCGCCCGGGCCACCTGCGCCCGCGCGTCGGCGGCGGTCAGCCGGACGGCCGGGTCCCAGTGCGGGCCGCCATGACGTGCGAACGACCGGAGCGGCTCGGGCGGAACGAGCCCACCGGCGTTCGGGCGCAGCCGGGCGAGCGGCGTGTTCTCGGCATCGGCCAGGACCACGCCCTCGGGGCCGGCCTCGACGCCCTCGGGCACGGGCAAGCCGGGCAGGCCGCCTGCCAGGGCGAGCTCGAGGAGGTCGAGCCCGTCCTCGTCCAGCACCACCGGGCGAGACGTCATCCCGCGGCCTCCTCGGCCGAGGCGGCCTTGGCCTCGGCGGCCCGGGCGGCCCTGGCCGCGGCCGCGGCCCGCGAGCGCGACTTGCGGGCGCGGTTGCGGATCGCGATCCAGATCAGGCTGCCGAGCACGAGCGCGAGCGCCGCCGCGAGGAACGTGACCTCGTTGCTGAAGCCCAGCAGCTTGAGCGCGGAGGCAAGCAGCAGGACCGCCAGGATCCGACGGATGATCCCGCCCGGTGCACGGGTGGAGACCTGGGCGCCGAGCCAGGTGCCTGGGATGGCGCCCACCAGGAGCGACCCTGCGACCCCGAACGAGAACTCGCCGAACACCAGGTGACCGGCCGCCGCGGAGCCGACCATGGGGATCGCCTGGACGAGGTCGGTGCCCACCAGGGCGGATGCCTGCAGGCCGGGGTGCATGAGCAGCAGGCCGACGACCACGATCGACCCGGCGCCCACCGACGTGAGCCCGACCATGAACCCGGCCACGGCGCCGAGCAGGATGGTCGGGACCGGCCGGGGAACGACCACCGGGCGCTTGGGGTGTCGCGCCACGCCCTCGCCCAGGGGCAGCTGGCGGCTCCACATCTGGATCAGGGCCCGGGTGATGAGGCCCGCGGTCGCGATCATCAGCGCCAGCCCCAATCCCCGCTGGAGCAGCACGTCGATGTCCACCTCGGGCGGGACCAGGCTGATCAGCCACGCGGCCGAGAACGCCGCCGGGATGGAACCCACGCACAGCCACTTGACGAGCTGCAGGTTGACGGTCCCGCGCCGGAGGTGGACCACGGCGCCGATCGGCCGCATCAGCAGGCTGACCACGATGTCGGACGAGATCGCCGTGAGCGGGTCCACGCCGAAGAAGAACACCAGCATCGGTGTCATCACGGCGCCGCCACCCATCCCGGTGAGGCCGACGAGCACCCCGACGATGAGCCCGGCGATGGCCAGCGGCAGGTCGAAGGTCATCGGCGCGCGCGGCCGCGGCGACGGGCCCGGGAGGTGCGAGGCATGCGCGGATGATAACTTCGGTCCCGCTCCGCGCGGTCCGCGGAGCGTCGGCGTGCCGGGTGCGCGGCGGCCGGCAGATGCAGCACCCACGGGAGACGGCGACGGATGACGGCAGGCGGGCCTTGGTGACGAGCGAAGGGGTGGACGCTGCCGACGTCCCGGCGGCCGATCGCATTGATGACATCCGGCTGGCCGCGGTTCTTGCCGACGGCGCCGGCCGCGTGCTGATGGCTCTCCGGGAGTCGGCCGGCATCGGCGATGTCCCGCTCGAGGGCAAGCCGCTGGGCGCGGCGGGGGACGCCGCGGCCCAAGCGTGGCTCGCGGCCGCGCTGGCCGAGCACCGGCCCCGCGACGCGGTCCTGTCCGAGGAGGCCAAGGACGACGACACCAGGCTCCGGGCGGAACGCGTCTGGATCGTCGACCCGCTCGACGGGACACGCGAGTTCGCCGAGATCGACCCCGACGGGACGCGGCGCACGGACTTCGCGGTCCACGTCGCGCTCTGGGTCCGCGGCGGCCTGGCCGCCGGCGCCGTCGCGCTGCCGGCACGAGACCGGCTGTTCAGCAGCGGCGTGGTGGCGCCGGTGGGCGGCGCGAGTGCCCGCGAGGTGCTCGACGGGCTGCGCCCGCTGCGGATCGCCGCGTCGCGAACCCGACCACCGGCCGTGATCGGCCGGCTCGCCAGGCGCGCGGACGTGGAGCTCGTGCCCATGGGCTCCAACGGAGTCAAGGTGATCGCCGTCGTCGAGGGCGCGGTGGACGCCTATGTCCACGCCGGGGGCCAGTTCGAGTGGGACTCGGCGGCGCCGGTCGCCGTCGCCCACGCCGCGGGCCTCGTCGCGACCCGGCTTGACGGCTCCCGGATCGAATACAACAAGCCGGATCCGTGGTCGCCCGACCTCGTGGTCTGCCACCCCGCGCTCGTCGCCCACCTGCGCCGCCTGCTGGCGGAGGGCGGGCCGGACGACGCCCCAGGAGCGCCCGCGTGAGCACCCATTCCCTGAGCCAGGACCGCGCCCTCGAGGCCGAGAGCATCCACATCTTCCGCGAGGTCGCCGCCGAGATGCAGCGACCCTGCCTGCTGTTCTCGGGCGGCAAGGACTCGATCGTGATGCTGCACATCGCGCGCAAGGCGTTCCACCCGTCGCGCATCCCGTTCCCCGTGATGCACGTGGACACGGGCCTCAACTTCCCCGAGATCCTCGCCTACCGCGACCGCTGGATCGAGAAGCTGGGACTCAAGCTGGTCGTGGCGTCCGTTCCCGACGCCATCGCCCGCGGATTCGTGCGCGAGGAGCCCAACGGCTCGCGCAACCGGATCCAGACCCCCGTCCTGCTCGAGACCGCCGAGCGCAACGGCTTCGATGCCCTGTTCGGCGGGGGCCGGCGCGACGAGGAGAAGGCGCGCGCCAAGGAGCGCGTGTTCTCGTTCCGGGACGAGTTCGGCCAGTGGGACCCCAAGAACCAGCGCCCGGAGCTGTGGAACCTCTACAACGGGAGGGTCCACCTGGGCCAGAGCATCCGCGTGTTCCCGCTGTCCAACTGGACCGAGCTCGACGTCTGGACGTACATCGCCACCGAGCGGATCGAGATCCCGGAGCTGTACCTGGCCAAGCCCCGCGAGGTGATCGAGCGGGGCGGGATGCTGTACGCGGTCAACCAGTTCACCCCGCCCCGCGACGGCGAGACACCCAGGACGATCTTGTGCCGCTACCGGACGGTGGGCGACGCGAACCTGACCGCCGCCGTGGAGTCGGAAGCCGACACGGTCGAGAAGATCGTGGACGAGATCAGCACCGTGCGGATCACCGAGCGCGGGGCCACGCGGGGCGACGACAAGACCAGCGAGACCAGCATGGAAGACCGCAAGAAGGAGGGCTACTTCTGATGCCGATGGACCTCCTCCGGTTCGCGACCGCCGGGTCCGTCGACGACGGCAAAAGCACGCTGATCGGACGGCTCCTGTACGACAGCAAGTCCCTGTTCATCGACCAGCTCGATGCGGTCGAGCGGGTCAGCCGCGACCGCGGCAACGACTACACCGACCTCGCGCTCCTGACCGACGGCCTGCGCGCCGAGCGCGAGCAGGGCATCACCATCGACGTCGCCTACCGCTACTTCGCGACCCCGCGCCGCAAGTTCATCATCGCGGACACCCCGGGGCACGTGCAGTACACCCGGAACATGGTGACCGGCGCGTCGACCGCCGATGTCGCCTTGATCCTGCTGGACGCCCGCAAGGGCATCACCGAGCAGAGCCGGCGTCACGCGTTCCTGGCCACGCTGCTGGGCGTACCCCACGTGGTCGTGTGCGTCAACAAGATGGACCTCGTGGACTACGAGGAGGCCGTGTTCCAACGGCTCCACGACGAGTTCAGCGAGTTCGCCACGAGGCTCCGGGTCCGGGACATGACCTTCATCCCGGTGTCCGCACTCAAGGGCGACAACGTCGTCACCCGGTCGGAGCGGATGCCCTGGTTCGACGGGTCACCGCTGCTGTCGCACCTCGAGCGGCTCCATGTCGCCTCCGACCGGAACTTCGTCGACGTGCGCTTCCCGGTCCAGTACGTGATCCGGCCCCAGAGCCGCGAGGTTCTCGACTATCGCGGCTACGCGGGAACGGTAGCCTCCGGCGTGCTCAAGCCCGGCGACCAGGTCGTCGCCCTGCCATCCGGCCTCGAATCCACCATCGCCTCCATCGACACCGCGGACGGCCCGGTGGACGAGGCCTACCCGCCGATGGCCGTGACCATCACGCTCAACGACGAGATCGACATCTCGCGCGGCGACATGCTGTGCCGGCCCCACAACATGCCCACCGTCGCCCAGGACGTCGATGCGCAGGTGTGCTGGATGGACGAGACGGCGACCCTGGTCCCGGGCAGGAAGTACGCGATCAAGCACACGACCCGCTGGGCCCGGGCGATGGTCCGCGAGCTCAACTACCGCGTCGACGTCAACACGCTCCACCGTGACGAGGAGGCGACGGAGCTCGCCCTCAACGAGATCGGCCGCGTCCAGCTCCGGGTGACCCAGCCGCTGTTCGTGGACGCGTACCAGGCCAACCGGCTGACCGGCTCGTTCGTGCTCGTCGACGAGTCCACCAACCGCACCGTCGCCGCGGGGATGATCGGCCGGACGCACGTCGGCCTCTGAGGCTCGCCTCCCGGGGCACCCGGGCTCCGGTGCCCCGGACCGTCCGCCCCAGCGGTCAGAGCCGGGCGCGCACGGCGGCAGCCAGCGTCCGGTGACGAACCGCGCGAGGCATCGCCACCCGGCGCAGACCCGCGAAGTCCCGGTGGGCGAGCAGCGCCTCCACCAACGCGTCCACGAACCCGGCGTTCGCCCCATCCAGCGGGTCGAACCCGGACTCCCACCACAGGCCCACGATGCGCAGGGTGCCGGTCGCCCGGTCGATCCGGGGCTCGATCCGGCCCACGAACCGGTCGCCGTAGAGCAGGGGCAGGACGTAGTAGCCGTAGCGGCGCCTGGCGGCCGGCACGTACACCTCCCAGCGGTAGTCGAAGCCCCACAACCGGGCGAGCAGGTCCCGATCCCAGGCGAGCGGGTCGAGCGGCGCGAGGAACGCCACCCCGGCGCCCACCATCGACGCCCCGACGGACACCTCGGCGTCGGCGGCATCGAGGATGGAGACCTCCCCGGCCATCACGAAGCGTCGTCCGCGCAGCCCGTCGACCACGACCGGGACCAGCTCACCCGCAGCCACCAGCTGCTCGATCCGCGAAGGCCGATCCCGCGCCTCGCCCGTCCCGTACCACAGGGTGTAGTCGCCGGTCGCCCCGAGGAGCCCATTGGCGCGGTAGCGCGACAGCAGCTTGTGCCGCAGCTGCTCATGCTCCGGCAGCCGGCGGGCCAGGAGATCGGCCGGGAACAGCCGCTCGACGAGGTCGTAGATCCGGCGATTGCCCTCGCGGCGCGAGATGCCGAGAATGCCGGCCTCGCCCAGCGCCTCGAGGATCGCGCGTACCTGGTTGGTGGGCCGCCAGTACCAGTCGATCGCCGCCCGCGGCGCGAGGTCCGTTGACGACAGCGGGCCCCGGTCCCGGATCCTGCCCAGCAGCTCCTCCACCAGCGGCGAGTGGAGATCGAAGGTGTCGCCCTGGTGGACCTCCCGGTGGTGGTCCCAGGTGATCCGGTACCAGGGCAGCTCCGCGGTGGGGACCAGCGACAGCATCTTGTTGTAGGTCTCGTACAGCACGCGGTCGCGGTACAGCAGATCGTCGGTCCAGGCGCGCCGGTAGCCATCGATGCGGGCGAGGAGCGTCAGGTCGTGGTTGCGGCCGGCGACCTCGAGCGGGTCGAACTGGAGCGAGCCGAGCCGGTCGACGACGCGCATCACGGAGGCGGGCTCGGCGGGGAGCGAGCGAGGCGGCGCGAGGAGGTGACGGCGGACGAGGAAGCGGCGTGCGGCCGCGGCCGAGGTGTGCCTGGCGGCGGACGTCACGCCCGGCTCGGGATGGGCGCCATCGTGTCCTGGGGCACCAGGGACGGCTCGTCCGGGACGCCGGTGTCGTCGATCGCCGCCAGCACGAACCGCCAGGCGGCGGCGATCATCGCGACCGTCGGCACCACCAGGAACATGCCCAGCACCCCCGCGATCTCGTTGCCCACCGGGATGGCCATCAGGACCACGGCAGGGTGGAGCGACAGGCTCCGGCCGTAGACCACGGGCGTGACGAAGTTGCCCTGGACGATGTTGAAGATGACCGTGCGGCCGCGGCGGCGATCGGCCGGCCCAGGCCGCGTGCCCGGAGCGAGATCGCGGTGGGAGCCAGGGCGGCGGCCAGGACCAGCGACACCAGGGTGGCCGTCGCCGATACGGGGATCTCCGACACCACGAGCGACAGCACGATCACCATCCCGGCGGTCGCCAGGATGCGCCAGCCGAATGTCGCCGATCGCTCGAGCCAGCCGGGCACCACGTCCGGCCCAGGGATCGCCATCAGGACGGCCGGCCCGGGGCCCGAACCGGCCAGGTCAGGACCCCGATGGGCAAGGCAACGACACAGGGTCATCAACGGCAGCGACCGCCCCAGCTTCCGGTGGGTCCTCGAAACCAGCAGTCCTCGGAACGGCATCTGCCGGACCATGCACCATCGGGTGGGGCGGCCGGCGCCCCGCCCCGGATGGCAGCGGTTCGGTTGGCAGGGCTCCCCCGTGCACTCCGATCGTCGGCAGGGTACGGCGCAGAGGCGCAACGGGGCAAGCGGCCGCGTCGTCCACCGGGCCATCCGAACGTCCTTGGCCCACGAATGCTACGGTTGAACCGAAGCATCAGCCATTCCGAAAGGATCTTCCCCATCTCCGCGATTCACCGTGCGGCCGTCGCCGACGAGGCGGTGGCGGGCTACGAGGCCCTGATGCAGCGCCTCGCCGCCGGCCACGAGCCCGAGTTCCTCGAGATCGACATCACGATGCCGCAGGCCAAGATCCTGTACCTGCTGGGCGCGTCCGGCGAGCTCCACATGTCGGACATCGTCCACCGCCTGGGCGTGTCGCTGTCGACGGTCAGCGGCCTGGTGGACCGGGTCGTGGATCACGGCCTGGCCACCCGCCGCGACGATCCCGCCGATCGCCGCCAGGTGGTGGTCGCCCTCACCCCCGCCGGCCACGAGTTCATCGACCGCTTCCGCGAGCTCAACGCGCGCCAGCTGCGCGCCCTCCTCGCCGTCCTCGATGACGACGACCTCGCCCTCGTCCGCGACGGCCTCGCCGCGTTGGACCGGGGCGCGTCCCGTCTTGCCACCCGAAAGGACCACGCATGAGCCGCCTCTCCGAGTTCGCCGTCGCCAAGCGGAGCGTGACGCTCCTGCTGGCCGCGGCGCTGTTCATCGCCGGCATCTTCGCCTGGGGCAGTCTGAAGCAGGAGCTGCTGCCCGACATCGAGTTCCCGGTGATCACGATCGTCTCCCCCCTGCCGGGCGCCGGCGCCGGAGATATCGCGGAGCAGGTCACCAAGCCGATCGAGCAGGCCATCAGCGGCGTGCCCCGCCTCGAGTCGCTGCAGTCCACGTCGGCCAACTCGCTGTCGCTCGTGGTCGGTCAGTTCTCGTTCGGATCGGACGTCAAGGAGATCCGCGCGACCATCGAGCAGAACCTTCAGACCGCCGGCCTGCCGTCCACGGTGACCCCCCAGGTCACGGCGCTCAACATCAACGCCTCGCCCGTGATCATCGCCTCGATCGCGGCCACCTCCGAGGACGGGCTCGACGAAGCGGCCCTGGTCGCCCAGGAGGACATCAAGCCCGCCCTGCTCGCGATCGACGGCGTGGCGAGCGTGGACGTCACCGGCGGCGAGGAGCAGCGGGTGCTCGTCACGCTCGATCCGGAGAAGCTGGCCGCGAACGGGATCTCCATCGGCCAGGTCACGGGGGTGCTGGCCGCCAACAACCTGACCTTCCCCTCGGGCGAGATCACGACGGACACCTCCAAGATCTCGGTGTCCACCATCGGGCGGATCGAATCCGTGGACGCCGTCCGGAACCTGGTCGTCGGCGTGGCGGCCCCGCAGGCAGCCACCGGCGCACCGGGCGCACAGGGGGGACAGGGCGCACCGGCCGCCTCGGGCGCGCCGGCCGCCTCGGGTGTTCCGGCCGAATCGCCGGCCAGCACGACCCCCGCGGCCCCGACGCCCGTCACCATCGGGGACCTCGGGACGGTCGACGTCCAGGGGGTGGCGACCACCGGCTACGCCCGAACGAACGGGCAGCCTGCCCTCTCGCTGTCCGTCTCCAAGACCTCGGACGCCAACACGGTGCAGGTCGCCGATGCCGTCACGGCCAAGCTCGAGGAGCTGGGCGCGGCGCACAGCGACGTCGTGAAGGTCACGGTGGTATCGGACCTGTCCGGCTTCATCAAGGAGTCCCGCGACGGCCTGCTCCGCGAAGGCGGCCTCGGCGCGCTGTTCGCGGTCCTCACGATCTTCCTGTTCCTGTTCAGCATCCGGTCCACGATCGTCGCGGCCGTGAGCATCCCGCTCTCGATCCTCACCGCGCTCGTGATCATGCAGGCCACCGGCGTCACCCTCAACATCATGACGCTGGGCGGCCTCGCGGTCGCCGTGGGCCGGGTCGTCGACGACGCGATCGTCGTGCTCGAGAACATCTACCGCCACCGTGCGCTGGGCGAGGACCGCCTGACGGCGTCGATCAACGGGCCCAGGGAGGTCGCCGGCGCGATCACCGCGGCGACGATCACCACCGTGGGCGTGTTCCTGCCCCTCGGCTTCGTCGGCGGGCTCGTGTCGCAGTTCTTCCTCCCGTTCGCGCTCACGGTCACGTTCGCGCTGCTGGCCTCTCTGGTGTGCGCGCTGACCGTCGTCCCGGTGCTCGCCTACCTGCTCATCAACAAGGTTCCGCTCAACGTGGACGAGGACGGCGAGCCCAGGAGCTCGCTGTGGATCCGCGCCTACACCCCGACCATCAGGTTTGCGCTCCGGGGCCGGGCGACGAAGCTGGGCATCATGGGCGTCGCGATCGTGCTGTTCGTGATCACGGCCACCCTCGCCCCCCTGCTGCCCACGGCGTTCATCAACGCCGGGTCGGAGAACATCGTGCAGGCGACCATCGCGCCGCCCGCCGGAGCGAGCACCGAGGCCGTGCTCGCCAAGACGCAACAGGCCGAGGAGATCCTGGCCCAGGACCCCAACGTGGTGCTCGTCCAGACATCGATCCCGGGCGAGGGCGAGGCCGGCTTCCAGACGATCACGGCCGCGATGAGCGGCCGGCCCGCCAACAGTGCCCGGATGGCGATCCGCCTGGTCGACACGGTCGACCTGACTGCGTACTCCAAGGTGCTGTCGGACGAGCTCGCACCGGTCAAGACCGACGGCTTCGACGTCGCCATCGCGCAGCTCGCGGGCTTCAGTGCCAACAACCTCAACGTCGTGGTGGCGGGCGAGAACGCGACCGACGTGGCCACGGCCAACGACGCGGTGCTGGCCGCACTGTCGGACAACCCGGACCTGCTCAACCTCAAGTCGGATCTGTCCAAGGGCACGCCCGAAATCCAGGTCACGCCCGACCCCAACAAGTCGATCATGGTCGGCCTCTCGGCAGCGCAGGTCGCCCAGGAGGTCCGCGCCGCGCTCGTCGGGGCGGTCGCCACCCGGGTGGTCATCGATGCCAGCGGCACAACGGCCGACATCTACGTGGAGCTCGATCCGGCAGCCGTGGGGTCGGTCGAAGAGCTCCGGGCGCTGCCCGTGGGCACGGCGACCAAGGTCCCGCTGGGATCGATCGCCACCGTGGAGCAGGTCGACGCCCAGGGCTCGATCACGCGCATCGACCAGTCGCCGGCGGCCTCGATCTCGGCGGAGATCGCGTCGGAGAACACGGGCAAGGTCAGCCAGGACGTGCAGGCCGAGATCGACACGCTGGTCGCGGCCGGCCAGATCCCCCAAGGCGTCGACGTCAGCCTCGCCGGCGTGACGGCCCAGATGGACGAAGCGTTCGGCGGGCTGTTCTTCTCGATGGGGGTCGCAGTGCTGATCGTCTACGTGGCGATGGTGCTCACCTTCAACTCGCTGATCACCCCGTTCATCATCCTGTTCAGCCTGCCACTCGCGACGATCGGCGCCCTGCCCGCCCTGTACCTCACCGGACGGCCGCTCGGCGTCAGCGCGCTGATCGGCTTCCTGATGCTGATCGGCATCGTGGTCACCAACGCGATCGTCCTGCTGGACCTCGTGGAGCGACTCCGCTCCAAGGGGATGGCCACCGACGAGGCGCTGGTGGAGGGCGGCAGGACCCGGGTCCGGCCGATCCTGATGACGGCGATCGCCACGATCCTCGCGCTGATCCCGCTCGCGGCCGGGTTCAACCAGGGCTCGATCATCGCGGCGGAGCTGGGTACCGTGGTCATCGGCGGCCTGTTCAGCTCGACATTCCTCACCCTGCTCGTGATCCCGGTGATCTACTCGCTGGTGGACGGCGGCCGACGCCGGCTGCAGCGGAGGCTCGCCCAGTCGGGCGGAGAACCGCACACGACTCCGGGCGAGCCGGGACCCGCCCCGGCCTGAACCTCGGGTACGCTCTGGAGCCCGGGCATCGCCCGGGTCCCACGGCCGTCCCTGCCGTCCCAGACCCTGCACAAAGGAGGCACCCCATGGCGATCACCCGCTACGCCGAGACGAGCTGGTCCGGCGACCTCGCCAGCGGCAACGGCAGCATCAACTACGTCTCGTCCGGCGCCCTGTCCCGGCTGCCCGTGACCTGGGCCGCGCGGACCGAGGAGCACAACGGCAAGACCAGCCCCGAGGAGCTCATCGCGGCCGCGCATGCCTCGTGCTTCTCGATGGCCTTCAGTGGCCGCCTGGCGAAGAACGGGACACCGGCCACGAACCTGGACATCAAGGCGGTGGTCACCTTCGACAAGGCCGATACCGGCTGGAAGATCGCCCGGAGCGAGATCACCGTCCTGGGCGAGGTCCCGGGCATCGACGCGGCGCGGTTCGGCGAGCTCGCCGAGGACGCCAAGGAGAATTGCCCGGTCTCGCAGGCCCTCAAGGGCAACGTCGAACTGGCGGTGACCGCGACCCTCGCGTAGCGGACGGGCTAGCTGTAGTTCAGCTAGCCGATCGTCAGGATCCTGCGCGGGTTGACTGCCGTCAGCTGCTCGATCTCCGCATCGGACACCCCCCGCCCGCGGAGCCGGGGCAGGAACGTGTCCGACAGGTACGTGTAGCCGTTGCCCTCGTAATGCCGCAGCTGGCTGTTGTGGCACACGTCGTGGCTGAGCAGCACCCGGTCCGCGTGGCCCCGGTGGAGCAGCTCGAGCAGCAGGTCGATGATCCGCGACTCGCCGTACTGCTCCATGGGAGTGAACGACATGCCCAACAGGTCGAACTCGATCGACGCGCCGCGCTGGATCAGCGACAGGTAGTGATCGAGCACCGGGTAGCTGTCGCTGTGCCCGATGACCACGCGCCCGGGGTCGACACCCTCCTCCTCGAGGATCGTGAGCTGGGCTGCGCCAACGTCGGACAGGATGGCGTGGGTCGAGATCGCGAGCCCGGTCCGCCGGGAGCACCGGGCGACCGCGCGGAACACGCGCTCCTCCGAGGGCGTGACCCACGGCTTGTCGGTGCCGATCTCGCCCAGGATCCCGATCCGGATCCCGGTGTCCCCCACTCCGACCGTCGCATCGTGAACGAGCTCCTCGGCCAGCGATTCCACGGAGCGCTTGTCGACCAGCATCTCGGGCGGGTAGTAGGCGGTGCGGTACCAGCCGCCGCCCATGATGATCGGCAGGCCGCTCCGCTCGGAGATCCGGAGCAGCCACGCCGGGTCACGCCCGATCCCGGGCAGGGTCAGGTCGGTGAGGGCGGTCCCCCCCGCCTCCTTGAAGTGCGCCAGCTCCTGGAGCATGACCGGCTCGTCCGGCGTCAGCTCCCAGTAGTCCCAGCGGTCCTGGATGTGCCACAGGGTGCACTGGGTGTGCTCGTGGGGAAGGATGAACCCCAGGGTCGAAGGGTCGACCGGGCCCTGGACGGTCATGATGTGCGGCA
Organism: uncultured Chloroflexia bacterium; assembly: GCA_963727585.1. GTDB lineage: Bacteria > Chloroflexota > Limnocylindria > Limnocylindrales > CSP1-4 > CAIXZV01. The sequence continues at coordinate 524,434 of CAVSHH010000003.1, read as the reverse complement.
TCTCGAGGTCATCGTAGACCCCCCGGCCCGGCACCGCGGCGCCGCCGTGCCGGGTCCGCAGTAGCCTGCACGGCAGTGCGCCCTGCCAGACCGGGTCCCGTGCCCTCCCCGGACTCCGGCGCCTCCGCGGTCCCCGATGTCCTCGCGCCCGGGCTGCGGGTGGTCCTGGTCGGGATCAACCCGGGCCGCGCCTCCGCGACCGCCGGTGCCCACTTCGCCAATCCACGGAACGACTTCTGGCGCCTGCTCCACGCGGCCGGGTTGACCCCGCGCGAGCTGGCCCCCGCGGAGCAGCTCGACCTGCTCGCGTTCGGGATCGGCATCACCAACGCGGCGCTGCGCACCACGCCCGGATCGAGCGACCTGCGGGCCGGCGACTTCGCCACCAGCCGGGCGCGCCTCGAGGCCATCGCGACGGAGCTCCATCCGCGGCTGATGGCGTTCGTGGGCAAGGAGGCGTACCGGGGCGTGTTTCGGGAGCGACCGGAGCTGGGCTGGCAGGCGCGAGGACTGGGAACGACCGGGCTGTTCGTGCTGCCGTCCACGTCGCCTGCCAACGCCGCCGTGCCGTGGGCGGAACGGCTGCACTGGTTCGTCAAGCTGGCGGCACTCGTCGGCGAAGCCCCGGACTGAGGCCCCATCCGGAGATCTCCGACGCGCTACGCTGGCGCCGAACGGAGGATCCATGACCGACCAACGGGACCAGCCGCTCAGCGGCGACGTGATCGAGCGCGGCAGCGTCCGCGCCTACAGCTGGGAGTGGGCCGAGCTCGGCGACGGGAAAGGCCGCAGCCGGCTGCCGTGGTTCGGCATCTTCCTGGTCGTGTTCGGCCTGCTGCTCCTGCTCAAGACGGTGTTTCCGGCGCTCGACACGGCCGGCTCGCTGCTGTTCCTCGCCGTTGGCGTGGCGTTCCTCGTGTCGTGGCTGGTCAACCGCGGCATGGGCTCGCTGTACCTGGGCTCGATCATCACCGCGCTCGCCGCCCCGGACCTGCTGGTCGCCGCCGGCGTCCCGGACCAGTCCGGCCTGGGCACCCTCTCGCTGGGAGTGGCCTTCCTGTTCATCGCGCTCGTGCGGGCAATGAGCGGCGGTGGGGTGGGCTGGCAGGCCGTCCTGGGCGCGCTGCTCACGCTGATCGGCGCGTCCTCGTTCGCGATCCCGGCCTTCAGCGACCTCGTCTGGCCGATCGTCCTGCTGGTCCTCGGCGGCCTGCTGCTGATCCGCGCCGGAACCTCGAACCGGTAGCTCCTGCTCGAACCGCCGGCTCCCGACCCCCGGCGCGGCCGGAGCTGGTCAGCCGGCTGGCGCGGCCCCGTCGTGCAGCGCCAGGTCGTGCAGCGCCGCATCCAGCGCGTCGCCCAGCCCGTCGGTGATCCGCGCCAGCTCGTCGTCCGTGACCACGAACGGGGGGCCAAGGAGGACCGCATCCCCGTCGGCGCCGTTGGCCATGCCCGTGCCCGAGTAGACCAGCAATCCCTGCTCGCGGGCGATCCGGGCCACCGTCTCGACCAGGTGTGCCGCACGGGGGAATGGCGCCCGGCTGGCCCGGTCGCGGACCAGTTCCACCCCGACCATCAGTCCCATGCCCCGGATGTCGCCCACGGCGGGGTGCTCGCCCAGGCGGTCGCGAAGCAACAGCCGGAGCCGCTCACCCTTGACCGCCGACGCCTCCACCAGCGACTCGGTCTCGAGGATCCGCAGCACCTCCCGGGCGACGACCGCCGCCGTCGGCTGGTGGGAGTACGTGAAGCCGTGGATGAAGCCGCCTGCCGCGACCACGGCATCGCGGATCTCGCCCGACGCCGCCACGAACCCGAACGGCCAGTACCCGCTGGTCGCGCCCTTGGCAGCCACCAGCATGTCCGGCTGGACGCCGACGTGATCCATGGCGAACCAGCGGCCGGTGCGCCCGAACCCGGTCATCACCTCGTCGGCGATGAGCAGCACGCCGTGCCGGCGACAGACATCGGCGATGGCCGGCCAGTAGCCGTCCGGCGGCGAGACCGCACCCAGCGCCGCGCCCACCACGGGCTCGGCCACGAACGCGGCCACGTTGCCCGGCCCGGCCTCCACGATGGCCGCCTCGAGCTCGGCCGCGAGCGCCTGGGTCGAGCCGAGCGCCATTGCCGCCGGGTCGTCAGCGCGGTACGGGTATGCCGCCGAGACATGGCGGAACCGACCCAGCCAGGCCTCGTACGGCCGGCGCAGCGCCTTGCGCCCCGACAGGTCCAGGGCGCCGAGGGTGTTGCCGTGGTAGCTGCTCCAGCGCGCGAACACCAGCCGTCGGTCCGCCTCACCCCGGGCGATGTGGGTTGCGCGCGCCAGCTTGAGCGCCGTCTCGATGGCCTCGGACCCACCCGACACCGGGTACAGGTAGGGCTCCTCGACCGGCAGATGCTCCCCCACCTCGGCGGCATAGCGTTCCAGCGGCTGGGTGGTGAACATCGACCCGTGCGCGTAGGACAGGCGGGCGGCCTGCTCGGCGATGGCGGCCGCGATCTCGCGACGACCGTGGCCCACGTTGACGACGACGGCGCCGCCGGCTGCATCGAGGTACTCGCGGCCCTCGCTGTCGACGATCGTCGAGCCGTGGGCCTCGATGGCCACCGGCGGTTCGGGGACCGCGGAACGGCGGAAGACGTGACCGCTCATGCGGATCGCCCGGGAGCCGGATCGAGAAGGGTGGCCACGCCTCGATTGTAGGCGGCAGAGACGTGCGGGATCCCGGGCCGCCGGCTAGACGCGGCCCTTGGGGACCGTGTGCCAGTAGGTCTTGTTGAAGATCACCTTCCCGAGGTGCCACAGCTTGCCCGGCTTGGGCGGCTTGGGCGGATGGTCGTAGTCGAACTGGAGCAGGGTGCCCTTGCCGTCGCCGACCTCGAAGAAGCACATGACCTTCCCCGTGTAGGACGCGTCCTTGCCCTCCGGCTCGCGACCCTCGACGGCGGCGCTGACACGCTCGGCGACGATCGGCGCCTCGAAATGGGCAGTGGAGCCGGCCTTGGACAGCGGCAGGTCCGTGGCATCGCCCAACGCGTACACGTTCGGGTAGCGCGGGATCTCCTCGTCCGCCTGGCCCGGTGCCGGCTTGGCGACCGTCTTGACCTGGAGCGTGTGGCGGTCGGTCGGCAGCCAGCCGGACCTGGGCGCCAGCCCCGAGTCGACCACCACCTGGGCTCCCTTGTGGGGCGGTACGCAGATGAGCAGGTCGTAGGGGTGCTCCTCGAACGCGTCGGTGATCACCACCTTGCGCTCGGCATCGATCTCGCCGATCCCGGCCAGGAGCTCGAGGTTGATCCCCTTCTCGCCGAAGATCGGGGTCACCATCTCGGACACGCTCTCGATCGTGAACGCGCGGTTGATGGGCGACAGGAAGGTGATCTCGGTCTTGTCGCGCAGGCCCCGCTCGCGCAGCTCGGACTCCACCAGGAAGGCGACCTCGAGCGGCGCCGGCGGGCACTTGTAGGGGATGCCCGCGATGCCGATCACGATCCTGCCGCCCTGGAACGCATCGAGGGCCTTGCGCAGGCGCGAGGCCGCCTCTGCGCTGTAGAAGTGGTGGGCCTCGGAGTCGTAGCTGGGCAGCTCCTCGGGCACGATCCGCGAGCCGGTGGCGATCACCAGCTGGTCGTACCCGAGCTCGGTGCCGGATCCCAGGGTCACGGTCTGGGCCGCGGTGTCGATGCGGCCGACCTGGTCGACGACCAGCTCGATGCCGCGGTCCAGCAACCGCTTCTCGGGTCGGACGAGCTTGTCCGCCCGCTCCTGCCCCATGGCGATGTACATGTAGCCGGGCTGGTAGACGTGGGCGCCGGTCGCGTCGACGACCGTGACCTTCGCCTCGCCGGCGGCGATGCGGCGCTTGAGCTTGCGGGCGACAAGGTTGGCGGTGAGGGTGCCTCCCACACCGCCGCCCAGGACGAGGACGCGCTGCATCCGGCTACCGGACCTTCTCGACGACGATCTCGTCGTAGCCGTCGCGGGTGAACACGCCGTGCAGGATATGGCCCGCCTTCTCGACCCACTTGGGGATGTCTGTCTTGGATCCCTTGTCGGTGGACAGGACGGCCAGCACGTCGCCGACCTCCGATTCCTTCATCCCCCGGATGAGCTCCATCAGCGGGCCGGGGCAGAAGCTGCCGCGGGCGTCGATCGTGCGGCTGATGGGCGGTAGGGTCTCGGTCATCGGTGGACCTCCAGTCGGGACGCGGCGGGCGGCGGGAACGCGCCGCCCGCGGGATGGATCAGGGGTGGCTAGATGAACAGGGGGGCAGCGCCCTCGCCGACGTAGCCGAGGTAGGTGGCGGCGCCGACGGGCTCGCCCATGCCGTCGATCAGGTCCTCGCGCTTGATGCCGAACATGTCCATCGTCATCTGGCACGGGACGAACTCGACGCCCATGGCCGTGGCCATCTCGAGCAGCTCCGCCGGGGACGCGACGTTGTACTGCTTGGCGAGCTTGCGCATCATCCACGGGCCCATGCCCAGGAAGTTCATCTTGGACAGCTTGCGGTGGGCGATGCCGGGCCGCGACATGAAGCTCAGCATCTTCTGCATCCAGTTGTCGCCGATGATCCGCTTCTCGGGCTTCACGAACGTCTGGAGGCCCCAGAAGGTGACGAACACCCTGGTCGGCATCATCATCGCGCCGGCCGTCGAGGCGAGGATCATGGCGGCCCAGGTCTTCTCCAGGTCGCCGCTGTAGCAGATGATGGCCAGCCCCTTGTTGCCCGAGGCGGCCTCCTCGGCCGGGGCGGGGGCGGGTATGGTCTCAGGCGCTTGGGTGATGGTCATCGGTGCGTCCCTACTTCTTCTGCATCACGAAGCGGAACACGCCGTCATCGGCGGTCTGCTCCACGACGACGTTGCCGGTCGTCTTGGACCACGCGGCGAAGTCCTTCACGGACCCGGGATCGGTTGCCAGGACCTCGACGGTCTGACCCGACGCCATCGCCTTGACGGCCTGTGCCGTCTTCACGATGGGCATCGGACAGTTGAGTCCGCGAGCGTCGACCTGGACGTCAGCCATGGTTCGGATTCCTCCTAGATGAACACGATCTGGCCCTGGCCGGCATTGAGGTAGAAGGCGGTCACGCCCTCCACCCCGTCGACCAGGGGGTCGAGGTCGGACTCCTCGAGGCCGAGGATGTCCATCGACAGCGAGCAGGCCTGGATGTCGACCTCGCCCAGCTCCTTGGCCTGGCGAAGTGTCTCGGCCCAGCTCGCCTGCCCGGCGGCGGCGGCCGCGTCGACCTTGGCCCTGCCCTCGGCACCGGCCTCCGGGGCGAGCCCCAGGCCGGCATCGATCTTGGCCTTGCTGAAGGCGTCGAGCCCCCAGTACTGGAGGAAGATGTTGACCTGCTTCCCCAGCGCGGCGGCACCGGCGGTCATCACCGCCAGGGCCTGCAGCTTGTCGTCGGTTCCGGAGAACACGACGAAGCTGACCGGTTGCTCGTCCATTGTCGGCCTCCTCGGCGTGGGCCCCGTCATCGGGGCGCTACTGGATCTCCACGAGGTCGGATGCCACCTGATCGTGGAGGGACAGGCGGCCGAGACGGCTGAGGCGGCGCTGCAGCACGCCGCGCATGACAGCGCAGGCGCGGATGACATCGGGATCCGTCAACCGGTAGCGGACCTCGCGGCCCTCGCGCTCGGCCTCGACGAGACCGGCCGTCCGGAGGACGGAGAGGTGCTGCGAGATGTTGGGCTGGCTGGCGCCGAGCTCCTCGGCAAGCCGGCCGACCTCGCACGGTCCCTCCGCCAGGCGGTGGAGGATCTCCAGCCGGCGGGGATTGGCGAGCGTCTTGAGGACCTCGGCCTGCAGGATCGTGATCTCGTCCATGGGTGCAATCATCACCGTATTCGCAGATGCGCATGAGTGCTGGAGGTCACAACCGGACGAGGACCTCGACGCTCCCCGCCGTGACCGTCGGCCCGGGGCCGGTGGGCAGCAAGTCCCATCCGGATCGTGCGTGATGTGACGTTGGGGCCCATCCGGCCGTCCGCGGGGCGCCGGTTGCCTCTGGCCATCGAGCGCCACCCAGCCCAGGCTCGGGGATGGGTTCGAGGGCCGCGAGGCCACCGCGTGGCGGCCGGGTCGTTCGCGGACGGGTGCAGCGCGGGCCATCCGGTCCGCGGGATCGGAGCGATCCATGCGTGTGCAGGCGACGGATGGGGCCACGACCCTCGTCTGGATCGACAGCGAGGAGGCCATCATCGTCCGTTGGGCAGACCGGGCCACGGTGGAGCGCGTCCGGTCCGATCTCCACGCCCACCCCGGCGGCCACGGGAACGGGCATGGACACGGGCCACAAGGTCTGGCGGGACGGCATGATGCCGGACAGCGTGATGTCGCGCAGCGCGCGCGCCAGGGAGACCTTCGGCTGTTCGTGGACGATGTGGCTGCCCGCGTCCCCGGCAGCGACGCCGTCACGGTGGTCGGACCGGGCGTGCTGCGCGCCCGGCTGGAGCGGATGCTGCGAGCCGACGACCGGCGCCACGGCAGGCACCGACTGATCCACTCGGCGGCCGCAGATCGCCTGTCCGAGCAGGAGCTCGTAGCCCGCGTGCGGGAGCTGGCGGGCGAGCAGGCACCGCGGGTCGGACTCGACGATTGATCGCGCCACGGTGCCGGGGTCATTGTGCCGGGGGGGCGTTGCGCCGGGTGCATGTCAGGCCCGGGCCAGGGACGGGATGTCCGGCCCCGTTCCGACGTGCCGTTCCGACCTCGCACCCGCCTCCGGTCCGGGCCATCCTCGGGACACTGGAGGTGCCGTACATGGCCATGTCCACTCCGCTTGCCGACGCCCCACTCTCACGCTTCGCAAGCGGCCCTCCCCCATTCCGGCCGGTGCTCGTCGCCGGTGAGCGCTGCAAGGGTTGCCGCCTGTGCATCGAGGCCTGTCAGCCGGGCGCGCTCGCCCTCGACCCGGTGATCGTGAATGCCATGGGCCACCATCCCGCCGTGCTCGTGGACCCCGAGGCCTGCACGAGCTGCGCGAAGTGCGCGCGGATGTGCCCCGATGCTGCGATCAGCGTGTTCGCCCGCCCCAGGGAGGCCTGACCATGGTCGAGCTCGCCCGTCCCGTGGGGGTCGATCGCCCCCGTGCCGCGGCCTCGTCGCCAGGAACCGGCGACGAGGTGTCCCCCACCCCGGCCCGGGTCCTGATGAAGGGCAACGAGGCGATCGCCGAGGCGGCGATCGCGGCCGGGTGCGACGCCTACTTCGGCTACCCCATCACGCCCCAGGCCGAGCTGCTCGAGTGGATGGCGCGCCGGATGCCCGAAGAGGGCCGCGTGTTCGTCCAGGCGGAAAGCGAGCTGGGCGCCATCAACATGGCGCTCGGCGCGGCTGCCGCGGGCGCCCGGGTCCTGGTGTCCAGCTCCAGCCCGGGCATCAGCCTGATGGCGGAGGGAATGAGCTACATGGCCGGCTCGCGCCTGCCGTGCGTGCTGGTCAACGTGATGCGCGGCGGTCCGGGGCTGGGCAGCATCGGCGCCGCCCAGGGTGACTACCTCCAGGCCACCAAGGGCCACGGCCACGGTGATTACCGGGTACCGGTCCTCGCCCCGGCCTCGATCGGCGAGGCGGTGGAGCTGGTCGGGCTCGCGTTCCAGCTGGCCGAGCGCTACCGGACCCCCGTGATGCTGCTTGCCGACGGGACGATCGGCCAGGCGATGGAGCCCATCGAACCCAGCTTCCCCTCGCTCCAGCACACGCGCCCCGGCTGGGCCATCGAAGGCGCCCCGCCGGAGCGTGAGCCACGCGTGGTCAAGTCCCTGCACCTGCGCCCCGATGACCTCGAGCGCCACAACCAGGACCTGCAGTCGGTGTACGCGGAGATCGTGGCAAGCGAGCCGCGCTGGACCGGGGAGTCGCTCGAGGGTGCCGAGATCGTGCTGGTCGCCTACGGCACCGCCGCCCGCGTGGCGCGCACCGCGGTCCAGCGCGCCCGCGACGGAGGGCTGGTGGCGGGCCTGTTCCGTCCGGTCACGCTGTGGCCGTTCCCGGCCGATGCCCTGCGGGACGCCGTCCACGGCGCACGCGCCGTGCTGGTCGTCGAGCTGTCCGCCGGCCAGCTCGTGGAGGACGTCCGGCTCGCGCTGGAGGGCTCCCTGCCCGTCGTGCATCATGGCCGCATGGGCGGCATGGTTCCCAGCCCCGACGAGGTGGTGGCGGCCGCGAGGCGCGCCTGGGCCACGACCGGACCGTCCCGCCCCACAGCCGTCGGGCCCCAGGACCCCGAGGTCGAGCGATGATCGCCCAGCAGGCACCGGCCCCCGAGGGCCGGACGATCTACCGCCGCCCGCTCCTGCTCACCAACCCCACCAGCTACTGCCCGGGCTGCGGACATGGCATCGTCCACCGGCTGCTGGCCGAGGTGCTCGAGGAGCTCGGGCTGGGTGACCGGACGCTGCTCGTGGGCTCCGTGGGCTGCTCCGTGTTCGCCTACGACTACCTGCGACTCGACGCGGTCGAGTCACCCCACGGGCGTGCGGCGGCCGTCGCGACCGGCGTCAAGCGCTATCGCCCGGACCGGATCGTCCTGACCTACCAGGGCGACGGCGACCTTGCCGCGATCGGCACTGCGGAGATCGTCCATGCCGCGGCCCGCGGCGAGCGGTTCACGACGATCTTCGTCAACAACGGCATCTACGGGATGACCGGTGGCCAGATGGCGCCGACCACGCTGCCCGGCCAGCGGACGACCTCGAGCCCGAACGGTCGCGACACCGCGGTGGCCGGCTACCCCCTGCCCGTGACCGAGATGCTGTCGCTGCTGCCGGGCGTGCACTACGCGGCACGCGTGTCGGTAGCCGATCCCGGCCTGGTGGGCAAGGCGAAGCAGGCGATCAAGCGGGCGTTCGAGGTCCAGCTCGACGGCGCCGGCTTCTCGATCGTGGAGGTCCTGAGCACCTGTCCCGTGGGCTGGGGCATGACGCCGTCGGAGGCGATGGAACGCCTGCGGGACGTCGTCATGCCGGCCTACCCCGTGGGCACCTTTGTCGATCGCGCCAAGGGGGTCAGCCAGGCGTTGCCGGCGCCGGCCGGAACCGGCCCCGCCGGGGGCTGCGCCGCCGCCGCACCGCGGAAGCCACCCGCCAAGCACGCCCTGGGGCGCCTGGAGGAGTGACCATGGAACGCTCCACGATCATCGCGGGGTTCGGAGGGCAGGGGATCCTGTTCGCGGGCAAGGTGCTCGCCGAGGCGGCCCTGCTGGAGGACCGGGAGGTCCTGTGGATCCCCTCGTACGGCCCCGAGATGCGCGGGGGCACCGCCTCGTGCACCGTGATCATCGCCGACCGCCCGATCGGGTCCCCGATCGTCGACCGTGCCGACGGTGCGGTCGTGCTGAACCCGCCGTCGATGGCGAAGTACGGCCCGGTGGTCGCCCCCGGGGGCATCCTGGTGGTCAACACCACGCTGATCGAGGCCGAGGCGGGTCGCGACGACGTCGACGTGGTCGAGGTGCCGTGCACGACACTGGCGAAGCAGGCGGGCGACGAGCGGCTGGTGTCGATCGTCGCCCTCGGGGCGCTGGTCGGCCGGGGCGAGCTGGTGGATCGTGACAGCGTCCACCGGGCGATCCCCATCATCCTCGGACCGGCCAAGGCCGGCCTGGTGGCTGCCGACCTGGCCGCGTTCAACACCGGCTACGAGGCAGGGCTGGAGCGGGTGATCGCGTAGCCCGGCCCGGCGTCGGAGGGGGTGGGCGGAGCGTCGGGGGGGCGGAGCGTCAGTCGCCGCGATCGCCGTCGCCGTCAACATCCATCCGGGGAGCCTCCTCGGGCGGCAGCGGGGGTTCGGGGTGACCGCCGGTGGTCGCCTCGGCCATCGCCCGCAGCAGGTCCGAGATCGCGATCACGCCGATGGGCCGCGAGGCATCGTCGGCGGCGACCACGACCAGGCGGCTCACGTGGTGGCGCTCCATGCGCCGGGCGGCGACCGTGAGCAGCTCCGAACGGCCGATCGTCAGCGCCGGCGTCGTCATCAGGTTCTTGACCCTCAGCGACACCCAACTGGCCCACAGGTAGTCGGTCGCCCGGGCCCGCAGCAGGTCGGACTCGCTGATCACTCCCACCAGCCCTCCGTCACCGTCGAGCACCGGCATCCCGGAGATCGCATGCTGCTCGAGGAGGCGGGCGGCCTCGGCCAGACCCGTGTCGGCGCGGACCGAGATGGGCTCGGCGGCCATGACGTCACCCACCAGCCTGGGAGCGTTGCGCGGGACCACCTTCACGACGATTCCTCCGGCTGCCGGCGATCCGGCTGGCAACAGGGTAGGCGATGGGCTGCCGCCGGCGTAGGCGAAGTCCCGCCGCCCCACGGAGGGCGACATTGCAGCGGCAGGCCGTTGTCCGCCGGCTGGCCAGGCCCCACGGCTAGCCCGAGATCGTCGGTCCCCCGGAAACGTGGGCCAGGCGCGCCAGCTCAGCGGCGATGGCGGCCTGGAACGTTGCCATGTTGAGTCGGACGGAACGCGACAGGGGCCGTCCATATCCGTACCGGCGGCCCCCGATGCCGATGAACGTGCCGGACGGCAGACCGCCGGGCCGCAGGACTTGCGCGAGACCCAGGACCTGATCGATCGGAAGCTCGTGCGACGAGCGAGGAGTCGGGGCCTCCGGATCGGCGAGGATCCGGTCGATGGGCAGCGTGACGACCTGCCCGGGCGGGATCCCTACCGCGGCGTCTACGACCAGGGTGACCTCGTTGGCCGGAACGTCGGTGAGGTCCTCCACGCGAAGATGCCCGCAACGACGCACCTCGAGGCGCTCGAGGAGCGCTGCAGGCAGCGACGGCAGGAGGGTGGCGATGGCGGACAGGGCCGCCCCGTCGTCACCCCGGTCCGCGTTGCCGCACACGAGGAGGCGCACCGACGGTGGGGCGAGATGGGTCATGTGATCCTCTCCTCGGCCCCATCCTCCACGATCCGGAGATCGAGGAAGTGGGTGGCACAGCTGATGCACGGGTCGTAGGCCCGGACCAGCATCTCGAGCTGATGGACGGCCTGCTCGTGTGGAAGATCGAGGAGGCCCGGCGCGAAGGCGGCCAGGTCGGACTCGATCGCTCCCTGGTTCTGGCTGGTCGGTGGGACGATCTGGGCATGGGTCACGAAGCCTCCCTCGTCGACCTCGTACCGGTGGTGGAGGAGGCCACGGGGGGCTTCAGTGGACCAGGCGGCGATGCCGGCACGAGGCGTGAACGGGACGCGTGGCGCGAGCGGCGGCCGGTAGTCGTCGATGATGTCGCGCGCCTCTGCGCACGCGTGGAGGAGCTCCACGGCGCGTGCAACGATCGAGCGGTGGATGTTGGTCCGGATGGCATCCCGTAGGCCCGTGGCCTCCAGCGCCTCCGCCGCGAGCGGATGGAGCTGGTCCGCCGCGAGGGTGACCCGGGCCGTCGGCCCGAGCAGGTACACGGCCCCGTCGTGGCTCCGGGCGTGAAGCGCGTTGGATCCCTCGAGCTGGAGCTCCTCGAAGGCGTCGCCCCAGGCCCCGATCGCGAGATCGAGCCCGTCGGATGACACGATTCGCCCTTCGTTGAAGGGGTACTCGTCGGCGTGCCGCAGCGACACCAGGGGCTGTGGGTGCTCCAGGGCCGGCGGATCCCACGATGCCACCAGCCGCACGGTCGCCGCGGACCAGACGACCGCGTCGTCGAGCGCGCGACGCACACCGTCGAGATCGCGCCGCTCCGGGACATGCGAGAACCCGCCGATCCGGACGCTGATCGGGTGGATCGGGCGCCCGCCCAGGGCCGCGATGAGCTGGTTGCCCACCTTCTTGAGGGCGAGGCCCTGCTCGACCACGGCCCGATGGTCCGCGGCCATGGCCAGCGCCGATGGGTACCCGAGGTAGTCGGGGGCGTGCAGCAGGTACACGTGGAGCGCGTGGCTCTGGATGTACTCACCGCAGTACAGCAGGCGACGCAGGGTCCGGATCGCCGGATCCACGGTGACGCCATAGCAGTCCTCGAAGGCGTGGACCGCGGTCATCTGGTAGGCGACGGGGCAGATCCCGCAGATCCGGGCCACGATGTCGATGACCTCGTCGCCGGTACGGCCCACCACCAGCCGCTCGAAGTAGCGGGGCGCCTCGAAGATCCGGAGGCGCGCCTCCGTCACCTCGCGCCCACGGACCCTGAGCAGCAGCGTCCCCTCCCCCTCGACGCGGGTGACGTACGGAACGTTGAACTCGCGCTCGGTGTCGGGGGCGCCGGCCACCAGGGGACCACCGTCACTGCTGTGCATCGTTGTCTCCAACCGGCGGCACCGCGTACGGAGCCATCCCGGGCGGACCGCCGTATGCCCCCACGATCGCCTTGAACGAGTCGGACCACCCGGTGAAGCCCGCGAACAGGCGACTGACACTCTCGTCCGTCCGTCCAGCGTGGGCGAAGGCGCCGGCGAGGCTGGTGGCGTTGGCCTGCTCCCGCGGCCCGAAGCAGGCGTAGCAGGCGCGTCCGAAGCTGGGGCACAGCGCACCGCACCCGCTCTGTGTCACGGGGCCGAGGCACGGCATGCCCTGGGCGACCATCACGCACACGACGCCGCGGCGCTTGCACTCGATGCAGACCGACTCCTCGCGGATCTGGGGGCGCCGGCCGATGGCCAGCGACACGAGGACCTCGCGCAGCTGCTCGGCGCTGATCGGGCAACCGTGCAGCTCCGCGTCGACCCGCACATGCTCCGATACGGGCGTGGCGGCGTTGAGCGACTCGATGAGCTCCGGGCGAGCGTAGACCGCCTCCCGGAACACGTCGTGGTCGCTCCAGTTGCGCAGTGCCTGGATCCCGCCGTAGCTGGCGCAGGCACCGATGGCGACCAGGAGCTTGGCCTTGGCCCGCAGCTCCACGATCTCCTCCGCCTGCTGGGGGGTGCTGACGGAACCCTCGACCAGGAGAACGTCGTACGGCCCCCCGGAACGGAGCGAGCTGGCCTCGGGGAACTCGATGAGGTCGAACCGGTCACCCAGGGCGAGCAGCTCGTCCTCGAGATCGAGCAGGGTGAGCTGGCAGCCATCGCAGGAGGCCATCTTGACCACCCCGACACGCAGCCTCGGACGCGCAGCCACGGTGACCATCACATGCCCTCCCTGCCGAACACGTCGCCAAGCTGCGAGAGCGCGAAGACGGGGCCGTCCCGGCAGACGAACAGGCGGCCGGTCTGGCAGTGCCCACACAGGCCGATCCCGCATTCCATGTGGCGCTCGAGCGTGACGAAGATCCGGTCGCTCGACAGGCCCCGCGCGTACAGGGCGTCCACCGTTGCCTCCATCATCCGCTCCGGGCCGCACACGAAGGCGAGCGAGCGCTCGCCGCTCCAGGTGGCCTGGTCGAACAGCTGGGTGACGACGCCGACCGGACCCGTCCAGCCGGGACCCTCGCGATCGACGATGAGCTTGACCTCCACGTCTCCCCGTGCCGCCCAGCCGCGCAGCTCCTCGCCGTACAGCTGGTCGGACGGCGTCCGGGCGCCGTAGTAGAGCCGGACCGCCTCGAAGTGGTCCCGCTGCGCCAGGATCCCGTCGATCAGGGGTCGCAGCGGTGCCAGGCCGATGCCGCCGGTGACGATGACCACGTCGTGACCCATCGCCCGTTCGATCGGCCAGGAGGTGCCCAGCGGGCCGCGGATGCCGATCTCGTCGCGGGGCCCGAGGCTGCTGATCGCCGCCGTCGCGGGGCCCGCTGCCCGGATGGTGAGGTCGATCGTGTCCCGTCCGAACCGGGAGATCGAGATCGGGGCCGGCGGGAACGCCGGCATCGCGACCATCGCAAACTGGCCGAAATGACCGGCCAGCAGGGCCGGGTCCACGTCACCGATGGTGAGCGTGGTCACGTCGTGGGTCTCACGGCGTGACGCCATGACCCTGGCCGTGGCGTAGTCGCCCGGGCTTGCGGCCACTGGCTCGGGCCGCGCGGGCTCCGGCCGGGCGGCCAGCGGTGGTGCCACCGCGAGCAGCTCCTCGCGGATGTCGATGCCCACCGGACACCACGTGATGCACCGGCCGCAGCCGACGCATCCGAAGGTCCCGAACTGGTCCACCCAGGTCGCAAACTTGTGGGTGAGCCACTGGCGGTAGCGGTCGCGTGGACGGCTCCGGAAGTTGCCGCCGGCCACCTTGGCGAAGCCCGCCGTGAAACAGAAGTCCCAGACCCGCTCCGACGTGGACACCTCCCCGTCGAGATCGGACCGCTGGGTCACGCTGCTGCAGAAGCAGGTGGGGCAGACCATCGTGCAGTTCGCGCACGACAGGCAGCGCTCGGCGACCTTCGCCCACTCGGGGCTGTCGAACTGGGCCATCAGCCGGTCGTGGAGGCCGGCGGTCGGCACCGGGTCGCCCATCGTCGCGGCCACCTTGCCCACTGACTCCGCCGCGCGGAGCATCTGGCCCGCGTCGGCGGCCCGGAGCGGTAGGTGGGCGACGAGCTCAGCTCCTTCGGGGGATCCCGTCCGGATCACGAACCCCTCGTCGAGCTCCGTGAGCGCGAGATCGTACCCACCCCGGACCTCGGGGCCGGTGCCCATCGACGTGCAGAAGCAGGTGGACGAGGCGGTCGAGCAGTTGACCGCGATGATGAGGGCGCTCCGACGGCGCGCCCGGTAGTCCTCGTCGGTGTAGGGGCCGCCGAGGAAGACGCGGTCCTGGATGCCCAGGGCCGCGACCTCGCAGGCGCGGACCCCCAGGAAGGCAAGCCTTCCTGGGTCGACCGTCGCGGGCTCGAAGCTGACCGCCCGGCCATCCCGCCGGGCAACGTTGAGCGGCACGATCGGCGGGAACGTCCAGCGCTTGGGGCCCGTGGGTCCGACCGTGTAGTCGAACACCCGGCGATCGCCGCGCTCGACCAGCCCGTAGTGGCCGGGCGTCTGCTCGTCCCCGATACCCGCCGGGAGATCGTCCACCGAGGAGATCTCGCCGTAGACGATCGCGCCATCCCGGACGGTCGGACCGATCACGGTCCGGCCATCCGCGCGGAGCTGCTCCAGGAGCAGGCCGAGGTTGGCGCGGGCGAGGAACCACGGCCCGCTCCCGTTGGGAGTGGAGACCAGGGCCGGCGCGGCCGCAACGGCGGTGCCGGTCGGGCTCGGGTAGGGCGCATACGGGAGCCGCTCGTGGGTCACCACGGCCGGGTGTCCGCCCGGTTCCACTCCTCGCGGGCGAACAGGTCGAGCTGCTGGAGGCGCGTGGCGGACAGCCGACGCCCCATCGCCTGCATGACACGCGGGTACACGGACGCGGCCAGCGAATGGTCCTCGCGCAGGAGCCTGCGCAGGTCCTCGCCGAGGAAGTCGATGAGCGTCACCGGCTCGATCGCGATCCCCACCGATGTCGCACGGTGGGGCGGCACCAGGGCGGACCAGCCGATGATGTCGCCTGCCTCGACGGTGAGGATGGTGACCATGCCGCGCTCGGGAACCAGGGTCCGCAATGCGACCCGCCCCTCAAGGACGACCGACATCGCGTCGGTCACCTGGCCCTCGTGGAACAGCTCCGTGTCGGCGGGCACCGATCGCTTCGACGCGATCGATGCCAGCCGGGAGACCGCCTCGGGCGACAGACCTCCTCCGAACCACGATGATGCAAGGGCCGGCATCAGATCGGGGGACGTCGTAGGTGTCACAGGCGGCATCGCGCGCAGACCTCGCTACGTCGGGGTACGGAGCCACGCGACAGGATCACGTGCTCCGGGCCCGCAACCCCCATGCTCCGCCCGCGAAGGGGTGGTGCGGGAGTGCCGTCGGTTGGGGAGGGCCCGGGCCGGTCGGCGATCGGCCCCTGCCGGACGGCCCGCGCAGCCCCTGCCGTACCGGACCTGACGTCGCCCACCGGATTGGTCGCGGCGCTCGTCGCCGGACGCTGTGGGCGTTGCCCGGAACCCCTCAGCGGAGCTCGGCGAGTCGGTCCGCGAGCACCGACCGGTCGACCGGCTCCTCGACCTCGGCGTCCCGAATCGTCTCGGGGCGATGCCCGATGGCGACGATCTCGCGCTCGAGCGCCGTGCGCAGATCGCGAGCGCCCAGCACGAGCACATGGTCGACCTGACCGATGGAGCGGGCGACCTCGGCCAAGGCAGGCGGGGTCTCGGCGGGCAAGGGCGGGATCCTCACCTCGTTCGAGGCCAGCTCGCCACCGTCACCACCGCGCACGACGATGGCCCGGTCGGGCCCGATCCAGACCACGGCATTGATCCCCGTCGCGGCGGGTCGGGCCGCGAGCCGGGAGCGTGACTTTCCATGCATCGGGTTGCCTCCATTCGGCGTGTGCATCGTCCACCGGTTCGACGGGGGTGGCGCCTGCCGTTCGTCCCGATCGGGCCGCCCGGTCGGCGCATGGACGGCAGGCGCGGCATCGGTCGCGGCCCGTCCCCGGTGCCGGCAGCACACCGGGACGGCCGGGGGTAGGCTGGCTCCGATGCGCGCGTTGCAGCTCCAGCAAACCGGCCCGGCCGACACCCGGCCCCTGGTGACGGTCGATCTCCCCGACATTGCGCCCGCCCCCGACGAATTGCGCCTGCGCGTGAGAGCGTGCGGCGTGTGCCGAACGGATCTCCAGATCATCGAGGGTGACCTCGCCACGCGTCGCCTGCCCATCGTGCCCGGTCACCAGGTGGTCGGTGTCGTGGAGACGCTGGGCGCCGGCGTGCATGGCTGGTCGATCGGTGACCGCGCCGGCGTCACCTGGCTGGCCGCGACCGATGGCGACTGCCGGTTCTGCAGGTCGGGTCGCGAGAACCTGTGCGAGGCCGCCACGTTCACGGGCTGGGATCGCGACGGTGGCTACGCCGAGGCAATGACGGTGCGGGCCGACGTCGCGGTGCCGATTCCGGCGGCCTATCCGGACCTCGCGTCGGCCCCGCTCCTGTGCGGCGGCGTGATCGGCTACCGGTCGCTGGGCGTCGCCGGGATCAGCGCCGCCTCGGCCGGGGCGCGGCTCGGGCTGTACGGATTCGGCGCATCGGCACGCCAGGCGCTCCAGGTCGCCCGCTCCTGGGGGATCGACGTGTACGCAGCGGATCGATCCGAGGCGTCACGCGCTCGGGCGCTGGAGCTCGGCGCGATCTGGGCCGGCGCTCTCGACGAACGGCCACCCGTCCCCCTCGACGCCGCCATCACGTTCGCGCCCGTGGGCTCGGTGGTGGGATCGGCGCTGCGCGCGCTCGGCCGGGGTGGGACCGTCGCGATCAACGCGATCCACCTTGACCACGTGCCGCAGCTCCCGTACGCGGACCTGTGGTGGGAGCGGTCGATCCGGAGCGTGGCCAACGTCACCCGGCAGGACGCCCGCGAGTTCCTCGAGGTCGCGGTGCGGATCGGGCTGGTGACCGACACCGAGCTGTTCCCGCTCGAGGATGCCAACGAGGCGCTGCTCCGGCTGGCCACGGGCGGGATCCGGGGCACGGCGGTGCTGACCGTCGGTTGACCGCCCGTCAACGGCGGGGGTCGCCGCGCGGGACCACCGGACGTCCTGCCCCGGGCGGGCGAGGACGCGCGACCGCCGACGGGACGGGCCCGGCACCGGCGGTCGGGGTGGCGATGGCAGGATCAGCGCCCTGCGCATCCACGCCTGCCACGTGTCGGGCTGCTCGTCGATCCACTGCCTGGCGGCGTCCTCGGCGCTCATGTTGCCGTCGGTGATCAGGTCGGCGACCTGGATCTGGTCGGGCGGCTCCTTGAGCTTGGCCGAGGCCGGCCCGAAGACCTTCCAGACGTTGCGCGCCTCGATCGCGGGGCCGGTCCCGGGATCGTGGCTCATCCCCCACCTCCGAACCAGCCGGTGGGAGCCGGCGCGGTGTTCTCGTAGATGTGCTTGGCCTCTCGGTACTCGTCGAGGCCCTCGAGCCCCAGCTCGCGGCCCAGTCCCGACTGCTTGAAGCCGCCCCACTCCGCCTGGGGCAGATAGCGGTTGTACTCGTTGATCCAGACCGTCCCGTGACGGAGCCGCCGGGCGACCCGCTGGGCCCGGCTGTTGTCGCGGGTCCAGACGGCCCCCGCCAGCCCGTAGCGGGTGTCGTTGCCGAGGGCCACGGCCTCATCCTCGGTCTCGAACCGCTCCACGGTCACCACCGGCCCGAACACCTCTTCGCGCACGATGGTCATCTCGCGGCTCACGTCGGCGAACACCGTGGGTCGCAGGTAGTAGCCCTCGGCCAGGTCCGGATCCTGGGGCCGTCCGCCGCCGGCGACCAGCCTCGCCCCCTGCGCCAGCGCGCCCGCGATGAAACCCTCGACCCGGGCCCGATGCTGGGGCGTGATCAGCGCGCCGATCTCGGTCCCGTCGTTCATGCCATGGCCCACGCGGATCGCGTCGGCACGGCGCCCGAGCTCCGCCACGAACTCGTCGTAGACGGGCGCCTCGACCAGGATCCGGCAGCCCGCCGAGCACGACTGGCCGGCATGGATGAACGCCCCGACGAGGGCGTTGTCGAGTGCGGCCTCCAGGTCGGCGTCGGCGAAGATGATGTTGGGGCTCTTGCCGCCCAGTTCGAGCGCGACCCGCTTCACCAGCGGCGCGGCAGCGGCGAGGATCGCCGTCCCCGCCTCGGTGCCACCGGTGAACGAGACCAGGTCCACGTCGGGGTGCTCGGCCAGCTGCTGGCCCACCTTCGGTCCTGGTCCCAGCACGAGGTTGACGACCCCGGCCGGCACGCCGGCCTCGGCCAGCAGCTGGACCATGTGGATGGTCGTCAGGGGCGTGACCTGCGAGGGCTTGATGACCACGCTGTTGCCCGCGGCCAGGGCAGGCGCCACCTTCCAGCTGACCTGGAGCAGGGGGTAGTTCCAGGGCGAGATAAGGGCGCACACGCCGAGCGGCTCGTGGACGACCCGCGACATCGCGTCCGAACTGCCCGTGTCCACGATCCGGCCGGCCTCCTTGTCGGCCAGGCCGGCGTAGTAGCGGAACACCGAGGCCACGTCGTCGACGTCGAGCCGGCTCTCGCGCAGGGCCTTGCCGGTGTTGAGCGTCTCGAGGGTCGCGATCGCCTCGCGGTCACGGAGCAGCAGATCGGCCATGCGCCCGAGGAGCGACCCCCGCTCACCGGCCGGGACGCCCGCCCAGGAGCCGGCCTCGAAGCTGCGCCGGGCGGCCGCGACTGCTCGATCCACGTCAGGCGCATCGGCGACGTCGACCTCGCGCACGACCGTCCCATCGGACGGGTTGACCACCGGGCTGGTCGCCCCACTCGTGCCCGCTGCCCACGTTCCGTCGATGAACAGGCTCGCCATGACCCCTCACAACTGGGGCCCACCGCGTCGCCGCGAGGGGCCGCCGCTTGGCCGACCCGCTGGATCGACACAGGATGGACATCCGCCCCCGGGCGGTCAAGGTGTGCGGCCGGCTCCCTCCCGTTCGGCACGCTGACGATGGAACGGCACGGGTTCCGGCGGCAGCGGCGTGTTGCCAGCCACGAGGTCCGCGGCCTTCTCGGCCAGCATCATCACCGGGGCGTAGATGTTGCCGTTGGTGACGTACGGCATCGAGGACGCATCGATCACCCGCAGGCCCTCCACGCCGCGCACTCGCATGCTCAGCGGATCGAGCACGGAATCGTCCCCGCCGCCCATCTTGGCGGTGCACGAGGGGTGGAGCGCCGTCTCCGCGTCGCGCCGGACCCAGTCGAGGACCTGCTGGTCGGTGTCCACCGCGGGCCCGGGCGATGTCTCGCCGCCGTTGAACGGCTCGAACGCGGGCTGGTTGAGGATCCGCCGGGCGATACGGACGGCCTCCACCCACTCGCGACGATCCTGGTCGGTGGACAGGTAGTTGAACTGGAGCACGGGCCGGGTCCGGGGGTCGCCGTCCCGGAGGCGCAGCCAGCCACGGGCGTCGGAGTACATGGGGCCGACATGCACCTGGTAGCCGTGCCCGCCCTCGCCCTTGGAACCGTCGTAGCGAATGGCAAGTGGCAGGAAGTGGAACATCAGGTTGGGGTAGGCGACGTCGTCGTTGCTGCGCACGAACCCGCCACCCTCGAAATGGTTGGTGGCGCCCGGGCCGCTCCGCAGGAACAGCCACTGGGCCCCGATGAACGGGCGGCGCCACAGCTCGGTCGCCTGGGGCTGCATCGACACCGGCTGGAGCGAGCGGAACTGGATGTAAACCTCGAGGTGGTCCTGAAGATTGGCGCCCACCCCGGGCACGTCGGCCACCACGGGGACGCCATGCTCAGCAAGGTGTGCCGCCGGGCCGATCCCCGAGAGCAGGAGCAGCTGGGGCGAGTTGATCGAGCCTCCGGCAAGGATGACCTCGCCGGCAGCGATCCGTTCCGTGCCGCTGCCCTTCGCGACCTCGACGCCGGTCGCCCGCGTCCCGTCGAACAGGATCCGGGTCACGAGAGTCCCGGTCCGGATCTCGAGATTGGCCCGGCCGCGAGCTGGATCGAGATAGGCGCGGCTCGCCGACCAGCGGCGCCCCCGGCGGATGTTGCGGTCGAACGCGGCGACGCCCTCCTGGCGGTAGCCGTTGACGTCCTCGGTGCGCTGGTAGCCGGCCTGCTGGGCGGCCGCGAACCAGGCCTCGAACAAGGGACTCGTTGCCGGCCCCCGTTCGAGCACGAGCGGGCCGCCGCGCCCGCGGAACGGATCGTCGGCGACGGCGGCCGTGCAGTCCTCCATCCGCTTGAAGTACGGCAGGCAGTGGGCGAACGACCAGGTGTCCATCCCCGGATCGGCGGCCCAGCGCTCGTAGTCGAGCGGGTTGCCCCGCTGGAAGATCATGCCGTTGATCGACGAGCTGCCGCCGAGGACCCTCCCCCGGGCGTGGTAGATCCGGCGGCCGTTCATGTGCGGCTCCGGTTCGGACTCGTACTGCCAGTCGTAGCGCGGGTTGCCGATCGGAAAGGTGAGGGCTGCCGGCATGTGGATGAACACGTCCCACGGCCAGTCGCGACGACCCGCCTCGAGCACCAGCACGCGGGTGGACGGATCCGCCGACAGCCGGTTGGCGAGAACACTGCCCGCGGACCCGCCGCCGACGATGATGTAGTCCCAGCGGGTGGCGCTCACGTGCGGTCGCTCCTCCAAGTGCCGTGGCGAGGCCCGGCGCCCGGGGCGCGGCAGGCTCCGCATGCAGGGGCGCATTCTGACCCGTTCCGGCGGCGCCCGGGCGGTGAGCCCGCACCATGAGCCCGCTGAGCCGACAGGGGCACACGACGGGCGGTGGTGGACAGCGGGCGGCGCCATCTCGTACGCTCGCGAGGACCTCGATCCCCGTGATCCGACACCGTTCCGCATGACGGAACCAGCGGCATCGGATGGCCCACCGTGACCACGTCCCGCACCAGCAGCCCCGCGCCCGTCCCCCCCGGCGTCGATGGCGAGCCATCGACCGTGGTGCTGGCATGCGGGGCGCTGGCCCGCGAGTTGCTCGCCCTCCTGGCTCCCCTGCCCGGTGTCGCCGTGACCTGCCTGCCCGCATCGCTCCACAACCGGCCGGAGCGTATTCCCGACGCGGTCCTGGCCGGCATCGAACGCGCCAAGGAAACGTACGGCCCGCACGTGCGGGTGCTGGTCGGCTACGCGGATTGCGGCACCGGCGGCCTGCTGGACGCAGCGCTCGCAGGCAGCGGCGTGGAGCGGCTGCCCGGCGCCCACTGCTACGAGATCTACGCAGGCTCGGCCGCCTTCGAGTCCCTCTCGGAGGAGGAGCCCGGCACCTTCTACCTGACGGACTTCCTCGCCCGCCAGTTCGATGCGCTGGTCTGGAAGGGACTCAAGCTGGACCGGCATCCGCAGCTGCTGCCCCAGCTGTTCGGCAACTACCGGCGCCTGGTGTACCTGGCCCAGGCCGACGACGCGGCGCTCGACGCGGCGGCACGCGATGCGGCCGCCCGGCTCGGGCTGGCCTACGAGCGCCGGTTCACGGGGACCGCCGGACTGGGCGCCGCGCTCGCCACCGGCGGCGTGGCGGCGGTCGGCGACAGAGCGCGATCTCCCGGCTGATCGCCAACGGACAGCCACCACGGCCCGATGCCTGTCGGCACAGGCCGTGACCAGCTGGCACCGCGAACGGCTGGAGCGCCCGGAAGGCGGTGGCGCCCCGATCGATCGGGCCGGCCGGGAGACGCGGCCGGCCCGGGGCTCCGACGACCCGGTCAGCCGGTGGCGGCGACCGTCTTGGCGGCCCGTTCCGCGATCGGCGCCAGGAGCTCGGCCAGCGAGCCGGTGACCGGCTCCAGCTCGTAGCGGACCCGGACGATCGGCTTGGAGACAGTCAGCACGCGGGTGAGGTCGATCGGCGTGGCCGCCAGGACGACGTCGGCCGGAACGGCCGCGAGGGCCGCCTCGAGCTCGTGGATCTGCCGGTCGCCATAGCCCATGGCCGGCAGCAGGTGCTCGAGGGCAGGGTACTTCGCCAGGGTCCGGGCGAGCTCGCCCTGGGCGTACGGAGCCGGGTCCACGATCTCAGCCGCCCCGAAGCGGCGGGCGGCCACGACCCCGGCCCCGTAGGTCATTCCCCCGTGGGTGAGCGTCGGGCCATCCTCCACGATGACCACCCGCTTGCCATCGATGGCGCCCCCCTCGAGAGCCAGCGAGGACCGGGCCTCGACCACGGCCGCGCGCGGGTTGGCCTCGGCGATCGAGGCACGCACCACCGCCAGCGCCTCGGGTGCGGCCGAGTCGATCTTGTTGATGACGACCACGTCGGCCATCCGGAGGTTGGCCTCGCCCGGGTGGTATCGGAGCTCATGGCCGGGTCGCAGCGGGTCGACCACGACGACCATCAGGTCTGGCCGGTAGAACGGCAGGTCATTGTTGCCGCCGTCCCAGAGCACGACATCGGCCTCGGCCTCGGCCGCCCGCAGGATCTCCTCGTAATCGACGCCGGCGAACACCAGCCGCCCGGCGTCGAGATGCGGTTCGTACTCCTCGCGCTCCTCGATCGTCGTGCGGTGGCGGTCCAGGTCGGCGTAGGTCTCGAACCGCTGGCAGCGCTGGGCGACCAGGTCCCCGTACGGCATCGGGTGGCGGACCACAGCGACGCGCAGGCCGTCCGCCTCGAGCTGGGCGGCGACATACCGGCTGGTCTGGCTCTTGCCGCAACCGGTCCGGGCAGCGCACACGGCGACCACGGGCTTGGTGCTCCGGACAAGGGTCGCGTCCGGGCCGAGCAGCTTGAAGTCCGCACCCGCTGCCAGCACGCGGCTGGCCGCGTGCATGACCTGCTCGTGCGACACGTCGCTGTAGGCGAACACGACCGTGCTCACATCCAGCTCGCGGATCAGCTGCTCGAGCTCGCTTTCGGGATGGATGGGGATCCCCGTGGGGTACCGCTCGCCCGCCAGCTCCGGGGGATAGCGGCGATCGGCGATGCCCGGGATCTGGGTCGCGGTGAAGCCCACGACCTCGACGTTCGGATCGTCGCGGTAGACCACGTTGAAGTCGTGGAAGTCCCGGCCGGCCGCGCCCATGATCAGCACGCGTTCGGTGCCCATGGATCATCCTTTCCAGGAGCGGGTCGCCCGGCAGCCCGCGCCGATCCGCTCAGGACCAGCGGGCGGGCGCGGCACACCGCCGCCCCAGCGTCTCCCCCATCATCGACCCCCCGACAGCTCCGGTCGCCGGGCGGATCTCCCGGCGCGAGGGTCCGCAGGTCCCATGACTGTGGTCCACTCGGCACTCACCGGAAGCTTGCCCACCGGCGAGTATGCATCCGAGGTGGGTGCCGGAGGGGACGCCCGGCACCCACCCGAAACCCTACCCTCGCATTGGCGAGGGTCTTTTCCTGATTGGGGCCGGCTCCTAGAGCTCGTGGTGGAGGCGTGCCTCGCGGGCCAGCCACTCCCGGTGATCCGGGTGGGCGATGGCGATCAGCGCTTTGGCCCGTTCGCGCAGGCTCTTGCCCCACAACTCGGCGACGCCGTACTCGGTCACGACCGTGCGAACGTGGGCCCGCGTGGTGACCACGCCCGCCCCCTCCTTGAGCGCCGGTGTGATCCGTGACACGGAGCCGTCGCGCCCGGCCGTGGCCGGCAGCGCGATGATCGCCCGCCCGTCGGGCGCGAGGGCGGCCCCGCGGATGAAGTCCATCTGGCCGCCGACGCCCGAGTACATGCGATGGCCGATGGAATCGGCGACGACCTGGCCGGTCAGGTCGACCTCGATCCCGGAGTTGACGGCCGTCATGTGCCGGAACGACCGGATGACGTGGGTGTCGTTGGTGAAGTCCACGGCCCGCATCTCGACCATCGGGTTGTCGTCCACGAAGTCGTACAGGCGCCGGGTGCCCATCATGAACGCCGCCACCAGCTTGCCCGTGTTGCGCACCTTGGCGGCCCCCGTGACCACGCCCTTCTCCACGAGGTCGACCACGGCGTCCGTGAACATCTCGGTGTGGATGCCGAGGTCCTTCTTGCCATCCAGGAACTCGGCCGTGGCAGACGGGATGGCCCCGATCCCCAGCTGGAGGGTGGCACCATCCGGCACCAGGTCCGCGATGAACGACCCGATCTGGCGCTCGATGTCGCCGATCACCGGGCGCGGCACCTCGTGAATGGGCTCGTCGACCTCGACCCCGAGGTCGATCTGGCTGACGTGGATGAATGACTCGCCCAGCGTCCGGGGCATCGCCGTGTTGAGCTGGACCACGACGTGCTTCGCGGCCTGGATGGCGGCATGCATCGCCTCGACGGAGGTGCCCAGCGAGCAGAAGCCGTGGGCATCGGGTGGCGTGGCGTTGACGAACACCCAGTCCAGCGGCAGGGCACCGGTCAGGAACAGCTCGGGCACGTCCGACAGGAACACGGGCACGAAGTCCGCGCGGCCCTCGTTGACGGCCGCCCGTGCATTGGGCCCGATGAACAGCGCCCGGTGGCGGAAATGCGGCGCCATCTCGGGCGCGAGGTGGGGGCCTGGACCCTCGGTGTGGAGGTGGACCATCGACACCTGTGCGAGATCGGCGGCACGGTCCACGAGGGCCCGTAGCAGTGTCTCGGGGGTGGCGGCGGCACACTGGACGTAGATCTGGTCGCGGGATTGGATGCCCGCGACGGCTTCGGCCGGGCTGACGATGCGCATGGCCGGAATCTATGCCTGCCGGGATGCCATCCGGCCGGCCGGATGGCATCCCGGGGCGGACCGGACCGCCCCAAGGTGTCAGGACGCGACGGGGGAGAGCTCGAATGACGGTCCGGCCCCGAGCCCCTCGGACGGGGTGCCGTACTTGAGGATGAGCTCCCGGACCGCGGCCGAATGCTCGGCGCCCTGCAACAGACGGGCCCGTGCGAACCAGGTGACGCCGCCCGACGTGACCCGGCACGCGGGCTGGACCAGCAGGTTGCGCGCCCATCCCGCATCGGGGGATCCGGCCGCGACCGCTACGGCGCCGTCCGGCCGGTCCACGAAGCCGACCGCGGCGCGGGCCGGGCGACCAGTCACGCGGCCGGTGGTCTCGATCCGGAGCACACGGCCCCAGGCGACGAGGTCGTCCTCCACGAGCTGGACGCGGGCGCCCCGTGAGGCGGCTAGGCGCCGCCGCGGTCCAGGCGGTGCTTGGCCACGAACGCGGCCGCCTGGGCACGCCGCTCAAGGTTGAGCTTGGACAGGATCGAACTCACGTAGTTCTTCACCGTCTTGTCCGACAGGAAGACCTCGGACGCGATCTCCTTGTTGGTCTTGCCCTCCGCCACCAGGAGCAGGATCCGCTGCTCCTGCGCGGTGAGCTGGGCCATCTCATCGGTGTAGGCGCCGGTGGCGATCCGCCGCACCCGCTCGAGGACCTTCTCGGTGACGGCCGGGTCGAGCAGCGACTCCCCGCGCCCGACGGACTCCAGGGCGGCCACGAGGTCGCGGGCCCGGATCTGCTTGAGCAGGTAGCCCGAGGCGCCGGCGACGATGGCCGACAGGACCGCCTCCTCGTCGGGATACGAGGTGAGCATCACGACCCGGGTGGCGGGGAGCTCGGCGCGGATCTCGCGGCAGGCCTCGATGCCCGAGCCGTCCGGGAGGCGCACGTCCATGACCACGATGTCGGGCTGGAAGCGGCGCGCCTGCTCGATGGACTCGGCCGCAGTGCCGGCCTCCGCGACGACCTGGAAGCCCTCGCGACGATCCAGGAGCGCCACGAGCCCCTGGCGGACGACCTCGTGGTCATCCACCACCAGCAGGCGCAGGGGACGCGAGGTGAGATCAGTCACGGTCTTCGGTCTCCGGTGGCAGCGTTGGGACGCAGGGCTGTGCCGGGAAGAGTAGCCGGTACGCGCACGATGATACGCGTGCCGGCACCGTCCGGGCGCTCGATGCCGAACGTGCCCCCCATGCCCACGGCCCGGTCGCGCATGTTGTTCAGACCCTGGTGCCGCCCGAACGCATCCGGTCCCGGCACGCGGGCGGGGTCGAATCCCCGGCCATTGTCCTCCACGCACAGCGTGAGGCCCCCCTCGTCGTCCTCGAGCAGCTGGATGGCTGTCCGGCTCGCGCCCGAGTGGCGGGCGACATTGGACAGCGCCTCGCGCGCGATGAACAGGAGATCCGACCGGCGGTCCGGCGGCATCGAGCGCATCAGGTCTGCGCCGTCCTCGAGGTCGACGTCGAGATCGATCATGGTGTGCATCCCCAGCTCCTCGCCCAGGCGCGCCAGGGCCTCGACCGGGTCCTCGGGTCCTCCCATGTCGGGCCGCAGGCGGAGGATGTAGGAGCGGATGTCGGCGATCACCAGGTTGAGCGCATCGATCGCCCGATCCACCCGCGCGACGGCGTCCGATCGTCCGGTCTCGTCCTCCACCAGGTCGGGCACGTCTTCGAGCGACAGGCCGACCGCGTAGATCGCCTGGATGATGCCGTCGTGGAGGTCCTTGCCGATCCGTTCGCGTTCCTCCACCACGGCCAGCCGCTGCACCTGCTCATGGAGGCGCGCGTTCTCGATGGCGATACCGGCATGGACCGCGAACATCTCGACCAACCGCCCATCCTCCTCGCTGAACGGCTCGCCGCCGGGCTTGTCGGTCAGGTACAGATTGCCCACCGAGCGGCCCTTGACCCGCACCGCGGTCCCCAGGAACGAGTGCATCACGGGATGGTGGGGCGGGAAGCCGAACCGGCGCGGATCGGACTCGATGTCCTCGGATCGGACGGTCCGGCCCTCGTGGATGATCACCCCCAGCAGCCCGTTGCCGTGCGGCGCCTCGCCGATGGCGGCCCGACCGGCGGGCGAGATCCCGCTGGTGATGAAGCGCTCGATGCGGCCGCGGCTGTCCGCGATCCCGAGGGCGGCGAACCGGGCACCGACAAGCTCGCGGACGCGGTCGACGATCACGGCCAGGACCCGGTCGATGTCCAGCTCCGCGGCCACGGCACGGGTGGCCGCCTCGAGCGCCGACAGCCGGTCCGCCCGGCTGCGGACCTCGGCCCGCATCCACACCGAGTCCACCACCATCTCGAGGCCGCGGGCGATCTGCTCGCGGGCACCGTCGGGCGCGTCCAGGAACAGCCGTCCCAGCGCCCGCCGGCCCTCCTGGGTGACAAGCTCGAAGCGCGGCGTGCCGGGGGGAACGGAGTCCGGCGTGAACGCCTCCAGCGTGCCGGCCCCCACGGTCAGCGGCACCAGGGGCGAGGCGATGACATCGAGGATCGCGCCCGCTCCGCCGGCCGTGGCGAGCACCGCCCCGAGGCGAGCGCGGAGCGTCGCCATCCGGTCGGGCGTGGGCTCCTCCTGGAAGCTGTCGAGCGCCTCGAGCGTGGTCGCGAGCGGGAACGCGGTGGGGACGATGCGGGCGGGTCGGGCGGGCGGCGTCATCGCCGGCAGCCTACCAGCCCCCGTGGGGGCGCGGGGTCGCCCGTCCCCGGCCTTCGGGCCAAAGGTCCCTACGCAGGAGCCGACCATCCACGCACCATGTCCCGATCGTCCATCCCACCAGCTACGGAGTGCCTCTGCCCGTGGAGCCCGCCGTCACGACCCAGCCCGACGCAACGTCCCCCGCCGAGCCTGAGCCCAACGGGGTCTCCGGCAGCCCATTCAGCCGTCGCAACTTCCTGCGGGTGGCCGGCGCCGCCGGCCTGACCGGGGTCGCCGCGACCGTCGCCGCCTGCAGCACCGCCGCCGTCCCGTCGTGGAGCTTCGGCGCGCCCCTGCCCGGAGCGCCCTCCGGCGGCCCCGCCGGTTCGCCCAGCGAGGCGCCGTCGGCGGCCCCCAGCGAGGCGCCGTCGGCGGCCCCCAGCGAGGCGCCCTCGGCCAGTCCGGTGCCTTCGTCCAACCCCGACATCCCGGCCGGCTGGAGCGAGCATGACGTCGCCTCGCGGAACGTCCTCCAGCGGTACGTGGGCAACCTCGTGCCCACGCTCGCGACCATCTATCCGGAGGTCGTGGTCAACACGCTGGCCGACATGTGGGACGTGGGCTCCGACTATCCGGAGCTGTCCGCCAAGCCTGCGTTCGCCCAGGTTCCCAACCTCGTGATCACCGACGCGGTGGACCCGCTCCAGTACCAGGTGGACGGCGACGTCAAGGTGTTCAACCTGACCATCGACGAGATCGACTGGAAGATCGACGAGAAGATGCCGACCGTCGCCGCCGTCGGCTACAACGCGCAGTGGCCGGGCCCCACGTTCCGGGTCAAGGAAGGCGACAGGATCCGGGCGATCTTCAAGAACAACCTCAACGAGACCACCAGCGTCCATTTCCATGGCGTCGAGTTCCAGGACTTCACGCAGGACGGCGTCGCATTCGTGACCCAGAAGCCGTTCGCCCCCGGCGAGTCGTGGACCTACGAGTTCGTGGCCGACCGGCCCGGCTCGTTGATGTACCACTCGCACCACAATGCGACCGACCAGGTCGGCCGGGGGCTCCTCGGCGGCTTCGTGGTGGAACCCAAGAAGCCGAAGTCCGACGACAAGTTCGACCGGGACTACGTGTGGATCAGCAACGACATGCTGGGCGGGTTCACCATCAATGGACACGGGTTCCCGGCCACGGTGCCGGTGCTCGCCGCGCAGGGAGAGACCGTCCGGGTGCGGTTCATGAACGAGGGCCAGATGATGCACCCGTGGCACCTCCACGGGTTCCGGATGAAGGTGGTGGCCCGCGACGGCTACGACCTCGGCTCCAACGCCTTCTACTGCGACACCCTGGGCGTCAACCCGGGCGAGCGGTTCGACGTGAACATCGAGGCCGACCGGCTGGGCATCTGGGCCTTCCACTGCCACATCCTGCCGCACGTCGAGGGCGCCGACGGCATGTTCGGCATGGTGAGCACGCTGATCGTGCTGCCCACCGCCGCCGACGTCGACACGGTTGTCCAGGCACTGCTCGCCTAGCCGCGCGGACGGTGATCATGGCCTCTGAGGCACACCACGCCGCCGGACCCGAGCCGAGCTCGATGCCTGGGGACGCGCCGCATCCAGGCGTCAGCAAGCTGCTCCTTGCCACGGACCTGAGCGAGGCGTCGTCGTCCGCGACGGAGCTCGCGTTCGAGCTGGCCGGGAGCCTGGGTGCCTCGCTGCTCGTGGTCTCGGTGATCGATCCGGGCTCGCTGCTCATGCCCGGCGGCCGCTTCCGCGCCCGCGTGGACCAGGTCCGGGCGCGGCACGAGCAGCAGGCGCAGGGCCTGGTGGAACAGGGCCGTGAGTCCGGCATCGACGTGTCGTTCCTGGTGTGGACCGGCGATCCGGGCGACCAGATCGTCGCGGCCGCCGAGGCCGAGCACGTCGACATGGTTCTCGTCGGGAGCCACGGCCGCGGTGCCGTGGGCCGGTTGTTCCTGGGCAGCGTTTCGGAGCACGTCGTCCGCAACGCGCCCTGTCCGGTCCTCGTCGTCCGGCCGAGGGAGGGAGCGTCGCACTAGCCCGAGGTCGCACCAGCCCCAGGATGAAGGCGACGAGCCGCCGCCGGGGATCGTCGCCGATGCCCACCGCCGCCCCGGACGCCCGACGGCCAGCCGCCGGGCGTCCGGCTGCTCAGGCGTGCGCGCGCTCCTCGAGCCGCCGGCGGTCCACCGTTTCGAGTTGGAACGTGCTGTGCTCGATATCGAAGTCGTCGGCCAGGCAGGTGGCCAGCGAGTCGAGGACCGCCGACGGATCCGCGCCGCTGCCCAGGACGACGTGCGCCGACACCACGTTCATTCCCGACGTGATCGTCCAGGCATGGAGGTCATGGCAGTCGACCACGCCCGGCGCGTCGAGGATGTGCCCCCGGACGTGGTCCATGTCCACGCCCTTGGGCGTGGCCTCGAGCAGGACGTCGGTCGCGTCGCGGAGCAGCCCCACGGTGCGCGGGAGGATGAGCAGCCCGATCGCCACCGAGACGAGGAGGTCCGCGCCGGTCCACCCCGTGAGGGCGATCACCACGGCCGCGACGATGACCGCAACGGAACCGGCAAGGTCGCCCATGACTTCGAGGTAGGCCCCGCGCATGTTGAGGCTCGCACGCTGGGCGTCGCGGAGCAGGAACAGGGAGACCGCGTTCGCGGCCAGGCCCACCAGCGCGAAGACCAGCATCGGGCCGGAGGCGATCGTCTGCGACGCGCCCAGGCGCTGCCAGGCCTCGAGCAGGACGAAGCCCGCGATGCCGAACAGGAGGACCGCGTTGGCCACCGCGGCCAGGATCTCCATCCGGTGGTAGCCGAAGCTGCGGCCCGGCGTGGGCGGCCGACCCGCCACCCAGATCGCAAGCAGCGCCAGGGCCAGGCCGGCGACGTCCGCCAGCACGTGTCCGGCGTCCGCGAGCAGCGCGAGGCTGTTGGCGACGATCGAGCCGGCCACCTCGACCACCAGGATCAACAGGCTCAGGACGAGGACGACGGCCAACCGGCCCCGGTTGGCGGCGGCAGGGGAGGTATGCGCATGCGCCATCCGTGCCATTGCATCCCAGGAACATGCATCGCGCAAGCCGCAGATCGAGACCCCGATCACGCGCGCGAGTGATGACGCCCGCCAGCCGGTCGCTACTTCGTGTACACGCCCTCGGGATCCAGCTCCTCGCGGACGAGCCGCAGCTCCTCGGTCGTGGGGGCCGGCGTGACCTGCAGGTCCTGGCTCACCTTCGGCTCCCAGGCGATGGTCGCCCGCACCTCGTCCAGGGTGACTCCCGGGTGGAGGAAGTCGAGCCGCATCTCACCCGTCTCGTCGAAGTGCCAGATGCCGAGGTCGGTGACCACGACGCTCGGCCCCCGACCGTTCCATCCACCGGCGGTACGGATCGCCTCCGCGTGCTCCGCGCCGCCAAGGTTCCCGGGTGAGGTGCGGAAGTCGATCTGGTCGACGAAGGAGCGCGAACTCTGGCGCATGATCACGAACACCTGGCGGGCATGGATCGCGATCTCGCACGCTCCGCCCGAACCTGGCAGTCGCGTGCGCGGAGCGGCGTAGTCGCCGATGACGGTGGTGTTGATGTTGCCCAGGCGGTCGATCTGCGCGGCGCCCAGGAAGCCGACGTCGACCAGTCCCCGCTGGAGGTAGAACGCGAACAGCTCGAACATCGACACGACGGCGGTGGCGCCGGTCACGATGGTGGGATCGCCGATGCTGAGCGGCAGCCGGGCGGGCCTTGCGCCGAACACTCCCGCCTCGTACACGAGCTCCAGGTCCGGCGCGACCGTCCGCTTCGCCAGGTTGACGGCGATGTTGGGCAGGCCGACGCCGACGAAGCAGACATGCTGGCCGGCCAGCTCCCGAGCGGCGGCGGCGATCATCATCTCGCTCTTGGAGAAGCCCCGGTCGCTCACCGGTAGTCCCCGTACTCGACGCTGCCCGAGGGGGCGCTGCCCGGCCGGAGCGAGGCGATCCGCGCCTCGCCCAGCTTCTGGATGTAGGCCTCGCGGCCGTCGAGATCGTAGACCCAGTCGCGAAGCCAGGCCTGGGTCTTCTCCTCGTCCCGGCTGATCGGATCCCAGTCGAGGTAGAACCGGTTGTCGCGATCGTAGACACCCTGCACGTACGATGGGTGGGCGCCGAACGGGTCCACGACCACCGCGTCCACGATCAGGCCGGGGATCACGGTCCGGTTGGGATCGGCACGGACGACGGCCTCGTCGACCAGCTCCTCGACGACCACGATCACCCGATCGGCGGCGAAGGCCGCCTCCTTCTGACAGCCGAGCAGGCCCCAGATCTGGGTGTTCCCGTTGGCGTCGGCACGCTGGGCGTGGATCACCGTGACGTCGGGGTGGAGCGGGGGCACCGCGTACACGATCTCGTCCGAGTAGGGGCTGCGGATCTCGCGAATGAGCGGGTTGGCCTTGGGCAGGTCGGTCTCGAAGTAGCTGCGCAACGGCATGAACGGCAGGTTCGCCGCTCCTGCGGTGTACCGGGCGACCATCCCGAAATGGCTGTACTCCTCGACCTCGAGCGGGATCCCCTCCCCCACCGCGGCGGGCTCGATCCGGCGCCGGATGGCGTTGAGCCCCCCGACGCCTGGGTTGCCCAGCCAGCTGAACACCAGCTTGCGCGCGACACCCCCGGCGATCATCTGGTCGTAGATCACGTCCGGGGTCATCCGGGCGAGCACCAGGTCCCGCCTGCGCTGGCGGATGATCTCGTGGCCGGCCGAGAAGCCGATCAGGTGGGTGAAGCCCTCGATCGCGACCGTGTCTCCGTCCCGGACCAGGTCGGCGATGGCGTCGCGCATGGATGCAACCTTGCCGGGCATGGCCCCCTGCTGCTGCGTGGCGCCCGCGGGCTGCGCCGGACGCCGATGTCGGTGGCGGTCTGCAGCCTGCATCGACGGCATCCAGTGTAGCCGTCAGCCCGGCGTGTCGAGGACGGCCAGCAGCGGGAGGTGATCCGACGCCCGGGCGACCTGGGCCACGTCGCCGGCGGGCTCGCAGGTCCGGAACGACGACACCAGGTCCGGAGGCGCCAGGACGTAGTCGAGCCGGACCTGGGGCTCCGCGGCGGGCAGCGTGAACCCCGGGTCGTCCGGGTGCAGGTGGCGGAACATGTCGGTCCAGCCGGCGGCGGCGAGCCGGTCCTGGACGTCGGTCCGGATGCCGCCGTCGAAGCGCAGCAGGAGCCGCAGCCAGAGGGGCATGGCGGCAACCCGGGGCGCGTCCCCGCGGGCCACCGAGTTGAGGTCGCCGACCACGAGCGTGTCGGATCGCGCCATGTCACCCAGCCAGTCGAGCAGGATGTCCACGCTTCGCATCCGTGCCCGCTCGCCACGCGCCGACAGGCCGGCCGGCAGGTGGAGCCCGAGCAGGCGGAGGCCCGGCGAGCTCGACGGCGTCACCTCGAGCCATCCCCGGGCCCGGGCGGGTCGATGCCAGGCGTGGCCCGCCGCCTCGCGCGTGAGCGCGGCCACGCTCCAGCGGGGCCGCTGGATGATGTGCGGTAGCGCGGCCGCGCGAGCGATCCGCTCGACGGCCACGGGGTCCACCGCCTCCTGGAGCAGGACGACGTCGGGCTCGAGCGCCGCGAGCACGGCCCCGATGAAGGCCACCCGCCGGCCCCCGCCGTGCCGGATGTTGTATGACACCAGCCGGAGCGAAGCTCCACCGGTCTGCGCCAGGTCAGCCACCGAGGATCACGTACGGCGTGCCCTGGAGGGCCGACCGCAGGTCGAGGAACCAGCGCGCCATCGCCTGCAGCGCGATCGGGCGGCCGGCGATCGCCTGGGCTTCCCGACGCGCCCGCTCCAGGATCACATCGGCGATCGTCGGCGAGCTGTCGTCGAGGGGGAGGGTGTTGACGCCCGGCAGGTAGAAGCCGTCGGGATGCCAGCGGGCCATCGCCTCCTCGCCCAGCAGCACGAGGTCGAGGTCACTGGTCCCGGACCCGCGCGCGTCGAACGGCTCGCCGGTCTGGAACGACGCGCCCTGGACGGCACTGCCGCGCAGCGCCACCACGGTCCCCTCGGGGACACCCCGCTGGAGGGCCTGCATGAACCGTCCGAACCGGCCGATGTCGCCGTCGAATGCCCGCTCGACCGCGATGGCGAGCAGGGCCGGCTCCTCCGATCCGGCCGGACGCAGCGCCGCGATTGCCGCCTCCAGCGCGGGGGCGTCATGGAACGGCGGCCCCACGTACTGGATCTCGATCCCGGGGTGCCGCCTGGCAAGCGCATCCAGGTCCTGGTGCAGCCGCGCAAGGTCCGGATCCTCGAGGTCGCTGGTGGGCGCGTCCACCGCGACGGCAACGGGCACCACCGCGATCGCCGCCACGCCGGCATCGATCCACCGCTCCACGGCTCGCCGCGTCTCCTCGCGGCCGGTCGCGTAGGCGATGGCCGGGTCCTCGTCGTCGGCCGCGATCGCCTCCGCGAGGTGGCCGATTGCCCCGGGCCGGAGAGCGTGATCCTCGTCGCGACGCGCCAGCTGGCCGAGCGACTCGACCTCGTCGCGCACCGCGCGCCAGAGGTCGGTCCGTCGGACCGCGGCCATCGCGGCGGCATCGGGGTCACTGGGATCCGCCGCCGGGCTGGCGGCCGGCTGGCGGCCGCGTCGACCCACGACGAGGATGAGACTCACCTCCCGATCATGAGCGCGGCAGCGTCACGGAGGCATTGCCGCCTCGGGGCACGGGTGATCACGTCGTATTGCGGGGCGCGCCCGCCGCGTCAACCGGAGGCGCCGAAGCCCTCGCTCGCGAACCCGGCCCGGGTGGCTGTCTCCACGTCCTCGAGGTCGTCGCGCCGGTGCGCCGCCACGTGCGCGACGGCGTCCGAGAACAGCGCAACCGCGGTGGACGCCTCGGACTGGGACACCACCAGGGGCGGCGACATCCGGACCGCGTCGTCACCCGCCTCGAGGACGAGCAGTCCGCGTTCGAACGCCTGCATCTGGACGGCCTCCGCGATGTCGCCGGAGTCGAACTGGATGCCGACCATGAGTCCCTTGCCGCGAACCTCCCGGACCATGCCCGGGAACTGGTCCACCAGCGGGCGCAGCCCGTCCATGATCTCGCGGCCGCGGATGCCGGCGTTGGCGATGAGCCCGCCCTCGAGCAGCCGGATCGTCTCCAGCAGCGCGGCGAGGCTGATCGGGTTGCCGCCGTAGGTGCTGCCGTGGGCGCCGGGGGTCCAGGACATCACCTCGTCCCTGGCGATCATGGCGCCCACCGGCATCCCCGACCCGATGCCCTTGGCCGTGAGCAGGATGTCGGGCTCCACGTCCCAGTGCTGGACCGCCCACATCTTTCCGCTGCGCCCGGCGCCCGACTGGACCTCGTCGGCGATCAGCACGATCCCGTGGCGATCGCACAGGTCGCGCAGCCGGGCCAGGAAGTCATCCTCGGGCACGATGTAGCCGCCCTCGCCCTGGATGGGCTCGACGATGATCGCCGCGAACTCGTCGGCAGGCATCAATCGCTTGAAGATGCGCTGCTCGATCTCGTCGATCCCCTCGTTTCCGTACGGAACGTGATAGACACCGGGCAGCAGCGGCCCGAAGTGGGCGTGGTACTTGGCCTTGGAGCCGGTGAGGCTGACCGCGCCCATCGTCCGGCCGTGGAAGGCGCCCAGGAACGCGATCACGTTGCTCCTGCGGGTGTGGTACCGGGCGAGCTTGAGGCCTGCCTCCACCACCTCCGCCCCGGAGTTGCCGATGAACACACGGGTGGGGCCCGACATCGGGGCGATCCGGGCAAGCTCGGCGGCGGCCCGGGCGTAGATCGGCAGGTAGAAGTCGCTGGCGCTGAAGTGCTGGAGCTGGGCGGCCTGGCGGCCGATCGCGGCCACGACGTCGGGGTGGCTGTGGCCGGTCGAATTGACCGCGATCCCCGCGGCGAAGTCGAGGAACAGGTTGCCGTCGATGTCCTCGATCGTGCACCCCTGTCCGCGCACGGGGACGAGGGGGTACGCCCGCGGCAGCGACGGACTCGTCCACGCGTGGTCGAACTCGATGTGGGCACGTGCCTTGGGGCCGGGGAGCGCCGTCACGATGTCCGGCACGGGACGCGCCTGGAGCGATTCCGTCATGGTGGGTTCCTCGGCGATCGATCGCGGGTGGTCACGCATAAGGTCTATGCAGAGTGCATAGAGCATAGCAGAGCGACCGGAGTCGCTGGCGCTCGCCCAGCGGGGAACGCGGTGACAGGAGGCTTTCATGGAGCGCACGGCCGACCGGGCCGGCGCCTGCCCGAGGCGGCCCCCGAGGAGGTCGTGGCGCGGGCGGGCCGGTTGCCACGACCTCCAGGCCGTTGCCCTCAGTCGACGACGGTGTGGCTCTGCTCCCGCAGGAACTGCGCGACGTAGTACATCGACAGCCCGGACTTGCCGGTCGACCCGGAGCCCTTCCAGCCGCCGAACGCCTGGACGCCGGGCCAGGCGCCGGTCGTCGCACCGGCGCGCCGGTTGACATACAGGACGCCCGCCTGGATCTCCTCCAGGAAGCGCTCGACCTCGGCGGGATCGTCGCTGTACACGCCTGCGGTCAGGCCGTAGACGTTGTCGTTGGACAGGCGCAAGGCCTCGTCGAGCGAGTCGACCGCCGCCACCGCGGTGAACGGGACGAACAGCTCGTCGCGGAACAGGCGGTGGTCGGTGGGCACGCCCACGACGGTGGGCTCGACGTAGAAGCCCCGGGCATGGTCGCCGTCGGTCAGGTGCTCGCCGCCCGTGTACACGGTGCCGTCGCGACGTGCCTCGGCGACCGCCTGCTCATAGCGGTTGACAGCGCGCTCGTCGATCACCGGGCCGAGGAAGGTCTCGCGGGGAAGCGGGTTGCCGAGCGTCAGCTGCTCGGTCTTGGCGACCAGTTGCCGGACAAGCTCGTCGTGGATCGGTCGCTCGACGTACACCCGGCTGTTGGCCGAGCACTTCTGGCCCCCGAACCCGAACGCGGCGCGCAGGATGCCCTCCGCGGCCTCCTCGACGTCGGCACTCTTGAGCACGATGGCGGGGTTCTTGCCGCCCATCTCGACGATGCACGGCCGAGGATAGGCCTTGGAGAAATTCTTGAACAGCTCGAAGCCCACCTCGTACGAGCCGGTGAACACGATGCCGTCGATGCCGAGGTTGGTCTGGAGCTCGTCGCCCACCGTGTCCCCGGGACCCATGACCAGGTTGAACACCCCGTCGGGCACGCCTGCGTCGCGATAGGCCTCCTTGATCGCGATCGCCGTCATTGCCGACGCGGAGGCCGGCTTGAAGACGACGCAGTTGCCGGCCATCATCGCGGCCGCGCTGGGGCCGACCGCGAGGGCCATCGGGAAGTTGAACGGGCTGATGACCGCGAACACGCCGTGCGGGCGCAGGACCGACCGGGTATGGACCGCTGCGTCGCCCAGGTTGTCCATGGGGTGGTCGTAGAAGGCGTTGGCCTCAGCCGTCTTGGCGTAGTAGCGGATGAGGTCGGCCGCCTCCTCGACCTCGCCCAGCGCCTCGAGCCGGTTCTTGCCGACCTCGATCGCCATCAGGCCGCCGTACTCCATCTGGCGCTCGCTGATCAGCTCCGCGGCGCCGCGGAGGATCTCGAGGCGCTTCTCCCAGCCGAGCCGGAACCAGGCGGGCTGGGCACGGCGGGCCGCGGCGATGGCGTCCTGCACGTCCTTCCGGGTCCCCCGCGCGAAGGTGCCCACGAGGATGTCGGTGTCGATGGGCGAGCGGACCTCGAACATGCCGTCGCCGTCGCGCTCGGCGCCATCGACGAAGTTGCGGTGGTACTCGCCCAGCCGGCCCTTCGCCTTCTCGAGGCCCGCGTCGTACAGCGCGTGGAGCTCCTCGTTGTCGTTGCGCAGGGTCGCATACGTGATCTTGATCCGTTCGGCCATTCGGCTCTGGCTCCACTAGGGGCGCGCCGGGATGGACACCGGGCGCGCAGGCTCGACGGGGTCGCTGGTCGCCAGTCTAGTGCGGCCGGACGACACAGCGGGAGGGCACTCCGGCAGGCGGGTGCCGGGACCGACTCGCCATGGACGCTGGGGGCGCAGCGGGGCACACTGGCGGCCATGCCCCGACGATCCCGCCGCCTCCCCGCCGCGCTGCCGGGTCTCGGCCTGGCGGCCGCCCTGCTGTTCACCTCGGCCCCGCCGGTCCTGGGAGCCGGTGAGTTCCCGCCCGGCTGGGAGGGCTACCACACCTACCCGGAGATGCGCGCCGAGGTCCTCGCGGTCGCCGCCGCCCACCCCGACATCGTCCAGGCCTTGTCCATCGGCACCTCCTACAAGGGCCGCGAGATCTGGGCGGCCAAGGTCAGCGACCACGTGGCCGTTGACGAGCGCGAACCCGAGGTCCTGTTCGACGGGCTGCACCATGCCGACGAGCACATGGGCCTCGAGATGACGCTGCGCATCCTCCACTGGCTCGCCGATGGCTACGGCAGCGACGACCGGATCACCCACATCGTGAACACCCGCGAGGTCTGGATCGTGTTCGCGGTCAACCCGGACGGCGCCCAGTTCGACATCCGCAAGGGTCGCTTCCATTTCTGGCGCAAGAACCGCCAGCCGAACGCCAACGGGACGACCGGGACCGACCTCAACCGCAACTACGGCTACAAGTGGGGTGGCGGCGGCCGGACGTCCACAAACCCGCTGGCGATCACCTACCGCGGTCCCTACGCGTTCTCGGCCCCCGAGTCCCGCGCGATGCGTGACTTCCTGGCCAGCCGCGTGGTCGGCGGCCGACAGCAGATCCGGGCGGCAATCACGTTCCACGAGTACGCCCGGCTGGTGATGTGGCCGTACGGCTACACGAGGAAGAACGTCCCGGGCGACATGACCATCGCGGACCACGCGGCGCTGGCGAAGATCGGCCGCCACATGGCGAAGAGCAACGGCTACCGGGCCCAGCAGGCGAGCGATCTGTACGTCACCAGCGGCACGTCGCGGGACTACCTGTACGGCGCGTACCGGGTGTTCTCGTACACCTTCGAGCTGTCGATCCGCGACTACCCGAGGGACGGCCGGATCAAGCCCGAGACGGGCCGGAACAAGGAGGCCGTCCTGTACCTGATGGAGAAGGCGTGGTGCCCGCTGACCGTGCTCGGAGCCGACGTCCGGGCGGCCCGGTGCGGCGCCTTCGACGACGACCTCGAGGTGGCCAGGGGCTGGACGGTGGACCCCGACGGAACCGACACCGCGCCGTCCTCGGGACGCTGGGTGCGTGGCAACCCGGCGGCGACGTCGTCGGACGGAACGCGGCTCCAACGCAACAAGGTGCCGTCCGGGCGCATCGCGCTGGTGACCGGCGCTCCGGCGGGCGCCGGGGCGGGCGCCAACGACCTCGACGGGCTGACGACCGTCCGCTCCGCGACGATCAGCCTGCCAGCGGCCAGCGGCCAGTCGCTCACGTTCCGCTGGCTGTTCGCCCACCCCGCCGGGTCGTCGTCGGGCGCCGACCACGTGCAGGCGATCGTCGAGGCAGGCGACGGGACTCAGACCGTCGTCTGGGAGCGGCTGGGGTCGACGGCCGCGGTGGCCGGCTCCTGGCGGTCGGCATCGCTCAATCTCGACGAGTGGAAGGGTCAGGACATCCACCTGCGGTTCGAGGCGCTCGACGGCGGGCCGGACTCGATCATCGAGGCCGGGGTTGACGACGTCCGGGTGACGCGCCCGTCAGGCTGAATCAGGGCACAACTGTGATCGCAGCCCCGGCCTCAGTCCAGCGGCTCGACGTCCGACCGGATCAGCGAGTACAGGTGCGCATCGTGGTACGCGCCGTGCAGCAGGAACCGGTGGCGGAGCGTGCCCTCGAATGTTGCGCCGGCGCGCTCGGCGACGCGACGGCTCGGCTCGTTCTCGACCGCCATCATGATCTCCACCCGCTCCAGCCCCAGCTGGGTGATCCCGTGCCGGGCGAGCAGCACCGTGGCCCGGGTGGCCCAGCCCCGTCCGGTCCGGTCGGTCCGCAACCAGTAGCCGAGGTTGGCATAGCGGTTGACCTGGTTGAACAGGTTGAGCCCGCAGCCGCCGGCGACCTCGCCGTCATCGCCGATGATCAGGTACCGGACCTCGTCCGGCTCACGCTCGCCGCGGATCCACGCCAGCGCCTCGGCCCCGTCGTACTGGTCGCTGGCCCAGGGCATGAACGGCGTGAGCTCGGGGAGCGACGCCAGCACCGCGGCTGACAGGGCACCGGCGTCCGTCTCCTCGGGGTGCCGAAGGGTGATCACCCCGTCGCTCAGGACGGGCGCGCTCGACTGCATGGCGCAGAGTCTGCCATGCGGAGCCCGGGCGTGAACCCGTCAGCCCAGCACCGCCGCGACCACCTCCGCGAGCGACGGCGCGACCGCGTCGGGGCGGAATGCCCCGCGGGCCCGGCCCGCCGCCGATGCCAGCTCCGTCTCGCCGTGCTTGCCGCTGCGCACGAACACGGTCCGCAGCCCGGCGCGCCGGCCGCCGTCGATGTCGGACCCGACGTCGTCGCCGACCATCGCCAGGTCCCGGCGCCGGAGCCGCGACTGCCCGCGTGCGGCCACCTCCTCGCCCAGGCGCACGACCGCCGCATCGAAGAACGTGCGGGACGGTTTGCCCACGATCCGCGCCCGGCGGCCAAGCGCAAGCTCCAGCCCGGCCAGGAAGGCGCCGGCGTCGAGCGACGGACCCTCGGGCGTGATCCACCACGGGTTGCGATGCATCCCGATCAGCACGGCACCGGCCCGGCAGGCCCGGAACGCGCGGTCGAGGTTCCGGCGGGTCAGCTCCTCGGGCGAGTCGCCCAGGATGACCGCGGCAATCGACCCGGGATCGGCATCGACAGCCTCCCCCGTCGCCGCCTGCAGCCCGTCGAGCTCGGTCCGCGCATCCTCGGAGCAGATCACGTACACGGGCAGGTCCCGGTACTCGCGTCGCACCAGGTCGGCCGATGCCGACAGCGCGCTCTGGAACCGCGTGCGGGACACGGTGAATCCCTCCGCCGCAGCCCAGTGCGCGAGCGTCGCCCGCGACACGAGCGAGGTGTTGGTGACGACGAGGTACGGAAACCGCGCCGCGTCGAGCGCGGCTACCGCCTCGACCGCCCCCGGGATCGCCCGGCCCTTGAGGATCAGCACCCCGTCGAGATCGAGCAGCAGGCCGCGGACTCCGTGCAGCGCTGCACGCGGGCCGGGGTCGGGAGCAGGAAGGTCGGGCATGATGCGCAGGGTAGATCCACACAAGGAGGCGCGCATGGGACTGCTCGACGGGCGCAGGGCGCTGGTGTTCGGCGTCGCGAACGACCATTCCATCGCCTGGGGCGTCGCCAGGGCGCTCCATGAGCAGGGGGCCGTGGTGGGCTTCAGCTCCGTGGAAGGTCTCATCGAACGCCGTGTCCGACCGCTCGCCGAGAGCATCGGCAGCCCGTTCGTTGAGCCGTGCGACGTCACCAGCGACGACGACATCCGGCGCGTGATGGGCGCATGGCACGAGCAGCAGGACGGGATCGACATCCTCGTCCACGCCGTCGCGTTTGCCAAGCGCGAGGACCTCGACGGCCAGTTCGTGGACACCTCGCGTGATGGGTTCGCCCTGGCGCTCGACGTGTCCGCCTACTCGCTGGTCGCGCTGGCCCGCGAGGCACGCCCCTATCTCCGGCGCGGATCGAGCCTGCTGACCCTGTCCTACTACGGCGCCGAGAAGGTCGTGACCCACTACAACGTGATGGGCGTGGCCAAGGCCGCCCTCGAGGCATCGGTGCGCTACCTGGCGGCCGACCTCGGGCCCGACGGGATCAGGGTCAATGCGATCTCCGCCGGCCCCATCCGCACCCTGTCCGCGGGCGGGATCGCCGGGTTCCGCAAGCTTTACGGGCCGTTCGACCAGCTCGCGCCGCTGCGCAGCCACATCACGATCGAGGACTGCGGCCGGACCGCGGTCTACCTGGCCTCGGACCTGAGCTCGGCCGTGACCGGCGAGGTGATCCATGTGGACGGCGGGTTCAACATCCTCGGCGTGCCGTCGGCCGACTGACGCGGGACACGGGACGGAGAGCCGCGCATGGACCTGGTGCTCGTCGGGCTGGGGGGGTTCGCAGGCGCCGTGGCACGTCGCCTGCTGGACCTGTGGGTCAGCGACCGCAACCCGACCGCGTTCCCGCTGGGCACGCTGGTGGTCAACCTCAGTGGAGCGTTCGTGCTCGGCTTCCTGTTCGCCTGGGCCACCGAGCGCGACGTGCTGCCGGCCAGTGTGCGCGGCCCGCTGATGATCGGCTTCCTGGGGGCATATACGACGTTCTCCACCTGGATGCTCGAGTCGTGGCGTCTCGTGGAGGACGGGGCGTGGCAGCTCGCCCTGCTCAACCTGTTGGGCTCCATCGCGCTGGGGCTGATCGCGGTCGTCGCCGGCCTGGCCGTCGGCCGCCTGGTGCCGTGAGGTCGCGACCATGACGCTCGAGGGCGAAGCGCTCCTGCTTCGCATCTACATCGGCGAATTGGACCACTGGGAGGGCCGGCCGCTCTACGACGCCATCGTGCGCCTGCTCCGGGAACGGGGCATCCGGGGCGCGTCCGTGTTCCGCGGGATCGAGGGCTACGGCCGGGCGTCCCGCGTGCACACCACGCGCATCCTCGCCCTGTCCGAGGACCTGCCCATCCTGGTGGAGGCAGTTGACGAGCCGGACCGGGTGCGCGCGGTGCTGACCGAGCTGGAGCCGATGATCAGCGGCGGCCTGGTCACGCTGGAGCGGGTCGAGGTGGTGATCTACCGGGCACCGGGGCGCCGGTGAGCGCCTCGAACCCGTTCGATGCCCGGGTGCTCGAGACCGTCGACCGGTGGCGCGCGCCGACTGCAGCGGTGGCCGTGGTGGGTGGCGCCGGCCTCGTGGCCTCGCGGGGACCCATGGACCGGCCGCTCCGCTGGGCATCGGTGACCAAGCTGGTCACCGCCTCGGCCGTCCTGGTGGCGGTCGACCGCGGGATCCTGGGCCTCGACGATCCGGCCGGGCCGCCGGGATCGACGATCCGCCACCTGCTGGCCCACGCGTCCGGGCTCGCCTTCGACGACGACACGGTGCTCGGCCCGCCGGGCCGGCAACGGACCTACTCGAACACCGGGTTCGACCGGCTGGCCGCGGCGGTCGGCGTCGCCGCCGGTCGGCCCTTCGCCGGGATCCTGCAGGAGTGGGTGCTGGAGCCGCTGGGCATGAC
The DNA here is from genome assembly GCA_963727585.1 of uncultured Chloroflexia bacterium. Lineage (GTDB taxonomy): Bacteria > Chloroflexota > Limnocylindria > Limnocylindrales > CSP1-4 > CAIXZV01. The sequence goes on along the minus strand of CAVSHH010000003.1, from coordinate 481,505 downwards.
CGCCACCCACCTCGACGGCCGCCCGTCGGAGGGACTCGTCGGGCCGTGCCACGACCTCGCCACGCTGGCCCGGGAGCTGCTGGCGCCACGCGTGCTGCCCGCCGCCCGCCTGGCTGAGGCCACGACGGTCACCTTCCCCGGGCTGCGGGGGGTGCTTCCCGGCTTCGGGCTCCAGGATCCCAATGATTGGGGGCTGGGGTTCGAGATCCGCGATGGAAAGGCGCCGCACTGGACCGCCACGACCGGCTCGCCGCGGACCTTCGGGCACTTCGGCGCGACCGGGACCTTCCTGTGGGTGGATCCGGACGCCGGGATCGCGCTCGCCTGCCTCACCGATCGGCCATTTGGATCGTGGGCCGGCGAAGCATGGCCCGCGCTGTCCGATGCCGTGCTGGCGAATGCCGGTCGGGGGCCGGTCCCCGCCGATGGCGCCTCCCCTACCAGCCCCAGGATCCCGGCTCGCCCTTGACCGGACCCGCGACCCGCGACGTCATCCAGCCGCCGTAGAAGCCGCCCGGCTGCGGCGCCGCCCGCTCGTCGCCGACCCAGGCCTCGTCAACCTTGGCGGCATAGAACGCGAGGCAGCCGCGGATCTGCTCGAAGCCTGGAGCCGGCGTCTCGTACGACCAGGCCACGTCGGGGATGGCACGCACATCGCCACCCGCCAGCGACCAGTAGCGGGCCCGGCCCTTCCACTCGCAGACGCTCGTCGCAGGCGAGGGCCGGAGCAGGTCCGACCGCACGTCCTCGCGGGGCACGTAGTACGTGGGCGGGTGCGAGGTCTCGAGGACCCGCATCGCCCGGGTGGAGTCGGCGATGGCGATGCCGCCGACCACGACCCGGATGCGGTCCGTCACGGGCTCCACGCGCGGCGGCCGCGGGTAGTCCCACACCGACTCCCGGCCGGGTCCCGGAGGCTCGGGGGTCACGTCCTGGGGCACCCGACCCGCGAACGGAACGAGACGATCAGGCATCGGCCGAGCACGAGCGGCAGCGGCCGGCGACCGAGAGATGTGACAGCTCCACCCGGAAGCCGCGCTCGCGCTCGAGAGCCGAGACGAGCGTCCGCGCCTCCCGCTCGCCGATCTCCCAGCTGGCACCGCAGCCCAGGCAGTGCAGATGTCCGTGATCCGCCACCGGCAGCACGTGGAACTCCTCGCGCCCATCGGGACCGTGGGCGTGGCGAACGATCCCCAGCTCCTCCAGGACGTCGAGCGTGCGATAGACCGTCGACGGGGTGGTCGCGCCATCCAGGGCCCGGCAGCGCTCCACCAGCTCGGCCGCGGTCACGTGTCCGTCGACGCTGGCCAGGACCCCGATCAGCGCCTGCCGCTGGGGGGTCCAGCGCAGGCCGTGCGCGTGCAGCCGGGCGCGGACATCCATCCACGTGGTGGCGGGCACGGGCGCGGTGGTCGAGGTTCGCCGCGAGGTCGATCCGGAGGGGCGCATCGGCCGAAGGATACGGTGGCAACCCCCCTTATTGCAACGGCTTGCAACTGCAACGGGGCGCGACTACGATGTTGGCCGCGACCAGTCCGCCTTCTCGTCCCGGGAGCCTCCATGGACCTGCTGTCCGTCGTCACCGCCCCGCTGCAGGCTCCGATCGCGCCGTCGATGCACGCGGCCGACCGGTTCCTCACGGTGCCCGTCTCGCTCGTGTTCTGGGTGATCACCGTGGGCGTCCTCGCGGTTGCCGTGAGGAACAGCAACCGGACGCTCGACGAGCGATCGGTGCCCCTGATGGGGGTGATGGCCGCGTTCATCTTCGCGGCCCAGATGTTCAACTTCCAGGTCGCGGGCGGGACCTCGGGCCACCTGCTCGGTGGCGTCCTGGCCGCCATCCTGCTGGGCCCGTGGGCGGGCACGCTGGTGATGGCCTGCGTGATCGCGGTCCAGGCGCTGGTGTTCTCCGACGGCGGCCTGGTCGTGATGGGCGCCAACATCTTCAACATGGGCATCGTGGGGACCCTCGGCGGCTACGCCGTGTACCGCGCGCTGTGCGGCCTGCTGGGCGGTGAGGACCGCGCGCGCATCCCGGCAGCGGCGATCGCCGGCTGGTGCTCGGTGGTGGCAGGTGCCTCCATGATGGCGCTCGAGCTGATCGTCTCGGGGACCAGTCCCGCGGAGATCGTGCTGCCCGCCATGCTCGGGGTGCACCTGTTCATCGGGATCGGCGAGGGACTGATCACGGCTGCGGCGCTCGGCTTCATCCGCGTGGCGCGGCCGGATCTGCTCGACCTGCGCCCCGATCGGGCCGCGCGCCGCGAGCAGCTGCCCCAGGGCGTCGCAGCGTGACCGCCCGACCGGACCCCCGGCGGTCCACGTCGCCCGCCAAACCGGCTGCCGGCCGCCGTGCCGGGGGCCGGCTCGGCCGCCGGTGGTGGCTGGTCGGGCTCGCGATCGCCGCACTCGTGGTGGTCGTCCTCGCCCCGCTCGCCTCGGCCGACCCCGACGGCCTGGAGCGCGTCGCCGAGGACCAGGGATTCATCGGACTCGCCCAGAACGTGTTCGCAGGACTGCTGGGCGACTACGCGATCCCGGGGGTCGACAACACGTGGTTGTCCACGGTCCTCGCGGGCCTGCTGGGCGTCGCGATCGTGGCCGTGGTCGTGCTCGTGCTCGGGCGCCTGGTCGCCCGCCGGCGCGCCTGACCGGGGGGAGCGCCGCACCCTGGAGCTCGATCGCTACGTCGAGGGCGACAGCCCGTTCCACCGGGCCGATGCCCGGGTCAAGTTCATCCTCACGATCGCCACGATCCTGGTGATCTCACTCCTGCCGATCGGCTCGGCCCTGGCGATGCTGATCGTGTGGCTGGTGCTGGTCGCCTGCTCCGCGACCGCGGGGCTGGGGCCGTTCCGGCTGTCGCGCTCGGCCGTGGTCGCGCTGCCGTTCGCGCTGGCGGCGTTCCCGCTCATCTTCACCATCGGCGAGCAGGTCATCGCCACCTTCACGCTGGGCCCGCTCACGCTGACGGTGTCCGCCGAGGGTCTGCGCCGGTTCCTGACCATCCTGGCCGGCAGCTGGCTGTCGGTGCAGGTGGCCCTGCTGCTCGCGTTCACCACGCCGTTCCACGACCTCGTGGACGGCCTGCGGGAGCTGCGGGTCCCGAGGATCATCATCTCGATCATCTCGTTCATGTACCGCTACCTCGCGGTGCTCACGGACGAGGGCGCGCGGATGCTGCGGGCGCGCGATGCGCGCTCGGCGGGCGTCGAGGGCCGGGCGGGCGGCTCCATCCGCTGGCGGGCCGCCGTGACGGGGCGCATGATCGGGTCCCTGTTCCTGCGCGCCTACGAGCGCAGCGAGCGCATCTACGCCGCCATGCAGGCGCGCGGCTTCGAGGGCGAGTTCCGGCACCTCCGGACTCGCGCGCCGGCCCGGGCGGAGCTGGCATGGCTGCTGGCGATCCTCGTCATCCTGGCCGCCTACGAGACCGCCGCCATCGTGTGGCTCCCCCGGCTGTGAGCACCGACCCGGCAGCCGTGCCGCATGCCCCCGGCCCCACCGTGCCCGAGCTCGAGCACGAGCACGTGCACCTCCACAGCCACGATGGCCTGCCGCCGCACGAGCACGCCCATCTGCACGCGGACAACGGGCCGGCCGGCACGTCCCCGGGACCCGGACCGGTCGCCGGCCACGGCTCGATCGAGCTCGAGCATGTCCACTTCCGGTATCCCGACGGCTTCGAGGCGCTGCAGGGCGTCGACCTGCAGGTGGGCAGCGGCGAGAAGGTCGCCCTGGTAGGCCCCAACGGGGCCGGCAAGAGCACCCTGATGCTCCAGCTCAACGGCACCCTGCGACCGGCCAGCGGGGCGGTCCGGGTGAGCGGCGTGGCCGTGGCCAAGGACACCCTGCGGCGGGTGCGGGCGGAGGTGGGGCTCGTGTTCCAGGACCCGGACGACCAGCTGTTCAGCCCCACGGTGTTCGATGACGTCGCGTTCGGCCCGCTCCACATGGGCCTGGCCGAAGACGAGGTGCACCGCCGGGTGGAGCGGGCGCTGGCGGCAGTGGGCATGGCCGCCTTCGCCCATCGCGTCCCCCACCGGATGTCGCTCGGCCAGCGCAAGCGGGTGGCGCTCGCAACGGTGCTCTCGATGGATCCGTCGATCCTGGTGTTCGACGAGCCCTCGGCGGGTCTCGACCCGCGGGGGCGACGCGAGCTCATCTCGATGCTCCGGGGTCTCGACCAGACGATGCTGGTGTCGACCCACGACATGCGGCTGGTCGCGGAGGTATTCCCGCGGACCGTCGTCGTGGATGGGGGGCAGATCGTCGCGGACGGCCCGACCGAGCGGATCCTGGCCGACGCCGACCTGCTGGAGCGCCACGGGCTCGAGGCGCCGTAGTTCCTGCCGGCAACCGGAACCCGGATTGGACCGACGCTGCAGGGCCCTCGTTGCCACGGCGATGAGGGCCCGGTGTCCGGCGTCAACGGCGGGGGTTTCGCAACCGGCGAGCGCCAAGTACGATCGTCCTGCGCGGCCACGGGGGTTTGGCCGGCACGGGGAGTACCCTGCACGACATGTCGCTCACGTCCCGCATCGAGCGCGCCCAGCAGGCCGCCGCCGCCGAGGCCGCCGAGGCCGTCCCAGCCCCGACCCCGGAGGCCCAGGAGCAGCCGGCCCCCCAGCCGGAGGCCCCCAGCACCGCGATCGTCCCCGTTCCCGTCGGCTCGCCCGGCCAGTACGCGGCCCGCGAGGAATGGCTGCGGGAGATCCGCCACCGACTCCAGGACGAGGTCGTCGGCTCGTCGCACGCCCTGTTCGAGGCGTCCAAGGGCAACGACCTCCGGGCGCAGGTGGATGCCATCGTCGACCGGTTCCTGTCCGCCAACGGCCTCGGGGTGACCCGTGACGAGCGGCATCGCCTGGCCGAGGAGGTCGTGGCCGAGGTCACCGGTTTGGGACCGCTGGAGCCCCTGATCGCCGATCCGACGATCACCGAGGTCATGGTCAACGGCCCGGAGCACATCTACATCGAGCGCAAGGGCAAGATCTCGCGGGTGGCGACGACCTTCCTCAACGACGATCACGTGCTCCGGATCATCGACCGGATCATCACCCCGCTGGGCCGGCGCATCGACCAGTCGAGCCCTCGCGTCGACGCCCGCCTGCCCGACGGGTCGCGCGTGAACTGCATCATCGAGCCGCTGTCGCTGATCGGCCCGGTGATCACGATCCGCAAGTTCTCCCAGCGGCCGTACACGGTCGAGGACCTGGTCGGGTTCGGGACGGCCAGCCCCGAGATGTTCGACTTCCTGCGCGCCTGCGTCGAGGCACGGCTCAACGTGTTCGTGTCGGGCGGCACCGGCTCGGGCAAGACGACGACCCTCAACGTGATCTCGGCGTTCGTCCCCGAGGAGGAGCGGATCATCACCATCGAGGACGCCGCCGAGCTCCAGCTCCGCCAGGAGCACGTGGTGACGCTCGAGGCGCGGCCGCCCAACCTGGAGGGGCTGGGCGAGATCACCACCCGTGACCTGCTGCGCAACGCCCTGCACATGCGCCCCGACCGGATCATCGTCGGCGAGTGCCGTGGTGGCGAGGCGCTGGACATGATCCAGGCGATGACCGTCGGCCAGGAAGGATCGCTCTCGACGGGCCACGCCAACAGCTCGCCGGACATGCTCCGCCGCCTCGAGACCATGATCCTGATGGCCGGCTACGAGATGCCGCTGCGCTCCATCCGGGAACAGATCGCGTCCGCGGTCGACCTGATCGTCCACACCGCGCGCCTCGGCGACGGCTCACGCAAGATCATGAACATCACCGAGATCTACGGGATCGAGGACGACCAGATCCTCACCCAGGACGTGTTCGAGTTCAAGCAGACCGGCGTCGACGAGAACGGTCGGGTCCAGGGAACCCTCGAGCCCACCGGGATCCGGCCGACGTTCATGCCCAAGTTCCTCGCGTCGGGCGTCGAGCTCCCCGAGGGCGAGTTCGGGATCCCCGCTGAGGGCACCGTCCAGGTCAAGGCGCGCCTGGGCAAGGGCCGCTCGATCGGCATCGACGCCGCGTCCGCCACGCCGCGCCTCTCCTTTGGACTGGGCAAGGCCGTCAAGGCCGGCGGCATGGTCTACGTGTCGTCGGTCGGCCCGGTTGTCCCCGAGACCGGGCGGCTGGTCGGGGAAACCATCCGGGCGCAGGTCACCCAGGCCATGGAGAACCTCAAGGCACTGCTGGACGGCGAGGGCAGCTCGCTCGAGAGGATCGCCTGGGTCAACTGGTCGCTCCGGGACCCGCAGGACTTCGATTCGTTCAACGAGGAGTGGCACAAGTGGTTCCCGGTCGAGGCGCCGGTGGGCCAGGCGACGCTGATGCCGCCCCAGCAGCGGCGGGCCGGATTCCGCGTCTCGCTGGGCGTCATCGCCGAGCTGTAGCGCGGGGCTTCAGCCGCTGGCCGGCTCAACGGGCAGGCCGGCCGCGCGCCAGCCGTTGAACCCGCCCGAGAGGTCCCCGGCCCGCTGGTAGCCGATCTCGCGCAGGGTCGCCGCGGCCAGGCTGGACGAGTACCCGTCGTCGCATACCAGGATGACCCGCCGCGACGGGTCCGCGAGCGCGCGGTCCGGGACCTCCGCCTCGGGGTCGAGCCGCCAGGGCAGCACCGACAGCGGGACGTGGACCGACCCCGGGATGATGCCGGCCTCGCGACGCTGGTCCGTGCTCCGGGTATCGATCAGCAGGGCACCGGCTGCGAGGGCATCGGCCACCTCGTGCGGCCCCACGCGTTCGATCCGACTGCGGGCGTCGGCGAGCAGGTCGTCCACGGTGCGGCGACGAACCATGACATCTCCTGGCGGCGGGCCGTGCCGGGTCCCGGTCACGGGGCGGCCCTGACCGGATCGTGCGGCCGGGCCGGGGCTGCCGCCCATCCTCCCACGTCCACACAATCAGGCTTGTGCGCGGAGAGCCGGCGTGGATAATCGGCACGCTCAACCCGGAGGATCCCGTCCGGGACCGGTCAGCCGGTGGCGGCGCAAGGAGAGGTGTGTCGGATGCCGTGGAGGAATGCGGCGACCGTGGTCGTGGACCGGGACGGCCGCTGGGTCGACGCGGACGAACGGGCGCTCGAGCTGCTCGGCGTGGCCTCGATCGACGAGCTGCGCCGGATGTCTCCGGACACCTTCGCCGCCGCACCCCCGGACCCCGGTGAACGAGCGGCGTGGGAGAAGGCCTATTTCGCGTCACGAGCCGAGGGTGTCTTCGCGGAGAGCGCCTTTCGCCGGCCGGACGGCGAGCTGATCCGGGTCCGAATGGCCGTCCTCGACACCGGGGACGGCACCTACCGTGCCCTGTTCTACCCGGTGGAGCGCCCCACCACGAACCTCACCGCGAGGATCTACCGCATGGCCGACGTTCTCCAGGAGTGGCGGGCGGCAGAGCGGCAGCTCGTCGGGCTCCCACCCGACTCGGTCGAGGCCCGCGAGGTGCTGGCATCCATCGAGCTGCTGCGGGAGCAGCACGACCACCTGTTCGAGCGCAAACGTTGACCGTCCCACGGGCGACCTGGCGGACGAGGGGTTTGGAGCGGGAGACGGGGATCGAACCCGCGACATGCAGCTTGGAAGGCTGCCGCTCTGCCAGCTGAGCTACTCCCGCTCGGGCGGCCGGCCGAGACCGTGCCAGCGCATGGTATCGCGCCCGGCCCGGGTCGTGGCCGATCAAGAGCAGACGCTGGACCGGGGCGCCCGGACCGCGCGGCGCTACAGGTAGTAGTCGAAGTCGGCCTCGGAGCGGACCCAGCGGCGGATCACGAACACGTTCGCCTGCTGCTGCCGCGGGCCCAGCTCGACGTAATTGCGCGGACCGTGCCACAGGTATCGGGCGTCGTTGAGGACGTCGTGCACCTGGTACGGGCGCATGGCGTCCAGGCCCAGCTCATCGAGCGGCAGCTCCACGAACCCCGACTGGACATGGTGCGGATCGAGGTTGACGACCACCAGGACCTGGTTGAGCTCGTCGTCGGAGATCCTGGTGTAGGCGATCAGCTCCGGGTTGCTCACCTCCCGGAACCGGAGACCGTGGTTGGTCCGGAACGCAGGGTTCTGGTGGCGGATGGCGTTGAGGCGCCCGAGCATCCCGGCGAGGCTGCCGGGAGCGTCGGTGTCCCAGTGATGGACCTGGTACTTCTCCGAGTCCAGGTACTCCTCCTTGCCCGGCGCCAGCGGTTCGTTGACCGCCAGCTCGAACGCCGGGCCGTAGATCCCGTAGCTCGTGCCCAGGGTCGCGGCGAGCACGGCCCGGGCCATGAACGCCGGCCGGCCACCGAACTGGAGGTACTCAGTCAGGATGTCGGGCGTGTTGGGCCACAGGTTGGCGAGCGTGTACTCGGCGACCTCGGTCGTGGTCAGCTCGGTGAGATACGCCGTCAGCTCCTCCTTGGTGTTGCGCCACGGGAAGTAGTTGTACGACTGGGTGAAGCCCAGCTTGGCCAGCCGGTAGAGGACGGTGGGCCGGGTGAACGCTTCGGCCAGGAAGATGGCGCCGGGGTAGTCGCGCTTGATGTCGGCGATCAGCCACTCCCAGAAATCGAACGGCTTGGTGTGCGGGTTGTCGACCCGGAAGATCCGGATCCCCTGCTCAGCCCAATACCGGACGACGCCGGCCAGCTCCTGCCACAGCGCCCGCCAGGCGGCGGTCTCGAAGTCGAACGGGAAGATGTCCTGGTACTTCTTGGGCGGGTTCTCCGCGTACTGGATGGTCCCGTCGGGACGCATCCGGAACCACTCCGGGTGCTCGGTGGCGTACGGGTGGTCCGGCGCGCACTGGAAGGCGATGTCGAGGGCGAGCTCCAACCCATGATCGGCTGCCGCATCCCGCAGGTGGTGCAGATCGGCGAGCGTGCCCAGCTCGGGCGCGATGGCCTTGTGCCCGCCCTCCTCGCTGCCGATGGCCCACGGGCTGCCGGGATCGCCCGGCTTCGACTGGGGGTTGTTGTTGGGGCCCTTGCGGTTGACGCGTCCGATGGGATGGATGGGCGGCAGATAGAGGATGTCGAAGCCCATCTCGGCGATGGCAGGGAGGCGCGCCTCCACGTCGCGCAGGGTGCCGTGTCCGCCGGCCACCGGTGCGCACGAGCGCGGAAACAGCTCGTACCAGGCGCCGAACCGGGCTCGCTCGCGGTCGACGATGATCTCGAGGTCCGGGGCGTGGCGGGCCGCGAACGGACGCTCGCCGTGGCGCACCATGAGCGCCGCCAGGCCCGGGTCCAGAGCGGTCCGGGCGACCGCAGGCCCACCCGAGCGGAGCATCGCCGCGGCGGCCTTGAGGCTCACGGCGTCGTCGCCCGGGGCGCGGTCCGCCGCCGCCTCGATCAGGGCGACCCCGATCAGCAGCTCCACCGCCACGTCCTGGCCGGCATCCATCCGCGTGCCCAGGTCCCGCGCCCAGGACCGGAAGCGGTCCACCCACGCGAGCACCGTGTAGTGGTGGCGGCCGAGCTCGGTCACCCGGAACTCGGCCCGGAAGCGGTCCTGGCCGAGCGGCTCCATGGGGACCTCGGTCCAGGCGTCCTGCGCGTCCGGCCGGTGGAGCACGACCGCCGAGATCAGCTCGTGGCCGTCCGCCACGATCACGGCCTCCACGGCAACCGGGTCGCCCACGATCCGCTTGATGGGGAACCGGCCGCCGTCGATCCGCGGCTCCAGCCGCTCGATGGCCACCCGGTTCCAGGCGCTGCCGATCGCGTCGTCCGTCATGCCCGTGCTGCTCCTTCCTCGCCCGTCTACCCGAGCAGGGTTCCGTACAGGTCCAGGGTCTGGCGGGCGATCGCCGCCCAGCCGAACTGCTCCTCCGCCCGCCGGCGGCCGGCGGCACCCATCCGCGACCGCAGGCCTTCATCCAGGCCCACCTCGTTGATCGCCGCCGCGAGGCCGGCGGAGAAGGCCGCCGGGTCCGCAGGGTCGAACGTCCCGGGCACGATCCGCGGATCCACGAGCCGGCCGGTCTCGCCCGGCACCACGACCTCGGGAATGCCCCCGACCGCCGACGCCACGACCGCGGTCCGGCAGGCCATCGCCTCGAGGTTGATGATCCCGAACGGCTCATACACCGACGGGCAGCAGAACACGGCGGCGTGCGAGTAGAGCTGGATCGCCGTCTCGCGCGACACCATCTCGCGCACCCAGATGACGTCCTCCCGGTCGGCGCGCACGTCGGCCACCCGCTGGGTCATCTCGGCGCCGATCTCGTGCGTGTCGGGCGCTCCCGCGCACAGCACGACCTGGAGCGATGGGTCGATGGCAGGAATCGCGTTGACGAGGTGGATGATCCCTTTCTGGCGGGTGATCCGGCCCACGAACAGCAGGTACGGACGGTCGGGGTCGATCCCCAGCCGGACCAGGTGGTCGACGGCGGGGTCGGGCCGGTACTGGTCGAGGTCGATCCCGTTGTGGATGACATGGACGCGGTCCGGGTCGACCGGAAAGTGGGTCAGGATGTCCTGCCGTGTCTCGCGCGAGACGGCAACGATGGCATCCGCGTCGAGGATGGTGGTCCGCTCCATCCAGCTCGACAGGTGGTACGCGTTGCCCAGCTGCTCGACCTTCCACGGCCGGAGCGGCTCCAGCGAATGCGTGGTCAGCACCAGGGGGACGCCCCACAGCCGCTTGGCCAGGAACCCCGCCATGTCGGCGTACCAGGTGTGCGTGTGAACGACCTGCGCGTCGAGGGTGTCCTTGGCCATGGCAAGGTTGCGGGCGAAGGAGTCGAGGGCGCTCCTGAACCGCGGGTCGGTACCGGTCGCGGCCTCTGCCCAGGGGGCATAGCCGCGGACCCGCAGCCGGGGCTGGGCGACATCCTGGTCGCCGAAGCAGCGGACCTCGACGTCCACCAGCCGGGCCAGCTCCCGCGCGAGGTACTCCACGTGGACGCCCGCGCCGCCGTAGACGTACGGCGGGTACTCGTTGGTGAACAGCGCGACCTTGCCCGGCGACGACACGTCAGCGAACCCTCCCTGCGACTGACCCGAGGCGTGGGGTGCCCCACAAGGCTAGTCGGTTCGCCGCCCGGTCGCGCGCGACCGCGGTCTCCCTGGACGGGGCGGTCGCCGGGGCCGGCGGGGCACGGCCATGCGCCGGCGCCCCAGGTGGCGCCGATCCCGCCCACGAGGGGTTGATTGGGCAGCATTCCAAGTCAACACGGGGGCCACCGCGGACCGTTGCCGTTGAGCCGGCCGGCCCAAGCGTCCAGGCGACTTGACCAAGACCATATGCCGACCGAACCTCACTCGAACGACACACGAGTGACGAGGGGGAGAATGGGCGAGACACCGGTCCGGCTCGACGACGGCGTGATCGTGCTCCGGGCCTGGGAGCCGAAGGATGCCGAGGCTGTGTTCGCGGCTTGCCAGGATCCCGAGATCGCACGGTTCGTGCCGATCCCCCAGCGCCACCAGCGCGCCGAGCACCGCGTCGAGTTCGGCTACTGGCTCGCGCCGCAGGCTCGGGGCCGGGGCATTGCCACGCGCGCCTTGTGCCTCATCGCGGAATGGTCGCTCGCACAGGGCCTTCTACGGCTCGAGCTGTTCACGGACCCTGACAACGCGGCATCGGGTGCGGTCGCCCGGCGTGCCGGGTTCGATTTCGAGGGCGTCCGTCGCGCGTGGGACACGGACCGCGACGGGAACCCGGAGGACGGCCTGTTCTACGTCCGCATCGCCGGCGGTCCGACCTGATCCTGCTGCCAGCGAACCAGGCCAGCCGCTTGCCCCACTGTCCGCCGGGCAGGATCGAGGCGCAAGTCGGGAGCGGATCCGGACTGGGTCCGGCCTCACCCTCGAGTTGCGATGCCCGCGACGAACAGGTGGACGGCAGTGCGAATCCGCTCGTTCACCGTGTCGTGCCGCCCGGCGGCCTCGGTCATCGCGAGGCCGAACAGCGTCGCGAGCAGGACGACGGACGCGGCAGCGGGGTCCACGCCAGGCGAGACCCGCCCCAGATCGCGCTCGGCAGCGAGGTAGGCCGCGAGCGCGCCGGGCGGACCGGGCGGGATCGTCCCGGGCTCGAGCGCCGCCCGCCGCTGTCGGGCGAGCTCGGGGTCGGCCTGGAGGGCGACCTCGAGCGGCAGGACGCGGCTCTCGAGCTCCGCCAGCCGGAGAAGCGCCTGCTCGAGGTTCGCCTGGACCGTCTTCGTGCCGGCGCGACCGGGCAAGCCCTCGATCCACGCGAGGACCTCTCCGCTCGGCTCGAGCGCGGCGGCGAAGAAGAGGGCCGTCTTGTCGCGGAAGTGCCGGTAGATCGTGCCCTCGGCGACGCCGGCGCGCTCGGCGATCGCCCGCGTCGAGGCACGCGCATAGCCGACCTCCGCGACCACGGCCAGCGTCGCCTCGAGCAGCCTGGCTCGCGTCCGGTCGCCGCGCGCCGTCATCGCCGCCTCCCTCAGTCGGTCACGTCGCGCCGGGTGAGCACCACGCCGGCGAGCGCGAGCCCCACGATCGCATACCCGACGCCGAGCGCGAGCGACGTCGCGAACGGGACCGATGCCGTCCCCCCGCTCGCGATCGCGTTGAGGGTGGTCCCGAGGAGCCAGTCCGACGGCGCGCCGCTCACCATCTTGACGAGGGACTCGACGACCAGCACGTAGCCGACGCCCACGGCGACCGCGGCCACCGCCGAGCGGCTGAGCACGGCGATCGAGAGCCCGATGACGCCCCACACGAGCTGCGCGAGGTACGCCCGCCGCCCGCCGGAATCTCCACGTTGAGCGCATCGAGGGCGGTGAGGTTCCCGAACCGTCTCGTGAGTCCCCTCGTCGCGACGACCGCCATGTGTTCTCCAATATGAGTGAGCGTTCACTCACATCATAGAAACAGCCGGGGCTGCGAACGATGGCGCGTGCGTGGGAGCCCCCTCAGCCCGACCCGCTTCGATCGCCGGGGGCACTGGGCCGTGTCCGGGTGGCACGTTCCACCCGTCGCCACCGCTCGATGGCGCGGCGTTCCTCGGCCGTTGTCAGGGCACGGCCGGCGAAGGCGGTCAGCTGGTAGTCGATCGCCAGGCGACCGATCGTCCGGCCAAGCACGGTCGGCGCGATGCGCCGGGCATGCTCCCGCGGCGTCTCGCCCGCCAGGCGCTGCTCGGGACGCCCCACGAGGAGGGGCAGCGCCAGCGGGTACGCGTCCGCGGCCGTCAGCGGCGACGCACTGCGGGGTCGCCGCCAGGCGAGGCGAGGACGGGGCAGCCGGGAGGCCAGCAGGCCGCCGCCGATCGGCTCCGATTCACGGATCTCCAATTCGAGGTCCTGCTCCTCCACGATCGCCGGGCGATGCAGCAGCAGCGCGATGCCGACCACGATGAGCCAGGCCACCCCGAGGAGCAGCGGCCACAGCATCCAGTCCGCACCGGGAGCCGAGAAGGCACCGCCCTCGTCAGGCCGGCCCTGACCCAGGCCCGACCTGACGAGCGGCGTGAGGTCCGGGAAGGTTGCGCCGGACAAGGGCGGCAGCAGGAGGTGGAGCAGCTCGGCGACGAGGCCGAGCAGGAGGGCGATCAGGCCGACCATCACCAGCAGCACCGGGGCCAGCGGACCGGCGATCCCGACCAACGCGGCCGAGACCGGGACGCCCAGCACGGCAGCCAGTGGAACGCCGATCACGAGCACGGCCGCGCTGACGGCCAGGACCAGGATCAGCCATCGCCAGCGCGCGGCGCGATCGGCGCCCTCCACCCGGAGCTCTACCAGGCGGGCGAGCCCGAGCGAGATGAGCCCCGCGCTCACCACCGTGAGCGTGGCCGCGTACGCCGTCGAGCTGAAGGGCTCGGTGCCCGCCAGTCCCCACGCGGTCGAGAACAGCCAGAAGGCCGCGACCCCGATCAGGCCGGCATCGAGCAGACGCTCGGCGCGGTGGGTCTCGCCGTGAAGGCCGGCATGGGTGCTGCCCCTCAGCACGGCGACCCCGAGCAGCCACCCGCCGGGGTTGACCGTCGGCGCCCCGGCCAGGTCACCCCCCGACAACGACGGCGCGACGGCGAGCCAGACGCCGGCGACGCCGGCCACCGCCGCCGTCGCCAGCAGCGTCCCCGCGTACACCAGCCGAGGGCGGTCGCGCAACGCCCGGCCGAGGAGCGCCCCGGCGATGGCGGCAACGCCGAGCGGGCCGATCCCGAGAGCCAGCCCGTCGGTTCCGGCCAGCCACTGGAGGGTCACGTAGGCGAGCGTCAGCCAGGCCGCCTCGAAGCCGGCGGCAGCCAGCAGCCGGAGGACGCGATCAGCCGGCCAGCTCAAGCGCATCAGCCGTTCGCCAGTCCGGGTGGAGCCGTCCGATCGCCACCGGGATGCCCAGGCCCCGGGCCGCCACGACCGCGCCGGGGCCCTCGGGGCCGACGGCCAGCAGCCGGACCGGATGCCCCGACGCCGCCAGCCGCCGCATGACCGGGAGGAAGTCGGCCGGCGGCTGGGCCGAGATCGCGAGCACGATCGTGGCCGGTCGCACGCTGTGGGCGAGCCGGCCGAGCAGGGCGCCGAACGGCAGCGACGGCCAGGAGCTGAGCGCCGCGAGCTCGTCCGCGATCCGGGCCGCCTGGGGGCGGGCCGCGCTGGGAGCCAGGTGCGCGCTGCGGCGGCCCCCCAGCGAGTACGCGTTGGCGGCCAGGCCGCACGCCACACCACTGTCGAGCGTGCTGCGCGCCAGCGACATCGCGGCGGTGCACAGCTCCTCGAGCAGCTCCTCGTCGTACTGCATCCGCCAGAACGGCCCGGGGATCGTCTGGACGTCGAGCGCGAGGACGACCTCCCGCTCCTGCCCCGGATCATAGCGCCGGCTCACCGGACGCCCCAGTCGGCCCGTCGCCTTCCAGTGGATCCGGCGCTGCGGATCCCCGGGGAGATACGGGCGCACCCCGGCGTACTGGGCGGGATCCTCGAACAGGCCCCGCCGCACGCGGCTCGATCCGGGCAGCCGGCTCGCGGCCGCGGGCGTGCGGACCGGGACGCACCGTGGGACGACGCGGTATCGAGCGACATCCGGGCGCTCCTCGACCACGAGCTCACGGGCGAACAGGTCCGCGACCTGGAGCTGCACGCTCCGGAACTCGTACACGCCCCGGCGCTCCGCGGTGATCCGCACCCGCCGGGTGGCGCGCTCGAACCAGCCCAGCGTCCAGGTGGTGCGCAAGAAGGCGAAGCCGGGCACCTCGGAGGGCTGGAGGTGGTGGTCCGCCACGGTCGCCGCGCGACTGACCATGTCATCGACGGCCAGCCAGGGGATCGGCAGCAGCTTGCGGTTGCGCACGGTGAGCTCCAGGACGATCTCCTCGCCCACCACCGCCCGCGTCGTGCGCAGGCGGCGCTCGTAGCTGAGGCGACGCAGCCCGAACCGGATCCACAGCCCTCGCAGCAGCCCGACCAGGGCGACCACCACCCCGGCCACCACGAGGCCTCCGGCGTCGAGGGCGGCGCCGGCCGCGATGAGCAGGAAGCTCGCGCCGGCGCCCCTCATCCCTCGGATGCGCCTCGATCGCCGGCGACCGGTTCCACGGGCGGCGGTGCCTCGACCGAGGCGAGCAGATCCGCGATCACGACCCCCGTGGTCAGGCCGCGCAGCTCGCGATCGAAGTCGAGCAGCACCCGGTGACCGAGCACTGCCGGTGCCAGGGACTGCACGTCGTCAGGCAGGACGAAGCTGCGCCCGGCCAGGAACGCCTCCGCCTGGGCGGCGCGGTAGAGCGCGACGCTGGCTCGAGGGCTGGCGCCGAGACGCAGCTCGGGCCGTCCGCGGCTGGCCCGCGTCAGCGCCACGACGTACGACTCGACCGGGGTCGCGACCGAGATCGTGCGCACCTGCTCCCGCATGCGAAGCACCGCCTCGGCGTCGACCACCGGTGTCACGGCCTCCAGCGGGTCCGACGATGCCTGGTGCCGGCGCGCGATCCGGCGCTCCTGCTCGTCGCCGGGATAGCCGAGGTGCAACCGTACCAGGAACCGGTCGAGCTGCGCCTCGGGCAGGGCGAAGGTGCCCTCCAGCTCGATGGGGTTCTGGGTCGCCAGGACCAGGAACGGATCGGGCAGGGGCCGCGTCTCGCCCTCGATCGAGACCTGGTGCTCCTCCATCGCCTCGAGGAGCGCGGACTGGGTGCGCGGGGTCGCGCGATTGATCTCGTCGACGAGCAGGATGTTGGCGAACACCGGGCCCGGCACGAAGCGGAACCGGTCGCCCTCCAGCAGGCTCGAGCCGAGGATGTCGCCGGGCAGCACATCCGGCGTGCCCTGGACACGCGCGGCGGTCAGCCCGAGGGCGCGGCTGAAGGCCTTGGTCAGCAGCGTCTTGCCGACCCCGGGCACGTCCTCGACCAGCGCGTGACCGTGCGCCAGGAGCGCGATCGCCAGCAGGCGCAGCGGCTCGTCGCCGACCACGACGGCCGATCCGACCGCCGACCGCAGCGCGGACCAGAAGCGCTTGCCGTCGGCCGGCCCCTCGGGAGCGAACGTGGCGGTCAGCGTGACCTCCCCAGTGTGATCTCGGTGGCGAGGATGGTCGCACGGCCGACCGGGGCAGTCCATCGACGGCCGACGGAGACGTCGGACGGGCTAGGCGTCCAGGTCGCAGCCTGCGGCGACGCAGTTCTCCGCGAACCGCTCCAGCGCCCCCTCGTCCTCGGCGCTCGCCCGGACCAGGGTCATCACCCGGTCCACGCCCGCCTCGCGGTAGCGGCGCAGCAGATCGACCCGCGGCGCGCCCTCGGGGTCGGAGTCGTCGCGCCCGATGTTGACCGACAGTCGAAGCGTGGCGGGGTCGCGGCCGATCTCCTCGCAGCGTGCCGCGATGACCGGGCGGGCCTCGGTGACCTCCTCGGGCGTGAACCAGTCGAGGTTGAGCTCGTCGGCGAACCGTGCGGCCAGGCGCCAGGTGCGATTGGGACCGTTGCCGCCGACCAGGATCGGGATCCGGGGCGACTGGAGCCCGCGGGGGACGTTGATCGCGTCGCGCACCGAGGCGGTGGGCCCGGCATACGTCGCCCGGCCTTCGCCCAGCATCCGGATCGCGATCTCGAGCGCATCCTCCAGCATCTCCATCCGGGTGCGGAGCGGGGGGAAGCCGAAGCCGTAGGCGACGTACTCGTCCTCCTTCCAGCCGGCGCCCAGGCCGAGCTCCGCCCGGCCCCCGGCGATCACGTCCAGGGTGGCGATCATCTTGGTCACCAGCCCCGGGTTGCGGTAGCCGGCGCACAGCACCAGGTGACCGAGCCGGACCCGCGCCGTCTCCGCCGCGAGCGCCGCCAGCCCCGTGAACGCCTCGAACGTGATCTCGTCGGTCGGGACCGGCTCCGTCTGGACGTGGTCGAACATCCACACGGAGTCGAACCCCAGCGTCTCGGCCTCGTGGGCGACGGCGACCGTGCGCGCCCAGGCGCGCGCCGGGTCCCAGCCGTCGTACTCGCCCGTCCAGCCCTGGGGAACGATGATCCCGACCCGCATCGTCACGCCCGGCTCGGCGGACTCAGCCGCACTTGACCCGGTGGGGCGTGGGGTGCGCGGCGGACCACGAGACCGGGATGGACTCGGTGCGGATCGCCCGCAGGAACAGCTTGGGGTACGTGTAGTTCGGCCCGGTCGACGTCTGCAGCCACAGCTGCTCGTTGCTCGTGTACACGCCGTCGAGCTTCCTGGACTTCCAGACCCGGTTCACCACGTAGGTGTGGCGCATGTTGTCCGAGGTGTAGACGTAGACCTTCATGCCCAGCATGTCGGCGGCGCGATCCCGGAGCCATTCGTCGAGCAGCGGCAGGAACATCCCCTTGCGGGCGTGGGCGAACAGGTAGCTGACCCCGGGCTCGGTCGGCTGGTTGAGAGCACCCATGTACATGGCGACGTTGCAGTACGGGTAGCCGTTGGGGCTGCGGACCACGGGTAGGTTGGTGGCGTGGTCCAGGATCCCCTGCTTCGGGATCCAGACCCGCGTGGCGCGGGTGAAGTTGAGGTTGCCGCAGCGGACGCTGCTGCCCGAGATGAACCGGATCGACAGCCGGTGGGTGTAGTTCGCCGTCCAGATCTTGTTCGTCTTGGTGATGCCCAGCCCGCGGACCAGCGACACCGTGCCCGACGATGTCGTCCTGACCCGGCCCAGCTTCACCACCCGGTCGCCATGCTTGGAGCACGTGCCCTTGAACACCCGCACCCGGTAGGTGGCGCTCTTGCGCAGCCCCTTGAGCGCATAGCTGCGACGACCCGAGCCGTCGGTGAATGCCTCGATCCGCGCGGTCCCGTTGCGGCCGGTCGAGCCCATCTTGGCGATGAACGTCCGATGGACCGTCGCGGCCTCGGCCGGCGCGGCGACGAGGGCGACAAGCAGGAGTGCAAGGGCGAGGGCAACGGATCGACGCACGGGCGAAGGTTCTCCGGTGTGGCGGGCGATTGGGAGCCGTGCGTTCAGGATGCCGCAGGGCCACCGGATCCCGCCACCCGCCGGAGGTACCCAGGTGGTGTCGGGAGGCACCGCAACTCGGCGCTCCCCTCCGCGGCGCCGACGGCTCAGCGGCGCTCGAGGATCGGCCGTGCCTTCTCCGGGTCGTCGACGACGAATGCGAAGGTCGCACGGTCACTCCAGCGCCCGATGAACAGGTGGCCCAGGACGTTGACGCCCGCGTCCGCGAGGTCGCGAGCGATGTGGGCCATCCCGCCCGGCCGGTCGTCCACCTCGGCCAGCAGCGACTCACCCTCGTAGAACACCCACTGACCACGCTCGAGCACCGAGCGCGCGGTGTCATCGTCGGCGGTGGTCATGATGAAGTGGCCGTAGTCGCCCAGGCCGCCGCCACCGATCGCGCGCAGGTCGACGCCGGCGGCCGCCATCTCCTCGGCCAGCCGGGCCATCTCTCCGGGCTTGTTATCGACCTGGACGACGAACTGCCTGGGCATCGGGGCCTCCGGGCGGCGGGTGCCGCGGGCTGGGTCGGACGAGGACCCGATTCTACCCGCCACCCGGGGCGAGGGCCGCCGGCATGCCCCGGCGGTCACCGGGAGCGGCGTCGGTCGTCCGGTTGCCGGGCGGCGTCGGCGCCGGACCGGGCCCAACCGCCGGGCGGCAATCGAGGTCACGATCGCCTCGCATGCCGTCTATCATCTCCCCCTCATGGAGCCCCTCGTTCGCGTACCCACGGCGCCCGGCGCGCCGTTCGCCCTGCCGCCCAAGCTGGAGGGCCTCCGTCGCCTGGCCTACAACCTGTGGTGGAGCTGGCATCCGCGTGCCCGGATCCTGTTCTCCCGGATCGATTCGGGAGGCTGGGCGCGGTACCGCAACCCGATCCCGGTCCTGTCGGGCGCGGTGAACTGGCAGGAGCTGCTCGACAACGCGGCGTTCATGGCCGAGTACGAGGACGTCCTGCGCGAGTTCGACGCCTACATGGCGAACGGCGCGGACCACTGGTTCCAGCGCAGCTACGGCGGCCGCCTGGAGGGGCCGATCGCCTACTTCTGCGCCGAGTACGGGTTCCACGAGTCACTCGGGATCTACTCCGGCGGACTGGGCGTGCTGGCCGGCGACCACATGAAGACTGCCTCCGACATGGCGCTGCCGCTGGTCGGCGTCGGCCTCATGTACCGGCGCGGGTTCTTCCGCCAGACGATCGACGCCGACGGGCACCAGGAGCATGCCTACCCTGACTACGAGCTCGGCCGGCTGCCCATCCTGCGCGTGCTCGACCGGCTGGGCCAGCCGCTGACGGTCAGCATCCAGCTGCCGGGCCGCGACCTGTTCGCCGCGGTGTGGCTCGCCCAGGTGGGGCGGATCCCCATCCTGCTGCTCGACACCGACCTGCCCGACAACGACGACTCGGACCGGCCGATCACCCACATCCTGTACGTCCGAGGGCGCGAGATGCGCCTCCACCAGGAGCTGGTCCTGGGCGTGGGCGGCGTGCGCGCCCTGCGCGAGCTCGCCCTGTCGCCGGCCATCTGGCACCTCAACGAGGGGCACTCGGCGTTCCTGCTGGCGGAGCGGGCCCGGGAGCAGGTGGCCGGCGGTGCCTCCCGTGAGGACGCCTGGGCGACGGTGGGCCGCGACAGCGTGTTCACCATCCACACCCCGGTCGCAGCGGGCAACGAGCGGTTCGACGTGGACCTCGTGCGCCGGGTGGCGGGGCCCATGTTCGAGGGCGACGGCCGTCCCGGCACGGGCGGCATCCCGATCGGGCAGCTGCTGGATCTCGGCCTGGGCGTGGAGCGGGACCCGGGCCAGTTCGACATGACGGCCTTCTCGCTCCGGGTCACCAACGGTGCCAACGCCGTGTCGCATCTCCACGCGCAGACGGCGAACGCGACCTGGTCCGGCGTGTCGCCAGGCGAGATCCTGGGCTTGACCAACGGCGTCCACACGCCCACCTGGGTCGGCCAGCCGATGCGCGAGGTGCTCGAGCGCTACACCGACGCCGACCTCGTGACCATGGACAAGGAGCCCGCGTCCCGCCGCTTCTGGGAGCGCACCGGCAAGATCCCGACCGAGGAGCTGTGGGAGGCCCACCAACGCCAGAAGCTGGAGCTCGCCATCTTCGCGCGGGGCCGGCTGCGCAGCCAGTTCGCACGACACGGGGAGGCACCGGCAGCCCTCGAGGAGCTCGAGGAGGTGCTCGACCCCGGGGTGCTGACCATCGGCTTCGCCCGCCGGTTCGCCACCTACAAGCGAGCCGCGCTCCTGTTCACCGACCTCGACCGGCTCGCGCGGCTGATCTGGGACAGCGACAAGCCGGTCCAGATCATCTTCGCCGGCAAGGCCCACCCTGCGGACCGGCCGGGCCAGGGAGTCATCCAGGACATCTTCGGCCGCTCCCGCAGCCCCAAGATGCGGGGCCGCGTGTTCATCCTCGAGGACTACGACATCCGGATCGCGCGGTTCCTGGTCCAGGGCGTCGACGTCTGGCTCAACAACCCGCGCCGACCGCTGGAGGCCTCGGGCACGTCGGGCATGAAGGCGGCCGCCAACGGCGTCCTCAACGTGAGCGTGCTTGACGGCTGGTGGGACGAGGGGTACGTCGGCGACAACGGCTGGGCGATCGGGGGCCGGGAGACCAATCCCGACGAGGGCGCCCAGGACTGGTCCGACGCGCAGGACCTGTACCGGATCCTGGAGCAGGAGCTGGTCCCGGCCTACTATGAGCGCGACGGCGACGGGCTCCCCAGCCGATGGGCGCAGCTGATGCGCAACTCCATCGCGAGCACGATCTGGCGGTTCTCCACCACGAGAATGCTTCACGAGTACGTCGAGCGCCTGTACCTCCCGGCCGGGGGTATCCCGGTCGGCCCGCCCGGGGATGTCCCCGTCCTCGATCGAGCGGCCGAGACGCGCTAGCACGCTGCGCTCCTGGCGCGCAGCGCCGGCCGCGCCCACGACCACCACCTGGAAGGACCGGAGCCCGTGGCCCCCCGCATCTCGCTGGCACTGGCGATCCACAATCACCAGCCCGTCGGGAACTTCGGCTGGGTGTTCGCCGACGTGTACGACCGCGCCTACCTGCCGCTGCTCGAGGCGCTCGAGCGGCATCCCGGGGTGCGCCTGTCGCTCCACTACACGGGTCCGCTCCTGGAGTGGATGGCTGCCGAGCGCCCGGAATTCCTGGCCCGCCTCGGGGCGTTGGTCGCCAGGGAGCAGGTGGAGCTGCTGGGCGGGGGCCTGTACGAGCCGATTCTCGCGTCGCTGCCCGAGGCCGACCGGGTCGACCAGCTGCTGCGCATGGCGAGCACGGTCGAGTCGATCACGGGGCGCCGGCCCACCGGCGCCTGGCTGGCCGAGCGCGTGTGGGAGCCCGACCTGCCCACCTCGCTGGTCAAGGCCGGCTACCGCTGGACGATCCTCGACGACCAGCACTTCCGGGCCGCGGCCATCCCCGAGCAGAACCTGTGGGGCACCTACACCACCGAGGACCAGGGCAACCTGCTGACCGTGTTCGGGACCGAGCAGGGCTTGCGCTACGGGATCCCGTTCGGAGCGGTCGAGGACGTGATCGAGCACCTGCGGGCCCACGCGACCGAGGATGGCACCCGGGTGGGCACGATGGGCGACGACGGCGAGAAGCTCGGCGCCTGGCCGACCACGTTCGAGCACTGCTGGGGCGAGGGCCGCTGGGTGGAGCGGTTCTTCGAGGCGCTCGAGGCGAACGCCGCCTGGCTGTCCACGGTCACGCCCTCCGCGTGGCTCGAGCGCGAGCCGCCGATCGGGCGCGTCTACGTTCCCACCAGCTCCTACGCGGAGATGGGCGAGTGGGCGCTGCCGCCCGACGAGACGGCCGTGTTCGCACCGCTGCTCCACGAGGCGGTGGCCCGCCACGACCCGGCCGCCCGCTGGCTGCGCGGCGGCTTCTGGCGCAACTTCCAGGTCAAGTACCGGGAGATCAACGACCTCCACAAGCAGATGCTCCGGGCATCGGCCAAGGTGCGGGCGATGCCCGACGGGCCGGCCCGGACCGTCGCGATCGACCACCTGCACCGCGGCCAGTCCAACGACTGCTACTGGCACGGGCTGTTCGGCGGGATCTACATCTCGCACATGCGGTTGGCCACCTGCGAGCACCTGATCGCGGCCGAGGACGCCGCCGACACCGAGCTGGGCACGACCCGGATCGCCGAGCTGCGCGACCTGGACATGGACGGTCTCGACGAGGTCCTGCTCGGCGAACCGGGCCAGGTGGTGACGGTCAAGCCCGCCGAGGGCGGGGGCATCGGAGCCTGGGATGTCCGGGCGGCGCGCCATGCGCTGGCGTCGGTCCTGCGCCGCCGACCGGAGGCCTACCACGCGACGCTCAGAGCGCACGAGGCGACGGTCGCACGGGCCGCGGCCGGCGACCACGATGGCGGCGCCTCCTCGATCCACGACATCGTGATGGTCAAGGAGGCCGGGCTGGCCAAGCGCCTCCATTACGACGACCACGAGCGTCGCTCGGGGCTGATCCGGTTCCTCGCACCGGAGGTGACGCCGGGGGAGATCGCGACGGCCGCAGCGGCCGAGCTGGGCGACTTCCGCGACGGGCCCTGGCAGGTGCATGACCTGGCGCCCGGCCACGTCTCGCTGTCGCGCAACGGGACTGCGCTGGGCCAGCCGCTGGGCATGTCCAAGACGATTCGCCTGTCCGGCGGCCGGCTCGACCCGCAGCTGATGGTGGAGCTCGAGCTCCACCATCACGGCGACCGGCCCATCGAGACGCGGCTGGGCATCGAGCTCTCGCTCCACCTCCTGGGTGGCGGCGGCAACCCTGCGGCCTGGTATGAGGTGGCCGGCGTCCGGTCCGCCCACGACGGCAGCGGCGAGGCTCCGGGGGTGGAGGCGGTGGGGTACGGCAACGACTGGGTCGGGATCGCCGTCGAGGCCCGCCCGGGGCCGGAGGCGGACGCCTGGTGGAGTCCGATCGAGACGATCTCCAATTCGGAATCGGGCTTCGAACGCGTCTACCAGGGCAGTACCCTGCTCCTGTCCTGGCCCGCCAGGATCCAGCCCGGCGAGACCCGCCGGTTCTCCCTGACCCAGCAGGTGGCCGTGGCGCGGGACCGGGCCGCGGAGGAACGCGCCCGATCGTGAGGCCCGCGGATCCCGGATCGACGCTCGCGGGGAGGGCATGAGCCGACCCCGCCTGGTTGTCCACGCACACTTCTACCAGCCGTTCCGGCAGGACCCGTTCACGGGTCGGGTGCCGCCCGACCCGTCAGCGGCCCCGTTCCGCGACTGGAACGAGCGGATCACGGAGGAGTGCTACCGGCCCAACGCGGAGAGGGGCACGCTCGAGCACGTCAGCTGGAACCTCGGGCCGACCCTCACCGACTACCTCGCCACCACCCACCCCGACGTCCTCGCCCTGTTCGCCGAGTCCGACCGGCGTGGTGGCGGCGCGTTGGACGGGCCCGCCCTGGCGCAGTCGTTCCACCACTCGATCCTGCCCCTGCTGGCCATGCATGACCGGCGGACCGAGATCGCCTGGGGCATCCGGGACTTCGAGTTCCGGTTCGGGCGCCAGCCCCGTGGCATGTGGCTGCCCGAGGCGGCAGCCGACCTGTCCACCCTGCGGCTGCTCGCCGACGCCGGGGTCGCATCCACGATCCTCGCTCCGTGGCAGGCGGACACGGCCAGCCTCGACAACCGGACGCCCTATCGCGTGGAGACGGGTGGCGACCACCACCTGACGGTCGCGTTCTACGACGCCGAGCTGTCCGGTGCCGTCTCGTTCGATCCCGGCGTCACCGCCGATGCGGACCGCTTCGCCCGGGACCGGATCCAGCCGCGGATGTCCGGGACGACCCGCGAAGGCCGGCCGCCGATGCTGGTCATCGCCACCGACGGCGAGCTGTACGGCCACCACCAGTCGTTCCGGGACCTGTTCCTCAACCGCCTTGCGGCACCCACCGCCGACGCCCCGGGCCGCGGCTACGACGTCGTCACGCTGGCCGATGCCCTGGCCGAGACGCCCGGTCGGCCGTTCCCTCCGATGCGGATCCGCGATCGGACGTCCTGGAGCTGCCACCACGGGGTGCTCCGCTGGTCCGCCGAGTGCCCGTGCGCGCGCGACGGTCACTGGAAGGCCCCCCTGCTGGCCGCGCTCCAGCGGCTTGCCGGCGGGATCGACACCGTGACCGAGACGGTGGCCCGCAGGCTCCGGGGCCTGGACGACATCTGGGCGGCACGCGATCGCTACGTGGACGTCGTCATCGGTGCCCGGACACCGGGGGACTTCGCGACCGAGATGCTGGGCCGGCGGGCCACATCTGCGAACCGAGACGGCCTGCTGACCATCCTCGAGGCCCAGCGGTGGCGCCTCGGCATGTTCGCCTCGTGCGGCTGGTTCTGGGGCGATCCGACCCGGCCCGAGACCCACCAGGTGCTCCGCGCGGCAGCCCGGGCCGCCCGGCTGGCGGACCGCCTGGCGGGCACCGGTCTCGAGGCGCGGTTCGTTGCGGATCTCGCCCTGTTCGCGGCCCCCGGCCCGGCCATCGACGGGACGACCGTGTATCGACAGGCCCTGAGCGAGGTGGGCCAGCCGCCACCTGCCGGGCACGGACGGCACGAGGCCGGATGACGGGCCCGGTCGGCAGGCCGTGGCCGGCACCTCCGCCCGCGGAGACGGCTCCCGCTCCCGGCCGGCGGCCATCGCCCCCTGGGGCTCCGCCGTTGACAGCCCGCGACGGCCCGACCTAGGGTGAGGGCCTGATCTTGCCGCCTTCCCGACGCACCGCCCCGGCACCGCGTCGCGCTGCCACCGAGGAGACGCAAGTGCCGCCCAGCCGCTCACCACACCTCCCCGATCATCCGCTCACCGTGCCGGCCAGCCACGGGCCGGCCGCGTGACCGGCCTCGTCGCGCAGCCCACGACCCGGCGTCGTCCGTCCCGGCGCACCAAGCCACGCGGGGACGGCGATCCGACCTGGTACAAGGACGCGATCATCTACGAGGTCCACGTCCGCGCCTTCCTCGACCACGATGGCGACGGACTGGGGGATTTCAAGGGGCTGACCAGCAAGCTCGACTACCTGGCCGACCTGGGCGTCACGGCGATCTGGCTGCTGCCCTTCTACCCCTCCCCCGGCCGGGACGACGGCTACGACATCGCCGACTACCGCGATGTCAACCCGGACTACGGAACGCTCGCCGACCTGCGCTTGTTCGTGCGCGAGGCGCACAAGCGGGGCCTGCGCGTGATCACCGAGCTGGTGTGCAACCACACCTCCGACCAGCACCCCTGGTTCAAGCGCGCGCGGACATCGCCGCCGGGCAGCGCGTGGCGCGACTTCTACGTGTGGAGCGACACCCCCGACCGGTACGCGGACGCCCGGATCATCTTCAAGGACACCGAGACGTCCAACTGGGCATGGGACCCCGTCGCCGGGGCCTACTACTGGCACCGGTTCTTCAGCCACCAGCCGGACCTGAACTTCGACAATCCCAAGGTCCGCGAGGCGATCTTCTCGACGCTCGACTACTGGCTGGGCATGGGGATCGACGGTCTCCGCCTCGACGCCATCCCCTACCTCTACGAGCGCGAGGGCACCAACTGCGAGAACCTGCCCGAGACGCACGCGTTCCTCGCCGGGCTGCGCCGGCACGTGGACGAGCGCTACGGGGATCGGCTGCTGCTGGCCGAGGCCAACCAGTGGCCCGAGGAGGCGGTCGAGTACCTGGGATCCGACGACGCCCCCGAGTGCCACATGGCATTCCACTTCCCGGTCATGCCCCGCCTGTTCATGGCGATCCGGATGGAGGACCGGTTCCCGATCGTGGATATCCTGGACCAGACCCCCGCCCTCCCGGAGTCGGCCCAGTGGGCGCTGTTCCTGCGCAACCACGACGAGCTGACGCTGGAGATGGTCACCGACGAGGAGCGGGACTTCATGTACCGCGCCTACGCGAGCGACCCGCAGGCCCGGATCAATCTCGGCATCCGGCGGCGACTGGCGCCGCTGCTGGGCAACAACCGGCGGCGGGTGGAGCTGATGAACGGACTGCTGTTCGCGCTGCCGGGCACCCCCGTCGTGTACTACGGGGACGAGATCGGGATGGGCGACAACGTCTACCTCGGCGACCGCAATGGCGTCCGCACCCCGATGCAGTGGAGCCCCGATCGCAATGCCGGCTTCTCCACCGCCAACCGCCAGCGGCTGTACCTGCCGCCGATCGTCGACCCCGAATACCACTACGAGGCGATCAACGTCGAGGCGCAGCAGGCCAACCCGCACTCGCTGCTGTGGTGGATGCGGCGGCTGATCGCGCTCCGCCGCCGGCACCCCGCGTTCGGCCGCGGCACCACGGAGATCGTGAGCGCGGACAACCGCCGGATCCTGGCCTTCGTGCGGCGCTACGGGGACGAGGTGCTGCTGGTGGTCGCGAACCTGTCGCGCTACGTCCAATGGACCTCGCTCGACCTGGGCGCGTTCGAGGGCATGACGCCGGTCGAACTGTTCGGCTCGGTCGAGTTTCCGCCCATCACCGGGGGCGGCTACCAGCTCACCCTTGGCCCCCACTCCTTCTACTGGTTCAGGCTCCAGCCCTCGATCGCCGCGGCCCCCGACGGACGGGGCAACCGGATCCGGTCGCTGGACCGACCACGTTCCTTCTCGTCGCTGACGTCCGGTTCGCGTGCCGCCGAGCTCTCGTCCACGCTCGCGGAGTGGATCACCGAGCGGCGCTGGTATCGCGGGCGGGGCAGGCGCGTGCGCTCGACGCGGATCGCGGAGGCGATCCCGGTCGGGGGCACCGATGGCCGCCTGGTGCTGGTGCTGCTCCAAGTCAACTACAGCGACGGCGAGCCGGAGCTCTACAGCGTCCCGCTGGGCGTCGTCGAGCCCGACGGGCGCGAGCCGGAGCCCAACGAGGTCGTGGCCTGGCTGACCCGCGGCCAGGAGCCGGCGGGCGCGATCGCCGATGCTTCCGCGGACCCGGCATTCGCCGCGTGGCTGGTGGGCCTGCTCGCCGGCAAGCGCAAGGCCTCGGGGCGAGCCGGGACCCTGGTCGGCCGCTCGACGTCGGCGGCCCCCGCGATCGTGGGCCGGACGGCGCAGGCGCCGGCCGTCGAGGCCCTCCGGGGCGAGCAGAGCAACACCTCGGTCCGATGGGGCCACACCGGGATCCTCAAGCTGTACCGGGTCATCGAGGGGGGCGAGAACCCGGAGATCGAGATGGGTCGGACGCTGACCCGGCGAGGCTTCGCGCATGCGCCGGCGACGGCTGGCTGGGTCGAGTACTCCACGGCCCGGTCGACCACATCGGTCGCGATCCTGCAGGCGTGGGTCGAGAACCGCGGCGACGCGTTCAGCGTTGCCCAGAGTGCCATCGACGGCTTCCTCGAGACCGCCATCACCGAGGGCATCCGCCCGCCCGAGGTAGCGACATCGATCGCGGGCCTGCTCTCACGCGCCCGGCAGCCGGCCGACGAAACGCCCACCGCGCAGCTCGTGGGCCCGTTCCTGGCGACGGCCGAGCTCGTGGGCACGCGCACCGGCGAGCTCCACCGGGCGCTGGCGACGGCGACCGACGACGCGGCCTTCAGCCCGGAGCGGATGACCCCGTTCCACCAGCGATCGCTCTACCAGTCGGTGCGCGGGTCGTCGGCCGAGGCGTTCCGGCTGCTTCGCTCGCAGCTCGACTCACTGCCGGCCGAGGTGCGGGCACAGGCGCTGAGCGTGCTGGCTCGCGCCGACCGGATCGAGGACCGGCTGCGGCGTCTGCTCGACACCCGGCCCGGCGGCACCCTCATCCGCTGCCACGGGGATTTCCATGCCCAGCAGATCCTGGTCACCGCGGACGACCTGATGATCACCGACTTCGAGGGCGAACCCCTGCAGGCGATCAGCCAGCGTCGCCTGAAGCGCCACGCCCTGGTCGACGTGGCAGGGATGATCCGGTCGCTCCACTATGCAGCCAACGGCACCGTCGTGGTTCGGGGCGAGCCGGAGCACTCGGACCTGGAGCGCTGGGCGACCGCCTGGTACGTGGAGACCGCGGCCGCCTTCCTGCGCGGCTACCTGGTCGAGACCGAGGACACGGGTCTCCTTCCGCGGGACGACGAGGCAACCGCTATCCTGCTCGACGTGCTCCTGCTGCAGAAGGCGACCTACGAGCTCCGCTACGAGCTGGGGGCTCGCCCGACGTGGGTGTCGATCCCGCTCCGTGGCCTGGACGCGATCCTTGACGACCAGCCGGAGGTGGCCCGCTGATGCGCAGATTGCCGATCTCCCGCACCGCCCGGCAGCAGCTCGACCTGCCCGAGCCGACGACGGATCCCGCGACCTCCCAGTCCAGCCGACTGGGCGCCGACCTGCCCGCGATTCGCCGCATCGTCGCCCGGATCAACACCACCCGGCGCGCGGGCGAGCCCAGCGCCCAGGCCGGTGAGCTGGCCGCGCTCGAGCTGCTCCACGAGATCTTCCACATGGTGGTCGCCCGGGCCGCCGAGCTCCAGCCACAGGCCTCGATGGAGGTCACGACCCAGGCCGTCACCCGGTCGCTGGGCGAGCGTCGCGCCGGCGCGCTGCTCGAGGCGGTGGGCGGCGAGTTCCCGGATGTCGAGGCCGAACCGGGACCCCTGCGGCTCGAGGAGCTGCTGCTGGTTCGACTGGCCAACGAGAACCCCGCGGCGCGACCCCTCCGGGTGCTGGTCGACGACGATCCCCTTCCCCGGACCGACCGCGGAGCCGCCATTGCGGCCCTCGAGGCCTACCAGGGCGCCCTGGCCCCCGTCGGGCCCGACGGCGAGACGCTCGTCGAGCTGCTCCGGGCTCCGTCACGGGCCCATCCCACGTCGCTGGCCGGCCAGCTGCGCTACGTGAAGGAGCACTGGATCGACCTGCTCGGCGATTCGCTCGCGGCCCTGCTCGACCGGATGCTGCTGACCCTCGACGTGATCGCCGAGGAGGAGCACGGCATGCACCTCCGGTTCGGCGGCGGGTTCGGCGGCGGTGGGGACCACGGGGAGGCGCCCGACCTGACCGGTCTCGAGGCGGAGCCAGAGCGCTTCTCGAGCGACTCGGCGTGGATGCCGCGACTGGTCCTGGTCGCCAAGAGCACGCATGTCTGGCTGGACCAGCTGTCGCGCCGGTACCAGCGCGAGATCCGGACCCTCGACGCGATCCCGGACGAGGAGCTGGACCGGTTCGCGAGGCTGGGCATCACCGGCCTGTGGCTGATCGGGCTGTGGGAGCGCTCGAAGGCGAGCCAGCGGATCAAGCAGTGGCGAGGCAATGCCGACGCGGCGGCCTCGGCCTACTCGCTCGACGACTATGCGATCGCCCTGGACCTGGGTGGCGAGCAGGCCTGGGCCAACCTCCGGCACCGGGCCTGGATGCGCGGCGTGCGGCTCGCCTCGGACATGGTGCCCAACCACATGGGCATCGACTCGGGCTGGGTGATGGATCATCCCGAGTGGTTCCTGTCGCTGCCCGAGCCGCCCTATCCCGGCTACACCTACGGCGGCGACAACCTGGCCGAGCACGACCGGGTCGAGGTCCGGCTCGAGGACCACTACTGGGACAACAGTGATGCCGCGGTCACGTTCGAATGGCGCGACCGCTGGTCGGGCGAGCGTCGCTACATCTACCACGGCAACGACGGCACGAGCTTCCCCTGGAACGACACGGCGCAGCTGGACTTCAGCCAGGCTGTCGTCCGGGAGCAGGTCATCCGGACGATCCTTGCCGTCGCCCGACGGTTCCCGGTCATCCGGTTCGACGCGGCGATGGTGCTCGCCAAGAAGCACGTCCGGCGGCTGTGGTTCCCGGCTCCGGGCGAGGGTGGCGGGGCCATTCCCTCGCGCGCCGAGCACGGGACGATGACCGCCGCCGAGTTCGACCGGGCGATGCCCATCGAGTTCTGGCGCGAGGTCGTGGACCGGGTGGCCAGCGAGGTTCCGGACACGCTCCTGCTGGCCGAGGCGTTCTGGCTGCTGGAGGGCTACTTCGTCCGCACCCTGGGCATGCACCGCGTCTACAACAGCGCGTTCATGCACATGCTCCGCGACGAGGACAACGCGGGCTACCGGCGGGTCATCAAGGAGACCCTCGAGTTCGATCCGGAGATCCTCAAGCGCTACGTCAACTTCATGAACAACCCCGACGAGAAGACCGCGGTCGAGCAGTTCGGGAAGGGCGACAAGTACTTCGGCGTGGCCACCCTGCTGGCGACGCTGCCCGGGCTGCCGATGTTCGGTCACGGGCAGTTCGAGGGCTACGCGGAGAAGTACGGCATGGAGTTCCGGCGGGCCACGCTCGACGAACAGCCCGACGAGTGGCTGATGGCCCGCCACGACCACGACATCGTGCCGCTGCTCCACCGCCGAGGAGACTTCGCCGAGGCGCACGACTTCACGCTCTACGACGTCTCGCACGACTTCGGCGGCCAGGACGAGAACGTGTTCGCCTTCTCCAACGGGGCCGACGGGTCGCGGTCGCTGGTCGTGTATCACAACCGCTACGCCGAGACGTCGGGCTGGATCCGGGACTCGGTGCCGTTCGCGGTCAAGCAGGACGACGGCTCCAAGGAGCTGCGAACCCGCACGCTGGCCGAGGGCCTGGGCATCAGCGACGGATCCGCCGACGACCGCTGGCTCATCATCCGCGAGCAGCGCGCCGGCCTCGAGTACCTGCGATCGGTGGCCGAGCTCCGTGAGCGCGGCCTGCACGTTCGCCTCCAGGCCTACGAGTCGCGGGTGTTCTGGCAGCTGCGCGAGGTCCACGACGGGGCCGGGGTGTGGCGCCGCCTGGCGGAACGGCTGGGCGAACGGGGAGTGCCCTCGCTCGAGGACGAGCTCCGCGACCAGCAGCTCGCCCCCGTGCACGACGCCCTGCGGGCTGTCATCGCCGACCCCGTCCGGGAGATGGTGTCCCCGTTCGTGGGCGCCGTGGCCGACGCGACCGGGACCGCGGGCGACCGGGAGCGGGTGGTGGACCTGGTCGCCACGCGGGCTGCCTGCGCCATCCCGGTGATCGACTCGCTCGACGACCCGTCCCAGCAGGCGACACTCCGGCT
This sequence comes from uncultured Chloroflexia bacterium, assembly GCA_963727585.1. GTDB lineage: Bacteria > Chloroflexota > Limnocylindria > Limnocylindrales > CSP1-4 > CAIXZV01. The sequence goes on along the minus strand of CAVSHH010000003.1, from coordinate 450,080 downwards.
GTGGTCGCTGCTGGCGCCACTGGGAGCCTTGCCCGAGGGGGCGATGGTCGGGCCGACCAGCCGCGCCTGGTACGACGAGCTCCGCCTGGCCCCGGTGGTGGTGAACGGCCTGCGGGGTCGCGGGCTCGACGAGGGAGCGGCCTGGTGGGCCGCTGAACGGGTCCGGACCCTGCTCGACCTCCCGCTGCCCTCGATGCTCGACGGCGACGATGCCGACGCGCCGCTCCGCCTGGTCGATGCCTGGCTCGCCCACCCGGCCGTGCGCCCGTTCATCCGCGTCAACGCCTGGGAGGGCGAGGAGTGGTTCCACCGCGAGTCGTGGGACGAGCTGCTCGCCTGGGTGGACCGGCTGGAAGCCATCCTCGCGGCAGGCGAGGATGGAGCCGTCGTCCCGGCGAAGCCGTCGGCGATCCGCCGGACGCTGGCCGCGGCCGCCGAGTCGTCCGGCTACCAGGTCGAGGCCCTGCGCACGGTCCTCGGCGCCCCCGTCTCGCGCGCGACCCGGGCGGCGGCCCCGAAGCCCCGGCGTGCTCCGGCCGGCCGGACTGCCGTGGTCCCGACACCGGTGAACGCGCCGCCGGTCGAGCCCGCGTCCCGGGCGGATGCCCAGCCCGCGTCCCGGCCCGACGCCCAGCCCGCGCCCCGGGCGGATGCCCAACCCGCGTCCCGGCCCGACGGCAACGTGGTCAAGGCCAGGAAGGGCGGCAAGGGCAAGAAGAGCGGCAAGGGCAAGAAGGGGAAGTAGCCGTCGCCCGCCGGTGCGGCGGCCAGCTCTTCCTCAGCCCTCGCCGAGCAGGATCCGGCGCAGGATGGGGATCGGTGGAGCCCCGTGCGAGATACACGCCTCGAGGTGCGCCCGCTGGTCGAAGCCGGGGGTTGCCGGGTAGCCGCCCACCACGCGCGGCGCCGGCACGGCGTCCGGGCCGGCGCCCGCCGCCCCGGCCGCCCGCACCCGGGCATCCCGCTCGATCTCCCACATCCCCACCGAGCCCAGGAAGTAGGTCACCAGCTGGGTCGACGACAACCGGGCGCGCTCGTCCTTGGCCAGGGCCTCGGCGCGCTCCTGGAACCCGCCCTCGACCATGAGCGCCAGCGCCTCGTCGGAGGTCATCCCCATCGTGTGGATCCGGACGTCGATGATGGCGTTGACCACCGCTCGCAGGTAGAACTTCCAGTGGACCAGCCACAGGGCGGGATCGTCACCACCGTAGCCACGGTCGAGCATGACCTGGGTCACATAGACCGCCCAGCCCTCGGCGAACAGCCCTGACTGGAACACGCGCCGGGCCAGGGACGAGCCGCGGTTGCCGTAGGCACCCTGGAGGTAGTGTCCGGGCACCGCCTCGTGGATCGTGAGCAGCCTCAGCTGCCGGGTGCTCATCTCGCGCAGGTACGATTCTGCCTCGTCGACGGACCACTCGGGCCGGACGGGGGTGATCGAGAACAACGCCTGCTGCCCGGCATCGAGCGGCCCTGGCGAGTCGAGCATGGCGCCGCCGAACGAGCGCATGAACTCGGGCGTCCAGTCGACACGGAGCGGCTCCTCGACCAGCCCGATCACGTCGTGCTCGCGGCAGAAGGCTTCGATCCGCCCCAGCTCGGCGGTGCACCACGCGACCAGCTCGTCGGCTGCCGGGTGGTCCGCGGCGATCGCATCGAGCGTGCCCCGCACGACCTCCCCGTCGTCGGTGGGCGGCGGCTCGTCCGGTCGCCATTGCGGCCAGATCTCGCGTGCGATGCGCACCATCTCGCCCCGCACGGCCGTGTACTCCGCATCCGCCAGGGCGAGCACATCGGCTGCCGCGATGCCCGGGTCGTGGAGCGTGTGGCGCAGCTTGCGCGTGTAGAGCGGCTCGCCCAGCGCCGACGGCCCGTCGACGGCCGGCACGACGTTCTCGGCGAGGTGCCGCGCCATCGCCTCGATCGAGGCCGCCGCCCCGTCGGCCGCCCGCCGGAGCCCAGGCAGGAGCGCGGCCACGCCGGCATCGCCGTCCGATGCCGCGGCCTGGGCCTGCGCGACGGCATCGCGAGCCAGCGAGGCGATGCCGCCGATCCGCTGGGCGGCGACCTCCGCGTGGAGGCGGGCGACCGGCCGGGTCGGGTGCGTCCCCACCACCTCGCGGGCCTGGTCGAGCAGGCGCGGAATGCCCTCCAGCCGACCCAGCACGGATGTCAGCCGGTCGGCGAGCGGGGCGAAGTCGCGGGCCAGCAGCGGATGCAGCCCCGCGCCCATCAGGTACACCCAGGCCAGCGGGCTCCAGCGCTCCTCGAGCAGCTCGGTCTCCGTGAACCGGAACCCGTCGAGCTCGGCCAGGAGGAGGTCGAGATCGATCCGCTGCCCGGCCGTGAGCGGCATCCTGTCCAGGCCGTCGAGGGCGCTCGTCCAGCGGTCGATGAAGGCCAGCCGGGCATGGTGACCGTCCTCGCCCATGTCCGACCAGCGGCCGTCGTGTCGATGGTCGCCGATCGCCGTGGCCAGCTCGGGCTGGAGCGCGAACAGGTCGTCGAGAAACCCGGCGACGAGATCATCGAAAGCGGACACGCGAGCACCTCACGGCCACGATGGCGGCGTTGGGGAAGGCGGGCCGCCGCAAGGCCTGGCGACGAGTCTAGCGCCCGGCCGGCATCACCCATGGAGCGAACCGTCGCGCCGCGTCCGCGACCCGAATCGCGCGTAGCATCCGTGCATGTCCAGGGAGCTCACCATCGTCAACGGGCGCGTGCTCGGCGCCGACGGGGCGGACGCGGTCCGGATCCGGGGAGAGTCGATCACCGCCGTCGGCAGCATCCGGGAGGTGGGCACGGGCGGCGAGGTCGTCGATGCCCGGGGCGGCCTCGTCCTTCCCGGATTCGACGATGCTCACGCCCACGTCCTGTCGGGCGCCCGCGCCCTCGATCACGCCCAGCTCTACCCGCTGCCGACGGTCGAGGCGATCCAGGCGGCGATCGCCCGCCACGCCGCCGCACACCCCGCCGCTCGATGGGTCCTCGGCCGGGGCTGGCTGTATGCCCCGTTCCCGGGCGGGCTGCCCGTCCGCGAGCAGCTCGATGCGGTGGTCCCCGACCGGCCCGCCTGGCTCGAGTGCTACGACGGCCACACCGGCTGGGCGAACAGCGCCGCCCTGCGCGTGGCGGGCATCGACCGGTCCACTCCCGATCCGCCCAACGGCCTGATCGTGCGGGACATGGACGGGGACCCGACCGGGGCGCTCAAGGAGGATGCCCAGCGGCTGGTGGAGGGCCGGGTCCCGCCGCCCACCGAGACGGCCGACCGGGCGGCGGTGCGGCGCGCCATGACCGCGATGCACACCAAGGGCCTGACCAGCGTCCAGGACGCCTGGCTGACCGCCGACGACCTCGGGTTCTGGGAGCGCGTCGACGTCGACGGCGAGCTCGACCTCCGCGTTCGCGGCGCCCTGATCATGGAGCCCGGCCAGACGCTGGCAGCGTGGCTCGACCGGCTCGATGCCTATGCGGCGCAGGCGTTCCCGCTGCGGGGCGGTCGCCGGCTCGATGCCGGGATCCTCAAGGGGTTCGTGGACGGCGTGATCGAGGCACGGACGGCGTCGATGCTCCAACCCTACGAGGGCGATGTCGGCCGCGGGCTGCCTGCCTGGGAGCCGGAGGTGCTGGACGCATTCGTGGCCGAGGCGGATGCGCGGGGCTGGCAGGTGGAGCTGCACGCCATCGGCGATCGCGGCGTCAGGCTCGCACTCGACGCGTTCGAGCACGCGGCGACGGTCAACGGACCGTGGCCGGGCGATCCCCAGGGGAACGGCGCGGCGCCCGGGACGCATCGCCGGCGGCACCGAGTCGAGCATGTCGAGACCATCGACCCCTCCGACATCGGCCGGTTCGCGCACCTCGGCGTGGTCGCCTCGATGCAGCCCTATCACGGCGACCCGAGCCCCAACCAGATCGCGACCTGGGCCGGCAACATCGGCCCGGAGCGGGCGAGCCGCGCATGGGCGTGGCGATCCATCCACGCAGCGGGCGGCGTGCTCGCGTTCGGCTCGGACTGGCCGGTCGTGCCGTTCGACCCAATCCCGGCGCTGAACAACGCGGTCAATCGCCAGACGGTGGACGGCCGGCCGCCCGGTGGCTGGCTGCCCGGCGAGCGACTGCCCGTGGCCGAAGCGCTCGAGGCGTACACAGCGGGCTCCGCGTTCGCGGCCTTCGCCGACCACCGCCGGGGCCGGATCGCACCCGGATTCGATGCCGACCTCGTGATCCTGGATCGCGATCTGCTGGCGATGGACGCATCTGCGATCATCGGCACCGGGGTGCGGCTGACCGTGCTCGGGGGTCGCATCGTCCACCGTTCGGAGGGCTGACGTTGAAGGGATTCATCGTGGCGGTTGCCGCGAGCGCGATCGCGTTCCTGCTCCTGCTCCAGATCCTCCCGACCTCGATGATCCACATCAAGGGCGACCTGTGGCCCAACCAGGTCGTGGTGGCCGTCGCCATCGGACTGGTGAACGCGGTCATCAAGCCGGTGATCACGGTCCTGTCGTTCCCCATCTCGCTGCTGACCCTGGGACTGTCGGGGTTCCTGATCAACGCCCTGCTGCTGATGGGCGTCGCGTGGGGCGTCGACAACTTCACCAGCTTCTCGTTCACGATCGGCGGCTGGCCGGCCTCGGGGATCTCGTCGGACACGATCGTGGGCGCGGTCGTCGCCTCGGTGCTGCTCTCGATCATCACCGCGGTCGTCGGGCTGGCCGTCCGCGACTGACCCGGCGCCATGACCGACGGACCGGGCAACGCCGCGCTCATCCGTGCTGCGCGCCGGTTCGGCACGCCACTGCATGTCACGTCGGTCACGATGCTCGGCGCCGCGGCCACGGAGCTCCAGGCTGCCTTCCCGGATCCGTGGCTGCGGGCGTTCTCGCTCAAGGCCAACGACGTGCCGGCCGTGGTGTCGCGCCTGGCGGCGACCGGACTGGCAGCCAACGTGGTCTCGCGCGGCGAATGGGCGGTCGCCCGCGCCGCGGGCGTTCCCAACGAGCGGATCACGCTCGAGGGCGTGGGCAAGACGACCTCCGACCTCCACGCCGCGGTACGAGCCGCCGTCGACGGGGCGCCCATCCGGTGGGTCGCGCTGGAAAGTCCCGAGGAGCTCGAGGCGCTGGCCATCCTGGCCCGTCGCGCCGGGCTGGGCCGCGGGGGCCGGCCCCCGATCGATGTCCTGCTGCGCCTCAACCCCGACGTGGCGCCCGAGACGGTGGCCGGGCTCGCGGTCGGACGGCGCGGCTCGAAGTTCGGCATGACCGAGACCGAGCTCACCGGCACCGTTGCCTCGCTTCCCGCCCTGGGTCCGGTCCGCGCCCGTGGCCTCCACCTCCACGTGGGCTCGCAGCTGGGCGCGGTGGACGCGTGGCGCGACGCCGTCCGCCGGGGACTGGCCCTGCTCGCGTTGCTCCGCGCCGGGCGGCCGGCGTTCGACACCTTCGACGTCGGGGGCGGCTTCCCGGTCGGGGATCCCGGAACGGTCCCGCCCCCCGCGCGCTTCGCCGCCGAGGTGCCGGCGCTGATCTCTGCCATCCCCGAGGACCGCCGGCCGGCGCGTCTGGCGGTGGAGCCGGGCCGGTTCCTGGTCGCGCGCGCCGGGTGGCTGGTGGCGTCGGTGCTCCACGTCCGCGAGCGTCCCGGCCACGAGCGGGTCGTGGTGGTCGACGCCGGCATGACCGAGCTGGTCCGCCCGGCGCTGTACGGCGCCGAGCACCCGCTGGTCGCGCTGACCTCGCTTGACCGGCCGGCGGAGGAGGTCGGTCTCGGCTTGCCAACCGGGGCGGCCGCCGGCGGCGCCGTCGCCGCGACACCGGCCCGTGTCGACGGGCCGATCTGCGAGAGCACCGACACCTTCGGACGGTACCAGCTGCCGCCGCTCCGGCGTGGCGACCTGCTCGCGTTCGGCGAGACCGGGGCGTACGCGGCGTCGATGGCCTCGCGCTACAACGGGCGCCCGGCGGCGACGCAGGTGCTGCTCGAGCCGGACGGCTCGGCGGTCCTCGGCCGTCGGCGCGGGCGCTGAGGGCGCGTACGCTGAGGCACACCGCCCGAACCGGGACAGCTCTCACCAGCGCCCGGCGAGCGCGTCGTGCACCCGCGTAGGATTCGCGCATGCGCCACCTCCGACTCGCCCTGGCCGTCGCGGTTGCCGCCCTCGGCCTCCTCCCATCCTTGGTCGTCGCGGCCGGACCGCCCTACCCCGAACCGGTCGAGAACCAGGCGGTCTACGACACGGCCGGCGTGCTGAGCGCCTCCACCATCGCGACGGTGGAGGACCGGATCGACCGGTTCGAGGCCGATACCGGCGCCGAGATCGCCGTCTACACCCAGCTCGTCGAGGACGGCCGGAGCACGTCCGAGGCCGAGGCGGACGCCATTGCGCTGATGGACCAGTGGGGCGTCGGCCGGGCAGGGGTGGACGACGGCCTGGTGATCCTGTTCGACCTGTACCGGTCGGACCCCTGTCACGGCCAGGTCCAGCTGTACGCCGGGCCGGGGTTCCGGAAGACGTGGCTGTCCAACGACGACCGGCAGCGGATCTTCGAGAACGACGTGCTGCCGCACCTCCGCGAATGCGACATGGACGGTGCCCTGCTGGCCGCGATGGACAGCATCGGCGCGGTGCCGGGGTTCCGCGTCCTCAACGCGGTGCTGGGCATCCCGGTGGCACTGGCCATCTTCGTGGTGACGCTGGTCGTGACGGCACTGCGCTGGACCCGATCCGGGCGCGACCCCGTCTACCTCGACGACCCATCGATCCTGATGCCCGCCCCGCCACCGGGGCTCACGCCGGCCGCCGGGGCGGCCATGCGTGAAGGCAAGGTCACCCGGCGGGCCCTCACGGCGGCCAGCCTGGAGCTCGCCGCACGCGGCCGGATCGCGTTCCAGGCCGAGCCCAAGAGCGGCCTGTTCGGTGCCGACACACCCGAGCTGGGCATCTTCGCGCGCGACTCGCAGAGCCCGGATCCCGTCGAGCAGGCCCGCCTGGCGCGGATCAACCGGCGACCGGTCGACCCCGCGACCACCTACCTGCTGACGAGACTGCATGCGATCGCCGGCGCGGACGGCTACATCAAGCCCGACGAGATCCTCAAGCTGGGCAGCAACGTGTCGACCTTCAACTCCCAGCTCGAGCGACACCTGGTCCGCGAGGGCTGGTACGGCGAGGCCCCGGGTAAGGTGTCGCGCCGGTGGGCGGCTCGCGGGATAGGCGCCTTCGTGCTCGCGATCGTGGCCATCATCGCGGGTGCCAACCTGCCCGCGAGCGGCCTGGTCCTGGTCGGCGCGTCCCTGATCGCGAGCGCCATCGTGCTGTTCGCGGCCTCGACGATCATGCCGGCCCGTACGAAGCAGGGGGCGGTGATCGTCGCCATGCTCGAGGCCTACCGCCGGACGCTGGAGCGGACGATGGCCCAGGCCCGATCCATGGGCGAGGTGGTCGAGGCGTCGGCGATCCCGCTGATCGAGGATCCCGACGATGCGGTCGTGTGGGGAACCGCGCTCGGCCTGCAGTCCGAAGTGGAGGGCGTCCTCAAGCGAACCGCCGAGGACTATTCCACCGGGTACACGGGCCGGGCATGGTTCCCGGTGTGGTACTCCTCGGGCCAGTCGGGCTGGGACCAGGGCGGCCACGGCGGCTGGGCCCCGGGGATGATGAGCAGCTCGCCGATCCCCAACTTCGGGGGGATGATGGCGGCCCTGGGGACCATCGGCAACTCGCCCTCCTCGTCGGGATCCGGCGGAGGCGGGTTCTCGGGCGGCGGCTCGGGTGGTGGTGGCGGTGGCGCCGGCGGCGGCTTCTAGCGCAGCGCAGGCTTCATGCGCGGCGGCTGCCTCGAGCCCGGTGGCGCCACCTGGCTGGTCCCGGCTCGACGCACCGCGGCGGAAGGTACACTCGCCCCATGGGAGCCACCGACACCATGGAGCTGTTCTTCGAGCAACTGAACGCGGGCGCAGTCGACACGGCCGTGGCGCTGATGGACGAGCGCGTGGAGATGCGCATCCACGTGGGCGACAACGCCCGGACCCTCCGCGGCCTGGAACAGGTCGGCGGCTGGTTCCTGCGTGCCGACAAGGGGCTCAAGATGGTTCCCGGTGACGTGCGCGACATGGGCAACACCTACCAGGCGGACCTGGTCGTGATCCGGCCCGGCGCCCCCAGCCAGCACCTCGACTCCCAGTTCCGCGTCGAGGCCGGCAAGATCACCTCGATCAACCTGACGCCCTTCTCCCGCTGACCGGCCCCGGTCGCACGCTCCCCGCCCGGCGGGCATCGGGACGCGTCGCGGAGACAGGGCGCGGGGCGCGTCGCGGGATCAGGGCGCGGCCGACTCCCCGGCCAGGGTGCCGTCATCCACGAACCCGTTGCCGTCCTCTGCCGGCTGGGGAATGACAATCTCATCACCGATCTGGATCTTGTTCGGATTATTGATCTGCGGATTGACCGCCATGATCTCGTCGATCGTGATCCCGTACTTCTTGGCGATCTTGGACATCGTGTCCCCCTTGGCCACCACGTAGACCTCCGGTGTCGGCTGGGGGGTGGGCGTGGGCTCTGGGGTCGGCGTGGGCTCCACCGTGGCCACGGGTGTCGGGCTGGCGTCGCCTCCCGCGAAGCCCAGCAGGTTGGGACCGAACAGGAACAGCATCAGCGCGGCCACCACCAGGACGCCGCCCCAGATGGCCACCCTCGGGACACCACCCAGCCCGGGCAGACCCATGCGGGTGCGCAGCGTCGGATACGCCTCGTAACGGCGCGGATGCTCCCAGGCGGGCCCGAACAGCTCCGGGGCTTCCGGAGCGGGAGGCATCCCGGCCTCCTCGCGGGCGCCGGACGTGTCGCGACGGACCTGGCTCCCGGAACCGGACGCATCGGCACGCCCGCGCTGCTCACGGGAGCGGCGCGGCGGCGCCAGCGGATCCGCCTCGGGCAGACCGCCGCTGCGTGCCGTCGCGGCTCCCGCCACGTAGGCACCGGGGCCCGCGCCGGCCGCCCACTCGTCCCGGACATCACCGGCGTCACTGGACCGGCTGCTCGGCTGACCACCGCCGGGCGAGGTCGCCGTGTCGCGGTCGTAGGAGTCGCGGTCGCCCGCGGGGACGGCGGGGACAGGCTCGTCGGGATCAGGGCCGGCCAGGCGGTGGGCGGCGCTGCCGGCCAGGCCCTGCGCCTCGCTGCTCCACTCGGCCGGCTGGCCCGCATCGACACGTCCCGGATCCCGGGCGGGCTCCCGGGGCGGGCGAGCCGGGGGCGGGGTGGGGGCCGGCGCCGGATCCCAGAGCGCGCCGGCAGCCGCCGCGCCCGCTGCGGCAACGCCCGGCGCAGGGCCGCCGGCGGCATGGCCTTCCTCGTCGTCCTCCATCCAGGGGGGTGGGGCGGCCCAGTCGCGCTGCGACGTCCGCCGCGGCGGGATGGGGACGGGCGCGCCCGTCAGCGGGACAGGCCGGGAACCGTCGTCGGGCGGCGGCATCGGTCGGCCCTGGAGCGCCTCGTCGGGACGCGCACCCTGGGCCGGGGGTGCCGGCCTCGCGGCAGCAGCCTCGCGTCGGGCCCAGTCCTGGAACGTGGGGCAGACGGCGAACGCCGACGAGAGGCAGTACGCCTCCTGGTGGGCGACGGCGCGCGGGGCCGGGCGGGGCTCCGCGAAGCAGCGGTGACGATGGTCGGGTGCCGTCGAACGCGCGTCGCGATCGTCCTCGAAGGCGACGAACGGGCAGGCCGGGGCGCCCTCGGGGGGAAGTCCTCGCTCGGTCATCGGCGCGATGATACCCGGCCCTCGCCGGAGGTCGCCCTACCAGGCGGGAACCGGTACCCCCGGCCGGGCGAGATTCGCGTTGAGGTAGCCAGGGTCGCCGGTGACCTGGCGCCACTCCCCCACCCAGTCCGGCAGAATCACGGTCTCCTCGTCACTGGCCAGCTCGACCTCGAGCACGACCAGGCCAGCCGGCTCGTCGAACACGTCGATCTCCAGCGCGCGCGATTCGTAGGGCACCACGTACCGGGTCTTGCGGACGGGCCGCCGGGCCGGGTCTGCCTCGCGCCGGAGTCGCTCGTAGTGGGCGGCATCGATCGCCTGCTCCTCCTCGTGGAACGCGAACGCGCGCAACCGCTCCTTGCGGGTCAGCCGATGCTCGACCGTCCCGTCGGCGTGCTCGATCCGGCGGATCCGCCTGCCGCTGGGCGGAGCCGACAGGTAGATCTGCTCCAGGCGCAGGGCCCGGGCGCCGTGCGCGGCGAGGATGTCGGGCGACGGCGCCTCCCGCAGGCGGTACTTGCGCTCGATCTCGACGCCGGAAACCGCGCCACCGGCCGGCAGGACGTCAGGCATCGTCGGATCCCCCGGAGGAGCGCGAGGTGCGGCTCCCGGGCGGCTCCCGACCCGGCTCCCGACCCGGCTCCCACCCCTGTCCTGGTCCCGGGCTGAGCCCGTCGGCCGCACTGAACACCACGCTGTTGCCGGACGAGGCACCAAGCTCCTGCAGGATGCGCAGCTGGAGCAGACCCGGGTTGTCGGCGATCACCCGACCGGCGTTGGCCAGACTGCGCAGGGCTGCCGTTTCGGCGCGAGCGCGCTCGAGGGCGGCCTCGCCCTCCTTGCGGGCAGCCGGCACCGCCGCGAAGGCGCGCTTGACGTCGCCGGTGAGCATCACGTCTCGGACGGCGACCTCGAGCAGCTCCACGCCCAGCGTTGCGAGCCGGCCGGCCACCGCCTCCCTGACCTCGCCGCCCAGCTCGCGGCGGGCCGCCAGCGTCTCCTCGAGCGTGCGCCGGGTCACCGCATCGCGCAGCGCCAGCTGCAGCCACAGGTAGGTCGTCCGCGGATAGGACGCATCGCGGGTGACGGCGGCGACCGGGTCCCCCACCTCGAACCGCGCCACCAGGCTGATCTTGGCTGCGACGCCATCGGCCGTCAGGACCTCCTGTCCCTCGAGCGCCACCAGGCCGGGCCGCCCATCGAGCACCCGGATCTCGTCCAGCGGCCGGATGACCACGTGCGGGCCGGGTTCCACCAGCCCGACGAGCCGGCCGCGATGGAAACGGAGCCCGCGCTCGTAGTCGTGGATCGTCACCACGTCGACCGCCCGCAGCACGGCGACCACGACGAGGATCGCGAGGATGAGGATGACCAGCCAGCCGATGGCGTCCACGAGCAGTCCCCCAGCGGAGTCGGGCACGCCGGGCCGGATCGCGCCCCGGATGCGGAGGACCCGAAGCCCTGCATGGCACCCGGCACGCCGCGTTGCCGCCGATCCGGCTCCGGTCGTGCTGCGCAGGACTCGAACCTGCTTCACCACAGCGACCCGACCGATTGGCAGAACCCGGTCCGGCGATGCCGCACCGGCCGCGCTGTCGGAGCGCCCGTCGATCCTACGCCGTCGGCGCGACGGCGGACAAATGCCGTCGGGTCGTGGCATGCCGCCCAGCGGGTCGCGGGGTTCCGCCCAGCGGGTCGCGGCGTCCCGCCCAGCGCGTCGCGGCGTCCCGCCCAGCGCGTCGCGGCGTCCCGCCCAGCGCGTCGCGGCGTCCCGCCCAGCGCGTCGCGGCGTCCCGCCCAGCGCGTCGCGGCGTCCCGCCCAGCGGGTGTACGGGCGCACGCTGTCCTGGACATCCCGCTGGGCGGCACATCCGGCGCCGCGGAGAGCCGTTCGGGCGCGATCCGTCCCGCCCGGCGGGTCAATGGTCGCGCGCTGCACCCACACACCCTCCTGGCGGGACGGGCGGACGGGTCTGATATCGGCTGACCGCAGCGGGGCCGCGGCGGGCAGGCGGGGGAATCGAGGGCCCCGCCGTGTGCTGCAACGATCGAGGGCTTCGTGGGAGTCTCGCGTTCCCGGTTCCCGTTGCACCGGGCTTGCAGCCCGAGGCAATCGTTTGACAGTCCTCGTCGGTCGCGCAGACACTTCCCGGAGGGGCCACAGCCCGGTCCCTCCACGCGGCTCGCGCCGCATCTGCCCGGAGGTCTCCCAGATGTCGATCCTGACCCGGATTCTTGCTCCCACCTCGGTCGCCCACGGTCACTGTGACCTGCCCTGCGGGGTGTACGACCCGGAGCAGGCACGGATCGAGGCCGAGTCCTGCTACAAGATCATCGAGAAGATGGGCGCCAACAGCGACCCGACCTTCACGACCCGCGCGATCGTGATCAAGGAGCAGCGCGCCGATCTCGTGAAGCACCACCTCGACGTGCTGTGGCATGACTACTTCAAGCCGGAGCACCTCGAGACCGTGCCCAACCTGCACGAGCTGTTCTGGAACGCCACCAAGCAGACCAGCAAGGTCAAGGCATCGACCGAGCTTTCGGATGCCAAGAAGCTGCTGGACATGATCGACGAGGTCGATGCGGCTTGGAAGGCGACTGGCGGGGAGGGCAAGACCCGCGTGGCCGGCCGCCCCAGCTGACCGGACCTGATGCGCGATCCCGAGGCCCCGTCGCAGGACGGGGCCTCGTCGCACCCGCGGGAGAGACGCGTCGTGCGGGGAGCCGCCCGGCCCGCCGGTCTTGCGGGCGCGCTCCGCGGGACGTGGCGGGTGGTCGTGTCGGAGGCGTCGATGTCCCCGACTGTCGAGCCCGGGGACTGGCTGCTGATCGACCCCGGCACGCGCCGCTGGCCCCGCCGGGGCTCGATCGTGGTGTTCCGCGAGCCGTCCACCGGCGTCCTGGCCATCAAGCGCGTCGCCGCCAGACCGGGCGACTGGGTGCCGTTCGCCGACGGCTGGCTCCAGCTGGGCGATGCAGAGGCGTGGCTGATGGGCGACGCCGAGGACGAGGTGGTTGCCGCTGCCGGCTTCGGGACGCCGGTCGACTCCCGGCGCTACGGTCCCGTCCCGGTCGAGGCGCTGGTCGGTCGGGCCTGGTTCCGCTATGGTCCGCTGCGACGCCTCGGGACCTTGGGGCGGGCTCCGGTCGGCTTGCTCGCACGCGGCCGGACCACGGCGATCCCCCCCAAGCCCGCCGCGCCGCAGGCCGGCGGTTCGGGCATCGCAACCGGCCACCACGACGAGCGGCGACCGGCCTAGGATCCGCGCATGGACGACCTGCTCGCCGCGCTGCCCGGCTTCGACCCCTCCACGCCCCTCCCGGCCGCTCCCGAGCCCTGGGACTACCTGCCGATGCCTGCCGTACGCCGCGGTCCGCCGTGGGCGATGGTCGAGATGATCGGCGCCGAACCCGCGCTGGCCGAACGGGTCGGGCACCGGCTGGTGGACGCGGGATCGGCGGCGGCCCTGGCGGCCGCCGTGCGCGCCGCGGCCGAGGCAGGTGAACCCGTCGTCGTCACCGGCTGCGGGACATCGGAGCACGCGGCAATGGCGACGGCCGCGGTCCTGCGCGACGGCTGGCGAGCCGCCGGGCTCCCCGGCTGGGGCCCGGTGTCGGTGCAGGCGTTCGAGCTGGCCCAGGATGCGCCGCCCAGCGGGCTGGTGATCGGGATCAGCCACGAGGGCGGTACGGCCGCAACGATCTCGGCGCTGGAAGCGGCGCGCGCCCGGGGAGCGCGGACCGCGCTGGTCACCGGGTCGGCCGGAGCTCCGGCAGCAGCGGCTGCCGACCTGGTCCTGGCAACGGTCGAGATGGACCGCTCCTGGTGCCACACGGTGGGCTACACGTCGCCCATCGCCGCGGCGACCGTCACGGCCGGGCTGCTGGCCGGCGGAGTGCCCAATCCGGACCGGCTCCGGGAGCGGCTGGCTGCCGGGATCGAGGCGGCCCATGCCGGCTCCGGGAGCGGGCCCCGCCCCGACCGGTCCATCGCGCAGACCATCGGCGACGCGTCGCACCTGGTGGTGATCGCCTCGGGTGTCGACCGGGTCTCCGCACGCGAGTTCACCCTCAAGATCGAGGAGGCGGCCTGGGTGCCGGCGGCGATGCGCGACCTGGAGACGTTCCTCCACGGCCACCTGCCCGCGACCGGGCCTGCCACCGCCCTCGTCCTGGTGCTGCTGGAGCGCGGCCAGCTGGAGGCACGGACCAAGCGGGCCCGGCAGGCGCTGGCCGCGGCGGCCGTCACGGGCATCCGGTGTGCCGCGATCCTGGGCGCCGACGCCGCCGGGCGGATCCCGCCCGAGCTCACGCCGGCGGGCCGGGTCGTCGTGCCCGAAGCCCCGACCATGCCCAACGGGCCTGCGGCATTGCTGGGCGCGGCCGCTCCCCTCCAGTTGGTGACACTCGAGGTCGCCGCGGCTCGGGGCACCAACCCGGATCCGATCCGTCGGGACGACCCGGTCTACCTCCGGGCGGCCGACGTCGCCGACGCTCCCGAGGGCTGAAGCGCCGCGAGATGACCCAGGCGACACGTCCGGCCGCCCTCGTCACCGGTGCCGGCCGCCTCGCCGGGATCGCGGCCGGGATCGCCTCGCGCCTCGCCGACGACGGCTGGGACCTGGCACTCGCCTACTGGCGGCCGTATGACGCCTCGATGGCCTGGAGGTCGGCGGATGACGAGCCCGAGCGCATCGCCGCCGGGCTGCGGAGACGCGGCGCCACGGTCACGCTCCACCCTGCCGACCTCGCCGACCCGGCGATCCCGGACGGGCTGGTCGAGCAGGCGACCCTCGCGCACGGTGCCCTGCGCGGCCTCGTCCTGTCGCACGCGGAGTCCCGGAACAGCACGATCCTCGATACCAGTGTCGCCTCGTTCGACCGCCACATGGCCGTCAACGCCCGGGCGAGCTGGCAGCTGATCGGCGCGTTCGCGCGACAGGTCTCGGCCGGCGGCGCCATCGTCGCCCTCACCAGCGATGACACGGTGGGGAACCTGCCCTACGGCGCATCCAAGGGGGCGCTCGACAGGATCGTGATCGCGGCCGCGCGCGAGCTGGGACACCTGGGCATCCGGGCCAACGTGGTGGATCCGGGTCCCGTGGACACCGGCTGGATGGACGACGAGCTGCGGGCCACCCTGGCCGTCCGGGTGCCGGGCGGGCGCCTCGGGACTCCCAACGAGGTCGCCCGGATCGTGGCCTTCCTGCTGTCCGACGATGGCGCCTGGACCACCGGCCAGCGCATCCGATCGGACGGCGGCTTCTCTGCCTGAGGTCGAGCTCAGGCGTCGAACAACACCTCGGCGGCGAGGTCGATCATGTTCAGATCGCGGGGCAGGAAGTCCTGGAGCACCAGCCGCTCGGCACCCACGGCGGCGAACCGGCGGACGACATCGCGCGCTTCGTCGGGCGCCCCGAACACCCATCGAGGCTTGCGAGCGGCGAACCACGCCTCGGATTCGTCGTCGGCGCCGCCGAAGGCGGTCATCAGCTCGCCGGCGCGGCGCTGGACCTCCGCTTCGTCGCGTCCGATCAGCAGGCCCGCCATCACCGAGTGAACCAGCGTGGACGGGTCGCGCCCGATCGACCGGCACGCCTCATCGAGGGCGGCGAACCGGGCCACGGCACCGTCGGGACTGGTCGACGACAGGTTGAACTCGTCGGACCAGCGGGCGGCGATCCGGTAGCCTCGCGGGCTGCCCGAGCTGCCGGTCATGATCGACGGCCGGCCCCCGGCGCGCCCCGGGAGCGAGCCGGGCCGGGGCCGGAACAGGGCGTCCTCCACGGCGTAGTGGCTCCCCCGGAACGACCAGCCGTCCGGCCCCTCCCACAGCCCGTGCAGGATCTCCAGCGTCTCCTCCAGCCGATCGGCACGCTCGGCGATCTCCGGGAACCCGAACCCGTGGGCGCGATGCTCGTGCTCGTGCCAGCCGGCCCCGATCCCCACCTCGATGCGACCTCCGCTCATCTCGTCGGCGGTGACCACGAGCTTGGCCAGGTGACCGGGCTGGCGGAACAGCACCGGTGACACGAGGGCGCCGAGGTGGATCCGCGAGGTCTCGCGAGCGAGGCCGGCGATGACCGTCCAGGCGTCGGTGGTCGGCTGGTCGGTGCCGCCGGGGAAGGCGTCGTAGTGGTCGGAGCGCAGGAACGCCTCGAATCCGGCCGCCTCGGCCCGCTGGGCGACCGCCAGCTGCTCCTCGTACGTGAGGCCCATCTGAGGCTCGATCATCAGGGCGAAGCGCACCGTCGTTCCTCCGTGCGGGGTGGAAGGTTCAGGTTGACAGGATAGTTGGAGTGGCGTAAATACTTCAGTTCATGCGAACCAACAACACCATGCCCGTCGAGGTCGACGCCCGGACCCGGGCGGCGGCCGATGCCCTTGCCGGGCTGGGCGGGGCCATCGGGTCGCTGCGCTGCGCGTTCTCGCAGCGGCTGGTGCGGCTCGGGATCAGCATGACCCATTTTCACGTGCTCACGCTGCTCCGCCACCACGGCGAGCAGCACATGAGCCACCTGGCCGAGATCCTCGGGGCCTCGATGTCGAGCGCCACCGGGATCATCGACCGGATGGAGGAGCGCGGGCTCGTGGAGCGCATCCGCGTCGCGGACGACCGCCGCGTGGTGATCGTCCGGCCGACCCGGGCCGGCATGGATTTGGTCGACGAGGCCGAGCTCGTCCGGAGCGAGCTCATGCGCACCGCGGTCGGCCGCCTCGACCTCCAGCAGCTCGAGCGTCTCGAACGGGCCACGGTCGACATCCGGTCCGCCATCGAGGCAGAGCTGGCCGCCGACCCCGAGCGATACATCGGCCCTGCTCCCGGCGCCACCGCCGCCTCCGCCCGCGCCTGACCAACGAAGCGTCCCAGCCGAAAGGACCCACCTTGGAAGCCATGCCCACGGCGCACGAGACGGCCCCCGCCCAGGGGCTGTCCGCGCTGAACCTCTCGCACCGCGCGAAGATGGAGATTCTGTTCGCGATCATGCTCGCCCTGTTCCTGGGCGCGCTGGACCAGACCATCGTCGCGGTCGCGCTGCCGACGATCGTCACCGACCTCGGCGGCCAGGAGCTGCTGACCTGGACGATCACGATCTACCTGCTGGCATCGACGATCACGGTCCCCTTCTACGGCAAGCTGTCCGACCTCTACGGGCGCAAGCCGCTGCTGATCATCGGGATCAGCCTGTTCCTGGTCGGCTCGGCGCTGTCGGGGCTGTCGCAGAACATGACCCAGCTGATCCTGTTCCGCGGGATCCAGGGACTGGGGGCCGGTGCCCTGTTCCCCATCAGCCTCGCGGTCATCGGTGACCTGTTCACACCCGCGGAACGCGGCAAGTACCAGGGGCTGTTCGGAGCCGTGTTCGGTCTCGCCTCGATCGTCGGTCCCCTCCTGGGCGGGTTCCTGACCGAGCAGATCAGCTGGCACTGGATCTTCTACGTCAACATCCCGATCGGCATCGTGGCGCTCGCGGTCATCTGGCGCCTGCTGCCCAACGTCAAGCGCCCGGACGTCAAGCACAACCTCGACTTCCTCGGCGCCGGCGTGTTCACCGTCGCCGTCGGCTCGCTGCTGATCGGCCTCACCAACAAGCAGTTCAACAATTGGGACACGTTCGGGGTCGGCGGACTGATCCTCATCGGCCTGGCCCTGGGGGCGGTGTTCACGTTCATCGAGTCGCGTGCCAAGGAGCCCATCGTCCCGCTCCACCTGTGGCGCGAGCGGACCTATTCCGGCTCGATCATCGCCACCTTCCTGGTGAGCTTCGGCTTCTTCGGCGCCGCGGTCTTCCTGCCGCAGTGGTTCCAGTTCGTCCAGGGCGCGACGCCGACCAACTCCGGCCTGTACTCGCTGGCGCTGCTCGCGGGCGTGATCATCAGCTCCGTGGGAGCCGGGTTCCTGGTGTCGAAGACCGGCAAGTACAAGGCGATCATCCTGACCGGCCTGGCCACGATGGCCGTGGGCCTCGTGCTCATGTCCCAGATCCAGGCGGACACGGAGCTGCCGGTCCTGTGGGTCTGGATGTTCATCACCGGCCTGGGCATCGGGCCCACGCTGTCGGTGTTCACGATCGTGGTCCAGAACGCGGTGCCGATGCGCGAGCTGGGCGTCGCCACCTCCAACCTCACCTTCTTCCGCCAGATCGGCGGCTCCGTGGGCCTGGCCCTGATGGGCACGGTGTTCGCGAACCGGCTGACCGAAGAGCTGCCCAAGCAGCTGGTGGGCGCCGGCGTGCCAGAGCAGATGGTCAACCAGTTCGCCGGCGCGAGCGGCGGCGGCAACGCGACCGACCTCATTCGCGTCGGGGGCGACCTCGGGGCGTCGCTGCTCGCCCAGGTCCCGCAGCAGTTCCAGTCCGCGGTGGAGCCGCTGATCCCCAACATCGTGTTCGGCATCCAGCAGTCGTTCAGTCTCGCGATCGCGACGGTGTTCCTGATCGGGGCGGGCACCACGATCGTGGCGTTCATGGCCACCCTGTTCATCAGGCAGCTCCCGCTGCGGACCAGCTTCGGGGCGCAGGAGACGGTTCCCGCCGAGGGCAGCGCCCCCACGCCGGACCAGGCTCCCGGAATTGGTGGCGCCACCCAGCCGGCACCGGGGGCCGCGGCGGTGGCCGTCCCGGTCGCGGTCGCCGACGGGAGCGACAACCGGCAGCCGGGGACAGGCGGCCGTGGCCAGGTGACCCAACAGGCGGCCGATTGACAGGATCCGTGCCGTCCGCTCCTCCTCCCGCCCGGCGCCCCGTCACGGGGTGCCGGGCCGTTCCAATTGCCGGGGTACCCTTGACCCGTGACCGAGCTGCTTGCCTACCCGGCGGCCCTGCGCGCCCCGGGCTCCGACGACGCCGGCTTCCGGTCGGCCGTGCCCCTCGCCGAGCTCCCGGCCGGAGCCCTGCGGCGGGTGACCTTCGATGACGTCGACATCCTCCTCGCTCACACCGAACAGGGGATCTGCGCCGTCGACGACCGTTGTCCGCACATGGCCGCCCCGCTCTCGATCGGGTCGCTCGACGGATGCGTGGTCGCCTGCCCGCTCCACTCGGGTCGTTTCGACCTCGCGACGGGCGAGCCGGTCCGGATGCCGACCACCGGCGGCCTGTTGCCCGACGGGACGTACCAGCCGACCTGGACCCCGCCGGGTCGCGAACCCAAGCCGGATCCGCCGGGACCCAAGACCGAGGCGCGCCGGCTGACTCGCGTCCGCCGGTTCCGCTACTACCCGGTCCGCCTGGTCGAGGGCATGATCGAGGTCGCCGTCCCGGGCTGAGTCGTCCCTCGGGCGGGACCGGGCCGGCGCCGGGCCGGGGATCGTGGTCGTCCTCCGCGGCGCTCTGGCCGGGGATCGCGGTCGTCCTCCGCCGCGCGCCGATCGTCTGTCTCGCTGGCCGGGTGTACGGGCGCGCCGTGTCGGGAATGAGCCGCCCAGTGGGACGGATGCGCCGGCTGGAAGGCCCGACCGGCATGACGACTCCACATTCGTGCCGCCAGGCGGGCCACCTGGCACATCGTGCGCCCGTACACCCGCTGGGTGGGACAGATGGAGGCAGTCGCGCCCGGACCGCAGGAGCGGTCCGCCGGCGTCGGCGCCACAGTGCCCGGCGGGCCGGGCCACCATCGACGGCATCGCCTTCCCCCTACCGGTTCCGCTCAGCGACCAGCACGCTGCCCAGCACGATCGCAGCCCCCAACAACTGGACAGGCGCCAGGGTCTCGCCGAGCACCAGCCATGCGATGGCCGTGGCGAAGATCGGCTCGGTCATCCCGACGACCGAGGCCTGCGACGCCCGCAAGTGCTGCATGGACAGCACCACCAACGAGAACGGGACCACGGTGCCGAGCACGACCATCCAGCCGGCCAGGCCCACCGCCGGCAGGATCGGACCCGTGTCACCCAGCACGGGCAGCGAGCCGGCGAAGTCGTCGAACGGGAACCCCCACCACGGCGCGGCCACGGCCCAGGCGAGTGCTGCGGCGCCCATGCCCCACATGGTCAATGAGACCGGGTCGCGCGGACGGGACCGGCGGACGGCCATGTCGGCGGTCACGTAGTAGATCGCCAGCGAGACGGCCGCCCCCACGGCGAACACCACGCCGAGCGGGTCGAGCGTGAAACCCTCCCATACCTGGGCGACGATCGCCAAGCCGAGGAGCGCCGTCACCAGCGCCAGCCAGACGGCGGGTCGGGTGGGGTGGTGCAGCGCAAACCGGAACCAGACGGCGACCATCAGCGGCGCGGTGAACTCGATCAGCAGCGAAACGCCGATTGCCAGACGCTCGATCGAGACGTAGTACAGGAACTGGGTGAGGGCGACGCCGAGGACGCCGTACACCACGAGCAGGGGCAGCTCGTCGCGGCGCAGCCGCAGCGCCGGCCGGTTGGTCAGCGCCACCACCGCCAGCAGGACGAGGAACGCGAACGTGGCCCGGAACTGCGACAGCCGGGTCGCCTCGATCCCGGCGAGCAGGAGCGTCTTGGCGACGGTGCCGTTGAGCGCGAACAGCACGGCCGCGGCCAGGTATAGGAGGTAGCCGCGGAGCGGACGCCGGTCCTGGGCGGCCACGACGCCCGGGAGCGGCTCGGCAAGCTCGGTCATCCGCGCTCGCCATTCGCGGCGGGACGCGCCGCCGGCACGGGTCGCGCGTCTGCCGGCACGGGTCGCCCTTCCGGCACGGGTCGGGATGCCGGCACGGGTCGCGCGTCTGCCGGCACGGGTCGCCCTTCCGGCACGGGGTCGAGGCGACCGTGCGCGGGGCTCACGGGACCAGGCCGTTCGCCTCTGCGTACGCCTTGATGATGGCCACCGCCTCGGCCGGATCGTCGGTGATGGTGACCAGCTCGATGTCCTCCTCGGCCACCGCTCCGGCCGTCAGCTGCACATCGCGCATCCAGGTGACCAGCCCGTCCCAGTACGTGTGGCCGATCAGGACCACCGGGAAGTTGCGGATCTTGCCGGTCTGGATGAGGGTCAGGGCCTCGAACAGCTCGTCGAGCGTGCCGAACCCGCCCGGCATGATCACGAACGCGTCCGCGTACTTGACGAACATCGTCTTGCGGGCGAAGAAGTAGTGGAACTCCACGGAGAGGTCCACGTAGGGGTTGAGGTGCTGCTCGCGGGGCAGCTCGATGTTGCAGCCGATCGACAGGCCGCCCGCCTCGTGGGCGCCCCGGTTCGCGGCCTCCATGCAGCCCGGGCCGCCACCGGTGATCACGGCGAACCCGGCCCGGGCCAGCTCCTCGCCCACCCGTCGTGCCAGCTCGTACGCGGGCGAGTCCTCGGCCGAACGTGCCGAGCCGAACACGGCGACCGCCTTGCCCACGCCCGCCAGGGCTTCGAACCCCTCGACGAACTCGGACTGGATGCGCAGCACCCGCCAGGTGTCCGAGTCAAGCCACGACGGGTGCTCGCTGGTGGCCGAGAGCAGCTTCTCGTCCTCGGTCCGCCGGCCGGCCAGGCGCTCGTGGGTCTCGGGCCGCATCGCCACCCGTCCGTGCCGGATCGTGCGGGGAGACGGGGTGTGGGCCGCCGCGTCGCCCGAAGCCCGTGTCGAGGGACCGGCCGCCTGACCCGCATCCGCCGCCTCGCGGGCAGCGGCCTCATCCTGGCCGGGGGCATCCCGATCGTGTTCGCTCATGGCGGTCAGCATGCCATTCCGGCGGTGTCGGCGCGCGTTCGTCGGGGTCGACCTCGAGACCGAACGCGTATCGTCTGCGAACGGCCCGGTCTCGCCACCCGCACTTGCGGGGCGCGGTGCGGCGCTGGGCAGAAGGCCCTCGGCGATCGCCCGGCAGCGGCCGGACAGCCGGGCGTCAGCGCGGTTTCGCCAGCCAGGCCTTCCAGGCGGCCTCGTCCTTGCCCGCCGTGACCTGCTCGCCGTGGCGCACCAGCGGCAACCGGAGAAGACGCGCGTCGGCCAGCAGGCGGCTGGTGATCCCGGCCTCGTCCATGGCGAGGTGCGCGAGGCCCTGCTCCCGGTACGGCCGGCCGGCGGTGTCGAGCAGCGCCGCCGCTCCGAGCTTGTCCACGAACCGCCGGAGCTCGCCGGCGGCGAGCGGCTTCTTGCGCAGGTCCACGAAGTGGACGACGATGCGCCGCTCCCGGAAGAACCGGAGCGCCGCCCGCGTGGCGTTGGAATCCTCCGTGCCGAACACCTGGATGTTGGGCATCTTCCTGGTGGGCGTCTTGCCCAGCGGTGCGGGCATCAGGCGGCTCCTTCCGGGTCCTGTGCGGGCTCCACGGGTGCGGGCTCCACGGGTGCGGGCTGGCCATCGAGCGCAGGGTAGCGCGGCAGCCCGAGGCATCGCCCGGTGGGCGCCGCCCAGTACCATGGCGGCCAGGAGGTTCCGCGTGACGATCTGGTTCACCGTCCAGCTCGACGACCGGCCCGGGGCGCTGGCGCAGGTCGCGCAGGCGCTTGCCGAGCGGAGCGTCAACATCACCGGCATCGTGGGCGTCGCCGAGGACACCGGCGGCGCGCTCATGCTCACCACCAGCGATGCCTCGGCCACCCGCGAGGCATTCGCGTCGCTCGGGATCGCGTTCGAGGAGCACGACCCGACCAGCGGCGCCGAGCCGACCGGCATGTCGATCGCCGACATCGTGGCCGGGCGCACGTCCTAGGCCGATGCCCCGCCGCTCGCCCCAGCCGCTGCCGCCCGCCATCGCGGCCCGCCTGGAGGTCCGGGATGACCCGCGGGCGCTGGGCGTCATCGCGACCGCGGTCGGCGATGTCGGCGGCCGGATCCGGACGCTGGCGACGGTCCGGCGCGGCGGGCTGGCGGGCGTGACCCCGGAGACGGCGGACAGCGTCGAGGTGGAGCTCGAGGTCGAGAACGCCGACGAGGATGCGATCGTCGCCGCCCTCGAGCCGCTGCCCGAGGTCGTCGCGATCAAGCTGACCCGGCCGTTGGGCAGGGTGTTCGGCAAGCGCGTCATCGTCGTGGGCGGCGGGGCACAGGTCGCCCAGGTCGCGCTCGGAGCGGTGACCGAGGCCGACCGGCACAACCTCCGCGGCGAGAAGATCTCGGTCGACACGATCCCCCTGGTGGGCGAGGACAACATCGCCTACGCGGTCCGTGCGGTGGCCGACCTCCAGCGGGCGAGGATGCTGGTGCTGGCCGGCTCGATCATGGGCGGCGACATCAGCAAGGCCGCCGACGAGCTGCGCGCGGTTGGCATCCCGATCATCGCCCTCAGCATGGCCGGCTCGATCACGGACCACGTCGACCTCGTGATCAGCGACCCGGTCCAGGCCGGCACGATGGCGGTGATGGCCGTGGCCGACACGGCCACGTTCGACCTGGCCAGGCAGCGCGGCCGCCGGTACTGACGCCGAGGCGGGACGATGCGAGGCGGGACGGCACGGCCGGCGGCAGCAAGCGGCTAGGTTCGGGGCTGCAGGAAGGAACCCGATGCGCATCGCGACCTGGAACGTCAACTCGCTCAAGGCCCGCCAGGAGGCGGTCGAGCGGTGGCTCGAGCGCGCCGAGCCCGACATCCTCCTGGTGCAGGAGACGAAGCTCTCGGACGCCGATGCGCCGGTCATGCCGATGCGGATGCTGGGCTACGAGCTGGCTCACCACGGCGAGGGCCGCTGGAACGGCGTCGCGATCCTGAGCCGGGTCGGGGTCGAGGACATCATCACCAACTTCGACGACGGGCCAGTGCGCGACTCGTCGGCTGGAGCCGCGGCAGCCCTGGACGAGGAGGACTTCGACCCGTTCGACGAGGCGCGCATGGTGAGCGCCGTCTGTGGCGGGGTACGGGTGGTGAGCCTGTATGCGCCCAACGGGCGGGTGGTCGGCTCGCCGTTCTACCAGGGCAAGCTGCGCTGGTTCGGGCGCCTGGCCCGCTGGCTGACCGAGACCCGCTCGCCGGACGAGGCGCTGCTCCTGGGCGGCGACTACAACGTGACCCCGGCCGACCTCGACGTCTGGAGCCCTGCGCGGGCCCACGGCGGCACCCACGTGTCGGAGCCGGAACGGGAGGCGCTCGCCGCGCTCCGCGACTGGGGGCTGCGCGACACGTACCGCGAGCACCAGCCCGACGGTGGCCGGTTCTCGTGGTGGGACTACCGGGCCGGCATGTTCCACAAGAACGAGGGGATGCGGATCGACCTGCTGTACGCGACCGCGCCCGTCGCCGACCGCGTGGTCTGGGCGGACATCGATCGGGAGGCACGCAAGGGGCCGCCCACCCCCTCGGACCATGCGCCCGTGGTGGTCGACCTCGATCAGCGCGGGAAGCTGTTCGACTCCGGCTGGGAGGCCGCGCTGGGCCGCATCGCCGCACGGTCGCGCCCCCGGCGCTGAGGTCGGACCCGGGACCGGAGGTCGCTCCCAGGCGCCGAGGCCCACCGCTGGGCCGGGCACCGTGACCCGGGACGGCGGGGGACCGTCGGGTCGGTGACGCCACCCGGGGTGCGCCCGGGGGACTGCTCCATGGCAGCCGGGTGCGAGTCCCGGCCCGTCCGCCTGTCGGCGGCGTATCAGACCACCGTCTGCGAGAAGCGCGCAACACCGAGCCACCGTCCTGGCTTGTCCTCGCATCGACTCGGGTCGGATCGTCCGCTTCACCCACTGGAGGACGATCAATGTCCGTGCGACGCGCCGGCCCGGCGCTCCTTGCCGTGTTCGCACTCCTCGCCGCCGGTTGCGGCTCAGGTGACAGCAGCTCCTCGCCCGGCGACGGGGTCGAGGGCGCCACCGGCACCCCGCTCGCGTCGTCGGGATCCGGCACATCGCCGTCCCTGGAACCCGTGGCACCATCCGCCACGACGGCGGTCGGCAACGCCACGCTCGAAGCCACCGGGGACATCTTCGCCTTCGGCGTGAGCTACGAGACCAGCGACGAGATCGCCCAGGGCCGGGTGGACGCGTTCCGGGAGGCCTATCCGGACGTCAACGTGACGTTCTCGGAGAGCGGCTTCGACAGCCAGGGGTTCCTGGCCGCGCTCCAGAGCTCCGACAAGCCGGACGTGGTGCGGATCCCGCGTGACCGGCTGGGGACGTACATCTCCCGGGGA
Source organism: uncultured Chloroflexia bacterium (assembly GCA_963727585.1). Classification (GTDB taxonomy): domain Bacteria; phylum Chloroflexota; class Limnocylindria; order Limnocylindrales; family CSP1-4; genus CAIXZV01. The sequence goes on along the minus strand of CAVSHH010000003.1, from coordinate 425,286 downwards.
GTCATCGAGCCGCTGACCGACTGCCTGGCCAAGAGCGGTGTCGATCTGTCCGGCTACCGCCAGGCGGCCGTCGACCAGGTGACCGTCGACGGGGTCCCCTACGCCATGCCCGAGTTCTTCTGGGTCAGCAACTGGCTGGTGGATGACGACCTGTTCGCCGAGGCGGGCCTCGATCCCTCGACCTGGGACGTGAGCAGCTGGGACCAGATCACGGCCGCCAACCAGGCGCTGCTGGACAAGACCAGGGCAAAGGTCGGCATCGACCCCAAGGTGTGGGACAACGGCGACCGGTTCCCGATGTGGGTAGCCGCCGCCGGCGGCCAGATGATCTCCGACGACGGTCGTACGGCCATGCTCGACTCGCCCGAGGTGATCGATGCGCTGACGTTCACCAAGTCGCTCATCGACGCCCATGGCGGGCTGACCCGGTTCAAGGACCGGATCGGCCAGACGGGCGACTTCTTCGGTGCCAAGAACGGCTTCGCCGAGGACCTCGAAGGCGGCTTCCCGATGCAGCAGTGGTACCTGAACGTGCTGGCCGGTGCGTCGCCCGACACGGCGTTCAGCGCGCTTCCGTTCCTGTCCCAGCAGGGCCAGCCGGTCGCCTACGCCGAGGGCGACGGCCTCGCCATCGTCGCCGCGTCCGACAACAAGGATGCCGCCTGCGCATTCGTGACCACGATGACCTCGACCGATGCCTGGCTGGCCGCTGCCAGGCTCCGCCAGCAGGGGGCGCAGGACGGGGACAAGATCCAGACCGGGACCGCCACCGGCAACATCGCCGCGGACGAGGAGATCTTCTCCAACCTCGTCAACGTGAATGACAACGCGACCTTCCGAGCGGCGATCGATGCCTACGTGAGCACGTTCGACGGCGCGTTCGCGATGCCATCGACGCCGGCCGCCGAGGCGTTCAAGCAGGCCTGGGCCGACGGGGTCACCCGGGCCCTGCAGGGTGATGCGGATCCGGAGACCGCGATGCAGCAGGCGCAGCAGGAGGCCCAGCAGGCCATCGACGACGCGCAGAACGCGGCGCCATGACCGCCGGCGTCCGGGGGGCCGCGGGCCGCCCGCGGCGCCGGCCGCGGCTGCCGGTCCTGTCGCCCAGCGCCCGGGCCGAGCTTCGCTGGGCGCTGCTGTTCCTCGCCCCCTGGATCGTGGGCACGATCGTGTTCACCGTCGGACCGATGCTGTGGAGCCTGTGGCTGTCGTTCACCAACTACGACCCGCTCTCGGGGCGCCAGGACCTGATCGGGGCGGCCAACTACCAGGCGATCCTGGGTGACCGGCGCGCCCGGGAGGCGATGGTCAACACGGTCTACTTCACGCTGCTCTACGTGCCCGCCTCGGTGATCGGCGGGCTCGCCCTGGCCTCGATGCTCAACGGGATCGGCGGCCGGCCTGCTGGTCTGTTCCGGACGGTGTTCTACCTGCCCAACGTCACGCCCGCCGTTGCGGTGGGCGCGCTGTTCCTGCTGCTGCTCGCCAATCCCGGGGGCGTGGTCAACCAGGCGCTGGCGGCGATCGGCATCACCGGGCCGTCGTGGCTCAACGACCCGGCCTGGATGAAGAACGGGGTTGTGCTGATGATGCTGTGGAGCATCGGCGGCACGGTGATCATCCTGTTTGCCGCCCTCCGGGGCGTGCCCCGAGAGCTGTACGAGGCGGCGCGCATCGACGGGGCCGGCGCCTGGGCGCAGCTGCGCCACGTGACCCTGCCGATGATCAGCGGTTCGCTGTTCTTCGTGCTGGTCATCAACACCATCGCGTCGCTCCAGCTGTTCGCGGAGGTGTACGCGATGTTCTTCGGGGCGCGGACCGGCGGCGGCAGCGACGCGGTCCTGTTCTACGTGATCTACGTGTTCCGGGAGGCGTTCGAGTTCTTCAAGCTCGGCTACGCCTCGGCCCTGGCCTGGGTGCTGTTCGTGGTGATCGGCGTCATCACGTTCATCCAGTTCCGGGTCGGCAGGCGGTTCGTGTACTACGAGGGTGAGTGAGCGATGGCAACGCAACCCACCCAGCGCGTGAGCACCAGCCTGGGGGCCGGCTCGGTCGACCTCGCCCGCGCGGCCACGCGGGCCGAGAGCCGGCGGCGGGCGGTGTCGCGGCTGATCGTCCGGCTCGTGTTCCTTGCCCTCCTGCTGGGCGTCACCGTGCTGTTCATCTACCCGCTGGTGTGGATGCTGCTGGCCTCGTTCAAGACGAGCGCCACCGTGTTCGACGGCAACCTCCTGCCGGCGTCCTGGCACCCCGAGAACTACGCCCGCCTGGTCAGCGAGCAGCCGGTCCTGAACTGGGCGTGGAACAGCATCGCGGTGTCGGCGCTGGCCGCGACGACCGTCACCATCAGCTCCGCCCTGGTCGCGTTCGCGTTCGCCTACTTCCGCTTCCCGGGCCGCGGCCTGCTGTTCGGCGTGGTGCTCGCCGGACTCCTGCTGCCGGGCGCGGTGACCATGATCCCGAACTACCTGATCTGGGACGCGCTGGGCTTCAACAACACCCTCGTCCCGCTGTGGGCCGGCAACCTGTTTGCGTCGCCGTTCTACATCTTCCTGCTGCGCCAGTTCTTCCTGGGCCTGCCGCGGGACCTGTGGGATGCCGCCAAGGTCGACGGTGCCAATCCTCTCCGGATGTGGTGGTCGATCGCGCTGCCGCTCACGCGGCCGGCGCTGGTCGTCGTATTCATCTTCGAGCTCAAGGCCGCCTGGACCGACGTCGTGCGGCCCCTGATCTTCCTGCGGGATCTCGACCTGTTCACGCTGCCGCGGGGGCTGATCGCGATCATCAACAACCCGTCGATCGGGGGCGAGAAGCACTGGGAGCTGCTGGCGGCCGCGGGGGTGATCGTGACGATCCCGATGGTGGTCGTGTTCTTCCTGGGCCAGCGCTACTTCATCGAGGGAGTGGCCACGACCGGCGGCAAGTGACCGGAGGCCGGCAGGGCGGCCCCGCGGCGGTTGCGGCGGTCCGTCCCGGCTCGGGCGCTCCCGGGCGGCTGTTTCGACCTAGCGGCCCTTGACTGCCCCCGCGATCGCGGCCACGTGGGCCGGTGTCGTTCCACAGCAGCCGCCGATGATCGTGGCGCCGAGGTCTGCAACGGTCGACGCGTACCGTCCCGCCTCCTCGGGCGTGGCCGGGTAGACCGCGTCGCCGTCGGCGTCGGTGAGCGGGATCCCTGCGTTCGCCTTCGCGACGAGGTGGAGCCCGGGTGCTGCGTCGCGCATCGCGGCCATGACCATCTCCACCGGGCCGAACCCGTCGCCACAGTTGGCGCCCACCCCGGCGACCCCATGCTCGGCCAGCGTGGCGGCGACGGCGTCGGGCTTGTTGCCGAACATCGTCCGCCCCTGGGGGGTGAACGTCATGGTCGCGACCACGGGCAGCCCGGGCGCGCCCTCGTGGGCGCCGTCCACCGCCGCGACGGCCTCGTTGACGTCCATCATCGTCTCGATCCAGAGCACATCCGCCCCGGCCTCCGAGCAGGCCGCCGCCTGCTCCGCGTAGGCCGCCCGGACCGCTCCCTCGTCGAGCACGCCATACGGGATCAGCAGGCCGCCGGTCGGTCCCATCGAGGCGGCCACGATGGCCTCCTCGCCCGCAGCCTGACGCGCCGCGTCCACCGCCGCGCGACAGATCTCCAGTGTCCGGCCGGGCACGTCCGAGGTCTCGAGGCGCAGCGCGTTGGCGCCGAACGTGGAGGTGAGCACCAGCTCGGCGCCCGCGGCGATGTGCCCAGCGTGGATCGCGGCAACAGCGGCGCGGCCCTCGGGCGTGAGGATCCAGGCCTCCGGCGCCTCGCCAACGGGCATCCCGTGGGCGAACAGCATCGTGCCCATCGCGCCGTCGGCGATGAGCGGGCGATCGAGGACATCGGGCGCGGGCAACGAAGTCACAGGGTGAAGGTACCTCGCCCCCGCAACCGTGATCCGCGCCGCCCGGCGCTACCGCCCCGTCGTCGCCGGGATCGCGGCCTCCCGTCGCCCGGCCCGCGGGGCCGTCGTCACGAGCGTGCCCGCCTCGCCGGCCAGCATCCGGGCCGCATCCGCGAGCGAGCCGATCACGGCGAACCCGCCATCGGTCTCGGCGAACCGCCGTGCGGCGGCCACCTTCGGGCCCATCGAGCCTGCGTCGAACCGCGAGGGATCCAGCTCCGCCGGCGCCACCCGCCGCAACGCCACCGCCTCGGCGGTCCCCCACCCCAGGTAGACAGCGTCGACGTCGGTCAGCATCAGGAACGCGTCGGCGCCCAGCGAACGGGCCAGCAGCGCCCCCGCGAGGTCCTTGTCGATCACCGCCTCGATGCCACCGTAGCCCCCGTGTCCGGAGACCACGGGGATCCCGCCCCCGCCGGCACACACGACCAGCACCCCGTCCGCGACGAGCTTGCGGATGACGTCGATCTCGAGGATGCGCCGAGGCTGCGGCGAGGGCACGACGCGCCGCCAGCCCGGTCCGTCGGGCGCGATCGACCAGTCCCTCGCCGCGGCCAGCCGCTCGGCCTCCTCGCGCTGGTAGACCGGACCGATGGGCTTGGTGGGGTGCGAGAACGCCGGGTCGTCCCGGGCGACCTCGATCCTCGTGAGCAGCGTCGCCATCCGCCGTCCGGGAAGCAGGTTGCCGAGCTCCTGCTCGAGCAGGTAGCCGATCATGCCCTCGCTCTCGGCGTCGAGGATGTCGAGCGGGTAGATCTCGTCGGGCCGGTAGGCGAGGTTCTGGAGCGCGAGCAGGCCGACCTGCGGGCCGTTGCCGTGGGTCAGCACGAGGTCGTGCTCGAGGGCGATCGGCAGCAGCGCCCGTGCGGCCACGGCGATGTTGATCCGCTGGTTCTCCGCCGTCAGGGGATCGCCTCGCCGGAGCAGGGCATTGCCGCCCAGTGCGGCCACGACGCGCATCAGCGCCGTCCGTCCCGGCTGAGCGTGGCCACCAGGACCGCCTTGATCGTGTGCATCCGGTTCTCGGCCTGGTCGAACACGATCGAGGCTGGTGACTCGAACACCTCGTCGGTGACCTCCATCGAGGTCAGCCCGTGGCGCTCGTGGATCCGGCGACCCACCTCGGTCTCGAGGTCGTGGAAGGCCGGCAGGCAGTGCATGAACCGCACGTCGGGATTGCCCGTGGCCGCCAGCATCGCGCCATCGACCCGGTATGGTCGGAGCAGGCCGATCCGCTCGTCCCACACCGCCTCCGGCTCGCCCATCGATACCCAGACATCGGTGTAGATCACGTCCGCGCCGCGGACGCCCTCGTCGATGTCCTCGGTCACGGTCACCGTCGCGCCGCTCTGCCTCGCATGCTCACGGGCCCAGGCAAGGAAGTCCCGGCGCGGCCACACGGCCCGCGGGGCCACGATCCGGAGGTCGAGGCCCATCGTGGCGCAGCCGACCAGCAGCTCGTCGCCCATGTTCGAGTGGGCATCGCCGACATAGGCGAGGGCGACCTCGGACAGCGGCTTCGCGACACGCTCCCGGATCGTGAGCAGGTCGGCCAGCACCTGGGTCGGGTGGTCCTCGTCGGTGAGCCCGTTGTAGACAGGGACGCCGGACCAGGCGGCGAGCGTCTCGACGTCCGCCTGGAGGAACCCGCGGAACTCGATCGCGTCGTAGACGCGCCCGAGCACGCGCGCCGTGTCCTTGACCGACTCCTTCCTGCCCACGTGGCTGCCGCTCGGACCCAGGTAGGTCACGTGCGCACCCTGGTCGTAGGCCGCGACCTCGAACCCGATCCGGGTCCGCGTGCTGTCCTTCTCGAAGATGAGCGCGATGTTTCGACCGGCCAGGCGGCGGATCTCGCGCCCCTCGCGCTTCTCGGACTTGAGGTGGGCCGCCAGCTGCAGGAGGTGCTCGATCTCGGCTGCGCTGAAGTCACGCAGCGTGAGGAAGGAGCGCCCGTACAGGTCGGCACCGAGGTCGAGGGCCATTGCCGGACTCCGGGACTGGTGGCGCAGCAACGGGTCAGGGCCCGGACGCGCCGTGCCGGCGTCCGGGTCGAAGTGGGTCCAGCGTGGCCCTAGCGCGGGACGGGTGTCATGGTTCATCCGGCCCGTTGCAGGCGGGCCCCTCGGCGGATCGGGTGCGCGAGTGGGTGTCCGGCGCGATCAGCCGCGGCTGGGGATCAGCCGATCAACGCCTTCGCCCGTGCCGCGCGGCGGCCCTTGGCGGCGAGCCAGCATCGGTACCGTCCTCTCCGGCGCCGGCCTCGCCGGACGGCCGGGGAGGCGGCGCGTCGTAGCGGTCGCGAACGGTCGGGCGACGCGCGATGGGCTCGCCGGCATATCGCGCGGCGACCATCAGGTCGAACGCCTGCACCGACGCCTCGTTGTTCGAGTACCGGCCGGCCACCCACGAGCGCGACCGGGAACCGCGCTGCTGGAGCTCGCACACATGCCAGTCCTGGCGGTTGGTGAGGTCCCAGAACTCGACCGGCTCCGACGGGTCGAAGCCGGGCTGCTCCACCACGTCCTTCTCGAACAGCCACTCGCAGACGATCCGCGTCCGATCAGGGCCGATCGGCTCCAGCCGGTGGACAAGCAGGTAGTCCGGGTGAATGGACAGGAATGCCAGCGGCCAGAGCACGAAGTAGTAGACCCGTTGCTCGTCCTCGGTCGTGATCCCGCACATCGGCGGCCGGCCGCCCCGGGAGCCGTGGCCGCCATCAAGCGCCATCGTCTCGGCGCCGCCCACCAGCTCCATCCAGCCGCCCTGCCAGGTCCCCTGGGGATCGAAGTCTCCACCGAGGTCGTAGGGCGTGAGCTTGTTGAGCTGCGGGTGGACGCCCGGGCAGTGGTAGCACTCGCTGTAGTTCTCGGCGATGAACTTCCAGTTGGCGGCCACGTCGTACTCGATCCGGTGCGCGGATCGCAGGCTGGTGAAGTCGAACCGGGCGAAGTGGTCGGCCAGGTCGCCGAGCTGCACCTCGAGCGGCTCAACGTCGCCCGGGGCGAGGTTGAGGAAGATGAACCCCTGCCAGGTTGCGGCGTGGACCGGTACCAGACCGAACGTCTCGAAGCTGAAGTCCTCCAGGTCCTCGGTGTGCTTGGCGCGGACGAGGCGGCCCTCGAGGTCGTAGATCCACGCGTGGTAGACGCACTGGAAGCGGACCGCCTTGCCGCAGTCGCGCTCCTCGACCGCCGTGCCCCGGTGGCGGCACACGTTGTAGAACGCGCGGATCACACCGTCGCGACCGCGGACCACGATGAGGTTCTCCCCGTCGAGCTCCACCAGCTTGAAGCTGGTGGATTCCGGGACCTCGTCCTCACGGGCGACCAGGACCCAGTCGCGACGCACGATGTGCTCACGCTCCCACTCGAGGATCGCGGGGTCGTGGTAGGTGCGGGCGGGGAGCAGCGACGCGGCCCGGAACTCGCGCCGGACGCTGGCCAGCTCGGCGGTGGTGAGGATGGCCCCAGTCATGGGCGTCGTCTCCTGTTCGCCGGACGGTGGAACGATGGCCCGGCCCGCCCATCTTCCCAGAGACGGGCAGCCGCCGTGCCGGGCTGTTCGGCTGGACGCGACGAGCGACGCGCGGGTGGTCCGCTCCGTAAACTTCCCGCAGATGGACGCTGACCGGACCGCCTCGAGCCGCGCGGCGGGCCTGCGCCGACAGCTCGCGGCGACGGTCCAGGTGCTGAGGGCGGTTCTGCGCAGCCCTGCGCTGCGGAAGGTGCTGGCGGCGTTCCTGCTGTTCAACGCGGCGGTGTTCGGCACCTGGGTCGCGATTCTGGTCTACGCCTACGGCGCGACGGGACCGGCGTCGGTCGGGGTCGTGGCGCTGGTACAGCCTCGTCTCGCCGCCGGATCCACCAGCCGCACCCGGCCGATCGACCCCGGTCCCGCTCCCTAGACTCGCGCTCATGCCTCGCCCGCCCACTCCCGAACCGCGGCCGGGCGGCTGTCGGCCACGGCCCTCGTGAGCAGCATCGCCCGCCTGCGGCGACACCTCGCCCTCTCGATCCGGGTGATCCGGGCGGTGCTGCGGAACCCCGCGCTCCGTCGCGTCCAGCTGGCGTTCCTGCTGTTCAGCGCCGCCGAGTACGGCACCTGGGTGGCCGTTCTGCTGTATGCCTACGAGGCCGTCGGACCCGACAGCGTCGGGCTGGTCGCACTGGCACAGCTGGTGCCGGCCGCGGTGGTCGCCCCCGTGGCCGCCACGCTCGCCGACCGCTACCCGCGACAGCGCGTCCTGCTCGCCGGCTACCTGCTCCAGGGGCTTGCCAATGCCGTCGTGGCCGCCGGGATGCTGGCGAGCGCCAGCCCGTGGCTGGTGGTGCTCGCGGCGGTCGGCGCGAGCGCGGCGCTGACCCTCACGCGGCCGGCGCACGGCGCCCTGCTGCCCGGCCTCTCGAGGACGCCGGAGGAGCTCACCGCGGCGAACGGCCTGTCGGGCACCGTCGAGGGCGCCGGCGTGCTGCTCGGACCGCTGCTGGCCGCCGGCCTGCTCGTGGTCGGGACACCGGGGCTCGTGTTCGCAGCGGGCAGCGCGGCGGCGCTCCTGGCGGCGGGGCTCGTGGCGCGCCTGCCGTGGGCCGATCACGTGGTGGACGAAACCGGGCAACGGGTGTCCGGCACCATCGACGTCGAACCGGCCGCCCACCAGTCGCCGCTCGCCCTGATGGCCGGCGGCCTGCGGGCCCTGCTGTCGAGCGCGGACACGCGACTGGTGGTCGCCCTGCTCGGCCTGCGCATGCTCACCGTCGGAGCGATGGACGTCCTGTTCGTGCTGCTCGCCCTCGAGGTGTTCAACACGGGGGAGGCCGGCGCCGGGATCCTCAACGCCGCCCTGGGCCTGGGCACGATCGTGGGTGGCGCGGCGAGCTTCGTCCTGGTCGGCCGGCAGCGGCTGGCACCGGCCCTCGCGGTCGCCGCGCTGGCCTGGGGTCTGGCGCTGGTGGCGCTGGGCCTGGTCGACGCCGCCGGACTGGCGCCCCTCATCATCGCCGTGGGAGGGATCGGGCTGGCCGCGACCGATGTCGCCGGCCGCACGATCCTCCAGCGCGTCGCGGACGATCGCGTCCTGGCACGAGTCCTCGGTGCCCTCGAGGGCGTGGGCTTTGTCGGGCTCGCGGCGGGTTCGCTGCTCGCCCCGGTCCTGGCCGGCTGGCTCGGTGCGCAGGCCGCGGCGCTCGCGATCGGGACGCTGCTCCCGGCCGGCATCGCCGCCGGGTGGCTGGGGTTGCGCGCCATCGACCGCCGGGTGCGGGTGCCGGTGCGCGAGGTCGCCCTGTTCCGCGACGCCCCGTTGTTCGCGCCCCTCGCCCCACCCCAGCTGGAAAGCGTGGCTGCCCGGACCCGGTGGATCACCGCCGAGCCGGGCGAGGTGCTCATGCGCGAAGGAGACCGGGGGGACCGATACCTGGTCCTCGAGACGGGCCGGCTGCGAGTGACCGTCGGCGGGCGTCGCGTCAACGATGTCACCGAGCGAGGCGATGGCGTCGGTGAGATCGCGCTGCTGCACGACGTCCCGCGGACGGCGACGGTCACCGCGACCACCACGTGCGTGCTGCTGGCGCTCGAGCGAGGTGACTTCCTGACCGCCGTCACCGGACACGAGCAGGCAAGCCTGCGTGCCGAGGCGGTCGCGGAGGAGCGGATCCACCGGCCTCCGGCGGGGGAATGAACAGCCCCCCGCGCCGGCCGCCGGGGCGGTGACGCGATCGATGGCACCATAGGCGGCCGGCGCGGGGATGGTCGTCCAAGCCCCGCCGGGACCGGCACAGCCGGGACGCGGACCAGGGAGACAGCCGGTGGTCGATCAGGCGGACGAACAGGCGCCCGGGCGCTCGCGGGTCGCGATGCTCGCGAGACTGTCGGCCGCACTCGTCCTGTCGGCCGCACTCGTCCTGTCGGCCGTCCTCGGGGCCTGCGGGGCGCCGGCCGGTCCGGCCTGGATCTATCCGCCGGCCCCCGCCGGCCGCACGCAGGCAGTGGCGGTGGTCAGGCCGCTGCCGCCGGCCGCGTCGACCGCCTCCCTCCCCGGCCCGTTCCCGGCCGACCTGGGAGCCGCGGTCGATGTCGACTCCCCCGGCGCTCCGTCGTCACGGGTGGCGGCGACCGACCTGCCGGTCAGCGTGCCGATCCTCTACTACCACCGGGTGATCGCGCCGCCGGCCGGCTTCCGGCGCTGGCCGAGGGCGAGTCGCGAGCGGTTTCTCAGGTACGACGTCGTCCCGGCCGCCTTCGAAGCCCAGCTGGACTGGCTCGCCGCTCGCGGCTACACCACGATCCTGCCGCGCGACCTCGCGGCGTACTGGGACGATGGAACGCCGCTCCCCGAGCGGCCGGTCGTCATCACCTTCGACGACGGCACCCATGACTGGGCGGGCACCGTGCTGCCGATGCTCCAGGAGCGCGGCATGGTCGCCGAGTTCTACGTGACCATCCAGTCCATTCCGCGCGGCGGCATGAGCTGGCAGGAGCTGCGGCGACTGGTTGCGGCGGGCAACGGCATCGGCGCGCACGGCCTGCACCACGTCCAGCTCACCGGCGGCGGCATCCGCGAGCCGGCCAGCGAAGACGTGATGCGGCGCGAGGTGGAGCGCCCGCGTGAGCTCCTCCAGACACACCTGGGCATCGTGCCCGACTCCTGGTCCTATGTCGGCGGAGGGTTCGACGCCACGCTCCGGCGCCTGGTCAGGGAGGCCGGCTACACGACGGCGCGGTCGATCATGCGCGGCCAGGCCCAGGATCCCGACCATCGCGACCGGCTGCGGGTGCTGCGAGTCGGCAGCGGCATGGATGTCCGCGACCTGCTCCGAGGCACCGTCGACCCCGATCTGCCCCAGTTCACCCGACTGATGCTCGGCGGTGGCGACTGAGACTGCCGGTCCGGGTGGGAGCCCGAGATCGCGTGGCTTCCGGGGCTCCCTACTCCAGCGCGACCGTCTCGTGCCAGGTGGGCACCCGGACCGCCAGCCCCAGCGCCTCGACCTTGGGAGCAAGAGCCGCCTGGGCTGGCGGATCGCCGTGGACGAGGTAGACCTGCGCCGGCACCCCCGGATCGCCGGGTCGGCGGCCCCGGACGAAGCCACCCAGCCAGGCCAGCAGCTCGGGCTCGTCGGCATGGGCGGAGAACCCGTCGAGTGACCGGACGGTGGCCCGGATGGGCATCTCGCGTCCGTTGATGCGTGCCCGCTCGGCGCCCCGCACGAGGTGGCCGCCGAGGGTGCCCTCGCCCTGGTACCCGACGAACAGGACCGTCGCCTTGGGATCGTCGAGCAGCCGCTGGGCGTGGCCCACCGACCGGCCGCCGGTGAGCATGCCGTTGGAGGCGATGATCACGTACGGCGGCGGCGTCCGCTGGATCCGCTCCGACTCCTGGAAGCTCTGGATCACCCGCTGGGCGGGATAGTCCAGCGGAGCCCCCTGCTCGCGCAGGAGGCGCGCCGTCTCCTCGTCGTAGGCCTCGGGGTGCGAGCGGTAGATGGTCGATGCCGTTCTGGCCATGGGCGAGTCGAGGAACAGCGGCAGCTGCGGGATCCGGCCCGCCTCCGCCAGCCGCGACAGCTCCCACACGATCTCCTGCGTGCGCCCGATGGCGAACGACGGGATCAGCAGCACCCCCTTGCGACGGGCCGTCTCGGTGACCACCTCCGCGAGCGTCGAGACCGCCCGCTCGGCGACCTCGTGCTCGCGGCCACCGTAGGTCGACTCGCAGACCACGACGTCGGCCTCGTCGAGCGGCGTCGGGTCGCGCAGGATGGGCGTGCCCGGACGGCCGAGGTCGCCCGAGAACACGATCGTGGCATCGCGACCGCCTCCCGGGGTGGTGACGCGCATCCGGACGATGGACGATCCGAGGATGTGCCCGGCATCCACCAGCGTGACGTGGACGCCCTGCGCGACCTCGTGCTCCGAGCCGTATGGGATCTGGCGCAGCAGCGGCAGGGCCGCACCAGCGTCGTCCTCCGTGTACAACGGCTCGTCGAGGCCGAGCTCCACGATCGGTCCCGCCGCACGCAGCAGGTCCTCGGGGTCGGGGCCGCCGGGACTGGCCGCGCCCTCGGCCGCCAGCTCGACCGCCTCCTCGAACGTCTCGGCCTCGCGCTGCTCGCGCCGCTCTGCCTGATCCGGGTTGCGGCGGTCGCGCCGGGCCCGACGCCGCGCGAACTCCTCCTGCAGCCGGGACGAGTCGAGCAGCACCAGCCGGGCCAGCTCAGCCGTCGCGGCGGTGCACCAGATCCGGCCGCGAAAGCCCTCCCGGACAAGCAGCGGCAGCAGACCGCAATGGTCGAGATGGGCATGCGTGAGCACGACGGCGTCGACGGTCGAGGGGTCCACCCCGAGGGGCACCCGGTTGCGCATCGTCTCATCGGGGCCGCCCTGGAACATCCCGCAGTCCACGAGCACGCGGGCCCGGCCGGTATCCACGAGGTGGCGCGAGCCGGTCACGGTCCGGGCGCCGCCGAGGAAGGTGAGCTCCATCGGCCGAATCGTGACACAGCCGGGCCGGCGAGGAGCGGCTGTGCAACGATGACCGGGTGAAGCCCGCCGACCGGCTGGACGCCCTCGAGGCCCGCTACCTGGCCGCCCGCGAGGCCCGAGACCGGCTGGACGTGGCTCGCGCCACGGGCGCTGCGACCAGGGCTGCCGGCATCGAGGCCGAGGCCAGGACTGCCTCCTCGGCGGTCCATCGCGCGCTGGCGTCGTTCCCGGTGGCCGACGTGGACCGGCTGGGGGCCGAGGATCGGCGAGCCCTTGACGCAATCCGGGCGGGGATCGGCGCAGCCGACGACGATCGCCTGCCGGTTGCCGCGACGGTCGGAGTGAAGGGCTGCGACGACGACGTGGCCTGGCGCGCCGCCATCGCCGCCGGTGGCGCCGCACTCCGGGACCGGCTCGAGGTGTGCTATGCGGCCACGGCCGACACGCTCCCGGTGGACGGCGGGACGATGACCCGGCTCGGCCTGTTGCAGCGGCTGGCCATGGAACCCGACGCCGGTGTGCGGCGCGACCTGTTTCTTGCCCTGCAGCCGCTGTGGGTCGTGGTCAACGGGGACGACGCCGGCCGGTCACCCTACCGCCGGCTCATCCGCGACACCGCCCCCGAGTGGCGGGCCGGGAGGGGCACGGTCGCGGCCAATGCCGCCGCGCTGGGCATCCGCGCCGACGAGGTCGACTCCTGGTCGCGGGCCACGCTCGCCGCGTGGCGGGCCGCTGTCGTCGAGCCGTCGCGGGGCGCCGGCGAGTCGCCGGTCGAGCCCTGGGACTGGTGGTGGCGGGCGGGCGCGGTGCAGCGCCTCGCCGGCCGGATCGGCCTCGCCCGGGTGATCGACCTGAACCGCCGCCTGTACACCTCGCTGGGTGCGGATCCCGATGCGCTCGGCGTTGCGTTCGACCTCCGGCAACGGGGGGGCCGGCCGGCCGTTCCGGTGGCGTTCACCTCGTTTGGGGCCCGGCCGCACCGCCGGCCGGACGGCACCTGGACGAGCGCGCGCCCGATCGTGATGGCCACGTATCGCGACGGTGGGTTCGACGAGCTGGCCGAGCTCGTGCACGAGACCGGCCACGCGATCCACGTGGCCGGGATCCGGACCCGGCCCGCCTTCACCGACTGGCCCGACTCCGACGCCCTGACCGAGGCGCTGGCCGACCTGGTCGCGTTCGATCTCGCGGAGCCGGCCTGGCGGCGACGCTGGCTGCCGGGCGGACCGGAAGTCCCGGAGCCGCTCTCGATGCGCTGCCACTATGCCGCCGTCGTGCTCGATGCCGCGTGGGCCCAGCTCGAGCAGCGTCTCCTCGCCGATCCGTCGCGCAGCCCCAACGAGACCTGGACGGAGATCACCTCGAGCTGGCTGGGCATCGTCCCGCATCCCGAGTGGTCCTGGTGGGCGATCCGCGGGCAGCTCGTCCAGGCGCCCGGGTACATGGCCAACTACGCGCTGGGTGCGGTCCTGGCGACCTCGCTCCGGGCGGCCATCCGCGCTGCGCGTGGCGACTGGCTCGACGGTGACCCGGGCTGGTACGCGTGGGTCCGCGACCGGATCTACCGCTTCGGGCGCGAGCGGTCCTCGGGCGATGTCGTCCGGGAGGTGCTCGGAGGCGGGCCCAGCCCCGACGCGCTGCTGTCGGAGATCGCGCGCGCCCGCAGCCCGTCCGGGCCCGGGGACGCGGCCCGGTGACGTTCCCGGGAACAGAACCCGGCGGTACCATCCGGCGGTGCCTCCGCTCCCCTCCCGCTGGTCGCCGGCCGTCGTGCTGCCGCGCCTGCCCGGCCTGGTCGCAGGACTGGTGCTGTTCGGCACCGGCATCGCGATGATGGCCCAGGCGAACATCGGCCTCGGACCGTGGGAGGTGTTCCACCAGGGGATCGCCCGCCTGACCGGTCTCCAGCTGGGCACCGTCAGCATCCTCCTGGGCATCCCCATCCTCGTCGCCTGGTGGCCGCTCGGTGAGCGGCCGGGCGCGGGCACGGTTCTCAACATCCTGCTCATCGGGACGGCCACCAACGTCGCGCTGGGGTTCGTCCCGGCCCCTGGCGAGACCCTGCTCCAGCTGCTCCTGATGCTGGGCGGCGTGGTCACGATCGCGATCGGGTCCGGGCTCTATCTGGCCTCCGACCTGGGGCCGGGGCCGCGCGACGGGCTGATGACCGGCCTCCACCTCCGGTTCGGCTGGTCCATCCGGCGCGGACGCACCGCGATCGAGCTGGGCGTCCTGGTGGCAGGCGTCCTGGCCGGGGGGACGGTCGGGCTGGGCACGCTCGTGTTCGCGCTGGGGATCGGCCCGCTGGTGCAGCTGGCGCTGCGCGTGTTCGACCGCGAGGGCCGGGTGTCGAGGCGACGACGGGCTGCGCTCGAGGCGCGCGGCGCGCTGGGCGAGTAGGACCGGCTCAGGCGAGCGGGCTGCCGATGAGCAGCGCGTCGACCGCCACGGCGGCGAACAGCAGGGTCAGGTAGCTGATCGAGTAGCGGTACAGGCGGATCGCCTGGGCCAGCGATCCCTCGGGCGAGGTCGCCTGGCGCCACAGGACGAACGCCCGCCACAGGAACACCGCACCCAGCCCCACCGCGGCCACGAGGTAGATCGGGCCCATTGCCGCCACCGGCCAGAACACGAGGCTGATGGCCACCAGCAGGATCGTGTACAGCGCGATCTGGCGGGTGGTCTCGGGGACACCCTTGACGACCGGCAGCATCGGCACCCTCGCCGCCTCGTAGTCCTTGCGGATGCGCAGCGCGAGCGCCCAGAAGTGGGGCGGGGTCCAGTAGAACACCAGCGCGAACAGCAGCAGCGCGGGAATCTCGATCCGGCCCGTCACGGCGGCCCAGCCGATCACCGGCGGCAGGGCCCCGGCCGCGCCCCCGATCACGATGTTCTGGGGGGTTGTCCGCTTGAGCATGATCGTGTACACGACCACGTAGAACGCGATGGCAAGCAGGGTCAGGAACGCCGCCACGAGGTTCACGAACCAGGCCATCAGCGCGATCGACACGACGCCCAGCACGATCCCGAACACGAGCGCGTTCTCGGGGGTCACGTCGTGGGCCGGCAGCGGACGCCGCCGGGTGCGGGACATCAGGAGGTCGATGTCGCGGTCGAGGTACTGGTTGATCGCGTTGGCCGAGCCCGCCGCGAGGGATCCGCTGACCATTGTCCAGAACGCGAGCCGCAGCCACTCGGGCAGGCTCATCCCGGGCAGGTCGCGTGTGGCGAGCACCATGGCCGGGATGGTGGTGATCAGCAGCAGCTCGATGATCCGCGGCTTGGTCAGGGCGATGTAGGCGCGGACCGTGGCCGCCCGGGTCGACGTGCCAGCCTCCCGGGGCCCTCCCTGGGGATCGCCGCCAGCGCCTCCGCCTGGGCCGCCCGGGCGGCCCGACGCCAGCTCCGATGCCTCCGGGGCCGCCATCCGCGCCTCGTAGTAGGCGGTCACGGCGAGCGCCACCGACAGCCCCCACAGCAGCGCCGACAGGGCCACGTGGAGCGTCTGGGTCCAGTCGGCGAGCACGGTGAGGACCTGCAGCCCGCCCATCAGCACCTGGGCCGGGTAGATGAGGGCCATCGCCATCGCCAGCCGTACGACCATCCCCCGCGAGCGCTGGGTGCGCCAGGCGACGAACGCGGTGACCCACACCAGCAGCAGCACGACGGCCGCAACGTACCGGTGGAGGACGTGAACCTCGTACAGGCCGCGCACCTGGTCGTCGAGGCCCGGCGTGAACGGCACCAGCGTCCCGTTCATCAACGGCCAGTCGGGGAACACCAGGCCCGCGTCCTGGGCCGTGACGTTCGAGCCGAACAGCAGCAGGGCGAACATCGCGGCGGCGGTGAGGACCGCGAGCAGCGTGAACCGCTGGGAGCCGCCGCGGGCGGGCAGCCGGGCCGAATAGAAGGCCCGCACCGTCACGTACACCAGCACGCCCAGCAGCGACATCGCCGCGGCGAGGTGGGCGATCACGGAGTCGCCCGCGTTGTTCAGGCGCACCGTCTCGCGGCCCAGCCATGCCTGGAAGCCGACCAGCACCACGGCCAGCAGGCTCGGCCACAGGATGGACCGGCGGTCGCGGTGATCCTTCCAGGCGAAGTACGCCAGGCCCAGGATCAGGAACCCGATGGCGGCGGCGATCGTGCGGTGGATCCACTCCCACCAGGCCTTGGGATCGTCGAGCGGTGGGATCACCTGGCCGTAGCACAGCGGCCAGTCGGGGCAACCCATCCCGGAGCCCGTGGCCCGCACGATGACGCCGACGGTGACGAGCAGGATCGTCGCGATCACCGTGGCGACGGCGGTCTTCTGGAAGCGGGTCACGGGTGTGCGGTCATCCTTCGAGATTCGCGCGACAGGGCCGCTCGCGGCCGGGCAGAACGAAGATGCCCATCATAGCCATCCCCCGGGATCGGTGAGCCTGACCACCCGGTCGCGGCGAGGGGCCGCTCCAGCGCATCCGGCGAACTGGGGCTAGATTGGGGCGATGCGCGGGTTCGCGATCCTCCTCCTTGCCGTCCTCGCCCTCGTCGTCGCCGCCTGCGGGTCGACCCAGCAGCCCGGATCGCAGCCGGGCGGTTCCCAGCCGGTCGCCTCGACAGCTGCCGGTGCCTCGGGGGCCCCTGGCGGCGGGCCGTCGGTCATCCCCGTGATCATCAGCCAGTACGACGTGGGTCCCGCCCGGTTCGTGTTCTCGTTCCTCGACAGCGACGGCAACCTGCCGGTCGGGGCGCCCGATCGCGTCGCCAGCGTGGCGTTCGTCGCTCCCGGCGAGACGGAGCCCGGATCCGCGGTGCCGGCCGAGTTCGCATGGGCCATCGAGGGCTCACGCGGCGAGTACATCGCGCACACGGAGTTCCCCCGGGCCGGCGCCTGGAAGGCGCTGTTCGTCACCTCGGCGCCGGACAGCCCCCAGGAGACGATCGGTGTCACGTTCGACGTCCAGGACCATCTGCCGACCGTCGACGTCGGTGAGCCGGCACCTGCCTCCGACACCGTCACCGTGGCGGAGGTGGGTGGCGAGCTCCAGAAGATCAGCACCGACCCGAACCCGGATCCGGCCTTCTACCAGCTGTCCGTGGCGGACGCGCTGGCCCGGAACCGGCCGTTCGTGCTGATCTTCGCGACGCCGGCGTTCTGCCAGAGCGCGCAGTGCGGACCCACGCTTGACCACCTCAAGGCGGCCGCCGCATCGGCGCCCGATGACATCGCGTTCATCAATGTCGAGCCCTACCAGCTGACGTACACGGAGGGCCGGCTCCAGCCCGTGCTCAACGCCGACAACCAGCTCCAGCCGGTACCGGCGGTCGAGCAGTGGGGCATCCTGTCCGAGCCGTGGGTGTTTGCCGTGGACGGGCAGGGCATCGTGCGCGGCTCGTTCGAGGGGCTCGTCAGCGACCGGGAGCTGAGCGACGTGTTCGCAGCCATCTCGGGGACCTAGCCGGCCGGCCGCCTACGAGCCCCCGGGGGGTGCGTCCTCGATCCGGTAGACGACCCGGCTACCACCCTCGTCCCTGAAGTACACCCTGACCCGCTGGGCCGTGGCCATGTGCTCGGCGAGGTGCCCGGGTGGAAACTCGACCCCGTTCTCGAGCGTGCCCATGACGAACGCCACCTCGCGGCCGTCGTCGGTCCGGAGATGGAAGCCGATCACCCTCGTCAGGCCCTCGGACTGGAGCTTGACCACCACGCCCTGCACCGGCGAGGCGATTGCGGCCGCGGTCGCAGCCGGTCCTGGCGAGCCGGGCGTCGGAGCCGGGCCGCTTGCCGTTCCACCGCAGGCGGCGACGCCGACCAGGAGGACCAGGGCGGCGGCGACCCAGCGGTGGCGCCACGCCGCACCCGGCATCACGCCCGCATCAACCCCGTCCCGCTGCTGCCGGGCTTGACCGCCGGTTCGCCGGCCGCGCAGCGCGGGCAGGTGTCCGGGCCGGCCGCGTGGGTGGGCAGCTCGAGGCGCCACAGCGCGCGCAGCGGATAGACCCGGCCGGTGACCGGCGAGGTGAGCGTCGCCAGCCCGCCGGAGCGGTCCACCAGCACGACACACTCCACGATCTCGCCGCCCAGCGCCTCCACGGCGGGGATCATCGCGAGCAGGGAGCCGCCGGTGGTGAGGATGTCGTCGACCAGCAGGACCTTCTCGCCCGGCTGGATCCGGAAGCCGCGACGGAACTCCCGCCGGGGACCTGCGTCGGATGCGACCTCCTCGGCGAAGATGGACCGGGTGCCCAGCTGGCGCGCGGTCTCGAAGGCCAGGATCACGCCGCCGGTCGTGGGGCCCGCGACGAGGTCGACCGAGGCGGTGCCGTCGCGGCGAGTGTGGAGGCCGGCGACGAAGGCGCACAGCTCGCTGGTCGCAGCCGGGTCCTGGAGGACCTGGAACTTCTCCAGGTAGGCGTCGGAGTGGCGGCCGCTCTTGAGGGTGAAGTGGCCTTCGCGCAGGGCACCGCTCGCGCGGAACAGGGCCTCGGTGCGTTCCGCGATGGCGCGCCGGGCGGTCTCGGACAGGGATCGGCGGAGGGTGGTCATCGCGGGCGATTCTAGGACGCCTCGGAGACGCGCGGATCGGCGAGGCTGCGGCCCACGGTGCGGCGCCGGCTACGGGACCAGGACCCGGATCGAGCGGCCCGGCTCGTAGCGGGCGACGAGCAGCCAGCGCGGCTCCCCATCGCAGGAGCCGGACCCGGCCGGATCACAGCCCGCGGCGGTGACCAGGAATCTGCCAGCGACGACCGGCCTGGTCGCGTCCACGTCGACCGACGGCGAGGCGAGCGCGACGGGGCCGCCACGCTCGGAGCGCAGCGCCCCATCCGGTCGCGGCTCGTCGGCGGCGAGGAACGGCGGCCGGGCGGGACAGGGTGTGGCGACCACCCCGGGCCGGTTGCAGGTCCGGGACGGATCGGCGACCAGCCAGCCGTCGATCTGGAACAGGGTGCCCGTCGGCTCGACCGGCTCCCTGGCCAGCCACCGCCGGGTGAGCGTTCCGATCGCCGAAGGCACCCGGAGCTCGGGAAGGAGCGAGCCGAGATAGACGAGACCCCCGGCACGCGCGACCGTGACCAGCCAGGCACCGGGCGGCGGGTCGTCGCGCCAGGGCAGCGCCGGCACGCCGGCCCAGACCGGCAGGCCGAGACCGGGGATGACCAGGTCGACGCACCGGCTCCGGGCCTGGGCGAGGCTCCGGCAGCGGACGGGCGTCACCCGCAGCGCGCCATCGACGAACACCAGCCGCCCGTCGAGGCCGCCGGCCAGGACCCGGTCGCGCAGGTTCTCCCGCGACAGCCGCGGCGGCAAGGCGCGTGGGCTGCCGGACGACGAGGTGGGCGACGTCGTAGGGTCCGGGCGCACCACGGGGCCGGGGGTCGCCGGGAGTGCGACCCGGGCGCGCACGGGGGGCGGGCTCGGCGTCGCGGGATCCGCGGGCAGCTGCGCCAGCACCCCGGCGGCGGCAATGGCGGCGGCGATGGCCAGCAGGACCATGACTGCACGCCGGCGAGCGCGCGGCGGTCCGACCGCCGTCGGCGGGACCTCGAGGTCCTGGGTCGCCGGCGTCTCCGGCAGGTCATCGATCGGGCCGGGACGGTTGCGCATGGCGGCGAGGATAGATGGGTCCTCAGTCCCTGTCCGCTCGCGGGTCCGGGAGCGGACGGCCGCAGGGCGGAGGTCGCCGAGCGCCGGGACGGCAGCTGCGCGCCGGGACGGCGGCCCAGGGTGCGGGTCAGGCGAGCAGCACCGCGAGCAGGATGACGGCCCACAGTGCCGTGGCGATCGACTGCACCAGCCAGAACGAGCGGTGGCGCGTCTTGTGGCGCATGCCGAGGAACACCAGCCACGCGCCAAGGGCGCCGCCGGCGAGGTCGAGCAGCCACAGCGTCCGCTCCGCCACGCGTCGGGCACCGGGTCGGCGGGCGCTGGTCTTGTCCCAGGCGTACACGACCGCCGTCACCACGTTGATCACCAGCAGCCAGGCAAGCACCGGCTGGAGCGGCATCAGCACGCCTCCCGGATCAGCGCGCGAACTCGGCGCCGCGGGCGCTGGACGGCGACCGGCGGGCCGGCAGGGCGGTACCGACCAGGTCGGCCACGTCCGCCAGCCCCCGCTCGCGGCAGGCGTCGGCGAGCTCGTCGGCCAGGCGCACCGGCAGCATCGGGTCGGCGAGCGCAGCGGTGCCCACGGCCACGGCGACGGCTCCGGCCGCCATCAGGTCCAGCACGTCGTCCACCGCGGCGACCCCGCCGACGCCGATGACGGGCACCTCGACGACCTGCGCGACCTCGAACACGACCCGGAGGGCCACCGGCCTGAGCGCCGCCCCCGCGATACCGCCGTACACGGACCCCAGGGCCGGGCCCCGGCGATCGGCAGCGAGCATGAGTCCCGGCAGCGTGTTGACGGCGCTGACCGCGTCGGCACCGGCCTCCTCACAGGCTCGTGCAACGGACCGGATGTCGGCGGCGGCGGCCGTGAGCTTGGCGATCAGGGGCAGCGTGCACGCGCGCCGGACGGCCGAGACCGCGGCGCCGGCCGAAGCGGCGTCCAGCCCCCACGCCGCCCCGCGCGCTCCGTGCTGGCATGACAGGTTGAGCTCCACGCCGGCGATCCCGGCGACCCCCTCGAGCCGGCCGGCCGCCTGGGCCAGGTCGCTCGTGGACTCGCCGCACAGGTTCAGGATCACGGGGATCGACCAGCCCGCCCAGGTCGGCGGATAGCGATCGAGCACGACCTCGAGCCCCGGGTTCTGGAGACCGACCCCCCACAGCATGCCCGAGGGGATCTCGATCGCCCTGGGCGGTGGGTGACCGGCCCGCGGCCTGAGCGTCGTGCCGCGGGTGACGATGCCGCCCAACCGCGGCAGGTCGACGTGGTCGACCATCTCGACACCGTACCCGTATGCTCCAGCGGCCGCCAGGATCGGCGTCGGCAGCACCAGGCCGCGCCCCAGCCTCACCTCGAGGGCCACCGGGCGGCCGCCCAGGGCGTCGAGGGCGGCCGGCGATCCCGTGGCGTCGTCCGCGCCGCCGGGGCCGACGTCCCGGCCCGGGGGACCCTGCGGGCGCGGCGGTACCGTGGGTGACGGCGGCGGCACCGGCACGATGGCCGGCTTGACCCGCCGCACGGTGGGTGTGCGCCGGGACCTGACCCCGGGCACGGCCCGGCGCTTGGGCTTCACGCGGGCATCCCCGACGCGTCCACCGGGGCGCGGCGCCAGCACCAGGCGGCCAGCGCCGTCCAGGCCACGATCCCCACGACCACCACCCACTCGAGGGTGGGGACGATCCACAGGCCGGGCCGGGCCGGCGGGGCAGCGAGCTGCTCCTCCGCCAGGTGGGGGTCGATCCGCAGCGACACAAGGAACCCGGTGAACGCGAGCACCGTGAGGGCGGCGATCACACCCAGCCAGCGCGGGAAGCGCGGGTCGCGCCTGGCGAGCAGGTCCAGCGTGGCCAGCCCGACGGCGATCCAGCCAAGGTTGAAGAAGGTGAGCGCCGCCAGCGCATGGCGGACGGCGTCGTTCATCGGGAACACGCCCACGAGCAGGCCGCCCACGCCGGCCACGACGCCGATCGCACCCCATGCCCAGCGCACCCGGCCGTTCGACGAGGCTGCCAGTAGCGCCATGAACACCGCGTAGCCGACCCCGCCGACGATCAGCCCCAGGTTGAACACGGGCGCCAGCGACGATACGCCGCGCTCGCCGAGCTCCGAGACCCAGTGGTTGAGCGGACTGTAGCTCTCGCCGTGGCTGCCCGCGTAGGCAAGCGCCGCCACCACCGACCCGATCGTGATCGCGGCGACGCCCGTGAATGCGGCGGCGGAACCGAGGCGGGTCCGCGTGCGGCCGGTCACGGCGACCTCACTCCTGCCCCCAGTCCAACTCCTGGGCGGCGAAGGCTGGGCCCTCACGGCAGACGCGCACGGTCCCGCCGACTCCGGCCACGGCACACCCGCCGCAGGTGCCCGCCGCGCAGCCCGTCGACTGGTCGAGCGCGACCTGCAGATACGCCTTCCGCCTGGACTCAGGGGACCCGGCTGCGGGCGGTCGCCCGCCCCCCCGCTTGCGACCCAGCGTGGCCACCCCCAGCCGGTCGCGCCGGCCGACGGCCAGTCGCGCAACGGCGGCCAGCAGCGTCGGCGGGCCGGCTGCGAAGGCCTGGTCGGCCCAGGCCTCGTAGTCGGTCACCAGCTCGACGACCGGGCCGTGATGGCCGAGCGACCCGTCGGCGGTGGCGACCACGTACTCGACCTCGTCGGGCAGCAGGCTCGACGGGTAGACGCGGCCGGCGGTCGGGGCTCCGTACAGGAGCGCGACCGACCGGGCGTTGCGGAGCGCCTCGTCCACCAGCAGCCGGACCATGGCGATCGACGGACCGTCCGCGACCAGCAGCAGGTGACGCGATCGCGGGTCGACCTCGAACGGCCGGCCCAGTGGGCCGGCCAGGTCCGCGCGGTCGCCGGGACGCTGGGTGAGCGCCCACGCCCGGGCCCCCGGGGAGGCGGTGGACGGGACCTCGACCGTGATCACGCCGCTGGCAGCGTCCGCGGTGGCCACGGGGAATGGACGGCGCAGCGGCATGCCCGCCGTGTCCACCGTCCGCGCGTGGAGGTACTGGCCTGCCCGGACACCGGACGCGATCGCCGGCGCGTGCCAGGCCAGGAGCTGGGTGCCCGGCACGATCTCCCGTCGCTCGACGAGCTCGGCCTCGATCATCCGCACGGACGCCGGGGACCGGGACCGGATGCCGGGCTGGAGGGACCCGCCGCGCTAGCGACTGCCGTTGTCGGAGGCGTCGACGTCGACCACCTCGCCGTCGTCCTCGTCGCCGGTGTCCTCGTCGCCGTCCTCGCCATCCTCCCCCTCTGCCTCGGGCGCGACCGACGGGAACGCCTCCGCGAGCGTGTCGGCGAGATCGCCGAACACGTCCGTGGGGTCGTAGTACTCCACCAGGTCCTCGGGCGACTGCAGCTGGCGCCACTCGCCGTCGGAGTCCTCGGGCAGGACCTCGGCCCGGAAGCGGCCGGAGGCGGTGAGCGTCAGCCGCTCGTCCTCGTCGTCGATGATGATCAGGTCGCCCATGGTCCCCGCCAGGCGGGCGACCGATTCCTCGAACTGGTCCAGGAGGCGAGCCTCGTTGGCCTGGCTGCGCTCCTGGAAGTCGAGCGCGAGGTTGTACATCGCCGTGGCGGCCGACTCCTCGTCGTCGGCCTCGGCGACCACGGGCTGGCCGGCGGCCCACGTGTCGGCCGCGCCCGCGTAGGCATCATCCGCGTCCAGCGGGAACGTCTCCTCGGGCGGGACGTTGGCGGTGTCCATCAGCTCGTCGGCGGCCGTCGGCTGGGGCGCCATGCCGGCGGCCTCCCGGGACGCCTCGGCGAACGCGGCGTAGACCTCGATCGGGTTGTACAGCTCCACGAGCTCCGACGGCGTCTCCACGACCTCCGTCTCCGAGACCCACTCGCCGCTGTCCGGGTCCTCGTACCGGCTCCGGACCCGGAACGTCCCGTCGGGGGCGACCGACAGGTAGTCGGGGTCCTCGTCGATCAGGGTCAGGCCCCCGATCTCCGCGATCCGGGCCCGGTTCCGGTCCAGGAACTTGGCCAGCTGCTCGGTCGCCTGCACCAGGAAATCGGTCCGCTCGCTGACGGCGTCGCTGGCGAGCTCCCCGAGCGTCGAGTTGCGGCTCACGTCCATGCGATCGCCTCCTTCAGCCGTGGTACTCGAGATCCGCTCCGAGCCGCTCCCGGAGGAACATCGAGTGATGCCGTTCGAAGATCCACTCGCCTGCGCGGTGGCCGAGTGCCCTCGTGGCCTCGTCGGCCTCGAGCTTGTCCAGCGTGCCGTAGTCCGGCAGGTCCAGCAGGATGACGTTGTCGAAGTCCCAGCCGTGGGCCACGTTGTACCAGCCCACGAACCGGATCCCGAACTTCTCCTCGTACTCCTTCACCTGGCGCGGAAAGATCGTCTTCATGAAGAACTTGAAGAACGGATCGCGTCCACGACGGACGGAGAAGAAGGTGGCGAGCACGGGCACCTGACGCGTTGTCTCCTGCAAGACCTGTCGTTGAGCGCGCCTATTCTCGCACGCCCGGGTCGGGCGGCTGGTCGCTCCCGGGAGCATCGCCGGTGGGGGTCGTCGACGGTCCTGTCGCGGGGGGGACCTGGAGCTCGGTCCCACCGGCCGGGGCGACCCCGCGGACCGGCTTCGTCCCACCCGCCGGCGCGCCCTCGTGGGCCGGCTCATCGGCCTCCGCCAGCGGCCGGCCGAGGTCGTCGACGGACCCGGCATCCTCGAGCTGCCCCACGGTGGGCGTCGCCGAGGAGCGCGGCGCGTGGCGCGCACCCTCACGTCGATCGGCGGCCACGAGGCGGAGCAGGAAGATCACGGTCTGGCCGGCAAACAGGAGCAGGATGATCGTGGCGAACAGCAGCGCGACGCTGATTGCCGGCTCCCAGCCCCAGGCCACCGTCAGCGGGGTCAGCACCACCAGGACCAGGAGCAGGCCGAGCTGGAACCAGAAGCAGCCCAGGCCGGGACCGCGCTCGGCATCGAGGGCCTCGCCCTTGTACTCGACAGGGCGAACCGAGGGGGGACGTTGGGGGGAGGTCACGGCATCACTGTACCGTCGGCGGCCCCGGGTCCGCGGCCGGTGGCAGATCCGGACGGGCCGCCCGGCCGGCAGCACGGAGCTCCGGCACGCGGTGGAACGCCGGTTCGGGCGTGCGTCGCATCCTCCCCGCCCGAGCGACCGGACCCTCGTACCATGGCTTGGCGATGGACGATCCCCTGGCCCCCTTCCGGTGGCATCCGGAGCCGGAGCTCATCGGCCTCCGCGACCAGGCCACCTCCCGCGCCGCCCTCGAGCGCGCCGGTGAGGCCACGTGGCGGGCCAGCCTGGACTGGCTCTACGACCAGGCGCTGGTCCGCGCGTTCGGTCAACCGACCGGATACTCCGAGCTGCGGCAGCGGTACTTCGGTGAGCGCGGCGGGCCGAGTCCGGCGCCCGCGGACCCGGTCCCGCTGCAGGCCGTCCTCGACGAGTTCACCGCCCGCATCGCGCCGCACACGCTCAACTCGTACCACCCGCGGGCACTGTCGTACTTCACCCCGCCACCACTGGTCGCCTCGATCGCCGGCGAGATCCTTGCCCAGTGGACCAACCAGGGCATCGACGTGTGGCACGCGGGCCCGGGCGGCGCGTTGGTCGAGGAGGAGGTCATCCGCTGGCTGTGCGACCTCATCGGATACGACGGCCGCGCATTCGGGCTGTGCACCTCGGGCGGGGTCATGGCCAACTTCATCGCCCTGGCGCTGGTGCGGGATGTCCACCTGCGCCGGGTCCGCTCGCTCCCCCAGGCACCGCGCGGGTCGGCGCTCGAAGGCGTCCGTGTCTATACCGGCGACCAGACCCACTTCTCGATCGCGCGCGCCATCGACGAGCTGGGCTTTCCACCCGAAACCCTGGTCGTGCTGCCGGCCGACGCCGCCTTCCGCCTCCATGCCGCGCCGGTGGCCGAGGCCATCGCGCGCGACCGGGCGGCAGGCCTGACGCCGGTGGCCGTGTGCGCCGTGGCCGGGTCGACCAACACCGGGTCCGTCGACCTGGTTCCCGAGCTGGGGGCCCTCGCCGCGCGCGAGGGACTGTGGCTCCACGTGGATGCCGCGTATGGCGGCGCCGCCCGCCTGTCCGCGCGCGATGCGGACCGGGTGCCCGGCCTCGACCTCGCGGACAGCGTCACCGTCGACCCCCACAAGTGGTTCTTCCAGGCCTACGACCTGGGCGCGCTGCTGGTGAAGGACGGCGAGCACCTGCATCAGACCTTCGACCGCTCGCCGGAGTACTACCGCGGCCACCTTGCCGGCGATGCGCCGGCGGCAGGCGCACCCCCGGCCCGGGGCGTGGACTTCTACCGGCTGGGTTTCGAGGGCAGCCGTCGGCTCCGGGCACTCAAGCTTTGGCTGACCTGGCACCACCTTGGCACGAGCGGACTCGCCCGACTCGTGGAACGCACCACCGACACGGCGGCCTATCTGGCCGACCAGTGTCGCGAGTCGGGTGACCTCGAGGCGCTCCCGGCCGATCCCGAGCTGTCGGTCGTGTGCTTCCGGCATCTGCCCGGTGGCCCGGACGGCGCGGAAGCCATGGGCGCACCCGCGCTCGACGCCCACCAGGAGCGTCTGGCTGCCGCGCTCGAGGCGTCGGGCGAGGGCTGGCTGTCCACCACGGTGCTCCGGGGCACGACCTGGCTTCGGGCCGGGATCGTGAACTACCTGACCTCCGAGGCGGACATCGACCGGCTGCTGGAGGTGCTGCGGGCGCTCGCGGACAGGCGGCCGGGCACGGTCGGCTGACGCCGCCAGCCGGGTCCGGGCGGCGGCGGTCGCCGATCCCCTCGCTCAGCCGCTCCCGGGGTGCCACACCCAGTCATCAGGCTCGAGGGAGCCGTTCGACCACATCCGCTCCGGGATGCCGATGCCGGCCAACAGCGTCTCCGCCTCGGCCACGCGCTCGCGGGGAACCACCAGCAGCATCCCGCCCTCGCGCCCGTCGGTCCGGACCATCGCCCGGCGCATGAGCTCGGCCGGCTGCGGCTGGTAGCCCTCGAACCCGCGGTGCTTGTAGGTGTCGAGCAGGAGCAGCCACCACTGGCCATCGCCGCCCATCCGCCACAGACCGGCGAGACCCACGAAATGTCCCACGCCCCAGGCGTCGCGCGGGACCCGGTCCAGGACGTCAGGGGCCGCCAGGTTGGCGGCGGTGTATCGAGTGTCGTCCGGCCGCAGCATGTGGTCGCTCTCGTAGTTGAAGATCGCGTGCCACCGCCATGCCTCGACGCGCGCCTCCAGGGTTGCGAGCAGCCGGCTCCAACGGTCCTCGTCCAGCCGCACGTCGCCGGCCTCGTCGCGTGCCGCGACGGGCACCGCCACCCAGGACCCGGCCGTCGCGACCGCGATGGCGCGGGCCACGCCGGCCGGGCTTGTCCCGGACTCGACGGGGTCGGCCGACCAGCGGACCGGGTATCGATACCACTCCCGGCCGTGCGTCGCGAGCGCCGCCGCCTCGGTCAGCTCGCCCGCCCGGACACGCTGGGTGATCTCCTCCGAGGCCGGGATCTCCTCGGCCTCCACCGCAACCGCCGCGAGATGGGCGAGGTAGTCCTCGGCGACCAGGTCCCGGCCGGCATGGCGCGTGAAGCCGAGGGCGGGGAACAGGTACGAGAGTGCATAGGCACCGCACGTCGCCGGGCGCTGCGACCCGAGCGTGTCGAACACCGTGCCCATCGGGCCCATCCCGTCGACGAGGGTGATCCGCTGGCCGGGAAACAGCCGCTCGAAGCGGGCACGCACGCCGTCGGTCATCGAGTCCCGCTCAGGGCTCGCGGGGGCCCCATCGGACATCACACGGTCTCCAGCCAGCACCAGCGATGCCAGGCCGCCCCGCCGTCGGCCGCGTCCCGCTCGGCTGCCGAAGCCAGCCCGGCCTCGAACCGCTTGACCCGCGGGTAGTGGTCCGCGATCACTGGACCCAGGGCCGCCTGGAGCACGGCATCGGCGTCGAGGGCGCCCAGCGCTGCGAGTGGATCGGCGGGCAAGCGCTCGAACCCTGCCGAGAACGCCTCGTCGTCCTCGAGGTGGCCGACGTCCACCGTTGCGGGCGGCGGCGGCTCGAGCCGCCGCTCCAGGCCATCGTCGATGGCGGCGAGGATGCCGGTGGCGAGCAGGTAGGGATTGGCGGTGGCGTCGGCAAGCCGGTACTCAAGGCGGCGTCCGTCACCCGGCCCGGGCACCCGGACGAGCGCCGCCCGGTTGCCGAACCCCCAGCACCGATGTGCGGGAGCCCACGAGCCGGGCTGCAGGCGCCTGTACGAGTTGGGTGACGGCGCGGTGAGCGCGCACAGGGCGACGCCGTGGTCCAGCATCCCCGCAACGGCCTGACGCCCGGTCTCGGACAGCGCCGACGGGTCAGCCGGATCGGGAACCAGCGCCCGACCATCAGCGCCCGACAGCGAGACGTGGACATGGACACCATTGGCCGGCAGGTCCGTCCACGGCTTGGGCATGAACGATGCGCTCAGCTCCTCCCGGCGGGCGAGGGCCTTCACCAGCTGCCGGGAAAGCAGGAACCCGTCCACGGCCGCCACCGGGTCCGTCGGCAGCAGGCTGAGCTCGTACTGGGCGGGACCGTACTCCTTGGCGAACTGGTGGACGGGGATCCCGGCCGCGTGGAGCGAGTCCAGGACATCCGAAACCCAAGGCCATCGCGCATCCACCTCGTCGATCACGAACATCCGCGATCGATCGCTGGGCACCCAGTCGGACCCGTCCCTGGCGGCGAGCACGAACTCGGTCTCGAAGGCCATCGAGACCGAGATGCCCCGAGCGGCGAGTGCCGCCACCGCCGCCCGGAGACGACCCCGCGGGTCTCCCAGCCACGGCTCGAACCGAGCATCGACCAGCCACCCGTAGGCCTGGGCGACGCCGGGCCGGTGGGCGATGGCGACGATCGTGTCCGGGTCGGGAACAACCCGGAAGTCGCCGCTGTCGGCGGCGAAGCCGGCATGCGGCAGCTGGTCATCGGTCATCGCGAAGTCCCAGTTCGCTCGCGCAAAGGTCACGCCGTTCCGGGCGACGTCCTGGAACCGGTGCCGGGGCACGACCTTGCCCTGGGTCAGGGCCCCGTAGTTGTGATACACGACCCACAGGCTGTCTGCCCCGAGCTCCTCGAGCCGGTGCATCGTCTCTGCCGCTCGTGCCGCAACCACCGCGACCCTCCTGCTTCGTGCACGCCGCCGCTCAGCCCAGCGAGCGCCGCACCTCGTCGAACACGTCGTTCGGCAGGTAGGCCGATACCACGTAGTTGGGGTGATCGACGATCTCGCTGATCTTGAGGTCCACTGCCACCGAGCACAGCTCGTATGCCTCGATTGGCTCGAGCCCGCGGGTCCGGGTGAGCCGGTCGATCATGCGCCGGACGGCTGCCTGGGAGGCAGCGTACAGGTCGGATCCGATGCCCGTGGTGACGTAGTAGCCGGCCGCTGCAGCCGTCGCCCGCTCGAGCGGCCGTCGGACCTCGTACTCGGGCGCATCCAGTTGCAGATCGCGGCGCACGGTCAAGCGGAGCGTGATCTGCATTGGGACCTCGATGCCCGAGCCGCCCACCTCACCGTCTCCCTGTGCCGCATGCGGGTCGCCCGTGCCGAACAGGGCGCCCTCCACCTCGACGGGCAGGTACACCGTCGTACCTGGCCCGATGTGCTTGGCGTCCATGTTGCCGCCGGTTCGCAGCGGTGGGATCGAGGAGTGGACACCGGGTGCCGCCGGCGTGCAGCCGACGATCCCCACCATGGGCTCGGTGGGCACCGAGATGTCGTGGACGTACCGGGACCAGTCGCGACCCACCTCCCACACGTACACCCAGGGATCGGGGAAGTCTTCGGGGAGCAGCCCCGAGCCCGGGTAGTTCGCGGAGAACCCGGTCCGGCCGACCTCGACCTCGAGCAGGTCCACCTGGAGCACATCGCCGGGCCGGGCGCCCCGCACCTGCACCGGACCCGAGATGAGGTCCACCTGGTCCCAGTCGATCGTCTCGATCACCTTCGCCCCGGCGCCGGGCTGGACCTGGCCGTTCGCGCAGTCGGGAGCGTCGACCACGACTTCCGCACCCGACGCAACGCTCAGCCGCGGTTCGTGGTCACGGCTCCACCCGAGCGACAGGGCCGGCAACGGAAGATGGTGCGACGACGCGTGCATCGTTGGCTCCCTCAGTCATCAGGTGAGCCGAATCTCCATGCCTTCGTCGCGCAGGGCATCGAGGGCATCGGGATCGGCATCGGGGCTGGTGATCAGCTCGTCGAGCTCGCCGATCGGGTAGAGATGAACGAGGCTGACGATGCCCACGCTCGGAGCATCCGCCACGAGTACCCGCTGACGGGCCGCACGCATCATGAGCCGCTTGATCTCGACCTCGGCGGCATTGATGTGAGTGACTCCGGCCGACGCGTCGATCCCATCCGCCTCCAGGATCGCGAGGTGTCCGTGTACCTGGTCCAGGACGGTCGTGCCGAACGGGTTCACGAGGGTGTGCTGCTGGCGGCGCAGGGTCCCCCCGCTGAGCATCACCGTGATCCGCGGGATCGCCCCTTCCAGGGCGAGTGCCACCGGCACGCTGTTGGTGACGACGGTGACGTCGTGGACATCCTCCCGGGCCGCGATCTCGCGTGCCGTGGCGGTGACCGTCACCCCGCCGTCGAGGAGCACCGTTTGCCCGCTGGTGACCATGCCGGCGGCCGAGGCCGCGATAGCCCGCCGGGATTCCACCCGCTGCGACTCCGCCTCCTCGAACGGGGCCTCCAGGGCGGGACCCGGCCGGTGGAGGGCACCGCCCCGGACGCGGCGGATCATCCCCTCCCCTGCCAGAACGTCCAGGTCGCTGCGGATCGTGACCTCCGAGACGCCGAACGCCTCGCTCAGGTCGGCGACCGACGCGAACTGGTTGCGACGCACCATCTCGAGCACTCGCGCACGCCGCAGGGAACGCGGCAGCACCACAACGCTTGGACCGGAAACGAGCGGGCTGTCGAGGTTGTGGTCCACGGGATCCTTCTGTCGAAACGAGGGCCGCCAGCAGGACGTGGCTTTCGAACCCGCATCCTTCGATTGCGAATTGTAAGTCG
The DNA here is from genome assembly GCA_963727585.1 of uncultured Chloroflexia bacterium. GTDB lineage: Bacteria > Chloroflexota > Limnocylindria > Limnocylindrales > CSP1-4 > CAIXZV01. The sequence goes on along the minus strand of CAVSHH010000003.1, from coordinate 394,195 downwards.
GGCGTGCATTCTCGCGCAGTCCGTCGTAGGCTATGCCCTCGCACGGAGGGGGCCTCGCTTGCGAAATGCAAAGTCGCACCTCGGCGAGGAGGTCCCCGTGACGTCCTCTCGCCCCTCCGTCCTTGGCCATCCCGCCTCCGAGCCGAGCTCCTGCAGCATCGTCGCCCTGATGGATCCTGAGCCCACACCGCCCGCCGGCACCCCTCGTCGCATTTCGGCGCAGGGGGTCGACATGCGCTTCAGCGGCCTCCAGGCGCTCCGGGCGGTGGATCTCGACCTCGCCCAGGGCGAGATCGTGGGCCTGATCGGCCCCAATGGATCCGGCAAGACCACGCTGCTCAACGTCCTGTCCGGCGTGCTCATTCCGACCGGCGGACGCATCCGGCTCGACGACCGGGACATCACGCGCCTGCCGGCGCACAGGATTGCCGCCTTGGGCATCGCCCGCACGTTCCAGAACATCCGGCTGTTCAGCCACCTGTCGGTGCTCGAGAACGTGGAGGTCGGCGCAGCGCTGCACCCCTCCCATCCAGGTGGCGCCGCCCTCCGGCGTGCAGCGCGCGACGTACTGAGCGAGACGGGGCTGCTGGACATCGCCGACCGTCCGGCATCGACGCTGCCCTACGGGCTCCGGCGCCGGCTGGAAATCGCCCGGGCGCTCGCGACACGACCCCTGTTCCTGCTGCTCGACGAGCCGGCGGCGGGAGCCAACGAGGCCGAATCGGACGAGCTGCGAGAGCTGATCGCGGAGCTCCGCCCGAAGCACGGCCTGGGAATCCTGGTGGTCGAGCACGACCTCCGGCTCATCATGCGCCTCGCGGACCGGATCATCGTCCTCAATGAGGGTCAGCGCATCGCCGCCGGGACGTCCGCGCAGGTCACAGACGACCCAGCGGTGCGGGAGGCATACCTCGGCCGGCGGGCTGTCAACCGCGAGACGGTGCCCGGAGCCGGCGACCCGAGGCCCGGGATGGTGGCCCCCTAGGCGGCGAGACCGGACGCACGGGCCGGGAGCAGCAGCCGCGAGGCCCGGCAGACGGGTGGCCAAGCCCTGGCGGGATGGCCGCGGTCGGGGGATCAAGTCCGAACGGACGAAGGAGGAGACGCAGCAGTGAATGCTCGCAAGACGCTCAGCATGGCCGTTGCGGCCATGCTGGTGGTAGCCGCCTGCGGCAGCATCGGGAGCAGCGATAGCAGCGACAGCGGTACCTACCCCATCGGCTACGACTCATCACAGACCGGACTCCTCGCCTACTCGGACGTCCCGGCATCGAAGGGCGTCCAGCTGGCGATCAAGGAGATCAACGACAACGGCGGTATCGACGGCAAGTGGAAGATCGAGCTGACCTTGCAGGACAACCGCTCCGAGGCGGCCCAGAGTGCGGTCGTGGCGCAGGACCTGATCTCGCAGGGTGTCAAGTTCCTGATCTGCACATCGGATGCGGACCCGTGTACCGCAGCGGGGCAGATCGCCCAGAAGGCGGGCGTGCCGACCATGTCCACGGCGGCCACGTCGCCGATCCTGCCGGCATCCGTGGGCGACTTCATGTTCATGAGTGTGTTCGGCGACAACACCCAGGCCACCGCGCTCGCCACGTACGCCGCCAACACGGGCTACAAGACTGCCTACCTGCTGTGCTCGCCTGATTCCTCGTACACCTCCAAGTCGTGCGACTACTTCGCGCAGGTGTTCGAGAACAAGGGCGGCTCGATCGCCGGCCGCGGATCGTTCACCCTGGGGGCAGCCGACTTCAGCGCCGAGGTGACCAAGATCCAGGCGATGTCGCCGGCCCCGGATGTGATCATGACTCCCGCCTACCCGCCGGACGCGCCGACGTTCATCAAGCAGCTTCGCGCCGCCGGCGTGACCGTCCCCGTCATCTCCATCGACGGCGTCGACTCGCAGGACACCATCAGCGCCGGCGGTCCGGCCGTCGATGGCCTGGTGTTCACCACCCATGGCTTCCCGGCCGAGGGCACCCCGACGGCCACCTTCTGGGCCGACTATGAGCAGGAGTACGGGTCGCCGCCCGACAGCGTGTTCGCGGCCACGGGCTACGACCTGATCAAGGTCGTCGAGGCCGGGGTCACGGCCGCCGGGACCACCGATCCGGCCAAGGTGCGGGATGCGATCGACAACCTGGAGAACGTCCAGGGCGCGACCGGCTCGATCACCTACAAGGGCCAGAACCGGATCCCGCTCAAGACCGTGTACCTGGTGACCATCAAGGACGGCCAGTTCGAGCTGCTCGACACGCTGCAGCCCGACTCGGCCGACATCCCTGCCCCCTGAGCTCGGTCCCGGATCTGGACCTGCCACCATGAGCCTCCTGTCCGTCGAACGGCTGTCCGTTGCCTACGACGCCATCCGTGCCGTCCGCGACGTGTCGCTGCACGTTGAGAGCGGCGAGATCGTCGCCGTGCTGGGCGCCAACGGTGCCGGCAAATCGAGCACGCTCAACGCCCTCATGGGTCTCGTACCGCACGTGCAGGGAAACGCCGACTTCGACGGGCAGGAGATCGTGGGCATGCGCCCGGAGCGCATCGTGCGCATGGGCATGACGCTGACCCCGGAGGGCCGCCGCGTGTTCGCCACGCTCTCCGTGGACGAGAACCTGCTGCTGGGAGCGATCCCGCTCCGGGATCGCTCCCAGGCACCCAAGCTGCGGGAGATGGTCTACGAGCGCTTTCCGGTGCTCGCGGAACGCCGGCGGCAGGCGGCGGGCACCCTCTCCGGCGGCGAGCAGCAGCAGCTCGCCATTGCCCGCTCGTTGATGTGCAGCCCGCGACTGCTCCTGCTCGACGAACCCTCCCTCGGGCTTGCGCCCAAGTTCGTCGATCTCATCTTCGAGCTCATCCTCGACCTGCGCCGGGACGGCGTCACCATCCTGCTGGTCGAGCAGAACGTGGACCTCACGCTGTCCATCGCCGACCGGGGCTACGTCCTGGCAGCTGGTCGGCTCCAGATGGAAGGCTCGGCCGACGAGCTGCGTACCTCGAGCGGGATCGAGCGCGCCTACCTCGGCATCGGAGCGGACTGATGGAGCTCGTCGTCCAGCAGTTCGTCAACGCTCTCAGCCTGGGCGGCATCTACGCCCTGCTCGCCCTGGGCCTGGCGATCGTGTTCAGCATCATGGGCATGGTCAACTTCGCCCACGGCGAGATCATGACCCTGGGCGGATACGCAATGTGGGTCGCGACCGTCGCCTTCGGGGCGCCGCTGCCCATCGTGCTGGCCGCCGCCGTGCTGACCGGGATGGGGGCCGCCGTGATCATGGAGCGGGTCGCCTTCCGTCCGGTTCGTGGATCGAGCGGGGCCACGATGCTGCTGACCAGCTTCGCCGTCTCGATCATCCTCCAGGTCACGTTCCAGAACGTGATCTCCCCGCGCCCCCGGGGGATCCAGCTGCCGCCAGAGATGAGCCAGGTGATCCCGGTGTTCGGGATCGGGATCGGGCTGATCCAGCTCACCGCGATCGTGCTCGTGCTGGTATCACTCGTCCTGATCACGCTGTTTCTGCGGCGAACGACGATCGGGATCAGCATGCGGGCCGCCGCACAGGACTTCTCCGTCGCCAGGCTGATGGGCATCCGGGCCGACCGCGTGATCGCGACGGCGTTCGGGATCTCGGGCCTGCTGGCCGGGGTGGCCGCGTTCCTGTATGTGGCCCAACGCGGCTCGGTGGAACCCGCCATGGGCCTGACGCCCGTGATCAAGGCCTTCATCGCGGCGGTGATGGGCGGCCTCGGCAGCCTGCCCGGCGCCGTTCTCGGCGGGTTCGTCCTGGGGTTCATCGAGATCATGCTCAATGCGTGGCTGCCGCAGGCGGCCCTCCCGTTCAAGGACGCAGTGGCGCTGGCCATCGTCATCGCGATCCTTCTCTGGCGCCCCCAGGGGCTGCTGGGCCGCGTGACCGACCGGGTATGAGCGAGACCACGTTCCGCCTCGCCGGCCGTCGCCTGTCGACCGACGTCCCGGCCGTCCGTGCCCTGGCCGGCCTCACCACGTTGGGGGCACCGCTTGCGGTCGTGACCGTGGTGGTCGCGCTGCTGCTGGGGCCGGCCGAGCAGCAGGTCACCCAGAACTTCCTGATCGCACTGGTCGCCGTCGTCGGCTTCGGGATCTACAGCGGCAATACGGGCATCCTCACCTTCGGCCACGTGGCGTTCATGGGCGTGGCGGCCTACGCGTCCGGGATCCTGACCATGGACCCCATCATCAAGGCCCAGGCCCTGCCCAACATCGTGTCGTCCCTGCGGGAGGTCCAGCTGCCGCTGCTGGCAGCCCTGCTGGTGGCACTCGGGGTGGTTGCCGTCGTCGCCCTCGTGTTCGGGGTGCCCCTCTCGAGGCTGTCGGCCGCGGCGACCCCGATCGCAACCCTGGCGATGCTGATGATCGTCTACGTGGTGCTGGTGGGCGCGGCCGACATCACCCGCGGCTCGCAGACCTTCTACGGGGTGCCGCCCGACGTGACCATCTGGCTGTGCCTGCTGGCCGCCCTGGGCGCGATCTTCGTCGCCCGCCTGTTCCGCGAATCCACGACCGGCCTGCGGATCCGGGCCAGCCGCGAGGACGAGCTGGCGGCACGGTCGATGGGGATCGACATCCCCAACCTGCGCCTGATCGCGTGGATGCTCAGCGCGGTGGTCGTGGGAGTCGCGGGCGTCCTGCTCGGACACACCCTGACCGCATTCTCGCCCAAGCAGTTCTACTTCACGCTCCAGTTCGCCCTGCTGGCGATGCTGGTCGTCGGCGGGGCGACCACGGTGACGGGCGCGGTCGGGGGGGCCGTCCTGATCTCGCTGCTGACCGAGGCTGCACGCCGGCTCGAGGGCCTGCTCAGCGGCTTCACCGTGGGCGACTTCACGCTCCAGGGCATCTTCGGATTGCAGGAGGTCACACTCGGGCTGGCCATCATCTTCGTCATGTACCGGCGGTCCGACGGCCTGTTCGGCCGGCGGGAGCTCGACGAGACCCTGCTGGCCTGGCGGCGTCGCCGCACCACCCCCGACGAGCCGGCGCCCGGCGGCCGTCCGGACCCGGACGTCGACCAGCCAGCGGAGGAGAGCCATCCATGACCGATCGACCTGCAGGCCGCCACCCGGAGCTCGACGGGCGCCGAGTGGTGGTCACCGGCGGCGCGAGCGGCATCGGTCGGGCGACGGCCGAACGGTTCGTCGCGGAAGGCGCCCGAGTCGTGATCCTCGACCGCGACGCGGCGCGCCTGGCGGCCGTCCGCGACGAGGTCGCCGGCCTGGCCGGCACCCTCGAGGCGGATGTCGCTGATCGGGCGTCCGTGGAGGCTGCGTTCTCAGCGCTGGACGCGATGACGGGAGGCATCGACGTGCTCGTCGCGAACGCCGGGATCAGCATCCGCCACCGGTTCCTCGACATCACGCCCGACGAGTGGCGGCAGGTGATGGCGGTCAATCTCGACGGCGTGTTCCACTGCGCCCAGCTCGCCGCACGGCGGATGGTGGCCGGTGACGGTGGCGTGATCCTGATGACCGCCTCGACGAACGGCGTCGTGGGCCACCCGTTCTACGCCGACTACAACGCGTCCAAGGCTGGAGTGATCCTGCTGACCCGATCCATGGCGCTGGAGCTGGCACCACAGGTGCGGGTGAACGCCATCTGTCCCGGCTACGTCATGACGCCCATGCAGCAGTCGGAATACACCCCGGAGATGCTGGCGGCGACCGACGCCAAGATCCCGGTCGGCAGGCACGCCCGTCCCGAGGAGGTGGCGGGGCTGTTCGCCTTCCTGGCATCCGACGAGGCCGCCTACCTGACGGGCACGGTGATCCCGATCGATGGCGGCGAGCTGGCCGGGGGCCTGGCCAGCCGCGACTGGATTCGCCCGGCCTGACTCCGGGCCGTCCGGACACCTGCGCGCCTGCCCGCAAGCGCACGACCACGGGAGGAACCATGACAGACCAGGGGACGGCACCCGCGAGCCGCGTCGCACACCCGTACATCCCCAACTCCGAGCCGCGGGTCAAGGCTGCGATGCTGGCGGCGATCGGCGTTGCGAGCGTGGAGGAGCTCTACGAGGACATCCCAACGCGCCTCCGCCTCCAGCAGCCGCTCGACCTGCCGCCGGCGATGGCATCCGAGGCCGAGCTGGTGCGCCACGTGGAAGGGCTGTTGGGGCGCAATCGATCCACCCGCGACCTGGTGAGCTTCCTGGGGGCCGGCTGCTACGACCACCACGTACCCGCGGTGTGCGACGAGGTCGGCGGTCGGAGCGAGTTCCTCACCGCCTACGCCGGCGAGCCCTACGAGGACCACGGGCGCTTCCAGGCGCTGTTCGAGTACGTCTCGATGATGGCCGAGCTGCTCGAGATGGACGTCGTCAACGTGCCGGTCTACGACGGGTTCCAGGCCGGCGCCACCGCCCTGGGCATGGCCGCCCGGGTGACCGGCCGTGGCCGCGCCCTGATCGCGGGCACGATCGACGCCGACCGGCTGTCCAAGTTCCGCGATCACAGCGGTCCGAACCTCGTCCTGGACGAGGTCGAGTATGACCCCATGACCGGGACGGTCGACCTCGCCGCGCTCCGGGCGGCGCTCGACGACTCGGTGGCCGCGGTCTACCTCGAGCAGCCGTCCTACCTGGGCGTGGTCGAGACCGCCGGGGCCGAGATCGCCCGCATTGCGCACGAGGCGGGCGCGCTGCTGGTCGTCAATGTCGATCCGGCGACCCTCGGCGTGCTGGCGCCACCATCGTCGTTCGGCGCCGACATCGCCTGCGGCGACATCCAGCCGCTCGGCATGCACCAGCAGTTCGGCGGCGGACATGGTGGCTTCATCGCCTCCGCCGACGACCCGCGCATCGTGCTCGAGTACCCGTCGCGCCTGTTTGGCGTGGCTCCCACGTCGGTGCCCGGCGAGTACGGGTTCGGCGACGTCGCCTATGAGCGCACCTCGTTCGCCGTCCGCGAGGAGGGCAAGGAGTGGGTCGGGACGGCCGCCGCGCTGTGGGGCATCACCGCTGGCGTCTACCTCGCGCTCATGGGACCCCAGGGCATGCGCGAGCTGGGCGAGCGGATGATGGCACGCACCCGCTACGCGATGGAGCGGCTGGCCGAGCTGCCCGGCGTCCGGCTCCCCTTCGGCGGGTCGCACCACGTCCACGAGTTCGTGCTCGACCTCACCGCCACCGGCCGCACGGTCGCGGAGGTCAACCGCGCGCTCCTGGCCCGCGGGATCATCGGCGGCAAGGACCTGTCCACCGAGGTGCCGGCGCTGGGTCAGGCGACCCTGCTGGCGGTGACCGAGGTGAGGACACAACGCGACATCGACGCCCTCGTCGACGCCGTCCGGGAGAGCATCCGATGAGCAGCAGCCACGGCAGCCCGGCCGGTGCCGCGACCCCCGCCGCGCCCGTCGCCCCCAAGCCCATGCCCCGCCGGTTCCACCAGGCCAGCTGGGACGAGCCGATGATCTTCGAGCTCAGCACCCCCGGCGCCCGCGGGGTCCTCGTGCCCGAGCTGGAGCCGGCGATCATGAAGCGGGTGGGCAACCCCGCCGATGCCCTGCCCGAGGGCGTGCGCCGGGCGATGGCGCCCGCGCTGCCCGAGCTCGCCCAGGTGCACGTCGTTCGCCACTACGCCCGGCTCTCGCAGGAGAACCTGGGCGTCGATCTCAACATCGACATCGGGCAGGGCACCTGCACGATGAAGTACTCGCCCAAGGTCAACGACCAGCTCATCCGCAACAGCCGGCTGGCCGACCTGCACCCGCTCCAGGACGAGTCCACCGTCCAGGGGGTGCTCGAGATCCTGTGGCGCGTCGAGCAGCTGCTGCGAGCGATCTCGGGCATGGATCGCGTCACGCTCCAGCCCGCCTCGGGCTCAGCCGCGATCTGGACCAACGTGTCGATGATCCGCGCCTATCACGCCGCCCGGGGTGAGGCGGGCCAGCGCGACGAGATCGTCACCACGATGTTCAGCCATCCCTCGAACGCCGCGTGTGCCCGGACGGCCGGGTTCAAGGTGATCACGCTGATGCCCGACCCGGAGCTGGGCCGGCCGACGCTGGCCGCGCTCCGGAGCGTGCTGTCCGAGCGAACCGCCGGCCTGATGATCACGAACCCTGAGGACACCGGGATCTACAACGCCGAGATCGACCAGTTCGTGGGTGCCGTGCACGAGGTCGGTGGGCTGGCGGCCTACGACCAGGCGAACGCCAACGGGATCCTGGGCATCACCAGCGCGCGCACCGCCGGCTTCGACCTGTGCCATTTCAACCTGCACAAGACCTTCTCCACGCCGCACGCCAGCGGCGGTCCCGGCGCCGGCGCCTGCGGCGTCACGGAGGCGCTCGCCCCGTTCCTGCCGGCTCCCACCGTGGAGCGGCGCGGCGACAGCTTCGTGCTCGATCACGACCGACCGCAGTCGATCGGCAAGGTCCGCCCGTGGTACGGCGTCGTTCCCAACCTGGTCCGGGCCTATGCCTGGATCATGAGCATGGGCGCGGAGGGGCTGCGCGAGGTAGCCGAGATCGCGGTTCTCAACAACAACTACCTGCTGAGCAGGGTCCTCGGGATCCCGGGGGTCACCGCACCCTATGCGGCTGGCCACCGGCGGATCGAGCAGGTCCGGTACAGTTGGGCGCCCCTGGCCGAGGAGACCGGGATCCACAGCGAGGAGCTGGGGGTCCGGATGGCGGACTTCGGGACGCACTATTGGACGAGCCACCACCCCTTCGTCGTCCCGGAGCCGATGACCCTGGAGCCCACCGAGTCCTACTCGGCGGCGGATCTCGATGAGTACACGGCCATGCTCCGGACCGTGGCGGATGAGGCTCGGCACGATCCCGAGCTCGTCCGGACGGCACCTCACCGGAGCACGATCCACCAGGTGGATCAAAGCTGGTTCGACGACCCCGCGCTGTGGGCGCCCACCTGGCGCGCCTACCGGCGCAAGCACGCGCGCGCCGCCGGGACGCCCGGGGGCGATGGCTGACCCGGCGGCCGGCTCCCGGCGGCCGGTGCTCGGCCTGATCGTGAACCCCGTTGCCGGCCTCGGCGGTCCTGTCGGGCTCAAGGGGACCGATGGGCCGGAGGTCGCCGCCCGCGCGCTCGCACTGGGGGCAGCACCGCGGGCGGCGATCCGCGCAGCCGAGACCTTGCATGCCCTCGCCGCCGCCTGGCCGCCAGAGCTCCCACCGCCCGAGATCCTGGCCGCCGCCGGCCCCATGGGCGAGGACGCCGCACGGAGTGCTGGCCTGGCGACCAGCAGGATCGGTCCGTCGCTCCACGAGCCCACCACCGCCGAGGACACTCGAGCGGCCGCGACGGCGCTGCTCGAGGCTGGCGTGGAGCTGCTGCTGTTCGCCGGCGGTGACGGTACGGCGCGCGACATCGCGGCCGCGATCGGCCACGGTGCCGTGGTGCTCGGGATCCCGGCGGGCGTGAAGATCCAGTCCGGCGTGTTCGCGGTCGGTCCGGCGGCGGCGGGACGCACCGCGGCCGCGTGGCTGGCGACGGGCCGGCGGGCCGAGGTCGACCGCGAGGTCGTGGACCTGGCCGAGGGCCCCGGCATCGCTCCCCGGCTGTACGCCACGCTGCGCGTCCCGGCGGGCCGGGCGATCCAGTCGCGCAAGGCGCCCAGCCCGGCCTCCGACGCGACGGCCACCCAGGCCATTGCCGCGGACGTCGTGGCCGGCTTCGAGCCCGGCCGTCGCTATGTGCTCGGGCCCGGCACCACGGTCGCGGCGATCTCCGCGGCAGCAGGCGTGCCGGCCACGCTGGTGGGGGTCGACGTCGTGGAGGCGCTCGAGCAGCGACCCGGCGGCGGCGCCGCGGCCCGGGTCACCGTGGCCGACGCAGGGGCTGACGCGGTGCGAGCGGCCGTGGCCGGCCGGCCCGCCTCGATCATCGTGACGCCCATCGGGGGCCAGGGCTTCCTGTTCGGGCGCGGCAACCAGCAGATCCCGGCCGATGTCGTCCGCGACGTGGGTCGCGAGGGACTCCTGGTCGTCGCCACGCCGCGCAAGCTCGCCGCGCTGGCCGGGGCGCCGCTGCTCGTCGACACCGGTGATCCGGATGTCGACCGCGACCTCGCCGGGTATGTGACCGTGGTGACTGGCTACAGGGAGCGCGCGGTCGCCGCGATCGCCCCCGTATGACGGCCTGGAGGGCCGGAAGGAGAGCGAGCCGATGGAGCGAATGACGGGACGCACAGCCATCGTCACCGGGGCAGCCTCCGGGATCGGACGGGCCACGGCCGTGCTCCTGGCCGCTGAAGGAGCGTCGGTCGTGGTGGCCGACCTCGACGACGCAGGTGCCAACAGGACAGCCACGACGATCGAGGCCGCCGGCGGAACAGCCCGGGCCGCGACGACCGACGTGACCGACAGCGAGGCCTGCCGGCAGCTGGTGGAGATCGCCACCACGGAGCTCGGGGGACTCGATATCGTGGTCAACTCGGCGGGGATCATCCGGCGCGCGGATGTCGTGGGCACCAGCGAGCAGGACTGGGACGCCGTCATGGCGGTCAACGTCCGGTCGATCTTCCTGCTCGGCAAGCACGCCGTGCCGGTGATGGCGATGGCGGGCCGCGGATCGATCGTCAACATCGGCTCCGGCTGGGGCCTCAAGGGGGGCGCCAATGCCGTCAGCTACTGCGCCTCCAAAGGCGCCGTGGTCAACATGACGCGGGCGATGGCCATCGACCACGGGCCGGCCGGCATCCGGGTGAACTGCGTCTGCCCCGGCGACACGGACACCCCCCTGCTCCGGTCCGAGGCCCGGCAGCTGGGCGTGGACGAGGCGGCCTTCCTGGTCGAGAGCGCCGAGCGGCCGCTCTCCCGTCTCGGCACGCCCGAGGACATCGCCCGGGCCGTCCTCTACCTGTCCTCGGACGAGGCATCGTGGGTGACCGGTTCGATCCTGGTCGTGGACGGGGGCGGCATCGCGTGATCCTCCGGGCGGCCCCAAGGGCGCCATGGTGACGCTCTGCCGCCTCGCGTGCGAGGCCGACTGAGCCTCATTGCCGGGTCCGCTGCGCCTCCCTCGTGGAGCGCCGGGACGAGCTGACCCGAAGCGACGCGAGCGCGATGGCCAGCATCGTGGCCTGCCAGTACGATCGTGGCTCGATCGCCGCCAGCCCTGGGGTCCGTCCCATCCGCGCCGGTCAGCGGCCGCTGCGGACAACGGTGCGCCGGGTGGGTCGGATGCATCCGACGGGCGGCGATGGACGTAGGAACGGGCAACCGATGATCGTCGAGCCGACACCCACCACCTCGCGAGCGCCGATCCGGCGGGCGCTGGGCGCGGCCGTGCTCGCGGTGCCCGTCCTGCTGCTCCTGGTTGCGATCGGCGCCGGGACGCTGGGCAACCAGGCGCCTGCGGCGCTGCCCGCGACCACGCCTGCGGCGTCCGCCGGGGGCCCCGCGGTCGCCGCCTCGCCCGCGGCGGGTGCCGGCACGTCCACCCCGGCGCGGGGCCTCGCCCTGCCGTCCCAGTTCGGCGACCTCCGTGTCGTCCCGGTGGCCCAGGCGGCCGAGGTCGCAATCGGGGCGGGGCCAGCGACCGCGGTGGCGCTGAGCGGCTACCTGTGGATCACCGGCACCGACCCCGCCTGCGAACCGGCCGATGGCGAGCCGCTCGGCCCCTGGTGCGACCGGCGGGCAGAGCTGGTCGACTGGACCTTCGCCAACGGCAGCACCTTCGCCGACGACGCCCCGCCACATGTGAACCTGGTCATCCCCGCCGGCGTCCGCGTGCCATCGGCAGTCGCGACCGCCATGACCCGGCCGGGCGGCGACGGCCCGCACGTGATCGTGGTCGGCCGCTTCACCCCGACCAAGGCGTGCGCCGAACCCGGTGGCTGTGACCCCGGCTTCGTGGTCGATCGTTTTGCCTGGGCGGATGGGCTGCGGATGGGCCTGACCCCGCTCCTCGCCGGCCCGCTCGCCACGAGCACCAAGCGCGCCAACCCGTTCGCGGTGATGGACGCCGCCTCGATGCCGCTGATGGCCGTCCTCGTGTGGCCGGACGGCCTCGGGGCCATCGACCCCGACGCCGCGGCCGTTGCCGCCTCCCGGCCGTCGTCGCAGCCCGTGTGGTTTGTGCGCGTCCTCGACGGCGCGCGGGGGCCGGGCATGGAACGCCGCGTGCTCTGGCTGCTGCTGGACGAGCGCGAGCTGCAGGTGATCGACTCCGGGCGACCCGGCTGGTACCGCGCGCCGCGGTGGGTGACCGGATGATCGTCCAGCCCACCTCCACCAACCCCCGGGGCCGCCTGGGCCGGACCCTGCGGATCGCCGGCCTCGTCCTGCCGCCGGCGCTCCTGGTGGTGATCATCGGTGCCGCGATCGCGGGCCCCCGCCCGGAGGCCACCGTTGCGCCCTCCGCACCGCCCGCCACACCGGCCACCGAGCGCCCTGCCCCCCCGGCGGTGGCGCAGGCCCGGTTCCCCACGGCCGCCGCCGGACTGGCCGTCCGCAGCGTGGCGGAGGCGCAACCGCTCCTCGCCAGGGCGGATGGGCAGCCGGTCGCCGTCGCCGGCTGGCTGGGTGAGCTCCAGCCGGACCCCGGGTGTGCGACGGCTGCGGGCGACACGCGCGGCATCCTCAGCCCGCTGTGCGCGCGGACCCTGCGGCTGGAGGCCACCCCGCCCGGGACCGCCTCCAGGGGGCACGTCCACGTTCATGTCGCGCCGGGGGTCCGCCTTCCCCCGCCGTTCGAGTGGCCGGGCGCAGAGCATGCCGATCCCGTCCCCGTCGTGCTGGTGGGCCGGGCGGCGACTCCGGACGCCGACTGCACACGCTCCACCCGCGGCTGTGACGAGCAGCTGGCGCTGGATCTCGTGACCTGGGCTGGAGAAGCTCCGTTCACGCCCGGCGTGGTGTTCGACGCGGGACTGGAAGTGCCGCCGCCCAGCATCGCCTACCGCTACCGGGCGGAGGCGGAGTCGCTCGCGATCGGCTGGAGCGGGACGATCCTGGTATCCGCGGTCGTCCGGCCGGCGACGGTTGCGGCGATCGATCCCGAGGCGGCGGCGGCGTTGGACCGGGCACCACGCCCGGCGGGCCTGGTGTGGTACGTGCGCGGGCTGGAGACCACCTACGGGCCAGGCCGCTTCCCGCCCGGCGACTATCCGCCCCGCGAGCGCTGGGTGGTGCTCGACGAGACGACCGGGCTACCGGTCACGACCGGCATCACCGGCCAGCCCGATGCCACGGGGCCCGACCTGTCGTCGGCAGCCGCCCCCCGCCTGCAGGCCGCGATGTCGGCGGGCATGACGGTCCCCAAGGCCGGCGTGGACCTCGATGCCGGTCCGACCGCCCCGCTGCCGGAGGTGGCCCCTGACACGGCTGACCGTTGCCGGGGTCAGTCGGCTCGGTAGGCGATCCGGCCGTCGGCGACGGTCAGCCTGACCACACCCCGCAGCTGGCGGCCGAGGAGCGGCGTGTTCTTGCCCTTGGACTGCAGCGCCGCCGGAGTCACCGTCCACGAGGCGGCGCGGTCCACGACCACGAGGTCCGCCGGCTCCCCCACGCGCAGCCCGGGCATCGCGACCCGTCGCTCCCCGAGCAGCCGGGCAGGGCCTGTCGTCAGCGCCTCGACGGCCCGGGCCAGCGGGACCCGGTCCGCCCCGACCGCGGCGAGCATGACCGGCAGGGCGGTCTCGAGGCCGCTGATCCCGTTGAGCGCCCGGCCGAACTCGACATGCTTGTCCACCACGGTGTGCGGTGCGTGGTCCGTCCCGATCGCATCGGCCGTCCCGTCGACCAGGGCGGCCATGCAGGCCGCGGCGTCCACCGGGGAGCGGAGCGGCGGGTTGACGCGCAGCGAGGTGTCGAACGGGGCGGCGACCAGCGCCCCGTCGGTCCACGGGTCGCGAGCCGTGCCATCCTCGGCCAGCGCCTCCCAGGCCCAGCGCCGCGAGCCCGCGATCCATTCGTCGGTGAACGCGAGGTGATGGGGCGTGACGTCGCAGGTCACGGGCAGCCCGGCCGCCTTGGCGGCACGAACCTGGGCCAGCGATGCCGCGGTGGACACGTGGGTCAGGTGCAACCGAGCCGCCGGTACGTCGCGCACCACGTCGGCCAGCACCGCGATCGCCCGCGCGACCGCCCCGGCCTCGCCGGCGATCGGCCAGCCCTTGAGGCCCAGCACCGAGGCCACGTACCCCTCGGACGCCTCCGCGCCGGTGGTCAGGGCGGGGTCCTCGGGATGGTCGATGATCGGCAGCCCCAGGGCCCCGGCGTAGGCGAGCGCACTGCGCAGGAGCGCCGGGGCGTGAACGGGCGCGCCATCGTCCGAGAAGCCGGCCACCCCGGCGTCCGCGAGCTCGCCCAGCGGGGCCAGACTCTCGCCGGCACGACCCGAGGTGACGGCCCCGTGGACCAGCACCCGGACCGGCGACCCCGAGGCGGCCGCCGCGGTCCGAACCCGGCCCACCACCCCCGGCTCGTCGATGGCAGGCGTCGTGTTGGGCATGACGACGACCGTCGTGAACCCGCCGTGCGCGGCGGCGGCCTGGCCCGTGGCCACCGTCTCGGCATCCTCGTTGCCCGGCTCCCGGAAGTGCGCATGGAGGTCGACCAGGCCGGGCAGGAGCAGCGTGTCGTCGGGACCGAGCCCAGCCGCGTCGACAGCGTCCAGCCAGGTCACGCGCTCGAGCACGCCCTCCCGGATGGCGACCTCGGCGGCACCCTCCGCCCCCGCGGCCGGGTCAACGGCCCAGCCGCGCAGGACCAGTCGGTCGGCCGGCTCGCTCACGCGTTCCGTCCCCCGTGCCGCGCACCGGCGAGCAGGTACAGGAGCGCCATCCGGACGGCGACGCCGTTGGTCACCTGGGCCGTGATCACCGCCCCCGGATCGGTCGCCACGTCGGGGGCGATCTCCACGCCCTCGTTCATCGGCCCGGGATGCATGACCAGCGCCCCTGGGGTCGCGGCCGCCAACCGCTGCCGGGTGAGCCCGTAGCGCGCCGCGTACTCACGGAGCGAGGGCAGCAACCCGGTCGCCATCCGCTCCTTCTGGATCCGGAGCGTCATCACCACGTCGGCGTCACGCAGCGCCGCGTCCGGGTCCGAGGTCACCGTGAACCGCCGGCCGGCGGCACCTCGGGCGGCCCAGGCCTCGAACCCGCGGAGCAGCGTGGCCGGGCCGCACAGCCACAGGTCGGCCCCCATCGCGGTCAGGGTCCAGATGTTGGAGCGGGCGACCCGCGAGTGGAGGACGTCGCCCAGGATGACGACCTTGCGGCCCTCGAGCGAGCCCCCGGGGAGTCGCGACCGGAGCGTGTACAGGTCGAGCAGCGCCTGGCTGGGATGTGCGTGCCAGCCGTCGCCGCCATTGAGCACCGACCCCCCGAACACCTCGGCCGCCAGATACGGGGACCCGGAGACGGAGTGGCGCATCACCAGCATGTCGGCGCCCAGCGCCTCGACCGTGCGCACCGTGTCCACCAGCGACTCGCCCTTGGACACCGACGACGACGCGGCCGCGATGTTGACGACATCGCACGAGAGGTTCTTGGCGGCCACCTCGAAGCTGACCCGGGTCCGGGTGGAGGCCTCGTAGAACAGGATCGTGACGTTGGTGCCGCGCAGCGCGGGAACCTTGGGAATGGGCCGCTCGAGGACCTCGCGCATCGCGTCGGCCGTCCCCATCACGAGCTCCAGCTCGGCCCGGGTCAGCTCGTTGACATCGAGCAGGTGACGGTGGCGCCAGGCGACCGCCTGCGTGGTCGGCGGCGCGTCGACCGCGGGCACCTCTGCGGCCTGCGACGACGAAACCCTGCCCGAGGACGCCGCGCTGGCGCGGTCGGCCTCGGCCGTCACGGCCGGGAGCCCCCGGCGGCCCCGGCCACCGCGATCCGCGAGATCTCCACGGCGTCCTCGCCGTCGATCTCGTCGAGCATCACGTGGACCACCTCCTCGCGTGACGTCGGCACATTCTTGCCCACGTGGTCGGCTCGGATCGGCAGCTCGCGGTGGCCGCGGTCCACGAGGACGGCGAGGCGGATCGCCTGCGGCCGCCCGAAGTCGATCAGGGCGTCCATCGCGGCGCGGATCGTGCGCCCCGTGTACAGGACGTCGTCCACGAGGACCACCGTGCTGTCGTTGAGATCGAACGGAATTGCCGTTCCCTTGACGACCGGCTGCTGGGCGACCAACGACAGGTCGTCGCGGTAGAAGGTGATGTCGAGAGCTCCGACGAGGACGGTCGTTCCCTCATGCTCGCGGATCGCCTCCGCGACGCGGTGCGCCAGCGGGACGCCGCGACGCTGGATGCCGACCAGCACCAGCCCATCCGTGCCCGCCTGCTTCTCCACGATCTCGTGGGAGATGCGGACCGTGGCGCGCCGGATATCCTCCGCGCCCATGATGCGCCTGCCCGTCACCGTCCGGTCCTGCTGGGTCGCACGAGGTCGCTCCTCCTTCCCGGCCTCACGGGGCCATCCGGCCTCACGGGGCCGGCGCGGAAATCGGGACCAGTCTATAGCGCCCGGGGGCGCTCAGTAGACGGAGATGCGGACCCTCGTCGTGCCCGACCAGGACCCGCAGCCGCAGATCCTGAAGAAGTCCGGGCGGTACATGTCGATGATCCGGCCGGTGCCCTTCTTGGGGCCGTAGTCGTTGACCGTCCGCTCGATGCAGCCACCGTCGCCACAGATCCGCACGATCGTGCCGCGGGGCAGGCGCATGGCGGTCGTTCCGTTGTCGTAGAAGCTCGCGAAGCCGGTCATCACCCGCGATGGCTTCTTCCACGCCGACCCCCGGGCCACGGTGGGCTGGTCCACCGCCGGACGGGCTGCCGGGCCGCCGGGAGCGACGCCCGGCTCCACGTAGGGTGCCTCCGTCGAGGCGGCGGTCGACGCAGTTGCTCCAGCCGGATCCGGGGTAGCGGCGGCCCGTCCCTGGGCCTCGAGGGCGGGGACATCCGCGGGGACGTTCACAAGCGTGAAGGCGGCGGGAGCCAGGTTCCCGGACTCGGCAGACTGCCAAGAGCCAACTGGAACGGGCATCCCGGCCAGCGCGATCGCGGCGATGAGCGCCGCGCCCGCGACGACCGATCGGCGTCGCATGAATGGCCCAAGGATAGCCCATCCAGCGCGATCACGAATGTTGCGGCCACGGCCAGATCGCCTTCCGAACCGGTGACGAGCTGGCAGCCGGGCGCACCCGGACCCTGCCAGCCGCGACTGCGATCAGCGGATGACGGTGATCTCGGTCTCGCCCGGCAGCTGCACCTTGCCCGTGGAGCTGCCCTCCCAGGCAAACACCCAGACGTCCCGCGAGCCGCCGCTCTCCGGTGTCGCATAGACGAGGCGACCGGCCTCGAGCGAGAACCCGGCAAGGGCCGGCTCGTCGCGCAACAGCGGATCCGCCAGGCGCACGCGTCCCGACGCTTCGTCGATGGCATACAGGTTGAGCGTACCGCTCTCGCCGTCCTCGTCGGCGGTCCAGACCGCGACCGTCGACCCGTCGGTTCCCCATCGGACCTGCCAGGATGCCGGAGCCCGGCGGGACAGCACCTGGACATCGCCTGTCCCGGCCGGCCAGGACCCGATGACGAGACGACCCTTGGCGGGCCTCCAGGTCACGTCGTCGTCCGCCAGCTCGACCTCGCCGTTCCACCACACCGCCTGGGTCCCGTCCGGCGAGATCGCCGGCAGCCACGCCGGCTGCTCGGTCCCTGTCCGCACATCGCCGGTCCGGGCGCTGAGCGCGGTGGTCCGCGGCGCGCCGTCGACCACGCGACTGACGAGCAGGTCCTTGCCGTCCCAGCCTGCGAACAGTGATCCGTGGTCCTCGGTCACGGCAACGGCCCGAGGGTCGGCAGTGTTCCAGACGTACACGTCCGGACCGGCCGAGCCGTCCGCCGGACGGGCCGTGAACGCGAACCGGCCCCCGTCCGCGTCGTACTCGGCGACGCTGCCCACCACGACCACGTCGCTCGCGATCTCGATCGCGCCGTCGGGGGCGGGCGTCACCTCGACCGCGGGGGCGGGTGTGAGCGTGGCCTCCGGAGTGGACTCCGGGGTGACGGAGGGGCTCGCGGCGACCGTCGGGGATGCCGACGGTCGCTGGCTCTGCGTCGGTGCAACGGAAGCGGTCTCGCCCGGCGGGGTGCCGCTGGGTGACGGGTCGACGTCGACGCTCGCGGACGCGCTCGGGGGGCTTCCAGTGGCGCCCGGCTTCCGGGTCGGTGTCTGGGTCTCAGCAGGCGTGGCGGCACCGGTCGCGGTCGGTGCGGCGCTCGAGGTCGCACCGGCATCCGGGGTGGACGTCGGGATGGTGGCCGCACCGCCCCCCGTCGGCGGCCGGACCGCGAGCACGTAGACCCCATCGGAACCGCTGGCATTGCGCTGGACGACGACGATCCGGTCGCGGTGGGGCGAGATGATCGCGTCCATGTGACCGCTGGCCGCCAGGCCGCTAAGGGGTGCCGTGGCGAACGACGGCGTGGCCGCCCCGCACTGCTCAGCCGCGAGCGGACACACCTCGTCCACGCCCGCACTCAGGACCTGGAGGCCCCCATCGGCGTCGCGGGTCACGATGTTGATCTGGCCCGGGTTGAGGGCGATCGCGGTTGGCGCCGGCGGGGACCCGGCGATCCCGGGGGTGCCGGGCGCAACCGGCGACCCGGTCAGGAGCGTGGAGCCCACCAGCACGGCCACGACGGCCAGGCCGGCGAGCGGGGCCAGGGACGCCAAGGGCAGCCAGCTACGTCGCCGGCTCGCCACGGGGCGCGCACCCACACCTCGCTCGGCCTCGATGGCGGCAGCCGTCCGCGCCCAGAGGTCGCGGGGCGGAACAAAAGCCGCGTCGCGCAGCGGCGTGAACAGCCGGCGATCGGCCCCGTAGGCGTCGGCAACGGCGGCGCACGCCGCGCAGCCCGCCAGGTGCTCGTCGAGCCACTCGGAATCAGCGGGCCCGAGGGGCTCGTCAATCCGCTGCGCCGCGAGCGCCCGGGCGCGGACGTGACCGGAGAGATGGCGCACCACCGGGCTCACAGCCGCCGGCCCTCGTTCCTGAACTCGTCCCGGGGCACATCCCGGGCGGCCTCCGCGTCGGCGGTTGCCTGGCGCTCCTCGGCCAGTGCGCGACGCAGGCTCTCACGGGCGCGGGTGAGAAGGGCCCGCGCGGCCACATGCGAGACCCCCAGTGCGGCCGCCAGCTCGAGACCGGTCAGGTCGTGCAGCTCGGCCAGGAGCAGCGCGGCGCGCTGGCGCTCCGGGATCCGCTCCAGCGCCCGCTGGAGCTCCCCGGACAGGCGGAGGTCCATGGCCATGTGCTCGGCTGACGGCGCGGTGGTCCGTGCCTCGCCCACGAGTGGGACGAACCGGACGATCCGCCGCCGGCGCAGGGTGTCGAGCGCCACGCGATGGGCAATCTGGTACAGCCACGCGCGGGCATTCTCGGGCTTCTGGAGCGAGTCGTACGCCCGGTACGCCTTGACGAAGGCGTCCTGCGTGAGGTCGGCAGCCAGCTCGGGGTCACGAAGCATGCGCACGAGGTACGCGTAGATCTCCGACTGGTGCTTGGCGAACAGGTCCTCGACGAAGCGATAGGCCTCGTCGCGATCCCAGCCGGCGCTCATTGGCCGGGCGGCGACGAGCGATCGCCGCGCGTCGAGCTCGAGGGAGTCTGCGACCACGTGGTCTCCGGTGCGAAATTGCTGGCTGTCCCCCCGGGCGGAGCCGAGCGCTCCAGACCCGTGTGACGGTGTGCTCCGCCAACCTGTGACGGCCTCCTCCCCCCATCCCGGTCATCGTGTCGGGTGCTCCGACGCGGCGTCGGCGTCCGGGCCGCTCCGGAGCTCGTCGACAGCATCCTCGGGCGAGACGGGGTTGACGGGCAAGCCGGTACCCATCTCCAGGCCGGCGATCTCGCGCAGCCGGGGGTGGACCTCCCAGTGCCAGTGGTAGGTGGCGTCGACCTGCTCCTGGAGCGGCGCCGAATGGAGGACGAGGTTGAACGGCGGCCCGTCGAGGCTGGTGGCGAGCTGACCCAGCACGTGGCGCAGCGCCTCGCCCGTGGCCGCCAGATCTTGGTCTCGCGCCCGCGCGAAGTCCGCGTCGTGCCGGCGGGGGACGACCCACACCTCGAACGGCGATCGGCTGGCCCACGGGGCGAACGCCACCGCGTGGTCATCCGCGTACAGCAGGCGCTCGGGTCGCCTGACCTCCTCCCGGACGAGCCGGCAGTACGGGCACTCCCCTTCCCGAATCAGGAACCGGGCGGCGCCCCCGAGCTCCTCGGCGATCCGGTGCGGAATCTGGGGCAGGTCGTAGAGATCGAAGCACAGGTGGTTGGTCCGGGCGCCAGCCTGTGCTCCCCAGTTCTGGACGACCTGGAGGTGCTGCGTGCGGTCGGCCGCCCGGCTGGCCACGATCTGGTCCCGACAGCCCGACAGCAGTCCCTCGATGATCTCGTTGCCCACTGCATGCAGCGGCCGGTGCTCGCCCGGGGGTGCGACCACCGTTCGCCAGGCACCGGCAGCACGCGCATCGGCGATGGTGACCTGGGCCACCGACGCGTCGCGGGCACGTGCCTCCTCCTCGGTGCCGGCGACCGTGAACGCGAAATCCTTGAGCGTCCGAAGGCGAACCCCGTCACCTGGCGGGATCCGGCAGTTGAAGCAGTCGTCCCGGTCGTCGATCCGGGCGGCGGCGAGGGCGAACCGCTCCCGCGCGAACGTGCGGTCCACCACGGTGGCCACCCACCAGCCGGTGATCGCATCCTTGCGCAGCTCGAACAGGCCCTGACTCACCGTCGCCCCCTCGCGATCGTCACCTGGGAACCGGAGGCTCGAGGCCCAGGCGGTCGATGTGCGCCCATTCCGCGACCGGATCGGCATCCGGCGGCAGCGCACCCTCGAGTCGGGCACCGATGCGGGCCGAGAATGCCCGGGCAAAGACCCCGGCAGCCTCGGCGACCCGTGCCGGATCCCGGGCCGCTCCCGGCCAGCCGGCCTCGCGGGCGATCGAGGTCGAGTCGAGACCGGGCATGCCACAGGGGTCGATCAAGCCGAAATCGGCCAGGTCCACGTCCACGTTGAGCGCGATGCCGTGGTAGCTGGTGCCGCGCTCGATCCGGACCCCCAGCGCCCCGATCTTGCGCGGCAGCGGACCGTCCGGGTCGACCCAGCAGCCGGGGTGCCCCTCGCGACGGGAGGCACCGACGCGGAAGGCCGCGCAGGTGTCCACGAGGGCGGCCTCGAGCGCGCGGACGAACGGCCGGAGCAGCAGATCCCGGTCCGCGAGGCGGATGATCGGGTAGGCGACCAGCTGCCCGGGACCGTGGTAGGTGACCTCGCCGCCGCGCTCCACCCGGAGCACCTCGATCCCGCGCGCCTCGAGCATGGCCGGCGGCGCGAGGACATGCGAGTCGTCGGCGCCGCGACCCAGCGTCAGCACGGCCGGATGCTCGAGCAGGAGCAGCTGGTCGCCGATGGCACCCGCGGCCCGCGCCCGGGCAAGCACGCGCTGCCGGTCCCAGGCATCGCGGTAGCCGATTCGTCCGAGCCAGTGTGCCTCGATGGCCGGTGGATCGCCGGGAGCGGACACGCCGGTGGACTCGGGCAACTGTGCGTCCATCGGTGGGACGATAGCAGGGGCAGCGCGGGCCGCCCGGCTCGCACGCGCGCGCCGTGCAACGGGCACGCACGCGGCGGCGGGATCGGCCCATCCTTGGGTCATGGATACCGCGCCCACCATCGCTGCCTTCCCGCACCTGTTCCAGCCGATCACCATCGGCGGAGCCACCATCCGCAACCGGATCCTGTCGTCGGGGCACGACACCGTGATGGCGGTCGACGGCCTGGTCAGCGATCGCCTCGTCGCCTACCAGGAGGCTCGCGCGCGAGGCGGCGCCGGTCTGATCGTGATCCAGGTCGCCGGGGTCCATCCCACCGCTCGCTACACGTCGTCGGAGCTGACGGCGGACAGCGACGACACGATCCCCGGCTACACCCGGCTCGCCGCGGCCATCCACCGGCACGGCGCGACGGTGTTCGGGCAGCTGTTCCACGGCGGCCGCGAGATCATGGACACGCCGGACGGGACACTGCCCATCGCATGGGCGCCGAGCCCGGTGCCGAACGAGCGATTCCACGTGATGCCGCGCGCGATGACCCCGGCGCTGATCGGCGAGATCATCGACGGGTTCGGGGCGTCGGCAGCCCGGCTCGAGCGGGCCGGCCTCGACGGCGTCGAGATCCTGGCCGGCTTCGGCTACCTGCCGTCCCAGTTCCTCAACCCGCGCACGAACCTGCGCACCGACGCGTGGGGCGGCGACCGGGACGGCCGGCTGCGATTCCTGCGCGAGGCGCTCGCCGCGTGCCGCGCCTCGACCCGGGCCGGGTTCGTGGTCGGGGTGCGGATGTCGATCGACGAGCGGACGTCCGACGGCCTGACCGGGGACGAGGTCGTCGACGCGCTGGCCGCGCTCGACGCCGACGGGGCAATGGACTACGTGAGCGTCGTGTCGGGCACGTCGGCCACGCTGGCCGGATCGGACCACATCGTGCCCCCGTCGCCGATCGCGAACGGCTACACGGCGCCGCTCGCCGCTCGTGTGAAGGGCGTGGTCCGGGTCCCGGTGATGGTGGCCGGGCGGATCACCCAGCCCCAGGAGGCCGAGGCGATCCTCGCCGCCGGGCAGGCCGACCTGTGCGTCATGACCCGGGCCCTGATCTGCGACCCGGAGCTGCCGGCCAAGACGGCCCACGGCCGGGTCGACGACATCCGCGCCTGCATCGGCTGCAACCAGGCCTGCATCGGCCACTTCCACGCGGGCTTCCCGATCTCGTGCATCCAGTTTCCCGAGAGCGGCCGGGAGCAGGAGTTCCCGCGAGCGGGCGAGCCGGGCCGCGCCCGCCACCCGGCGGCTGTCCGCGCCAGGGACGTGCTGGTCGTCGGGGGCGGCCCGGCCGGGCTCAAGGCGGCCGCGGTCGCCGCCGAGCGAGGGCACCGGGTCACGCTCCTCGAGGCCGACCGCTGGCTGGGCGGCCAGGTGCGGCTGGCCCGTGAGCTCCCGGAGCGCGCCGAGATGGGCGGCGCGATCACCAACCTCGAGGCGGAGGCGCGGCGAGCGGGGGTCGTGATCCAGACCGGCGTCCTCGCCGACGTCGACCTCGTCCGTACCTCGGGCGCGGAGGTCGTGGTGGTGGCGACCGGGGCCGTGCCGTATCGACCGCCGATCGAGGTTACGGGCGAGCCGGTCGTGCTCGAGGCCTGGGATGTGATCCGGGGCGCGGCCGTCCCGGCCGGCCACGTTGTCGTCGCCGACTGGCGGTGCGACTGGGTGGGCCTGGGAATCGCAACCATGCTGGCGACCGGCGGGCACCGGGTGACGCTGGCGTCGTCCGGGTACCACGCCGGCCAGCGGCTCCAGCAGTACATCCGCGACACGATGATCGCGGCGGCCCGCCGGGCGCGGGTCGAGATCCGGCCCCAGGTGCGGCTGTTCGGCGCCGATCCGACGGCGGTGTTCCTCCAGGACGTGCTCACCGGCGAGGCGGTCGTCGTCGAGGACACGTCGGCGGTGGTGCTCGCCCAGGGCACGGTGCCGGACGACGGGTTGCTGCTGCAGCTCGAGGCGGCGGCCGCCGATGGGTCGTTCCGGGTGATCGGGGTGGGCGACGTGCTCACGCCGCGGACCGTCGAGGAGGCCGTGCTCGAGGGACTGCGTGCCGGCGTCGCGATCTGAGCGGCCGGGCGCCGACGCCGGCACCGACCGCCCGGCTGCTACCCTCTGGCCAACCCGTTGTCGGCAGCCACCGACGGCGGGCGAGGACCCGGAGGCGACGGAACCGCCCCCGGGTCCGATCTATTCAGCGGACGGGCGGGAGGTGGCGGCGATGGCGGGCGGCGTGCGTGAGCTGCGCCTGGTGGTGACGGCATCCGACTACGAGGAGGCGGTGCGGTTCTACCGCGACAGCCTGGGCATGCCCGAGGTCGCGGCCTTCGACGATGGGGCGGGACGGGTCGTCATCCTCGACGGCGGGCGGGCGACGCTGGAGCTGTCGGACGTGCCCCACGCCGAGCACATCGACCGGCTCGAGGTGGGGCGCCGTGTCGCCGGCCATCTCCGGGTGGCGCTCCAGGTCGACGACGCCGCGGCGGCCAGTGAGCGTCTCGTGCGGGCGGGGGCGACGCTGGTGGCGGCACCGGTGGAAACACCCTGGCGGTCGCTCAATGTCCGGCTCGAGGCGCCTGCCGGACTGCAGCTGACGCTGTTCCAGGAGCTTGCCCCCGAGGCATGACGGTCACGCGCCGGCGGCGACATCGGGACCGCACTCCGTCAGCGCCGGACGCCGGCCTCCAGCGTCAGGCGAGGATGGCACCCTGGCCGGGGATGATCTCGTCGATCTGGTCGAGGATGTCCAGGAATCCCGCGACCGCGGGGCCGGGCTGGGGCGCCCCGGCGCGACGGACGGCGACCAGGCGGCGGCGCATCGGGGGTACGCCGTCCAAGGCGATCGAGCGCAGCGACCCGCTCGCGACGTCGGCCGCGATCGCTGAATGCGGCAGCAGGGCGACGCCAAGCCCGCGGCGGACCATCTGCTTGGCGGCCTCGATGTTGTCCAGCTCGATGGTGCCCCGCGGCGCCACGCCCGCCGCCCGGAACAGGGCGTGCGTCAGCTCGTAGTACGACGACGTGCGGTCGAACAGGATCAGGGTCGTCTCCGCCAGCCGATCGACCTCGACGTGGCCGGAACGCGCCAGCGCATGCGCAGGCGGCGCCACCAGCACCAGCTCGTCCTCGTACAGCGGGCGCACCGTGACGCCCGGATGGTGAAGCTCGCGGACCAGGCCGATGTCGAGCTCGCCATCCGCCACTGCCTGGACGATCTCCTCCGAGTGACCGGTTCGGACCACCAGCCGGATGCCGGGAAACCCGCGGATGAAGCGGGCCAGCAACCCGGGCAGGACATAGGCACCGACCGCGGGGGCCGTCCCGATCGTGAGCTGACCGGTCAGGCCACGCGTGTGCTCGGCCACCAGCGACCGGCCGGCCTCGAGCGACTCCAGCGCTCGCTCGGCGAACGGCAGGAATGCCCGCCCCGCATCCGTCAGCCGCATCCCGCGCCGGGATCGCTCGAACAGCGGCGAGCCGAGCTCGTCCTCCAGCGCCTGGAGCCGGGCCGTGAGCGCCGGCTGCGTGACGTGCAGCGCACCCGCTGCGCGACTGAGGTTCCGCAGCCGGGCGATCTCAAGGAACCCCTCCACCTGCGCCGTCAGCATGGACCAGCTCCCGTCATCAATTCCGTTGATCGTACGCATCATAACAAAGGATTGGACTGATGGACCCGCTGCCGCGATCATGGGAACCCAACAACCCAGGAGGTTCCCCATGTCCCCCACCCGAGAGCGCTCGCGCCTCCAGCTCGATCTGCGCGAGGAGACCTGGATCGCCCCCGGCCGCACCGTGCTGGCCTGGCCGTCGCGGCTCCGCCGCCCGGCGCCCAAGCCCACCCGCTCGTCCACCCTCGAGGCGGATTGCACCTGCCCCGCCAACTGCATCCGGGACCACGAGACGGACTGACGCTCACCCGCCCGCGCCTGCCGAGGGATCCATGAACCCCCTCCAGCTCCGCCGCGGGCTGCTGCCCGCCCACGAGGATGTGGTCACCCGCGAGGCCTTGGCGGCGCTCGGGGTGCTCGCCCCGCTGGATGACGATCGTCGGGAGCTGATGGCGGCCCGGGCGCGTCGCCGGCGCGAGCGCGCCCGCCACGGGGAGCCGATCACGTTCCTCGACCCGGGGGCGACCATCGGCCGTACGTCGATCGCCGTCGCGGATGCCCGGACCGGCCGGTTCCGGGGCGCTCCGATCCCGGCCGATCTCGAGTGCCAGTGGGTCCAGGGCACCGGCCCGGCGACCAAGCCCCGCAGCTCCCTCGAATTGAGCCTCCGCAACCCGGCCTACGCGCTCCTCTCGGGCGCGGACGGCTGGATGTTCGACGGCGAGGATGCGCTCGGCCAGACGGAGTTCATGGCGCTCGACAACCAGCGCAACCTGCGGCTCGCCTATGCCGGCGACCCGCGCTTCCTGGCCGTGGCCGAAGGCGTGGCCGGCGAGATGAACGACTGGGCGGCGGCCTTCCTGGGCAGGCGGATCATCGACGACTGGCGGGAGCAGCTGCGGTTCACGACGCGCCTGTTCCGCCCCCGCGGCCTCCACCTCGACGATCGCCATGTCCGGCGCGCCGACGGCACCGGCTTCGGGGCGTCCATCGTGGACCTTGTCCTGTACGTGACCGCCAACGCGCGAACCCTGCTGGCCGAGGGCCGCACGGTCGCCCTCTACCTGCCCAAGATCCAGCGCGCCGAGGAGGCCGCGCTGTGGCGCGAGCTGTTCGAGCGGCTGGAAGCGCACCTGGGCCTGCCGCCGGCCACGATCCGCGTGTACGTGCTGGTGGAGCAGCTGGAGGCCGCCTTCCAGCTGATGGAGATCCGGGCCGCGCTCGGCCGCCACTTCGTGGGCTTCAACACCGGGCGCTGGGACTACATCAACTCGGTCGCCGATGCGCTCCACGGGGACACCACCTTCGCCAACCCGAACATCGACGCGATCGGCATGACCTACGCCTACATGCGCGCGTACGAGGACCGGGTGCGGCGGGCGGTCAACACCCCCGACGCGCTGGGGCTGTACGCGCTGTGGCAGGGCGGCATGGAGGCCCAGATCCCGGTCGGCTCCGAGCGGGGCGTCGAGGCCGCCATGCGCAAGGCGATCGCCGGTGCCGAGCGGGAGCAGCGCGAGGGTGCTTCGGGCAAGTGGGTGGCTCACTGGAAGATGGTCCACGTCATCCGGCCCGTGTGGGAGCGCGCCGGCGAGGCCAATCAGCTGGGCCGGACCTTCCCGCCGCTGGCCTACACGGCCGACGACGCCGCGGGGCTGGCCGCCCTGGAGCCCGCGCCCCGCACGGTGCGTGGCGCTCGTGACCTGCTGTCGGTGGGGCTCCAGTACGGCAACGCGTTCCTGCGCGGGTTCCAGGCCGCGGCGCTCAAGCCCGCCGACTTCTTCGGCGACGACGATGTGCTGTACCTGATGGAGGACATGGCGACCGGCGAGATCCGGCTGTCCATCCTGTGGGAGTGGCTGCACAAGGGCGCGCCGTTCACCGAGGACGATCCCGCGACCGGCATCCGCGCCGGTGACGCCCTGACGCCGGACCTGTTCGCCCGGCTGCTCGACGAGGAGCACGCGAAGCTGCGCGCCGCCGATGGCCGCGACGTCCACGACGACTCCAAGGAGACCACGCTGCCGGTCGCACGCGCGGCCGTCGAGGCCTACGTCCCGGCCGCGACCAAGCCGGCCTGGTACGTGGACCTGCTCAACCTCGGCCTCGACGCCGCCGACCCGGCCGTCGAGCGGCAGCGCGCGGCGTCCTACCTCGACGCCATCGCCAGCGACGGCACCCGCCTCACCGCCAACCCGGACTTCGAACCCGCGACCTGATTTCCCCATCCGGCCCGGCCAGCCCGGGACCGAGAGCTGCCAGACCCGGAGACCTGCCATGACCGCCCCGACCGCCGAGCTCGCCTCCCCGGCGCCGACCCCATTCGAGGACGAGATCGCCCTGACCCGCGCGTGGCTCGAGTCACCGCGCTTTGCCGGGATCACGCGCCTCCACTCGGCACGGCAGGTCGTGGAGCAGCGGGGCACGATCGCCGAGGACCACACGGTGGCCCGCGAGGCCGCCGCCGCGTTCCATGCGCGGCTGCGCGAGCTGTTCGCGGAGGGCCGGAGCATCACCACCTTCGGCCCGTACTCGCCGGGCCAGGCCGTGGTGATGAAGCGCCTCGGCATCGAGGGCATCTACCTCGGCGGGTGGGCAACCTCGGCCAAGGGCTCGACCACCGAGGATCCGGGGCCGGACCTCGCGTCGTACCCGTTGTCGCAGGTCCCCGACGAGGCGGCCGGCCTGGTCCGCGCGCTGCTCACCGCGGACCGCAACCAGGCCTACCTGCGCTCAAGGATGACGGCCGAGCAGCGCGAGGCGAGTCCCGCCGTCGACTACCGCCCGTTCATCATCGCCGACGCCGACACCGGCCACGGCGGCGACCCCCATGTGCGCAACCTCGTCCGCCGGTTCGTGGAAGCCGGTGTCCCCGGCTACCACATCGAGGACCAGCGGCCCGGCACCAAGAAGTGCGGCCACCAGGGCGGCAAAGTGCTGGTCAGCTCCAGCGAGCAGATCAAGCGCCTCAACGCCGCCCGGCTCCAGCTGGACGTGATGCGCGTGCCCGGGATCATCGTCGCCCGCACCGACGCCGAGGCGGCCAACCTGATCGAGACGCGCACCGACGAGCGTGACCAGCCGTTCGTGCTGGGCGTGACCAATCTCGACGTGCCCTCGTACAAGATCGCCTACCTCGCGCTCATCCGGCGGTTCTTCCAGGCAGGCGCCGAGACGCTCAACGGCCACCTCCTGTACGCGATCACGGACGCCGAGTACGCGGGTGCCGATGCGTGGCTGGAGCGGACCGGGCTGGGAGCCGCGGTGGACGAGGCCGCGACCGAGATCAGCGCCGGCGCGGATGTCGACACCGCGTTCGACGGAACCGCGGCCCGGTTCTTCGAGGCGTGGGAGGACGAGGCCGGGCTGGCCACCTACGCCGAGGCGGTTGCCGACCACCTGCGGCAGCGCGAGGTCGAGTCCGAGGGCGGCGCCCGCTCGCTGCGGGCGGACGAGTGGCTCAGGTTCGCCGCCGGTGCATCGCACGCGGTGGCCATGGACCGGGCGCGATCACTGGGTCTCGACGTGGCCTGGGACCCCGAGCTGGCGGCGACGCCGGAGGGCTACTACCAG
This sequence comes from uncultured Chloroflexia bacterium, assembly GCA_963727585.1. Lineage (GTDB taxonomy): Bacteria > Chloroflexota > Limnocylindria > Limnocylindrales > CSP1-4 > CAIXZV01. The sequence goes on along the minus strand of CAVSHH010000003.1, from coordinate 365,401 downwards.
GTCCGGGGCGGCATCCCGTATGCCATCGCGAAGTCACTGGCCGCCGCGCCGTTCGCCGACGTGCTGTGGATGGAGACCAAGACCGCGGACCTCGCCGACGCGAAGCAGTTCGCCGACGCCATCCACGCGGTGCACCCGGAGAAGATGCTGGCCTACAACCTCTCGCCGTCGTTCAACTGGGACTCCACGGGCATGAGCGACGAGGAGATGCGCCGCTTCCCCCAGAGGCTGGCCGGGATGGGCTTCGTGTTCAACTTCATCACCTATGGTGGCCACCAGGTCGACGGGGTGGCCGGCGAGGAGTTCGCCCGGTCGCTGCAGGAGGAGGGGATGCTGGCACTGGCCAAGCTCCAGCGGAAGATCCGGCTCCTCGAGTCGCCCTACCGCGCGCCCCAGACCCTGGTCGGCGGACCGCGCCTGGACGCCGCGCTGATGGCGTCGTCGGGACGCACCGCGACGACCATGGCGATGGGCAAGGGCTCCACCCAGCACCAGCATGCGATCCAGACCGAGGTGCCCAAGAAGCTGCTGGAGGGCTGGCTGGCGATCTGGGCGTCGCACAACGGCATCGATGAGTCGCTCAAGGTGCGGCTGCTCCCCCACCGGGCCGGCTCGGAGCTGCTGGAGCTGACCCTGCTGGGGGACGACGAGCGTCGGGTGGCCTCGATTGTGTTCGCGCCGATCCACGACCGGCGCGGGCGATCGATCCTCTCGGTCCGCGACCAGGGCTCCTTCGATCCGGCCTTCCGCCGGCGCCGCCTGATGACGCTGGCGCACTTGTACCTCGTCCATCGCTACAAGGCGGGCTCGGTGCACTACGTCAGCCCCACCGAGGACAACCGGGTCCAGACGGAGCGGATGCAGGCGCTGGGACTGTACGGAGACGTCCAGACCGAGGTGGGCGAGATCATCGTTGCGGAGGTGAACACCGCGCGGGTGGCGGAGCTGCTGGCGCCGGACCAGGAGGCCCTCCGGGTCCTGATCGAGAAGGCGGGCTGATTGGAGTCCCCGGGGTCGGATGGCGAACGGCCCGGGACGGCAGACGGGCGGGACGGAAGGTGCGAGCGGAGTAGGCTCTGGGCATGACCCACGAGTACACCCTGTTGCTCGGCGCGACTGTCCTCCCGGACGGCCGTACGCGCGCCTGCGAGGCGATCGCCTGGGCGAGTGGCACGATCCTCGCCCTGGGCACCGACGCGGAGGTGCGGGCGATCTCCCGGGGTGATTCCCAGGTGCTCAGGTTCGACGGGGCGTACGTCCTCCCGATCGAGGGTCCCCTCGAGGTCGGCGGACCGGCGGACCTGCTGGTGCTGGAGGCCGACCCCCGGGAGACCGACCCACGATGGGCGGCCCCGCAGGGCGCAGGTGCCGCGCGGCTGAATGCCGGCACCGGGCGGCTGATCGCCGAGATCCGTGGCGGGCACGTTGTCGGGGGGATCGGGTAGCGGCCTCCGCGCCGGATGCTGCCGGATATCAGTGGCCGGCTGATGTGAGCGCGCGTGTCCGGCCCTGGGCCGGCTCGTGCATCGGTCTCCACTGGGCGGGAGTGGACGCCAGGCTGGAGTGGGGCTCCCGCGTCGCAGGCTACGGGGCGCATGCCATACTCGGGCCGTGGACCTGGACCTCTCAGGCGAGCACACGCTCCTGCGCGACACCGTCCGTGCCTACATGGCCGATGAGGTCGCGCCGCTGGTCGACGCCCACGAGCGCGAGCACCGCTTCCCCGTGGAGGTGGTCCGATCGCTGGGCGAGATGGGCTGGCTGGGCATCCCGATCCCCGAGGCGTGGGGCGGGGCCGGGATGGACACCCTGGCGTACGCGATCGCGATCGAGGAGATCGGGCGGGTCTGGGGCTCGCTCGGGCTGATCGTCGCTGCCCACACCTCGCTGGGCTGCGGTCCGATCGCCCTCGCCGGCACGGACGCCCAGAAGGAGGAGTTCCTGGTCCCGCTCGCGAGCGGCCGGGTGCTGGGCGGATACGGGTTGACCGAGCCCAGTGCGGGCTCGGATGCGGGCGGCATCCGGACGACCGCTCGGCCAGTCGACGATGACGCGGGTGGCTGGATCCTCGACGGCGGCAAGCGGTTCATCACCAATGCCGGGCAGGCGGGCACGTATGTCGTTGCGGCCAGGACCGGCGAGACGCCGTCGGGATCGCCGGCGATCAGTGCCTTCATCGTGCCCGCCGATACCGCCGGCTTCTCGGTGGGCAGGCTGGAGCAGAAGCTGGGCCTCCACGCCTCCGCGACCGGCGAGCTCCGCTTCGACGGCGCCCGCATCCCGAAGGGGAACCTCCTCGGGGTGCTGGGGGGTGGCTTCCGGACGTTCCTCACGATCCTCGACAGCGGGCGCATCTCGATCGCCGCGCTCGCGCTCGGGCTCGCCCAGGCCGCGCTCGACGCCGCAGTCCCCTACGCTCGAGAGCGGGAGCAGTTCGGCCGGCCCATCGGCACGTTCCAGGCGGTGGCGTTCCGGATCGCCGACATGGCCACCGAGATCGAGGCGGCTCGCGCCCTGGTGTGGCGGGCGGCCTGGCTCAAGGACCAGGGACGTGAGTACGGCCTCGCCGCGGCGCAGGCCAAGCTGTTCGCGTCCGAGACGGCCGCGCGCGCGACCGATGCGGCCCTGCTCGTCCACGGCGGCTACGGCTATGTCGATGACTACCCCGTGGGCCGCTTCCTGCGCGACGCCAAGCTGACCGAGATCGGCGAGGGCACGAGCGACATCCAGCGGCTGGTGATCGCCCGACGCATCCTCGACCTGCGGGTCATGTAGCCGGATGAGCCTGCTCGGGACGCGCCTCGATCCCGCCGATCCCGGGACGGCCGCCAACGAGTCGGCGATGCGCGCCCTGGTGGACGAGCTGCGCGCCCGTACCGACGCGCTCGGGGGCCGGGGTGCCGGTGGCGACGACGGGGCCATCGCGCGCCACCGCGAGCGGGGCAAGCTGCCGGTGCGCGAGCGGATCGACCGGCTGCTCGATCCCGGCGCGGCGTTCCTCGAGCTGTCGCCGCTCGCCGCCACCGGAATGCATGGTGACGCCGCCCCGGGCGCGGGGATCGTCACCGGGATCGGGCCGGTGGAGGGCACCCTGTGCGTCATCGTCGCCAACGACGCGACAGTGAAGGGCGGCACGTACTACCCGGAGACCGTCAAGAAGCACCTCCGCGCGCAGGAGATCGCCCTCGAGAACCGGCTGCCGTGTGTGTACATCGTCGACTCCGGTGGGGCCTACCTGCCGCTCCAGGCCGACGTGTTCCCGGATCGTGACCACTTCGGGCGCATCTTCTACAACCAGGCCCGCATGTCGGCGCTGGGCATCCCGCAGGTCGCCCTCGTCATGGGCAGCTGCACTGCGGGCGGCGCCTATATCCCGGCCATGAGCGATGAGACGGTGATCGTGCGCGGCACGGGCACGATCTTCCTCGGTGGTCCGCCGCTGGTCCAGGCCGCCACGGGCGAGCTGGTGAGCGCCGAGGAGCTGGGCGGGGCCGAGGTTCACACCCGGGTCAGCGGGGTGGCCGACCACGAGGCCGTCGACGACGAGCACGCGCTGGCGATCGGCCGGTCGATCGTGCGCCACCTGGCATTGCCCCCGGTCGCGCCGCCGTGGGAGCGCCGCCAGCCCCGGGCGCCGAGGGTCGCCGCGGAGGGCGCCGACGGCAGCGCATCGCTGTACGCCGCCGTGTCCGCCGACCCCCGCCGGTCGGTGGACGTGCGTGAGGTGATCGCGAGGCTGGTCGATGCCAGCGAGCTCCACGAGTTCAAGGCTGCCTACGGCGAGACGCTGGTGTGCGGGTTCGCCCACCTCGACGGCTGGCCGGTCGGGATCCTCGCCAACGACGGCGTGCTGTTCGGATCGTCGGCGAGCAAGGGCGCCCACTTCATCGAGCTTGCCGCCCAGCGCCGGATCCCGCTCGTGTTCCTCCAGAACATCACCGGGTTCATGGTCGGGCGCGAGGCGGAGGCCGGCGGGATCGCCAAGGACGGGGCCAAGCTGGTGACCGCGGTCGCCAGCGCCGAGGTGCCCAAGCTCACCGTGCTCATCGGCGGCTCGTTCGGGGCCGGGAACTACGCGATGGCGGGACGGGCATATGCACCGCGGTTCCTGTGGACCTGGCCCAACGCGCGGATCTCGGTGATGGGCGGTCGCCAGGCAGCGCGCGTCCTGTCCACCGTGCGGGCCGGCTCACTGCCCGGTGGCGCCTGGTCGTCCGACGCCGAGCGAGACGCCTTCGAGGCGCCGATCCTCGAGCGCTACGAGGCGGAGGGCAACCCCTACTTCGCGACCGCGCGGCTGTGGGACGACGGGATCATCGACCCGCTCGACACGCGGCGGGTGCTGTCGATGGGGATCGGCGCGGCCGTCCACGCCCCGATCCCGGAGACGCGCTTCGGCGTGTTCCGGATGTGAGCGAGGCCGTCCGCGTCGAGCGCGGCGGACCCGGGGGTTCCGTCGCCCGGGTGACGCTCGCCCGACCCGAGTCACGGAATGCGCTGTCGACCGAGCTGATCGACGGCCTGGCCGCGGCGTTCGCGGGGTTCACCGCCGAGCCGGCAGAGCAGCTGCGCGTCGTGGTCCTGGCGGGTGACGGCCGCGCGTTCTGCGCGGGGGCCGATGTCGCCTGGATGCGGGCGGCCACGACCATGTCCCGCGTGGACAACGAGGCCCAGGCGGCGATCCTGGGGCGGCTGTTCCTGGCGATCGACGCCTGTCCGGCGCCGGTCGTGGTGCGCGTCCAGGGACCCGCCCTGGGCGGCGGGGCGGGGCTGCTGTGCGTCGCCGATCTCGTGATCGCGGAGGCGGACGCGGTGACCGGCTTCCCCGAGGTTCGTCTCGGGCTCGCGGCCGCGACCATCGGACCGTACGTGGTGCGCCGCATCGGCGAGGGACAGGCCCGGGCACTGTTCACGACCGGGGCGCGGCTCGACGCCATGGAGGCGCAGCGGGTGGGGCTCGTCCATCGGGTGGTCGAGGGCGTCGATGCACTGGATGCGGCGATCGATGCGGCGATCGACGGCATCCTGGCGGGCGCACCGGGGGCCGTGCGCGCGGCGAAGGCGCTCGCCCGGGACCTGGCGCTGGGGCAGGCCGGCCCGCTGGAGCGGTATCCGGAGGAGATGGCCCGGCGGCTGGCCGACCGGCGCGACTCGCCAGAATCCGCCGAGGGGCTGGCCGCATTCCTCGAGCGGCGGCGGCCGGCGTGGGCCCCCGGTGAGGACCCGTGACCGCCGGCACCCGGCCGATCCGCACCCTGTTCATCGCCAACCGGGGCGAGATCGCCCGGCGGATCGCGACCTCCGCGGCGAGACAGGGGATCCGGCCGGTCGTCCCGCCGATCGAGGGGCACGACGCGGTCGACCTGCTCGATGCCGCCGTGGTCGTCCGAGCGGCGATCGCCGCGGGCGCCGACGCCGTCCATCCCGGCTACGGGTTCCTGGCCGAGGATCCGCGGCTCGCCGCGGCCGTCGAGGACGCCGGTCGCACCTGGGTCGGGCCGCCGCCGGCGGCGATCCGCGCCCTGGGCGACAAGGCCGAGGCCCGGGCGATCGCGCGCCGGGCCGGCGTCCCGGTGGCGGAGGGCGAGGAACCGGAGGACCAGTCCGACGCTTCGCTGGCGTCGGCCGCGGAGCGGATCGGCTACCCGGTGCTGGTCAAGCCGGTCGCAGGTGGCGGCGGCAAGGGCATCCGGGTCGTCCAGGCGGCATCGGAGCTCGGTGCAGCGCTCGCCTCCGCACGCCGCGAAGCGGCCCGCGCGTTTGCCGATGAGCGGCTGCTGCTCGAGCGCTACCTCGCCGACGCGCGCCATGTCGAGGTGCAGGTGCTCGCGGACGCGCAAGGCGCCGTCGTCCACCTCGGCGACCGGGACTGCTCGCTCCAGCGCCGGCACCAGAAGGTGGTCGAGGAGGCGCCCGCGCCGGGCCTGGACGGGGCGATCCGGCGGGCGCTGTGGGAGGCGGCGGTCAGGCTCGCGACCGCGGTGGGCTACGTCAACGCCGGCACCTGCGAGTTCCTGGTGGGCGAGGACGGCGAATGGGTGTTCCTCGAGCTCAATGCCCGTCTCCAGGTCGAGCACCCGGTCACCGAGCTGGTCATCGATCGCGACCTGGTCGCGGATCAGCTCGGGATCGCGGCCGGGGCGTCTCTCGCGAACCTGGGTCTCGACCAGGCCGCGATCGAGCGGGCCTTCACCGGTGGCGGCCATGCCATCGAGGCGCGACTCAACGCGGAGGACCCGGCCAGCGGCTTCCTGCCGTCTGCGGGGCGCATCGTCGCGCTCCGCTGGCCGGTCGAGGCAACGGCATTCGGGCCCGTCGGCGCGGCCGGTATCCGGGTCGACGCCGGGATCGAGGCCGGCGACGCCGTCGGCGGGCGGTTCGATCCGCTGCTGGCCAAGGTCATCGCACACGGCCCCGACCGGGAGACGGCGCTTGCCCGGCTCTCGGCCGCGCTCGACGCCACCGAGGTGCTCGGGCTGCCCACCAACCTCGCGTTCCTGCGCCGGCTGGTCCAGGTCCCCGCGATGGTCGAGGGCCGGGCCCGGACGACGACGCTGGGCTCGGATCCGGACGCCATCGATGCCGCCGGCGCACGCACGCTGGACGACGCCGCCTGGCTCTCCGCGGCACGGCGGCTCGGCGGGCGGGACCGGCGGGAGCAGCGGGACTCGCACGAGGAGTGGGGCGGTGGTTGGCGGCTCAACGGCCCCGCCAGGCTCCGTCTCGTCGCCGACGCCGGGGGCGAGCCGGTCCGCCGGACGATCGAGCTCCCGGCACGGATCGAGGACGAGGAGCCCGGCCGCGCCGTGGGCGCAGGTGATGGCGACACCGCCTTCCTCTCGGTCGATGGGCGCAGCGTCGCGTTCAGGCTCGAGGCCCCGCCCGACCTGGCCGCGGGCGATGCGCGGGCCGCCTCCGGGGGGGGCGACGCGCACGGATCGGACCTCCTGGCACCGATGCCCGGCGTGGTCGTGGGCGTTCACGTGCGGCCGGGCGATGCCGTCACGGCCGGGGATCGGGTCGCCACCCTGGAGGCGATGAAGATGGAGCACACGGTCACCGCGCCGCGCGACGGGCACGTGGAGGAGATCGCCGTGCACCAGGGCGAGCAGGTGGAACGGGGGCAGGTCGTCGCCCGGCTGGGGGTCGCCTCATGACCCCGGAGCAGGTCAGGATCTACGAGGTGGGGCCGCGCGACGGGCTCCAGAACGAGGCGCAGGCCGTCCCCACCGATGGCAAGCGCCGGTACATCGAGCTGCTCGTCGAGGCCGGGCTGCGCGACATCGAGGCGACCAGCTTCGTCCGGCCCGACCGGGTGCCGCAGCTCGCCGACGCCGACGCCCTCCTGCCGGAGCTGCCGCGACGACCGGACGTCCGATACCCGGTCCTGGTGGCGAACCGGGCCGGGCTTGACCGCGCGGCGGTCGCGGGCGCCGGCGCGATCGCCGTGTTCACCGCCGCGACCGACGCGTTCGCGGAGCGGAACATCGGCCGCTCGGTCGCGGCGTCGCTCGACGCATTCGCGCCGCTGCTGGTCGAGGCCGGCGAGCGAGGCTGGTGGCGCCGCGCGTACGTGTCGACAGCGTTCGGCTGCCCCTACAGCGGCCGGGTCGACGCGGCTCGTCCGGTGGAGGTGGCCGTCCGGCTGCTGGAGCTGGGCGCAGACGAGGTGTGCTTCGGCGACACGATCGGGGTCGCGGTTCCATCGCAGGTGGCCGAGGTGACCGAGCTTGCCCTCGAGGCCGGCATCCGGGTCGAGCAGATCGCGCACCACTTCCACGACACGCGCGGCACGGCGCTGGCCAACGTGGTCGCGGCGCTCAACGCGGGCATCCGGACATTCGATGCGTCGACCGGCGGCACGGGCGGCTGTCCGTACGCCCCGGGGGCGGCCGGCAACCTCGCCACCGAGGACCTCGTGTACCTGCTCGCCGCCGAGGGGTTCGAGACCGGCGTGGACCTCGAGCGGGTGCTGGCTGCGGCGCAGTTCGTGGCCGGGCTGCTGGGCCGGCCGCTGGCGTCGAAGGTCGGGCAGGCGGGCGGCTGGGACCCGGACGGCTCGATCACGGCCGGCTCGATCACGGCCGGCTGAGGCTCACCCGGCAAGCGTCGGCCCATGCCGGCCGGACGCGCCTCGGCCCATGCCGGAAGGGCGCGCCTCAGCGCGTCTCGTTGGCCGCGGCGATCCCGGCAACCGAGCCCGGGTTCTCGAGCGCCGACAGGTCGCCCGGGTCGGTGCCGAGCCACGCGGCGCGCGCGACCCGGCGCATGATCTTGCCGCTCCGCGTCCGGGGCAGGTCGGGGACCTGGACCACCGCCGCCGGGCGCACCGGCCGGCCCAGCTCGGCGACGACGCGGTCGGCCACCTCGCGGGCGAGGGTCGCTCCCCCGGCAGGCACGTCCGACCGGCACACGACCAGGAGCACCGGCACCTCGCCCTTGAGCTCATCGGGGACCCCGATCGCCGCCGCCTCCACCACCGCCGGGTGAGCAGTGGCCGCCGCCTCCACCTCGGCCGGCCCGATCCGCTTGCCCGCGACCTTGAGCGTGTCGTCGGAGCGGCCGTGGACGTACCAGAAGCCCTCGGCATCATGGACCGCCCAGTCCCCATGGATCCACGTCCCCGGCTGGCGGTTCCAGTAGGTCTCGAGATAGCGCTCCCGCTCCGCCGCGGTCCCGCCCCAGAACCCCCGCGTCATTCCCGGCCACGGGCCCCGGATCGCGAGCTCGCCCACGGCATCCACCAGGGGCCGCCCGGCGGCATCGAGCACGTCCGCGGCCATCCCGACGCACGGTCCATTGAACGAGGCGGGGCGGATCGGGCGCAGCAGCCCCGCGCCCAGGATCCCGCCGGCGATCTCCGTCCCCCCCGTGTAGTTGACGATCGGCAGCCGCTCCTCGCCCACGGTGCGGAACAGCCACCGCCACGGGTCGGGGTTCCACGGCTCGCCGGTCGAGCCGAGAACGCGGAGCGACGAGCGATCGTGGTCGCGGACGGGTTCGTCGCCGTGGACGAGCAGGGCGCGGATCAGCGTGGGGCTGATGCCGAGGTGGGTGACCCGGTGGCGGGCGACGACGCTCCACAGGCGGCCCGCATCGGGGTACATCGGCGGACCCTCGAGCAGGACCAGCCGTGCCCCGAGGAGCAGGGCCCCGCTGATCGCCCACGGCCCCATCATCCAGCCCAGGTCGGTGACCCAGCACAGCGCGTCGCCATCGCGCAGGTCGAACGTGTGGGCCAGGTCCTGCGCGGCCTTGATCGGGAACCCGCCGTGGACGTGGACCGTGCCCTTGGGTGCGCCGGTGGTCCCCGACGTGTAGATCACCATGTACGGCCTCTCGGGGTCGACGGGGCCGTCGGGCGGGCGGACCGGCGCCACGGCTCGCGCCTGGCGGCGGTCCGGCGCCGCGTCCCAGGCGGCATCACGGACCGGATCGGACAGGGGCGGCGCCGGGCGGCGATCGTGGGCGGTCGCGAGCCGGTCCACCACCAGCACCCGGGTGACGGTCGGGGCCATTGCGAGGGCCTCGGCAGCGACGGAGGCCAGGTCCACCACCTGGCCGCGCCGTCGGAACCCGTCAGCCGTGACCAGGTGGGTCGCCTCGAACGCCCGGAGGCGGGCCCCCACCGCGGGGCCGGCATAGCCGCTGAACAGCGGCGTGAACACGGCCTGCAGCCGACCCAGCGCGAGGACCGTGATCACCGTCTCGGGCAGCATCGGCAGCAGGATCCCGACCCGCGTCCCCTCCCCGATCCCGTGGGCCGCGAAGCGGTCCGCAGCCGCCTCGACGGCGGCCTCGAGCCCGGCACCGGTCAGCTGGGTCGTCGCTCCGTCGTCGCCTTCCCAGGCGAGCGCCACGGCCTCCCGCTTGGCGGGCCGGGTCCAGCGCTCCAGCACAGCCGCAGCGTGGTCGAACGCCCCGCCGGACCACCAGCGCGGAAAGGCCGGACCGTCCCCGAGATCGAGGACGCTCGACCACGGCCGCTGCCATGCCAGCCCGAGGTCGTCGACCGCGGTGCCCCAGAACCAGGCGGGATCGGCCACGGCGCGTGCCTGGAGCGCATCGAGATCACCGAGGCCGGTGCGGGCGATGAAGCGGGCGAGCCGGCTGTCGGCGAGGAGGTCGGGGCCGGGTCGCCACGGGGCGTCCGCGTCGGGCCGGGCGAAGGCGGGCGCCGTCGGTACGGTCATCCTCCGCATCATGCCACCGCACGCCAGCGGGCGGCGGCGATGTCGATGACCTCGTCCAGCGCCCGGTGCAGCTCTGCGTCGCGCTCGGCGAGCAGGGCGACCTCCAGGCCCGGCAGCAGGGCGGCGCGCGACCGGCCCGCGACGAACACGCAGTACCGGAACCCGAAGCGAGCCTCGTAGGCCGCGTTGAGCCGGGCCAGCTCGGCATCAACCCGGGCGCGTTCGGTCTCGGCGGCGGCGCCCGCGGTCTCGGCGGCGGCGGCGCCCGCGGTCTCGGCGGCGGCGGCGCCCGCGGCGGCGCGGTCGTAGCCCTGTTCCCGGAACGACAGCGCCGAGACGGTGCCCGGGGGCGCCCCAAGCCGCGGATGGGCGTCGAGCAGCTCCACCTGGTCCGGCTCGGGCATGGCGTTGGCGATCGCCCGGGCGCGGGCGAACAGCGTGGGCTCATCGCCGAACGGCCGCGCGGCGGCGAGCCGGGCGAGGAACCGCGGAGCACCCTCGAACAGCGGTGCGAGCGCGGCGGCGCACGCCTCGGCGTCGAGACCGTCGAGCAGCGCGACCTCCGGACGCATCCGGGCGTCGCCGCCGTCGGCCGCCATCGTCACGAGCCGCGGTAGGTCGTCAGCCCGAACGGCGCCGCGAGCAGCGGCACGTGGTGGCCCCGGCTCGCGTCCTCGACCCGGATGTCCAGGGTGATCGCCTCGTGGAACCGCCCGGGTCCCAGGTCGAAGGCCAGCCTGTACCGCCCGGCCGCGAGCTCCTCGCCGCCGAGCAGGTCGGCGATCCGCCCGTCGCCATCGGTCACCCCGCTGCCCGCCGGATGCGCGGCATCGCCCGCGAGCCGCCAGCAGGTCACCCGGATCCCCGCCGCCGGGCGTCCGGCCCCGATGTCGAGCACGTGCGTGGAGATGGTCGGACGGGCCTGCGACACCGTATCCTCCGCCAATGAGCGAGCTGTCGATCCGGGTTGGTGACCTGCACTTTAACGCCCGCTGGGAGCCCGAGGCGCCGCGCACGATCGAGGTCGTCCGCGCGATGCTGCCGCTGCGGGCGCAGCTGATCCATTGCCGGTGGAGCGGAGAGTCGACGTGGATCCCGTACGGCGACCTGCGGCCCGACCTCGACTGGGAGCACCACACCTCGCACCCCGCGCCCGGCCATCTGTCCCTGTACCCCGGCGGGATCAGCGAGTGCGAGATCTTCGTTCCCTACGGCGCGTGCACCACGTCGTCCAAGGTCGGCCAGCTGGCCGCCAACCACTTCGCGAGCATCCTGCCCGACGAGGGCTGGGAGGAGCGGCTGCGTGAGGTCGGGCGTCGGTGCCTGTGGGACGGCGCCCAGGACATCCAGATCACCGGGGGCTGACGCCATGGCCGACCTCGTCGTCCGTGGCGGTACCGTCGTCACGGCGAACGGCTCGCGGGTCGCCGATGTCGCGGTCGAGGGCGGCCGCATCACGGCGATCGAGGCGGACCTGCTTGGGCCGGCGTCGACCGCAGGCGAGGTCGTGGACGCGTCGGGGCTCCTGGTGCTGCCGGGTGTGATCGACGTCCACACCCACACGCGTGTCGCCTCGGATGCGGAGCCGGATCGCTTCTTCCAGGATTCGGTGGCGGCGGCGTTCGGCGGGACCACCACGTTCCTGTCGTTCAACAACCCCGGGACGGGCGCGTCGGCGGCGGCCGCCGGTTCGCTCGCCGTCGGGCTCCGCGAATGGCAGGCGGCGACGGCGTCCGACTCGGCCGTCGACGTGGGGTTGAGCCTGGTCGTCACCGCGGACCAGCCGGACGCGCTGGCAGACATGCCGGGCGCCATCGAGGCAGGTGTCCCGACCCTCAAGGTGTTCATGGTGTACGACTTCGGCGTCGATGATGCGACGCTGTTGCGCGCCCTCGCCGCGGCCGGCGAGCGCGGCGGGATGCTCGAGGTCCACTGCGAGAACCGGACGATCCTCGAGGCGCTCACGACGTACCACCTGGCGGCCGGCGAGACCGCACCGCGGTACCACGCGAGCTCCCGGCCGCCCTACGTGGAGGCCGAGGCGACGGAGCGGGCGATCGCGCTTGCCCGGGCCGCCGACGCCCCGCTGTACGTGGTCCACCTCTCGTCCGCCGCCGCGTTGGAGGCGGTCCGGCGCGGACGCGCGGAGGACCGGCCGGTGTTCGCCGAGACCTGCCCGCACTACCTCACCCTCACCGAGGAGCGCTACGACGCCCCGCCCGAGGCGGCCGCGCGCTACGTGATCTCGCCGCCGCTCCGGGCCCCGGGCAATCCGGAGGCGCTGTGGGACGGCCTGGCCGACGGCACCCTGTCGCTGGTGGCGACGGACCACGTGCCGGACCGGGTCGCCGTCGAGAAGCAGTCGTGGCGCCAGTCGTTCGACCGGATCTCGAACGGCGGTCCCGGCATCGAGACGCTGCTGACACTGGTCTACGACGCGGGCGTGGCGGCGGGCAGGATCCCGGTCGAGCGCATGGTCGACCTGCTCTCGACCACCCCGGCGCGGCTGTTCGGCCTGCGGGACAAGGGCGCGATCGAGGTCGGCCGGGATGCGGATCTCGTCCTGTTCGACCCGGCGCCGACCCGGACGATCCGCGCCGCCGACCTCCACCACGCGAGTGACTACACGCCGTACGAGGGCCGCGAGGTGCAGGGCGCCGTGCGCTCCACCATCGTCCGTGGCTCGTTCGTCGTCCGCGACGGCACGTTCACCGGTCGCCGGGGCAACGGCCGCTTCATCGAGCGCCGCCTCGAGCGAGCCTCCTGAGCCGGCAAGCGCCGAGCTGCGCCGCCATCGCTCAGGCCAGCCTCGCGCCCGGGCCGGCCGCGGGGTCCGCTCTGTCCCCACACGACCGGCGGGGATGTGGCGGCTGGTAGCGGATCGACTGCCAGATGCGGGTCGCCCAGGGGATGTCGTCGCTGGTGATGGTGGCGATCAGGACGCGACCGTCGACCACCACGAGACCCGCCAGCGCCCGCGACGCGCGCGAGCCGGGGTCGGTATCGACGACCGTCGCCCGGGCCTGGAGATCCGGCGGCACGTCCGGGATCGGGTCGCCCTCGAGGAGTCCGCCGAGCGCCGCCATCACTTCGTCAGCCGGCGCAGGCCGACCCGCGTCATCGGTGAGCACGGTGCTCGATACCGACACCGAGCGGTGGGCGTCCCAGGCGTGCCAGTAGCCGCCATCCGCGACCCAGGACTCGTCGAAGCCCGCGGGCACCTCGATCCACCATGTCTCGAACACCTGCCGGGCCATGTGCAGCTCCAGGCCGTTCGGGAGCTGTCCCGCCCTCGCGCGCGGGGTTGCCGCCGTCGTGCGCCTGGTTGCCGCCTTCAGCCTGCCCATGCGCGAACGGTACCCACCGCCGCTTTCCTGCCGCTTACGTCCGGTGAACGGTCGCCTCGATCAGGCCGTAGGGCTGGTCGGTGGCGACGAAGACGTCGCCGCTGTGCTGGCCGAACGGGGCCAGGTCCACGATCCAGTGGTGGAGGTTCGGCAGCGTCATCGATACGCTGGCGATCCCGGGCTCGGCCTCGAGCATGGCGTTGGCGATCAGCCAGATCGAGTGCTGGACCGACTCGCTGTCGTGACCGGCGAAGGTCGCCAGGAGCGTCTCGACGAGCGTCGCGTGGCGGTCGTCCCAGTCGGCGGGATCGGTCGCATGGCGCCAGTTCGCGCTGATCATCGTGGCGAGAATCCGGTCGCGGACCTCGGGCAGGGTGGTGTACGCGTCGCGCGGGAACCCCGAGAAGGCCGAGTGCGCGGTCTTCATCACCACCAGGTCCTCGATGCCACTGTCGATGGTGGTGCTCGCCGCATCGGCCATCGCCATGGTGGTCCTGGTCATCCCCCCGGAGCGACGGAATGCGTCGGGTGCGGGGCCGGTCTTCGTTGCCAGCGGTTCCCAGGCATGCTCGCGGATCGACACCGTGGCCAGCTCGACCGCGTCGGCCGCAACGAACTGCCGCGCAAGGGCAGCGGCAAACGGCTCGATCGCCCCGGTGAGATGCTCCATCGCGAGCGCGTAGACCGTGTTCTTCATGGTGTCGGTCGCGACGACCGGGCTGTTGTCGCCGGCGGTGTAGGCGGCATCGAATGCGCCCGCGAGCGACACGTCGACCGTCACGTCTCGCACGCGGTGCACGGGTCCGCGCAGGATCCTGACGAGGCGGATCGACTGCTTGCCGTAGCGGTTGGCGCCGAGCCCGGTCACGCCACGACCTCGCCGCCCGCCGGGTCATCGGCGTGGACGGCCTCGTCGAGCAGCCGGCGCACGACCCGGCGCGCCGCCTCCCGCCGGTAGGCGGCGGTGGAGCGGACGTCGTCGATGGGCATGATGGCATCGGCCAGCGCGGCGACCGCGTTGTCGACCGACCTCGGCGTGCGGTCGCGGCCCTCGAGCGCCGCCTCCGCGGCGGCGACCCGGATGGGCACCGGAGCCACCGATCCGAGCGCAATCCGCACGTCACGCCATGGACCCGTGTCCCTCCAGGCAGTGGCCACGACGACCTTCGAGATCGCCTGCGCGCGCCGGGTGCCGACCTTGCGGAACCGCTGCTCGCGGTCGGCACCGAGGGGCACCCGGATGCGCACCAGCAGCTCGTCCGGCCGCGCCGCGGTGCGGCGATACGCGGGCCAGAAGCCGGTCGCGGCGATCTCGCGCTCGCCGGCCGCGCTACCGAGCACGAGGACCGCGTCGAGGGCGAGCAGCACCGGCAGCGTGTCCCCCGCCGGTGACGCGTTCATCACGTTGCCGCCCAGCGTCCCCCGGTTCTGGATCTGGACCGCGCCGATGGTCGCGGCCGCCTCGACCAGCGCGGGCAGGTGCTCCCGGCACACCGGCGAGCGGCGGATCTCAGTGTAGGTCGTGAGCGCCCCCAGCTCGAGCGCGTTCCCGCGGACCGACATCCCGCGCAGCTCGTCGAGCCGCCACAGGTCGAGCACGCGCTCGGGCGGCGGCCCGAGCTCGCCGGTCAGCGCGACGAGCAGGTCGGTACCGCCCGCGATGGGACGGTGCGGATGCTCCGCGAGGAGCGCGAAGGCTTCTCCCAGGGTGGCCGGCGACACGACGGGGGGCTCGGCCGGCATCAGGTCGTCCCACCGGTGGGTGGTGCGGCGGCCGCCCGGCCGCGATCGGCCGCGAGCTGGATCGCCTCGACGATCTTGGTGTAGCCGGTGCAGCGGCACAGGTTTCCGGCGATCGCCTCGCGGACCGCCCCGTCCGTGGCCTCCCGCCCGGCGGCAAGGAACGCATCGGCCGCCATGAGCATGCCTGGCGTGCAGATCCCGCACTGCGCGCCGCCCGTCTCGAGGAACGCGGCCTGGAGCGCGGACAGCGTCCCGGGCCGAGGCGCGAGCCCTTCGACGGTGCGCACATCGGCGCCCTCGAGCTGGCAGATCGGGACGAGGCAGCTGAGCACGGGGACGCCGTCGACCAGCACGGTGCAGGCCCCGCACTCGCCCTCGCCGCAGCCCTCCTTGGTCCCGGTCAGGCCGAGATCCTCGCGGAGCACGTCGATCAGGCGACGCATCCCGGGCGCGTCCACGTCGACGGGCTCGCCGTTGACGGCCAGCCGCCTGGTCATGCCGATGCCTCGGAGGCGGGCGGCGCCGATGAGACCGTCGACACGCCTGGCGGACCGGGCGGCTCGATCCCCGCCAGCGCGGCAAGGATGCGCTCCGGGGTCGCCGGCAGCTCGTGGATCCAGACCCCCGTCGCGTCGTGGATCGCCGCCACGACCGCGGGCGCCCCCACGTCCATCGGCAGCTCGCCCACGCCCTTTGCCCCGTGCGGCGCGTCCTCGAACGGCGCCTCGACGAGCAGCGTCTCGAGACGCGGGGCATCGAGCGAGGTCGGGATGAGGTACGTCTGGAGACGGTCGTTGAGATACCGGCCGTCGAGCAGCTTGATCTCCTCGATCGTGGCGTAGCCGACCGCCTGGAGCGTGCCACCCTCGACCTGTCCCTCGCACAGCACCGGGTGGATCACCCGCCCGACGTCATCCGCCGCGACCACCGAGCGCACGGCGACCTCGGCCGTGTCGAGGTCCACCTCCACCTCGGCGACGGCGGCCGCCCAGCCGTACGACGGGTACGCGTCGCCGGTGTAGGTGTCGTCGTCGAAGTGGCGGCCAGGGTACGGCTCGAACCGCTGGTCGATGCGGGTCGGACCGTGGTCGCGGGCGTCATCGCGGTAGGCGAGGCCGAACGGCCGCCCCGTCCGGCCTTCCACCTCGGCCTTGAGCCGGCGCGCCGCGTGGACCAGCAGCCCGCCCACGACCATCGCCGTCCGCGACGCGACCGTCGGCCCGGAGTCGGGCACGATCGAGGTGTCCTGGGGGGCCATCTCGACCGCATCGATGTCGACCTCCAGCTCGCCCGCGACGAGCTGGGGGAAGATCGTCTTCGTCCCCTGCCCCATCTCGGTCGACGCGGTCAGGATGCGGATCCCGCCTTCGCCGGTCAGCTCGAGGCTCGCCACGGAGCCCATCTTCTCCTCGCCCGAGCCGGTGAACCCGGCACCATGCCAGGCCAGCGCGAGCCCGATGCCCCGCGCGGTTCGAGCGCCGGCGGGGCGGCTCGCGCGTTCCTCGGCGGTGCGCTCACGCGCACGCTCGAAGTCGGCGGCAGCTGCGGCCTGCTCGAGGACCTCGAGGCCGGCCACGTCCCGACCGAGGAGCTGGCTGGTGGGCGTGGTGCCACCCGGGCGGTAGACGTTCCGGCGACGCAGCTCGAGCGGCGACATCCCGAGCGCCTCGGCGGCGCGGTTGACCTGCATCTCGGCGGCGAACTCCGCCTGCGGGGCCCCGAAGCCGCGGAAGGCCCCATTGGGTGGCGTGTTGGTGGCGACGGCGCGGCTGCGGATCCGGACGTTGTCGATGTCGTACGGGCCGCCGGCATGGATCGTCGCCCGGGACAGCACGACGGGCGTCAGGGTCGTGTAGGCACCGCCGTCGAGGATGAGCTCGATGTCCTGCGCCACGATCCGCCCGTCCCGGGTCAACCCGGTGCGGTGGGTGATGACCGCAGGATGTCGCTTGGTGGTGGCGGCGAGGTCCTCGTGGCGGTCGTAGATCATGCGCACCGGGCGCCCGGTGCGGCGCGCAAGGAGCGCCGCGTGGAGCGCGATCATCGACGGGTACTCCTCCTTGCCGCCGAAGCCGCCCCCGGTCTCCGCCTGCACGACCTGCACCCGCGCGTCGTCGAGCCCCATGCCCGCGATCAGCGCCCGGTGGACGTAGTACGGACACTGGAGGCTGCCGTGGACGATGATCCCGCCGTCGTCGCGGGGCAGCGCGATCATCGCGTTGTTCTCGATGTACAGCTGCTCCTGGTGCCCGACCCGATAGGTCCCCTCGACCACCACGTCGGCGGCCGCGAGGCCGGCCTCCACGTCGCCCCGGGCCAGCTCGAAGTGCGCGAACACGGCGTCCGATTCGAGCGGCTCGAACACCGCTGGCAGCGGCTCCGTCCGCAGGCCGACGCGTCGCCTGGCCTCGCGCAGCGTGTCGCGGTCCGGGGCGGCGAGCAGCGCGACGGGCTCCGCCTGGTGGCGGATCTCGCCGCCGACGGGGACGAGGATCGGTTGATCGGCGGCGATGCTGGCGACCACGTTCCGGCCCGGGATGTCGTCGGCGGTGACGACCACGACGCGGCTCCAGTCGAATGCCGGGTCGAGCTCGATCGCGAGCAGCCGCGCACGGGGATCGGTCGAGCGAACGGTCGCCCCATACCAGGCGCCGGGGAACACGAGGTCGTCCGTGTACAGCGCGGTGCCGGTGAGCTTGGCCGGCCCTTCGCGGCGGGCCGGAACCGCTGGTGACCGCCGGGCCGGGGCCTCGATCGTCAACGTGGGGCGCCTCCGTCGAAATCCCGGCAACTGTGCGGCGGCGCCGGAGCGAGTGTCAAGGCCCGCATGTGCCGCGTGGTGGGCCGGGCGTCGCTCACGGGCGTCGTCCCCTTCGAAGAGCGCGCCCGGGCAGGGCGCCGGTGTGCTCGCCGCGATCCACCACCGGGACGCCGTTGACGAGCACGTACGAAATCCCCTCCGGGAACCGGCGCGGCTGCTCGTAGGTCGCCCGGGAGCGCACCGTCGCGGGGTCGAACACGACCAGGTCCGCGGCCAGCCCGTCGGCGATCAAGCCGCGGTCGGTCAGCCCCAGGCGGGCCGCCGGGGCGCCCGTCATCCGGTGAACCGCGGCCTCCAGACCCAGCCAGCCCTCCTCGCGCACGAGCTCGCCCAGGATCCGCGGGTAGCTCCCGTAGCTCCGCGGCGAGGGCTTGTCACCGATCAGCACGCCGTCGGTCCCGATCATCGACGCCGGGTGGCGGAGGAACGGCCGGATCCCCTCGTGATGCGGCCCCGGCGTGACCTGGTTGACCCGCAGGTCCTCGGTGAGCAGCAGGTCGCAGATCGCGTCGACCGCGTCGCGGCCCGTCTCGCGCATCACGTCGCCCAGCGTCCGGCCCTCCCAGGCCAGGTGCTCGGGCCGGGTCAGCGCCCCGATCCGCACCTCGTCGAGGGCGCGATCGCCAGCGAACATCCGGCCCCTGGCCCGCATCTCGTCCCGGATGCGCCCGCGGATCGCGCGGTCCGCGAGCCGTTCGCGCAGCGGACCCGGACCGCCGGCCTGGATCCAGGTCGGGAGCATGATCAGCAGCCGGGTGCTCGCCCACTCGGACGGATACAGGTCGAAGGTGACGTCGAGTCCTTCGGCCCGGGCGTCGTCGACCAGTGCGAGCATCTGCTCTGGCGGGCCCGGGAACGTCGCCCGGTGGTAGAAGTGCGTGATGTGGACGGGCGAGCCGCTCCGGCGCCCGATCTCGATCGCCTCCCGGAACGGGTCGAGGAACCCGTCGCCCAGCGGATAGCGGACGTGGGTGTGGTAGATCCCGCCCAGCCGGGCCGCCGTCTCGGCGAGCGAGACCAGCTCGGCGGTGGTCGCGTAGGCGCCGGGCGGATAGTCGAGGCCGGTCGACAGCCCGAACGCACCATCCTCGATCGCCTCGCGCAGGCGCGCCTGCTGGTCCGCGATCGCCGCGTCGTCGGCCTCGACCTCGTCCCAGCCGAGCGCGGCGATCCGGAGCGGCGAGTTGCCGACGACATACGCGATGTTCACGGCCACGCGGCGGTCGTAGCGGGCGAGGTAGTCGGCGACCGTGGCCCAGTCGTAGGCGATGTCGGGCCGGCCGTCGAGGCCCGCGTTGAGGACCACGAAGTCGCGCAGGTCGCCCGGGTCCGGGAACGGCGCGTAGGCGTTTCCGTCGACGCCGATCACCTCGGTGGTGACGCCCTGGCGGACCTTGGGCTCGTGGCGCGGGTCGGCCAGGATCACCAGCCCGCCGTGACTGTGGAGATCGATGAAGCCCGGGGCGATGACGTGGCCCGCGGCGTCGATCGTGCGACCGGCCTCCACCGAGGCACCCGCGACCGGCAGCACGATCCGCCCGTCCGCCACGGCGACATCGGCCGGGTACCCAGGCCGCCCGGTGCCGTCGATGACCGTGCCCCCGGCGAGCAGCAGGTCGGCGCGCACCGTCATCGGGCGGCGCCCCCCGCTCCCGGCCCGTGGCTCACGGGGCCCCGGGCGGGCCGTCCAGCCGGCGGCCGCGCACCCAGGCGAGGCGGACCATGTCGGGGTGCGAGCGGAACGCGAGGCGGGACATGATCTCGGCCGGGTCGTCCGAGTCGACACCCTCGATCGGCGCCACGAACCGGGGGTCCACCGCGATCATGTCCGCGTCCTTGCCGATCTCGAGTGAGCCGGTCTCGTCGTCGATCCCCAGCGCCCGCGCCCCGTCCAGCGTGGCCAGCCGGAGCCAGTCGAGCGGCTCGAGCGGCTCCGGCCCGCGGCCGTCGGCGAGCACGTGGAGCCCGCTCTGCGTGTACGCCCCGGCCCGCATGTTGGCGAAGATCGACAGCTCGGGCCCGGCCGACACGTCCGACCCGAGGCCGACGCGGATCCCCGCCGCGAGGTAGCGGGAGAGGCGCATCGCCCCCGACGAGAGGAACAGGTTCGATGCCGGGCAGTGCGCGACGGCCGCCCCCGTCGCCGCCAGCCGCCCGATCTCGCGGTCGGACAGGTGGATCGCGTGGGCCAGGATCGTCCGCGGGCCGAGCCCGCCCGCGCGGTCGTACACATCGAGGTAGTCGAGGGCGGTGGGATACAGGCGCGCGACCTCCGCCAGCTCGGTCCGGTCCTCGGAGAGATGCGTCTGCCAGTACGCACCCGTCGAGACCGCGAGTGCCGCCGATTCGCGCAGCATGTCCGCGCTGCAGGTCACCGCGAACCGGGGCGTGAACGCGTAGCGCAGGCGACCCCGGTCGCGCCCGTGCCAGCGCGCACAGAGGTCGGCGGACTGGCGGAGGCTGGTCTCGAGCAGCCGGTCAGGCGGCAGCCGGTCGTCATAGCTGCCACGGTCCATCATCACCTTGCCGATGACCGCCCGCAGTCCATGCCCCTCGGCGGCCCGGAAGGCCACGTCCAGCGACGGCTCGTACACGGCGCCGTACAGCACGGCGGTCGTCGTGCCCGCGGCGGCCAACGCCCGGAACGCCGCCGGGGCCAGCCGCTCGGCCGCGGCCTCGTCGAATGCCCGCTCGAGCGGGAAGACGTAGCGCTCGAGCCAGTCGAGCAGGTGGAGCCCAGCCCCCACCCCGGCGTTGGGCAGCTGGGGCAGGTGGACGTGGAGATCGACCATGCCCGGCAGCACGACGAGCGGCCGCAGATCCACGATCGTCGCGGCCGCGTCACCGGGCTCCGCGTGCCACGGGCCGACCGTGCTGATCGAACCGCGCTCGTCGACCGCCACCCGCCCGTCGCGCTCGTAGCGCGATCCGCCGCCCGCGAGCGGGGTGAGCACCCGGGCCCGGAGGACGAACGGCGGCTGCGCGATCGGCATCGTCACCATCGCGTGATCCTACTGCGCGGACGGCGGGATCGACCCTGGAATCGCGGGGATGACACCGCCGGCCCGCCATGCGCCAGCGCGACGGGCTGTGAGCGGTGGCGGCGATCGGTATCGCGGCGCAAGGCCCTCGGAGCAGCCGCGAGCCGCCTACAGGCGGATCAGGTCCTCGAGGTCGACGACCAGGATCGTGGCGCCGGCGTACGTCACGACCCGCTCCTGCCAGTCGCGCAGCCGCTCGGTGAGCACCAGCGGAAGCTCCACCTCGCGCCCGGCGCAGTTGGCACGGAACAGGTCCACCACGTCGCCCAGCTGGGTGTCCTGGACGGCGAGCACCAGGGTCGCGTTGGCGGTCTCGAGGAACCCGCCGGTCGACGCCAGGCGCGTGAACCGGTGACCGGCGTGACGGAGCGCCTCCGCGACGCGGTCCGCATCGTCCACCTGCACGATGGCCACGAGCAGCTTCATCGCCGTCCACCTCCTCGGTGCCAGTTTGCCACCGCGCTGGGGACACCGCCCGCTCGAACGGAGACGCCCCGGGCCCCGGCGCCCGGGGCGGTCGAAGCCGTTGGGCGTCAGTGCCGACGAAGGCCAACCTGGAGGAACGGCAGGCTGAGCATCAGGGCCGTGGCCAGCACGTACAGGCCGACCGCGATCGGCGGTGCGACCAGGGCACAGACGACGGCGATCAACCAGACCGCGTTGGAGATCCGGCGCTGCCGGATCAACGCGGCCAGGGTCTCGTCGGCGATCTCGTCCCGCAGCAGCGTGCGCTCCCGGACCAGATACGCCATGAGCAGGGTCAGGATCACCGATGCGACGAGCACGTTGAGACCGTAGACGAGCACCGCGACCTTCACATCGGGGCCCGCGAGATTGCCCACCATCAGGCTGGTCGAGAACGGCAGCAGCGCGATGAACAGCAGGCCCAGGAGGTTGAGCCCGCCGGCAAGGGTGTCGCTGCCGGCCATCAGCTTCGTCGTCCGCGCGTGCGTCATCCAGCTGCCGCCGATGAAGGCGAAGCTCATCAGGTAGCCCAGGAACTCCGGCCATGCCTCGGCGAGGTGCTCGAGCAGGTCGGGGCCCACCGGAACCGCCAACTCCAGGACGAGCAGGGTGATCGCGATCGCGAACACCCCGTCGGAGAAGGCGTTGAACCGGTCCACGGGCAGATCGTGGTGGAGGCGCGGGCCGCCGGTCCGCTCGTTGCTCACCTGGTCGTCCGCACCCTGGGGCGTGTTGTCATCGGGGCTCTCCCCGGCCGGTCAATCGTGCTCGCTTCCGGCGACGAACGTCCGACTCGGACGCTCGGGCAGCGCCCTGCTGTCCGGATCGATCTCGTACGTCCAGGGCAGGCCCGAGTTCTTCCAGCCGTTCTTCATGCGCATGCCGTCATAGACGCTGTCGCCGTCCTGGACCTTGCTCCCCTCCATGCCGTCGAGGATGTTGCACAGGTGGGTGTATCCGGCGCCGGCAAGCGTGTTGCTGACAGGGTCGTCGCGCGCGCCCGGGCGTGCATCGCCCGATTCGGATGAGTCGCGGGCGCTGCGATCGCTCGCCCCGGGGTGCTACGCCCACGGAGGCCGGGCGAGACCGTCTCATAACCCGATCTGGGCGATGTCGGGACCGGGTCATCCGGTCAGGCTTCACGAAGCGGCATTGCCCGGAAATTGATGTGTCGCCGCCCGAACGCTCGGGAAGCGATGGATCCCAGCAGGACGAGGAGGGATTTGGCGTGGCCGACAAGCATGTGACGGGCCCGATCCAGGTGTTCGTGGTCGGGTTCGACAAGTTCGAGGCGACCGGCCGGATCATGGCCGAGCTGCGCCGGGTGCGGAAGCGCGGCGTGATCCGCCTGGTCGACGTCATCTTCGTCCAGAAGGATCGGCACGGCAGCATCGAGAACTCGATGCACCTGACGGACCTGTCCGAGAACGAGCGGATGCGGCTGGGCTCGATCGCCGGCGGGCTGATCGGGCTGCACGCGGGCGGCGTCGAGGGCATGGCCGAGGGCGAGGCGCTGGGTGCCCTTGCCGTCGCCGAGCGTGACGCCGGACTGTCGAGGGACCGGATGCAGGAGCTCGCGGAGAGCATCCCGGCCGGCGGTGCCGCGGCGATCCTCGTCATCGAGCACCATTGGGCGGCGGCCCTGCGCGACGCCATCGGCGAGGCCGGCGGCCGGACGCTCATGCAGGCCATGCTCCAGCCGGACGTGCTCGCCCTCGTCGGCGACGAGCTGCGCGTGAGGATGGAGGCCGAGGACGCGATCGAAGCGGCCGAGGAAGTCAAGCTCATGGCCGCGATGGACATCGCCCAGACGCTTGTCGAGGCGGAGCTCATCGAGGAGGCGGCCATTGCCGAGGCCGCCGACGTCGTCGCCACGGCCATCGCGATCGAGGATGCCGCGGCCGAGGACGTGATCGACACCCTGTTCGCGGCCGAGCTGATCGAGGAGGCCGCGAAAGAGGAAGCCGAGGACGTCGTCCGCATGGCGATGGACGTCGAGGAGGCCGCCACCGAGGAGGCCGAGGACGTCGTCGCAATCGCCGACCAGATCGAGGCCGCCGCGGCGCTGCGGGCAATCCGGACCATGATCGCCGCCGAACTTATCGAGGAGAAGGCCGCGCGAGAGGCCGTCGCGGCGCTCGTCGCGGCCGAGATGATCGAGGAGGAGGCGGCCGAGGAAGCGCTCGCCGCCGTCCTCGCCGCGGACGAGCTGGAAGCCGAGGCGGAAGACGAGATCTAGCCGGGAGATGGCAATCCACGACACGGTATGGAGGTTCTGGAATGACTGACGAGACGAAGGAAGCCCCGGAGGCGCAGCCGACCGAGGGCGTCATCCTGGTGGCAGGAGACGACGCCGGGGTCGAAGCCGTGGCCGGCATCGCGGTGCAGGGCAACGAGGCCGTGCTCGTGGCGCAGTTCGCCAACATGGACTCCGCGAAGAACGCCTACTACGCGCTGCAGGACGCCGAGATCAATCGCTCGATCGCCATCGAGGGGGTCCTGGTCGCCAACGCCGACGCCCAGGGCAAGATCCACATCCAGAAGATGACCGACCACAAGACCCGGACCGGCTTCGCCTGGGGCGCTGTCGGTGGCGCGGTCGTGGGCCTGATCTTCCCGCCCACGATCCTCGCCGGTGCGCTGGGGATGGGCGTCGTCGGCGCCGCGATCGGCAAGGCGCGCAACGTGCTGATGAAGAGCGATGTGGCGGACGAGCTGGCGTCGGTCATCGCCCCCGGGACCTCGGGCATCATCGCCCTGGTCGAGATCACCGCGGTGGACGCGGTGAAGGAGACGATCCCGGACGCGAAGGTCGTCAAGGCGGCACCGGTCGACGAAGCGACCGCCGCTGCCGTCAAGGACGCTGCCAAGGCAGCCGGAGACGCGTCGGCCGGCTGATCCGCGCGTCGCATCGATCGCGCAACGCGACAGACCCGGGACTCGCGTCCCGGGTCTGTCCTTGTCCGTGGTCGGCACGCTCCCGTCGACGGAGCGTGATCCTACCGGGGCGAGATCCCCCATTCGCCGGCCCACGCCGCTCCCGGCTCCAGCCTGACCAGGCCCGCTCCAGACCGCAGGGCGTCGGGTGGACAGGTCATCGGCTCCGCGGCCAGGCTCCGGCGATCGATCTCCGGAAACGGATCTCCGGTGAACAGCATCAGGTACCCGTAGGCGCCATCCATCCAGAGCGAGATCCCGGCGTCCTCGCCGGGCGCCCTGAGCTCCACGCGGGCCAGCCCGTCCTCGTCGCGCGCGAAGTCGGTGAAGCAGTCGTCGAGCTTGGTGGGGCCGACCGGGCGCGGCCGACGGAAGTCGTACTCCGTGCCGTCGACCGATCGCCGGCCTCGGGGGATGCCGCGCTCGTCGCTCAGCAGCACGGTTCCACCGGGCGCGCGCAGGATCGTGGTGTCCACGAGGCCCGTTGGAGCCGGCAGGTACGGGTGGGCGCCGCTCCCGAACGGACACGGCTGCGAGCCGACGTTGCGGGCCGTCGTTCGCACCCGGAGGCCATCCCCGGAGAGCCGGTATTCGACGGCGAGCTCGAGGGTGTGGGGATAGCCGGGCTGCGGGTACAGGTCGCAGGCCACGATCACCCGGTCGGGAGCGACGTCCGTGGCCGCCCACGGGACCCAGCGGACCAGCCCGTGGATGGCGTTCGACCTCTCCGGCTCGGTGAGCGGCAGTTGCTGTCGACGACCGTCGAACTCGTAGCTGCCGTCGCCAACGCGGTTCGGCCAGGGCATCAGGACCTGGCCGCGACCCGCGGAGCACACCTCGTCGACTGGATATCCGTCGACAAGGTTGCGCCCGCCGTCCACGTAGGAACGGAGGCCGCCGCCGACCTCGACGATGACCGCCCGCTGCGTCCCGTGGACGATCTCCCACTGCCGGCCCGACGGGGCCCGGCCCAGGGGGTCCGCCGTCACAGCGGGGAGCCCGGCGCCCGGCGGGCGGGCGCGATGTCGCCGGTGTTCACGATCGCTCCCCGAGCCGTTCCTCGACGATGATCCGGGCCGCCGCCTCGATCAACGCGAGATGGGAGAAGGCCTGGGGGAAGTTGCCGAGGTGCCGTGCGCTTCCGGCATCGAACTCCTCCGCGTACAGCCCCAGCGGCGACGCGATCCTCAGGAGGCGCTCCATGGCATCGCGAGCGCGGTCCTTCTCGCCGACGATCGAGAGCGCGGAGACCAGCCAGAACGAGCAGATGAGGAACGTTCCCTCCTCGCCGGAGAGGCCGTCGTCGGTCTCGCCGGTCCGATAGCGCAGCACGAAGCCGTTCTCCGTCAGGTCGGCCGCGATGGCTTCGACGGTCGCTCGCATCCGCTCGTCGGTGCCGGGCAGAAAGCCGGTGAGCGCGGCGAGGAGCGTCGACGCGTCCAGGGCATCGGTGGCGTAGTGCTGGCGCAGGACGCCATGCTCCGAGACTCCGTGCTCGAGGATGTCGGCCTTGATCTCGTCGGCGGTCGCGCGCCAGGCCGTCTCCCGGTCCGGCTCGCCCGCGATCCCGGCGAGCTGGGCGGCCCGGTCGAGCGCAACCCAGCACATCAGCTTCGAGGATACGTAGTGCTGCGGCGCGCCGCGCGCCTCCCAGATGCCCTGGTCGGGCTCCTGCCAGATGGCCGCGGCGCACGCGGCCTGCCGCTGGACGATCGGCCACAGCCGGCCCGGCAGCCGCTGGCTGCGACGGGCGTGGAGCAGGATGGAGTCGAGCACCGCGCCGTAGACGTCGTTCTGGCGCTGGTCGAAGGCGCCGTTGCCGACCCGCACGGGGCGGGCTCCCTCGTAGCCGGACAGGTCGTCCCGGGTCGACTCGGTCAGGTCGCGCCGGCCGTCGATCCCGTACATGATCTGGAGCGACCCGTCCTCGTTCGGCTCGAGATCGGCGATGAACTGCATGAACTCGTCGGCCTCCCAGTCGAGGTTCAGCCAGTGCAGCGCCTGCAGCGTGAACGTGGCGTCGCGCATCCACGTATAGCGGTAGTCCCAGTTGCGCTCACCGCCCGGGGTCTCAGGCAGAGAGGTGGTCAGGGCCGCGACCGTTGCCCCGGTCGGCATGTAGGTGAGACCCTTGATCGCGAGGGCTGACCGCTGGATCGCCTCGCGGAACCGGTGGTCGGGCATCCGCGCCCTGTCCAGCCAGGCCCGCCAGTACCGTGTCGTGGCGGCGATCCTGGCGGCGGCCTCGTCGACGTCCTGCGGGGCGGCGGACGCACCGGCCCATGACAGGGCACAGAAGGCCCGGTCGCCCGACGAGAGGACGTGGCGGCCCTTCACGCGACCGCCTTCGATGCCGAGCGCAAGATCGGACCGGAGGCGGACCTGCTGATCCGCACCAGTGGCATCGGCGGCGTGCCGCTCGCCGTCGACCAGGGACCAGGTGGCTTCCGTGCGACCGTAGTCGAACACCGGCTCGCAGACGAGCTCGACCTCGACCCGGCCCTCGATGCACTCGACCGTCCTGACCAGCATGTGGTCGGCGTCGTCGTCCGCCGGTGGCCGGGTATGCGGCGTGACCGTGTCCTCCACGTCGCGTGGCCCCAGGACCAGGGCGTCACGGACCACGACCCAGCCGGACGGTGTCTTCCAGGTGGTCGCGAGCACGTTCGTGCCGGGCTCGTACGCTCGGGCGGATGGGTGGTTCACGCCGAACGGCGCGAACCGGAAGAACCCGGCCTGGCGGTCGAGCAGGCTGCCGAAGATGCTGGGGCTGTCGAAGGAGGGCACGCACAGCCAGTCGACCGAACCATCCGGTGCAACCAGGGCACCGGTGTGGCAATCGGAGAGGAACGCGTAGTCGGCGATGGGCTGGAAGGGCGACGCGCTACTCATGACTGCACCTCGTTGGACGCCCGCCACCACGCGGGGTCGGGGCGGAACGGAGCGGCGGGCCGGCCGGTGGCATCGGTGCCCGCCCGGTAGACGAGACCCGCCTCGGGATCGGCCTGGCGTTGCGCTTCCGTCCAGTTCTCGGTGGCGGTCGTGATGAACAGCTGGTCCAGCTCACGCCCCCCGAATGCGCAGCAGGTGGTCTCGCGAGCGGGGACGGTCACCACACCCCGGAGTCTACCGTCCGGCCCATAGTGATGGACTCGCCCGCCGCCATAGACGGCCACCCACAGGTCACCGGCGGCGTCGACCGTCATGCCGTCGGGGGAGCCCACATCCTCCGGCACGGTGACGAGCACACGCTGGTCGGAGAGGATGCCCTGATCTCCGTCGAACCTGAACGCGTACACGACCCGTGGGCCGCTGTCCACCAGGTACATGGTGCCGCCGTCAGGGCTCCAGTCGATCCCGTTGGAGATCGTCAGGCCGTCGAGCACCAGCTGCGCCTGACCGGCTCGATCCAGCCGGTAGAGCGCGCCGCCTCCAGGATGGTGGTCATCGGCGAGCGTCCCGGCCCAGAACCGGCCCTGAGGATCGCAGGCGCCGTCGTTCATCCGGGTCCCGGGCGGCGAGATCTCTGCGAGAACGCGATGGCTGCCGTCGGGCCGCAGGTGGACGAAGCCGCGCCCGGCGCCCAGCAACCAGCCGTCATCGTCCTCGATGGGCGCGATCATGCCGATCGGCCACGGCAGCTCGTACACCCGGATGGAGATCAACGAGCCGTCATCGGGGACCCGGTCCCGGAAGACCCGTCCGGCCAGGATGTCCACGCGCAGCAGCTCGGAGCGGCGGTCGTCCCATCGCACCCCCTCGCCGAGCTGCGTCTGCTCGGTCGTGCAGGCGACGCCGTCGCCCTCGCGGGCCTCCGTCGGCATCGTCAGGCTCCGAAGTCGAGGACGACCTTGATGTCGTCCGGTCCACGCTCGAGCGCCGAATCGATGTCCTGGGGAGGCACCCGACGCGTGATCAGCTTCTCCAGCCAGGCCCGATCGGCGGCGGCGAGCACCCGGGAGGCCCGGTAGAAGTGGCGCCGGTTGGCGTTGACCGAGCCGACCACCACGTTGTTGTGCAGGACGATCTCCTTGCCCATGTTCGCGGGGGTCTCGCCGCTCGCGGGCCCACCGCTGCCGACGCCCGTGAGGCAGACGACCCCGCCGGAGCCGACGTGGCGGACCGCGTCCACGATGACGGGGCCGACCCCGGTGCACTCGATGACGACGTCGGGCTCCACGCCGATGTCGGCGATGGCACCGGTGTGGTAGCTGGCTCCAAGGTCGCGGACGAGCTGCGGCTTCAGACCCTCGCTCACGCGGTCCAGGACATGGACCTCGAGACCAAGCTGTCGCCCGATGAGCGCGGCCAGCAGCCCGATCGGGCCGGCACCGGTCACGAGCGCCACCTGGGGCACCCAGAACGCGCGCGCCTGCATGGCCTGGACGAGCTCCCAGGCCTTGGTCACCACTGTCGTCGGCTCGAGGAGCACGCCGAGCAGCCCCAGCGACGGGTCCATCCTGGTGAAGTAGCCGGGCTCGATGCGCCAGCGCTCGGACATGAAGCCGTCGATCTGCTTGATCCCGCGCTCGGTGTACTGCCCGTTGCGGCACATGTCCCACTCGCCGACCGCACAGTTCGGACAGGGCACGGGGTCGGGACGCCGGACGATGCCGACGACGAGGTCGCCCTTCTTGACGCTCCGGTCCGGCCCGGGGTCCAGGACGCGACCCAGCGACTCGTGGCCCAGCACGAGGCGCTCCCGCCCGGGGGGTGCCCAGCCGTAGGCTCCGGAGGCGATCTCGACGTCCGTGCCGCAGATGCCGACGGCAACCGCTTCCACGAGGATGGACCCGTCGCGCTCGTCAGGTTCGGGGATCTCCTCGAAGCGGACCGAATCCGCGACGAGCGGCTGTACCGTGACTGCCTTCACGACTCCTCCTTGGTGGACCCGGGTTCAGGTGGCCCCGGGAGCGGCCCGGGAGTGTTCGATGACGGGGAGGCGACTGGCGGCCTCCCGTGGCCGATCTGCCAGCTGCCGGGCACACTCCGGGCACAGCTCCCGATCGAGCATCGCTGCCATGTGCACGGGCAGGCGGTCGCGGACGTAGGCCCGGTGCGCAGGTGTCTGCGTGGCCGCGCCGCACGAGGTGCAGGCCAGCAGCGGCTGCTCCTGCACGACCGTCCCCGTGATGACCGTGCGCCGCACGCCATCGTGGTCCTCGAGATGGATGGCGCCCGTCGGGCAGACCTCGGTGCAGGCACCACAGCCGATGCACAGGGCCGCGGCCCGGGTGAAGTCGAAGTAGGCCAGCCGGCCAGCCGGCGTGTCGGCCAGGCGCAGCGCCTCGACGCCCATCTCGCTGCAGGCAGCCATGCACAGCCCACAGCCGATGCACACGTCGCAGCGCAGGCAGCGGCGGGCTTCATCGAGCGTCATCTCGTCGGTCAGGCCTTCGGCGATCTGGACGTAGTTCCCCTCGCCGAGGACCTGTTCGATGGTCCGCTCGGGCATCACGGCCCGTGCCTGGTGGGTACGCCCGCCGGCGCTGACCTGCAGGGGCGGCACCTCGGCGCGCCTCACGGGCGTGCCCACGCGCGCGTCCATGGGTGCCCCGCGCAGCCAGGCATCGATGGCTGCGGCGGCGATCTTGCCGGATCGGATCGCCTCCACCGCGGTGCGCGGACCGTGCTCGGCATCACCCCCGGCGAAGACGCCGGCCTCGCCGGTCATCAGTGACTTCGGATCGGCCACGATGAAGCCGTGGGTGTTGGCCACCTCGCTGCCGTCCAGGATGGCCAGATCGGTGCCCTGGCCGGTGGCGAAGATGACCTGATCGGCCTCCAGCATCAGCAGGCGTGACGCATCGAACTTCGGTTCGAACCGACCGTCCTCCGCATGCGTCTGCTCGCATCGCTGCAGGGTGACCTGCCCTTCCTCGTCGATGCTCACCGGACCCCAGCCTGCGTGCACCTGCACGCCTTCGCCCACGGCGAGCTCGATCTCGTCCGGGCTGGCCGGCATGTCGCGACGCTTCTCGAGGGAGGTCAGATCGACGTGCCGGGCGCCCTGCCGCAGGGCGGTCAGCGCCACATCGATCGAGACGTTGCCGCCACCGATGACGACGACCCGCGGGCCGACGCGCACCGGCTCGCCGCCGCGCACGGCGTGCAGGAAGTCGAGGCCCCCCAGGACGAAGGGCTGGTGGACGCCGTCGACCGGGATGAGGCGCGCCCGCTGGGTGCCGAGGCCCAGGAACACCGCGTCGTAGTCCCTGCGGAAGGTCTCGAGGCTGGCGATCGGGGTGCTGGTGTGGATCGGGATGCCCAGCACCCGGATCTGCTCGATCTCCTGGTCGAGCAGGTCGGGCGGCAGGCGGTAGGCCGGGATCCCGTAGCGCAGCTGTCCGCCGGCCTGCTCCAGGGCCTCGAAGATTTCCACCGCGTGGCCATAGGTGCGCAGGTAGTAGGCCGCGGTGAGACCGGACGGGCCCGCGCCCACGATGCCCACGCGCTTGCCGCTATCGGGAGCGATCTCCGGCTTCGGGTAGCCGCCGTCGGCGAGGCACAGCTCGGCCGCCTTGGCCTTGAGCGGCCGGATGAACACGGCACCGTTGCTGGAGCCGCGCACGCAAGCGGCTTCGCAGGGCGCCGGACAGACCAGGCCGCAGGTGAGCGGCAGCGGGTTGTCCCGGCGGATGACCTCGATGGTGGCGCGGTGGTCGCTATGACCGAGGTGGGCGATGAAGCTGGGGATGTCGATGTTGGCCGGGCAGGTACCGTGACAGGGCGCGGCGTGGCGCTCCAGGCAGATCCCCTCCGGGCACGATTCACACCGCGCGTGGCGCGCCCACTGCTCGCGGTAGTGGCGCAGGGAGCTGCCCAGCGGCCAGGCGGCCGCCAGGCCCTGGGTCGCCAGCTCCAGCGCCATCTCATCGAGGGTGACGAGGTGGCTGGATGCCCCGCGGCCGATGGTGATCTCGGTGACCAGGCGCGCGGCCCGGGCCAGCAGCGCGCGGATCGGCGCCGGTTCGTCGTCGGCGAGCTGCCAGTGGCGATACAGCGCGCGGCGGGTCTGCTTGACGACGCACACACCCTCGGCCATCGCCATCAGGCTCGACGGCGAGGGGATGATGCCGGCGGACGTGAGTGACAGCGGATCGCATGGGAGGTCCGCCGCGGACAAGGGCAGGAAGCCGCCCAGGCCGTCGTCGAACGCGAGCACCGCGTCCTCGCCCTCGACCTCGACGCCGCCGCCCCAGGCCTCGAACTGGCTTCGCAGGGTCCCCGACCGCTGGAGCTCGACCAGGCCGCGTTGCTGCATGCCGCGCCGGAGGGTCAGCAGGGAGGCGTCGAGGTCCGATTCTCCGGCGAACAGGAGGGCGATGCGGCACCAGGTCTCCGGCGAGTGGACCAGGCGCGATCGGTCGGACACGGGAGGCTCGCCCCAGCAGCTCGGTCGGCTGTCAAGGACCACCGTCACCTCGCGCCTGGGGATGGCCACCTTGGCGAGCGACCGGATGGCGTCCACCGCGTTCAGGAAGGCCGCCTCGTGGCCGGCCAGCTCGGTCGGCAGGCGCAGCTCGACGGTCAGGCTGTCACGCAAGCCGGCCGCGATCAGCACGCCCTCGGCCAGCAGCCATGGGGCGCTGTCGAGGACGGCCATCGAGCTCCGTGACCGGGGATCGAAGTCGGTGGCGTGGATGACCAGCGTCGACGGCCCGTGACCACGCAGGAACTGGCGCCATCTGACGGAGACCGGTTCACCGGCCCCGCCACACTCCGCGAGGCCTGAGGCCTGGACGCGCTGCAGTCCCTGATACGGCGTCAGGGACTGGGCCCGGTCCAGGCCGGGCAGGGCGCCGGCGAGGGTCTGTGCCGGCGGCACGGCACCGGCCGGGGCGGCCGCCCCGGCGTCGAGCCAGGCGGGCAAGGACCGGGTGTCGCTCATGGCTACGCCGCGCCCTCATCCGGCGGCTCTGCCGTGAGGTGGCGGGCATAGCGCTCCCGACGGGGGTCGGGAGCCTGGTCCGCGACACCGAAGGACAGGCACCCGGTCACACACTTGGTGACACAGGCCGGTTGCAGCCCGGCATCGACGCGATCCATGCAGTAGTCGCACTTGACCACCTTGCGCGCCACCGGATCCCACTGCGGCGTGCCCCACGGACAGGCCGCGATGCAGCTCTTGCAGCCGATGCAGATGCCGTGGTCGACAACGACGATGCCGTCCTTGGCGCGCTTCTGCATGGCGCCGGTCGGGCACGCCCTGACGCACCACGGATCCTCGCAGTGGAAGCAGGGCATGAACACGAAGCGCATCCGCGGCTGCCCGCCGACGTCGCGAGGTCCGATCGTGATCAGCTGGCACGGGTCCGGACCGGGACCCAGGTCCTTGTTGCTCTTGCACGCGACCTCGCATGCCAGGCACCCGATGCAGCTGGCCTCGTCGTGGCGAAGGAGGTACTCGCTCATCGGGCGCCTCCCGCCACCGTTGCCGGCCTGACCCGGACCCTGGTCTCGGTCAGCGCGCAACTACCGCCGGCCGCATCGAAGTCGTACAGCTTCCCGTGCTGGAGGCGCTGGTCGGCGACCCCGCGCCCACGGGCACGCGTGGCGAGCGGCACCGTGGCCCCATAGCCGTGCAGCATGAACACGGCCTCCGGGTGGATCCACGGCGTGACGCTGGCCTTGAGACGACCGGAGTATGTCCCGCGTCCACTGATCTCCACCTCGTCGCCATCACCGATGCCGAGGGACGTGGCGCGGTCCGGGTGGATCCACAGGACCTGCTCCGGAGCGCGCTCGGCGAGCAGCGGGTTGTTGAGCGACTGGCCGTGGGCGAGCGTCGCGGTCTTCGCGAACAGCAGCGTGAACTCGTCGCCCGTCGGCGCCTCCTTCGGGACGTATGGGGGCAGGCTCTGCAGCCCGGCCTGCGCCAGGATGCTGCTCTCGACCTCGATCTTCCCCGAAGGCGTCGGGAACCTGAGCTCGTCGCGGGCGATGAGCTTGGGGGCGGCCGCGAGCGGGACGACGCCGGTCTCGCGCATGTCGGAGACCGTGACGCCCGTGCCATCGAGCTGGTAGTTCCACAGCTCCTCGATCGTCTCGAAATCGAGGACATCCTTGACATCCATGCGGCGCAGGATCTCCCGGAAGATCCACCAGGCCGGGCGGCTGTCGAAGCGCGGGGCGATCGCCTGGTCACGCATGGTGTAGAAGGCGACCGGGCCGGGCAGCTGCGCCAGGATGTTGGCACGCTCGAGATAGGTCGATTCGGGCAGGATGACGTCGGCGAACCAGCCGGTCTCCGAGTAGCGCACGTCGATGGACACGATCAGCTTCAGCGTGTCCAGGGCGTGTCGCGTGGCCTCGGGATCGGGCAGGCCGGTGAACGGATCGTGGCGGTAGGCGAAGTAGGCGCCGATGCCGTAGGGCTGCCCGGTCTCCATGGCGGCGAAGGCCTGGTGGAGCATCCCGATCTCCGGGTCCCACGACGGTCGAGCGGTGCCGGCGCCGTCCACGCGCGGCTCCTCGACCTCGGGCGCACGATCGCGCAGGTGGTTGAGGCTGTTGCGACCGTAGAACTCGGGGGACTTCCCGATCACGAACCCGCCGGGTGCCTCGATGTTGCCCATCAGCGCGTTGAGGATCAGCGCGGTTCGACTGACATAGAACGACTGCTTGTGACGGGCCGACATCCAGCCCGGATGGAAGATCACCTGCGGCGCATCGGCGGCGACCTCGTCCACGAAGGCGCGCAGCTGGTCCGCGGACACGCCGGTGTGGGGCTCCTGCCATTCCGGCGTCGTGTCCTTGACCGCTTCGCGCAGCTCGTCCATGCCCGTGACGAAGCGGGCGACGAACTCCTTGTCGTACGCCTCGCGCTCGAGGATCTCGTGGATGATGGCGAGGTTGAGCGCATAGTCGCTGTTGGGGCGCACCTGCCAGTAGCGAGTGGCCTTGGCGGCCGTCATGCCGGCACGCGGATCGATGTAGGTGACGCGCATCCCGCGGGCAACGGCGGTCATGAAGGCCTTGGCCTCCTTGACCATCAGCGATTCGATGATGTTGCGGCCGTAGAGCACAAGGTGCTTGGCGTGCCCCAGGTCGGGGATGAGCCCCTCGTGCCCGAACCCGTAGATCGAGCGCGCCGCGTTGTGGACATTGCCGCCGCAGCCGGCGTCGTGATTGAAGTAGTTCGGTGAGCCGAGCGCCTGGACGAAGGTCCGGGTCAGATCAGTGAACGGGCCGCCGCGATCCGACAGGGCGATGCCCCGCCCGCCGAATGCCTCGATCGTCTCCTTCAGCCCATTCGCGACATGGTCGAGGGCCTCGTCCCAGGATGTCCGCCGCCACCGGCCGCCACCGCGCGGACCCATCCGGATCAATGGAGACTGTGGTCGCTGGTCGTCCGCGTATTCGAGCGCCAGGCCGGCGGAGCCCTTCGCGCACAGGCTGGTCCCGATGGCCCGGTCGTGCGAATTGCCCTGGAGCCACACGGCCCGGCCGTCCTCGACGGTGACTTCCGTCGGACAACGCACCGCGCACATGCCGCACATGCTGTAGACGGTGCGCCGGCCGGGCGCCGCGACGCCGGTCACGTTCGGCGAGGGCATCGAGGTCATCGAAGTCTCCGTCCTGTCGAGCGCTGGTCGCACGACGGCATCGCCGCGTGCACGTAGCGACCGCCCCGCGCCCGGGCGGTCCCTCGGGGCGGCGGCGGACAGGCAGGACGTCGACCACGGGCGTGACCGTGGTTGCCTATCGCCACCGCACACTGTGAGCCAGCGCGTCGTCCCGCACATCCCCCACATGGGACGATTGCCGGGCAGCCCACCACCGGCGGGCACCGGCATCATGGCCCCGGTTGAAGGTCGTCGAGTCGCGCCGCGCGATGGCTGCCCATGCCCGATCGCCTGCCGACCCGGCCCGCCCGCAGTAGGATCTGGCCATGCGCGACGAGACCCTCCCCCCGCCCGCCGGCGGACCGCACCGCACGATCCACATGGAACGGCGCCTCCAGGCCTCGCCCGATCGCGTGTCGCGGGCGTGGACCGACGCGGACGAGCTGGCCCGCTGGCTTCCCCTGCGCATCGAGGGCACGCTCGCGGAGGGAGCGCGGACCGTGCTCGTGCTCGGTGGCCGGCGCACCTGGTGGGAGGTGATCGAGGAGCGGGCCGGGGAGCTGTTCGTGTTCCGGTCCCCCTGGCTCCGCGGCGACAAGGTGATCACGACCGTCCGGATCAGCATCCGCCCGTCCGGGTACGGGACGATGCTCCAGCTCGAGGACGGTCCCTTCCCCGTCGACCAGCCCGACGGACTCGACGCCTGGGCCGAGGCGCTGGAACGCTGGAGCGAGGCGCTGGTCATGCTCCGCGCCTACCTGGACTTCAGCGTCGACGTCCGGGAGCGCTCGTAGGCGACCGTTCGGGTGGGGTTGCCGATCGGCCCATAATCGGGGGAGGCCCGAGGGCCCGATGTGCAACACGTGATGCGTCCGAACGTGAGCCCGACACTCGAAGCCGGCCGGGATGCCGTCAGGCGGCATGCCTGGGCTGAAGCGACCGAGACCCTGACCGCCCTCGATCGCAACGGCGGCCTGTCACCCGATGACCTCGAGCTCCTGGGCACCGCATCCTGGTGGGCGGGGCACCCGGACGAGGCGACGGAGGCCTTCGAGCGCGCATTCGCCGGCTACACGGAGAACGGGCGCCGTCTCGACGCGGCGGGGGTCGCGCTCAGGCTGGCCTATCGGGCGTTCCGCGGCCTCAACGGCCCGGTCGGCGGCGGCTGGCTCGCCCAGGCGGAGCGGCTGCTCGCCGAGGAGCCGGAATCCGCGGCGCACGCGTGGCTCGCCGTGTTCCACGCCGTCGGCGCCCTGATGGCGTCCCGGTTCGAGGAGGGCATCGAGCTCGCCGGGCAGGCGATGGAGATCGGCCGGCGCCAGGGCAACACCGACGCGCTGTACATGGCGATGAGCCTGAAGGGCATGGCCACCGTGTTCACGGGCAACCGGCGCGACGGGCTCGCGCTCATCGACGAGGCGACGGCGGCAGCCTCATCGGGCCAGCTGGAGGTCTCCACCGCCAGCGACATCTACTGCAACACGATCTCGTCGTGCCGCAGCGTCGGTGATCTTGGTCGAGCCGCCCAGTGGGCCGACGAGGGGGAGCGCTGGATGCGCCGCGAGGGCGCCGGCGGCTACCCCGGCGTGTGCCGGATCCACCGCGCGGAGATCAAGAATGCTTCGCGGGCAATGGTCGGAGGCCGAACAGGAGGCGCGCCAGGCCAGCGAGGAGCTGCTCCGTTTCCGGCTCCTGGATGTCGTCGGCTACGCCCACTACCAGGTGGGAGCGGTCCGGCTCCGGATGGGCGACCTGGATGCTGCGGCGGAGGCATTCGATCGCGCGTACGAGTTCGGACACGACGCCCAGCCCGGGCTCGCGCTGCTGCAGCTCGCGCGCGGCGAGGTGGCCGACGCGCGACGGTCGATCGACCGGGCGCTTGCGACGGCTGCCGGGACGGGGGGCGTGGCCGACCGCACGGCGCGTGGCCGGCTCCTGCCGGCCAAGGTCGAGATCGCGCTCGCCGGCGACGACCTGTCCGCCGCCGGGGATGCCGTGGAGGAGCTCGAGTCGATCGCCGCGGACTACCAGCAGCCGCTGTTCCGGGCCGGCGCGATGACCGCTCGCGGCGAGCTGCTCCTCGGGCAGCACAAGGCGTCCGAGGCGTCACCCGTCCTCGGGCAGTCATGGCGGCTGTGGCAGACCACGGACCTGCCCTACGAGAGCGCCTGCGCTCGCCTCCACTACGCGGAGGCGCTGGCGGCAGAGGGCGATGAGGGGATGGCCCGACGGGACCTTCTCGCCGCGCGCTCGGTGTTCGAACGGCTCGGGGCGACGCGCGACGTGGAGCGGGTCGGGGCCCTGCTCGGCGGCGCTTCGGAACCGACGTCGCGGACCGCCGACAGGGTCACCAGGACGTTCATGTTCACGGACATCGTGACCTCGACGGATCTCGTCGGCGTCATCGGTGACGACGCCTGGAGCGAGCTCCTCCACTGGCACGACCGCGAGCTCCGCTCGGCGTTCGGGCAGCATCGCGGGGAGGAGGTGACCCACACGGGCGACGGCTTCTTCGTCGCGTTCGAGCGTCCCGACGACGGCATCGAGTGCGCGGTCGACATCCAGCGCCGACTGGCGCGTCACCGCCGGGAGCACGGGTTCGCGCCGTGGGTCCGCATCGGGCTGCACGCCGCCGACGCGACGCGGGAGGGGCGCAACTTCAGCGGCGGGGGCGTCCATGTCGCCGCGCGCGTCGGCGCCGCCGCAGCGAAGGAGGAGGTCCTCGTCACGCGCTCCGTCGTCGAGCGAGCGGGCGCCACACGATTCCCGCTGTCCGACCCACGCCCCATCACGCTGAAGGGCGTCCGGGAACCCGTCGAGGTGCAGGTGGTCGACTGGCGGTAGGCGGGACGCGGCCCCGACGTCCGAGCGGGCGCGGCACGCACCGTCAGCCCGGGTCGACCACCGTCAGCCCGGGTCGTTCACCGTCAGCAGCGGATCGCCCAAGCTCGCCACGTCGACCTCGATCCCCAGCCCGGGGCCGTCCGGAACCGGGCCGCGCCCACCGGCGGATCGCGGCTCGTACCCGGCGATGTGCTCCAGCGTCCAGTCGTTCATGAACGACACGGCGAACAGCGCGTCCGGCGGCGCGCCCGCCGCGAGGTGGGCGACCGCGGCCGTGGTGACGTCGCCGCCCCAGCTGTCCTCGATCGTGAGCCGGATGCCGAGCGCGACCGCGGTGTCGCGCATGAGCCGTGCCGGCAGGAGGCCGCCGACACGGCCGATCTTGAGGTTCACGTGGTCCATCGCGTCGAGACCCGCGGCGCGGACGAGGGTCGGCAGGTCCGTGATGACCTCGTCGAGGACCATCGGCAGGGTCGTCAGGCGTCGCACCGCGAGGCACTCCTCGAGCGTCGGGCAGGGCTGCTCGAGGCGGAAGCGCTGAGCGCCTGCGAGCAGCCGCGCGGCGAGGGTCGCGTCCTGCCGGCGCCAGCCGCCGTTGGCGTCGCCGATCACCGCGTCACCGGCCTGGGTCACGTCCAGGACGGCGGTCACGCGCCCGGCGTCATCGGACGGGTCGGCCCCGAGCTTGAGCTGGAAGTTGCGGATCCCGGCGGCCCGCTCGCGGACGACGAACTCGGCCATGCGCTCGGCCGGCCCCAGCGGGATCGCCACGTAGAGCGGCAGCTCCCCCTGCAGCACGCCGCCGAGGAGGGCGGCCACCGGCTGGCCGGTGAGCCGGCCGAAGGCGTCCCAGCAGGCGATGTCGATCGCGCTCTTGGCGTAGCCGTGACCGGCAAGTCGCAGGTCCATGCGCCGGTGGACGTCGACGAGGTTGGTGACGTCGGCGCCGATCAGCCCGGGAGCCAGCTCGCGGATGGCGGCGCGGGCCCCCTCCCCAAACGCGGGCAGGTAGGTCGGCCCCAGCGGGCAGGCTTCCCCGAAGCCCTGGGCGCCGTCCCGGGTGGTGACGCGGACCACCGTGCTGGGCAGGCGCCGGATCTCGCGGCCGGACGACATGACGTATTCGCCGTGGGCGTAGGTCAGCTCGTACCCGAAGGCGTCGATGCGCTCGATCGTGGCCCCGATGCCATCGCCCATCGGCGTGCTCCTCCTGCGGCGAGGGGGCGGTTGCGATGACGGCTCCCGGACGGGAGCTCGCAGCGTCCCGACCACACGATAGCCGTCCGCGACGGCGCAGGTCGTTGACTCCGGGGACTACGGTGGGCGCGGAAGGAGGCGTCCCCATGACCGACCCTGCGCCCGGCACCAACCAACCGCCGGTTCCCCCCGCCACGCCGGAGGGCAGTCCAGCGGACGCATCGGCCCCGCCGCCCGGTTGGAACGTCCAACCTTCGGGCGCCGGTGGCGGCGCGACCGCGGGTGCCCCGGGTGGCGCCACTGCGGCCGCCGCCCAGGCACAGGCGACCTCGATGCTCGCCCGCATGAGCCGGCCGGAGCAGCTTGCCGTCGTCGGCGCGGTGCTCCTGCTCCTGGTCGAGGTGGTCACCGGGCTGCTGCTCGACCAGTACTACGCCGGCGACCTGGTGTCGCTGCTCGCGATCGCGATCCTCGTCGGCGCCTGGGTGCAGTACGGGAGGGGCGGCACTGTGCCTCTCGGCTACATCACCGTCATCAAGATCGCCGGCTTCGCCATCGGGCTGATCGCGATCTCGGACCTCATCGTCGAGCTTCGGCGGGGCGTGTTCGACAACGTGACCGACATCATCGGCGGCCTCGCCTACTACGTCGGCGCGGCGCTGGTGGCGGTGGGTGCCTTCCAGGCGAAGGAACGCTGAGCCTGACCATCACGACTCCGCTGGACCGCGTGACTGCAGGGACCCGACTGCATGTGACATGGGCGCGATGATCGACCGTCGGCGGTCCGGCCAGATCGTCCTCATGCTCGGCGTGCTGCTCGTCGCCCTGCCGAGCGCGATCGGATTCCTCGCGGGCATCGAGGTCGACCGGACGCTCAACCTGGCCCTGTCGATCTCGGGAGTCGTCGTCACCGTGATCGGCATGGCCATGGCCTTCGTGGCGGGTCGCCCGGCACCGGGAGACGATGGCTGAGATCCGGGGCCGGGATGCGAATGGACCAGGATCGTCGCGAGCGCCGCCAGGACTCGATCACGATCAGGACCGCGGGACCTGTCCTCGCTGGGATCACCCTGGCGTTGGCGAGGCGCCCTCGTTCCTGGACCAGTTGCAGGGCGGGTGGACGTTCGACACATGGCACGGGCGACCCGGCGACATCACGACGGGCTTCCAACCGCTCCGCTGCACACTGCTCGTCGACGCGAATGTGGCCGCCGATTGCCGGTCACGGTTGCGGCCACCGATCGAGTCTGCAAGGATCTTCCCGCCGAGCATGGCCGCTCCACCCGGACCGGATCGGGGGTGGGTCGCGACACGATCAGCCATGCCGATGACTACCTGGAGTTGCTGATGGGCCTGCGCGCGTGCACCGTGGCCGAGGATGGATTCCAGCTCGATTGGCAGGTCGATCGGGGCCTGATCTGGGGCGCGTAGGTCATGGTCGGCGAGCAGATCCAGCCTGATCAGGCCGCCGTGGCCTTCGATGCCGCATTCTCGGTCGGGGTCGCCAATCTGGTGGTTGGTCCAGGCGCAACCAGTGAGCTCGGGGACCACGCCCGCGACCTCGGCCTCGAGCGCGTCCTCCTGTTCTCGGACCCGCGAGTCGTCGAGTCCGGTGCTCCGGGCACAGCTCTCGAGTCGCTTCGGTCTGCAGGGATCGAGGCGGATCTGTTTGTGGATGTCGCAATCGAGCCGACGGACGGGTCGTTTGCGCAGGCGGCAGAGGCTGCAGGCGCTGCCAGGTACGACGGGTTCGTCGCCGTCGGGGGCGGCTCGGTCATGGACACCGCGAAAGCCGCCAACCTCTACTCCACCTACCCGGCCGACTTCCTCGCCTATGTGAACCCACCGATCGGCAATGGCGTCCCGCCGCCGGGACCGCTTCGGCCGCTCATCGCCATCCCGACGACTGCCGGAACTGGCAGCGAGACAACCGGGGTCGCGATCTTCGACCTCGAGTCGATGCACGCGAAGACCGGGATCTCCCACCGCTTGCTGCGGCCGTCGCTCGCGATCATCGACCCGCTGAACACGCTTTCCCTGCCGCCCATGGTCACCGCCTCGTGCGCGTTCGACATCCTGTCCCACGCCCTCGAGGCGTACACGGCCCGGCCGTCTACGACCCGCCCCCGGCCGGCGACGCCAGGCGCACGGCCGGCCTACCAGGGGTCGAACCCGTTCAGCGACATCTGGGCCGAACGCACGCTGTCGATGCTTCCGGTGGCCCTGCGGCACGTGATCGCCAACCCATCGGATGTTGCAGCCCGGACCGAGCTGGCCCTGGCCGCGACGTGGGCGGGCATCGGGTTCGGCAACGCCGGGGTCCACCTGCCGCACGGCATGTCGTATGCCGTGTCGGGCGG
The DNA here is from genome assembly GCA_963727585.1 of uncultured Chloroflexia bacterium. Taxonomy (GTDB): domain Bacteria; phylum Chloroflexota; class Limnocylindria; order Limnocylindrales; family CSP1-4; genus CAIXZV01. Next base: position 323,885 of record CAVSHH010000003.1, on the reverse strand, counting down.
GGTCAAGGAGTTCGTGGCCCCGGACTACCCTCGCAATCGCCCCCTTGTCCCCCACGGGATGTCCGTGGTCCTCAACGCCCCATCGGTCTTCCGGCATACCGCAGCCGCGTCCCCGGGGCGCCACCTTCGGGCAGCGGAGCTGCTCGGTGCCTCGGTCGACGGTGTCCCGTCGCCGGAATTCTGGTGAGCTCCTCGCCGAGTGCCTGGTCGAGCTCATGCGCCTGGCGCACATCCCCAACGGCCTCACCGACGTCGGCTACGAGGAGCGGGACATCCCCGCCCTGGTCGAGGCGACGCTGCCCCAGCACCGAGTGACCAAGCTGGCCCCGGTCGAGGTCGACGGGAAGCTGCTCACGACACTGTTCCGCGGGGCGATGAGGTACTGGTGACCAACGCCCCGAGCGTTGAGAACGAGGCGCCGCCTACGACGCCGGCTGTGCCGTCACGCCCTTGAACTCCTGCATCTTGGCGAGCATCGCCCGCTCGCTCGGGATTCGCTCCGTGCTGCTGGCGCCGTAGAAGCCGACGATGCCCGTCGTGTGGTCGGCGATGTATTGCGCGTCACCAGGCTCGGCGATCGGCCCCCCGTGGCACAGCACGAGGACGTCGGGATGGGGGCCATGGACGGCATCTGCGATCGCCTGGCACCGACTGGCCGCCTCGTCGAGCGTCATCGACTGCTTGGCGCCGATCGTTCCCTTCACCGTCACGCCCATATGGGCAACGACGACGTCGGCGCCGGCAGACGCCATCTGCACACCCTCCTCGGGCGTGAACACGTACGGGGTGGTCAGCAGCCCGAGCTCGGCGGCCGTCCTGATCATCCTGACCTCGTTGTCCCAACCGAGACCCGTCTCCTCGAGGCTCTGCCGGAACAGGCCGTCGATCAGTCCTACGGTCGGGAAGTTGAGCACGCCATGGTAGCCGCGGCGGCCAAGGTCCTCCAGGTAGTGGGTCATGATCTTGAACGGATCGGTGCCGCACACGCCCGCGATGACCGGGACATCGCCGGACATCGGGATGATCTCGCCGGCCATGTCCGCCACGATCGCGTTCGCGTCGCCGAAGGGCAGGTAGCCGGCTGTCGATCCGCGCCCGGCCATCCGGTAGCGCCCCGAGTTGAACACGAGCACCAGATCGGCGCCCCCGTCAACCGCGCACTTGGCCGACAACCCGATGCCCGCACCCGCGCCGATGATGAACTCCGACCTGGCCGCTTTCGAGCGGAGGTCGGCCAGGATTTCGTGCTTGCTGTTCATGAAGGACTCCTGGTTGTCAGGCGATCTGATCCTGGGTGGATTGGCGCTCGCGCTGCTCGAACAGCGCGACGAATCGCTCCGCGACCAGGTCGGCGAACTCGGGAGCGTTGATGTCGTGCGGGTCTTCCAGGAGGCGCACGCGAGAAGGCAAGCCCTCTCGCAGCGTCGAGTAGAGGACCTGATCGGATCCTGGATGGTCGAGCGGACCCCCGGGCATCTCGTAGTCAGAGATCCCCCCCAGCGGGAGGACGACCTCGACAGGCCCATCCGACGTGGCGACTCGATCGACCAGCACTTGCGTGATCGCCGCGGTTTCCTCCTCGTTCGCCCGGACGCACGTGACGTTCGGTGAGTGGGCGACCCATGTTCGCCCGGGCGCAATGAACTGCGGCGGGGTGTCGGCCTGGCTGCCGAACGTCAGGAGCGTGAGCGAGCCCGGCACCACGACCTGCGGGATACCGCGGTCTGCCGCCGCGAGCATGCGGGTCGGGCCGGCGGAGAAGATGCCACCATAGAGGTCGTCGTTGATCTCGCTCGGCGTGAAGTCGACCACGCCGTCGATCAGGCCCTCGCGGATCATCTGCTCCATCGCGGCCCCGCCACTCCCAATGGCATGGAACACGATCGTGGCCAGGCCCGCCTCCTCGAGCCGCTGCTGAAGGCGCATCGCCCCGGTTGTCGTGATGCCGAACATCGAGATCGCGACGAGCGGCTTTCGGTCTCGTTGGGGTGCCGGCGGCGCCAACACCATTCCGGCCATCGCGTGTGCCGCATTGACGAGGATCTTCTCCAGGATGGGGTTCAGGCCCGCGATGTCGGTCACGGTCCACATGACGCTCAGATCCCGCAACCCGAAGTAGTCGCCGATGTTCGACGGCGTCATCGTCGTCACGAGGAGCTTGGGCAGCCCGTACGGGAGCTCTCGCATGGCCCCGCTGATAACGGTTGAACCCTCCCCGCCTCCAAGGCCAAGGATCCCGTCGACCCGACCCTCCCGGTGAAGCTCGGTGACGATCTGGATCAGCCCCGCCCGCATCGCGGTGATCGCCTCGAAGCGAGCCCCCGGGACATCGCGCCTGGCGCGCAGCTGCGCCAGGTCGGTGCCAGCGGCCTTCGCCACGGCTGATGCCGGGATGTCGGGCTCGAATTCCGGATCGCGCAGGATCCCGAAGTCGATGAGGACGGGCTCGACCCCCAGCCCGAGGAGGAGATCGCGGACGAACAGGTTCTCGCGTCCCTTGGTGTCGAAGGCACCGGGGAGCAGGACGGTCGGTCGAGTGGCGGCTGGCATCGCGTCTCCTAGCCGTTCGTCGAGGTCGCGCGCGGACCGAGCTTGAGCTGTCGCATCTGCTTCGCCGCCTGCCGCACGGCCGCAACGACCGGGAGCCGCTCGATCGATGAGCCGGCGATGTATCCCACCGCTGACGTGGCAGCCAGCACCTTCGCGACACTCTCGGCGTTCTCCAACGGGCCGCCATGGGCCACGACCATCGCGTTGGGGTCGACTGAGCGGGCCGCGTCGATCATCTCCTGGGTCCGCGTGATCGCGTCGGCGATGTCTTCGGCCGGGCTCGCAGATGCCTTCGTGTTGCCGAGATGCGCCGCGATGACGTCCGTCCCCGCGGCCGCCAGGGCCGACGCGTCCTCAGGGCTGAACGCGTACAGCACCGTGAAGATGTCCCGCTCACGGCAGCGGCGCGCCATCTCGATTTCGCGCGCGTAGCCGATCCCGGCCGATTCCATCAGCCGGCGCATCTCCCCCTCGTATACGCCAGCCGTCGGTGTGTTCGTGACGCCCGAGTAGCCGACAGCAAGCACGCCATCCAGCAGCTGGTCCAGCGTGCGATATGGATCGGCAGCACCAACCCCGGCGACGACCGGGACGTCCCCAGAAACCGGGAGGACCCGACTGGCCATCTCGACGGTGATGGCGTTGGCGTCGCCGTAGGGAAGATAGCCGATGATCGAGGGGTGTCCGTCCATGCGGAACTTCGCGATGTTGTAGGTCATCAGGACGTCGATGTCTTCAGATCGCGCCGCCGACGCCACCAGCCCGACGCCCGCTGCTCCGAAGATCACGGCTTCGCCCGCGTCGATCCGGCGATGAAGTCGATCAAGAACGGTCTGACGATCCGACGGCATGTGAGCTACCTCCCAGGTCTGCATCGAGGTGCCAGCCAAGCAGTGGGGCCTGCATGGCATCTCGTGAATGTGGGGACGCTCGGAGCGTTGAGGCACCGGAAGCGCGTTGAAGCCGGTGCCGGGTGGGTGGTGCTCCTGGAAGGGCTGCGCCCAGGGGGTACCACGCCTTCGCCCCTCAGGAACGTCGCCGCCTCCAGGTTCTGCTGGAGCCGAGCCAGGCCACCCCGCCGATCAGCACACAGCTGACCGCTGGATTGCGGTGGACCTGGTTGGCCGCAATCTGCCTGCGACTCAGGTCGCGCGCAGCCGCGGTGACGTCCGTCATGGCGAGTCCATCATATCGAGATCGCCGGGCGACAAGAGACACGACGCCCCCACGCGGAGCCTGCGTCGCACGCGACGGGCCGGGTGCCATGCCGCCAACGGACCAGCGGCCCTGTGCTCAGGTAGGGCTCACGTTCGAGGATCGGGCATGCGCCTGATCAACGTCGCCCTCGTCTGGCTGGCGATGCTCGCGGTGGACCTCGTGCTCCATGCCGGGCTGCTGTCCGGCTTCTACGTCGCGGGCGGCGCCTTCCTGCTGGAGCCGATGGACGCCTTCATCCGCATCCCCGCGGGCTACGCGGCGTTCCTCATCCTGGCGGCCGCGATCGTGTGGCTCCTCGAGCGGCTGGAGGCGACCGGGATCCGCGACGGTGCCCGTGTGGGGCTGCTCGCCGGAGCCGTGGTCTGGGGTGCGCTGGTGCTGGGCCTGTGGTCGATCAGCACGGCGGAACCGGGCTTGCTCGTCGCCTGGTGGATCGGCCAGTCGGTGGAGCTCGGTGTCGGCGGCGCGGTGGCGGGCGCCCTGCTGGCCGGCGCCAGGCCGCGCCGGGTGGGGGCGTGGGTGATCGCCATGCTGGTCGCCGCGCTGCTGATCGTCGTGGTGCTCCAGAGCACGGGCCTCGTGCCGACGGTCCGCATCAACAGCTGACCGCGCTCCGTGGCCGCTGTTGCGTGCGCGTCGGCTCAGCTCGACGTCTCAGCTCCACGTCCCGGGCCCGCCACGACCCGGCTCGTCAACAACGCGCTCTCCTGACGGCGGGTTGCCGCCGGCGGGCTCGTCAGTCCTCGGCCTCGGCCTCCGGCAGATCGAGCACGTCACGCGCCCAGCGGTGGGCGGCAGCGGTGGCCGGAAAGCCGGCCGTCGGGACGGCGACGGCAATCGCGTGGAGCAGCTCGTCGGGGGTCAGCCCCGCGGCGAGACCGCGGCGCACGTGGGACCGGACACCCCCCTCAGACGACAGCCCGATCGCGATGCCGAGCTTGACGAGATGCTGGTCGCGGTCCGAGAGCGGTCCCGCCTCCCGGCAGGCCTGGCCGAGCGCCTCGTACGCGGTGGCGATCCCGGGATGGTCTGCGCGCAGATCGACGTACAGCCGCGGGTAGTAGCGCTCGGTCTCGCCCATGAAAGCTCTCCTCTCGCCTGGTCATGTCGAACAGTCTGCCCTCGATCGGCGGCGGCGTCCGCGTCGATATGGGTACGGATGCGCTTGCAGGCGACGGCGCAGTACGTAGAATTGAAGGCCTCCCGAGCGGGAGTAACTCAGTTGGCAGAGTGTCAGCTTCCCAAGCTGAATGTCGCGGGTTCGAACCCCGTCTCCCGCTCCACCTTCCCCCTCACGGACTGCAGCGGCGTTCAGCAAGGTCCGCGGCCGAGGCCCTGCGCGCGCCGTACGCCGACTCGAGGCCATCGACCCCGTTGCACGCGCACTCCCTGCAGGAGATCGCGACGTGGGGAACCGGTGACCTCGATGGACGGCAGGGCGGGCGCTCGCGCGGGTCGGCCGCTGCTGCTCCTCGACGTCGACGGTGTCCTGAACCCGCTCGGCGTCCGGGATCGTGCGGGGTTCACCCCGCACGAGCTCGGCGAACCGGGCACCACCGGCCACGTGCGCGTGCTCCTCTCGCCCGATCACGGCCGGTGGCTGACGGCGCTCGAGGATGACTTCGACCTGGTGTGGGCGACGAGCTGGGAGCAGGACGCCGACCTCCTCATCGCCGAGCGGGTAGGCCTCCCGCGCGGGCTGCCGTTCATTGTGTTCACCGAGCAGCGCGGATGGACCTCCAAGCTGCCGGACGTCATCCGGTTCGTGGGCCGGCGAGCCGTGGCCTGGGTCGACGACCACCTCGATCCTGACGCCCACGCCTGGGCGGAGTCGCGGGAAGCGCCGACGCTGCTCGTCGAGACTGACCATCGCGTGGGCCTGAAACCGGAGCACATCGCCCTGCTTCACGACTTCGCCGCCGTGGTCTACGCGACGCGAGCCTCGCGGTGAGGTTCTCGGAGGGTCCAGGGCGGTCGATGGGAACGAACGGCCACCCAAGCGTCAGCGGCCTCGAGACACCTCGGGTGCCAGAACATCTCCATGAGCCGCTGCCCGCCAGGACAGGTGCAGGAGCGCAGGTGATTCGACTGGCGCTCCCGGACGCAGTGGATGCGCATCCCGCGCAGGACCCACTCCCGCTGCTCGGACATGGTCAGGCCAACCCGGACATCCTCGGGAAGCATGGGGGCCGTCGAGCCCACACCCAGCGGTCCGGCATGTGCTCGACTCAGAACACGGCGCGGACCTCCAGGCAGGTGCCGTTCAGCGGTCCCGGTAGCGCCAGGGCGGCGGCTCGTCGAGCGGACCGCGCGAGATGCGGATGATCCAGATGCCCCCGAACAGGGTGCCGACGAACCCCGCCACCAGCGGCAAGGGTCTCGGGAGCATGAACTCGCTCCCGAACGGGGTCAGGGAGAGAAGTGACCAACCGGCCAACAGCACAGCGACGATGCCGATGGCGAGTGTTATCCAGCCTGCGGTGCGCCCACTGTCCATGTCGGCATTCTAGACATGCGAGCTATCTCACTAGCTTGGCGCGCATACCGGAGCGAGGGCTACTTCTCGATCTCCCGCAGCTGCACGATGGAGTTGCCCCGGTTTCGTGGACGGTGGTGCGTCACACGGCCTCGACGGCCGGACTTGAACGATAGCGCTCCTCGAACTGCTCGGGACTGAGGTAGCCGAGGCCGCTGTGGCGGCGGATCCGGTTGTAGAAGACCTCGATGTACTCGAACACGGCGGCCCTCGCCTCGGCGGGGGTCGCCCAGTCAGAGCGGTCGATGCAGCTCGATCTCGAGGGTCGCGAAGAAGCTCTCGGCCATGGCGTTGTCGTAGCAGTCGCCGCGCGAGCCCATCGACGCCGCGATCCCGGACTCGCGCAGACGCCGCCCGAACGCGAGGCTCGTGTACTGGGTGCCGTGGTCGGAGTGGTGGACGAGGCCGCCCGCCGGCCGGCGGCGGACGACGGCCACGTCGAGGGCCGCCGTGAGGAGCTAGGCCCGCATGTGGGTGGCCATGCTCCAGCCGACGACCCGGCGGCACCAGGCGTCGGTGATCGCCGCGAGGTAGCAGGGGCCGGAACGCGTCGGCAGCTGCGGTGATGTCGGCGACCCAGAGCCGGTCGGGCCCGGCCGGCGGTGAACTCGCGGTTGACGAGGTCGGGGAAGGGCTCCGCGTGCTCGTCGCGGATCGTGGTGCGCACGAACCGCCGACGGTGGACGCCCGCGAGGTGGTCGCGCGCGCATGAGCCTGGCGACCCGCTTGCGGGACACGTGGTGCCCGTCCTCGGCGAGGTCCGCCCAGATCCGGGGCACGCCGTACGTCCCGCGGCTCCGGCATGGAAGTGGCGGATCTGCTCGGCAGCGTCGGCGTCCGAGCGCTCCCGCGCCGACGGACCCCGGCCGCGCCAGGCGTAGTAGCCGCTCGGGGAGACACCGAGCGGCCGCGCAGAGGACCCGCACCGGGTACCTCGCCTTCTCCTGCTCGACGAAGCGGAACCGGGTCACCGGGTCCGCTCGGTCTCCTGAGCGAAGAAGGCGGCTGCTTTTCGGAGGATCTCCCGCTCGGTCTCGAGGACCTTGACCCGCCGGCGGAGCTCGGTGAGCTCGGCCCGCTCGTCATCGTCGAGCGGCGTCCCCGCCGGCCGCTCGTGCGACAGGCGGATCCAGCGCCCGAGAGGCTCTCGTTGCTGATGCCCAGCTCCATCGCGACCTGGCGGATCGACTGGCCCGACGTCTCGGCGAGCCGGACGGCCTCGGCCCGGAACTCGGTGCTGTAGTGGGTGTGCTTCCTCCCCAACCTGGACTCCTTCCCGCGGTGCTGCCGCGATGGTAGGTGTCCACGAAAGCGGGGCAGGTCCACGACGCGGCGTGACAGCCAAGATGGCACAGCCGGGAGCGAGACTCAAACTGAGGTGATCGTGCCCATGGACGACCTGTTCGATGACGCCGAGGACCTGCTCGACATCACGGAACCCGAGGGCCTGGTGTTCCTGGCCAGCGTCGGCCTGTTCGACGGCGAGGAGCGCTGCGGCTGCTGGTGCGGCTGCGAGCGCCCGGTCAAGTGGGCCGGCGCCGAGTGTGACGCGTGCCGAGAAGGGCGTCATCAACAGCCGGGTGCCCTGGAGGACGATCGATAAGTCCGCCTTGGGTCGGAGCGCGCTGGCGCCCGATCGCACCTGCTGGCGTCCTCCCCCGCCCCGAACACTTGCCCGCGTGCGCCGCGCGCCCGCGTGCGCGCCCGCCCGCGCACCTGCGTCTCGCGCACGGGCAGCTTCGCTGCCGTTGCCCTTGACAGCCCGCTCCATAAGGGTAGAAGGACCCGCCGCGACGTCCCCGCGGCGAGGCCCAGGACAGCAACGGCGAGGCCGGGAGGCGACCATGGGATCCATCAGCGGGCACATCTGCGGCAGGTGCGGCGAGCACTTCAGCATCCGCGACGGCGGCGGCTTCCTCTTCGACCTGCTCCATTGCGACCGCTGCGGCGCGCCGCAGTCGGTGAGCCATCAGGAGTTGGACGACATCCACCTGCGCTTCGTGAAGGGCCTCTCCACACCGTATGCGGTCGCCCGAGCCCGCTTCGATCGCGAGATCCAGGCCACCTACCCGGGCGAGCCCCTCACCCGCGACGAATACCACGCGGCGGCCGAGGCGACCCTGGAGCCGTGTCGGTGCGGTGGGCGCTACCGGTACCACGCGCCGGCCCGCTGCCCGGCTTGCCGCTCCACGAGCGAGTCCTGGACGGAGGACCCGGCCGCCGGGCACGCCTTCGTTGACTGAACCGGGGCGGGCTGCCCGCCGACCCTTCACCCGCCCGACCCTTCACCCGCCTGTCCGCCCGCGAGGCCGACGACGCGCTGTACATCGACTTCGAGGGCCTCACGGAACTATCCTGCGTCGCGCCGCCTTTGCACGTCAGTCGTCGGCCAGGAACGTGGTCGCTGTCTCCGTGGCGATCCGGCGCATGAGTGCGGCGAATGCCGACGGCTCCTCGAACTGCGGACGGTGCCCGGAGTGGTCGAACACCACCAGCTCTTTCGAGGGCGCATCGAGCTGCTGGTACCAGTCCCTGGCGGGGTCCGCCCGGCCCCGGGTTTCGTGCGCGCCGAGCACCACGTACACGGGGACGTCGAGCGAGGCGGCGGCAGCGCGCAGGTCGAGGTCCTGGAGCTGGGGGTACAGCACGGCCAGGGTGTCCAGCAGCCCGCGGAAGCCATTGATGCGGTCCATCAGGTCGTACTCGGGAACGAACAGGATCGCGGGCATCTCGCGATCGACGTCGAGCTCGGGGTAGGCATTCCATTCGTGCTCGTGAGAGAGCGCCGGCTCGTAGTCGAGCATCCGGTCCCGCGGGTACGGCGGCGGGCCGTTCGATTCCAGGATGGCGACGAGCTCGGCCTGGCCGGTCGAGCGCGCCCAGGCCAGCGTGTCCTCCCAGAACGCCCGGTCCGTCTCCGCGACGCTGACCATCTGCCCGGTCCCGACGAACGCGTGGTACCGGTCGGGGGCGCGGTGCACGGCGAGCGCGCCGAGGATCGATCCCCAGGAGTTGCCGACGAGGTGGATCTTCTCCTCGCCGAAGCGCTCCCGGAGCCAGTCGGTCAGCTCGATGGTGTCGGCAACCATCCGGTCGACGGTGAACGTCTCGGCCGGCTCGATGGCGGCGTATGACCGCCCGGTCCCCCGCTGGTCCCAGGTCGCGACGACGAAGTCGGACTCGAGGGCGGTATCGGCCCGCATGGCGCCGAGATCGGTGCCGCCGGGACCACCCGCGAGGTACAGGATCACGGGGTTGTCGACGTTGCGCCCGCGGAGCATGACGGTCTGCATGCCGCCGCCGAGCGGCACCTCGACGAGCTCGGCGATGCTGCCCGGCTGGTGCGCCCCGTCGACCGCCAGGATCGGGGCGGTGGTCGCCGGCCGGCCGAACGCGACCGCGAGCGCCACGACGGTGAGCAGGCCGACGGCGCCCGCGATGGCACTGCCAACGCCGATGCGACGGCTCCCGCGCCGCAAGCGCGAGAGCGCAGCGCCGAAGCCCGCCCCCACCGCCATCGGCCACAGCAGGAGGACGCCCGCCACCCCGCGCCCGACAGCGATCGCGATGAGCCCGTACATGGAGCCCGGCGCGATGGTGTCGACGCTGGGTCCGCTGGTCCCGAGGACGCCGAGGCGCATCGCCTCGAAGCCTGCGGCAAAGGCGACGGGCGCCACGAAGATGGACCAGCGGGTCGCCGAGAGCACGCCGACGGCGCTCCCGAGCACCAGCGACCCGGCGATCGAGGCGAGTGCCTGCGCCTGGGTCGCGGGCCCGCGGGGTTCGAGCAGGGCGGCGAGGACGCCGGCCGCCGCGGCGACCGCGGCGGCGACGAGGAGGCGACGACCGTTGAGGTGGATGTGCATCGTGAGAAGGCTCCTGTCCGGACCGCCGGGAGGGCTCCGCGGCGCTGGTTTGAGTCAAGACGCCGGCGGGTAGGGCCGTCACCTATCCGGGGGTAGGTCCTGTCCAGGGATCGTGCTGGTGTCGGGCCCGCCGGGTCCCCGCTCTGGTCCAACCGGCCCTGTCTGGGCCGACATCGGGCCGGGACGCTTGCCTCGTGCCGCACGCCGAGGCCGTCCAGGCCGCGCCCGTCGCCCAGTTCGCCCCGCTCGACCCGGGGATGCCGCTGCTCGCCGACAAGCATTCGGCTCCACCGTTGCGGGACGGAGGCGTCGCGCGCCCGGCGGCGCTCGCATCGCTGCCCGCGAGCCGCATCACCCTCGTGTCCGCGCCCCCGGGCTACGGCAAGACGACGCTCGTCCGCTCGTGGTTCGGCACGGCCGGCTCGGATGTCGCGTGGGTGACGCTGGATGAGGGCGACAACGATCCGGCGGTGTTTGTCGCCTACCTCGTCGCCGCCGTCCAGGCCGTGCCGGGCGTCAGGTCCCGGCTCGCCGCGCGGACCGCCGACGAGCCCGGTGAGTACGTCACCGCGGTCCTCAACGCGCTGGCGGCGACCGCCTGCCCAGTGCGGATCGTGCTCGACGACTACCACGTGATCCGGAACCCTGCCGTCCACGGGCTGGTCACGCGCATGGTCCGCCACCTCCGCGCGCCGGCCGGGCTGGTGGTCGTGACCCGCCAGGATCCCCCGCTCCCGCTGGCACGGGCACGATCCGCCGGTGAGCTGGCCGAGGTACGCGCGGTGGACCTCCGCTTCCCGGTCGAGGATGGGATCGCCTTCCTCCGGTCTGCGACCGGCATCGACGACGAGACGGCGCTCGCTTCGGTCGTGGAGCGGACGGAGGGATGGCCCGCGGCCCTCCAGCTCGCGGCCCTGACCCTCCGCACGGCTCCTGAGCCCGTCGTCGCCGCCGCTGCCTTCGGGGGCACCGATCGCTACGTCATCGAGTACCTCGCCGAGGAGATCCTCGGCCAGCAGTCCGACGATGTCCGCTCGTTCCTCGAGGCGACCTGCATCGCCGACTGGCTGTCGGGCGACCTGTGCGACGCCCTGACCGGGGGCACCGGGGGACGCGCGATGCTCGAGGCGCTCGAGGACGCGAACCTGCTCGTGGCCAGGCTGGACGAGCGTGGCGATGCCTGGCGCTACCACTCCCTCCTCGCCGACATGCTCCGCGCAGGATTGCCTCCGGAGCGCCTCGCCGTGCTCGACGCCACGGCGGCCGAGTGGTTCGCGCGTCGGGGCATGACCGGCGCGGCGATTCGCCACTTCCTGCGTGCCGGGGCGTACGAGCGGGCGGGCGCCGAGATCGCGCGGGCCGCGGAGGCGACGCTCGCGCGCGGCGAGTTCGTCACGGTCGTCGGGTGGTGCGAAGCGTTGCCGCCTGCGGTGCTCGACGCGTCGCCGGAGATCCGAATCCTTCTCGCCTGGGCAAGATTCATGCTGGGCGACTTCATCGCGGCCGGGGAGAGCCTCGCGCGGCTTGGTGATGACGCCTCGGCCGATCGCCGCGTGGTGTCCCGCCGCCGGTGCCTCGAGGCGTGGTTCGCGAACCGTCGTGATCACCCCGATGCCGAGGCGCTGGCGCGAGCAGCCGTCGAGGCGACTCGCGACGACAACGCGACATTCCGCAGCCTCGCTCAGACGACGCTCGGCGAGGCGCTGATCGGCGTGGATGCCCGCGCCGCGCGGGCCGCGTTCGAGGAGGCGCACCGGCTCGCCGACCCGAGCGGCCCCACGGCGCTCCGGTTCGGCACCGTGTACTCGCTCGCGTTGACGCTGCTCACGGAGGGCCGACGCCGCGACGCCGAGCACCTGTGTCGCGAGACGATCGGCGCCAGCACCGTCCGCGCCCGCCAGCCGCCGGCCCTCGGGATGGTGCAGCTCCTCCTCGGCGTCGCGCGGTACGAGGCGGACGACCTCGAGGGCGCGCGCCAGCACATCGCGACCGGGTGGGAGCTGTGCGAGCGTGGGGGCCTCAGGCCCCTGCTCCTGGGCGCGGCGGAGTGGCACGAGGCGCTGGCACTCCACCGCCTCGGCCACCGGGAACAGGCGTGGCAGCGGGTCGAGTCAGCCCGCCGCGCCGGGCGCCGGCACGGCGTGCCACGCATCGAGCGGGCCATGGGGGTGCTCGCAGCCGAGCTGCTCCTGCAGGAGGGGGACGTGACGGGGGCACGGACCCGGGTTCGCGCAGTTGCCGACGGCGGGATGCCGCTCGGGGCGACGGGTGACCGGATCACGCTGACATGCGCGCGGGTCGCGCTCGCAGAGGGCGACTGGCGCGGCGCGATCGCGCTCGCCGAGCCGCTGCTCGCGGCCCAGGTTCGCGGCAACCGGCTTGCCCGCGCGGCCGAGTCGCGAGTGCTGCTCGCGGCCGCGTACGACCGGGCGGGCGACCGAGCGCGTTCGGCAGCATCGCTCGCGGAGGCGCTGGCGGCATGCGCCGAGGAGGATCGGCGGTCACCCTTCCTCGATCCGGTGTTCCCGCTCGCCCCGTCACTCGCCCGGTCGCGCGGCACGGCGCCATCGTTCGTGGACGACGTGCTCGCCCGGCTGGCATCGCTTGCGGTGCGGGGCGTAGGCTCGGACCACACCCGGGCAGCCAGCGGCCACGAGCACCGCGAGGACGGTTATGTGGAGCCCCTGAGCGCCCGTGAGCTCGAGGTGCTCCGGCTGGTCGCCGCCGGCCTCTCGAACGCGGAGATCGGGCGCGAGCTGTTCATCACCACGGGCACCGCCAAGTGGCACGTGCACAACCTGCTCGGCAAGAGCGGCGCCCGCGATCGGGTGGGGCTCGTTGCGTGGGCCCATCGGCGGGCGCTCGTCTAGCGCCGAGCGCCGTCAGGACGGGGTCGCGCGTCCTCCGCCGGCCTCGCCTGCCTGGATCCGCCTCACGCTCACGAGCGGGATCCCAAGGTCGCGGAGTCGCCCAAGCACCCCGTGCAGGGCCGCCTGGTCGCGAAGCGCGCCCACGAGCACCGACCCGGTCGGGCCGTCTCGCACCGCGAGCTCCGGGAAGGCGTCGCGCGATCGTCCCCGCAGGCGCACGGCGACCTCGATCTCGTAGGACGCAGGGGGTCGGTCGCGGCGTTCGCTCATGGGGCACCTCGCAGGATGCCCGCAGTAGGCCACGGCGGCCGCGCGGCGTCGCCTACCCGCGGGTAGGTCTTGCGTTCCTACCCGGGGATAGGCGACGCGGGCAGACGGCCACCGTACGGTCGGTCCCATCAAGCCAGGCGCCAATGCCGGGCAGCCAGGGAGCACCACCGTGTCGAAACCCACCATCAGCCGCCTGTTCCTCGGGAGCATCGCCGCGGTCGTCGCGGGATGCGTCGTCGGGTTCATCGTCGTGATCGCCGCGTACGCCGGAGGCGCGTTCGTCATGAACGGTCCCGATGTCGCCGGGATCCAGTCCACGCCGTTCGCTGCCACGATGGTCGTGCTGCTGCTCATGTCGCTGATCGCGCTCGTCGCGGGCGGTGTCGCCGGGCTCGTCGCCTGGATCGGAGCCCTGCTCAACACTGCCCTCCTCGACAACAAGGCGTGGTTCCTGCTCCTGCTCGCGCTCGGGGTCTGGAACTTCGGCATCGTCGCGATGCTCGTCTACGTCATCGCCGGCCCGGACGGGACCCTTGGCGTGCGGCAGGGGACGGCGGCAACCAGCCTCGCTCGATGATGGGCCTGGGCACGGGCGCGCTGCTGGCAGGCGTCGCCTGCTTCGTGGTCGGCGCAGGAGGCGTCGTCCTGCGCGCAGCCGGTACGGTCGATGTCCCGCTCGCGTTGACCACCGCGCTCGCCGTGCTCGGGATGGTCCTCGTGGGGGCGGGGGCGTCGATGCGGCGCGATCGCCGAGGTCGATGACTCGAGGCCGGGTTACGGCCCCCGACAAGCCGCCGGGTGAGGAGCACAATCTCCTGCGACGTCGACGAGCCGATGCGGAGGGGAGATGACCGAGCCTCGAGACCTGTCGATCCCAGAGCCGCTCCAGCGGCGCGCCTACCGCGCGGCCGACCTGGTGCGTCGCCACCCGCCGGTGCTGCGCAACGAGAACAAGCAGCTGCTGTTCGAGATCGCGTGTCCCCCGGGCACCGTCCACGCTGGGGAGCTCGAGTCCAGCCGGTGGCCGGAACTCCCACTGCCGGCGCCTCGCCCGATCGACCCGGCCGATCTTGCCCGCCTGGTCGTAGTCCGCGACGGCCACTTCGACTACCGCCCGATCCTCGATCCGGGCGCCGGCGTCGAGTGGCACGTCAACTTCGCCGACCCCAACCTGTTCTACGCCTACGGCTCGGACCTGTTCGCCCAGGACGAGATCCAGGTCGCCGAGCATCCTGTCCTGGGCTCGCTCCGCGAGGCGCTCTACGCGGACGGCCAGCCGACGACGACGGTGGCGAACGGCCGCCCGACGCCGGTCCTGGTCATGGGGGCCGAGCGACGCCTCCGGATCCGGACCGCCCCCGAAGCGGAGCGCGGCGGCCCGAGCTGGCTGTACGGCATGGCGTTCGAGCGGGCTTCGCCCGACGCCGTCCGGGAGGCGGCGACCCGGATCGACCCGCCGACGGTCTCCAACGTCCTCGCGATCCGTGCCCCGAACGGCGGTCACGGTCGCTACCGGCGGGAGGAGATCGGGCTCGCCCTCTCGACCGCCTGGACCGGGTTCCGGGCCGCGGTGCTCGAGTCGCGCCGGGCGGCCGGCCCCGATGCGATGGTCGCCATCCACTCCGGCTTCTGGGGCTGCGGCGCGTTCGGCGGCAACCGGGTGATGATGACCCTGCTCCAGGTCCTGGCGGCCGACCTGGCGGGCGTCGCCCGACTCGCGCTCCACGTCGGCGATCGGGGCGGGCAGGCCAGCGTCGACCGGGCGCTGGAACTGGCCCCCGGCGTCTCGACCGCGTCGACCTCAGCCGAGCTGATCGAGCGCATCAAGGCGCTGGGCCTGGCCTGGGGCGTCAGCGACGGCAACTGAGTCGCGTGTACGCAATCGCTGTCATCGAGTCCGTCGTGAGCGCTTACAGGCCACGATGGCGACGGCCTCAGTCGGCCGCCACCTCGGAGGCCACCAGCCGGAACACGGGTCCCGCGCCGATTCGGTCGGCCATGCCCGGCCCGTAGCGGCCCTTGATGGCGCGCAGCGCCGTCTCGCGATCCTCGCCGTCGAGCGGGACGGCGTGGAACTCGCCCATGCTGCCGCCGAGTGAGGCCCGGCAGTGGGGCTCGGCCAGCAGGTTGTGCGCCCAGTGCGCTGCCGGGGAGCCGGCGCCGACGTAGAGGCTGCCGTCCCCGGCCTGCTCGTAGCCCACCGGGGTCTGGCGTCGCCGGCCCGTCGAACGACCGACCGTCTCGATCAGCAGGAAGCGTCCCGACGCCGCCATGCGCGCGCCGAACGTGCGGTTGAGGCTCTGGAGCATGGCGTTCATGCCTGGCATTCGCTGACGCCGGCCGCGTGGATGGGGAGACCGGTGCCACCGGTGGTACCATACGTCGATGGAGAAGACCACCGTCTACCTGACCGTGGAGCTGAAGACCGGGCTCCGCCGCGTTGCGCGCGACCGCGGCGTGTCCGAGGCCGAGGTCATCCGCGACGCGATCCGCCAGGCGGTCGCCGGAGAGCACCCCCGCCCGCGTCCCGGCCTGTTCGCCGGCAACGACCCGATCGCCCGTGACCTCGATGCGCACCTCCGGGGGTTCGGGGAGCGATGATCGTCGACACCAGCGCCCTGCTCGCATTGTTCGACACATCGGAGCCGGATCACGCCGCCGTGACCAGCGCGATCCTCGAGGCCGACGAGCCGCTCGTGGTTTCGCCGTACGTGGTCGCCGAGCTCGACTACCTTGTCGCGACGCGATATGGCGTGCCGGCGGAGCTGGCCGTGCTGGACGAGCTCGCGGGCGGCGCCTGGGAGCTCGCGGCATTCGGCGCGGATGACCTCCTTGTCGCCTGCCGGATCCTCGAGGAGTATTCCGACCAGGCGATCGGCGTGGCGGATGCGTCGACGGTGGTGCTGGCGGACCGGACGGGCACGCGCCGCATCGCCACCCTGGACCGGCGCCACTTCGACGTCCTCCGGCCCCTGGCGGGCGGGCGGTTCGCGATCGTTCCCTGATTGGCAGCCTGGCGGCGAGCAGGCCCGGTCGCGTCAGCCCACGATCTTGACGCCCGACGATGCGGCCGCCCGTCGCAATCGATCGTCGGCGGTCGCCAGGGCCACGCCCCGACGCGCAGCCAGCGCGAGATAGGCGGCATCGTAGGCGGTGAGCTCCAGGCTCCGGGCCAGCTCCGTCACCTCGCCCAGCGCGAGCCGCAGGTCGACGGTCTCGACCTCCACGGGCAACGACAGGAGGAGGTCGCGGATTCGGGCAGATCGGCGAGTGCCAGGCGACCGCGCCGCTCGGCTGTGCGAAGACCATTGGCGACCTCGAGCGGCCAGATCGCCGGCGCGATCACGTCCTCTCGCCCGAGCCTGTCCAGCGCCTCGTCGACTGCCTCGGAGGCCTGGTCGCCGAAGCACCACGCCAGCGTCACCGACGCGTCGATCACGAACACTACCGGCGACCCTCGTCGATGAGCTCGCGGATGGACAGCCCGTCGAGCCGGTGGTCCCGACGGAAGGCACGCAACCCTGCGATGGCCTGCGAAGGCGTCATCGCCGCCTGCCCGGCGGCGGGACTGAGCACGGCGACCGCGACGCCGTGCTTGGTGATGGTGATGGCCTCCCCCTGGCCGACCTCGTCGAGCAGCCTGGGCAGGTGGGTCTTCGCCTCGTAGGCGCCGATTCGTCGCATCGTGGATCTCCGTCTGGTCTACGACTAGTCTACTCCCCCGGGTCAGGCGTTCAGCCAACCGGACATGGCTGACGTCCGGATGATCGCGCTCCAGCCCATCCGGGCCGCGCCGCCGACCGAACAGCGGGTGTGGATCTGCAGCTTGAGCGACTCCGACAGGCTCCCTCGATGCTCGACGTCCTGCTGGGCGCAGGAACGCTGATCGACGCCGCGGCCGGCTCCATCGACCGGTCGAGTGACCGGCGCATCCTCGTGGATGCGATCGACGCGCGCAGCGATGCGCCGACCGCGATCGCCGCGATCCATGCCCTCGGGCGTCTCCCCGGCCGCGCCTCCAGCCGGACGCTGGCCGAGCTGATCCGGCCTGGGGGCGACTGGAGGACGCCGCACGCCGCCTGGGCGCTGGCCGCCCATCCGCCCGCCGATGAGGCGATCCGTCCGCTCGTGGAGCTCCTGGCGGCCGGACGTCTCGGCGGGATGCATGCCCAGCGGACGCTCATCACCTGGGCCCGCCGGCGCCCGGGCCCTGTCGTGGCGGGCCTCCTCGAGCGCCTGCGGGACGAGCCCTCGCCGCAGGGACGGGCCCGCCTGGTCGAGACCCTGGGCGCGATCGGGGGTGCGATCGGGGGTGCGACCACCCGGCTCGCGGCGCTGGCCGGCGACCCATCGGAGGCGCTCGAGGCGAGAATCGCGGCCGTTGCCGCCCTGGGCGATCATCCCGGGGCACCGGCCGGCATCCTCGACACGCTCTCGGCGGACGACGGCCCGCTGGGCGCAGCCGCTCGCCTGGCGCTCCTCGACCGTCTGCAGGCGTCGGATTCGAGGCTGGACCGGGGCGGGGACTCGCTCCGGGTCGCGCAGATCCACCTCGGTGGCCGCATGGACCCGATGCTGACGCATGCCGGCGAGGGGCAGACGGGCGGGATCGCGACCCTCCTCGTCCAGCTCGGTGACGCGCTGGCTCGGGACCCGGGCGTCGGGGCCATCACGACGATCGGCCGGGGGTCGTTCGAGGACGGTGAGATCTCGGTCCACGCACGGCGGGGTGGGCATGCCGTCATGACGGTCCCGCTGGGGGCGCACGAAGGGTCGTCGTTCCAGGACCCGTGGCCCGCCCGGATCGCGGCCGAACGGGGGCTCCGGCGCATCCTGCGTCGCCGTCCCGCGGACCTGCTGCACCTGCGGATGGCGGACGTGGGCAGCCTGGCTGCCGCCACGATCGCGCGCGACCGGCAGGTGCCGACGGTGTTCACGCTGGCACCCGATCCCCACGCCCTGGTCGCCGAGCTGGAGCGGACGGGCGAGCTTGACCGCGGATCGTTCGGGCCGGCCGACGCGCAGGACGGCCTGTGGTTCCGGGCCTGGCTCGTCCGGCGTCTCGCCGACGACGCCCGGCAGGTGGCCCTGTTCCCGCGCCCTGCGCTCCGCGAGCGCCTGCGCGATCTCGTGGGCCTCGATGTTGCCGCCGACCCGGGGCGCTACCACGTGGTGCCCGAGGGGATCGACCTGGCGCCGATCCGATCCGCACGCACGGCTGCCCGCCGCGCCGCAGGTGGAGACCCGTCCCATGCCGTCGGGGACCTGCGGGACGCCATCGCGGCCCTCGGTCCGGAGCGGCGGGGCCTCCCGATCGTCGTCAGCGTCGGGCGCCTGGTCGAGGTTAAGGGGATGGCCCGGCTCGTCGAGGCGTTCGCCACCGACCCGGAGCTGCGACGCCGGGCGAACCTGGTCGTGATCGGCGGCGAGCTCGGCGACCCGTCGCCGGCGGAGCGGACCGAGATCGAGCGGATCGAATCCGTCCTCGCGGCCTGTCCCGAGGTCGCCGGGTCGGTCGTGATGCTGGGCCATCGCCCCCACGACGAGGCCCTGCGGATCCTCGCGGTCGCCCGCCAGGGTCTCGAGCCCTGGATCGCCCCCGGCGGCGCCTACGCCTCCGGCAGCCGGAAGGAGGAGTTCGGCCTCGCGATCGTGGAGGCGCTCGCCACCGGACTGCCGGTCGTCGGCCCCGAGGTCGGCGGCCCGGCCTCGTATGTCGAGGATGGCCGCACCGGCTACCTCGTCGACACGCTCGACCGGCAGGCCCTCGCACGGGCGGTCGTGGGCGCCCTGGACCTCGCCGTGGTCCCGGGCCGCGCCCTCCGGGCGCAGCGGCTCGTTGAACAGCGCTACACGGCCCGGTCCATGGCCGAGACGCTGGTGCCGGTCTACGCGGCGGCCAGGGTCGAAGGGGGGCTCGCCGCGTGACCCTGCTCATCGTCAGCCCCGACTACGCCTCGCACCTGTTCCCGCTCATGGCGCTCGCCCGCCCGTGGTCCGAGGCGGGCGAGCGCGTCGTCGTGGCGAGCGGCCCCGGCGTGGCCGCGCTGGTGGAGCGCGCTGGATACGAGTGGATCCCGCTCGTGCTCGGCCGGGGGTCGAATCCCGGGACGGCCCGGCCCGACGAGCAGCCCAGCGGCGAGGACGACAACCTGCGGGCGTTCTTCGAGGCGACCCGTGCCGGACCCGTCGCGACGCTCCGGCTGCAGGCCGAGCTGCGGCGCAACGACCTGTTGTGGCGGCCGCTCGATACGGCCCGCCGCACGATCGAGGTCGTCGACGCGATCCGACCGGACGCGATCGTCGTCGATCATCTCGCGTTCGGGGCGACGCTCGGCCTGCGGGCGGCCGGGATCCCCTACGCCGACGCGGTGCTCGGGCACCCATCGGCCCTTCCCGTCGCGGCCGAGCGCTACGGGGTCCCGCCGGCCTGGCCCACCGCCATCCGACCCGGCCCGACCGAGGTCGCCGACCTCGAGCGTCTCGCCGACGACGTTGGCCGGGGCTTCACCGACGCCTTCAACGAGGCGCTGGTCGCGCTCGGCGCCGCCTCGGCCCAGGTCGAGGACGCCTTCCGGGCCCACGGTTCCCTCGTCCTCTACAACTATCCCGCGGAGCTGCACGATCCGGCGCGGACGGCGGGTCTGCCGCCCGCCCATGCCTTCCTGGGCTCGCTCGTCCGGGACGAGACGCCGGACGAGGACACGGCGGCCTGGCTGGCGCGGTCGCCCGACCGCCCGCTCGTGGTGGTCTCGTTCGGCACCTTCCTCTCGGCGCGCGGGGACGTGCTGGCGTCGGTGGCGGCGGCGCTGCAGCGGATGGATTTCCGCGTCGCGTTCGCCACCGGCTCGGCCGACCCGGCGAGCCTCGGGTCGCTGCCGCGAGACTGGCTCGTCCGCCCGTTCCTGCCCCAGGTTGCCCTCGTCCACCGGGCGGCGGTCGCGGTCACCCACGGCGGCAACAACGGCGTCACCGAGGCGCTGGCCGCCGGCGTGCCCCTGCTGGTGCTCCCGTTCTCGACCGACCAGTTCACGATCGCGGCGGACCTCGAGCGGGAGGGACTCGGCCAGGTCGCCGATCCGAATGCGGTCACGGAGACCGGGCTCCGGGCGGCCCTGGCCGCGCTGCTCGACGATCCGCTGCAGTCCACGGCAGCGGCCCTGGCAACATCGTTGCAGGCCGAGCCGGGAGCGGGCCGGGCCCGACAGGCGCTCGCCGACGCGACGCTGGCGGGCTGACCTTCCGGGTCACGCCTCGCCGACGGCGGCGCGGAAGGCGGGGATCACGGTGGACCCGTACGCCTCGAGCTGGGTCTCCTCGTCCCCGTTCATCAGGTACAGGTTGAACTGGTCGACGCCGGCATCGCGGAGCTCCACCAGCCGTCGCACGTGCGCCTCGGCCGGGCCGGCGATGGCGAAGCGGTCCACGAGCTCGTCCGGGACGGACGCTGCGCCGGCGGCGCCGAACTCGTCGCCTGTGTCCTGCTCGCCCTCCGGGCGACCGCGGAGGTAGCCGGTCAGCGAGGCCGGAAGCTGGTCGACCGGGATCCGGTTCACGAGGTCCACGACGTGGCCGCCGACGGCTGCCGGGAACCAGCGCACGCGCCCGCGGCTGTCCTCGAGGCGCCCGACGTGCGCCGGGGCCGCGGCCTGCACCTTGATCGACGCCGGATCCCGGCCGGCCTCCGCGGCCGACTCGCGCACGAGGCCGACCATCCAGCGGACCAGGTCCGGGTCCGCCAGCTGCAGGATCACCCCATCGGCGATGCGGCCGGTCATCGCCAGCACCATCGGCCCGTAGCCGGCGATCCACACGGGCAGCTTCCAGCGACCCGTCCACGACAGGTTGCGCGCGCCGCTCTCGTCCGAGGTCGTGCGGCCCTCGACCAGATCGCGGATGACCGTCACCGCCTGTTCCAGGGTCTTCATCGTGGTGGGGGCCCTGCCGACCGCGCGCACGGAGCTGTCGCCACGGCCGATGCCGAGGTCCATCCGGCCGCCCGAGATCTCGTCGAGGGTGGCGAGCGCGCTGGCCGTCACGCTCGGCTCCCGCGTGGCCGGGTTGGTCACACACGTGCCGAGGCGCATGGTGCTGGTGTTGACGGCCATCAGCGTGAGCAGGGGGTACGGCTCGCGGAACGCCACGTGGGAGTCGAACAGCCAGCCGTAGGTGAACCCGGCAGCCTCCGCCTGCCTGGTCAGCGCGATGCAGCGTTCGACGCTGTGGTCAGGCTTGAGGGTGAATCCGAAGTCCATGGCCCGGAGCCTACACCGCACCACCCCCGGCGCTCGGGTCCCGCCTGGTGCCATCCTTGAGCGCACCGGCGCCGTGACTCACGGCACCACACGAGGAGGACGGGCGGATGAACGCAGCCGACCAACCAGTCACACCGGGCTTCCCGGAGGATGGCATCGAGATGACCCACATCCTGGTGGTCGCCGACATCGACCGCGCCCGCACCTGGTGGACGTCCGTCCTGGGAGCGGAACCGTATCGCGAGTACGGCGGGACGTCGGCCGTGCTCCGGCTCGGCGGCAGCTGGCTCCTCCTGGTGACGGGCGGAGCGCCCACGCCCGACAAGCCGGATGTCACGTTCGCTCCGCCGGCTGAGCCAGCGACCGTGAGCCATGCGATGACGATCCGCGTGTCCGACTGCAACGCGGTCTACCGGACGCTGGTCGCCCGCGGGGCGTCGTTCCTGACGCCGCCGGTGGTCAACGGTCTCGAGACCCGCTGCTTCACCCGGGACCCGGACGGCCATCTCGTGGAGCTCAGCCAGTACGGCTGACGCACGGGCCAACGACTCAGTCGATCATCCGGAGCGGCTGGATCGGCGATCAGAAGCAGGTCGATTGCGCCTTGGCGAGCATCACACGCGGTTCAGGCGTTCCACCACCGGACCCATCGCCTCGAGCGACGCGACCGTCGTCGGCCACAGCATGCACTCGACCTGGGTCACGCCGACCTCGGCGAAGGCGGTGATGGCGTCGGCAACCTGGTCGGCCGAGCCGCGAACCGGGACGCCCAGGCCCACCGCCTCCGTGCCCGTCGCCTCCGTGGGCTCGACGAAGATCCCCGCCGACCGGCCGATGGTGGCCGGATCGCGTCCGATCGCCTCGCACGCGGCCTCGAGCTGACCGATCCGCGGCACGAACTCGGCGGGCTCGCTGCGCTCGTTCACGTAGTAGCTCCAGATGTCGGCATGCCGGGCGGCCAGGGCGATCGTCCTGGGTCCTCCAGCGCCCAGCATGAGGGGGATGGCGCCCGAGCGGGGGCCTCGCGGCCGCGACTCGACATCCCTGGCCTGGTGGTACGGCCCGTCGTGGTCGGCGTGTCCTGTCCGCAGCATGGGCAGGATGATCTCGAGCGAGTCCTCGAACCGGCTGACGACGTGGTCGAGCGGGAGACCGAAGGTCTTGGCCTCGGAGTCGCCGCTGCCGGCGCCCAGCCCGAACACGAACCGCCCGTCGGTGAGCTCGTCCAGCGTCTCGACCGCACGCACCGTGAGCCCCGGGTTGCGCTGGTTCGCGGACAGCACCCACGTCCCGACTTCGATCCGCTCCGTCGCCTCCGCGACGGCGCCGGTCATCGCGATGCACTCCCACCAGCCGCGCGGCCCGGGCCACGCCGACACCCGCCACAGGAGCTCGTCGGGGACCCAGACCGTGTCGAAGCCGATGGCTTCGGCGAGCCTGGCCATCGACCGCAGCTCGTCCCACCGGTGGGGTCGCCCCGTCTCCGGGTCCTCGTAGAGCGGGAGCACGAGCCCCAGCTTGAGGTCACGCATGGGCTCGCCTCCTGGCCGCCGACGACCGCGCCGCCCGGACGTCGATCGCGGCGGGACGCCGGATCGATCGTTGCACGTCCGTCCAGCCGGGCCGGCGCCACGCGGCTGCAAGGGCCACGGCAGCCGTCGACGCGTCGTGGCGATCCGGTCGGCGTGACGCTGCAGATGGACGATCGACGTGTTGTCCCACGACAGCCTGGCAACCGGAGGCGACCGATGCCCTACGACTCGATCTCGGACCTGCCCCAGGAACAGGTCGACCAGTACAGCCATCACCAGAAGGAGGCCTTCCTCGAGGCCTTCAACAGCGCCCTCGACGAGTACGGCGGCGACGAGAGCCGTGCCTTCGCGGTCGCCCACTCCGCGGCGAAGGGTGCCTCCAGCAAGGACGCGGACTCCGACGACGGTCGCACCACGGACTGACGCCCGACGCGGCCGGCCGCCAGGTCGCGGCCTGCAACGGGTCCGACACGCGACGACCGCATCGGCCCGCGACGCCGCACCCACGACGGGGGCACGCTGGGCGCGTGCGACACCAGCGACTGACCGCCCGCCGCGTCCGGCTCCGTCCGGTCGGCGGCGTGCTCCCGTTCGAGCACCTGGCCCACGTGTCGGGCCTCACCGTGACCGTCGGACCGGTCGAGTGGCGGCCCCGGGCGGACATCAGCGAGACCGACGAGGAGCTGCGGGTCGTCCTCGATCTTGCCGGCGTGGACGAGGACGAGGTCTCGATCGAGCTGTTCGAGGACGCGCTCGTGGTCACCGGCGACCGCCGGATCGACGGTCCTCCCGGCGAAGCCCGCTACCACCTGTCCGAGATCCGGCGGGGCCCGTTCCGGATCGAGGTGCTGCTCCCGGCACGGATCGAGGCAGACGGCGTGACGGCCGGCTACGACCGCGGGCTGCTGTCGATCAGCCTGCCGCGAGCGGAGGCCGGGTCGTGACCGACGCGAGCGGGGCCACGATGGCGGGCGCACCGGGCCTGGACGGGGACGAGGCGGCCAGGCGCCCGCCTCTGCCGGATGCGCTGCCCGTCCTGCCGCTGCGTGCCAGCGTCGTCTTCCCCGGTGCCGTGGCTCCGGTCACCATCGGCCGCCCCCGGGTCGTCCGCCTGGTGGACGATGCCATGCGGTCCAATCGCCTCGTCGCGCTGACGGCCCAGCGCAGCCCCGAGATCGACGACCCCACCTCGGACGACCTCTACCCGGTCGGCACCGCAGCATCGATCGTGGAGCTGGTGCGCCTGCCGGAGGGCGGGGTCCGGGTACTGCTCCAGGGCCGGGAGCGGGTCCGACTCGGCGCCGCCGTCGCCACCGAGCCCTACCTGGTGGCGCGGATCGAGGCGCATCCCGAGCGGCCCAGCCCCATCGTGGAGGTCGAGGGCCTGCGGCGTGCCGTGCTCGATCTCGTGCGCCGCCTGGTGCCCCTCCTGGGTCTGCCGGCGGACCTCGCGGTGGCCGCCGAAGGGCTCACCGACCCGCGGGAGCTGGCCTACGTCGCCGCCAGCGTCACCCCGCTCGACACGGAGACCCGGCAGGCAATCCTCGAGCTCGATCCCCTGCAGGCGAAGCTGGAGCGCCTGGTCCAGGCGCTGCAGCACGAGCTGGCGGTCCGCGAGATGGGCGAGGCGATCACGAGCCGGACCACCGAGCGCCTGTCGAAAGCGCAGCGCGAGGCCATCCTCCGCGAGCAGCTGCGCTCGATCCAGGCCGAGCTGGGCGAGGAAGGCGAGGGCTCGGAGCTGGATGCGCTGCGGCGGTCGATCGAGGCGGCCGGGCTGCCGGACGAACCTCGACGTGAGGCGATGCGCGAGCTCGACCGGCTGGCCTCCGTCCCCGAGGCATCCCCCGAGCACGGCCTGATCCGGACCTGGCTGGAGTGGATCGCGGCCCTGCCCTGGTCGACCGAGACCGGCACCGACATCGACATCGGCGCGGCCCGCCAGGTCCTCGACGAGGACCACTACGACCTCGCCGAGGTCAAGGACCGCATCCTGGAGCACCTGGCCGTGCGCAAGCTGCGGCGCGATCGGGCGGCGGCCATGGCACCCGACGAAGCCGACGAAGCCGATAGGCCAGCGGACCAGCCGGGCGGGACGGACGTGAGCGGCGAGAATGCGCGTGAGCCGATCCTGTGCTTTGTCGGCCCGCCCGGCGTCGGGAAGACCAGCCTGGGCCAGTCGATCGCCCGGGCCCTGGGTCGCAGGTTCGTGCGCATGAGCCTCGGCGGGATCCACGACGAATCGGAGATCCGGGGCCATCGCCGCACGTACATCGGGGCCTTCCCGGGCCGGATCATCCAGGGCCTGCGGCGGGTCGAGACGCGCGACCCGGTGTTCATGCTCGACGAGATCGACAAGCTGGGCGCGGACTGGCGGGGCGACCCGAGCTCGGCCCTGCTGGAGGTCCTGGACCCGGCCCAGAACGGGACGTTCACCGACACCTACCTGGGCCTCCCGTTCGATCTGTCGCACGTGTTGTTCATCGCCACCGCCAACACGATCGACACGATCCCGGGCCCGCTGCTCGATCGGATGGAGCTGCTGCGGGTGGCGGGATACACGGACGAGGAGAAGGTCCGGATCGCCCAGCAGTACCTGGTGCCGCAGCAGCGCCGGGCGCACGGCCTGGCCGACGACGAGGTGGCGTTCGACGAGGGCGCGCTGCGGGCGATCGTGCGCGGCTACACGCGGGAGGCGGGCGTCCGCGACCTCGACCGCCGGATCGCCCAGGCCTGCCGCAAGATCGCCCGGCGGGTCGCAGAGGCGGGCGATGACGGGACCGCGGGCGCGGGCGGCGGCTCGGGTCCGGTGACCGTGACCGAGGATGCCCTGGCCGACCTGCTCGGGCGCCGTCGGCATCTCGACGACGCCGCCGAACGGACCGAGCGGCCGGGCGTGGCGACGGGGCTGGCATGGACGCCGGCGGGCGGTGAGATCCTGTTCGTCGAGGCGGCGGTGATGCCCGATGGCACGGAGTCACCACTCATCCTGACCGGCATGCTGGGTGACGTGATGCGCGAGTCGGCGCAGGCCGCGCTGTCCTACGTCCGCTCCGAAGGCGCCCGGATCGGGATCGACGACCGGACCTTCGCCGGCAAACGAGTGCACATCCACGTCCCGGCCGGGGCGATGCCCAAGGACGGTCCGTCCGCGGGCGTGGCGATCGCGACCGCGCTGGCATCGCTGGGGCTGGGCCGTCCGGTCCGAGACGGCCTGGCCATGACCGGGGAGATCACGTTGCGCGGCCGGGTCCTTCCCGTGGGCGGGATCAAGGAGAAGGTGCTGGCCGCCCATCGCGCCGGGATCCGCACCCTGGTGCTGCCGGCGCACAACGAGCCCGACCTCGACGATGTCCCGGCCGAGCTCCGCGACGAGCTGACGATCCACCTCGTCGAGCGGGTCGAGGAAGCCTGGGAGGCGGCGCTTGGCGTCCGGACGGAGACGCCGACCCCGTAGGCAGCCGGGCCGCCGGCCGCCGGGCCCGCCGGACAAGCCGCGCGGACGCCGCCCCTAGGCGAACAGCTCGCCGCCCGTCACGGCGATCGTCTCGCCCGTGATGTAGCTGGCCTCGGGCGAGGCGAGGAACACGTAGGCCGGCGCCAGCTCCGCGGGCTGCGCCGGACGGCCGATCGGAGCGTCGGCGCCGAACCGCGCGTTGCCCTCCGCGGGGGTGGTGGCCACCACGAGCGGCGTCCACACCGGACCCGGCGCCACGACGTTGACGCGGATCCCACGCTGGATGAGCTGCTTGGACAGCGCCTTGGAGAAGGTCACGATGCCGCCCTTGGTGGTCGCGTACGCGAGCAGGTTCGCGGACGGGTGGGTGGCCTGGATCGAGGCGGTGTTGATGATCGAGGCCCCCGGGCGCATCAGGGGAACCGCCTCGCGGCACAGCCAGAACATGCCCGACAGGTTGGTCGCCAACGTCCGCTGCCACTCCTCGGTGGGCACCTCCTCGATCGTCTCCCGACGGACCTGGAACGCCGCGTTGTTGACGAGCACGTCGATCCGGCCCAGCTCCGAGCGGGTGCGCTCCACCACCGCGCGACACTGCGTCTCGTCGCCCAGGTCGCCCGCCATCGGAATGACGCGCCGCCCCTCCGCCTCGACCAGGCGGACCGTGTCGCGGGCGTCATCCGTCTCGGACAGGTAGCTCACCACGACATCCGCGCCCTCACGGGCGAACGCGAGGGCCACGGCCCGCCCGATGCCACTGTCTGCGCCGGTCACCAGCGTGGCCAGACCTGCCAGGCGGCCGTTGCCGACGTACGACGACTCGCCGTGATCCGGGGTCGGATCGAGCCGCGCGTCGCGACCCGGCAGGACCTGCTCCTGGGCCGGGAACGGGGGGCGCGGATAGGCATCACGGGGGTCGACCAGCTGGCGGGTCGACGTGGTGTCGGGCGTGGACATCGGACAACCTCGGAACGGCGCGGTCGGATGCGACCAGCGTCCGCGTCGCGGCAGCGACGCCGGGTGACGGGACGGACCCAGCGCCTTGCAGCGGGCTGCCGTCTCGGCCCGCTATCGCGGGTTACAGGATCCCTGGGTTGCGCGGCGCGATCAGGCGCGGGCGGAGCCGATGGTGACCTCGCGGCCCGAGTCGATCGAGACCCGGTAGGCCGTCGACCGCGGCCGGTCCCGCCGGACGACCGGCCATGCGTGCGCCAGCTCCCGCTCCAACTCCCGGATGCGCTGCGATTGCCAGGCCGGCAGGTCGGGGTCGTACGCCTCACGGACAGCGATCGCGTCCACGAGCTGATCGATAAGGCTTGTCACGTGTTCGTCGTCCCGCGCCACGGTCCTGCTCCTTGGTTGCGCCCCGAGTCATCAAGCGTCGGTCAGCCCGCCTTGCGGCGGCGTGACGTTGCTCGATCTGTCATTGCACCGGCATTGCACCGCCCAGGGGCATGTCAGCCGCGGGACGTCAGCCGGCTCGCCCGTTCTGGGCCGATGGCGCGCGTCGCACGGATCCCCGTTCCCGGATCGCCAGCAGGACCAGCCCGATCCCCGCCAGCGGCACGAACCCGAGGATCAGGACCCGCCCGAACAGCTCGGCTGCCGGCGCACCCGTCGCCACCAGGACGAGGTAGGCGAGGTAGAGGACGTACACGCCCAGCAGCAGTGCGCCCTCGCGCCGGCTCACGACCTGGCCCGTGTACAGGATGGGCAGGCAGGCGAGGGCGCTCGCAACCATCAGTGGCAGGTCAACGCTGAGCATGGTCGGCGACACGGCGATCGGCTGCGGCGACACGAGCGCCGACGCCCCGAGCACCATCAGGATGTTGAAGATGCAGCTGCCGACCACGTTGCCGACGGCGATGTCCCGGTGCCCGCGGAGGCCCGCCAGGACGGACGTGGCGATCTCGGGGAGCGACGTGCCGATGGCCACGATGGTGAGGCCGACGATGAGCTCGGGGATGCCCAGGCTGGTGGCGAACGCCACGGCGCCGTCCACGATCCACTGCGCGCCCAGGAGCAGCATCGCAAGCCCGACGATCGCCAGCACCAGGTTGGTCGCGACGACCCGGGGCCCATGCCCGTCCCCGTACTCGCCCGAGAATTCGGCACGGATGTAGGCCGTCTCCTGTCGGCTGGCCCGGACCAGGTAGATCGTGTAGGCGAGGATCGCGGCCAGGAGGAGCACACCCTCCAGCCGGCCGATGGAGCCGGCGGCAGCCATGAGCCACAGCGCGAGGGAGGCCGCGATCATGATCGGCACCTCGCGGCGGACGATGCGGATCCCGGTCGTGACCGGCATCACCAGGGCCGCCAGCCCGAGGACCAGCAGGATGTTGGCGATGTTGCTGCCGACGACGTTGCCCAGCGCGATATCGGCGTTGCCACCGACCGCGGATGCGACGCCGACCGCCAGCTCCGGCGAGCTCGTGCCGAACGCGACCACGGTCAGCCCCACCACGAGCGGGCTGATGCCGAGCGTGGTGGCGAGCCGACTGGCGCCGCGGACCATGACCTCGGCGCCGCCGACCAGCAGCACGAGGCCGGCCACGAACAGGACGGCGGTCACCAGGGACATCGCATCCGGTGTCGTTGCCGTGCTCAGGCGGTCGCGGGCCGGGGAGCCGCTTCGGCCGGCATCGCGGACGGAACCGGCTCGCCACCATCGCCGCCCGCCCGTGCGGCAGGGCCCGCCAGCGCGTCGAACCGCTCCAGCAGGACGGTCGCCCGCAGGTCCTCGAGGATCTGGCGTCCCTCGGGGAGCACGGCTCGCACGGCCGGATCCTCGGGGCCGAGCAGGGCGAGCATGTCGAAGATTGTCTCTGCCACGCTGAACCGGAGACCGAACGCGCGATAGCCCTCGAGCGCCGACCGATAGAGCGCCACGGCCTCGCTGCTCCGCCCTTCGATCGCCGCGAGGCCGGCCCGCGCAGCGTCCAGCTCGTGGGACTCCAGGCGACCCCGCCCGCTGCCCATGGCCTCGATGGCCCGCCGGGCCATGTCCGGGCGGCGGGCATGGATGGCCGCCCGCGCGCCGGCCGACTCGAACCAGCCGAGGTCGGTGTTGAGCAGCGCCTCCGCGTAGTCGCCCGCCTCGTCGTTCCGCCCGGCCGCTCGAGCGACATCGGCCAGGCGGAGCAGGATGTTCGCCTCGCTCTGTGGGTCCTGCTGGCGACGCGCCTCGTCGAGCATCGTGAGCAGGCGCGACACGTCGGCCCCACCGCGCCACGGCGTGGCCAGGTCGCGGCAGCTCTGCAGCCAGTCGCGCTCGGCCCGGTCCTCGCTGGCCTCGAGCATCTCGTCGATCCAGCCGATCGCGAGGTCCCAGTCCCCGGTCTGGACGGCCGCACCGGCGGCGTTGCCCGCGAAGTAGCCGTCGAAGCTCCGGTACCCCAGGCGATGGGCCAGCTCGAGCGCGTTCCGGATCCGGTCGAGCGCCGCGCGTGGATCCGTGAACACCAGGTTCGAGGCGAGGTTGTTGGCAGCTCGCAGGGCCGCCGCATGCTCGCCATGCGCACGTGCGTCGAGCAGCGCGCCCTCGAGGAGCGCCACCCCCTCCCGCTTCCGATGCACGAACGCGAGCGCGGTGCCCTTGGTGGTGAGCGCCATGGCGATGACCCCGTCGAGGCTGAGCGGCTCGGCCAGGCTGAGCGATCGGTTGCACCACTCGATCGCCTTGTCGTGCTGCCCCGTCCGGAACAGCATCCGGCCCACGGCTTCCGCGTACGACGCGGCGGCCTCGCCGCGCGGCCGATCGGCATCCGGCCCCGCCGCCAGGACGGACTCCACGAGGGCAGCTCCTTCGGCCTCGGTCTGCTCCGCTATGGCGAGCGCGTCCGCGATCCGCCCTGGTGCACCGTAGGCGAGCATCAGCAGGGCGGAGGCGCGGAGAACGCCGGCCCGGTCCCCGACCGCCTCGTGACTCTGGATGGCTTCCTCGAGCGCCACGTTGGCATCCTCGAAGCGCGAGGCCTCGGTCGCGATGTCGCCCAGCCGCTCGAGGATCCGGGCGCGCTCGGCCGGGTCGCGGCTGACGTCGGCCGCCTGGCGCAGGGCATCGATCGCCTGGCGCAGCGCACCCAGCCGCTCAGCCCGGTCGGCGGTGGCGAGCAGGGCGATCCGGGCCTGCGCCCCGACCGCCTCGCCCTCGGGACCGTCCGGAGCGGCCCGATAGGCCGCCAGGAAGTGGGTCGCAACCGCGCCGGCGAGCTCCTCGTCCTCGAGCGTCTCGAAGTAGCGGGCCGCGGTGAGGTGACGGGCACGTCGCTCTCTCTTCGAGAGGGTCGCGTACGCGACCTCGCGCACGAGCGCCTGGACGAACGCGTGCTGGCCGCGGGTGGGCGCGCGGGGGTCGGTCTCGATCGCCAGGATCTCGCGCCGGACCAGCGATGCCAGGCGAGGGGCGAGTGCCTCGCTCGTCTCGCTCGTCATCGCCGCCAGGGCGCCGGCCGTGAACGACTGGCCGAGGACCGCGGCATCCTGCAGGAGCAGGCGATCGGCGGGCGGCAGCGCATCGAGCCGGGCGGTCACCAGGGCATGGAGCGTGGGCGGCACATCCAATTCCGCGATCTCGCCGGCCACCTCCAGGTGGTCCCCCGCCTGCACGAGGCGGCCTGCCGACTGCAGCATCCGCAGTGTCTCGACCGCGTACAGCGGGATCCCGTCCGCCCGGCCCACGACACGCTCGACGACCGCCGGCGGCAGGCCCGGCGCGATGCCGCTGAGCAGCTCCCGGATCGCGGCGTCGGTCAGCGGCTCGAGACGCATCGAGATCGCGCCCCGGCGGTCCGTGCCCCAGCCGGGCCGCCGCTCGAGCAGCTCCGGCCGGGCGAGCGTCAGGACGAAGATCGGGCTGGTGCGAGCCCAGTCGAGCAGGTGCGCCAGGAAGTCGAGCATGCCATCGTCGGACCACTGGAGATCCTCGACCACGAGAGCCACCGTGCCCTCCGTCGCCAACCGCTCGAAGAAGGTCCGCCAGGCGGCGAACAGCTCCTCGTGGCCGCCGGTCACCGGCTCCCCCACGCCCAGCAGCGCATGCAGCCGGGGTGCGATCCAGGCGCGCTCGTCGGGATCGGGAACGTGCTGCGCCAGCATCGTGCCGATCGCGCTGCGGGTCGTCTCCGGATCGTCCCCCTCGGCGAGACCGGCCCGCGTCCGGATCATCTCGCTCAGCGCCCAGAACGTGACCCCCTCGCCGTACGACGGGGCGCGGCCCCGGTGCCAGTACACCGTCTCGACCACGCCGTCGAGGTACTTCTCCATCTCCCAGGCGAGACGGGTCTTGCCGATGCCGGCCTGGCCCACGAGCGAGATCAGGCGCGCGCGGCCCTCGCGACCCGTGGCATGGAACTGCTCCTTGAGGAACCGGAGCTCGTCGCCACGGCCCACGAATGGGGGCTCGAGGACATCCGGGCGACGCGCGCCGCCGCGCTCTGCGAAGACGCGCACGGCCCGCCAGGCCGGGACTGGGGCCTCCTTGCCCTTGAGAACCTGGTCACCTGCCGCCTCGAACGCGACCGCCGATCCCGCCGCCATCCGCGTGGCTGCCCCGACGAGCACCGTGCCGGGTGCCGCCGCCGACTGCAGTCGCGCCGCCGTGTTGACCATGTCGCCGGTGACCATGCCCTGGCCCTCGGCGCCGACCGCCACCGCGGCCTCCCCGGTCAGGACGCCGACCCGGACCTGGAGCTCGACGCCGGCCTCGCGACCGATCGAAGGCACCACGTCCACGAGATCCAGCGCCGCCCGGACGGCCCGCTCGGCGTCGTCCTCGTGGGCCACCGGCGCGCCCCACAGCGCCATCACCGCGTCGCCGATGAACTTCTCGACCTCGCCGCCGTAGCGGCCGATGATCTCCCGGGTCCGCTCAAAGTACCGGCTCTGGAGGTCCCGCACCGTTTCCGGGTCCCGGTTCGCCGAGAGCGCCGTGAACCCGACCAGGTCGGCGAACAGGACGCTCACGACCCGACGTTCGGTGGCGCCTGCGATGCCGCCGGCCGATGGTCCGTCCGGGGCGCGATCGGGCGGCACGGCGCCGGACACCGCAATCGCCTCCCCGAGGCGGCCGCCGCAGCTGCCGCAGAACTTGGCGCCCGGGGAATTCGTGGCCCCACACGACGGGCAACCGCCGAGGGCCGTGCCGCATTCGAGGCAGAAACGGCCGTCCGACGGGTTCTCGGCGCTACAGGTGGGGCAGGTCACCATGATGCCGAGAGTAACCCACGCGGTGGAGACGTCGTCAGTCGGGATCGGCGCGTGCCCACAGGGCCCGGAGCGACGCTGCGACGCGCGCAGGCTCGGCACGGTGGGGCGGGTCGAAGTGGTGCCGCTCCTCGAACCGTTCGATGGTGAAGTCCGGGAACACGCCGGCGAGGCGGTCCGCCATCCGCGCGAACTGGTCGGGGTGGCTCCGCGCGCCGAGGGCGTACCACACCGGGCGCTCGTACCGTCGGAGCGCGTCGACGTCGACGTCGCCCGCGAACAGGGCCTCGACGAAGGCATGCACGCCGGCCGGACGCGATGTCATCCAGTCCGGCGGTGGACCCGGCGGCGCCGGCGGGGGGACGACGCCCGGGGCGAGCTGGAGGTCGCGGAAGGCCGGCATCTGCTCTGCCTCCGGGAGCGCCGCGATGGCACGGAAGTGCTCGAAGTGCGAGCGCTCCTCCGGGCTCATGCCGGCCCAGCCGGCGAAGGCGGGCTCCACCAGCGCGAGGCTCAGGACGCGTTCCGGGCGATCGGCGGCATACGCGACGCAGCAGGCGCCGCCGCCCGAGTAGCCGACGAGGTGGAACCGCTCGAACCCCGCCTCCGCCGCGACCCGGTCGATCCCCGTGAGCTCGGTCGCGATCGACCACCCGGGCGGCGGGGCGGCAGCCGCGTAGAGCTCGAGCTCCTTGGGTCGGGCCTCGACGTCGGGGCCGAGCGCATCGAGCAGCGGGGCAAAGGTGAGCCGCGCGGGAGTGACGGTGCCGGGCAGGAGGATGACGGGCCTGGGGAGCGTGGCCATGTGCATTCCGGTGCGGGGGTCGTCGGAGGGTGGTGCGTTCGTGGAATCCTCCACCGATTGCGCGCGGCTGGCAAGCGGCCTGGAGGGTCCGTTCGGTGGTAGTGTCCGCTCGAAGGATCTCCCGCCGGACTCAGCCTGGCTGCAGATCCCCTGCCCGAGCTGCACGCGTGACGTCGTTCTGCGAACACTTCGAGCCCGATCTGCGGGTTGACGCGCCGCTCCAGGCGTGTTCCTGGTGCGTGGAGGCGGGCGGCTCCTGGGTCCACCTGCGCCAGTGCCTGGCGTGCGGACGTACGGGTTGCTGCGACCAGAGCCCGAATCGGCACGCCACCGCACATCACCGCGAGACGGGGCACCCGATGATCCGCAGCGCCGAGCCGGACGAGGACTGGTGGTGGTGCTACGTCGACGATCGCCTGTACGAGCAACCCGGGGGCCGCATCGAGTCGGAGGACGCCCCATGATCGAGAACGTCGCGCCTGGTCCGCACGGACCGCTGGCCAGCGTCCTGGAGGTCCGGCGCGGTCCGGACGACGCCCACACCGGCGGCCTCGAGCACCGCGAGGCACTCGTGTACACGCTGGGCAAGGCCGCCGAGCTCGAGCACCTCGTGATGCTCCAGTACCTGTTCGCCGCGTTCACGCTCAAGCAGGGCGAGAACGAGGGGCTGACGTCCGACACGCTGGCTGCCGTCCGGCGCTGGCGCAAGACGCTGCTCGAGATCGCGGAGCAGGAGATGCTCCACCTCGCGCTGGTCCAGAACCTGCTCACGGCGGTCGGCGCCGCCCCGCGCCTCGCCCGGCCCAACTTCCCGATGTCTGCCTACGCGTACCCTGCCGGGGTACGGATCGAGCTGGTGCCGTTCGGCGAGGCGGCCCTCCGCCATTTCGCGTTCCTCGAGCGGCCGGACGGGATGGACATCGAGGACGCGGAGGGGTTCGCGGCGATCGAGGAGGCGGTCGCACTGCCACATGGCGGGTCGGACGAGATCGTCCCGCAGCTCCAGGAGTTCGACACGATCGGCCAGCTGTACCGGTCGATCCAGGCCGGGTTCGAGCACCTCGACCGGCGACTCGGATCGGCGCGCCTGTTCGTGGGGCCACCCGACGCCCAGGCGACCGAGGAGCACTTCCGGTGGCCGGAGCTGGTCGCCGTGACCGATCTCGCCTCGGCGCGCCTTGCCATCGACACGATCGTCGAGCAGGGCGAGGGCGCCAGCGGTGAGTGGCGCGAGGCCCACTTCGGCCGCCTCCTCGGCATCTTGGACGAGGTCCTGGAGCTCAAGCGCGCAGATCCCGACTTCCAGCCCGCCCGCCAGGTCGTCGCTGCCAACGTCCGGCCGCAGTCGACCGGGATCGCCGTCCCGCTGATCACGGACCCCGGCACGACCCGCTGCATGGACCTGCTCAATGTCGCCAACGAGGTCCTGCTGCAGCTCCTGTCGCGCTACTTCGCGCACGCCGACGAGACCCCGGAGCAGCTCCAGGTCCTGGCCGACGTGGCGGTCGGCCTGATGTACACGGCGATCAAGCCCCTTGGCTCCGTGGTCACGACCCTGCCCATCGGCCCGGACCGGCCCGGGGTGACGGCCGGCCCCGGGTTCGAGCTGTTCTACCAGGTCGACTACCTCCTCCCGCACAAGGACGCTGCCTGGGTGCTGATGGAGGAGCGGCTCCGGGATGCCGCCGCGTTTGCCCGCCGCTGCGGACGGGCCTGCACGCCCGCGCTCATGGAGCCCTTGGCCAAGGTGGCGCGCTCGCTGGAGCGCTATGCGGACCAGCTGGCGGCAGCGACCTGACGCCACGGCCTGACGCCACGGCTGCGGGCGAAGACGTCGGCAGCCGTCAGCTGGCAGCCGCGTATGATGGCCCGGCTGGCGTGCCCGGCCGCGAGGAGGATGCCATGGCGACCGATCGCACCCCCGAGATCCAGGCCTTTGCCGATGCCCTGACGACCGGCGACGAGCCCCGCATCCGGGCCTTCCTGGCCGAGGACTACTTCGGGCATCGACGCACGGCCGGTGAGCCCTCGCAGGCGGATCGCTGGCTCGGTCTGCTGCCGGCAGTGCATGCCGCGATGCCCGACCTGCGGATCGAGGTGGAGCCGGCGCCGCTCGAGGACCCGGGACCGGACGATGTGGGGGTCCGGGCGGTGGTCACGGGCACGCACACGGGAGCGCTGTGGGGCTCGCCGGCCACCGGGCGGCCGTTCCGGGCCGAGCCGACACTGCGCTTCCGCCCGACGGAGGCTGGATGGCTGGTCCAGGGTGAAGACCCGCCCATCGCGGCAATCGCGATGCTGCGCGCCCTTGGGGTCGTCCCGCCTGCGGACCAGATGCACCTCGCGCCGAAACACCCGATCGAGCCGCCGGAGTTCCTGCTCAAGCTCGGGTTCACCGGCATGGCCGCGGACAAGCCGTGCCTCCACCTCGCGGACGCCCGGGTGTTCGAACCGACGATCGACGCCTGCGAGCCCTGCGTGGCATCCGACGGCTACTGGCCGGCCCTACGGATGTGCCTGGTGTGCGGGAACGTCGGCTGCTGCGACACCTCGATCAACAAGCATGCCCGGGCCCACTTCGAGGCGACCGGCCACGCGCTGGTCCGCTCGATCCGGATGCGCGAGGGCTGGGTCTGGTGCTACCCCGACGGGGCGCTGTTCGAGCGTGCGACCCTGGCGCGCCTCGCCGCCCAGGCCGGCGCGCCCCTCGCGGAGGCGTGATCGTGGCGTACATGGCCCAGGCGTGGCTCACGACCGCCGTCCACGACGCCTACCGGGGACGCGCCGACGCGGTCGAGACGGCGGCCGAGGCGGCCCGGGTTCGCGCCTGGCTGGCGGCGCTGCCGCTCGACCGGGCGACGCTGGCCGCGCTGGTGGAGCCGATCGACGCCCTCGAGGACGGCCTGCGCCAGGCAATGCAGACTGTGCCTGGATCCGGACCGGGCGCCGGGGCGTCCAGCGCCTAGACATCCCGATCCCGGATCCGGGTTGCAGGCGACGGAGCGCGCCCGGAGCCGCGCTGCCGGCCGCCAGCCAAGGGTCAGTCGCCGAGCCTCTGGAACGCCTTGTACACCAGCAGGGCCGGCCACACCATCGCCTTGCCCACAGCCAGGACGTAGTCCCTTCCGGACTCGGCCGTCCCGGCGAAGTAGACCAGGGCGCCGATCATCCCCAGCCCGTACACCGCCCCACCCGACTGCGGAGGCGCGCCGCGCCCCGACCCACGAGCCTTCCTGGTGCGCCGTCCCCGCTCGTCGTTGGTCTCCGGGATCATCGTCGTGTCGTCCATCGCTGCCTGCCCATTGCTGCCTTCGATTCGCTGGCTCCACCCGCCGGCGGGTGGGAGGGACGCGTCGATTGTCCGCCCGGGGACGCGCTTCCGCCAGCCCGGGCAGCCCTCGCCGGGGCCTCGGGGCCACCCGGAGGACCGGCGCGGCCGGCTGGGCGGCTGGTACCTCTCGCGCCGGGCACCGGCACGATCGAGCCGTGGTCCGGCCGCGGCGGGCGGGGCAGGCTGGCGGCAACAGGTGGCGCATCGCCACGAGCCTGGCACCAGCATGGGGGACGACGCATGTCCAAGTTCCTGTCCGCGCTCGTCGCGGCCCTCCTTCTCGCGGGCGTCCTGCCCGCCGCGGCGCTGGCGGACGTGAACAGCGTCACGCCGAGCACGAATGACGCCAACCGGGCCAAGGGCTGGGCCTACGTGGATGTCACCCCGGGGGTGGGCACGGCGACCTTGGAGCTCCACAGCACTCGCTCGTTCCTGAGCTGCTTCGAGTACCGCACCGACGGCGACACCAGCCAGCGCACCAGCGACAACAACTACAAC
Source organism: uncultured Chloroflexia bacterium (assembly GCA_963727585.1). Classification (GTDB taxonomy): domain Bacteria; phylum Chloroflexota; class Limnocylindria; order Limnocylindrales; family CSP1-4; genus CAIXZV01. The sequence continues at coordinate 286,493 of CAVSHH010000003.1, read as the reverse complement.
GTGGACATCACCGACGGCCTCTATCCGTTCCACTGCCTCAAGAACAGCGTCCAAACCCTCACCGTGACCGCCACGGCGTACGTCGAGGTTCGGATGGTGTTCGGCTCCGAGGGCGACGAGCGGTTCGACTGGACGCGATTCGAGATGCTGTCCAAGTGCGCGGCCACGGGCTTCGTGCGCGACGGGATGGACCTGACGGCCGCGGTCGTCGACCCGACGGCAGCGGTGACCGGCGAGGTCGATGCGACCGGCTGCAACATCGGCGTCTACTTCGGGCCCGGCAGCTCGGGCTCGGTCGACGATGCCGAGATCTTCGGAGCCGACTACTACGGCGTGGTGGCGAACGCCGCCGACGTGGACGTGACCGACGCCTCGATCCACCACATCGGCGAGTCGCCGTTCAACGGCGCCCAGCACGGCATCGGGGTGCTGTACACGACCATCAACCAGCAGGGCGAGACCACCGGCCCAGCCGCGACGGGCATCCTGTCCGACAGCCGGATCAGCTTCTACCAGAAGGGCGGGGTCGTTGTGAGCGGCGCCGGGACCGCGGTGAAGGTCCGCCGGAACCTCGTCCTGGGCCAGGGCCGGGTTGACTGGATCGCGCAGAACGGGATCCAGGTCAGCTACGGTGCCACCGCCATCGTGACCCGCAACCGGGTGGCCGGCAACGCGTACACGCCCAAGGCGTGGGTCGCCTGCGGTCTGCTCTACTACCGTGCCGACGGGGTCCGGGCCAACCGGAACCTGTTCCGCGGCAACGAGAAGAACGTGTGCAACGTGGGTCGCGGCGGGGGACGCTTCAAGCCCGCCAGGCCGTAGCCAGGGAGCCCGGCCGTCCAGCGGCCGGGACGCATCCGCCGGGGTCGGCCGTCAGCCGGCCGGCCCCTCGTCCACCACCCCCGGGCCGCGCGGGGAACGCACGGCTCCGAGCGGGATGGTGACCACGGCCATCCCGGCCAGGACCAGCAGCCCGCCCGCCATCTGCAGCCCCGACGGCCGCTCTGCCAGCAGGATGGCGGCGAGGATCGTCGCGGTCACCGGGTTGAGCAGCAGGAACGCCGCCGAGCGAGCGGCCGGGATACGCCGGACGCTCGCGACGGTCAGCACCGGTCCCAGCGCCGCCACCGCGGCAAGCCAGGCCATCGCGGCGACGGCCTCGGGGGAGACGCCCACCGGGACCAGGGCCGGGCCATCGGTCGCCAGGACGATGGCCCCGAGCACCAGGGCGGTGAGGACCAGGTTCGTCAGCCCGATCGTGAGCCCGTCGAGGCGGAGCGGCGCCGACCAGCGCCGGGTGAGCACCAGGTACAGCGCGAACGAGGTCGCGGCGAGCAGGCCCCAGGCCAGGCCGGCGGCGTCGGTGCCGGTCGGGTCGAGCTCGGCAAGCATGGCCGTGCCGCCCAGCGCGAGCAGGAAGCCGGCCAGCACGCGCGGCGTGAGTCGCTCCGGGAGCAAGGCGGGCGCGATCACCGCCGCGAGCACCGCGTAGAGTCCCGCGACGAACGCCGCGATCGTCGCCCCGACCTGCGCCACGGCGAGGTTCATCGAGGCCAGGAACAGCGGGCCGCCGACGGCGGCGATCACGAGCAGGCGGGCGGCCCGCCCCGCCGGGCTGGGCACCGGCGTGGATGGCGCGGGTGCCTGGATCCGCTCCCCGGCCCGGAGGCGGTGGCGGACGAGCGCCACGCTGGCGAGGACGGCCGCGGCCAGGGCACTGCGCCAGACGGCGGCCGGCACGGGGGCCAGCATGGACAGCGCGAAGGACGTGGCGACGTACGCTGAGCCGAAGCCCATGGCTGCGAGGGCCGCGTACAACTCCCCTCGATGCCGCCCTGCGGGCTCGTCCGGTGTCACCCCCAGAGCATCGCAGGCCCATCGAGCGCCTGCGGGCCGGGCCGGCTTCTGCGCCCGCCGGCTCATCGGACTGGGCAATCCGGCCGCACCGGGTACAATCGCAGGAATCACGTGTTCGACAGGGCGCTCCGGTCAGCGCCCACGGTTTGCGCCGTCCGACCCCGATCCACCCCTCGCCCTGACCGGGCCCCGCACCAGCGGGAGGGCCCTCAGGAGCGTATTCCTCTCCATGACCTTCGACAGCCTCGGGCTGGCGCCCGAATTCCTGCGCGCCGTCGCCGACGAGGGCTACACCGAGCCGACGCCGGTGCAGCGCCAGGCGATCCCGCTCGTCCTCGCGGGCCGCGACGTGCTCGTCGGCGCCCAGACCGGAACCGGCAAGACGGCCGCCTTCGTGCTGCCCATCCTCCAGACCCTCCACGCGACCGACCCGCACGCCGGGGTGGCGGCGTCCGCCCACGGCAAGCCGGTCCGCCGGCCGGTGCGCGCCCTGGTCCTCACTCCCACCCGCGAGCTCGCCCTCCAGGTCGAGGAGAGCGTCCGCACCTACGGTCGCCACCGTCCCATCCGCTCGGTCGCCATCTACGGCGGGGTGGGCTTCCAGCCCCAGGCCCGCGCCCTGCGCGGCGGCGCGCAGATCGTGGTCGCGACACCCGGCCGCCTCCTCGACCACGTCGGGCAGCGCACGATCGACCTCTCGCAGGTCGAGATCCTGGTCCTGGACGAGGCCGACCGGATGCTGGACATGGGCTTCATCCGGGACATCCGCCGCGTCCTGGCCCTGCTGCCGCGGAAGCGCCAGAGCCTCCTGTTCTCGGCCACGTTCTCGGACGACATCCGGCAGCTCGCCCAGGGACTCCTGGTCGAGCCGGCCACGGTCGACGTGGCGCCGCGCAACACCCCGGCCGAGCTGGTCGACCAGGTGGTGATGCCGGTGGACCGGGTGCGCAAACGCGAGCTCCTGGCCCATCTCGTGGGATCGGGACGGATCGCCCAGGCCCTGGTGTTCACGCGGACCAAGCACGGGGCCAACCGGTTGGCCCAGCAGCTGGTCGAGGACGGGATCAAGGCGGCCGCCATCCACGGCAACAAGAGCCAGTCCCAGCGCATCCGCGCCCTCGACGACTTCAAGTCAGGGCGCGTGGACCTGCTGGTCGCGACCGATATCGCGGCCCGCGGGATCGATATCGAGGCCCTCCCCCACGTCGTCAACTACGAGCTCCCGGTGGTGGCCTCGGACTACGTCCACCGGATCGGTCGCACCGGCCGGGCCGGCGTCGGCGGCGAGGCGGTGTCACTGGTGTGCATCGACGAGGCCGAGCCGCTGCGCGAGATCCAGCGCCTGCTCGGACGGTCGCTGCCGTCCGAGGTGATTGCCGGGTTCGCACCCGACCGGTCCATCCGCGCCGAGGCCGTCACCAGCCGGGGCCGGTCGGGTACCGGTGCCGGTGGAGGTCGCGGACGTCCAGTGCGGGCGCCCCGTGCCGGCAACCGCCCCCAACGCGCATCCATCGGGGCGGGTCACCGGCCCGCCAAGCCAGCCCACCAGCCCGGTCCCGCGACCGGATCCCACGCCGTTGGGACGGGCGCCCAGCCCGGCCGCCGGCACGGCTCCGGCGATCGCCGGCCGACCGCCCTGCCGGGCGAGCGGCTGCGTCGCGCGGGCACCGGCGCCCATCCGGGCGCCCACCCGGGCCACGGCCCGATCGGAGGCAGGACGCGATGACGAAGCACTCCCGGCACGAGCGCGAGGTGCGCGCCGCTGAAACCGAGCGGATGCGGCAGGTCGAGGCGGCCTGGTACGCGAGCATCCCTGCCGAGGTTGCCCGTGCCTTCACGGCCGAGGTCGCCGCGGTCCACGCCCGGGGCCCCCGCCCGGCACCCCCCGACCAGGCGCCCGGCACGCAGCCCAATCCGCCGCGTCCCGGCCGTGAACCGAAGCCGCCCAAGGCGGAGCCCCGCTCCCGAGGAGGTCGCCGATGACCCGCAAGCGCAAGGTCTTCTACCCGCCGTCCCGCAGCTCCAAGGGGCATGCGCCGGCTCGAGCCCCGCAGCCCACGCCGGCCACGGTCGCCGTGATCAACAGCCAGGCTGGGCTGGGCAAGGCCGAGATCGCGGTGGGCATGAAGGTCGTGATCGAGGCGGCGGGGCTGTACTCGGGTGAGACGGCACGCGTCGAATCGCTGGCTGGCGGCGTGATCCCCGCGGCCGTCGTCCGGACCGAGGCAGGCAAGACCCGGCGGGTGCGCACGGTTGACCTCGTCCCGGTCTCCCGGCACCAGGCCGCCGAACAGGGCTAGGCCGCCGAACAGGGCTAGGCCGCCAACGGGCTAGGCCGCGAACAGGCTAGGCCGGCGCTCGGCCGCGGGCCTGCCACAATCCCGCCATGAGCGAGCCCGCCACCCCCCGTCTCCCGCCCCGCTGGTTCATCAGGACGGCATGGGCCGTCCATCGCGCCCTGTACCGCCTGTCCGGGGGCAGGATGGGTCTGCGACGGCCGACGGCGGATCAGTGGGGGATGATGCGGCTGCGAACCATGGGCAGGAGGTCGGGCGCCGAGCGGATCGCGATCCTCGGCTACTTCGAGGATGGACCGAACCTGGTGACCATGGCGATGAACGGCTGGGGCGAGCCCGAGCCGGCCTGGTGGCTCAATCTGCAGGCGCGGCCCGACGTGCGGGTGGACCTGGTCGAGGGATCGCGTGCCGTCCGGGGACGGGCGGCTGTCGGCGAGGAACGCGAGCGGCTGTGGGCGCGATGGGCCGTGTACGACAAGGGACTCAACGCATACGCGGCGCGCCGGCCCCACCAGACCGCGGTCGTGGTCCTCGAGCCCCGGTCCCCGACCCGACCTGGAGACACCGGCGAGGCGTAGCCCCACGGCACGCAGCGTTCAGCCGGGTGGAGGCCAGGCGCGGACGTACGCCTGCTGGTCGGGCAGGGTCAGGGCCCCGGGCCGAGCCTGCTGCACCCGCTCGATCGCCGACGTGGCGTCGAGACCCGCCTCGCGGAGCAGGCACGCGGCGGTCATCCCCGCCCGGTCCAGCCCGCCTCGACAGGCAATCGCCACCCGATCCCCGCCCCGGGCACCATCGAGCACGCGGGCGACGGTAGTCCGGAAGGCCGTGCCGTCGCGGGGCACGAGTGGGTCGCGGATCGGGAACCGCACGACCTCCACGCCCATGCTCCCGAGCACCGCGACAAGATCGGTGACCCGGCACCGCGCCAGCTCCCGGTCCTCCACGAGCAGCAACAGGAGGCGGATGCCAAGCTCCTCGAGCTGCCGGGCGTCGGTGTCCAGGTCGCGCCAGTGCGCCCCGGTGTGGTACGCGACGTAGCGGCGCCCGGGCAGCGGCGTGATACCGATCGCGGCGGCGGCCGGCACGTCGAGCCCCGACAGGTCGAGGTCGTGGACGACCACCGGGTTCGAGGTCGAGGTCTGCCAGCCACGGTCGTCCCCGCCCGGGGTGTCGGTCTCGATCAGCCGGTCGAGGACACGCCGGGCACGCGCCGGTGACGGGACGGCCCGCCGCCACTCGGCGGGCATCGCGGAGCCTCCCCAGCGGGCGCCCGCCAGCCCGCCGGCGATGGCCGCCGCCTCGGCATCGCGGCCCGCCGCCAGCCGGGTCAACGCGTGAACCGGGTCACGGGCGCCATCGAACGCGCGCCAGGCTGCATCGAAGGCCGGCGGGATCGTCTGAGCGAGGCGCGATCGGTCGTGGGCGGATGCGATCCCGGCTGCCTCCCGCCGTGCCGCGGTCAGCGCAGGCCCGCTGCGCTGGCCGCCGAGGAGCCGCCGGGCGACCAGCGCGTACAGGATGTCGACAGTCGCGCGGGGATCGCCCGGCTCGCGTCCGGCGTCGACCGCGGCCACGACGTCGGGCGCCGGCTCGGCCCGATCCACGAGGGCCACGGCCAGGCCGCTTGCCGCCCCTCCCACAGGAGGGCGCATCGCGGCCGTCCCCAGTCGCTCCTCGAGCCGGTCGAGCAGCACGGCCGGGTCCGCGCCGGCCGCCGCTGCGCCCGCGAGGTGACCGTACACGGCGCCCTCGAGCCGGTCCGGCAGCGCCATCGGGCCGCGCCCGGCCAGGCCCCACAGCGCATGGCGTGCCGCGCGCCGCCATGGCACCCGCGACGCTCGCTCGCGGAGGACGTCGCCCTGGGTGGGATCGGCGGGAGACACGTGGCCGCCGCGCGCTACCAGCGCTCGTGGCGGACCAGGTCCTCGCGTGGCCGACGCTGGCCGTGGCGAGGGGAGACGGCCCCGTCGCCAGCGGCATAGCCGAGCGGCGTGAACAGCATCGGCTCACCCTCGGACGGCACGCCCAGGACCTCGCGAGCGGCCGCCGGATCGAAGGACGCGATCCAGCAGGTGCCCAGGCCCAGGTCGGCGGCGGCCAGGATCATGTGGTCCATCACGATCGCGACGTCCACGTCCGCGTGGCTGCGCCCGTCGTACATCGTCCGGGTCCAGGCCTCGTCGCGAACGGCACAGACACACAGGACCAGCGGTGCGCCCACGAACCAGTCACGGTCGTAGACGCGCCGCAGCTCCGCCTCCCGGCCCGCGGTCCGGATGACGATGATCCGGAATGGCTGGCGGTTGGCCGCTGTCGGGGCGACCCGACCGGCCTCGAGCACGTCGGCCAGCACCTCGTCGGGCACGGGATCCGGGCGATAGGCGCGCACGCTCGCGCGGCGGCGGGCGAGATCGAGGAAGGACATCACGGCGTCTCCGGGCGGGGGCGGACGAGCGGTCGGGACGTGCCTCGAAGGTACCGTACCCGCTCAGCCGCCGTCGGGCAGCAGTTCGCGGACGAGCGCACCAGCGAGCCATGACTCGAACGTGTCCGGCGGCCAGCCCTGGACCTCGACCAGCTCCGCGTAGACCTCGTACAACGTGAGCGCGTCGAGGATCGCCGCGGCGCGGTTGAGGTCCACGTCGGGCCGGAACGCCCCATCGAGCGACGCGGCGAGGGCACGCAACCCACCCCGTCGCCGGGCAAGGGTCGCCTCGACCTGGCTGCGGATCTCCGGGTTGGCAGTCCCCGCGTCGCGATGGATCGCGACGATGTCGCCCGCCCGCTGCCAGCGCTCGCGGATCGAGCGTGCGAACAGCATCAGGCGCTGCGCCGGATCCGGGTCCGCCATCGCCTGCTCGTAGAGGGCCTCGGACTCGGGCTGCCGGGTGGCCCACTCGCGCAGGGCGTCGAGGATGCCCGCCTTCGAGCCGTACACGGCGTATACGGTCTGGACCGCGACGCCGGCCTCGCGTGCGATGACCGTCATGGTCGTGGCCGCATAGCCATCGCGCCGGAACCGTGTCCGGGCCGCTTCGGCGATCCGGCGGCGGGTGACGTCCGCCCGCTCGTCGCGGAGACTGGGCCGCCGGTCGCCGGGGGGATTGACACCAGCCATGTCGATAGTGTATCACTCTATTCCATAGAGTACCACTCTACTGACATGGAGCAGGACTCCATCAAAGGAGCGTCCCCAGATGACCGCAAGCCTTCCCGCCCACGCCGTTGATACCGCAGCCGACCTGACCGCGCGTGCCCGTCGCCTCGTCGAGCAGGGGTTCGGCGCGGCGGACATGTCCGTCCTCGACGAGCTGATGGCCGTGGATGTCGTCGAGCACCAGCGGGGCAATCCCAACGGCCGGGAGGGCGGCAAGGCCGTCGTGCGCACGCTGCACGGCTGGATGTCGGATTTCTCGCTCACGGTGGAGGACCATGCCGTCAACGGCGACATCGTGTGGACCCGCAACCGCGCCCGGGGCATCCACACCGGCACCGTGATGGGGACCGCCCCGACGGGCAGGTCGGTGGAGATCGATGTGTTCGACGTGCTGCGCTTCGCCGACGGCAAGCTGGTCGAGCACTGGGGCGTCGCGGACCAACTGGGGCTGATGCTCCAGATCGGCGCCATCGGCTCGCCGAAGCGGGCCACCGGCGGCTGATCCGGACACGGGAAGACGCGGACGGGAGGGTTCCCGCCGCGTCTTCGGGGATGGCGGAAGGTCGGGGAAGCCCTCGCGTCAGGCGGCCGGCCGGTGGCGGCGAGCCGGTGGACGATCTACCGGCGGCTGCCGGCCATCCCCTGCGTGTCGGCTGCCACCGGATCCAGCCCCCGGAAGTGCCGCAGGCTCCCCCGCCACATCGCCCGGCCGTGGAATGACACCCCCGGGGCGATCGACCTGGCGCCGCCGTGCCAGATCAGCGTTTTGAGCAGCGGCGTGACCTGGGAGTCGTAGAGCTCCATGCAGCGCTGCGGCTCCACGCCCGGCCACGAATAGCAGGACACGACCGTCCGCCGGTTCGAGGTCGGGACGCCGGCCGGCAGGCGCTCCCACGCCGGGTCGTCCGGCCCGAACTCCCACTGGTCGAGGTTGCCCTGCGGGATCCCCTCGATCCCACGCACGACCGGCGGCGTGTCCCCGAGCAGGTACGGGTCGACCGCGAGGTCGCAGACCACGGCGTGTTCCGGCAGGAAGCCCAGCCACGCGTTGGGGAACAGCGGCCTCGACGTGTCCGGGCGGGCCGTGGCGTCGACCAGGATGTCGGTGGCGGCGAAGCGCCGGCGGAAGTAGGCCTCGTTGCCGGCCAGGTTCTGCTCGACCACGACCACCTCGACGCCCGGCAGGCCCTCGCGCAGGAACCGCTGGTTGCGTTCCAGGCTGCCCGCCCGGGCCGCCCATTCGATGGCCTGCTTGCCCACGCCGCCCGCGCCGATGACCGTGACGCTGACGGCCGCCCGGTCATGGGCCAGCAGGGGCGGCCAGCGGCGCTCGAGCGCGTCGAACGCGCACTGGAGCCCGTTGCGGGCGACGTCGCGCAGGTTCTGGACCAGCCGTCGGCCGTCATCGCCGGTGACCATGTCCAGGGCGACGGCCTCGACGCCCAGTCGCGTCAGCAGCTCGACGCGCTCGGGCCGGGTGTTGAAGTGGAGCATCGAGATCAGCAGCGAGCCCGGCCGGAGGAGGTCGTAGCGACCCTCCGGCGCTCGCAGGACGACCACGACATCCTGGCGATAGGCGGTGGCCTCGTCCACGAGGTGGACCCGGGGAGACGCGGCACGGTAGGCCTCGTCGTCGATCCCCATGCCCTCGCCGCTGCCGGCCTCGACGAACACCTCGGCACCCATGTCGCCGAGCAGTCCCACCAGGTCGGGCAGGAACGCGCGTCGCTCGCCGGGTTCGTTGTGCATCCGTGGAAACCCGAAGGTGAGCGGTCGCTCGCTGGTCATCGCTACCTCTTGATCTCCCACGGCGCGGGCTGCCTGCCCGCGTCGCGCCGTGCTCCGGTCCGTCCCTCAGGATGCCCCGGAACGGTCGATCTGGCGAGGGCCGAGCGGTCCCGCGGCTGGGGCGATCGGCCACCCAGCGGCGCGGTCGGCCCGGCATCACCGGCGCGTGCTACGGTCGGCGCATGGTCACCCGAGCCTTCGATGCCGTCGTGTTCGACATGGACGGCGTGGTGTGCGATTCGGAGCCGGTCATCGAGGCGGCGACGGCCGAGATGCTCCGTCGGCGGTACGGGGTGGAGACGGCACACGAGGACTTCGTCCCGTTCGTCGGCGCGGGCGACGACCGGTACATCACCGGCGCCGCGGAGCGCCACGGGGTGACTGTCGATTTGGCGGTCGACAAGCCGGCGACCTACGCGATCTACCTGGAGCTGGCGCGGGCCTCGCTGCGCGCCGTCCCCGGCGTCCACGCATTGCTCACCGAGCTCCGGGCGGCGGGCGTGCGCCTGGGGCTTGCGACCGGGTCGGACCGGCCCAAGCTGGCCGGCAACCTCGAGGCCATCGGGCTGCCCGAGTCGACCTTCGACGTCGTCGTGTCGGCAGAGCAGGTCACGCGCAAGAAGCCCGACCCGGAGACGTTCGCGCTGGCGATCCGGCAGCTCGGTCTGCCGCCCGGGCGATGCCTCGTCGTCGAGGATGCCCGAAACGGCGTGCTGGCCGGGCGCGCCGCCGGCTGCCAGGTGCTGGGCATCCTGTCCTCGCAGTCGGAGGCCACGCTGCGGGAGGCGGGCGCGTTCGCGGTGGCGGCGGACCTGGCGTCCGTGCCGGTGGAGGTGCGGGCGCAGCTCGGCCTGGCCTGAGCCGGCGACGTCTGCTGCTCAGCCGGGCCCGGCGCCGCGCGGCCGTTCGGGCATCGCCGCCTTCGTGCGCTCCACGTCGTCGATGATCCGGATCGTCGCCTCGGTCACGACCTTGAGGTAGGCCTCGCCGAACTCCGGGGTGGCCTCGCGGGCATCGCCCCAGGTGCCGGACCGGGTCGCCCGGTGGACCGACCCCGGCGCCGAGAAGAAGAACGCGGTGTGGACCGGGGCCGGGCTGGTGACCTCGGGGAACGGCGGGAACTCCCGGTTGGCCAGCTCCATGTCCACGAGGCCGTCGTCGATCGCGAGCACGGCCGCGGTCTCACCCTTGTTCGCGTGGAGGCCGTTGGACGGGTCGAAGAACTCGGCCGCCTCCTCGGCGGTCATGCCGTCCCAGTAGTTGACCGGGTAGGTCGTGGTCCCCGCGGGCAGCCGGTCGGCGACATTGGCGCAGGCATAGGCGATGGCGTACGTGTTGTCGTAGTGGCCGTTGAGGAACACGATCCGGCGGAACCCCGCGGCGGCCAGCGCGGTGCACAGGTCCTCGACCAGGGCCATGAAGGTGGGGATCCGGATGGTGACGACGCCGGTGAACCCGACGTGGGGGTACGAGAGCGCGTAGTTGACCGAGGGTGCGACGAGGGCGCCGATCCGGGGCGCGACGCGACGCGCGACCTCGACCGGGATCAGGACATCGGTGGCCAGCGGCGCATGGGGGCCGTGCTGCTCGGTGGATCCCACCGGGACGATCACCGTGTCGTGGTCGCGCAGGAATGCCTCGACCTCGCGGTCGGTCATCTCGCCCAGGAACACGGTCTCGCGCTTCATGCTCGCTCCTCCTGCGGTCAGGCGACGGGGGTCGTGAGGGTGCCGATCCCCTCGATCCGGACGGTCACGGTGTCGCCCGGGGCCAGGTGCCGGTCGGGCCCCGGCGGCGTGGCCAGCCGCGCCGGCGTGCCGGTGGCGATGAGGTCACCCGGGCGGAGCCGGGCATGGCGGCTGAGGAAGCTGACGATCTGGGCGATGCCGAACCGCATCTGGCCGGTGCGGCCGTCCTGGAGCAGCTCGCCGTTGAGCTCGCAGCGGACGGCGAGGTCTCGCGGGTCCAGCGCGTCCCGGGTGACGATCCACGGCCCAACCGGGGCGAACCCGGGCATGGACTTGCCCAGCAGCCACTGGTCCCCGTCGAGCCACGGGTCCCGGGACGAGACATCGTTGATGATCGTCCAGCCGAACACGTGGGCCAGCGCGTCCTCGGCGGGCACGTTCCACGCCTCGGAGCCGATCACGATCCCCAGCTCCACCTCGGGATCCACGTTGTCGGTGAGCGCCCGGTCCCAGGCCAGGACGTCGTCGTCGGCCGCGACCGCGCTCGCCGCCTTGCCGTATACGAGGGGACGCGAGGGCCGGCCGGCATCCTCGGCGTCGGATGGCTCCCGGTAGTTGTGGCCGATCGTGTAGATGGCGCCGGGATCCGGGATGGCCGGGCCCAGCCGCACCGACGCCAGCGGGACCCAGGCATCGGCCGGTCGCGACACCGTCCACGCCTCGACGGCCACCAGCCCCTCGCGGCCCGCGAGGGCCAGCTCGACCATCGACGCCGGGGCGCCCGGCCAGGCCATCGGGAGGGCGCGGTCATCCTCGACCACCGCGAGCGGCGGGCTGCCGGTCCCGGTCAGCGTCGCGATCCGCATCGTCAGGCCCGTGCCGTGGGGTCGGCGAGCAGGGGGGCCACCGCGTCGCGCATGACGTCCGCCATCCCGCTCTCGCCGGTCCACCGCTCGAAGGCGGCCGCGGCTTGGGCGATCAGCATCTCGGACCCGTTCGCCGCCTTGTGCCCACGCTCGCGCGCGGCACGCAGGAGCGGCGTCTCGGGCGGCACGTAGACGCAATCGAACACGGTGGCCCAGTCGGCCAGCGCGCCGACCGGGATCGTCGTGCCCGGGTCCACCATGCCCACGGTGGTCGCGTTGACCGCGAGGTCGGCGTTGCCCAGCGCCCTGGCGAACTCGGGATCGTCGAGTGCCATGGCATCCACCCGGGTGAGGCCCGGCGCATGGAGGTGCGTGGCCAGGCTCTCGGCGGTGGCCGGGGTGCGATTGCCGACGGTCAGTCGCGCCACTCCCGCCTGGAGGCAGGCGTAGGCGACGGCGCGGGCCACGCCGCCCGCCCCGGCGATCACGACCTCCGCCCCACGGAGCGGGAAGCCCATGGCGAGCTCGGCACCGGCGCGGAACCCGGGGGCGTCGGTGTTGATGCCCACCAGCCGCCCGTCGTCGGTCCGGACGACGTTGTTCACCGCCCCGATCGCCTGCGCGTCGGCCTCGACCTCGTCGCACAGGCTCGCCACCAGGCGCTTGTAGGGCGCCGTGACGCCCAGCCCCAGCCAGTCCGGGCCGCGGGCCTCGGCGACGGCCGCCGGGACCTCGTCCTCGTCAAGCTCGTGCAGGACGTAGCGGCCGTCGATCCCCGCCGCCGCGAAGGCGGCGTCGTGCATCACCTGCGAGTGCCGACGGCGGAGCGGCTTGCCGAGCAGCGCGACCGTGCGCGTCACGATGGGTCCACCCGGCTCATCGCCGATGCCGCGGCCGGCATGACCCGGCGCACCGGCCCGGCCGTGGGCGGGAAGGTCAGGTTGGGAATGATCTCGTCCACCCAGTGGCGGAGCTGGCCGGGATCGGGCGTCATGGTGTGGAGCATGAAGTACCCCACGCCCGCGTCGATCCGGGCCTGGAGCGACGCGATCACCTCGTCCGGCGTCCCGAACAGGTACACCGACTCGAGGTACCTGGGGCCGCGCTCGTTGCTCATCACCCGCAGGAACGCGCGGTGCTGCTCCTCGCGTGCCTTGGCCGGATCGTCGGTCATGACGAGGTGCAGGAAGTTCTCGTGGGCCACCACGCAGTCGCGCGGGTCGCGACCGTGCTCCCGGTAATACGCCTGGAGCTCGCGCCAGTCGCGCGCGATCTCGTCCGGCGGGCAGGTGGGCCGCGGGATCCAGCCGTCCGTCCGGAGCACGCGGGCCTTGACCGATTCCACGAAGCGCGGCAGGTCGGGCGACTTGGGGTCGGCCAGCTGGGATCCGCCACCGATCCAGATCTCGGGCCGCTGCGACGGGATCGGCTCCAGGAACAGGTCGTCCACCGAGTAGTAGCGACCGTGGTAGGTGATCGTCTCACCCTCGAGCAGCGGCATCATGATGTCCAGGATCTCGTCCGTCCGCCGGCCGCGCTCCGACTTCTGGACGCCGAGGGCGGCATACTCCGCCTCGTTCCAGCCGACCCCTGCGCCCAGGATGAACCGGTTGTCGGACAGGAACTGGAGGGTGGCCAGCTCCTTCGCCAGCATGACCGGATGGCGCAGCGGCAGGATCAGGATCGACGTCCCGAGTCGGACACGCTCGGTGGCCCCGGCGGCGACCGCGAGCGTGGCGAGCGGTTCGAGGAACGAGACCGAGTAGAAGCGCTTGGCCGCCAACAGGTGGTCGGTGATGAACAGCGAGTCGAACCCGAGATCCTCGACGGTGCGGGCGAACGCCTTGATGCCGTGGGCGCGATCGGCGCCGTCCCCCTCCCAGATGTAGGAAGGAAGGAAGACGCCGAACCGTCCGATGTCGCTCATGGGGGCAGCTCCTCCTGCTGGCGGCCTCAGCGGCCGTGGTACTCCGGGTCACGCTTGGCGAGGAACGCGGCAGCGCCCTCGCGCAGGTCGTCGGTGGCGAACACGCGGACCGAGGCTTCAAGCTCGGCGGCGAGCCCGCGCTCGATCGGGGTGTCCAGCGCGACATCCACCAGCCGCTTGGCCTCGCGCACGGCGAGCGGTCCGCGGAGCGCGATCTCGTCGCCGATCTCGCCGGCCCGCCGCAGCGCCTCGCCGGCCGGCACCACCTCGTGGACGAGCCCGATCCGCTCCGCCTCGGCCGCGGTCAGGATCCGCCCGGTGAGGATCAGCGCCTTGGCCCAGGGGGTGCCGACGACCCGCGGCAGGCGCTGGGTCCCGCCCGCCCCGGGGGTCACGGCGAGGCGGACCTCGGGCAGTCCGAGCCGGGCTCGCTGGGATGCGATCCGCAGGTCGCAGGCCAGCGCGATCTCGAGCCCGCCGCCGAGGGCGTTGCCCTCGATCGCCGCGATCACCGGCATCGGCAGGGCGGCCAGCCGGGCGACGACGGCCTCCTCGCGCTCGAGGCGTCCGCGGCCGGCGGCTCCGCGGTGGGCCTCGAACTCGCCGACATGCGAGCCGGCCGAGAAGGCGCGCTCGCCGCGACCGCTGACCACGACCGCCCGGACGTCGCCCGGTGCGGCCGCCTCGAGACGGGCCAGGGCCGCGTCGAGCGCGTCAACGAGCTCGCTGGTCACGAGGTTGAGCGGCGGGTTCACGAGCTCGAGGCGGGCAACCCGGTCCAGCACGAGCTCCACCGCCGGCTCGCTCACGCCAGGACCTCGTCGCGAGCGGCGGCCACGCGCTCGGCGAACTCCCGGGCCAGGCCCATCGGGCCGTCCGCGTACACGCGCGGGTCGGTGGTCGCCAGCGGCTCGGCCACCCGCGGCCGGAACCCCATCCGGTCGAGCACGTCCCGGCCGACATCGACGCCGGGGGCGATCTCCACCAGCACCAGGCCATCACTGCCCAGCTCGAACACGGCACGGTCGGTGATGAACCGGACCTGCTGGCCGCGCTCGCGTGCGAGCCGGCCGCTGAACGAGATCTCGCGCACGCTGGGCACGAACTTGGCCAGGGTCCCCTCGCGCTCCACGGTCACGCCGGCCTGGTCGATGCCCAGCTGCAGCCCCTGCGCGGTGAGGGTGCCCACGAAGTTGATCCGCGGCGTGCGGGCACTGATGTTGGGGAACCCGCCTGGGCCCCGCACCCGGCCCTCGAAGGCATGGACGTTGACGTTGCCCTCGACATCGACCTCGGCGAACGACAGGCTGGCGATGTCCAGCCCGCCTCCATCGTAGAAGTCGAACATGTACGGCTGGTCGATCAGCGCCTGGTAGTTGAAGCCGGCGCCTCCCTCGTTGCCGGCCACCGGGACCCCGCCGAAGATCCCCTGCTCGACGGTCAGCACCAGCTGGTCGGTGATCCCCTCCTCCCAGGCCACCCGGCCGATCAGCTGGCTGATCCCGAAGCCCAGGTTGCAGATCGCACCCGGCGGAAACTCGAGCAGCGACCGCCGGGCGATGATCTTGCGCACGTCGAGCGGCAGCGGCGGTTCGGCGGTTGCGGGCCGCCGCAGCGCTCCCGCGTAGTACGGCGAGTCCCGGGTGATGTAGGTCTGCCACTGGTCCGGATCGACATACACGTGGTCGACCAGGGCGGCCGGGACCTTCACGTCACGCAGCGGCAGGCTGCCCCGGGCGGCGAGCCGGCCCACCTGCGCGATCACCACGCCGCCGCTGTTGCGGGCCGCCATGGCCATGGCCAGCATCTCGCCCTGGACCGCCTCGCCCTCCATCGTGAGGTTGCCGTCCTCGTCGGCGGTGGTGCCCCGGATGATCGCGACGTCGACCGGGAACGCGTGGAACAGGAGCCACTCGCGCCCGCGGAGGGTGACCACCTCGACCAGGTCCTCGGTCGTCCGCGAGTTCTGCCGGCCGCCCGTCTGCCGCGGATCGACGTAGGTGCCCAGGCCCACGTGCGTGACCAGGCCCGGCCGGCCGGCGGCGATCTCGCGCATCAGCTCGGACAGCACGCCCTGCGGGAACGAGTAGGCCTCGACCTCGTTCGCCTCCACGAGCGCACCGAGCCCGGGCTCGTTGCCGATGTTGGAACCGATGGTCCGCCGCATCAGGCCAGGCAGGCCGAGCTGCGAGAATCCCCGCTGCGCGAAGTCCCCGATGCCCACGACCCGGACCGTGGTCAGGTCGCGCGGCCGGCCCTCCTCCGCGTACACCGCGGCCAGCTCGTCGATGAACCGCTGGGGCAGCGCATGCCCCGCGCCCGAGCCGCCCACGACGATCGTCGTCCCGTCCCGGACGAGACCGACGGCCTCGCGCACGGTGATGAGCTTCGATCCCCCGCTCACGGCATGTACCCCCCGCCATTCGGATTCAGCGTCTGGCCCAGGAACAGCGACGCCGCGTCGGACAGCAGGAACACGACCGCCTCGGCCACCTCCTCGGGACGGCCGAACCGGCCCACCGGCATGTCCCGCAGCCGCCGCCGTCCCTCATCGCTCTCGGCGAGGTCGGTGGTCATCTCGGTCACGGTCATGCCCGGGGCGACCGCGTTGACCCGGATGCCGTGTGGCCCGAACTCCTGCGCCAGCGATCGCGTGAGGCCGATGAGGCCGGCCTTGGCCGCGCTGTACGCGGCCGTCTCGGCGATTCCCGTCTGGCCCAGGCGCGACGCGATGTTGACGATCGACCCGGTGCCGCGCTCGACCATCGACGGCAGCGCCGCGCGGCAGGTGTGGAAGGCCGCCGTCAGGTCGGTGGCCAGGACTTCCTGCCAGGTGGCGGGCTCGATCTCGAGGAACGGGCCCACCTGCGTCCGTCCCGCGTTGTTGACCAGGCCGTCGAGGCGCCCGAAGGTCTCGAGCACCCGGGCGACGAGGTCCTCGGCAGCCGCGCCGTCGGCCAGGTCCGCTTGGAAGGCCGCCCCGTCCGAGCCGGCCGCCCGGACCCGTTCCAGGGTCCGGGCGGCGCCGTCGGCGGAGCGCTGGTAGTGGACGGCCACGCGGGCGCCGTCGGCGGCGGCCCGCGCAGCGATCCCGGCCCCGATCCCGCGGCTGCTGCCGGTGACCAGGACCACCCGGCCCGCGAGCCGGTCGCCCATCAGGCCACACCTGCGGGCAGCAGGCCGGCGGCCGCGAGCGCATCACGGATCGCTCCGCGCACGCCGTCGGCCACCGGCTGGAGGGGCGGTCGCATCACGGTCGAGTCGATCACGCCGAGCTCGCGCAGGGCGACCTTGGTGCGTGCCCGGTAGTCCCGGACCGGGGGACCGTAGACGACCTCCTCGAGCGGCAGGATCCGCTCCCAGATCGCGCGGGCCTCGGTCCACCGCTCCTGGTGGGCCAGGCGGACCATCTCCACCTGGAGATCGGTGGCGAGGGTCCCGAACCCGATCAACGCACCCTCGGCTCCCAGCACGAACGACTCGAACACGAAGTTGTCGTCGCCCGTGAGCAGGTCGATCGGGCGCTCGAGGCGCTCGATCATGCGCCGCGTCTGCAGGTAGAGGCGCGCGTCGAACGACGCCTCCTTGAGCGCGACGACGGCGTCGATCGCGGCGATCCGGCGAAGCGCGTCCTCCGAGAAGATGACGCCGCCCAGCGCCGGCTGGAGCTGGAACGCGACCATCGGCAGCCCGCAGCCGCGGGCGATGGCCTCGTGATAGGCGACCGGGATGCCGGGATCGAGCGGCACGCCCTGGTAGGCCGGGATGGGGAACACGAGCAGGGCCGAGGCGCCCGCATCCTGGGCCCGCTTCGCCTCCTCCACGGCCTGGGCCGTGAACGAGGCCGACAGGCCGGCCACGACGGGCACGTCGCCGGCCTCCTCGACGGCGACCCGGAGGACCCGCTCGCGCTCGTCGGGCCACAGGTGCGGCCCTTCGCCGGTGTCGGCGTTGATCGCCAGCGCAACCGGACCCTGCGGGAGGAGCCATTGCAGGTAGCGTCGATAGGCGCGCTCGTCGAACCGCCCCTCATCGTCGAGGGTCACGATGCAGGCGGGAATGATCCCGCGCAGGTTGATGGACATGGGGCTACCTCACTGCTGGTAGTCGTCGGTGAAGAACTCGTTGGCATCGATCGTGTTCTCGATGATCCCGGCATCGGCGAGCACGTTCTGCGTCGCGTCCCACTTGTCGGCGTTCTGCTCCAGGTAGCTCGACCCGGTGTAGTCGTAGACGCCGTCGAGCAGCTGGCGCATGGCGTCGGCCTTGTCCTTGGTCTCGGGCGCGGCCTCGTACAGCGCGTTGAGCGCGCCATCGGGGTCGTCCTTGGCGGCCTGCAGCCCGCGCCGGACGCCGTCGACGAAGCACCGGACCTGGTCCGGGTGGTCCGCGATGTAGGTGTCGTTGGACGCGATCGCGAGGCCGTAGATGTCCTGGCCGAAGTCCTTGAACGGCAGGACGTTCAGGTTGGCCTCGGGGTCGGGGTCGACGTTGGCCGCCTCGTTGGCGAAGAAGGTGATGAAGTCGACCTGGCCGGCCTTGAGCTGGGCGATGCCCGGCGCCGGGACGGTGACCTCGCGGTAGTCGCCGTCGGCGATGCCCTGCTCCTGGAACAGCGCCTTGAGGAGGAGGTAGGGCGAGCCGCCCGGCACCGCGCCGAAGGTCTTGCCCTTGACGGCGTCGAGGGTCGTGATCCCGGCGTCCTTGTAGGACACGATGGACGCGGGGTTGCTCTGGTAGAGCACGCCCAGCGAGGTCACCGGCAGGCCCTTCGTCCGCGATGCGGCGATCGAGACCGCATCGGTCAGGCCGAAGTCCTGCGAGCCGTTGGCGACCAGCTGCGCCGTGTCACCGGAACCCTTGCCGGCGGCGATCGACACGTTGAGGCCGCAATCCTCCCAGAAGCCCTGCTGCTGGGCCAGGAAGAACGGGGCGTGGTTGCCGGCGATCACCCAGTTGAGGCGGAAGGTGACGTCGGTCATCGCTGCCGGCGTCGCGGACGCCGGAGCCATCGATTCGGGAGCCATCGATTCGGCGGATGCGGGGGCGGTCGTGGGCGGCGCCGCCGAGGGCGACGAGCCGGTGTTGTCGTTGCCGCTGCAGGCGGCGAGCACGAGCGTGGCAGCGAGCGCGGCGGTGAGGCGGAGGCGGCGGGAGCGCTGGTGCATCGGTCTCTCCTTCCAAGGCGGATCTCGTCGTTCCGGGTTGGGGCTAGCCTCCAAGGGGGATCTCGTCCGAGTGATGCCAGGGGAGCAGCAGCCGCTCCGCCACGTCCACCGCAAGGAACAGGATCACCCCCAGCACGATGAGCAGGAACAGCGCCGCGAACAGCAGCGTGGAATCGAGCAGCGTGTTGGCATAGGTGAGCAGGTAGCCGAGGCCGCTGTCCGCACCGACCCACTCCCCCACCACGGCGCCGACAACGGCCAGCGTGATGCCGACCTTGAGTCCGCTGAAGATGTGGGGCAGGGCGTGGGGGAAGCGGACGCGCAGGAAGACCTGGGCCGGCGAGGCGTTGACCGAGCGCATCAGGTCGAGCATGTTCCGATCGACCGACGAGAAGCCCTCGGCAGCGGTGACGGTCACCGGGAAGAACACCATCAGCGTGGTCACCGCGATCTTGGGCCAGATGTCGAAGCCGAGCCACAGGACCAGGAGCGGCGCAATCGCGATCTTGGGCACGGCCTGCGATGCCACGATCAGCGGGTACAGGGTGCTGCGCACCACGCGCGAGTACGCGATCGGGATGGCCAGGGCGATCCCGAACACCACGCCGGCGACGAACCCGATGAGCACCTCCGAGGTGGTCACCAGGGTGGCATCCCAGAGCGTGTCCCACGATCGGACGACCCGCTCGGCGATGGCCGTCGGGGCCGGCAGGATGTAGGCGGGCATGCTGCCCAGCCGCGCCAGGATCTCCCACGCCACCAGGACCAGCAGCAGGAACACCGCCGGCAGAAGCCGCTGCACGCTGCGCCGCGATCGGAGTGGTGTCGCCCGCTCGCTGCCGGCGGGGGCGGTGACCGTGGTCTGCGGCCGGCCCTCGGCCCGCTCAGCCATGATCACGCTCCGGCTCGACGTCGATGTGCCCGCGGAGCCGCTGCTCGTAGCGGCCGAAGGCCTCGCTGTCCCGGACGCCCGGGTCGCGTGGCCTGGGCAGCTCGATCATGATGTCGGCCACCACCCGCCCGGGCCGGGCCGAGATGACCACGACCCGGTCCGACAGCAGGACCGCCTCGCCGATCGAGTGGGTGACGAACACGACGGTGCGGCTGCCGTCGAGGATCTTGAGCAGCTCCTCGCCCATCCGGTCGCGGGTGATCGCGTCGAGCGCCGCGAACGGCTCGTCCATGAGCAGGATCTCGGGCTCCAGCGCAAGCGCCCGGGCGAGCGCCACGCGCTGCTTCATGCCACCCGACAGCTGTGACGGGTAGTAGCGCTCGAACCCATCCAGGCCGACCATCGAGATCAGCGCCTGGACCCGGTCGCGGGCGGCACCCTGGCCGGTGACGTCCAGCAGCAGCGAGGCGTTGTCCGCGACCGTTCGCCACGGCAGCAGCGTCGCGTCCTGGAACACGAACCCGAACTTCCGCTGGCGCACCGACGCGGCTACGGGCTGGCCGTCGATCAGCAGCTCGCCGCCGCTGGGCTCGATCAGGCCGCCGATCATCTTGAGCAGCGTCGTCTTGCCGCAGCCCGATGGGCCGAGCAGCGAGATGAACTGGCCGCGCGGGATCTCGAGATCCACGGAAGCCAGCGCCTGCTGGGTGCCGTGCGCCGAGGGGTACGCCTTGGCCACGCCGTGCGCGACGATCTGCGCCTCCGTGGGGGGCATCGGGCTGGCGGGGGCGGCTGCCGGGGCGGTCACACGGGGGCTCCCTCGTCCGCGGGCTCCGCCAGGGCGGCGACGCCGGCGGCCGCGACGCCGGCGGCCGCGACGCCGGCGGCCGCGACGCCGACACGAGACCGCAGCGCCGGTGCCGCGGTGGCGCGGGGAGCCGCGGTCGACGCCCGCAGCACGAGCTCGGTGGGCAGCTGGACGGCCGGGGGCTCACTGCCCGCCAGCATGGCGTCGGCGTAGGCGAAGCCCTGGCGGCCCAGCTCGCGCAGGGGCAGCCGGACCGTGGACAGACCGGGTGCCGTGAGGGCGGCGATGGAGACGTCGTCGAAGCCCGCGACCGACACGTCGCCCGGTACCTCGACGCCCCGCTCCGCGAGCCGGGTGAGGGCGCCCAGCGCGAGCAGGTCGTTGGCCGCGCAGATGGCGGTGATCGCCGGGTCCCGTTTCAGCAGGGCATCCGCGCCGTCGGCCCCGCCCTGGCGATCGAAGGTCCCGGTCGTGACGAGGCTCTCGTCCCACGCGATCCCCGCCGCCTCCAGGCCGCGGCGGTAGCCGGCGAGCCGGGCCCGAGCCACGAACAGGTCGTCGGGACCGGCCAGGAAACCGATGCGCCGGTGCCCCAGTCCCGCGAGGGCATCGACCATCGCGGCAATCCCGGCCTCGTTGTCCACGCCCACCTCGGGCTCGCCGCCGGCGTGGGGCGAGAGGTGGACCACCGCCGCGCCGTCCGCACGCATCGCCGCCAGGTGCCGCCCGATCTCCTCGTTGGCGGCCGGGTCGTCGAGCCCGCTGCCGGCGAACACCACGGCGGTCGCCCGCATCGAGCGCAGCAGCCGGACGTAGCTGCGCTCGCGGTCGGGATCACGCTCCGAGCTGCAGGTGATGACCAGGACGCCGGTCGGACCTGCCGCATCCTCGACGCCCCGCACCACCTCGGCGAAGTAGGGGTCGGTGATGTCGTGGACGATGACTCCGACCACGGGCATCCGGCTCTTGAGCAGCCCGCGGGCGAGCGCGTTCGGCACGTAGTCGAGCGAGCGCGCGGCCTCCAGCACCCGCGCGCGAGTGCCGGCGCTGACCGGGTAGTCCGTCTGGGACACCACCCGGGACGCCGTCGCCACCGACACGCCCGCGAGCCGGGCCACCTCCGTGATCGACGCCATGGGCCCGCGCTCAGTAGGGCGCCGGGAACGACTTGGGCTCGTCCCGCACCGTGACCCACTGCCACTGGGTGAACTCGTCCCAGTTCGCCTGGCCGCCGAACCGGCCCCCGTTGCCCGAGATGCCCATCCCCCCGAACGGGACCACGGCCTCGTCGTTCACCGTCTGGTCGTTCACGTGGACCATCCCACTCCGGATCCGCTGGGCGAGCGCCAGTCCCCGCGACACCGATCGCGTGTAGACCGCCCCGGTCAGCCCGTACTCGGAGTCGTTGGCCAGCTCGAGTGCCTCGTCGTCGGTGTCGAACGCCACCACCGGCGCCACCGGGCCGAAGGTCTCCTCGGTCCAGGCGGGCACCGAGCGGGTGACCTCGGCGAGCACGGTTGGCCGGTAGAACAACCCCTCGTGGGTACCGCCGACGACCAGCCGTGAACCCTGCTCGATCGAGCGCCGGACGATGCCGTCGACACGGGCCAGCTGCTTCTCGTTGACGATCGGCCCCAGATCCACGTCCTCGCGGTACGGATCGCCCGTCCGCAGCCGGGCCGCCTTCTCGGCCAGGAGATCGATGTACCGCTGGGCGAGGCTGCGATGGACGATGTGGCGACCGGTCGCGAAGCAGACCTGGCCCTGGAACTGGAACGAGGCGTAGGCACCGGCCGAGGCCGCCGCCTCGAGGTCGGCATCATCGAGCACGACGAACGCGTTGTTGCCGCCCAGCTCCAGCGACACCTTCTTGAGCAGCCGCCCGGCCAGCTCGCCGACGCGCCGGCCGGCGGCGGTCGAGCCCGTGAACGAGACCGCGTCGACATGGCGGTCGGCGACGATCGCCTCTCCCGTCTCGGCTCCGCCGACCACGACCTGGAGCAGGCCGTCGGGCAGGCCGGCCTCCCGGAACACGGCCTCGAACATCGCGCCGCCACAGACCGGCGTCTGGGGGTCGGGCTTGAGCACGACGGCGTTGCCCAGGGCGAGCGCCGGGGCGACAACCCGCATCCCCAGCACCGACGGCGAGTTCCAGGGGGTGATGGCCCCCACCACGCCCAGCGGGACCCGGCGGACCATCGACAGCCGGCCGGGCGAGACGGTCGGCACCAGCGAGCCGTAGGGCTGCCAGGGCATGGCGGCCGCGGCCTGCAGCTCCGCGATCGCGAAGTTCTGCTCGTGGTGCATCTTGCCGTACGCGGCACCCGTCTCCCGCTGGGTCCAGGTGCCCAGCTCCTCCCGGTGCGCCTCGAAGATCACGGCGGCGCGCTGCAGGACCGCGGCTCGCTCCGCGTAGCTCGTCTCCGCCCAGGCGGGCTGTGCCGCCGCGGCGGCCGCAGCAGCGGCGGCGACGTCCCGGGGCGTGGCCTGGGGAAGGGTCAGCAGGTGGCGGCCGGTGGCCGGTTCGCGCACCTCGACCGGGTCGCCGGATCCGGGTCGCCAGTCGGCCAGGAAGGGATCGAGCCAGCCGGTGCTGGCGGGAGCGACGGTCATGGCGTCTCCTCGATCGGGGCGAGGGGCGGGTAGGTGGCGGTGGCGCGGACGCCCGTGGCCGGGTCGCGCCACACGGCGCCACGCGCGAGGACCTTGTCGATCAGGCCCTCCTCGATGTACTCGGGCAGCTTCCAGCTGTAGAGCGTCCTGGCCTCCTGCCCCGGGTAGTGCAGCCGGTCGCGCACGTCGCGATCGGTGTAGTAGCCGAAGACCACGGTCGACACCAGCGCCGCATGGTGGTCCGGCTCGTCGCGCTCGAGGGTGGCCAGCCGTGCGTCGGGGTCGTCGCCCAGCTCGGCCCGGAGCGCCGCCCGGAGCGGCTCCGCCAGGTCGGGGCGCGCGTTGAGCACGAACCGGAGGCGCGTGTCGCCGACGACCTGCGCCGCCGACGGCATGCCGTGGGCCTCGGGGATCAGCCGGTCGGCGACCGCCGCCAGCACCGCGCGACGGCCCTCATCGAGCGCCGCTGCCGGGTCGCGGGCGGGCGGGCCCGCCGCGCCGCTCATGCCGGCACCTGCTGGTTGAAGCGGGTCTCGACCATGTGGTCGGCCGCGCGCAGCGCGAGGGCGCTGATCGTCGAGGTGGGGTTGACCCCGCCCGAGGTGACGAAGCAGCTGCCGTCCGCCACGTACAGGTTGGGCACGTCGTGGGCACGGTTCCAGCGATCGACCACGGAGGTCCGGCGGTCGTCGCCCATCCGGGCGGTGCCCAGCAGGTGCCAGCCCGAGTACCGCATCAGCCGGTCCACCTCGACCTTGTAGGCGCCTGCCTCGACCAGCGACTGCGAGGCCTTCTCGATGTGGAAGTCCAGCAGCCGGCGCGAGTTGTCGGACACCTGGTAGTGGATCTCGGGGACCGGGATGCCCGAGGAGTCGACCATCGTGGACGAGATCTCGACCCGGTTGGCCTCGTCGGGCAGGTCCTCGCCGAACAGCCCCCAGTTCGCCCCTCGTCCCAGGTGCGACCTGACGTGGAGGTGGTGGTCCGGACCCCAGATCTGGGTGCCGGCCCGGCTGGGCAGCGCCGCGTTGATCGGCCCGAAAGTCGGCGCCAGGCCCCACTTGGCGCCGCGGACGAAGTCCCGCTTCTCGTCGGTCTCGTAGAACTCGAAGCTCTCGATCGAGCACCCGAACTGGCCCTGCCAGCTCTCGAGATCCTCGTCGAACAGGCCGCCCACGTTGGCGAACGGGTGCATCATCAGCCGCTTCCCGACCAGGCCCGAGGAGTTGGCCAGGCCGTCGGGGTGCTGCGACGAGGCGGACAGGAGGAGCAGTCGCGCGGTGCCCACGGCATTGGCCGCCAGCACGACGACCTTCGCGGCCTGGAACTGCTCGGCCCCGTCATCGTCGAGCCAGGTGGCGCCCGTGGCCAGGCCCTTCGCGTCCGTCTCGATCCGCCGGACGCGAGCCCCGGTCACCAGCCGGGCGCCCGCCCCGATCGCCTTGGGCCAGTGGGTCAGGTCGGTCGATGCCTTCGCGCCCTCGCCGCAGCCCTGCTGGCAGGTGCCGCGCTGGACGCACGGCCGGCGGCCGTCATACGGCACCGACAGGATGGAGTTGGGCTCCGGCCACCAGTGCCAGCCCAGGCGGCTGTGGGCCCGCGCGACCTTGAGCCCGCCGGCGCCCAGCGGCAGCGGCGGCAGCGGCGGATCCTCGCCCCCGGGCGGGTAGGCCGGGTCGCCGCCCATCCCGGACACTCCGAACTGGCGGTCGGTCCGCTCGTAGTAGGGGCGCAGCTCCTCGAAGGTCAACGGCCAGTCGTCGGCCACGCCGTCCAGGGAGCGCACCCGGAAGTCTGACGGCAGCATCCGGGGCCACGCCCCGGCGAAGATCAGCATCGAGCCGCCGACGCCCGAGAACATGAGCGGCGAGACCTCGGCGTCGGTCTCGTCGATCGGGTAGTCCTCGGACAGGCCGCGCACGTTGGGGCTGGTGGACCACTGCTTGCGCATGGTCAGCTCCCAGTCCAGCTCGGCGCCGCGGTACTCGGCGCGGTCGTGCCAGCGGCCCTGCTCCAGGCACACCACCGAGAATCCCGCCTCGGCCAGGCGACGGGCGACGACGCCGCCGGTGGCGCCGGCGCCGATGATGAGGACGTCCGCGGGTCCGTGTTCCAAGGGCGGGCTCCTTCGTTGTCGAGGGGCGCGTGGTGCGGCATAGTAAACCTTCTCTACGACGTAGTAAAGGTTTGCTGCCGCCGGCCGCTGCCGGCAGGGCGGCCGCCGCCGGAGGACGCGCTGCATGTCGACCGAGCTTCCCACCGACAGCGTCGAGCAAGGGCTTGCCCGCGCCGGGCTGCCCCCGCTCCCGCGCACCGCGTGGCTGGAGGTGGATCTCGGCGTGCTCGCGGCCAACGTCGCGATCCTCCGGGCCCTGGTGCCCGACGAGGCGCGCCTCGCCGTCGTGGTCAAGGCGGACGGGTACGGGACCGGGATGGTCGCGGCGGCACGGACAGCCGCCGGCAGCGGCGTGGACGTCCTGGTCGTGGCCACGCTGGACGAGGCGCAGGTCCTGCGAGCCGCCGGCCTTGCCGGGCGGATCCTGGTGCTGTACCCGCTGGATCGGGCGGTGCTGGCCGAGGCGATCAGGTTGGACCTGGACCTGGTGGCCGCCGACGAGACATCGGTGGCGGCCCTGGCCGATTGGATCGCGGGTGCCCGGGAACGCGCCGCCGGCAGGCCCGGGGACCCTACGCCGGCGCCCCGTGTCCACCTCGGCGTCGACAGCGGCATGGGCCGCGGCGGGCTGGCGCCGGCCGATGTCCCGGCTGCGGCGCGACGACTGCTGACCGCCGGGCTGCCGGGCCTGGCCGGGACCTGGTCCCACCTCGCCACGCCGGAGGACCCGGCCTCCGCGGCCGCCCAGGTCGCGGCGCTCGAGGCGGCGCTCGAGGGCCTGCGCACGTCCGGCATCGACCCCGGCATCCGCCACCTGGACGCCACGGTGGGGCTGCTCGGCGCCACCGGTCCCGCGTATGACATGGTGCGCGTGGGCCTGGCCGCCTACGGCGTGCTGCCGCCGGAGCTGTCGACCGATGGCCCCGGGGCCGACGCGGCCGGGCGCCTGCGGCCGGTGGTGGCGTTGCGCGCCCGGCCCGCGACCGTGACGCGCGTGCCCGCCGGGTCCTCGGTGGGCTACGGCGGCACCTGGACCGCACGGCGAGCGAGCCTGATCGCCACGCTTCCCATCGGGTACGCCGATGGCTGGGTACGTGCCTACGCGCCGGGAAGCTGGGGAATGACCAGGGGTCGCCGCGTCCCGGTCGTGGGCAGGATCAGCAGCGATGCGCTCAGCGTGGACGTGACGGATGTGCCGGGTTTCGGGTCCGGGGACGTCGTGACACTCCTGGCCCCGGCCGAGCCGGGCGCGATGACCGTCCACGACCTGGCGGCGTTGCGCTCCTCGATCTCGTGGGAGGTGCTCGACGGCCTCGCCCCGCGGCTGTCGCGCGTCTACCTGGACGGTGGCCGGCCCGTTGGCGTGCGCTACCTGGACGGGGTCACGCGATTCGTGCCGGTGCGCTGAGCGGACCGCGTCTTGCGCTGAGCGGACCGCGTCTTGCGCTGAGCGGACCGCGTCTTGCGCTGAGCGGACCGCATCGCCGCCCCCACGCTCAGGATGCCAGCGCCTCGCCGAGCGTCGCCCGCAGCACGCCGAGATCGGCTGGGCGGCCCGTCCAGACCTCGAACCCGATGGCCGCCTGGTGGACCAGCATCTCGTTGCCGTGCACCGTGACCAGCCCGCGGGCAGCGGCGTCGTCGAGCAGCGCCGTGGGCCGGCCGGCGATCACCACGTCGGCGACCAGCGTTCCAGGCCGCATGGTGGCGAGATCCACCGCCGGGCGATCCGCGGGATCGAGCATGCCGACGGACGTCGCGTTGACCAGGATGTCGGTGGCCGGCGGCACGGCGTAGGTGCCGGCCCAGGGCTCCGTTCGGGCGCTCGCCGTGCCGAGCGCGGCCACCGCCTCCACGAGCGATCGGCCGGGAGCATCGCGCCGGGCGACGACCGTGACCTCGCCCGCGCCCGCGAACGCGAGCTCGACCGCAGCCGCGCGGGCGGCGCCCCCGGCACCCAGGACCACCACGCGGGAACCCTCGATGCGGCCGGCGAGGGCGACCGCGCGCGCCAGCCCGCGGCCGTCGGTGTTGTCGCCCACCAATGCTCCGCTCTCGAGGTACACGCAGTTGACCGCGCCGATCGCCTCGGCCGCCGGCGTCCGTCGGTCGACCGCGGCCGCCGCCTGGAGCTTGAACGGCTTGGTCACGTTCAGACCCGCGAATCCGAGGGTGCGACAGGCCGCCCAGGCCTGGGGGAAGCCGTCGGCCGGAACCGGGATCGACACGTAGGTCCAGGGAAGGTCCGCGGCGGCGAACGCCGCCCGGAGCATCTCCTGGGTCGGGTTGCCATCCACGATCTCGCCCAGGAGCGCGAACACGCGGCGGTCGGTCAGCTGCATGGATCGAGCATGCGCCATCGGGCATTCGGGCGTGGCGTGGTTCCACCTCCAGAGGTCCGGCCGGTGGAAACCGGTCCCCCCTCGCCGGCAGGCGGCGGTCAACAGGTTCAGCTGCCCAGGTCAGCTTCCGCCGGGCCTCGCGCCGGGCCTCGGTCTGTCTCGCTGGGCGGCGGCCTGTCTCGCTGGGCGGCGGCCTGTCTCGCTGGGCGGCGGCCTGTCTCGCTGGGCGGCGGCCTGTCTCGCTGGGCGGCGGCCTGTCTCGCTGGGCGGCGGCCTGTCTCGCTGGGCGGCGGCCTGTCTCGCTGGGCGGCGGCCTGTCTCGCTGGGCGGGTGTACGGGCGCGGCATGGGATGGATGTCCCGCTGGGAGGGCCACTGGGAGCGCCGGCGGTCCCCGTGGCGGCGCATTGTCCCGCTGCGCGGGTTACCTGGCACGGCGTGCGCCCGTTCACCCCCTGGGCGGGACACGCCGCAGAGCATCGTGGGGCCGCGGCGCCGGCCGATCAGTCTCGGCGGCCGGGGGCCCGGAACAACATCCGGAACAGGACCACGAAGCTCACGACGAGGGTCAGCGCGAACGCGATCATGGCAATGTAGGCGAACCCGGCGAACTCCACCAGGGCGGGCTGGAGCAGGATGATCATCGCGATCGCCGTGCCGATCAGCTGGCCCACCACAATCAGCCCTACGGTCGCGTTCTGGCCGAGGACGCTGACCCCATCGATGGCCTTGGTCAGGTCGGAGGTGTCCACCTCGACCACGATCTTGCCCTTGTTGAACAGGTCGATCCACTTGAAGGCGGCGGCCTCCAGGGATGGGGTCCTCCGGGCGACCTCCTTCGACACGCGAACCGCGGTCGTGCTGAGCGACTTGAACACCCGGTCCGGCTCGAGCGAGGCGAGGAGCGCCGCCCGGGCCTCCTCCATCGCCTGCTGCGCCATGCTCACGCTGGGTGCCAGCGCGCTGGCCGTCTGCTCCGCCTGGATCACGGCCTTGATCGCCAGGGTCAGGCTGCTCTCGAGGCGCAGGCCGTCCTCGAACACGGCGCCCATGAAGCTGGTCAGTGCCTCGCCGATGGACGAGACGCCGCCGTAGACCAGGTACTGCCTCGCGAGCCGGTCGACGTCCGCCCGGAACCTGGCCTCCTCGAAGCCGGGGGTGGGCCGGCCGAGGGAGATCAGCCCGTCGGCGATGCCCTGGATGTCGACCGCCTGGATAGCGTAGATGAGGCCCAGCAGGTCGACGCGCTGGGTGGAGCTCAGCTGGCCGACCAGGCCCAGGTCCAGGAACACGAGGCGCTTGCCGTGTGGGTCGGCCATCAGGTTGCCGGGGTGCGGGTCGCCGTGGAAGAAGCCGTCGATCAGGACCTGCTTGATCACGGCCCGGATGAACGAGTTGCCCAGGCGCTCGGTGTCGAAGCCGGCCTCCCGCAGCTCGTCGACCTTGGTGATCTTGATCCCGCGGATCAGCTCCATGGTCAGCACGCGCTTGCCCGAGAATGCGTCGTGGATCCTGGGCACGGCGATGTCGGGGAACTTCGCCATGTTGTCGTCGAGACGCTTCGCCTGGTAGGCCTCGTTGGTGTAATCCAGCTCGTCGAGCACGCCGCCGGCGAACTCGTCGACCATGGACCGCACGCCGACCTTGCGCGCGAGCGCCAACCGCCGCTCGGCGATGGTCGCCAGCTCGGTGATGACCCCCAGGTCGGCCTTGGTCTTGGCCACGATGCGCGGGCGCTGGATCTTGACCGCCACCGGCGTGCCGTCCGGGAGCGTGGCCCGGTGGACCTGCGCGGTCGAGGCGGCCGCGAACGGCTCGGCTTCGATCGTCGCGAACAGCTCCTCCGGGTAGCGATGGAGCTCGGCCTTGACGACCTCGCGAGCGTCCTCCCAGGGGAAGGGCGCCGCCTCGCTCTGGAGCTTCGACAGCTCGTCGACGAGCTCCTTGGGCAGCGCGTCGCCACGGCTCGCGATCATCTGCCCGATCTTCACGTAGGTCGGGCCGAGCCGCTGCAGGAGCATCCGGAGCCGTTCCGGCCCGGTCAGGTCGGAGACCAGGTCGGGCTCCCGCAGCACGCGGGTGGCGAACCACTTCCGGAAGGACCCGATCGGTGTGCGGGCCAGCGTCATGTCCAGGCCGGTCTGGTAGACGAGGTCGTAGATCTGCTGCAGGCGCAGGTTCTCGATGATCAGGTTGCGACGCGGCGTGGGCAGCGACTCCAGGAAGCGCCACAGCGCATCCGAGCTTGCCGTGACGTCGACCTTCGGCCGATTCAGGCCCAGCAGCGCGTCGGCGAGCGACGACAGCACCGTGTACAGGACTGCAAACACCAGCAGCCACAGGATCGTGGGCGTGGCAATGGTGCCGATGTCCGGTGCCACCAGCGACGCCACCCAGATCACGATCATGTTCACGACGACGACGAACAGGCCCATCGTCGACAGCAGCAGGCGGCCGGTGAACGCCACGACCAGCGGCCGCACGTACCGCTGCGAGAGCACCAGGATCGCGGCCGCGATCAGCAACCTGGGCAGGCTCCCCTGCCCGGCCACGAAGATCGGCGCCTGCTCGTTGCCGAACGGGAACGGCTGCGAAACCTTGACCAGCGAGAACAGCACGAAGACCATCGCCACGACGATGGCATCGACGACCGCCTCCACGATGAAGCGCCGCATCAGCCCCTCCTTCCGGCCGGCAACCCGACCGACACATCCCCTCCGACGGGTGACCGGATCGCCGACCACCCCTCGGGCGAGTATCCCACCCGGCCCGGACGTCGCGACTCGCCCGCAACGGGTGAAACGGGGCCCCGGCACGCGCTGGGCGCGTCGGATATTTCGCTGGGGGATCTGCCCGGCGTCGAACGCTCCGCGGACGCCGGAGCCCCCGCCCGCGGCAGCGGGCGGGGGCTCCGGGCTGGAGGAGCGGGGATCTACTTCCGCCCGTAGAGCGGGCCGAAGCTGGCGCAGGCGCGGAAGTCCGCGCCCTCGGGATCGGCCGTGCCGAGGTTGGCCCAGGCGGACGGCCGGAAGACATCCTCCTCGGGCACGTTGTGCATGTGGACCGGGATCCGCAGGATCGAGGCCAGGGTGACCAGGTCGGCGCCGATGTGGCCGTAGCTGATCGCGCCGTGGTTGGCCGCCCAGCTGGCCATCACGGCGTACACGTCACGGAACGGCCCGACGCCCGTGGTCCGGGGCACGAACCAGTGGGTGGGCCAGGTCGGGTCGGTCCGCTGGTCGAGGAGGTCGTGGACCTCCCGGGGCAGCTCCACGGTCCAGCCCTCGGCGAGCTGCAGGGTGGGGCCGGCGCCGCTCACCAGGTTGAGCCGGGCCATGGTGACCGGCATCCCGCCCCTGGACACGAACTGGGAGCTGAACCCGCCGCCGCGGAAGTAGCCACGGTTGGCGGGGTACCAGGTGGTGGCCGCGAGCGCTGCTTCGACGTCGCCCTCGGTGACCTCCCAGAACGGCTTCATGACGGGGTTCCCGTCGGTGTCGGTCATCGCCCCGGTCGCGTCCAGCGTCGCCGCGCCGGAGTTGATGAGGTGGATGAAGCCGCCGGCCGCCCGGCCCTCCGGCTTGTACCCCGTGACCCGCTCCACCGCGTCGGGGCTCCAGTAGGTCCGCACGTCGGCGAAGATCTGGGCCCGGTTGGTGAGCAGGTAGGACAGCAGCATCGTCGCGCCGTTGAGCGAGTCGTTCTCGGTCGCGAGCATGTGGGGCGCCCGGATCCCGTTCCAGTCGAAGCTGGAGTTGAGGATCGCCTCCATGAAGTCGCCGTTGGGGCTGTGGTCGGTCCAGTGGCGCTGGCCCTGGAAGCCACCCAGGATCGCATTGCGCCCCAGCGCCTCCTCGGGGAAGCCGAGCTCCGCCAGCCGGGGGTTGCCCACCAGCAGGTCGCGGGTGATGAGGGTCATCCGGACCACGGTCTCCCAGTCGCCGTCGAGCTGGTCGCGGGTCTTGGCCTTGTCGGCCGGGTTGCGATCGGCGCCCTCGCGGCAGTTCGCCTTCGTCCACGCGAGCGCCTGCTCGAACTCGGCCGGGTCGTAGATCCCCTCCTCGAGGCGGCGGTAGAGCTCGGACATGTCGACCGCCTCGACCCGCATCCCGAGGTACGTCTCGAAGAACGGCTGGTCGACGATGGAGCCGGCGATGCCCATCGACACCCCGCCCAGGCTGAGGTACGACTTGCCGCGCAGGATCGCGGTCGCGAGCCCCGCCTTCGCGAAGCGCAGGATCCTGGCCTGGACGTCGTCGGGGATCGTCCCGTCCGAGGCGTCCTGCACGTCGCGGCCGTAGATGCCGAATGCGGGCAGGCCCTTCTGGGTGTGAGCCGCGAGGACGGCGGCGAGGTAGACCGCACCGGGGCGCTCGGTCCCGTTGAAGCCCCAGACCGCCTTGGGCGTCAGGGGGTCCATGTCCATGGTCTCGGAGCCGTAGCACCAGCAGGGCGTGATCGTGATCGAGACGCCCACGCCCTCCTTGCGGAACAGCTCGGCCACCTTGGCCGCCTCGTACACGCCCCCGATGTTGTGGTCGGGAACCACGCACTCGACAGGGCTGCCATCCGGGTAGCGCAGGGTGCTGCTGATCAGCTCCGCGGTCCGGAGCGCCATGCTCCGGGTCTGCTCCTCGAGCGACTCGCGCACGCCGTGCATGCGCCCGTCGATGGCGGGACGGATGCCGATCCGGAGCCAGTCACCGACGAACCGGCCGGAGGTGTTGACGGTGGTCATGCCTCGTTCCTCGTCTCCTGGGACGCGTCTGCTTGTGGTCTGTCCTGCCGTCAGCCCTGGTCGGGCATCACCACGCCGATGGTGAGCAGGATGTTGGCGTAGATGCGCTGCTCGCCGGTCGCGATCGCCAGCGCGCAGTCGGGTCCGCGGGCCAGGTCGTAGAACTCGAACCGGCCGGTGCGGGTGAGGTCGTTGTCGGGGAGGAGGCGCCGGAAGTCCTCGTAGATGGAGGGCTCGGTGCCGTCGTCGGGACCCATCACGTGCGCCGCCTCGACGGGGATCGCCTCGGCGATCACCTCGAGCACCTCGGTCACGGTGAGCCTGCCGGGCTCGAGGTTGAGGAACACCCGGTAGGCGTCCGGGTTGGACCGGGTCGCCAGCGGATAGTTGCCGTCCGCGATCAGCACCTGGGCACCGTGTCCCGCCTCGCCCAGGGCGGCGAGGATCTCCGGATGGAGCAGGCGGGTCTTGAGCATGGGACCTCCTTCAGGGTCGCGGGCTGAGCACGATCTTGCGGTGGGCGAGGCGGTGGGCCGCGATCTCGTCGAACACGGCGGGGGCTGCCGTCAGCGGGGCGCGGTCGGAGATCATCGATGCCAGGTCGAGACCGCCATCGAGCGCGGCGGCCAGGCTGTCGGTCCACTCGTGGCCAGGCCACGGGGCGGAGTAGGACATGAAGCCACCTGTCAGGGCGAGCTCGCGGCGCATCAGCGCCTCGACGAAGGCCATCGGCAGCTGGGCATCGGCCGGCTGATTGCCGCCCAGCACGACGGTACCGCAGGGCCGGGTCACGCCGGTTCCCGACGCGAGTGCCGCCGGCGACCCCGAGGCCTCGACGGCCAGGTCGACGCCGGAGCCCGTCCGCTCCCGGACCACCGCCTCGACATCGTCGCGCGACGGGTTGAGCGTCACCTGCGCCCCAAGCGACCCAGCCGCCTCGAGATTGGCATCGGAGACATCGGTCGCAGCGATCAGCGAGGCACCCAGGATCCGCAGCCACTGGACCACCATCAGGCCGATCGACCCGGCGCCCAGCACGATGACCGTCTGCCCGGCGGCGAACCCGCCGAGGTCCAGCAGGTGTCGGGCCACGGTCGACGGCTCGATCAGTGCCGCATGCTCGAACGGCAGGTCGTCCGGAACCGGGAGGACGTTCGCCGCCGGCACCGCAACCCGCTCGGCGAAGGCGCCCGGCCGCCGCGACCCGACGAAGGTGTACGAGGAGCAGGCCGAGAACCGGCCGGCCCGGCACTGCTCGCAGGTGTGGTCCGGGATCAGCGGCACCAGCGCGGCCCGCCGGCCCAGCAGGGACCGGTCCACCTCATCGCCCACGGCGCTGATCACGCCGGCGGCCTCGTGGCCCAGGATCATCGGGTACTCGCGGTGGCCGCGCAGGAACCGGTGCAGGTCGGACCCGCGACGGCCGCAGCGTGGACCTCGAGCAGGACATCGCCCACCACGACCCATGGCTGCGGGTCGGGGCGCGGGGGGTCGCCGCGTGGGTTGTCGGTAACACAGGCGCCATATCGCACCTGTCAAGGTGCGTGCACGAGGATTCTGCATCCCGGCCGCAACCATCCGCGTGACGCTGAAGCGGCCAGGGCCCGTACCGCTCCAGGGACGGCTCGGCCCGCGGCCCGGGTTCCCATCCGGCCCCGGCTGCCGCCCCCCCACTGGGGTCCTGTCCCGCCCAGCGGGTGTACGGACGCACGATGCTCTGGTAGTCCCGCTGAGGGGCTCATCCGTCGCGCGCGAACCCGCCTGGGGTCCGGTCTGTCCCGGCCCGCGGTTCGCTGGTGTCCGCGTGCGCTGGTACACCCCCTGGGCGGGACGGCCGGCCGCGAGCGGGATCAGTCCGGGCCACCGGCTCGTGTCCACGCACGCCGGGGCCGGCGCCGCGCTGGTCAGGCCGACGGCCGGACGATCACCTTGCCGCCCTCGCGTCGGGCGGCGCTCGCGAACGCCGCATCCACGTCGTCCAGCGGGTACGTGGCGGTCACGACCTCGCCCGGCCGGATCCGCCCCGACGCGACCAGCGCGATCGCCTCCGGATAGACGCGGTTCATCCGGCGCGAGAAGCGCAGGTCCAGGCCCTTGCGCCGGAGCACCGAGGCCGGCACCACGCTGTTGTTGCCGGCCGGGATGCCGGCCACCACCACCGTTCCGCCCGGCCGGACCAGGACGGCGGCAGTGGCGATGGCGTCATCCACACCCGCGATCTCGATCGCCGTGTCGACCAGCCGGCCGTCGAGCGCCTCGAGCAGCCGCTCACGCTCCGTGCCACCGTCCACCAGCTCAGCGACGGCGCCCGAGGCGCGGGCCGCTTCCACCCGGTGCGGCAGGATATCGGTGGCCACGACCCGGGTCGCACCCGCCGCGAACGCCAGCCGGATCAGCAACTGCCCGATGGGACCTGCCCCGGTGATCGCGATCGTGCCACCCGGCCGCAAGTCCGCCAGCCGCAGGGCATGGATCGCCACGCCCAGCGGCTCCAGCACCGCGCCCGCGACGTCGTCGACCGCGTCGGGCAGCGGCACCAGCCGGTCCTCCGGCCAGGTCATCAGCTCGCGCAGGGCGCCGTCGGTGTCGCTGTGGCCCAGGAACCGGACGCGCGGGCAGAGATGGCCGAGGCCCCGCTCGCAGGCGTCGCACGTCCCGCACGGCAGGCTGGGATCGATCGCGACCCGGGTGCCGGCCCGTGGCCCCGACGCGATCACGCCGGCCGCCTCGTGACCCAGGACGAGGGGCCTGTGCAGCGGCACCCCGCCGATCTCGCTCTCGTCGTACCAGTGCAGGTCCGAACCGCAGATCCCGACCGCCCTGACCCGGACCAGGAGCTCGCCGGGGCCCGGCTCGGGAACGGGCTCGTCGGCGAGCCGCAGGTCGCCCCGACCGTGGAGCCGGGCGACTCTCATGCGCTGGCGTCGGGGATGGCAGTCTCCCCGGCCGTGGCCAGCAGCGTCTCCTCGGCCTCGCGCGTCCATCGGCCGTCCTGGAGCTTGGACGCCACCGCCGGCAGCGTCGCCTCCAGCTCCGAGAGCCTGACCATGCCCAGCTCGTGGAGCTGCGGGTAGACGACGATCTTGCCGCCCGAGGAGCGCGCCTCGACCGCGGCCAGTGCGTCGGCGACCCCCTCCATGCCGGAGATCGCGTCGACCGAGACGTTGGTGTCGAGGCGACCGGCCTCGAGTCGCGCCAGCACCGCCTGCATGTCGCTGATCTGGGAGCCGCTGGTGCCGAACAGGTAGATCCCGCGGTCCAGCAGGTCGCCGAGATCGACCTCTGCCCGCGTCCCGACCGCGAACCCGGCAAACACGTTGACCCGGGCGCGGGGCGCGGCCATGGCGATCGCCTGGAGCACGAGGGGCGGCGCCGGAACCATGACGCTCACGTAGTCGTACGCGCCCTCCGCCGGCGGGGCGGTCCGGCTGTTGAGAACGCGGGCGTCCAGCCCGGCCTCGGCGGCCAGCGGACCGGCGATCCCGGCGAGGTGCGCGAGGCGCGCGTCGTCGATGTCGATCGCGTCGACCGAGATCCCCGGGATGCCCATCGTCAGCGCCCGGATCACGTGCATGAAACCCATCGGCCCGGCGGCGCCCACGACGGCCACCCGGTCGCCGTCCCGGAGCTCGCCGGTCGCCGGCACGCGCGCGTAGCCGTCGGCCGCATCATCACCGGTGGTGCCCACCCAGCGCAGCAGGTCGTAGTGGATCCGCCCCACGTCCACGGCCACCGGCCGGTCGATCGTGGCGCCGTCCAGCATCACGTCGATGGTCGCTCGAGGGGCCATCAGCTCCTGGAGGGTCTCGATGACGGCCGCCTCGGCGCCGAAGTACAGGATGTCGTCGAAGCGTTGCCCGGCCAGGGCGTCGAGGCCCTCGACCAGCCGACTGGGCACGCCCGACGGGCGAAGGGCAGCCTGGAGCGGGCCCGCCTGGCCGCGATCGGCAAGCACGGCCGTCAGCGTGGACGGACGGCCGGCAGCCAGCAGGGCGCCCAGCCCCGCGAGCGTGCGCCCGGCACCGGCCACGACGAGCACCCGCCCGTCTTGCGCCAGGCCCGATCGCTCAGCGGTCGCATACGACCGCTCGACGCAGGCCCACGGCTCCAGCAGCCCGACGGCGGACCCTGAGGGCTCCTCCCCCACCGGGATCAGGAACCGCTCGCCGGTGTCCGGGTCGATGATCATCCGCTCGTCGACCAGGACGTACTCCTGCAGTCCGCCCTCGAAGTTGTAGCCGAAGGCGGCGTTGGCACCTGCCGTGGGAAGGTGCCGGTAGTCGGTCTGGACGAGGACCCGCTCCCCCACCTGGTGGCGGGCGACCTCGGGTCCGACGTCCACGATGCGGGCGGCACACTCGTGCCCCGGCACGAGAGGCAGATCGCCGGGCGTGTAGCTCGGGATCTCGGCCAGGACCTCGCGATCGAGGCCCGACAGCACCTCGCTCTTGCGGGGGTGGGACGTGAACGCCTTGAGCAGCTTGGTGTCGGAGAAGCAGATGCCCACCGCCTCCACCTGCAGCACCAGCTGGTGCGGGCCCGGGACGGGGACCGGCTTGGCGCGGTTGTGGACGACCTCCCCGGGGCCGGTGAACTGGATCGCATGCTGGGTGACGGGACGGTCGGGCACGGGCGGCTCCTTGGTGGTCGCGGTCAGCTGAGCATCACCTGGCCACCGGTCACCGGTAGCGCCTGGCCCGTCTCGTACCGCTGGGCCACCAGGTAGTAGAGGGCCTCCATCACGTCGGCCGGGGTGCAGCCCCGGCCCATCGGGACCTTGGCCTCGTAGGCGCGGCGGACGTCGTCCACGGTGGTCGCGCCGGGCACCTTGCCCTCGCGCAGGTATTGGACGAACAGCCCGCTGTCCGGGTCCGACCATAGCGGTCCGTCGAGGAAGTTGCCGGGGCAGATCGCGTTGACCTTGATCCCGTCGCCCACGAGCTCGAGGGCGAATGACTGGGTCAGACCGATCCCTCCGAACTTGGATCCGGCGTAGGCGCTGTTGCGGCTCGAGCCCTGGAGACCCGACTTGGAGTTGATCTCGATGATGTCGCCCCACCAGTCCGGGTTGGCCCGGTGCTGGGCGGCCATCACGGCGGCGGCGTACTTGACGGCCAGGAAGTAGCCGCGGTAGTTGACCCGGGTCACGAGGTCGAAGTCGGCCACCGGCTGGGCCGTGACGCTCCCGGCGCGCAGCACACCCGCGTTGGACACCAGCAGGTCGAGGCCACCGTAGCGGCGGACGATGCTGGCCAGGCCCGATGCCACGCTCGCCTCGTCGGTGACGTCCATGGCCACGGCCATCGCGCGGCCGGCACCGAACCCTGCCTCGATGCGGGCTGCGTTGGCCTCGGCGAGGGACACGTTGAGATCCGCCAGGACGACGTGGGCGCCCTGGGCGACGAGGTCCTCGGCGATCGCGAGACCGAAGCCCTGGGCGGCACCGGTGACGAGCGCGATCCGGCCTTCAACACGACCGGGAAGACGGTCCCCGGCATGGATCTGCCGCCGGTAGGCCTCAGCCTCCCAGTCCTCGATGAACCGCCGCGCGCCGTCCGCGAGGTGCCGGACACCGCCCAGGCGCGTTGCAGCCTCGCCGACACGGAGGGCGTCGAGGTAGATGTGGCGCGCGGTGTCGGCCTCGGCCCAGGTGTCGCCGGCAGCGAACAGGCCCGTCCCGGGCACGATCACGATGACCGGCGTCCCGCGACCGTCGCCGGCGTACTCCGCGAGGCGCTCGAGCGCGACCCGTGGGGCGTCGTCCGGGGCGACCCGTGCGAGGTCGAGGAGGAGCGGGAACGAGCCCGCGTACACGATCTGGTCGGGCGTCAGCGGGCCGCCGGCCACGAACGCGCGGCCGGACGTGGTGCCGGCGAACGCGGCCGCCGCGGGCGAGTCGTCGAACACGAGCGTCCGGCGGCGCTCCCCCGACAGCGCGGCGCGCAGGGCGGGTGCGACCACATCAGTCGTGGCCGCAGCGATGGCGGGCCGGCTCGACGGGGGGCGCGGCACGGGCGGGGCCGCCTGGATCGCCTGCTCGACCACGTCCGCGAGCCGGTGCGAAGCCTCCTCGATCCGGGCTGGGTCGTCGGCGGCGACAATCAGCCCGTGGTTCTGCATCAGGGTGATCGCGGGCGCCGGGCGCCCAGTCCGGTCCGCATGGGCCCGGCGCGCGTCGCGGATGGCCCGGGCGAGCGGCAACCCGGGATCCGTGTACGGGACCCAGACGACGTCGTCCCCGAACAGGCGACGCGCCACCGCTTCACCGTCCGAGTTGCAGGTCACGGCGTTGATCAGGATCGGGTGCGTGTGCAGGACGAAGCGCTCGTCGTGGAGCGCGTGGAACAGCAGCTCGACGGACGGCCGACGACCGCCCGCGGGCGCGAGGCGCGCTCGCTCCGCGGCCTCGACCACGGGGTCCCCGCCCGGTGCATCACCCTCCGGCTGATCGAGAAACGCGAGCAGCGCGCTGCGGTCCAGGGGCACCAGGTCGTCGGCCGCGAGCGTCGCGAGCGGCACGCCGCTGGGCTTGATCCAGAGGACGCCGTCGACCTTGACAGATGCGTTGCCCCCGCCGCCCCTCGAGAACTCGGGATCGCGCCCGAACGTCCGAGCGAGCTCGATCACTTGCGCCACGGTCGGGTGGAGCCCCGGCTGAACCCCGTCCATCGTCGTGCTCATGCCGTCACCACCTCGCCCGCCACGATACGGGCTCCATGCTCCGCGAACCAGCGGATCCGATCGATATCGCCGTTGAACCCCATGGCCGGGGTCCCGTCGCGGCCGACGAATCCCGGCAGCCCCCGGCGGCGTCGCTCCTGGTGGGCGACGACCACGCACGTGCCTTCCCAGAACGCCTCGCGGGCGGCAGCAGAGAGCGGGACACCGCCCCGACAGGCCGGGTCGAACGGGATGCGATCAAGCGTGTTGTGCTCGGTGCCGGCCATGACCGCGATGCCCGCTGCCCGGAAGGCGGCGACGTACTCGTCGACCACGGCCGCGTCGTTGCGGACCGGGATCAACTCCGCCAGATGGATGCCGCGCGCCTTGACTCGGGCGGCGAGCTCGGTCGCCGGGGTCTCGAACGGGCACACCGGGGACGAGCCGTCGGCCAGGGTGGGGTAGGCGGGGATCCCGTCCGCGTCGAGGATGACCCGGACGGCGTCCTCGAACGACAGCGCGGTCTCGGGGACGAACGCCGGGCCACCCGCCTTCATCAGCCGGGACCGGATCTCGCCCTGCACCGCGACCGGGTCCTCGGGCGACGCTGCCGGTGACCGTCCGTACGCCCGGGCGAGCAGGTCGGCCCGGCGGTGCGGGGGC
Source organism: uncultured Chloroflexia bacterium (assembly GCA_963727585.1). Lineage (GTDB taxonomy): Bacteria > Chloroflexota > Limnocylindria > Limnocylindrales > CSP1-4 > CAIXZV01. The sequence continues at coordinate 246,911 of CAVSHH010000003.1, read as the reverse complement.
AGCTGAAGAAACAGCGCCTCCTGGAAGGCCATCGCCACGTGGCGCTCCTGGAGGACGACCCATTCGGCCGGGACGTCCGACCGCTCGGCGACGTCCTCGACGATCGCACGATCGTCGAGCGAGGTCGCGAGGCCGACGGAGGCGAAGTGCTCGCGCAGCCGCTGCGCCAGCAAGCGGGCACGCGCCTCGTTGGCGGCCCGGGCAACGGCCGTGATCCGGGCGGCCTCGGCGCCCGGTTCCCGGAGCGGGTCGACCCCCTTGCCGCACAGGTACATCCGACCAGGGTTTCCCGGGTCGTTGACCTTGACGCCGGCATCCCGCAGGTCGTCGGCGACGGTGATGAACTCGAGGCCGTAGAGGGGCAGGATTCCCGCAGCCTCGGCCGCCGCTCCGAACCGCGCGTACACCCGGGTGTCGTGGAAGTTGGACGCTCCCATGGCCCGCACACCCTCGGTGCGGGCCACCCTGATCGCCGCCTCCGGGGTCTCGAAGGCGGAGAAGTTGGGGGCGAGATGGACATGGGTGTTGACGACCGGGGGCCGCGACCGATCCCCGTCGGCGGCGCTGCGGGGCGTGTCCATTCGCGGTTCGCCTGCTCTCCGACTGCTTACGGATCTTTGCGATTGGTTGTGGATCACAATCCTAGTCGACCCGAGCCCGGCAACTCAACCCCCGACCGGCATGTTCTGCCCACTCACCCTTGACATCGCCTGCCGGCCCGGTCAAAGTGCTCCCAATCGCAACCAACCGAAGTTTCGAATTTCGTCAGTTCCGCTTTCGATTGGAGTCGGAGTCTTGGTCGCGAAGCCGGCGACGGCGTCCGAGGGGGTCTTTGCTCCGGAGCGCCAGGAACAGATCGCGCAGATGGTCGTGGACGCGGGCCGGGTCCGCGTGGCCGACCTGGCGGTGCAGTTCGGCGTGTCGCCCGTCACCATCCGCAAGGATCTGCTCGCGCTCGAGAGCGAGGCCCGGCTGGTGCGCACCCATGGCGGTGCCATCGCACCCCGCGGTAGCAACCGTCCGGAGCCCGCGTTCGACGTCCGGGAGCGGCTCCAGCGCGACGAGAAGTCCCGGATCGGGGCCGCGGCGGCGATGCTGGTCGACGACGGCGACAGCATCGTGTTCGACGCCAGCACGACCGCCCTGTACGTCGCGCACCAGCTCAGGGAACGAAGCTGGCACCAGCTCACCGTGATCACCAACAGCATCCGGATCGCCCTCGAGCTTGCCGGTCATCCGGGCATCACGGTGCTGATGCTCGGGGGGCGGGTCCGGTCGGAGGCTTTGTCCGTGGTCGGGCCGCTCGGCGACGGCGTGTTCCGACGGGTCAACGTGCAGAAGGCGTTCGTAGGTGCGGTGGGGCTGACCCTCGACGCCGGCCTGTCCGACGCGATGGAGGAGGAGGCCCAGATCAAGCGCTCGATGGTCGCCGCCGCGCGCGAGGTGTACGCGCTGGTCGACCACACCAAGTTCGGCCGCACCGCGTCCGCGACCTTCTGCCGGATCGACCGGCTCACGGGCATCCTGACCGACGAGGCGTCGCCGGCGGACATGGTGGGCGCCCTCCGCGATCTCGGGGTCGAGGTCACCCAGGTGGCGCGGGGCGAGCGATGACACCCCGCATCTCGCTGAGCGGGATCTCGAAGCGGTTCGGCGCGACGGCGGCATTGACCGACGTGTCCCTCGACCTGCTGCCGGGCGAGGTGCATGCGCTGGTCGGCGAGAACGGCGCCGGCAAGAGCACGCTGGTCAAGATCCTGGCGGGCGTGCACCATCCCGACGCCGGCTCGATCCGCCTCGACGACAGGCCGGTCTCCATCTCCGAACCCCGCCGCGGCGCGCTCGTTGGGGATCGCGGTGGTGCACCAGGAGCCGCGGCTGTTCCCCGATCTCACCGTGGCCGAGAACGTGTTCATCGGCCACGCTCCGTCGGGGGCGCTGGGATCCATCGACTGGCGCGCGATGCGCAAGGCGGCCCAACAGCTGTTCGCCGAGCTCGACGTCCAGCTCGACGTCGGGGCCCCCGTTCGCGGCCTGTCCATGGCCGACCAGCAGCTGATCGAGATCGCCAAGGCGCTGTCGATGGACGCACGCGTGCTCATCCTCGACGAGCCGACCGCCTCGCTGTCGGCCCACGAGGTGGAGCGCCTGTTCACGATCGTGCGGCGGTCGCGGGACCGGGTGTCGCGATCATGTTCGTGAGTCACCGCCTGGACGAAGTGTTCGAGCTGTGCGACCGCGCCACGGTCTTCCGTGACGGCCGCCACGTGATCACGGCACCGACTGCCGAGCTCGACACGGCCGATCTCATCCGCCACATGGTCGGCCGCGAGGTGACGCTGTTCCCGAAGCTCGAGAACCGGCGGTCGGCGACGTGCTGCTGGAGGTCTCCGGCCTGACCCGGGTCGGCGTCTTCCGTGACGTGTCGTTCAGCGTGCGCACCGGGGAGATCGTCGGCCTCGCCGGCCTGGTCGGCGCAGGCCGCTCCGAGGTGGCGCGGGTCCTGTTCGGGATCGACCGGCGCGACGCGGGCAAGGTGCGGCTCGACGGCAAGGCGGTCGAGTTCGGGGCACCGTCCGCGGCGATGGACGCGGGCATCGCGTACCTGCCCGAGGACCGCCACCAGGAGGGCCTGTCCTCGACTTCTCGATCGCCCAGAACGTGACCCTGCCGATCCTGCCGCGCCTGTTTCCACGGCTCCTCGTCCGGGCCGCGACCGAACGCGCCGTGGCGCAGGACCATACCGCGCAGTTCAACGTCCGGACGACCGGCGTGGACCAGGACGTCAGGCGCTGTCTGGCGGCAACCAGCAGAAGGTGGTCCTCGCCAAGTGGCTGGCGTCCGGTCCGCGGGTGCTGATCCTCGACGAGCCGACCCGCGGCATCGACATCGGGGCCAAGGTCGAGGTCCATCGCCAGATCGCTGAGCTCGCGGCGTCCGGGCTCGCGATCATCCTCATCTCGAGCGACCTGCCCGAGGTCCTGGCCATGTCCGACCGGATCATCGTCCTCCACGAGGGCCGGGTGACCGCGGAGATCGCCAGGGCCGAGGCGACCCAGGAGAGCGTGATGTTCGCCGCGACCGGGACGGCGGCCTCAGGGACCGTCGGCGTGACGCCGGCGGTGACAGCCCGGGCCCTGCCGCGCGGCGGAACTGGCTGGTCGTCATCGGCCGCCAGCGCGAGCTCACCCTGCTCGCGATCATGTTCGTGCTGGGCGGGGTGGTGTCGCTGATCGCGCCGCAGTTCCTGACGCTCAACAACTTCAGCCAGGTCGCGACCCTCGCGTCGATCACCGCCATCGCCGCCCTGGGCGAGGCGATCGTGATCATCACCCGGGGCATCGACCTGTCGGTCGAGGCCACCATCGGCCTGGTGGCCTACGGCGTCGCCCGCTCGCTCGAGCTCCAGCTCATCGACCCGGTCGGCGCCTTGTTCCTGGGCCTCGCGATCGGCCTGGCGCTGGGCATGGTGAACGGGGTCATCATCGCGCTGCTCAAGGTCCCGCCGATCGTGGCGACACTGGGCACGCTGAGCATCTTCCGGGGCATCGATTTCATGATCGCGGGCGGCAAGCAGGTCCCGCTCGCCGGGCTGCCCGGGGCTTCACCGATATCGCCCGCGCCGACGTGCTGGGGATCCCGGTGTTCGTCCTGGTGACGGTCGGCATCGTCATCGTGGGCACGCTGCTCCTCCGGTCCACGGGTTTCGGCCGCCAGATCTACGCGGTCGGCAGCAATCCCGAGGCGGCCGGGATCCTGGGCATTCCGTCCCGGCGGGTGATCTTCGTCGCCTACGCGCTGTGCCGGCATGCTCGCCGGCCTCGCCGGCGTGATGTGGGTCATCGAGTTCGGGACGATCAACGGCACTGCGGCGATCGGGCGCCACGCTCGCGATCGTGGCCGCGGTGGTCGTGGGCGGAGTGAACGATCCTCGGCGGGTGCGGCACCCTGGCCGGGGCCGCGATCGGTGCCCTGTTCCTTGCGCTTCATCGCCAACGCGTTGCTCCTGGTCGGCTCCCGCAGTTCTGGCTGCAGGCGATCTACGGCCGGTGATCCTGCTCGCGATCGCGAGCGACCAGCTGATCCGACGGCGCCAGCGCGCGGCTCGCCGGCGCGAGTGCCCGATGACGGCCACCGATGCGCCGACCCCGACGCGTGCCCGCGGGGGTTCCGGCTCGGCTGCGCGCTCGCGCGCTGGGAGACGGTCCTCGCCTTCGCTCCTGCTCGGCCTGATCGTGCTGGGCAACGCCTTCTCGCCGTTCTTCCTGACCCGCCAGAACTTTTCCAACCTGCTCGCCGCCCTGATGGAAGTGGCGATCATGGCGCTGCCGCTCACGCTGGTCATCATCCTCGCCGAGATCGACCTGTCGGTGGAGTCGATGGCCGGTCATGGCCGGCGCCGCGCTCGGCTTCCTCTGGGCCGCCGGCGCTGCCGCTGGAGATCGGGATCCCGGTCGTGCTCGTCATCGGCGCCGCCGGTCGGCCTGCTGAACGGGCGCTGCTCGTCCGGGGCGGGCTTCCCTCGCTCGTGGTCACCCTCGGGACGCTGGCCCTGTTCCGCGGCATGGCGATCATCATGCTCGGGCCGCTCGGCATCAGCGACTTCCCGCCGGGTTCACCGAGCTCGGGTTCGGCGACGTCCCGGGCACGGTGATCCCGTGGTCCTTCGTCGTCTTCCCGTGCGATCGCGCTCGTCTCTGGGGATCGTGCTCCACCGGACGTGGATCGGCCGCCAGATCTTCGCTATCGGCCGGAACGCGGGCACCGCCCGCTATTCCGGCGTCCGGGTCACCCGGCTGCGGATCAGCCTGTTCGTCCTCATGGGGACTGATCTCGGCGCTCGCCGGGATCCTCCTCGCCGCCCGCTTCTCGTGCGCCCGTAATGACACCGGCGCCGGGATGACCATCACGGTCGTGACGGTCGTCCTGCTCGGTGGGGTCGAACATCTTCGGCGGATCGGGCACGATCCCAGGGATCGTCCTCGCCGTGTTCACGCTCGCAGTGCTGCAGAACGTGCTGCGCCTGGCCGGTGTCTCGGGCGAGGTCCAGGGGATTGCCCTCGGCCTGCTCCTGATCGTCTCGGTCACCGTTCCATCCTTGCTCGCCAGTCCAGGGTTCTCATCGATCGCGTCCGTAGGGGCCGGCGCCCGCCGGCCGGCGCGGTCGCCCCTGGCGAGTTCAGGATCGTAAGACACGAGGAGGATCAATTCCGATGACCAGTTCTACTCGACGATTGGCTCGTCGGGATCGCCGCGGTCGCCATGTTGGTGGGGGCCTGCGGCTCGGGCGCGGCAGCCAGCCGCGACGCCGGAGCCGACAGCCCCCGTCCATCGCCGTCCACGGCGGCCCCGATCCATGGCGCCCGAATCCATGGCTCCCGACCATGGCCCGACCATGACGTCCGTCGGCATCCCCAAGGAGATCGTCAACCCGTACTTCGACGTCGCCTTAAGCCGGCGTCGAGAAGGCCGCCACGATCTGGGCGGCACCGTCATCCAGGTCGGCCCGTCGCGGCGGACGCGACCCACAGATCCCGTTCATCACAGACCTCGGCCACCCAGGGCATGGACGCGATCATCATCTCGGCCGAGCGCGCACGGCCGTGGCCCCGGCCCTCAAGGACGCCATGGCCGCCGGCATCAAGGTCGTCGGCTATCGACTCCAGCCCGGCCGTCGGCGCCTACGACGTGTTCGTCAACCAGGTCGACACCAGCGGGATCGGCAAGGGCCTCGCCGACATGGCCTGCGACGCTCGCCCCGGATTGCACCGGCGAGATCGCCGTCCTCTCGGCGGCCGCCCATCCGCCACCAACCAGAACGCCTGGATCGACCGCATGAAGACGACGCTCGAAGGACCCCAAGTACGCGGGCCTCGTCCTAGTCGGCGTCGTCTACGGCGACGACGACCCACAAGTCAGCACCCAGCAGGCACAGGGCCTGCTCCCAAGCACATCCGGACCTCAAGGTCATCATCGCCCCGACGACCGTCGGCATCGTGGCGGCCGCCCAGGTCGTCCGTCGCCGGCAGGCAAGTCCGGCAGGTCTTCGTGACCGGCCTCGGCATCCCCGATGGGCATGGTCGACTTCGTCAAGGGCGGCGACTCCCCGGTGTTCGCGCCTCTGGAACGTCACCGACCTCGGCTACCTGGCCTACGCTGTCGCGGCCAAGCTGGTCACGGGCGAGATCACCGGCGCCGAGGGCGAAAGCTTCACCGTGCCCGGCCTCAACAACGACCAGCCGTACACGATCGGCGCCGACAGCGTCGTCGTCCTCGGGCCGGCCTTCGGTTCGACGCCACAACTCGACCAGTTCGTGACTCTAGTCCGCTCCTCCAGCCTCGGGGGCTCCTCCTCCGGGCCCCGACGCGACACTCTCCTCCTGATCCGTCCGCGGCGCTCGTCGTCCGGGCCCGGACCAACGAAGGCCACCATGGAACGCATCGCCTTCACCATGCGCCTGCTGCCCGGGGCGGACGCCGAGTACCGCCGCCGCCACGCCGAGGTCTGGCCGGAGATGCTCCAGGCCCTCAAGGACGGTGGCGTCTCCAACTACTCCATCTACCTCCTCGATGATCGCCTGATCGGCATCTTCGACGTGGAGGACTTCGACCGCTTCCGGGCCCACATGGCGGCCCAGGAGGTCAACGACCGCTGGCAGGCGGACATGGCGAGGCTGATCGATCCCTGCACCGACCCGGCAACCGGGTTCCATCGCCGGCTCGAGGAGGTGTTCCGCCTTGACTGACGCCCCGCCGGGAACGCTGCGCCTCGCGGCCGTCGACCTGGGCGCCGAGAGCGGTCGCGTGCTCGTCGGGTCGTTCGACGGCGGCAAGCTCGCCATCGACGGAGGCCATCGGTTCGCCAACGTCCCGGTCACGGTCGGCGGAACCCTGCACTGGGACGTGCTGCGACTGTACGGCGACATCACCGCCGGGCTGCACAAGGCCGCCGGCACCGGCGACATCGCCTCGGTCGGCGTGGACACCTGGGGCGTGGACTTCGGGCTCCTCGACGAACGCGGCCGGCTGCTGGCAAACCCGGTCCATTATCGCGACGCGCGGACGGAGGGCATGGTCGAGCGCGCGTTCGATGCGTGTCCCACGCGGTGAGATCTACCGGGTGACCGGCATCCAGTTCATGGCCATCAACACCATCTACCAGCTGCTGGCCCATGGCGAGCGTGGACGATTCCCCAGCTGCGCCATGCCGGCCGGCTGCTGATGATGGCCGACCTGTTCGCGCACTTCCTGTCGGGCAGCACCGTCTCCGAGTACACCCTGGCCTCGACCAGCCAGGCGCTCGATGCGCGGACCCGCGACTGGGCCCGGCCGCTCCTGGATCGACTCGGCATCCCAGCCGGCCTGCTGCCCGAGATCGTGCCCCCCGGCACCGACGTTGGCGGCCTCGTGCGCGACCTCGCCGGCGGCGGCCTCGCGCGCACGCGCGTCATCCTCCCCGGCTCGCACGACACCGCGTCCGCCGTGGTCGGCGCGCCGATCGGCCCCCCGTCCACCGCGTACCTGTCGTCCGGGACCTGGTCGCTGATCGGGCTCGAGGTCCCGCAGCCCGTGATCACTGACGTGTCGCTGGCTGCGAACCTGACCAACGAGGGCGGGGTGGCCGGGCACGGTCCGCCTGTTGCGCAACGTCGTGGGCCTGTGGCTGATCCAGGAGAGCCGGCGCGCCCTGTGGCCCGACCGCGAGCCGCCGACCTACGAGAAGCTCGCCGGGCTGGCCGAGACGGCCACGCCGTTCACGGCGTTCATCGATCCCGACGACGAGCGATTCCTGCGCCCCGGCGACCTACCCGCCCGGGTCCGCGAGTTCTGCGCCGAGACCGGCCAGCCGGTGCCCGAGGACACGGCCACGCTGATCCGGGTCCTGCTCGAGAGCCTCGCCCTGCGATATGCGGCGGCGGTCGACCAGCTGGCTGCGGCCTCCGGGCAAGCGGTGGACGGCCTGCACGTCGTGGGCGGCGGCTCCAGGCACCGGCTGCTGTGCCGGCTGACCGCCAACGCCACCGGGCTACCGGTCTCGGCCGGACCGGTGGAGGCAACCGCGATCGGCAACCTTGCCGTGCAGGCGATCGCCGCCGGTGAGCTGGCCTCGGTCGCCGAGGCGCGTGAGCTTGCCGCGCGCTCGTTCCCGATCACGTCCTTTGAACCCACGGGTGACTGGGCCGAAGCGCGCGGGCGATTCGCCGCCGTGTGCGCACGCAGCCCGGCCGCCTGAGCACCCAGGAGATCGCCATGGCCACCATCGCCGCCGTCGCCAAGCCCGCCACCGCCCCGGCCATCGAGCGCGTCGGCTGGGCGATGAACGGGCTCAACATCGAGATCCCCTCGTGGGGTTTCGTCAACACCGGGACCCGGTTCCGGGTGTTCCCCCAGCAAGGCGTGCCGCGGACGGTGTTCGAGAAGATCGACGATGCCGCGACCGTCAACCGCTACACGGGGATCGCCGGCTCCGTGAGCCTCCACATCCCGTGGGACACGGTCGAGGACTGGCCGGCGCTCGCAGCCTACGCGAGCGAGCGCGGTCTCGTCATCGGGGGCATCAACAGCAACACCTTCCAGGACCTCGACTACAGGCTGGGTTCGGTGTGCCACCCGGACCCGGCGGTGCGAGCCAAGGCGATCGAGGCCATCGTCGGATGCTGCGAGATCGCCGCCGCGACCGACGCCCAGGCGGTCAAGGTCTGGCTGGGCGACGGCACCAACTACCCGGGCCAGGACGACCTGCGTGGCCGCCACCGGCGGCTGGTCGCCGGGCTCCAGGAGGCCTACGCGGCGCTGCCGGCGACGGCCCGCATGTACCTCGAGTACAAGCTCTACGAGCCGGCCCTCTACGCGACCGACGTCCAGGACTGGGGCCAGAGCCTCAACGTCGTCCGCCAGCTGGGCGACCGGGCCGGCGTGTGCGTCGACACCGGGCACCACGCGATGGGGGTCAACATCGAGCAGATCGTGGCCCTGCTGCTGGCCGAGGGGAAGCTCGCGGCGTTCGACCTCAACGACAAGAAGTACGGCGACGACGATCTGATGGTCGGCTCGATCGATCCCTACCAGCTGTTCCGGATCACGCACGAGCTGGTCAACGCCATGCGCGACGACGCCGACCCGGTCGCCCAGGCCACCGCCAACCACACGACCTACATGCTCGACCAGTGCCACAACATCGAGCCCAAGGTGCCGGCCATGATCCGGAGCGTGATGAACCTCCAGGAGACGATCGCCAAGGCGCTGCTCGTGGACCGCGAGCGACTGCTCGCCGCGCAGCAGGCAGGCGACGTGCTCGAGGCCAACGGCGCGCTGTGGGACGCGTTCCAGCACCGATGTCCGGCCGCTGCTGGCCGAGCTGCGGGTTGCCCGCGGCCTGGCCGCCGACCCCTACCGCGCCTACGTCGGGTCCGGCGAGGAGGAGGCGAAGTACGCGGCGAGGGTGGGCGGCACCGCCGCCAGCTGGTAGTCCCCAACCGGTCCGAGGAGCCTCTGATGCCGCTGACCCCTCCCCTGCCCGGCCTCGACGAGCTCCTCGCCTCCATCGGCGAGGGCGGCCGCCGGGTCGCCGACATCGACGCCGGCGAGGGAGCCGCGGGCAACATCTCGATCTGCCTCGGCTGGCCGATCGAGGTCCGCCGCCGCTTCCCCAACCCGGAGCCGGTCGAGCTGCCGGTCCCGGCGCCGCACCTCGGCGGGCACACGCTGCTCGTCACCGGCTCGGGCCGGCGACTGCGCGACCTGGCCGCAAACCCGGTCGCGTCCATCGGCGCCGTGGTCATTGCCGACGACGCCACGACGGCCACGCTGTGGACGGCCCCGACCCGGCTGTTCGAGAGGCTGACCTCGGAGTGGAACAGCCATCTTGCCGTCCACGAGGACACGGTGGCCCGCGGCGGGACCAATTTCCACGCCGCGGTCCATGCGCAGCCGCCGCACATCACGTACCTGTCGCACGTGCCGGCCTACCAGGACGAGGCGGCCTTCAACTCGCGGGTGATGCGCTGGGAGCCGGAGACCATCGTCCAGCTGCCGCAGGGAATCGGCGTGCTGCCGTTCATGATCCCGGGTTCGGCCGAGCTGATGGCCGCCAACGTGGCCAGCCTGCGAGCGCACCGGATCGACGTCTGGGCCAAGCACGGGGTCATGGCGCGCTCGGACATCTCGGTCACCCGCGCGGTGGACCGGATCGAGTACGCCGAGGCCGGAGCCCGCTACGAGTACATGGACCTCGTCGCCGGCGGCCGGGGCCAGCGCCTGACCGACGGGGAGCTCCGCTCGGTCAAGAACGCCTTCGGGATCGAGACCGACCTGGCCTGACCGTCACGCGAGCGAGTCGCAGGCGCTCACCCACGAGGGTTCGGCCACGCGATACCGGGCCTGGTGAGCACCGCGACCATGGCCCGCGCGCCCAGACACAACGGGCGGAGGGGCGATCGACTGGCGTCCCTCCCAGTGCCTGGGTTCGGATCAGCGAGATCGGCGACTGCCGGCGACTCACCAGGGAGTCGGCAGGCGGCCGCCGGCGACTCCTCCCGCGGCGGCTGCCGGCGACTCCCGGTGGCGGCTGCCGGCGACTCCCCGTGGAGTCGGCAGGGGTCGTTCGTGCAGGGGTGACGGGCGATTCTGGCGGTTCCAGGGGCTCGGCCCTCGGGCCCCGCCCCGAGGTGACTCCACGGCGAGTCAGACTGCGGCGCCGGCGAGGGCACGCTGCCGGGGGAGCGAGTCACGCTGCCGGGGGAGCGAGTCACGCTGCCGGGGGAGCGAGTCAGCGCTGCCGGGGGAGCGGGGCGAGTCAGGCTGCAGCGTGGGCGAGTCAGGCTGCAGCGTGGGCGAGAGGCGCTGCCGTCGCGTCGCACCGGGGAGCGGAGCCAGGCTGCGGGGTGGGCGGGACGCGCCGGGAGAATCAGTCAAGCCCGCCATGATCTTCCCAGCGCTCATTCGAGCGCTTGACGCTCGAATGATCGCCGCCTAGGCTTCACCCTGATGGTCCTCGAGCGCGACGCCTCCGCCTCCCGGCTGCACCGGCTGACGACGGTCATCGCCTGCCGGCGCTACTACCTCGACGGCGCCAGCAAGAGCGAGATCGCCACCGAGCTGGGCGTGTCCCGGTTCAAGGTCGCCCGGCTGCTCGATCGCGCCCGACGCGACGGGATCGTCCGGATCGACATCGATCCCCTGCCCGAGCTCGACCTGGACCTGGCCGACGCGCTCACCCGGCGGCATGGAATCCGGGGGGCCGTCGTCGTGCGGTCGGTGGGTGGGGCCGGCGAGCTGCACCTCGCCCAGCTCGGCCGGGCGGCCGCCGCGATCCTGGGCACGGCCCTCGAGGCGGGTGATGTCCTGGGCATCAGCTGGGGCCGCACCCTGCACGCCTTCGTCGGCCAGCTGCCGCGCCTTCCCGCCTGCGCGGTCGTGCAGCTGGTGGGCAGCGTGCCCTCCCTCCAGCTCGACGTGAACTCGCTGGAGCTGGTGCGCCGGCTCGCGGAGCGCTCGCCCGGGGCGGTGTACCCGTTGCACGTGCCGCTGCTGGTGGGCAACGCCGAGATGGCCGGCGCCCTCGCCGCGGACCCGTCGACAGCGGCCACGATGGGCATGTTCGACTCGCTCACCCGGGCCGTCGTGGGGATCGGCGCCTGGCGCCCGGGCGCGTCGACCATCCGGGCAGCACTGTCGGAGCGCGATGCCGTCGCCGTCGACGAGGCCGGCGGCGTCGCCGACATCGCCTCGATCGTGCTCGATGGGGAGGGCCGCCAGGTCCGCGCTGCCGGTCTGCCCGAGCGCTGCATCGCCATCCGCGAGGACCAGCTCCGGCGCGTGCCGGATGTTCTTGCCATCGCCGGCGGGGCCGACAAGGTGCCCGCGATCTCTGCCGCCCTCCGCAGCGGCCTCGTCCACCGCCTGGTCACCGACGAGGAGGCCGCCCGCCTCCTGGTGGCTGCCTGATGCCCGACCCAACCCATGCCGCACCTACGCTCGAACCGAAGCCGCCCGAAGTCCCACCGCAGGAGCCCGCCAGATGACCACCGAGACCGTCTTCCACAGCGATACCCGGCCCGACTTCGCCCCGTTCGAGGAGGAGCTGGGCTCGATCAGGGGCTTCCAGTACCAGGGCGACCTCGCGGCCGAGGTGGAGGCCGGCACGATCGACAAGGCGCAGGCGCTGGGCATGCTCGACGACATGCTCGCCATCCGCGAGATGGAGGAGATGATCGTCCGCCTCCGCTCGGGCGGTGGCTACGAGCCGCTCCCCGGCTACGACTACCGCGGCCCCACCCACGTCTCCATCGGGCAGGAGGCGTCCGCGGTAGGTGCCAGCTCCGTGCTGCACATCACCGACAACGTCACCAGCTCGCATCGTGGGCACGGCGATGCGATCGCGAAGGGCTTCAGCGCGCTGCGCCAGATGACGCTCGAGCAGCTCCAGGTGCGCACCGGCCGCACCGACGGCACCCGCGAGGAGCTCCTCGAGGCCGCGCTCGAGGAGCACGTCTACCGCGTGATCGCCGAGCTGTTCGGCAAGGACGAGGGCTACTGCCGGGGCCGCGGCGGCGGCATGCACATCGGCGACTTCTCGACCGGGAACCTGGGCGCCAACGCGATCGTAGGCGGCTCGGTGCCGATCGCGACCGGCGCGGCGATGGCCCACCGGTACACCCACAGCGATGCGATCGTGTGCTGCTTCGCGGGCGACGGTGCCTACGCCAACGGCGTGGTCCTCGAGTCGCTCAACTGGGCGGCCCAGAACCAGTGGACCAACCACTACGCGGGCGACCGCCCGTTCGGCCTGCCGATCATCTTCTTCATCCAGAACAACCACTACGGCATGACCCACCGCTCCGACGACGAGGTCATGGGCGTCCGCCACCTCGCTCGTCGGGCCGCCGGGTTCGCGGACGACAACATGCACGCCGAGGTCGTGAACGGCATGGACGTGCTCGCGGTCCGCGACGCCGTCACCCGGGCAGCCGAGCTGTGCCGCCGGGGCGAGGGCCCGGTGCTGATCGAGTCGTCCACCTACCGCTACTACGGGCACTCCCTGTCCGACCCGCGCAACGAGTACCGGACCCGGGAGGAGGAGGCGGCCTGGAAGGCGGTCGATCCGATCGAGAACCTCAAGGGCCAGCTGCTGGCCACGGGCGTCGCAGCCGAGGACGAGGTTGCTGCAGTCGTGGTCGGGGCCGTCGAACGCAATGCCCGGGCCGCGAAGCGGGCCGCTGCGGCGACCGATCCCGACCCGTCGAGCCTGCTCGACCTGCTGTACACGGACGGCACCTCGGACGACGTCCCGGCCGAGTTCGCCTCGCCGGCGCTGTTCGCCGAGCCGCCCGTCACCAAGCGCGACGCCGACGGCAGGATCCTGTACCGCGACGCGATCCGTGACGCCCTGGTCGAGGAGATGGCACGCGACCGCCGGGTCGTGTTCTACGGCGAGGACGTGGCCGATTACGGCGGTGCGTTCAAGATGACCAAGGGCCTGATCGAGACCTTCGGCCGCGACCGGGTGTTCAACACCCCGATCTCCGAGGCGACGATCTGCGGCACGTCGGTGGGCGCCGGGATCGTTGGCCTGCGACCGGTCGTGGAGCTGATGTACATGGACTTCGCGCTGATGTCGTCGGACCAGATCGCGAACCAGGCCGCCAAGTGGCACTACATGTCGGGCGGCCAGGTCGAGGTGCCCACGGTCATCCGCTGCTCGGTGGGCGCGGGCAAGGGCTACGGCGGCCAGCACAGCCAGAGCCTGGAATCGCTGTTCACCCATATCCCGGGCCTGTACGTCGTGTACCCGGCGACGGCCGAGGACGCCAAGGGCCTGCTCAAGAGCGCGATCCGGACCAGCAACCCGGTCGTGTTCGTCGAGAGCCAGGGCCTGTACTCCACCAAGGGCGTCGTCCCCGACGACGACTACACCACGCCGATCGGCAAGGCGAACGTGGTCCGCTGGGGCACCGACGCCACGATCGTCGCCTGGGGCCCCGCGGTTCCCGATGCGCTGGCGGCCGCCAACGTGCTCGCGATGTCGCGCAACATCCAGGCCGAGGTCATCGACCTGCGCAGCCTGGTGCCGCTGGACATGGAGACGGTGCTGACCTCGGTGCGCAAGACCGGGCGCTGCGTGGTGGCGGCGCAGGCTGTGCTGACCGGCTCGTTCGTGAACGAGATCGTGGCCCGCATCCAGTCGGACGCGTTCGACGACCTCGACGCCCCGGTCGGGCGGATCGGTGCCGCGCCGGGCATCAGCCCCCAGGCGGAGAACCTCGAGAAGGCGTTCCTGCCCGGCCAGGCCGACATCGTCGAGGCCGTGGCGGCCCTCGTCTAGCCGGACCGACAGCGAGCAAGGAGCCGATCGATGGCCACCCCGATCCTGATGCCCAAGCCCGGCCAGATGACCGAGGAGTGCACCCTCATCCTGTGGCGCAAGGCCGTGGGCGACCCGGTCACCAGGGGCGACGTCCTGTTCGAGATCGAGACCGACAAGAGCTCGATGGAGGTCGAGACCTTCGAGGAGGGCGTCCTGCTCGCCCAGCTCGTCGCCGAGGGGGATACCGCGCCGGTCAACGCCGTCTGCGGCTGGATCGGCCAGGCTGGCGAGGCGGTGCCCGAGACGCCTCCCAACCCGGCACCCGAGCCCACAACCGAACCCGCCGCCCCATCGGCCCCTGAGCCCGCACAGCAGGCCGCTCCGGCGGCCGCCCCAACCGCACCGGCGGCCGCCCCAGAGGTTCTCGCGGCCGCCCCATCGGCCCCCGCGGCCGTCCCGCCCACGCCGACCCCCGGCGGCAAGCTCCGGATCAGCCCGCGGGCCAGTCGGCTGGCGGCCCAGGCGGGCATCGATCCCCGGATCGTGACCGGCACCGGTCCTGACGGCCGGATCGTCGAGCGTGACATCCAGGCTGCCATCGACGCCGGGCCCGCCCCGACGCCCACCGCCACGCCTTCCGCATCGGCGGCGACTGCGCCTGCAGCTGCGCCGGCGGCAGCTGCGCCGGCGGCATCGGCCGCGCCCGCGGGGGTCCCGATCGCTGTTCCGCCGGTCGAGGGCGAGGAGGAGCCGCGGCCGATGTCGCGGATGCGACGCACGATCGCGGAACGGCTTGCCGGCAGCTGGCAGACGGCCCCGCACTTCACGGTGACGGTGGCGGCCGATGTCAGTCGGGTCCTGGCCCTGCGCAGCGAGCTCAAGGCGGAGGGCACGAACCTCACGGTCACCGACTTCGTGCTGGCGGCGACTGCGCAGACCCTGGCCGAGTTCCCGGATGTCAACTCGCGCACCGACGGCGCGCTCGTCTACCCGCGCCGCCGCGTCCACCTGGGGATCGCGGTCTCCGTCCCGGCCGGGCTTGTCGTGCCCGTCGTTCGCGACGCCGACCGGGTGACGATCCTCGAGCTCCACGACCGGGCGGCCGCGCTGGCCGGCGCGGCTCGCGAGGGCACGATCGCCGTGGACGACCTCACCGGGTCGACGTTCACGGTGAGCAACCTCGGGATGTTCGGGGTCGAGGAGTTCAGCGCCATCATCAATCCCGGCGAGGCCGCCATCCTGGCCGTCTCGTCCGCGATCGCCACGCCCGTCGTGATCGACGGCGGGATCGGCATCCGCCAGGTCATGAAGCTGACCCTCTCGGCGGACCACCGGCTCGTCGACGGCGAGCTGGGGGCCCGGTTCCTCAATGCGCTGCGCCGGCGCCTGGAGGACGTGCGCGCCTTCCGCGACGAGGTCGCCAACGCCTGAGGACGGCCCGCATCCGTGAAAGCAAACCGCGGGCACCGGAGCGGGTGGTGGGTGATGACGAGGTACCAACCCGCCCTTGCCAGCTCCGGATTGCGACGGTCATGATGTCGGTGGCCGCGGTTTCGCACAGACCGGACAACGGCAGATCGCCCCGGGGTCCCGTCGCAGCCCTGGCGCAAGGTGCACAGGAGGGGTGACGAACCGTGCCGCAGGCGGCTCCAGGGCGGGACCACCTGGTGCGGGGTGCGCTCATTGTCAGCCCGCTCGCGTCGCGGATCCGTGACCCCCGGGTCCGCGAGCAGGTCGTCGCGGCGACCCTCGCGGCCATGCGCGACCGGGGAGCCGGCGAGGTCGAGGTCCACGAGGTCCAGGACCCGGCCGGCGTCACGTCCGCCGCGACCGCCGCGGTCGAGTCCGGAGCGGGGCTGGTGGTGCTGACCGGCGGCGACGGCACGGTGCGCGATGCGTCCGGGCCGCTGGCCGGCACGGGGATCCCGGTCGGGATCGTGCCCTGCGGAACCGGGAACCTGTTCGCGACCGCGGTCGGGGTGCCTCGGAACCTCGATGCGGCGGTGGCCGCCGTCCGCATGGGAGCGCCCAAGCCGTGCGATGTCGCCTCGGTGCGCCTTGTCCCGCCGCCGGGCCCTGTTCCGGCCGTGACCTCGTCGTTCGTGGTCGCCTGCGGCACCGGGCTCGATGCCCGCCTGATGGCCGCCACGACCCGCGAGGCCAAGCGCCGCTACGGCGTCGCCGCCTACTTCCTGGCAGCCAGCCGTCTGCTTGGTGACCTGGCGCCGCGCCCGACCGTGCTCGAGATCGACGGCCGGCGACAGGAGCTGGAGTCGGTCGTGGTGCTGGTGGCCAACAGCGGCGAGGCCATCCCGGGCCGGCTGCGGCCGCGGCTGCCGATCGCTCCCGACGACGGCCTGCTGCACGTGTTCGTGCTGCCCCGCGGCGGCCTGTTCGACGGCATCCGCGGAGCGCTGGAGCTGATCCTGGCCGAGAGCACCGGCAGCTCCCCGTCGGGAGCCGGCCTGCGCCTGGTGGGCACACGGGTCCGGGTGGAGGTCGAGCCGGTGGGGCCGACGCAAGTCGACGGGGACGTGTTCGGACCGGCATCGCTCGACGCGCGGATCCACGCCGGCGGCCTGCTCGTGATCCGTCCGGTCACAGCCGCCCAACGCGCGACTGCCGGCCGGGCGACCATGGGGTCACGATGAGCAGCGCCGCGCCGTCCACTGCACCGCGACCCAGGCTGCCGCGACTGCCGGCCGCGGTCTACATCCTGGCCGGGCTGATGGTGCTCAAGGCCGTGCTCCTGCTGGGCCTGGTCGCCGGCGCGGCGATGACCACCCTGCGCAGCGCGCTTGGGCTCCAGCTCAACTGGGTCCTGGTCGCGGTGCTCGACAACCCGGCCCTGGCGGCGCTGCTGGTGGTGCTGGCGATCCTGCTCCTGCTGTCGGCGTTCGGCGTCGTGCTGCGCCGCCGGACGGGCTGGCTCCTGGCGATGGTGCTGACCGGGCTGTTCGTCGCGGCCGACATCTACGGGTTCATCAACGGCACGACGAACCACATCTGGATGGCCCTCAACATCATCACCGTCTTCTACCTCAACCAGCGCGACGTGCGCGATGCGGTCGGTGCGGCCGGCGCGGCAGAGACCGACGCATGATCGACAAGCCCGCGGCGACGGCCGACGAGGCGCTGCTGCGGCGCTTCGAGCCCATCCTGCGCTTCACCTATGGCGAGCTGTTCCTGCCCATGCCCGCCACCACCTACCTGACGGCCTGCGATCTCCTGTCGGGTTCGGCCGCATCGTCGGCCAGGGTGGAGATCCCCGCCGGAGCCCTGGATGCGGAGCGACTGGTGGCCTCGGGTGACGCACCGCCGGGGCAGGTCCGCTTCCTCCGCTTCGTCCAGCAGCCGCTCAACCCGATCGAGCTGGCCCGGTTCAACAGTCGCCCGGACCGGCCGCGGTTCCGTGCGCCCGGCCGGCTGGCCCGGGTCGGCATCGTCGCGCGCATGCTCGACGCCGGCCTGCTCGCCTCGTTGCTGGTACGCGGCAAGGTTCCCGGCGGCACAGCCGCCGCCGCATCGGTCAAGTACGACGCGCTGCGGAGACACGACCCGCGCGTGACCTACCACGGGCGGGTGATCCGGCAGGACGGCTGGGTCGTGCTCCACTACCTGTTCTTCTACGCCATGAACGACTGGCGGTCGACGTTCGAGGGTGCCAACGACCACGAGGCCGACTGGGAGCAGGCGTTCGTCATCCTGGAGCAGCTGCCCGACGGGGCGGTCGACCCCGTCTGGTTCGCCGCCGCGGCACACGACGAGCAGGGCGGCGACCTGCGCCGGCGGTGGGACGACGACCTGCTGGAGAAGGCAGGCGAGCACATCGTCGTCTACCCGGGCGCCGGCTCGCACGCCACCTACATGGAGCCGGGCGAGTACATCATGCGCCTGGCCCTGCCCGGGGCCGGGTTCCGGCGTGGGGTGCTCGACTGGCTGCGGCGCGTGTGGCGCGACACGCTCAACCAGCCCGACCCCGGAGACCTTGCCGACCGCTTGGCGCGCATGGCGAGCGTCCCGTTCGTGGACTACGCCCGCGGGGACGGGCACGCCGTGGGTCCCGGCCAGCAGCTGGAGTGGACCCCGGTCCTCGTGTCGGACGAGGGGTGGGTGGACGCCTATCGTGGCCTGTGGGGCCTGGACACCGGCGACCGGATGGCGGGCGAGCGGGCGCCGGCGGGACCCAAGTACACGCGCACCGGCGCGGTCCGGCAGTCCTGGAACGACCCGCTGAGCTTCGTCGGGCTCGGCGGCGCGCCGACGCCGGGCCGGACACCGCAGGCGCTGGCCGCCCGCGCGGAGGCGCTCGAGGCCGAGCAGGACCTGGTGGAGGATGAGGCCTCGACCCTGGCATCCACGCTGCCGGCGCTCACGGTCGAAGTCCAGGCACTGGCCGAGTCGTCGGGTCTCGCGGCCTATCGCGCCCGGCGGACCGCCGAGCTTGCTGAGGGCCAGGCACGCCTGGCGAGCCTGCGCACCGCCGCCGCCGAGCTGCGGGCGGCCGCCACCGCCAGCAAGGAGCAGCTGGCCCGCCACGAGGCCGGCGAGCGAGGCGATCCACGGGCCCACCTCGGCCACGCGGCGGCGCCAGAGCCTCCCAGCCGGACCCGGCAGCGCGTGTTCGCCGAGTCCTGGGCGGCCGTCAGCGTCGGGGTCCTCGTGCTCGCGCTCGCCCTCAGCCTGTGGTTCCATGTGCTGCCGGTCGGGCCGACCGTGGCCCTGCTCGCGATCGGCTACCTGTCGATCGAGTCATTCGCCCAGCGCCGGGTGGAGACGCTCCTGTTGCGGGTGACGGTCCTGCTCGCGATCATCTCGTCGCTGCTGCTCGTGTGGGGGTACCTCGGCGAGCTGCTGGTGCTCGGCCTGGCCGCCCTGGGTGTGTTCATCCTGGTCGACAACGTGCGCGGAATGATGCGTCGCCGCTGATCCGGGGAAGCAGCGCAGGGGTCCCAGGCGAGCACCGGTGGATGGGAACGCTGGGCCGCGTGCTAGCGTGGCGGACCATGACCGACCGCACCATCGACTGGGTCGACGGCGAGATCCGCCTGATCGACCAGACCCGGCTCCCCGACGAGCTGGTCGTGCTGCGCGTCTCCTCGCTTCACGCCCTGGTCGACGCCATCGCCAGGCTGGCGGTCCGCGGCGCGCCGGCGCTGGGCGTGGCGGGGGCGATGGGCGTGGCGCTGCTGGCACGCCTCCACACCGACGAGGCGGCGGTCCGGGAAGGTGCCGCACGATTGCGCGCCGCGCGCCCAACCGCCGTCAACCTCGCCTGGGGCACGGATCGCGCCCTCGCCTGCCTGCCCGGCGGCCCGGACGCGGTGCTGGCCGAGGCGCTCGCGGTGCGCGATGAGGACATCGCCGCGTGTGCCGCCATGGCGAGCCGTGGCACGGACCTGGTGGGCGAGCTGGTCGCCCGACCGCGGGTGCGGGTGATGACCATCTGCAACACGGGCGCCCTCGCTGCCGTGGAGCGCGGCACCGCGCTGGGGGTCGTGGAGGAGCTCCACGCGAGGGACCGGCTCGAGGAGGCGCTCCCGCTCGAGACGAGGCCGCTGCTCCAGGGCGCCCGCCTGACAACCTGGGAGCTGGCCCGCATGGGCGCGCCCCACCGGCTGCTGGTCGACGGGGCCGCCCCATCGGTGCTGGCACGCGGTCTCGCGGACGTGGTCCTGATCGGCGCGGACAGGATCACCGCCAACGGTGACACGGCCAACAAGGTGGGCAGCTTCGGGCTGGCGCTGGCCGCCCGGCACGCGGGGGTGCCGTTCATCGTCGTCGCCCCCGAGACCACCATCGACCCGGCGACCGCCTCGGGCGCCGGGATCGAGATCGAGGAGCGGGGCGCGGACGAGGTCACCGGGTTCCGCGGCGTGCGCACCGCCCCTCCGGGGACCCGCACGCTCAATCCCGCGTTCGACGTGACCCCGGCCGGGCTGATCACGGCGATCGTGACCGACGCCAGGGTCATCCGCACGGACCGCGGCGAGACGCCAGCCGGCTGATCGGCCGGCTCCGCCGGCATTCCCGCGCCGGGCTGCGACGGGCGTCGGTTCCGGTCCGACGGAGGTCGTCCGGGGGCCGGCCGTCATCCGATGCATGTCGAACGGCCGTGTCCGATGTATCGACCGATACGGGCCATCTGTTCCCCGCATGGCACCTGCCCGGCGATGGGCATCGGATCGACGATTCAAGCGCGGCAGAACGTGCTGGTCGGGAGTGACCGGAAGGGGATACGGCAATGCAGATCAAGGACCTCTCGGAGAGCGTCGCGCTGATCGTGCCGATGCTGTTCCTGGTCGAGGCGATCATCGCCCTCGTCGTCTGGTTCGCCTACGGCCAGAAGGGTGGCCGGGGCGCCCGGGTCGCCGCGTGGCTGGGGCTCGTGACGCTGACCCTGTGGTGTGGGTCGGCGCTGGCGTACGTGGTGCTCATGCTCACCTACTTCAACCTCGGTGCCGAGGCGACGATGCTGGTTGCGGCCGTCGTCACCGTGTTCATGATCGTGATGCCGTTCGGCTGGGCCTACGTCGTGCGCAGCCACCATCGCGACGACAGCGGCACCCCCCTGGCGCGCTAGGGCAGCGATGACGACCGCTCCCCACTTGCGGCCCGAGGCGCCTCCGACCGCGCAGCCCCTGGACGTGATGCTCGCGATCGTCGGCTTCCCCATGCTCTCCAGCGCGTTCCGGTCGGTGATCGACGGGGCGCCCGACATGCGGGTCGTGGGGGAGGCGCTGGACCGGGACTCGATCGTCGACCAGGTCCGCAACCAGCGGCCGGACGTGGTCGTGCTCGAGTGCGAGAGCGTCGGCGGGTACGGATGCGGGGCGTACGACGCCATCGGGGCGATCCACGGGGCGTGCCCCGACGCCCGGATCATCGCGCTCGACTGCCGGTGTGCCACCGAGCAGTTCTCGCTGGCGCTCAAGGCAGGGGCCAGCGGGTTCCTCAGCCGCGAGGCACAGGGAGACGACGTGATCGGCGCGCTGCGCAGCGTCGCGGCCGGTCACACCTATGTCAGCCCCGCGATCGTGACCCGGATGGTGGACACGTATGTCCGCCGCAACCCGGACGCCAGCCTGGACGACCCCTACGAGTCGCTGTCGGAGCGAGAGCGCCAGGTCCTGCTGCTCGCCGCCATGGGCCACACCAACCGCGAGATCGCGAAGTCGCTCCGGCTCACGGAGCAGACCGTCCACTACAACCGCGCCAACGTGATGGAGAAGCTGGGCCTGCACGACCGGGTCGAGCTGCTCCGGTACACCGTCCGTCGCGGCCTCCTCAACCCCTCGATCCTGTGAACCTGCCGTCCACGCTCCGCCACTTCTGGGACTCCGTCCGGCCCCGCACCCGCCGTGGCGGCTTCCTCGCCGCCGCGCTCATCCTGCTCGGGTCGGCGGTCATCGCCGTCGGCCTGCTGGTGGGTGTCTCGATGGCCTGGAACCCGTATCTCGACTACACCCTCAATCGTGACGTCAACGCCAAGCAGTGGGCCGTGCTGGAGCTCTCGTTCACATCGTCCAGCACCTGCCGCCAGTGCCACGTCACCGAGCAGACGCGGCTGCTGGCCGGAAGCCACCAGACCATCGGCTGCCAGAGCTGCCATGGACCGCTCCTCGCGCACGCCGAGGCAGGCGACGAGGCGACGTCGGAGCAGGTGCCCGTCCGCGTCCCCACCGACGAGGTCTGCCTGCGCTGCCATACCGTTGCCACCGGTCGTCCGGCATCCTTCCGCCAGATCGTGCAGGGCCAGCACTACGTCGCCGAGTGCCTCGAGTGCCACGACCCGCACACGGCGATCGCCAACCGCCCGCCGGTGGTTCTTCATCCGCTCGACGACCTGCCGCCGTGCCTGACCTGCCACGGCCCCGAGGGCTTCAAGGCCCGCAACCAGCGCCACCCGGAGGGGACCGACGATGACTCCCGGTGCCTCGAGTGCCACGGTCCCGGCCGGGGCCCGATCGAGGACGACGATGCCAGCGCACAGGTGATGCCATGAGCGACGTCCCCACGCCCCAGGCGCCGGTGCCGCCCGCGCCCCAGGCGCCGGTGCCGCCCGCGACCCAGGCGCCTGCCGACGCCGAGCTCGTCCCGCTCGAGGAGCTGGCGCCCGCGATCACCGAGGCATCCACCAGCCGCCGGGCGTTCCTGGGGTTCGGCCTGGCCATCGCGGGCGGCGTGGTCGGGGCCGCCGCTGTGGCGAAGTTCACCCCGGTATTCGCCGAGGAGCCGTCGGACACGACCCCGATCGTCCCGACCTACGACCCGGCCTCCAGGCAGTGGACGTTCGTCGTGGACACGACGGCCTGCATCGGCTGCGGGCTGTGTGTCGTGGCCTGCAAGGAGGAGAACCACGTCCCCGAGGAGGCGGAGTACACCCGGACCTGGATCGAGCGCCACGTCATCACGACCGACGGCGAGCTCCACATCGACTCGCCGGATGGCGGCATCGACGGCTTCCCGTTCGACTCCACCGACCCCACGGCCGCCGGCAAGGCGGTCGACGAGGCGTACTTCATGCCCCGGCTGTGCATGCAGTGCGAGAACTCGCCCTGCACCTCTGTCTGTCCGGTGGGCGCGACCTACCGCACCGAGGACGGCGTCATCCTGGTCGACGCGCGGCGGTGCATCGGTTGCGGGTACTGCGTGGTGGCCTGCCCCTACGGTGCCCGCTACATCGTGCCCGCCGCCGAGGACGCCCCCAACGACACGCCGGGCGTCGCCGACAAGTGCACCTGGTGCTACCACCGGATCAGCCGCAACCTCAAGCCCGCCTGCGTGGAGGTCTGCCCGGTCGGCGCCCGCCGGTTCGGCGACGCGTCGGATCCCGACGACGAGATCGCGACCATCGTCCGGGAGCAGGATCCGCAGCCGTACTGGCCCGAGTACGGCACCCGGCCCCGGGTGCTCTACCTGGGTCCCGTGAACGAGGAGGCCTAGCGTGTACGCCACGGTCAGGCCTCTCGAGCTGCACATCCTCGGGTACGAGGTTCCGCTCGCGCCCCGAACGCTCGTCCACGCCTGCGTGGCCGAGGTCAGGAGCATGCCCGTCGCGCTCCAGGCCTGGTTCGGCCTGCTGCTCGCGGTGATCGCCGTGGCAGCCGTCGCCGCGATCGTGGCCATCCCGCCCGGCTGGGAGGTGTTCGGCACGAGCCCCTCGTACGAGTGGGGGCTGATGATCATCGGCTACGCATTCTTCGCGATCATGACCAGCGGCCTGTGCCTGGCCTCGTCGCTGGGCACCGTGTTCGGGATCGAGCGCTTCCAGCCGTTCGAGAAGCGGCACGCTATCCTCGCGGTGCTGTCCCTCTCAACGGCGTTCCTGATCATCGCGCTCGATCTCCACTACCCGGTGCGGATGGTGTTCGGCGCGATGCTCGTGCCGTCCCCGTCCTCGCCCATGTGGTGGATGGGGGTGTTCTACGGGATCTACCTGGTGGTGCTCCTGGTCGAGGTCTGGAGCATGTTCACGGACCATCCAAAGCTCCACCAGTACGCGTGCACCTTGGCCGCCGTGGTCGCGATTCTCGCGCCCGCGACGCTGGGCGCCGTGTTCGGGGTGTTGGGCGCCAAGGCGTTCTGGAACGGGATCTTCACGCCGATCACCATGCTCGCCTCCGCGTTCCTCGCCGGGACGGCGCTGCTGGGGATCGTGTTCGCGGTGGTCCACCGGCTGCGGCTGGCCGACTGGGAGCGCGCCGCCCCGATCGCCCTGCCCTCGGCCCGACTCCTGCTCGCGGTCGGCATTGCCATCGTGAGCGCGCTGACCGTGCGCATGGTGGCGGACGGGCTGGGCAGCCCCGCTCGGGGCCTGCACGAGGCCATGACCGCGCTGGTGACCGGGCCGCTCGCGGTTCCCTTCTGGGCGCGCGTGATCCTGGGCCTGGTTGCGCCAGCCGTGCTGATCGCCCTCCCGATCGCACGCCGGCCGGACGTCATCGGGGCAGCCAGCGTCCTGGTCCTGGGGGGCATCCTCGTCGACCGCTTCGTGTTCGTGGCCGCAGGCCAGGTGGCACCGGTCACCGCCGGCGCTGGAACCGTGTCCTATCCGTACGCGAGCTACACACCGTCGGTCATCGAGCTCGCGATCTTCGCCGGGGCCGCCGCCTTCATGGCCCTCGGCTACACCCTCGCCGAGCGCTACCTGGACATGGGTGAGGGCGATACCCACCTGTTCTTCGCGTGGCCCTGGCTCCGGCAGCACCGGCACCACGACGACGACGCCGTCGAGGACGGCGGGGCGCCCGACGAGGTGGCCGCGAGCACACGGATTGCCCGGGGAGCCGAAGGGTGAACGCACGCACGGCGACCTACGCCTTCCGGCTGGCCGTCGCCGTGCTGACGCTGGGGATCCTGGTCGTCGGCACGTTCCTCGTGGTTGTGGCGGTCCCCGACCTGGCAGGCTCGACCGCCGAGGCGCCCACATCGCGGCCCACGGCCGGGCCCAGCGCAACGCCCCGGTCCGCGATGGCGCTGTCGCCGGTCGGGATCGAGATGCCCGCCGACGCCAACTGCAACGGCTGCCACCTGACCGCCTCTGGTGGGGTGGGCACCAAGCCCATCCCCGTCATGGGCCATCCGCTGGCCGGCTGGCGGGACTGCACCGCGTGCCACTCCGAGGCCAGCCTGGTCAAGACCGCCGAGGGTCACAGCAGCCTGCACAAGGACGAGTGCCTGATCTGCCACCAGACCCGGCTCGAGGCGGGGGCCAGCGCCGTCCCGGAGTTGCGCCCCGAGCACATGGGCGGCACCAAGCCGTGCTCGTCCTGCCATGGGGTCGACAACCACGCCCCGCTCCCAGACGCGATGAAGGGCCGCGGCGACAACTGCTGGATCTGTCACAACGGGCCGGAGTTCACCTACCTGTTCGAGCAGGGCACGACACCCAGCGACGGGCCTGATGCGCCCTCGAGCGCCGAACCCTCGGCCCCGGCACAGAACACCAGCTACGTGCTCGTCCCCTAGGGGCCCAGGGCCGCAGGGCCGGGCTCCGCAGCTGACCGCGGCCTGCAGGGCCCGCAGCCGACCGCGGCCTGCAGGGCCGGTGGCGGTGGGCAGAGGTGGCGGGTCGGCGGCGGCGGGCAGAGGTGGCGGGTCGGCGGCGGCGGGTCGGCGGCGGCGCGCAGGGCCGCAGGGCCGGCGCGCAGGCTCCACCTGTTCGCGGCCAGTCCACCTCCGGCCCCCGCCACCCATCTGTCTCGCCCAGCGGGTGTACGGGCGCACGGGCGCCCCCGTGTCCCTCCTGGCGGGACACCTGACGGGCGAGCAGGCCTGCGGAGCGCGATCCGTCCCGCGGGGCGGGGCATCCGTCGCACGATGCGCCCATAGACCCTCCCAGCGGGACGGAATGGTCGGGGCTGAGGCGGAACGGGGCCGTGGCCGGGCCGGGGCCAAGAACCAGGCCGGGCCGGGCCGGGGCCAAGAACCAGGCCGTGGCCGGGCCGGGGCCAAGAACCAGGCCGAGACCGGGCCTGAGCAAGGCGGGACGGGCATGGCCGGGCCGGGGCCGGGCCCGGAAGCGCGGCTCGGCCGGGAGCCCCGGCAGGGCAGGTCGATCAGGCTCGGCCCTTGACCAGGTCGATCAGGCGACCGACCACGCGTTCCCCGTCGGCCCGCAATCCGTTGTGGGCGTACTCGTTGGTGATCCACGGGCGCAGCCCGCGCACCAGGGCCGCGGTCTCCTCGGCAAACGCTCGCTCGACGTAGACGTCGTCCACGTAGATCGTGGCGGCGACGGGCACGGTGTTGCGGGCAAGGGCGTTGGCGTCGTACAGGCGCGGCCACGGGTGCTCGGCGAGGAGGTGGGCCGCCTCGGCGTGGAGCCGCAGTCCGCCGTAGTCCTCCCACATCCAGGGGAACACCTGCTCCGCGGTGAACAGCTCGCCACGCACGGCCTCCTCGGGCGCCAGCCGGTGAGCGGCCCAACGGGTGGCCACGCCATCCGCGTACGACGACTCGTGGAGCGTCGCGTACAGCGGATTGCGTTCCCAGCGCACCCCGGCCCCGACGTCGTGGAGGAAGGCCGGCGACCCGAACGGGAGCTCCAGGACGTGGTGGAGGAGCTCGAAGCCCGTGGAGTCCCCCAGCCACATGCCCAGCTGTCGAAAGCGCCGTGCAGTGAGCCGGTCGCCGTCCGGCAGCCGGACATCCTCGGTCTCGAGCCGGGCGTTGATGTCGCGCATCCGGGCACGATCGCCCGGGTATCGCTCGAAGTAGCGCTCGTTGGCCTGCCGCACGCGCTTCCAGGTGGCGCCGTAGATGTCGTCGGCGGATCGTCCCACCGGCGAGAGGCCGCCGGTGATGAGCGCTGCGTCGAGCCCGTCCGGGGCGATCGAGAGGTAGGTCAGGGACGTGAACCCGCCGAAGCTCTGACCCAGCACGGTCCAGCGCTCGACACCCAGATCGCGCCGGATCCACTCGCAGTCCCGGACGATGGAGTCCGCCCGGAAGTAGGTGAGGTATGCCGCCTGGTCCTCGGCCGTGTCGCCCGGGATGCGCTGACCAACCGGGCTCGACCGTCCGGTGCCCCGCTGGTCGAGCAGCAGGACCCGGTACTCGGACAGGGCCCGCCGGATCCAGCCCGACGGAGGACTGGTCGGCCGGGCGGCCTCGAAGCCGGGGCCACCCTGGAGAAAGACCAGGTAGGGGCGATCCAGGCCGTCCGGGGCGGCCACCTCCCGGGTGAAGACCGTGATCGATCGTCCGTCGGGGCCGACGTGGTCGAGCGGGATGCGGTGCTCCCGCTCGGTCAGGACCGCACCCGGAACCCGGTGGATGGTGACCATGCCGATCCCTCCTACCAGCGCTGGTGGACCAGGGGCTTGATGCGGACCTCGTAGAGCTCCTCGATCCTGGCCATGGTGGCGGGCGGCAGCGGTGCCAGGTCGGCCGCCGCGGCGTTGGCACGTGCCTGGTCCGGGGTCTTGGCGCCGGGGATCGTGGCGGTGATCTCATCGTGCATCAGGATCCAGCGCAGCGCGAGCTGGGCCAGGGACGCGCCGTCGGGAACCAGGGATCGCAGCTCCTCGACCACCTCCAGCCCGGTCTCGTAGTCCACGCCGGCGAACGTCTCGCCCACGTCGAACGACTCGCCGTGCCGGTTGAACATGCGGTGGTCGGTGGGCTCGAACACGGTCTCGCGGGTGAGCTTTCCGGACAGCAGTCCCGAGGCCAGCGGGACCCGGGCGAGGACCCCCACGTCGCGTCGCGCCGCCTCGGCCAGGAACCGCTCGGCCGGCCGCTGGCGGAACGCGTTGAAGATGATCTGGACCGTGGCCACGCCCGGGAACTCGATCGCCTTCAGGCCCTCCTCGACCCGCTCCACGCTCACTCCGTAGTTGCGGATCGAGCCCGCCTCGACCAGCTCGTCGAGGGCGGCGAAGTGCTCCGGGCTGTAGTAGATCGACGGGTGGAGACAGTGAAGCTGGACCAGGTCCAGGCTGTCCACGCCGAGGTTGTCCCGGCTGCGATCCGTCCATTCGCGGAACGCCTCGGGCGTATAGGCGGCCATGTCCAGCGGCGCCCTGCGGCCCATCTTGGTGGCCACGAAGAAGCGTTCCCCAGGGCGCTCATGGAGGAACGACCGGATGAGCTGCTCGCTGTGTCCGTCGCCGTACACGTCGGCGGTGTCGATGAGGGTCACGCCCGCATCGGCGGCGGCATGGAGCGCACGCAGGCCGGCGGCGTCGTCCACGGTGCCCCAGTCGCCTCCGATGGCCCATGCGCCGAACCCGATGGCGCTCACGTCCCGTCCGGTCTTGCCCAGCCTCCGGTACTCCATGACTTGCCGTCTCCTCGTCGCGTGCTGCCCGATCCAGCCTATCCCGGCCTCGCCCGCGCCGCTCGTCGCACCCGGGCCGGTCACGTCCACGTCGCTCGTTGACGGCCGGTCGGCCCATCCCCGGGGTGACCTTCGGCCCTGTGCCGGGAGCTTGCCCCGGGCGGACCATGCGCCCTTCCCGCCCACCGCCAGCACAGGAGGATTCCGAGTGACCGACCTGAGCACGGTGTTCACCGGCCTGCGCTTCGTGAACCCCTTCCTGCTCGCCTCGGCTCCGCCAACGGAGTCGGAGAGCAACATCCACCGCGCCTTCGAGGCCGGCTGGGGAGGGGTCGTCACCAAGACGATCGGGCTGCACCCGGTGGTCAACGTGGCGGGTCCCAAGACCAAGTTCCTGCGCATGGACAACAGCTCCAACCGGATCTCGATGTCCAAGCGGGCGGACACGACACTGCTGGCCTCGTGGAACTGGGAGCTCATCAGCGACAAGCCGATGGACTGGTGGCTGCCGCGCCTGGCATCGATCAAGCAGGCGTGGCCGGACCGCATCCTGGTGGCCTCGATCATGGCCGGCTCCGGCAACGACAAGGAGCTGAACGCCTGGCAGACGCTGGTGGAGGGCGTCCAGGATGCTGGGGCGGACGCCATCGAGCTCAACTTCTCATGCCCCCACATGGACCGCGTCGACATGGGTTCCAACGTGGGCAAGGACCCCATCCTGTGCTCCGTCTCGACCCAGGCCGTGAAGCGGGTCGCCAGGGTCCCGGTGTGGGTCAAGCTCACCCCGGCCACAGCCAACATCGTGGACGAGGCGCGGGCGACGTTCCTGGGCGGCGCCGACGCCATCGCCTCGTCCAACACCTTCCCGTCCGTGCCGCTGGTGGACCCCGAGACGCTCGAATTCGAGGTCAACGTCGACGGACGCGTGTCCTCGGGCGGCATGGCCGGACCCGCGATCCTGCCCCTGTCACTGGCCAAGATGGCGGAGATGACCCAGGCCTTCCCCGAGCGGGAGTTCACCGGGATCGGCGGCGTCTCGACGTTCGAGCACGCGCTCAACTACTTCCTGCTGGGCTGCGGCACGGTCCAGGTTGCCACCGCCGCGATGCTCGACCATGCCATCGGACCGAACGTGATCAAGGGACTCACCGACGGCCTGTCGGCGTTTCTCGACCGCCACGCCGACCGCGGCTGGCGGACGCTGGACGACTTCCGGGGCCTGTCGCGGGGCCGGATCGTTGCGCAATCTGCCATCCGGCGAGCAGCCGACAGCGGTTACCATGGCGGATACGCCGAGGACGATGCCGAGGGCTATGCCAAGCCCCTCGCCAGGATCTGAAGCGAGGACCGAACGGGGCACCAATTCGGGACCTCAGGCCCTCCGGACACCACGGTCCCGGTGCTCCAATTGGCCAACGATTGCGACGCCCGTCGCCGAGGAGGCCGAGCCGGATGGTGCCGACGCACCCAGAGGATGGCAGACGCCACGCCGCTCCCGGTGTCCTCGATCGATCGACCCCTTCTTCCCTGCCCGTGGACCCGGTCGTGACCGGCCGTGCCCGTGGACCCGCGCTTGAGGAGCGCGGGTGGGATGCCCTTGGGGACGGCGCCGCGTAACAGGAGGCGGGGACCCACCCAGGGCCCCGGGAGAGGAGGAGCATGGCGGTCACATCGATGGAACAGACCCTGCTGCCCGACGGGCGCGTGGAGCTGGATCCTGCCGTCGACGAGAGCCTGGGACACTCCGGGCTCCACAACGACGACCTCGCCCCGGTCCCGATCGCACGGCGGACCTGGACGACCTACAACTACCTGGCCCTGTGGGTCGGGATGTCGATCAACATCCCGTCCTGGCTGCTTGCCTCGGGCCTCATCGCCATCGGCATGTCGTGGACCCAGGCGATCTTCACGATCTTCCTGGGCAACCTCCTGGTGCTGGTGCCGATGCTGCTGATCAGCCACGCAGGGACCAAGTACGGCATCCCGTATCCGGTCTTCGCCAGGGCCTCGTTCGGGGTCTACGGCGCCAACCTGCCGGCCCTGATCCGCGCCTTCGTCGCCTGCGCCTGGTTCGGGATCCAGACCTGGATCGGCGGCACGGCCGTGTTCGCGGTCATCGGCGCGCTGCTGGGCCCGGACTCCTGGTGGACCACCGCATCCTCGTTCTCGGTCCTGGTCGGCGCCGCCCAGCCGTGGACGTTGTGGCTGAGCTTCGTCATCTTCTGGGCGCTCAACATCGTGATCATCCTGTGGGGGATGGAGGCGATCAAGCGGTTCGAGAGCTGGGCGGCCCCCGTCCTGATCCTCGTGTTCCTCGGCCTCATGGTGTGGATGCTCGCCCAGGCGGGCGGCCTCGGCCCCGTGGTCGACGAGCAGGGCACGCTTGGCTGGGGCGGCGACTTCTGGGCCGTCTTCCCGATCTCGCTGATGGGCATGATCGCGTTCTGGTCCACGCTGTCGCTCAACATGCCGGACTTCACACGGTTCGGCCGGAGCCAGCGTGAGCAGGCCGTCGGCCAGGCCCTGGGCCTGCCGACGACCATGACCCTGTTCCCGCTGGTGGGCGTCCTGACCACGTCTGCCACCGTGATCGTGTTCGGAGACGCGATCTGGGATCCGGTGGCTCTCGCGAGCCGCCTCGACAACCCGATCCTGCTGCTGATCATGCTCGTGACGCTCGCGCTCGCCACGCTCAGCACGAACGTGGCCGCCAACGTCGTGAGCCCGTCCTACGACTTCTCGAACGTGTTTCCGAAGCTGATCAGCTTCCGCACCGGTGGCATCATCACGGGCATCATCGGTGTCCTGATCATGCCCTGGAACCTGCTCAGCGACCCGAACTCGTACATCTTCACCTGGCTCGGCACCTACGGCGGCGCCACCGGCGCCATCGCGGGCGTCCTCGTTGCCGACTACTGGTTCATCCGGCGCCGCAACCTCAAGCTGGCGGACCTGTACCGGACAGCGGGTGCCTACAAGTACGCCCGCGGCTGGAACTGGGTCGCGGTCGTGTCGCTCCTGGTGGGCATCTTCTTCGCCATCGGCGGTGCCTACAGCCAGGTCGACGGCCAGCCGTTCCCCGCTGCGGGCATCATCCCGCCGCTGAAGCCCCTCTACGACTACAGCTGGGTCGTGGGCCTGGTGGTGGCTGGCGCCATCTACCTGGCGCTGACGCTGATCCTCGGCAGGCAGCAGCAGACGGGAGACGCTCCGGCGACCTGACCCCTGGCTGCTGGCGGGCCGGCCCCGCCGGCCCGCACCCGCATCGCGCGGCACGCACGAAGCCCCTCCAGCAACCGGAGGGGCTTCGCCGCGTCCAGGCGCGTGGGCCGGGCCGTCGCCCGGGAGTTCCGGGGTCCGCGGGTCAGGACAGGTAGCGCAGCCAGAGGTAGCCGGTGGAGATCAGCAGCGATACCGCCACCACCACGGAGCCGTAGCGCAGGAACTCCCCGAAGTGGATCGGGTGGCCGGCACGGTCCGCCACGTTGGCCACGACCACGTTCGCCGACGCGCCGACGATCGTCAGGTTGCCGCCGAGACAGGCGCCCAGCGCCAGGGACCACCACAGCGGCTCCGCGGGCAGACCGGCCTCGATCAGCCGTTCCACGATCGGGATGGCGGTCGCGGTGTACGGGATGTTGTCGATGATCGCGGACGCGATGGCCGAGAACCAGAGCAGCGCGATCGTGGTCGTGGTCGGGTGGCCGCCGGTGGCCTCGGCAAGGGCGTCCGCGATGCCGCCCACGATCCCGACCTCCACGACGGCCTCGACCAGCATGAACAACCCGACGAAGAAGAACAGCGTGGACCATTCGACCTCGCGCAGCGTCTTGTGGGGATCGAGCCCGGCGACCAGCATCAGCACCATGGCGCCCAGGAGGGCGATGGTCGCGGGCTCCACCCCGATCGCCGAGTGGAGGAGGAACCCGACGATGGTCGCCCCGGCCACGATCAGCGACTTGATCAGCAGCGGGCGGTCCTTGATCGCGTTCTCCTCGGTGCGCTCGAGAGCGGCCTCGCGGCGCTCGTCCGGCACCTGGAGGTGGCCGCGGAACGCCGCATAGGCGATCACCATGAACACCACGAACACGACGACCGTGACCGGGCCGAGGTTGATCAGGAAGTCGCCGAACCCGAGCCCGGCCGCTGAGCCGATCAGGATGTTGGGCGGGTCGCCGATGAGCGTCGCGGTGCCGCCGATGTTCGAGGCGAGGATGCTCGAGATGAGGTAGGGCACGGGGGACACGCCCAGACGATGGGCCACCGAGAGCGTCACCGGCGTCATCAGGACGACCGTGGTCACGTTGTCCAGGAAGGCCGACAGCACCGCCGTCACGACCGCCATGATGAGCAGCAGCCGGATCGGCCGCCCGCCCGACAGAATCACCGAGCGGATCGCCAGCCAGTCGAAGAACCCGGTGCGGGCCAGGATCGACGCGATGACCATCATCCCGGCCAGCAGGAAGATGACGCCGAGGTCGACCGCGGCGAACGCCGCGTGCTGGTCGATGATGCCGAGCATCACCACCAGGAGGCCGGCGATCACCGCCACCAGGGTGCGATCCCAGCGCTCGAGCGCGATCAGGATGTAGGCACCGACGAAGACGGCCGCCGCGATCCACGCGTCCATCGTCATGGCTCGCCCCTCGGACCCGTCACCCCGTCACCCGTCACCCGGCCGTGCCAGGATCGTCGGCTGGTCAGCAACCAGACCCGTCGCCGGCCGCCACCACCAGCAACGCGCGGCGGACGGGCAGCGCGCTCATCGTCTCCATGAGGTTCACGAGGCCAGCATACCGGGGCCGCGCTGCCACCGGACGGTGCTGTCGGAGGTTCCTGGTTCGGCCCGTCCGGCCCCCGCGCCGGGTGCCGGTCCGCATGGCGAAGGCATTGCGAAGGCGTCATCATCGCGGGACACGGAGGACCGTCCTTGCATAACGACCGCTACACCTTCCTGCGTGACTGGATCGCGCTTGCGATCGTGGCCATCACCTGTCCGGCAGCGCTGCTCGGCGGATCGATGCTGTCGTGCGTGGGAACCGGCGGTCTGTCGACGGAGTGCGCCACGCGGGCGATCACCCTGACCCCGTTCCTGCTGTTCCTGGCCGGCGTGGTCTCGGGCATCATCACCCGCGGCTGGACCGGCCTGTTCGCGATCTTCATCGGCACCGTGCTGGGCATGACGGCGATCCTGTTCCTCTCGTTCGCCGACGGCCGCCCGGTCCCCGTGGACATCTTCTCGGGCGCGATCGCGACCATCTGGTTCTTCGGCCCGATCGTGATCGGCTACGCCGCCGGCCGGGCGGGGATGCGGGTGAGGCGGATCCTCCAGGAACGCAAGCGGGACCCCGGCGCCTGACGGCGACCTGATGGCGCACCGGCCGGCATCTTGATCGCGACGCCCGCCGATCCGGGCAGCCACCAACCTCCCGGCAGGAAGCGGACATGAGCCCCGACGTCATCGTCGCGGGCGGCATCTTCGTCGTCGCCTACGCGCTGATCGCCACCGAGAAGCTCGACCGCACCCTCGTCGCGCTCGCCGGCGGGCTGCTGATGATCGCCCTGGGAATTCTCGACCAGCACGAGGCGTTCGCGGCGATCGACTTCAACGTCATCTTCCTGCTGGCCGGAATGATGATCCTCGCCCGCTCGGTCGCCAGGACGGGCCTGTTCGAGGCGATCGCCCTGTGGGCGGTCCGCCGGGGCGGCCATCACCCGTTCGGGCTGCTGGTGACCCTGTCGCTGGTCACCGCCGGGCTGTCGGCCTTCCTGGACAACGTGACCACGGTCGTGCTCCTGGCGCCGGTGGCGATCTCGGTTGCGCGGACGCTCAAGGTCAAGCCCGTGCCGTTCCTGATCGCCTTGATCCTGGCCTCCAACATCGGCGGCACGGCAACCCTCATCGGCGACCCGCCCAACATCCTGATCGGCTCGGCAGCCGGGCTCGGGTTCATGGACTTCCTGCTCAATCTTGCCCCGGTCGTGCTCGTGATCCTGGTCGCCTTCGTCGGCATCATGTGGGCGTTCTTCTCGGTGCCCCTCAAGCCGCCCCCGGAAGGCTTCTTCGTCACCCTCCCGATGGATCCTTCGGACGCGATCCACGACCGGCCGCTGCTGGTCCGCTCGCTGGCCGTCCTGGGGCTCACGCTGGTCGGGTTCATGATCCACAACCTGGTCGGCCTGGAGGTCGCCACCGTCGCGCTGCTGGGCGCGACCGCGCTGATGCTGGTCAGCGACCTCGATCCCCGCGAGACGCTGCGCGAGATCGAGTGGCCCACGCTGTTCTTCTTCTTCGGCCTGTTCATCCTGGTCGAGGGCATCGTCAAGGTGGGCATCGTCAGCGGGATCGCGGAAGCGATCGTCGAGGCGTCGGGCGGGCAGGAGACCGTGGCCTCGCTCGCGATCCTGTGGTTCTCG
This sequence comes from uncultured Chloroflexia bacterium, assembly GCA_963727585.1. Classification (GTDB taxonomy): domain Bacteria; phylum Chloroflexota; class Limnocylindria; order Limnocylindrales; family CSP1-4; genus CAIXZV01. Next base: position 212,403 of record CAVSHH010000003.1, on the reverse strand, counting down.
GCCGCGGCGTCGGCGATCGTGGACAACATCCCCTACACGGCGACCGCGATCCCGATCGTCGACCGGCTCGTCCAGAGCGGCCTGTCCGCCGATGCGCTGTGGTGGTCGCTGGCGCTGGGGGCCTGCCTGGGGGGCAACCTGACGATCGTGGGGGCATCGGCCAACATCGTGGTCGCCAACACCGCGGCGCGGGAGGACCACCCGATCCGCTTCCTGGAGTTCCTCAAATACGGGGCGGCGGTGGTCGCGGCGTCGATGGCGATCTCGACCGTCTACGTCTGGCTGCGGTACCTGACGTAGCGGGCGCCGCGGGCGCGGCTCAGCAGATCCGGGGCAGCTGCTCCCCCACCAGCATGTCCACGATCCGCTCCGAGCCGACCAGCGTCTTGATCGTGACCATGCCCGGGTGGTCGGCGACGACCACCCCGATGATCGACGCCTCGGCGCCCTCCGGCGTCGCCCGCATCGCGACCAGCACCTCGTCAGCGGACGCCGCGGGAACGATCGCGACCAGCTTGCCCTCGTTGGCCACATGCATCGGGTCGAGACCCAGGAACTCGCACGCCGCGCGCACCGGACCCGGGATCGGCAGCGCCGGCTCGTCGAGCACCATGCCCACCCGCGATGCCGCCGCGATCTCGTTGAGCGCCGAGCTGAGGCCGCCACGGGTCGGGTCGCGCAGGACGTGGACGTCGGGCTCGACCGCGGTGATCGCCGCCACCAGGCCGTTGAGCGCCTGGGTGTCGGACTCGATCTCCACCTCGAACTCGAGCCCCTCGCGGACGCTCATGATCGCCACGCCGTGGAGCCCGATCGGCCCGCTCAGGATCACCACGTCGCCGGGTACCGCGCGATCGGCCGCGGGCGCCACGCCATCGGACACCATCCCGATCCCGGCCGTGTTGACGAACAGCCGGTCCGCGGCACCGCGTCCGACGACCTTGGTGTCGCCGGTCACGATCCGGGCGCCGGCCTTCGTGGCCGCGGCCGCAGCCGACAGGGTGACCTGGCGCAGCTCCTCGAGCGGCAGCCCCTCCTCGATCACGTAGGCGAGGCTGATCGCGAGCGGCTGGGCGCCCATCATCGCGAGGTCGTTGAGCGTGCCGTTGACCGCGAGCTCGCCGATGTCGCCGCCGGGGAACCGGATCGGCGACACGACGAACGAGTCGGTGGTGAAGGCGAGCCGGCCGCCCGGGACCTCCACGACGGCGGCGTCGTTGAGCACGCCGTCCGGCGAGGCCTCGGCCAGGGCCGGCGCGAGTACGTCGCGCATCAGGGCATTGGACAGCTGGCCACCCGAGCCGTGGCCCAGGATCACCCGCTGGTCCTCGGGGATCGGCGCCGGGCAGGCGACGCCCGCGGCGTCGATCGTGACCGGGAGGTCCTTCTCGGTGGTCATCGGACGGTCTCCGCCGGAGTGCCGGCCGCGCCGCCTGCCGGGGCGACCTGGACCAGCGGCTGGGCCGCGCTGAAGCCTCCGGCGCCCGCGTTGAGCCCGCGGCCGGCGCCGTAGAACGCGGCGCAGGTGCCCTCGGAGCTGACCATCGGGGCGCCAAGCGGCTTGTGCGGGGTGCACAGCGTGCCGTACGCGGTGCAGTCGAGCGGCGTCTTGTCGCCGGTCAGGATGGCGCCCGCGATGCAGGCCGGGTGCTCGTTGGTGGCGATGTCGCCGACATCGAACTTGAGCTCGGCGTCGAACCGGGCGAACTCCGGCCGCAGCCGGTAGCCGGACATCGGGATCTCGCCGACGCCGCGCCACTTGCGGTGGCCGACCTCGAACACCCTGAGCATCTGCGCCTGGGCCGCCGGCACGCCCTCGCGCGTGACGGCACGGGTGTACTGGTTCTCCACCTCGTGGCGGCCCTCCTCCAGCTGGCGGACGGCCATCCAGATGCCTTCGAGGAGGTCGAGCGGCTCGAAGCCGGTCACGACGATCGGCACCTTGTACGTCTCGGCGATGGGCTCGTACTCGGTCCAGCCCATGATCGCGCACACGTGGCCGGCGGCCAGGAACCCCTGGACCCGGTTGGTCGGCGAATCGAGGAGGGCGGTCATCGCCGGCGGCACCAGGACGTGGGACACCAGGACGCTGAAGTTGTCGATGCCGCGTCGGGCGGCCTCGGCGACGGCCATCGCGTTCGCAGGTGCGGTGGTCTCGAAGCCGACGGCGAAGAACACGACCTGCCTGGCGGGGTTGGCGAGCGCGATCTTGAGCGCGTCGAGCGGGCTGTACACGATCCGCACGTCGGCGCCGCGGGCCTTGAGGGCGAGCAGGTCCGTGGTGGAGCCGGGGACGCGGAGCATGTCGCCGTAGCTGGTGAAGATGACGTCCGGCCGGGCAGCGATCGCGAGCGCCTTGTCCACCTGCTCGAGCGGGGTCACGCACACCGGGCAGCCCGGACCGTGGATCATGCGCACGCCCTCGGGCAGCGCCTCGTCGATCCCCTGCTTGACGATCGTGTGGGTCTGCCCGCCGCAGACCTCCATCAGGGTCCACGGACGGGTCGTGATCCGGTGGATCTCGGCGAGCAGCTTCTTGGCCAGGACCGGGTCGCGGTACTCGTCGAGGTACTTCACCGGTCCGGCCCGGTCAGCGACGACGGCGGGAGCGCCGGGTTGAAGGTCAGGGCACCCGGGGCGTCGTCGGACACGATCGCCAGCTCATCCATGCCCGGGCCAAGGGTCATCAGCTCGGGCTCCATGACGCCCATCTCGTCCAGGATCTCGAGCGTCTTGAGGGCCTCGGCCTCGTCGACCTTGCTGATCGCGAAGCCGACGTGGACGATCACGTAGTCACCCAGCTGGATCTCGGGTAGGTAGGCGAGACAGGCGTCCTTGCGCACGCCGCCGAAGTCGACCTTGCCCATCGCGAGGCCCGCCTCATCTCGGATCTCCGTCACCTTGCCGGGAATGCCCAGGCACATGTCCTCAGCCCTCCTTCGCGAGCGGGAGCCCCGCTGCGCCGTCCGCGGCCAGCCGGGCCGCCGCGACAGCCGCCTGACCATAGCTCACCCCGCCGTCGTTGACGGGGACCTGTCGGTTGATGAACACCTCGAAGCCGTCCGTCGCGAGCCCGCGGAGCAGGTCCGAGGCGAGCCGCCGGTTCTGGAACACGCCGCCCGAGAGGCACACCGTCCGGACGCCCGTCCGGACGCGGGCGTCGTCGAGCATCTCCCGGGTGACGTCGGCGATCGTCGCCTGGAAGCCCGCCGCGAGGGACGACGGGGTCCGGCCGCGGGCCAGTCCCTCGAGCAGCCCGACCAGCGTCGGTCGCGGGTCGTACACCAGGAGCCCGTCGACCCGGTCGAGATGCCACGCGAGCGGGGTCGTCCGCCGGTCGCCGGCCGCCAGCTCGAGGTCGATCGCCGCCTGTGCCTCGTACTCCGCCACGTCGCGGATCCCGAGCAGGGCCGCCACCGCGTCGAACAGCCGCCCGGCGCTGCTCGCGACCGGGGCGTTGAGGCCGCGTGCCACCTGGGTCCGGACCAGGGCGACCTCGCGCGGGTCGAGGCGGTCGAGGAGGGGTGAGGCCAGTTCGTCCAGGTCGCCGGCCGCGCCGATCCCCGGTTCACCGCCGCCAGGGACGGCCTCGGCGCCCAGCAGGTAGCCCAGTGCCATCCGGTACGGCTTCTTTACCGCGAGCGCGCCGCCCGGCATCGGCGCCCGCCCGAATCGAGCCAGGCGCCGGTACGTGCGCAGGTTCGCGAGCAGCAGCTCGCCGCCCCAGAACGTTCCGTCATCGCCCATTCCAAGGCCGTCGTAGGCGACGCCCAGGAACGCTCCGGTGATGCCGTGCTCAGACGCACACGAGGCGACGTGCGCGTGGTGGTGCTGGACCTCGATCCGCTTGCTTGCCGGGAAGCGCTCGATGGCGAGCTTGGTCGAGAGGTACTCCGGGTGGCGGTCATGGACCGCGATCTCGGGCTCCAGGGCGAGCAGCCGCGACAGGTGGGCGAGGCCGTCGGTGAACGCGCGGTGCGTGGCCAGGTCCTCGAGGTCGCCGTTGTGGGGCGCCACGTGGGCCCGGCCGCCGCGGGCGAGCGTGAACGTGTGCTTGAGCTCGGCGCCGACGGCGAGCAGCGGCACCGGCGTCGCGACCGGGAGCGGCAGCGGTTCGGGGGCGTAGCCCCGGGCACGCCGCACCACGGACTCGTGGCGGGCGACCACGCGCGTGACCGAGTCGTCGTAGCGGGCCCGGATCTCGCGGTCGTGGGCGAGGAAGCCGTCGGCGAGACCGCCCAGGCGGACCAGGGCGTCGTCGTCGTCGGTGGCCAGCGGCTCGTCGGTCAGGTTGCCCGAGGTCAGCACCAGCGGCCGGTCGACCGCCTCGAGCAGCAGGTGGTGGAGCGGCGTGTAGGGCAGGAACACGCCCAGGCGGCGGTTGCCGGTGGCCACGGACGGGGCCAGCGCGGCGTCGCCGGGCAGGCGGGCCTCGAGCAGGACGATGGGTCGCGAGGGCCGCTCCAGCAGCGCCCGCTCGAGCGCGCCCACCCGGGCCAGCGAGCGAACGGCGTCGAGATCCCGGACCATGACCGCGAACGGCTTCGCCCAGCGGCGCTTGCGGTCACGGAGACGGCGGACGGCCGCGTCGTCGGTCGCGTCGCAGGCAAGGTGATAGCCACCCAGCCCCTTGACGGCGACCACGCGCCCGGCGAGCAGCGCCTCGACGGCCGCCTCCAGCGCCGCCTCCGCGTGGGCGACCGGTGCCGGGGCGCCGGTGGGCCGCCACGAGAGGCGCGGACCGCAGGCGGGGCAGGCCACCGGCTCGGCGTGGAAGCGTCGGTCGGCGGGATCGCGGTACTCGCGCTCGCAGTCGGCGCACAGGGGGAACGCCCGCATCGTGGTCTGGGCGCGGTCGTAGGGCAGCTCGTCGATGATCGTCGCCCGCGGACCGCAGTTGGTGCAGTTGATGAACGGGTAGCGATAGCGGCGGTCGGCGGGGTCGTGGAGCTCGCGCAGGCAGTCGTCGCAGGTGGCGATGTCGGGCGGGAACAGGCGGTCCGCGCCGGCCGCGGCCACGCTGTCGTCGATCTCGAATGGCGTCGGCAGGTCGCCTGCCAGGACCGGGTCCAGCGGCGCGACCGTCACCCGCTCGACGCGGGCACGCGGCGGGGCATCGGACCGGAGGCGGCGGGCGAAGCGGTCCAGCGCGGCCGGCGACCCGGATGCCTCGATCTCCACCCGGCCCGCGGCGTTGCGGACGCGGCCGGCGAGCCCCAGCTCTGCGGCGAGGCGCCACACGAACGGACGGAAGCCGACGCCCTGGACCACCCCCTCGACGAGGAGGCGGCGGGCGGTGGACGAAACGCGCGTGGCCGGGACGCGGCCGTCCGGTCGGACGGGAGCTGCCATGGTCCTAGGTTCCACCCAGAGTGGCCCGTCGCTCCCCTGCCGAACGGCCCGAAACGGGTGTCCGTGAGGGCGTGCGGGCGACTGCGGGCGGGCGCGTGAGCGACCCGGCACCGGTCAGCCGCGGAGTGTCTCGCCCAGCGGGCGTACGGGCGCACGGTGCGCTGGATGCCCCGCCCAGCGAGACGGATGACGCCCCCCGGGGCATCGCACGCGACGGATGGCCCGCCCGGCGAGACGCGTGTGCGACGGTGCGCCCGTACGCCCTCCCAGCGGGACAATTGGAGGGCCGGCGCGGATCGACAGGAAACCGTCGGACCGTGGCCCCCCGCTACACTCGGTCGTGAGCGCCGGCGCCGCCGGCGGGCACGCACGGAGGCCGAGTGACCGAGGGCCAGGTCGTCACCGTCACGGGACCGCGCCGCCTCGACACGCTGGGCGTCGTGGATGCCCACGACCACCTGCTGCTCCGGTCGATCGCGGATCCTGCGGCGGCGTTCACCGACCCGGCCCGCAGCATCGAGGAGGTGCTCGAGGGCAGGGCGAGCGGGATCGGCACCATCGTGGAGATGACGCCGATCGGGCTGGGTCGCGACCCGGCCGGCCTGCGCACGATCAGCGAGGCCACCGGCGTGCCGGTGATCGCGGCCAGCGGCTATCACCGCGACACGCACTACCCCGACGGGCACTGGGTCCACGACGCCACCGTCGAGACGCTCGCCGACCGGATCGTGATCGACCTCACCCGGGGCATGCACCCGCGAGACTGGCTCGATCCAGACCTGCCGCTGGATGCCGCCCGGGCGGGCGCGATCAAGGGCGGCGCGTCGTACCACCGGATCACCCGCTCGGAGCGGCGCCGCCTCGAGGCCGTCGCCGGCGCCTCGGCCGCGACCGGCGCCGCGATCCTCGTCCACAGCGAGATCGGCACCGCCGCCCACGAGATCGTCGACCTGCTGGAGGCAGCCGGGGCGCGCACGAACCGGATCGCCCTGGCGCACCTCGACCGGAACCCGGACCCGGAGCTCCACGCCGAGGTCGCCGCACGTGGCGTCACGCTCGAGTACGACACCGTCGGCCGCACCAAGTACCACCCGGACTCGGTGCTGCTCGAGCTGGTCGAGCGGGTCGCGGCCGCGGGCCACCTCGACCGGCTGATGCTGGGCCTGGACCTCGGCGCGCGCGACTACCTGCGCGCCTACGACGGGGGTCCGGGGCTGCGCTACCTGATGGCCACGTTCACGCCCCGGCTCCGGCGTCGGCTGGGCGAGGACGGGGCGGCCCGGATCCTGGTCGCCAACCCGGCCCGCTTCTACGCGATGCCGGTGGATGGCGGCAGCGCCGGCGTCCCTGGCGGCGCCGTCGACCCGCCGGCGGGCGCGTCGTGAACGACCGCTACGACGTGATCGTGGTCGGGTCCGGATCGGCCGGATCGGCGGCGGCGATCTCGGCCGCCCGGTTGGGCGCGTCCACCCTGCTCGTCGACCGTCTGGCGTTCATGGGCGGCACCTCGACCGCGGTGCTCGACACGTTCTACGCGTTCTACACGCCGGGCGAGCATCCGCGACGGGTGGCGGGCGGCCTCGGCTGGGAGGTGGCCCGGCGGCTGACCGCCGACGGGGTCGCGTTCGAGCGACCCAACACCTATGGCGCCGGGACCGGCGTGACCTACGACGCCGAGGCGCTCAAGGTGCTCTGGGAGCGCCTGGCCGAGCAGGCCGGCGTGGACCTCCTGCTCCACACCTGGATGACCGGGGTGCGCGTTGACGACAGTCGCGTGACGGCGATCCGCCTCTGGAACAAGGGCGGCGCGCGGTGGGTCGAGTCCTCCGTCGTCATCGACGCCTCGGGCGACGCGGACGTGTGCACGATGGCCGGCGTCCCACACGACGCGCCCGGCGAGGGCGGCGCGGTCCAGTCGCTGTCGACGCTGTTCAAGGTTGCCAACGTCGACATCGCGGCGGCGTCGGCGGTGCCCAAGCGCGAGCTGTGGCGGCTGATGGCCGAGGCGGCGGCGAGCGGCGACTACCGGCTGCCGCGCATCGAGGGGTCGTGGCACCGGACACCATACGAGGGCGTGGCGCTGATCCACATGACCCGGATCCCGGGGGTGGACGCGACCGACCCCGAGCAGCTGACCAGGGCCGAGGTCGAGGGCCGGCGCCAGGTGGTCGAGTACCACCGGTTCCTGCGCGATCGCGTGCCGGGCTTCGAGCGGTCGGTGAACGTGGCCACGAGCCCCGCGATCGGCGTGCGCGAGAGCCGGCGGGTGCACGGCGACTACCGGCTGACCCGCGAGGACGTGCTGGCGGGGCGGCGATTCGACGACGAGATCGCGCTGTGCGGCGCCCCGATCGAGGATCATGGGGCGGGCGGCGACACGACATGGCAGTACGTGGGCGAGGGTGGCGTGTACGGGATCCCGTACCGGGCGCTGCTGGCGTCCGGAGTGGAGGGGTTGCTGGTGGCCGGACGATGCTTCTCGGCGACGCACGACGCGCACGCGTCGGCGCGCTCGATGGCGACCTGCATGGCGATGGGCCAGGCGGCGGGCACGGCCGCCGTGATGGCCGCGGCAGGGGGCATCATGCCCCGGGCCCTCCCCGGCGAACTGCTGCGGGAGCAGCTGCGACTCGACGGCGCCCTGCTCGATCCCGTCGACACCACCCCCCGAGCCCAGCCCCTGGGAGCGAGCCGATGACCGCCGATGCCCTCCATCACGGGACCGCCGACACCCTCCGCCACGGTCCCGTGGCCGAGGCCATCCGACGTCACCGGCTGATCGTCGTCCTCCGCCGGGTGGAGCCGCAATCGGCGCTCCTGGCGCTGGTCGGCGAGCTCGCCGACGCCGGAGTGCGGGCGTTCGAGGTCACCTTCGACTCCCCTTCTGCGGAGACAGACCTGGCCGCCGTCCGCGAGGCCGTCGCTGGTCGTCGTGACGGCCCGTTCCTGGTCGGCGCAGGCACGGTGCTGCGCCGCAACCAGCTGGAGTCCGCGCGCCGGGCAAACGCCGACTTCGCGGTCTCACCGCTGTTCGACGGCTCGCTCGTGGACACCGCCGTGTCGGAGGGGCTGCCGTTCATCCCGGGCGCCTTCACCCCGACCGAGATCCACGCGGCGTGGTCGGCGGGGGCGACGTTCGTCAAGCTGTTCCCCGCGTCGGGGGTTGGTCCCCAGTTCGTGCGCGAGCTGCGTGGTCCGATGCCCGGGGCCCAGCTCATCCCCACCGGCGGCATCGATGGGTCGAACGCTCGCGCGTTCCTCGAGGCGGGCGCGGCCGCCGTCGGCATCGGCGGCGCCATCACGCGCGCGGACGTCGAGACCCGGCGCGCGCTGGTCGCGTCCCTCGTGGCGGGCGACGGCACCCCGGGATGACCAGTGCCGGGCGGTTCGCCGGGCGCACCGTGCTGGTCACGGGCTCGACCGGCCTGGCCGCCTCCGCCGCTCGTCGGATCACGGCCGACGGCGGCTTCGTGATGTGTGTCTCCCGCACGCCGGAGCACCTCGAGACGTTGGCCGCCGAGATCACGGGCGCCGGCGGGGCTTGCGCCTGGCACGCCGCCGACCTGCGGGACGAGGCCCAGGTCGAGGCCGCGTTCACGGCATTCGATGCGCTCGGGCGGCGACTCGATGCCGTGTACAGCGTGGCCGGGATCTCGGCGCGACGGCTGGGCGACGGGCCGATCCACGAGGCGACGCTCGACGGCTGGAACGGCGTGATGGCGGCCAATGCCACGTCGCAGTTCCTGGTCGTTCGGGCCGCCATCCGGCGGATGCTTGCCCAGGAGCCGGACGCGCGCGGCGGACGTGGCACCCTGCTCCTGATGTCCAGCACGCTGGCCAGCCACCCGGCGCCCGCGTTCTTCGAGACGCACGGCTACGCCGCCTCCAAGGGCGCCGTCGAGAGCCTCGCCCGATCGCTCGCCGCGTCCTATGCGCCCAACCGGATCCGGGTCAACGCCATTGCGCCTGCGCTGGTCGCCACGCCGATGAGCCGCCGGGCCCAGGACGACCCTGCCATCGTCGCCTACCTGGCCGCCCGGCAGCCGCTCGCTCGCGGGCCGATCGACCCCGACGACGTCACCGCGACCGCGCTCCACCTGCTGTCCGACGAGGCCGCGATGGTCACCGGCCAGGTCGTCAGCGTCGACGGGGGCTGGAGCGTCGGCGACGGCGTGCCCGGGGGCACGGCAGGCGACGCCGTCCGATAGGGCATCCGCCGGGTTGTGAGCGGCATCGCGGAGGCGTACCTTGCTGGCGGATGGCGGCCGCGGTCGCCTCCCCGTGCACTGATCGGAGAACTCCATGCGCCACACTCGCCGCACGCTCCTCGCGCTGGTCGCCGGACTGGCCGCCCTGCTGGCGGTGCCGGCGGGCGCGCTGGGTGCCGATTCGGCGACCGTGACCGGCTCCGTCGTCCGCGACGGGCAACCGGCCGCGGGCGCATCGGTGGTGGTCTCGGTGACCGGGACAGACATCGTCGTGGCGACGGCGGCAGACGAGGCCGGGGCGTTCAGCGTGGATCTCGAAGCCGGCGTCGGCGACGAGCTCACGGTCGTGGCGACCGGGCAGACGGTCCGCACCGGCCCGGATGCGAAGGGCTGCGTGCGCTCGGAGACACCGACCGGCCGGGTGACGACCACGATCGAGGCGCCGGCGCCGTCGCCCATCGAGGTCGCCATGGACCAGGTCATCACCAGCACCGTCTGCTCGGCGACCGCGACACCGCGACCCACGCCACGGGTGACCCCGCCGGCGACCGATGCCTCCGGGACATTGCCGGGCGCCACGGGCGCCGGCCTGCTGCTCGTGCTGGGGATCCTGGCGCTGACCGCCGCCGGAACGCTGGCGCTGGCCCCCCGACGCCGGTAGACGGCCCGCGCGAAGCGGGTACGGCACCGGACCCGGGCGGGGATCCCAGGCTGCCGCCGTCAACGGGAGCGCAGCAGCGCCTCCACGTCGGCGCGGTCCGGCAGGTCGCGCGCCCCGCCATCGCGGGCAACCTTGAGCGCGCCGACCGCGTTGCCCCAGCGAATGGCCTCGTCCAGGGCGCGGCCCGCCACCATGGCGGCGATGAATCCGCCGTTGAACGCGTCGCCGGCGCCGACCGGGTTCCGGAGGTCCACGGGGAAGCCGGCCGACTCGACCGCCCGGCCGTCGGTGGAGCAGGCGATCGCCCCGGCAGCTCCCAGTCGGCCGACCACCGTGCGCCGCCCGGCCGCGAGCGCCGACGCCGCCGCCACGGGATCGCGCGAAGCATGTCCCAGGGCCCGGGCCAGCGGCACGAGCTCCTCGGTCCCGCTGCCGAGGACGACGTCGGCCAGGTCCACGGCCTCCCGGACGGCGCCCAGGATGCGCGGCCCGAGGTCCCACAGCTCGAGTCGCAGGTTGAGATCGATCGAGACGGGCACACCGGCTGCCCGCGCCGCGCGCATTCCGGCGAGGACGGCGTCCGCGATCGGCGAGGACCGCAGGCACATACCCGTCGTGTGGAGCCAGGCCGCGTCGGCCACCAGCCCCGCGTCCAGCTGTGACGGCTCCAGTCGCGCCAGTGCGCCCATGTCGAGCGGCCACACCACGAGGTAGCGCTCGCCATCGGGCTCGACCATGGCGATCACCTGGCAGGTGGGTGCATCGCTGGTGACCACGAGACCGCGGGTCCCGACCCCGGCCGCGCGCAGGTCGTCGGCCAGCCATCGCCCGAAGCCGTCGTCCCCCACCGATCCCACGAACTCGACCAGCACACCGAGGCGCGCGAGCGCGGCGGCGGTGTTGGCCGCGGTCCCGCCGCCGGTCAGCCGCGGCTCGCTGACGATCCGCTGTGGTGGCGGCGCGGACCGGTCCGGCAGATCCAGCGTGAGGTCCGCGTTGAGATCGCCGAGCACGACCACGGGCCCGATGCCGGCGCGGGACACGACCCGGGACCCGTGCCCACGCGCCATGGGCTCAGGCGCCGCGCGCGGCGGCCACGAACGCCGCCACCTGGTCGAGGTCCTTGTGGAACGCCCCGTCCGGCATGACGCGGTTGGTGTGCGTGAGCGAGTCCACGCCCCACGGGCGGACCGTGCGGATCGCCTCGGCCACGTTCTGGGGCGACAGCCCGCCGGCGAGGATCACCGGCACCCGTACCGCGTCCACGATCTGGCGGCTGACCGACCAGTCATGCGTCGCCCCCGACGCGCCGACCCCGGGGATGTGGGGGGCCTGAGTGTCGAGGATCAGGATGTCCGCCACCTCGGCGAACGACCGGGCGACCGGGACGCTCTGGGGCCCCGCCACCGACACGGCCTGCATGATCGGGATGTCCGGCAGCCGGGCACGGAGCGCCGCAACCTGGTCGGGCGAGGTCCGGTCCTGGAGCGGGCACAGGTGGATCACGGCGGGCCGGACGACCTCGGCCATGGCGACGACCGCCGCCGGGTCCATGTCCACGGTGAGGGCGATGCACCGCGCCCGATCGCCGACCGCGACCACGATCTCGCGCATCGCCTCGAGCGACGGCAGCTCGCCGGGCAACCCCTGCGGCGGGGTCAGGCCGAGGTGATCGACACCTGCGTCGACGCAGGCCAGCGCCTCCTCGGCCGACTGCATCGTGTACAGCTGGACGATCACGGGCGACTCAGCCGGCGCCGTCGATCCAGGCCGTGCCGCGGGTCGTCCGCCGCACCCGGAGCGATTCGTCGAGCTCCACGAGGTGGGCCACTCGGCCGGGCTCGATCGCGCCGCGGTCGGTCAGGCCCAGCAGCTCGGCCGGGTTTGCCGAGGCAGCCGCCACGACCGCCGGCAGCGGATGCCCCTCCGCGACCAGGTTGCGGACCGCCGAGTCGAGCGCGATCACGGACCCGGCCAGCGTGTCCGTCCCGGCCAGCGTCGCCCGCCCGTTCCGCACCTCGACGTCGAGCCCGCCCACGCGTCCCGCCCCGTCGCCCATCCCAGCGATCGGGAGGCCATCCGAGACGAGCACCAGCCGGCCGCCCGGCTTGGTGCGAAGGATGATCGGCCACAGCGCCGGGTGGACATGGTTGCCGTCCGCGATCAGCTCGACGTAGGCGTCATCGGTGGTCAGGGCCGCGACCGCGAGCCCGGGCAGGCGGTGGTGGACCCCGGACATGGCGTTGAACAAGTGGGTCGTGGTCCGCCCACCGGCGGCGTACCCGGCGAGCGCCTCCTCGAGCGTGGCGTCCGAGTGACCGATCGAGGGCGCGATCCCCAGCGCCGCCAGCCGCTCGATCAGGGCCAGGGCGCCGGGCAGCTCGGGGGCGATGGTGATCACCCGCAGCCCATCGAGAGCGGCGTCCAGGGTCGCCGCGTCGAGCTCGGCGGGCGTCCGCAGCAGCGCCGGGTCGTGCGCGCCCTTGCGCGCCGGGGCGATGAACGGCCCCTCGAGATTGAACCCCAGCGGCTCCGCTCCGTCGGCGGGGGCGCCCGGCATCCACGTCCGGACCTGGTCCGCGAAGCGCGGGATGTCCGCCTCGGGGAGCGTCGGCGCCGTGGGCAGGAACGAGGTGACACCCTGCCGCAGCAGCGCCCGGGCCATGCCGGACAGCGCGGCGCCATCGCCGGTGGCGTCGTGGCCGCCCCAGCCGTGCACGTGGACGTCGATGAACCCGGGCGCGATGATCGGCCCGGCAGCCGCCTCGCGATCGTGGGGATCCTCGATCACCGCCGCGATCCAGCCGTCCTCGACGGCGATCCGGCCGGGGATGATCGCGTCGCCCAGCACCAGCCGGCCGGCGATCGCCCGGATCTGCTCGCGGCGCTCAGCCACCGTCCGCCTCCCGCAGCGCGGCATGCATGGCCACGACGTTCTGGGGGGGGACGTTGGGCTGGATGTTGTGGACGGCCGCGAACACGAACCCGCCGCCCTCGCGCAGGTCGGCGACCCGCCGCCGGACCTCGGCGCGCACCTCGCGCGGCGACGCCTGGCCGAGCACGCGCTGCGTGTCCACGCCGCCGCCCCAGAACACGAGGTCGCGCCCGAGCTCGCGCTTGAGCTCGCTCGTGTCCATGCGCGCCGCGGAGACCTGCACGGGGTTCAGGATATCGACCCCGATCTCGACCAGGTCGGGCAGCAGGTCGCGCACTGCGCCGCAGGTGTGGAAGAAGACCTTCGCGCGCGACCGCGCGTGGAGGAAGGCGAACAGCTCCCGATGGAGCGCCTTTACGAGCTCGCGGTAGGTGCGCGGCGAGAACAGGGTCCGGTCCTGGCCACCGAGGTCATCGGCCTCCACCAGGACGTCGGCCGCCTCCCCCACCTCTGGCAGGGCGCGCTCCCAGAAGGCGAGCTTGACCTCGAGGATCCGCTCCATGACCCGCCGCGCGAGCACCGGGTCGCCCGCCAGGTCGAGGTAGCCGTCCTCGAACCCACGCAGCTTGAACAGGCCCTCGGTCAGGCCACCGCAGATCGAGCCGACGGCCACGGCGTGCCCGGCGTCCGCGTGCGCCCGCGCCTCGTCGCCCATGCCTGCCGTCCGGACGGGATCGGTGGCGTCGGGCATCGGCAGCGCCTCGACCGCGGCGAGATCCACCTCCCCGGCCAGCGGGGGCGCGAACGAGTCGTAGTAGAGGCCACCGTCGACCGGCATCCGGCGGCCGACCCCCCACTCGTCGATGAACGTCCAGGCCCCGTCCACCTCGCGGACCTCGCGCCGGCACCCGGCACCCGGGCGGGGCGAGACCAGCCGCACGTCGGTGCCCAGCGCGGCCGCGACATCGGGCTCGATCTCGGCCAGCTGCTGGGTCAGGTCGCTGATCCGGGCCGGACGCGGCTCCAACCCCAGCACCGGCCGCAGCCGCTCGTAGGCGCGGGCGTGGATCCCCGTCACCCGCGTGCCGCCCAGGTCGAACGGGATCCGGTCCGGCTCGCGGTGGGCAAGCGCGGTGCGGACCCGCTCGCGAGAGGTCGTCGGCATCGGGCGGTCGGCGCTCCGCCGGCGCTCAGTAGCCAACCGAGGGCAGGTAGGCGCCCTCGGGCTCCTGGTACAACCCGATGGTCATCATCTGGGTCACGAAGAACACCCGCAGACCCTGGTCCAGGCACCAGCGGAACAGGTCGTTGTTGGACAGCGGGACGAGGAACCCGGGCGTCGCGATGTCCTCGGCCTCGCAGATCATCGCCCGCAGGTCGTCGTTGGTCTCCGCGACCGAGTGGGCGAAGTAGTTGATCCTCGTCGTGTAGCCGGTGATCCGGCCGAGCCGTTCCACGACACGTGCGGCACCGCTCTCGATCGCCTCGCTGACCTCGCCGGCACGGGTGTGGCCATGCACCCGGAGGCACAGCGAGTTCATCGCGAACTGGTCGTCAAGCGTGGCCGGCCGCACGTCGTAGCCCGGCATCGCGCGCTGGAGCGGCGTCCCGTGCATCGCGGCAAACGAGCCCCGGACCTCCAAGCCCAGCTTGGCGTACAGGCTCAGCGAGCGGTTGTGGTACGCGATCTGGATCAGCCGCACGCCCGGCGCCTGGCGGGCCTGGGCCCGGGCCAGCATCGCCTCCATCAGCATCCGGCCAACGTGGTGGTCCTGGCTGGTGGGGTCCACGCTGACCGGCCCGATGGCGAAGATCGGCCCCCGCTCGTCGAGGAACGAGGAGCCGATGACCCGGCCGCCCTTGGCGGCGACGACGCCATAGATCCTGGGGTGGTTGATCAACCAGCGGATGGGCTCGGCGGCGGCGGCGACGGTCGGGAAGTCGTGCGGGAACCCGTGCTGGTCGGCGACCGTGGCGAACGCCTCGTAGCAGATCCGGCCCGCGTCCTGCCAGTCGGCGTCGACGGCCTCGCGGATGACGACGCCGACCTCCTCGGCGATGGGCGTGGTGATCACCGGGCGACCTCCTGTGGCTCGGGTGCGGGGGCGGGCTCGCCGCCCGCAGGGGTGTAGTAGCGGCGGTACTCGCCCGGCGACATCGCGCACGAGCGGTAGAACACCTTGTAGAACTGGTTGAGGTTGGTGTAGCTCACGCGCCGGGCGATCTCGGCCACCGACAGGTCGGTGGACAGCAGGAGGCGCTTCGCCTCGGCCACCCGGACCGAGGTGACGTACTCCTTGAACGAGACGCCGGTCACGTCCTTGAACACGTGGCGCACGCGGGACGGGCTGACGTGGACCAGCTGTGCGACGTCGTCGAGGGTGATGCTCTCCCGGCAGTTGCGATCCACGAACGCGAGCACCGGCCGGATCTGCTCGCGCCGGTCGGCGGCCGCGCGGGCGGTCAGGGTCGCGGCCCCATGGCGCTCGCGGTTGACCAGGGCCAGGACCATGCGCAGGGTGGCGTCCGCGAGATGGCGCTCGGCAGGGTCGCGACGCTCGTGGATGGCCTTGAGATCGTGGAGGACGGGGGCGACCTGCGCCGCCACCGATGAGCCTGCACGGACACGCGGGCTCCAGCTCCGTTCATCGACACGGAACGGCGCCAGGTACCCGAGATCCAGCTCGCGGCAGCCAGGCGCAGCCAGCAGCTCCGGGCGGAACAGGACCAGCAGCAGACGCAGCGTCCCACCCGGCCCGGCGAGCGCGACGTGCGGCTGGCTGTTGTCGATGAAGAACAGGTCACCCGGCTCGGCGGGCAACCGACGCCGGCCGAACTGGAACACTCCCGATCCCTCGAGCACCAGCGCGATCTCGAAGTGGTCGTGCCAGTGCATCGGGTCGCGGTCGTCGCTCGCCGTGTACTCGAGCACCGACAGTGGGAAGGCGGGCTCCATGTCCTGCGCCCATACGAAGACGGCCATGCGGTCACCATTGCAGTCCGCAGCCCGATCCGACAGGGCCGCATGGATCGGTCGGGGTGGTCCGTCAGGGTCGGGCCGACCGGTTCTGCCACTCCTTCGACCGGGACTGGCATTGCCGCCCGGCCGGCCCGGGAGGAGCATCGGAGGCATCGAAGCCTGCCCACCGTCCCGCAGGAGTCCAACGAGATGTCCTTCCCGAACCTGTTCAGCCCCCTGCAGCTGGGGAGCCTCACGCTGCCCAATCGCATCGTCCACGTCCCCACGGACATCAGCTCATCGCACGCAGACGGCGAGGTCAGCGAGCGCGACATCCACCACCACGGGAACATCGCCAAGGGCGGGACCGGGTTCGTGATCGTCGGCGCGACCACCCCCGACATGGCCACCGGCCGGCCGACGGTGACCTGCCTGGTCGCCGACGGCGACAACTACGTGCCGGGCCTCGCCCGCCTGGCCGAGTCGATGCACCGCTACGGAGCGAAGTGCGCCGTCCAGCTCCAGCATCCCGGCCGCCAGTGCGCCATCCCCCGCTACAACACCCTGGGCGCAACCGATCGCGTGCTCAAGCTGCCCTGGTCCGCGGGCCACGAGATCATCTACGAGAACGCCGAGGAGAAGGGCAAGGAGATCCGCGAGGCGTCGATCGCCGAGATCCTCGAGCTGGTCGACCTGTTCTCGGAGGCGGCGTGGCGGGTCAAGCAGGCCGGGTTCGACGCGGTCGAGCTCCATGCCGCCCACGGCTACCTGCTGTCGGAGTTCATGTCGCCCTACCTCAACATGCGCACGGACCGGTTCGGGGGCTCGTTCGAGAACCGGATGCGCTTCCCGCTCGCGGTCATCGACTCGATCAAGAAGAAGTGCGGACGCAACTACCCGGTGCTCGTCCGCTACTCGTTCGAGGAATGGTGCCCGGGTGGTCGCGGCCTGGACGAGGGCCTCGAGACTGCTCGTGTCCTGGAGCAGGCGGGTGTCGCCGCGCTCGACCTGTCGCAGGGAATGCAGGAGAGCCCCGGCGCCGGCTTCGACCCGATGCACTACCCGCAGGGCTGGGCGACCTACGCGGCCGAGGCGACCAAGCAGATCGTCAAGATCCCGGTCATCACCTCCCATTCCCTGCGCGACCCCGAGTACTGCGAGCAGATCCTGGCCGAGGGCAAGACGGACCTCGTCGGCCTCGCCCGCCAGCTGCTCGCCGACCCGTACTGGCCGGTCAAGGCCAAGTACGGCAAGGTCAAGTCCATCCGGCGCTGCATCAGCTGCCTGGGCGGTTGCTGGCAGGAGTCGCTGATGGCCAAGCACGAGATCGCGTGCTCGATCAACGCGGCCTGCGGCCAGCCCGCCTACGACGACATGACTCGGACGGACGTTCCCGTGCGCGTCGCGGTCGTGGGCGGCGGCCCGGCCGGCATGGAGGCCGCCCGGATCGCCACCGAGCGGGGGCACCTCGTCACGCTCTACGAGCGCTCCGGCGAGCTGGGCGGCGCCATGAAGTTCGTGTGCATGGTGCCGGGCAAGGAGAAGATGCGCTGGTACATGGACTGGATCCGGGACCAGCTGCTGGATCTCAACGTCGACATCCAGCTCAACCACGCTCCCACCGTGGACGAGCTGAAGGGCTACGACGTCGTGCTCAACGCGACCGGTGCGTCGTCCTACGTGCCGCACGTGGCGGGCGACACCTCGAAGGTCGTCCCGTTCGAGGAGACCATGGCCTGCCCCAGGGTGGCCTGCGAGTGCCACCCCGGCGGCCGGAAGATGCGCAAGCTTGGCCAGCGGGTGCTGCTCTGGGGCGACTCCTACGCGGCGGCCGACACCGCAGCCTGGCTGGCCGACATCGGGCGCAAGGTCACGATCGTGACCGAGAACCGCGAGTTCGCCGCCGACGTGGAGGTCATCCACATGTACGTCCTGCGCAAGCGCTTCGCGCAGGGCGACGCTGAGGCGCTCTCGTCCAGGCCGTACAAGCACCCGGTGGACGTGTGCACCTCCACCACCGTGGCCGAGATCCGCGATGGGTCCGTCGTCCTCCAGGACGCGGCCTTCAACCGGACGGAGCTCGAGGTGGACGACATCGTCACCTGCCACACCCGGCCCGAGCTGGCGCTGTTCGACGAGCTGCGCGCGGCCGGTGTCAACGTCCTCAACGCGGGCGATTCGGTGGCGCCTCGCAACCTGTATCACGCGGTCAAGGAAGGCTCGGCGTTCGGGCTCGCCGTGGACCAGCACCTGCTGTTCAATCCGAACGGGGCGATCCTGGACGATCTTCCCGCCGACGTCCTCGCCCAGCTCACGCGCGACGAGGGGCCGTCGTACACGACCAGGCGAATGCTGGAGCTGGCCGGCGTCAACGGCTCGTAGCCGGCGTCAAACGGCTCCTCACCGGAACGCTCCCTGACCCGGGCGGTCGGTCCTCCCCCAGGCCGGCCGCCCGGGTTCCTTCCTGATCGGTCGTGAGTGCACCGGACCCCTGCTCGCGACCCGCCTGTGAGCGTGAGGGCACGCCGCTCCGCCGGCCTAGCGCCCTCGCCGCTCGCGATCGTCCACCTCGAACCGCACGTCCAGTGCATAGCGGTCGCCCGGGTACCGTGACTCGGTCGCCTCCACCGGCCGCCGAGCCGCGTCCGAGATCACCCGTCGCTCGACCAGCAGCGGCGAGCCGCGAGCGACGGCCAGCAGGCGGACGTCCTCGGGCAGGGCGGCCTCCGCGGTGATCGTCGCATTGCCGCGACGGAGGTGGAGACCGGCGGCGCTCAGCGCCTCGTGGAGCGAGCCGTGCTCCAGGTCGGCGGCGAGCACCACCTCGGCGGTGCGGGTGGCCAGCACGGCCGTCTCGAGCGCGATCGGCTCGCCGTCGGCCAGGCGCAGCCGGCGGACCATCACCACGGGCTCGGTCGCCCGGAGCCCGAGCGAGGCCGCCTGGTCGGGCGTCGAGGGCCGGATGTCGCGGTCGAGCAACCGCGAGGCGGGCACCCGGCCAAGGCGCGCCATCTCGTGCGAGAAGGCCATCAGCCGGTCGGCGTGGCGGTGGGCCGGCGCCGCCACCGAGAACGTGCCCCGCCCGGGGATCCGCTCCACGAGCCCATCGTCGGCGAGCCGCTGCATGGCGTTGCGAGCCGTCATGCGGGAGACGCCGAACTCGCGGCACAGCTCCTCGTCCGATGGCAGGCGCTTGCCGGGCGGGATCGACGCCAGTCGCTCGCGCAGGACGAGCTCGATCTGGCGATAGTGCGGGAGAAGCTCCGTGGCCGCCATCGCCGGCTACGCGAGCGCGGCCCGCTCGGCCCCGTGGACGGCCGCGCCGATCGCCCCCGCCCAGACTCCGAGCTCGGCCGGCACGAGCATCACGTCATCGATCGAGGTGGTCGTCACCCGGCGCCGGATCTCGTCGCGGATCGGCTCGAACAGCAGCTCGCCGGCCGCCGCCACGCCACCGCCCAGCACCACCCGGTCGGGCGAGATGACGGTGATCATGTTGGCGATCCCGATCCCCAGGTAGCGGCCCACGTCCCGGATTCCGAGCAGCGCGCGTTGGTCGCCGTCCCGCGCAGCGAGCACGGCCTGCTCGGCAGTCGCCGTCCCGCAGGCGGCGGCCAGCTGGTCGGCTCGCGCGTAGGCCTCCACGCAGCCCCGGTTGCCGCATCCGCACCACGGCCCGTCGGGGTCGATGGTCTGGTGTCCGAGCTCGCCCGCCGTCCCGTCGTGACCCTGGTGGACATGCCCGTCAACCACGATGACCCCGCCCACGCCCGTGCCCAGGGTGAGCCCGATCATCGACGAGGCGCCGCGCCCGGCACCCAGTCTCAATTCGGCGAGGCCGAACGCCCGGGCATCGTTGATCAGGAACGCCGGCACGCCGGTCGCCTCGGTCACGGGGCCGGCGACCGGGTGGCCCTCCCACGGCCCCGGGACGTTGACCAGGAACCGGGTGCAGCCCGTGGCCGGGTCATACAGCCCGGGAACGCCGATGCCCACGCTGAGCACCGGGCCCCTGGTCGCGATCGCCTCGGCGGCAACCTCCCCCAACTGGGCCACCACGGTGTCGGGCACGTGCTCGGGATCGGGGGCGGTCCGGGTCGGCACCTGGTCGCTGGCGAGCAGCCCCCAGGCCTCCCCGTGGTGTTCGACCACGGCCCACTTGAGGTTGGTGCCCCCGAGGTCGAGGCCGAGGTGGCGCGTGGCGGCGCCGTCCATGCTCAGGACTCGCTGGTGACGCGCGCGTAGGCCGCAGCGACGACCACGATGATGGCCCCGAACAGCACCTGGCGCGCCCCCTCCGCGTAGCCCAATGACGACAGCAGCGACGTGAGCACGGTCAGGATCAGAACGCCCACGATCGTGCCGCCGAACCCACCGCGACCACCCATGATCGACGTGCCGCCGATGACGGCCGCCGCGACCGACGGCAGGACGGCGCTGTCCACGAGGGTCACGCTCGCGGTGTTGCTCCAGCCCGAGTACAGGAAGCCGGCGACCGCCGCCAGCATCGCCGACAGCATGTACAGCACGACCAGGACCTGCCAGGAGCGGACGCCGGCCAGCCGCGAGGCCACCTCGTTGTCGCCGATCGCGTACAGCAGGCGGCCGAACCCGGTCCGGCGCAGGAGCAACAGGATGAGGGCCGCGATCGGCACGAACACGATGAGGCTGTAGGGAACGATGTCGAGCCACAGGCCGGAGCCGATCGTCCGCAGCTCGGAGGGCACCCCTGAGCCGGTCTGGACCATCATCAGCTGCCACACGTTGGCGAGGCCCAGGACGACCAGGCCCATGCCCAGGGTCATGATCAGCGGGTGGACGCGGAACACGCCGACGCCGATCCCGGTCACGCTCCCCACCAGCGCAGCGATCGCCAGGGCGACCACGATCGCCACCAGCAGGCCATAGTCGCCGACGAGCGTCGCGACGAAGAAGCCCGACATCGAGGCGACCGCGCCCACCGACAGGTCGATGCCGCCGGTGAGGAAGGTCAGGGTCTGGCAGGCCCCGAGGATCGCGAGCGGGATCGCCGCCCGCAGGATGACGCCGAACCAGCCGAGGTTGGCGGCGCCCGGCGTGACGATCCACATCACCGCCACCAGCAGCACCAGCAGGAACAGCAGCGGGACGATCGGGCGGTCGCGGAACAGCCGCCGCCAGCCGGCAGCGGTCAGGAGCGAGCTCCGGGTGGCGGGCGTACCGGCAAGGCTGCTCATGCGCGGGCCCGACGCATCTGGAGGAGGCTGCCGATCATGACCACTCCGATCAGGATGATGCCCTGGACGACCACGGCGAGATTGGTGTCCATGTTGAGGAAGGTCATGTCCGTCCGGATCAGCTGGAGGATCATGACCGCGACGATCGGCCCGAACACCCCGCCCCGGCCGCCGGCGAGGCTCACCCCGCCCAGGACCACCGCCGCGACACTCATCAGCGTGTACGGGCCGGGTACCGGCGTTCCGATCCCGGTGCTGGCCGTGAGCGAGATGCCGCCCAGCGCCGCGAACAGGCCCATCAGGCCGTAGGCCAGGATCCGCGTCCGGCCGACCGGGATGCCGCTCCGGAACGCCGCCAGGCGGTTGCTGCCGATCGCGTACAGGGCGAGGCCGGGCCGCGCGCGCCTGAGCGGGAGCCACACGATGGCCACCACCGCGATCAAGACGACCGCTGCCTTGGGGATCCACTCGTTGCCCAGGGAACCGAGCACCAGCTGGCGCAGCCAGACCACGGACCTTCCACCGGGGGTGCTGAGGATCAGCAGCGCGCTGCCGGCCCAGACGTAGGACATCGCCAGGGTGACCACGATGTCGGGCACCCTGGTGGCCACGATCACCGCCCCGTTCACGATCCCGATCAGGATCCCGAGCACGAGCACGGCGGCGACGATGCCGACGCCGATCAGCTCGCCCGAGTCCGGCATGTCGGTGAGCGCCTGCTTCATGAGGCTCGCCGTGATGACGCTGATGAGCGCCATGATCGCCCCGATGGACAGGTCGATGCCGCCCGACAGGACCACGATCGCCTGGGCGACCGCGGCCAGCGCCAGGGGCAGGACCGAGATGGCCAGGCCCTGGATACCGGGAATGCCGTACCCGGAGTTGATGAGCTTGGTGAACACCAGCAGCACGGCCAGGAAGCCCACCAGGCCCAGCGTCCACCCGTTACGGCGGAGGAACCCCTTGAGGGCCTCGGTCCGGTTCACGCCCCGGATGCCGGCGGCAACCGCGGTCACCGGCCGGCCTCCACGGTCGGTGCAGGCGGGGCCCCGGGCGGCATGCTCGGGTCGCCGGCTCCGCCCGCCCGAGTGTCGGGGCCCGTGCCGTCGGCGCTCGCGTCGTTGACCCCGTGGAGGTTGTAGGCGGCCCGCAGCAGGGTGGGCTCGTCCGCCTCGGCCACCCCGATCTCGGCCACCACCCGGCCGCCGAAGATGACCACGGCCCGGTCGCAGACGAGCTGCACCTCCTTGAGCTCCGAGGTGTAGAGCAGGACCGCCGCCCCCGCCTCGGCCAGGTCCCGGAGCAGGCGGTAGATCTGGTTCTTGGTCCGGATGTCGATGCCGCGCGTCGGGTCGAAGCAGAGCATCGTACGCACGCCCCCGGCCACCCAGCGGGCGATCGTCACCTTCTGCTGGTTGCCGCCCGACAGGCGTTGCACCTCGCCCTGGGCGCGGGTGTCGATCTGGAGGCGCTCGATCCCGCCGTCCACCATCCGGTTCTCGGTCTCGGTGTCGATCAGCCCCCAGGAGCGAAGCCCGCTGACGAACGGCAGCGCGATGTTCTCGCGGACCGAACGCTGCATGAGGAGCGCCTCGGCGCGATCGGCGGGCACGTAGACGAGACCGGCCTGGATGGCGTTGGCGGGATGCCGCAGGTGCACCGGGCTGCCGTCCACGAGGAGCTCGCCGCCCCTGGGCCGCTCCGAACCGGACAGGATCTCGAACAGCTCGTCCTGGCCCTGGCTCTCGAGGGCGACGACGCCCAGCACCTCGCCCGGGTAGAGGTCGAACGAGACGTCGTGGAGCTTGTGGCGCGCGGTGATGTTGCGGACCGACAGGCGCGGTGCCGTGGCGGTCCTCCTGGCGTCGGTCGGCTCCCGGGCCCCGACGGCCTCGGCGCCGACCTGCTCGCCGAGCATGAGCTCGACGATCCTCTCCTCGCTGCCCTCCGTGACGTCGACGACCCCCACCGTCTCGCCCTCGCGGAGCACGGTGGCACGGTCGCAGACCGACGCGATCTCGATCATCCGGTGGGAGATGAAGATGACCGAGCGATCGGTGCCCCGGACGCGGGTCACGACGTCCAGCACCCGTTCGGTGAGGTTGGCGGGGAGGGCGGCGGTCATCTCGTCCAGCATCAGGACGTCGGGCTCGATCGCGAGCGCGCGGGCGAGATCGATGATCCGGAGCGATGCCAGCGGCACCCTGCGTGCCTGCATCGCGAGGTCGAGCTCCTCCAGGCCAAGCTCGTGCAGCCAGTGGAGGAATGGGTCGACGGGCGTCTCGGTGAGCCGCAGGTTGGCCCGGATGTCCAGGTCGGGGATGAGCGCCGGCTCCTGGTAGACGGAGACCAGCCCGCCCCGGCGTGCCTCGCCCGGCGAGTGCACCGTCCGCTCCTGGCCCCGGACGGCGATCCTCCCGCTATCGGGGTGGAGCGCCCCGGTGAGGATCTTGACCAGCGTGCTCTTGCCGGCGCCGTTGGCGCCCATGAGCGCGTGGACCTCCCCTGGACGCAACCCGAGGGACGCGGACCTCAAGGCCACGACCGCGCCGTAGGTCTTCGAGATATCGGTCGCCTCGAGCAGCAACCCCGTGGTGGTCTGGGTCATCGGTTCCGCCGGTGGATCGGATGACCGGAGGGTGCCGGCGGCGCCGGCACCCTCCGGGACGTCAGTCGAGGATGGGGGCTATTCGCCCGGGCCCTTGCAGGCGATGGCCTGCTCGGGGGTGTACGAGGTCCAGCCGTCGATCTGGAGGCCGAGCGGCCACAGCGGATCGAGGCCGTCGACCTGCCACGACTCGAGCAGCGACTTGCCGGCATCGCTGGTGTTGTCGGCCAGGACCGGCGACAGCAGCACGGTGTTCGGCTGGCTGGCAGAGGGATCGGTCTCAACGGGGGTGCCGTTGAGGAGCTTGAGCGCCAGCGTGATGCCCGCGCCGCCGACGGCCGCGGTGTTGGTCACCGCCGCGCCCTCGAGGCCCGGGTACTGGTCCGGGCTGAGCAGCTGCGACACGAACGCGCCGAGGTCGGCACCGACGATCGGCACCGGCTCCTTGTTGGCGCCGTAGATCGCATCGACGACCTGGGAGTCCATGCCGGACGTCCAGATGCCGTCGATCTTGTCGTACTCACCGCTGGAGATGAAGTCGTTGATCAGCTGGGTCGTCGTCGCCGGATCCCACTTGGTGTTCACGCCCTCTTCGTTGGGGACGAGGGTGATCCCGGGATAGTCGGCGAGGACCTCCTTGAAGCCCTTGTCGCGGTCGCTGTCGGCCGGATTGCCGACGAGGCCGCGCATGTAGTAGACGGTGCCCTGGCCGTCGAGCTGGTCGAACAGCCACTTGGCGCCGAGCTTCGCGTACTCGACCTGGTTGTTGTACAGGTTGTAGGTGTTGGGATCGGTGACGTAGGCGTCGACCGAGACGGTCTGGATGCCCGCCGCGTTGGCCTCCTCGAGGGCCGGGTTGAGCGCGTCGGGATCGTTGGGGTTGAACACGATGGCCCCGACGCCCTTGGCGATCAGGTCACGGATGTCCTGGAGCTGCCCGGCGGCGTCCGTGTTGCGATGGATGGTGGTCAGCTCGGACACCTGGCCGGAGGCGAGCGCCTCCGCCTTGGCGGTGCAGACCTGCTCCTCGCGGAAGCCGTTGCCGACGCCCGCAGCATTCGAATACCCGATCGAGAAGTTGCCCTCGGGGGCCATGCTCTCGGGGGCCATGCTCTCGGGGGCCATGCTCTCGGGGGCCATGCTCTCGGGGGCCATGCTCTCGGGGGCCATGCTCTCGGGCGCGGTCGTGGCGGCGCCACTCCCGCACGCGCCCACGATGATCGCCATCGTCGCGATGGCGACCACGCCGCGGGCCTTGTGAAGTTGCTTCATGAGCTGCGTCTCCTCCTTGCGGTGGCCTGGGGCACCGTGCGCTGCACGGTCACCTCATCCTTGCTGGCGTACCGTTCGCTCGTCGCTTCGTCACCCACCTCCTCGCTGGTCGATCGCACGGGCGAGCCGCCGCGCATGCTCTCGATAGGCTTGTTCGAACAGTTCCCGCGACCGCTGCTCACCCACCGCGCTGGCGCGGCTGATGACCGGGGGCATCGCCCCGCGCTCCACGAGGAGCTCGGCGGTCCGGGACTTGATGGCATTGACGATGGCGACCGCGCCGATCGTCGACAGGGGACCCACCGGGCTCTCCAGGCCCGCGATGGCGACGACCGCGTCCGCGTGCGGAGAGCATAGATCGAGAACGAGATCCGCCTCGTCGAGCAGGCGGCGCCCGACGGCGGGGTCGGGCTCGGCGGCGAGGGACTGGGCGACCGAGGTGACGGCGATCACCCGCAGTCCGCGCGCCCGCGCGCCCGCGGCCATCTCGACCGGCACCGCGGCCGACCCGCTGGCCGAGAAGATCATCATCACGTCGCTGGGACCGAACGTGAAGTTGGACAGGACGACCTCGGCCAGGCCCGGCTGCCGCTCGATGAACATCGCCTGCCGCTGCCCGTTGGCGCCCACCACCTGGGTGTGGAACGTCATCGACAGCTCGACGATCGGGTTGAACCCGGGGTACGAGCCGTAGCGCGGGAACATCTCCTCGACCGGGATCCGGGAGTGTCCGGTCCCGAACAGGTGGACGAGCCCATCGGCGGCGATCGCGTCCGCGCACCAGCGGGCAGCGGTCTCGATCCCGTCGGCCTGGGTCGCGGCCACGCGCTCGAGGGCATCCGCTGCGGCGCGGAGCCAGGTCGTGGCCGCCGTGGGGGCTGCGATCATGCGGGAGCCGCCGCCGGGGCGCTGAGCAGGCCGGCCTCGAGCACGACCGGTTCCCAGCGCCCGCTGCGCATCGAGCGGTAGGCGGCGTCCAGCACGCCGTTGACGATGTAGCCGTCACGGAACGTCTCGCGCGGGGGCCGCCCGGTCGCGAAGGCGTCGATCACGTCCGCCATCATCAGGTCGTGGCCATGCACGCGGATCTCGTCGGGCACCGGGAAGATCCAGCCGGTCTCGGCGTCCGCCTTTTCCACGACGTACCCGGCGGGCCGCTCCACGAACGCCTTGAGCGAGCCGACGCTGATGTCGGTGATCAGGCGCCCGGCGTCGCCGTAGGCCTCGAAGCGGCCCTCGAGGCCACCCCGCGAGCTCCACGAGACGTCGATCGTGGCGGCGCGCCCGTCGGCGAAGCGCATGATCATCATCGCGTTGTCCTCGCCCGTGGTCCGCTCGCCGTGGACCAGGGTGGCTCCCCAGGCGAAGACCTCGGCCACCGGCACGTCCTTCCCGAACAGGAACCGCGCGTACTCGGCGCCGTGCGAAGCCATGTCCAGCAGGGCGCCGCCCCCGGCCAGCTCCGCATTCCAGAAGTGCGGTGCATGCGGGCCCGAGTGGCCCTCGCGGGCTCGGACGGTGGTCAGCCGCCCGATCGATCCGGCGACCACCATGTCCCGCATCCGGAGCAGGTCCGGGTTGAAGATCACGTTCTCGAGGTAGGCGTTGAACACGCCGGCGTCGGTCACCGCGCGCAGCATGTCGGCGGACTCGGCGGCGTTTCGTCCCAGGGGCTTGGTGCAGGCCACGGCCTTGCCTGCCGCGGCGAGCGCCAGGACCGCCTCGCGATGGAGGTGGTTGGGCAGGGATACGACGACCAGGTCCACCTCGGGATCCGCGCACAGGGCGTCGAGCGAGTCGAGCGGACGACAGCCGAAGCGTTCGGCATAGGCCGTGCGCCGGTCGAGGTCGGCATCGCATCCGGCCACCAGAACGGCATCGCGGACGTAGCGCAGACCGTGGGCATGGAACTCGCCGATGAACCCGCAGCCAAGCATGGCCACGCGGACGGGCGTGCCCATCTCAGTACCCCCGGCCGTCGAGCGGCGTGGCCACGGCGAGGTTTGCGCCTTCGCCCGCCTTTCGGGCGCGGAAGTCCAGGATGATCGTCTCGGTCGCCGTCGCGCCGATACGCGTCACGCCCAGCTCCATCACCGCCAGCAGGGCATCGAGCGTGCGGACCCCGCCCGCGGCCTTCACCTGGACATGGGGTGAGGTGCTGGCGCGCATCAGGCGCAGGTCCTCGTGGGTGGCGCCCGACGGGGCGAAGCCCGTGCTGGTCTTGACGAAGTCCGCCCCGGCCGCCTCGGTGAGCCGGCAGGCGCGGACCTTCTCGTCGTCGGTGAGATAGGCGTTCTCGAAGATCACCTTGACGATGGCCCCGGCAGCATGGGCGACCTCGACCACGGCCCGGATATCGTCCTCCACGTCCCGGTCGCGGCCGGACTTGAGCGCCCCGATCTGGAGCACCATGTCCAGCTCGGTGGCGCCGTCGGCGAGGGCCCGGCGGGCCTCGAAGACCTTGGTCTCGGTGGCGTGGTTGCCGTGCGGGAAGCCGATCGTGGTGCCCACCTTGACGTCGGTGCCGTCGAGGATCGCCTTGGCTCGCCCGACGTCGGCAGGGCGGACGCACACCGACGCGACGTCGTACTTGGCGGCCAGCCGGCAGCCGTCCTCGACGAACGCGTCGTCGAGCTCGGGCCGGAGCAGGCTGTGATCGATGGTCTTGGCGATGTCGCGCTCGGTGAGATCAGCGATGTCGAGGGTCATGTCTCTCCGGTGCCGGAGGTCCGCCTTGCGCTCGCCGGACGCGGCGCTCGCAACCGGTACCTCTCGATAATCGATTAGCGATGGTATGGACACACCGGGCACGGGTCAACCCCTGCTCTGCCCGGATGTGTTCGGGCTCAGTGGCAGTACGGTCGCAACACGTCCCGGGCGATGAGAAAGCCCTGCTTCACCTTCTCGTCGGTCCCTTCGAACCGGCGATCCTCGTGCTCGATGATGCAGTCGCCCTGGTAGCCCTGCCGGTAGAGCTCGCCGTGGACCACTCCCCAATCCACCTCGCCCAGGCCGGGGATGCGGGGGATCTGCCAGCCAATGCCCAAGCTGAACACGCCGCGCTCGTACAGGCCGTCGCGATCGATCATCAGGTCCTTGGCCTGGTAGTGCAGGACGTGCTTCCCGAACTCCACCAGGAAGCGCTGGATGTCGATCATCTGCAGGACCAGGTGGCTGGGGTCGAAGTTGAGGCCGATGGTGTCGCCCCACTGCTCGAGGATCCGACGCCACATCCGGGGCGTGGTGGCGATGTTGTGCCCGCCGGGCCACTCGTCGTTGCTGAACAGCATCGGGCAGTTCTCGAGCGTGATCTTCCGCCCGTGGTCCCTGGCATAGGCGACGATGTCAGGCCAGACGCGGAGGGCGTCCTCCCAGTTCTGGTCCTGGTTCTTCGCCGCGTCACCGCCCATGAAGGTATTGACCAGCGGAATGTCCATCTTCTCGGCGGCGTCGATCACCTTCCTGAGGTGGGCGATCGCCGCCGCGCGCTGCTCGGGATCGGGGTGGAGCGGGTTGGGATAGAAGCCGAGACCGGAGATGGCGAGCCCCTTGGCCTCCACCTGGGCCCGGATGTCCTTCGCCCGGCCGGCGGACAGGTCGGCCACGTCGATGTGGCTGGTGCCCGCGTAGCGGCGGGTGGGGCCATCGCTCCGGGGCCAGCAGGCGACTTCGAGGACCTCGAAGCCGGCCCCGGCAGCCCAGTCGGCCACTTCCATCAGCGGGGTGTCGGAGAACGGGACGGTCAGGAAGCCGAGCTTCATCGCGGCTGCACCTCTCTGGTGGCGGGGCTCATCCCCGCTGGACCTTGACCCAGGTGCCGGTCCGGGCGCTCTCGAGGACCGCATCCCCGATCAGCATCTCCTCGTGACCAGCGGCGAATGTGGCATAGCGCGCATCGTCCGAGGGACGACCGGCCAGGACGTCGTCGTAGACGGCGGTGAACACGGCGCCGAACGTGTCGGCGAAGCCCTCCACGTGGCCGCCCGGCAGGCGCGCCGCCGCGGCGCCGGCATCGTTCATGAGCGCCGGGTTCCGGAGCAGCTGCTCGTTGGGGCGGTCGCGGTGACCGATCCACAGCGAGTCAGGCTGCTCCGAATCCCAGGCGACGGCGGAGGAGGAGCCGTCGATCTGGTAGGCGAGGCTGTTCTTGCGACCGGGCGACAGCTGGCTGATGTCGACGCTGCCCCGGGCACCGCCCTGGAAGCGGAGCAGGATCGACGCCGTGTCCTCGGTGCGGATCTCGACCGGGATGGTGTCGGCCGCACGCTCGGTGGAAAACGTGGCCACCTCGCCGGCCGGCTTGTGCCGGACCGGGATGAACGTTGCCAGGTCGGCCATCACTTCCTGGACGTGGAGTCCGGTCAGGAAGCTGGCGAGGTCCAGCCAGTGGCTGCCGATGTCACCCACGGCGCGCAGCGTGCCGCCCTGGTCTGCCTCCAGGCGCCAGTTCCAGTCGGTGTCGAACAGCAGCCAGTCCTGGAAGTAGTGCCCCGTCACCAGCCGCACGTCACCCAGCCCGCCGTCGCGGATCACCGAGGCAACGTGCTGGTTGAGCGGGTACCAGCGGATGTTGAAGTTGACCGCGTTGACCAGCCCCGACGACCCGGCCAGGGCGACCAGCTCGGCCGACTCGCTGCTGGTCATGGCCAGTGGCTTCTCGCACACCACGTGCTTGCCGGCGGCGAGGATCTGCTTCACCTGTGGGTGGTGAAGCTCGTTGGGACTGGTCACGTGGACCACCTGGACGTCGTCCGCCAGCAGCTCCTCGATCGAGCCGTACGCGTTCGGGATCCCCAGCTCCTCGGCCCGGCGCGTCCCGAGCTCGGGGCCGGCATCGAGGAGCCCGGCGACGCGCACCCCGATCCGCCGCAACGCCTCGATGTGGACGGTGCCGATGAAGCCGCTGCCGATCACGGCTGTGGCGATGTCGCTGCGGCGCGGCATGGCTCGAGACGACCTCCATGTGAGCGTGGCCTCAACGGCAACCAGTCTATACAGCCGTTCACGCCGTCGAAGCCCGAATCGGCACCCGGTTGCGGTACCTGTGCGTGATCCCAGTTCCGAACGGCGATCCCGGTTCGCTGTCCGATCATCGTACTTCTGCCAGTCAAATGCAAAAGGCATCGATGGCAGCCCGTCCGACGGTGCTACGATCGCGCCCGTGCAGGCGTCGACGACCCTTGGCCGCAACCCCGGGCCGGGCCTGGTCCCGGACGAGGCTCTCGACGCCCTGGTCATGGTCCTCGATGCCGTCCGGCTGGGTCGCGCCAGGTCGCGTGCAGAGCTCGTCGCAACGACCGGGCTGTCGCGTGGGGTGGTGGCCGGCCGCGTGGCGGAACTGCTGGAGCTGGGGCTGCTTGCCGAGGGCGACCCCGGGCCCAGCACGGGCGGGCGGCCCCCACGCCAGCTCGCCTTCCGGGGGACGGCCGGGCACCTTCTCGTCGCCGACCTGGGCGCCACCTCCATCGATGTCGCCGCGACGACCCTCGACGGCCGCATCCTCGCCCATATCGACGAGCCTGCCGACGTCGCCGCCGGCCCGGAGGCGGTCCTCCACCGCATCGACGAGCTGTTCGCGAGGCTCTCCGAGCCGCGTCGCCGGCTGCCCGGGGCCCTGTGGGGCATCGGCATCGGGCTGCCCGGTCCCGTCGAGTTCCGGTCGGGGCGGCCGATCTCTCCCTCGATCATGCCCGGTTGGGACGGCTATCCGGTTCGGCAGCGCCTCAGCGACCGGTACGGGTGCCCGGCCTGGGTGGACAACGACGTCAACGTGCTGGCGCTCGGCGAGTGGCGCTCGGGGGTGGCCGCCGGGCATCAGGACGTGGTGGTGGTCAAGATCGGGACCGGGATCGGGGCCGGCGTCATCAGCGGCGGACGGCTCCATCGCGGCGCCCAGGGCTCGGCAGGCGACGTCGGGCACATCCACGTGTCGGACGACCGGTCCGTTGTCTGCCGCTGCGGCAACACCGGATGCCTCGAGTCGCTGGCGGGTGGCGAGGCGATCGGGCGCAGCGGCGAAGCCGCGGCGCGGACGGGCCGGAGCCGGCCGCTGGCAGCGGTGCTCGATGCGCGGGGCACCGTCACCGCCGAGGACGTGGCCCGGGTGGCCTCGTCCGGCGATCCCGTGGCCGTCGAGCTGCTCCAGGCGGCGGGCCGACGGGTCGGCTTGATGCTTGCCAGCGTGGTCAACTTCTTCAACCCCTCGCTGGTGGTGATCGGTGGGGGCGTCGCCCAATCGGGCGACGTCCTGCTGGCCTCGATCCGCGAGGTGGTCTACGGACGCGGGTTGCCGCTCGCCACGCGCGACCTGCTCATCCAGCGCTCGTCGCTGGGCTCCCTGGCCGGGGTGATCGGCGCGTCGTCCATGGTCGTGGACCAGCTGTTCACCCGCGACGCGCTGGCCCGCTGGGTGCCGGCCGGCGAGCCGGCCGGCATGCCGGAGGTGGTGCTGGCCGGTGCCTAGGGGGCGTGGCCCCCGGTGCTGGCAGCAGGGCGGGCACCCGCCGGGGGCCCGGCCGAGTCGGAATCCTGGCCGGCGATCAGACGCCGGCCGGTGCCGCTGTCTCCGCCGTGGACGCGGGCGGATCCTGGACCGGGTCCGCGACGGCTGTTCCGCGACCCAGGTCGATCCCCAGCTCCCCCAGCCAGCGCCGGAGGTTCCGGTAGATGGCCGGCGCGCCGAGCGGGACCTCCTCGTCAAGCGTCCACTCGGACGGGTGGAGGATGAACGGCTGGGTCTGCGGTCCACCCAGCCCACCGTGCGACCCGATCAGCTCCTCGAACGCCGCGACCTCGTCCAGCACCGGGTCGTACTGGCTGATCAGCAACAGGTCGGGGGCGTGCTGCATGGCGTCTTCGCGCAGCAGGCTCATCACCGTGTGCGGTCCGAACAGCTCCGTCGGGTCCTCGCCCTCCACCGTATCGAGGGCCAGGTTGCGAAGGCCGTCGTGGCCCAGGACGACCGGTCCGCGGTCCTCCGTCCTGACCATGACCATGGCGACCCCCGGGTGCGTCGACAGTGACGCCACCAGGCCCGGGTGCAGGACCTCGAGCTCCTCGAGGGTCAGTCGATGGTCGTGGCCGGTGAAGTAGACCAGGCCCAGGTTCCCCGAGCCGACCACCGCGATCGAGGACGCGTCGGCCGGCGGCGGCACCTCCTCGCGGTCAAGGTCCACCACGCCGTCGGTCGTCTGCCCGGACAGCGCCGCGCGGGCTACGGCCGGCCCCACGCCCCGGCTGTGGGTGATCTCAGACAGCAGCGAGTTGACGAAGGCAGATCCCTCCGCCTGGGTCTTGGCCTGGAACAGCGTGGCCCGGCCCGACATCAGGTCCCGCACGACCTCTCCGAGGCTGGTGCCGTACCGCTGCTGGAAGGTGGCTCCCAGGCTCTGGCCGTGATCCGAGAGGATCACGAACCGGTAGGGTCGCGGCGCGTTCTCGGCCGCCTTGTGGATGGCGGCGACGGCGCGGTCGATGCCGTCGAGCGCCTCGAACGACTCCACGCGCTCGGGACCGCAGTGGTGCGCGAGCTCGTCGTAGTCGGTGAAGTCGACGTAGATGACGTTGGCTCCGCGGTACATCTCCTCGATGACCAGCGAGACGTTGACATCGCGCAGCAGCACGTTGCTCGCGGCACGCATGCCGGCGTACTTGAGGCCGCGATGCATCTGCGGCTGGACGCCCGACCGCCTCGTGCGCCGCGCCTGGATCAGCTCCTTCGCGAACTCGCCGAGGAACAGGCTGAACGAGCGAAGATAGCCGGTGGGGCTGAAGAAGAAGCCCAGGAAGGCCTTGCTGTCGCCGATCCCCTGCCCTTCCGCCTTGATCGCCGCAGTCGTGAGATAGCTGCGGGTGGCATCACCGGTGAGCAGGTTGCAGATGCTGGCGCCATTGCTGGACAGCAGGCCCTCGCCGTTCGAGATGCGGCGCACGATCTCGGCTGCGTCATCCGGGTTGCTGGATGCCATGAGGTGCTGCCGGTCCCGTTCGTACCAGCGGAAGGCGGGGATGCCGTCGTTGTTGCCGTGCAGGATGCCGGCCTGGCTGCCGGAGGTCATCGACGGCAGGATCGCCTCCCAGCGGGACAAGTGGTGCGATCCGTCGCGGATCCAGCCGGCCATCGTGTTCACGGATCCTGCCCGCACGCGGCCGGCCAGGATCGGGTGGGCGAGGCCGTCGATCTGGATGATCACGAGGCCGGGCTGGTCCGACGGCGGAGCGGAGCGCCGCAGCAGCAGCTGCTGGACGAGCAGCCCGTAGAAGGAATCGCCGCCGTCGACGGCCAGGACGGCAGTCAGGACCGTGTTGATGATCGCGTACACGAACGACCCCACGAGCGCCGTCACCAGCCCCCCGAGCTCCACGCCGGTGACCAGCTCGGCAGCCAGCAGGAACACGAGCACCTGGAGCACGAGGACCGTGATCCCGGTGAGGATCAGCGACCGCGGCGCAACGAAGGCGAGCACGACCGGGCGGATGCCGGCGTTGATCACGGCCATGACCGCGATCGCCAGCACCGCATCCGCGAACCGGGCGACCTGCATGCTGGGCAGGAGCCAGGCCGTCGCCGTGAACGACAGCGCGGAGACGACCGTGACCACGATCAGGCGCCACGCCAGCGAGCGGAAGCCGCCACGCCACTGGAGCAGGATGCGGATCTGCGTGCGGTACAGCTCGATCAGGCGCGACATGGTCAACCTCTGGAGGCGTCACGGCCGGGGCCGTGGACGGGCCGGGGTCCACCCCGGCGGGGACCCGCCAATTCTCGTATCCGAGACCATGCTCGTGTGCCGCGATCTCGCAGGCGACTCCGCCCCGACGACTCCGGCACACGGCGCCGGAGTGCCGTCATCCGCCTCCCCGGCGGGGAGAGCTCAGGCGCCGGCGATCACGCGATCGACATAGTCCCCGGTGTCCTTGTCCTTCAGGATCATCTTCACCCGCCCGTCGGGGAGCACCTCGCGCTTGATGACCGTGTGACCCTCCCAGGTCTCGCCCGTGGCAGTGATCCGGGGCGTGGCACCGCCGCGCCACTCGAACAGCTCCACCGGCTCCCAGCGACCGCTGTTCGCCGATCGGTAGCAGGTATCCATGACCGCGTTGACGACATAGCCGTCGTAGAACGTCTCCTGCGGCGTGCCGCCGCGATCGAGAGCGTTGAACATGTCGGTGAACATGTCCACGTAGCCCAGCTCGGACACCTCGTCACCCACCGGGAACAGCCAGCCGGCGCCGGTCTCGGCCTTCTCCGCGACGTAGCCTCCGGAGCCGCCCGCGGTGAACATCTCGTAGCCGGTCCGCAGAAAGTGGTTGAGCCAGATGGTGCCGTGGGTGCCGGCGACCTCGTCGCGCAGGTCCATGCCGCCGCGGAACGTCCAGCTGA
This sequence comes from uncultured Chloroflexia bacterium, assembly GCA_963727585.1. Lineage (GTDB taxonomy): Bacteria > Chloroflexota > Limnocylindria > Limnocylindrales > CSP1-4 > CAIXZV01. The sequence goes on along the minus strand of CAVSHH010000003.1, from coordinate 177,870 downwards.
CCTCGAACTGGCCGATCGCGCCCGACTCGAACCGGATCAGGGCGATGGCGTTGTCCTCGTCGTCGATCGGGTGGACGAGCGTGTCGGTGGTGCACATGACCGAGACCGGCCGGTTTCCCTTGCCCACGAAGTTGCGGATGATCTCGATGCAGTGGCAGCCCAGATCGATGATCGCGCCGCCGCCGGTCAACCGCCCGTCCCAGAACCAGGCGCTGTGCGGGCCGGGGTGCGTCTCGCGGGAGCGGACCCAGGTCACGTCGCCCAGGGCGCCGTCCTGCACGGACCGGACGGCCTTGAGCGTCTTGGGCGTGTAGCACAGGTCCTCGAGGTAGCCGCCGAACACGCCCGCGGCCTCGACGGCCTGGAGCATCCGCTTCGCCTCGTCGGCGTTGCGCCCGAGGGGCTTGGTGCACAGGACCGCCTTGCCCGCGGCCGCGACGGCCTTGACGGCCTGCTCGTGGAGCTGGTTCGGCACGGCGACCACGACCACGTCCGTCTCCGGGTGACGGATCGCCGCCTCCATGTCGGTCGTGAACTCGGGGATCGACCAGCGTTCGCTGAATGCCCGGCCGCGGTCCTCGCTGCGCGAGTACACGACCCGCACCTGGTCGCGGCCGCGCTGGCCGTGGAGCGTCGTGGTGTAGAAGTCCCCGATGAGACCCGTACCGAGCAGGGTGATGGCGTGGTTGTGCATGGCGGCGTCTGGCTCCCGTGCGGCTGTGGCGGGGATTCTAGGGGCCGCGATCGCCTGCCGCGGCCGCTGCCGGGACGGCCCCGCTGATCCGCTCGCGGTCCACCAGCACGACCGCTTGCGGAACCTGCGGCCCGGGATCCTCGCGACGCCCCACGACCGCCCGGGTCAGCGGGACGAACCGCTGCCAGCTCGGGAGCGAGCCCCGTAGCTCGACCGAACCCCTCACCAGACAGTCACCCGCCCACGTGCGCCCCGGAGTGGCGATGACCGGATCGCGGGCCGACCTGCCCGCGGGCCGCCGCTCAGGCCGGCAGGAGCACCGTGAACTCGGTCCAGGCCCCGTCCGACGCCACGCCCACCCGGCCGCCGGACGCCTCGACCAGCTGCTTGACGATGGCGAGCCCAACGCCGGCTCCGCCACGCTCCCGGTCCCGCGACTTCTCCACCCGGTAGAAGCGTTCCCAGATCCGGGACAGGTCCTCCGGCGGGATCCCGGGACCGGTGTTCGCGATGCGCACCCGGGCCAGGTCGCCGTCGCGATCCGCGATCACCCGGACGCGACCGCCGCGCGGCGTGTAGCGGACCGCGTTCTGGAGCAGGTTCGCGAGCACCTGGGTCAGCTCGTCGGGGCGCGCCCGGACCGCGATCCCGCCGGGCGCCTCCAGGTCCAGGACGGTGTCCCGCCGAGCGAGCGCCGGCGCCACCAGGTCGACCGCGGTACGCACCGCCGCGCCGAGGTCGAGCACGCGGGCCTCGGTGCCGGGCTGGCCGGTGGTTCCGGATCCGGCCAGGACGTCGAGCGAGGCGGCCAGGCGGGTGAGCCGGTCGACCTCCTCGCGCAGCGAGTCGAAGATGTCGGGATCGGGGGTGATCACGCCGTCGCGCAGCGCCTCCAGGTAGCCCTGCAGGTTGGTCAGTGGGGTGCGCAGCTCGTGCGAGGCGTTGACGATGAACTCGCGCCGCACTTCCTCCTGTTCCGCGAGCCGCTCGGCCATCCGGTTGTAGGCCTCGGCCAGTGCGCGCAGCTCGGCGGGTCCGTCCACCGGGACCCGCGCCTCGAGGTCGCCGTCCGCGATCCTCGCGGCACCTTCCGCGAGGCGCTCGAGCGGCCTGGCGAGGCGCCTCGCCAGGACGACGGCCACGACCGCGGCGAGGATGAGGGCGACGAGGCCGGCGACCACGAACACCGCGGTGACGCTGGCGTCGAACATCTCGTGGGCATGGTCGGCGCTCTCGCCCGCCGCCAGCATCAGCTCCTCGAACGCCGAGGCCCCCACCCGGAGCACACCCAGTGCCACGATGGCCAGCGCGAGGCCGGTGACCACCAGCGCCGCCAGCAGGATCCGCGCCGAGAGCCGGTCTCCCCTCATCGCTCGGCCGCCCGCCGCTCGACCGGGCCGACCGCCCGGTAGCCCGCCCCTCGCACCGTGGCCACGTAGCGCGGCTCGCCGGGATCGTCGCCCAGCTTCTCGCGCAGGCGCTTGACGTACTGGTCGATCGCCCGGTCGGTGACGTCGCCCTCGCCCTCGCCGTGGATGGCGTCGAGCAGCCGGTCGCGGCCCAGCACGCGCCCGTCCGCGTCGAGCAGCGCGGCGAGCAATCGCAACTCGAGCGCCGACAGCCCCACCAGCCGGCCGGCGACCCGCGCCTCGTGGCGGTCGACATCGAGCTCGAGGTCGGCCTCCATGAGCACCGTTCCGTCGGAGGGCCTCCGCTCGGTCCGGCGCAGGATGGTGCGCACGCGGACCACCAGCTCCGCGGGGGAGAACGGCTTGGGCAGGTAGTCGTCCGCCCCTTCCGACAGGCCCAGGATCCGGTCGCCCACCGATCCTCGCGCCGACAGCACCAGGATCGGCACGTCGCCCAGCTCCCGTGTGCGGCGCATGACCGCCATCCCGTCGAGCTCCGGGATCATCAGGTCGAGCACCACGAGGCGGGGCTCGAGCTCCTCGATCGCGCGCAGCGCCGCTCGCCCGTCGGCCGCGGTGGCCACCGGGTAGCGCTCGCGCTCAAGGTACATGCGCACCAGCGACACGATCTTGGGATCGTCGTCGACGACCAGGATGGGTCCGGCGTGGCGGGAGGGCATCAAGGAGATCATGGCTCGCCCGAGCGTCGCCGGCAACGGTGACACGTCCGTGACTGGGGGTCGTCACGACGTCGCACGGGTTGGCGAAGGTTGGCAAGGTCGCCAGGGAGGAACCCGCGACGGCAGGCCGGCGCCCGAGCCCGGCACGTGGAGGAAGCCATGCTTCGTCGTCTCGCCGGCGGGACCGCCGCCGCCCTCATGCTGGCCACTGTCGCCGTATCCACGGTCGCGGCCGGCGGGCCTCCGTCCCTCTCGTTCTACGTGGACGATGACCGCTACCGCACGGTCGGCACGCCGACCGACTTCTTCGGCACCGGAGCCCCCGACTCGAGCTTCGACCGGATCTACGCCCTGGGTGGCGACCTGATCAACGTCGCCGAGGCGAAGCCGGGCGACCGCGACTTCAACGGCGGCCGCTGGATGGTCCTGCCCGTGACCTGGAACGTGACGCCGGTCCAGCTCACCAACGCGGAGCAGGTCGAGGCCTACGCGGACGCCGGCATGCTGACCATCGCGGACGAGCCGGTCAAGGAGTTCCTGTGTCCCGTGATCCCGGTGGGCGGCCGCGGCCACAACCGCTGACCACGCCGGCCCCGGTGCCGGATGGCCGTCATGCCCGTCAGGGCATGGCAGCCGCCGTCGCCTCCGCGAGGTCGGGATCGGCCGTGGTGATCACGACGACCACGTCGCCGTCGGACCGCACGTAGTCCACCAGCCCATCGTCCCCGTAGTCGATCCGGGTATAGGTCTCGCCGGCCAGCTCGACCGGCGCCTGGACCACGCCCGGACCCGTCGCCGCGAGCCACACGTCGAGCACCATCTCCTGCGTCTGGGCGACCGGCATGCCGTCCACGCTGACCAGCAGGATCGAGATGTCCGACGCGCCGAGCTCGTCGTAGGCTTGCGCGACGCGCAGGTCATCGGCGCCCAGGTCCGCCTCGCGGAGCGTGGCCAGCACCGCCCGGCTCCCCTGGTCGTCGCCCAGGAACGACGAGCCCGTCGCGGAATCCACGGTCAGCGTCACGTCACCCACCTGGGTCGGCAGCATCGCGACCAGCTCCGGCGCCTCCGGGGAGGCCGAGGCCTCCGGATCGATCGACGCAAATCCCAGGTCGTCGGACGGTCCGACGGTCGGGGGAGCGATCGTGCCGCCATCACCACCCAGCGCGATATCGAACGCCGAGGCGATCTGGTCGACCTCGGTCGCGGACGTGTCGGGCGAACCGGCGAGGTACACGACGACGCGACCGGTGCGCAGCTGGAGGAACGTGGCCCCGCTGTCGTCGACGGCGCTGAACGCCTGCTCCCCCAGGTCGTCGCGGACGATCACGGTCTGGTCGGCATCCTCGGAGGCCTGCTGGGAGCGCGTCACGGCGTCGGCAGCGCCCTGCTCGAAGCAGGTGATGGTCGAGATCACGCTCGCCTGCGAGCTGACGCCGTCCTGGGGAAACGGGCCGGTGAAGGACATGGTCTTGCGGTCGAGGTCGTACTGGGTCGCGGCGATCGCCCAGGCGTCGGGGAGGTCACCTGGTGATGGCTGGACGTTCCAGGCCTCGTCCTGGCACGAAGGTGCCGGCGCCAGCAGCTGGACCGCGGCGAACCCGAGGGCCGCGACGGCGATGACGAGGGCGGTGAGCGCGAGCGCGCGCGTGGCGCGCAGCCCGGCAGCGAGTGGCTCGGGGTCGGCAGCCCGGGAGCGGGCGGGCCGGGACCCGGGGGTCGGGGGATCGGTCACGGCCGTAGAATGCCCTGCCGCGGCAATCCATGCCGCCATCCGGGCCCCCGCTTCGGGACCGCCGCTCCGTCCCGGTACGCCGATCCAAGCCGGTCGCTCTCCTCCGGCCGGCCTCCCGACCCGGTTTGTCAGCGAGCGCGAACGCGGTTGTTGCGCGGGTTGTGCTCGACCTCGGCCAGCCCGAGTGCCTCGAGCAGGGGAGGCAGGTAGGCGCCGAACCGGCCGCGGTAGCCCTTGCGCAGCCCGTACCAGCCGCCGACCGGGTTGTCGGACGATCGGCCCCACGCCTCCACGCTGCCCTCGGCCGCCGGCTTCTGCTCGTCGGCCCCGCCGAGCGGCACCCAGTCGCCCTGGGCGCGCAACCATGCCGCCAGGTCGTCGATCGCACGCAGGTGGTATCGCAGCCGGGTGCTGCCGACCTGGCATACCAGGGCCGGTGGATCGGCCTCCTCTTCCCGCCACATCTGGTAGGCGGAGCCACCGTTGGCGGTGACCAGCTGCCAGGGGTCCTCGGGCGTGCCGCTGCCAGTCATCGAGCTGCCTCCTGTCGGGTCGTCCTGGGTGCGCTGTGCCGACACGCTACGCCTCCGGTCAATCCCGGCCCTCGCGTCGATCGGCCTCGCCGCCGGCCAGGTCACCCCCGCCATCTTGGGGGAGTAGGCTCAGGCGAACGCGCCGACCCGCCAACCACCCCGGAGGCTCCCGATGCCCCTGACGCCCCGCGAGCGGGTGCTCGCGACGCTCGCCCACGAGACGCCGGACCGGGTTCCGATCCTGCTCGGCCCGACCAATGCGACCGGGATCAAGATGGGCACCTACCGCCGGATCAAGGCGCTGGTCGGGGTGGAGGCGCCCGACGAGTACATCTACGAGTGGCCGGAGCTGGGCACGGCGCACCTCGACGAGGCCACGTACGAGCGGCTCCATGCCGACGTCCGCGGGGTGCTGGACCACTTCCCGGCCGAGGTCCGGGATCGCAACGCGACCCGCGAGCCGGGCAGCCCGATGATCGACGACTGGGGCAGCGGCCACGTCTACGCCGGGCCCGAGGACTGGTTCCCGGGCATCCATCCGCTCGCCGACGCCTACCGGCTCGAGGATCTCGAGACGTACCCCTGGCCGGACATGACCGACCCAACGCGGTTCGAGGGCGTCCGTGACACCGCCCAGCGGATCCGCGGCGAGGGTCGCTACGCGTCGATCGGCTGCCCGTGGCTGGCTTTCCCGTTCGAACGCGCGACCTCGATGCAGGGCACGGAGACCTTCCTGGCCAACATGGCCGGGGAGCCCGAGTTCGCCGCGGCGCTGCTGTGGAAGACGCAGTCGCTGTGCAAGGCGCTGATGGACGGGTTCCTGCGCGAGTGCGGCGACCTGATCGACATGGTCAAGATCGGGGACGACCTGGGCTCCCAGGTGGGCCTCCTGATGTCCCCGACGATGTACCGCCGGATGCTCAAGCCGATCCACGCGGACCTCATCGCGTTCATCCGGGAGCGGACCGGCGCACCGATCGTGTTCCACACCGATGGCGACGTCTACGACCTGCTGGGCGACCTGATCGAGATCGGGGTCGACGTGCTCAACCCGGTCCAGGCGTCCGCGGGCGGCATGAGCGACTTCCCCGGGCTGAAGAAGCGGTTCGGCGACAACCTCGTGTTCTGCGGCGGCATGGACACCCACCACGTGCTGCCCAACGGGACCCCGGACGAGGTCCGGGCGGAGGTGAGGCGGGTGATCCAAGCGCTCGGGCAGGGCGGGGGTTACATGCTGGGCGCGGTCCACACGGTGATGAACGACGTCCCGGCCGCGAACGTGCTGGCGATGGTCGACGAGGTGGAGACGTCGGGCCGCTACCCGCTCCGCGGCTGAGACCGACCCGGCGCCGCAGGCCGGACCGACGATCTCAGCGTACTCTCAGTGGTGGCCCGCACCATCCTGCGGGTCCCAGCGCGCATCACCATGCCACCCTGCCCGAGGACCTGACCAGGATGCGTCTCCATCGACTGTTCCGCGCCCCCGTCGCCGGCATCGCCCTCGCAGTGGCGGTCGCCGTCGCCGCGTGCGGCGGGTCGGGCGCGACGTCCAGCCAGCCCCCGGTCGCCACCGCGATGCCGACGTCCGCACCCGTTGCCACGCAGCCGGCGAGCTCGTCCGCCCCGACCATCTCGTCCGCCCCGACCATCTCGCCCGCCCCCACCAACTCGCCCAGCGAGTCGCCGGCGAAGCCGACCGCGAGCGCCCTTCCCAGGGTCTCGGCAACCAGCGGCTCGGCCGAGGAGATCACGGCGGCGCTCGAGGCGGCCGGGGTGCCCAACGCGGACCGCTGGACGCGCGAGGTGATGGAGTACCGCCCCTACCCCGCCGACGACCCGGCACTGCACAAGCTCCAGGACAACCTCGCCAAGTACAACCCGGACGACGCGACCCTCGCCGGGATCCTGTCCGTCCTCGTGCCATGAGCGAGCCCCTCCCAGCGCCCGTCGATGGCCGGGCACCGGCAGGCGGTCGCCCGGACACCGCCACACTCCTGCGCCGGGGCCTGCTGGGCCTGGCCGCGCTGGGTATTGCGGGAACACTGCTCGAGCTCGTGTTCCTCAGGCACTGGGGTGGCATCAGCCAGCTGATCGTGTGGCCGGGGGTGATCGTCCTGGGGGCCGCCCTGGTGCTGATGGTGATCCACCCGACGCGGACCTCGGTCCAGGTGGTGCGGGCGCTCGCCCTGGTGGCGATCGCGACCAGCTTCCTGGGCGTTGGCCTGCATGTGCTCGAGAATCTCGACGCCGGCCCACTGGACCGGGCGTACGCGACCGCCTGGGACGGCCTTCCCACCATCCGCCAGTGGTGGCTCGCGATCACCGGTGGTGTGGGGCCGGCCCCCGTCCTCGCGCCCGGAGCCCTGGCCGAGATCGCGCTTGCCCTCGGGCTGGCCACGATCCGCCACCCGGCACTCGAAGCCCGGTCCGCGCGGGCCGCCCGCGCGCGGTAGCATCCGGGCAATGTTCCGCCGCGGAGCTGTCTGAGTGCGCTTGTACGCCATCGCCTGCGACGTCGTCGCTCGGCCGGTCTACCTGTGCGCGGCGCGATCGCCCCATGTCGTGGACATCCGTCTGTTCGAGCGAGGCCTTCACAACGAGCCTCGCTCGCTGCACGACCGGCTGCAGGAAGCGATCGACCAGGCACCGGCAAACGCCGACGCCGTCGTCCTTGGCTACGGGCTGTGCGGAGGCGCGACAGCCGGGATCGTTGCCCGCGACCGCCCCGTGGTGCTGCCTCGGGCCCACGACTGCATCACGCTGTTTCTGGGCGCGCGCGAGCGCTACCAGGAGGAGCACGGTCGGGCCGCCACCTACTGGTACGTCGCCGACCAGCTCGAGCGCAACGACGGCTACGTGGCCGGCGCAGGCGGGCTGGCGATCGGCTCGGATACCGAGGAGCAGATCGAGGCGACGCGCGCCGAGTACGTCGCCAGGTATGGCGAGGACAACGCCGCCTACCTGATGGAGGTCCTGGGCGGCTGGCGGCAGCACTACGGGCGTGCGGCGTTCGTGTCGATGGGGGTCGCCGACGAGACCGCGTCCGAGACGGCAGCGCGCGGAGAGGCCGAGCGGCGCGGCTGGGCGTTCGAGCACCTGGAGGGGTCGATGGTCCTGCTCAAGCGGCTGCTCGATGGCGACTGGAACGAGGACATGCTGGTCCTGCAGCCGGGCGAGCGGCTCGCGATGAGCTGGGACGACGAGGTGGTCAAGGCGGTGCCCGCGGGCAGCTGACGGACCCGGGCCACGGGCCCGCCGCGTGTGATCCCCGGTCCTACTCGCCCCCGAGCCGGCCCTCGCGGAAGGCCGCGACGTACTCCGCGCCGAACGGATCCCGGCCCATGAGCATGTCTGCTGCCAGCTTGTACGCCTCGGACTCCCGATCCGCTGAGAACACCCGGCCCAGATCCGAGGCTACCGGGTCGATGATCCCGCTGTCGACGCCGGCCTCGGCGCACAGGTCGATGAAGGTGTCGTTGAGCAGCTTTCGGGCGGGCATCCCGAACGAGACGTTGGACAGGCCGCCGGTCAGGTGGATCGCGTCGCCGTACTCGGCCCGCAGCGCCTTGGCCGACTCGATCACGTAGACCGGCGACTCGGCCATGACGGCAACCGGGAGCACGAGCGGGTCGACGTACAGCAGGTCGCCCGGGATGGCCTTGGCCATCGCCAGCTCGACCAGCGCGATCGCGTTGGCGACCCGCTCCTCGGTGTTGGCGGGCATGCCGCCCTGGCCGCTGGCGGCCAGGATCACGGCGGTGGCCGCCTCGGCGGCGATGTCGAGGACCTCGGGGCGCTCGATCGACGCGGAGTTGAGCATCAGCCGGCCGCACGGTTGGGTGGAGGCGGCGACGCCGGCGGCGAGGACCGCGACATCCGACGAGTCGATCGAGACGGGCACGGTCGCCGTGCGCTCCACGGTCGCCACCAGCCATGCCATGGCCTCGGTGCGGAAGCCTGAGTCGGGCGACGTCTCGTCCACGTTGAGGTCCAGCCAGTCGGCGCCCGTGATCTCCTGGCGGTGAGCCAGGGTCCGGACATAGGCGGCCGCCGTGTCGGCCCAGGCAGCACCATCGAGACCGTGGCGAACGGCGCTCTGGACGTGCTTGATCTTGCCGTTGGCGAAGTCCTTGGCCGCGGCAAGGTCGGGGTGGACGGGCAGGACGAGGCGCTCGCCGTCGGGCGTCTCGAACCCGATCCCCAGCGAGCCATCCTCCAGCTCGACTGCGTGCCTGCCGGTGCGCTTGAGCACGCGGGTGGCGTGGATGTTCTCGCCGACGACCTGGAACGGCGTGCCGGAGCGATCGAGCTTCACGATGTGGGTCCCTTCGGGTTCGAGGCCGGCGGCGCAACGGCGGGCGTGGCGGGGATATCCAGCTCCTGGGAACCAGTCTCGCGCCTGGCGAAGTGGTCGCGGCCCAGGAAGGTGTTGCCCCAGGCGCTGGTACGGCTGAGATTGTTGTCCTGGATCACGATCGGTCGCTCGAGCATGGTCAGTTCCTCGCCGTACGGCTTGAGGCGCGCGTAGGCGTCGGCCCAGACGCAGGTGTGGCCGGGGACCTCGCATTGGCCGTCGTGCGCACCACCGCACGGGCCGTTGCGCTGGTTCTTCTGGCAGTGGCTCTCGGGACACAGGTAGGCGATGTCCGGGAGGCTGCAGTCGCCGCAGTCGCGGCAATCGAACAGGGGCACCTTGACCGCCTGCTCCAGCACGTGGACCGGCCTCTCCAGGTGGTACCGCTCGACCTTCTCGTAGATGCGGGCCCAGAACTGGAACCCGGGCGTCCCGGGCTCGAATGCCCGCGCGTGGAGCATCCGGTTGACCTTGTACATCGGGTCCACGCGGCGTCGGGCACGCTCCCGGGACGAGGGCGTCAGGCTCTTCGCATAGGCGCGGCTGTACTCGTCGGTGGACAGGCCCCGGCCATCGCTCTCGAACATCTCGAAGCTGCCCGGCAGGCCCCACGAGACGTCCTTGACCAGGCTCCGCCAGTCGTCCGCCGGGTGGGCGTCGGCCAGCTCGAGAACCCTGGCGATCTCGCCCGCGTTGCGGTGGCCGGAGATGTAGATCCCGTTCATGCCAACACCGCGTGAGACCACCAGCTGCTTGGCGGCGAGCTCGAGGAAGAAGGCGCGACCCTTGTCCGCGCTGTTCGCCTCACGTTCAGCCACCTCGAGCAGGGCGTCGGTGACCACGCAACCCGGGACCTTGCCGGCATTGAACGCCCGGGCGACCGGCGCAGACAGGATGTACGCGTTCCCGATCACCGGAAGGTCGATCCCCTCCCGGCGCATCCAGCGCAGCAGGACGTCCTGGCGGTGGGCATCGTAGCCGACCTGGGTGATCGCGTAGCCGGCGCCCGCGCGGTGCTTGAGCCCGAGCTTGAGGAACTGCGGGACGAGGTCGCGCTCCAGGCGCTTGAACGGATCGATCGCGCAGCCGGTGAAGAACCGGTAGCGGCCTGGATCCGCCTCGCCGTCGGCCTCCGCCTTGGCCGCCGCCGCCGCTCCCAGCTGGCGCAGCAGGTCGATCAGGGCGACCGAGTCGATGTCGAACACCGGCCTCGGCAGTCCCTCGTACCCGTCCACGGGGTAGTCGCCGGTCAGCGCGAGCACCGTGGTCAGGCCCCGCGACAGCAGCTCCCAGCCAAGGCTCTGCAGCGCGCTCCGGTTCCGGTCCCGGCAGGCGACGTGGACGATCACGTCGTGACCGTGCTCGGCCGCGGCGGCACCCAGCGCACCGGGCGTCAGGCGGGCATGGCCGCCGGCATTGTCGGTGATCGAGAGGGCCGTGATCCGCGGGTTGCCGGCGAGGTCGGCGGCCATCGCGAGCGGCTTGGCACCCCGCGCGTCGGCGAGCTGGCCCGCCCAGGGCACGAGCTCCACGACGGTCGCGAACCCCTCGGGCGACCCGAGGACACGGCGGAGGGCGCCCTTGCCGGTCCCTGCCATCGCCGCGGCAGGATCCTGGGCGTCGTCTTGGCGCTGGGACTTGGCAGGGCTCATCGCGGATCCTCTCTCAGGCGGTGATCGGCTCGAACATACAGCCGTCGGTGAACAGGTCGAAGAAGTCTGGCTCGGATTCGAGCTCCACGTGATCGATGCGGCGCACCAGGGCCTCGAGCTCGGCGCGGCGCTCGAGGGACAGCAGCAGGGCGCGGGCGCCGACCACCGACGCGTTGCCGACCCGCCGGACGCGCTGCTCGGGTACGGGGACCAGCAGGCCGATCTTGAACGCCGATTCGGTGTCGATGGCGTTCGCGAACCCGCCGGCGAGGTAGACGTGCTCCAGGTCCTCGGCTCGCAGCCCGAGCCGGCGCAGCAGGACCCGCTGGCCGACCGCGGTCGCAGCCTTGGCGATCGACAGGTGGCCGACGTCGGCACGCGAGAAGGTGATCGGGTGATCGGGCTCCACCAGGATCTCGGCGCGGCGGTCGGCGAACGTGCCGCGGCTGGTCATCAACCCGGTCCTGCGCAGCTCGGACAGCAGGTCGACCAGGCCGGACCCGCAGATTCCTTCCGGCAGCACATCACCGATGACCCGGATCCGGAACCGGTGGTCCGTGATCCGGATCTGCTCGATGGCGCCGTCGGCCCCGGGCATCCCGTACCGGACGCCACCGCCCTCGAAGGCGGGGCCGGCCGGGCTGGACGCGGCCACCAGGCGACTCCCGTCCGAGACCACGATCTCGCTGTTGGTCCCGATGTCCACCAGCAGGAATGAGCCGCCCCGGGCGATCGCCTCGACGGCGATCAGGTCGGCGGCCGCGTCGGCGCCGACATGACTGGCGACCAGGGGTCCGCCGGTGACCCTCGCCTGGGGGTGGATCAGCAGGCCCAGCTCGTGCGCGCGCCTGACGACCGCGGTGGTCGTGGCGCTGCCGGCGCGGACCGCCAGCTCCGTGACCGAGCGGAACGGGAGGCGGCCGATGGGGGCGACGTCGAGGGCGAAGAACAGGTCGCGCATGGTGGGGTTGCCCACCACGTAGGCGTCCACGACCTGGCGCCGGTCGAGCCCGAGGTCGGCACACAGCCGCTTGAGCTCGTGGTTGAGGGCGCGGCGCAGGGCCTGCCGGAGCTCGCCCGGGATCTCGGTGTCATACGAGATCCTGGTCATCACGTCCGAGCCGCCGAAGCGCTGCGGGTTCTCGATCGCCGCCACCGCGAGCACCCCGCCGCTCTGGAGGCTCACCAGCTCAAGGACCACGGTGGTGGTGCCGACATCGAGCGCGAGGCCGACCGGCCGACCGAACGACGGCCCGAGATCGCTCCCGTCGTCGCCACGGTAGCGTCCATCGCGTTCCGTCACTGGCGGGTCGAGCCTGGGGCCGTGACCCGGGGTCTCGGGCGCCAGCAGGATCCGCAGCCGGCGGCGCAGGATCGCGAACTCGACGTCGTGCTCCGCGCGGTCGACCCGGGCCTGGCAGGCGAGGCGGAACGAGGGGCCGAGGAACGATTCCTGGGGCGTCCGCGGCGACAGCTGGTCCAGGCCCTGGCGGATCTCCACCACGCACTCGTGACAGCGCCCGGTCCGCTTGCAGGACGCGGGGACGACGACCGACAGCTGGTCGGCCTCGTCGTACAGGAGGCGGCCGGGGACGAGCGGGCGGCGCTCGCTCCCGTGGATGACGTGGGGCATCCCTCCAAGTCTCGCGGGCGCACGCAAGTCCCCGGACGGTCGCTCGGCCCGTTTCCTCGGGACCTTCCGCCCTGTCCCCGCCGGGTGTCCGCGCCGGACGCTCATCGGACCGATCCCGACCTGCGAGGTGTCCGTGATCTCACCCGCGCCCGTGCCGGCCGGTGCGGCGCGTCCTTCGTGCACGCCGCGCCTGGACCGCCTGTCGCCCGACGCCTGCCGCCGGTTGCATGCCGCAAGCCTGTCCATCCTCGAGCGGACCGGGGTCGTCCTCCACGATGCCGAGGCCGTTGAGCGCCTCCACGGCGCGGGCGCCAGCGTGGGCGATGACGGCCGGGTGCGCGTGCCGGGCTCGCTCGTGGACTGGGCACTGGGCGTCGCCGCACGCTCGGTCACGCTCCACGACCGGTCCGGGGCGCCGGCCATCACCCTCGACGATGATGCCGTCTTCTTCGGGCCTGGATCCGACTGCCTGTCGATCATCGACCACCGGTCCGGGGCGCACCGGCGGGCAACGCTCCACGACGTCCGCGACGGGCTGACCGTGGTCGACGCCCTGCCCAACATGGCGTTCGCGATGTCGATGTTCCTGCCGTCCGACGTGCCGCCTGCGATGGCGGATCGCGAGCAGATGGCAGCCATGCTCAAGCACACGGTCAAGCCGCTGGTGGTGGTCAGCTACGACATCGACGCCATGACCGACGCGATCGCGATGGCCGAGGCGGTGGCGGGTGGGGCCGATGCGCTCCGGCGTCGTCCGCTGGCGGCCTTCTACATCAACGTCACGCGCGGCCTGGTGCACAACGGCGACTCGCTGCGGAAGCTGCTCCTGCTCGCCGAGCGCGGGCTGCCCGCGCTGTGGATCCCGGTGACCTCGGGCGGGACCACGGGCCCGGTCACCCTGGCCGGCAACGTGGCGGTCAACAACGCGGGCGTCCTGGTCGGGATCCTGCTGGCGAACCTGGTCCGCGAGGGCACCCCGCTGGTGATCCCCGGCATGGGCGGCGAGTTCCTCGACCTGCGCACGATGGTCGATCCGTACGGCGAGCCCGACCACATGGGCGTCGTGCCGTCCCTCGCCCACCACTACGGCCTGCCGATGTTCTCGCTGGGCGGCGGCTCGGACAGCAAGGCCGTGGACCAGCAGGCGGCCGCAGAAGCCGCGCTCACGATGCTCTGGCATGCGCAGGCCGGCGGGCACCTCGTCCACGACAGCGGGTACCTCGAATTGGGGCTCACGGGGTCGCTGGCCCAGCTGGCCACCTGCGACGAGATCGCCGCCTGGATCCACGCGTCCCGGGACCCCGTGGTCATCGACGACGAGACGTTGGCCCTCGATGTCGTCGACGAGGTCGGGCCCGACGGCTCGTTTCTGGAGGCGCAACACACCCTCGACCACTATCGTGAGCACTGGTATCCCACCCTTATCGACCGGAGCAACCGGTCCCAATGGCTGGCGCGCGGCGGACTGACCCTCGCGGACCGCGCTGCCCGCCGCGTCGACCAGGTCCTTGCGTCCCACCAGGCTCCGCCGCTTTCCGAGGCGGCGGAGCGCACCATCGCGGGCATCCTCGAACGGGCCGCCGCCGTCCCTCGTCCGGCCCCCGGCTGATCGGCATCCCCGGCGCCCACCCGTCACCCGGGGAGCAGGAACAAGGAGCAACCATGAGCGACCAGCTCTACGCCGGCCTTCGCCAGGCGGTCATCGACGGCGATCCCGCGGCGGCTGCCGCCCTCGCCCAGCAGGCGCTTGACGAAGGCGTGCCCCCGCTGGCCGCGATCGACGAGGGGCTGGTTCCCGGGCTGTCCTACGTCGGCGAGCAGTTCGGGCTGGGGGAGCTGTTCCTGCCGGACATGATGCTCGCGGCACGGGCCATGCAGAAGGCGATGGCCATCCTGGAGCCGGAGCTGCAGGCGCAGTCCGCGGAGCGCAAGGTGGTCGGGCGCGTGGTCATCGGGACCGTCAAGGGTGACATCCACGAGATCGGCAAGAACCTCGTGGGCATGATGCTCTCGACCAGCGGCTTCGAGGTCCACGACCTCGGCGTGGACGTGCCGCCCGAGCGGTTCGTCGAGGCGGCGCAGGAGCACAACGCGGACATCGTCGGGGTCTCGGCCCTGCTCACGACCACGATGGCCGGCCAGCGGACCGTCGTGGAGGCCATGGCCGCCGCCGGCCTCGGCGACCGGGTCAAGATCATCGTGGGCGGGGCGCCCGCCAGTGCCAGCTGGGCATCCGAGATCGGCGCCGACGGCTACAGCGAGGACGCCATCGGCGCGGTGGCCCTGGCCCGCCGCCTGGTCGGTTCCGAGGCGGGCGCGACCGCCTGACCGACCGCGGCGCGCGTCCTCCACCGCCTCATCGACCCCCGCTCGTCGCCGGCTCCCGACCACCGGCCCGGCGACCCCATCATCCACGCGCGCCGGGACACGGTCCCGGCTGGAGGCGATCATGACCATCAACCCCAGCGATACCGGCCGCCCGCGGCTCGAGGTCCTGTCACCGGACGCCATCGGCCGCATCCACGAGGCCACCCTCGACGTCATCGAGCAGACCGGCGTCCGCTTTCCCTCCGCGCGCGCCCAGGCCATCTGGGCCGAGCACGGCGCCGCGGTCGACCCGGCCACGGGCATTGTCAAGGCCCCGCGATCGCTCATCGAGCAGGCGATGCGGACGGCGCCGGCCGCCTACACCCTGGGTGCCCGCAACCCGTCCCAGGACCTGCCGCTCGACGGCGAGCACGTGTACCTGGCCACCGACGGCTGCGGCATCGAGGTGCTCGACCCGTGGTCGCTCGACGTCCGCCGCTCGGCCCTGGCCGACGTGGCGGACATCGCGCGGGTCGCGGATGCGCTGCCCGAGATCGCGTTCCACTGGGTCGCCGTGTCCGCCCAGGACGTGGACCCGGCCACGCGCTCATTGGAGGAGCTGGCCGCCGTCTGGCGCAACTCGACCAAGCACGTCCAGACCGAGTCGATCGTCACCCCCGAGGAGGCGGAGACCGCGATCTCGATGGCCGAGGTGCTCAACGGCTCCACGGCGTCGCTCCGGGAGCGCCCCGTCCTGTCGCTGATGCAGTGCACGATCAGTCCCCTCGCCCACGACGGAGGTGCCATCGACGCCTCGCTCGTGGCGGCCCGCCGGGGTGTTCCCGTCGGCTTCATGACCATGGCCTCGTGCGCGTTCAGCGGACCGGCGACGGTGGCCGGCTCGCTGGTGGTGGGCAACGCCGAGGTGCTGACGGCGATAACCCTGATGCAGCTGGCGCACCCCGGATCCCCCGTCTACTACGCCGCCGCCCAGACGGCGATGGACCTGCGCTCCGGTGCCTACACAGGCGGCGGCCCCGAGGACTTCCTGTTCGGGGCGGCCACCAACCAGCTGGCCGACTTCTACAACGTGCCGCTGTCCATGGGCGCGTATGCCACGGGCGCCAAGCGCTCCGACTGGCAGGCCGGCCTGGAGAACGGGCTGTCCGCGTTCATGGCCACGGTCGTGGTATCGGACATGCTGCTCGGCGCAGGCCTGCTCCACGGGTCCCGGATCTG
Source organism: uncultured Chloroflexia bacterium (assembly GCA_963727585.1). Lineage (GTDB taxonomy): Bacteria > Chloroflexota > Limnocylindria > Limnocylindrales > CSP1-4 > CAIXZV01. The sequence goes on along the minus strand of CAVSHH010000003.1, from coordinate 161,634 downwards.
GTCCTACGAGCAGTTGATCCTGGACACGGAGATCGCGTCGATCGTGGCCAAGGTGTGCGAGGGCATCCCGGTGGACGACGCGGCCCTTGCGCTCGACGCCATCGCCGAGGTCGGCCCCGGGGGCGACTTCCTGACCTCGCCCCACACGCGGCAGACGATGCGCGGGCTGTGGCAGTCGCGCTACCTCGACCGGCGTCCGTACGGCGCCTGGGAGGCGGACCCGGACCGCTACCACCGGGAGGCGCTGGAACGGGCCCGGACGCTCCTCCGCGATCACCATCCCGAACCGCTCGACCCGGCCCGGGATGCCGAGCTCTCGAGGCTCATCGCGGCCCACCAGGCCGCCGCCAGGCCGGCCGGCGTCGGCTGAGCCGGAGGAACCCCATCCCGTCCCGGCGGCTGCCGCCGCCGGGACCGCACCCGCCGCGGAGAACCACATGCGACCCCGTTTCGAGATCCTCGACCAGGCCCTGATCGACCGCGTCGTACGCGAGGCGCTGGCCCTCCTCACCAGCCCCGGCATCAAGGTCGAGGAGCCCGAGGCCATCGCCCTGCTGTCCGCCCACGGGGCGGCCGCCGATGGCGAGCGGGTGGCCATCCCTGAGGCGCTCGTCCGGCGGGCGCTGGACACGGTGCCACGCGAGTTCAGCCTCTACGACCGGGCCGGCAACCCGGCCGCCCGCTACGGACAGGGGGACGTCAACTTCGACCCGGGCTCGTCCGGGGTCGCGATGCTCGACCCGGAGACGCTCGAGGCCCGGCGCTCGCAGGCCGCGGACCTTGCCCGCTTGCTCCGGGTGGCCGACGCGCTGCCCGCGTACAACGCGGTGTCGACGGCGATCGTCGCCCACGACGTCCCGACCGAGATCGGCGACCTGTACCGGCTGTTCCTGGGCCTGGTCAACAGCGACAAGCCGATCGTGACCGGGGCGTTCACCCCGCACGGGTCGGCGGTCATGATCGACCTGCTGGCGATCGATGCCGGTGGTCGCGTGGCCCTGGCCGAGAAGCCGCGCGCCGTGTTCGACGTGTGCCCCTCGCCGCCCCTGACCTGGTCGGAGTTCGCCTGTCGCAACGTGATGGACCTCGCCCGCAGCCACGTCCCGGCCGAGCTGATCTCGATGCCGCTGGCGGGGGTGGCCGCGCCGGTCACCCTCATCGGCTCGATCGTGCAGCACGCGGCCGAGACGCTGGCCGGGATCGTCCTCCACCAGCTTGCCGAGGCGGGCGCGCCGATCGTGTGGGGCGGGGCGCCGGCGATCGTGGACATGCGCTCGGGCGCGACACCGATGGGCGCCATCGAGACGGCCATGATCGACGCCGGCTACGCGGCCGTCGGCAAGTCGCTGGGACTGCCTGTCCACGCCTACATGGGCGCGACCGACAGCAAGGTGGTCGACGCGCAGGCGGGCTACGAGAGCGGCATGACGGCGATCGTCGGCGGGCTGGCCGGGATCGACATGATCTCGGGTGCGGGCATGCTCGACTTCCTGCTCGCCCAGAGCGCGGAGAAGCTGGTCCTCGATGCCGAGATGATCGGCATGGTGCAGCGCCTGCTGCGCGGCATCGCAACCCCCACCGAGACGCTGGCGACCGGGTTCTTCGCGGACACCGGTCCCGAGGGCCGGTTCCTGGAGCTGCCGGCCACGCGGCGCCTGTTCAAGTCCGAGCAGTTCCTGCCGACCCGGCTGATCGACCGCGACTCGAGGCGGGCCTGGCTGGATGCCGGCGGGCTGGACGCCTTCGGGCGGGCTCGGGTCCGGGTCGACGAGCTGCTGGCGACGCACCCGCTCCCGGTGCTCGATCCCGTGGTCGCGGGTTCGCTGGCGGCCTGTGTCCGCGAGGCGGGGGCGCCCCACGGGCTGGGTGACGGGCTGCCCGGCACGCCGGCCGGGTTCCCCTAGCCCCCGGGCGTGGGCCGTATCGTGAGCGCATGCACGAACCCCGGCTGTACAACACGCTGACCCGCCGCGTCGAGCCGCTGTGGGCCGGAGCCAAGGGCGTCATCGGGATCTACGTCTGCGGGCCTACCGTCTACGGCCCGGTCCACGTCGGTAACGCCCGCCCGTTCGTCGTGTTCTCGATCCTCCGCCGCTACCTGGCCTGGCAGGGGCACCGGGTCTCGCTGGTGAGCAACATCACCGACATCAACGACCGGATCTACGAGGCCGCCCGCCGTGCCGGCGAACCGTCCGGGGAGCTTGCCCAGCGCTACTGTGCGGAGTACGTCGCCGACACCGACCGGCTCGGACTGGGCCGCCCGGACGTGGAGCCGCGGGTCACCGGGCACCTGCCCGGGATCATCGAGATGATCGGGCGGCTGGTCGATCGCGGCCTCGCGTACCCGGCCCGCGGCGACGTCTACTTTCGCGTCCGCCGCTTCCCGGAGTACGGCCGGCTGTCCCGCCGCCGGCTCGACGACATGCCGGTCGCCGAGCCAGGCCCGGCGAAGGAGGACCCGCTCGACTTCGCCCTGTGGAAGGGCCACAAGCCCGACGAGGACACGGCGTGGGCCTCGCCATGGGGGCCCGGTCGGCCCGGCTGGCACATCGAGTGCTCCGTCATGGCGCGGGCCGCGCTCGGACCCGACTTCGCGGTCCACGGCGGCGGGCTCGACCTCGTCTTCCCGCATCACGAGAACGAGATCGCCCAGGCGGAGGGTGCGACCGGTGAGCGCCTCGCCCGCCTTTGGGCGCACAACGAGATGCTCGAGCTCGGCGGCAAGATGTCCAAGAGCGACGGCAACATCGTGCCGCTGCGCGACGCGCTCGACCGGTGGGGCCGCGAGGTCCTGCTCGTGTTCATGCTCCGGACGCACTACCGGTCGAAGCTGCCCTACGCGGACGAGGGGCTGGAGGATGCCCGGCGCCAGGTGGACACGATCCGCAATGGCGTCATGGCCCTCGACCGCGGGCTAGGGGCTCCCGGCCGCGGGCTGGACGCTTCGCTCGCGGCGGCGCTCGAGACGGCCCGGCACGACGTCGCGGCAGCCCTGGCCGACGACCTCAACACGCCGCAGGCCCTGGCCGCCGTGTTCACGCTCCTCCACGCCGTCCACCGCTCGGTCGATGGCCCGGATCGTCCGGCCGGGGACCAGCTGCAGACCACCCGGACGGACCTGGTGCGGCTGCTCGACCTGCTGGGCCTGGCCTCGGTGGGCGATGCCGAAGCGGTCCCCGCCGCGGTCCGCGACCTGGCCCACCGCCGCCAGGATGCGCGACAGGCTCGCGACTTCGCCGCGGCGGACCGCCTGCGGGACGAGATCGCCGCCGCTGGGTACGCCATCCGCGACACGCCTGAGGGTCCGCAGGTCACGCGCGCATAGTCGCCGCCAGCCAGCCGATCGCGCCTCAGCGAAGCGATTCCGCGATCGCCACCGTCCGGTCGCGCCCGAGCGTCGATTCCAGCCGGTACACGCTGCCGTCGCGGGCAAACACCAGCGTGTCGCCCGCGTAGCGGGCGCGGAGGACCCTGGCCCCGCCATGGGCGCCCAGCACGAGCAGCTCGTGCGGCGCACCGGAGATCCACCACGCGGGCTCGCCGCCCACCGTCACCGGCTCGACCGAGGTGCCCGCTCGGACGATCTTGGTCAGCAGCGGCGTCTCGATCGAGCCCCGCGCGGCCATCAGCACGAGGCCGAGCTCGGAGCCGTCGATCCGCGACGTGCCGGGGAGTGCCCGCCACGCGAGCGTGACGACCCGCTCCGTCCCGCTCCCGTCGACGAACGCCGTCCCGGGCTCCGGCAGGGCTGCGGGGACGAGAATGCGCGGTTGCCCAGTGGCTCGGGCCTCGTCGAGCGGGACCGGAGAACCGGGCACGAGCTCGAGCTCCACGACCGGGACCAGGCCGGACCCCGGCCCAAGCGAGGGCTCGCTCCACAGGATGTCGAGGCCGGGCACACCGAGCCCGAGCGCGGCGGCGATCCCGGCGACGACGAGCAGCATCGCCGCGGACAGCAGCAGGGCCACCGCCAGCCGGCGGGGACGAGGCCAAGCCGCCGCCGGCGCTCGCCGTTGCGTGCCGGCCGCCGGCAGGCCGGCGATCCGGCCGGTCACCGCATCGCGCAGGTCGGGCGTGGGCGGCCAGGCGGCGTCACCCGAGAGCTCCCGCAGCCGGATCTCGACGTCCTGCGGCCGGCTCATCGCTCATCCTCCAGGCGGTCGCGCAGCCGGGCCAGGCCGCGGTGCACCCGGGACTTGACCGTGCCCGGCGCCACGCCGAGGGTGGCGGCCGTCTCCGCCTCGGACAGGTCCAACAGGAACCGGCACGTGATCGCCAGCCGCTGTCCCTCGTCGAGGCCCTGGAGCGCCCGGTGCAGCGCATCGCCGGTCTCGGTCGCAAGCACGGCCGGCTCCGGGGCAGGTGACGTTGCCGGACTGCCGCCCAGCGTCGTCGCGATTCGCTCGACGACGCCCCACCGGCGCCGCGCTCCCCGGCGGCGGTTCCGGGCCTCGTTGCCGACGATCGCGAGCAGCCATGGCCGGAACGCCTCGCCCTGGCGGAAGCGGTCCAGTGCGAGCCAGCCCTTGACGAACCCCTCCTGGGCGGCGTCCTGGGCGTCGGCCTCGGAGCCGGTGAGCAGGTACGCGACGCGGAACGCGGCCGCCTGGTGCATGGTCACCAGCTCCCCGTACGCGTCCCGGTCGCCGGCGCGGGCGCGCTCGACCAGCGGCGCCTCGTGCGGGGCCGCAGCATCGGTGCTGCCTCGACCGCCAGAGCCGATCGTTCAGCCGCCCCGTGCGGCCCCACCGGCCCCACCAGCCCCGCGAGCCGTCCGCTGCCGGGTCACCAGCCGGCCGGCCATCGCGAGCAGGACGGTCGCCGCCAGAACGACCACGAGCACCAGGATGGGCAGGCCGGGACCCGCGTCCGCGGCGGGCGCCGGCTCATTGCCGACGGCTGGTGCCACGCTGACCCCGGCCTGGCCGGCCGGGGCGGCCGGGGCGCCGGATCCTGTCGCCGGGGCGGCGGACAGCGCGGCCGGATCGAGCTGGGACGTGCCCTCGCGGATCGGGCCGAAGGTGAGCGCCGGACCCTCGAGCCTGACCGGGAGGGCGACCGGGCCGTCCTGGTTGGATCCGTGGATGCCGACCTCGATGTCCCGCGGACCACCGGCGGGCACCTCGATCCGCAGCAGATAGTGCCCGGGCGTCGCCGTCCCCTCGGCGGCCGCGCGGGTCGTGGCGCCGTTCCGGCCGGTCAGCTTGAGATAGAACGGGGTACCGATCACGGGCACCGGCTCGCCGTCCGTGTCGGAGGCCGTCCCGGTGATCCCGACCAGCAGCACGGCACCCGGCGGCGAGTCCATCGCGATCGGAGCGTCGAGGGTGACGACAACGGATTCCTTCGCCGCCACGGTCCCGGCGAGGGCCGTGACGAGCAGCACGGCCGCGATCACCGCGGCGATCGACGGGCCGAGGCGGCGGACTGGAGCGCCGGCGTGATGCGGCATGTGCGGAACCTCCGGACGGACTGACGATACTGCTACACCGCCCGGGGGCGTTCGGTTCCCGCGCTGATCAGCGCGCTGCAAAGGCACGCTCGTCGCGCAGCTCGTGCACCGTCAGGAGAGTCCGGCGCCCGGCCCGTCAGCGCGGCCGGAATCGGGCCTGGAAGAAGCGCAGGTACTTCGGCTCGTAGGTCATCTCGAGGCCACGGGCCTGCTCACGGGTGTCGTAGCAGGCCTTGACCGCCTCGGCCACCACGTCCATGTGCGCCTGGGTGTAGACCCGACGCGGGATCGTCAGCCGGGTCAGCTCAAGCTTCGGGCGCTTGTGGTCGCCGGTGTTCGGGTCGCGGCCGGCCGACACGATTCCGCGCTCCATCGAGCGGATGCCCGAGTCGAGGTACAGCAGCCCGGCCAGGGTCTGGGCCGGGAACAGGTCCTGCTCGAGATGCGGGTAGAACGCCCGGGCGTCGAGGAACACCGCGTGGCCGCCGATCGGCTGGACCACCGGGATCCCCCACTCCGCCAGCAGCTCGCCCAGGTAGCGCACCTGGCCGACCCGGCTCCGGACATGGTCGTCCTCGACCGACTCCGCGATGCCCAGCGCCATGGCCTCCATGTCGCGTCCGGCGAGACCGCCGTACGTGTGCAGGCCCTCGTACACCACGACCAGGTTGCGCAACTCCTCGAACACGTCGGCATCGTTGACCGCGACCCAGCCGCCGATGTTGACCAGGTGATCCTTCTTGCCGCTCATCCAGGCGCCATCGGTATAGGAGCAGAACTCGAGCAGGATGTCCGCGATGCTCCGGTCCGCGTAGCCAGCCTCGCGCTCCTGGATGAACAGCGCGTTCTCCACCATGCGGGTGGCATCGAGCAGGACCTTGATGCCCAGCGGCTCGCACAGGGCGCGGATCGCCTTGACGTTGGCCATCGACACCGGCTGGCCGCCGGCCATGTTCACCGTGCCGGCCAGCGACACGTACGGGACCCGGTCTGCGCCCACCTCGTCGATCAGTGCCCGGAGCTTGTCCAGGTCGATGTCGCCCTTGAACGGCAGGACGGCGTACGGGTCGTGCGCCTCGTCGACGATCACGTCGTGGAAGGTGCCGCCCGCCTTCTCCTGGTGCTCGCGGGTGGTCGTGAAGTACATGTTCCCCGGGATGTGGTCGCCGGGCTCGATCAGCACCTGGCTGATCAGGTGCTCGGCACCGCGTCCCTGGTGGGTGGGCACAACGTGGCGGTAGCCGTAGAAGCGCTGGATGGCCGACTCGAGGTGGTAGAAGTTCACGCTCCCGGCATACGCCTCGTCGCCGAGCATCATCCCGGCCCACTGGCGATCGCTCATCGCGGACGTGCCCGAAATCGGTCAGCAGGTCGATGTACACGTCCTCGGACCGGATGAGGAAGGTGTTCCAGCCCGCCTCGTCGAGGGCCGCCCGGCGCTGCTCGGGCGTCGTCACCTTGAGCGGCTCGACCATCTTGATCTTCCACGGCTCGGCCCACGAGCGACGGTCGTGCTGCTGGCCCATGGTGTGGAGGGATTCGCCGGACATGTGCGCTCCTCTCGGCGGCGCGCCGCCCCGCGCCATGAGGCGCGACCGGGCGCAGGGCGGGGTGCGGACCGCCGTCGATAGGCTCGCCAGCCGGATCCGGCCGCCCGGGGATTGCGGCTAACGCTACAGGACCGGGTGGGCCGGCGCGTGCTCCGGGAGCGTCGCCCAGCTCGCCGGCTCCTCGTCACTGACGGCCGGCCTGTGGGCGCACCGCGAGCGGGATCGGCCAAGCCCGTTGACGCACCTCGGCGCGGATCGTGCACGCCGCAGCCCGTTTGACGCGCCCCCAATACACTCCGGGTTGGGTCCGACTCGCTTCCCGGACCCCCGACCCCGGAGGCCCGCTTGCCGCTTCTCGCCCTCGGCTCGGTCCGGTGGCGCAAGGTCTGGCGCGACCTGCTGGAGCACCGGGTCCGATCGCTGCTCGTGGTGCTGTCGATCGCCGTCGGCGTGATGGCCGTGGGCACGATCGCGGGCGCGAACGCGCTCCTCGAGCGGAACCTCGAGGACGGGTATGCGGCCACCAAGCCGTCGTCGGCAAGCCTGTTCACGACGGTGCCCTTCGACCAGGGGCTGGTCGACGTCGTGCGCCGGATGCCCGGCGTGGCCGAGGCCGAGGGCCGCCGAAGTGCGACCGCACGGATCGTGCAGCCCGGGGGAGGCACGATCGAGCTCGCGCTGACCGCTCTGCCCGACTACGAGGACCAGCGGATGGACCTGGTCAGCCCGGTCTCGGGCGCCTGGCCGCCGAGCCGCGGCGAGATCGTGTTCGAGCAGTCGAGCCGGATGGTCGCGGACCTGCACGAGGGCCGGGCGATCACGGTCCAGCTGGGACCGGACCGGACGAAGTCGCTCGCGGCGGCCGGGTTCGCCCACGAGCCCGGTGGAGCACCGGCGTACATGTTCGGTCAGGTGATCGGGTATGTCACCTTCGACACCCTCCGGGACCTGGGCTACGGCGACTCGTTCGACGAGCTGCGGATCCTGGTGGCCCACCCCGATGGAACCCGCGACCAGGCACGGGCAGTGGCCGTCGAGGTGCGGGACCGGCTGGAGAAGGCAGGGGCTCCGGTCGCCTTCATGCAGGTCCCGACACCGGGTGAGCACCCGGCCCAGGACGTGCTCAACGCGGTGTTCCTGATCCTGGGCACGATCGGGGTGTTGAGCCTGGCCGTCTCCGGGTTCCTGGTGGTGAACACCATCTCCGCCATCCTCGCCCAGCAGTCGCGCCAGATCGGGATCATGAAGGCCGTCGGCGCGCGCGACCGCCAGGTGGCGGGCGTGTACTTCGGGATCGTGCTGGGCTACGCGCTGATCGCGCTGCTGGTCGCATTGCCGATGGGCGCGCTCGGTGCCTGGCTGCTGACCCGATTCACGGCGGGCCTGCTCAACTTCGAGGCCACCGAGTTCTTCCTGCCGCCGCAGGTCGTCGGCATCGAGGTGGCGATCGGGCTGGTGGTCCCCCTGGCGGCCGCGGCGTGGCCCGTGTTCCGCGGAGTGCGGGTCACGGTCCGCGAGGCGATCGCCTCCGCCGGCATCTCCGACTCGTTCGGGCGCTCGCGCATCGACCGCCTGCTGCAGCAGCTGCGCGGGCTGTCACGACCGACCCTGCTCTCGATCCGCAACACCTTCCGGCGCAAGTCCCGACTGGTGCTGACCCTGCTGGCCCTGACGCTCGGTGGCGCGGTGTTCATGTCCGTGTTCACCCTCCGGGCGTCGCTGCTCCGGACGCTGGACCAGACCCTCGACTACTTCAACTACGACGCCCAGGTCCAGCTGGTGCAGCCCGCGCGCTCGAGCATCCTCGTCCGCACGGCGGAGCAGGTGCCGGGGGTGGTGGCTGCCGAGCCGTGGACGATCGCGTCCGCCCAGCGGGTCCGCCCGGACGACTCGACCAGCGGCAACCTGGTCGTGTTCGGCCTGCCGGACGGGGCGACGACCGTCAAGCCCGTGCTGGAGGAAGGCCGGTTCCTCGAGGCGGGCGACGGCAACGCGCTGGTGGTGACCCGGAACTTTCTCGACGACGAGGCGGACGTGCACATCGGGGACCGGGTCACGCTGCGCTCGAAGGGCCGGGAGGCGATGTTCACGCTGGTGGGCATCGTCCAGGCTCCCACCCAGCGCCCGTTCCTGTATGCGCCCTCGACGGCGATCGACGCCCTCACGCGGAGTGCCGGCAAGGCCGGCCTGCTGATGGTGGTCACCGAACGCCACGACGACGCGGGACAGCGCGACACGGGCGCCGCCGTGCGCGACACGCTGGACCGGGCAGGGATGGCGGTCGCCCTCGTCCAGACGCGCAGCGAGATCAAGGCCACCATCGACACCCTGTTCACCGTGATGCTGCTGTTCGTGTCGGTCATGTCGCTGCTGCTGGGGGTGGTCGGGGGGCTGGGGCTCGCGGGCACGATGACCATGAACGTGGTCGAGCGCTCGCGCGAGATCGGCGTCATGCGGGCGATCGGCGCCCGCGACCGGTCGGTGCTGGTCGTGTTCCTGGCCGAGGGCCTGCTCATCGGGTTCCTCGCCTGGGTCGCCGGTGTGCTCGTGTCGCTGCCGATCTCGAAGATCCTGTCCGACGCCCTCGGCGAGTCATTCGTCCAGCGCCCGCTCGCGTTCACCCCGGCCCTGGACGGCATCATCGCGTGGCTGGTGGTGGTCGCGATCCTCGCCGTGATCGCCTCGTTCCTGCCCGCATGGCGGGCCACCCGGCTGGCCGTCCGGGAGGTCCTCGCATACGAATGAGCCCCGTCGTCGCGACCGGACGATCCCCGGCACAATGGAAGACCACCGTCACGAGGCCCCACCGATGACCCCCGCTCCGCCTGTCGCGCCCGCGCCCGAGCCGCGCTCGCGCCGGTCGCGGCTGCGGCTCGGAGTCGCGGTGGTCGTCGTGATCGCGATCGTGGTCGCGGTCGGCGCGGGACAGGGCTGGTTCGGTGGCGCGGCCGGGTCCCCGGCGCCATCCGCCTCCGTGGAGGGCCTGATCCCCGCGGATACCGGCGTCGTCGCCGAGGGCCGCGCCGTCCCCGTGGCCTGGGCGCAGGTGGTGCCCTCGGGCTCCGGCAGGGTGGTCGCGATCCCGGCCGCGATCGGCGATACCGTCGCCGCCGGCGACACCCTGGTCCAGCTCGACGACGCGGCCGCACAGCTTGACGTCGCGACCGCGGCCGCGGCGCTCGACGCCGCGACGGCCGCCACCGCTCGCGCCCTGGCCGGGGTCGACCAGGCGCAGGCGTCCGTGGACCAGGCGCAGGCGTCCGTGGACCAGGCGCAGGCGTCCCGACGGGGAGCGTCCGCCTCGTTGCGGGCCGCACAGGCGGCGGTCAGCGCCTCCCAGGCCGCGGTCCGGGCGGCCGATGCCGCTCGAGACCAGCTGCCCGGCAGCGCCCCCAAGGCGCAGAAGCGCCAGGCCAAGGCGCAGGTCTCGCAGGCCTCGGCGCAGGTCTCGCAGGCCAAGGCGCAGGTCTCGCAGGCCTCGGCCGGCGTCGACCAGGCCAGGGCCGCGGTCGATGTGGCGAGGGCGCAGCTCGCCTCCACCCGGGCCTCGCTCGGCAGCGCGGGAGCCGCGCTCGACGCTGCCCGGGCAGACGAGGATCGCGCCCGGGTCGGCGTGTCGGCCGCAGAGCTCGGCCGCGACAACCTCGCGGTGACCTCACCCATCCGGGGCACCGTCATCTCGATCGAACCGGCGATCGGCGACCTGGTGGGCCCGACGGCGGTCGTGGCCAGGGTCGCCGACACCAGCGGCTGGCGGTTCGAGACCTCGGACCTGTCGGAGACGTCGATCGCGCGGGTCCGCGTGGGCGCTCACGCGACGGTCAGCATCGACGGGCTGCCCGGCCGGGAGCTCGCCGGCACGGTCGAGTCCGTCGGCGGCTACGGCAACGCCGTACAAGGCGACATCGTCTACCGGGTCGTCGTCGCGCCCTCCGGCCCAGTGCCCGACGGGGTCCGCTGGAACATGACGGTCACGATCGAGATCGACGGGGTCGCCGTCGGCAGCTGAGCGTCCGTCGCGTCAGCCTCCGGCGCCCTCGCCAGCCCGGGCGGCCACGACGACCGTCCGCTCTTCGGCACCGCGCAGGAGCCCCACCTCGACCGGCAGGCCCCTCTCGGCCAGCGCCTCGTGCAGGTCGTCCACGTCGCCCACGGCGCGGCCGGCCACGGCAACGATCAGGTCGCCCTCGGCGATGCCGGCGGCGGCAGCCGGTGAGCCGTCCTCGACACCGCGCACCAGCACGCCGTCATGCTCGGGAAGCCCGACCGAGCGGCGCAGCCGTCGCGCAACGCGAGCCGGCGCCACGGCGATCCCGAGGCGAGGCTGCTCACGCGATTCGCCACGGGACAGGGCATCGACCCTGGCCCTGAGGGCGGCGTCGGCCGGCAGGGCCAGGTAGAACCCCTCGCCGACGCGGCTGGTGTTGATGCCCAGCAGGGCGCCGTCCGCGTCCAGGAGCGGTGACCCGGACGAGCCGGGCGCCAGCGGCGCGGTGTGCTCGAGCGAGCCCGAGATCCGTCGCCCGCCGGGCCCCCGGAAGGCGCGCTCCATGGACGACACGAAGCCGAACGACACCCGGGCGCCGCCGGCCGGGGTTGCGGCCGCGGCGAAGACCGCGGAGCCGATCGTGGCGGCCCCGCCGGACCACGTCACGGCAGGCGCATCGGCGGTGGGCACGTCAACGACCGCGAGATCGCCGTCCCAGTCGATCCCGGCGACCGTGCCTCGGTGGGTGTGCCCGCCCGGGAACCGGACTGTTACCTCGCCGCCGCGCAGGTTGTGGGCGTTGGTGAGCACGCGATCCGGTGCGATCACGACACCGGCGCCGCGGTGCCGGGAGCCGATCCCGACAACGGACGGCCCGGCGGCGGCGGCCACGGCGGCGACGGCCTCCTGGAGCTCGATGAGGACGGACAAGGCGGGTTCCTCCGGCGGCCTTGCAGAGGCCGTGCTGTATGGGTGTCTGGCGTTGTCGCTACTAACTTGCGAGTTGCAATTTACACTCGCCCGCGGCGCGGCGCAAGCCCCCTCGCCTACCATGGGCGGGCGATGCCCGATCCCGTCCCTCCTATCCCCCCGACCGGGGCCCTCGGTGCGGCCCTCGACCGGGTCGGCGACCGCTGGAGCCTGCTCCTGGTGGAGGCCCTCCTCGCGCGCCCCCACCGGTTCAACGAGCTGGGTGAGGTGGTTCCCGGGATCGCGCCCAACATCCTGTCGGATCGCCTCCGGCGGCTCGAGCGGGCAGGGATCGTGTCCGCGACGCCCTACAGTCGCCGGCCGCCGCGGATGGAGTACGCGCTCACCGCCGACGGCCGCGAGCTCGCAGGCGCGCTGGCCCTGCTCGCGGACTGGGGCGCACGACAGGGCGCCGCGGGGGAGCCGCTCACGCACGAGCTGTGCGGGACCCCGCTGGAGGCGGCCTGGCACTGCCCCACCTGTGGGCGCCTCGTGCCGGCGGACGAGGCCGACGGCCTGGTGCGCCTCTAGGGCCGACGCGAGGGCTGGGGCCCGGCGAGGGTCAGGACGGAAGCGCCCGCGATTGCGGTGGCTCCCCGGGCGGCAGCACCCGTCCGGCGAGCGGAAGTCCGCACCAGGCGCAGTACCGGGCCGACTCGCCCGCGGGGAAGCGGCAGGCGGCGCAGCAACGCGCGGTGAGCAGGATCCCGCACGTCCGGCAGGTCCGGCGGCCCGGGCGGTTGTCCGTCCGACAGGCGGCGCAGATCAACAGCTCCGACATGGTTGGGCAGGATAGGCGCCGGCGGATCTCCGGGGGCAAGGGCCATTCAGCCCGACCCGTCGGTCCCGGCATGGAACGGGTCGAACGGCTCGAACGCATCGACACGCTCAGCGACCGCGTCGGCACCCAGGTCGGCGGCTTCCACTCCCAGCGGCTGGTCGACGATCGCCCGCCACCCGGACTCGTCCAGCAGCGCCAGCGTCCCGGAAGCAGCCTCGAGCACCTCCAGCGTGTGCTCCAGGGCAGCACCTGTCAGGGCCGGGATTCCGCGGCCTTCGCGGAGACCCGTCGCAACGGCGGCGGCCGCTCGGGTCCGGCCGAGGACGGCAGCAGGATCGCCGGCCTGGCGCAGGATCATGTCGACCTCGCCCGCATCGGGCAGCAGCGCGGCCACGAGTGCGCTCCAGGTCACGGCCGCCTCGGAAGCCAGGGGCGGTTCCGTGAACGCGATCGGGTGCTCGGGCAGGAGCTCCCGGCGGACAGCCAGTTCAGCGGCTGCCCGGGCCGGCACACCTGGCTCGTCGACCAGCCAGTCGGGAAAGGCTCCCACCGAGATGGCGTCGGGCGCCATGCCGTCCAGGCGGGCCAGCTCCACCACGAGCAGCTGCATGGCGAGGGCGCGACCGGACCACACCGCGGGGCGCGAGGGCATGCCGCTGGCCAGATCGGGCCCCACCAGCAGCGGGCCGGCGGGAACCAGCACCCGCGTGCCGGCGCGGGCCAGCAGCCGGTAGGCGAAGACGTGGTCGGCGAGCGCCCGGTCCGGGTCCACGCGCCCGGTCACGATCTCCCGCATCGGGTCGGCAACGACCACGTCGATCCGCTCGAACGCGGCCACAACCGCCTGGTCAGAAGCGGCGAGCGGCTGGGCGTCGGTGAGCAACCGGACATAGCCGCGTCGGCGGGCACCCGCCTCGTCGAGGAAGCGCCGCATGACGCTGAGCGAGCGCTGGGCGCCGGTGGGGACGGGAGCGCCCGCCGGATCGTGGACGTCGAGCCCGCCGCGCGACGTGGGGGCGGCCTTCCACGCCTCGACGGGGCGGCCGGCCCGGGTTGCGAGCTGCGCCAGCTCCCGGCTGGGCGGCACGTCGACCCGGATGATCTCGGCGCCCGCCTCGATCGCTCGGGCGGCTTCGTCGAGCGCATCCACGATGGCGGGCGAGCCGAGACCCATCCCCACCCAGGGCCGGCGAGGGTCGCCCAGCAGGCCCAGGAGCTCGCGCCGCGCCACCCGGTTCGCGCTGATCCGCTCGAGCGCGGCGTGGGTCAACGACCGGGCGTTGGCCACCGCGATCGCCCGCCGGTCTGGCTCGGCGAGGAGCTCCGCCTCCAACCCCAGGTCCACATTGCCCTCGGCGACCTCGAGGGCCAGCTCCTGGGGCCGCAGGTCGTACTCGGCCATGGCCATGGCGAACGGGAGCGCGATCCCCCCGGCCAGGCGGCGCGGGTCGGGCGCGAGGTAGCGGTCGACAACCTCGGCGGCCAGCGGCAGGCCGGCGTGGTCGAGCCCGGTGACGCCGAACAGGCGCAGGATCGCCCGCTCCTGGCCGACGCTGGTGAAGGTAGCCGCGGTGGCGGCCCAGGCCGACGCGATGGCGGTCGCCCGCGCACGCAGATCCTCGAACGCCGAGCCATCCCCGAACCGCTGCATGAGCGCAGTATGGCGAACGGGCCGGGCCCATGGTCCCCGGTGATGGTCCCGATGGGAATCCCGGTGGGGCTAGGTCGAGCCCCCGTGGGGCTGCGTGCTGCCGGTGGGACTGGTCGAGCCCCGGTGCGGCCGGGCATCGCCCGCACCGGACACGTCGCCGACGGGCGCCGGCTCATCCGGGACCGGTTCCGTCCGCGCGACGTCGCCGATCCAGACGTGACCGTCCGTGAACCGTTCCGCCTTCCAGATCGGTGCGCGGGCCTTGGTCTCGTCGATCGCGTAGCGGGCCGCGGCGAATGCGGCATCGCGGTGCGGCGCGGCCGCCACGACCAGCACGGAGGCCTCGCCCAGCGGCACCTCACCGGTCCGGTGGACGATGGCGAGGCGGCGGACACCGAATCGCGCCTCGATCTCGTCGGCGATCTGCCCCAGCACGCGGACTGCCATCGGCTCGAACGCCTCGTAGGCCAGGCCCTCGACCTCGCGACCGGCATGGCGGGTCGCCTCATCCTCCTGGCCCGGCGCCGGCGTGCCGGGCGTGACCCGGGTGCGGCCGAGGAACATCGCGACGCCGCCATCCTCGTCGGTCGCGAGGCGGTCGATGAGCTCGGTCGCGAGCCCTGCCGGGAACGGTCCCCCGCGCAGCTCGATCACCCGGTCCCCGCCGTCTGCCGCGGTGGGTCCGGCCTCGTTCGAGCCGCCGCTCACCGGCGGGATGCAGGCGATCTCGTCCCCGTCGGCCAGCGGCCGGTCCGGGTCGGCGTACTCGCCGTTGACCGCGAACCGGAGGGAGGGGCGTCCCGGGGCGAGCGCCGGCGCAACCTCCACGACGGCCGCCCACGCGTCGTCCACGGTGGCGCCGAGCGGAACCTCGAGACGCAGCTCGCGGGTCCCCGCGGCCTCGCGCTGCATGGCGAACAGCCGGACCCGGACCCGGAGCGGCGGCAGGACGGACATGGCGACCTCCTCGGCCTGGGGGCGCCGGCTAGACCAGGAGCCCGGCTCCGAAGTACAGCCCGGCGGCCAGGATGGTGCCGGCGGCGATGGTGCCGACGTTGATGTACAGCAATCCCGTGGCGCTCTCCATCGAGCGCGTGCGGGCCGTCTGGAGGGCGGCCCACGAAACGACCAGCGGGAACACGAGCCCCACCAGCAGTCGCAACCACACGAACAGCGCATACGGCCCGACGAGCGCCGTGAGCGGCCCTGCCGACCCGGGCCCGATCCCGAGCCCCACCCAGATCACGAACAGCGTGACCTGGAGCGCGATCACCCATAGCAGCCGGCGCGCGACCAGCACCAGCGGTTGCTCGGGCAGCTTGGGGGTGACCAGGTACCAGTGGCCCAGGATCATGGCCGCGAACACGCCGCCGGTCGCGAGCGCGAGCACCGCCAGCTGGACGAACAGCAGCACCGCATTCACCGTCGAGCCACCCCACGACAGACCGCCGAGGGCCAGGGCGAGCACCCCGGCCACGAGGCCCCCCATTCCCGGGATCCTCGCGCGGCCGCCGCGGCCGATGAGGACGGAGGTGACGGCGGCTGCGGCGCTGAACACCAGCAGCGCCGCCTGGCGCGCCGCGGCCCAGGCAGGGTCCGGGACGAGGGTCCAGGCCGCATCCGGGGCGGTCGCGGCGGGCGCCGCGGGGAGGGCCCCGTCAGACAGCCAGGCGAGCAGACCGAACGCCGCGGCAGCGAGCGCCGTGAACGACAGGTAGCCGCGGGTCGCCTGCGTGCGCAGCCGCGCGTACACGACGAGCGCGAACGAGCCGACACCGAGGCCGGTCAGCACGGTCCAGTTGATCAGGGCAAGGTTCTGGGCGATCTGCTCCGCGGGCACGAGGGCGAGTGTATCCGCCCGGGGCGGGTGGGCCCGTCCGGGCGCATACTGCGCCGGAGAGCGAAGCGCGACGAGCCGGCGGTGGCCGGCAGGGAGGACGGCGATGACGATCGGTCGTGACACCACCTTCACCTGGTTCGGGCACGCGGCGGTCGAGGTCCAGACCCCCGGCGACAAGGTGATCCTGTTCGACCCCTGGCTGACCAACCCGATGAGTCCGATCACCCCCGACGACGTCCAGCGGCTCGACCTGCTGCTCGTCACCCACGGTCACAGCGACCACCTGGGCGACGCGGTGGCGATCGCGTCACGCCTTCGCCCGTCGTGGCCGTGCATGCACGAGATGAGCCTGTGGCTCGCGCGCCGGCTCCCCGGCGGCATGGACCAGGTGACCGGCATGAACAAGGGAGGCACCTGCGAGTTCGTCGGGCTCAAGGTCTCGATGACCGGCGCCGACCACTCGGCGGGCGACTGGAACGCGGGTGGCGAGACGACCCTCTACCTGGGCGACCCGGCGGGATTCGTGGTGGAGCTCGAGAACGGGTTCCGCATCTATCACGCCGGCGACACTCAGGTCTTCGGCGACATGACCCTGATCCGGGACCTGTTCAAGCCGGATCTGGCCATGCTGCCGATCGGTGGCCACTACACGATGGACCCGGAGGGGGCCGCCATCGCGACCGAGATGCTGGGTGTGAGCCACGTCCTGCCCATCCACTGGGGCACCTTCCCGATCCTGGCCGGCACGCCGGCGCAGCTCGCGGCCGCGATCGAGGCCCGGGGCGGCTCGGCCGAGGTGATCGACTGGCGACCCGGCGACTCCGTCAGCTAGGCGGAGTCGGTCCCGGCCGGCGTCCGGACCTCGAGACGACGCGCCTCGGTCGCGCGCCAGATGCGGCCGATTCCCCAGCCCAGGGCCAGCCCGGCCACCAGGCCCAACGTGTTGTCGAACAGGTCGCCGCCCTGGCACGCGCGGCCAAGCGGCACGACCACGGCCTGCGTCGCCTCGACCGCCGGTGACAGCAGCAGGGCCGCCAGCGCGAGCCGCACCCTGACCGGCCGTCGGCCGATCGCGCCGATCACCATGCCCAGCGGGATGAACAGCAGGATGTTGAGGCTGGGATCGTCGAATCGCCGGTACTCGCCCAGTGATGCCGGACCGAGCCGGCTCAGGTCGCAGCTGATCGACCCGGTCACGCCGGCGGTGATCGCCTCCCGGCTCGGGGTCAGGGTGAGCGCGAGGATGGCCCCCGTCGCGACCAGCAGCAGCCAGGCCGTCAGGCCGCGGACCCCGAGCCGGCGCGCGACCGGCCGGAACAGCAGGGTCGCCACGACCAACGCCAGGACGAGGCCGATCTCGATGGGCGGCCGGTCGGGCTCGTGCCGCGGGCGGAAGCTCACCGCACCCTCCCCGGCCGCCGTCTCGTGCCCCGACCCCGCCCCCCAGCGAGGACGTCAGGCACCGGCGATCGCGACGGGATCCTCGGACGGCGGAGCGAACACCGGGACGCCGGGGCCCCGCACGTCCGCGCTGGGCAGCGCATTCTCCCCGAATGCGTGCCGGCAGTAGCCCATGATGGCCGCCCGCAGCTCGTCGTCGCGGCCGCCGGTGGCGGCGGACAGCATGTCCAGCACGTCCTCCCGCACCGTGGTGGGAGCCGCCGGCGACGCCGCGCGCAGCACCTTGGAGCTGGGCGTGGGCACCACGCTCTCCGTGTCGTAGAACAGCTCCTCGTGGAGCTTCTCGCCGGGCCGCAGCCCCACGATCTCCATCGGCTGGCTGTTGGGGTCGCGGCCGGCCAAGCGGACCAGGTCCCGGGCCAGGTCCATGACCCGGATCGGCTCACCCATGTCGAGCACGAACAGGTCGCCGGTGGTCCCGACCGCCGCCGCGTCCAGGATCAGCCACACGGCCTCCGGGATGGTCATGAAGTAGCGGGTCATGGCGGGATCGGTGATCGTGAGCGGGCGGCCGTTCTCGAGCTGCTCCTGGAAGATCGGCACGACGCTGCCGGTGGAGCCGAGCACGTTGCCGAAGCGGACCGAGACGTACGGGAGGCCCGTTCGGCGGGCGGTGTCGGCCACGAGCATCTCGCCGATCCGCTTGCTGGCGCCCATGACACTGCTGGGCCGGACGGCCTTGTCCGTCGACACGAACACGAATCGCTCCACCCCGGCCGCGACCGCCGCGTCGAGCAGCACCATCGTGCCGCCCATGTTCACGTGGGCGGCGTCCGAGGGGTGGTCCTCCATCATTGGCACGTGCTTGTAGGCGGCCGCGTGGAACACCACGTCCGGTGCCTCGTCGCGCATCATGCGGTTCATGGTGACGCGGCTGGCGACGTTGGCCAGGTGAGCGCGCAACTCTCCGGAGCCGCGCCCGCTGGCGCGCATCATCTCGAGCTCGCGCTGGATCAGGTACAGGGGGCTTTCCGCCCGATCCACGAGGATCAGGCGACGCGGTCCGAGCGCGAACACCTGGCGGGCCAGCTCGGATCCGATGGAGCCGCCGCCCCCGGTGACCATGACCGTCCGGCCCCGGATGATCTGCTCGACGTTGACCGCGTGCTCCGTCACCGCCGGGCGGCGCAGGAGGTCCTCGACACGCACCCGCCGGACGCGGTAGCCGTCCACGCTTCCGTCGATGAGCTCGGTGATGGACGGCACCGTCCGGACCTCGAGCCCGCCGGCCAGTGCCGCGTCCACAACCCGCCGGACCGCCGTCCCTGCCGCGCTGGGCATCGTGATCAGCAGCGACCGCGCGCCGGTCGCAGTGACCGCCTTGTCCAGCGACTCCAGGCCGCCATACACGCGCAGGCCCGCCACGAACTCGCCGGCGAGCGTCGGGTTGTCGTCGAGGAAGCCCACGGGCCGGACGCCCGAGGCCGGGTAGCGGGAGGCGGAGCGCGCCACCAGCACCCCGGCGTCCCCGGCTCCGTACAGCAGCGTCGCCTGGGCGCCCTCGGCATGGGTCGCGGGATAGATCACCCACTCGGCCGCGGCCCGGATCGCGAACCGGGCACCACCCAGGATGGAGATGCAGAGCAGGAACTCGATCGGCCAGAAGCTGCGCGGGAACCCGTCGGTCCAACCCGAGGCTCCCAGCAGCGAGGTGCCGTAGAACACGGCCATCGCGACCACCGACCCGAGAGCCGCTGCACCCACCACCCGACCCAGCTCCGGGATGGACGCGTAGCGCCAGCGCCGGCTGTACAGCCCGAGACGGATGTTGATGACGGTCCGGACCGAGAGCAGCAGGATGACGATCAGGGGGAAGGCCGGCTGCATCAGCGGCGCCGTGACCCGGTCAAGGCGGAGAGCGAGCGCGATGTACGCGCCGACGACGATGCCCAGGAGGTCGATGGCCAGGAGCAGGCGGCCACGGATGTCGCGCGTGGCACGGAAGAAGCGCTGCCAGGTGTCCGCAATCGGGCGGTCGGTGGCGGCAGCCTTCGGCATCCCCGGCGCGAAGGTCTGTCGGAACGTACGGCGAGCGGTCACAACGGCTCCTGCTGATCGAGGGACGCGCGACTGCACATTGCAGCCGCTTCGGCCAGCACCATGAGAAAGCACCAACTGACGTCTGCCGTCCCAGCGCCTCCCCGTGGCAACCAAGCGTCAACTGTCTCTGTTGTCCCCGGACGCCAAACATACGGCAATCGCCGTATCGTGACTAGACCCTTTGGGGCGCTGGAACATTTCATCCATCACGTAGCGGTGCGTGGTGGCACCGCTTGCGGGGCCAGGGGTCGGGTGCAGAAACCCCGGCCGCTTCGACTACACTCGGCCCATGCCTAAGAGCCCCATACCGCCGTGCCGAGCGATCCGGCGCGTGAGCCCGGGGCCCGCCTGATGCAGGTCCTCGTCACCGGCGGGGCAGGCTTCATCGGCCACCACCTCGTGCGCGGCCTGCTGGCCGCCGGCCACGCCGTCAGCGTGGTCGACGACCTCTCGACGGGGAGCCTCTCGAGGCTCGGGCCCGTTCTCGACCGGATCTCCTTCGTTCAGGGCGACATCCTCGAGCCGAGGGTCCTCGACGCCGCGATCGCCGGGTGCGAGGTCGTGCTCCACCAGGCCGCCGTCGCCTCGGTGGCCCGATCCGTTGCCGAGCCTCGCCGGACCGACGAGGTGAACGTCGGCGGGACGATCGAGATCATGCTGGCAGCCCGCCGGGCCGGCACGCGGCGGGTGGTGCTGGCGAGCTCGGCCGCCGTGTACGGGACGCCCTTGCGCACGCCCTGCACGGAGGACCAGTCGCCGGCCCCCACCTCGCCCTACGGCGTGACGAAGCTGGCCGCCGAGCACTACCTGCACGTGCTCGGGGCTCTCAACGGCATCGAGACCGTGGCGCTGCGGTACTTCAACGTCTTCGGGCCCGGACAGGATCCGGCCTCGGAGTACGCCGCTGTCGTTCCCAGGTTTACGGCCGCCGCCCTGGCCGGGCACCCCCCGACCTTCAACGGCAGTGGCGCCATCACGCGCGACTACGTCTACATCGACGATGTCGCTGCCGCGAACCTGGTCGCCGCGCGTCCGGACAGTCCCTCGGGACTGACCGCCAACATCGCCGCCGGCCGGCCGCGCACGCTCCGGGACCTCCACCAGGCGATCTGCGATGCCGTCGGAACGTGGCGGGAGCCGGAGATCGGACCGGCGCGACCCGGCGACATCCCGGAGTCGGTGGCCGATGTCTCGTTGGCAACGCGCGCGTTGGGCTACCGGCCCCTGGTCGAGTTCGGCGAGGGGATCGCGCGCACCGTGGACTGGTATCGGAGCCAGCAGGAGCGCTGAGGCGTCCGCCGCGCCTCGGCTGGGACCGGATGCCCGTGGCGATCAGCTCGGGCGGGCGCTCAGGTCCTCGAGCGCGCGCTCATAGGCGGCGAACGCCGGGTCGCCGTACAGGACAAAGGTGGCCCGCTGGAGGGAGGTGGCGTCGCGGAGTCCGCGGGCGACGGCCTCGAGCGCCACCGGTGCCGCCTGGTCGAGCGGGTAGCCGTAGGCACCCGTGCTGAGCGACGGGAAGGCGACGTGGTGGGCGCCCAGGTCGTCTGCCAGGCGGAGACTGGTCAGGTAGGCCGAGGCCAGGAGCGCGGCCTCACCACCGTTGCCGCCCCACCACACCGGGCCCACCGCGTGGATCACCCAGCGGGCATCCAGCAGTCCCGGCGCGGACACGACCGCGCTCCCGGTGGGGCAGCTGCGATTGGGGCCGTACCGCCGCCGGAGGTCCTCCATGATCCCGGGGCCGCCGGCCCGGTGGATGGCCCCGTCGACCCCCCCGCCGCCCGCGAGCGCGCTGTTGGCCGCGTTCACGATGGCATCGGCCGTGATCCGCGTGATGTCGCCCTGGGCGAGGCGGATGCGGGCATAGGGATCAGCGGTCATGGCGCAAGGGTAGCGCCGAGTCCGGCCCGTCGGGCCGGAGGTCAGGACGTGTGTGGGTGGATCGTCATACGGCCGGGCGACCCACCTGATCTCCCGGCCGTGAGACGGAAGGCCGGTCGCGTCCCGCCCAGTGGGCACTCGCGGGACGCGACCGGCGGAGTGGGCCAGGTGTTGACCGTCTGCTGGGCGCGACCGGGTTTCGGTGCCTGCCTGGCGTTCCACCCGGGAAGTGGCGACGCGGTGGTTCCGCGTCTGCTGTATCTGACCAATCCCGGACCGGTCCGACTAGGGGACCGCGGGCCCAGCGGTGGGGGGTACCTTCGTTTCCGTCCTGGTGTGGCGGCTCACCGTTCGATCGGGAGGCGGGTCCCGGGCGTGACACGGGCGGCGGGCCGCAGTGCGTGCGGGCGCCGGGCGATCGTGGGGTGCGGACGCCCGTCAGGCCGGGGGCGCCTCGAGCACGACCAGGGCGTCGACCGCGACGACGCCGGCCGGCGTCGCGATGACCGGGTTGAGGTCGATCTCGGCGATCGCCGGATCATCGACCAGCAGACGACCGACCGCTCCTGCCAGCCCGGCCAGGGCGTCGAGGTCGACGCCGGGACGCCCTCGGACGCCGCGCAGGACGGGAGCGCCACGCAGGCGCTCGAGGCGCCGGCGGATGACCCCATCAGGGGCCGGCGCGAGGATCACGGCAACGTCGTCGAAGACCTCCGCCAGGATGCCGCCGAGCCCGACCAGGATCGCCGGCCCGAACACGGCGTCCCGGCGACCGCCCACGATCAGCTCGATGCCGGGGGGCGCCATCGGCTCGACCAGGAAGCCGCGAAGCACGGCGCCGGCGCGACCGGCGGCCGCCGCCAGCGTCGCTGCCCCGGCGGCAAGGTCCTCGGCGGTCTCGAGCCCCAGCAGCACGCCGCCAGCCTCGGTCTTGTGCGCGAGGCCGATCGCGTCCAGCTTCAGGGCAACCGGCCCGCTCCCCAGCTCGGCGCGGGCCGCGATGATCGCCTCCGGGGCGGTGTCGCCGACGGCGACCCAGCGCCACGGCGTGACCGGCAGCCCGGCTGCGGTGAGCCGCTCGAGACTCTCGCGTTCCCCCAGCGCCCGGCGTCCGGAAGCGCCGGCGGCGCGGCGGGCAAGTGGATCGATGGTCGCATCGGCACCCCACGGCACATGGTCCTGCGCGAGGGCCGGCCAGACCGCGCGGCGCGGGCCCTGTTCGACCCGCGATGTCCGTGCCCGCTCCCAGCCGGCGAGCCTGGCGATCGCGTGCATCGCCTCGGTGGCTCCGCGGAGCATTGGCATCCCGCCCGCGGCGTCGAGCGTGGCCTTGACCTGCTCGCTGACATCGCCCGAGGTGAGCGACACGTAGACCGGGAGCAGCTCCGGGCGGTCGCGCGTTGCCTCGGTCAGCGCCTCGCTCACGGCCAGGGCGACCTCTACCTCGCCGGCCAGGTCGCGGTACGGGCTGTCGTGGACCACCGCCAGGACGTCGTACGCACCCGAGGTCGCGAACGCCTCGAACGCCACCCGGTAGGCGTGCCGCTCGTCGTCGGCGCCCCATGGGTCGAGCGGGTTGCCGATGTAGCCCATCGTCGGCAGGCCCTCGAGAATGGCCGCCCGCGCCGCGTCCGGCACCGGCGGCAGGTCGAGCCCCGTGCGCTCGGCAAGGTCGGCGACCAGCGACGCCTCCCCGGTGGAGACCGTGACCATGCCGGTCCGGCCGCCACCCACCGACCGATGGACGCGCCCCGTCCCGGCCACCAGCTCGGCCTGCTCGAGCAGCTCGTCGAGGTCCGTGCACCGGATCACGCCCACCGCCTCGAGCGCAGCGTCGGTCACGCGGTCCTCGCCGGCCAGGCTCCCCGAGTGCGCCACCGCGGCGGCCTGCGCCTGCGCCGAGCGCCCGACCTTGACCGCCAGGACCGGCTTGCCCATCGCCAGGGCCCGGTCGCACAGGGCCAGGAACCGCTCGGGCCGCTTGAAGCCCTCCACGAACAGCATGACCGCGTGGGTCTCGTCGTCGTCGAGGCAGTAGGCCAGGTAGTCGCACAGGTCGAGCGTCACCTCGGCGCCGATGGACACGATCCGGCTGTAGCCGATCCGGCTGCCGGGCGCATGGATGAACGCGTCGGTCACGCTGCCCGACTGGGCGATGCCGGCCACGTGGCCCCGTGGCAGCCACGGGTTGACATCGCCGATGTAGTTGGCGCTGCGCGTGGTCCAGTCCACCGAGCCCATGCAGTTTGGGCCGAGCAGCGCCATCCGGTGCCGGATCGCGATGCCGGCCACCGTGCGCTGCATCTCGGCGGCCGCCTCGCCGCCCTCGACCACACCTCCGCCGGGGATCACGACCGACGGGATGCCCGCCTCGGCCGCCGCCTGCGTGTACTGCGCGGCCCGGAGCGGGTTGACCGCGAGCACGACCGTGTCCGGACGCTCGGGCAGGGCGTCGAGCGTGGGCCAGCAGCGCTCGCCGTGCACCTCGTCGTAGCGCGGGTTGACGAACCGGACCAGGGTCTCACTGCCCAGCACGGCCTGGTTGTCGCGGATCGTGGCGCCCAGCGAATTGCGGGGGCTGGCACCGACGACCGCGATGGAGCGTGGCGCGAACAACGGCCGGAGGTCGATCCCCGCCGGCGGGGGGGCGCCGGCGGCGGCGTCCATCACCCGACGACGGCATCTACGCCGCGCTTCTCGAGCGCGCGGGCGATGATCAGCCGCTGGATCTCGCTGGTGCCCTCCCAGATGCGGTCGACCCGCAGCTCGCGCAGATAGCGTTCAGCGGGAAACTCGCGCATATAGCCACGACCACCGAACACCTGGACCACGCGGTCGGCGCAGCGCCAGGCGGCCTCCGATGCGAACAGCTTGGCGAGCGACGCCTTGGCATGCACGACCTTGGCGTTGGCGGCCTCGTCCTTGAGGACGGCGGCCTCACGGGTGAGCAGGCGCGCGGCGGAGGCGTCGGCGGCAGAGTCGGCGAGCGGGAAGCTGACTCCCTGGAAGTCGTAGATCCGCTCGCCGAACTGGATCCGGTCCGTCGCCCACTCGACCGCCAGCGTAAGCAGGCGTTCCATGGCGCCGGTGCACCGGGCGCCGATGTGGAGCCGCTCCTCCACGAACCACTCGTTGGTCATCAGGTCCGCCTGCCCGATGCCCCCGAGGATCGCGGCGGCGGGCACGCGCGCGTCGGTCAGGGTGAACTGCGGGTGGCGGTCGGCGAAGGTGTGGGTGTAGTCGGGGTCGTGGGTCATGGCCACACCGGGCGTGTCGTAGTCCACCAGGAACAGGGTCGGCAGCCGGTCGTCGCCGTCGAGCAGGTGGCAGTGGAAGATCATGAAGTCGGTGTCGTCGGGGCCGGTGACGAACCACTTGACGCCGTTGAGCAGGTACTCCCCGGTCGCGGCGTCGCGGACGGCCGTCGAGGCAAGCGTTCGCGCATCCGATCCCTGTCCCGGCTCCGTGATCGCGTAGGAGCCGCTCCGCTCACCGCGAAGGCTGGGGTCGAGGTAGCGCGCCCGCTGCTCGGAGGAGCAGTGGACGAGCGCGTTGTAGGCGCCCGGGATGTACGACCACAGGCCGCCGGTCACCTGGCCCAGCTGCTCGTGCACGAGGACCTGCTCCAGGCTGGACCAGCCCTGGCCGCCGACGGCCACCGGCAGGCTGCCGCCCTGGAGCCGGGCGTCGATGGCCAGCCGACGGAGCTCGGCGCCCGTGGCGGGATCGAGTGCATGCCGCCGCTCGAACTCCGCCTCGAGCGGCTGCAGGTGGCGGACGACGTAGGCGCGGGCGCGATCGCGCAGCTCCGCCTGGGCGGGGGTCAGCGTGAGGTCCATGGCGGGGGAGTCTGGCGTCTGTTCCCCGGGAGGGATCGGTCAGTCGCGGGGCGCGGGACAGTCGTTGCCGAGCGCGCATCGGTCGGAGGCCGGTCCCCCACCCTGCGGGTCAGGCGTTGCCGGTGCCGCGGGTGCCGCCCCCGCCGCCGGTGTCGCCCACGACGCTGCCACCGCGCCGTCGCAGTTGCTCGACCAGCGCGGCCAGCTCCAGGGGCACGCCGAGCTCACGTCCCAGGTCGACGGCCAGCGCCAGGTGTCGCGCAGCCTCGTCCCGGAGGGCGGCATCACGGGTCTCCGGCAGCCCGGCATGTGCCCTGTCGTCGGCGGTCGCGAGCACGCCGCGCAGGATATCGGCGTTCACGCCCGCGGCCTGTCCCAGCATCAGGACCTCGGCGCCTGCCTGCTCGTGGATCGAGCGACACAGGTCCAGGCACAAGCGGACCGCATACCCGGCGCCTCGGGCACCCACCTGCTGGAACTCGCCCGCATCCGCCACTGCCTCCAAGACGGGGCGAACGCGCTCGACATCGGGCACCGTTCCGCCGGCGAAAGCGCGGACCGGGCCATGGCCTGCATCGCGGCCGAGACCGGCCACCGGAGCATCCACCACCGCCACGCCCCGCCGTGCCCCCTCGCGGGCGAGCGCCAGCGACGCCGCCGGCGTGCACCAGCTCACGTCCACCCACACGGAGCCCTCGCGCAGCGCCTGGAACGCGCCGGACGACCCTGCCATCACGGCATCAACCTGGGCCGGGCCGGGAAGTGCGGTGATCAGCACGTCGCATGACGCCGCCGTCCCGGGCACGGATTCGGCGGCCGTGGCACCGGCCTGTACGAGGGGCTCGACCGCCTCGGCACGGGCGTCGAACGCCACGATCCGGAACCCGGCGCGGCACAGGCGGAGCCCGACCTGGGAGCCGACGCTACCCAGACCGATGACCCCCACGACCGGTTGCTCGTTGCCCGACGGCCAGCCGTTCATGACGGTCCTCCGAGGTGTTGGTGCCGGCACGCCTCCGCGGATGGCGGTCGGCGCCGCGACGAGTGTGGCTCCCCCGGGCTTCCGCGTCGAGGGCCCCACGACGTGCCGGAGCAGCCCCGGCCGGCCCGCTTGCGTCCCGCCGTCCGCCTCGGCCTGCCGGCCTGCGCCCGGCGTCCCTACCGCTTGCCGCCGCCGAAGATGGTGTCGAACACCCCACGCAGGAGCGTCTGCGTCCCTCGCGAGCCGATCACCTTGCCCACCGTGTTCACCGTTGCGCGCATCGTCCGCTCGCGCTCTCGAGCCAGGGCGGCGGCCTCCTTCTCGCGGGCCTTGCGCTCGCGCTCGGCGGCCCGGCGGGCGGCCTCGAGCTCCTTCGACCGGCGGGCGATCTCGCGCTTCTGCTGGGCGGGCGTCATCCCGTCCAGCCCGTCGGCCGTCGTGGGCGACACTCGCCCGCGCAGCTCGGCGTCGGCAGCGGCGGTCGCCGCGGCCGCCTTGGCGTTGGTCAACCGCCCGGTGATGATCTCGTGGGCGCTCTCGCGGTCGATCGCCTCACCGTACCGAGCCGCCAGTGGCGAGGCGGCCACGAGCGAGGCGATCTCGTCCGGGGTGAGCGGGCTCATCCGGGAGTCGGGCGGGACGAGCCGCGTGGCTGCCAGCGGCGTGGGCACACCCTTGGGGTTGAGAACCGTGACCAAGGCTTCGCCGATTCCGAGGCTGGTCATCGTCCGCTCCACGTCGTAGTGGTCGGTCATCGGGAACGTCCGCGCCGCCTTGTGCAGGTTGTCGGCGTCCTCAGGGGTGAACGCGCGCAGCGCGTGCTGGACGCGGTTGCCGAGCTGGGACAGGACGGAGGACGGGACGTCGCTCGGCGCCTGGGTGACGAAGTACACGCCCACACCCTTGGATCGGATGAGCCGCGCGGTGCGCTCGATCTGCTCCATCAGCGCGTCCGAGGCGTCCTTGAACAGCAGGTGCGCCTCGTCGAAGAAGAAGGCCAGCTTGGGCTGGGGCAGGTCGCCCACCTCGGGCAGCTGCTCGTACAGCTGGGCCAGCATCCACAGCACGAACGTGGAGTACAGACGCGGCCGGTCCATCACGTCCGCCACCTCGAGCAGGGTCACGATCCCCTTCCCGTCCGCGGTCGTGCGCAGCAGGTCGTCCACGTCGAACTCGGGCTCGCCGAAGAACTCGCCGGCACCCTCCTGCTCCAGGGTCACGATGGAGCGCAGGATCACGCCCAGGCTCGCGGAGCTGATGCCGCCCAGGTCGGCCAGGACCGGCTTGCCCTCGTCGGAGCCGAGGAACTTGAGGGTGGTGCGGAGGTCCGCGAGGTCCAGCAGCGGGAGATGTTCGTCGTCGCAGTAGCGGAAGACCAGCGACAGGATCGACGTCTGGGTCTCGTTGAGGTCGAGCACCTTGCCCATCAGCAGCGGGCCGAACGAGCTGACGCTGGCCCGGACATGCGCGCCCACCGTGCCCGACAGCGACATGATCTCGGTCGGGTGGCCCTGGACCTCGAACTCGGTGAGGCCCATCGACTCGACCCGCGCGGCGACGGGCGTGCTGGCCGGATCGCCCGGCGCGCCGATGCCGGACAGGTCGCCCTTGACGTCCACGGCGAACACGGGCACGCCGACCGCCGACAGCTGGCCCGCGAGGATCTGGAGGGTCTTGGTCTTGCCCGTGCCGGTGGCGCCGGCGATCAGCCCGTGGCGGTTGACGCGCGAGAGCGGCAGGGTGACCCGGACGTCGGCAAGGAGATCGTCGCCCTGGATCGGGCAGCCCAGCGTCAGGACCGGCTCGTCGAACGTGTAGCCCGCCGCCATCTCGGCCCGGAATGCCTCGTCCAAGTGCTCCTCCCTGTGCGTGCGCGTCCGGTCCACGGCTCGCCGGCGACCGTCCGCCTCATGATCGCACCTGTCGCGGGTGCCACCGGGCAACGTCCGCCCGCGACGCTGCGGCCGGCTGCGCGAGGCTGTCGGCGGACCGGGCGGCGGCGGGGTAGTAGGTGCGGTCGCGCGACTCAGGCAACACCCGGCCGTCGAACGACCTCCGGTCGTCTCCCGGTGCCAGACGATCACGTCGGGAGTGAATGGCTGATCGGTCTCGAGCGCTCCTGGTACCGACCCGCGGCGATGAACACCAGGTCACCCACCTGGCGTCGCGGCCGCGGACTCGACGCCGGCCAGGACGAGGATCGCGGCCACGCACACCGTGGAACAAAGCCTGCGTCCCCCATTGATCAGTCCTCGGTCGCCTTCGGGTACGTGCCCAGGATCCGGACCAGCTCCGTCTCGTCGCGCAGCTCCTCGAGCGCCCGGGCGCAGGCGGGGTCCGCGGGATCGCCGTCGAGGTCGACCCAGAACAGGTACTCCCAGCGCGGCTGTTCTCGCGGTCCACGGGCGGCTCTCGAGGCGTGAGAGGTTGAGGCCCTGGGTTGCAAAGGCGCCCAAGGACCGGTAGAGCGACCCGGGCACGTTGCGCACGGCAAACGCGAGCGAGGTGCGCGGCGGGCCGGCCAACGCATCGGGCCTCGCCGCGGCCAGGACGGCGGCCCGCGCCTCGGAGCCCGGGAGGGCGATCACGGCGAACCGGGTCCGGTTGTCGCTGCCCGACTGGATGTCGTCGGCGAGGATCTCGAGGCCGTAGATGGACGCGACGCGGGCAGACGCGACCGCCGCCGCGCCACGCTCCCCCGCCTCGGCGACCTGCTTCGCCGCGCCCGCCGTGTTGTACGAGGTCTGGACGGTCCACGGCCGCGAACGCAGGAACTCGTCGGCTTGGGCGAGCGCTGCGGAGATGGAGTAGACGCGGGTGATGGACTCGAGCGTCTCGCCCGGTTGCGCCAGCAGCGCCAGGCGGACGGGGACGCTGACCTCGCCCACGATCGGCAGCTCGAACTCCCAGAGCAGATCCAGGTTCTCGCGGATGGTCCCCAGCAGCGACGATTCCACCGGCACCACGGCGGCCACAACGACGCGGTCACGCACCGCCTCGAACGCGGCCCGGAACGAGGACACCGGCACGGCCACCGGCGCCGCGACGAAGCGGAGCACGGCCTCCTCGGCGAACGCCCCCGGCTCGCCCGTGTACGCGACGCGGATCGGCATGGCCACAGGATCGCTCACGGCCGCCGGCCGCGCGTGACCTGGACGGCGACGGGGATGGCCAGCGTCCCGTCCTCGCGCGAATGCACCGCGACCAGCCGGTCGAACTGGGTGCGGATCGCGACCTGGACCTCGAGCGGGTGGGCGGCCACCAGCGAGCGTGTCCGGACCGCTGAATCGAGCACGCCGTGCCACAGCGTGGCGGGATCCGGGACGGCGGCGATGAACTGGATCCGGCTCAGGCCGACATCGACGAACCCGGCGGCCGCGAACAGGGCGAGCTGCTCGTCGTCCGAGCGGTAGTTGATGGGGCCCACAGGAACGCCGGGTGGTGGTGGCGCCCCGGCGTCGGCGACAGCATCCACGACCAGGCCCAACAACCGGTTGCGCCGCGGCGCATCCCACGAAGACAGGGCGAGCCAGCCGCCGGGACGGAGCACGCGGTACGCCTCGGCGAGGGCGAGCTCGGGGCGGCCGACGTGGTTGAGCACGAAGTTGGCAACCACGGCGTCGAACGCACCAGCACCGGCCGGAATCGCCTCGAACGATCCGATCCGGAACGGGATCGATGGGTTCGCGATCGCCGCCCGCCGGACCATCGATGGCGCGACATCGATGCCGACCGTGTCCGCACCGAGCGCGGCCGCGGCCGCGGCGAGATCCCCGGGCCCGGCGCCCACATCCAGGACCTGGCACCCCTCACCGACCATCGCCGCTGCGAGCACCGTGCCGCCAATGCGGCGGGTCATCGGGGACAGGAACCCGTACGTCCCGGCCCGCTCCTCCCAGCCGGCGGCCTCGAAGGCATTGAACGCGTCGGCGTCGACGGGGGGCGGCGTGTCCGCGTCGCCCCCGCCCGCTACTGGTTGAACCACTCGGTGGTGTCGATCGAGCCGGCCTCGTCGTCGAACTCGGTGCCGCTATCCGGCTCACCGATCGTGCCCTGGCCCCCGCGCCGCTTCGCCCGCCGCTCGGCCGCAACCTCGGCTGCCGCCGCGGTGACCCCTGTCCAGGACGCGGACGCCAGCATCTCGTTGAGCGCCTGCAGGTAGGCCTCGACCGAGGCTGCGATCGTGTTGGTCGAGGCGGCCTCGCCGGTGAACCGGCCCGCCGCGCGCTCGTCGGGCGCGGTCGAGGGCGGAGCGAGGACCACGGTCACCCGTCCCTGGGCCGACGGGCCCTCCTCGAGCGCATGGACGTCGTACGCGAGCAGCTGCGGGTGGCCGCCGTTGAGGACGTCGGAGAGTGCCCGGTCGACGGCCCGGTACAGGGCGTCCACGGGCCCGTTGCCCTCGGCCGAAGCCTTCCAGTCATGGCCGGCGCCGCGGATCACCACGGCTGCCCGGCTGTTGACGTTGCTGCCGGAGGTGACCGTCCAGCGGTCGAGGCGCACACCATTCATCTCGGATCCTCCAGCGACGCGGCGAGCGTGGTGAAGTGCCGCTCATCGCGCCGCTCCACCAATGCGTTCGACTTCCAGATCGCGTACTCCAGCGAGTCCGCGAGCGCCTGCGCGGAGGCGGCGATGATGTTCGTGTCGCTGCCCATGGTGCTCCAGGTCTGCGAACCATCCTGCGAGTCGATGATGACGCGGGTGCGCGCGGCTGTCGCGGTCGCCCCGTCCAGGATGCGCACCTTGTAGTCCACCAGGTGGACGGTGTCCAATCCCGGGTAGAAGGCGCGGAGGGCCTTGCGCAGCGCACCGTCAAGCGCGTTGACCGGGCCGTTGCCCTCGGCGGCCGTGTGCAAAGTCTCGCCGGCCACCTCGACCTTGACCGTGGCCTCGGCCAGCAGCTCCCGGCCCGAGCGCTGCTCGACGAGGCACGTGTAGTCGAGGATCCGGAACGGCGGCTCGTACCCCGGCGAGTTGCGCCGGATGAGCAGCTCGAACGAGGCCTCGGCGCCCTCGAAGGCCTGTCCCTCGTGCTCGAGGCGCTTGATCAGCTTGCTCAGCTCGCGAGCGTCGAGCACGCCCTCGAGCTCATGGCCCAGCTGGCGTGCCCGGATGGAGGTGTTGGCGCGACCGCCGAGCTCGCTCACGACGAGGCGGCCGGCGTTGCCCACCGCGGCCGGATCCACGTGCTGGTAGCTGCGCTCGACCTTGGCCACCGCGGCGCCGTGCACGCCGCCCTTGTGCGCAAACGCGCTGCGGCCAACATAGGGCTGGTAGTCGTTGGGGTTCTGGTTGGCGATCTCGGCGACGGAGCGCGACAGCTCCGTGAGAGCCGGCAGGTCCCCGCCACCCGGAGGCGTCAGGACGTTCTCGGTCTTGAGCGCGAGGCTGGCCAGGATCGAGACCATGTTCGCGTTGCCGCAGCGCTCGCCGTAGCCATTGATCGTCGCCTGCACGTGGCGCACGCCGGCCTGGACGGCTGCGATCGAGTTGGCGACCGCGAGCTCGGCGTCGTTGTGAGTATGGATTCCCCAGGTCACCGCGGGCGCCCCGGTATCGGCCTCGAGCGTGGCGCGCACGTCGCCCAGGATGGCGAGCAGCTCATCGGTCAGCGTGCCGCCGTTGGTGTCGCACAGGACCAGGGTGCGCGAGCCGGCGTCGCGCGCGGCGCGCAGGGTGGCCAGCGCGTAGCCGCGGTCGCCCTTGTAGCCGTCGAAGAAGTGCTCGGCGTCGTAGACCGCCTCGCGACCATGGTCCGCGATGAACCCGATCGAATCCGCGATCATGTCCAGGTTCTGCTCGGGCGTGGCGCCCAGCACCTCGGTCACGTGGAGCAGCCAGCTCTTGCCGAAGATCGTGACCACCGGGGTCTCCGCCGCCACCAGCTCGCGCAGGTTGGGATCCTCGCCGGGCGCGTTGGAGCGGTGGCGGGTGGACCCGAATGCGGCCAGCTTCGCCGTCTGCCAGCTGAGCTTGCGGGCGGCCGCGAAGAACTCGATGTCCTTGGGGTTGGACCCCGGCCAGCCGCCCTCGATGAATGGGAAGCCGTACTCGTCGAGCATGCGCGCGACACGCAGCTTGTCGGCCAGCGAGAGCGTGATGTTCTCGCCCTGGGTGCCGTCGCGGAGGGTGGTGTCGTAGAGGATGACCGGTCGGTCGGCTGTCATGGTCGAAGCATCCTGTGCGGGTGGAAGGGATCGGCGGTCGGATCGGCCGGCCACCCGCCGTGGCGGGCACCGGCCGTCAAATCGCGATCCGGTCCCCGATCACGCGGGCCATCTCCTTCGTCCCCATCGGCGTGATCGCGGCGTCGCCGCCGGCAGGCAGCAGGTCCTTCGTGCGACAGCCGGCGTCAAGCGCGGCATCGACGGCCGCCTCGATCGCTGCCGCGGCCGCAGGCTGGCCGAGCGACCAGCGGAGCATCATCGCGGCGGACAGGATGGTGCCCAGCGGGTTGGCGAGATCCTGGCCGGCAATATCGGGCGCGGAGCCGTGGATCGGCTCGTACAGGCCGTGGCGCCCGTGCGCGGTGCTCCGGGTCCCGATCGAGGCCGACGGCAGCATCCCCAGCGAGCCCGTGATGACGGCGGCCTCGTCGGACAGGATGTCGCCGAACAGGTTCTCGGTCACCAGCACATCGAAGCCGGCGGGCCACTTGGCCAGGGTCATGGCCGCCGAGTCCACCAGCCGGTGCTCGAGCTCCACGTCCGGGAAGTCCGCGTGCACCTCCTCGGTCACCTTGCGCCACAGGCGGCTGGTGGCCAGGACGTTCGCCTTGTCGACCTGGGTCACCCGCCGGCGGCGCGTCCGGGCCAGCTCGAACGCGAGGGTCACGATCCGCCGGATCTCGCCCTCCGTGTACCACAGCGTGTCGATGGCGGCCCGGCCCTCGGGCGTGTCGCGCGGCTCGGACGGCTTGCCGAAGTAGAGCCCCGACGTGAGCTCCCGCAGGATCAGGCAGTCCACCCCATCGAGCAGCTCCGGCTTGAGCGGCGAGGCCCCGGCGAGCTGGCGGTGGACCGTGATCGGGCGCAGGTTCGCGAACAGGCCCAGGCCGCCACGCAGCGCGAACAGCGCCTGCTCGGGGCGGACGGGTGCGTCCGGGTCGTCCCATTTCGGCCCGCCGACTGCGCCCAGCATGACGGCATCGGCGTCGCGGCACGCCTCGACATCCTCGGGCCGGCACGCGATCCCGTAGGCGTCGATGCCGGCGCCGCCGACCACGAGCGGCGTCCAGTCGAAACCGAACCCGAACCGGGCGCCGGTCGCCTCGAGCACCGAGACCGTGGCATCGATGACCTCGGGGCCCACCCCGTCGCCGGGGATCAGCGCGACCCGATACCTGGGGACCTGCTCGGTCCCGCCGGCCGCCGCGCCGTCCGTCACGGGAGCTCCTCGGCCATGCGCCGGCCGACGAACGCCACCTCGATCCCGTTGATCTCGGCCCCATGGAGCTTGTTGGCAGCCACCAGGTAGGCCTCGAGCGACGCCTCGATGATGTTGGTCGAGAGGCCGTGCCCGGTGACCACCAACGCCCCCGGGCCCTCGTCCGAGGAGCGGCGAGCCCGGACCAGGACCTGGCCCTGCGCGTCGCCCTCGCCGGAGACCGCCTTGATCTCGTATTCGGTCAGGACCGGGAACCAGCCGAGGACCGGCTTGACCGCCTCGTCGACGGCGAGGAACAGCGCGTTGACGGGACCGTTGCCGGTGGAGCTGCCGGCCTTCGCCTCGCCCGCCACCACCAGGCTCACCGAGCCCACGGAGTGGCCGCCCGAGGCCGAGCTGACGCTCCAGCCCAGCAGCTCCACGGACCGCGGCACGTCGGCCTTCTTCTGCTCGACCAGCGCGAGCAGGTCGGCGTCGGTGACTTCCTTCTTGGTGTCGGCGAGGGCGATCGCGGCCCGGTAGACGGCGTCGAGCTCCTCCCCCTCGAGCTCGAACCCCAGCTCGCGCAGCTTGCCCTGCAGGCCGCGCCGTCCCGACAGCTTGCCGATCGACAGCGTGCTTCCGGCCAGGCCCACGGACTGGGGGGTCATGATCTCGTAGGTCAATGGGTTCTTGAGATAGCCGTCCTGGTGGATTCCAGACTCGTGGGCGAACGCGTTGGCACCGACGATCGCCTTGTTGGGCTGGATCGAGAACCCGGTCAGGTAACTGACCAGCCGGCTGGCCGGCGTGATCTGCTCCGTCTCGACGGCTGCCGCCAGCTCCGGGAACTGCGCGGGCCGGGTCCGCAGGGCCATCACGACCTCTTCCAGCGAGGCGTTGCCGGCGCGCTCGCCGAGGCCGTTGATGGTCACCTCGACCTGTCGGGCGCCGGCCTGGACGGCGGCCAGCGTGTTCGCCGTGGCCAGACCCAGGTCGTTGTGGCAGTGGACGGAGATCACGGCCTGGTCGCCGATCCGGTCGCGGACGGCCCCCACCAGGCTGCCGAACTCCGACGGGATCGCATAGCCGACGGTGTCGGGGATGTTGAGCGTGGTGGCGCCGGCCTCGGTGACGGCCTCGTAGACGTCGAGCAGGAAATCGGTCTCGGTGCGGCTGGCGTCCTCGGCCGAGAACTCCAGCTCCGCGTCGCGACCCAGGTGCTCGCGTGCCCACCGCACCCAGCGGACGGCCTCCTTGAGCGCGCCGTCGCGATCCATTCGCAGCTTGTGCTTGAGATGGATGTCGCTGGTGGCGATGAACAGGTGCAGGTGGGGCCGCTCGGCGACGCCGATCGCCTCCACCGCGCGCTGCGGGTCGCCGTCGCGGCAGCGGGCCAGCGCGGCGACCGCGATCCCGCCCTTGGTCTCCAGGGCGATCCGTCGCACGGCCTCGAAGTCCCCCGGCGACGCGGCCGGGAAGCCCGCCTCGATGACGTCCACCTTGAGCCGGGCCAGCTGCCGCGCGACCTCCAGCTTCTCGGCTGCGGTCAGGCCGGCGCCCGGCGCCTGCTCGCCGTCACGGAGGGTGGTGTCGAAGATCCGGACCTGGCCGGCCTGGACCCCAGCGCCGAAGCGCGGGGTGATCGCCTCGTAGCTCATGGCTCCTACTTCTCCGCGCCGGATGCCGCGCTGGCCACGGCCTGCGCCTGGCCCGCGTCCACGACGACCGGCTTGAGGAACGGCATTCTGGCCCGCAGGTCGGCGCCGACCTGCTCGATCTGGTGGTTCCTGTCCTGCTCGCGGAGCCGGCGGAAGTCCTCGCCGCCCGCCTCCTGCACCGAGATCCACTTGGCGGCGAACGCGCCGGACTGGATGTCGCTGAGCACGTCCTTCATGGCCGCCTTGGCGCCCTCGGTCACGCGCGGGCCGGACACGTAGTCGCCGTACTCGGCCGTGTCCGATACGGAGAAGCGCATGAAGTTGAGGCCGCCCCGGTACATGAGGTCCACGATGAGCTTGAGCTCGTGCATGGTCTCGAAGTACGCGAGCTCCGGCTGGTAGCCGGCCTCGACGAGCGTCTCGAACGCGGCCTTGACGAGCGCCGACACGCCGCCGCACAGCAGCGCCTGCTCCCCGAACAGGTCGGTCTCGGTCTCCTCCTTGAAGGTGGTCTCGAGGACGCCCGCGCGGGTGGAGCCGATGCCCCGGGCATAGGCGAGGACGCGGGCGCGTGCCGTGCCCGAGGGATCCTGGTCCACGGCGAACAGCGCCGGGACGCCGCCGCCCTGCTCGTAGACCGAGCGCAGCAGGTGACCGGGGCCCTTGGGCGCGACCATGCCCACGTCGACCGCGTCCGGCGCCTGGATACGCCCGAACCGGACGTTGAACCCGTGGGCGAACATCAGCAGGTGGCCGGACCGCAGGTTGGGAGCGATCGACTCGTCGTAGACCTGCTTCTGGAGGGTGTCCGGAACCGCGATCATGATCACGTCGGCGGCACGGGTGGCATCGGCGACGTTCATCACCTGGAAGCCCGCGGCCTCGGCCAGGGGGCGGCTCTTGGAGCCCTCGGCGAGCCCGATGACGACCGCGACCCCGGAGTCGCGCAGGTTGAGCGCGTGCGCGTGTCCCTGGCTCCCGTACCCGATCACCGCGACGGTCTGGCCCTCGAGCGCCGCGAGATCGGCGTCTGCGTCGTAGTACATGCGTGCTGTCACGTGGTCTCCCGGTCTCTTCCAGTGGCATGGGGTCGAATCGAATGGATGCTTGCCGGCCCGCCGCGTGCGGACCCGGCAGCCTGAGGATCAGAGCTTGAGGGCCTCCTCGATGCTGCCTGCGCCGCGGAGCATGACGGTGGCGCCGGTGCGGACAAGCTCCTTGATGCCGTATGAGCGGAGCAGCGCGACCAGCGCGTCGATCTCTGTCTCGCTGCCATGCGCCTCGACGATCACGGACTCGGCCGAGATGTCCACGATGGCGCCCCGGTAGAGCTCCACGATCTTGATGACCTCGGCCCGATTGCCGTTGGCGGCGCGGACCTTGATCAGGGCCAGCTCGTGCTCCACGACCTGGTCCTGGGTGACGTCCTGGACCTTGAGCACGTCCACCAGCCGGTAGAGCTGCTTGGAGGCCTGCTCCACCGCTACCGCATCACCGTGGATGGTGATGGTCATCCGGCTGATGTGCGGCTTGTCGGTCCGCGAGACCGCAAGCGAGTCGATGTTGAAGTTTCGCGCCCGCATCAGGCTGGCAACCCGATTGAGCACGCCGGGCCGGTCCATGACCAGGACGACCAGGATGTGGCGTTGCGTCTCGCCGGTGCCGGGCAGGGCACGATCCGGGGGGGGTGTCTCCTGGACGCCCGTGTAGGCGGGATGGTCGTGGCCGGGAACCTGCTCGGCGCTCATTCCTCGGGGCCCCGCTGCTCGATCAGGTCGGACAGGCCCTTGCCCGCCGGCATCATGGGGTACACGTTCTGCTCCTGCTCGATCTCGAACCAGATGAGGGCGGGGCCGTCGACTGCCTGGGCCGCCGTGATGGCGGCATCCACCTCGTTCGGCGTGCTCACCTTGAAGGCCGGGATCCCATAGGCCTCGGCCAGCTTGACGAAGTCGGGCCCGGGCAGGTGCGAGGAGTGGTAGTTGCCGGCGTACACCAGCTCCTGCCACTGGCGGATCATGCCCAGCTTCTTGTTGTCGAGGAGCGCGATCTTGACCGGGATCCGGTCTGCGGCCAGGGTCATCAGCTCCTGGCTCGTCATCTGGAACCCGCCGTCGCCGCACACCGCCCAGGTCTCGGCATCCGGGTTGCCCAGCGCCGCCCCCATGGCGGCCGGGACCGCGTAGCCCATGGTGCCCAGACCGCCCGAGCTGATATGGCTGTTGGGGCGCCGGAACCTGGTGTACCGCGCGAGCCACATCTGGTTCTGACCGACGTCGGCGACGTAGGTGCCGACATGGTGGGACAGCTCGCCGATCCGCTCCACGACGAGGTCCGCGGTGAGGACATCCTGCCGGCCGGAGCCATGCCAGCTGCTGGACTCGGATTCCTGGCGCCATTCGGCCAGCTGGTCGAGGTACCCCGCGCGGGTCGCCGGGTCGACCTCGTCGACCAGGCGGGTCAAGCCCTCCAGCACGCGCCGCGCGTCGCCCACGATCGGCACCTCGACCGAGACGTTCTTGCCGATCTCGGCGGGGTCGATGTCCGCGTGGATGATCCGGGCGTACGGGGCGTACGTCTTGACGCTGCCGGTGACCCGGTCGTCGAAGCGCATCCCGATGGCGATCAGCAGGTCCGCCGCCTGGATGGCCCGGTTGACGTGCTTCCAGCCGTGCATCCCCATGTAGCCATAGGCGAGCGGGTGCTCCTCGTCCATGCACCCGATGCCGAGCAGGGTCCAGGCGACCGGGATCCGGGTCTTCTCGGCGAACGCCCTGAGCGCCTCGACCCCGTCGGCGATCAGGACGCCGTGCCCGGCCAGGATCAGGGGCCGCTTGGCCTGCGCGATCTCCTTCGCTGCGGTCTTGAGCTGCTTCGGATGGCCTTCGAGGGTGGGTCGGAACCCCGGCAGGGCGGCAACGACCTCGTCGAGGGAGGGGTGCTCGGCGGTCGTCTCGCCCTGCAGGGCGTCCTTGGTGAAGTCGACGTGGACGGGTCCGGGCCGGCCCGACCGGGCGAGGTAGAAGGCCTCGGCGACGACCCGCGGGATCTCGTCGGCGCTGCGCACCAGGTAGTTGTGCTTGGTCATCGGCAGCGTGATGCCGGTGATGTCGATCTCCTGGAACGCGTCCTTCCCGATCAGGGCGCCCGGGACATTGCCGGTCAGGGCAACCATCGGGACCGAGTCCAGCTGCGCGGTACCGATGGCCGTCACGAGGTTGGTGGCGCCCGGGCCGCTGGTGCCCATGCACACGCCGACCTTGCCGCTCGCCCGGGCATACCCGTCCGCAGCATGGCCGCCCCCCTGCTCGTGCCGAACGAGGACATGCCGGATCTGCGGGTAGTCCGAGAGGATGTCGTAGATCGGCAGGATCACGCCGCCGGGATAACTGAACAGCGTGTCCACGCCCTGGAGGAGGAGTGCCTCCATGAGCGCGTCCGCGCCGATCCGGGTTCGCTTGCGCCCGCGCACCTCGTGGAGCATCGCGCGTCTCGCGGCCTCGATCGCCTCGGCCGCGGCAGTACCTTCGGCCGGCACGTGGCTGCGACGCCGCTGCCCTTGGGCTTCGGGGGCCGCGGCCTCGTCCTTCGTCATCGACATGTCCGCTCAGATCCCTCTCCCCGGCGACCCCGCGACCGCCGGACACACAAAGACCCTCGCCTCCCGGCGAGGGTCCCTTCGGTTGCTCGGTGGCGGCTGCCTCAGCGGCGACCGCTCCTCCGCGTCCCTCCGTTCTCCCGCCGGGAGCCGGTAATGAGGAGACCAAGAAGGCCCTCGAGACCGGCAAGGAGCGAGCGAAGAAGCGCGAGGGGGAATACGTCGTGGCGATCCAGGTCGCGCAGGGGCACGTTCACGCGGCGACCGTCGGCCGTCACGACGACGGCGACCCGGCTGCGGCTGCGACCCTGGAAGTAGCTCAAGCGACCCTGCTCCCAAATGGCCCGTCTCCTGACGGGTCTGCGGAGTGTAGCCGGATCGCGTGGACGCGCGCAACCACTCGCGCGCACCGTTCGTTGCAGCCACGTAGCCGGGTCCGGGCGCGGCATCCCGGTCGCGGGGCGGCATCCCGGTCGCGGGGCGGCATCCCGGTCGCGGCGCGGCATCCCCGTCCCGGCGCGGCATCCCCGTCCCGGCGCGCGGCATCCCAGTCCCGGCAGGACTGACCGTCCATGGCCTCATCGCTCGACCGTTGCCTCGTCGCCTCCCAGTCGATCATCGGGCTCGGGTAGACCGGCCCGAGGTGCCATTCGCAGCAGTCGCGTGGACCACCAGGCGACGGAGCGACTGGCGACGCTGGATTCCATCGACCACGAGTCCACGAGCTCGTACAGGCCCCATCACCGGACCGCGTAAGCCGCGGTTGAGCAGCGTGCGCTGTACTGCGGCGGATGGATCCGCGAACGCTTGGCCGTGCCGCAGCGACGGCGGCAAGACGCTCCCGCGCGTCGGTGCGAGAGGAGATCGATCGTGAGCGTCTTGACGCCGGCTGGTCGGTCGCGAAGCTGGCACGGCATGCGGGCGTCGATCCCGCGTACCTGCACCGGATCATGGCCGGGGCCGCTCGCCCGTCGCTCGAGACCTACGCGCGACTCACCTCCGCACTTGGAGCAGACCTCGCCGTCCACGCCTACGCCAACACCGGTCCGTCGATCGGCGACCGCTGGGCGGCACCCATGCTCGAATGCCTTCTCGGCACGGCACATCCTCGCTGGCGGCCGTCCACCGAGGTCGGCGTCCGCCGCCCCGGCCGCGGCTGGATCGACGTGGTGCTGCACGAGCCACGCGAGCGCATCCTCGTCGCCGGTGAGCTGCAGAGCGAGCTGCGCCGACTCGAGCAGCAGGTGCGTTGGCATGAAGCGAAGGCCGCCTCGCTGCCCAGCTGGGTGGGCTGGACCGACCTCGGCGAGGAGCCCTCCATCAGCCGGCTGCTCGTCGTCCGCCGGACACGCACCACCCGCCGGATCGCGACCGAGTTCGCGCGCCAGCTGCGAACCGCGTACCCCGCCCACCCGGACGACGCCATTGCCGCGCTGACCGGGACCGGACCATGGCCGGGGCCGGCACTCGCGTGGATGGTCGTGGACGGGCGGGGCGCGCGCTGGGCGTCGGGCCGATGACGCCGACGCGCGCGATGACCCCGTCCAGGGCCGACGCGCGGCTCCATCGGCCGCCGCTGGTACGCTTGTGCGCCCGTACCGCCGCAGCAGAGCACCGACCGCCATGACCCAGCCGAGAACCCTCGTCGAGAAGATCTGGGACGAGCACGTCGTCGCCGAGGACCCGGGCGCCCCCGCCGTCCTGGCGATCGACCTCCATCTCGTCCACGAGGTGACCAGCCCGCAGGCGTTCACGGGACTGCGCACCAAGGGGCTCGCGGTGAGGCGTCCGGACAAGACGGTGGCGACCGCGGACCACAGCACGCCGACGACGCCTCGCGGACTGCCGATGGTCGACACCATGGCCGCCGCCCAGATCAAGCAGCTGGAGACCAACTGCTCCGAGTTCGGGATCCCGATTCACGCCTTCGGAAGCGACACCCAGGGCATTGTCCACGTCATCGGGCCGGAGCTTGGCCTGACCCAGCCCGGAATGACGATCGTGTGCGGCGACTCGCACACGGCAACCCACGGGGCGTTCGGCGCGCTCGCCTTCGGTATCGGGACCAGCGAGGTCGAGATGGTCCTCGCGACCCAGACCCTGCTCCAGCGCAAGCCGAAGACCTACGAGGTGCGTGTGGACGGGCGCCTCAACCCCGGCGTCAGCGCCAAGGACATCATCCTCGCGCTGATCGCCGAGATCGGGATCGGCGGCGGCACCGGGCACGTGTTCGAGTACCGCGGCGAGGCGATCCGCGCGCTCAACATGGAGCAGCGGATGACGATCTGCAACATGTCGATCGAGGGCGGAGCGCGGGCCGGCCTGGTGGCCCCGGACGGCACCACGTTCGAGTACCTCCACGGGCGCCGCCACGCGCCCCAGGGGGAGGCCTGGGACGCGGCGGTCGCCAGGTGGCGGACGCTCCCCACGGACGACGGCGCCAGCTTCGACAAGTCGATCGTGCTCGACGCGTCCGCGCTGGAGCCGATGGTGACCTACGGCAACAACCCGGGCATGGGCATCGCGGTGACGGCCCGCATCCCGCGACCGGAGGACGCCACGGATCCGGCCGCCAGGCGGGGTCTCGAGCGCGCCCTAGAGTACATGGACCTGACGCCCGGGACACCGATCGCCGGCCACCCGGTCAACGTTGTGTTCATCGGGTCGTGCACCAACAGCCGGATCAGCGATCTGCGGCTCGCAGCCAGCGTGCTCAAGAACCGCAAAGCCGCCCCGAGCGTGCGACTGATGATCGTGCCCGGGTCCCAGCAGGTGAAGGCCCAGGCCGAACGCGAGGGTCTGCACGAGGTCTTCAGGGCCGCGGGCGCCGAGTGGCGCGAGGCGGGCTGCTCGATGTGCATCGCGATGAACGGCGATCAGCTGGCCCCGGGCCAGTACGCCGTCAGCACCTCGAACCGGAACTTCGAGGGGCGGCAGGGCAAGGGCGGCCGGACATTCCTGGCCAGCCCGCTGACGGCCGCGGCCTCGGCAATCGCCGGGGTCGTCACGGACCCGCGCTCGCTGCCGGGCGTGGAGGACCTGGTGACCGTGGGCGGAGGGTACTGATCGATGACCGAGCCGTTCCGCAGCTTCTCCAGCCGCCTCATCCCGGTTCGCGCCGAGAACGTGGACACCGACCAGATCGTGCCTGCCCGGTACCTCAAGGTGACCGACAAGGAGGGCCTCGCCGAGGCCCTGTTCCGGGATTACCGGTACAACGAGGACGGGACCCGGAAGGATCCGCCGTGGATCCTCGACCAGCCGGAGATGCAGGGCCGGCGAGTCCTGCTGGTCGGTGACAACTTCGGCTGCGGCAGCTCGCGCGAGCACGCCCCGTGGGCACTCCGCAGCTGGGGCATCCAGGCGATCCTGTCGACCGGCTTCGCCGACATCTTCCGCAACAACGCCCTCAAGAACGGAGTGCTGCCGATCGAGGTGGACCCCGAGACCCACGAGCGACTGTTCGCGGCCGTCGGGGCGAATCCGGACTTCGAGATCCGGGTGGACCTCGCCGAGCAGGGCATCCTGCTTCCGGACGGCTCGACGCTCGACTTCGAGATCGACCAGTTCAACAAGATGATGCTGCTGGCCGGCACCGACGAGATCGGGTACGTGCTGGCCAAGGACGACGCGATCGCGGCCTGGGAGGCCAGTAACCCGCCCCGGGTCGACACCCGGATCGGGACCGCGCTCGGGGGGTAGCGCTCCGCTAGGCGGGACCGCGCTCGGGGGTAGCGCTCCGCACCGGATCGAGCGGCTCGCCCCGCGGCGTGATCGCGCTTCCTCGTCGATACTCCTCGGGTGGACGTCAACCTGTTCGACCTGCTGGCGCTGCTGGTGCTGGTGCTCGCCATCCTGGCTGGCCTGCGGACCGGCGCGCTGCCGCAGATCGGCGGCATCGGCGGGGCCATCGGGGCGCTGGCGGTCACCCTTGGCCTCACGCCCCGGCTGCTCGACCTGACCGCATCCCTGGAGCCGGTCCCGCGGGCCCTCGTGGTGCTGGGATCGATCCTGGTGGCGGTGATCGCGGGCGAGGCGCTCGGTTCGGCGCTGGGACGGCAGATCGCTGACCACCTCGGCGACGGGGTCCTCTCGGGGGTGGACCGTGCCGCCGGCGCGGCGATCGGCGCGGCCCAGGCGATCCTCATCATCTGGCTCGCCGGGGGGCTGATGGCGATCGGGCCCTTTCCCAGGCTGGCACAGACCGCGTCCGGGTCGATCGCCGTGCGCACCGTGGACCGGTTCCTGCCACCGCCGGCCGACGCGATCGGCGAGATGGCCAGGGCCCTCGACGACTCGGG
The DNA here is from genome assembly GCA_963727585.1 of uncultured Chloroflexia bacterium. Taxonomy (GTDB): domain Bacteria; phylum Chloroflexota; class Limnocylindria; order Limnocylindrales; family CSP1-4; genus CAIXZV01. The sequence goes on along the minus strand of CAVSHH010000003.1, from coordinate 118,269 downwards.
ACTGCCCGACGTGTTCGTGGGGCTGGAGCCCGTCCCGCTCCAGCCCGTGGAAACGCCCGATGATCCCCAGGCGCTCCAGATCGCGGGCGACGCCGTGGACTCGACGGCACGGGTGGTCACCCGGGCCTGCGACACCCAGGTCACCGGCACCGCCTTCCTGGTCGCCCCCGGCTATCTGCTGACCAATGCCCACGTCGTCGCGGGAGCCTCGACCATCCGCGTCACGACGGGCGACGGGGTCGCCGATGCGACGACCGTCCTGTTCGATCCGGAGCTGGACGTGGCCCTGCTGTGGGCGCCGGATGCCGGCGGGCCCGTACTCCATCTCGCGACCCAGTCGCCCGGCCGGGGGACCAAGGCGGCGGCACTCGGGTACGCCGGCGGCGGACCGCTGACCGTGCTGCCGGCCGGGGTGGCCGGCAGCTATGCCGCCACGGGCCGGGACATCTACGGCGACCAGCGCGTTACCCGCGACATCCTCGAGCTTCGCGCGGGCATCGAGCCGGGAGACTCCGGCGGACCGCTGGTGCTCAAGGACGGGACCGTCGGCGGCGTGGTGTTCGCCGAGTCGCGTTCGGACCCGACGGTCGGCTACGCCCTGGCCCCCGCCAGCGTGTGGCAGCGGATCCGGTCTGCCGTAGGCCGCACCACGGGCATCGACCTGGGGCCGTGCATCCGGTGACCACCACCCCTGCCCGGGAAGCCCTCGACGTTCTCGCCGCCCGGTTCTGGCGAGCCTACCTCGAGTCCCAGCCGCAGGCTGCCACGATGCTGGGCGAGCGCGGGTTCGACGACCGCCTGCCGGATCACTCGCCCGACGCGCTCCGGGCACAGCGGGCGGCGTTTGCCGGGATCCGCGAGGAGCTCGAGCGCCTGGAGCTCGACCGCCAGGAGCCTGCGTCGCTCGACCCCATCGCGCGCTCCACGTTGCGCGAAGCTCTCGACGAGCAGCTCGCCGGCCTCGATGCCGGGCTGCTCGCCTGGAACGTGGACACGCTGGACGGGATCCCGGTCCAGCTGCTCAACACCGCGGACTACCAGCCCCTGGCGACGTCTGAGGATCGCGCGAACCTGCTCGCCCGGTGGCACGCGATTGGTCCGCACGTGGACGGCCACGCCGACAACCTGCGTCACAGCCTCGACGAGGGCGTCGTCGCCTGCTCGGCGCCCGTCGATCGCGTCATCGACATCCTCGACGGCGTCCTCGCGCAGCCCGACGCGAGTTGGCCCCTGATGGCACCGGCACGAGCCGTCACCTCGCGGGAGATGTCGTCTGCCGAAACCGACCGCTTCGCGAGCGACGTCGAGGCGGCCATCCGCGAGGTCGTCCGGCCCGCGTTCACACGGCTTCGGCAGATGCTGGCGACCACCATCCGTCCGGCGGCGCGGCCGCCCGAGCGCCCGGGGCTGCTCCACGTACCGGGCGGCGAGGACGCGTACCGATGGCTTGCCCGGGCGCACACGACGCTCGACACCGGCCCCGAGGAGCTCCACCGGATCGGGCTGGCGGAGATCGAGCGGATCGACGCCGAGACCGAGGCGCTCGCAGGCCGCGTGCTCGGTACCCGTGACCGGGCCTCGGCGGTGGCGGCGCTGCGCGCCGATCCCGCGCTCCACTTCCGCACGCGCGACGAGGTGTTCGCCAAGGCGGCGACCTCGCTGGCACGGGCAAGGGAGGCGATCCCCGGCTGGTTTGGTCGGCTGCCCGCCGCCCAGTGCCTGGTCGTGGCCATGGCAGCCCACGAGGAGGAGCACTCGACCATCGCCTTCTACCGGTCCCCCGCGGCGGACGGCTCCCGACCGGGCCAGTACTACGTGAACACCGGACATCCCGAGACGCGACCACGGTACGAGGCCGAGGCGCTTGCCTACCACGAGTCGATCCCTGGCCACCATCTCCAGCTCGCCATCGCCCAGGAGCTTCCAGGGCTGCCGGCCTTCAGGCGCCACCTGGGACCCAATGCGTTCGTGGAGGGATGGGGGCTGTACGTGGAGCGCCTCGCCGACGAGATGGGGCTCTACAGCGGGGACCTCGACCGGATCGGCGTGCTCTCGTTCGATGCCTGGCGTGCCTCGCGGCTGGTCGTGGACACGGGCATGCACGCGCTTGGCTGGACGCGTCGGCAGGCCGTCGAGTTCATGCTCGAGCACACCGTCCTGGCGCGCAACAACGTGGACAACGAGGTGGACCGGTACATCGTCCTGCCGGGCCAGGCGCTGTCCTACAAGGTCGGTCAGCTGGAGCTGCTCGACCTGCGTGCCGATGCTCGCACGCGACTCGGGTCCATGTTCGACATCCGCGCCTTCCACGACACGGTCCTGGGCAGCGGCGCGGTCCCCCTGGCGACGCTGCGAGAGCTCGTGGACCGCTGGATCGCCGGACGCCTCGATCGGCGCTGAAGCGGCCCTCGCAGCCTGCCGGGAGCGCCGGCGGCGGTCAGCTGGCCGTGGCGTCGAGCCGTCGCACCCGCTCGGCCAGCGCGGTGAGCACCGCCGTGCGGACCTCGATGTGTTCGGCGAGCAGCGAGTCGAACTCGCGATGCGCGAGCACCAGCAGCCGGCACCCGGTGTCCGCCGTGGCCGTCGCCGTGCGCGGGCCGCCGTCGATCAGCGCGATCTCGCCCAGGAAGTCACCCGGCCCCAGGGTGGCGAGCGGCTCGCCGCCCCGGCTCACCGTGACCGTCCCGTCCATGATGATGAAGAACTCGTGCCCCGCCAGGCCCTCTTTCGTGAGCACCTTGCCGGGCTGGACGTCGATCTCGTCGACCAGGGGCTCGAGCTTGGCCAGCGCACGCCCGTTGAGGTGGGCGAATAGCGGGACCCGGGACAGCAGTCGGGCCTTGTCATCCATCTGGTTGGCGCCTCCATCGTGCGCCGCCTGGCCGGGCCGGGCGGTCCGGGGAGCATACGGGCCCGTGCCGACGGCTCACAAGTCGAGGCGGCCGCCGTACCCTTGGGGGCGGCACATCCGGCGGCCCATCCCGCCGCCCGCCGCACGCAGCACGCAGCACGCAGCACGCCCGCCCCGCACCCTTCGAGGATCCCGATGGCCGACCGTCAGCTCCCCTATTCGCGTCCGACTGATCCCGGCAAGCGCCACAGCCACGCGCTGACCGACGGTCCCGACCGCGCCGCGGCCCGGGCGATGCTCAAGGCCGTCGGGTTCAGCGACGACGACCTGGCCCAGCCGATCATCGGCGTCGCCACGACCTGGATCGAGACCATGCCCTGCAACCTCAACCAGCGCCGGCTGGCGGAGCTCGTCAAGGAGGGGATCCGGTCGGCCGGCGGAACACCCATGGAGTTCGGCACGATCTCGATCAGTGACGGCGTGTCCATGGGCAGCGAGGGAATGAAGGCGAGCCTGGTAAGCCGCGAGGTCATCGCGGACTCCATCGAGCTGGTCGCCCGCGGCCACCTGTTCGACGGGCTCGTGGTCCTGGTCGGCTGCGACAAGACGATCCCCGCTGGCGCCATGGCGCTGGGCCGACTCGATATCCCGGGTCTGGTCCTCTACAACGGGACCATCTATCCCGGCACCTACAAGGGCAAGCCGGCCGACGTGGTCACGGTGTTCGAGGCGATCGGGGCCTACCGGGCGGGCAAGATCACCCTCGAGGATCTGTACGAGGCGGAGAATGGAGCGTGCCCGGGCGCCGGTGCCTGCGGCGGCCAGTTCACGGCCAACACGATGTCCACCGTGCTCGAGTTCCTGGGCCTGTCGCCAGCGGGACTCAACGGGATCCCCGCCGAGGACCCGAAGAAGGACGAGGCCGCCCGCCGGGCAGGCGAGCTCGTCATGACACTGGTCCACCATGACATCCGACCGTCGTCGATCGTGACCCGCAACGCGCTCGAGAACGCCGTCGCGTCCGTGTCGGCTACCGGCGGCAGCACCAACGCAGCGCTCCACATCCCGGCGATCGCCGCCGACTTCGGCATTCCGTTCACGCTCGACGACTTCGGCGCGGTGATCGACCGCACGCCGTTGCTCGCCGACATGCGGCCTGGTGGCCGCTACGCGGCCGCCGACATGTACGACGCGGGCGGCGTGGCGCTCGTCATGCGCGAGCTGCTCAAGCGCGACCTGCTCCATGCCCGGGAGCGCACGGTCGATGGGCGGACGATCGCCAAGATCGCAGCCGACGTCGTCGAGACGCCCGGCCAGCAGGTGGTCCGCTCGATCGAGAGCCCGATCAAGGAGACCGGCGGCCACGCGATCCTGAAGGGAACCCTGGCACCCGAGGGCTCGATCGTGAAGCTGGCCGGCCACGAGCGCCGCTTCCATCGCGGTCCCGCGCGCGTCTTCGACAGCGAGGTCGCGTGCTTCGCCGCCGTCCGCGAGCGCAGGATCAGTGAGGGCGACGTCGTCGTCATCCGCTACGAGGGCCCGGTGGGCGGTCCGGGAATGCAGGAGATGCTGTCCGTCACCGGGGCGCTGGTGGGCGAGGGCCTGGGCGAGCATGTCGCGCTGCTCACCGACGGCCGGTTCAGCGGCGGCACCCACGGCCTGATGCTGGGTCACGTGGCGCCCGAGGCGGCCGTCGGCGGACCGATCGCGCTGGTCGAGGAGGGCGACATGATCGTGGTCGACGTCGACCGCCGGGAGCTCAATCTCGAGGTGGACGAGGCGGTGCTGGCCGAGCGCCGGGCGCGCTGGAACCCGCGGGAGCCGGGCTACACGACAGGCGCGATGGCCAAGTACGCGGCGCTCGTGTCGTCGGCGTCGGAGGGTGCGATCACATCCGGGGCGGCGCTGCGCCGTGCGCTGGAGGCGCGGACGGCCGGTCGCTGACCCGCCGGGCCTTCGGCGACCGGATGAGCAACACCGCCGGCTCGCCGCCGGTGAAGGGTATGCTCGCCTCGGCACCAGGCCCGATCGCAACCCAACCCCGGAGCTCGATGTCACTGCGGATCTCGTTCAAGACCTCGCCCCAGCACGTCGACTGGGCCACGCTGGACGCCACCTGGCGGCTTGCCGGCGAGCAGGGCGGCTGGGACGGCGCCTGGATGAACGACCACCTGACCGACATGGACCCGGTCTCGCCCGGGCCGTCGCTCGAGGCGATCACCACGCTCGCGACGCTCGTTCACCGCGTGCCATACCTCCGGGTGGGGCATGGGGTCCTGTCCAACACCTTCCGCCACCCGGTCCTGCTGGCCAAGGCCGCCACGGCGATGGACCACGCGACCGATGGGCGGTTCGTGCTGGGACTGGGCGCGGGCTGGTTCGAAGGTGAGCACGAGCCGTTCGGGATCCTGCTGCCGCCCATCGGCGAGCGGATCGACCGCCTGGTCAGCGCGGTCGAGGTGCTCCGGCTGCTGTTCTCGCCGGAGGCGGCCGCCGCCCCGGGCGTCACTCGCGCCGACCCGTTCTATCCGCTGGCAGGCGCCGTCAACAGCCCGGCTCCCCTGACACCCGGCGGCCCGCCGATCTTCCTCGGCGGTCAGAAGCCGCGCGGGATCCGACTGGCAGCCCGGTGCGCGGCCGGCTGGCTCCTGACCGGGACCGAGGCCGGCAACGTCGCCTACTTCGCGGACCGCCGCGAGGCCATCCTCCGCGCGCTGGAGACCGAGGGGCGCGACCCCGCAACGTTCGAGATCGTCGGCCAGGTCCACGCCGGGAACAACGGCAGCTCGCGGGCGGCCGCACTCGAGGTCGCCGGGGCGATGGTCGCGGCGGGCGCCACGGAGATCATCGTCGGCGTGCCGGCGGCCGCCGGGCCGGCCGCCCTCGAGGCCGCCCACCGGGAGGTGCTGGGCCCGTTGCGAGGCCAACACGGTTGACTGCCGGAGAGCCGCCATCGAGCCGGTGCCGATCGTCGATGCCGCCGGCATCGACACCTACGTCCGGATCCGCACCGCCGTCACCCCCGAGAACCCCGATTCGGCGGACCAGGTCGCCTGGGAGAACGCGACCTACCCGGGCGAGGTGTGGCGACTGCTGGCGCCCGATCCCGACGGGCACGCGATCGGCACGGCCGCGGTGGGACGGATCTGGATGCACGGACCCGGGTACGAGCGGTACTGGCTGGGGATCTGGGTCCTGCCCCGGGCACGCGGGCACGGTGCCGGGACCGCGCTCTACGCGGCCTGCAGCGATGTCGCGAGATCGATGGGCAAGACCGGCTTCCAGACCGAGCTGTCCGAGGCCCAGGTCGAGGGTCACCGGTTCCTGGCGGGCCGTGGCTTCAGGGAGGTCGAACGCATGAAGGCCGTGCGCCTGGATCTCAACGAGCGGGCCCAGCCGGCTGCCACGCCGCCGCCGGGGATCCGGATCACCACCCTGGCTGCGGATCCACAGCTCCTGCCCGGCGTGCACCGGGTCGCGGTCGAAGCCTTTCCGGACGTGCCCACCGGCGACGAGCCGTTGTACGCGGGCTCGCTCGACGAGTTCGCCGCCCGCGACGTCTACCGGGCGGGCGTCCCGCTCGACGGGTTCATGGTCGCGATCGACGAGGCATCGGGCGAGGTCGCGGGCTACGCGAACCTGGTGATGGATCCCGGGTCGTCCACGGTGGCGAGCCACGACATGACCGCCGTCCGGCCCTTCTCCCGTGGCCGCGGGGTCGCGACCGCCCTCAAGCGCGCCACCATCGCGTGGGCGATCGAGCACGGCCTCGAGGCGCTCGAGACCGGCAATGACGAGGCCAATGCCCCGATGCGCGCCGTGAATGCCGCGCTCGGCTACCGGCCACGGCCGGACTGGATCGGGCTCCACGGGCCGCTCGCTCCAGGCTCCTGAGCCCGGACGGCGGGCATACTTGCCGCCGTGACCATCGACCTCAACGGGATCCGCCTCCGCAACCGCCTGCTCACCAGCGCGAGCCTGCTGGGCTATGGCGCGGGCAGACGCCGGCTCATCCTGTACGGGCTGTCCCCCATCGCGCAGTGGGTTCCGCTGGAGCGGTTCGGCGCGATCACCACCCGGACGTTGACGGTCCTGCCGCGCGAGGGCCACTTCACGCTCAAGGACGACTGGTCGCTCCGCGAGCTTCCCGAGATGCTCCGCCTCTACGGCCGGGCGCTCAAGCGGGTCGACGCGGGCTGGCTCAACGCCTTCGGCTGGTCGAACGTCGGGATCGAGCGCTACTTCGACGAGTACTTCCCGCGAACCGCGCACCTCAACCGGATCGTGTCGGTGGGCGGGTTCAGCGCGGACGAGATCGAGCAGCTGGTCGAGACCTGCAATCGACGGGCGCGACCGGGCGAGATCGCCGCTGTCGAGCTCAACGCCTCGTGTCACAACGTCAACTTCCCGTTCGGGACGATCCTCGAGGAGGCGCTCCGCCGTGCCGTCCCGAGGAGCCGGCACCCGGTGATCCTCAAGGTCAGCCCCGACGAGGACTACCACTGGCAGGCACGCGTCGCGGTTGCCCACGGGTGCGCCGCGATCACGGCCATCAACACCGTCAAGGGGCTCCGGCTCCGGCCCGACACCGGCGAGCCGTACCTCAAGAACCGGTACGGAGCGGTCTCCGGGCGGGCCATCAAGCCGATCGGGCTGCGCGTCGTGGCGGAGCTCCGGGATGCCGGCTTCAGGCTGCCGATCATCGCCAACGGCGGCATCGCCGACTTCGACGACTGCCGCGAGTACTTCTGGGCGGGCGCCGATGCCGTGTCGCTGGGGTCCGCGGTGTGGCTGAGGCCGATGCCGTTGTACGCACTCGGACCGGTCGAGGGACTCCGGATCCGCCGGCTGATCGACCGGGTGGCCCGGTACGAGGTGCCCGAGGCGGCGCCGGGATGGGGGCCGTTCACCGCGGAGGTACCCAGGCCGTGAGCCGGCCGCGGATCGCGATCGTCACGACCGGGGGCACGATCGACTCCGTCGGCGTCGATCGCCTCGATCTCGCCGCCTACCTCGATGCCGCCACGCGGCTCGATCCCGGTGCGCTGGTCGGCTCGGTCGCGTCCGAGCTGGCGACGATGGCCGACGTCCACGAGGTTCGATTCCGGCGACTTCGCACCCACGCCATGACCGACGCCGATCTCGCCGACCTCGCCGACATGGTGCGAGGCCTCCTCGCTCGCGATGAGGCCGACGGCGTGGTGGTGACCCACGGCACGAACACGCTCGAGGAGACGGCCTGGCTGCTGCACCTGGTCGTGCCCGGTGATGCACCGGTTGTGGTCACCGGGGCGATGCGGCCGGCGAGCGCGCTCTCGGCCGACGGGCCGCTCAACCTTGTCAGCGCGGTGCGGGTCGCGGCTTCGCCCGCGGCCCGCGGGCTGGGCACGCTCGTGGTCCTGGATGACACGATCCACGGGGCGTACGACGTGACGAAGTCGGACACGCTCCGGATCTCCGCGTTCAGGGACGGGGCCGCCGGGCCGCTGGGCTGGGTCGACGGCGACGGCGTGGTCGTCATCAACCACGTGCCGCGACGAGGCTCGGCGCTCCGGGGGCGGTTCGTGGGCGGCGACCTGCGGTCGCTTCAGCGCGTGGACGTGGTGATCAGCTACCAGGGTGCGGACGGGGTGGCCATCGACGCCTTGCTCGCAGCCGGCGCCCGCGGCATCGTGAGCGCGGGCACCGGTGCCGGATATCCGACGAGCGGGGAGGTCGATGCACTGGAGCGGGCAACGGCCGCGGGCAGCGTCGTGGTCCAGGCCTCGCGCGTTGGGTCCGGGCGCGTGCCGCCCGTCGGCTCCCTCGTGGCCCGGGGCTGGGTGGCGGCGGGCGACCTCGCCCCGTGGAAGGCACGGATCCTAGTGCGGCTCGCGCTGGCCGCCGGGATCGCCGGGCAGGAGCAGCTCCAGGCGCTGTTCGAGGACAGGTAGGGGCCGCGAGAGGACGTGCAAGCGCCGGCCGCGACGCGAGCGACGCCTGTCTGGCGGGTCGGGCATCATGGACGGGTGCCTGAGCCCACGCCCGAGCCCATCCCGCCCGATCCCGTCAAGTACGACGAGGAGCGCAACGTCCACGCGCGCCGGCGCGGGCTGGAGCAGCCGTACATCACCGGCGGCGAGGATCCGGACCTCGAGGAGACCATCCGTGCGGAGCGGCCCTATGTGCGGATCCTGATCGGGATGGTGGTGGTCATCCTCGCTCTCGGGTTCGTGCTCGGGTTCCTCGGCGCGATTCTCGCGACCCCGGGCGCCTGATGCCGGCGAGCGACCTGCCGTCGGCCGCGCTGGACGAAGGCGCCTGGTCGTCGGCCCATGACGAGCTGATCGAGCTCGCCCGTGCACTCATCCGGATCCCATCCATCAACCCGCCGGATCCCCCCGGCCCCGAGATGGCTGCCGCGGTCTTCCTCGCGGACCGGCTGCGGTCGGAGGGACTCGCCCCCGAGGTGATCGAGTCGGCGCCCGGCCGGGGCAACGTCACGACGCTCCTCCGCGGCGACGGCACCGGTGGCGAGCCGCTGCTGCTGCTCTCGCATCACGACGTGGTGCCCGCGAGGCGCGAGGACGGCTGGACGCACGATCCCTTCGCCGCCGAGATCGCGGACGGCTACCTGTACGGTCGCGGTGCCGTCGACATGAAGCAGATGGTGGCCATGGAGGCCATGGTCGTGATCCTGCTGGCCAAGCGCGCCCGGGCGATCGGCCGGGATCCGTCCCGCGATCCCATTCCCGGCCTCCGCCGCGATGTCCGGTTCACCTGCACCGCGGACGAGGAGGCCGGTGGCCGCGAGGGCGCCGGGTGGCTGGCGGCGAACCGTCCCGACACCCTGCAGGCGGGTGCCGCGATCAACGAGGTCGGCGGGCCATCGATGGCCTTCGGTGACCGCCGCTTCTACCCGATCCAGGTGGCCGAGAAGGGTTTCGAGGTGTTCCGGATCCATGTCCGGGGCACGTGGGGCCATGGCTCGATGCCACGCGAGGACAACGCCGCCGTGCGCGCTGCGGAGGTCGTGCGACGAATGGCCGTTCCCGGCGAGCCGCGCCTGACCGACACGATGCGGACGTTCCTCCACGGGGTGCGAACGGCGCTGCCGCCGGACCAGGCCCAGCTGGTGGATGCCATCGGCGGCGACGATCCCGGGCGCTCCGAGGCCGCCATCCGCAGCCTGTGCGATCCGATGTACGCCCGGGCGCTGCGCGCTCTCCTTCGCGACTCCATCAGCCCCGACGTGATCCATGCGGGCGTCAAGTACAACGTGGTCCCCGGAGAGGCGCAGGTCGAGATCGACGTGCGCACCCTGCCGGGCACGACCCCAGGTGACGTCCGCGAGGAGGTGCTCGCACGGCTGGGCGACCTCGCCCCGCACTGCGAGCTCGAGCACATGATCGGCCGTCCACCGGTCACCGCCCCGGCCGAGGGGCCCCTGTGGGACGCGATGGTCGCCGCGATCCGGGACCACGATCCCGATGGGATCCCGCTGCCGGCCATGGTCCCGTTTGCCACCGACGCGAAGTCGACGAGCCTGATCCTGGGCGTGCCTACCTATGGGTTCGTGCCGCTCAGACTGGATCCCGAGGAGCGGTTCCTCGAGCGGTTCCACGGGGTGAACGAACGCGTGGGCCTGGATGCCCTTCGCTGGGGGCTGCCCGTCCTGTTCGACGCGGTTGCCCGCTACTGCGGCTGACCGTCCGGTCCCTCGGTCAGCGAAGGGCCTTCAGGCGCTCGTCCGACATCGGGCTCATCTCGACCCCCTCCTCGCACGTGCGGCACACGAACAGGCGGCGAAGGTTCCAGCCGCGCTCCGGATCGTGGGCGGTCGAATCGTGATGGTTCCCGACCTCCTCCATGTCGGCCCATGAACCGTTCTTGTGGCGATGCTGCACGCGGTACATGGCCTCGCCGATCCGGAACTGTTCCACCTGGTCACCTCACCGTTGCACCGAAAGAGGACCGATTGTCGCCCCTCTGGCAAGCGCCCGTCGCACCTCTGGGTCGGGCGTCCGGCCCGCACCAGCCGCCCGGGTCCTGCACCGGACCGGGTGTCCGCCGGACGCCGGCCGCGGCGGGCGGCTACGGACCTCCCTTGACCAGCCGGCCGCGACGGCTGATGGCGTGGGTCGCCAGGGCTGCAACACCCATGGCGATCAGAGCCCGCTCTCCCCGGGGCATCGGGCGAACGGTTGACAGGAACTGCTCGGCACGGGCGCGGTCCACCATGCGCAGCACCGCCCGTCCGCGAGCGGTCAACCAGACCGAGCGCTGGCGGCGATCGTCCTGCTCGCGACGCCGCTCGACAAGCCGCCGCTTCACCAGCCCATCGACCAGGCGCGACGTGGCCGACGGCGACCGCCCGATCGCCTCGGCGAGGTCCGCGATGGTGGTGGTCGCCCCCTCGGCGAGAACGTACAACGCTGCCAGCTGCGTGAACCCGAGGTTGAGCTCCCCCAGTTGGGACGCGAAGCCCACCACCAGCTCCCGCCACAGGGCCCGGCCCATCGCGACGCGCTCGGTGATCTGGCGCACGTTCTGGATCCGGGTGCCCGCGGCCATCACCGGCGCCGACAGGTCCGCCTCGAAGATGCGCGCGATCACCCGCGAGGGAGCGCCCTTGCGCCGAGCTCGGACGAGCGCCTCGGGCAGGGCCGGACCCGCGGCCGGGTCCGAGATGGATACGCGGCGCCGACGGGATCCGGCGGACGAGGACGGGATCGCATCGGCACGCTCGGGCGCACCGGGGCGACTGTCGGCAGCACCGGGGCCGCGTTCCGAGGCACTGGTCCCCGGGATGCCAGGCGGGATGTGGTCAGGCCGGTCGGTCACACGTGGATCCTCATCGGCCGAGCGTAGGGCCGAGGGCCGGATTCTTGCAAGCCTGCATGCACTTTGCCGGGCTTGAGCGGCGTTCGCCGTACGCTCTGGGCAATGAGCAAGATCGCCTTCGTGTTCCCGGGCCAGGGCAGCCAGGCCGTCGGAATGGGCCGCGCCCTCGCCGAGTCGTCGCCTGCCGCTGCCGCCGTGTTCGCTGCCGCCGACGCCGCCCTCGGCGAACCCATCTCGCGCCTCGCCTGGGAGGGGCCCGAAGAGGACCTCAACCGGACCGAGAACAGCCAGCCGGCGCTGGTCGCAACGAGCATCGCCTATCTCGAGGCCGTCCGAGAGCGCTGGTACCAGCTCGCCGTGGACATCCCCGAGCCCGCGTTCGCGGCGGGGCATTCCATGGGCCAGTACAGCGCGCTCGTCGCCGCCGGCGCGCTCGATCTCGCCGATGCCGTGCGGCTGGTGCGGATCCGAGGGCAGCAGATGCAGTCGAGCGGAGCGGGGCGCGAGGGACGGATGGCAGCCGTCATCGGCCTCGACGACGCGAACCTGCCCGCCCTGGTCGAGCGTGCGTCCGCGCATGGCGTGTTCGGCATCGCCAATCGAAACTCGCCCGGGCAGGTCGTGGTCAGCGGCGAGCGCAAGGCCGTCGATGCCTCGCTGACGATCGCGAAGGACCTGGGCGCCAGGCGCGCGATCGAGCTCCCGGTCTCGGTCGCCGCCCATTCCCCGCTGATGGCCGCCGCCGCCGAGGGGATGCGCGCGGTGCTGGCCACGGTCACGTTTCGCGATCCCCATCCCCCGCTGCTCGCCAACGTCGATGCGCGCGTCATCGCCAGCGCCGAGGGTTGTCGCGCGGAGCTGGTCGACCACCTGACCACGGGTGTCGACTGGGTCGGTGCCGTGAGCGCGATGCGCGCCGACGGCGTCGACACGTTCATCGAGATCGGACCCGGACAGGTTCTGTCCGGGCTGATCCGGCGCATCGATCCCGATGCCCTTGCCCTCGCACTCGACGACAGAGCGGCGGCCGACCGCCTTGCTATCCCGTTCGCCGACGCCGCGTCCGTCGACGGCTGATCCCGACCCCCAACGAGGAACCATCTTGCGCCAGCCCGATTTCACCCGCCGCGTCGTCGTCACCGGCCTCGGCGTCATCAGCCCCGTCGGCAACGACAAGGAGACCGCCTGGAACAGCCTCGTCAATGGCGTGTCCGGGCTCAAGGAGATCACCAAGTTCGACGTCTCCGGGTACAGCCACAAGGTCGCCGGCGAGGTCCGCGACTTCGACGCCACCGCCTGGATGGACCCCAAGGCGGTCCGCCGCAGCGAGCCCGCCATGTGGTACGGCGTGGCGGCCGCCAAGCAGGCCCTTGCCGACAGCGGCCTCGAGGTCACCGATGCCAATCGCGAGGACATCGGCGTGGTCTATGGCACCGGCGCCGGTGGCCAGACGCTGATGCTCGAGAACTGGGTCGTGCTCCAGGAGAAGGGCCCCAACCGGGTGGCCCCCACCTTCATCGCCAACGGCCTGGTCGATTCCACCAGCGGCATGATCGCGATCGAGACCGGCGCGATCGGCCACAACATGTGTGTCGTGACGGCCTGCTCCACCGGCACCAACGCCGTGGGCGAGGGGGCCGAGCTCATCCGGCGCGGCGACGTCCACACCGTGATCGCCGGCTCGTCCGAGATGCCACTGCTCGAGGTCGCCCACGCGGGCTTCGGCAACATGCGCGGTCTGGGCTCTCCCAGGGAGGGCAGGACCATCGCCGACGTGTCCCGGCCGTTCGATCGGACCCGGGACGGCTTCGTCCTGGGCGAGGGCGGCGCGGCGCTGATCCTCGAGGACATCGAGCTGGCCCGTGCCCGCGGCGCCCACATCTACGCCGAGGTCGTGGGCTACGGCTCCGCGGCGGACGGCTTTGACATGATCCAGCCCATCGAACGGGGTACCGGCTCCTCCCGGGCGATGCGGATCGCGCTCGAGCGGCGCGGCGTGCCGTCGGACGAGATCGACGTCATCAACCCGCACGGGACAAGCACTCCGGTCGGCGACAAGCGCGAGGCGGAGGCCATCTGGACCGTGTTCGGCGAGCGCGCCTCGGCCTCGCGGCGCAGCCTTGCCATCAGCGCCACCAAGTCGATGACCGGCCACATGATGGGGGCGGCGGGCGCGTTCGAGGCGTTCGCGACCGTGATGACCGTCGCCGAGCAGTGCGTCCCGGGCACCATCAACTACGCCGAGTTCGACCCGGACTGCGACCTGTGGGTCGCCAACGAGTCGCGACCGATGGCGGTGCGCCACGCCCTGTCCAACAACATCGGCCTGGGCGGGCACAACGCCGCGGTCATCTTCAAGCGCTGGGACGGTCGATAGCGCCGATGCCGGGGCGCCCGGACGACCCCGACCCCGGAGGATCGCTGGCCGGGAAGCTCTCCTCGGACGCCTCGTCGACCAGCGGTTCGTCGGCGAGCGGCTCGTCGGGCGGCGTCTCGCCGGGGTTGGCCGGCGTCCGGAGGCGACCCAGGCGGGCAGGATTGTCGACGACCGTGCCCAGCCCGACGGCGTCGCCCGGCCGCGCAGCCCGCTCCTTCGGCCCCTCGCCCTGCTCCATGATGACCCTCCTGGTGCTCGAATCCTGGTCGTGGCCTCTCCGCGACCCTCCGATGCTTCCGGGTGCCGCCTTGCGGCGGCGCGGTCGGACGGCGTCGCTTCGCTACAATCCCGGCGACTCCGCGGTCTCGCCCCAGTGAGCTCCAGGAAGGTGTGATGGTGCCCTCGTCCGACCCTGCACGACGTGCGGTCGTCACCGGCATGGGTGCCGTGATGCCGATCGGCAACGACTTCGAGACCTACTGGCGCAACCTCCGCGACGCGGTGACCGGCACCCGGCGCATCCGATCGTTCGATGCATCGGCATTCGAGGTGCAGATTGCGGCAGAGGTCCTCGACTTCGATCCGGCGACCGCCATGGAGCCCAAGATGGCGCGCCGGATGAGCCGGTTCATCCACCTCGCGATGGGCGCGGGCAAGGAGGCGGTCGCGAGCTCGGGGATCGACTTCGCCGCGATGAACCAGGAGGAGCGCGACCGGGTCGCCGTGGTGGTCAACACCGGCGGCGGCGGGATCGAGGCGATCATCGACGGCACCCACGTCCACGACACCAAGGGTGCCCGGTTCGTGTCCGCGTTCGCGGTCCCCGCCCTGTCGGGGTCGATGGCGGGCTGCCTGCTGTCGATGGAATACGGGCTCACAGGCCCCGTGATGACCCAGGTCGCCGCCTGCGCCACGTCGGTGATCGCGTTCCAGGATGCGCTCCGGCTGATCGCGACGGGCGAGGCCGACGTTGTTCTCGCCGGCGGCTCCGAGGCCCCCGTCGTCCCGATGGGCGTGGCCGCCCTGTCCAACATGGGGGCGCTGTCCAAGCGCAACGACTCCCCGGAAACCGCGTCGCGGCCCTTCGACGCCACGCGCGACGGCTTCGTGCTCGGCGAGGGCGCGGGCGTGGCGGTGGTCGAGTCCCTGGAGCATGCGCTCGCCCGGGGCGCGACCCCCATCGCGGAGATCCTCGGCGGCGCGCTCACGGCCGACGCCTTCCACATCTCGGCCCCGGACCCAACGGGCCGCGGCCAGGCCCGGGCGATGATGATCGCGCTGCGCAACTCGGGGGTGGCCCCGGACGAGATCGACTGGATCGTGGCTCACGGCACCTCCACGTCGCTCAACGACGTGACCGAGACGCGCGCCATCAAGGCGGCCTACGGGTCTGCCGCCTCGACCCGGCAGATCAGCTCGCCCAAGTCCATGATCGGGCACCTGGTGGGCGCGGCCGGGATCGCGTCCGCTCTGGCGGCCCTGGGGGGCATCCGGGACCAGGTCATCTCGCCCACCGCCAACCTGCACGACCCCGACCCGGAGTGCGACCTGGATTACGTGCCGCTGACGGCCCGCAACGCCCGGGTGGACACGGTGGCGATCAACGGATTCGGGTTTGGCGGCCAGAACGCCGTTGCCATCTTCCGCCGCTACCAGGCGTAGTCGCCGGCGCCGTCCCGCAGCGTGCGGAGTCAGGCGCGGAGCGAGCGTTCCTCGTAGGCCTCGAGCCGGGCGATCGTCCCGGCGGGGATCACCAGCGGACGCGCGGTCGGGTAGTCGTACAGCACCAGCACGTCCTCGGCGGTGGCAACCAGCCGCGCCTCGCCCCGAGCCGACGCCGACGCCGTGACCCGGTGCTCGAGCGTGAACGAGGTCCGGCCCAGCCGGCCCAGCCGCGTCTCGACGGTCAGGACCTCCCCAAAATACGAGGGGCTCCGATAGGTCACCCGGATCTCGGCAAGGATCAGGGATTCCTCGGCGCCGTGGGTGGCGAGGCCAAGCGGCCGGCCCATGGCCGCCTCCCAGTAGTCGATCCGGGCCGACTCGCAGAAGGTCAGGAATCGCGAGTTGTTGGTGTGGCCCATGGCGTCCGTGTCGCCAAACCGGATGGTGACCTCGAACCGGTGCGGGAAGTCCCCAGCGAGATCACGCGGATCACGCGGCACCTCGATCCTGGAGCGGCGGCGGAGGGCGGGCGCCGGCTGGTCAGTCACGCCCACGAGTCTACGGTGTGGCCCGCGGGGCGCGTTCGGTCCTAGGGCGCCACGACCACCAGGGTCCCGACGGGCTCCGAGCGGCCGTCGACCGTCCCCATCACCCGGTAGCTGCCTGGGGTATCGAGGACGAAGCGCAGGCGGGCTGTCTGTCCGGGTCGCGCGATGGCTTCCAGGTTGGGCACGCCGTCGACCATCCAATCGTGGACGACGTCGTCCCGGTTGTGCAGCTCGAGCACGGTCCATCGGCCGGCTTCGACCGTCCACGAGTCGTTGGCGAACCCGGTGTCGGTGGCCACCACGTCGACGCTGGGGAGCGCCGCGTCGACTGCGCGGTCCGCCGCCAGCACACCGCCCGCGAGAGCCAGGCCGACGACCGCCACGAGGACGAGGAAGGCGCCGTCGCGGAGCACGCCGAGTGGCCCGCGGCGGAGCGGCGTCACGTGTCCGGGGCGCACGTCGACCGAGCGCAGCCGGAGCGAGTTCGTGACAACGCTCACGCTGGACAGTGCCATGGCCCCCGCCGCCAGCGCGGGATTGATCGTGATGCCGAACGCCGGATACAGGACCCCCATCGCGATCGGGATGAGCAGGACGTTGTAGGCGAACGCCCAGAACAGGTTCTGGCGGATCACCCGGATCGTCGCCTGCGACAGGGCAATGGCCGCCCCGACGAGGCGCGGGTCGCCGCCCACGAGCGTCACGTCGGCGGCCTCGATGGCAACGTCCGCCCCGGTGCCGATGGCCACCCCGAGGTCCGCGCGCGCCAGTGCGGGCGCATCGTTGATGCCGTCGCCCACCATCGCCACGCGGCGACCCTCGCCCTGGAGCCGCGCGATCACGTCGTCCTTGTCCCCGGGCAGAACCTCGGCGATCACGTGGTCCGCGTCGATCCCGACCTGGCGGGCGACCGACTCGGCGGTCAGCCGGGCGTCGCCGGTGAGCAGCCACACCGCCAGCCCCGCCTCGCGGAGCTCGCGGACCGCCTCCGCCGCCTCCGCCTTCACCGGGTCCGTGATGGCGAGCAGCCCCGCCGCCGTGCCGCCCACGGCGATGAGCACGGCGGTCCCCCCGTCGGCCGCCACGGCCTCGGCGGCAGGGACCAGCGCCCCGACATCGATGCCCCGCTCATCCAGCATCCGCCGGCTCCCGACGAGCACCTCGGTGTCATCGATCATGCCCCGCACGCCTCGCCCGACCACCGCCTCGAAATCAGCCACCGCCCGGTGCCCGGGCTCCAGGTCACGAGCGCGGCGGACGATCGCCTCGCCCAGCGGGTGCTCGGAACCGGCCTCGACGCTGGCCGCAATGGCCAGCAGGCCGCGCTCGTCGAAGCCCGCGGCCGGCACGATCGCGGTCACGTCCGGGCGGCCGAGGGTCAGCGTCCCGGTCTTGTCGAGCACGACGGTGTCGACGCGACCCGCCGCCTCGAGCGCCTCGCCGCCGCGCACGAGAACGCCCGTCTCGGCTCCCTTGCCCGTGCCAACCATGATCGCCGTCGGCGTCGCAAGGCCCATCGCGCACGGACAGGCGATGATCACCACCCCGATGAACGCGGTCAGCGCCAGGGTGAACCGCGGCTCGGGGCCTAGCAGGAACCAGGCAACAAAGGTGAGGGCGGCGACGGCCAGCACCGCGGGGACGAAGATCGCGCTGATCTGGTCGGCCAGGCGCTGGATCGGCGCCTTGGAGCCCTGGGCCCGCTGGACCAGCTCCACGATCCGGGCCAGGGCCGTGTCACGGCCGACCCGGGTGGCGCGCATCACGAACGAGCCCGTCGTGTTGAGGGTGGCGCCGATGACCTCCTCGCCGGGCCGCTTGGTGGCCGGGATCGGCTCACCCGTGAGCATCGACTCGTCGACCGCGGAGACGCCCTCGACGACCACCCCGTCCACGGGAACCTTGTCGCCCGGCCGCACCCGGAGCAGGTCGCCCGTGGTCACCGCGGAAAGCGCGACGTCCTCCTCGACGCCATCGCGGATGCGGCGCGCCGTCGTGGCCTGGAGCCCCACCAGGCGGCGGATGGCCCCCGTGGTGCGACCCTTGGCACGCGCCTCCAGCCACTTTCCGAGGAGGATGAGGCCGATGATGATCGTGGCCGAGTCGAAGTAGGTCTCGGGTCGGAGGCCGGCCTCATGGATGAGCGTCGGCCACATCGTCACGAACACGGAGTAGCCCCACGCGGCGCTGGTGCCGACGGCGACCAGGGTGTCCATCGTGGCTCCCCCGTGGCGTCCCGCCCGCCACGCGGCGCGGTAGAACCGGGCGCCGGCCCAGAACTGGACCACCGTGGCCGGCCACAGGATCAGCTTGTTGATCTCCACCATCGCGAGGGCCGTCTGGGGCAGGAACATCGCGATCATGAACACGATCGAGGCGCCGATGGCGACCAGGGCCTGGATCAGGGTCCGACGTTGCTCGCGCTCGTGCTCGAGGTCCTCGACGCTCAGCTCGTCCTCGAGGCTTGCGACCGGGGCGTCGGTGGCGGTGGCGGACTCCGGGCGGACTTCGTAGCCGGCGGCCTCGACCGCCTTGACCAGCTCGTCGCGACCCGCGGCCGACGGATCGATGCGGACGATGGCCTTCTCGGTGGCGAGGTTGACCGCGGCCTCCTCGACGCCGGGCGTCTTCTTGAGGAAACGCTCGATCCGGTTGACGCAGGACGCGCAGGTCATGCCCTCGATGGGCAGGATGATCTCGATGGGCTGGCTGGTTGTGGGCTGGGACGTCATACTTAGGGGGAGTATATCTCCAACAGTCCGGCGACCCGACTGGGCCGAACGTCACGATCTCGGCAGACCCGTTTCCCGTCCCGGCGGCGGCCCTTGGCCCGGCCATCACTCCGGCGGTTCCCCTGCTTGCCAGGCGAGCCACGCGTCGGGCTCCACCCGAGGACGCGCCGCCCAGGCGGCGTCACCGCGCAGCGCCACCTCGGGCGGCAACGGGTGGGACAGGAACAAGGGCATCGACTCCGTGGCTCCGTATGCCCCGACATCGAGCACCGCGACCAGGTCGCCGACCTCGGGTGCGCTCATGTCGGCTCCCCGGACGAACACGTCGAGTCCCGAGCACAGCGGGCCGGCGATGGTGACCCGGGGACACTTGGCGCCGGGCATGGTCCCGTCGCCCGCGGGTCCGGCGAGCGTCCGAACCCGGTGCGCCTGCCGCACCAGCGCCGGGCGCAGCACGTGGTGGATGCCGCCATCGAGAACCGCGACCAGGTGTCCGCCGACGGACTTGCGGTCGACCACCCGTGCAACGTAGGCGCCGGACCCACCCACCAGGAAGCGTCCCGGCTCGAGCAGGATGCGCGCTCCGGGATGCGAGGCAGCGAGCCGGTCAACGATGCCGCCCAGTTGCCGGCCAAGGACCGGGGGGTCCAGGTCCTCGTCGCCCGGCCCGTAGGCGATGCCGAGTCCACCTCCGGCATCGATCAGACGCAGCGGGAATCCTGCGGCCCGGGCCATGTCGAGGGCCGCCTCGGCCGTCGCCTCGACATGCCGGGCAAGCTCCATCGCGTCGGTCACGTTGGACGCGCCGAAGGCGTGCAGACCGAGGGGCTCCAGCCAGGGCGAGGCGACGGCCTCGGCGGCCGCCGCCCGCAGGTCACCAGGATCCATCCCGAACTTGCCCGCCCCGTCGTCGCCGACCAGGCGGACATGCTCGACTGGGGCGGCGTCGGCGACGGCCGCCCGGAGCAGGACGCGTTGACGGCATCCGATGGTCTTGGCGATGGAGGCCAGCCGGCGAAGCTCCCCGCGTGATTCCACGGTGACCACGCCTACCCCGGCCACGACGGCTGCCCGCAGCTCGTCGTCGCGCTTCCCGGGCCCGGTGAACACGACCCGCGACGGCTCGAACCCGGCCCGCCCGATGACATGTCGCAGCTCCCCGCCGGATGCCACGTCCGCGCCCAGCCCGAGGCCGGCCAGGTGGCGCAGCACGGCCAGGTTCGGGTTGGCCTTGACCGCGTAGGCGAGGTCGACGGCTGGCGGCATCACCGACCGCAGGGCCGCCACCTGGCGGCTGACGACGTCGAGGTCGTATACGTAGAACGGCGTGCCGAACCGGGCCGCCAGCTCAGCCGGTTCGTGCTGGCCGAGGCGGTCGTTGCGCAGGATCTCGTTGCGGGCCGGCGAGGCGTCGTGACCGGCAGGCTGGGTCTCGTATCGGCTGGGCGGCGTGAGTCCGGCATCACGGATCCGGTTCATCGCAGCGCGTCCTCCAGGGCAACCCGCGCATCGGTACCGCGGTCGCGGTCCTTGACCAACAGCGCAACTGCCGTCGACAGCCCGTGCTCCGCGGCAAACGCGCCCCGCAGCGCCCGCGACCCGGGCACGATCACCGCCCCTGCGGGGATGGATAGCGGCCAGCGGGGCGCTCCCTCGAGCACCCGGCCGCGGACGAGGTCGTAGACCCGCGAGGTGCCGGTCAGCGTCACACCCGCCCCGATCACCGCTCCGGTGCCGACCAGCACGCCCTCGAGCAGGGCGGAGCCGGCGCCAACGAACGCCCCGTCCTCGACGATCACCGGCCTGGCGCCCGGCGGCTCGAGCACCCCGCCGATGACCACCCCTGCGGACAGGTGGACGCCGGCACCCACCTGCGCGCAGGAGCCCACGAGGACGTGCGAGTCGACCATCGTCCCCTCGCCGATCCAGGCCCCGACATTCACGTAGGAGGGCGGCATGATCACCACCCCGGGCGCCAGGTGCACCCCGGCTCGCACGGACGTGCCGCCGGGGACGACCCGCCACGGGCCGGCGAGCAGGTTCTTGACCGGCAGCCCGACGCGGTCGCGGAAGCGCCACACGCCGCCGACGTTCCAGTCCACCGTCCGGCGGTCGGCGAACCGGGCGAGGATCGCCGCCTTGACGTCCGGTTCCACGCGCCACCCCCCGGGCGCCTCCGGTTCGGGGATGGCGGCACGCCGTGTTCCGGCATCGAGCTCGTCGAGAATGGTCGCGGCGCGTGCCGCCGCCGGATTGCCTTGCGGACCCCGCAGCGCAGCGGGCGTCGTCATGCGGCCACCCCTTCCGCGGTCCGCTCCTGGCGACCGCCACCCGCGACCAGGCCGAGCGTGCGCAGGAGGGTGACCAGGCGCTCCCGCGGGGCGTCGGCCAGCGGCAGGAGGGGCGCCCGGAGCGTGTCGACGTCGAGCAATCCCATAGCAAGCATCGCGGCCTTTGCCGGCACCGGGTTGGGGGCGCCCTGGAAGTTCGCCCGGAACAGCGGCAGCAGCCGATCGTGGATTCGGCGGGTCTCCGCGACGTCGCCACGCTGCCAGGCGCCGACCATCGCCGCGAGCTCGCCCGGAACCTGGTTTCCGGCCACCGAGATCACGCCGTCGCCGCCCATCGCGAGGATGGCAAGAGTGGCCGCGTCGTCGCCCGACAGGACCGCCACGTCGCGCGGCCGGTCGCGGCAGACGACTGCCAGCTGCTCGATGTTGGCGCTCGCCTCCTTGACGGCGACCACCCGGGGGTGCTCGGCCAGCCGCAGGAACGTGTCAGCCTCGACGTTGGCACCCGTGCGGCCGGGAACGTTGTAGACGACGATCGGCAGGTCCCCTTCGTCCGCGATCGCGCGGAAGTGGGCGCCGAGCATCCGCTGGTCGGGCTTGTTGTAGTAGGGCGTCACGACCAATGCCGCGTCGGCTCCCACCGCGGCGGCGCGCCGGGTTGCCTCGATCGAGCCCTTGGTGTCGTTCGAGCCCGTGCCGGCGATGACCGGGACGGAACGGCCGGCCGGCCGCTCGGCGGCCACGGTGACGGCGATCTCGATGCACCGGTCGCGCTCCGAGGCGGACAGCGTGGGCGACTCGCCCGTGGTGCCCACCGGGACCAGGCCGTCGATGCCGGCCATGACCTGCCACGCGACAAGCCGGCGATAGGCCGCCTCGTCGAAGCTGCCGTCAGCGGTGAACGGGGTGACGAGGGCGGTGAACGCGCCGCGGAAGGCGGGTGTGGTGGCGGACGAGCGACTGATGGGGGTCATGTTCTCTCCTTGTGGGTCGCGGTCGTGGGTGGGCCGGTGGGCGGGTCAGAGCGGCCAGGCCGAGGACCGGGCCCTCGTCGGGCTGCGTGCTGCCGAGAGCAGGTCGTCGACGACGGCGTCGAAGGGGTGGAGGCCCGGCCCCCGGTCCTCCCGGACCAGCCATCGCGCAGCGGCGAGGGCACCGTCGCCGTAGGCACCGCGGTCGCGAGCCGTGAGCCGGAGCTCGATGGACTCGCCCGGGCCGTCGAACGTCACGAGATGCGTGCCGGGGCCCGTCCCGGTGCGGATGCCGACCACCTCCAGCGCCAGTCGTGCGTCGTCGGCCTCGTCGGGCCCAGACCAGCGGGGATCGACGGCCGTGATCCGGCGGGCGATCGCGTGCGCCGTCCCCGACGGCCGATCGGTCTTGCCGCGCCGGTGCCACTCGACGATCGAGGGGTCGAAACCGGCACGCGCGTACATCGCTGCCGCCTGCTCAGCGAGCCGGAGGAACAGCGCCGCGCCGAGCGCGAGGTTCGGGGCGACCACGGCCGCGGCCTCGTGCTCGAGCAGGAGGGCGCGGACGCCGGCGACGTGGGCCTCCCACGCGCTTGCGGCGAGCACGAAGCGGCGGTTGCCGGCAGCGAGCGCGTGGGCCATGTTGCCGGCGACGGCGGCGCCGGTCGACGCCTCGACGACGACATCGACTCGTGGGGCCGCTGGCCGGGGGCCATCCGCATCCGGGCGGCCGATCAGCACGGGCAACCAGCCAGCGCCTTCAGCGGCATGGGTGATGGCCCCGCCCAGGCGGCCGGGACCGTACACAAGGAGCTGCATCTGCCTGGACATCCTTTCCGTGGCTGGCCCACGGTTCCGGAGGTCCGAGAATCACATTGGCCGCGATCACCGTAGGTGGTGGTCGCGGCCCATTCGGCGCCTCCGGTCCCGGAGGCCCCTGATTCGTCGCTCGCGCGCCGTCAGAACCCCAGGGCCCGAGCCTCCCGGCTGGGCCGCCAAGGCTTCTTCTTGGCGTCGAAGGTGACGAACGTGTGGTGCGGCATGGCTCGGGCAGTATGCCGTCCTGTCGGTGGTTGTGCAACTATTTCATCGTGGATACCTTCTATGCATACGTCGCCCTTGCCGAAGCTGCCACCGACCGCGGCTCCGTCCGAGTCGCGGCGACCTCCCGGGGTGTCGCCGCGGTCGCGCTGCCGGACGACGACGAGACGTTCCTGGCGTCGCTCGCCCGACGCGGACTCGTGCCCGACCGCCACCGTGCCGGCGCCGGCGCGTCCGAGCTGGCGGGCGCGGCGGCAGCCGACGTCGTCCGACTGCTGGCCGGCGAGGATCCGGACGCCGGCCGCTTGCCCCTCGACCTCGGAGATCGACCGGCGTGGGATCGCCTGGTGCTCGAGGCCGTGCGCGCTATTCCGCGGGGGTCGACCGCCTCCTACGGTGAGGTCGCTCGCCGCATCGGCCGCGCCGGCGCGGCGCGCGCGGTTGGGGGTGCGGTGGGGCGCAACCCGGTCGGCCTGCTGGTGCCCTGCCACCGGGTCGTCGCCGGTGACGGGACGCTGGGCGGCTACGGAGTCGCGGCCTGGGGCGGCCTGGACGCTGCGCTGGACCTCAAGGCTGAGCTCCTCTCGCTCGAGGGTGTCGTAATCCGGCGGTCCGCGAGGGTGTCGGGCAGGTGACACCGGCCCTGTGAGGCGACGCATGTCGCCCTCCCGCTCGACAGGCCTAGGGTTCCCTCACAAGGCGAGGCACCAGTGGTGGCGGCCAAGCGGTCGATCGAAAAGGGAGAGCACGATGGCGCGAACGAATGATGACGGCGGGGCCAACGGCCTTCAGTTGCCGGGTACTGGCGGAGACTTCATCGACGGCAGTGACGTCGAGGGCCACCGCCGGCTCAAGAGCGAGGACGAGATCGCGAAGCGCGAGGGCGAGACGGGCATGGCCCCGCGGAAGGTCGCCGACGACGAGCTCGACGTCGAGGGCCACCGCCGGCTCAAGAGCGAGGACGAGATCGCGAAGCGCGAGGGCGAGACGGGCATGGCCCCGCGGAAGGTCGCCGACGACGAGCTCGACGTCGAGGGCCACCGCAAGCAGTGACCCACGGCGGGCCCGCCCGCTCCCACTCCAGGCGTCCCCACGGCCGGCCCGATCACGGGCCGGCCGTTCACTCGTCGTGGCGTCAGGCGGCGCTGTCGGCAGTGGCGGCCAGGATCGACTTGACCTCGAACGGCGCAATGCCCGGGTGAGCCGCCCGGATCAGCGCCGCATACCCTGCGATGTGCGGCGCGGCGAAGCTGTTGCCGGTGACGGTCATCCGCGCCCCGCCCCGCCAGGCAACGTCGACGTCCAGCCCGTGGGCGCCGAACTCCACGGGCGGCTGGGGGTTGTAGTACCAGGTCGCGGGATCTGGCAGGTCATGCGCGGCAACGGACACGACGGCGGCGAACAGCGACGGGTAGCTTGCGGCGGACACGTTGTTGGCGGCCGAGACCAGCAGCACGTTCCGGAAATAGGCCTCGTCGGCCAGCTCGTGGAGTGGCGCGAACATGGCGTCGCTGCGCGAGGAGAGCGACAGGTTTACGACCGAGGCGGCGGCTTCCCGCAGGGCCCAGGCGAGCCCCACGGCGAAGGCACCACCGTTGCCCCGGTTGTCCGCGCCGAGGACGCGTACCGACACCAGCTCGGCCTCGGGGGCAAGGCCGTGGATGATCCCGGCGCAGGCCGTGCCGTGACCCACCACGTCCACGGCAGCAGACTCGACCACCTCCCAGTCCTCGCCTCGCCGCTCAACGGCAACGCTGGCGACGAGGCGGCCGCCGACCGCGGGATGCGCTTCCTCGACACCGGAGTCGACGATGGCCACGCGGACCCCCCGCCCCAAGGCATCACCGAAGGCCCAATCCCGCCCGAGCCGGCCCCACGGACCGCGGCGCTCGAGCGCGACGCGTTGCGCTGCGGCGAAGGGCTCGCCCCACGCGGGGAGCTCGGTCACCGGCGGAACGACCGCGATGACGGCCGCCCGGACCGCCGCGCCAGCGCCTCGAGGATCTCGGTCACCAGGGCCACCTGTTCCGGGTCCGCGTGCCGGACGCGGGCCACCGCATCGGCCAGCATCCACAGCTGATCGTCACCCGATCCATCGAGGGTCGCCACCGCGTCGGCCACGGCCGAGGCCACGGCGTCCTCATCGGCTCCGGCCTCCGAGGCCAGCCGGGTCAGGACGAGTCGCAGCAGCTCCGCCGTGTCACGCTCCACGCGGCTCGCGCGGATGGCGACGGCCGCCTGGCGCGCGAACACGCCAGCAAGCTCCAGGTCGCGCAACCCGAACCCCGACTCACCGCGCTTGTCGAGCACCTCGAGGACGCCGATGGTCCCCTCGTCGTCAAGGAGCGGGACGGCGAGGATCGAGCGCGGCACATATCCGGTCTGCTCGGCGGAGGCCCGGTCGAACCGGGGGTCCGTGGCAGTGTCGCTGACGGCCAGGGGCTGGCCGGTCGTGAACACGTAGCCGGCGATCCCTTCGGACGAGGAGAACCGGAGCCCGAGCGCCCCCGCTCCTGCATCCCCGGCGGCCACCCGGATGACGAGGCGATCGGTGGCCGGCTCGTGGAGCGCGATCGAGGCAGCCTCGGCGTCGAACAGGGCGACGGTCGCCTCGACAACCGACCGGAGGACGGCTTCCCCGCCCGGCGGCTCGAGCCGGGCAACCGCGGCCGCCCGGGTGGCGATCGCCTGCAGGGCGTGCGGAATGACGGCGTCACGCGGCTCGCTCACGGGCGGCCCTCCTTGAGCAGTCGCCCCGGGTCGGGGATGATCAGTACGTCTCGCTCGAATTGGATGACTCCCCGCGCCGAGAAGTCGGCGAGCAGCCGGTTGATGGATTCTCGCGAACCTCCAACCATGCCGGCCAGCTCGGTCTGCGTGTACCGCCAGTCGAGCCGCACCTCGCCTCCGGCGGCGCCTGGCACCTGGATCCCGGCCAGCTCGGCGAGGCGGAGCGCGAGCCGTTCGCGGAGCCCGAGGAAATGGAGCGCCTCCACGTGGCCGGTCAGCCGTCGCAGCTCGCGGGTGAGCGAGGTCAGGAGGGCGCGACGCAGACCCGGCTGGGTGTCGAACAACTGCTCGAAGTCCGACCGGCCCAGGGCGAGCGCCTCGGTCGGCTCGAGGGCGACGACCGAGGCCGAGTGGTCCTCGCCGTCCAGCAGCGCCAGCTCCCCGAAGAAGTCGCCGGTCGTGAGCATCGCGAGGATCGCGGGCTCGCCTGCATCCGGCGAGGGCAGCATGACCTTGACCGCACCGGACGCGATCACGTACAGCGCGTCACCCGGGTCGCCCTGGTGGAACACGGTCTCGTCCCGGCGATAGCGACGCGGCCGGAGGCAGGCCACGCACGCGTCCAGCGCGGCGTCGTCGATCCCCTGGAACAGCACGCAGCGCGCCAGCGCCTGTCGCGCGAATGACTCATCGGTCACCGGCTCTCCCTGCAGGACAGGGCCCAATCCTACTCACTCGGACCGTACACTTCTGGCCAGTCTGCGTGTCCCGGGGTCGTTGACCTTCGAGGCGGCCGTGCGCCAGCAGCTGCGAGCGGCGGAGGGGTTCATGGATCGGCGAGACAGCCGGCGTCGGCGGCCGGCGGCATGACGGGACCAGCAACGGCAGCACCCGCCAGGGTCTCGTCGACCGCCGTGTTCCGGCGGCGCGACTTCGTCCTGATGTGGACCGCGCAGCTGGTCTCGACGGCCGGCTCCTCCCTGACCGACCTCGCGGCCGGCATCTACGTCTTCGAGCAGACCGGATCGGCCTTCCTGGTCGGCGTCACGCTCATGGCCACGGCCATCCCGAGCCTCATCGTGGGCCTGATCGCAGGCGTGTTCGTGGATCGCTGGGACCGGCGCAAGGTCATGATGGCCAGCAACCTGCTCCAGGGCGTCATCGTCGCCCTGATCCCGTTCGTGCTGGACCTCAACATCACCTTCCTGTTCGTGCTGCTGCTGGTCAACGCGGGAGTCAAGCAGTTCTTCGATCCCGCCTACGAGGCGCTGATCCCGGAGATTGCCAGCGACGAGGAACTCACGGCCGCCAACGCGTTCCTCCAGATCGCCTCGTTCGGTTCGACCGCCATCGGTTTCGCCGGCGCGGGTCTGCTGGCCTCCATCGACATCAAGCTTGCCTTCTGGATCGACGCGCTGACCTTCCTGGTCTCGGCGGGCTGCATCTGGCTGCTGCGTATCCGGGTCAAGCTCGACGTCCCGGAAGGCGGCACGTCGGTGGGCGTCGTGTTCGACAACCTCAAGCTGGGCATCCGGGCCATCGTCGAGATCCCGATGCTGCGCTACCTGTTCCTGCTGGGCGCGCCGGTCATGTTCGCGTTCGGCCTGTGGAACGTGCTGCTGCTCCCGATGGCGATCCGCGAGCTGGGCGCGACCGAGTTCGAGTACGGGATCCAGGAGGCCCTGACATCGGTCGGGTTCGTGCTGGGAAGCCTGTTCATGGCCAAGTACGCGGACCGGCTCCAGCTGGGCATGTGGGTGTTCGTGGGCACGCTGGGCATGGGCATCGCCGGCATCCTCTACGGCCTGTCGCCCACCATCTGGATCGCCATCGTGTTCGTGATGGTCAGCGGGTTCTTCAACTCGCCCCCGGCGGTCGCCCGCCAGACGCTGCTCCAGCGAAGCACCCCGCGCGAGCTGCGGGGCCGCGTGTTCTCCGCCCTGTTCGTCATGCGCGACGTGATCTTCCTCGCCGGCATGGCCGGCGCGGGCCTGGCCGACATCGTCGACGTCCGGGTGCTGATCGTCGCCGCGTCGATGATCCTCGTCGTCACCGCACTGTTCGCCCTCATCACCCCGGGCATCGGGCGCCCGGCGGCCGAGTGGCGGCGTGGCCTGGCCGCGCTCCGGTCTGCGCCCAGCGACGCCCCGGTCCAGCTCCGGCCGGCCACGATGGCCGACTTCGAGCTGCTCGTGGGACGGCTGGCGACGTTCTCCCGGCTGTCCGAGACCCAGCGTGCGGCGTTCATCCGGGGCGCGACGGTGCGCGAGGAGCCCGAGGGCGCCAGGATCATCGTCCACGACGACAAGGCGACCGCGGCCTACTTCATCCTCGAGGGCGAGGCGGCGGCGGGCGTCCCGGAGCCCGAGGGCGGCTACCGCGGTCTGTCCACGATGGGCACCGGCGACTTCTTCGGGGAGATCGCGGCGTTGACCGGGAGCCCGAGGACGGCGGACGTGGTGGCCACCCGCCCGAGCACCCTGCTCGAGGTGCCCTCCGAGTCCCTGCGGGCCGTCATGGATGTCCCCGAGGTCAACAAGCTGCTGTTGTCGACGCTGACCGAGCGCCTGCTGCGCAGCAACCAGCCCGACCTGCCGCGACTCGCCACGATGGACCAGGCGGCCCTGCGCGACCTGCGCACCAAGGCACCCAGCGTCGAGGCGCTGCCCAAGGCCTACGCGGAGGGCTGAGGCCCGGCACAGTTCGCGCATCAGGTGCCGGTCCTTGGCACGGTTGCCCAGGCTCCCGGCCGACTCCTGTCGACCAGGGATGAGCGCCCGGTCGTTGACCGGACGCTCATCATTCGGCTGGTTTGCCCCGGGTGCGACCGGGGGTCGCTCCGCTGCTTACTGCCCGGCCTTGTTGCCTGGCGGGGCGCTGATATCGGCGCCGGTGCCGCCGATCTGGACCATGTTGGTCGCGGAGCTCGTCCCACTCTGCGTGATCGAGTCGTCGGCCGCTGCGTGGTACAGGCTGGTCTTGCCGCCGCTCGTCACGTAGACCGAGAAGCCGAACGTGTCGGAGGCGCCGCCGACGCCGGCGTCGTAGACGTCGTAGCGGAATGTTGCCTTGCCGATCGGCGCAAGGTTGTAGAGGGTCGCGTCGACGGCGTCCAGGAACTGGAGCGACGCATTGCCGGTGGCGGTGGCCGCGACCGGCCAAGTGGACGACTGGGTCGTGGCGGCCGACGTCAGCGACGTCGAGCGGACGAGGACGTACACGTCGCGGCACGCACTGCCGAGCGTTGCGCACGCTGCGCCGGTCGACGTGTTGACGCGGGCCGGGTAGACGTAGGCAACGCTGCCGATCGCCGAGTTCTTGGCCTTCTTGACGTTGAACCCGAAGAAGCCCTTGTGGTCGTTGGCCCCGGTGTCGACGTATCCCCCGCCCACCACGTAGGTGGACTTGGCCGGATAGATCGCGAAGGCGCCGACGGCGCGCTGCGCGACGACATAGGGGGAGCCGCTGAGCACGCCGATGACGATGTACGCATCGTCGGCCAGGTTCGCGGGGCCCGAGACCCGAACGGCCTTCGTGCCGTTGTCAACCGGCGTTGCGGCCGACGTCCACAGCGCCTGGGCCGGCGTGAGGAGACAGGTCGCCGAGCATCCTGCCGGGTACACGGAGAAGGTTGCGGTCATGCCCGCGAGATCGAGCGACGTCGGGCTTCCGTCGACCGAGACGACCATGAGGCTGAGCGAGGGCGCCATGCCCGTCTGGACGAAGTAGTCGCCGGTGTACTCCGCGCGCACCAGCGCCTTGGCGATGCTGACCGTGAAGGCGGCCGATGTCGCGGCCTCGTAGCTGTCGTCGGCCGCCTTGGTGGCGGTGATGGCGCAGGTGCCCGTGCCGGACGTGACATGGAGCTTGTTCGCGACGATCGAGCAGGCGGTGGACGTCCCGGCGTCGAACGTGAGCTCGCCGGTCCCCGAACCGCCGGTCGTCGTGATCGCCTGGTCGGCATCGCCGTACGTGGCGGATGCCGGGCCGGTGATGGTCAGAGCAGCCTGTGTCGCCTTGGTGATGGTCAGCTTGGCCGTGGCCGTGGTCACGAAGGTGTAGTCGTCCGCGGTGCCTGCGGAGCACGTGATGTCGAGCGGGGAGCTCGCCACCGAGATCGTGCTGGAGTAGTCGGTGGTGCAGCTCGGGGCCGTGTATCCGCTCGCCGTCGCCGCCGTCTCGCCGTTG
This sequence comes from uncultured Chloroflexia bacterium, assembly GCA_963727585.1. Taxonomy (GTDB): domain Bacteria; phylum Chloroflexota; class Limnocylindria; order Limnocylindrales; family CSP1-4; genus CAIXZV01. The sequence goes on along the minus strand of CAVSHH010000003.1, from coordinate 88,052 downwards.
ACGAAGCCGGTGACGCTGGAGGTGTAGAAGCTCGCTGATGGAACGGCCGACCCGTGGGCAATAGACTGGTCATCCGGAGTCACGGTCAGCGTCGCCTTGACGATCGTGACCGATCCGGTCGTGCTTCCTTGGTAATTGGCGTCGTTGACGGTGGCGACGACCTCGTACGTCCCGGCATGCACGGCGGTTGCGGCGCCGTCGTACGTGATGTCGATCGTGACCGTGAGGTCGTTGCCGGACCCGTCCTTGGCCGTGGCCGTGCACGGCGTGAGGCCCAATCCGGTGTAGGTGACCGGAGCGCCGGTCGTGCAGTCGATGGTTACCAGGGCCGTCGCCTTGGCCGTCGACACCGTCTGGGTGACGTCCGGGGCGCGGTTCCAGGTGTCATCACCTCCCTGGGAGGCGGTGAGAGTGCAGTCGCCGGCGGCGAGCAGCGTGACGGTGGACCCGCTGAGCGAACAGGTCGCCGGCGTACCGGAGGTGAACGTGACGGGCAGCCCGGAGGACGCCGTCGCTGACACCGTGAACGGCTCGTCACCGAAGGTCTTGGGATCGATGGGATCGAAGGTGATGGCCTGGTCACCCTTGGCGATGGTCAACCCGCCCGATACCGGGAGCCGAGCCGAGCTGCCGTTGTAGACCAGGTCGGCGGGATCCACCTGGCTGGAATCGGGGACAGAGCTGAACGGCGACGCGTAGTACGCGTTGATCGCGTAGTCCCTGTCACCCACAAACGGCGTCGGGATCGATCCGAGGTAGGCGGTCCCCGTTGCGTCCGTGAGGCGCGTGACGCTGTAGCCGTCAGTGCCCTCCGGGTAGGTCGCCACCACGAAGAACAGCGTCCGGAACGCGAGCGGGTCGCCGTTGCTGTCCGTCACGACGGCCTTGACCCCGCTCTCGGCGCCGGCCATGAGCGGGTAGGCCGGGTCGTGGCTGATCACGGTCGTGGTCTGGACCTTGTCCACGGTGAACGCCTGGACGGCGGAGCTCGCAATGTAGGTCTCGTCACCCGCGAAGCTCGCGGTCGCTGTGTACGTGCCGGGGGTCACCTGGAGCGGCAGGGTTGCCGTCGCGATTCCGGAGGCGTTCGTGGTTGCCGTCCGGGTCGTCGAGCCGAGCCGGAAGATGATCGTCCGGCCGGACGCCGCCGGGGTCATCGTCGCGGTCGCCTGGGTCGACGTGCCGTAGACGGCGTGGGTCGGCGAGAGCGACAGCGACAGCGAGCTGGTCGTGGTCGGGCTGTTGACCGTGTAGTACTGGCCGAAGTTGGTGTCGATGGACACCGCGCCACCGGTGCTCACGGCTTGGGCCAAGAAACGGAGACGGTTGAGGTTCGAGACCGCGATCGGGTCCGACGTCCAGGTGTTGGAGTAGTCGCCCGCCGGCGGCGGGTTGAGCTTCACCGAGGCCCACGCCCCCGACCCGCCGGTGGCGGGGGGAGCGACCGTCCAGGTGATCCACCCCTCCCGGGCACCGCCGGCGTTGGGATCGCCCATCAGGGTTGCCTTGAACGTGACATTGGAGCCGCTGACCGTGGCCTTCACCCCAGAGATGCTCGGGGCCTGGGCGGCGGCGATGTTCGACGTCGGCTCGACGGTCGAGTTCAGGTAGTAGAGCCGGACGTCGAGTCCCGAGTACGTGCGCCGGACGGCATTGGCGTCGCCGGGGACATCGACCCGGTGCTGCGCCGGCGTCAGCATGAGGCTCGTCGATCCTCCTGCCAGCCCATCGAGGTAGTTCACGCTCCACGGCCGCTCGGGGTAGAACGTCGGCGAGCCGAACGCGAGGTGCGTCCCACCCAGCTCCGTGCCGGCGGTGGCCGTCAGCGGCACGACCGGAACGGTGTCCGTGTAGCTGCCGCCGAGAAGGACGACACCGCGGAGCACCTTGCCGGCCTGGGTCACGTTGCGGGCGTCCAGCGGCAGGACCGGGTCACCGGGATTGATGCTGGCGCCGTCGGTGCCGGACAGCCAGGTGGTGGTGGTCGTACCGGCGACCTGTCCGCTCGCGTCGAGGGTGTCCAGCACCTTGGTGTGCTGCTGCGTGGGGGTGGACGGGCTGAAGTCCGCCCACGACAGGCCGCCGCCCGCGCTGGTCAGGTTCAGCGACGCCGCCTGCGAGCCCGGTGACGTGTCGCGCTGACCCGGCATGTCCACCGTGAACATCGGCAGGCCGAACAGCGCCGCCTCCAGGACCGCCTTCTCGTGAAGCCCGGAGAGGTGCTGCGTCGTGCTCATGTAGAACAGCTTCGCGGCGTTCAGTGCCTGGCCAACCGCGACCGGGCCGGACCCGACGCGGAGCTGGTGCGCGAACTCGGCGTAGATCCGCTCGCTGTACTCGAGGAAGTCGGTGTCGCCGTACTGGTAGCCCGTTCCCGCGACGAGGGTTGCCCCCTTCTGCGCGAAGGCCTGCGCCCAGTCGAGCGGCTCGGTGACGCCGGTGATGGCGGCGCCGTCCACGAGGTTGTAGCCCGAGTGGCAGCCGTTGCTGAACACCAGGCTGTTCGCGAGGTCCACGCTCGAGGCGGCCAGCTCCGAGACGTTCACGCGGGTGCTGAAGTCGGCGGCCAGTGCCTCGTTGGACGAGAAGTGGCCGGCCAGGAAGATCACGTCATGGCGCGGCCCGAGGAGAGCGGACCGCAGATCGTCGGCCGTCCAGCTCTGGTCCGTAGGCGTTCCGTACTCGGAGATGAGCTGGTGGTTCGTCGCGGAGGCACCCATGCCGGCGACCAGCTGGTCGGACACGGCCGAGGCGGTGTCGGCGAGGAAGTCGTAGCCGGTCTCGAGCGCCGACGTCGGCGTCAGGGTCGTGAGGTCTGCTCCGGCCGGGTCCGCCGGCGGCGCGTAGGTGTCGATCATGTGGCTGACGTCGGTCGCCGACTCGACCAGCCGGCCGACCGCGAGGTCGGGGATCGGGATCCGCGATGCGCCGAGGTTGAGGATCGTGGACGCCCCGTACTCGTCCTGGCCGAGCATGTAGTTCGACCGGAGGCTGGCCTCCGAGGGGCTGTCCTTGGTGACGGGCGGGATGTAGTCGGACTCCGGCCCCAGGTAGGCGGGATCCGGGTAGCGGAAGAACGGGATCGAATCGTCGCCCCCGGCGAGCACGACGTACTTGAGGTCGGGGTTGGCGTGGCCGTACGCGGTCACCACGTCCCGGATGCCCGACGCCACGAGGTTCGTGGCGTACACGCAATCGTGGTTGGTGTCTGCCTGAGCGTAGAGGCCGTCCAGACGACCCGCATACGGCGCGGCGGCCAGGTCCACGACGGCACCCTTGACGTCAGCGCGGGCGGCGAGCTGGGTCAGCTTGGTGGCGAGGGTCGTCTTGTCGGCGGACGACCCGGCGATGCGGTCGCTGTTCCACAGGATGAGCGAGGTGGCGTTGTCGACCGGCGCCGACGTCGGGGCCGTGCCGATGGGGTCGACCCCCTCGCAGACACTGGGATCGGTCGTGATCGAGATGTGGAACGAGTGCTCGACGTCGTACAGGCCGGACTTGCCGTTGACCCGGATGTAGAAGTTGCCGGTGCTCGTCCAGGTGTTGGCGTCGATCGTCGCCGAGAGGGTGCCCGACTCGACGTCCCAGCCGATCAGGCTGCGGACCTGCGCGCTCGAGTAGTTGGTCGCGTCGGCGGCGTAGGCGGGCGGGGCGTAGGCGGGCGGCGCCCAGTTCGCGTCCGCGTAGGCGGGCGGGGCGTAGGCGGGCGGGGCGTAGGCGGGCGGGGCGTAGGCGGGCGGGGCGTAGGCCGGCGGCGCGTAGGCCGGCGGCGCGTAGGCGGGCGGGGCGTAGGCGGGCGGAGCGTAGGCCGGCGGCGCATAGGCCGGCGGCGCATAGGCCGGCGGCGCGAACGAGTCGGGCGCGTAGGCCGGCGGCGCGTAGGCCGGCGGCGCGTAGGCCGGCGGCGCGTATTCGGCGCTCTGCTGGAGGAGCGTCGTGCCGTCCTGATAGGCCTGCATGATGTCCCGGAACAGGTAGACGTCGTAGTCCTTGGGCAGGTCGCTGACCGTGATGTGGACGCGGCTGCCCGGCTGGACCGGGAACATGTACCAGCGGGATCGCGCGAAGTCGTCGATGTACTGGTCGTTCGAGGAGTTGACCACCCCGTTGGCGTTGGCCTGGAGCGGCAGCGCCCATGGCCAGGACTCGTTCGGCTGGCTCACCACGATGCACGGCCCGAAGCCGGTGTTTGCCAGCGGCGTCCAGACATCAGCGCCGTTGGCGTCGGTGCCGGACAGGTACGAGACGGCCTTGGCAGTGACGTAGGGGGAGTCCGCCGAGACGCCGATCGCGTTCGCGAAGTACGCGGACCCGCTGCCGTCGGTATCGATCTCGACAGTCGACGGCGTGGCGTCGAGGCCACCCGCCACACGGCTGGCGCTGCAGCTTGTGGCGCCGTAGAAGTCGACGCGGTAGGTCTGGGCCGGGTCGCCAGTCATGACGCCGGTGACCGTGATGCCGCCGGCGGTGCCGCCGTACTGGTCGTCCGGCTGGTTGGGGAAGGCGCGGTACAGGAACGGCACCTGCGTGCGCGGCAGGACGACGACCGTGAGGTTGGCGGTGTTGACGTCAGGCGCGGTATCGCCCATGCCGGTGACGGTGACGTGGTAGGTGCCCGCGGCAACATCCACGGCCGGCGTGAGTGTGACCGCGGAGTCGGCGGGCAGGCTTCCGCCCGCGATCGGGACGCTCGACGGGGTGACCGAGACCGCCATGCCCGTGGCGCCGTTGCCGTCGTCCGTCGTGACAGTCGGCGTCAGCGTGACGGTGCCGACCGGTCCGTTAATGACGCTCGTCGTGACGCTGCTGGTCAGCGGCGCCGTCTGGCCCTGGGTGATCGTGAACGCCGACTGGGCTCCGCTGCTGACGTCCACGCTGAAGGCCGGCGGGTTGGCGGACCCTGTGTAGGCCGCGGCGTACATCGTCACGTGCGAGTCGGGGGTGCAGCCGCCATCCTGCGGACAGTCCAGCGTGTAGTTGATCGTCACGTCGCCGGAGCCCGCGACGTTGAGCTCGAACACGCCGCCGTGGTCGTTGTTCTTGCCGACCATGTCGGTGTTTGTGTAGGTCGGCAGGCCCGGCACGGTCGCCGAGAACACACCGGTGCCCTGGGAGGCGGACACCCAGACCCGCAGCGTCGCCACGTCCTTGGGCAACTTGGCCGTGAGCGTGAAACCGGCTCCCTCGCCCTTGACCCGGAGACCGGCGAGCGCCTTGGAGCCGGTTCCTGGCCCGCTCCCGCCAGTCCACTGGAAGGTGAACGGGCGATCGCCGTCGGCCGAGGCCAGGCCAGGGGCGCCGGTGGCAGGCGGGATCACCTGCAGGTCGTTGATGAGCGAGCGTCCGGTGGCCCGCTTGACTCCCGCCAGCGAGGTGCTGTTGTTGAACCCCCACAGGCGCCAGTCGCCGGCCCCCCATCTCGTGAGGTCCTGCGGGTTGGGATAGGCCGAGCCGTTCCCATTGAACCCCTGGTAGCTCGATCCACCGTTGCCGTGGTACAGGCCGACGTCGAGGACCGGTGCGACCGGCGGTGCGGCGCTCGCGACGGTGGGCGCGCCGAAGCCGATCAACTGCGACACGAGGACGCCCGCGAGGAGGAGAACCCGCCCGTGCAGGCGGGCCGGGCTGCCGGGATGCCGGCGTGTGATGAATTGAGGACCCCCGCGACGGTTGCCAGGGAACAAGGACACCTGTATGCCTCCACGCGCAGCGCGCTCGGCCGGTTTGGATCCCGGGTGGCGGGGCCAACGAACCGCCGGTGCTTCACTCAGGAGGTGACTGTACCGCGCCCTAGGCCAAATGGACTACAAGAACGTGACAAATTACCCATGCTGAGCGCGAACCCAGTGGTGCGAGCAGGCACCGCCATCAGACGCTGGCGCTGTCACACACGCGCAGGGCGAGATCGACGGCGGCGGCGATGCCGAGAGCCGCGCCCTCCGCGCTCGCCTCGTCCGCAACGGCGGACGCCACCGCATCCCGGGCGGGCTGCATCCCCGACGCGATGTCCTGCTCGAGCGACGCCTCGCGGGGGGCCCCGATCTCGCTGCGCAGGCTCCCGGCCGCCCCGATCAGCCGGAACGCATCCTCGCACTGACCGGAGCCAGCGGCCAGGAGCGCGACGTCCTCCAGCAGGAACGCGAAGCCCCACCGATCGTCCAGCTCCCGGTACCCGGCCACCGCCAGGGCGTACTGCTCGCCGGCGTCGCTCCACTCCCCCAGGAGCCGCAGCGCATTGCCGAGGTTGTTCCGGCCGATCGCGATGTACAGCCGGTCGCCGATCTCGGTGGCCAGGGCGACCGCCTGCTCAGAGTGGCGGCGCGCCGCGTCGGGCTCGCCGGCGATCAAGCTGGCCCAGGCCAGGCTGCTGGCCGCGCTCGAGCGTCCGCGGCGGTCGCCGAGCTCGTCGTAGATCGACGCCCCACGCTCCAGGTAGGAGCGAGCCTGGGCCAGGTCTCCGGAACCGGTGGCGACGATCCCCAGGTTGGTCAGCAGGTTCGCGATGCCGGCCTGGTCGCCGAGGCCCTCGCGGATCTCGAGGCTGCGCAGGTAGTCAACCTCGGCCGCCTCGTGGTCTCCCTGCTGGTTCGCGACCGTGCCGCCGAGATGGTGGGCGTCGGCGATCCCAGCCTGGTCATCGGCCGCCGTGAACCCGTCCAGCGCCTGCGCCAGCCGAGCCCTCGCATCGTCGAACCGCCCGAGCCGGCGGGCCATCTCCGCGAGCCCGTGATCGCATCGCGCGATGCGCTGCTGATCCTCGAGTCCGACCGCGAGTGACCGAGCCTCGAGCAGCAGGCTCTCGGCGCGGGCGACCTCGCCGGTGCGACCCAGGACCGTGCCCTGCATCAGCAGTGCGTCGACGCGGTCCGTCCCATCGAGCAGGGGGACCAACCGATCGAGATAGGTGATCGCGGCCTCGTTCGCATAGGAGGCCTGCGCCTGCTCGGCCGCCTTGCGCAGGTACTCGCGCTTCTTCGCCTCCTGGTCGCTCCGCCAGTAGTGATGCTCGAGGAGCGGGATCCAGCGCTCGGTGTCCTCCGCGGTGCGCTCGATGTACGACCCGATCCGGCCGTGGAGCATCTCGCGCATGGCGAACGGGAGGCTCTCGTAGGCGACCTCCTGGGTCATGCCGTGGACGAAGATCCAGGCCTGCTCCGTCTCACGGTCGAGGGCCACGAGCTCACGGGTGCGGAGATCCTGGAGGTGGTCCACGACCGTCTCGACCGAGCCCAGCTCCTCGTACGCCCCCGGGAGGGTGGGCACCTGGAAGGTCCGGCCCACCACCGCGGCGACCTTCATCGTGCGGCGGGGCTCCTCGGGAGCGGCGTCGATCCGGCTGAGCACGAGCGTCTGGAGGCTGTCCGGCAGCTGCACCGACTCGAGCGCGGCCGGGTCGGCGGCGTCGATGCCCTGGCCGGCGATGTAGGTCAGCAGCTCCTCGACGTAGAACGGGTTGCCCTCGGAGCGGGCGGTCACGAGCTCGACCAGGGCGGGCGAGACGTCGACGTCCTCGCCGACGAGCTGGCGCACCTTCTGGCCCACGATCTGGGCGATCGCGTCGTCGTCCATCCGCTCGAGGCTGAGCTCGGCGAACACGGGCAGCCGGTCGATGCCAAGGCCGCCGCCGGGCTCGGCAGCGGGCCGGTAGGCAAGAATGAACATGACGGGCAGCGCCGTGGCGGCCCTGGCCAGCACCTCGAGCAGGTCGAGCGAGAGCTCGTCGATCCAGTGGCTGTCCTCGAGCACGATGACGAGCGGCTCCTCGGTCGCCCGCGCGCGCAGGCAGCTTGCCAGCAGATCCTCCAGCGATGTCTTGCGGAACTTGGCGTCGAAGCTCTGGGTGAGCTCGGAGTCCGGGATGGTGAGGCCGACCACGTCATCCAGCAGCGGGGCGCGTGCGACGAGCGACGGTGAGACGGCGGCCAGCCGCTCCTCGAGCAGCTCCACCTGGCGAGCCTCCGGCAGGTCGTCGTCGAGGTCGAGCAGGCGGCGCCAGATCTCGCGCCACACGAAGTAGGCGGTCTTGGTGCCGAACGCCTCGCACTCGCCGAACGCGACGAGGTGACCCTGGCGACGGGCGTTGCGCACGAACTCGGCCAGGAGGCGCGACTTCCCCATCCCGGCCTCGGCGGCGATCCCGATCACGTGTCCTCGTCCCCGGATCACATCCGAGAGGGCGGCGTCGAGGACCGACAGCTCGTCGATCCGTCCGACGAGCGGCAGCTGGAACCGCGTCTTGCGGCGTGACGCCCGGGCCAGCGACCCGGTCAGCTCGAACGGCCGAACCGGGACGGACTTGCCCTTGACGGTCATCTCCTGCAGCGCCTGCCACAGGTAGGCGTCGCCGGCAGCGTCCCGCACCTCGTCGGTCACGTAGATCGAGCCCGCCGGGGCCGCCGACATCAGGCGCGCCGAGAGGTTGACGGCATCGCCGAGGCACACGAACGTCCGGCGCATCGCGTGCCCGTAGGTGCCGCTTCGCAGCTGGCCGTGGGTGATCCCGATCTGGATCCCCGTGGCGGCCGTGATCCCCTCGAGCCCCTTGAGGTCCAGCGCGGCAGCGGCGGCGCGCGCGGCATCGTCCTCGTGCGCGATCGGGGAGCCGAACACGCCGTACAGGTAGGCTCCCTTGTCGCCCAGCGTCAGCTGGAGCACGTTACCGCCGTACTGGTGCATCACGCGCTGGGAGCGGCACACGAACTCGTCGAGCTTGCGCTCCGCGTTGTTGTCGTTGTCGTAGTCGATGCCGCCGAAGCGGAGGAAGACCGGATAGGCCGGCCGGAGCTCGGCGAGGAACTCGCCGCGGCCCGCGCTCAGCCGCTCGTACACCGCCGGCAGGAGCCACTCCTGCACGACCCGCTCGGGCAGCGGGTGAGGTGGCTCCGCCGAGGGGTTGCCGGCCACCTCGACCGCGAGGCCGCGGACGACGCCGAACGTCCGGCCCGGGGCATCGTGGTCGTCGCCGTCGCGGACCTCGAGCCGGACCCGGTCGCCGACCGACCGCACGGCCGACGGGTCGAGCACGACCTCGCCCTTGTCCGTGTGGTGCTCGGTGTCGGCGAGGTCGTCGATGAGCCGCCCCGCGAGCACGTCGATCAGCTGGATGTCCGGGTCGCCGACCAGGAACCGTCGGGCGCGGCCGACGGCGACGGCCACCTTGACCGCGAGCTGCACCGTGGAGCCGGCCGGCGTGGTGACGGTCCCGACCCGGTCCATGGCCGCCTGCATGGCGAGCCCGCAGGCCGTCGCGCGCATCCCGTCGTCAGCGTCGATCCAGCAGGTGATCGCGTCGCCCGAGAAGTAGATGACGTCCCCGCCGAACCGGTCGAGCTCCGAGATCACCTCGTGAAACACCCTGCCCAGATTGGCTGTGAGCTCCTCCGCCCCACGCTGCGGGCCGAGCTCGCGGGCCAGCGCCTCGGTCAGCGGCGTGAACCCCGAGATATCGGCGAAGATCGCCGCTCCCGTCACCCGGTCCGGGATGGGAACCCCGGTCGCGAGCGAGCGCCGCCGGTCGCGCGGGATGTAGGCCTCCGGGTTGTCGCGGATCAGCAGCTCGGGGGTGGGTGCGGCCATGCGCCGCATTCTCGCATTGTCGGCCAATCCACGAATGGGACCCGGCGGCGGGGAAGCGGCACCGGGCCGCGGGCCGCTCAGCCCCGCGGGACGGGACGCATCGGGTAGACACCGACCACGATCGGCGCACCGGGGTCGAGCGCCAGCTCGTAGCCCACGTCGCCTCCGGCGAGGAGCTCCTCGACGAGCCGGCCCTCGGCCGGCGGCAAGCCGATGAACAGGGTGTGGTCGGCGACCCGGATCGGGGTCACGTCGTCGTCCACGCCGCTGATGCCGAACCGGCGGCGGAGCTCGTGGAGCGGGATCCACGGCCGGCTCTTGATGAACCGCCGGAGCTGCGCCACGGTGCACGAGGGCCGCGCGGGCCCGCCATCGTTGCGCGCGGGATCCCCGGTTCCCGGTCCCGACAGGCGGTCATCCGCGTCGGTCGCACGAGGATCTCGGGGCGCGCCACCCGCCGGGTCCTGGCCGGTCGGGGACGGCAGCCGAAGATGCACCCGCTCGTCGGTCGCACCGGCGGTTGCCGTGGTTGTGGACCCGTCCGACGGCCCGGGCGCGGGGGCGGGCGCCAGGGGCATCCCCGGATCGTCGGGAACCACCATCCCCGGGGAGGCAAGGGGACCGGCGCCGGGGCCTCCGTCGCCCTCGGCGGGTCGCTGGGTGGGATCCTCGCCCGCGGCGGCCGGCCGATCGGCGCTCGCGCCTGACGCGCGCGGCGACCGGGGGCCAGGGGCAGCGTGCGAGTGCCGGCCGTGCCGACTCCGCCGGCTCATCGGCCCACGGTGCGTGGACGGATCGACCGCGGCTGAAGGCTGGTCATGGGGTTGTCGGGCTCTGCGTCGGCTGGGGTCGTTCGATCGGGGGATGATACCGCGGGAGGTCCCACCACGCGGATCTCACCCCTCCACCACGCGCAGCCCTCGGGGGAGCTCGTTGAGGACGATGGGCCCCGACGGGCCGCACACGACGATGTCCTCGATCCGGGCCCCGTAAATGCCCTCAAGGTAGATGCCGGGCTCAACGCTGAACGCGTGGCCGGCGGCGAGCGGCTCCTGGTTGCCGGCCACGATGTACGGATCCTCGTGGCCCTCGAGACCGATCCCGTGGCCGGTCCGGTGGACGAACCGGGGTCCATAGCCGGCCGCCTCGATCCGGGTCCTCGCCTCGGCGTCGATCGCCGCGCACGGGATGCCCGGTCGGACCGCAGCCGTCGCCGACGCCTGGGCGTCCTGGAGCACGCGGTAGAGATCCCGGAACTCGCCGTCCGGATCGACCCCCTCGCGGCCGGCGACCCAGACGGTGCGCGTGATGTCCGAGCCGTAGCCCCCGAGAGTGCCGCCGATATCGAACACGATCGGCTCGCCCGCCGCCACCACCCGGGCCCCCGGGTCGTGGTGCGGCGAGGCGCTGTTGGGTCCGGAGGCGACGATCCAGAACTCGGCCTTGTCATGCCCCTCCGCGAGCAGCCGGTCACGGATCTCACGCGCGATCTCGGCCTCGGTGCGCCCGACCAGCGGTCCCGAGGCCACGGCATCCACGACCCGGTCGGCGGCGTGGGCGGCGGCTCGGAGCAGCGCGATCTCCTCGTCGTCCTTGCGCATCCGGAGATCGCGCAGCACGGCCGAGGCCAGCGAGAACCGCGCCCCCGACAACACCCGCTGGAGGCCCAGCACGAAGGCGGCGCGAAGCGAATCGGACACGGCCACGGCCGCGACCTCCCCCGCCGGGCGGCCGCCAGCGTCAGCCAGCCTGGCAGCGACGAGGTGCATCGGGTCCTCGGTCTCCTCCCAGGTCACGACCTCGACCGCCGCGGCCATGGCGGCCGGGCAACCGCGGGCCGGGGTGGCCTCCAGCCGTGGAGCAACCAGGGTGGCCGGTGCCGCATCGATCGCCGGCAGCAGGAGCAGGGTCAGGCGCTCGAGCGGGAGCGCCTCGTAGCCCGCGAGGTAGCGAAGGTCGGCGCCGACGCCCACCAGCAAGGCGTCGAGGCCGGCCGCGCGGGCGGCACGCCGGGCGGCGTCGAGCCGGACCGGGTAGCGGCCGGCGGGGATGCCCACGCTCATGCCTCGTCCCCGGCGGCCCGGCCCGCCAGGTCCGCGATCCACGACCCCAGCTCGCGGTCGGCGTGCTCGTGGAGGGTGCGGTAGGCGAACACCCGCGTCGCGCCCGCCGCCCGTGCTGCCCGTCGCCCGTCGGCATCGTCGTGCTGGCCGACCGCCACGACTGGAACGCCCGCCGCATGGGCGATCGCGAGCGCCGCGACGCCGTCATACGCCCGGGCGGTCAGGTCGACGATGCAGCCGTCGGCCGTGGCGAGCGCGTCGGGGAGTTCGGCCAGGGAGCGTACAGCGCGCGGCGTGCCGCCCGACCGGCGCACGGCGTCGGCCAGGCGGGTCGTCCAGATGAGGTCGTCGGCGAGGATCGCGATCCGGGCGCCGGGTGGAACGCCGGCGCCGCTCACCCCAGCGAGCTGACCAGGTGGCGGAACACGTCGGCAGCGGCGACGATACCGATCGGCCGGCCATCGTCCACGATCGGGATGTGGCGGAACTCCCCCACGGCCATCTTGTGGATCGCCACGGCCAGCGTGTCCTCCCGTCGCAGCACCACCGGATCCCCGGTCATGAAGTCCGAGATGGTGTACAGCTGGAGCCGCTTGTCGGCCGCCTTCACGACGGCGTCGCGATCGGTGAAGATGCCGACCAGCTGGTCGCCGTCGACGACCAGCAGGCAGTCCGCCCGGTCGTCGTGCATCTTGCGGATGGCGGACGCCACGCCCATGTTGGGCGGGACCGCGGTGAACGCCTCGAGGCCGAGCGCCGCGAGGTGATCCCCGAGCACCGTGTCGTGGTAGTCGAGCGCCGGCTGCGGAACATCGCTCGTCGCGAGATCGGCGCCGCAGTTGGCGCAGGCGTCCTCTCCGTCGAAGTTGTCGTGCCGGCAGATGGGGCAGAGCATGGGTCAGGCCACCGTCCAGATCTCACCGGACAGCAGCACCTTCTCCAGGTCGCCCCTGCCGGACTTCGCCATTGCCTGGTCGATCTGCGCGTCGATCAGGTCCGAGTGGGTGGGCCGCTCGACCTCCCGCAGGACACCCACCGGCACCGGGAACTCGGGCCAGAACATGCGCGACAGGATGAGCGCCTCGTAGGGATCCTCGGCGTACTGGTCATGCACCAGGAGATCGTCCTCGGTGATGCCGTTCTCGCCGATCGTGACGATCTCGGGGTGGAGGCCGTTGAGACGGATCCCCTTGTCGCGCTCCTTCCCGAAGATGAGCGGCTTGCCGTGCTCGAGGACCAGCATCCGGTCGTCGCGGACGTCGCGGTCGGTGAACTCACGCCACGCGCCGTCGTTGAAGATGTTGCAGTTCTGGAGGACCTCGACGAACGAGGCCCCGCGGTGGCGGCCGGCCGCCTCGAACGTGTGCTGGAGGTGCTCGGTGTGGGTGTCCACCGTCCGGGCCACGAAGGTGGCCTCGGCCGCCAGGGCGATGGTGAGCGGCATGATCGGGCGGTCGACCGAGCCCATCGGGGTGGACTTGGTGCGCTTGCCGAACTCGCTGGTGGGTGAGGTCTGGCCCTTGGTCAGGCCGTAGATGCGATTGTTGTGCATCACCATCGTGAAATCCACGTTCCGGCGCATCGAGTGCAGGAAGTGGTTGCCCCCGATGGACAGGGCGTCGCCATCCCCGGTGATCACCCAGATCATCAGGTCCGGGCGGGCGATCTTGAGCCCCGTGGCCAGCGTGGGCGCCCGGCCGTGGATGCTGTGGAAGCCGTAGGTGTTCATGTAGTACGGCAGGCGGCCCGAGCAGCCGATGCCGCTGATGAACACGATGTTCTCCTTCGGCACGCCGAAGTCGGGCATCACCTTCTGGGTCTGCGCGAGGATCGAGTAGTCCCCGCAGCCGGGGCACCAGCGGACCTCCTGCTCGGCCACGAAGTCCTTGCGCGTCAGCTTGATGGGCGGGGCATCCAGGGTCTCGGTCATCTCGTCAGCTCCCGGCCGCCAGGACGCGGTTCGCCTCGTCCACGATCTCGGCGATCCGGAACGGCTTGCCACGGACTCGGCCGTAGGTCTGGGCGTCCACAAGGTACGTGCCCCGGATCACGAACGCGAGCTGGCCGAGGTTGAGCTCGGGAACCAGGACGCGCCTGTAGCTCCGGACCACGTCCCCCGTGTTCGCGGGGAACGGGTTCAGGTGGCGCAGGTGCGCATGGGCGACGGACCTGCCGTCGGCGAGGAGAAGCTCGGTGGCACTGCGCAGGGCTCCGTAGGTGGATCCCCAGCCCAGGATCAGCAGATCACCCGACTCGGGACCGTACACCTCGAGCGGGGCGACGTCGTCGGCGATCCCCGCCACCTTGTCGCGGCGATAGGTGGTCATCCGGTGGTGATTGTCGGCGTCGTAGTTGACAGTGCCCAAGCCGTCGAGCTTCTCGAGGCCGCCGATGCGGTGCTCCAGCCCGGGCGTGCCCGGGACGGCCCACGGCCGGCTGAGTGTCTCCGGGTCGCGGCCGTACGGGAGGAAGGTGCCCTCCCCCGGCCGTGCGTTGGGCACCGAGATGTCGGGCAGGTCCTCGACGGAGGGTACGCGCCACGGTTCGGCGCCGTTGCCGATGAACGCGTCTGACAGGTACATCACCGGGGTCATGTACTTGAGCGCGATCCGCGACGCCTCGAGCGCCATGTCGAAGCACTCGGCCGGGGTGGCCGGTGCCAGGACCGGCATCGGGCATTCCCCGTTCCGGCCGTAGAGGGCCTGGAACAGGTCCGCCTGCTCCACCTTGGTCGGCAGGCCGGTGGACGGGCCGGCGCGCTGCACGTTGACGATGACCATGGGCAGCTCGGTCATCACCGCCAGGCCCATCGCCTCCTGCTTGAGGGCGACACCCGGACCGGAGGTGCCGGTGAGGGCAAGCGAGCCCCCGTAGGCGGCACCGATCGTGGCGCCCATCGCCGCGATCTCGTCCTCGGCCTGGTAGCTCTTGACGCCGAAGCCCTTGTAGCCCGACAGCTGGTGCAGGATGTCCGAGGCGGGGGTGATGGGATAGGACCCGTAGAACAGGTCCCGCTTCGCCGCCTGCGACGCAGCCAGGAACCCGAGCGCCGTCGCCTCGTTGCCCGTGATGTTCCGGTAGACGCCGGGCGGCAGCTTGGCCTTGGCCACCCGATAGGTGGTGTGGAACATCTCGGTTGTCTCGCCGAACGCGTAGCCCGCCCGCAGGGCGCGCCGGTTGGCCTCGGCGATGACGGGCCGGGGGCCGAACTTCTGCTCGATCCAGGCCAGCGTGGGATCCATCGACCGTTCGTAGAGCCAGAACATCAGCCCCAGGGCGAAGAAGTTCTTGGTCAGGTCGACCTGCTTGCTGGTCATCTCCAGCCCCTGGAGCGCGTTGGCGTTGAGGGTGGAGATCGGGACCTCGAACACGTGGTACGACTTGAGCGAGCCGTCCGTGAGCGGGTTGGAGGCGTAGGCGGCCTTGCCCAGGTTGCCCGGCGTGAACGCGTCGCTGTTGACGATGACGGCGCCGCCCGGGGGCAGGTCCACGACGTTGGTCTTGAGCGCCGCCGGGTTCATGGCCACCAGCACGTCGGGCGCGTCACCCGGCGTGTGGATGTCCGACGCGGAGAAGCTGATCTGGAAACCGGACACGCCGGGCAGCGAGCCCGCGGGTGCCCGGATCTCGGCCGGGTAGTCCGGGAAGGTGCTGATGTCGTTGCCGAAGACGGCGGCGGTCCGGGTGAACTGGGTCCCGGTGAGCTGCATGCCGTCCCCGGAGTCGCCCGCGAACCGGATCGTGACCCGGTCGAGCTCCTGGACGTCGTGCTCGACGTGATCCGTTGTGGTCATCCGCCTTCGGCCTGCTCCATGCGCTGGTGGGGTCGGGGAGGAAGGTTGAGCAGCTCCTCCGGGAACGTCTCGGCGAGAAACTTGAGGATGTCGACCTGGCGGACGACGCCGACCAGCATCCGGTCGTGGTCCACGACCGGGACGTTGCGATAGCTGGAGGCCTGCATCAGCTCCAGGGCATCGCGCACGGTCTGGTCGAGCCGGAGCGTGTGCGGATCGGCCGTCATGAACGCCTCGACAGGGGCGTCGACATCGACGCCTGCCGCGACATCGGGGCCGACCAGGCGCCCGAAGATGTCGCGCTCGGTGAGGACGCCGATCAGGCGCCCGTCGGCGTCCGTCACGAACACGGAATCGCCGGTGCCTGACGCCTGGATCGTGCGGATGCAGGCACCCAGGGTGGTGCCCGGAGGTACGGACACCGGTTGGCGGCGCCCGACGACGGTGAGGGGTTGGGAAGCGAGGATTGGAACGCGCGCCGCAACGGCGCGCTCGGTGAGCTCAGCCACGTGGCCAGTGTACGCGTCCCCGACCGCGGACGCCGTGGATCGCGACACGGTCGCCACCCCCTGGCCGGTCCCTCGACCCGGGACCCGGCGGTCGCGTCGCGTGCGCGGGCGGGGGCGGGGATACCCTCGGCAGGGTGGATCGCACCCGCCTGGCCGGCATCGCCCTGGTCGTCATGTCCGCCGTGGCCTTCGGCTCGGGTGGCCTGTTCGCCCGCCCGGTCTACGCCACGGGCGTCGACTGGCTGAGCCTCATGGCGTGGCGGTTCGCTATCGCCGGCGCCCTCTCGTGGCTGGTGCTCCTCGTCAACCCGTCGGCGCGTCGTGCCCTGCTGCGGATGCCCCGGCGGACCCTGCTGGCCACCATGGGTCTCGGCGTCTGGTACCTGTCCAACACGGCGACCTACTACGCTGGGATCGCGGAGGTCGACCTCTCGCTGGCGGCGCTCATCGTCTACGTCTACCCGCCGGTCGTCGCCGTGCTGGCGCTCAGGCTGGGGCGGCCCCTCGAGGGCCGGCGGGCGTGGACGGCGCTCGGGATCGCGTTCGCCGGCGTGGTCCTCGCGATCGGCGGCATCGACACCTCCACGGCCCCACCGCTCGGGCCGCTGCTCCTGGTGATCGCCGCGCCCCTGTTCTATGCGGGCTGGATCATTCTCGCCGCGCGCGTGTCCGGCGAGCGGTCCGATCGGACCGGCCATGGGTCCGAGGCCGGCGCCGACGCGTCCGTCGCCGGAGCGGTGATGCTCAGCACGACCGGCGTGGCCTACTGGGTCATCTGCCTCGGCACCGGGCACCCCGTCCTCCCGGCCGACCTGCCGATCGAGGCCTGGCCGGGGATCGTGGGGGTCGCGGTGGTTGCCGGCTTCCTGGCCGTCCAGGGGTTCTACGCGGGTGCGCAGCGGGTCGGCGCCGCGCAGGCATCGCTGCTGTCCACCGTCGAGCCGCTGTGGACGATCCTCGCCGCGTCGCTGCTGCTGGGTGAGCGCCTGCAGCCGGTCCAATGGCTGGGCGGAGCCCTGATCCTGGCCGGAGTCATCCTGTCGCAGACGCGCCGGAGAGCGCAGGGCGCCCGCGGCCCGGTCGCGATGCCCGGCGTCGACGAGGAGCCGGTGCTGCCGCAGCCCGTGGTGCGGCTGTCGGAGGAGTAGCGGGCGCGGGGCTCCCTCAGCCCAGCGCGGCTCGGGCCTCCAGGACCTGCTCCCGGGCGCCCCGCATCAGGAGCCCGGAGTCCGACCCGATGCCGAGGAAACGGAAGCCGCGGGCCAGGTACGGGGCCGCCTCGGACGCATCGCGCACCAGCATCCCGGCCGCCTTTCCGTGCGCCGCGGCGACCGCGGCGACCCGGTCCAGCGCCTCGACGAACCGCGGATCGGCGAAGTCGCCGGGGATCCCCATCTCGTGGCTGAGATCGGCCGGGCCGACGAACAGGACATCCACCCCGTCGATCCCCGCGACCTCGTCCACCGCTGCCACGGCGGCCCGCGACTCGACCTGGAACACGCCCAGCAGCCGGTCGCTGATCGACCGGATCTCGCGGTGACCCACCGTCGAGTATCCGGCCCCTCGGGTCCCGGCCGCCACACCCCGGATCCCGTCCGGCGGGTAGCGCATCGAGCGGACGGTCGCGCGCACGTCGTCGGGCGTCTCGAGGCGCGGGACCATGAGCCCGTCGGCGCCCAGGTCGAGCACCCGGCCGACCCGGAGCCGCTCGGCCGACACAACCCGCACGATCGCCGCGGCCGGGGTCGCCTGGATGGCGATCAGCTGGCCGAGCAGGTCGGCCTCGGTCGCCATGCCGTGCTCGAGATCGACCAGGGCCCAGTCGTAGCCCGC
Organism: uncultured Chloroflexia bacterium; assembly: GCA_963727585.1. Lineage (GTDB taxonomy): Bacteria > Chloroflexota > Limnocylindria > Limnocylindrales > CSP1-4 > CAIXZV01. The sequence continues at coordinate 70,277 of CAVSHH010000003.1, read as the reverse complement.
GCGGGCCACGATCTCCGCGGCGACCACCGACCCGAGGTTGACGAACAGCCCGATCGTGGGCTCGCCGGCCAGGACCCGGCGGCGCAGGTCCGATCGCGGCGGGATGATTGGGAGGGAGGTGTCGCCGGGCATGCGGTCATCATGCCCCAACACGCGATCGCCTTGCGCGCCCGGCACGGTTCCGGCATCGTGGGCGGTCAACCCGGGGGCGAGGAGGATGCAGTTGGCCCAGGCGGTTCTGATCGTGGACGACGAGCAGCACATCCGGCTGCTGATCGAGCAGACGCTCGAGGAGCTGCTGGACGAGGACGTCGAGCTGTTCACCGCCGCCGACGGCAACGAGGCGGCGTCCGCGATCGCTGCCCAGCGTCCCGACCTGGTGTTCCTGGACGTGACGATGCCCGGTCGCAGCGGGCTGGATGTGTGCCGCTCGGCGAAGGCCGACCCGGCGACCGCCGGGACCCATGTCGTCCTGCTCACGGCCAAGGGCCAGACCGTCGACCGCGACGCCGGCCTGGCGGCTGGAGCGGACGAGTACCTCACCAAGCCATTCGATCCCGATGCGCTGCTCGCCCTGGCGCGCGCGGCCCTGGGCCTCGCATGAGCGGCAACCAGGACGTGAGCGGTCGGCGCGACGTGGGCGGGCATCCCGCATGAGCGAGCTCCGCCGGCTCATCGTCCGCCATCGCCACGTCGCGCCCATGGTCTCCGCGCTCCTCGCCTCCCTCGACGCGAAGGTCACGATCCGGGACGCCGAGGAAACGGTGATTCTCGAACGCGGCGAGCCGGGGCATCCCGGGACCGAGGCGGCCCGCCACGAGGTCACCGTCGACGGCCAGCTGCTGGGCTGGGTGGAGGGCGGCCGGTCCGCTCGGGGCGTGGCGGCAGTCCTCTCGTATGCGGCGGCCCGCGAGCGCGACAAGCGGTCGCTGGCCAACGAGGCGCTCGAGCGCTACCGCGAGCTGTCGCTGATCTACGACCTGGCGGCGGTCATCGGCGGGTCGCAGGCGGTCGAGCCGGTCGTGGCCACGGCCGTCGAGGAGCTGTCGCGACTGCCGCACGACGCGCGAGGCTTCCTGCTCCTCCGCGAGGGCGACGAGCTCCAGGCCGCACCCGGCTCGGACGTGAGTGGCTGCCCGGTGACGGCGGCCCTGCTGGGGGTGGGGATCGTGGGTGCCGTGGCGGCCGCCGGCAGCTCGGAGCTGGTGGAGCAGGCCGCAGCCGATCCACGCGCGACCGACACGGAACGCGCCGGCGGCAGCCTCGTGGTGGCTGCGCTGAAGGCCGGCGAGAAGACCCTCGGCGTGGTCGGGGCGACGGCCACCGGCGGACCGTTCCGGTCCGCGGATCTCAAGGTCGTGACCGCGATCGCGGCACTGGCCGGGCCGGCGATCGGGCGAGCGATCGGGGTCGATGTGATCCCGGCCGCTGCGGGCGGTGGGGCAGGTGCCGGCAGCAGCGGTGGCGGCAGCAGCGGTGGCGGGAGCACCTCCTGAGCTTCCGACCGGAGCGCGCCGACGCCGTCGCCCGAGTGGATCGTGCCGTGGGGGCGGCCGGACGGTCGGTCGAGCTGGAGGAACGGCTCCGGCGGCGGCTGGCCGAGCTGGCTGCCATCAACGCCCTGGGCATCCTGATCGCCTCGACGCGCGACCCCGACCGACTGCTCGAGCTCGCGCTGCCCGAGCTGGTGAGCCGGCTGGGCTTCGAGCGGGGCGCCGCCGCGCTGGTCGATCCCGTCCGGGGCACCATCGGCGGCTGGCGACTGGCCGGCGGACCGGACGGCCTCGGCGTGCTGCTCGCCGACCTCGTCGTCGCCCGGGACGACCCCGCCGCCGCGCCCGCGCTGCTCGCCCGGTCGGGCGATCCGTTGCACCTGCGCGACGTGGGCGCCGACGGCGACGAGACGAACCGGCGGCTGGTCGCGGCGCTGGGGACAGCGGACCTCGTGGGCACACCGATGGTGACCCACGGCGGCGTGGTCGGGGTGCTGCTGGTCGCCGACCGCCGTGACGGACGGCCCCTCGAGCCCGACGACGGCCCGCTGCTCTACACGGTCGGCTCGCTGCTCGGCGGCGGGGTCGCCACAGCCCGCCTCCAGGCGGAGCTCGAGCTCCAGAACCGGGCCCTCGAGGTCCGGGTCGCCGAGCGCACCCAGGACCTCGTCGACGCGATGTCGGAGGCACAGGAGGCACGGGCTGCCGCCGAGCTCGCCAACGAGGCCAAGAGCCGGTTCCTGGCCAACGTCTCGCACGAGCTGCGGACACCGCTCACCTCGGTGGTCGGCTTCGCCCGGCTGAACCGGCGACGGCTCGACGAGGTCGTGTTCCCCGTCGTCGACCGCGCGGACCCGAGGGTGGATCGAGCGGTGCGACAGGTCGGCGACAACCTGGGCATCATCGTCGAGGAAGGCGAGCGGCTGACGGAGCTGATCAATGACCTGCTCGACCTTGCGCGGATCGAGGCCGGCCGGCTGGAGTGGCAGATGGCGCCAATCCGCCTCGAGGATGTCGTGCGCCGTGCCCTGGCCGCGACCGCGTCGCTGTTCGAGGTGAGTGGCGTGGCCCTCGAGATGGAGGTCGCCGAGGGTCTCCCCGCGGTCAGCGGTGACGCCCAACGCCTGGTCCAGGTCGTCATCAACCTCGTTTCCAACGCGGTCAAGTTCAGCCCCGCCGGGCGGGTGAGCGTGGGCGTCGCCCAGGCGGGGCGGGCGGTCCAGGTGTCGGTTGCGGACACGGGCCGGGGCATCCCGGCCGCCGACCTGGAGCGCATCTTCGAGCCATTCCGCCAGGCATCGGACACGCTGCCCGACGGCCCCCGTGGGACCGGGCTGGGGCTGCCCATCTCGCGCCAGATCGTCCGGGCGCACGGCGGCGACCTGCGGGTCCGGTCCGTGCCCGGCGCGGGCAGCACCTTCTGGTTCGAGGTGCCGACCGCGAGCGCCTGACGGGCTGCTCGGCGAGCCCACAGGCCGGGCGGTGCCTGGACGCAACTCCCTCAACCGTTCCGAGGTACCAGTACCTGTGGGTCATCCCGGACCGCCCTGTCCGGCGGGTAGGGTCGATGCACGCAGGGCGAAGTGCCCAGATCAGCCCCGCCAGAGGGATACCGGGATGACCACCGTCAAGTCGCTCGCACAGCGCGCACTCGTGCTCCTCACGCCGATCGCCGTCTTCGGCTTCGCGCTCATCAACGAGGGCGCCAAGCGCTGGTAGCCCGGCCACAGGATCCTCCTCGTGCCATGCGCCGAGGGCCTGAGCCGCCAGGGGCCCACCTGGCGGCTCTTGGATTCCCGGAACCGAATCCTGCCGGTGGTCAGCCTCGACGCCAGCCGATGATCAGTCTCGGCCTCGCTCCCGCCACAGGTTGCGCAGGATGAACGACACGTTCGCGGGCCGCTCGGCCAGCCGGCGCATGAAGTACGGGTACCACTGCGATCCGAACGGCACATAGGTGCGCACGCGCCAGCCCGCACCCACCAGCTGCTCCTGAACGTCGCGTCGGACGCCGTACAGCATCTGGAACTCGAACGCCTCCTTCGCGATCCCGTCCGCCGTGGCGACCTGGATCGCACGCTTGATGAGGCGCACGTCGTGGGTGGCCAGGGCGGGCTGCCGGCCCTCGCGCATGAGGCGCAGCATCAGGCGCTCGTAGGCGGCGTCGACCTCCGCCTTGTCCTGCCAGGCGACACGGGCCGGTTCCTTGTAGGCGCCCTTGCACAGGCGCACCCGGCCGCCCTCGGCGATCAGCGCCTCCACGTCGGCGTCGCTCCGCCGGAGCGCGGACTGGATCACGACGCCCACGTCCGTCCCGCTGTCGCGCCAGCCCGCCGGGCGGACGTCGCGCCACAGCGCGAGCGTCCGGTCGGTCGTCGCGTGGTCCTCCATGTCGATCCGGATGAAGGCCCCCAGCTCGACGGCCCGGGCAACGATCTCGCCGACCGTCTCGCGGGCCAGCCCAGGGTCGATGGCCAGGCCCATCTGGGTCGGCTTGAGCGAGACGTTCCGGTCGAGACCGTTGGCCGCCAGCGCGTCCAGGACCACCCCGTAGCGTTGCGCGGCCGCCCGCGCATCCGCCTCCGCGGTCACCGACTCGCCCAGCACGTCGACCGTGGTCCGCAGCCCCTCGTCATGCAGCGCCCTGATGGCAGGGAGCGCCTCGTCCAGCGACTCGGCGCACACGAACCGGCGGACCATCGGCCGCGTCACCGGGACGCGGGTCGCCATCCTGCCCAGCGCCCTGCGGTGGGCGAGCATGAGGAGCGTCGAGCGCAGGGCACGCTCGGCGAGGTCGCTGGCGACGGTTCGAACGGGCATCGGGACCTCGGCTTGGACTGGTGGGCTCAGCCTGCGGGACGGCCCGCCGGGCCGTAGCTTCGATCGAGCTCGGCGATGAGCCTCCGCTCGTCGCGCCGGGAGAGGAACGCGTAGACGAGGTGGCCGGCGATCGCGAGCGTCCACACGACCGCGACCAGCGCGAACGCCGGGGTGGCCGCCGACTGGGCTCGCGACCACTCGGCCGGCAGCCGGGCCGGGAGATCGAGCAGGCCGATCATGCCCGTGATCCACAGGAGCGCGGCCCCGACCGTGTAGCCGATCGTCATCGCCGACATCATCCCCAGCGGATTGCCCAGGCTGAACCCCGCGATCTTGGGCTTGTCCGGCGGGTAGAAGTAGGCGGCCTCGAGCCGGTGGGCCACCAGGACATCCCTGCCCATGCGCGCATTGATCGTCCGCTCGAGGTACTCGGCGTGGCGCCGGGCGAAGACGGTGTAGAAGAACAGGTACCCGGTCTCGAGGAACGCGAACGGGACGAGGAACGGGACGGCGATCACCGCGGCCGGGAACCAGCCGGATCCGCTGATCGCGAGCAGGACCAGGACCAGCACCAGGTAGGTGCGGATCCGCTCGAAGAACCGTTCCGAGTAGCCGAACAGCATTCCCCGCATTCTGGTCAGCTGTTGTTCGAGGAGCCGCAGCTCGTCGGGATCGGGGGGGGTGGTGCGGCCGGCGCCGGCCGGGTGCATTTCCATCGTGGCCGAGGATAGCGCCCGCCGACGGGCGGGGCGGGATCCTCGGTAGCTGGCGGCGGGTCACCTGGACCCGATCCGGGAGAGATCCGGCGGCGAGCTGCCGCGTCGGTCGCCGGCTCAGTGGGGCGCCCGGTCCCCCGTCAGCTGGGCTTCCATCTGGTCACCCAGCTCCACGGTGCGCCGGAATGCCGCCCACACGGCCTCGGAGAGAACCGTCCGAAGGCGTCCGGACTCCAGCTCGTGGATGGCGGCAGCGCTCGTGCCGGCAGGCGATGTCACCATGTTCCGCAGGACCGCGGGGTGATCCCCCGACTGCTTGGCGAAGCGCGTGCTGCCCTCCAGCGTCTCGATCACGATGTCGTGGGCGATATGCCGCGGGAAGCCCAGGTGGACGGCGGCGTCGATGAGCGCCTCCATCACGAGGAACACGTAGGCTGGACCCGTGCCCGAGATGGCGGTCGCCATCGCGACCCACTTCTCGTCTTCGACCTCGAGCTCGGCGCCCAGCGCCCCGAGCAGGGCCTGCGCCTGGCGCCGCTGCTCCCCGGTGGTGGCCGGCGTGGCATACCACACCGTCATCCCGTTGCCGATTCGGGCGGGCGTGTTGGGCATGGCGCGCACGACCTGGTCGTGACCCAGCACGGTCACGAGGGCGTGGGTCGTGGGTCCGGCGAGCACCGACAGCACGAGCTGTCCGGCGCGGAGATGGGGCCCGATCTCGCGACCGACGCGGGCCAGCGTCTGGGGCTTGACCGCGAGGATCACGACATCCGCCTGCTGGGCCGCGTCGACGTTGGAGGCGACCACCCGGACGCCGTGGGTCGACTCGAGCTCGGCCCGGCGCTCGGCACGCGGATGGCTGGCGACGATCTGCCCCGACTCGACCAGCCGGCCGCGCAGCAGCCCCGCGATCATGGCCTCCGCCATGACCCCGGAACCGACGGTCGCGATGGTCCGGCTCGAGAGGGGCGACATGCGGCGCGAGGATATCACCGGGCACCGGCCGGATCGGCCGACCGTGGGCCGGGCGGTCAGGCCGCGACCGCGGCCACGGTCAGGAAGAACCGTCCCGTCGACGCGAGCTCCAGCTCGCTGAAGCCCGACCGCAGCAGCGCGGCCTCGAGCGCCGACGGATCGTGCCATGTCCAGGGAACTCCCGGTGGCGGGCCGCCTGCGGGATCGGGGCGCAGGTCCACCATCGCGAGCCGGCCGCCGGACCGCAGCCGCCCGCGCAATGACGTGGCCGCGGCATCCAGCCCGGCGCCCCGAACGCGTCCGGCCAGGAACGCGGCGACCACCGCGTCGGCGGGTGTGGGATCCGCGGCGGCCGGCAACGGGGCCCATGGATCGGCAAGGTGCAGATGGGCTCGCAGGCGATGGGCGATCAGCCGGTCCCGGGCGACCGCGAGCGCGGCATCGTCAGGATCGAACGCGAACAGCTCGCCCTGCTCCGCGAGCAGGGGCGAGAAGAATCCGGTCCCCGCAGCCAGTTCCACGATCCGGCCGCCGAGCGGCTGGCCGTCCAGCCAGCGGGTGACGGCATCAAGCTCGGCAGCCCACGCAGCGTCGTGGATGGCGCCACGGGCGAAGTCGCCGCGGCGGAGGAACCAGTCCTGGGGGAACGCCCGGGCGCGGACCGGCAGCCGGTCGCCGGCCGGTGCCGGACGGGGGCCGGGCTCCGCGGCGGCCGGCTGATCGGGAACGGCGGCATGTCCGCCGGCCAGGCCTGCTCGCGCCTCGAGGCCTTCGCGCAGCCGGCGGCGTAGGAACGAGTTCGTGCCGGCCTTGCCGAGGCATTCGCTGCACAGGGTGGCCCAGCCCTCCAGGTCGTCCGCACCACGTGTGGTCCACGAGGTGCCGCACCACAGGCAGGCGAACCGGGAACGGTAGGCCATTCCCGGCTAGACCGCCGTCACCCATGCGCCCGGCGGCGACATACCGTCGAAGGCGACCGGGTCGATCAGCTCGGCCAGGATCTCGATGCCATCGACCACGCGGGGGCCTGCCAGCACGAACGGGCCGCCATCCACCACGAACACCCTGCCGGACCGGACCGCCCGCAGCTCCTCCCAGCCGGCGGGACGCGGTGCTGCCGACCAGGCGCGGATCGCGTCGGGCAGCGCCAGCCCGCCCGGCAACAGCACCAGGACCTCCGGGTCGACGTCCACCACGGCGTCCCACGTTGTCGGCGCCGGCGGACCACCGGGCTGGCCGAGCAACTCCCAGCCACCGGCAAGCCGGACCTGGTCGGGCACCCATCGCCCGACGGTGACTGGTGGATCGACGGCCCTGAGGAGCACGACGCGAGGCGGCCGGAAGCCGTGGTCCCGCCGGCCGAGGACGATGGCCTCGGATCCCTGGAGACGCTCCCGCAGGTCCTCCACCAGGCCCAGCGCCTGGTCCTCGGCCTCCGTCATCGCGCCCACCGCGATGATGCCGTTGAGCACGCCCTCGACGGTGCCGGGGGCGACGGTCAGGAGACTGGGGCGCGCCTCCCCGTCGGAGAACGCCGCGTCCGCGAACGCCGCCGCCACCAGCCTGGCCGTGACGCTTCCGTCCTCCCCGTCCCCCGTGATCACGAGATCCGGATCGATCTCGACCAGGGCGGCGGCATCGAGGGCGTCGCCGCCCTCGGAGCCGGGCCGGGTGAGCAGGATCAGGTCGTCCGTCACCGCGGGGACCAGGCAATGATGGGTCACCCCGACGAGCTCGTCCTCGAGCCCGAGGGCCAGCAGGATCTCGGTCGCGGCAGGCAGGAGCGAGACGATGCGCACCCCCAGAGTCTACGGGGCGTCAGGCCGGCTGCCCGACAGACGAAACGGCCCCGCCGTCAGTGCGGGGCCGCAGTCGTTGCACGGGCGCATTGGGGGCCCGATCGTCGGCGGGCCGGGGGCGCCCGCGATGCGCTGCGCCCGGCGGTGCGCTGCGCCCGGCGGTGCGCTGCGTCAGGCCGGCTTGAGGGCGTCGAGTGCCGCGCGAGCCGCGGCCTTGTCGGTGAACCACTGGGCGTTGATCGCCGTGTAGTCGGCCCACTCCGGCGGCAGGCTCTCCTCCGGGAAGATGGCGTTCACCGGGCACTCCGGCTCGCAGGCGCCACAGTCGATGCACTCGTTGGGGTCGATGTAGAGCATGCGGTCCGCGCCCTCCTCCAGGTGGATGCAGTCCACCGGGCACACGGACACGCAGGCCGTGTCCATCACGTCGACGCAGGGCTCGGCGATGACGTACGTCATGTGGGAGGATCTCCTGATTGCTGTTCAGCGGCATGGGTACGCGGCAGGCCGCGCACCGAGGGCTAGCCTACACCGTGGCCCGTGGTCCGGCGAAGGTGGGTATCAGGTCGCCGGGCGGGCGATGGCCCGGACGGCCGCTCCGTCGTCAGCTACCCGCAGGCTCCACGGGAAGGGGTGGCGTGGAGGCAAGCGGCGCCCCGTCGTCGTCCACGAGGCGGACGGGGACAACCATCCCCTTGGCCCAGTGGCCGGGGATGTGACAGCCCACGAACCAGCCGTTCGCGTCGCCGGCGGCGTCGGCGGGCACCGTCCAGGTGGCGTCGAGCCGTTGACCGGAGTCGACCACGACCCGGGTCCCCTCGAAGCCCGCGGGATCGGGCACGGTCGGCGTGGGTCCCGGTGGCGGGTCCGCGTACGGCCGCTCGGCATCCTCCCAGGCCAGCTGGTCCTCGAGATCGCCGATGATCGCCTCGTGCGTCACGAGCCCCGCGTTGATGACATGCAGCACGACGGTCTCACCGGGCACGAGGTCGACGGTCGCGGGGACGTAGGCATAGTCGCGGGCCACGATGTTGACCTCGCGCGGTGCCGTGGCCGTGCCCGGCGTGATGGGTGGCGTGGCCGGCGGCTCCCCCGCCTCGCATCCGGAGAGCGCCGCCACGAGAGCGGCGAGGGCGAGTGGAAGCCGGGCAGCAATACGCAGTGACGGGCCGTGCATCCCGACATGATGCGGGAGACCACGACCACGAGGCGGACCGAGGCTCGACACGCGCCCGGGCGTGGCCGGCGGCGCTTGCCGGTCCTCCGCCCTTCAGCTCACCACCGCTTGGCCCCGACATCGATCAGCACGACCACCGGGACCAGGGCCCCGGCCAGCCTCAGCAGCCGCCACACGGCATCTCGCATCTGCACCTGCACGTCGTTCCTCCCGCACCCGCTGGGTGCACCGCTGCCAGCGCTCTCGATCCTCCAGATGCCCTCGACCGTCGCTGGGAGGTGCAGCATGCCCGCGGCCACTTATGTCCCACTTACCTGTGTCGGGCGGTCGGGCCGGCGCGATAGGCCTGCGCCCAGTCGAGCCGGGGCCGCAGGGCATGGACGCCGACATCCGTGCGTGAGACCCGCCGGTTGGCCTGCCGCCCGTGGGCCACGATCGCGGCGCGCCGATCCTGTTCAAGCCACCCGAGCCGGCCGCAGCGACCGTCCCGATCCCCGCGGAACCCGAGGCCGTCCCGGAAGCGGGCTGGGCCGAAACGGGACCGGGCGCCCCGTCGCGGCCGCCTCGTGGCGGAGCGGCCGAACGGCCCTCCCGCCGCGCATCCCGGCCGGGGTAGCATCGTCGGGCCATGGATGCCGAGACCCCGACCGACCCCCGGACCGCGCTGCTCGAAGAACGCCGTCACGTGCTCGACGAGCTCGAGGAGACCGAGGTGGAGGCGCCCGGCCAGATGACCTACGGCTCGCAGGCCGCCGCGGCGAGCCACGTGTTCGAGCAGCAGCGGGACCTGGCCCTGCGGGATCACAACCGCCAGCACCTGGCCGACATCGACGCCGCCCTCGCCCGTCTCGACGACGGCAGCTACGGTGCCTGCACGGCCTGTCACGGCCCGATCGCGCCCGGGCGCCTGGAGGCGCTGCCGTGGACGGCGCTGTGCATCGACTGCTCGCGGATCAGCCGACGCCGGTGACCTCGGCCGGGGATCTGCCGGAGCTGGTCGGGATCGACGCCATCCGCGCCGCCGCCAGAGTGCTCCGCGGGATCACCGTCAGGACGCCACTGGTCCCGTTCGGTCCCCCCCAGCGTGCCCAGTGGCTCAAGGCCGAATCGCTCCAGCCCATCGGCGCCTTCAAGCTGCGCGGAGCGTACGTCGCGGCGGCATCGCTCGACCCCGAGGCCCGGGGCACGGGCCTCATCACCTACTCCAGCGGCAACCACGCACAGGGCGTCGCCCGCGCAGCGCGTCTGCTCGGCGTGCCGGCCGTGATCGTGATGCCGTCCGATGCGCCGGCCATCAAGCGACGCCGGGTCGAGGAGGACGGGGCGCAGGTGGTGGTGGTCGGCACGGCGTCGGAGGAGCGCCGCCGGGTCGCCGAGGACCTGGCTGCGGCGCGGGGCCTGGCCATGATCCCGCCCTACGACGACGCGCGGATCGTCGCCGGCCAGGGCACCGCCGGGCTCGAGATCGCCGAGGCGGCGCCCGACGTGGCAGCCGTCCTCGTCCCGATCGGCGGCGGCGGACTGGCCGCCGGCGTCGGCGCCGCGCTGCGCGCCCTCGCGCCGGAGGCCCGGCTGGTCGGCGTGGAGCCCGAGCTGGCGGCGGACGCGCGGGAGTCGCTGGAGCGGGGTCGGATCGTGGCCTGGCCAGCCGAGCTGGTGAGCCGCACGATCGCGGACGGCACCCGCACCCAGTCCATCGGCCGCCTCAACTTCGCCCACCTGTCCAGGCAGCTCGATGCCATCGTCACGGTGTCCGAGGCGGAGATCGCGGCCGGGGTCAGGCTGGCTGCCGAGGAGGCGCGGCTGGTCGTCGAGCCCTCGGGCGCGCTCGCGGTGGCGGCGATGCGCTTCCACGCGGGCGAGGCCGGGCTGACAGGTCTCGACGGGCCGGTGGTGGGGGTGGTCTCCGGCGGCAACGTGGACCCCGATCGGTACCTCGACTACCTGCGGGCGCCGATCCCGGCCGAGGCATAGGCCGCGGCCCGTCACGCCCGGGGTGCAGAGCCTTCGCCTGCTTCCGGCCCCGCCTCGGCCGACCGCCGCTCGGCCAGCCGTGCCGCCCGCTCGCGGATCGCCGCTTCCTGCGCGGCCAGGCGGCGGTCTTCGCCCACGGTGCGTCGCTCGTCGTCGCGCATCCAGGCAACGACCAGCAGTCCCAGCACCAGGATGAACATCATGTCCCCACCCACCCACATGATCGCCCCCGCCATCTGCTGGTCCTCGAGCGGCGTCGGGCCCCACGTGCGCGCGGTGGTCACGTAGTGGCGGTAGAGCGGCACCGACGACATGAAGATCGCCAGCGACAGGAAGGTGTTCTGGGGCATCTGGAGCCCGACGTACAGGACCTTGGCCGGCGGGCTCAGCCGCCACGGTGAAGGGTCGGGCCCGATCACCGGCCACCAGAACAGCAGCGCCGAACCAAGGAACAGGCCGTGCTCGAGGCGGTGGATCCACTCGTTCTCGAGCGATGCATCGAACAGCGGCGAGAAGTGGCTGCCCCACATCACGGCCGCGAACAGGATCCAGGCGACGACCGGATGGGCCAGGAACCGGACGATGCGCGCGTGGAGGAACGGGTAGATCCACCGGTTGCGCGTCTCCGCCGACGATGCCCGCAACAGCAGGGTGATCGGTCCTGCGAACAGGAGCAGGGGCGGTGCGACCAGTGTCAGCAGCATGTGCTGGATCATGTGGTCCCAGAACAGCGTGGTGTCGTACCGCTCGATCCCGGAGTCGAGCGCGAGCAGGATCGCCAACAGACCGAGCGCCCAGGACACCGAGCGGAACCGGGGCACCGGGTTGTCCGGGTGCGCGCGGTTGACCTTGCGCACGCCCATCCACCACAGGACCAGCGCGACCAGGACCGGCAGCCACACCAGCGGGTCACCCTTCCAGGCCAGCAGCAGGTTGACCGGGTCGGGTGGGACGTCCGGGACCGTCCCCCCATGGGCCAGCACCGGCAGGGCGGTCGCGAGCGCGACCGAGAGGCCGGCGACGACCCCCGGCAAGCGGGCGAGCAGGACGGTGAGGCGGGCGGATCTCACCCGGACATTCTCGCCCAGATCACGCTCCTGTCCCGCAGTGTGACATTCGGCAGTGCCCGGCAGGCCATTCCGCACGCCGATCGTGTGACCTTCGGGTATCATGCGGGCGTCCGGCGCCCCCGATCGGGACGGCGCGCGTCCCCGGACCGCCGCCTCCATCGCCCGCAAGGGCTTGCCCTCGGCACCGCTCGTCAACTCATCGAGGAACCTTGATGTCGATGCCCTCCCGGCCCAGGACGGGGTCCGGCCCTCTCATCGCCGTGATCATCATCGTCGCCGTCGTCGCGATCGGGGTCGGCGTGCTCGCCGCTGCCGGGGTCACGCCCCAGAGCGCGTGGGACAGCTTCTTTCCCGTGCACAACACGGCGGCGGCGACGGACCGTGGCGCCGCCACCAGGCAGCTGTACGACATCGTGTTCGCGATCGCCGCCCTGATCTTCGTGGCGGTCGAGGTCCTGATCGTGTACACGGTGTTCCGCTACCGCCGGAAGCCCGACGACGACACGCTGCCGGCGCAGACCCACGGCAACAACCTGGTCGAGGTGATCTGGACCGCGATCCCGACCGCGATCGTGCTGTTCCTGTTCGTGTTCTCGTGGCAGACCCTGAACACCGTGGACGCCAAGACCACCGGCGACGTCAACGTGCGCGCCGTGGCCGCCCGCTTCCAGTGGCGGTTCGACTACCTCGATCGGCCCGACGGGCCCGATGCCAAGGTCCTGTTCAGCCAGTCGCTGCCGGTGGGCGAGGAGGGCGGCCTCGTGCTGCCCGTTGGCGAGCCGGTCCAGATCAGCCTGACCAGCCCGGACGTCATCCACGCGTTCTACGTCCCCAAGTTCCTGTTCAAGCGGGACGTGGTGCCGGGGAAGACGAACACGTTCGACTTCACGGTCGACGAGCCGGGCACCTACCGCGGGCAGTGCGCCGAGCTGTGCGGGCCGTTTCACGGTTCGATGGTGTTCGAGGTCCATGCGCTGCCCCAGGCCGACTTCCAGGCGTGGCTGACGGCAGCGATCGCGAAGGCGAGCGAGACGCCGGCGCCGGCACCGTCGGGTGAGGGGGCGGGACCGGTGGTCGAGCTGGCCGCTCAGAACGTGGCGTACACCACCGACACCCTGCAGGCCCCGGCCGGCGCGCCGTTCTCGATCCACTTCCAGAACGACGACCAGGGCGTCCCCCACAACGTCGAGATCAAGGACGCCGCCGGGGAGGTGGTCCTCACGGGCGACATCATCACCGGCGTGACGGACATCACGTACTCGGTGCCGGCGCTCGACGCCGGCAGCTACGCCTTCGCGTGCACGGTCCATCCGAACATGACCGGCACGCTCACGGTCCAGTAGGGAGCCCGCAGGGATGGCCACAACGACCCTCAACCCCGCCGCTCCCGCCGTTCGCGGCGGCCTCTACGAGTGGCTCACCACGACCGATCACAAGAAGATCGGGATCATGTACCTCGTCAACTCGATCCTGTTCTTCCTGGCCGGGGGCATCCTCGCCCTGGTCGTCCGGCTGGAGCTGGCGGTGCCCGGCCTCCAGCTCGTGAGCGAGGAGTTCTACAACCAGGCGTTCACGATGCATGCCAGCTTCATGCTGTTCCTGTTCGTGATCCCCATCCTGGCCGGCTTCGGCAACTACGCGGTGCCGCTCCAGATCGGCGCCCCAGACATGGCCTTCCCCCGGATCAACGCACTGTCGTTCTGGCTGCTGCCCCTTGGCGGCGCGATGATGGCCTCTGGGTTCCTGGTCTCGGGCGGAGCCGCGGCGGCCGGCTGGACGGAGTACCCGCCGCTGTCCGGCGCCCAGTACAGCGGAGCCGGCACCGACCTGTGGATCATGGGCCTGACCCTGATCGGGACGAGCTCCATCCTGGGGGCAATCAACTTCCTGGTCACCATCTTCAGGATGCGGGCACCGGGCATGACGCTGTTCCGGATGCCGATCCTGGTCTGGACCGTGCTCGTGACCAGCGTCCTGGTGCTGATGGCCACGCCGGTCCTCACCAGCGCCCTGATCATGCTGTTCATCGACCGCAACTACGGCGGCCACTTCTTTGATCCGGCCAACGGTGGCAATGCGGTCCTCTATCAGAACGTGTTCTGGTTCTACAGCCACCCGGCCGTCTACATCATGGTCCTGCCGGCGATGGGGATCATCAGCGAGGTCCTGCCCGTGTTCAGCCGCAAGCCGCTGTTCGGCTACAAGGCGTTCGTGTTCGCGACGGTGGGCATCGGGGCGCTGGGCTTCTCGGTCTGGGCACACCACATGTTCACGACCGGGCAGGTGTTCCTGCCCTTCTTCTCGCTGATGACGTTCCTGATCGCGGTGCCGACCGGTGTCAAGATGTTCAACTGGATCGCGACCATGTGGCGCGGAAAGCTGACCTTCTCGACGCCCCTGCTGTTCGCGACCGGGTTCCTGACCATGTTCCTGATCGGCGGCCTCAACGGCGCCTTCTCGGCGGCCGTGCCCGTGGACTTCGCACTCCACGACACCTACTGGGTCGTCGCCCACCTGCACTACGTGCTGTTCGGCGGTTCGGTGTTCGGGATCTTCGCCGGGATCTACTACTGGTTCCCGAAGATGACCGGGCGAATGCTGTCCGAGGGTCTGGGCAAGCTCCAGTTCGTGCTCATGTTCATCGGCTTCAACCTGACCTTCTTCCCGATGCACCAGCTCGGCCTGGCCGGGATGCCGCGCAGGATCGCCGACTACGCGAGCACGACCGGCTGGAGCGAGCTCAACCTGGCCGCCACCATCGGCGGGTTCGTGATCGCGTTCAGCATGCTGCCGTTCATCTGGAACGTCCTGATCTCGCTGCGCAGCGGCAAGATCGCGGGGTCCGATCCGTGGGAGGCGAACACCCTCGAGTGGGCGACCACATCCCCACCGCCCGCCTACAACTTCGACAACCTGCCGGAGATCCGGTCCGAGCGACCGGTGTTCGACGCCCGGCACGGCCGCACCACCGCCCACTGACGGGAGACGACGATGACTGCCGACGCCTCCGCGCTCCCCGCCGAGCCCGAACGCCACTCCCTGCCGGCCCATACCACCGGCGGTCTTGGCAACCCGGTCCTCGGGATGCTGCTGTTCATCGCCAGCGAGGTGATGTTCTTCGCCGGCCTGTTCGCGGCCTACTTCAGCATCCGGGCGGCCTACACCGAGGTCGTCAACGGGGTCGTCACCCACGTCTGGCCCCCGACCGAGTTCCAGGGGCTGCTGGATCCGTTCACCCTGTTCACCGAGTCGGGCGCCCCCAACGTCATCCTGCCCGCGACCCTGATCCTGATCTTCTCCTCCGTCACCTGCCAGATCGGCGTGTGGGCGATCCAGCGGGACGACCACCGGGGCTTCATGCGGGGGTTCGCAGTGACGCTGGTCCTGGGCGTCACGTTCCTCCTGCTCCAGGCCTACGACTACTCGGTCCTGATGGGCGAGGGGCTCACGATGGGCGCGACGACGTTCGGCACGACCTACTACACGCTGACCGGCTTCCACGGGGCTCACGTGTTCGGGGGCGCCCTGATGCTGAGCGTGGTCGTGTACCGGGGCATGGCAGGCCAGTTCAGCGCACGGCACTATGACATGGTCGAGGCGGTGTCCCTCTATTGGCACTTCGTCGACGTCGTGTGGATCCTGCTGTTCTCGATCCTCTATCTGCTGTAGCGCGGAAGGGAGCCGGAGATGAACCCGAGACGCGCGGCCCTGGTGGGTGTCGTGTTCCTGGTGATCGCTGCGATCTACTGGGCAGCCCCGTACGTGCTGGGGGGTCCGATCGACTACGCGGGCCTGACCATGCTGATCGCCCTGGGCCTGGCGATGTCGCTCATGGCCGTGGTCCTGTTCTCCGGTCTCGCCCGGAACAACTCCTGATCCAGCGCCGATGATCGAGGACCTCGTCAACGGGATCGTCGACTGGAGCCAGCAGTTCATCATCCCGGACTGGGGCGAGCTGGTGGGTCTGATCCCGCTTGCGCTCGCTGGCCTGGCGATGCTGTACCTGACCTGGATCGTGTACCGGTTCGCCACGGCAGGACCGACCCGCCGGGGCAAGCGGCGGCTGCCGCCGGCCACGCCGGCCGGCATCCACATGCCGGGACCCTCGTTTGCGCCCCTGCTGGCGGCGACGGGCGCCTTCTTCCTCGTGTTCGGTGTCGTCGCGGGCGGCCTGTGGCTGGCCATCGGGGCGTTGATCCTGGTGATCACGCTGCTCTACTGGGGCCGCGAGGAGATGCGGAACTACGATCGCGCGACCGTCGTCGACGGCGGCGCGGCAGGAGCTGCCGCCGGAGCTCTGCCCGCCCCGGCCGGGACGCCACCCGTTGGCGTTCACATCCCGCCGCCATCGTTCCGACCCCTGCTGGTCGCGATCGCGGCCACCATGCTCGTCGCCGGCCTGATCGTCGGGGGGTGGCTGCTCCTGTTCGGGTTCGCGGCGATCGTGATCACCGGCCTCGGCTGGCTGTGGGATGCGCGCAGGGAGTACGCGGCCACCGAGGCCGCCGATGAGACCGGCCACCTGGACCTGGGCGGGGCGCCCGCCTGGCCGCTGACCACCTTCGCGGCTCTCGCGGTCCTGGTCGCAGTCGGCCTGGCGCTGACCACGGGCCTCATCGGCGGATCGTCGGAGGGCGCGGTGACGGCGAGCGGAGCGCCCGCAGCCAGCGCCCCTGCCGGCGGTGGCACCGCCCCCAGCGCGGCCCCGTCGAACGGGCCCGATGCCGACGTCGTGATCACCGCGTCGGGCATCCAGTGGGTCAACAGTTCGGTCACGGCGCCTGCCGGGACGCCGTTCACCCTGGCTCTCGACAACCAGGACAACGGCGTGCCGCACGACATCCTGATCAGCGATTCGGACGGCAACGAGGTGTTCCGGACCGAGATCGTCACGGGTCCCGCTGTTAAGGTCTACGATGTGCCGGCGCTCCCGCCCGGGCAGTACCCGTTCGTCTGCACGGTGCATCCCAACATGACCGGGACCCTCACGGCGAACTAGCCCGCGGGCGGCCCCATCGAGGCTCGTCCAATCCGCAGTCCATCCCCCCTTCGACTCCTCGCCCTGCTCGGTGCGCTCGTCCTGGCCACCGCGGCATGCGGATCGGGCGCAGGCCGTGAGGCGCGGACGGGCAAACCCGCGCCCGCGATCACGGGCACCGCCCTCGACGGCTCGTCCGTCGATCTGGCCCAGCTGCGCGGCCACCCCGTCGTCGTCAACTTCTGGGCATCGTGGTGCATGCCATGCCGCGACGAGTTCCCGCTGTTCGAGGACAAGCTGGCGACGCTCGGCCCGACCGACGGGCTCCAGGTCATCGGCGTGCTGTACAAGGACGAGCCTCAGCTGGCCCAGCAGTTCCTCGACGATCTGGGCGCCCCGTGGCCTACCGTCGAGGACCAGGATGGGACCCTGGCAGAGGCCTACCGCGTGGTCGCCCCGCCGCAGACCTACTTCATCGATGCGGATGGGGTGCTCCGGGCGATCCAGATCGGGCAGGTCCAGGAGGCGGACTTCGACGCCCAGTACGCGAAGATCAAGCCGTGACCGCACCGGCAGCGAGACCGGATGCGCCGGCGGGGGAAGCCGAGTCGGCAACCGGACCGGACGCGCCCGCGATCCGCGTCGAGGGCGTCCGCAAGGCCTACCAGCGCCGCCCGGTCCTCGAGGACGTGTCGTTCTCCGTCCGGCGAGGCGAGCTGTTCGCGCTGCTGGGACCCAACGGTGCCGGCAAGACCACCACGGTGGAGATCATGGAGGGCTACCGCCGCGCGGACGGCGGAACGGTGCGGGTGCTTGGGCTCGATCCCGCCCGCGACGGACGCGCCCTGCGGCCACGGGTCGGACTGATGCTCCAGGAGGGAGGCATCGACAACCGCTCGACGCCCCGCGAGGTTCTGCGGCTGTACGCGCGCTTCTACCGCGACCCGGAGGACGCAGACGCATTGCTGGACGCGGTGGATCTGGGGCGGGCGGCCGGCACCCGCTATCGCCGACTGTCCGGTGGCGAGAAGCAGCGGCTCGGGCTCGCCCTCGCGCTCCTCGGGCGTCCCGAGCTCCTGATGCTCGACGAGCCCACCGCGGGCATGGATCCAGCGGCGAAGCAGGCGACTCGTGAGCGGATCGCCCGGTTGCGCGCCGCCGGCACGACCATCCTGCTGACGACCCACGAGCTGGGTGACGTCGAGCGGCTGGCCGATCACGTCGCGGTGCTCGATCGCGGCCGCGTGGTGGCCTACGGAACGCCGGCGGAGCTGACCGGCACCGGCCTGCCCCGGCTGCGGTTCCGACTCTCGGCCACGCTCGATGCCGCCGATGCGACCGCGCTTGCCGCCGCCGTGGGCGGTGATGGGGCCTCGATCGTGCGGGACGGCACCGGCGCCCGATACGAGATCACCGGCCTGCCCGAGGCGCCCGATCCTCCCCTGGTTGCCGCGCTTGCCTCCTGGTGCGCCGGGCGCGGATTGCTGCTCACCGAGCTGCGGGTGGGTGCCGCGAGTCTCGAGGAACGGTATCTCGAGCTGGTCGGCGCCGACGTCGCCGGCGAGACGGATCGCGAGATATGAGCACGCTGGACCGCCCACTCGGCACCGGTGCCCCGTCCGCCCCTGCCTCGTGGCCCCGGATGGCGATGGCCCTCACCGGCAACGAGCTGCGGCTCGCGATGCGTCGCGGCGAGAGCCTGCTGGTCACCTTCGTGATCCCCGCGGGCGTGCTGCTCGTGTTCAGCGCGTTCGACGTGAGCGGCGGCGCGGTCGCGGGCACGCCCGTGGACCGCATGCTGCCGGGGTCGATGGCGTTGGCGGTGATCGCTGCCGCGATGGTCTCGCTCGCGATCGCCACCGGGTTCGAGCGCTCGTACGGCGTCATCAAGCGCCTCGGCGGATCGCCCGCCGGGTCGTCGGTGCTGGTCACGTCCAAGACGGTGGCCGTGATCGTGGTCGAGGCGATCCAGGCCGCGCTGCTGGTCGGCATCGCCGCGCTCCTGGGCTGGACGGCGGGCCCGGGCGTGTCCGTGCCCCTGGTGCTGGCGGGGCTTGTCGCCGGCACCGTGGCCTTCGCCGGCCTTGGCCTGCTGATGGCCGGCACGCTCCGCGCGGAGGCCACCCTCGCCCTGGCCAACCTGCTGTTCCTCCTGTCGCTGGTCCTGGGCGGGATCGTGGTGCCGTTGGCGAGGCTGCCCGGCCCGGTGGCCGCCGTCGCCGCGGATCTGCCGCCGGCCGCGCTGACCCAGGTGCTCAGGATCGGGCTGGGTGGACCGGGTGACGCAACCGAGCCGCTGGTCCTGCTGACGGCATGGGCTGTGGTGCTCGCTGCGCTCGCGGCACGGACGTTCCGCTGGGACTGAGCGCCCGCCCATCCGGGGGGCGCTCTCGGACGAAGAACTGTCAGAACCGCCTGCCCGAGAGGTCTTGCCAATGCGCTCCGACACCGTCCGCCAGGTCGCGACCATCGTGTCGTTCCTGGCGGTCATGGTCTCCAACATCGCCGCCAACGCCCTGCCGATCAACGGCCTGACCACCGCCGAGATCAGCGACCGCTTCGACGTGTACGTGATCCCGGCCGGATACGTGTTCGCGATCTGGGGGCTGATCTACCTGCTGCTCGGCGCGTTCACGACCTGGCAGGCGTTGCCCCGGAATCGCGAGAACGCGGTCCTCCGCTCGCTGGGCTGGCTGCCCGCGCTGTCGGGCGTGTTCAACACGGCCTGGATCCTGCTGTGGCAGTTCGAGGTGTTCGCCCTCACGGTTCCGGTCATGCTGGGCCTGCTGGCCACGCTGATCGCGATCCATCTCCGCCTGTGGGCCCACCGCGATGTTCTGCACGGGACGCCCTACTGGACCGTCCGCGCCCCGTGGTCGGTGTACCTGGGCTGGATCACCGTGGCGACCATCGCGAACGTGGCCCAGTCGCTGGCCTGGGCGGGGTTCACCGGGTTGGGCGTCGAGCCGACGCTGGTGGCCACGGCCGTGCTCGCGGTGGGCGTGGCCATCGCCCTCACGTTCGTGGCCCGGTACCGCGACGTCGCGTACGGGCTGGTGATCGTGTGGGCCTACGTCGGGGTGGCAATCAAGGACGCGGATACGACCGGCGTGGCAGTGGCCGCCGCGCTGGGCGCCGCGCTGGTGGGCGTCATGACGGTCGCCGCATTCCTCCGCGGCCGCCTCGACGCCGGCAGCCGGAGCTACACCGCGTCCGCCGCAGTCTGATCGCGGCCCTGACTGCCCCCGGCGGCCAGTGACGGGCAGTCTCCCGATCACGTATCTTGCGGGCGTGTCCGGTCCCGGCTCGATCCCCTCCCCGACGCTCGAGCGGCTGCGATTCGTCGCGCTGGCCGCCCTCGGCTCTCTGGTCGTGCATGACGCGGTGTTCGCGACGCAGCATGGCCTTGGCCGCGACCGCGGCCTCGCGCTGGCCGCAACCGCGCACGGCTACTGGCCCGCCTTCGTCGTCCTGACCATCTTGGCCAGTGCGGTGGGCGGCGGTGCCGCGGTCGCCGTGCTGGCCCGCCTCCGGCGGCTGGTCCGCGGCCTCCCCGCCGAGGCCCCGATCCCCGGTCGCCCCGCCTACCTGGGCGAGGTCGTGGGGTTGTGGCCGCGCCTGCTCCTGGTCGTGGCATCGGTGTTCGTCGTCCAGGAGAACCTCGAGCACATCGCTGCCGGGCAATCGCCGATCGGCCTGTGGGCCCTGTCCGCCCCCGGGTATCCCACGGCGATCCCGGTCCTGGTCGCCGTCACCGGCCTGCTCGCCGCCGTGGGAGGCTGGCTGCGCTGGCGCCAGCGCGAGCTCGTCAACCGGCTGGTCGCGGCGCGCGTCGCGGCGCTCCGACGCCGCCTCCGTGCCCAGACCCCCCACCGGCGGTGGGCGCTCGTGGCCGCCCTCGTCGCCCATCGCCGGATCCTGCTCCGCCGGGACGCGGAGCGGGCCCCGCCCGAGGTTGCCGCCGCCTGACCCAGGCCGCCGTTCGCCGCCAGGCGGGCAACCGGCCACGTCCGGCGTCGCGCGATCCGCGGCGCACGCATCCGGAGCCCATCCACATGTCCCATCCCGGACGACCGGCCGGTGTCGTCCCCCGCGGCCTCGCCGCGGCGCTCGTCCTGCCTGCGCTGGCCGTGCTGACCGTGCTGCTCAACGCCTGCGCCACGAGCCCGGCCGCCACCACCGGCACCATCTGGGTCGACGCCGTGACGCCACCGCCGATGGGCACCCGCGACACCGCCTACGATCCGCCCCGGCCCGCGCCGGCACTGCAGCTCACCGACCAGGACGGACGGCCGTTCGACCTCGCAAGCCTTCGGGGCCGTCCGGTCTTCGTCTATTTCGGCTACACCCACTGCCCCGATGTCTGCCCCACGACGCTTGCGGACCTGCGGGCCGGGATCAAGGCCTCGGGTGTGGACGCGACCGTCGTGTTCGTCACCGTCGACCCGGAGCGGGACGATGCCGCGGCGATGAAGCAGTACGTCGACTTCTACGGCATGGACTACATCGGGCTGACCGGGACGCCCGAGCAGATCGCCGGGACCGCCGCCGCCTGGGGCGTGACCTACCAGAAGCTGCCCGGTGATTCGGGCAACGGGTATGCGATGGCCCACTCGACCGACAGCTACCTCGTCGACCCGGAAGGGATGCTGCGGCACCACGTGTTCTTCGGCGCCCCGGCCGACCTGGTCGCCGCCCTGCTCCGCGAGGTCTCGGGCGACTGAGCCCGGGCCCCATCCACGGGAGGAACCACCATGCGCGCTCGCATTCCCCGCGTCCGCACCCCGCTACGGACGGTGTCCATCGCCCTCGTCGTCCTGTTGCTCGCCGCCTGCTCGGGCGGCGGCGGCGGGGGCGACGGGATCACGGTCAGCGACGCCTGGTCGCGCCCCTCGCCTATGGTCGCCGGCGCGGGCGCGGCGTACATGGTGATCCAGAACACGGGCGCGGGGGCCGATGCGCTGATCGACGCGTCGAGCGATGTGGCCGAGACGGTCGAGGTCCACGAGACCGTCGACATGAGCTCGGCGATGCCGATGGGTTCGCCGGGGGCGCCAACGGACACGACCTCGGGCGGCTCGATGATGGGCATGCAGCGGGTGGACCGGGTGGACATCCCGGCCGGCGGCATGGTGGAGCTCAAGCCCGGCGGCTACCACATCATGCTCATCGGCCTGACCCGGGAGCTGCAGGTGGGCGAGCAGATCCAGATCAGGCTGCAGTTCGAGCAGGCCGGCGAGATCATGGTCACGGCCGAGATCCGTGAGGGCTAGACCTCGGCTTGCCCGGCCGGGGGATGGGGGTGACCGCCTGCGCGGCGCGCCGCCGTTGTGGTGCGACGGTCCGGTCAGTCGGCTGCTGGAGGCTCGCTGCGAGCGCCGTCGGGCCAGGCGGCGATGCACACGCGATTGCCCGCCCGATCGCTGAGGATCCACGCGGCCGGCGCTTCGGAGTCCACCACGATCGAGCCACCCGCCGCGAGCGCCGCGGCAACGCGCTCCTCCGCCGTCTCGCGCGCGACCGACACGTCGACGTGCATCGCATGGCGCAGCGACCGGTCCGGGTCAAGGTCCTGCATCCAGACCGTGGACCCCTGGCCGAGCGGATCGATGCCGTTGTCGTCGGCCACGGGCTCGTAGCCCAGCACCGTTCGCCAGAAACCGATGTCGATCGCCTCCGGCTTGGCGGCGACCGCCAGCTGAACCTCCTGGACGGCGCGCCGGTCGCCGGTTGCACCGTGCTCGCGCGCGACCGTCGAGATCGCGCGGGCGAGGTCGATGTGTGGCGACTCGATGGCCCACAGCTCGCGCGTCAGCCGGACCGTGAGGCGGTCGGCGGCGATGGTGAGGATGGTCCGCGGCAGCAGGCCCGGCACGGCCGCGATGGCCCCGGCGAGCTGCGCCGCCTCCAGGTGGGAGCCCACCCGGAACACGGCCGTCGGGCCGCCGTGGAGGACGACCCAGTCATCGACCCCCTGGGCCCCGAGAAAGGCCCGCCAACCCTGCTCGCTCATGGGACGACGGTAGTCGGGATCGGCCGCCGCGTCCACGGGGCCGATGGCGCCCAGGGCTGCGGCCGTGTCGTCGGCGCCATGTCATCCGCGGCCGTGTCGTCGGCGGCCGTGTCGTCGGCGCCATGTCATCCGCGGCCGTGTCGTCGGCGGCCGTGTCGTCGGCGGCCGTCACGCGATCGCTGGCAGGGATTGCCTGACGCGTCCTGTCGTCGGTTCGATCCCTTCCCGGCATCGGGACGGTCGTCCGCAGCCGCCTGGGGGCTTTCGACGGTGACATCGATTGGCGTGAGGGATCGACCAGACGCGCAGCATCCAGTGCCAATCCCTGCGGGGCATACCCATTCGTGTGGGCGCGGCGGCCGCTCCGCGCGCCCCGGCTTTCGATACAGCGGGCGGCTACCGGGCGATCCGCGCGCCCCCGCCGCGGATCGCCGCTTCCACCTCGGCCAGGGTGGCCATCGATGTGTCTCCCGGCGTCGTCATCGCCAGTGCGCCATGGGCGGCACCGTACTCGACCGCGGTCGCCGGATCGAGGCCGCGCAGGAACCCGTAGACCAGCCCCGACGCAAACGAGTCACCGCCGCCCACCCGGTCGAGGATCTCGAGGTCCTCCCGCCGGGTCGCCTCGTGGAACGTGCCGTCTGACCAGCACACGGCTCCCCAGTCGTTGCGCGACGCCGTGGTCGCCCGGCGGAGGGTGGTTGCGACCACCGACAGCTGCGGGTACTCGCCGACCACCCGCTCGATCATCCGTCCGAAGTTGCCCGGATCCAGCGCCGTGAGCGACGCGTCCAGCCCGTCCACCTCGAAGCCGAGTGCCGCCGTGAAGTCCTCCTCGTTGCCCAGCAGGACATCGACCGACGCAACGAGCTCGCGGTTGACCGCACGCGCCTGGGCCGCCCCGCCGATCCCCGCCCACAACGAGGGGCGGTAGTTGAGGTCGTACGAGACGACCACCCCGTGCCGGCGGGCGGCCGCCATCGCCTCGGCGGCGACCTCCGCGGTGGACTCCGACAACCCGGCGAAGATGCCGCCGGTGTGGAACCAGCGCGCTCCGTCCGTGCCGAAGATGGCGTCCCAGTCGATGTCGCCCGGCCGGAGCTGCGACGCGGCGGTATGCCCACGGTCGGACACGCCCAGACCGGCGCGGACGCCAAATCCGCGCTCCGTGAAGTTGAGCCCGTTGCGGACCGTCCGCCCCACGCCGTCATGGGCCGCCCAGCGGATCAGGTCCCGGTCCACGCCGCCCTGGCGGATCAGGTCCTCCACCAGCCGCCCGACGGCGTTGTCGGCGAGCGCGGTGACGATCGCGGTGCGCAACCCGAAGCAGCGCGTCAGCCCGCGGGCGACGTTGTACTCGCCCCCGCCCTCCCAGGCGGTGAAGGTGCGGGTGGTGGCGACGCGTCCCTCGCCGGGATCGAGCCGGAGCATCACCTCGCCCAGGGCCACCAGGTCCCACCGAGCGCTGTCGGGCGTGCGGATCTCGAGCGGCGGCATGGCGCTCCTAGACCTTGCGGTCCGCGTCGCCGGTGGCGTCGAACGCCTCGTGCATCATGCCCAGCGACGGATCGGGGCCCTTGAACCCGACCAGGTACTCCAGGCGGATCGGCGCGAACGCCTCGTAGAACACGACGTCCTCGTCGCCCAGCTGGCGGAAGGCATGGATCCAGTTGGAGGGGATGATCAGCAGGCTGCCGGGTCCGACCTCCCGCTCCTCGCCCTCGACCTTGGCCCACAGCCGGCCCTGCTCGACGAGCATGATCTGCTCGGCCTCGTGGCGGTGCTCCGGGATCACCACGCCGTCACGATAGACGATGCGGGTCAGCATGACCTTCTCGCCGGACACGGCCTGGCGGTGGACCCCCTTGACGTACTCGACCGTCGGGAACTCGTCCCAGGTGGTGATCTGGCTCATGCCGCTCCCTCCTCCCCGGGGCTCCCGGCCGTCAAGGCGTCGAGGCCGCGCAGGATCTTCTCCGGCGTGACCGGGAGGCTGTCGACCCGGACCCCGCAGGCGTGGTAGATGGCGTTGACGATGGCCGGGATGGGCGAATTGGCGGTCATCTCGCCAACCCCCTTGACGCCGTACGGGCCGTTGGACGACGGCACCTCGAGCACGACGCTCTCGATGGCCGACAGGTCGGCGGGACCGGGCATCAGGTACTCGGCGAAGTCCTTGGGCTTGTGCTCCGGATCCGGGTACGACGGCTCGGTGGTCTCGTACAGGGCGTGGGACATGCCCATCCATGCCCCGCCCGCGATCTGGCCCCGGACCAGGGCCGGGTTGACCTGGCGGCCCACCTCGTAGGCGCTCCGGATGCTCACCACGTCGACCATGCCGGTCTCGGTGTCGATCTCGACGTCGGCCACGGTGCATGCCCAGGCCTGCGTGGAGTCCGGGTCCATGGCGCCCGTGTCGGGATCCACGTCGCTCTTGGGCTTCATGAACACGCCCCGGCCGGCGATCGTGCGGCCGTACTGGAACTGGGCGCGCGAGGCGAGGTCGGCGATCGCCAGCCGCTTGTTGGGCGAGCCGGCCACTGAGACGTTGCCCTCGCCGTCGAGCACCAGGTCGTCCACGGCGACCTCGAGCTCCTCCGAGGCGAGCTGGAGCACCGCGTCGCGCGCTTCCTCGGCGGCCATCCTGACCGCGTTGCCCACCCGGTGGGTCCCGCGGCTGGCAAACGTCCCCATGCAGTGGGGTCCGGTGTCCGTGTCGGCGGTGTCGATGACGATCTGGTCGTACGCCACGCCGAGCGTCTCAGCGGCGATCTGGGCGACGACGGTCTTGAGACCCTGGCCCAGGTCGACCGACGACAGCGACACGTTGAACGAGCCGCTGGTGGTGGCGTGCACCAGCGCCTGGGTCGGGTCGCCGCCGAGGTTCATGCCGGTGGGGTAGTTGACGGCCGCCATCCCGGTGCCGCGCAGCTTCGCCATCGTCAGCGCCCTCCTTTCTGCGCGCCGCGCGGGGCGAGCGGTTCCTCACGCGGAGCGGAGGTCATCGCCCGCAGCTCGGCCGGCAGCTCGTGCCCCACGAGTGCCGCGGCAGCCTGCATCGTCTCGACGAAGGCGACGTCCGCCGCCGGCTTGCGGTGCGGCTTGATGTCCCCGTTGCGGATCGCGTTGCGGAACCGGATCGTCCACGGATCCAGCCCCACCAGCTCCGCGAGCTTGTCCATCTGGGCCTCGACGGCGAAGCTGGCCATGGTGACGCCGAACCCGCGCATGGCCGAGGTGGGGGTGCGGTTCGTGTACACGCAGTAGGCGTCGATTGCGACGTTGGGAATCGCGTACGGGCCGGCGGCGTTGGCGGCGTGCTTGGTGATGGCATACGGCGTCTGGCGGCTGTAGGCGCCGCAGTCCGCGTAGCTCCTGACCTGGCGGGCGACGATCGTCCCATCGGCCGTGACGCCGTCCCTGATGCGGATGATCCAGGGGCTGCGGGTGGAGCTGACCTGCATCTCCTCGGACCGGTTGTAGACGTAGCGGACCGGGCGCCCGGTCTTCATCGCGCCCAGGGTCGCGAGGGGTTCCACGATCACGTCCACCTTGCCGCCGAACCCGCCGCCGACCATGCCGCCGATGAACCGCAACCGGTTGCCCGGCACCTGGAGGATGATCGTGGTGTTGTCGAGGCTGAAGTACAGCGCCTGGGTGTTGGTGTGCACGGTGAACCGGCCGTTGGGCTCGGGGATGGCGACGCACCCGGTCGTCTCGGTCGGCGCATGCTCGATGGGCCCGCTGCGGTACTCCCCCTCGAGGATGTGGTCGGCCTGGGCGAAGCCGGTCTCCACGTCACCCAGGCGCACCTTGCGGTGGTCGTCGCCCTCGTAGGTAAAGGTGTTGGTGCCCCAGTGGGTCACGATCGGGGCCCCGGGCGCCAGCGCCTCGTCCATGTCGAACACCGCCGGCAGCTCCTCGAGGTCGAGGCGCACCCTGGCCACGGCCTCGTAGGCGGCCGCCTCGGTCTCGGCGAGAATGGCCACGATCGGCTCGCCGACGTACCGCACCCGGTCCACCGCGAGGACGAACTCCTCCTCGGGCTCGACGCCGATCAGGCCCAGGATCGTGTACACGTTGTGAGGCACGTCCTGGTGGGTGAGCGCGCGGACGAAGCCCGGCACGCGCTCGGCGGCGGACAGGTCCACGCCCCGGATGCGGGCATGGTGGATGGGGCTGCGAACCATCTTGAGGTGGAGCATCCCGGGCACCACGAGGTCGGTGGCGTAGCGGGCGCGACCGGTGACGAAGCCGATGCCATCGCTGCGCTCGACGCTGTGCCCGACGACGTGCAGGTCGGCGGTCATCGGTCGCCCTCCTGGCCGGCGGCCGCGGCCGCCGTGATCGCCTCGATGATCGGCTCGTACCCGGTGCACCGGCAGACGTTGCCGCTCAGCGCGTCCACGATCTCCTCGCGGGTGGGAGTGGGGTTGTGGTCGAGCAGCGCGGCGGCCAGCATCTCCATGCCCGGCGTGCAGTAGCCGCACTGGAAGCCATTCGCATCGAGGAACGCCCGCTGGACCGGGTGCAGGCCCTCGGCCGGCGTGAGCCCCTCGAGTGTGGTCACCTTGCGGCCCGAGACGTCCTGGACCGGGAGCAGGCAGGACAGCACCGGCTCGCCGTCCACGAGCACGGTGCAGCTCCCGCAGCCGCCCTGGCGGCAGCCGTCCTTGACCGAGGCATGGCCGAGCTGGGTCCGCAGCACCTGCTGGAGGGTGGCCAGCGGACCGGCCATGACCTCCACCTGGCGGCCCGAGAGCTCGAACCCGACGATGACGGCGGCCATCTACACGCTCCTTCCGGCCGGGCCGGCCAGCTGTTCAAGGGTGCGCCGCACGAACACGCCCACCATCCGCCGCCGATACCACTCGCTGGCGACGGCGTCGGCCAGCGGGTCGCAGTCCTCGACGGCGAACGCCACTGCCTGGTCGATCGCAGCGCTCTCGAGCGACGAGCCGGTGAGGACGTCCTCCGACCGCACGAGGCGGACCGGATGCGGCGCTGCCGCGCCCAGCGCCAGCCGGATCGAGGCGACCCGTCCGCCGGCAGATGTCGCCTGGGCGGCGACGGTCACGACCGCGGGCGTGTTGGCCTGCCGCCGGCCGAACCTGAGGAACGCCGTTGGGGCGTCGTCGACCGGGACCACGATCGAGGTGACCAGCTCGGCGGGGCCGAGAACCGTTGTCATGAAGCCGGTCCAGAAGCTGGCCAGCGGAACGCTCCGTTCGCCGCTCGGCCCGCTGACCACGACGCGGGCATCGAGCGCCAGCAGAGCGGTCGCGATGTCGCCGCCCGGCGGCGGCGTGAACAGGTTGCCGCCCACGGTGGCCATGTTGCGCACCGACCAGCTCGCCGTCCGCCCCGCAGCCTCGCGCAGCAGTGGCACCTCCACCTGCTCGACCAGGCTGGTCAGCGTCGTGGTCGCGCCGAGGTGCAACTCGGCGCCCACCCGCTCGATCCTGTCGAGACCCGCACGGCGCAGGCCCATGACCCGCGTCGGCAGCGAGATGCCCTCGTTGATCAGCGGCATGGCGACGGTGCCGCCGGCGATCACCAGCAGCTCCGGGCCGTGCTCGTCGAGCAGCCCCAGCGCCTCCGGCACGGAGGCGGGCAGGAAGTAGCTGGAAACCGTCACTCGTGGCCCTCCGTGGCAAGTCGTGCGTCGAGGGCCCGGAGGCCCTGGTCGATCAGCGATCTGGCGAGGCGCTCCGCGAAGCGCGAGTCGAGGCGGGCGAGCGGCCCGCCGATGCGCCCGTCGCCCTGGTAGTCCATGGCCGTTCCCGTGCCAGCCGCCACGAGCACGAAGTCGGCCCGGCCGTCAATCGTCCCCATCGCGCCCTCTACCCGGCCCTCGAGGCCCGCGCGCTCGGGCGGAACCAGGTCGACCAGGCGCACGTGGGTCCGGTACCTGCCCACCACGCCGGGCAGCCGGAGCATGATCAGGCCCTCGTATTCGTCCGGGGCGACCTCGGCGACCTGCTCGCAGCCGGGGATGACGGCCAGCAGCACGCCGGGGTCGCGGACCGCGGCGAACACGGCGTCGGGCGGGGCCGTGAAGCGATGGCTGCCGGCGATGTTCACCGTTGACTCCCCGCCCGGGGGGCCGAGGATCGGCCTCTGGCGGCCGCGCCGGATCGGCCGCTGGCGGCGGCGGCCGCGCCGGATCGGCCGCTGGCGGCGCCCGGGGCTCGTCCGGTAGCGGCGGCCCTCGCGAGCGCGGCCTCCACGTGCTCGAGGTGTCCCTCCATCGCCAGCGCCGCGGCGCCAGGGTCGTGCGCCCGGAGGGCGGCCACGATCGCGACGTGGTCGGCGAGCGCACGCTCGCGCGTGGTCCGGCTGGCGCCGGTGCGCTCGCGGCTCACCTTGCCCAGGGTGTCGATGATCCGCATGAACTGGGCCAGCAGGAAGTTGCCGGCTGCTTCGCACACGGTGTCGTGGAACACGATGTCGAGCGTGCTGAAGCGATCGGGATCACCCACGGTCTGCTTCAGCTCGTCGAGCAGGCCGTCGAGCCGGGCGAGGCCGGCATCGTCGATCCGGACGGCCGCCAGCCTGACATTGCCCACCTCGACCACGCGGCGGGTCTCGATCACCTGGGCGAGCGCCACGGGGTCCTTGGACAGGACGAAGTCCAGGTGGGAGACGAGCTGTTGTGGCTCGAGGGCGGTGATGTACGTCCCGGCACCCTGGCGGATCTCGACCACCTTCATGATCGCGAGCGCGCGCAGGGCCTCGCGCAGCACCGGCCGGCTGACATGCATCATCGAGGCGAGGTCACGCTCGGCGGGCAGCTTGTCGCCCGGCCGGAGCTGCTCGGCGCGGATGAGGTCCAGCAACCGCGCCGCGATCTCCTCCGGCAGCGTGCTGCGGTTGACGACGGCAAACTGCGGCCAGGCCGGGTTGGACTGGCCGCCCGCAGCAGCCGAGCCCGGTGCCTGCGTCGCCACCGTCCCGCTCGCCTCCTCGCTGGGTCTCGTATCGCCCGGATGGGCGTGGACGCCTCCGGCGCGCGTTGACCAGATGCTAGGTGAACGCTGATAATATCGTCAACTGGTCAGACCAATATGCCAGCGATCCGATCGATGTCCAGAGGAGGGGCGCGCTACATGATCGAGCGGCACATCACCTTCGACGTCCTCCCCGACCGGACCGAGGCGTTCGAGCAGTTCTTTGCCCAGCGATACCTTCCCCCCGCGCTCCGGATGCCCGGCCTGATCGAGTGCGGGCTGCTGCGGGAGGCGGACGCGCCCACCCGCTACCAGATGCTGTTCCGCTGGGAGACCGCCGACCAGGCCGTGGCCTGGCGCGAGAGCGAGGCCCACCAGGAGCTCCAGCCCGAGCTCAAGGCGCTCCACCAGGGCATGCAGATCACCGCCTACGCTCGAGTCGCCTGACCGACCGGGCGGCCGGTTTGCGCCGGCAGGAGGGAAACGTGGCGGACGAGCGGTACCTCGTCACCGGTGGCACCGGGTGCATCGGTGCCTGGGTCGTGCGCAACCTCGTGCGCGAGGGCTTGCCGGTCACCGTGCTCAGCGCACGCGGTCTGCCCGACCGTCTTCGGCTGCTGCTCAGCCGCGACGAGGTTGCGGGCCTGGACCTCGTGCGGGGTGACGTGACCGACCTCGAGACGCTCGAGGCGCTCGGCCGGGACCGGGGTGTCACCCGGCTCGTCCACCTGGCCGCCCTCCAGCTCCCGTTCTGTGCCGCAAACCCCGTCGCCGGCGCGCGGGTGAACGTGACCGGAACCGCGGTCATGCTCGAGCTCGCCCGCCGGCTGGAGATCGGGCGCCTCGTGTACGCGAGCAGCGCCGCGGTGTACGGACCGCGCGCGCACTACGGTCTCGCTGCGGGCGACGTGCTGGCCGCCGACGCCGATCGATTCCCGACCTCCTTCTACGGCGTGTACAAGGTCGCCAACGAGGACGCGGCCGCGGTCGCCTGGCAGACGCAGGGCGTCGCCAGCATCGGCCTCCGCCCGCACTCGGTCTACGGCCCCGGTCGGGACCAGGGCATGACCTCCAAGCCCACCGTCGCGATGATCGCCGCGGCCGCCGGTCGCCCCTACCGTGTCGCGTACGACGGGCGCTACCAGTTCCAGTTCGCGGACGACGCAGCCCGCGCGTTCATCGCCGCGGCACGCTCGGGGCAACCCGGGGCCGAGGTCTACGGCCTTCCCGGGCCCGTCATCGGCGTCGACGAGGTGGTCGCCGCGATCGAGGACGCCGAACCGTCCGTCCGCGGCCGGATCACGATCGAGACCAACGAGCTGGCCTTGCCGTCCGCGTTCGATGCAACCCCGCTCGTGGCCGCCATCGGGACCCAGCCGACGACGCCGCTGGCCGATGGCGTGCGGGTCACGATCGAGACGTACCGCGCGGCGCTTGCCGACGGCCGGCTCGATGCGGCGTGGCTGGATCGCCTGCTCGCCGCCTGACTACCCGAGCTCGTCGAGCTGCCCACCATCGTCCGACGGCTGCCCGATGACCCGCAGCGCCCCGGCGTCCACGGTGATCTCGAAGCGGCCGTCCTCGTCGCATTCCAGCAGCTTGTCGTCTGCATGGAGCGACGTGCCGTGGGGCGGCCGGATCGTGATCCGTGACGCCTGCACCAGCGGCAGCGACGGGAGCTCGGCGGAGCCCATGTGCAGCCGCCGCTGGGCGTAGCGCATGAGCTCGCGTCGCGCAGCCTCGTCGAACAGGACCACCTCCAGCCGTCCGTCACCCGTGTCCGCCGCCGGTGCCAGCGGCACATTGGGGCCCCCGAACCGCACGTTGAGCACCTCGATCCCGAGATACGTCCCCGAGCGGTCCACGCCGTCGATCTCCACGTCCCAGTCACGGGCCGACGCGTCGCGGACAGCCGCCCGGAGCAGCAGCATCATCCTGTCCGTCTCGCGGCCGACGAACACCGGCTTCTTCTCCACGGCAGCGGGCCCGATCCGGATGAGGTCCGCGAACAGCCCGCCGCCCGCGGACTCGACGAACCGACGCTGCGTCCCGTCGAGATGGGCGACGCCCAGATCCAGCGGCCGCGGCTCCGCGTGCCGCCAGGCCTCGATGATGCCGCGCGCCGGACCCACCGACCCGAGGGTCTTGCCGATGTTGTTGGCGGTCCCGAACGGCAGGATGGCGATCGGGATCCCGGTCCCGGCCATCTGGAGTGCGACCCTGCGCGCCGTTCCGTCACCACCGGCCGCGACCACCAGGTCCGCGGGGGCTTTGAGTGCTGTTCTCCACTTCTTCTTGGTGGATGCCACCCGGACGTGATAGCCCGCCTCCCGGAGCATCGAACGGAGGTCGTCGGCGCTGGCGATGCCATCGCCGGCGGTCGGGTTGTGGATCAGCGTGACCTGCATCGGCGCCTCCGGTGTGGGCACCGGCAGCTGCCGGGCGGACATGCATGGAGGTGTCCTGATGCGGATTCTCGTGAGCAATGACGACGGGATCCACAGTCCCGGGCTCGCTGCCCTCGCAGTCGCATGTCGAGCGGTCGCGGAGGTCCATGTCGTGGCCCCCGACGTCGAGCAGTCGTCGGCGGGTCATGCGATCACCTCCTCCCGACCGCTCTGGTACCGTCGGGCCAGGGTGCTCGACGGGGTCGACGCCTGGCGGGTGAACGGCACGCCGGCCGACTGCGTGGCCCTCGGGGTGGACCAGTGGAAGCCCGACCTCGTCGTGTCGGGCATCAACCTGGGCCCCAACCTGGGGAACGCGATCTGGCACTCGGGAACGCTGGCGGCAGCCAAGCAGGCCACGCTGCTGGGCATCAGGGGAATCGCGTTCTCGACGCTGCTCGACGACGGGACCGCCGACTTCGACGCACTGGCACCCTTCGTCCGCCGGGCCCTCGACCTGCTCCTGCCGCGCGATGACCTGCGGCTGGTCAACGTCAACCTGCCGCCACGGCCGCGGGGCATGACCTGGACGCGCCAGGCGGTCAAGCAGTACGACGGCAAGGTCGTGCCCGGTGAGGACCCGATGGGTCGCCGCCACTACTGGTTCACCGTGGTCCCACTGACGGGCAACGACCCGGGCACCGACCTCCATGCGATGGAGTACGGGTACGTCTCGATCACGCCGCTGCGGATCGACC
This sequence comes from uncultured Chloroflexia bacterium, assembly GCA_963727585.1. Classification (GTDB taxonomy): domain Bacteria; phylum Chloroflexota; class Limnocylindria; order Limnocylindrales; family CSP1-4; genus CAIXZV01. The sequence goes on along the minus strand of CAVSHH010000003.1, from coordinate 37,167 downwards.
TGACCGCGCACGACACGCTGGAGCAGGTGCGCCGCGAGGCGCCGCTGGACCCCGTCGACACGAGCACACCGGACCGGCCGACGGGGCCGGATGTCGTGCCCGAGGGGCCGGAGGACCAAGTCACCGCGGATTGAGCGGGTGCTCGATGCGAGGGGTGCGCTGACTCGCGCTGCGTGGTGCAGCCGTTCGCCGACAAGATGAAACCCCGGGGTGGTCGGGTCCCGGGGTTTCGAGGAGAGTCATCTGGTTGCGGGGAGGGGATTCGAACCCCTGACCTTCGGGTTATGAGCCCGACGAGCTGCCGCTGCTCCACCCCGCGATGGGAGAACCACGTTACCCGAGATGGCGCGATCCGTCAAAGGCGCGATCCAGCCGAGTGACGATTTCGGGCGCGCAGGGCGCCTTCCCAGGCGGCCACCGCCATCGGCCACCACTGGTCCAGGAACCGGTCCGAGCCATACCAGTCGCGGCCCGGCTGCTGGCCGTGGATCGCGTCGTCGAGCACCAGCCCGGGCGCTCCGGGCAGCAACGCGGATCGCATCGGGATCAGGCCGTCGCCCTCGAGCTCGCCGTCGTTGGGTCCGCCGCCCTCGGGTCCGCCGCCCTCGGGTCCGCCGCCCCCGGGTCCGCCGCCTCGTGCCCGGGGAGCCAGCCCGCCGTAGGCGGCTGCAGCCCACCGCTCACGGAGGCTGCCGTCGCGACGCCCCACCACGGCTCGCGAGGTGACCGCAAGGTACCCGGTTCGCGGCGCGGCCCATGGCCCGGGCACGACCCGGTTGGCAAACGCGGCCGCCTCCGCCCCCGCCCGGTTGCGGCGGCCCTCGCCTGCCGCCACCACGTGCGGCGTGCCCAGGGTGACGATCGCGCCGATCCGGCCGGCCCCGTTGAGCCGTCGACCCTCGAATGGTTCCGGAGACGTGAGCAGGCGAGCCGACATCCCGCCCGCGGAGTGGCCGATCACGAGCACGGGCGCCCCGCCCGCCAGGCGCTCCGACCGGGAGGATGCATCGAGCAGCGCCCGACCGGACCGGGTGACGATGGGACCCAGCCCGCGACCTGCCGCCAGCAGCCAGTCCATCAGCCATACGTCGGCCACGACCACGTCGGCGGCTCCCCGCGCACGCAGTCGGCGGGTGAACGGCCGATACAGCGGGGACGACGTGAGAAAGCCGCCGAGCACGAGCACCACGGGCGAGGGCGGGCGTCCCTCCACCGTGGCCACCTGCCACGGCGCAGGCAGCGGGGCGGTCACGCTCGGGCCTCCGCACCGGGCGCAGCGGTCAGTCGCGGACGAGGCTGCATCGCCTCGTACAGGCGCCGCCGGCCGAGCACCAGGCCGACCGCGAGGGTGATCACCCCGGCCACGCCCACGGCGTAGAACGGCAGGACGAGCGACTGGGCGGCAAGCTGGCCAGCAGCCAGCGCCGCGATGACGTTGCCCATCGTGCCCGCGCCGCCGAGCAGGCCCTGCACGGTGGATGTTCGACCCACCGGTGCGGCGCGAGCGGCCAGCAGGTAGACGGCGGGCGAGACGGCCGCGAACGCCGTTCCCTCGACCAGGCCCATGACCACCATCCACCACACCGCGGGCACCAGCGGATACACGAACCCGCAGGCAGCCACCACCGCCGCGCCGAGCACCAGGGCCAGGAACCCACCCTCGCGGTCGATGAACCGGCCCATGAACGGCGACAGCAGCAGCGGCGGCAGCCCGAATGAGAAGAAGGTGAGGCCGATCAGGCCGACGTCGGCGCCCAGCGAGGTGAGGTACAGGCTCCAAACCACCTCGTAGGATCCGCCGGCGAAGTACAGCCCGACGTTGACGCAGATCGCGGCCACCAGCAGCGTGTTGATCACCCGGACCGGTCGGACCCAACCGTCGGCCACGGGGCTGGTGCCCGTCCCGGGAGGGGCGGGCCCGGCCGGTTCCGGCTCCCCGGCTCCCCGGCCGGTTCCGGCTCCCCGACATGGTCCAGCGCCGGCACCCGGAGCCAGACCAGCAACGCCGACACGACGAGCGAGCCGCCAGCGACCCAGAACACGGCCTCGGCGGCCCCGGTGAGGCCGGCGGCGAGCCCCCCGATTGCCGGGCCCAGCATGAATCCGCCGGTCTGGGCGGAGCCGTACATCCCGAACGCCTCGCCCTGCCGCTCGGGCGGGTTGGCATCGACCAGGTAGGCTCGCGCTGCCGGGTCGTACATCGAGGCCGCGAACCCCTGGAGGGCGCGCAGCACGATGAACGGCAGCGGCCCGGTGATGAACAGCGGCAGCACGGTGAACACCGACGTCAGCAGCAGCCCGGAGATCATCATCGTGCGCCGCGGGACCCGATCCGCGAGCCACCCGAACAGGGGCTCACCGACCAGGCGAGCCGCCGGCCACGCCGCGATCACGATCCCCAGGGTCGGCAGGTCGACCCCGTGGCGGGTGTAGTAGATGGGCAGGATCGGAAGCAGCGCGCCGAAGCCGATCCAGATCGTGGATTCGGCGATGAGCAGCGGAACGATCGGACCCCAGCCGGTCAGCCACGCGCGGAATCGACGCAACACGCAGGTCTCCATGGGCGGCGCGGGGGCGGCGCGGCCGCCATCCTAGCGGGTGTGGCGGGCGCCGCCACGAGCACGGGCCGCGGCGCGGGACCGGTCCCGGGCGGCCGACCGGGGTGGCGAGCCGCGGACGGGCCCCGCAACCCTCGCCTATGATTCCCGCATGTCCTCGGTCATCCTGCTCGCGGTCCTCGTCGCCTGCCTCATGGCCCTGCTACCGGTGTGGAGGCTTCATGTCGCCGGCTGGTCGCCGCAATCGTTGCTCACCGCCTGGGTGGCCTACGTCCTGCTGGGCCTCGTGATCGTCTCGTTCCCCGCCACGACCCGGTTCCTGCTGCCCATCCTGGTGCTGGCGGCGATTGCCCCGTTCGTGGCCGGTCCCGAACGGCTGACCCGCATCCTGGGCGGCCGGCAACGCGGCGACGGCGTGATCATCGACGTGACCCCTCGCCCACGACCCGAGCTGCCGGAGCCCCCCGATGGCGACGAGGACGAGCAGCGGCAGCAGCGCTGAGGCCGCCCGGAAGGGCTGCCGCGGGATGCGCCGTTCGCTAGAGTCGGGCTGTGAACGGACGGACCTTGGATCGCACGCCCTGGCTCCTGGAGCCCGACGTCGCGTTTCTCGATCACGGCTCGTTCGGCGCATGCCCGGTCCCTGTCCTGGAGGCGCAGCGGGCCTGGCGGGATCGGATGGAGCGGGAGCCGGTCAGGTTCCTGGCAACCGAGCTCGAGGCCCAGCTCGTCGAGGCGCGCGAGGAGGTCTCCCGGTTCCTCAACGCCGACCCGGCCGGTCTGGCCTTCGTCCCGGGTGCGGTCACCGGTGTGAGCACCGTGCTCGCCTCGCTGCGATTTGCCCAAGGCGACGAGCTGCTCGTCTCGGACCACGAGCGCAATGCGACGCTCAACGCGCTCCGGGCTGCCGCGGAGAGGGATGGCGCCCGGGTGACGCTGGTCCGGATCCCGTTCCCGCTCGAGGACGCGTCACGGGTGGTGGAGGCGTATCTCGGAGCCGTCACCGCGCGCACCCGGCTCGCACTTGTGAGCCACGTCACGTCGGCAACCGCGCTCGTGCTGCCCATCGCCGCCATCGTCCGCGAGCTGGACCGGCGGGGCGTGGACACGCTGGTGGACGCCACCCACGCCCCGGGCATGCTTCCGGTCGACGTCGAGGCGCTGGGCGCCGCCTACTGGACGGCGAACGGCGACCTGTGGCTGTGCGGCCCGAAGGGATCCGGACTACTCCACGTCCGCGCCGATGTCCGGTCACGGATCCACCCGCTGGTCGTGGCGGACGGAGCGAACGACGGGCGCAGCGACCGATCCCGGTTCCGGCTCGAGTTCGACGCGGCCGTCATCGGCGACCCGTCCCCCATGCTGGCGCTGCCGGCGGCGATCCGATTCGTTGGCGGGCTCCACCCGGACGGATGGCCTGGGATGCGGGCGGCCAACGCGGCGCTCGCCCGCGACGGCCGCTCCCGCCTGTGCGGCAGCCTCGCCCTCGAGCCCCCGGCGCCCGACGCGATGGTCGGTGCGATGGCCGCGATCCCCCTGCCGACGGTGGCACCCGACGAGGAGGAGGCCGGCCGGCTCCGGGCGGCGCTCGTCGACGAGGACCGGATCGAGGTCGCGGTCCTGGTCAGCCCGGCCAGGGCCGCCCGGTCGCTGGGCGGCGGCGACCCACAGGTGGTGGTCCGGCTCAGCGCCCAGCGCTACAACACACCCGACGAGTACGCATGGCTGGCCGAGCGACTCCTGGCCCGGGTCGCGCGCCGCTCGCCGCGGTCGCTACTGGGTCGGCTCCGACGCGGCTGAGCATCCTGCGCCCCTCACGGGCGCAAGGGACGTCGACCCCCGCGTCTGGCCTCGTCGCGTCCGGATGCGGCGTCAGCGGCGACCGTCGAGCGGGATGCGCGTCCCGTTGAGCGCGTCGGCGGCCGGCGACGCCAGCCAGGCGATGGCCTCCGCCACCTCTTCGGGGGTGGTCCAGCTCGCGGTCTTCGCATCGGGCTGTGCGGCCCGGGACCGTTCGTCGTCCAGCGTCCGGACCACGAGCAGGTTGGCGCGAATGCCCCCGGCGGCCATCTCCCTGGCCATGGAGCGGAACAGGATCTCCTCCGCCGACTTGGCCAGGGCATAGCTCGCACCCCGCGGGCCTGGCTCCGCAGCGAGCGGGGACGACACCGCGACCAGACGGCCGAACCCCCGCTCGCGCATGCCCGGCAATGCGGCCTGGACCACGTTGAGGGTCGTCCACAGGTGCTGGTCGAGCATTCGCCGGACCTCGTCGTGGTCGAGATCCACGACGGCCGTCCCCCCGGCCCAGCCCCCGACGAGGTGCGCGAGGACGTCGATCCGGCCCATTGCCCCGGTGGCGCGCGCGACAACGTCGTCGGCCACCTGCGCATCCCTGAGGTCTCCGGCAACGGCGACGGCATCACCCGGGCCGGCCTCGAGCACCTCGAGGAGCGCCGCCAGTCGACCGGGATCCGACCCATTGACCGCCACGCGGTGTCCATCGCGCAGGAATCGCGCCGCGACCGCGCGTCCGGCGGGTCCCGTGGCGCCGGTGACCAGGACGGCCAGACGGTCGGGGGCGGTCATCCTCGGCCCCCGGTGTCGCCCGCCGCCGATCGACGCCCGTGGCGCGGGTAGATGATCAGGAGCCGCCCGGTCTCGTCGCCGATGTTCTCCACGTCGTGGGGGACGGTCGGGTCCCAGGCGAGGTAGTCGCCCGCATCCAGCTCGTAGCTGTGCTCGCCCTGGGACATCCGCCAGCGGCCGGCGAGCACGAGGTGGTGCTCGTCGCCTTGGTGAGCATGGACGCCGGTCCCCTCGCCCGGCGGGACGGAGGCCTCCAGGACACAGACGTCGCGCGAGGTTCCGGCGTCCACCTCGGTGAGCACGGCACCGCCGGGACCGGCCGCGGCCGGACGATCCGCGGCACGGACCACGCGCGGCGGCTGCGTGGAGTCGAGCAACAGCCAGGCGGGCGGCACGTCCAGGGCAGCGGCGATCTGGGCCAGCGCCTCGAGCGAGGGCATCGCCTTGCCGTTCTCGATCTGGCTGAGATAGCCGACGTTGAGGCCGCTGAGCTCACCGATCTGGGCGAGCGTCAGCGTGCGCTGCTGCCGCCAGTGCCGCACCTCGCGTCCCACCGCGAGCCGGGAGGCCGCGGCGCCACCGGGGGTGGTGTTCGGAGAAGCCCCTGGATTGATGTTGTTGACAGCCAACGTACTTGACCCCTTGGCTCGCGCCATGGCAGAGTGTGCTTGCCGGCAATCTTGCTTTGCCGACACCAAACAGTCAAGTTCCACGACGGAGCATCCCTCATGCAGGAACAGCCCGTCTACCGTCCCAACCGCGCTCCACACGAGGCCCGCGCCCCCATGAGCCAACCGCTTCCCGCGCTCTATCTCGGCCACGGCGCCCCGCCGCTGCTCGACGATCCCGTCTGGATGTCGGAGCTGGCCGACTGGGCGACCCTCCTCCCGCGGCCCACCAGCGTCCTGATGGTGAGCGCCCATTGGCAGACGGCGCCGATGGCCATCGGTGCCACCGAGCCGCTGCCACTGGTCTACGACTTCTACGGGTTCCCCCAGCGCTTCTTCGACCTCCGGTACCCGAGCCCGGGCGCCCCCGGGCTGGCGGCGGCCGTCAAGGGCCTGATGGCGGGCAGCGAACCGGTCATCGACCGGCCCGCGCGTGGCCTCGACCACGGCGCCTGGGTCCCGCTCATGGCGATGTATCCAGAGGCCGACATCCCGGTCCTCCAGGTGTCCATGCCGGACCTCAATCCGGAGCGCCTGTTCCAGGTCGGCAGGCGCCTGGCGCCGCTGCGCGACCAGGGCGTGCTGGTGGTCGGCTCGGGGTTCATGACCCATGGCCTGCCCTACATCGGCGAGTACTGGGATGGTCGACCGGGTGCGCCCGCCTGGTCCCGCGAGTTCGATGCATGGACCGCAGAGGCCCTCGCACGCGGCGACCTTGACACCCTGTTCGCCTTCCGCGACAAGGCGCCCGGGATGCCGTTCGCCCACCCGACCGTGGAGCATTTCGCTCCCCTGTTCGTCACGCTCGGCGCAGCAACCGCGCCGGAGGCCGCCCCCAGGACGGCCATCGACGGCTGGTTCCTCGGGTTGTCGAAGCGCTCGTTCGAGGCGCGATAGCCATCGGAGCCCGCACGCACCGACCGGAACCTTCAGGCGGTCGACGGGTCCACCAACGGTCCGTTCGGACCATGGCCAGCCACCGCCCTCTACCGCGAGCATCGAGCCCATGACGGAGACCTGGCTGGACGACCTCGAGACCATGCTCGATGCGGAGCTCGTGGCCGGGGCGCTCGAGAGCCCATTCCGCCCGACGCTCATGCGACGGACGACGGCGGCGGGGCAGACGGTCGACCCCGCGGGCTACCTGTCGGTGCTCGAGGGCAACCAGATCGGCGGCCGCGGAGGCACCCGCCGCTACCGCTGGAGCTTCCCGGTCGGTCGCTGGGTACCCCTGGAGGACCGGATCGCGTGGCGGCCGCGCGAGGCAGAGCTGGCCGAGCGCCAGGCCGCGGACCACGCCGCCCGCCTGTGGACCCCGATCGTGCTCGTCGACCACGTCGAGTGGCTTGAGCGCCTGACCCACCACCAGGACCGCGACCTCGCCGGCCGCGCGCGACGCCTGCTCGACGAGGCTGCCCCGACGCTCGAGGACGATGTCGCACGCCAGGTCATGGGCGCGGACGCCTGGGCCGACACGTTCATGCTGTGGACGTTCGCGCGGCGGCCTCGGGCGATCGGTCGTGTACGCGGCCTGATGTCCGCCGTCGCTGCCCGGTACGCCGCCCGGGCGGCGCGTGACGGTGGCCTCGTGCTCGGCCGCAGCTTCCCGTTCTTCGAGGTCCCGCTGCCGTCCGCCACGGCACACCTCGCCTCGGCCGCCGCCCGACTCGGGGACGGCATCGAGGTGGTCGGGCCGGCGGTCGACTGGCTCCGCCGGCAGCGGCGCCCCGACGGCGGCTGGGCGGATCCCGGCCAACCGACCGACCTCCTGACCACCATCGCGGTGGCCGAGCTGCTGAGCTTCCTTGACCCGGAGTTCGATCCCGCCGGCGTGCTGCCATCGCTAGCAGCGGCCGTCGACCGCCGCGGCGGCCCGATGCTCATCGGCCCGGAATGGCCGTGGGTCGCCACCGAGATCCTCGCCTTCGCAGCCTGGGGCCGGCGGCCGTTCCGGGAGCGGTTCCGGTGGCCCCATGTTCCGGGCTGGATGATCGACGACCGGGTGGCGGTCCCGCGCTACGAGGCCTACCTCGTCAACGCCCGCCTGTTCGAGACCATCCCCGGCCTGTCCGGAACGCCGGTCGAGATCGCGTTCGTCGATCTCGCCAACTTCGGGCACTGGAACACGGCCAACGGGATGGTCGCCGGTGACAACCTGCTCGCCCGGCTCACGGCGCAGCTGCGGACCGTACCGGAGTCGCGAACGATCCGCGACGGCGGCGACGAGTTCCTGGTCGTCGGCGCACCCGAGGCCACCGGCCTCGAAGAGCGGCTGCGCGGGCTGTTCGCCGCCTGGCCCGCGTGGTCCCGCGAGGCGTGGCCGGATCTCCCGGTGGTGCCGCTCCGGGCGGCCATCACCACCACCCGCGCCGATCGACTGCGTTCGACCCGCGAGGCCCTCGGCAAGTGGATCGGGAAGGTCAAGGCGGACTACCCCGACCCGCCGGAGCACGGCGTCCTCGTGTCCTTCGAGCCACCAGGGGGCTAGACGCCCGACAGCAGGGGCCCCGAGTGGCCGGCGTCGCCGTGGCGGTTGGCGTCACGTCCCACGCGGGCTACGCTGGGCGAAGTCGCAGCCGGAGGAGCTCCGCATGAGCCAGCTCGTCGTCATCGCCTTCGACGCGGAGGCGGATGCTCGCGCCGCCCTGGCCTCGATCCGCGATCTTGAGCATCGGGGGATGATCGAGCTCGAGGACACCGCCGTCATCACCCACCGCGAGGACGGCAAGATGGACGTCAAGAACGAGGCGAGCGGCACCACCGAGACCGGTGCCTTCGGCGGCGCCATCATCGGCGGCCTGCTGTTCTTCGCCTTCCCGCTCGCCGGCCTCGCGCTGGGAGCCGTGGCCGGGGCCGGGATCGGCGCCGCCCTCGGCAGGGGCGTCGACGGCAAGTTCGTCAAGGACGTCCAGGCGGAGCTCGCGCCCGGCAAGTCGGCCCTGTTCCTGGTCATCCGCCGTGCGCAGCAGGGAGTGGCGCTGGCGGCGATGCGCCAGTACCACGGGACGGTGCTCCAGACCACCCTCGACGAGGAGACGGAGGCCGCCCTGCGGGACGCCCTGCGGTAGGAGAGAGGCCGGCGCGGCGGCGGCCGGGCCGCGATTGGACCGGCCGGTTCCTGCTCAGGCGTGGATGTAGGGCGTCGTCGTCGCCTGTCGGACGAAGCCCAGCCGCTCGAGGATCGGCCGGCTGTCGGCGGACGCGTCGACCTGGAGATAGCGATAGCCTCGTGCCGCGGCGAGCGCAGCCCGGTGCGCCACCACCGAGCGGAACACGCCGCGATGGCGCCAGTCGGGCACGGTGCTGCCCCCGTACAGGCCCGCGAAGTCGGCGTCCGCGTAGAAGTCGACTCGCCCTGCGCAGATCGGCCGGTCGCCGGCCATCGCGACCACCGCAGCCGCGCGTCCCGCCGCCATGTCGGCGAGCAGCGCCTCCTTGAGACCCTCGTACCGGCGCTCGAACACGGCGTCGGCCACCACCAGCAGGGCATCGACGTCGCGTTCTTCCCGGACCGGGCGGAGCGTCACGCCCTCGGGCGGCAGCGCGTCGAGCGCGACATCGGCGATGGTCGCGAACAGCAGCCCCTCCTCCTCGTCGGGCTCGAACCCGGCCGCACGCAGCCGATCGGGCAGGTCCGAGGGCTGGTCGTAGGAGTAGTGCTTCCACTCCCAGGGTCCGAGCCGCGCGAACCGCTCGATCTCGCGCGCGATGACCGCATCCGCGCTGGCCTCGTCGAGATCGCTCCACACGACCCCCTTCCAGGAGCCGACCGCGCGGATGACCCGGTCGGCCCGTTCGGCATCGACCGACGGCTGGCGTCGGCGCACCTGCTGGTCGAACAGCGCGAGGAGGTCGTCCATGCGGACGATCCTCTCACAGCGCGAACGCGAGGGGGCGGCGAGTGCAGGTCCGCCAACCAGCAACACGCTCCACGCCGGTGAGCTACGCATTCGACCACGACGTCAGCGGCGAACGGCGGGACTTCCGCCACCACCGGCGGTGCGCCACCTGGTCCGGGCGTTGGTGAGCCCGCTGGGATTCGAACCCAGGACCAAGGGATTAAAAGTCCCCTGCTCTACCGCTGAGCTACGGGCCCGTGGCCGGACCGTATCACGACCCCAACAGGCTACAACCGCTTCTCCATCGAGACGTCCGTCTCGACGTAGCCCGACCGCAGGTAGAGGCGTCGGGCGGTGTCGTTCGACCCGAAGACGTGCAGGCTGACGCGGCCGTAGCCGTGCGCCCGTGCCCAGGCATGGAGGGCCTCGAGCGCCGCCTGGCCATAGCCGCGGCCCTGCGCCTGCGGCTCGATCGCGATGTCCCAGATGTACAGGGCGTCGGCGGCGTCGGGTATCGGCCCGACCCACAGGACCCCGACGTGGGCGCCGTCCCGGTCGCGGATGTCCCACAGCTGCTGGCCGGGCGTGTCGATGCCGGCCGGCAGGAGGTCCCGGAACTCGGCCTCGGCCCGCTCGGCCGATCCTTCGGACGGCCAGTTGCCCGCCGCGACCTGGCCCGCCGCGTACTCGGGCACGGTCTGCGCACGCCATGTCTGGTAGATCTCCGCCGTCATCGGCTGCAGGTCGATCGACGCGCGCGGACGGCCGTCCTGGGCGGTCATGACCCCAGTCTACGGTCGACTGGATCCGGCCGATCCGCCGCCGGCGCACCCTGCTACGGCAGCAGCGATCCGTCCACCAGCTGGTCCACCGTGACCGGATTGGGCACGAGGCCCAGCGAGGTCATGAAGTCCAGCGACTGCTGCCAGCCGTCGCGATCGATCGCCCCGTAGGCCGCGCCCGTCCGGGTGTTCTTCCAGGTGGCGATGGTCGCATCCAGGATCTGGCGCTGGAGCTCGGGGTCCGCAGCCAGGTCCGGTGCCAGCGCGAACGTCGCATCGAGCCCCGCCTGGGGATCGGCGGCGATCTCGTCCATCGCGCGGAGCGTGGCGGCCGTGAAGGCGCGGAGCGCGTCGGTCTTGTCGGCCAGCGTCTGGGTGCCGGTCACGAGACCCGGTCCGGGCAGGGGCACGATGGAATCGACCGTGAGCACCACCGGGTCGATGCCCGCGTTGCGCAGCTGGATCGGCTCGTTGTTCGCGAAGCCCGTGGCGGCATCGACCTGGCCCTGCTGGAGCGCGGCCGCCTGCGCGTAATCCGGGTACTCGACGATGGTGACGTCATCCGGGGTCAGGCCGGCCGACTCGAGCAGCGCCTGGAGCATGATCCACGAAGAGCCGTACCGCCCGGGAATGCCGATGCGCTTGCCCTCGAGGTCGGCGGCGGACGCGATGCCCGAGTCGGGGGCGGCCAGGACGACCGACGGGAACTGCCCATAGATGGTCGCGCTGTACACGACCGGGATCCCCTGGCTCACGGCCGGGATGACCGAGGTGCCGTCGCCCGACCCGATGTCCACCGCGCCCGCGCCGAGCTTGGTGATGAGGTCGGGGTCGCTCTCGTTCTGAAGGGTCACCGCGAGCCCGGCATCGTTGTAGTAGCCGGCGTGCTGGGCGAGGTAGAACTGGGCGAACTGGACGCTCGGGATGTAGCCCAGGCCGGCGGTGAGTGCAACCGGGCCGGCGGCCGACGTGGGAGCGGGGCTGGTCGAGGTCGCCTGGGTGGCCGTGGATCCGTCGCCGCCGCAGGCGGCGACCATGAGCGCGACGGCGACGGCGCCCATGACGGGAAGGCGGCGGATACGAGACACGGGTGGGAGCTCCTCCGGGGGCGGGGGGATGGCGTTCATCGCTCGCCGACCAGGCGTCGCTCGATGAGCACCATGACCAGGTACAGGGTCACGCCGATGAGCGCGAGCTGCGCCAGCGCGGCGAACATCAACGGAGTGTCGAACAACGAACCGCGCGCGATGTTGATCAGCACGCCGAGCCCTCGCTCGGCCCCGGCCCACTCGGCGACGATCGCCCCGATGACGGCCAGGGTCACGCCGACCCGCATCCCGCCCAGGATCGCGGGCAGCGCGGCCGGGACCTCGATCCGGACGATGGTCTGCCAGCCCGTGGCGCGATAGCTGCGCGCCATCTCCAGCAGGCGCGGGTCGACGCCGCGAATGCCGACCATCGTCGCCACGGCAACCGGGAAGAACACGATCAGCGTGGTGATCACGAGCTTGGACGGCAGCCCGTTGCCGAACCACAGCACGATCAAGGGGGCCAGCGCGAGGACGGGCGTCGCCTGGGCGGCGACCAGGTAGGGGCTCAGCAATCGCTCGGCGAGACGCGACCGGGCCAGCAGGACGCCGACCAGCAGCGCGACCGTCGCCCCGATGGCGAAGCCGAGCAGGACCTCGACCAGCGTCTGGGCGACATGCGGGGCCATCGTGCCGTCGGCCCAGGCGCGGATCCACCGTTCGAGCACGGTGTACGGCCCGGGCAGCACGAACGACTGGAACCCGGACACGAACACGATCGCCTGCCAGGCGAGGATGAACACGGCGAGGCTGAGGGCCACCGGCCAGGCGATGTCCCAGGCGCGCCGCCGGCTGTGCCGTCCGGGAGCGACCTCGGGCTCGGTGGCGATCCCGGTCAGGCTCCTGGTCACGACTCGTCCTCGGGTCGGAACGGGTCGAACCAGGCAGGAGTCCCCGGGTCGAGGTCGTCGTGGCGCGGGCGGCCGCGGGGTCTCGTGCCGGCCGGCACCGAGGCGCGCGCCTCGACCATCGCGATCCGGTCGTCCGTGGTGTCCACCAGGTGGGCCCGGATCCGGGCGGCGACGGCACTGACGACGGCCGAGTCGAGATCGATCACCTGGCGCGGACGCGGCAGCGGCACCGGAATGGCGGCGCTGATCCGGGCCGGCCTCGGAGACATGACGATCACCCGGTCGGCGAGGAATACGGCCTCCGGGATCGAGTGGGTCACGAGCACGATGGTCGTCTGCGTCCGCTCCCACAGGCGCAGGAGCTCGAGATTGAACCGCTCGCGGGTCAGCGCGTCGAGCGCGCTGAACGGCTCGTCGAGCAGCAGCACGCTCGGCTCCAGGGCGAGTGCGCGGGCGATCGCGACCCGCTGGCGGGTGCCGCCCGAGAGCGTGGACGGACGGGCTGCCGCGAACTCCCGCAGGCCGACCAGGCCGAGCAGGTCCTCGGCGCGGGCGCGCTGCCGCTCGCCGGGCCACGACGCGAGCTCCATCGGGAATCGGACGTTCTGCTCGGCCGTCCGCCACGACAGCAGCCGGGGCTCCTGGAACACGAGGCCCACCCGCGGGTCGGGGCCCGTGACCGGAGCGCCGTCGATCGAGACCGAGCCGGTGTCCGCGGGAAGCAACCCGGCAAGCACGCGCAGCAGGGTGGACTTGCCGCAGCCATTGGGCCCGATCAGCGCAACGACCTCGCCCGGACCGATCGCCAGGTCGAGCCCATCGAGGACGTGGGTGGTGCGGGCACCGCGGAAGGTGAGGCTGACCCCGTCGATCCGGATCCCGGCGCCGGGCGCGCGGCTGACGGGGGCCATGGTCGCGGGCTCCGGGGCCGTCGCCATTCGCACACCTCCGTCGATTCGTCCATGAGCACGACGGGGCGGACGGCGCAGGCACGGACGTTCGGCCCGTGCACGGACCCGGCCTTCTCTCATCCGGACTGTACCGTCGGCTCCGGCGAGCCCGGCATCGCCGGGCCTCGGATCTGCTGCGCGTCGCGGTCTCGATCGTCCGCGGCGCCGCTCGTGGGCTCACCCCGCTGCGCGGGGTCCTACCACCGGTCGGGAATCGCACCCTGCCCCGAAGGCTCTGTCCGGAATCTACCACTCCCCGCTCAGGCCCCGCGCCGAGGCAGACCGGTGGCAGACTAGGGCCGCCACCATGACCCACCATCTGCTCACCCGCGCCGAGGCGCTCGACGCCGCCGACCCGCTCGCTGGCTGGCGCGACGAGTTCCTCATCCCCGACCCCGGCCTCGCCTACCTCGACGGCAACTCGCTGGGCATGCCGCCGCGCCGCACGCTGGAGCGGATGGGGGCGCTGATCGGCAGCGAGTGGGCCGGCGACCTCATCGGCGGGTGGGATCGCTGGCTGGATCTGCCGCGGCGCGTGGGCGACCGGCTGGCGCCGCTGATCGGCGCCGGTCCGGGCGAGGTCGTCGTCCACGACTCGGTCACCGTCAACCTCTACCAGCTGGTTCGGGCAGCGCTGCGGTTGCAGCCCGGCCGGCGGGTGATCGCCATCGGCCCCGATGACTTCCCCACCGACCGTTACGTGGTCGGCGGCATCGCCGAGGCCGACGGCCTCGAGATCCGCCCCGGGTTCGAGCGGCTGGACGATGTCGCGGTCGTCGTCCGGTCGATGATCGACTACCGCACCGCCGAGATCGTGGACATCGCCGCCGAGACGGCGCGGGCAACGTCGGCCGGGGCCCTGGTCGTGTGGGATCTGTCGCACGCCGCGGGCCTGCACCCCGTCGGACTGCGCAGGGCGGGCGCCGAGCTCGCCGTCGGCTGCACCTACAAGTTCCTCAACGGCGGCCCGGGGTCGCCGGCGTTCAGCTACGTCGCAAGCGAGCTGGTCGGCGACGTTGCCAACCCGATCCGGGGCTGGTTCTCGCAGGCGGACCAGTTCCTGATGGGCGACCGATACGAGCCGCGGCCCGACATCCGGCGGCTGCTGCTGGGCTCACCCAGCATCCTCGCCCTGACCGCCACCCAGTGCGGGATCGAGACGACCGCCGAGGCGGGCATCGAGGCGATCCGCGCCAAGTCGATCGCGCTCGGCCGGTTCGGCCTGGAGTGCTGCGCCGAGCTGGGGCTCCCGACATCGACGCCCGAGGACGACGAGCGGCGGGGTGGACACCTCTGCATCCACGATCCGGACGCCGAACAGCTCACGCCCAGGCTGGTCGCCGAGCGACGCGTGCTGGCCGACTTCCGCCATCCCGACGTGATCCGCCTGGGCTGCTCACCGCTGACCACCCGCTATGCCGATGTGGCGCGCGCCACGATCGCGATCGCCGAGCTACGTCGCTGATGGTTCGCCGGGCGACCTACCGCCGGCCGTCCGCATCCCGGAGCGCGGGGTACAGCGCGCGGTAGACCGCGAAAGCCTCCTCGTAGACCTCCCGTGTTGCCGGGTCCGGCTCGACGGACCTCGCCACCGTGGTCATCGCCCCGACCCCATCCTCGAGCGACTCGAACTCGCCGATGCCGGCCGCCGCCAGGATGGCAGCCCCCAGGACCGCGGTCTCGCCCACCGCCGGGATGCCCACCGTGACGCCAAGCACGGACGCCTTGATCCGTGCCCAAAGGTCACCCGGCGTGGGGCGGCCGGTCAGCCGCAGCTCGTGAAGCGGCGCGCCCGCCTCGGCCAGTGGCTGCGCGACGTGGCGCAGCGAGAACGCCGCGGCCTCGAGCGCGGCCCGCGCCAGGTGCTCGGGGCCGTGGGTCAGCGTCAGCCCGAACAGGACGCCGCGCGCCCCTTCGTCGAAGATGGGGGCGCGTTCGCCGGCGAGGTACGGCAGGAGGACCAGCCCGTCCGCCCCGGCCGGCGCCCGCGCTGCCGCGAGGAACAGCTCATCCGGCGTCCAGCCGTCGCCGAGCATCGAGCTCCGCACCCAATCGACGGTCGCGCCCAGAGCGGCCATCGCTCCGCCCACGACCCATCGCCCCGCCAGCGGCGCGGGCGACAGGAACGACCGGTCCACCTGTACCGGCCGCTCGGCGTAGATCGCGATCCCGCCCGAGGTGCCGCCCGTGTCGACAGCGTCGCCCGGCGCGCGCAACCCGGCGCCCAGCATCGACGCGGCCCCATCGTTGACGCCCGCCACAATCGGGGTGCCCGCCGCCAGGCCCAGGGCCTCGGCTGCCGCCGGGCGAAGCGATCCCAACCGGGAGCCGAACGGCAGCGCGGGCGCGACGACAGTCCCGGGCACGCCGGCGGCGCCGAGCTCGGCCACCGCGGGCAGGGCCTCGTGCGCCTGGACGGTGGTCACCGCCTCGCCCGACAGCCACAGCCCGACCGCGTCCCATGACGCCAGCAGCCAGCGGGACGCAGCCAGCCCACCAGGGTCGGCGGCGGCGAGCCACGCCATCCGGGGCAGCAGCCCATAGCCGCCGGCTCCGGGCCGCCGGTCCTGCCAGGTGATCGCCGGCCGCACGGGCGAGCCACTCGCATCGACCGCCGTCAGGGTGGGTCCCTGGCCTACGCAGCAGATCGCCCGGACCTCGATCCCGCCCGTTCCGCGGGCAGCAGGACGCCGTGGAGACCGGAGCGCGCGGACAGCCGTCCCGATCGCGGCGAACCAGGCGCGCGGATCCTGTTCCGAGCGCCCGTCGGGGCCGGCATCGGTCGGATAGCCCGCGCGGGCCAGCTCCAGCAACCGCCCGTCCAGGCCGACCAGCGCCGCCTTGACCTCGCTGGTCCCGAGGTCGAGCCCGATGACCGCGGGAGTCACGCCCGGGCGTCGCTCAACCACGGTCGACGACCCCCGCCGGCCGGGACACTGCCACGGGCTCCGGTCCGGCACCGGCGATGCCTGTCGCGCCGCTGAGCTCGGCGATCGCCTCCTCGGGGAGCAGGAACCAGCGCAGCGCCTCGAAGTCCGGCCCGACCGCGTCGGTGCGCAGGGTCGGCCCGTCGAGCGGCCGCGGAGCGCGGGCCAGGATCTCCCGTGCCTCCTCGAGGTACCCGCCGAGCCCTGACTCCGGCTCGGTGCGCCGGTTGACCGGCCAGCGCATCGTGCCGTCGCCGGGGTCGTAGGTGATGTCGCGCAGCGACAGGGGCGGCTCGGGGCGGCCGTCGCGGTGAGACCACAGCCCGCTCGCGGGCTCGAACGCGTAGTCGGGCAGCAGGCGCCAGCCCTCGGTCGCGACCAGGTCGACCGCGTCGAGGATGAACTCGAATACGGGCTGGCTGATGAAGTAGTTGAAGTTGACCCGCACCCAGCCGGGCTTGATCCCCTCGCAGCCGCCCGCGATCTCGCGCTCGAACTCGTGGCTGGTCTCGAGGTCGATGCCAAGCAGGCGGTGGCCATAGGGGCCCGCGCACGAGCAACCGCCCCGAGACTGGATGCCGAACAGGTCGTTCAGCAGCGCCACGACGAAGTTGTGGTGCAGGTAGCGGCCGGCATGGCGAACCACGAACGACACGATCGAAAGCCGCTCCGCCTCGCGGGAGCCGAGGATCTCGATGTCGGGATTGGCTTCCCAGCGATGGAGGGCCCGACGGATGAAGTCATCCTCGCGCTGCCGGATCGCGTCCACGCCCACCGCGGCCTTGAGACCGAACACCAGGCCGGCCCGGATCGACTCCACGATGGCCGGGGTGCCGCCCTCCTCCCGGCGCTCGACATCCGTCAGGTAGTGGTGCTCGACCGGGTTCACGTAGGCGACGGTGCCGCCGCCGGGCATGGTCGGGACACGGTTGCGGAACAGCTCCCGGCGCGCAACGAGCACGCCCGGCGTCCCGGGCCCCCCGATGAACTTGTGGGGCGAGATGAACACGGCGTCCTTGGACGCCAGGGGGTCGCCGCCCGGGTCCATCTCGATCGCCACGTACGGCGCGGCTGCGGCGAAGTCGAACAACGACAGCGCGCCGTGCTGATGGAGCAGGCGGCTGATCGCTGCCGTGTCGGAGACGATGCCGGTGACGTTGGATGCCGCCGAGAAGGAGCCGATCCGGAGCGGCCGCTCCGCGTATCGCTCGAGCTCCTCGCGCAGCTCGCCGAGGTCGACGTGGCCCTCCCGGTCCTCCCGGATCATGACCACGTGGGCGATCGACTCGCGCCACGGGAGCTCGTTGCTGTGGTGCTCGTAGGGCCCGATGAACACGACCGGGCGCTGATCGGCCGGAATCCGTGAGACGAGGTCCCACTGGTCATCGAGGTCCGCCGGCAACCTCAACTGGAGGACGTCCACGAGGCGGTTGATCGCCGCCGTGGATCCGGACCCGCAGAAGATGACCGCGTGGCGGGCAGGGTCGCCGCCCACGCCCTCGAGCACCAACCGCCGGGCCTCCTCGCGGAAGCGCGACGTCTGGAGTCCGGTGCCGGAAGACTCCGTGTGGGTGTTGGCATAGAGCGGCAGTACCGCGTCCCGGATCGCGTCCTCGAGAAACGACAGGCTTCGTCCGGACGCCGTGTAGTCCGCGTACGTCACGCGCCGGATGCCGTACGGTCCGGCGACGGCCTCGTCCTCGCCGATGACCGACGCCCGGATGCGCTCGATCAGGTGGCTCGCGCCGGGGGCGGCATCGCTGGTGTCCATGTCCGGAGCAGTCTACGGCCCGCGGTCCGGCGCATCGCGGGCCGGGCCGCGCATGGCAGGCCTCGCGAAGGCCGGGGAAACGGTCGAACGGCGGCCCGGCGGCGCCCTACGGCACCAGGACCGGCGAGAAGTCGTGGCTGCGGTAGCGGTCGAGGTCCACCCGGCCGGCGATGCCCGGCACCACGCCGCTCGACGAGTACTGCCAGAACGTCCAGCCCAGGCCGCCCCAGTTGCTGGCGGGCAAGGTCGGGGCAGTCGCCGTCGTCCAGTGGGCGACCCACAGCACCCGGTAGCCATTGGCGGCGAACCAACCCGTGTTGGCCATCTTGCTCGACCAGAAGCTGGGCGAGGTGTAGATCGCGGCCCGGACGCCGGTCCGATCGTAGACCCGCTGGAGGAAGGCCTTGGCCCAGGTCTTGAGCGCCGCGGCGCCGAGCCCGCCGGTCTGCTCGAGGTCGAGGACGGGGACCAGCTCACCTGAGGCCGGGGCTGCGGTGTCCACGAAGTGGTCAGCCTCTGCCACCGCGTCGCCGGGCGTCACCTCCGGCCGGGCGAAGTGGTAGGCACCGACGTGGAGACCGTTCGCCTTGGCCTGGGACCGGTTGGTCCGGTACTTGCCGTCGACGACGTCGGTGTCCTCGGAGGCCTTGATATATGCGAAGGCCTTGCCAGCGCCTGCCACCTGGGTCCAGTCGATCACGCCCTGCCAGTGGCTGACGTCGATGCCCTCCACGTAGCTGCTGGCGGGGCTCGGGCTGGGGCTCGGTGTCGGGGTCGGCCTGGGGGTCGGTGTGGGCGTCGGCTTCGGGGTCGGCTTCGGGGTCGGCTTCGGGGTCGGCTTGGGGGTCGGGGTTGGGGTCGGATCCGCGGTAGGCGCCCGGTACAGGCCGGCGGCGCTGTACACGTAGCTGACGCCGTACAGGCTCTGCACGCTGGTGCCGTTGACGGCGCTGATCCGGTACCACTTGGAGCCGGAGGTGCTGCCGTTGCACCTGGCGCTCCACGAGCCACCGGACACGGCCTGGAGCGTGAGCACGTCCTCGCCTTCGCTGAGCCGCTCCTTCAGTGTCCCGGACAGCGAGGCGCTGGTGCGCAGGGCAACGCCTGAGCAGGCCGCCTCCCGGGGCACCGGCACGACGACCGGCTTGAGGAGCTTGGTCGCGGCGAACACGTAGTCCCGGCCATAGAGCTTCCTGACGCTCACGCCGTCGATGCGGCTGATCTTCCACCAGCGCTTGCTGGTGTACCTGGTCCCGCCGCACTTCGCCCTCCAGCGCGCCTTGACGACCTTCTTGACGGCCGTCACCTGGGTGCCCTTGTCCAGCGTCCGTATCACCCTCGCCGTGGTCCTCGGTCGGGTGCGCACATTGACGGCGCAGCGCGCGGCAAGGGTCGTCGACGCGAGCGCCGGCCGGGGTGCGGCGGCGAGGACGGCCGACAGGGCCAGCAGCACCGCGAGCGCGCCGGCGGCCAGCGGCTCGGCGTGCAAGCGGGCAGTGCGCGGACGTGCCGTGGAGGAGCGGATGAGGGGGCGGCGGAAGCGCTCGAACACGTTGACCAGAGGACCTCCAGGGTGAACGCGACCAGCGTGCCCGGGAGACGGGAGCCGGGCTATGGCCAGATGGGGCCACCGATACCCCTGCCCTTGGAGCCATTTGCTGCAGTCCAGATGGCTCAGGTCGGGTCCGGGGTGGGTGCAACGGTACAATCTCCGGGTGTCCCGCTTCTACCGGGCAGCCGAGGCGGACCGCCTGGTGCCCGAGCTCGCCACCGTCGTGGGTCGGCTGCGCGACCAGCGCGCCGAGATCGTCGACCTGCGCGACGAGTACCTGGTGCGCCGCGGACGGCCCGCCGATGAGCCGCTGGAGGACGAGCCGGGCGCCGACGAGGTCGACCCCGAGCTGCTCCGCATCCGGCTCAGGATCCGCGGCATCGTCGACCAGATGCAGGCTGACGTTGCCTGGCTGGACGAGCGCGGGATCGTGCTGCGCGACATCGCCACGGGACTGCTCGACCTGCCGGCATTGGCCGCCGGTCGCCAGGTCTGGCTGTGCTGGCACCTCGGCGAGGACCGGGTCGAGTACTGGCACGACGCCACCGAGGGCTTCGCGGGACGCAAGCCACTGGATGCCCTTCCTCGCGCGGCACGGGACCGCTGATCGGCACCCTTGCCCGCTGATCGGCACCCTTGCCCGCCGCGGCGGGTCCGCCCGGCCCGGCAGTACACTCGGGCCATGCCCGCGTCCCAGCCTCCGCTCCGCCGAGCGCTGATCCGCCAGGGGGACCGTGACAAGGCGTACCGGCCCCTTCCCGAGTCCGACCGTCGGACGGCGTTCGAGGCCGGCCTCCGGCTGTATGCAGCCGGCGAGTACTTCGAGGCACATGAGGCCCTGGAGCCGGCCTGGATGGGTACGGCCGATCTCCCCGAGCGTGCCCTCCACCAAGGCCTGATCAAGGTGGCGGCGGCGTATGTGCATGCCGGCCGTCGCAACCCGCCCGGCGTCGCCAAGAACCTTGATGGCGCCCGCCGGCACCTTGTCCTCGCCGGCCCCGCCGGCCCCGCCTGGGGCGTGGATGTCGCCACGCTGCTCGCCGATGTCGACGCCCGCCTCGCCGACCCCAATCTGCTGACCACGGCTCCCGCTCCCGTCATCCGGAGGATCCCCCGCGCATGAACCGGCCGATGGCCATCCCCCAGCTCGATCCCCTCTACGCCGACCTCCGCCGCCGCGATCCGGCTCGGCCCGCGGTCCTGCTCGACATCCGCGAGCTCGACGAGTTCCGGCAGGTCCGGGTGGAGGACTGCCTGTTCGTCCCGATGAGCCAGCTGGGCGCACGCCTCCAGGACATCCCCAAGGACCGTCCCGTGCTCGTGATGTGCCAGTCGGGGTCGCGTTCCGTGAGTGTCACGAGCTACCTGCTCCAGCAAGGCTGGGAGGACGTGGGCAACGTGGCGGGCGGGATCGATGGCTGGCAGCGCCTGGGGCTGCCGGTCCGCAGCGGACCGATCGAGGACGGCGAGGGCCAGCTGCCTCGCTGAATCCCGTCGGACATGCCACGGCCGCCGGCGATGCCGGCGGCCGCTGGTTGCCGGGGACGGCCCCGCGAGCGCAGCCCCGGTGCCGTCAGCCTCGACGGCGGCGGAGACCGTCGGCCATGGACCTGACCTTCTCCTTGTGGTTGAACGCCCACCCGATGAGCAGCAGGATGATGAAGTTGACCGTGCCCGCACCGGCAGCGTTCAGGTAGCCGATCTGCTGGCCGATCTCGCCCTGGAGCTCGAGCGCGGGGATCGTCGCGCCCAGGATGCCAAGCTGGAAGAAGGGCTCGTGCGGCGCGAGATTGACGCGGGCCAGCCCGGCGGTCGGCCCCGACGGAGTGGCGCCCGCGATCAGGAACGCATGCGATCCCGACGGGATGGCACCGGAGCCCGCCAGGCCCACGCCGAGGTCGGTGGCGACCAGGTGGTGCCACTCGGGGATGACACCATCAGCGTCGGGCGTGGCCCACAGCGTCTCCGTGATGGGACCGTTGCCGTCGTCGCCTCCCTGGACGTAGATGCCGCCGTTGGCGGTGAACGCCGACATGTCGGTCCGTGGGCCGGGCAGGTTCGTCGGTTCGCTGACGCGCCACAGCGCGATGATGGCGTTGGGGTCCTCGGGGGTGGCGTTCGGCCCGCCGACGAGCCCCTGCTGGACCGTGGCCACGATGCTGCCGCCGGCGTTGCGGCCCCCGATCACGTAGATGACGTCGCCCACGTGGACCGCGGCCCCGTCGACGTTCTCCTCGTACAGCGGGGACTGCTCGGCCCAGGAACCGAGTGCTCCGGCGGCCGATAGCTGGCTCTTCCACACCGTCCTGGTGGGGGCGGTGCCGTCGGTGCCGCCCATAACGACGATCCCATCCGACACGGCCACGGCCGACGAGCCGGCCCGCGGCGCCGGAAGCTCGAGGGAATCCTCCGTCATCCAGTCGCCGATGGTGCCGTCGCTGTCAATGGTCAGGCTGTACACCGTGGACGCCGGCTGGCCGTCCGGACCGTAGCCGCCCATGACGTAGAAGGTGTTGCCCAACACCACGCCGGCCGCGTCGGCGCGCGCCTCGGGAAGCGCCGGGAGGGAGGTCCAGGCATTGAGGTTGTCGCCCTGGTTGAGGTGGGTGGCATACGAGTCGGTCACGGCCGCGGACCCGTCGGAACCGCCGGCGTAGAGCACCGTCTGACCGACGATCCCGACCGCCCCATCGGTCCGGGCGGCGGGCAGGTCGAGCTCGGGCGGCCCGGGCTCCCAGGCGAGCGTGGCTCCCACCGGAGCGGGACACGGCACCGCGCCGTTCTCCGCGGGGCAGAGGTTGATCGGCGACCAGGCCAGCAGTCCGACGTCGATCGTGCGCTGGACCGTGAAGTAGTAGGCACGGTCGGGGATATAGCCCAGCATCAGGATGATGACCACGAACCAGAACAGGGACTTGACGATCGCCCACGGCCACCCGTCGGCGTCGAACAGGCCGAAGGCGGCGCGCCGGCGGGGGGTCGCATGGCCCGGGGCGGGAAGGGCGGTCTGGGCCATCGTCAGCTCCCCACCTGAAGCGTGCCGGTCATGTTGGGGTGGACCGTGCACACGAAGGGGTACGTGCCGGCCGGCAGCGCCGGGATGTCATAGACCTTGGTGTCCACGCCGCTGAAGATCTCGCCCGTGAACACCACGCCCCCGTCGGCGTCCCTGATCTCGATGTTGTGCGGCACGCCGGCGTCCTGGTTCTCGAACTCGATCTGGAACGGGGTGTCTGCCGGTGCGCTGAGCTCCTTATTCACGAACGCGATCTGGAACGCCTGCTCCTTGATCACCGTCCCGGTCGGGGCCTGCGATGCCCCGGTCGGAGCCTGCGATGCCCCGGCGTCGCCTGATGCGGCGGGCGATGACGGCGCGCTCGACGGCTGACCGGAGGTGAACTCGTCCGTCCAGCACGCTGGGTACGGGGTCGCACCGGGCGCCGGCGCGTAGTTCGGATCCACCCAGCCGGTGAAGGTCTCCTCCTCGCCGGTCGCCGGGTCGATCACGGGTTCCGCGAGGTTCGGGTCGAGCACCCGGTACGTCTCGTCATTGGTGGCCCGGATGAAGGCGATCAGGTCGTCGATCTGCTTGTAGTTGAGGGGACCCGGCGGATTGCCCTGGTTGGACCACACCGGCATCACGCTGTCCGGGTTGCCGCACACGTACCGGCCGCCGACGGTCAGCACGTTGCGCAGGTAGTCCGGGTTGAGGTGCGCGAACAGCTTGTCCTGGCGGTTGAGGGTGGGACCGATGCCGCCCTCGCCGTTGGCGCCGTGGCACTGCGCGCAGTTGGCCTCGTACAGGTTGTAGCCGCGCTCGACAGCGATGACCTGCTGCTCGGCGGCCGCCTGCTCGAGGCGCGGCTCCGTCAGGCCGCCCGGCAGACCGAGCTCGTAGAAGTAGTAGCCGATGACGAACAGGCCGACAAGGGTCACGGCCAGGAAGCCCACCCAGCGCGCGTTGGCGGACTGGCGGACGATCCGGCCGGCCCGCTCCGGGGTCAGGTCGTTGCGATGAGCCGACGGCGGTGCCGAGAACCGATTGGCGGGCGCGGGTTCAGACGACGGCCGCGGCGCGGGCAGACGCTCCTCAGGCGGGCGGCCGGGCTGGTCGGTCATCGGTCTCCTCGGTGCACGGGCGGACGGGGCGGTGACGGGGTCAGATGCAGCCGGTGGGCGTGCGTGGCGGGATGATCCCCGGCTGGCCGACCGCGACGGGCAGCGGGCCGAGGGTGATCTTGCCCGTGTTGACGGTCAGCGCGCCCGCGTCGTCGACGATCACGCCGAAGCGGTCCATGCTGCGCGGCGCCGGTCCGTACTGCTGGCCGGCCGCCTTGATCCCCAGCCGGTCGTAGCGCGAGCCGTGGCACGGGCACTCCAGCCAGAAGTTCTTGAGGCACGGGTTGGGCTTGCAGCCCAGGTGCGGACAGCGCTGGTAGAGGGCCCGGACGTTGACGCTGGTCCCGTCGCCGGTCTCGTCCTCGCCGGCGATGAACCGCTGCTGTGAGGGATCGACGAGGATGACGAACGCCTTGGCCGACGAGTAGTAGGCCGGGAACCCCTCGTCGACCGGGAGCGACGAGTTGTCGTTCTTGACATCGTCGAGGGTGCCGATCCTGACCAGGCCGCCGAACTTCCCCTCCAGGTTGGGCCACAGGAACCCGATCGTGCCGGCGGTGACCTCGAGCAGCCACAGCCCCACGCCGGCCGCCAGCGAGCCGCGCAGCAGCTCCCGGCGCGACACGCCCTGGACCTGCTCGTGGCGGACCGCCTTGATCGCCTCGGTGGTGAGGGCCTTCGGCTTGTCGGCGGGTTCGACGTGGTAGTTGCTCATGACTCCGGCGTCCTTCGACTCAGAGGGCGAAATGGAGGCCCGGCGTCCCGATCGAGAAGAACTCGAGATACGGGATGACGAACGAGTAGCCGGGGCCCCGGAAGAAGATCCCGACGAAGGTGAGAAACAGGCCGAGGCCCGCGAACAGCGAGAACAGGACCACGGTGGTCTTCCGCTCCGAGGGCCGGATGGCGAGGATGTTCCCGCGGTCCACGAACGGGATCAGGGCCGCGCCAACGAGCACGAAGGTGGGCACCATGACCCCCGCGACCGTCGGGTGGAAGTAGGCCAGCAGCTCCTGCAGGCCGAGGAAGTACCACGGAGCCTTGGCCACCGCCGGGGTGACGTTGCCGTTGGCCAGGTCCTCGAGCGGAGCGTTCATGAACAGGCTCATGAGGAGCAGGAACACGCTGATCAGGGTGGCCGCCATGAACTCGATGGTGAGCAGGTGCGGCCAGGTCATGACCGTGTCGTCGGGCTCCTTCTGGACCCGGACGACAGCGTCCTGCTTGACCAGCGCCAGGAGGCGGTAGGGGCGCGCCGACATGGGCACGCGCTGCTTGTCGATCTCGGTACGGCGTGCAGGGTCCACGGGCTGGACGACGCGTGTCTCGTTGGGGGCCTTGGTGTCGGTCATCTCGTCAACCTCGGCTCACAGCGGGCCGGAGATCCCGCCGTCCTTCCGGATCCTCCAGAAGTGGACGGCCAGGAAGATCGCGGCGACCAATGGGAACACCATGATGTGCAGGACATAGAACCGCAGCAGGGTGTTCTGGCCCACCTCGATGCCGCCCAGGAGCAGCAGCTTGGTGGGGGTGTTGAACAGCGGCGCGTAGCCGCCCATGTTGGTGCCGATGGTGATCGCCCAGTAGGCGATCTGGTCCCACGGGAGGAGATACCCCGTGAACGACAACATGATCGTGAGGAACAGCAGGACCACGCCCACCACCCAGTTGAACTCGCGCGGTGGCTTGTAGGCTCCGTGGTAGAAGACCCGCATCATGTGCAGGAACACGAAGAACACCATCAGGTGGGCTGCCCAGCGGTGGATGTTGCGGGTCAGCAGCCCGAACGTCACCCGTGACTGGATGTCCAGGATGTTGCTGTACGCCTGCGTGTCGGAGGGCACGTAGAAGAACATCAGGTAGACACCGGTGACGGTCAGCACGAGGAACAGGAAGAACGACAACCCGCCGAGGCAGAACGTGTAGGCGAACTTGACCGCATGCTGCCGGACCCGTACCGGGTGCAGGTGCAGGAACACGTTGTTCATGACCGCGTAGGCCCGGCTGCGCTCGTCGTCCGGGTACGGGTTGCGGAAGATCGACCGCCAGACCGGGCTCCGCCGGATGCTCTGGTCGACCCGCTCCAGGAAGCTCACCTACGCTCCTCCTGCCACGCCGGCAGGGCCGGCGAGTTGCGCATCACGGTACGACTCCTTGTAGAGCCGACCATCGCTCGAGATCTCCTGGAGCTCGAACCGCTCCATGGTGATGGCATCGAAGGGACAGCGCTTCACGCACAGCGCGCACCGGATGCACCGCTCCTCGTCGAGGACCATGGCCGCACCCTGTGCCCAGCCGTAGGCTTCCTCGACCTCGGGCAGCAGCCCCTCGGTCTTGAGCTGGTTCACGTCCACCATGTGGATGACTCCCTCCGGGCAGACGTCGGCGCAGGCGCCGCATAGCACGCATCGGAACGGATCGAACCAGATGTTGTAGTTACACATCAGGCAGCGGGTGGACTCGGCCACCGCCGCCGTCGTGTCGTAGCCGAGCTCCACCGACGTGGTGAAGTTGACGGCGGGGTCCGTTGACGGCATCCGCGCCGGCAGCTCCAGCATCGGGATGTGCTGGCGCGGGAGGACGTCGTACAGCTCCGGCATCTCGTGGCGCCAGGAGCTGGTGACCCGCACCCTGGGGGTGACCGAGACGTCGGTCCGGCCGGCAAGGTAGCGGTCGATCGCGTAGGCGGCCTTCTTGCCGTGCCCTGCCGACTCGATCATGGTCGTCGGGCCGGTCACAAAGTCGCCGCAGGCGAACACGCCGCGCACGTTGGTCGCGTAGGTCGCGGGGTCGACCTTGAGCCGGCCGCGGTTGACCTCGAAGTTGGATTCGACCGGCAGGAACGAGAGGTCGGCGGCCTGCGACACGGCCGGGATGAGGGTGTCGCAGGGCACGGTGAACTCGGAGCCCTCGATCGGCACCGGCGAGCGGCGACCCGAGGCATCCGGCTCGCCTAGCTTGTTGCGGATGAACCTGGCGGCGACCAGCTTGCCGTCCTCGCCGATCAGCTCGACGGGGCTGACCAGGAACTCCAGGCGCACGCCCTCGAGCTCCGTCTCACCCAGCTCCTCCTCGTCGACCACCAGCTCCGAGCGGGTGCGTCGGTAGGCGATGGTCACGTTCTCGGCGCCGAACCGGAGGCTGGTACGCGAGCAGTCCATGGCGGTATAGCCGCCGCCCACGACCACGACGTTGCTGCCCACGCTCAGCTCGAGGCCCAGGTTGGCCCGCTTCATGAAGTCGACGCCGTACTGGACGCCGTCGAGGTCGGCGCCCGGCACGTCGAGGTAGACAGGGTTCATGGCGCCGGCCGTGATCACGATCGCGTCGTACTCGCGCTGGAGGTCGGCGAACGCGATGTCGATCCCGATGGTCGTGTCGTACACGAAGCGGACGCCCAGGCGCTCGACCAGCCGGACGTCCATCTCGATCGCCTCGCGGGGCAGGCGGAAGGCGGGCACCCCCATCAGCAGCGTTCCGCCTCCGAACGGAAGGCTGTCGTACACGGTGACCTGGTAGCCACTGACCGCCAGCTCCCGGCTGACCGAAAGGCCGGCCGGGCCGGCGCCGATCACCGCGACCCGCTCGTCGCGCGGGGTGACCTGGGGCATCACGTCGGGGATCCCCGAGGCCTCGTGCCACTCGACGAGGAACCGCTTCATCGCGCGGATGGCCAGCGGGCGGTCGATGTCTCCCCGGCGGCAGGCGCGCTCGCAGGGCGCCGAGCACACATAGGAGCACATGGCCGCGACCGGGTTGGGCTCCCGGGCAAGGATGTAGCCCTCCTCGAACCGCCCTTCGGCGGCGAGGTTGAGGTAGCCCCGGCAGTTGGTGCCGACGGGACATGCCTCCTGGCACTCGATGTTGCACTGGAGCCAGGACGCGTCCACGGGCTGGACGAGGAACTCCTGGGTCTGATCGAGGGTCACGAAGCGGACGCGCCTCTTCTGGTGGGGCTCAAGCCGGGCGACCGCGAAACCCCGGCGGGGGGGACGGCGCCGACGCCGCGAGATTACCAAGCCGTGGGCCACCCTGCACATCAGGACGGGCCATTTGGCGCATCCTGTATCGCCCGACGGCACGCGGCGGCCGCGATCGGGAGCCCATCCGAGCGCCAGCACGGCCCGGCGATGCCGCCCTGGGCGTGGTGGCAGGGGCGCGGGATGACCGCGAGCGGCGCCCGGCGGGAAGCGCAGGAGCAGACACAGATCAGGGTGGGGCAAGGCAGCGCGGGCAGGTCAGGGCGGGCGCTTCAGGGGCGGGCTGACGGGCGCTCCAGGGCGGGCGCTCCGGATCGCGCGCGAGCGCGCGAGGTTGACGGCCGCCCGGTGCGCAGCTACGCTGGCGCGAGCCCGGGACCCGAGCTCGGGCCGGACAGGAGCATCGTGACGCCCTCCGAGATCGCCTTCCTGGGCCTCGGCCTGGTGCTCGGCGCCGGTATCGGCGCGGCCCTCGCCCAGGTCCTTCGGGGCCGCCCGTCGACGCGCCGTGAGGTGCGGCTCACGATCACGCCGAACGCGATCCCGGCCGCGCGAACACGGACGCTCGCCGTCCCGCGTGCGACGCCGCACCCGGGGCCCATCCCGGGCTCGCCCGATGCCGTCGCCGCCGATGACGAGTCCGGGACCGCGGGGACGGCCGGCAGCTTGGGCGTCGCGGCACGCGAGTACAGAACGCGCGTTCCATCACCTGCCGTGACTCTGCCCAGCTCCGCGGTCGCCATCCCCGTTGAGCGGGCTGGCTCACCGGCGGCGCCCCTCGCCGAATCCCCGCCCGGATCCCCGAGTGGTCCCCCGACTCCGGGCGCCGGTCCGGGTACGGCCGGTACCGCCCCCGGGGCTTCGGGGAGCGACGTGCCCGGCGCCTCGCTGGGCCCGAAACCACCGCGGGCCTCCGCCGATCCTCGCCCCACGGGACGGCACCCGGCCATCGTCCCGCCGTCGAGCCAGCAGCTCGCTCCGGTGGGGCCTGGACGTGAGCCCGTGGTGGCCGGCGCGCGCCCCTCACCCACCGGCACCGCGGGGCGGGCCGGAATAGCGCTGGCCGAGGCCCCTGCCCAGACTCCCGCCGAGGCACCGCCTGGAGCGTTCACCACGCTCGTTCGTCCGCGATTGCCCACCGACGACGTCCGGCCGACCCTCGCCGCCACCGCCGTCGCCGTCGCCGATCGGACCGCGGCCGATCGCGCCACGGCGGGCCGGACGGTCGCGGCCCCACCGCGGGCGCTGCCCTCGACCAGGCTGGCCGCCCCGTCCGACCCGACGCTCACCCGACCCGATCCCGGCGTCACGCCGGCGGTTCGCCCCCGAGCCGAGGACGGGGATGCCCTGGGGGAAACGCCGGCGCCGGGAGGAGGGGCGGCACAGCCCGACGAGGCGCCGTGTGCCGGCCAGCGGCGGATGGTGGAGGAGCGTTGCGCGTTGGCCGGCGTCGCAGGCGACCAGGCGAAGGCCGCGGCAACCGCGCTCCAGGAGGCGCGCCGTGCCTATGACGTCCTGCGCGAACGGGTCGATAGGTCGGCATCGCTCGCGGACCCGCGCCGGATCGCGGACGAGAAGGACCGGCTCCACGCCGACTTCCGGGCGTCCACCGACCGGGCGGATGGGCCCGACGAGACCGAGGCCGCCGCCCGGGCCTGGCTCGACGAGATCAACGCTCTCAACGCCGCCGTGCGGGAAGCCAGCCGGGAAGCGGAGCAGGGCTCGGGCGAGCTGCGGGCGGCCCTGCCGGCCCTCGACCGGCTCTCGGCGGAGGCGGACGCGGCCAGGATCGCCTCCGAGAATGCCGAGGGGGGATGCCGCGATGCGCGCCAGGCGCTGGCCGACTGCGAGGAGGCGGAGCAACGCCGGCAGCCGGCCCCGCCGCCGGACGAGCCGCACCCGTTCGCCCATGTCTGGCCGGTCGACCAGCCCGAGATGCCCGATCCGCGGGCCGCTGCGTCACCAGCGGAGGGGATCCGCGGCCTGCCGGCGATCAGCCGCATCCTCCGTGGCGATCGCGAGGCCCGCGATCGGCTGGTGATGACGCTCGCCGCCGGCGACGGCAACGCCGTGCAGGAGTGGCAGCTGCGGGTGTCACGGCTCGTGGACGCCATCGTCGGCCGCGCCATCGAGGACGGCTACCTGGATCTGCCCGCGGATGACCCGTTCTGGCGCCTGTTCGAGCCGAGCGAGGCACGCGACATCGTGGGTGCGCTGTCCGCGCTGGGCTTCCGCTACGACGGGCTGGGCACGTTCGCCGACGGTCGGGTGCCCGCGGCGCGCGATCTGTCGCTGGCCGTGGGCTATGCCGGGCTGGACCGGATGCGGATCCGCACCTGGCCGCCGGAGGCGGGGCTGGCGACACTCTACGCGAGGGCCGAGGTGGCCGCCGACGAGTGGCTGTCCGACCAGGCGGGCGATCTGTCCCTGGGCCGGATGGTCGATGCCCTCGGGGGGCGGGCGGCGGAGCTGGCCGACGTGTGGAACGCCTGGGGACGCGTCCGCCCGGCACTCCTCGCCACGTCCGCCTAGGTGGCTGGTGTGAAACGCGCGTTCTGACGGGCTGACGGACAGGCTCGGGCGCAGCTGACGATTCTCCCTGGCAGGAGCTGCCGGGCTGATCGCAGGAGCACACCGATGTCGCAGGGATCCACACCCCGTCAGGCCGACCTGTTCCGCGACACCGCCAGCTTCGTCGAGCCGCTGGTCCGATCCGACTCGATCCATGCCCTGCTCGCCCGAGAGTGCCACACGCTGTTCCCTGACGAGCTGTTCAGCGACCTGTTCGCGGCCAACGTCGGCCGGCGCTCGGTGCCGCCCCTGGTCGTCGCGGTCGTGATGGTCCTCCAGCGCCTCGAGGGCCTGTCCGACCGCGAGGCCGTCGAGCGGTACACCTTCGACGCGCGCTGGAAGTACGCCGCCGGCGGCCAGCCCTTCGATGCCCCGGGCTTCGCCCACACGGTGCTCGTCGACATGCGGGCGAGGCTCGCCCGCTCGGAGCGTCCCAACCGGATCTTCGAGCGCACGCTCGAGGTCGCGCGGGGTGCTGGCCTGGTCGGCGTCCGGCGGGTGCTCGACTCCACGCCCCTGTACGACGCGGTCGCGACCATGGACACGGTCACCCTGGTCCGCTCGGCGATCCAGGGCGTGCTCGCGGCATCGGGCGGGCGCGAGCCCGGCCTGCGCACCGTCCTCCGGCGCGACGACGACTACCGCCAGGGCGGCAAGCCCGCCGCGGACTGGGATGACGCCACCGCCCGGGCGGCCCTGGTCGACGCCCTCGCCCGCGACGGCGAGGCCGTGCTCGCCGGGCTCGAGGGCGAGCCGCTCGAGGCTCCGCTTGCCGAGGCCGCGGTCCTGCTCGCCACGGTGCTCGGCCAGGACCTCGAGCCGGGTCCGGACGGCCGGGTGCGGATCGCCCGGCGGGTCGCCCCCGACCGGGTGATCAGCACGGTCGATCCCGACACCCGCCACGGCCACAAGACCGAGGCCCGGGGGTTCGACGGCTACAAGGGCCACGTCGCGATCGACCCTGACCATGAGCTCGTCACCGCGACCGCGGTCACCCCGGGCAACGCCGGCGACGCCTCGGTTGCCCTCGCCCTGCTCACCCACGACCTCGCGCGCGAAGCCGCACCCGCCACCCCGCCCGTCGTGTACGGCGACGCGGCGTATGGGACGGGCCCGGTGCTCGAAGCGCTCGACGAGGCGGGCGCGCTCAGCCGGGTCAAGGTCCAGCCTGCGAACGGCGTGCCTGGGCACTTCACCAAGGACGACTTCACGATCGACCTCGGCGCCGGCACCGTCACCTGTCCCGCCGGTCGGGTCGCCAGGCTCACGCGGCATCAGCGCGGCGAGACCCAGGCGCGCTTCCGAAGCGCCTGTACCACCTGCCCGCTGGTCAGCCGGTGCACGACCTCGGCTCGCGGTCGCTCGATCGCTGTCGGCCCGCACGAGGCGCTTCTCACTGCCGGCCGCGCCGACACGCGCGACCCCGCCTGGCTCGCCGACTACCGGGCAACGCGGCCCAAGGTCGAGCGCAAGCTCGCCCATCTCGTCCGCCGACGACACGGCGGGCGGCGGGCTCGTGTCCGCGGCAGGCTGAAGGTTGGCGCCGACTTCGCCCTCCTCGCCGCCGCGGTCAACCTCGCACGCCTCGCGGTCCTCCGGGTGACGGGATCTGGCGGGACCTGGGCGGTCCGGCCAGCCTGACGGAGGGCCAAGGCCCGTCTCGGGGAGCAGCCGGAGCACGCTCGGGGGACGGTTGCCGCATGATCCGGGCGCCAATCACCCGATCACATCCACCGACCACACGCGCGGTCCGGTCAGCCCGTCAGAACGCGCGTTTCACACCGGCCACCTAGAGCCGGTCTTCCGGCCGGCCCTCCTCCTGCGGGTCGTCCTCGATCACGACCACCCGGAAGGCCTCGGCGGCCTCGACACCGGCGGCCTCGCCCTCCTCGGCAGCCCAGGCACGGATCCGTGGCTCGAGCGACTCCGGCTGGCGCAGCTGGCTGGGGTGCGCACGCAGGGCGGCCAGCTTGCGGTCGAGCGTCGTGGTGACGTCGATCCTGGCGTCCGGCCGGTTCGACCAGAACAGGTACAGGCGGCGTACCTTCCACGGATCCAGACCGTCCCGCGCCAGCCACGGGAAGGCCATCGCGTTGCGGGCCGCCGGGTAGACCGCATCGACGGCGGCCATTCCCGCCGTCCGGTGATCGACGTGGTTCACTCCACCGTCGGAATAGAAGATCGTCTCCGGGTCCACGCACAGGACCGCGTCCGGCCGGAAGGTCCGGATCTCGCGCGTGAGCTGCTCGCGCAGCGCGAGGTCGTTGGCCAGTGCGCCGTCGGGCTGGTGGAGGAACGAGATCCCGGCATAGCCGACGATCTCGGCAGCCCCCCGCTGCTCCGCCTCGCGGAGGGAGGCGAGCTCGAGTGGATCAGTGCGCCAGTCGTCGGCGCCGGCGTCGCCACTGGTACAGCACACGAGCCATCCGGAAGCGCCCTGCTCGATCCAGCGGGCGGCCGTCGCCGCCGGCCCGAAGTCGGCGTCGTCGGGATGCGCCACGATCACCATGAAACGGTCGGGTCGCCAGGTGTGGGCCGCCTCGGGCACCGGCTCGGTCATCGCCATCCTGTCCTTCTTGGAGGCCCGGACCGAAGCGCAACAAAGGTTGCGGAACCATCGCCATCCGCCGGGCCGATGTGGTAGATTGCCTCGCGAGGCTTCGCTCGTCTCCCCCCACGGGCGAAGCCTTTTTTCATGCCCGTCGCCTCACCCTGCGTGGGCCGTCCGGGCGGCTCGCAGCGCCTCCAGAACCTGGGCGGCATGGCCGTCGGCCTTGACCTTGGGCCACGCCCGGGCGATCCGTCCATCGGGATCGACCAGGAAGCTGGAGCGGATGACCCCCGTCGACCGCCGGCCGTCGCGCACCTTCTCGCCCCACGCGCCCCATGCCACGGCCACCGCGTGCTTCTCGTCCGAGAGCAGGGTGAACGGGAGCCCGAACTTGGCCCGGAATGCGGCGTGGCTGCCCGATCCATCGGGGCTGATCCCCCAGACCTGCGCGTCGAGCCCCTCGATGTCCGCGTGAACATCGCGGAACCCACAGGCCTCGGTCGTGCAGCCGGGCGTGTCGTCCTCCGGGTAGAAGTAGACGACCGTCCAGGCGCCCTGGCGCTGGGCGAGGATGTGGGTCGTGCCTGTCTCGTCGGGAAGTGCGACCTCGGGAGCGGGGTCGCCGGCCTGCGGCATGCTCATGGATGCGAGTCTAGTGGTTGCACCTCGAACGGCAATTCGATCACGAGGACCCAGCCGGTCGAGAGCGTGACAGCGGCGTCGGCTGCGATCCGGACATTCGACAGCCCGCGGGCCGGGCCGGTCCGCAGCGACTCGGCGCGCAACGGGTAGCGGAGCCCACGCGTGGTGATCCCGTCAGCATCACCGCCGAACGGCAGCAGCGTCACAGCGGCCCCGATCCGACCCGGCAGCGGACACGCCGCCGGTCCCGCGAGGAGCACCATTCGTGCCCGGTCGTCGAGCAGCGTGACGTCCGCAGCGGCGAGCGCGGGATGGGCGAGCAGCCACACGTTCGCGAGCGTGTGGTCGAGGCGGGGTCCTCCGAACGCGCCGAGCACCGTCACCCGGGTCGCGCCGCGGCGAACTGCCGCGAGCAGGGCCAGCTCCGTGTCCGACTCATCCTTGTCCACCGGCGAGCGCAGGACCTCGGCCGCCTCGGGATCACCGGCCGGCGGCGCCACTCCCAGCGAGTCCAGGTCGCCCACCAGCAGGTCTGCCTGGAACCCCAGCCGCTGCGCGTGCCACAGGCCAGCGTCCGCCGCCACGACCTCGGCCACGTTCGCATCCCATTCCGGCCAGGCAGCGTCGAGCGCGTCCCGATCGGGCACATCGCCCGCAGCGACGACGAGCACGTGTCGGGAGGGTCGCGAGCGTCCGTCCATCGTCGGATCGTACCCGCCCGGGAGTGCGATCGCGCGTGGCGCCGGGCCGGACGGCAGGCGCGGAGCGGATGCCTGTCGTGTACCCTTCGAATTCGTGGCCGACACCCCGACTCCCACGCCGACCCAGCGGGTAGTCGAAGCCGCCTCGCGCAAGGGCGTGACCCTCGACGTCCGGGTGTTCCGGGAGTCCACCCACACGGCCGAGGAGGCCGCCGCTGCGGTCGGTGCCGAGCTCGGCCAGATCGTCAAGTCGCTCGTGTTCGTGGCACCGTCGAGCGAGGACATCCAGGAACCGGTCCTGTGCCTCGTGTCCGGCCCCAACCGGGTCGACATCGCCCGCCTCGCGGCGGTCACCGGCGAACCCGATATCCGCCGGGCGACGGCGGCCGAGGCGCGCGAGCTGACCGGCTTCACCATCGGCGGCATTCCGCCCATCGGTCACCCCCGACCGATCCGGGTCGTGATGGACCCGGACCTTGGCCGGTTCCAGGTCGTGTGGGCCGCAGCCGGCACGGCGACCGCCGTGTTCCCGGTGCCCCCGGCCACACTCCGGATGCTGGCCAACGCCACCGTGGCACCCATCTGCGAGGAGCGCCGGGAGGCAGACGTGCTCGCCGAAGGCGGTGGCCTGGGCGGTCAGCTGCGGCAGAACGCCGGCGCCTGAACGCCGCACCCTGCCAGGCGTCCAGTGTCCGCCGAGCCCAGCCACGCGGTCGTCCAGTTCCCGGGCGGGATCCGGGTGGCAATGCGCTGGGCGGGCTCCGGAGGGGGGGCCGCGGTGTTCGCCCTGACCGAGGCCGGCGGACAGCTCACGGATCTCGGCGAGCTGAGCGGATCCGACCCGGACCTGCGCTGTCGGGCGGAGCTTCGCGTCGACACGCCGTCGGGCCCGTGGACGGTCCGGCTGGCCTCGCTCATCAGCGATGCTCCGGCAGGCCTGCTGTGGGACACCGAGGCGTTGCTGCTGGTCAAGTACGGGTTTCACGTCTATGCGCTCGAGGCCCGTGGCGGCGAGCTCCGCTGGTCCCATCGGTCAGCCTCTCCACTGCTGGTGCTGGTCGGATCGTCGCGCCTGCCCCACGTCATCGCCCAATCCGAGATCGAGACCTTCGCGCTGCGGGCCGACGGCGAGGTGGCGTGGCGGGTTGCCCATTCCGACGTGGTGAGCGAGGCCGAGCTGGTCGCCGGGCAGCTGGTGCTCACCAGCTTCGCGGGCGAGGTCCGGGCGATCGATCCGTTGACCGGGCGCGACACGGGATGATGCCCTGCGGACACGGGCTGATGCCCTGCGACACGGGCTGACCGCACGGCCCGGACGCGGGGCCGGCTGGTCGTCGACAGCGTCCGGCGGCCGCCAGAACCGTCGGCGGGCCGCCAGGAGCGAGTGCCGCGGGTGGACGGGCGGTGGACAACTCGATGCAGATCAGGCGGTCCGGGGTGGATAAGTACATTGTCCCTGGAGTTCGGGACGCGTAGCGTTGATTCCAGCCCGAAGGGGCCGAGCGATGCTAACGACCGCGATGACATCAAGGTCCATGCGTCGAGTAGGTTCCTTCGGGCTACTGATTCCCTGGGAGCCGCGCCCTCGGGCGCCTGCGTCCGGCGCCTGCGTCCGACCTCGGGCGCGTGCATCCCGGCGCCTGCTCCCAGCCGGGGGCGCGTGCATCCCGGCACCTGCTCCCAGCCGGGGGCGCGTGCATCCCGGCGCCTGCTCCCGGCGCCTGCCTACGGCGCAGCGATCCCGCCCGACCTCACTCCGGCCGGTGGCCGGCCGCCATGGCTCGCCACTGCCGCGCGGGCTCCCGGACCGCGCACGATGGGAGCGCCCGGACCGAGCCCCGCGTCTCACACGTCGCGCCTGTCCCGCCCGGCGGGCGTACGGGCGCGCGAAGG
Organism: uncultured Chloroflexia bacterium; assembly: GCA_963727585.1. GTDB lineage: Bacteria > Chloroflexota > Limnocylindria > Limnocylindrales > CSP1-4 > CAIXZV01. The sequence goes on along the minus strand of CAVSHH010000003.1, from coordinate 1,135 downwards.
GACGGTTGACCCGCCCGGGGGGCTCAGATGCGCCCCCAGCGGCCCTCGTCTGGTCCAATTGTCTCGCTCCGGGGGACAAAGACCCGCGCCGTGCATCCGTACGCCCGCTGAGCGGGACAGCTGATGGCCAGCCGGGACGATGGGCGCCCGCCCTGGAGCGCCGGGAGCACCAGGGAGCGCCAGGGCTGCCGGAGCGGGGCCGGGGCGGGCTCGATCCGGGCGGGGCCGCGGCGGGTTCGATCCGGGCTGATGCCCGGTGACGCCGACCTGCTTGCCACGCCGGTCACCGCTTGCGCTGGCTCGCGGCCCGGCCGTAGTGGCTCGTCACGCGCGGATCAAGCCGGATCGATGCCGGGTCTGGTGGAGCGAAGCACCGTGCGTCGCGATCAGCTCCGGGCTCCCGGGCGGGTCGCAGCCGCATGGTGTGCGATCATCGCGCCCGTGATCCCCATGCTCCTCATCGTCGCCGGCGGGCTCTCGCTGTGCGCCGGCTGGTGGCTGCTGCGCCGGATGGGCCCCGGGGCGCGCGTGGGTCGCATCCTGGCGGCCACCCGCGTGGTCCCCGTCGGTACGGCCCTGGCGGCGGCCGACGGCCCCACGCGACGCTACATCGGGGTGCTCGGCCGAGTGGATGCCCCGGAACCTTGGGACGACGAGCACCAACGTCCGCTCGTCCTGCAGCGCACCCGCCTGGAGCTGCGTCAAGGGCGCCGCTGGGTGGCATTCGAGGATCACCGCCGGTCGGTACCGTTCGAGCTGGTCGAGGGCACCGACCGGATCGCGGTGGACGAGACCGCCCTGGACGAGGGCCTGGTGGTCGTGACCCGCGAGTCGGCAGGCACGGCCGCGGACCTCGGCGATCGCGTGCCCGAGGGCACGGATCCGGCGACGCCGGCCCGGCTGCGGATGGACCTGGTCACCGCGGTCGACCACGCGCTGGTGATCGGCATGCCGGTCCGCGACCCGGAGCGGGGTCCGATCCTGCGGCCGGGCCTGGGGCGACCCCTGATCCTCACCAATCTCGAGACCAAGGAGGCGATCCGGCTGCTCGCCGATGGTCGCCAGGGAACGACGCGGGCGATCAGCCTCCTGCTGGGCACCGGGGCGGCGGCCGTGCTGGCTGGGATCGCCTGGG
>CAVSHH010000002.1:0-238980 GCA_963727585.1 uncultured Chloroflexia bacterium | reverse complement strand
CGCCGTCTTCTCGGCAGCGTCGAGCTGTGCCTGGCTGAACGGCGTGGGGTCGGGCGCCGGGCGGATGGTGGTGACCTCGGGCGCCTTCGCGAACATCGCGCGACCCTGATGGACGCCCTTCGCATCGACGTACTCGACGATGCGAACCGTGCTCGCCGGCTGGCCGAGGTAGGGCATGTCGCGCCCGGGGTCGACATAGATGTTGTCGGGCGAGGGTTCGAGCGCGGACGTCGCGTAGAGCCAGGTGCCCGCGGGCACGGTGGCGATCGAGGGGACTTTGGGCACGGGGTAGCTGTTCACGGTCTCCTCCGGAGCGGGCGGCGCTGGCGCCAGGGCGGCGAGGTAGCGGGCCTGCGGGAAGCCCAAGGGTCGTCCGCCCAGGGCCGCCAGCAGGAGGGCTTGAGGCGGCCGGCGATGTAGTGGTGGTCGATGAGGTGGTGGCGGTCGATCGGGATCGCCCGGAGCTCGCGGGTGATCGCGGCTTCCGTGCCGGTGCGGAACCGGATCCCGGCGGCCCGCAGCTCGGCGAGGTCGCCGCGCAGCAGCAGGGCATCGAGCGCGATCGAGGCTGTGATGACGGCCTCGGGCACGACGCCCTTGCCGGAGCCTGCCGTGCGGCCGCCGTTGTCGTGGTGCTCGATGCTGACCGTGCGGCTGTTGAGGAGGGTCGTCGGGTAGCGGTCGTCCCAGGCGCCCGAGGGGTCCCAGTTGCCGTTGCCCCACGCCTGGTCGCCGAGCCGCACGTACTGGTGGACGTGGGCCGACGTCGGGTGGCCGGCGCGGCCGCAGCCGGAGCCGACGCCGAAGTGGGTCGACGCCTCACGTCCGTCGGTCGAGGTGAACGCGGCGTCGGTCGAGCGCAGCGTGCCGACCATGCGGTGATGGACGAGGGCGATGAGCGGTGCCGGGTGGCCGGCCGTGTACTTGGGTGAGCCGACCCAGTAGATGGTCACCTCACGCCCCGCCAGACCGCCGAGGCCTCGAGGCCCAGGAGCGCGAGGATTGCGCCCAGGAGGGGCAGGAGGATGCCCGGGCTGATGTCGTACCCGGTGATGACGACGTCGAGGACGAGAAGCACGACCAGGACGAGCGTGAGCGCCGCCGCAGCGCCGATCCGGGCCGAGCTGTAGACATCGGCCCGGCGCTGGTCCGCATCGTCACGAGGCTCATCGCCCATGCCGGCGCAGTCGGTCGATCCAGGCATCGACGAGGAGCGGGAGCACGAAGCGGTCGAGGGCACCGCCCATGAGCACGCCGGCGAGGAAGGCGAGGACGAGCTCGAGCCCGTTCATCGGGCCGGCGGGAAGGAGTTGACGGCGCGGACGTACCCGGTGGGGGGAACCGGGAGTCGATGTGGATCGGACCAGCGCGCCGTCATGCCGTCAAGGGTGGCGGCGGCGGGTCGCGGTTTCTAGTTGGCCGATTGGGCCATGGTTTCAGCGACGGCGACGCTTCATGCTTGCCGCCGACGGCCTAGTGATCGCAATTGGGGGTGTCGGCATCAGCAGCAAGAACTCGAGCGGAGAGTTCGGCCGCTACCTGGAGTCGATCCTGCTCGCCATCGTGCTCGCACTGGCGTCGGCTGTGCCCGTGGCCTGGGTGCTGCAGTCCGGACCGGACCAGTTCCTCATCGAGTCGGTCGGGTGGCATCCGCTCGGCACCGGGCAAGCGATCGCCCTCTCGTTCGGCGCGGTTGTCCCGGCTGCACTCCTCGGTGGGGCGATTGGTGGCCTCGTGTGGCGGTGGCGGCCTGCGGTTGCCCCAGTTGTCGCGCTCGGAGTCGCTTGGTTCGCTGGCATCGTCGCCCTACCGATTGTGGCCACAGCCCTCGATATCCCGCTGCGTGCTGGGATTGCCTGCCTTGATGCGTGCCACGCGAGACTGACCGATGGCAATTCGCTCGCCGGCATCACGGCATACGGCGAGTCGCTGGTGGCAGCCCTGTTTGCCTTCTCTTGCTCGTCGTGCCCTTCATCCTCTCTTCATGGTCGCGCGTCGAGTAGGGCACCGCGCCATCCTGGTCGCGGCCCTGCTATCGGCGCACGCCGCCATCCACGTGTTTTCGGTTACCAAGGCCGCCCCGATCTACATCCTGCTGGTCTTGGGCATCCTGCTGTGGACCATCTGGCTTTGGGGGCGCGACGCTGGATGGCGCCCGTTCGTGGGCGGCGCCCGCAGGTGGACTCTGGCCGTCGGCGCGGCGGCGCTCGTCATGGCGACGACATGGGGGGCGGCCGCTGCCTCGTGGGTGCCGACGGTACCAGTTGGGGTCCAGGGTCAGTTACTGGGAACGGCGACGGTGGAAGGCTTCGACCCGCCTGATCCCAGTGACTGGTTCCCGCAAATTGAGGTGCCGCGCACGCCTGCCGGCAGCGGTTGCTTCGATCCGGTTGTTCGACCAGCGGGCCGACTCGATATCTGCTGGGAGGCTTATCGGGACAACCGCGAACATCTTCCCGGCGCCGACTACTACCAGTTCCGACTGGTCGCAGCGCTGCACGCAACCGGTCCGTCGAGTTGGGCAACCGTCTGGATCACCCCTATCGGCGGCGAGCGGACGTCAGTTCGGCAGCTCTCGCCCAGCGGCGTCCTCGACGGCCCATGCCGGTCTGCGTCAGTCCAGGGGATGAACTTCCTCACGAACGGCAACATGACCAATGACGTTGCGTCTGATTTCGCTTGCGGGCGAACGACCGCTGCGAGAGCGGATGCCTGGGGCCGTCACTGGGTGATATGGACATGCGCGGCGTGCGGAGCCGATGAGCCGTCCGGGCGGCAGATCGCGATCCGGCAGCTTACGGGCTCGTCTGAAGGCGATGTCCCGAGCTGGCAGATCTTCGCCGAGCTCGGGCGGTGAGCGTCGTCGTTGGATAGGGATCAGGCCCTCGGGCTCCGGCAGCCGCGGCGCCAGGATCCACACCAGCTGCGCCGTCGTCGTCGCCCCGACCTTGGACCGCGCGTTCGCCAGGTGGTGCTTGACGGTCGAGTGCGACAGGCCGAGGCGGTGGGCGGCCGCCTTCTCCGACCCGGCGACGAGGACGGCCGCGACCACCCCGACCTCGCGGTCGGTCGCGCGTTCGGCGGGGCGGGACGGCCGGCGCGTCATGCGCTGCGCAGACCAGCTCGAAGGGCTCCGGCGGCTCGGCGAGCCGCATCGTGATCGGAAGGTCGTTGGTGGCGGGGCTATCCCTCTCGCCCCGACCAGATCGACCTTCTTTCGCGCGGACGACGCCGGCGCCGAAGGCCGCGTCCCAGCCCCGCGCTCTGGCGTGGGCCGTGAGCGTGAACATGAAGTCGGTCGCCCCGAGGACATCGATCCGCTCGAACACGGCCTCGGCGATCGCGTGCCGCCCGGCGTCCGAGGTCTTCGCCCACAGCTCCGGCAGCGACTCCAGGTAGGCGCGTGCCTCGGCCGCTGTCGGGATCCGTGACGGTCGGACCACGGCAGCCTCGGCTTCGGCGTCGAGCCTGGCCATCGTCGCCTCGAGCTTCCCGAGGTCGCGGTCCTTCGCGAACCGCAGCGCCGCCTGTTCGCGCTCCCGCTTGATCCGCGCCCGGGCCAGCCCGTCGCCCCCGTCGGGATCCGGTCGCCTGGCGATGGACACGGTGCTGGCCTTGAGTGTGGACGACACCGCCACGTGCTCGAAGGCTCGCCCGATCGCGTCCTCGTAGACGTCGACCTTGTACGACTCGCCCCGCACCCGCGGGTCGAGCGTCGCCCCGTCACGCTGGAGCCGCCTCGGTGCGGCAGCCCGGAACGGCGCGCAGGCGTCCTGGTGGCGGTACCGCCCGACATGGCCAGTCAGGTGACGGCCGCAGGCTGCGCAGGCCAGCAGGCCAGCGAGCCCGTACTGGCGGCGGTTGACCGATCCCCGGTGCCGGCGGCTGTACCGCGCCCGCATTGCCTGGACCTGTTCCCACGTCCCGGAGTCGATCAGCGCCCCGAGGGCCGACTCCTCCCCCGACCAGAGGCGCCCGATGTAGAAGGGGTTGGTCAGGATCTCGGCCACGTGCTTGAGCGCCAGGCCAGTCGCGGCCCCGACCTCGCGGTCGGTGCGGCCACCGGAGGCCAGCTCGTAGACGCGGCGGACGACGGGAATGGAGGCCTCGTCGATCTCGATCGTGCGTCCCTGCCGGACCGTCCCGAACGGGGCCCGGTTGCCGCCCGGCACGCCGAGGCGCCGGCGCTTCGCGGCGTAGCCCTCCCGGATCCGCTTCGCGAGCCGCCGGCTGTACGCCTCGGCCTCGACCGCTTCTCTCGCCCAGCGCGCCCACTCGTCCTCGTCGGAGGAGAGGACCCGCTCGTCCGCGAACAGGATGACCACGCCGCGGGCGTGGAGATCGTGACGTGCGTTGACCGCCGTGCGCAGGTCCCGGGCGAACCGGCTGACGTAGCCGACGACCAGGACCTCCCAGTCCTCACCGGCGCCCGCGAGCATCTCCGCCCATTGCCCGGTGGCCGCGATCGTTCGCCCGGAGTGGGCGACCTGCCAGGGAGGGCGACGGCTTGCTGTCGACGCACCGGGTCGGATAGCGTCGCTTGTGGCTGACCAAGCCCAGAAGCCCGGCCGCGTGCGCGGGAGAGGAGCGATCCGATGGGTACCGACGAGAACAAGGCGGTCGTTCGACGGTTTGTGGCAGACGTGTTCGAGAAGGGCGATCTGGGGGCCGTCGACGAGCTCGTCGCGGAGGACTTTGTGCCGCACACGTGGCCAACGACCGGCGACGGCCGAGGCGACCTGAAGCGGGCCATGGAACGCGTCTCGACGGGCCTGACCGATGCGGCGTTCACGATCGACGACCTGATCGCGGAGGGCGACCAGGTCGTCGCCCGGCTGACCGCGAGCGCGACCCAGACCGGCGAGTTCATGGGGATGCCGGCCAGCGGGAAGCGCTACACCATCGCCGAGATCCACATCTTCCGCGTCCGGGACGGCCAGATCGTCGAGCACTGGCACCAGTTCGATCAGCTCGGAATGATGCGACAGCTCGGCGCAATGCCAGGACCTTCCTGACCGCCGTTGCCGCTGACGGCGAACGCCGGAGCTGGCGACAGGGCCACCCGGCGTCGCTTCGGGGCTAGACATCGCCCACCACCCGAAGCCGCGGCGGGAGCCCGATGTCGGCCGTGAGCGAGTCGAGCGAGCGCGTCCCCTCGATCCGCAGGCCGACCCGCGCCGAGGGCGACAGGCCCAGCGGACCTCGTCGGCGTTGTCGCGGGCGACCTGGTGGAGCGGGTTCTTCACGAGGTTGCCGTCGCGCCTCGTGAGCGGGCCCAACTTCGCGTACAGGCGGGCCGCCGCGGCGAAGCGGCTCACCGCCTCGCAGTAGCAGCGCAGGACGTCCGCGTCCGCCGCACGAATGACGCCGGTGTGGCGCATGTCGCGCACGACCCGTCGCCAGACGGCCTTGGCGTCGGGGTCCATGTCAGCGGGCATTTCGGGCACGTCGGCCGAGGGCATCGGCTCGCGGAGGTTCAGTCGGGAGGGCCGCGTCTCGCCAAGGAGGCGCTTGACGGCGGTCGGGGTCGGCGCCGGGCCCCGCCTACCCAAGGACGGGCTCCGCGGTCTTGCCGGTGAAGGCCTGCCAGCGCTCGATCGCGACCTGGACGTAGCGCGGCTCGATCTCCATCGAGAACGAGCGGCGGCCCTGCTGCTCGGCGGCGATGAGCGTGGTGCCCGAGCCACAGAACGGGTCGTACGCGTCGCCCGCGTGATTGCGGATCGGACGCGCCATGCACTCGGCGGCCTCTGGGTCGGATGGTCGAACTTCTCCTCGGCGCCGCGGCCCATCATCATCTTGGGCGAGGCGGCCTCCCACACGGTGGTCTGCTTCGTGTCGCCCTGCCAGCCCGCGGTCGCGCCGTCCTTGACCCCGTACCAGCACGGCTCGTGCTGGTAGTTGTAGTGGGTCCGGTCGTGAGACCCGAGCGCGCGCGTAGGTCCGCGAGGACGGCGCTTCGCGGTGCTCGGCCGGACGCCGACGAGCGCAGCCGCCTCGGCGACCGAGCCTCCTGCCGCGACGAAGGCGGCGAGGACGTCGACCTGGCGGGCGGTCGGCGTCCGCGGGAGCGTCCCTCCAGGTAGCCCTCCCTCACGCTGGGCTCACCCGTCTGCGGGTGATGAACTCCGGGATCACCGCCGTGACCAACGAGGAGCGCCGATCTGGTCGGGGGCGAAGGATAGACCGAACGCCACAACCAGGGCGATGACGGCCTGGACGAGGGCGAGGACGAGCGCCGGTTCGCGGCCGAAGATCGTGCCTGGCTGGCTGTCCATGGCTCCTCCTCTCACTTCACGCGGACGATGTCGCCCGCGTGGATCAGCCCAGGCTTGGCGCGGTACTTGGTGTTCTCCGGGTCCACTCAGCACGCAGACTGTGGTTCGCGCAATCGACATTCTCGTTTCGCGCACTTGACATGCGCATTGGTAGGTCGATACTGGACCGATGGCGGACCTCGGCCGATCCTCCCTGACCGCAGCATTCCGCGCACTGGGCGACGTTCTCGCCGTGCGCGGGCACGCGTGCGACCTGGTGCTGGTCGGCGGCGCTGCCCTCCTCCTGCGCGGGACGGTCTCGCGTCCGACGAAGGATGGCGACATCGTCGGCGAGCGCCTGCCCGACGGCTCCGTCGCGCGGCTCGAGCACCTGCCACGCGAGCTGGCGAGGGCGGTCCTCGACGTCGCTCGCGCGTACGGCCTCGCGGACGACTGGCTGAACCTCGGACCGGCCTCGCTGCTCGCCGCGCCGCTGCCCGAGGGCTTCGAGGAGCGCCTGCGTCCGGTGGAGTTCGGCGCCCTGCGGCTCTGGATCGCTGGGCGGGAGGACCTCGTGGCGCTCAAGCTCTGGGCGCCCGCCGACCGGTGGCCGGCGCCCGGGCGCCACCTGTCGGACCTCGAGGCGCTGGCACCCACCTCCCCCGAGCTCGCGAGCGCCGCCGCGCGGACACGCCTCCGGGACCCGTCGCCCGGGTACAACGAGCTGCTTGCCGCGGTCCTGCGGCGACTCGGCGTGGACGAGACCGACGATGTCGCCGCGCGCTAGCCTGCGCCTGGCCGCGCTCGGGAGACTGGCCGCCCAGTGGACAGCACTCGGCGCCCAGCTCGAGGGCGGTGCCGAGACGCGGGTCGTAGATCTCGAGGCGCTGCTCGTGGCCACCGCCCGCCTCGCCCCGGGGGAGCCCCGCGTCGCCGAGGTCGCGCTCGCCTGGGGCGCCAGGCACGGTTCGGCGGTCAACGGCGCCCGCCTGCGAACCGTGGCGGCCGAGCTCGATGCGGTCGGTCCGATTGCCGAGTTCGCGGGCGCTGTGCGACGCGCCGGCGGACCGCCGTGGCCGGTGGCAGCAACCGGCGAGCCCGGGGGCCCGTGGCAGGGCATCGAGCCGCGGCCCGGTCTCGTGGTCGTGCGGGACCTCACCGCGCCTGCCCGGCTGGTGTGGCGTCTACGTGCCGGGTTCGGCGTCAACGCACGTGCGGACATCCTGGTGGTGCTGCTCGGTGCGCCGGCGCCGCTGTCCATTGCGGACCTCGCCGCCCGGACCCGGTTCGGCAAGCGCGCCGTGGCGGGCGCGGTGGCGGACATGGCCCTCGCGGGCCTCGCCGACGTTGAGCGCACGGGCAACGCGGACCGGGTCCGGCTTGCCGACGGAGCGCCGGTACGCGCCTGGCTGGCGCCGCCCGCTGTCCCGGCGCGCGACGAGGCGTCCCGATGGCGGTGCGTGCTGGCGGCCCTCGACCTTCACGGCCGGGTCGACGGCGCCTCGGACGTGGTCCGTGCGGTGGAGGGACGCGCCGCGTCCGACACCCTTCGCCCAGCGCTCGCCGCCGGTGGCCTGCCCCGACCGGACGCGACCGTGCTCGGCGCGGCGTTCGCGTCCGAGGTCGACGCCTGGTTCGAGGCGATGGCCGCGGCTGTCGTTCCGTAGGGCGCGGACGCAACGTCAGGTTGGTCAATCACCACGGCCGTGGCGCCCTGACGGCACGATGGCCACGGGGGCCAATCAGGAGCGGTGAGTCATCCTCGGGCAGTCGCGTGCCGCTCGACAGTATCTCGCAGGCGCTGCTCTTCGGCGTGCATGACCGTGATGCACGAGCAGGACCGCTCGAGCAGCCCCGCCCGATCGGCGATCGTGATCTGGCCGCGGGAATGCTTGATCAGCCCGGCGTCCTTGAACTGGCGCATCGCGATCGAGAGCGACGGTCGCTGGGTCCCGATCATCTCGGCCAGGAACTCCTGGGTGACCTCGAACGGCGCCTCATCGACGCGCTCGTCGACCTGGAGCAGCCAGCGCGCCGCCCGCTGATCGAGGCGATGGGCCCGGTCTCGCGGGACCAACCTCAGCTCCGAGACTCAGCCGCTCTGCTCTCCGGCACCAGGAACCTGTAGCCCAGGCGTCGCTCGGTCTGGATGTAGCGGGGGTGCTCCGGATCGTCGCCCAGCTTCTCGCGCAACCGCCGGATGTAGACCCGGATGTAGTCCACCTCGTCGACGTACTCGCGGCCCCAGACCTTGGCCAGCAGCGTCCCGTGCTGGAGCACGTGCCCTGCGTTCCGGACCAGGTGGTAGAGGAGCTTGTACTCGGTTGGGGTGAGCTCGACCCGGTCTCCGCGGAGCCGCACCTCCTGCTTGCCGAAGTCCACCTCGAGGTCACCGGACACGAACGAAGGCGCCCGGCTCGGGGGGGCGGGCATGTCGAGTCGGCGCAGCACGGCCTTGACCCGTGCCATCAGCTCGAGATGGTTGAACGGCTTGGTCACGTAGTCGTCCGCGCCAAGCTCCAGGCCTTTCACCTTGTCCATCGCGTCGTCCCGGGCGGTCAGCATCACGACCGGAACATCCGAGAAGGCGCGGAGCTCGCGCAGGACCGCGAACCCGTCCATATCGGGCAGCCCGACGTCGAGCAGGACGATGTCCGGCGCCCGCCGCTCCACGAGGTCCAGCGCCGACTCGCCCGTGCCGGCGCCCAGCACCTCCATCTCCCGCCATTGCAGCGTGAAGCCGAGACGAACGGACTCGACCACGTCGGGCTCGTCGTCGACGACCAGGATCCGCATCAGGACTCGTCCTCAGGACCTGCCGTGGGGACGATCAGCGAGAAGGTGCTCCCGTGGCCGAGCCGGCTCCGGACGCCGATGCTGCCGCCGTGCGCCTGGGTGATCGCCAGGGCGGTGGGCAACCCGAGGCCCACGCCGTCGCGCGGACCGGAGCGGTCGTTGCGACCGACAAAGAACCGCTCGAAGAGCCGGGCCTGGTCAGCCTCGGAGATCCCGGGGCCGTTGTCGGTGACGTTCCAGCTGGTGAACAGCCCGTGCTCCTCCACGCTCACCGAGATGACCCCATGGTCGGGCGCGAAGCGCTGCGCATTGGAGACGAGGTTGAGGAGCGCCTGCTCCAGTCGCCGGTGGTCGCCGTACACGCGGTGGTCGCCGGACGCCGGGAGCGACCGCTCGATGCGCTGGCCGCGCTGCACCGCGAGCGGGGTGACCACGGCAATCGCCGAGTCGGCCAGGGCCCCGGCACTGAACCGGCGGAGCTGGAGGCTCACGCTGCCGGACCGGAAGCGGGACAGCTCCAGGATGTCGCCGACGAGCCGCTGCATCCGCTCGCCGTTGCGCTCGATGGCCTCCAGCAGGGAGCGGCGCTGGTCCTCGGTGGGTCGCGCGGTGGGGTCGAGCAGCAGGCCGGCGCTGGTTCGGACAGCCGTGAGCGGGGTCCGGAGCTCGTGGGCGATGGTGGACAGCAGATCCGTCCGCAGGGCTTCCAGCTCTGCCAGCGGGATGGCCGCGCCGCCGTGCAGGCCGGCCTCGAGGTACCGGACGCCGAGCGTGGTCACCACCCATCGGGTGCCGCGCCTGCTCCGCTGAGTTGCCCTCACGAGCCCGAGATCGGCGAGGCCCGCGAGGAGTCCCGCGGCGGTCCTGGGCCGGAGATCCGCGCCGGCAGCGGCGAACCGATGCTCGAGCTCTGCCGCGGTCGTCGAAGGCGGAACGAGCATGAGGGCTGCGTGGAGCAGCGGCGAGGTTCCGACCGTCGGCGCCTCGTGGGCGGCCGGCAAGGCGGACGGCTCCGACAACGGCTGGCTGGGCATGCGTTGAGCATAGCCCTGCGGGAAGCGGGCCTCGTGAACGAGTCGTTCATGCAGGCGGCCTGGTTGTTCACGCGGCGTTCACGCGGATCCCCGCCGATCTTCGGGCGGCCGGGCGAGCCTGATGGCCACACATGACGCCAGCCGCCTTCGCCCGGAGACGATTCATGACCACGGAAACCATCGAGGCACCCTTGGCCCAGGCAGCCTTGGCCCAGGCAGCCTTCGCCCAGGCACCAGTGACCGCAGCGCCCGCTACCGCCGGACGCAACGCCCTCGCGGCGGCGCTCGCCCAGTTCGACGACGCGACAGAGCATCTCGGGCTGGACCCGGATCTGCGCGCCGTCCTTCGGATGCCGCAGCGCGAGCTCACCGTCAACTTCCCCGTGAGGATGGATGACGGCACCGTCGCGGTGTTCTCCGGCTACCGCGTCCAGCACAACGTGGCGCGCGGGCCGGCGAAGGGCGGTCTCCGCTTCCATCCGCAGACCGACCTCGATGACGTTCGCGCGCTCGCCATGTGGATGACATGGAAGTGCGCGCTGGTGGACGTCCCGTTCGGCGGCGCGAAGGGCGGCGTGACCTGCGACCCGACGCGCATGAGTGGCAAGGAGCTCGAGGGCCTCACCCGGCGCTTCACCACCGAGATCGAGCAGATCATCGGCCCCGAGTCGGACATCCCGGCGCCCGACGTGGGCACGAACGCCCAGGTGATGGCCTGGATCATGGACACCGTCTCGATGCACAAGGGGTACTCCGTGCCCGGCGTCGTCACCGGCAAGCCCCTGTCCATCGGCGGCTCGGTCGGCCGATCGGACGCGACGGGCCAGGGCATCGTCTACACGATCGACCACGCCGCGCGGCGGATCGGTCTGGACATGGTCGGCGCCAGCGTTGCGGTGCAGGGCTTCGGGAACGTGGGCGAGGCCACGGCCCGCCTGCTCCACGAAGGCGGTGCGAAGGTCGTCGCGATCACGGATGCCGGGGGCGGCGTGTACGACCCCCAGGGTCTCGACATCCCTGACCTCTCCCGGCGGTTCCGGGCCTACGGCACCGTGGCCGGCTCGCCCGGCACGGAGCCCATCGACAACGAGACCCTGTTCGGCCTCGAGGTGGACATCCTCGTGCTCGCTGCGCTCGACGGCCAGATCACCGCGGCCAACGCCGGGACCATCCGCGCCAGGATCCTGGCCGAGGGTGCCAACGGCCCGACCGAACCGTCGGCCGACCCGATCTTGCAGGCGAACGGCACCACCGTGATCCCCGACATCCTGTGCAACGCCGGCGGCGTCATCGTCAGCTACTTCGAATGGACGCAGAACCGGGCGGCCCTCGCGTGGACGCGCGAAGAGGTCAATAGCCGGCTGCAGCGCCAGATCCTCTCGGCCGCGGATGCGGTGTGGCACCGCGCCGCGGCCGACGGGATCCCGCCCCGACTGGCCGCCCACGCCATCGCCGTCGAGCGTGTGGCAACGGCCACCCGGCTGCGCGGCATCTACCCCTGACACATCGCCAAGCCGAACCCATCGGAGGACATCGCATGCATACCTTCGCCAGCCCCCGCCGCGGCTACTGCGCCTCGTGCGACGCCGTGATCACCGACCGACCCGTGTACCGGATGGACGAGGCGTACTGCTGCCTCGGCTGCGCCCAGAACGGCCCGTGCATCTGCACCTACGAGCAGGACCTTGCGGACGACGGCGTGGACCATCTGGGTCTGCCGTTCGCGATGGAACCTGTCCGGGCAGGCGGGGTCTCTGTGGCCGCCGAGCGCGTCGAGGACGAAGTCCCAGCCCGGTGAGCTCCACCGCTCCTCCGCGCTATCGAACGCCCGGTCGCCCGACCGGGCGTTCGGCCTATCGGGTGACGAAGTCGCAGGATCTCGCGTCCGGCGATCGAGACGGCAGAAGCGATACTTCAGCGGGCGTCGGTTCAGGTTGACGCCCAGCTTTGTCAACGCCGGCGCTCGGATCCTGCTCGAGTCGCGTTGTTCACGAGAGCAGTGCGCCGGATCAACGGGCTCCAAGTTCGGAACGACGAGCCATCCAGCAGCTCATCCCACCTGCACGTGGCGCTGCACCGCCGCTGGCACGAGCGCTACGGCGCAGAACTAGTGGGCATGTCGCCCGACGTGATCGAGATGCGGGCGGCACGACCGCCGACGACCCGCGAGGACGCCGGAGGGTGGGACGCTGGCGGACGAGTAGAGCCATGAGTTTGGTACCCCTTCGCCGCGTCTGATCAGGACGCATCGAATGCGTCAGGTCCGACCGGCTTGGTGAGCGACAGGAGGACGGCGCGGAGGATCCCGACAGCCGAGCAGCCCATAGCCGAGGACCGGTTCTCCACGCTCGCTAGGTAGCGATCGCCCGCCTGCTCGATGGTGATGACGGTGCGGTCGTCGCAATCTCCCCCCATCCAGGCCAGCACCACCGCATCGTCGCGGCCGCCAACCGCCTGCACGGTCGTCTCGCCGGAGAACCCCTCCGGGATCGCGGCGGGTGTGGCCTCGCCGACGATCCCTGCGTTGTCCACGACGGTCACGGGAAGAGCGCGCACCTCCTGCCCGGCGGGGATCGTGAGCTGGATCCCCGCCGGCGGCGGGAGCATTGAGCAACCAGCGAGTAGCACAGCCACGAGCGCGACGCCGAGACTCCGCATGGTCCACCCCTTCTTGCCGGAACACGAACAAGGGCCCGATTGGCTTGGGTGCGGCAGTGCGTCAAGGGTCTGGCGACGACCGGAGCGCCGCGAACGTGCGTCGCAATCGGCTACAGGCTCTCTACTTGGTTGGCAGCACTACTCGCTTTGTTGCGCTCCGCCCCCGGGCTCCGGCAACCGTGGCGCCAGGCACACACGAGCTGCGCCGTCGTCGTCGCTCCCATCTTGGACCGCGCGTTCCGGCCGCGGAAGATGACCCCATCGAGCCGAATCGCGAACCGACCCGGCTGGGCTGGTCAGGTGGCGACCACGGGATCGATCTGGTAGGGCGCCAGGACCTCGCCGCCGCTCGGCGTCACGCGGTAGACGTCCTCGTGGCGCACGCCGCCCAAGCCCGGGATGGCGAGGATCGTGTGCCCGATGGTCACCGTCATGCCCTCGCGGAGGGGGGTGTTGCGATGCGGCGGGATGATCGTCGAGGCGGGCGTCTCCTCGAACCGGAGGCCCAGTCCGTGCCCGATCCCGTTCACCTGGTGCTCGCCGAGGCCGCGCTCCCGGAGCACCACTCCAGCGCGGGCGTCGAGCTGCGCCACCGTTGCGCCCGGACGCATCGCATCGCGCACCTCGGGGATGAGGGCCGCGTAGGCGTCCAGGAGCGCGCGCTGCCGCGGGTCCGGCTCGCCGAGGACGAACGTCCGGGCCAGGTTCGCGCAGTAGCCGTCCACCATCGGCGTGAGGTCGATGACGACGAGGTCGCCCGTCCGCATCGGCCGAGGGCTCTGCCAGCCGTGGAGCATGCACGTCTCGCGGCCGACGTTGACGTAGATGGGCGTGCTGGTGCGTGCGGCGCCGGCCCGCATCATCGCGTACATCGCCTCGGTGGCGATCTCGTGGGCGGTCGCACCGTCGCGCAGCAGCCTGCGGGCGCGATCCATGCCGATGCCGGCGATGCGCTGCGCTTCCGTCATGGCCGCGATCTCGGCAGGTTCCTTCACGGCGCGCAGCCGATCCATGATCGGGTCCGAGGACACCAGCTCGACCCCCGGGTTGACCTTGCGGAACATGTCGACCAGGAACGCCGGCGTGTCAAACCACTGCTGCATCGCCACCCGCATTCGGGGTGAGCCGCCCGCGCCCGTCGCGCTGCCCTTGCCGCTCGTGCTGCCTGTGCCGGTCTCGGCCGCGATCTCGCGCAGGCGCGTGACGACGTCGTTGATCTGGCCGCCCACCGAGCCCCAGATCATGACCGGGCCGCCGCCGGTGAGCTCCCGAAGCTCCTCCTCCTCGGCGGTGAAGGCGACCAGGGCCGGCGCCCCCGTCGCCGGAATGATGGCCCGCGGTTGCGCCCGGTCGAAGCCGAAGAACCAGCGGTAGTCGTCATGGTTCATGACGATGATCGCGGCCACGCCCTGGTCGCGCATCAGCGCCTGGGTGCGCTCGATCCGGTCGAATCGGACGGTGGAGGCGGGCTCGGTGGTCATGCCAGCATCGTGCCACGCGTAGCGGGTCCGCGCCCGCGGGTCAGAGTGGTCATCGCAGCTGCCAAGCCGAGGAATAGCATCAGGGCCGTCACACCCGGACGGTCCGGCGACCGAGGTCGTTCCGGCCGAGCCACGCCGCTCGACGGTCAGGTCCCGGCGCCGACGCTCCGGGTCACCGAAGGAGACGTCGTCCGGTTCACCTTGACGAATGCCGGAGCGATCCCGCACTCGATCGACTTCCACGCGGCGCAGACGCCGTGGAGCAAGAACTACCAAGAGGTCGCTGCCGGTGCCTCATTCACCTTCGAGTGGACGGCCCACTATCCCGGGGTCTTCATGTACCACTGCGGGACGCCGCCGGTCCTGATGCACATCGGTGACGGCATGTACGGCGCGATCATCGTGGACCCCAAGGCGGGACGACCGAAAGCTCGCGAGTTCGTCGTCGTCCAGAGCGAGTTCTATGGCACGGGCGGCGACTACGACGCGATGATGAACAACGCGCCCGATGTCGTCTGCTTCAATGGCCAGGCCTTCCGCTACAAGACCACGCCTCTCGAGGCTTCCGTGGGCGAACTCGTCCGCTTCTTCGTCATGAACGCCGGTCCGAGCAGCACCTCGGCGTTCCACGTCATCGGCGAACTGTTCGATGCCTACGAGCCTGAGGGCAATCCCGCCAACCGGATGGGGATGCACCAGACGATCGTGGTGCCGCCGGGGGACGGGGCCATGGTGGAGCTCACCTTCGATGAAGCAGGAACCTACCCGTTCGTGACCCATAAGTTCAGCGACGCCGAGCGAGGCGCGGTCGGGCTCATCGAGGTTGCATGAGCCGCCATGACCAGCCGATCGAAGACGACGTAGCTGGTGACAAGGTGCGCGCGGGCTCGGTTGGTCGGAATTCGGCTAAGCACCGTGACGAAGGCGTGAGGACCATATCTGGTCCTGTGTCGCCGCAGCGACAGCGCGCCGCGCATGTACTCGTCCGTCAGGCCAGCCAAGCGGCTGAGCGGGCGGTGCGAAAGGAACGGGGCGACGGAACCGATATGCTGGACGCTCCGATGGATGTCCGGCAGCCTTGGCACGCCAGCGGTCGTACCCATGAAAGACTCCGCACCTCCACCAACCGGAGAACCTGAACGTGCCAGTCACAGTGTTCGGCGATCTCGTCGCCGAGGCCCCCATTCCGGCCCGGGGCATTCTCAGCCAGACCCTCTCGGATGAGGACGGGATCGAGCTCGTCTTGTTCGCCTTCGCCCCGGGCGAGCAGCTCTCCGAGCACACGTCAGCCCGTCCCGCGATCATCCACATCCTGTCGGGCGCGGGCGATCTCACCGTGGGCCCCGATGCGCATCGCGCCATCGCTGGAACCTGGGTGCGGATGCCGGCCGAGGTGAAGCACAGCGTGGTCGCGCGCACGGCCCTGGTGATGGCCCTGTATCTCCTGCCGCGCGACGTCGTCGCAAGGTCCTGAACCGCGACCTGGCTCATGAGCGCATCGACCGGCGCATGCCGGCGGGATGGCCCTACCCCGCATTGCGCGAACCGATCACCTGAAGCGCGTGTACCTAATGACAGTCGGACGTTCGACGGCCGCATCCAGCTGCTGGAGTACGCGCCGACGGTCCTGTCCGGCCCACCCGCCGGACAGCCAACCACGTGACGGACGCCGGTTGCCCGTGAGGCCACGCAGGTTCGCACTCGGCCACAGCTGACGGGGCGCATCGGAGCGTCGGGCGAGGGCTAACCGGCCAGAACGAGAGGAGCACGAGCAGTGTCACTCGCACGCGTCCAGTTCTTTTCAGTCTCCCTCGACGGTTTCGGTACGGGCGACGGCCTGACCCGCGACGAACCGTTCGGCCACGCCGGCGACCGCCTGCACGAGTGGATGTTCGCCACCCGCTGGTGGCACGAGATGGTCGGCGAGCAGGGCGGCAGCCGCGGCATCGACGACGCGCTCCTGCGCCTGCACGATCCCGGGGTCGGCGCGGAGATCATGGGGGCCGGGAAGTACGGCTATCCCGGCTGGGACACTGACCCCCAATGGAAGGGCTGGTGGGGCCCCAACCCGCCGTTCCATACCCCTGTCTTCGTGATGACCCACCACACGCGTCCGCCCATCGAGATGGAGGGCGGCACCACGTTCCACTTCGTCGACGCGACGCCCGCGGAGGCGCTCGAGCGGGCCCGCGAGGCCGGGAACGGCCTTGACGTCCGCATCGGCGGCGGACCCACCACGATCCGCGAGTTCCTGAAGGCCGGGCTCATCGACCATATGCACGTGGTCGTGGTCCCGATCCTGCTCGGCCGAGGCGTGCGCCTGTGGGACGGGCTGCAGAGTCTTGAGGACAACTACGCGATCGAGACCACCGCTTCGCCCAGCGGCGTCGTCCACGTGACATTCAGTCGGGCAGCGGCCTGAGCGCGGTCACCGGTCTCGATGATCTGCTCGTCGTTGCCCTGATCGGCGCCCGGAGTCGATGCTCCCAAGGGCGGCCGGCAACGGAAGTACCGCCATGCTGGCTTCAGCCGCTTCGAGGCTCGGGACCACCGGCCACCCTCGGCCCGACCCCGGTAGATCAGCTGCTCGGTCGTCAGGCCCGACCGCGCTCGCAGGTCAGCCAGGTGGCGTTTCGCGGTGCCGGGCCGGCCGATTGGGCCATGGCTAGGGTCGGGGGCAGGCGCAGCAGATCCTCGCCGCATCCGTACGACTTGGGCGGGTCCACTAACGCTGATCACCGTATGCGAACCATTCATCGTGATTTGCCCAGAAGACGATGATCGATTACCGGGGAGAGGGATGATCACTCGCCAGCGCGAGCCGCTTGCCCGCTTCCTGACGCGTGTGGGCCTCGCTGGCCCGATCGCCTATATCGGGTTCGTCACCCTGCTCGGCCTTCTGTGGCCGGGATACGACCCGATCCGCCAGACCCAGAGCGAGCTCGGCGCCGTCGACGCGCCGCACGGACTGTTGATGAACATCGGCGGGTTCATGGTCCTGGGGCTCGTCATCCTGACCTTTGCGGCCGCCTATCACCTCGTTCTCCGGCCAAGCCCATGGAGATGGGTCGCAACCGCCTCAATGCTGCTGGCAGGCGTCGCCATGGTCATGGTCGGGTTCTTTCCGTGCGATCCCGGCTGCGTTGACGTTACGCGGACGAGCCAGCTGCACTCGGCGTTCAGCATGCCAGGCGCCATCGGCCTGCCAATGGCCATCGTGCTCAGCTCGCTTGCGTTCAAGAGCGACGGGCGGCTCGGACCGGCGTGGCAGATCGTGTCGTTGCTGCTGGGGTTGGCCACGCTCGCGACGGGACCGATCGTCGCGGCAGGCCTCCTGCCCGATCACCTGGGCCTACTGCAACGGCTTGGCATGTGGACGCCAATCCTCTGGATGTCGGCCGTGTCACTGCGGCTCAACGCCATGACGCGGCCGGCGGTCGGCGTCCACCTCTAGCCGCGCGGCCCCGTCAAGCGCGCGCTCCAGAACGCGGAGGTGCCCTCGAACGTGGTCACGCACGGTGTCGAGGTGTTCGTCCGGGAGGTACGCCCGTGATCCTACGCGGTAGGGTATCGGGCCGAGCGACGGCTCCAGGATCCGACGCCGGATCACGGCCTGCGACGCGCGCAAGTCGGCAACGACACGGTCGAAGGGGAGCGGCCGGGCTTCGGCGACGCCGCGCTGGTTGAGGTCCGCGAGCCGGCCCCGGAGCGGACGCGGCCGCCGGCCGGCGGCCAGATCGTCGACGTTGCGGGCAAAGCTCGCCTGCCAGAACCCGATGTGCGCGACCACGTCGTGCACGGTCCACTCCCCGTCAACCAGCAGGGTCGGCGAGGTCGCCCGTTGGGCGACGGCGATGAGTTCTCCCAAGATCGCCTCGAGTTCCGCGAGGCGATCCGCGCGGGCGGGGTCTTCGCGCACCATTCCATTGTGTCGCTCTCGATCGCGCCACGCCTGGCGGGTTGGGCCCGGGCCACGCGAACACGGGGTCGAGCTTCGGCCGATCCATCCGTTTCGGCCGCGCCCGCCGGTCCGGCCAGCCGAGGGCCAAGAATCACCAGTTGCGCGGTCGTCTCTGAGCCTACCTTCGACCGCGCGTTCGCCAAGTGGTGCATCACGGTCAGGTGCGACGGCAGCGAGGGATGCTCGTCCGAGGCGGTGCCTGGGTCGGTATGCTCGATGCCGTGCGCAAGGCGACGGCGGCGCTGTGGGTGGAACAGGACCGACATCCTGGCGATCGACACCTGTTGTTCCGGACGGTGGCCGATGCGGTCGATGCCGACACGGCCCTGTACCCGGGGTCATGGTGCGATGTCGCAGCGTCGTTCGTGTGGCCCTCGGTAACGTACGTCGACGCTGATCGGCGAGCGGCCCGGTTCTTCGACGACACCGATGGGGTGCGGGAGATCGTCGCCGCGCAAGGCGTCTCGGCGATTGATCCCAGACTCCGGTTCCTCCATGCCGATTACACCGACCCCCTGCCGCTAAAGGCCGAGAGCTTCGACTTGCTCGTGTCGCTCTCTGCCGGTCCAGTGTCCCGCCACTGCACGGGGTACCTGCGCGTCGGCGGGGTGCTACTGGCGAACCCGAGCCATGGTGATGTGGCCCTAGCGTCGATCGATCCTCGCTACGAGCTCGCTGGCATCATCCGCTCCCGAGATGGTGGATACCGCTACGCGAGCGGCGAGCTCGAGTCCTACCTGGTCCCGAAGACGCCGGTCGAGGACATCGCCGAGCTGGTCGAACGCACGGGGCGTGGCATCGCATACACGAGGTCCGCGTACGCCTACCTCTTCCGTCGCGTGCGTTGACCGAGCTACCCCGATGGTCATCGCGGCAGGCGGGCGCCCTGTCGCACCCGTGGGCGCCCACAGACTGGGTGCCTCCCTCGCTGGAAGGGCGGCACGACAGGACAAGACGGTACCCGCCGCGCGATACATCGCAGTCATCATCGGCGTGTCGCTGGGCGTACTGCCGTCGCTCGTGCTAGCGTCCGGCCGGGTCGCACTCGGTCACGAAGAATGCCTGCCCTCCGCCCTCGGGCTCCGGCAGCCGCGGCCCACTCGACCGTCAAGCACTACCTGGCGAAACGCGCGGTGCAAGGTTGGAGTGGAGACGATCGCGCAGCTCGTCTGGATCCTTGGTGTGGATCGGACCAGCGCGCCGTCATGCGCTGTAGCGTCGGGCAGCGGCCTTCAGTTGGCCGATTGTGATCGCGCAAGCCCGGGGGTGGAGTCGTGGAGCCGTATCCTTCAGGACACCGACTGCAAGAAGACGTCGGCGTCGTTCCTCTACAACGCCACGCGGAGCATGTTTGGGCAGGCGGGCTTCGCCCACATCCGGAGCGAAGGCAAGAACCACTCCCTGTTACGCAAGATGGTCCGGGCTAAGAGGATGCGATCAAAGCAATCACCACGAGCGCTGCAACCGAAACAGGGAGAGGGGTTCATCCATGGACATGCTGATGGGCGACAAGATCGCCGAGGCGAACCTCACCGACTGGCGCAAGCTGGCCCAGGGACTGCACGCCCGCTACGTGGTCGACGGCTTCGGCACGGCCGCACGGTTCGTCGCTGCGGTGGGCGAGGCTGGCGACGCGCTCGGCCACCACCCGATCGTGTCGATCGGTAAGGGGTACGTCGACTTCAAGCTGGTCAGCGATGACGCCATCTACCGCGACGACGAGGGTACCGAGCACGTCATCGAGTGGGTGACCCAGCAGGACGTCGACCTCGCGCGACGGATCACCGAGATCGCCGCCGACCAGGAGATCGCCGCCGACCCGGCCTCGGTCAGCATGATCGAGCTCGGTCTCGATACGGCGCACTCCGCGACCATCGCCCCGGTGTGGGCCGCCCTGCTGACCGGAAACGCGGATGCCCAGGGCCACGGGTCCCCGAGCGACGAGATCCGGGACGCCATGGGAAGGGTGCCGAACCTGTGGTTCGGGGACGCCGACGAGCACGAGACCCCGCGTCAGCGGTTCCACGTCGAGGTTTACGTGGCGCCCGAGGTGGCCGAGCAACGGATCGCCGCCGCCCTAGCCGCAGGTGGAACCGTAGTCGATGACAGCAACGCGCCCTCTTTGACCGTTATCGCCGACCAGGACAACAACAGGGGAGTCCTGTGCGTCGACGCGTCCGCCGCGAGGAACGACTGACCCGCTTCACGCCGGCGATCTGCTGTCGCTGGTCGCAGGGACCACTGGTTCGGGTCTCGGCAGCGCATGGCGCGGCTATCGCGGAACTCAGCGCGACCCTCGGTAGCGACATCAACGCGCGCTACCCGAGGAGGAGACGACCGCGTCCTCGGGTGATCGCCTGCTCACTCGGGACGAGTTGACGCGGCTGAGCGACCTCATCGAGTCGGACACGTAGTCTGTCGCCTGGACCGTGCCCCGGGCTCGGGCAGCCGCGGAGCCAGAATCCACACCAGCTGCGCCGTCGTCGTCGCGCCGACCCCTGGATCGGGCATTCGCCAGGTGGTGCTTCACGGTCGAGTGCGACAGGCCGAGGCGGCCGCCTTCTCGATCGGTGGATCGGCGAAGTGGCTGGCCCTCACCAGTCGGGTTGTTGCGGGCTGGTTCGCCGGGCCTTGCTAACGTCGACTCCGTGATGCCCGACCGACCCCCTGCCACCGTTGGCACCGCGTCGCGTCTCCCGGCGCGTGGGACCGCCGACTCGATGCGGATCCTCCTTGTCGCCATCGGCGCGAGCCTCGCGATCGGTATCGCCACCTCCGTGGGGCAAGGGGCGCTGCCGGAGGGGCTGACGTCCCTGAGCAACTCGTCGGGCTCGTGGTGCCTGTGCGCCTTCGCCCTCGCACTGCTCGAGCGGGATCCACGACGGGCCGCCCTGGTCGGGTTCGCCTCGCTCTTGGCGATGCTCGCCGGCTACGCCTTTGCGACGGAGCTTCGCGGTTACCCGGTCGGGACCTCGACGTTCGTCCGTTGGGGCGTTGCGGCCGTCATCGCCGGACCCGCGCTCGGTGTCGGGGCCGCGTGGCTGCGAGGCCCGGACCCGCACCGCGCCGCGGCCGGGATCACCCCGATCGCCGGCATCCTGCTGGGCGAGGGACTGTACGGGCTCACGGTGGTGGCGGCGACGACATCGGTCGCCTACTGGATCGGCGAGCTGGCGCTCGGCTTCGTGCTCATAGTCGCCGCGGCGGTCCGCATTCGAACCTGGCGCGGGATCGCGCTGATGCTGGCGCTCACGGGCAGCGCGACCGTTGTCTTCTACCTCGTGTACACGCTCGCGCTCGGCGCCTTGTTCTGATCCTCGGGCACATTTGGATTTCGGGACGGGCTGGCGGCGGCCAGACGCCTCCTCATTCGCCTGTAGCGCCCTCGGGCTCCGGTAGCCGAGGGCCCAGGATCCACACCAACTGCGCCGTCGTCGTCACCCCCACCTTGGACCGGGCATTCACCAGGTGGTGCTTCACCGTCGAGTGCGACAGCCCGAGGCGGTGGGCCGCAGCCTTCTCCGACCCGGCCACGAGGACGCCGACGACCACCCCCGACCTCACGGTCCGTCGCGCATCCGGAGGGGCGGCGGGACGACCGTCGCGCCATGCGCCGCCGACCAGGTCGCAAGGCTCTGGCCGCTCGGCCAGACGCATCGTGATCGGAAAGTCTTTGGTGGCGGGGCTATCCCTCTCGCCCCGACCAGATCGACCTTCTTTCGTGCTCAGGACCCCCTCTTCTGGGGCCGGGTCCGAGTCAGATGTTTTCCCCGACCACCTTGTTCCCCGACGAGCAGGACGCCGGCCCGAAGGCCGCGTCCCGGCGCCGTGCCTTCGCCGCGGCGGTCAGCGTGAAGGTGAAGTCGATCACCCCCTGACCCGCGCACATATCAGAGTGACCGACCGTCGCCAGGAACCTGAGCCCGGCCATGCCCCGCCACTCCGACTTGACGAGTCCTTCCATATCAGCTGGCCGTTTGGCCATACGCACATCCTTATCGCCGGTTAGTACGCGCGAGCGAACACCGCCGTCTCCGAAGCCGGCGCGCGACAGCGGGCACAGGCGGTGGCGGGTTCAAGGTCCTCGAGCTCACCCTCGAATGGGAGGACGCGCAGCGTGGCGCCGGTTGTGGACTGGACCTCGCGTTCGCAGGCGGCCGAACCACACCAGCCGGTGACGAGGAAGCCGCCCTGCGCGGCGTTCATGGCAACCAGGTCCTCCCAGCCGGAAACCGGGTGCGTGTTGGCGCGCTGGAACGTGACCGCCCGCTCCAGCAGGCGCGCCTGAATCCGTTCGAGCCTCTCCGCGACATTGGCCGGAAGGTGATCGACGGAGACCGACTCCTTCGCGCTCGTGCCGTCCGTGGCCCGCAATCGCTCGGCCACCACGATCGTGCCCGCCGCGACATCTCGTGGCCCGACCTCCAGCCGGATCGGGACGCCGCGCAGCTCCCAATCGTTGAACTTGTAGCCGGGCGTCACGTCGTCACGCCGATCGACCCGCAACCTGATGCGTTGGTCGCCGAAGACGGCCTGTGCCCGCAGCGCGGCCTCGACCGGGGCGATTGCCGCTTCGACGGCCGCCCGCTCTTCCGCCGTTCGCCAGATCGGCACAACCACGACCTGGATCGGCGCAATCCGTGGTGGCAGGACGAGGCCGCGTTCATCGCCGTGGACCATGATCACCGCGCCGATCGTCCGCCACGAGAATCCCCACGACGTCCCGAACGGGTGCCGCCGCTCGTTGTCACGATCGAGGAAGCGGATGTCGAACGCCCGGGCGAAGTTCGAGCCGAGGTCGTGGCTGGTGCCCATCTGCAGCGCGCGCCGATCGCCCATCAGCGCCTCG
Organism: uncultured Chloroflexia bacterium; assembly: GCA_963727585.1. Classification (GTDB taxonomy): domain Bacteria; phylum Chloroflexota; class Limnocylindria; order Limnocylindrales; family CSP1-4; genus CAIXZV01. The sequence continues at coordinate 215,944 of CAVSHH010000002.1, read as the reverse complement.
CCGGTCATCGTCACCTCGGCACCCGGGAACTTCTCGGATTCGCTCTTGCGGCCCCTGATCGTCGGGATCGCGAGCCAGTCGCGCCAGATCTCGCGGTACACGCCGAGCATCCGCTCCGCTTCCTCGCGGGCCTCGATCGCGCTGGCATGGAACGTGTGGCCTTCCTGCCACAGGAATTCGGCCGTGCGCAGGAACGGCCGCGTGCGGAGCTCCCAGCGGACCACGTTCGCCCACTGGTTCACGAGCACGGGCAGGTCGCGATAGCTCTGGATCAGGTCGCGGTAAACGGCGCCGACCATCGCCTCAGAGGTGGGCCGGATCGCGAGGCGCTCGGCGAGTTTGTCCGCGCCGCCGTGGGTCACCCAGGCGACCTGCGGGCTGAACCCTTCGACGTGCTCCGCCTCGGTCTCGAGGAGGCTCTGGGGCACGAGCAGCGGCAGGTAGATGTTCTCGTGGCCCGTCTCCTTGATCCGCCGGTCGAGCGCGTCGCGCACGTGCTCCCACAGCGCGAAGCCATACGGGCGAACGACGATGCAGCCCCGGACGGGCGCATACGACGCGAGCTCGGCGTCGCGGACGACGTCGAGGTACCACTGGCCGAAGTCGGCCGATCGGGATGCGCGGGAAGGGTTGGATGCAGGCGCGGGCATCGGGAGAGACCCTCGAGTCTGGGCGATCGTGGCCAGCAGCTCTAGCCGTGTCGGCGGGACCGACCCTGTTCGGCTAGAGCCCGATCGGGCTTCGGAGGAGTCTCGGAGTGCGCATCGTCCCAAGATCGTAGCGCACCCGGGTGGGCCTGCCCGTCGCACATGCTCACTGGCGCTGATCATCAACTGTCGATAACGGAACAGGATGCCGACGCCCCCTCTTGACAGGCGAGCGTCAGAGGGTTATATATCGCTCCCCGATATATCGCCTGTCGCTATTGTCTGCCGGTGGACGCGCCGGCAGGCGCGCTACTGGAGGACACCGTGACGTCCGGCCTACTCGACCTCGGCCGCTTCGCAGAGCCGTCCATCGCCATCCTCATCTCGCTGAGCGATGGCCCCAAGCATGGCTACGCGATCATGGCCGATGCCGAGACCACGGCTGGCCAGCCCCTGGGACCGGGCACGCTCTATGCGGCGCTCGGGCGGCTCGAGCGGCGGGGGCTGATCGAGGCGCTCCCGCCCGAGGATCGGCGGAGGCCGTATCGCCTGACAGGACTCGGCGCCTCGACCCTCCGCGCCCATCTCGACCAGCTGGAGCGACTTGTCCAGACGGGCTTCGTCCGTCTGGACGGGTTTGCCGGCACCGCAGACGGGTCCTGACCCGATGGCTGCGTCCCCCAGCCCGATCTCCCGCCTGATCCCAATCCTCGTGCGCCTGTACCCGCGGGACTGGCGAGCTCGCTACGACGAGGAGCTCGTATCCCTCCTAGCGGACACGGTGCTCACGCCGTCGGCCGTCCTCGACATCGCGCTCGGTGCGCTCGACGCGCGCATGAGCCGCGACTACCCGTCCGAGGCGGGCGCCGGCAGAAAGGTCCGCCGTCCCATGCTCGACCGTCTCGCCCCGCTCGCCATCGTGCTTGGTGGCGTCTTCCTGGCCACGTTCATCGTTGTCTTCCTTGCCGTCGGGTCGCCCGAGGGTCCCGACAGCAGCGGACTCATGCTGCTCGCCTTCTATGTCGTGCCGTTCGCCGTCGGAGTTCTCGCGATCGGGGTGGGCGGGAGCGCCCTCGGGCGGCTGGGCCGCGACCCGGTCGCGCGCGCACTCGGCCTCCTGGCATCAGCGTTTGGTCTCGCGCTCGCCCTGGCGATCTTCGCCCTGTTCTTCGTGGGTGATGTCGCGTGGACCCCGCTGTCGCTGTTGATGCCGGCCTTCGCGCTGTCGAGCGGCCTGCTCGGCCTGCGGATGCTCGTCGCCAGCCCGGAGGCCCGGCTGCAGGGCGTGCTGCTGACCGCTGGCCTCGTCGCCGCAGCCGCGTGGACCGCGGGCTGGTACCTCTCCGAATCGTCGCTCGGGGTCACGTCCCAGGAGATGGGATCGCTCGTCCAGACCCTCGGCTTCGGCGTGCTGTTCGTCGGCTGGCTCGCCGTCGGCCTGCTTGAACTCCGTGGCGACAGCGTGTCCATGGCCGGGCGGGTCTCCGCGACCTAGCGCGAGCCAGCCGGGCCGGCGACCCGACATCGCGGACCCCGTGCGATCCGCGTGGCGGGTGATGGAGACGGGAGGGCTGTGATGTTCCGAGTGAGCGCGACGGTATCGATCAGCAGGCCCGTGGAGATCAGAAACCCCAATTCGCGCTCAGATCCGGCCGGTACGATCGGCCCGTGTGGCCGCTCATGTACCTGCTCATCAGCTCCGGGTGCTGCAGCGGACGGCGGGCCGACCGAAGCTCCGGACCGTGGACCGGATGCTCCTCGCGGCGGCGAGTCGGGCGACCCGGAGAGATCGATGGGTCGCCTTCGTTGTCACGCCGGCGACGCTCGTGCGCTGGCACCGCGAGCTCGTGCGGGGGAAGTGGACCTTACGGCGGACCGGTCGCCTTGGCAGGCCGCCGATCGACCCTGAGGTCCGTGCGCTCATCCTCCGCCTCGCCCGGGAGAATCCCCGCTGGGGTGCGTGCGCCTTGGGCAGCCGCTTGCGCTCCTCATCGCGTTGAGCAAGACTACTCAACATGTTGAGTAATGACCGCGGCGGCGTTGGGTACCGGCGCCCCCAGGCAGCCGAGCTGGCGAGCCGGCTCGTCGAGCCGAGGCGGTTCATCCAGGTTGTGGCCGGCCCCCGGCAGGTTGGGAAGTCGACGCTGGTGGCGCAGGCGGTCGAGGGGCTGTCAGTCCCGGTCCGCATGGCGAGCGCCGACGAGCCCGCGCTCCGCGGCCCCGAGTGGATCGCCACCCAGTGGGAGGCGGCCCGCCTCGAGGCCGGTCCCGAAGGTGCCGTGCTCGTGATCGACGAGGTGCAGAAGGCCGCCGGCTGGGCGGAGTCGGTGAAGCGCCTGTGGGACGAGGACACCCGCGCCGGGCGTGCCCTGCGTGTGGTCCTGCTCGGATCAGCGCCCCTGCTCGTGGAGCAAGGGCTGACCGAGAGTGTCGCCGGACGGTTCGAGGTGATCCGGGTCCCGCACTGGTCCCTTGCAGAGATGCGGGCGGCGTTCGGGATCAGCCTGGACGAGTACGTGTTCTTCGGCGGCTATCCGGGCGCCGCGCCGCTGATCGGCGACGAGACCCGGTGGCGCCGCTACATCCTCGACGCCCTCGTCGAGACGACGATCAGCCGCGACGTGCTGCTGCTGACCCGCGTGGACAAGCCGGCCCTCCTGCGGCGCCTGTTCGAGCTCGGCTGCCGCTACTCCGGTCAGGAGCTCAGCTACACGAAGATGCTCGGCCAGCTCCACGATGCCGGGAACACGACGACGCTCGCCCACTACCTCGAGCTGCTCGCGGGCGCCGGCCTGCTCGCGGGCCTGCCCAAGTTCTCGGGCAACGCCGTCCGCCGTCGGGCGTCAAGCCCCAAGCTGCAGGTCCTCAACACGGCGCTCGCGACGGCGCAGTCCGGGCGCTCGTTCGCCGACATGCGGGCGGACCGTGAAGCCTGGGGCCGACTGGTTGAGTCGGCGGTGGGGGCGCACCTGGCCAATGCCGCGGCAACGGGCGGGCCCGAGCTGTCGTGGTGGCGCGACGGGGATCGCGAGGTCGATTTCGTCCTGCAGGGAGCCGGAGGGCTCGCCGCGGTCGAGGTGAAGAGCGGTCGGGGCCCCGCCGCGCACCCGGGAACCGCTGCGTTCATGGCCGCGTTCGGCGGCCTCGGCCCAGTCCGGCCGATCCTTGTCGGCGGCGACGGGATCGAGCTCGATCGGTTCCTGCTGGAGCCGGCGGAGCACTGGGTCCATCCGTAACAGCCAGGCCCGGGTGGCGCACCATATGACAAGTGCGCTTGACATGGCCGGGGTCTCGTGTCATCGTTCCCAGTGTCAAAGACACTTGACGTAATGACAAGAGGAGTTTACTGATGGATCGGAGGACGCGTTTGCTCGTCGGTTGGGCACTCACCGTGGTGGCCGCACTGGGAATGGTCCTGGGGGCGGTCCCCACGGAGGTCGGTCTGGTGGCAGGGACGACCGGGTTCCTGATGCTGGGGACGGTGTCCAGCGCCGGCCGGGCCGGTCGGCCCGGCCGGGAAGAGAGTTCGTGAACGAGCGCGGCCAGAGGAGCTCCTGGTCGTCGACCGAACTCGACCGGCGTAATCGCCGGTCGATCATCATCTGGTCGCTTCTGTGGGTCGGGGCCTTCCTTGTCGCCGACGCTGCCATCGATCGTGGATGGATCGAGGGTGACGCGGGAGTCGTCGTGGCGTCGATCGGCACCGCGCTTGTCGGGCTGGCCTGGATCGTGTCGTACATGCGCTTCCTGAGAGACGCCGACGAGTTGATGCGCAAGATCCAACTCGACGCCATGGCCCTGGCACTTGGCGGGTGTTTCGTCGTCGGGTTCACTCTCATCCTTCTGGGCGGTGCCGGAGTGGTCCGGGCAGGGATTGTCTGGGTTTTGGTGGTGACTTCGGCCATCTATGTGCTGTCGGTGCTCATCGGGATCCGACGGTTTGGGGGATGAAGAACCGGATTCGTGTGCTCCGGGCCGAACGGGATTGGACTCAGGCACAACTGGCAGATGCCGCGCAGGTCTCGAGGCAGACCATCAATGCGATCGAGACGGGCCGGTTTGACCCGAGCCTCCCGCTTGCCTTCGTCATTGCTCGAATCTTCCGCTTGACCATCGAAGAAGTATTCGACCCGGATCCGTGATTCGCGACGGCTGATCGTGGAGAGCGAGCTGCCTGCCCACGAGCGTCGCAATCTCGCACATCGGACGCTGCTGCTTGGGGCAGGTCCGCGAGTCGCATGCGCTCGTCCTCGGACAGGTAGCGCGGTGAGTAGCGCTTCCGGATGGCCAGGACGGTGGCGCTGGACGATCCGTCCTCCTCTGCTTGCACCCCATCCTCCGGCCCCGGCAACCGCTCCGCCAGGATCCACACGAGCTGCGCCGACGTCGTCGCCCCACCTTGGACCGCGCACTCGCCAGGTGGTGCTTGACCGTCGAGTGCGACAGCCCGAGGCGGTGGGCGGCCGTCTCCTCCGTGAGACGCGCGGGCCGGGCGAGGGGCGGCGAGCGGGAACGCCCGGGCCGCCAGCCCCGGCCAGTAGACCGTGGACAGGACGGTCTCTCCGGTGATCGCCCGGAGCTCGCGGGGATGGCGGACGACCGGACCCGCGGATCGCCTTGTCCGGCAGCTATGGACTTGACGCTTGTATCACCGGTGATACGGTCTGCAACATGGACACCGTGACGATCCGAGAGTTGCGCAACCGTGGAGGCGAGGTCGTGGACCGCGTGGAGGCGGGCGGCCACGTGACGGTGACGCGCGACGGTCGCCCAGTCGCCGAGCTGCGGCCGTTGCGGGCGAGGGGTCTCTCGGCCGCCGCGCTGCTCGAGCGCTGGCACCGCCTCCCGTCGGTCGATCCGGCGGGGCTGCGCCGCGACGTCGACACCGTGCTCGACCAGGGCCTGTGAGCGACCCTGAGGGCCTGCTCGATACGAGCACCCTGCTGCTCCTGCCGCGGATCGGTGATCCGTCGGTGCTGCCCGACGTCCCGCTCATCTCGGCCATCACCCTGGCGGAGCTCTCGGTCGGGCCCCTCGTGACCGCTGACGAGGCCGAGCGGGCCACGCGGCTGGCGCACGTCCAGCAGGCAGAGTCGGACTTCGACCCCCTGCCGTTCGACGCTGCCGCCGCACGCGCGTTCGGCCAGGTCGCGTCCTCGCTCCGCCGGTCGGGCCGCAAGCCGGCTGCCCGGGCGCTCGACGCGCTCATCGCGGCGACGGCGATTGCCAACGGGCTCCCCCTGTACACGTGCAACCCCGATGACTTCGCCGGGATCTCGGGCCTGGTTCTGCGCCCCGTGCCGGTCCCGGAGGCCCGCTGATCGCCTTCCCTGTTGAGGTAGGGTCCGCAGCTCGAAGTAGACCGCGCGGCCGGCGTTCTTCGCGAGCTGCTTGTTCTGGCGTCCGGTCCGGTGCAGCAACCAGAACGCGCGGATCACGAACCGCGGAACGGCTCGCACGTCCTCGGTGCGGACACGGACCGTGTCGATCTTCTCCTCGAACACTGGGACGCTTCCCTCCTGGCTCGTCGTTGGGGGGGACGAGCGACTACCGATGTGGTTCCCGGGAGAACGAAGGGTCCCGAAGACCAGCTCCGGGGCCCTTCCTGTCAGGCCGCGGCGACGGCCGGAGCGATCGCACGCTCCCGGACCTCGGGCGCGAGGATCGGGGAGGGCTTGAAGTCCTTGAACAGCAGGTACAGGCCCAGGAACGCCTCCCAGATGATCTCGGGGATGGTCGCGATGCCCTGCACGGCGCCGCCCTGCGGGATGACGCCCAGCAGCACGAGGGTCCCGGAGGTAGCGAGCATCGCGCCGCCGACGAGGCCGACCAGCGCCATGCGGCGCCCCACCAGGCCGGAGCGGAACATGAGCCAGCCCAGGATCAACCCGGTCCCGACGCCGTCGGCGAAGCCGGGGCCGAGCAGGAACGTCCAGTTGTGCATGGCGACGAGCGACTTGCCGATCGGGATGAGCGAGTCAGCATTCGCGCTCGTGCTCTGCCCCTGCATGGTCGCGACCGTGAGGAGGCTCAGGAGGCCGACGGCGATGAAGCCGCATTCGACAAGACGGGCCGTGACGTAGCCGAGGGCGAGGCCTTCATTCTGCCGCCTGAGGAGCGGGAACAGCACGACCGCGCAGCCGATGTTGGTGATGATGAGTAGCAGCTCGAGGAATGCCCCGACGAACACGCCGCTGCCGGAGCCGGCACCGACGATGTACAGGGGGTCGCTCAGCACGGGTCCGTAGGCGAACACTGCGGCGATCGACGTGACGAAGGTCAGGATGAACAGCACGCCAACGGCGAGCGCGGTCTTTCGCGATGAGGCCATTGCACGACTCCTTCGTTGATGAGGGACGCTGGGAATCCAGCTGTCTTGTTGGGACCGGCTGTGGGCCGGTCAGTGGCTTGACGGGTCAGGTTCGACGCAGAGCACCGAGACCAGCGGCAGGCCGGTGTCCCGCACCCGCTGGAGCAGGCCATGGAGCGCAGCCTGGTCGGCGATGGGGCCCTGGATGACGGTGGTGCCATCGCGCTCACGCCTGAGGCTCAGACCGTCGAACCAGGCGGCCCATCGGGCATCGAGATGCCCCTTGAGGCGGATCTCGTAGCGTCCAGCCTCGTGGCCCTCAGGGTCGATTCGTTTGCTCATCTGCTCCTTTCCACCGGCGGTACGATTCGTTGCCGGCGACATCACGAAGCTAGGAGCGGATGTGGTGAGCGGGCATCACCACATGTGATGATCTGTGGTGGTGATTGCGCGACGTGGGCGCGAGCGGCCCTGGCCCGGCATCAGCGGTCGCGGGCTCGCGACAGCAGGTCGAGCTCAACGGCCCGACTGACCGCAGCCCGACGGCCGTTCACGCCGAGCTTCGCGTAGACGTTCTTCGTGTGCGTCCGCACCGTGTTCAGGGACACGACGAGCTCGCGGGCGATGTCAGGACCATCGAGATCGGTCGCGAGCAGGCGGAGCACCTCGAGCTCGCGCTCGCTCAGCGGCTCAACCAGGCCCTGGTTCACCGATGGCCGGTCCGCACCCCGGCCGAAGGCCGCCAGGAGCTCGCGAACGTAGGTGCGCGCGACCCGGCGCTTCGCCGCCGCCTCCAGCATGCCCGCCATGGGCAGGCCCGCTTCCACGAACACCCGGACGTAGCCTTCCGGCTCGGCCAGGGTCAGGGCGCGCTCCACTCGCTCCTGCCCGGCGGGGACGTCACCCAGCATCTGGTGGGCGATCGCCTGGAGCAGCAGGATCTCGACGACGCTGCCCGGCCGCCCACCTGCTTCTGCCGCCCCCAGGAGCCGCGCCATGAGGTTCGTTGCCTCGAGCATCGCACCGTCCGCGCGGTCCGTTGCCGCCTGGGTCAGGAGCAGCCTCGCGAACGCGACGTGCTCGAACTCGCGCAGGTAGATGGGCTCATCCCGGGCAGACAGGCCCCGCTCTCGGGCCCACGCCGCCGCCTCGCCCAGGCGCCCCTGCGCGATCCACAGGCGTGCTTTCCTCGCGGCGATCGGGCGGACGTTGGGGAAGTAGTCGCCCAAGTACAAGCGTTCGGCCTCGTCGAGCAGGTCGAGGGCCGCGCCCAGATCTCCCTCGGCCTCCCGGATCCGAGCGGCCGCGACGCGCGATCGGTACTGGTTTTGGGGGAGACCGAGGTGCTCGCCCAGGTCGCTGCTCCGCTGCAGGTGCTGCCGTGCGCCAGCGAGATCGTTCCGCTCGCACAGGACCTCGCTCATGCCCACGTGCATGTCGGCGGCGCCGCGCAGCACTTGCGGGCCACCTTCCCCAAGGAGTCGCAGGACCCGCTCGAACGTGCTCATGGCATCGCTGAGTCGCCCTTGCGTGATCCGGATGTCGGCCATGGCAATGGCGCAGCCGCTCAGGTCGGCGATGTGCCCTGCCTTCTGGAGGCTCGTCATGCATTCGGTCCACGAAGCGTGCGCGGCGTCGAGATCACCGCGCGTCCAGCAGGCGAGTGCAAGGAGCCCGGCAGCTGCGCCACGCGTGAGGTGGTCGTCAGGGCCGGCGAGGTCGAGACCGGCCCGCGCATATCGGATCGTGCTGGCCAGATCGCCGGCAGCCAGGGCCAACGCGGCGCGGTTGGCGGCAATCTGGCTCGGCAGACGGCCGAACTCCTCCTTGTCGACGACGATCGGGCCGGTTGTCTCGCCGACCGACCGGCTCTGGCTCACCGGAGCCGTATCCAGCCATCGTTCGGCATCCTGAAGCCGCGCTTCCGCGCCCTCGAGCTGGCCGTGAAGCAGCAACGCCCCGGCAAAGTGAACGCTCAGCACGGGCCTGACCGCGATCACCTCGTCGGGGAGCGCCGTCAACCACGCAAGCGCCACCGACTCCTGGCGGCTGCTGCGCAGGGCCGGGATCGCCTGCTCGATCAGGTCCGCCGCTCGCGGCGAGTCCTCCGCTGCGAGAGCGTGACGGATGGCCTCGGACCGCTCGCCGTTCTGCTCGTACCAGTCGCTCGCTCGCCGGTGCAGCTCGAGGACGCGATCGGGCTGTTCGTCGAGGAGGTGCGCCCGCAGCACGTCGGCGAACAGCTGGTGATAGCGGTACCACCGGCGGCGGTCGTCGAGCGGGACAAGGAACAGGTTTCCCCGGTCGAGGGCCCCCAACGCGGCCTTGCCGCCATCCTGCCCGGTGACCGCATCGCACAGTGGTCCGGTCAATCTGTCCAGGATGCTGGTCTGCAGCAGGAAGCTCCGGGTGTGCCCAGGCTGACGTCGCAGGACCTCCTCGACCAGGTAGTCGACGATGTAACGGTCGTCCCCCGTGAAACCCGCGATGAAGCCGGCGACATCCTCGCGACCTCGCATCGAGAGCGCCGCCAGTTGGAGCGCGGCGATCCAGCCTTCGGTGCGGGCCTCCAGCGCCGCGACATCGCGTGTGGCGAGATGCAGCCCCATCACCTCGTTGAGATACGCCGCCGCTTCGTCGGGCGTGAAGCGCAGATCGGCTGCTCGGATCTCGACGAGCTCGCCGCGCCCTCGCAGGCGACCCAACGGCAACGCCGGGTCGGCGCGGGTCGTGATCACCAGGTGCAGCTGTGGCGGAAGGTGCTCCAGCAGGAACGCGAGGCCGCCCTGGATGTCGGGGGTATCGACCTCGTGGTAGTCGTCGAGCACCAGCACGATGGCCCTCGGCATCGCATTGAGCTCGTTGAGCAGCGTGGCCAGGATCGTCTCGATCGGCGATGGCTGGGGCCCCTGGAGGAGGGAGAGCGCACCGGCGCCGACTCCCGGCACCACGGTCTGCAGCGCAGCGATCAGATAGCGCCAGAACGAGGCGGCCCCGGCGTCGCCGGGATCGAGCGAGAGCCACGCCGTGGACCGCTCACCGGCCGGAGCGGCTGCCAGCCACTCGGCGAGCAGCGTCGTCTTGCCGAAGCCGGGCGGGGCCGAGATGACCGTCAGCTTCGATCCGACCCCACGGCTCAGGCGTTCGCTCAGCCTCGGACGTGCGACCAGGCCGGGTCGCAGCTTGGGGATGTAGAGCTTGGTATCGAGCAGCGGGCTTGCCATGCTCCGCCAACGTAACAGCCTCCGGGATTGGCGACACAGCTCGGTCTCTAAGGTCGCCCCTGCCAATCCATGGTCAGACCCCGAGCGGCACCTTCACGTCGTAACCGAAGCGGCCGCGGGTTGCGATCACGAGGGCGAGGCTGATTCCGCCGAACGCGACGATGCCGACGAGCATGGGACCGGCCGGCAGGACTGGCACCATGGCCAGCGAGGCGTTGATGCTGGCGTGCGTGACCATCGCGAGCCAGATGCTCCCCGTGCGGTTGTAGACCCATGTGAGCAGCGGCGAGAGCGTCATGACCAGGACGAGGAACGCAGCGATCGTCGCCGGGTCCGAGCCGCCGTTCTGGCCGGCCCATTCGGGCACGAGGAACTGGGGCAGGTGCCACGCACCCCACAGGACGCCCAGGATCAGGGTGCCCACCAGTGGACCCCTGTTGCGTTCGAGTCGCGGCAGGGCGAAGCCCCGCCAGCCCGGCTCTTCAAACAGGGGGCCGCTGAAGAAGCCGATCACGAGGAAGATCGCGAACGTCCCGACCATCGAGCCGGCGGAGGCCGCCTGGAGCGCGTCCATCCCCCCGGGAAGCACGGCCACCGCCGCCACGCACGCCGCCGGGACCGCCAGCAGCGCCACGAGGTACCACTGGAGCGGCACCTTCCACAGCCGGCCGCCACGCCGCATCTGGCGGTACGCGACCTTGCCGCCGACGGTCGTGAGGACGATCCGCGCCGCAACCGTCGGCCCGAGCGTCTGAACGAAGATCACGAGCGCGGCGGGCGCTCCCATCATGCCGTAGAGCACGAGGAGCAGGCCCCACGACACGGCATAGGCGAGCACGAAGAACGCCGGCAGCGGATGGGCACGAATGATCTCAGGGATCCCAGCGAACCGTCCCCATCGGCCCGTGTGCACGACTTCCGCGGTCATCGACAAGCCCTCCGACGCGAGGTGCTCGCACCCAACCGGCCGACGCGACTCGCCCCAATAGCCGATCTTCGTTCGCCGCGTGCGATGGGGAGAGGGCAGGACGGCACCATTTCCCTTCTAAGCTGGCACGGGCCAGTGCGACGCGGTGGTCGACGAGCGGCGGCGGGCCCGCATCAGCGTGACGCCGACAGTCCACGACCTCACCCAGCAGATCCCGGGTTCGCTTCGGCTCGCTCCTCCGCTTAGGCGGCCGCGCCGCCAGAATCCACACCAGCTGCGCCGTCGTCGGCCCGATCTTCGATCGCGCGTTCGCAGCTCGGGCCAGGCCGTAGACTCGGGCCGATGACCGGGCTCCCGCTCCACTTCCGCTCCGCCACGGATCTCGCTGCGCAGCTTCGACGCCGGGAGGTCTCCTCGGTCGAGGTCGTCGAGGCGTGCCTGGACCGGATCGCCGAGGTCAACCCGGGGCTCAACGCCGTCGTGCGGCTGGCCGACGATGCCATCGACCGGGCCCTCGAGGCCGACACGGCGCTCGCCCAGGGCGCGGAGGTCGGACCGCTCCACGGTCTTCCGTTCACGATCAAGGATTCGCTCGACACCGCGGGCCTCGTCACCACCGCCGGCACCATCGGCTGGGCCGAACGGGTCCCGTCCCGCGACGCCACCGTCGTCGCCCGGCTCCGCGCCGCCGGCGGGATCCTGCTGGGCAAGACGAACACGCCCGAGTTCACCTGGTCAGACGAGACCGACAACGATGTCTACGGCCGGACGTCGAACCCCTACGACCTCGAGCGGACGCCCGGTGGCAGCAGCGGCGGCCCGGCGGCGATCGTGGCCGCCGGCGGTTCGCCGTTCGACATCGGGAGCGACACGGGCGACAGCATTCGCCAGCCCTCGCACGTGTGCGGGATCGCGGGCATCAAGCCGACCAGTGGCCGGGTGCCCCGGACCGGGCACTGGCCGGGGTTCGCGGGGCTGCTGGGTCCGCTCACGCAGCTGGGGCCGATGGCGCGACGGGTCGAGGACCTCGCACTCGTCCTGCCCCTCATCGCCGGGCCCGACGGCGAGGACCCCCACGTGCCGCCGGTGCCGCTGCGGGATCCGGCCGCCGTCGCCGTGGATCGGTTGCGGATCGTCGCGTTCACCGACAACGGGGTGCGGACCCCGACCGCCGAGACCGTGACCGCGGTCGAGGCGGCGGCGGACGCCCTGCGGGCGGCTGGGGGGACGGTCGAGTGGCGGGTGCCGCCGGGAATGGGGGAGGCGTGGGAGGCGTACGACGGCCTGGTCAGGGCCGACGGTTGGGCATGGCTCCGGCGGCTCATCGAGGCCGCGGGCAGCGCCGGCATGGGCTCCTACGACAGCCGGGGCTGGCTGACGCCGTCGGCCCCGCTTCCCGCCGCCGAGCTGACCGCCCTGCTGGAGCGGGTGGACGCGAGCCGGTCCCGGCTCCTGCACTGGTTCAGGGACGCCGATCTGCTCGTCTGCCCGGCCATGCCCCAGCCCGCGATCCGCCACGGCGAGAGCACCGAGGCATGGTTCGGAGACACCTACAGCGACGTGCACAACGTCACCGGCTGGCCCGCGGTCGTCGTCCGGGGCGGAACCGCGCCCGGCGGGCTGCCGATCGGCGTCCAGCTCGTCGCGAACCCCTGGCGCGAGGACGTCGCCCTGGCCGGCGCGGCAGTGGTGGAAACCGCCTCGGGAGGCTGGCAGCCGCCGCCGATCTGATCTCCGGGCACTCGACGCCACCGATGCACACACAGCTCCTTGTGCTGGCTGCGGTTGGACTGGCGCGTGCGCGGCGTCGCCGGTGCTGGTCGCCATCGGCGCACTTCTGTCGGCCGTCCCGCCGGCGTTATACTCGGGGTATGAAGACCGCCGTGTCCGTCCCCGACGCCCTGTTCGCCCAGGTGGACCGTCTCGCCCGCCGCTCGCGCCGCTCGAGGAGCGAGGTGTACAGCGCGGCCCTCCGTGAGTACGTCGCCCGCCACGCCCCGGACGAGGTGACTGCCGGTCTGGACGCGGTCCTCGCGGAGGTCGGCCAGCCTGACGGCGGGACGTTCGCCTCGACCGCTGGCCGGCGGACGCTCGAGTCGACGGAGTGGTGATCGCCCAGGGCGAGGTGTGGTGGGCGGACCTGGCTTCTCCCGCACACTCCGAGCCCGGCTTCCGCCGGCCAGTGGTCGTCGTCCAGGGGGACGCGTTCAACGCCAGCGCCCTCCAGACCGTGGTCTGCGTCGCGCTTACGAGCAACACCCGGTGGGCCCGGGCGCCCGGCAACGTGCTCCTCACGGCCCGCGCCACGGGGCTGCCGAAGCCATCGGTCGCAAACGTCACGCAGCTCGTGACGCTCGACCGCGAGGTCCTCACCGAGCGCGCCGGCCGCCTCTCGGCATCGAACCTGGAGCTCGTGCTGGCGGGCATTGACACGCTGCTCGGCCGGGCCTGATCGCCGCCAGCTTCGTCGTCTCGCCCATCCGCCACCACGAGGCAGGTTCCGCGTGCACCGACTTGACGGGCGCGCGTCCCGCCCATACAGTTCACCGTGTGGTTAACTATTGGTGGCAATCATGGACGACATGAACCGGGTGTTCCACGCTCTGGCCAACGAGCACAGGCGCGAGATCATCCGGCTGCTTGCCGTTCAGCCCCGCTCGATCAGCCAGCTGGCCGAGCTCCGCGGTCTGTCGCTGCCGGCGATCCACAAGCACGTCCGCGTGCTCGAGGAGGCGGCGATGGTCGGCCGACGCAAGCTCGGGCGGACGAACTTCCTGGCGCTCGAGCGGGAGCCGCTCAGCCGTCTGCAGGCGTGGACGAGCCAGTTCCATCCATGGTGGGGCACCGATGCGGAGACGCTGGAGAACTACGTCGACGCGCTCCGTCGGGAGCCAACGACAAGTGAGGAGGCATCGTGAAGAAGTTCGTATTCCTGGCCCACGGCGAGATGGAGCGGACGCCGGAGTTCCAGCAGGCGCATCGGGCGTGGTGGTCGTCGATCCAGGATCACGTGGTGGACTCGGGCAACCCGGTGATCAATGGACTGAATGTCACCCGTGACGGGACGGTGTCGGAGCTCACCGCGGCCCAGTCGCCGGCGCTCGGCTACTCCATCGTGCAGGCCGAGTCGATCGAGGAAGCGGTCGCGCTGCTGGCCGAGTGCCCGATGGACATGTGGGTCTACGAGGCAATGCCGATGTGATGTCGCGCCGGGCTGGCCCGGCGGCTGGCGTCGCGACCTCGACGCTACGCCGGTGATCTCTCATTCGAAGCGGCGCGGCTCGCTTGCCTGTCGGGGGCGTAGCGCTCGCGAATCAGTGCCTCGAGGGCGGTCGGGGTGATGGATTGGAACTGCCGAGTTTTTCCTACGCGTCGAACCGCATATCCCCCAGCCGGCATTTCGCGATTGGCTTTCCGAGGCGCTCCGATGGCAGCTCATGCGCGCCGGCGGAACCGACCTCCCATCCGAACAGCGAATGCCCGCCGATTCACCTCCTACGTGAATCACCGCCCGTACGGCCCGAGCGTGACGCGCAAGAGGCTGGACGCTGATCCGCAAGTAGCCGGTTCGTGCTTCAAGTCGCCCTACGACCTCGCCGGGCATCGTGATCACCCGATCGGCGCCAGTCACGCCGGCCGTGGCCACGACGAGGGCGTCCGGGAGGCGCAGTCGGCCGTTCCCGGGGGCCGCGACGAGGCCTGCTTCGCACGACGGTCATACTGTCGAACCTGTTGCCGAGGAGGACCTCTTGATGCGCAGCGTGGCCTATTCGATGAGCGTCTCGCTTGACGGCTACATCGTCGGGCCGGACGGCGGCTTCGACTGGGGGATGCCCGACGAGGTCTTCCGCTTCTGGATCGACGAGATCCGAGGGGTCGGCGTCCACCTGATGGGACGTCGGCTGTACGAGACGATGCTGTACTGGGAGACCGCCGACCAGGACCCAAAGCTCGACGACGCGGAGCTCGAGTGGGCCGCGCTCTGGAAGCCGCTCCCGAAGGTGGTGTTCTCCACCACGCTGACGGCGGTGCAGGGCAACGCACGCCTGGCCGCCGGCGGCCTCGCGGCGGAGATCGAACGGCTGCGAGCCGAAACGGGTGAGGGAGAGATCGCGATCGGCGGGGCCACGCTCGCCGCGGAGGCGGCCGGGTTGGGTCTGATCGATGAGTACCGGGCCATGGTCTACCCGGTGCTGGTCGGCGGTGGCATTCCGTACTTTCCGCGCCACGAACGCCGGGTGGATCTCGAACTCGTCGACACGCGGACCTTCAGCTCGAGAGTCGTCTACCTCAGCTACCGCGTGGCGAGATAGCCGGCTCGTCCGCCGGAGCGAGTCGCGCAGGTATCCGTCGCGTACACCGGGCTCACCTTGGCTGGGCCTGATGAGCCCGAGGATCACCGCCGTGACGTCGAGGATCGCGCCGATCTGGTCGGGCGCGAGGCGTGACTGTCGATCAGCCCGGTGTCTGGCTGAAGATCCCGGCGACCACGCTGGCGAGCGTGGTCGCCAGGGCTGCGCCGACTGGTGCGACCAAGGCCCACACGGGCAGCTCGGTCGGGTCGGTGCCCGTGACCATGACCGGGGAAACCAAGCTCACGACGATCGCGATGCCCCAGATCACGCCGACGGCGACGCCGAGGCCAATCCACCAGGATTGCCGGCTGGCGGCTCCGCGGAGCTTCGACATTCCCCACAGGAATCCGATCGTTGCGATGAGGCCCCAGATCCATGTCGCCATCAGGGCCAGGGGAAGGTGCTCATGCTGGCTTCCCGAGACGAGGTCCGGTGATCCGAGGCTGACAAGGAGGACTGACGCCCAGATGGCACCCAATCCGACCATGGCCCAGGTCACCCAGGATCGATCTGCGGTTTCTCCCGATCGCGACATGGCCCCGTTCGACGCCGACTGGCTCATCTCGACTCCTGACTCGAACGCAACTCGGCCGCGATCGTCCACTCCGAGGGGCGGGTCCGGCAGTGTCGATCGGCCCGTTGCGAGAGGCGACTCGGTCCGTGTGATCGCCGCGATGCCGGGTGAGGCCCGACAAGTCCCAGACGGGCCGGTCAGCCCTTGATGGGACTGAAAGATGCATCGAACCGTGCGATGCGCGGAGGTGCATGCGTGGCAGAGCAGGCAGGGGCCCGGTCGGACGCCCCGACTTCAGGTCCCCGGGTTGCCGCCTGGAGACACCAGTGAGCCTCTTGATCTCGACCGGCCACCTCACCTCAACCTGCCTCGCGGGCAAGGTCGCCATCGTCACCGGAGGCGGGCGCGGTATCGGGCTCGAGGCGAGCCGCGCCCTGCTCTGGATGGGATCTCGGGTGGTCATCGCCGAGATCGACGACGAGGTCGCGTCCGCGGCCGAGTCGGGGCTGGCGGCGAGTGGGGCGCGGACCGTGTTCGGGCCGTGCCGACCGATGTGTCCGACGAGGCCGAAGTCGTGCAACTGCTCGAGACCGTCCACGGCACGTTCGGCGCGGTGGACGCGGTCCTCAACAACGCCACGGCGGCCCCCACTGGCGACGCGGCGTGGGAGACGGTGATCGCCGATTGGGACCGCAGCTACGCCGTCAACCTGCACGATCCGGCCCTGCTCGCGCGGGGCCTGCCTGCCCGGGATGATCGAGCGGAAGTCGGGCGTGTTCGTGTGCGTGTCCTCGGCCGGCGGCCCCTACCAGGCGGCGTACGAGTCGCTCAAGGCAGCCCAGGTCGCCCTCGCTAGCTCGCTCGAGGGCGAGCTGTCCGGAACGGGCGTCGTCGCATTCACCATTGGCCCGGGGCTGGTCCCCACCCAGACGGCGGTCGCCGCGGTCCGGCGCCTGCTCCCCCGCTTGGGGCTGTCGGGAGCCGAGTTCCTCCGACTCACCCGGTCCACGCTGATCTCAGTCGAGGCGGCAGGGGCCAGGGTTCGCGGCAGCTATCGCGATGGCGGATCGCTACGCCGGCCAGGAGATCAGCTCGACGCAGGCGTTGGTGGACGCGGGGATCACGCTCCTGGAGACGCCCGTGCCCTTCCCGCTGCCGGTGGTGAACCGGAACTGCCGGGTCCGGCAGCTCCCTCGACCGCTGCCGAGCCCGCGGAGCTCGCGGTGAGGTGCCGTCGGGTGCGAAGCACGCTGAGCGAACAGGCCGAAGGATGGCGTCAGCGCTCCTTCTTCGAGCGCCAGTGGATGGTGCGCGACTCCAAGCGGCGAGCCGGGATGCCCGTCGAACGCTGGGTCGAGCTCCTTGCGCGGCTCGAACGCTCGCTCGAAGCCGGCGAGGTTGGCCCGCTGGTCGAGCACGCGGAGCAGCTCGCGAAGGTGGCGGGGTTCTACGCCCACCTCGGGGACCTGGCTCGCGGCTACGTGAAGGACCCGCTCGAGCGCGAGGCACAGCTCCAGACCGTCGCCGGGTGGGAGACGGAGGTGCGCGACCTCATCGCTGGGGTGTGCGCCTGACGATCGGCTCGACGCGGCGTCTCACCCGGAGGTTCCCGGCTGCCGCGACACGGAGGTTGCGCACCGCCACCAGTCGTGACGCGATCAGGCGGCCGCGGCGCTGACGGCCAGCCGCCTGCGGATGTGTTCGACGACGTGCCGGGCGTCGTGGTCGGCGCCGACAACGAGGACCGAGTCGAACCCGAACAGGAACGGCATCCCGAGCAGGTACAGGCCGGGCGCATCTGCCACAATCCCGCGGTCCTGGCGCGGCCATCCGTCCTCGCCCGTGATCGGCAGATCGACCCAGCCGAAGGCGGGCCTGAACCCCGTGCACCAGACCACGTTGCGAACGTCGAGCACGGTTCCATCGGCGAGCTGTGGCAGGCCGTCGTGAGTCCCGACCGTGCGGTCCTGGTGCCAGATGACACCGGCCCGGCGCAGCTCCGGTATCCGGTTGCGGAGCAGGGGCGCGCCACCGGCGCGGATGTGCGGAGCCATGCGCCGCCCAACGGGCGTGCGCACGGTGAACACCGTGGATCCGAGGAACTTCAGGAGCGGCCAGACGACATGGCGGCCGATCGGCGAGTCGATGGGAACGGGGAGCTGGCCGTGCCGACGACCAGACAGGTGGGTCGTGCGGGAGCCCGCCAGCTCCATGGCGATGTCCGACCCCGAGTGGCTGAGCCCCACCACGAGGGCCGGCCCGTCCTCGAGCTGAGCCGGGTTCCGGTACTCGCTCGAGTGCAGCTGCCGGATCGCCGGGTCCAGCTGGGCGGCGAACGCGGGGATCCTGGGCCGTTGGAAGGCCCCCGTCGCCAGGATGACGTTCGGCGCCCGGTACTCTCGCGCGCCGGATCGCACCGAATACCATCCGTCGCCGTCCGCTCTCTCGAGCCGGTCAGCCCGGGTGCCGGATTCCACAGGCAGCCGGTGGTGCGCAGCATACGTCTCGAGGTAGTCACCCATTTCTTGGCCGGTGGGGTATCGGTCCGCCACGGGCGGGAACGGCAGCCCCGGCAGGGCGTCGTCCGGCGCCGGCGAGTAGAGCCGCAGCGAGTCGTACCGGTCGCGCCACTGGTCGCCCACGCGGGCGCCGCCTTCCAGCACGCGATGGTCGATGCCGAGGCGCTTCAGGTGGTAGGCGGCGGCAAGCCCCGTCTGCCCGGCGCCGATGACGATGACGTCGGTCACGACTGGATGGGTGGCTCTGTCCATGATCACGGACCTCCCGAGAATGTGCTGACGCCCACCCTGCAGCAGCTGCACCGCGATCGACTAGTTCGAGGTTCGAACTCCCCGCCCTTGCGACGCGGTGGCAGCATGAGGGCATGGGATCGAGCGCCAGCAGCCACTACTGCTCGTTCATCAAGGTGGTCGAGCACCTCGGCGACAAGTGGTGCCTGCTGATCCTCCGCGAGCTTGCGATGTCCGGGCCCCAGGGCTTCAACGCGCTCGCCGTCGGGCTGCCCGGCCATGTCTCGAGATCCGTCCTCGCGGACCGGCTCCGCATGCTCTCGGAGCTGGGGCTCGTTGCCAGATCGTCGCCGGGCCCGGGCCACGCTGCCGCATACCACCTGACCGAAGGCGGGCGCGGCCTTGTGCCCACGCTGCTCGCGCTGCGCGACTGGGCAGAATTGTACCTGCCCCAGGACCCTGCGATGGTCGAGCGCGATCCGGACGTCGTCCTCGGATGGCTGGCCGAGCGCGTCGACCGGACTCACCTCCCGGATTCCCAGGCGGTGGTCGAGATCTCCATGCGGCATCGGCGCTCGCTCCACCGTGGGTGGGTCGTCCTCGCGCCGGGCCAGGAACCGAACGGATGCCTCGAGGACCCCGCGCTCGACGAGAGCCGATACGTGTACCTCGAGGCCTCGGCCGCCGTGCTGCTCGGCGTCGCTCGCGGACGGCGGGCGCTCCGCGACGCCATCGCCGACGGATCGATTGCGGCCTATGGCGATCCCGTCCTCGTCCACCAGGTCAGCACGTGGTTCCTGCCCGCTGATGGCGGGCCGGACCGGCGGTCATCGTCGACCACGGGGCCGGTCCGCGCGTTGCCTTCCTAGCGGGCGGCCGCCAGGCCAGCAGCTCGGGCGCTTCGGTCAGCCGACCTCGAGATCCGGCACGAGAAGCCATCTCCCTGCCCGTCCGCGGTAGCCCAGCTGCTCGGTGGTCAGGCCCGACCGGGTCATTCACGAACCTTCATGCGTCACGACCTTGACGGCCACTCATGGCGTGCCATCCTTGCCTCGAAAGGTCGTGGCTCGTGGAGCTCTGGCTTGCCACTCTCGTCATCATCGTCGCGATGGTGGCGGTCGGCGCGGTCGTCGACCGCGTTTGGCGGCGTGAGGAGCCGGATCACGGCCTCCGTCCTGTTCTGGCCGCACGGCTCGTGGTGATCCTGGTCGTCACGGCCCTCGTGGTCGCCGCCAGGCTCGCGGCCGGGCCGCTCGCCGCGGCCGTGACGGGCGTGGTGGGCGTCCTGATCGCGATCGTGGTGCTCATCCTGACGGGCTACGCCCGCATCCCTCCGCTCTCACGCACGCGCCGCTGAAGGGTCGTGCTCCCATGACATGGATCAAGAGCCCTGAGAACAGGCGGCTCTGGCTCGTCACCGTCATGTCCATCGTGGCGATCGTGGCGGTCGGCATCATCGTCAACCGCAGCTCGCCGTCGCACGTCGCCTCGCCGATCGCCACGCGACTCGCCGCGGCGGCGATCGTCACCGTCTTCGTCGCGGTGGCCAAGGTCCGCTTTGGGCCGCGGGCCGCGGCCGTGACGGGTGTGATCGGGACCCTCGTCGCCGTCGTCGTGCTCGTCGCGTTCGCGTAGCCAGCCGCGCCCGTGAAGACGTCGATCCGCGTCGGCATCCACGTCGGCGAGGTCGGGCTCGACCGCGAGCGATTCAGGGTGAGGCGGTGAACATCGCCTCTAGGACCCAAGGCCGCACCCCACCCTCGCGCCTGCGCGTGACTCGAACGCGACTCTGTGCCGGGGCGAGGAGCGAGGTCCATGACCGCGCGAGGGACGACTCGGCGGGCATCAGAGGCTCGCTTCGCCCGTCGGACGCAAGGGTCTCCCCTACGTCCCAGCGGTCGCCTGCCTCGTAGGTCGGCCACAGCAGGGCTTGCAGGAACCAGATCAGGATGGCGATCCCGTCGAGCACGATGAGGACGCCCAGGAACCGAGGGAGGATCCCGGACGCGACGCGGTTTGCAGTTGCCGATTGGGCCATGCGGACGAGCCCTTGACCAGTCAGACGGCGAGACGGAGAGTGTTCGCGTAGCGGCAGAGACAGGTGATGCGAGTTGTGTCCTGGCTCCTTGGGATCGCCCTCGGTCTGATGGCGGGCGGCGCGACGCTCGAGGCTGGCGTGCTCGGTCTCCTGCTGCTGGTCCCGGCGATATTGTGGTCGTCGCGCGAGAAGGCGCGTCCACTGGGTTTGGGCGGACTCATCATCGGCCTGGGCGCCGGCATGACGGGTCTGCTCGAACTCGCCAACGTGCGGTGCGCCGCCTCGAACGGCTCGGGGCCCAACTACGAGTCGGCCTGCGTCGCGCCGGACATCACCCCATGGCTCGTCGTGGCGGCGGTGCTGGTTGTCATCGGCGCTGGCGTATCGCTCGTCTCGCTGGTCCGGCGACCGGGGGATGCGCCAGCCCGCTGATGGGCAGCGGTTGGATCGCTCGAACCGCTCGCCCGGTACGCGCGGTGAGGCCTGCAGGTCCGGGCGCAGCCGCGCCGGTCACGGCGCGGCCGTCAGACGGGCGCAGCGCCCGGCACCACCCCCACGCGGGTGCTTGCCGGTCCAGCGGGCCACGAGGGACAGCCGCGGCCTGCCCTGCCCATGGGGCCGGAGATTATCCTGTGGTCATGTCCTTCGCGACCCTCTTCCTCCGACTCCACCAGGCGATCTACGTGCACAGCGACGGGAGGCTGGGGCAACGGCTGATCGGCGTGCCATCGCTCATTCTCCGCACGACCGGTCGGCGCACGGGTGAGACGCGCGCGGCGGTGCTCGTGTACGGGATCGATCAGGGCCGGTACGTCGTCGTCGCCTCGAACGGCGGCCAGGACCGGCCTCCGGCGTGGCTTCACAACGTGAGCGCCAATTCCGAGGTCTCCATCCAGGTCGGCCGACGGCGAGCCGCGGCCGAGGCCCGGATCGTGGAGTCTGGCGACGCCGACTATCCGCGACTCTGGCGCCTGGTCAACGAGGTCAACCACGGGCGCTATGACGGCTACCAGAAGCGCACGGTGCGACCGATCGCGCTCGTTGTGCTGACGCCTGCGGCTGCCGACTGAGCCAGTCGGAAGGCGCGATGCGCCGGTTCCCGCTACTCGTCCTTCGGCTTCGTACGCGGATGGCTGGCTGCGAAGATGGCCATCGAGCCGACCGTCTCCAGCTCCACCCGCTCGAACGATGCATCGAGGATCTCGCCGAGGCCCTCCTCGGTGTCGCCGAGGTTGTCGAAGGTGCCTCGCCGGTTGTTGGCCTGGAGGATGCGTCGCGACAACCAGGTATGTCGCCCGGCGAGCCCGATGATCGATGCCCCGAACAGGACGCCGGTCGGTGTGAGCACCGCTGCCACGTTGGCGACGGCGGCGGCCTTGCGCGGGAGCGGTCCTGGCAGGCAGTGGAGCACGCCGCTCAGCGCGGCGGAGTCGAATGGCCCGTGGACGGGAAGTGGCTTGCACACGTCGGCCTCGGCGCTCGTGATGTCCAGGCGCTGCAACCGACGGGATGCGTGATCGAGGACGTGCACGTTCGGGTCGAGGAGGGTGACGGGGCTGGCGTCCGGTATGCCGGCTCGTTCCAGGAAGTAGCCAGTACCGGGACCAACGTCGAGGTGCCGGTGGCCGAGATGCCGCCGGTACCCATCCACGAGGCGGGCCGTCGGGCACCGCCACACGACTCGCGTGAAGAAGCCAAGGATCACGGGGTCGTAGATCCGGAGGAACAGCGGGGTGTACTCCCGCTGGCCCTCATAGGCCGGGTCGTCACGCTTCATCGAGCCCGCAAGCCTCCTCTGTCGTCATCGTCGCCCGACAGGATCGGCCCACGATGGACTCGCCGTGGAGCACGGTCAAGGTCGCGCACCGCTGCCGCTTCTCGACCCGTGCCATCCTGTAGCGCGTGACTGATCCCGGGGCCACCGACGAGACGCGCATCGACCGCTGGCTGTGCGCCGTGCGCATCGTGAAGACCCGCCCGCTTGCGACCCGGTTGTGCGAGGGCGGCCACGTCCTCGTGAACGGAGTGCCGGCCAAGCCGTCGACGAAGGTTCGGGCGGGCGATCGCGTGGAGGCCCTCGTCGCGGATCGCGAGCGCGTCTTCGAGGTCGTGCGGCCGATCGAGTCGCGCGTCGGAGCTCCAGTCGCCGCGACCTGCTACGTGGACCACAGCCCGCCGCCGGTCTTGAGGGAAGTCCGCCCCGGGATCATGGCTGTGCGTGGCGAGGGCCGGCCCAGCAAGCGTCTCCGGCGCGAGCTCGAGCGCCTGCGCCGTGCCGCCGACCGCTGAGCCCGTCGCGGTGGCTGACACGAGTGAGGCATCCAGCAAGGCGGCGTCGCCCGATGAACGGGCGTGATTCCCTATCCGGCCGTTTGGGCCATGTCGCCGGGGCTGTGCATTCACTCGGCGGGCTGGTTGCCGGTGTTGGCCGGCCACGGTGACGCTCGGACAGTCCCTCGCAGCCACAGCACCCACGCGGCTGCGCTGATCGCCGCGACGACCAGGAACACCGGGGTGATCGCGACTGATGCAACCGGCGAGGCAGGGTCGGCTGCCGACCCGAACCATTGGTCCACCGCGATCGCGATGGACTCCAGGGTGAGCATCAGGAGCATCGAGCCCCCCACGACCAGACCGAATGGCGTGCGGCGCCAGAGGCCGGCCGCGACAACGATTGTGAACGGGAGGAACAGCGCCATGTCAAGCACGTAGTTGGTCGCGGTGACCATGCCGGTCCCGGCCAGGAACGCCGGGGCCTCGCTGTCGAACGAGGCGGGTACGACGTTCTTGAGCCACAGCGCATAGAACGCCACGCAGGAGACGATCATCCAGGCGCCGAGCAGCCGGGACGGCAGGGCCGCCGTGAACGAGGCCGCGTAGGTATCGAAGGGGACACGGGTCAACAGAGCGACCAGGCCCCAGAAGCCGAACGCGAAGCCGGCGACGTAGATCAAGAACAGGCCGTTGAACGGCACCGCGAACAGGAACATCCACCCCTGGTAGGTGATGAAGGCGACCGTCCCGATCCAGCCCACGACACCCAGCAGGCTCCCGCCGCGCGCAGCCGCCATCGCCAGGGCGAGGATCGGGATCGCGAGCACCAGCACGACCAGGGCGGTGCCGCGCATCGAGCCGACCATGACCGCCGGCCCGTGGACAAGGTCGGGCATCGCGAGCGCGGTGATCGTCGCGATCGCGGCCGCTGCCAACAACAGGATCGAGAGCGCCCATGGTGCGCGTCCGAGATCTGCGCGCCCGATGGTCGTGCCTCCGTTCATCGAGATCTGCCTCCCTCACGCCATACGGGCGCATCATCGTTCGCCGAAGCGGTGGCCACGAGCTCGTGGCCTGTCGGAACCGCGAAACCGGTCACAAGGTGCGGAGCACGGGAACCCAGGCGATGACGCCGACGACATCTGCCGAGTCGCCCAACCGTTCACCTCCGCTGCCGGACGATGCCCGTCGCCATCGGAGACGGACAAGGGACGCATGGACCACGATCGGGGAGCACTGCGGCAAGTTTCGACAGGGTCCGGTGCGTCGACGACGAGCGCGAGGGTGCTCGCATCGTCGACCTCCCAGGCTTCCCGCTCACCGTCCGCCGCCAGCGCCAGCCGTTGGACCGGGTCGGCGCCTTGACGTTTCGTCGCGCTGGTACGCTCGCGCGATGACTGCAGCCACCGATCGCGCCGAGACGTTCCGAGCACTCCACCAGGCGGGCACCTTCGTGATCCCGAACCCATGGGACGTGGGCAGCGCCCGTCTGTTGGCCGGTCTCGGCTTCAAGGCACTCGCGACCACGAGCTCCGGGTTCGCGTGGACGTTGGGCAAGTCGGACAACCGGGTGACGCTCGACGAGGCGCTCCAGCACCTGCGAGTGGTCGCCGGCTCGGTCGACCTGCCGGTCAACGCCGACTTCGAGGGCGGGTTTGCGGTCCAACCCGACGCGGTCGCCGCCAACGTCGCCCGTGCCGTCGAGACTGGCATCGCGGGTCTGTCGATCGAGGATTCGAGCGGTGACCCGATGGATCCGTTGTTCGAGTTCGACCTGTCGGTCGCCCGGATCCGTGCCGCCCGCAAGGCCATCGACGACCACGGCGGTGGGGTGCTGCTCACGGGCCGGTCGGAGGGGTTCGTCGTCGGCCGGCCGGACCTGACCGAGGCGATCCGTCGTCTGCAGGCGTATGCCGATGCCGGTGCCGATTGCCTTTACGCCCCGCGCCTGGGGACGCTCGATGAGATCGCGGCGGTCGTCAGGGCGGTCGCCCCGAAGCCGGTCAACGTGCTGGTCGGCAGCGACTTCACGACCGTGGCGGCCCTCGCCGACCTCGGTGTCCGCCGGATCAGCGTGGGTGGCGGGCTCGCCCGGGTCGCCTGGGGGGCGTTCATCGAGGCGGCCACCGAGATCGCCGAGCACGGCACGTTCCGCGGGCTCACCCGGGGGATCCCCTTCCCCGAGATCGACGGGGCATTCGCCAGGGACGCCTGACACTGCCCGTGCGAGGGGTCGCATCGCCGGTTCCAACAGGGATGCCGGCGCGGTCGTGCCGCGTCAGCCGGACGACCCCGCGATGGGCAGCCCTTCGGACGGGAACGCCCGGCGCCCCAGCCAGAACGCCACGTTGACCAGGGCGATCATCACGGGCACCTCCACCAACGGGCCGATGACGGCCGCGAACGCCGCGCCGCTGGAGATGCCGAACGTGGCCACGGCGACGGCGATGGCCAGCTCGAAGTTGTTGGACGCTGCCGTGAACGAGAGCGAGACCGTCTGCCCATAGGTCGCTTTGGCGCGGACGCTCATCCAGAACGTGACCAGGAACATGACGACGAAGTAGATGAGCAGCGGAATCGCGATCCGCACCACGTCGAGCGGCAGGGCAAGGATGTCCTCGCCCTTGAGGGAGAACATCACCACGATGGTGAACAGCAGCGCGACGAGGGTGATCGGGCTGACGCGAGGGATGAAGACGCGCTCGTACCAGTCCCTGCCGTTGCGGCGGATGAGGACGAACCTAGTGAGGAACCCCGCGATGAACGGGATGCCCAGGTAGACGAACACGCTCTGCGCGATCTGCGGCACCGTGATCTGGACGATCGTTCCCTGGAGCCCGAACCACGTGGGCAGCACCGTGATGAAGACGTAGGCGAACACCGAGTAGAACAGGACCTGGAAGATCGAGTTGAAGGCCACCAGGCCGGCGGCGTACTCAGGGTCGCCGCGCGCCAGGTCGTTCCACACGATGACCATCGCGATGCACCGCGCGAGGCCGATCAGGATCAGCCCGGCCATGTACTCGGGGTAGTTGCGCAGAAAGATCACCGCCAGGGCGAACATCAGCAGCGGCCCGATCACCCAGTTCTGGACCAGCGAGAGCGCGAGGATCTTCACGTCGCGGAAGACGCGGCCGATCTCCTCGTAGCGGACCTTGGCCAGGGGCGGGTACATCATCAGGATCAGCCCGACGGCGATCGGGATCGAGGTGGTTCCGACGCTCAGCCGGTCGAGGAGGGGCACCACGCCCGGCACGAGGTAGCCGAGGGCGACCCCGAATGCCATCGCCGCGAAGATCCACACCGTGAGATAGCGGTCCAGCAGCTTCAGACGACGGACCGGCGCGGCGCCGGCGAGCGCCGTCGGAGCGGGGAGGGTCATCCCGCGAGGCTCGGTCGCGGCGTCCGCCCTGCCGCCCGCAGGGCGACCTCGATGAACGGCCGGAGACGGCCCGCGACCTCCTGCTCCGCGCGGCGGAACGCTGCGAGCCGCTGCTCGTCGGTTCCCTCGACCTCGGCTGGATCATCCAGCCCCCAGTGGAGCGTGTTGGTCGAGCCCGGGAACACCGGGCAGGTCTCGCGAGCGCGGTCACACACCGTGATCACGTAGTCGAACCGCTGGTCGAGGAACTCCGTGATGACCTTGCTCCGTGCACGGGACCAGTCGATGCCGGTCTCGGCGAGAACGCGGATCGCGTAGGGGTTCACGCTTGTGGCCTCCGTGCCGGCTGAGCACACCTCGAAGTCCTCGCCACCGTAGCGCGTGAGGAGGGCCTCGGCCAGTTGGCTGCGGGCCGAGTTGTGGGTGCAGACGAACAGCACGCGGATCGGGTCGGGCACGGGTTCCCTCCTCCTGGCGCGGCCCGCAGCCGCGATGGTCGTCTCGAGGTCGATCAGCTCACCCTCGAGCCTGTCGAGGTCGTCGCGTTGACGTGCGATGGCCGCGCGCTGCTCAGCGAGCAACGGCGCGAGGTCGAGGTCGACGGCGCCCTGCTGGAGACACACTCGGGCGAGGCGTCCCGCGTCCTCGGGTCCGAGCCCAAGGCGACGCAGCGCCACCACGAGCCGTAGTCGGGCGACATCGGCGTCGCTGTACGCCCGGTAGCCGTTCGCGCGCCGCTCTGGCTCGGGCAGCACGCCGACCTGCTCGTACCAACGGACAGCTGACGGGGCGATCCCCACCCGGCGGGCGAGCTCGGCGATGCGCATCGACCCAGCGTAGACCTTCAAGTGACTGGAATGTCAAGAACGCCCGCGACCGCCCGCAAGCAAGGCATCGGGGGACGCCTGGACCAGGGGCAGGCCGGTGACCACGCTCCACAACCGGCATCGATGCATTACATTACGAGCCAGTATCGTAATGGAGTCACGCATGGCTGAAACGACCTCGTTCGCGGAGAGCCGCCGGTTCCGGGTGATGCGCCGCGTGATCGGGGCCACGAACCCGATCATGAAGCGGCTGATCGACTCGCCGCTGGGCGGTCCCGTCAACCGGCAGCTCCTGCTGCTGCGTTACCAGGGCCGCCAGTCGGGTCGGACGTTCACCACGCCGGTCGGCTATGTGCGGAATGGCGACCGGGTCGTGATGGTCACCTCGCCCGGGTACCACTGGTGGCACAACTTCGTGGGCGGCGCCGACGCGGACCTGCGGCTGCCCGATGGCTGGCGGCAGGCGCGGGTGGAGATCATCACGCCGGAGGACCCGCGATACGACGAGACCGTCGCGTTCCAGGTGGCGAGGCGCGGACCTGGGATGCTGCGCAGCTTCGGCGTCGAGGTGGACGACCAGGGGCTGCTCACGCCGGAGGCGAAGGCAACGGCAGCGAGCAGGGCCCACATGGTCATGGCGACGCTCGTGTCGGGTGCAGCGTCGTGACGCCGGCGACGGCGGGTCGTCCCCGTGATCCCCAGGTCGACACCGCGATCCTGGATGCGACGCTGCGTCTGCTGGACGATATCGGGTACCAGGAGATGTCCATGGCCGCGGTCGCCGGCGAGGCCGGGGTGGGGCGTCCGACGCTGTATCGACGGTTCGGGTCGAAGGCGGACCTCGTCGTGGCGGCGATCCAGCACATGACCACCGTCCCCGAGGCGCCGCTCCCGACGCACACGGCCGGTGCGCTGCGCCAGCTGCTCGGCAATGCCGCGGCGGCGCTCGCCTCACCGGGCGGTGTGGCCGTTCTCGGCTCACTCCTCGCCGAGCAGCGCCGGGACCCCCAGCTCCTCGTCGCCTTCCGGTCGCGCATCTTCGATCCGCGTCGGACCGTGATCCACCGCGTCGTGGACGAGGGCGCACGTGCCGGCGATGTGGCAGCCTCGGTGGACCGCGAGGCGGTCGACGGGCTGCTGTTCGGCGCCCTGCTCGCCCGCGCCATTCTGGGCGAGCCCATCGACCGGGCGTGGATCGACCGTGTGGTGGATCAGCTGTGGCGCGGCCTCGCTGCGCCGGCTCGCACGGAGGGTGCCCGGTAGGGTCATCCAGCCCGGTGATCCAGGCACACTTGGGGGCACGGGTTCACGAGTCCGAGGATGGTGCCTGAGCGCACCGGCAATCCCGGTCGCGGTGCACAAATGACATGCCGCCGTCCCTTGATCCTCCGACTCCCCGCAGTACAATCGGCCTATTCTGACTGGTCCAAATGGACCAGACGGGGGTCGTGACCGAGGTGGAGAGGCTAATGCGTCGACGTCTGATCTCGCCCGTCGTCATCCTCGCGGCATTGCTCGTTGCGGCGCCGCCCGTCGTGGCGCGAGAGCCGTATCCGCACGAGTTCCATCGCAACATGGGCTACTGCGCGCCGTACCTCGCCCAGCTCCGGCTCCCGGACGGGTCACCCGTGCGCCCGTGGATCAACCACCTCATCCACGACCTGACGCAGGAGTTCGGCTCGTTCGAAGGGCAGAAGAACCTCGGCGACCTGTACAGCGACCGCGCCCGCAGCGAGACCGACCAGGAGTGTGTCGCTCGCTCCTGAACCCCGGCCACCCGCGTTCAACACCACAGGAGGTCCATTCGTGAAGCGAACCCTGGTCACCCTCTCGGCTGCGATGCTGCTGTTGTTCGCCACGGTCGGCGTGGCACAGGCGGCCGGTCCGAGCAAGGACATCGCCACCCCCAGCCGCTCGTGCGCGATCCTTGCCCAGTACGGTGCGGGCGGGTACACGTCATTCGCCGACTGCATGGCGAACATCAACCACGATATCCGGACCTATCGGTTCCCCGCCGATCCGGAGGACCCGTCCAGCCCGATCATCGGCCTCGACCAGCGTTGCGCCGACCTCGAGGCCGGGTTCTACGATCCGGTATCGGGCATGACCCTGGCCGTGACCTACCCGTTCTTCTTCGACGAGGGTGGAGCGGCGGCAGGCTGGCCATTCCCGGAGCTGACCGCGCACAACCATCACCAGTGCGAGATCACGCTGTTCACGTACCACAAGCTCGTCGGCCTCTAGGCCGACCACGCGGGGCCCGTCCCGGACCAAGCCGGCGGCGGATTGCGAACGAGGAGACCGGCGCGCGTCCCAGCGCCGGTCTCCTTCTGTCATGGGGGCAGGCCCTCCGCGTGGCAGGATGCGCTGTCGGGCGACTGGGCGGCGTCAGTCTGGTGAGCGACATCCAACGCTTGACCGTTCGCGTGGGGCGAGCCAGAGTGGACAGCAAGATCCACCCGGCCCGCGAGGCGCGTCCCGCCGACCGGCAGCTCGACAGACCGGAGCCGCTCCGATGACGAATACTGCTCACCAGTCCGCCGGCGGGCGCTCGACCGGCACGCCCGCCGCCAACCAGGCTGGATCGCGGGTCAACGCCAACGCCTATGCCGAGGCACAGGACTTCCTGCCCATCGACGGCATCGATCACGTCGAGTTCTGGGTCGGCAACGCCCGCCAGGCTGCGGCGTACTTCCGTGCGCTGTGGGGTTTCACGCCGGTCGCCTTCGCCGGGCTCGAGACAGGTATCCGTGATCGCGCCAGCTACGTCCTCCAGCAGCACGACATCCGGATCGTGCTCACCGCGCCGCTCACGCCCGAGGGCGAGCTGGCCGAGCACGTGCGCCAGCACGGCGATGGCGTTCACGACATCGCGTTCGCCGTGCCCGATGCGGCGGCCGCCTGGCGCGAGACGACCAGCCGCGGCGCCCGCTCGGCGTCTGTCCCGCGTGAGCTCGACGGCGGCGAGGACGGTGTGCTGCGAACGAGCTCGGTGTTCACCTACGGCGAGGTCCGCCACTCGTTCGTCGACCGCCGTGAGTACCACGGCGTGTTCGCCCCCGGCTACCGGCGGGTCAAGAAGCCGGCCCGCGCGGCCGGCGGCCTCAGCCTGCTCGAGATCGACCACTGCGTGGGCAACGTCGAGCTCGGCGACATGGATCGTTTCGTCGACTTCTACCGTGACGTGTTCGGCTTCGCGCAGCTGATCCACTACGACGACACCGTCATCCACACCGAGTACAGCGCCCTCATGTCGAAGGTCATGACCAACGGCTCCGGGCGGGTCAAGTTCCCGATCAACGAGCCGGCCACGGGGCGCAAGAAGAGCCAGATCCAGGAGTTCCTCGACTGGTACCACGCCGCCGGAACCCAGCACATCGCGCTGCGCACGGAGGACATCGTGGGAACGGTGCGCCAGCTGCGGGAGAACGGGGTCGAGTTCCTGGGTATGCCGCACGCGTACTACGAATCGCTCGCCGACCGGGTGGGCGACGTCGGCGTCCCGATGGAGGTGCTCGAGGAGCTGGGGATCGAGGCCGATCGCGACGAGGAGGGCTACCTTCTCCAGATCTTCACCCGGCCGATCCAGGACCGGCCGACCTTCTTCTTCGAGATCATCGAGCGCCACGGGTCCCGTGGGTTCGGGGTGGGCAACTTCCAGGCACTGTTCGAGGCGATCGAGATCGAGCAGGCCCGGCGCGGCAACCTCTAGGCCCGCCGCAGCGATGCGTCTCGCCCACGTCCGCGAGCGGAACGCGCCGGCGGGCGCCCCGTGGCGCCTGGCGGCAGCCCTCGATCCGGCGGCCGCCACCTGGCTCGACGTGGAGGTCGCCCGCCGCCGGGCCGTCGCCGCCAGGCCCAGCCTCGCCCACGACAGCGTGCTGCATCGCCGGCCGGTCACGACGCTCGACGACCACTTGGCCCAGGGACTCCGGGTGGAGACGCTCGCCGACCTCGTCGAGGGCTTCTCGCCCCGGGACGACGAGGACGACGCGGTTCTCGACGCCGATGACCTCGACGTCGGCCCGCCGGTCCTGCGACCGCCCTCGTTTCGCGACTTCTACGCCTTCGAACGGCATGTCGGCACGATCTGGCAGCGCCGAGGCCAGGAGATCCCGGAGGCGTGGTACCGGCTGCCGATCTTCTACTTCTCGAACGTGTCGGAGCTGCGGGGCCCGGGCGATGCTGTCTGGGCTCCGCGGGGCTCGGTCGAGCTCGACTACGAGCTCGAGGTGGGCATGCTCATCGACACGCCCGTCCGGGACCTGTCCCCGGAGCGGGGCGAGGAGGCAGCGGGCGGCTATTTCATCCTCAACGACTGGTCGGCGCGTGACCTCCAGCGCGACGAGACGACGGTCCGGCTGGGGCCGGCCAAGGGCAAGGACTTCGCGGTCTCCATGGGGCCCTGGCTGGTCACGCCCGACGAGCTCGCCGACCGCCGGCAACCGGACTCGACGATGCCGGACCTGGCCGCGACGGCCACGATCCGGACGGGCGACGGGACGGTGGTCGAGACGTCGCGGGGCACGCTCGCGTCGGCCCGCCATGCGTTCGGCGCGATGGTTGCGCGCGCATCGGCCGACGTGCGCCTGCGCCCGGGCGACATCATCGGTAGCGGCACCGTCGGCGGCGGCTGCCTGCTCGAGGTCCGCGACGAGACGCTCGGTCGCTACCTCGAGCCGGGCGACGAGGTGACGCTCGAGGTGGAGCGGCTGGGCCGCCTCGTGACGCCGATCGTCGTCGGCCCGGGCGCCCAACCCAGACCGCGAACCTGACCCGAGGAGGCTGTCGACCGATGTTCTACGTCTCGCGAGGGAGCATCCCGCCCACCCGGCACACGCAGCACCGTGCGCCCGACGGCAGCCTGTACGCGGAGGAGCTGTTCGGCGTCGAGGGGTTCACCGGGCGCAGCTCGCTCCTCTACCATCTCGTGCCGCCGACGCGTGTGACACGGATCGAGCCGCTGGGCATGGCAGCCATCGAGACCGCTGACGACGGCTCGCACCATCACCAGCTCGTGGACAGCGCCGGCCTGGAGCCGGCCGGGGACGCGATCTCGGGACGGGTGCCGCTGTTCCACAACGCCGATGTCGTGCTGGGCGTGGTCCGACCTGCCGGATCGATGCCGCCCGACACCTTCTACCGCAACGGCGAGGGCGACGAGATGCTGTTCGTCCACGAGGGGACCGGCACCCTCCGGACGAACTTCGGCGATCTCGCCTACCACCCGGGCGACTACCTGGTCCTGCCGATCGGCACGACCTGGCGCCTCGACCCCGACACCGGTGTCGAGCAGCGGATGCTCTACCTCGAGTGCCCGTCGGAGCTCGAGCCACCGAAGCGCTATCGGAACGAGTACGGCCAGCTCCTGGAGCACGCTCCGTACTCGCAACGGGACATCCGGATCCCCGACTTCCACGAGCCGCTCGACGAGCAGGGGGACTTCCGGGTGATCGTGCGGGCGCGCGGCCGGCACACCGCCTACCATCTCGCGAGCCATCCGTTCGACGTGGTGGGCTGGGACGGCTACCTGTGGCCGTTCGCGTTCGACATCGCCGACTTCCAGCCGATCACGGGCCGCGTCCACCAGCCGCCGCCGGTGCACCAGACCTTCCAGGCCCGCAACTTCGTGGTGTGCTCGTTCGTGCCCCGCAAGTTCGACTACCATCCGCTCGCCATTCCTGCTCCCTACAACCACTCGAACATCAACAGCGACGAGGTCATCTACTACGTCGCCGGCAACTTCATGAGCCGGCGCGGGGTGGGGATCGCCTCGTTCACGCTCCACCCCGCCGGCATTCCGCACGGGCCGCACCCCGGAACCGTGGAGGCCTCCATCGGCAAGGAGGCGACCGAGGAGCTGGCGGTCATGGTCGACACCTTCCGTCCGCTGTTCCTGACACCCCAGGCAGCCGAGCTGGAGAACCCGGTCTATCCCTTCACCTGGCTCGAGTCGACCGAGGCCGCCGCGGAGGCGAGCGACCTCGCCGAGCGCGGCCCCGAGGCGTTCCCGGACTGACGGTGCGGACATGAGCTTCGACCAGCACGACCCACGGTTCGTCAAGGATCCCGAGAGCGTCATCGGACCGATCCGGGAACAGCAGCCCCTGCTGCACTCCGATCGCTACGGCGGCTTCTGGCTGCTCACCCGCTACGACGACGTCACCGCGGCCGCCCTCGACTGCGAGCAGCTGACGTCCGCCGTCCCCGGCACGACGCTCATCCCGTCCACGCAGCCGAGAACGGAGCCGCTGCTGCCGCTCGAGCTCGACCCGCCCGACCACACGCGGTATCGCGCGCTTGTGAACCCCCTGTTCGCGAAACCGCGCATCGACGAGATGCGACCGGGTCTCGAGGCGCTCGCGACGAGCCTGCTGGAGCCGTTCGCACGCAACGGCGGCGGCGACGTGATGGCCGAGTTCGCCCATCCGATGTCGCTCGGCTCACTGGCGCGGCTGATGGATCTCCCCGAGGAGGACGAGGACCGCTGGTTCGACTGGGTCGAGCGGATGTACTCCAACGCCATCCTCGACAACGCCGACCACGCGCAGGCCGCGCACGAGGCAGAGGCCTACATCGACGACCTCATCGACCACCGGAAGCGGATCCCCCGCGACGACTTCATCGGGACATTGCTTAAGGCGGAGGTCGACGGCCAGGGCCTCTCGGACGCCGACGTGCGCCAGTTCGGCATGGTCATGCTGCTCGCCGGCTACGAGACGACCTCGGGTGCGATGGGCATGAGCCTGCTCCACCTCGCCCAGCACCCGGAGCTGCGTGAGCAGCTGTTCGGGGACCCGGGTGGACTCGCACACACCGCCGTCAACGAGTTCCTGCGGTTCGTGTCGCCGGTCCAGGTCTTCGGCCGCAACGCCGCCCACGACCTGGAGCTCCACGGCCAGACGATCCCCGCCGGCGACGTGGTCCTGCTGGGCTACGGCGCGGCGAACCACGACCCGCGGGCCTTCGAACACCCCGAGCAGTGCATCTTGGACCGCCAGCCGAACCGCCACGTCGCCTTCGGCCACGGCCGTCACCTGTGCCTGGGCGCGAACCTCGCCCGGCTGGAGCTCACGATCATGATCGAGCGCTTCGCCGAGCTGTTCCCGGACTTCCGGGTCGATCCGGAGCACGAGCCGAGCTGGAAGCCGCGCGGCGATGTCCGCGCGCTGTCCTCGCTGCACCTGGTCGCGGGGGCCCCGTAGGCGCGACGACGCGACGACGCGACGAGGCGGGCCGCGACCGGCGGCTGGTCGTCCCGCTCGTGCGTCCGGCCCCGCGTGACTCACCCTGGAGTCAGCACGCGATCCGGCGCGCAGGCGTGTGGGCAGGAACCTGGCGGTTCGGGGTCCCAGCCACGCGTGCCGGATGCGCTCCTGAACCAGCGGTGGGTCAACCCCGCAGGGATCAGGGAACCGCGACGACGCGACGACGCGACGACGCGACGAGGCGGCTGCGGTAGGCCGTCAGGCCTTGAGGCTTGCGATCTGGATCAGGTTGCCGCAGGTGTCGTCGAACACGGCGGTCGTGACGGTTCCCATGTCGACCGGGGGCTGCGTGAACACCACGCCGCGCGCCACCAGCCGCTGGTGCTCGGCGGCGCAGTCGTCCACGGCGAACGATGTGAACGGGATCCCATCGGCCACCAGCGCCCGCTTGAATGGGCCGGCGGCCGGGTGGGCATCCGGCTCCAGCACCAGCTCCGTTCCGTCGGGTGCCTCCGGCGACACGACGGTCAGCCAGCGAGGGCCGCCCATGTCGATGTTGGTCTTGGGCAGGAAGCCCAGGACGTCGGTGTAGAACGCGAGCGCCTTGGCCTGGTCATCGACCAGGATGCTTGCCAGGTGGATTCGCATCATCGGCCTCCGGGGTGGCTGGGTTGGCGGCCGGCGAGCGCCGCCAACGGTCGAGCATGGTCTCCAGCGGCTCCGGGTTGAGCGTGTGGAGCTTGAACCGGCCGTCCCGCCGGGTATCGACCAGGCCGGCGTCCTCCAGCACGTCGAGGTGCTGGCTGATGGCCTGCCGGCTCGACGCCACGCCGTGCCGCGTGGCCAGGCGGGAGCAGAGCTCGAACAGGGTCTGGTCGGCCCGCTCCGCCAGCTCGTCGAGAAGGAGACGACGGGTGGGGTCGGCCAGCGCCCGGAATGGATCTCCCATGGGTCGAGCACGATAATATGCAAGTCACCGCTTGCATGTCAATGGCGGTGCCCAGCGGTGCCGATGGGTGGATGGACCCGGCACGCGGCTCACGGTCAGTCCAGGGCGTCGACCGCCGCGCGCTCGATCGCGAGCCCCTTCCGGTGGCGGGCGAAGAAGGTATCGAACCCGGCGACGTCGCGGGGATCGGGGGCGACTGCCTCGCCCATGCTGCCCGCGATCAGGCTGTCGAGGTAGTCGGGAAGCGACAGGGCCGTGTCCGTGCGCAGCATGTACGCCGCCAGCACGGCCATGCCCCACGCGCCGCCCTCGCCCGCGGTGGCCGGGATGCCGACCGGCACGTTGAGCGCCGCGGCCATCATCCGCTGGCCGGTGTCGCCGCCCTTGAACAACCCGCCGTGGCCGCGGATCTCATCGATGACCACGCCCTCCTGCCGGGTGAGGATGTCGAGTCCCGCGCGCAGCGAGCACAGGGACGCGAAGTACATCGCCCGCATCATGTTCTCGAGCGTGAACCGGGCGCCCTCGCTGCGCGCCAACAGCGGACGGCCCTGGGTGAAGCCGGTCATGTGCTCGCCCGAGACGTAGTTGATCGCGAGCAGCCCGCCGGCGTCCGGATCGGCTGCCGTCGCCAGCGGCAGCAGCCGGGCGTAGAGCTCGTCGGGCGCCACTTGTGCGCCGAGCGCGTGGCCGACCTGGCCGAACAGCGAGACCCACGCGTCGAGATCCGAGCTGCCGTTGTTGGAGTGGGCCATGGCGACCGGGGAGCCGTCTGGTGTGACCACGATGTCGATCTCCCCGTGCACGCGCGAGAGGCTCCGCTCGAGGACGATCATCGCGAACACCGAGGTCCCGGCCGAGACATTGCCGGACCGCGGTCGGACCGCGTTCGTGGCGACCATGCCGGTGCCCGCGTCGCCCTCCGGCGGACACAGCGGGACACCCGGCTGGAGCGTGCCCGACGGGTCGAGCAGCCGGGCGCCCTCGGTCGTCAGCCGTCCCGCCGCCGCACCGGCGGGCAGCACGGTGGGCAGGATGTCCCGCAGCGCCCAGCCCAGGTTGCGCGGCGCGACCAGGGAATCGAACGTCGCCATCCGCGCGGCATCCCAGTCGTTCGTCGTCGGATCGATGGGGAACATGCCCGACGCCTCGTCGAGGCCCACCACGTGCTCGCCGGTCAGCCGCCAGTGAACATAGCCGGCCAGCGTCTTGAGGTGCGCCAGCTGCACGAGGTGCGGCTGGCCGTCGAGGATCGACTGGTGGAGGTGGGCGATGCTCCAGCGCTGGGGCACGGCGAAGTCGAGCAGCGGTGACAGCTCGGCGCACGCAGCGCCCGTGATGTTGTTGCGCCAGGTGCGGAACGGGACGAGCAACGTGCCATCGTGGGCGAGGGCGACGTAGCCGTGCATCATCCCGCTGATGCCCAGCGCGGCGACCGTCCGCAGCTGGACTCCGTGGCGGGCCCGAACGTCCTCGACGAGCGAGGCGTAGCAGGCGGCGAGGCCCGTCCATACGTCGGCCATGTCGTAGGTCCAGACGCCGTCCTGGAGCTGATTCTCCCAGGCACGCGAGCCGGATGCGAGCGGGGTGGTACCGGGGGCGATCAGGGCCGCCTTGATCCGGGTCGATCCAAACTCGATCCCCAGGATGGCACCGCCCGATTCGATCAGCTCCGCCGCCTCGCCCGCTCGCACGTTCACGTGGTCACTCCCTGGGACGGGTCGATCGTGTGCCCATCGCGCCGCTATGGTCGCACTCCGAGGCGACCCCCGGAGTCCCCGCGCCTGAGCACCTGTGTTCGCTCCTCGCGCTCGGGCCGCCGCCCTGATCCCGCACTACTGCGATCCGGGCAACGATCGGACGACCGGCAAGGAGCGGCCGCCCGGCAGGTCGATGGCCGGCGCCAGCTCGCCGGCGATCTGCCGGAACCGCTCCACCGCCTGGCCCTTGAGGCGGTAGTAGACCCAGCTCGCGCGCCGCTCCGACGTGACCCAGCCCGCCTCACGAAGCACCTTGAGGTGGTGCGACACCGTCGGCTGCGCGACCTCGCAGCACGCCGTGAAGTCGCAGGCGCACACTTCGGCGCCCCCGGCGAGCTGGCGCAGGATGGAGAGTCGAGTGGGGTCGGCCGCGCCCTGGAGGAGGAGGGCATCCGGATCGGTGATTCGCTTCACGGCTACAGTATTGACAAGTCTCGATACAGCCGTCAAGATGCACCGTATCGAGAGTTGTCGATATGGAAATCCGAGAGGCTCAGCACCACATGACCCCGTCCCTCGACCTTGCCAACCTGCGGATCGTCGACCTTCAGCGCGAAGCCGAACGCTCGCGTCTGGCCACGCTGGTCCGCCGCATCGCCGAGTGCTGCGCTCCGGCCACCATGCGCGGCCGGCTCCTGTCGAGGTTGCGCACCGCGCCTGGTTCCTGATCCATCATCCCTGCCACAGCACCACGACGGGAGCTCTCCATGACCAGCGAGGCGATCCACGAGGAGGTCCGGGCCCACTACGCGCGGGCCGCGATCCAGGCGGCCGCGGGGTCGTGCTGCGAGCAGGACACCGCTGTGATCGGTCCCGAGCTCTACTCACCGCTCGAGCTGCAGGAGCTGCCCGAAGCGGCAGCCCTGGCCTCGCTCGGGTGCGGCAACCCGACGGCCGTGGCCGAGCTCCGGGATGGCGAGCGCGTGCTGGACCTGGGCTCGGGGGGCGGTATCGACGTGCTGCTCTCGGCTCGGCGCGTGGGTCCGACCGGCCGGGCGATCGGACTCGACATGACCGACGAGATGCTCGCGCTGGCGCAGCGGAACGCGGCCGAGGCGGGCGTCACCAACGTCGAGTTCCTCAAGGGCCACATCGAGTCGATCCCGCTGCCGGCCAGCTCGGTCGACGTCGTCATCTCCAACTGCGTCATCAACCTCGCAGTCGACAAGCCGGCCGTGTTCGGTGAGATCGCACGAGTGCTTCGTCCGGGAGGCCGGATGGGCGTCAGCGACATCGTTGCCGAGGACCGGCTCACGGCGGAGGAGCGCGCGGCGCGCGGCAGCTTCGCCGGCTGCATCGCCGGAGCCCTGTCGTTCTCGGAGTTCGAGTCGGGCCTCCAGGCGGCCGGGCTGGTCGACATCGAGATCACGCCGACGCAGGCGATCGGCGACGGGATGGTCAGCGCGATCGTCCGGGCGACCAAGCCGGGCGCCGGCGATCGGACCCCGGTGGCCCGGGCGGGAGCCGCGGCACGGGCCGTGGAGCAGGCACGCACGCTGCCGCTCGCCGAGGCGGGCGGAGGTTGCTGCGGCGGAGATGGGTGCTGCTGATGGCGGTTGCGGCTGATCGCCTCGTCGGCCCGGCGGTCAGGCGCTAGGATGCGGCCATGAACCTCGTGCTCACGCTCATCGGTCCTGACCACCCCGGCATCGTCGACTCCGTTTCCGAGGTCGTCGCCGCCCACGGCGGCAACTGGCTCGAGAGCCGGATGGCGCACCTCGCCGGCAAGTTCGCCGGCGTGCTGAGCGTGGAGGTCGCCGACGACCGCGCCGCGGCCCTCGAGGAGGCGCTCGCCCGGCTCGGGGCCAGCGGGCTGAAGGTCACCGTGGAGCGGAGCGAACCCGCCGAGGTTCCGCGGCAGCGCGCGATGGAGATCGAGCTGCTCGGTCTCGACCGGCCCGGCCTCGTCCACGAGATCTCGGCCCTGCTCGCCACGCAGGGGGTCAACGTCGAGGAGCTGGCCACCGATCGCCCCCCGGCCGCCCATTCCGGCGATCGCATGTTCCACGCCCACGTCCGGGTGAACATTCCTGAGACCGTGGACGTCACCGGTGTGCGCCATGCCGTGGAGCGCCTGGCCGGGGACCTGATGGTCGAGATCCGGCTGGCCGAGGCTCTGGGCGCCGCACGCTGACCCCCGTCCCGCGCGACCCGCTCCCTCGGGTGCAGGGTTACCCTGCGCCCATGCGTCCAGCCGACAGCCATGACCTGATCCGGGTGCACGGTGCCCGGGAGCACAATCTCAAGGACATCAGCGTCGAGCTCCCCAAGCGCCGGCTGACCGTGTTCACCGGCGTTTCGGGCTCGGGCAAGTCGTCCCTGGTGTTCGCGACGATCGCCGCCGAGTCGCAGCGGCTGATCAACGAGACCTACAGCGCCTTCGTGCAGGGGTTCATGCCCACCCTGGCCCGGCCCGACGTGGATGTCCTCGACGGGCTCACGACGGCGATCATCGTCGACCAGGAGCGAATGGGCGGCAATCCGCGCTCCACGGTCGGTACCGCCACCGACGCCAACGCGCTGCTGCGTATCCTGTTCAGCCGGCTGGGGCAGCCCCACATCGGCTCAGCCCAGGCGTACTCGTTCAACGTCGCCTCCGCTCGAGGGGCCGGCTCGGTCGTGGTCGAGCGGGCGGGGGCCAAGGCGGAGAAGCGCTCCTTCTCGATCGTCGGCGGGATGTGCCCGCGGTGCGAGGGCATGGGGTCAGCGTCCGATATCGACCTGACCCAGCTGTACGATGACTCGAAGTCGATCAGCGAGGGTGCGATCACCATCCCCGGCTACAAGGTCGACAGCTGGTGGACGGTGGGGATCTTCATCGAGTCGGGCTTCCTCGACCCTGGCAAGCGGATCCGCGACTACACCCCCACCGAGCTGGACGACTTCCTGTACAAGGCGCCGACCAAGGTCAAGGTCAACGGCGTCAACCTGACCTACGAAGGCCTCATCCCCAAGCTCCAGAAGTCGATGCTGTCCAAGGATCAGGAGTCGCTCCAGCCGCATCTCCGGGCGTTCGTGGAGCGGGCGGTGACGTTCAAGGATTGCCCCCAGTGCGGCGGGACCCGCCTGAGCGAGGCCGCGCGGTCGTCGAGGATCCGCGGGATGAGCATCGCCGACGCCTGCGCGATGCAGATCAGCGACCTGGCCGCTTGGGTGCGCGACCTCGACGAGCCGTCCGTTGCGCCGCTGCTGGCCAAGCTGCGAGAGGTCCTCGACTCGTTCGTGGAGATCGGGCTGGGCTACCTGTCGCTCGACCGGCCATCGGGGACGCTGTCGGGGGGCGAGGCGCAGCGCACCAGGATGATCCGCCACCTGGGATCGGCGCTGACCGACGTGACCTACGTGTTCGACGAGCCCACCACGGGCCTCCACCCCCACGACATCGCGCGCATGAACGACCTCCTGGTGCGCCTCCGGGACAAGGGCAACACGGTCCTCGTGGTGGAGCACGAGCCGGACACGATCGCGATCGCCGACCATGTGGTGGACCTCGGGCCCGGCGCGGGAGCGGCGGGCGGTCGTGTCTGCTTCGAGGGGACGGTCGACGGGCTGCGGGGCAGCGACACGACGACCGGCCGCCACCTCGACGACCGGGCCGGGCTCAAGCCGGAGGTGCGGACGCCGACAGGCTCGTTGCCGATCCGCGGCGCGACCAGCCACAATCTCATGGGGGTCGACGTGGACATCCCGCTCGGCGTGCTGGTGGTCGTCACCGGCGTGGCCGGGTCGGGCAAGAGCTCGCTCATCCACGGATCCGTTCCGCCCGGTGCCGGCGTGGTCTCGATCGACCAGGCGCCGATCAAGGGGTCCCGGCGCAGCAACCCGGCGACGTACACCGGCCTGCTCGACCCCATCCGCAGCGCCTTCGCCAAGGCCAACGGCGTCAAGCCCGCGCTGTTCAGCTCGAACTCGGAGGGTGCCTGTCCGACCTGCAATGGCAACGGGGTGGTGTACACGGACCTGGGGATCATGGCCGAGCTGGCGACCGTGTGCGAGGAGTGCGAGGGCCGGCGCTTCCAGGCGAGCGTGCTGGAGTACACCCTCGGCGGGCGGGACATCAGCGAGGTGCTGGCGATGCCCGTCGACGAGGCGCACGCGTTCTTCGGGGCCGGCGAGCCGAACACGCCGGCCGCGCACCGGATCCTGGGCCGGATGGCGGACGTCGGGCTGGGGTACCTGACCCTGGGCCAGCCGCTGACCACGCTGTCGGGGGGCGAACGGCAACGGCTCAAGCTGGCGATCCAGATGGCCACCGACGGCGGCATCTACGTCCTGGACGAGCCGACCAGCGGCCTCCACCTCGCCGACGTGGACCACCTGCTCGGGCTCCTCGACCGGCTCGTGGACGGGGGCAAATCGGTGGTCGTGATCGAGCACCACCTCGCGGTGATGGCGCACGCCGACTGGATCATCGACCTCGGTCCCGGCGCCGGTCGGGACGGCGGGCGGGTGGTATTCGAGGGGCGGCCCGCGGACCTGGTGGCCGCCCGGGACACGCTCACCGGCGAGCACCTCGCGGCCTACGTCAGCTGACCTCGGTCATCTCCCACGCATCGATCTGCGCGACCAGGCGCTGGCGATCCGCGGCCGGCAGGAACGCCGCCTCCGCGGCAGTGCGCTGGAGCGCGCCCAGGCCGCCCCGGTCCAGCCCCACGGCGGATCCCCGCGGGTCGGCCGGCGGACCGGCCTCAGGACCGGACGACGAACCCGTCGATCGACACGTTCTGGTGGCCCGGCGAAGAGAGCACCTTGATCGTCAACGTGTGATGGCCGCGAGACCGGAAGGTGCGCTTGAACAGGACCGCCCGTGAGACGAAGCCTGAGCGCCAGAGGTTGACGGTCGCGGCGGGTCGGCCGTCGATCATCACCAGGGCTCGTCCGCGGGTCGCCCCCAGCGGTCCGATCCACGACACCGACGTGCCGGTGAACGTGAGCCGCGCGGTCGCTCCGGGCGCCGTCGACCAGGTGACATTGCCGCCCAGGTAGCCGGGATATTGCGCGTTGCCCCAGCGACCGCGATAGGTGACGGTCCGGTGGTGTTCCGACCGGGTGCGCGTCACGTGGCGGGGCGACGCGGCCGATGCGGTCGGCTTGGGCGTGAGCTTGGGCTTGGGCGTCGGCCTGGGGGTGGGTGCCGGCGTTGCCGTGGGCTTGGGAGTCGTTGTGGCCGTCCGGTTCGGGGTGGATGTCGCGGCCGGCGTCGCGGTCGGCACGACCGTGGTCGTGAGCAAGGCGGCCAGCCCCGGGCTCGGCGAGGCGCCCGGTGCGGGTGGGACCAGCCGGGTCAGGCTCGCCGGGAGCGCCGTCGCCTCGTGGGTCACCTTGCCCAGTCCAGCCGGGGTGCGCCAGGCGCCGACCGGCACGTACGGCGCCAGCCAGGCCGGGTCGTCGAGAACGCGCAGGTCGACGGCGAGCCAGTTCATCGTGCGTCCCGTCGCCGCGTCGAGCCCGGGGACCTGGTAGGTGGCCGAGTGACCTGGCGCGAGGTCGTGCTCGAGCGGGGCGTCGAGGAGCACCACCGGCCCCGGGTTCGTGGGATCGCCGCCGGTCGCCGTCACGGTCAGCATCGACTGGACTGCCTCGACGGGCGCGTCTGCGGCCGACGGAACGCCCGTGCGCATGGCGGGGATCACGTCGCGCCCGGTGTTGGTGATCCTGACGATGACACCGGTGCCGTCGGGCCCGGGCACCATGTCGACCTGGGCCGCGCGGTCGGCCCACACGCGGATGTCAACCGGTGGGATGGCGACGCGGTCGGCGCGGGGAAGGGGACGACCCCCGAGGTCGCGCATGGCCACGCGAAGCCGGTAGCTGCCGGGCTGCCTGGGGGCGGCGAGGGACAGGGTGATGGTGTCTGTGCTGGATCGCACCCGCCGTGCCTTGACCGTGGTCCTGTGGTGAGTGGCAGGATCCCGGCCGGTGGCGGCGGTGAGGTCCGCGTCCAGCTCCAGGGACACCCAGGTCGCCACGAATTGAATGCCGGCGGGAATGGCGCCGCCCTTCCACTCGAGGCGCAGCCGGACCTTCTCGCCGCGGTGCAGCGTCGCGCCGGTGGCGGGCCTGGCAAACCGGACGGACCGGGCCTTGAGCGTGGCCAGCCGGATCGTGCTCGCCACCCGGCTGACGCTCTCGCCCCAGCGTCCCGACGATGACCAGTACCGCTGCATGCTGCGCAGCGTGGGCTGGCCACCCCACCAGCGGCCGCCGGGGGTCAGGTAGGCCTGCCTCATGAAGCGGGCCGTGTCCGCGATGTTCGCGGCATAGGTCCGGTAGGCGTTCGCGTATCGGAATGGATCGCGGTCGTAGGCGTTATAGCCGAACAGGTTGTGCTTGAACCGGGCGATGTCGCTGGTGCCCCAGCCCGACTCGTGCATGGCGGCCGCGAGAAGGAACCGGGCGTTGATCCCGTACCTGCGCTCGGCCGCGAGAAGGGCCGTGCCGAGCGGCGGCAGCGGGGTCTTGGCGCGCAGGTACTCGTTGATCGCCCATGCCGAGGCCCCGCTCTTCGAGAGCAGGTTGGTGTCGAGAGTGATCGGCCCGCCGCGGTGGTAGTGCCTCGCTCCGGGTTGCCAGGCGAAGGCCCCTGGCGCCGCTGCCTGCGTGAGGAGGACGGCGGCGAGCGAGGCGACGAGCGCGACGAGGCGGATGCGGGCGGTCATGTGTCTCGAGCTGCGGCTGGGGGCGGCGCAATCCACGTCGCCCGGTCAGCACCGGGCTCCGACCCGCACGGCATGGCCTGTGCGCGAGGTGCCCGGAAGCACCACCGACGGTCGCCTGCGGGGCGGTCAGCGTCTACGGGCCGATCCTCCCAACCGGCTTACGGCGATCGGCCTATCGCCGGTCAGGGACCGGCGACCGGTGGCGGCGGACTCGACCGTCGCGTGCGGGGGCTCCCGGTGCGCGATCCTCCGCACCTACCCAGTGGTCGCCCCCTCCCCGGGACCCATTCGGTTGGTGGCGGGATCCCGCGGGCGCATGCCAGACTGGCGGTCTGCAGCCGAGGCGTGGACGTGCACTCGCAGTTCGAATCGACGCTCTCGCGCCGCCTGGGCGGCGAGGCGCTCGCGGTGGGTGGATCGCCATTTCCGCCCATCGCCGACTACGCCTTCCTGTCCGACTGCGAGGTCAGCGCGCTTGTCGCCCCGTCCGGCAACATCGAGTGGCTGTGCCTTCCGCGCATGGATTCGCCCAGCGTGTTCGGCTCGATCCTCGACCGTGACGCGGGCGGCTTCCGGTTCGGCCCGGCCGACGTCATGGTCCCGACGGATCGCCGCTACCTGCCGGGCACGATGGTGCTCGAGACGAGCTGGGGCACGCCGACGGGCTGG
Source organism: uncultured Chloroflexia bacterium (assembly GCA_963727585.1). Taxonomy (GTDB): domain Bacteria; phylum Chloroflexota; class Limnocylindria; order Limnocylindrales; family CSP1-4; genus CAIXZV01. The sequence continues at coordinate 171,450 of CAVSHH010000002.1, read as the reverse complement.
GCGATCGTGCGCGACGTGCTGCTCATCGGCCCCTGGACCAACGACGGGCGCGCCGCCTACTATCGCCGCTCCCCGACCGACTACGCCGCCGAGCATGTCCTGCTGCGCACCATCCGGTGCGTCAACGGCGAGGTTCAGCTGGCGCTCGACTGCGAGCCGATGTTCGACTACGGACGCACGCTGGGGCGCTGGCAGTTCACCGGCGAGGGCTATCAACAGCTCCGGTGCGAGGCACTCCGTGACGAGGCCGAGCCGGGCTCAGTCGAGTACGAGGCGGCCGAGCGTGGCGGAGCTGGGGCATCGAGGGCCACCAGTCCCGCTCCGAGCGCCCGGATGGACGTTGCGGATCTCGCCCTGACCCTGACCAGCGACATCAACCTCGGCTTCGAGGGACCGCGGGCGATCGCCCGGACGCTGCTTCGCGAGGGTGAGGCCCGGTTCTGCGCGTTGTCCTGGACCGGCGCCAAGCCGCCCCAGGATCCCGAGGATGCCTACGGGCGGCTGGTGTGGACCGCCCATCACTGGCAGCACTGGCTCGCCCGTGGCCGCTTCCCCGACCATCCGTGGCGGACCTTCGTCCAGCGCTCTGCACTCACCCTCAAGGGCCTCACCTACGCGCCCACGGGCGCCGTCGTCGCGGCGCCCACGACATCGCTGCCCGAGACGCCGGGCGGTGAGCGCAACTGGGACTATCGCTACACGTGGGTCCGCGACTCCACCTTCGCCCTGTGGGCCCTGTACACGCTGGGCTTCGACTGGGAGGCCAACGACTTCCTGTACTTCATCTATGAGGCCGCGTCCAACGGGCACAAGGAGGGCGGCCCGAAACACCTCGATCTCCAGGTCATGTACGGCATTGACGGTGAACGGGAGCTGACGGAGCGGACGCTGGACCATCTGCAGGGCTACGAGGGTGCCCGCCCGGTGCGGGTGGGCAACGCGGCCTTCCGCCAGAACCAGCACGACATGTGGGGCGCGGTGCTCGACTCCGTGTATCTCCATACCCGGTCACGCGACCACCTCGACGAGCGTGTGTGGCCCATCCTCGTCCGCCAGGTCGAGGCGGCGCTGGCCCACTGGCGCGAGCCGGATCGCGGGATCTGGGAGGTGCGTGGCGAACCGCAGCACTTCACCTCGTCCAAGGTCATGTGCTGGGTCGCCGCCGACAGGGGCGCCCGTCTGGCGGCGCTGCGGGAGGATCACGAGCGGGCGGAGCGATGGCAGGCAGCAGCCGATGAGATCAGGGCCGACGTCCTGGCCAATGCCCTCGACGAGCGGGGGGTGTTCACCCAGCACTATGACACCACCGCCCTGGACGCGTCGCTCCTGCTGATGCCCCTGGTGCGCTTCCTGCCCGCTGACGACGAGCGGATGCGGGCGACCGTGCTTGCCGTCGCCGATGAGCTGACCGAGGACGGACTGGTCCTGCGCTACCGGACCGAGAATACCGATGACGGGCTCCCGGGCTCGGAGGGCGCGTTCACGATCTGCTCGTTCTGGCTGGTGTCTGCGCTGTGCGAGATCGGCGAGGTCGACCGGGCTCGCCGGCTGTGCGAGAAGCTGTTGTCGTACGCCAGCGGTCTCGGCCTCTACGGTGAGGAGATCGACCCGCAGACCGGCCGTCACCTGGGCAACTTCCCGCAGGCCTTCACCCACCTGGCGTTGATCAACGCCGTGATGCACGTCATCGCCGCGGAGCGCGAGAACGGGCCCCAGGAGCCGTTCGAGCCCCAGTCCGATCAGGCACGGGACGGTGCGCCCACGGGGTCGGACGCCACCGAACCGGTCTGAGCCCGGCCGACCCGTCGCGCAGGGCACCTGCCGCCGCCGCCGCCGATGGGGTAGCCTCACCGAATGCGATTCCACACGAATCGACCGCCCCGGGCCACGGGCGTCGTGGTTGCTGCGACAGCGCTCCTGATCACCCTTGGGGCGTGCGACGGTAACCTGCCGCTGCCCTCGATCGAGCTGCCGTCGATCGAGCTACCGTCGATCGAGCTGCCCACGAGGCGGCCGGAGCCGACCGAGAAGCCGACCGAGAAGCCCACGGCCGAGCCGACCGAGAAGCCGACCGAGAAGCCCACGGCCGAGCCGACCGAGAAGCCCACGGCCGAGCCGACCGAGAGCCCACGGCCGAGCCGACCGAGAAGCCCACGGCCGAGCCGACCGAGAAGCCCACGGCCGAGCCGACCGAGAAGCCGACCGAGAAGCCCACGGCCGAGCCGACCGAGAAGCCCACCAAGAAACCCACGGCGACGCCGAGCGAGGCTTCCGAGAGCGCCTCATCCGGTGCGACGGAAGAGCCCGGAGCTGCGGCTGACACGGGCGACTCCAGCCCCGCCCTGTGGCTGCTCCTCCTGCTCGTGCTGGTCGGCGGCGGGTTGCTCGTGTACGCGTGGATGCGCTCGCGAACGCCGCCGCCGGGGCCGGAGCCGATCGACGGCACCTCGCCGGAAGCGGGGCCGCCCGACGGGACGGCGCCTGCCGAGCAGGTGCCGCTGCCGCCCCCGCCTCCGGTAGCAGGGCCGCAGGAGCCACCGCCCCCACCCGGCGCGGCGCCCGACGGTGAGGCCGCCGTTCCCCCGCCGGCGCCCGACGATCCCGATGACCTGGCATCGCTCGTGGGCGGCCCGGACGAGCCGTCGAACCCGGAGCCGCCGCCTGCCTGAGGGGTCTCCCCTGGACCGTTCGGTCGGCCACCGGCTTCCCCTCTCGGGCGGCCTACCCGTCCCGGGCGGCGACCCCCCCGGCGATCGGTTCGTCGGTCGCCCAGGCCGACTGCATCGGCCGCTCCCACCACGGCGTCGGCGCGACCGTGAGCACCTCGAGCCCGCGCAGGGCGGCGTCGTAGTTGACGCGCCAGCCGTTGAAGTCCAGCCAGGCCCGGTCGCGATCAGCAACGAGCGGGACCCCGGCCCGCCCGATGACGTCGAGCGCCGTCTCGAACCGCTCCCGGTCCACGCTGGTGGGATCGGCTTGCCCGGGCTGCTGCGGATAGCTGATCTGGAACATGTCGGCAATACGCCGCAGCGCGAGATAGCCTGCCCGGATCATCAGGTCCGCTCGAACATCCATCGGCACGGCGACCGCCGAGCGGACGATCGCCGCAGAATCCATCATCGCGCCGGCCGCGTTGATCCAGCTCAGGTCGGGCTGCTGCGACCGGTAGTGGACGAGGACCGTGAGCGAGGTGTGCGTCTCCTCCAGCTCCGCGAACCAGCGCTCCCACGATTCCCACATGTCACCCAGCTCGCCCAAGCCGCGCAGGCGATGGAGCCGGGTGAGCAGGACAACCGGCGACGGCGGCGAGTCCGCCCGTCCCTCGAGCATCCGCACGAACAGCTCGCGGCGGGAGAAGGACGCGTAGATCGTGGGCAGGTAGGACACCAGCAGGGCAACCAAACCAAGGCCGATCGCCGCCTCGCTGAACGCGAGCAGGTCGCCGCCGGCGGCCACCGGGTGGGCGAACCCGAGCGTGAACAGCGAGGACCCGCTGTCCACGAAGGCGTCATACAGGGATCCGACACCGATCGCCCAGAACATCGCCGTGTACCCCAGGATCACGATCATCAGCCACACTGCCGGCAGGATCACCAGCGACACCGGCCCGAAGTAGGCCATCAGCCGGTCACGCGTCGCGTAGGCCTTGCCGGGGCCGGCGAACACGTCGAACACCCGGCGGGCCCCGTGGAACGCGACCCGGGCCAGCGCGTCGTTCATACCCCGCGGGAGCACGAACGTCCGGACCGCGCTCAGCAGCGTCCGGGCGACGGTGAGCGCACCGAGCAGGAAGACCAGGACCTGGGCGATCGGCATGCGCGGAGCATAGCGATGGCGATGGGCTCCGCTCCGTCGGTTGGCGCGGAACCCCCGGGCTCCGGGCACGGCTATCCTTGGGGCCGAGCACGAGTCCCCGGGGCTGAGGACGAGTCGCCCGCCGTCAGCCGTCCCACGAGGAGGCGATGCCATGGTCGTCGAACCAGGACGCTGCCCGACCTGTGCCGGGATGCACGGCGATGCCCTGTGCCAGCAGGCGGCTCCGGCCGAGCTCGACCTCCTGGCCGGCGGGACTTGCAGCTGCCTGCCACGGGCGGTCGATGACTGGCCCGCCTGCGCGTTCTGCGGCCTGCCGCAGGCGCCAGGCAAGGCCTTCTGCAGCTTCTGTGGCCGCCGGTGGGTGACCGAGGGTTCGGGGGCGGCCGCGGCGCCGCAATCCCGTTGACCCGGGCGTCAGCCGCCCGGGCACCGTGACGCTCAGGACTTGCGGCCGCCCTCGATGCGTAGACCGTCGAAGCGTGCCGAGACCGGACGCGCGTACCGCTTGCCGTTGACCTTGTCGTGCCGATGGAAGTGCGGCGCGGCGACGGCCACCGAGAGCGAGTAGCTCGCCCCTGGTTCGGGGATCGACACGTTCGTGCCGTAGTGGAACATGGTCGGGTGCCACAGGAACGGGAGCACGAAGGTCCCGATCTCGCCCGATTCGCCGGACAGTGTGGCCTCCACGTGGAGCTGGGGAATGAACCGGCCGTCCGCCCTGTCCATCACCACCACCTCGAGGTGGGCGTTCGCCCCATGCGGCGGTTCGGATAGGCGGAGCTCGCCATCGACCAGGTGGTACAGCGGCTCCGCCTCCTCGGCCGCAGCGCCGATCGTCATGTCCCCGACGTCCTGGATCCCGCCTGCCTGGGCGACCTTGGTGACGAAGTGGTGGACCGACCGGCGGTAGGCGGCGCCGACCTCGGCGGCGAGCCGCAGCCCCTCCTCGGTGGCCTCGTCGGTCACATCGGTGGGCGGCGTGCGCGAGTCGGCGGTCATCGCGCCGAGACCTGCGCCCGGGGTCGCCGGGCCGTCGCATGTCGCGTCTGGTCAGTCATGGCTGCTCCTTCCGTTGGGCGAGTCCATGACCGTGAGTTTCCGGTGGCCGGGACAGCGCATCGCCTACGATCCCGGGCCGGCGGGTCGCGGGTGCGTTGCAGGTCCAGGACACGCGCCGGGGGCCAGCCGCCGGCCTGCGGCCCGTGTGGGACGGTGGCGCCGCGTCGTCCGCCCTACGGGCGGACGATCTCGAAGTCAGGGTCCGGTGCCTCGAGCAGGGCGACGAGGCGGTCGAGCGCGCTCGAGTCGCCCTCGACCTGCATGCCGTCCGTGCTGCCCGCAAGCAGGCGTACCAGGGCGGCCTTGGGCAGACGGAGCACGAGATCGCTGCCGTCGACCGGGGCCACGTGGTGGACGAGGACGCCGTTGTGGAGATCGAGCCGGTGGCTCACGCCGGCATCGGTCAGGTCGATCCCGATCGAGAGCGACTCGTCCCACGCTTTGGGCCCCTGGATCCGGATCGCGATGGCATCGAACACCTGCTCCGGCGTCAGGGCCGCCATCATGTCCGGCGAGGACGTCTGGGCCGGGGTCCCGAAGGTTCCGTTGCGCAGCTCTGTGGCGCCGGCAAGGTAGGCGCTGCGCCAGGTGCCGTTCTCGGCCCCGAAGCCCAGCTGCTCGAAGGTGTCGGCCTGGAGCGCCGCCGCGGCCGCGTGTCCCGGCGTCGCGAACAGCACGTGGTTGAGGATCTCGGCGGCCCAGCGGTAGTCGCCCTCGTCGTAGGCGAGCTTGGCGGTCGCCACGACCGCGTCCGCGCCGCCCATTGCCGCCACGTAGCGCCTGCCGGCCTCCTCCGGGGTGTGTTGCCAGAGGTGCGCCGGGTTGCCGTCATACCAGCCCATGTAGCGCTGGTAGATCGCCTTGACGTTGTGGCTCACCGAGCCGTAGTAGCCGCGCGCGTGCCATGCACGCTCGAGGACCGGTGGCAGCACCATCGTCTCGGCGATCTCGCTGCCGGTCAGGCCGGCGTTGAGCATCCGCAGCGTCTGGTCGTGGAGATAGGCGTACAGGTCGCGCTGCTGGCCCAGGAACGTCTCGCAGCGCTCCCGACCCCAGGTCGGCCAGTGGTGCGACGCGAACACCACGTCGAACCGGCCGCCGAACCGATCCAGCGCCTCGGTCAGGTAGCGGGCCCAGATCCGCGGGTCGCGGACGAGGGCGCCCCGGAGGGTCAGGATGTTGTGGAGCGTGTGGGTGGCGTTCTCCGCCATGCACAGGGCGTTGTGATCCGGGAACAGGACGTTCATCTCTGCCGGTGCCTCGGTCCCCGGCGTGAGCTGGAACTCCATCCGGATCCCATCCAGTTCGCGGGTCTCGCCGGTCGCCGTGATGTCGTCGGTGGGGATGATGAGGGTGACCGTGCCGGTCGACGTCGTCTGACCCAGTCCCGCGCCGATCTGACCAGCCGCGTCCCGCGCCAGCGCAGCGCCGTACATGTAGCCCGCGCGGCGCGCCATCGCCGGCCCGGCATAGACGTTCTCGTCCACGGCGTGACCCACGAGTCCCGCGGGCGCGATGATCCTGCAGCGCCCGGCGTCGACATCCTCCTGGGTGGTGACCCCCTTGACGCCGCCGAAGTGGTCGACGTGGCTGTGGGTGTAGATGACCGCCACGACCGGCCGGTTGCCGCGGTGTTCGCGGTAGAGGCCGAGTGCGGCGGCGGCCGTCTCCGTGCTGATCAGCGGGTCGATGACCAGGACGCCGGTCTCGCCCTCGATGAACGAGATGTTCGAGAGGTCCATGCCGCGGACCTGGTAGATGCCGGGGACGACCTCGAACAGGCCGTCGATGGCGACCAGCTGTGACTGCCGCCAGAGGCTGGGATTCGCTGTCTCGGGAGCCCGGCCCCCGAGGAAGGCGTAGCTCGAGTTGTCCCAGACGACCCTGCCGTCCGCCGCGCGCACCACGCAGGGGTCGAGGCGGCCGATGAGCCCGCGCTTCGCGTCGTCGACGTCGGCTGCGTCGTTGACCGGCAGGGAGCTGGTGTCAGCCATGGCGGGGATCTCCTTGTGCACCGTAGCCCGGGTTGAGGGGTGGTCGGCGGGCCCTGTCGCTCACGCGGTCGCCTCTGCCGTCGTCCCGTCCCGTGTCATCGTCGCCCTCCGCCCGATCTCACCGGCGAGCGCGATCAGGACCACGACCAGCGCGAGCCCGCCGACCATGGTCATCACGGTCACGTCACCGCCCAGCGAGGCCGCGACCACCAGCGCGGCGGAGATGTTGCGCTGCGCCGTGCCCAGCATCGTCACCCGGCTGATGGTGCCGCTCCGACCGACGCCCGCCAGGTAGCCGACCGCCAGGGATGCGACCAGCAGGATCGCAACGCCGACGAAGATCCAGCTGCCGATCGCACCCAGGATCTCGCGCCAGCTGACCAGCAGGCCGGCCGAGATGCCGATGAGCAGCGCGCTCGTGGCGGCATGGCCCGCCGGCCCCACCCAGTCCGCTGCGAGCGACGGGTAGCGTGCACGCACGAGCAGCGCCACACCGAGCGGGATGAGCATGAACAGGACCAGCGAACCTGCGATCTGGAGCGCGTCCACGGTGGCGCCCTCGACCGCGATCGGCAGCACCAACGGGGCGTAGACCACCGTGACGACCATCAGCATGACCATGGCTCCAACCGACAGCGCGACGTCCCCCTTGGCCATCTGGGCGAGCTTGGGCAGGAACGGTGCGCCCGCGCAGCAGCCGTAGATGACCAGCGCCGTGGAGGTCGCGTCCTCCATCGGGAGCAGTCGCGCCGCGGCCACCATGACCAGCGGGACCACCACGAAGTTGCCGACCAGCAGCAGGCCCACCGTCCGGACGTCGCGCAGCGGGCCCGCGATGCGGTCGACCGTCAAACCCAGGCCCATGGCCGCCATGCTGGTGACCACGAAGGCCAGCACCCCGACCTGGGTCACAGCGACCAGGACTTCGCTCAGCATCCGGATCCTCCGTCTGGGGGCACGCCGCCCGGCCGGCGACCGCGTTCCGGCGGCCTCGGTGGCCTTGTCGGGCGACGCCGATCGGCCTCGTCGATCGATTCGGGAACGGTACAGCAACCGGTCGCGCCGCGCGCCTCGTTCGGCAGCTCCCTGACCGGCGGTGGCGGCCGACGTCGAGGCCAAACCGGACCGGCCGCATGTGGCGGCGACCGGCGACTGACGGCGTGCTCCCTGGTCAGCTCTCCGGACCGGGTCGCCCCGGCCCGGCACCCGAGGCCAGTGCATTCCCGTGGCAGACCTTCCACTTGCGCCCATTGCCACAGGGGCAACGCTCGTTCCGGCCACGTGCGGCATCGGCCCTGGCGTGGGCACCCATGACCTCGGACGGGGCCCGGTTGACGCGCAGCAGGTCTCGCATCATGGACATCGTGGGCGCGATGTGGTGGAAGAACGCCTTGTAGCTGGGGCACAGATAGTGCAGCCGGGGATCGCCGTCCGGCGTCCTCGTGAAGCGGTCCTTGGGGCAGCCGCCGTGGCACGCAAAGCGCACGTCGCATTCGAGGCAGTAGCGGGGCAGGGTGTCGTACTTGTCCTGCCCGAACTTGCGCTGCTGATCCGAGGCGATGAGGTCGACCATGGGCAGCTCGCGGATGTTGCCCAACCGGAACCGGGGCTCGACGAAGTGGTCGCACGAATAGAGGTCGCCGTTGTGCTCCAGGACCAGTTGGAGCCCGCACGTCCTGGAGTGGACGCACATGGCGCCCGGCTCTCCGACCCAGTTGGCCAGCGCGGTGTCGAACATCTGCACGTAGACCGAGCCGATGTCGCGCCGCACCCAGTCCTCGAAGATGTCGATCAGGAACCGCCCGTAGCCCTCCGGGCTCACCGTCCGGTCGGTTACCAGGGAGCCGTCGAGGGTGTACAGCGGGCGCATCCGGCTCCGGTCGCCCCAGCCGGCGTTGGCGAGGGCGATGGTCTCGGGAGTCGCCCGCTCCACGATCGGGATGACCTGGATGAACGACGCATCGCACTCGTCGCGCAGGAAGCGGTACACCTCGCGGCCATGTGACTCGTTCGCTGCGTGCACCGTGGTCAGGACGTTGTAGTCCACCCTGTTCCGGCGCAGGACGTCGAGGCCCCGCATCACCTTGTCGAACGTCGGCTTGCCACCCTTGTCCAAGCGATATCGATCGTGGATCTCGCGCGGGCCGTCGATCGAGATGCCGGCCAGGAACTGGTGCTCAGCGAGGAAGGCGCCCCACTCGTCGGTGAGCAGGGTGCCGTTGGTCTGGATCGTGTGCAGGATCCGCTGGCCCGGCTGCGAATAGCGGTTGACGAGCTCGATCGAGCGCTCGAAGAAGGGCAGGCCCATCAGGGTCGGCTCGCCACCCTGCCAGGACACGATGACCTCGGGCATGCCCCGGTGCGCTTCGAGCAGCTGGCGGATGTACTGCTCCTGCACATCCTCGTCCATGCGCGAGCGGCTGCCCGGGTAGAGCATCTCCTTGGACAGGAAGAAGCAGTAGTCGCAGTCGAGGTTGCAGGTGGCGCCCGATGGCTTGGCCATCAGGTGGAAGGCCCGCGGTGCATCGACAGGCATGAGGGGCGAGGCAGGTGGCGTCGCCGGAGTGGGAGTGGTCGTCATCGGCTCCGTCATCCAGACACCACGGTCATCCAGTCGTCCTTCATGCTGACCACCGTCCAGGTAGTCGGGTGCAGCACTCCCTTGCGGGAGTGGGTGCCCGGTCCGGGAATCCTAGGCGAACTCGCGGTCGGCGTCGTCGCCACGCGGTCTGGTCGACGGATGACGGGACCGCGCCACCCGGTGCCGGCTGCCCGGCCGCCTCAGGCACCCGCCTCGGCGGCCAGCCTCCCGTCGTGGATCGCGGCCGAGAACGCCGCGTGGTCCCGCTCGTTCTGGTCCGCGTATGCCGAGGCGAACCTGGTGATGGCGTGCTCGAACGCCCCGTCGGTCCCGAGGTAGGCGGCCATCATGGCGGGCTCGCCGGAGCGTGCATGACCCCGCGCGAGCGCCCAGCCGCACAGCTCCCCCCACGTCGCCAGGTCCTCGGGCGTCATGGCCTCGATCACCGCCCCGCCCTTCTGGTCCTGGAGCTGGCGCAGGTACCAGTCCCGACCTCCGGCGACCGTCGCCCAGCCGAGCAGGATGTCGCTCGTGGCCTGCAGCCGGCGTTGCCCGGCCACGACCCGGGCACCGTGGCTGGGGGCACGGCTCGGCCCGAGGAACCGCTCGAGGACTGACGCCTGGGCCTCCTTGCCCTGGAGGAACAGGGGATCGCCGTCGCCTCGCAGGAACAGCGCCACGAAGGCCTCCAGGCCGACGCTGCCGACGCCTACGACCTTGCGCGCCATGTCGATCAGGCGGTACCGCTCGACGAGCTCGCGCCGGTCCTCCTGGAGCGTGTCCAGGTAGGAGGCCAGCCCGGTGGCCAGCCCGTCCGTGGTCGCCGCCGGGACGTGCACGATCATCGGAGGGCTGTCGATGATCCGGCGACGGCCGCCGGCGTCGACCTCCGTGAGCCGGGGCAGCTCGTGCAGCGCATCGTGGTGCCGGGCGGCGCGGACGGTGTGTTCGAGAAGGGGTCGGGCGCGCTTGTCGACGTAGCCGAGCACCGCCGCGATGTCCACGTGCGCGTAGTAGACATCGATCGCCCGCAGGCTCGCATACTCGAGCATCCGGGTGCGGTACATCTGGGCCATCCGGTGGACCGCCTGGTGGCCCGCGTGGTTGTCGAAGGCCCGTGATCGGGCGGCCACGACGAGGCTCGCGGCCAGGCGCCGGATGTCCCACTCGAAGGGCCCGTGCAGCGTCTCGTCGAAGTCGTTGATGTCGAACACGAGGTCGCGCTCGGGCGACGCGAACAGCCCGAAGTTCGACAGGTGGGCATCGCCGCACAGCTGGACCGTGATCCCGGTGGTCGGCAGGGAGGCCAGGTCGGCCGCCATCGGCAGGGCCGCTCCGCGGTAGTACGTGAATGGCGAGACGGCCATCCGGCCATGCCGGACGGGGACCAGCTCCGGGATCCGGGAGGCTGCCTGGTCGGCGATCAGCGCAACCGGGTCGAGCCGGTCCGGGCCGGGCTGCCATGCTGCGAGCTCGGCGGGCGGCAGCTTCTGGCGCGCCGCGAGACCGGCCGAGCGCTGGTCATTGGCGCCCGGCATGGGATCAGCCGTTCCCGCCGGACGGAGGCTGGTCGGGCGGGAGCGTCCCGGCGACCGTGCTGACGTCGCCGCTCGCCGCGACATAGGCATCGACCATCTCGCGCAGTGTCACGAAGATGCGCTCGCGACCGATGAGCTCCGTGAGCCCGTAGGCATCGAGCTCGCGGAGGATGTGCGGGCTGAGCTCGCTGAAGGCGGTGGTGACGTCCATGCGGCGAAGCTCCACCACGACCTGCCGGATGATGTCCGCACCGGAGTAGTCGATGTCGCTGATCGAGGCGCCGGCGATGCCCACCCAGCGGACCGGCGGGTCGGCGGCCTCGACGAGCCCCATGATCTCCTCCGTGAACCGGTTGGCGTTCGCGTAGTACAGCCCGGCACCGAAGCGATAGGCGACCAGCCCCGGAACCACCTGTCCACCCGTCGCGAGCGCCACCAGCTCCGGGTCGCCATCGGGTCGGGTCACGACCAGCGTGTCGTACGGTCGGTACGAGTGGTAGACGTGCTCGATGATCGAGAGTGCCATGGCCAGGATGATCCCCTGCTCCACACCGAGCACCACGACCGTGGCCGTGGTCACGGCGGCGACGGCGAACTCTCCGGGCCGCAGCCGGAGGATCGCGGCCATCCCGCGGTAGTCGATCAAGCGCAGCCCGATCAGGAACACGACGGCCGCGAGCACAGCGTTGGGCATGTACGCGAGCGGACCGGTCAGGAACAGCAGGACGGCGACGACGATCGCCCCGGCCGTGAGCTGGGCGACCTGACTGCGCCCTCCGGCGCTGTCGACCATCTCCGTCTTGGTGGGGCTGCCGTTGACCACGAACGTGCCGGTGACGGCCGCGGCGGCGTTGGCCAGGCCGAGGCCCACGAGATCCGCGTTCTCGTCGAAGCTGTCGCCGTACCGCATCGCGTAGGCACGGGAGGTCGCGGCGCTCTGCGCGAGGATCACGACGACCATCGCCACCACCGTGGGCAGGAGCGCGACCAGGTTGGGGGTGGTGATCACCTGGGTGGGCAGCGACACTGACGGCAGGCCGCCCGGCACCGTGCCCAGGACGGACACGCCGTCCGTCTGGAGGTCGAGCAGGTAGCTCGCCAGGATTGCGGCGACCACGGCGATCAGCGCGCCTGGGATCGCCTTGTTCACGCGCCCCAGCACGACGATGACCAGCAGCACGCTGACCGACACCGCCAGCGTCGGCACGCTCGTCTGGGTGGGGATCGCCGCCACCACCTCGAGCGACTTCTGGATCGCGCCGCCTTCGGTGCCGGAGATCCCGAACATGCCGCCCAGCTGCCCCAGGGCGACCTGGATGCCGACGCCGGTCAGGAACCCGACGAGGACGCTTCTCGACAGGAAATTGGCGATGAATCCCAGGCCCAGGAGCCGGGCGACGACCAGGAACCCGGCGCACAGCAGCGCCGCGAACGAGGCCAGCTGGATGTACTCGGACGAGCCGGTCGTGGCCCCCATGCCCAGCAGGCCGGCCGCGAGGATCGCCGCAGTCGCGGAATCGGCACCGACGACCAGGTGGCGCGACGAGCCGAGCAGCGCGAACGCGAGGACCGGCAGCAGCAGGGTGTACAGGCCGGTCACGACGGGGGTGCCGGCGATGTTGGCGTAGCCCATCACCTCGGGGATGGCGAGCGCCGCCAGGGTCGCACCGGCAACCGCGTCCGGCACCAGCCGGGCCCTGTCGACCGGAAGGATCCCGCCCAGGAGCCACCGGGGCCTGCGCTGTGCCCGTGCCGTTGCCACGCCTCTCCCTCACCCTCGCGGAACCCGATTTCCAACCGGTGCGCGGGCGGCCGGCGGCCATCCCCTCCGATCCGGGTACGGGCCCCGTGCGCCAACCATAACAGTCCGGGATCGCGCCGACCGGGGTCTCCCCACCCGTGACGTGCCCCCACTCAGCCCTCGGGAGCAGCCTCCTGCTCGACCTGGGCATCCGGCTGGAGCGCCGGCTCGGCCTCCGGGGCGGCCGCCGGGAGCAGCGGCAGGCCGTCCTCGCGATTGGTGCCCATCAGGCGCACCCGGTGGTAGACGCGCAGCTTCTCGCGCGTGTCCGCGATGTCGAGGTTGCGCATGGTGAGCTGGCCGACCCGATCGGTGGGCGTGAAGAACACGTCGTCGCCCTTCTCCATCGTCAGCCGCTCGGGGTGGTACGTGAGTGCCGGCCCGGTGGTGTCGAGGATCGAGTAGTCGTTGCCGCGGCGCAGCTCCAGGGACACCTCGCCGGTGACCGGGCGGGCAACCCAGCGCTGAGCGGTCTCGCGGAGCATCAGGGCCTGCGGGTCGAACCAGCGGCCCTGGTAGAGCAGCCGGCCCAGCCGGCGCCCGTTGCTCCGGTACTGGTCGATCGTGTCCTCGTTGTGGATCCCGGTCACCAGGCGCTCGAACGCGATGTACAGGAGGGCCATCCCCGGCGCCTCGTAGATGCCGCGGCTCTTGGCCTCGATGATCCGGTTCTCGATCTGGTCGGTCACGCCCAGGCCGTGGCGGCCCCCGATGTCGTTGGCCTCCGTGAACAGCGCGAGCGGGGTCTCGAACTCCCGGCCGTTGAGGGCCACGGGCTCCCCGTCGTCGAACCGGACGCCGCACCGGCTCCGGTGCGATCTCCACGTCGTTCCGCCACGAGGCGACGCCCATGATCGGGTTGACGATGGACACGCCCCGGTCGAGGAACTCGAGGTCCTTGGCCTCGTGCGTCGCGCCCAGGATGTTGGAGTCCGTCGAGTACGCCTTGTCGGAGCTCATCCGGTATTCGAGCCCGGCACCGTCGAGGTACGCGGACATCTCGGCGCGGCCGCCGAGCTCGTCGATGAACTGCTGGTCCAGCCACGGCTTGTAGATCCGGAGCTGGGGGTTGACCAGCAGCCCGTAGCGGTAGAAGCGCTCGATGTCGTTGCCCTTGTAGGTGCTGCCGTCGCCCCAGATGTGGACGTCGTCCTCCTGCATCGCCGAGACGAGCATCGTCCCCGTGACGGCACGTCCGATCGGCGTGGTGTTGAAGTAGGGCAGTCCCGCGGTCGAGATGTGGAAGGCGCCGGCCTGGAGCGCGGCGATGCCCTCGGCCACCAGCTGTGGCCGGCACTCGATCAGCCGCGCCTTCTCCGCGCCGTAGGCCAGCGCCTTGCGCGGGATGGCGTCGTAGTCGTCCTCGTCGGGCTGGCCGAGGTGCGCCGTATAAGCGTACGGAATGGCGCCCCGCTCGCGCATCCAGTGCAACGCGGCGCTGGTGTCGAGGCCGCCCGAGAATGCGATGCCGACCCGCTCGCCGACCGGGAGATGCTGGAGGATGTTCGACACGGGGCTGGTCCCTCGGCGTTGCTGGGCGGCAGTGGCCCGCGCGCGGCGGGCTGCCGTCAGGCTATACCGCGTCGGCGGTCTCGCGCGCCGTCGGCCGCCGCACCGGCCACCGGCAGGTAGGATCGGTGGCGATCCGTGAGCAGCCCCGGCCGCGCCCCGTCGTCGCCGACCGAAGCCAGCCCAGTCTCCCGAGGAGCCCGCCCATGGCCGCCCCCGCCGACCCGTTGGTAGCCGAGCTCGTGGACGTCGGGCGCGACGCGGCCCGTCGCGGGCTCGTGCTGGCGTCCGCCGGCAACCTGTCCGCCCGGATCCCCGGCCAGGACGCCTTCATCGTGACCGGGGCCGGCAGCTGGTTCGATCGCCTGGCGCCCGCCGACTTCAGCGTGGTCGAGTTCGATGGCACGGTCATCGACGGCGGCCCGACGCCCTCCAGCGAGTGGAGGCTCCACGCCCGGACCTACCAGGTGCGGCCGGACATCAACTGCGTGGTCCACCTCCACCCGCTCGCGACCGTCGTGCTCGACGCCTGCGGCGTCCCCCTCCGGCTGATCACGCTCGACCATGCGTACTACCTCGGCACGGTCGGCCGCGTGCCCTACAACCCGAACGGATCGGACGAGCTCGCGGACACGTCGGCCGACGCCTCGCGCGACTGCAACGCCATCATCCTCGCCTACCACGGCTGCTCGGCCCTGGGCGACACGATCGCCATGGCCTATCGCCGGGCGCTGTACCTCGAGGAGGCGGCCAGGGCGACGATGATGGCCACCGGGATCGGCAACACCGGCGCCACCTTCCCGCCCGAGGCGCTGCGGGACCTCCACCGGGTGTAGTTCCGGCACTGGGCCCGCTCGCGCGGTGCCGGCGGGATGGCCCGACACCGCCGGGGATGCCCCGGCGGCGGCAGTCCGGCTACGGCGTCAAGGCGATCCCCGCCGCGCGGCAGTCCTCCGCGAATGCGGCCTGGCAGTCGGTCGTGGGGTCCCACCGGGTCGGGAAGCACACGATCCGGTCGAGGCCGGTTGCCGCCAGCTCGCCGAGCGTGTCGACGCGCGCCTGGCCGGCCTGGCGCATGTCGTCATCGCGGGCATAGAGCGAGAAGTGCAGCCCGCGTGGATCGCGACCCTCCTGCTCGCAGCGGGCTCGGACCTCGGCGACCCGTTCCGAGACCTCCGGCGCCCGGAGGAACACGAGATTGAGCTCGTCCGCGTGGCGGATGGCGAGCCCGGCGGTCTTCTGGCGTCCGTTGCCGCCCACGATGACGGGGATGTGGGCCTGGATGCCCTTGGGCTCGTTGATCGCGCCGCGCACGCTGGCGTGGTGCCCGTCGAACGAGGCCCGGCCGGGGGCGAGCATGCGGGTGATGATCTCGAGGTGATCGGCCAGCTGGCCGAGGCGCTCGGCGATGGGCGGGAAGCCGTAGCCATAGGCGAGCCACTCCTCCTCCTTCCAGCCTGCCCCGATGCCAAGCTCGAACCGGCCGCCCGAGATGACGTCGATCGTCGACGCGAGCTTGGCGGTCAGCGCCGGATTGCGGAACCCGGTGCAGATGACCATGTGGCCCAGGCGGACCCGTTGCGTGACCATCGCGATGGCGGCCAGCACCGAGAACGACTCGAACGTGATCTCGTCGGTGGGGTGGGGGACCGTGTGGAAATGGTCGAATACCCACAGCGACTCGAACCCCAGCGCCTCGCCGTGTACGGCGAGCTCGACGCTGCGCGCCCACGCCTGGGCGGGGTCCCAGCCGTCGTACTCGCCCTTCCAGCCCTGGGGCACCATCAGGCCGACCTGCATCGTGTCGTCTCCGTTCCGTCTCGAGGTTCCGGTCCTGGCGTTCCGGTGGCCGCTGCCCGGGCATCCTCGCGAGGATCACGCTCGCCGCCCGAGACCGTGGCATCGTTGCCGCCATGCCTGACGACGATGATGTCATGGCTCCGGCCGAGGACAAGGCAGCCCTCCGGCGGAGGCTGACGGGATCGCGTTCGCGCATGCCTTCGTGTCGCAGCTGGGAGCGGAGGCCCACGACATCCCGCTCGACGTGATCCTCACCGAGGACGCCGTGGCCTGGCAACGCTCCGGCTGAACCCCGGCGCGGGGCCCACCCCGATGAGGCGTGGCGCACCTTGCCGTCACCGCCTCCGGCGCGACCCACCGGCCGGAGCCGGCGGATGACGGACGCCCAATCGCAACCCGCGTGTATCCCTCCGCCGACGCGTGCTCGCCGCGCGGCTCGACCACGATGGCGCCGTCGGGCCCGACTGCCTGCAGGGCATCCCCGGCAGCCGCTCGACGAGGGGTCGATGCGGGTCGCGCGGAACGGCCGCGCGGAACGGAGGAGAGACGATGGTTGCCGTCCAACGGGAACCGGCTCGGGCGATGCTGCCGGTCCGCACAGTCGTGCCGGCGGTGGCGCTCCTGGCCGTGCTCGGCCTGGTGATCGCGGTCGCGGTCGCCGATACCGCAGCGACCGTGCTGCCGGAGCAGCCGCCCGTCGACACCGGTGCCACCGCCTGGATGCTGGTGTCCACGGCGCTGGTGCTGCTCATGGTCCCCGGCCTCGCGATGTTCTACGGCGGCCTGGTCCGCACCAAGAACGTCCTGGGCACGATGATGCACAGCTTCGCGGCGATGGCCATCATCGGCGTCCTGTGGGTCGCGGTGGGTTTCGCGCTGGCGTTCGGGCCCAACGTGCTCGGCGGCTGGTTCGGCTGGGATCCGGGTCTCGTCTTCCTGCGCAGCATCGACGGCACCGTGAGCAGCAACGGCGTGCCCGACCTCGTGTTCGCGATGTTCCAGGGCAAGTTCGCGATCATCACCCCGGCCCTCATCGCCGGGGCCTTCGCGGAGCGCGTGCGCTTTCGCGGGTACGTGGCGTTCATCGCCCTATGGAGCCTGCTCGTGTATGCACCGCTGTGCCACTGGGTGTGGGCGAGCGACGGGTTCCTGTTCCAGCTGGGTGCGATCGACTTCGCCGGCGGCACCGTGGTCCACATCTCGGCCGGCGTCAGCGGGCTCGTCGCCGCGCTCTACCTGGGCTCGCGCCGCGGCTATCCCCGGACCGCGATGCATCCCAACAACCTGGTGATGACGCTGATCGGAGTCGGCCTGCTGTGGGTCGGCTGGTTCGGCTTCAACGCCGGCAGCTCGCTGACCAGCGGGGTCAAGACAGCACAGGCGCTGACCGTCACCCAGGTGGCAGCCGCCGCCGGTGCGCTTGGCTGGATCGCCATCGAGGCCCTCCAGCACCGCAAGGCCACGAGCCTTGGCATCGCCTCGGGGATCCTGGCCGGCCTGGTCGTGATCACGCCGGCCGCGGGCGTCGTCCAGCCGGCGGGGGCGGTGGCTCTCGGGTTCATCGCCGCGGCGCTGTGCTACGGCGCGATCCTGCTCAAGAACCGCCTGGGCTACGACGACACCCTCGACGTGTTCGGCGTCCACGGGGTGGCCGGCATGGCGGGCGCGCTGCTGCTCACGTTCTTCATCCGTGCCGGCGAGATGCCCGAGGGCCGGACGGTTGTCGAGCAGCTCGGTGTCCAGGTGCTGGGCGTGGTGACGACCATCGTGTACGCGTCCATCCTGTCGATCGTCCTGGTCGTCGTGATCCAGAGGCTGTTCGGCCTCCGGCTCGACACGACGGGTGAGATGGCGGGCATGGACCACGAGCTGCACGGCGAGCACGGCTACGGCCTGCTCAACCTCAACTGACGGGCAGCGGAGTCACGCCATGAAGCTGATCATCGCGATCATCCAGCCCGACAGGCTCGACGGGGTCCACCAGGCGCTCATCGACAGGGAGATCTTCCGGATCACGGTCAGCCGGGTCACCGGGCACGGCCAGCAGGAGGATCCCGAGCTCTACCGCGGCGAGGAGGTGCGGCCCAACCTGCTGCCCAAGGTCCGGCTCGAGATCGCCGTCAACGACGCGTTCGTGACGCCGACGATCGAGGCGATCGTGGAAGCCGCGAAGCACGGCGAGGGCACGGTCGGTGACGGCAAGATCTTCATCCAGCCGCTCGAGGAGGTCATCCGGATCCGGACCGGCGAGCGTGGGGGATCCGCGATCTGACCCGAGCGCACAGCGCCGCGACCCGAGTGACCACAGGGCGGCCGGTGGTCGCAGGGCCGGCCGGTGACCGTGGCGGTTCGGCTGACCGTGGCGGTTCCCGCGGCGTCGTGATATCCCTCGGGCAACGGCTTGCTGGCACAGGAGGTGCTCATGGACGGTGTACGCGTGATCATGGCCGCGGTGCACGAGACGAGGCTGGAGGCAGGTTCGCCCGTGGACCCGCCCACGGTGGTCGCAACCGCCGCGCTGGCGGTCCGCAACCCGCTGGCCGGTCGTGGCCGCGTCGACGACCTCTCTGAGCTCGAGGCGCTGGGACGCGATGCCGCCGAGCTGCTTGCCGAGCGGGCCGTGGCGGCGCTGGAGTCGGTCGGACTCGGAGCCGGCGACGTCCGTGGCTACGGCAAGGGCGCCATCGTGGGCACCGACGGCGACCGCGAGCACACGGCTGCGGTGCTCCACCCTCGGTTCGGCGCGCCGCTCCGGGCGGCCGTCGACGGTGGCGCCGACATCATCCCGGGGACCAAGAAGGTGGCCGGTCCGGGGGCCTCGATCACGATGCCCATCGGCAACAAGGACGACCGCTGGGTGTTCGACGACATGGATGCGGTCGACGTGGTCATCCCGGATGCGCCGCATCCCGACGAGCTCGTGATCGCGCTCGCCTTGTCGGTGGGCGGCCGGCCGAACGCCCGCGTCCGGAAGCCTGGCTGAGATCCACGAATGGCCCTGCCCGGGATCGAGCCCATCGCCATCCCGGACACGATGACCGTCTGGGCGGCCAGCGACGTCCACGGCCAGTTGGATGCCGTCGACCGCCTGCTGGCCGAGGCCGGCCTGACAGACGGCGCGAGTCGCTGGAGCGCGCCCGCGGGCACGGCGCTGGTGATCACGGGCGACATGGTCGACCGGGGCCCGGACTCCGTGGGCCTCGTCCGTCGGCTCGTCGCGCTCCGCGAGCAGGCTCCGCGACGGGGCGGCCTGGTCGCCCTGCTCGAGGGCAACCACGAGGCCCAGGTGCTGGGTGGGCTCGACGGCGTGCCCCAGATCTTCGAGGCGCTGATGACCTTCGGCGGGGCAGCGACGCTGCTCGCCGCCGGCATGGCGCCCGGTACCTGGGAGGGACGACCCGCGTCCGAGCTGCGGGCCGAGGTCGACGCCCTGGCGCCGGACTTCCTGCCGTCGCTGCGGTCGTTCGCTCCGTACGCGCGATGGGGCGACGTGCTGCTGGTCCACGGCGGACCGGTGCCGGGCATGCCCCTCGACGAGTTCACGGAGGGTGCAGAGCGGCTGTGGATCCGCCAGGCGTTCTTCGAATCGCCCGACCCGTTCCCGGCCGCCGAGGTGTGGACTCCGTACCGCGAGGCCGGCATCGGTCGCGTGGTGTTCGGGCACACGCCCGTGGTCGATCCGGCGTTCAGCCACGAGGGCCGGGCGTTGAACCTCGACACCTGGAAGGGGCACCAGGTCACCCTGGCGCGACTGGAACCGGGCCGGGACCTGCGGGAGGCGGCATTCCTGGCAGCCCCGGCGGAGCCCCGCGCCCTGCCGGATGCGGCGATCAGCGTGGAGCGCGTGCGCGAGATCGACGCCGCGCTGCCGCCCGTCGTCAAGGCGTGGTGGAGCGGGGCTCGCGGCCGATCCTGACGGCCTATTCGTCCGTCGCCGTGAGGGCCCAGGCCGTGCCGTCAGCGGTGTCGCGAACCTCGATCCCGGCGGCGGCGAGCCGGTCACGGATGAGGTCCGCGGTCGCCCAGTCGCGGACCGCCCGGGCGTGCTCCCGCGCCTGGAGCAGCGCGTCCACGAGCGGATCAAGCACCTCCCGCGGCAGGCCGCTGCCCGTCGCCGCGTGCTGGCCGAGGCGAACGATCAGTGACCGGAAGGTCGCGCTCGCATTGTCGAGATCCGGGCTGTCCTCGCCCGCCCGGATGCGCGCCTCGACCGCGGAGTCGAGGTCGAGCAGGGCGGCAGTCGCCGCCCCGGGATCATGTCCGTCGAGGGCCGCCACGAACGCCCCTTCCAGCTCGGCCACCTGGTCCCGCAGTGGCGCCCCCGGTCGCGCCGACCCCCCGGTCGGGCTTCCGGGCGGGGCGCCGCCGCTCGCGGTCGCGGCGTCGTGCACGTCGTCGGTCGAGCGTCCCGCCTGCAGATCGCGGGCCGCCTGCCCGAGGGCCTCGATCGCCACGGTCTCACCGGCCGTGAAGCGCGTGCTCCGTCCCGCGACCCGCACGGTGACGCCGCCCAGCCCGGCAATCGACGCCAGCCCCTCCTCGAGGTCGAGGAGCAGCGCGGTGTGGCTGTCGACGCCGAGCACGAATGCGTCGCCGGGCAGGATCCCCTCGAGCATGCGGAGCCGGCGTTCGCCCATGTAGCAGAAGCGCGTGTCGTGGTTGCCGCCCTCGGCGTTGTCGTAATGGGGAACGACGGCGGCCCGCAGGCCCGTCGCCAGGCCCAGCAGGTCGAGACCGTCGAGCCACCGCGGGTCCTCACCCACCTTGTAGATCTCGTAGACGGGGATCGTGACCACGCCCAGGGTGAGGGCCGCCGCGCTGGCCATGGTCAGGATCCCCCCCGTTTCCAGCTTGGCCGCCAGTGCCCCTGGGATGGGGCCGTCTGCCCACTGGCGGAGCGCGTAGCTGGGGCTGCCTGGGCCCGCCATCAGGTACCGGGCGGCCTGGATGCGGGCGAGCGCGGTGGCCGAGACCATGGGATCCACGTGGCGCGAGCGGAGCGAGGCCACCTCGACCGGATTGCCGACGCTCGTCGCGAAGAACGCCATCGTGCGGGCCGACAGGTCGTCGGCGTTCTCCTGGAAGCCGTAGGGCGTGTCGAGGATGGCGGCCGGCACCGTCCCGGTCTCGAACCGGTTGAACAGGGCGCGGTGCACCTTGGCCATGGCCGGAGCCGTCTCCCCCGAGCCCATGACCGCCAGGATCCGCGGACCGCCGGTCACGCGAAGAACCCATCGTCCACGCACGCGAGCATGACGTCGACCAGCTCGGCCGGGTGCTGGGCGTGGATGTCGTGGTCCCCGGTGAACCAGTGGCTCCTGGCCTGCGGCAGACTCCTGAGGGCGGCCTCGACCGCCGCCCGCTTGGTGTCCGTCCGGCTCGCGTCGCCCGTATCGGCTGGGATCAGCAGGACCGGCGCCCCCACGTCCGGGTAGCGATCCGCGGGGTGGTGATCCCACATCCCGCGCAGCACGGTCATATGCCGCTCGAAGCTCAACCAGGGCGCAACGGTTCCATCGGCGCGGATGTCGAAGTTGCCGAGCGCGCCCGCGATCCCGGTCTCCGGCCAATCCGGGTGGGCGCCTCGCAGGTGGCTCTCGACGGCGTCGCGCCGCATCCCGGCCAGGCGCGGTGGGGCGAGCGCCTCGGCGCATGCCTCCCAGTCCGGGAAGGAGGCGGCCAGCTCCAGCCAGCCGCCATCGACGCATACGAGCCCGCGCGCCAGTCCCGGATGGGCAGCCGCGAGCTCGAGCACCACGTTGCCGCCCCACGATTGCCCGACCAGCAACGGGCGCCCGATCTGGAGCCGGTCGACCAGCGCGGCGAGGTCGCCGGCGACGGTTGCCACATCGTATGGGCCGTCCGGCTTCGAGGACCGGCCGTGCCCCCGCAGGTCGACGGTGATCGCCCGGTGGCCGGCCGCGACGACCCGCCCGGCCACCCCGTCCCACATCCTGGCGTTCGACGCGAGGCCGTGCACCAGGACGAACGTGGTCGTCGCCTCCGGCACGGCCGGGCCGGAGGCGGCCGGCTGCGGCGCCACCGGCGGGTCCCAGGTGTCCACGGCGAGCCCGACCCCTTCGCTCACGGGAACCCAGCGCGTCTCCATGCGACCAGTATCGGCCCCCGGCACCATCCCGTGGGCCGACGAGGTGGTGGGTACGATGCGCCGGACGGATGCGGCGCCGGGCCGCGAGCCGTGATGGAGGAGACGGCCCCATGACCAGCGCGGAGCGTGGACCGGGCCGACGCCGGCCCCGGCGGCGGGTTCCGGGAGTCGCGCAGCTGCCGCCCCGCCGCCTGGTGAACCCGTTCCGGCCGGTGGAGATCCTGTCGGCCGACCAGGTCGAGGCGATCCACCAGGCGTCGCTGGAGATCCTGCGCGACACCGGGATCGAGGTGCTGGGCGAGGCGGCCGTCGATCGCTGGCGCGTGGCAGGAGCGTCGGTCGACCGGGATACGCACCGCATCCGCCTGGACCCGGCCCAGGTCGAGGAGCTCGTGGCGACCGCGCCGTCGACGTTCGTGCTCCACGCGCGCAACCCCGCCTGGGACCTCGAGGTGGGCGGGCGGAACCTCGTCTTCTGCTCCGTCGGCGGACCCGCGTTCGCGACGGACACCGTGCGCGGGCGCCGTCCCGGCACCCTCGACGACATGCGGGCGTTCGCCCAGCTGGTCGGCCGGCTCAACATCCTGCACCAGGAAGGCGGCGGCGCCTGCGAGCCCACCGAGGTCCCGGTGCCGATCCGCCACCTCGAGATGTACCGGACGCTGGCGACCGTCCTCGACAAGTCGTGGCACTCGCTCGCCTACGGCAGGGTGACGGTGGAGGATGCGATCGGCATCGCCTGCCGGATGCGCGGCGTGGCGCGTGACCAGCTGGAGCGCGAGCCGACCCTGATCACCGTGGTCAACAGCAACAGCCCGCTCCGGTTCGACGGCGCCATGTCGGATGGCCTGATCGCCATGGCCGAGGCCGGCCAGGCCGTGATCGCCACGCCGTTCACCCTGTCGGGGGCGATGAGTCCCGTGACCCTCGCCGGCTCCCTCGCGCTGCAGAATGCCGAGGCCCTGTTCATGGTCGCGCTGACGCAGCTCGTACGACGCGGGGCGCCGGTGATCTACGGCGGGTTCACCTCGAACGTGGACATGCGCACCGGGTCCCCCGCGTTCGGGACCCCCGAGTACGTCAAGGGCCAGCTCGCAACCGGGCAGCTCGCGCGGCGGTACGGACTGCCGTGGCGATCGTCCAACGTGACCGCCTCGCCGGTGGTCGATGCCCAGGCGGCCTACGAGAGCGAGATGGCGATCTGGGGTGCGGTGATGGCCGGGGTCAACGTGCTGTACCAGGGGGCCGGCTGGCTCGAGGGCGGCCTCACCGCCTCGTTCGAGAAGCTGCTGATCGATGCCGAGCTGCTGCAGCTCATGAGCGAGGTCCTCCAGCCGGTGGTGGTGGACGAGGCCAGCCTCGCCCTGGGGGCCATCGCCGACGTCGGCCCGGGTGGCCACTTCTTCGGCACGCCGCACACGCTCGAGCGCTACGAGACGGCGTTCTACCAGCCGATGGTCAGCGACTGGCGCAACTTCGAGACGTGGCACGAGGATGGCGCCCGCACGGCCACGGACCGGGCGGCGGACGCCTGGCGCCGGCTGCTCGACGAGGGCGAGGACCCGCCGCTCGATCCGGCGGTCCGGGAGTCGATCGACGACTTCGTGGACCGCCGGATCCGCGAGGTCACGGCCGGCAGCTGACAGCGCTGCCCGACCCCCGAGGCAGTGCAGCCTCGCAGGCGATGGCGGGCAACCGGCCCCGTCCCGTCATGCCAGCACCTCCACCACGTCGCCTTCCGCGAGCACGTGGTTGCGGCCCACGCGCTGACCCTCGAAGCGGGCCGATGGACCCCAGACACGAGCCCCGGTGGCGGTCGCTGCGAGCTCGTGGTGGACGGCGGCGGCGGCGTCCACGACGGTGGCGTCCGGGGCCAGGGCGATCATCTCGCCCTCGTCGTCCGCGGCGCGACGCAGCCGGATCCGCATCAGGCCCGTGAGATCCCAGATGGCATCGCGCAGGGCGTCGAGCGCGTCGTCGTCGAGCACCGACACCGGCAGCACGGGGAGGTCAGGGAAGGCCTCGGCATACGGCTTCGCCGGATCCTCGACCTCGTCGGCCCGGGTGACCGCGAGCAGCGAGGGCTTGGCGATCCCCGCCAGCGCGGCCTCCTCCATCACGGTCCGCAGCTCGGCCGGATGGGCACCCGCCCGCCCGCACCAGGCGATCGCGTCCGCCGACCGGAGGACGC
This sequence comes from uncultured Chloroflexia bacterium, assembly GCA_963727585.1. GTDB lineage: Bacteria > Chloroflexota > Limnocylindria > Limnocylindrales > CSP1-4 > CAIXZV01. The sequence goes on along the minus strand of CAVSHH010000002.1, from coordinate 147,052 downwards.
CCAGCAGGGCACGCCCGCCGCCACGGTCCTTGGACGCGCCGGCGATGAGCCCCGGGATCTCGATGAGCTGGACCAGCACACCGCCCAGACGCACCAGGGCCGGGACGGGGCGCAGCGTCGTGAACGCATAGTCGCAGGTCCGGATCTGGATCGCGGACAGCGCCTGGAGAACCGACGACTTGCCGACGTTGGGCGGGCCCACGAGGGCGATCTGGGCCGCCCCCTCCCGGCGGACGGCGAGGGAGTCGCGGTGGACGGCGCGGGACTTGACCCGGGTGTCCTCGATCTCGGCCTGGAGGGTCTTGCGCAGGTCCGCATAGGGACCGTTGCGATAGTGCGGCAGCTCGGCGAGCAGGGCCCGGACCTCCCGGATCCGCTCCCGGCCCTCCTTGCCCACCAGTCGCCGCCCGGCGACCTGGGCAAATGTGCGATGCGGCATGGGCATGACGCCGCGCTCCTTTCGAACTCGGGCGAGGCGACGCGGAACCTGCCGCGCTGAACCGCGGCGTTCGGCTTCGCGTCAGCTCCCGCCCCTTCCACCCGACGCTGGTGCTGGAAGGGGCCGATCAGCCGTTCTTGTTCGAGATGGAGCCCAGCCAGGCGCGGATCCCGCGGCTGGCGATCGTGATCGTCATGGCGGAGCGGATCCTAGCGCAGGTGGCAGCTGGTGGGAACCCCGGTGGGCTCGAGAACGCGACCGTGGGCGTGCTGGCTGTGCCCCCAGCGGGGAGAACCCGGCTCGCCCAGCTCAGCGGACGATCGGGCGCCCGCTGCGTGCCCAGGCGCCGGTCCCGCCGCGCACCGAGACCGTGTCCTCGAACCCGCTGTCGAGCAGCAGGTTGGTTGCCCCGCGGCTGCGGCTCCCGGACTGGCAGATCACCGCGTAGGGCTTGTCGCGCTTGAGCCGGCCCAGGCGGTCCGGCAGGCGGCGGACGGGAATGTGGATGGCACCCGGCAGGTGTCCGCCGCGGTACTCGTGGTCCTCGCGCACATCGAGCACCCGGACCGAGCCGTCCGCGAGCCGGGCCTCCAGCTGGGCAATGTCGATGGACGGGGTGCCGAAGCGGCGCAGGAACGAGAACACGGGACCTCCGTCGCGGCGGGTGCGGGATGGATGACCGGCTGCGCCGGTCGCACGGAGGATAGGCGAGGCGGCCGCAACCTGCGTTCCGTAGACTGCGGTCTGGGGGTCCCTCGCGTGCGGAGGCTGGATGCTCGGGATCTGGCGGTTGCAACTGCTGCGCGAGGTCGCCCGCCGCGGGACGATCCGCGCGGCCGCCGAGGCGATGAGCATCACGCCCTCCGGCGTCAGCCAGCAGCTGGGGATCCTGGAGGCGGAGGCCGGGGTGCCGCTGCTCGAGCCGGCCGGGCGGGGCGTACGCCTCACGGAGGCCGGCCGGGTCCTCGTCCGCCACGCCGGGGCGATCACCGAGGCGATCGACGCGGCCGAGGCGGAGCTGGCGGCGCTCCAGCGCGAGATCAGCGGCACGCTGACGATCGCCGCGTTTCCCACCGCGGCCAGGGCGATCCTGCCTGGCGTCCTCGCCCAGCTCGGACGCGCCCATCCCCGTCTGCGGCTGCTGCTCCGCGATCTCGAGACCGACGAGAGCCTGGCGGCGCTCCGCCTGGACGAGGTGGATCTCGCGGTCGTGGACGAGTACGACGAGGCGACGGCGATCCATGAGCCCGGGGTCGAGCTGATCCCCCTGATGGATGACCCGCTGTTCCTCGCCACGCCCGGCGAGCCGGAGCTGGCGCTGAAGCCGGTGGCGCTCGACGACCTGCGGGAGGCGGCCTGGATCATGGACACCGAGGCGAGTCGCATCTCCGGCGCCGTCCGGCGGGCGTGCCTGCGGGCCGGTTTCGAGCCCAACGTCCGGTCGCACTGCCGGGATTACAGCGTGATCATCGCCCTCGTGGAGGCGGAGCTGGGGGTGGCGGTCGTGCCCGGCCTCGCGCTGCGCGATCGCCGGCTTCGTGCCCGCCTGACGCCGATCGAGGGCGACTTGGCGCGGCGGGTGCTGGTGGCCCTCAAGCCCGGCCGCCGGGCGCACCCGGCCGTGGCCGCCACCCTCGCCGCCCTGCTGCCGATTGTGTAGCAGACCTGGGCAACGGGCAGGCGTCGGCGCCCGGGGCCCGGCCGGCGCGAATGCCTCGCCCGGTGAACCGGCCGGCCGGGCTCGCCGGCAACCGGCTGCGGGACGCGGTCAATCCCGAGATCGATCCGGGACGCGTGTCCGGGAGCTAGTCTGGCGGGCGTGAAGCCCACCGCCTGGGTCCACAACCGGCGCGACCGCTCGTGGCGGTGCGATCCTGTGCCGGCGTCGGTCGCTGCGTTCCACCGGTTGCTGCCCGGCTACCGGCCCACGCCGCTGGTGGACCTGCCCGACCTCGCCGCGGAGCTCGGCGTCGCCCGGGTCCTGGCCAAGGACGAGACGGAGCGTCTCGGCCTCCCGGCATTCAAGGCCCTGGGGGCGTCGTGGGCGATCCACCGCATCCTGGAGGAGCGTGATGCCGGCGGCGCACCTGCCGGGCCCGTCCTGTTCGTGACCGCGACTGACGGAAACCACGGCCGGGCCGTCGCCCAATTCGCCCGGCTGCTTGGTCACGACGCGCGGGTCATCGTCCCGGGCGGTGTTCCACGGGCAGCGATCGACACGATCGCCCGGGAAGGGGCCCTCGTCGAGGAGGTGCCCGGCGGCTACGACGATGCCGTGGCCGCCGCCGCACAGCTCGCGGAGGAGACCGGGGGAGTCCTCGTCCAGGACATGGCATGGCCGGGCTACGAGCGGGTGCCCGGGTGGATCGTGGAGGGGTACGCGACGCTGTTCACGGAGCTCGAGGCCGCACTGGGTCGCCGGGATCCGGTGCGGTCCGATCCGGACCTGGTGGTGGTCCCCGCCGGCGTGGGGTCGCTGGCGCAGGCGGCGGTGACCCACGCCCGCGGCCGGCCTACCGCGGCGCGGTCGGCGATCGTGACCGTCGAGGCCGAGAGCGCGGCGTGCATCCTGGCCAGCCTGCGCGCCGGAGCGGCGACCACCGTTCCGACCGGTTCGACCTCCATGGCCGGCCTCAACTGCGGGACGCCGTCGGGACTTGCGTGGCCGGTCCTGCGGGCCGGACTGGACGGCGCGGTCGCGATCTCGGATGCCGACGCGCGGGCCGCCGCGGCCGCGCTCGCATCGGTGGGGATCGATGCCGGGCCGTGCGGCTGGGCGGCGCCGGCCGGGGCTCGGGCCCTGCTCACGGGACCCGGAGGGGCGGCACGTCGAGCTGCTCTCGGCATCGACGGCGGCTCGACCGTCGTGCTGATCGTGACCGAGGGCGCGGCGGCGAACCCGGACCCCGTCTGAGCCGCCCCTCCGCGGCAAGACGGGCGGATCTCAGGGAACTCTCACGCGTGCCCGGCAGCATGATCGGCCGCGACACCGGAGGGAGCCGCGCCCCAAGCACCCACCCACGCCCGTGCCCACGGGCCCGGAGGTCCCATGACCGACACCACCCGCGGGCCGCAGGCCGCGCTGGCCGCCGTGCCGCCCGCTCCGCCCGCGGCCGGACCCGCGGATCCCCGCGCGACCGCGGAGGCGGTCCTGTTCGAGATCCGGCGTGTCATCGTGGGCCAGGACGAGATGCTCGAGCGGGTGCTCGTTGCCCTGCTCGCCGGAGGCCATCTCCTGCTCGAGGGCGTGCCCGGCCTGGCCAAGACGCTGACCATCCGGACCCTCGCCGATGTCCTCGATGCCTCGTTCAGTCGGGTCCAGTTCACCCCCGACCTGGTGCCCGGCGACCTCGTGGGCACCCGCATCTACCGTCCCGACTCGGGCACCTTCGACACTGAGCTTGGCCCCGTGTTCTGCAACTTCCTGCTCGCCGACGAGATCAACCGTGCCCCAGCCAAGGTCCAGTCCGCGCTGCTCGAGGTGATGCAGGAACGCCAGGTCACCATCGGCCAGGAGAGCCGCCCGGTCCCGTCGCCGTTCCTGGTCATGGCCACCCAGAACCCGATCGAGTCCGAGGGCACCTATCCACTGCCCGAGGCCCAGGTCGACCGGTTCCTGATGAAGGTTGTGGTGGGCTATCCGACGCCGGCCGAGGAGGCTGCGGTGGTCGAGCGCTCGCTGCGGCCGACTGCCGTCGTGCGCCCGGTCCTCGACGCGGCCGGTCTGGCCACCCTTCAGGCGGCCGCCCCCGAGGTCTATGTCGATCCCGCCATCGTCCAGTACGCCGTCGCGATCGTGACCGCCACCCGCGAGCCGGCCGCGTTCGGCCTCGCCCACCTCGCGTCCTACGTCGGCTTCGGGGCAAGCCCGCGCGGCAGCATCAGCCTGATCCACGCTGCCCGCGCCCTGGCGCTCATCCGCGGCCGGCGCTACGTGATCCCCCAGGACGTGGCCGACCTCGCCCGCGACGTGCTGCGCCATCGCATCGTGCCCAGCTTCACGGCGCTCGCCGAGGAGGTCACGCCCGACCGGATGCTCGACGCCATCCTGCCAGCGGTGCCCCAGCCCCGGCTGCTGACGGCGGAGGAGCGGTCCGCGTGAGCGTCCCCCGCACCCCGGCTCGCCCCGGTCCCGGCCCCACGCCGGAGGCCCTGCTGCGCGCGCTGGACCTGACCATCGGCCGCCGGATCCGCGGCCTCGTGCCCGGCGAGTTCCGGGCCCACGACCTTGGCGGTGGGACCGAGCTGGCGCAGGTCCGCCCCTACGAGCCCGGCGACGATCCCCGCCGGATCGACTGGAACGTGACCGCCCGAATGCTCGTCCCGCACGTCCGGGTACACGTGCCGGAACGATCGCTGACCACCTGGCTGGTCCTCGACCAGTCGCCGTCCATGACGTTCGGCACCGCCGACCGGCGCAAGGCCGACGTGGCCGAGGGGGTCGCCGTCGCCTTCGGCCACCTGTCGACCCAGCGCGGCAACCGGCTGGGCGTGCTGTCGTGGGGCGGCTCCCGACCGCGCCACCTGCCGCCGGCCGGGGGTCGCACCGGGCTGCTGGCGGTGCTCGCCGGCGGTGCCCCGGACGGCCCCGCCCAGCCGGCCGACCGACCGGCGAGTGACGGCACGGGCACGCCGGTGGCTGCCCTGCGGTTCCTCGCCGGCACGCACGCCCGGGGCGGTCTGGTCGCGTTCGTGACTGACTTCCGCGGGCCGCGTGACTGGCTGTCGCTGCTCGCGCCGGTCGCGGCCCGCCACCAGCTGCTGGCGATCGAGATCCAGGACCACCGCGAGGACCGGCTACCCGACGTCGGCGAACTCACGCTGGTCGATGCCGAGTCCGGGCGAACCGTCCGCGTGGACACGTCATCGCGCCGGCTCCGCGAGCGCTTCGTTGAGGCGGCAGCGGCCGAGCGGGCAGCCCTGGCGGCCGACCTGCGGCGCCTCGGGGCCCGCCATCTCGTGCTGTCAACCTCGGGTGACTGGCTCCGCTCGCTGGCATTCCAGCTGCGCGCGGGGAGGGCCGCCGCGTGACGTTTGCCGAACCCCTGTTCCTGCTGGCGCTCCTGCTGGTGCCGGCCGGCATCGTCGCGTACCTGCTGCTCCAGCGGCGTCGGGCGCGCTATGTCGTGCGATTCACCAACGTTGCCCTGCTCGAGAACCTCGTCCCGCGCCGTCCGTCGTGGCGTCGCCACCTCCCCACGGCCTTCTACCTGGCCGCCGTCGCGGCCCTGGCGGTCGCGCTCGCCCGGCCGTCGATGACCGTGCCGGTGGCCCGCGAGGAGGCGACCGTGGTCCTGGCCATGGACACCTCGCGCTCGATGCTCGCAACCGATGTCGAGCCGGACCGCCTCGCGGCAGCGAAGGCGGCGGCGACCGACTTTCTTGACCGGCTTCCCGATGACTACCGGGTCGCCCTGGTCTCGTTCTCGACCGAGGCCCGCCTCATCGTGTCGCCGACCACCGACCGGATCCAGCTGCAGGCCGCGCTCGACGCTCTCCGGGCCGACGGCGGCACCGCGCTGGGCGACGCGATCAACCTGGCACTCGACGCTGCAGGTCTCGAGGCTGGGACGCCGGGGCAGCCGGCCCTGGCCGCACCCTCGGCATCGCCGTCACCCACCCCGGGCGCGACGGACGACGCGACGGAGCCCCCGCTGGTGGCCGCGGTGCTGCTCTCGGACGGCAAGAGCTCGACGGGGTCCGCCGAGCCGCTTGACGCGGCCTCGACGGCAGCTGCCAGGGGCATGCCCATCTACACGATCGCGCTGGGCACCCAGGCCGGCACCGTGGATGTCCCGGACGGCATGGGCGGCAGCCAGACGCTCCCGGTCCCACCGGACACCGAGACGCTCGGCCAGATTGCCGATATGACGGGCGGGCGCTTCTTCGAGGCCCCGACGTCGGCCGAGCTGTCGGCTGTCTACGAGGGTCTCGGGTCCCGGGTCGGCGAGACGCTGCAGGAGCGGGAGGTGACGCAGTGGTTCGCCGCGGCGGCCCTCGTGCTCGTGCTGGGCGGGGCCGGCCTGGCCGCGCTGTGGTTCAACCGCATCCCCTGAGCGGCGCGGACGGGACGTGGCCTTCAGGCCCGTCCCGCCGGTCCTCGGTCATCAGCCGGGCGACCGGGGGCCACCGAATCGCGGGACCAATGGCCCCCCGCGGGCCGCAAACGATTGCCTAGACTCGACCCTGCGGATACCGTCGGGCCGTCGCCCGCGGTGCTGTGGTGCGTCCCGTCGCGGACCGGCGTCGCCGATGCGACCCGGCCGTTGCCGGCCCGCCGGCAGCCCGGCCCGGTCCCTGGCGGCACCCGCGCGAGTCATCCAATCCCTGGCGGGCCGTTCGCGCGAGCGTGAGCGGCCGAGTCCTCTCTCCGACAGGTGGCCATGCACTGCATCGTCCTCGTGAAGCAGGTCCCGGACGTCAGCAACATTCCCGAGGATGCCTGGGATCGCGAGAAGGGCACCCTGCGTCGCGCCCTGCTGGACTCGATCCTCAACCCCCTCGACCTCCATGCGCTGTCGTTCGCCAGCCGGATCACGGCCGGCGACCCGGACGCGAAGACGATCTACCTCACCATGGGGCCGCCCCAGGCGAGAGAGGTGCTCGCCGACTGCATCTCGCGGGCGCCGGGCGAGGCGGTCCTGCTGACCGACCGCGTGATGGGCGGCGCCGACACCGTCGCCACCGCCTACTCGCTTGCGCAGGCCGTCCGGCGCATCGAGCGTGAGCTGCTCGGCGGCTCGCGCGACTACCTGATCGTGACCGGGATGCAGTCGGTGGACGGCGACACCGCGCAGGTGCCCCCGCAGCTGGCCGAGGACCTGGGCATCGACCAGGTCGCCTACGCGCAGGACGTGCGCCTCGGGCCGGAGCTGACATTCCGGCGGATCGGCGCCCAGGGCACCGAGGACGTCACCCCCAAGCGGTTCCCGGCGCTGGTCACGGTGACCGCCTGCACGGACACCCTGTACCGCAGCTTCCATAGTGCCCGGGCGGCCCGCGAGGCGACGATCCACACCTGGAGCGCCGCGGACGTCGAGGCTGCCTCCGACAAGGTCGGCATCAAGGGCTCCCGGACCACGGTCTACCGGATCTTCTCGCCGTCGGAGGACCGGGCGAAGACGTGCGAGATGGTGAGCGATCCGGCGACGCTCCTCGACCGCGTCAGGGCGAAGTACCGGCTGGCCACCGGTGGGCCCGCCGTGAACGAGGAGGGTGCCTACGCGCTCGCCGATCGTCAGCCGACCTACCATGGTGGCTTCTGGGTGCTCGCCGAGCGGGAGGGCGACGGTCTCAAGTCGGTCAGCCTGGAGCTGCTGGGCAAGGCACACGAGCTGGCCGCCTTCCTCGGGGAGCGGGTGGCGGCCGTGCTGCCCGGCGCCGACGCGGGCGATCTGCCCGCCGAGCTCATCGCCCACGGCGCGGATGCCGTGTTCGCGATCGAGCACCCCGGGCTGGCCACCTTCTCGCCGATGGCCTACCGGGCGGCGATCGCCGGGCTCGTCCGGGAGCACCGGCCCCAGGTGATGCTGTTCGGTGCGACACCGATGGGCCGGGAGCTGGCGCCACGCATCGCGTACGCCTGTGACTCCGGGCTGACTGCCGACTGCACCAAGCTGGAGATCGGTGACTACGCCAAGGGCGGCCAGAACCTGGTCGGGATCCTCAAGCAGACCCGACCGGCGCTGGGCGGCAACATCATGGCCACGATCATGACCAAGGACAGCCCGACCCAGATGGCCACTGTGCGGCCCGGCGTGTTCAAGGTCCCGCCGCGCGATGCGACCCGGACCGGCGAGGTGGTCAGCATCACGCCCGATCTCGGCGACAGCCCCGACGGGACGGTGATCACCCCGGTCGAGTCGTTCGCGTCCAAGGTCAGCATCCGCGATGCCAAGATCATCGTCGCGGGCGGCCACGGCATCCGCACCAAGTCGGACTTCGACAGCCTGCTCCAGCCCCTGGCCGAGAGCCTCGAGGGGCTGCTCGGCGACGGCGCCGAGGTTGCCGCCTCGCGCCACGCAGTCGAGGACGGCTACAAGAGCCACGACTACCAGGTGGGCCAGACCGGCCAGACGGTGGCCCCCAAGCTGTACGTCGCGGTCGGCATCTCGGGCGCCGTCCAGCACGTGTCGGGGATGCAGATGTCCGACACGGTGGTGGCGATCAACAAGGATCCGCGGGCGCGGATCTTCAACTACGCGGACTTCGGCGTCGTCGGCGATCTCGAGACGGTCGTCCCGCAGCTCGTTCGCGCGGCGAAGGAGGCCGGCTGATGGACGGCATCGACATCCTGGTCGTCGGCGCCGGCCCCGCCGGGCTCGCGACCGCGCTGCGCGCGAAGCGGGCGGCGACCGCCGCCGGGCGCGACCTGGGCGTCGCGGTCCTTGACAAGGCCCCGGCCGCCGGCAACCACACGCTGTCGGGCGCGGCGTTCGAGCCAGCCTGCCTGGACGACCTGGTGCCCGGCTGGCGCGACCTGCGCAACCCGTTCACGTCGAACCTGGTCCCGGTCGAGCGCGATGACCTGTACTTCCTGCGGGCGAAGGCCGCCAACAGGATCCCGTCCCGGGTGGTGCCGGCACGGATGCACCACGAGGGCGACGTCGTCATCTCGATCTCGCGCCTGGCTGCGTTCCTCGCCGAGCAGGCCGAGGCAGCAGGCGTGGAGCTCTACCATGGCTACACGGCCCGGTCCCTGATCGTGGATCACGGCGCGGTGCGCGGTGTCCGCCTGGCCGAGGTGGGGCTTGCCCAGGACGGCACGCCCAAGGCGAACCACCTCCCGGCCGAGGAGGTTCGCGCTCCGATCACCGTCATTGCCGACGGCACCCACGGAGTGCTGTCAACCGCGTTCGGCGAGCACTTCGGGCAGGGTGTCAACCCGCAGGTGTTCTCGCTGGGCATGAAGGCCGTGGTCCAGTTCCCCGAGGCCAGCCCGTTCGGCAACAACCGGGTCGCCCACACGCTGGGCTATCCCCTCCCGCCCAGCGTCTTCGGCGGCGGGTTCCTGTACTCGCTGGGCGAGAAGACGGTGGCCGTCGGGCTGATCCTGGGCCTCGACTGGAAGTACGGCGACCTCAACCCGCAGCGCGAGTTCGAGGTCTTCCGCGCCCACCCGTTCATCAGGCGACTGCTCAAGGGCGGGGTGACGGTGGCAACCGGGGCCAAGACCATTCCCGAGGGCGGCCTCTTCGCCCAGGGGACCCTGGCCGCCCCCGGAGCGATGGTGGTCGGCGACGGCGCCGGCTTCGTGAACATGGAGAAGATCAAGGGCATCCACTACGCCATCCGGTCCGGGATGGCGGCCGCGGACACGGCGCTCGACGCGCTGGGTGCCGGTGGCGCGCTGGGCTCCCTTGACGGCTATCGAGACCGGCTCGAGCGGAGCGGCATGCTCGAGGACTTCCGCCATGCCCGGAACTACCGCCAGGTGTTCCAGTTCGGCCTGTTCGGCGGCACCCCGCTGTCGCTGGTCCAGTCCAGGATCCCGGCGCGGCTGGGGATCCACCGCGATGGCCAGGCGACGAAGAAGGGTGCGCGGCTCAACCGGTCCGATCCGGGTCGCATGGATGGGGCGACCTTCGTGGCCCTGACCGGAACGGTCCATCGAGAAGACGAGCCGTCGCATATCGAGATCACGGATCCGTCGAGGTGCCTCGCGTGCGAGGCGGACTACGCCAACGCGTGCACCCACTTCTGCCCGGGCCAGGTCTACCGCTGGAGCGGCTCGGAGGTCGTGCTCTCGCCGTCCAACTGCCTGCACTGCATGACATGTGCCGTGAAGTGCCCCGAGGACGTGATCCGGTGGGTGCCGCCCGAGGGCGGCGAGGGACCGCGCTACAAGCAGATGTGACCCGGCCGCGTCGTCAGGAGCCGGCCAGCAGCTCCCGGATGACCTGCTCCCGGATGCCGTACGAGGCTTCGCCGCCGGTGGCATACCGAACCCGGCCCTCGCGGTCGATGAAGTGGAAGGCCGGCCAGGCCCCGTTGCGGAACGCCCGCCAGGTGCGGAAGTCCGGGTCGAGGGCCACCGGGAAGCGGATGCCGGCGTCGGCCACCGCGGATCGCACGTTGGCCTCATCGCGCTCGTAGGCGAACTCCGGGGTGTGGATCCCGAGCACGACCAGTCCGGCGTCCGCGTACCGCTCGGCCCACGCCTTGACGTAGGGCTGGACATGCACGCAGTTGATGCAGCCAAACGTCCAGAAGTGGACGAGGACCACCTTGCCGCGGAGCGAGGCCAGGGTCTGGGGCCGGGCATTGATCCAGCCGGTGATCCCGGTGAGCTCCGGGGCCGGCCCAAGGTCCTCGAGGGGCACCGACGCCGGCAGCGACTCCGCGTAGGGGACCGGCAGCGGGCGGCCGTCGATGCCTGTCATTGGCACTGGCGACGCGCTGCCCGGCTGGGTGCCTGTTGCCGCATCCGCAACGGTCGCCTCGTGCGGCAGCAGCGCGGTGATCGCGCTTTGGAACGGGACGTCCAGGCCGGTCACGATCAGCAGCCCCGAGGCCATGGCCACCGCACCGAATGCCCGAACCAGCCGCTGGCGGGCCTCCCCGGAGCCGAGTCCAGCGATCACGCGCCGGCCGGCGAGGGCGACCAGCGCCAGCGGGATCGACGCCCCGATCACGTACGCCGTCGCCACCAGCACCAGGCCGCCCGTCGGCCCGTCGATCACGGAGGCAGCGATCACCGTGGCCATCAGCGGGCCCACGCACGGCGACCAGACCAGCCCGATCATCGCCCCCAGGGCGACGGCACCCGCGAAGCCGGGGCGGACGGATGCGGAACGGGCCGGCCGGACCCGGGCCACCCACCGCTCTACCGCCCGCCCCAGCGCCGGCACCACGAGGGTGGCGCCGAACGCCACCAGGACGAGCGCGGCGAGCAGCCGCAGTTGGGTGGTCGTGATGCCCAGGGCCGCCAGCGTGGACGCCAGCAGGACGGTGATTGCCACGAACGTCGCCCCGAAGCCGAGGATCACGCCCGCCACCCGCCGGCGGGCATGCGCGCGGGACGGCTCGGTGCCCGGCTCCCGATCCGCGGTGGCGCCCACCAGCAGGGGCACCACCGGGAGCACGCACGGGCTCAGGATCGTCAGGATGCCGGCCGTGACAGCGAACGCAAGCGTGGCGAGCATGCACACAGCGTGCGCCATCCGGGTGACGGGACCATGACGCACGACCGCGCTGCGCTGGGGCCGGTCCGCCGGCGGGGCACCCTCGCGTCGTGCGGCAGCGTGGCCAGTCCGCTGACCATGGGCGGGTCAACCGAGGACGCCGACCCGGCTTCACCCTGTTCTACTACCTGACCCGGCCGCACGTGGCCGCGGCCTTCGGCCAGCGCCGGCGCGCCCGCGACGCGAGCTGAGCGGACGCAGCAGGCGGGGGGCTGGGCCGGGACCGGGCCCCGGGCCCGACACTCGCCGGCCCGGGGTGCCCACGGTTGACGGGCCGTCCGGCCCATCGGTCTGGGCGGCCGCGCGGCTACGATCGCAGTCTGTCACCCGCGGTGGGCGTGCCCGCCGCCGCCGGGCGCCCCCATCGCGCCCGGACGCATGGAGCGCGGAGGCCCGGCGTCTCGTGAGGAAGGTCACCTTCACCGTCAACTCCCGTCCGGTCGAGGTCGTCGCGGACGAGAAGCAGACGATCCTGCTCGACGTGGTGCGCGAGGACCTGGGCCTGACCGGGACCAAGCAGTCCTGCGACCGCAAGGGCCAGTGCGGCACCTGCATGGTCCTGGTCGACGGCAAGGCCGTGCTGTCGTGCATCACCAGGGTCGCGTCGCTCGACGGGACGCAGGTGACCACGATCGAAGGGCTGGGGACTCCCGAGGCGCCCAATCTCGTGCAGCAGGCGTTCGTCCTGGCAGGGGCCGTGCAGTGCGGGTTCTGCATCCCGGGCATGGTCGTAACCGCGGAGGAGCTGCTCCGGGTGAACCCCGACCCCAGTCGCGACGAGGTCAAGCGGGCGCTGCGCCGCAACCTGTGCCGGTGCACCGGCTACGTCAAGATCATCGACGCCATCCAGCTGGCGGGCCGCTTCCTGCGCGGGGAGCTGATGCCGGCGGACCTCACCCCGGCGCCGGATGCGCCGCCGATCGGCACCTCGTTCCCGCGTCCCTCCGCGTGGACCAAGGCCACCGGTGCCGCCCGCTTCGGTGCCGACATCCGGATGCCGGACGCGCTGGAGCTGGCCGTGGTGCGCAGTCCCCATCCGCACGCCTGGATCCGGGACATCGACACCGCCGCCGCGGAGGCGATGTCCGGGGTCGCCGGCGTGATGACCGCGAAGGACATCCGGGGCACCAACCGGCTCAAGTACCAGGTCGCCGACCGGCCCGTGCTGTGCGACGTGAAGGTGCGAACCCTGGGAGACCCGGTGGCTGTCGTCGCCGCCGCGACCAAGGCCCAGGCGATGGCGGCGGCGGAGGCCGTGGTCGTGGACTACGAGCCGATCCCCGCGCTCGAGTCGCCGGCTGCCGCCCTCGCTGCCGATGCGCCGCGTGTCCACGACGACACCCCCAACCTGTGCTACAGCCAGCCGCTCCGCAAGGGAGACGCCGAGGCCGCCTTCGGAGCCGCTGCCTGCGAGGTCAGCGCGACGTTCAAGACCCAGCTCGTCCACCAGGCCCCGATGGAGCCGGAGGTCAGCCTGGCCTGGATGGAGGGCGAGGACGAGGACGCCGAGCTGGTCGTCGTCGGCAGGAGCATCAACATCCACCTGCACATGCAGACCCTCCAGGAGGCCCTTGGCTGGGAGGCGATCCGCTACGAGGAGCCGTTCGCCGGCGGCCAGTTCGGGATCAAGGTCGAGATCATCACCGAGGGCATCGCGGCCGCTGCGGCCCTCCACTTCAACCGCGCCGTCCGGTACGTGCCGAGCCTCGAGGAGTCGATGCTGGCCACCAGCAAGCGCCACCCCATGGAGATCGACACCCGGCTTGCCTGCGACACGGACGGCCGGATCACGGCGATGGCCATGGACATGGTCGTAGACAACGGCGCCTACATGTCGCTGGGCCGGGTGATCGTCAACCGCGCCCTGCACATGCTGACCAGCGCCTACGAGATCCCCAACCTGGACGTCACCAGCCGGCTCGTCTACACCAACAACCCGTGGGGTTCCGCGGCGCGCGGGGCGGGGCCGCCCCAGGCGCATTTCGCGCTCGAGTGCGCCGTCGACCTGCTGGCCGAGAAGATGGGCATGGACAAGCTCGACTTCCGCAAGCGGAGCTCGAACCGGCCCGGCGGCACCAAGGCGACCGGCGCCACGGTGTCCGAGTGGCCGTTTCCCGGCCTGTGCGACGCGATCGAGGGCCGCTACGAGTCCGCGCTCGCGGAGGCTGCCAGGCATCCTGCCGGGGGGCGGACCCGGCGCGGGGTGGGCCTGGGGGCCGCGGCGTTCGGGATCGGCATGCCGGGCGACAAGTCGATCGGTTTCGTGGAGCTCGACCCCGACGACGGCGTGACCGTGTACATGGCGGCCGGCGACCCGGGCGAAGGCAATGACTCCATGATCAGCCAGCTGGTGGCCTCGGTCCTCGAGCTGCCGCCGGAGAAGGTCCGACTGCACACCCGGTCCACCGCGGACACCGCGGCATCGGGGCCGGTCTCGGGCAGCCGGGCGACCTACATGCTGGGTGGCGCGGCGGTTGATGCCGCGCGTCAGCTGCGGGAGGCGATGGACGGGCTGGGCTCGCGCAGCCACCAGGCGTTCCGGGCGGCCGGCGTGCCCGTCCGCTACCGGGGCAGCCGCACGACGCTGGAGACGGCGCCCCTCGGTCCCGAGACCGGCCTCGGACCGTCGTTCGAGGTTGACGTGTTCTCGGTCCAGATGGCCGAGGTCGAGGTCGACGTCGAAACCGGCGAGGTCAGGGTGCTGCGGATCACGTCGGCCGCCGACCCGGGGCGCGTGATCCATCCCCAGAATGTCGAGGGCCAGCTCCACGGCGGCATGGACATGGGGGCGGGCTTCGCACTCCGAGAGGAGTACGTGCCGGGCAGGTCCAGGGACTGGGTCACCTTCAAGTTCCCCAACATCCGCTACGCCATGGACCTGGACACGATCCTGGTGGAGACGGCGCGCGACCGCGGGACCCTGGGCTCCGTGGGCATCGGCGAGATGGCGATGGTGTCCACGGCGCCCGCGATCATCAACGCGATCCGCCACGCCACCGGTGCCATCGTCACCCAGCTGCCGGCAACCCCCGAGCGGGTCAAGGCGGCGCTGGCGGCGGCCACCGACGGCGCGCCGGTCCCGCAGCCGGCCGGCGCGGTGGGCTGACGGCAGGCCCCGATGCCGGAAGCGACCCGCTCCCGTTCATTGCGGACGGTGGCCGGGCGCGAGGTGTACGTCGACGACGAGGGGTTCTTCTGGGACCCGGACGACTGGTCGGAGGCGGCGGCGGAGGCGCTCGCCCGCGACCAGGGTATCGACGCGCTCTCGGACACGCAGTGGCGGGTGCTGCGGTTCATGCGCGGGTATTACCTGGATCACGGTCGAGCTCCCATGAACCGAGACCTGCGGGCCGGAACGGAGCTGTCGCTGCTCGAGCTGGAGCGACTGTTCCCCCGCGGGATCAAGCTGGGAGCCCGTCTGCTGGCCGGGCTGCCCAACCCCAAGACATGCCTCGACTGACGTGATCTACCTCGACAACGCCGCGACCACATTCCCCAAGCCGGCCGGGCTGCTCGAGCGGATGACCGCGACGTATCGCGAGATCGGGGTGTCGCCGGGCCGCGGGAACCACGATCTCGGCGTGCGGGCGAACGACGCCGTGGAGTCGGTACGGGCGGGCGTCGCGCGGTTGTTCGGGGCGCCCGACCCGCAACGCGTCGTGTTCGCGGCCAACGCGACGGACGCGCTGAACACGTTGATCGGGGGGCTCGTCCGGCCGGGCGACCACGTCGTCACCACGCGCCTGGACCACAACTCCGTGCTGCGGCCGCTCCACCATCTCGCCGAGGCCGGGGTGATCACCTGGGACACGGCGCCATTCGACGAGCACGGCATCGTCGCCCCGGACGCGGTCGAGGCGCTGCTCCGGCCCGGCACCCGGGCGGTCGTCATGACCCACGCGTCGAACGTGCTCGGGATCATCCAGCCGGTCGCGGAGATCGCGCGCCGCTGCGCCGCCCGCGGTGTGCCGGTCATCCTTGACACTGCCCAGTCCGCCGGCCAGGTGCCCGTGGACATGGTCGCGCTGGGCGTGGCCGCGGTCGTGTTCACCGGCCACAAGTCGCTGTACGGACCGCCCGGGATCGGCGGCCTCGTGGCCATGCCGGGCCTCGAGCCCGAGACCACCCGCTTCGGGGGCACGGGGATGGATTCGGCGAGCCTGGTCCACACCCAGGCGTGGCCCCTCCGGTTGGAGGCCGGCACGCTCAACCTGCTGGGGGTGATCGGCCTGGGCCTCGGGATCGAGTTCGTCCAGGCCGAGGGCATCGAGACCATCCACCAGCGCGAGGCTCGCCTGCTGGTGCGCCTCCGGGACGGGCTGGCCGCCGTCGACGGAGTCACGCTCTATCGGGCGGACATGGCCGAGGAGCGGGTCGCCGTCGTGACCTGCAACGTGGACGGGATCCATCCCCAGGACGTGGGCTCCATCCTTGACGGCGACTACGGGATCGCGGTCCGGGTGGGGATCCACTGCGCGCCCCTCGTCCACCGCGACCTGGGCACCATCGACCGGGGCGCGGTCAGGTTCAGCCTCGGGCTGTTGACCACGGAGGCGGACGTCGATGCCGCGATCGACGCGATGGGCGAGATCGCGGGCGGCTGACCCCGGCCGGCGTGCGACGATGCGCCGGTGATCACCGTCGCACGGATCAGCGTCACGCCCGTCAAGGGCACCCGCCTGCACCATCCGACCGGTGTCGACCTGGTTGCCGAGGGCATTGCCGGCAATCGCCGGTTCCACTTCGTCGACGATCGCGGCGAGCTCGCCAGCTGCACCGACGTCGGCGCGCTCCTGCGCCTGGACGCGACCTGGGATCCCGGTGGCGAGCAGCTCGTCATCGCCCTGCCCGACGGCACTCGCGTCGCCACGGCGACCGGCCGGCTCGGGGACGCCCACGTCACCGACTTCGACGGCAAGCAGGTGCCCGGGAAATTCGTCCCGGGGCCCGTCGATGACGCGGTGTCCGCCTTCGCCCGGCAACGGCTGCGCCTGGTCCGTGCCGACCGCGAGGGTGACGGCCCGGACGTCCACCGCCTGTCGCTGATCGGCCTCGCCTCGGTGACCGACCTCGGCACACGCCACGACCGCCCCGACCTCGATGCGGACCGGTTCCGGATGAACCTCGAGCTCGACGGGAGCGAGCCGTACGAGGAGGAGCGCTGGTCGGGTGCCCGGGTGAGGATGGGGGAGGCGATCCTGCAGGTGCTGGGCCAAGTCCCCCGTTGCGTCGCGACCACGCGGAATTCCGCCACTGGCGACAAGGATTTCGACACCCTCAGGCACATCGCTGCCTATCGGCCGTTGATGACCGGACCGCGCGGCGTGCCGTTCGGGATGTACGCGGAGGTGGTCTCGCCGGGTCACGTTGCCCGAGGCGACCCGGTGGAGATCGTCGAACGGCCCTGAGGGTTCGCCCGCTGGAGCGAGTTGGCGCATCCTAGGGGTTGCACCGCGACCCACTGCCCACGAAGGACGTGCACCATGACCTGGACCCTTGACCACTGGTACGACGGCGCTCTCCATGCTCCTGCGTCCGGCCGATATCTCGAGCGCACCAGCCCGGTCGACGGTTCCCTGGTGTGCCGGGTCGCCGAGGGCGATGAGCAGGACGTCGACGCAGCCGTCGCCTCGGCGCAGCGGGCGCTGGCCGCCTGGAGGCGGACCCCGGCGTCCGTTCGCGGCCGGCTGCTGATCGAGGTCGCTCGACGGATCCGGGCCGCCGCCGACGCCCTCACCGACGAGGAGATCGCCGAGACAGGCAAGCCGCGGGGGACGGCCTCCACGGACGTCGAGGTCGCGGCCCAGTACTTCGAGTTCTACGGCGAGGTCATCAACGCGGTCGGTGGTGAGACCATCGACCTCGGCTCGGACTTCCACAGCTTCACCCGGAACGAGCCATTCGGGGTCATCGGGATCATCACGCCCTGGAACGTGCCGATCAACCAGGCGGCACGGGCGGCGGCCCCGGCCATCGCCGCGGGCAACACGGTGGTCCTCAAGCCGTCGTCGCTCACGTCCACGACGTCGGTCCGCCTCGCGGCGATCTGCAAGGACGCGGGGCTGCCCGACGGCGTGTACAACGTCATCCTGGGCGGTGGCTCCAGCACGGGACCCGCGCTGGTCCGGCACCCCGACGTGCGCAAGGTCGCGTTCACCGGTTCGGTCGCCGTGGGCAAGGAGCTGGCCCACATCGCCGCCGACCGGCTCATTCCGCTGACCCTCGAGCTGGGCGGCAAGAGTGCGAACGTCGTGTTCGCCGACGCCGACCTCGAGAAGGCGGCGCACTGGGCGACGGTCGCGTTCACGAGCAACGCCGGCCAGGTGTGCTCCTCGGGCACCCGCCTGCTCGTCCAGCGCGAGGTCCACGACCGGTTCGTGGACATGGTCGTCGAGAAGGCCCGGGCCCACCGCCTGGGCGAGACCATGGGTCCGGTGATCAGCGCGGGCCAGCACCGGACCGTCCTCCAGTACCTCGACGTCGCCGAGGGCGAAGGCGCGGTCCCGGTCACGGGCGGCACGACGGCCGTGGCGGATCGCGACGACGACCTGTTCGTGCCGCCGACCGTCTACACCGGCGTCACCAACGACATGCGGATCGCGCAGGAGGAGGTCTTCGGTCCGGTCCTGGCGGTCATCCCGTTCGATACCGAGGAGGAGGCGGTCGCGATCGCCAACGACTCACCGTACGGCCTGGTCGCCGGTGTCTGGACGCGCGACATCAGCCGGGCCCTGCGGGTGTCGGCCGAGATCGAGGCCGGCCAGGTGTTCGTGAACAGCTGGTGGTCGGGCGGGGTCCAGACCCCGTTCGGCGGCACCAAGATGAGCGGCTACGGGCGCGAGAAGGGCGTCGAATCGCTCAAGCACTACGCCCAGGTCAAGTGCGTCACGGTCGCGCTGTAGCGGGCCCACCCGGTCCTAGCCCGGTCCGTACGTCTCCCAGGCGAGCACCGCGGCCACGGCCAGTCCACCGGTCCCGACCGCAAGCCGAAGGGCAGCAGCCGGGACCCGGCGGGCGATCGCCGGTCCGACCAGGCCACCCGTGAACAGGCCGAGCGCCAGCGGAACCACGGCGAGCCACTGGACGGGGCCCCAGATCACGAAGGTCGCCGCGGCTGCGCCGTTGGAGAAGGCGGCCAGCACGTTCTTGGCCGCATTCACGTCGTGGAACGGCCGGTCGATGATCGCGGACAGGGCAGCGAATGCGAGCACGCCCCCGGCGGCGCCGAAGTACCCCGTGTAGACCGCGGTTCCGCCGTACGCCGCGACGGCCTCGCGCCGCAGGCCCACCGGGCGGAACCGCGGCCGCTCGCGCAGGTTGGGACCCGCGAGGACGAGCACGGCCGCCATCGCGATCAACGCCGGGGCAACGTACTCGAACACCCGCTCGGGCAGCACCAGCAGCAGCGCCGCGCCCGCCAGCCCGCCCGCCAGCGCGGCGACGGCAAGGCGAAGCACGATGGGCCGCAGTCCCGCCAGCTCGGGCTGGGACCCGATCGCCGCGCCCACGCCGGTGAACACCAGCGACACGGTGTTGGTGACGTTGGCGGCGACCGGCGGCAGGCCCACCAGCAGCAGCGCCGGGTACGAGACGAGCGACGCCATGCCGACCAGGATGCTGGCGATCCCGGCCATGACGCCCGCTGCGTAGAGCAGGAGGAGCGCCTCGGGTGCCATGCGTTGATGCTAGCAACCTGTACTCTGCCCCCGAGGCGTCCCGCCCCATCACGCCGCCCCCGGACAGACGGAGCTCCGCCATGACCGAGATCAACCCCGAGGACGTCAAGGACGGTCTCGACCACTATCCCGTCGCGTTCATGCAGCACCTGATCGACAACGGCGAGGGCTGGAAGGTCCAGAGCGACCTCGCGCGGGCGATCATGCAGGCGCTCGAGGACGGCACCTGCGTGCTGGGGCCCGTCGCCCACCGTGACTACAACAACCACGTGGTCCCGGCCCGGACCGAGGTGGAGGCAGGCGCCAAGGGCAGCCTGGAGTACGCCAACCAGCGGCGCGCCGGGCGAGGCGACCCGCCCCTGGTCGAGGGCGCGGACGGGACGATCACCGAAGCTGCCGGCGGCGCCGGCGGAGGGTTCTGAGCCATGGCCCGGTACCGGATCATGACCTGGAACGGGATCCCGGCCCAGGTCAAGGCGGACGACGACCAGGGTGGCCGCGCCAACCGGGAGATGCCGGCGTGGTTCGCGGGCGAGATCGACCGGATCGCGATGCGCGACGGCCTCGCCGGCACCGACGAGTACACCACCGGCTTCAAGTGGTCCCGCCCCGAGGAGCGCGAAGGGACTGCCGCGGAGGTGGTCGATGCGGTGATCCGTGAGCAGTGTGCCGCCTGGGGACGCACGGTCGACGACTGAGCGCCTGCCGCTCCGGCGCACGCGTCCGCAGGTCAGTCGCCGAGGCAGGTGCCCACGTTGCGGGCGGTTGCCACCAGGTCATGGTCGAGCGGCACCGTCTTGAGCCGGCCCGCGACCTTCTCGAGCGGGACGATCCCGGTGTCGTCACCCTTGGCGGTCACCATCACTCCGAACTCGCCGGCGGCCACCAGCCGGGCACCCTCGTTGCCCAGTCGCGCTGCCAGGACGCGGTCGATCGGCGACGGTGTGCCACCCCGCTGCACGTAGCCGAGGATCGAGACCCGGGATTCGAGCCCGGTGAGCGTCTCCAGCTGGCGCGCCAGGCGCAGGGAGTGGCCGGTGTGGTCGGCATCGAACGCGGCCAGCTCAGCGTCGGCGACGGCGCGCTCGGGCGTGCGGGAGGAGGTCGCCTTGCGGCGCGACACCATCCCCTGGTAGCGCAGGTTGGTCTCGACGTCCTGGGCTCCTTCGGCCACGGCCACGATCGAGAAGTTCGTCCCGGAGTCGGTCCGCTGCCGGATGGCGTTGACCACGCTGTCGATCCGGTACGGGATCTCCGGGATCAGGATCACATCGGCGCCACCGGCGATGCCGGCCTCCAGCGTCAGCCAGCCGGCCCGGTGGCCCATCACCTCGGCCAGGATGATCCGGTGGTGGCTGTGGGCCGTGCTGTGGAGCCGGTCGATCGCCTCGGTGGCGATGGCGAGCGAGGTGGCGAAGCCGATGGTGGCGTCGGTCTCGGCGACGTCGTTGTCGATGGTCTTGGGCAGCAGCACGATGTTGAGTCCGGCCTTTGCCAGGCGCAGGCTGTTCTTCGCCGTGCCGTTGCCGCCGATGCACACCAGGGCGTCGAGCCGGTGACGCTTGTAGGTGCGCGCGATGACGTCGGTCATGTCCACCGTCTCGCCATCGACGGACATCTTGTGGGGCTTGTCGCGGCTGGTGCCGAGGATCGTGCCGCCCACCGTGAGGATCCCGGCCAGCGTGCTCGTGTCGAACTCGACGAACCGGTCGTCGGCCAGGCCGCGGAAGCCGTCGCGGAACCCGAACACCCGCATCCCGTGGTGACCGACGGCCGACTTGCCGAAGCCGCGGATCGCCGCGTTGAGGCCGGGACTGTCGCCGCCCGCCGTCAGGATCCCGACTCGCTTCACCCGGGCCACTGCGCACCTCCGTTCTCGGAGCGGCCGCCGAGCTCCGGGCCGCGACGCATCACCCCGCCGGATTATCCCGCCCGGGCCGGGGCGCGACACGGCTGGTAGCGCACGCGCTACGGTGAGGGTGAACGCCGGGCTCTCCAGCTCCCGCCCGGCCGTCATCCCGGAGGATTCCACCGTGGCCTACGCGCCCGCTCCACAGCGCTATGACTCGATGGCCTACCGGCAGTGCGGGCGGAGCGGGCTCCGACTCCCGGTGCTGTCGCTGGGCCTGTGGCACAACTTCGGCGACACGACCCCGCTCGAGACGCAGAAGGCGATCGTGCGGACGGCGTTCGACGGCGGCATCACCCACTTCGACCTGGCCAACAACTACGGACCCCCGTACGGGTCGGCCGAGGTCAACTTCGGGCGCATCCTGCGCGACGACCTGGCCGCCCACCGCGACGAGCTGATCATCAGCAGCAAAGCCGGCTGGGACATGTGGCCGGGCCCCTACGGACAGGGGGGCGGCTCGCGCAAGTACGTCCTGGCCAGCCTCGACCAGAGCCTCGAGCGCGTCGGGGTCGACTACTTCGACATCTTCTACTCCCACCGGTTCGATCCGGACACGCCGCTCGACGAGACCATGGGTGCGCTCGCCCACGCGGTACGCCAGGGCAAGGCGCTCTACGTGGGGATCTCCTCGTACTCCGCGGGCAAGACCCGCGAGGCGGCCGAGCTGCTGGCCGCCGAGGGCGTGCCGTTGCTGATCCACCAGCCCAGCTACAACCTGTTCAACCGCTGGGTGGAGGCGGAGCTGGTCGACACGCTCGAGGACCTTGGCGCCGGGATGATCGCGTTCACGTCCCTGGCGCAGGGGCTGCTCACCGACAAGTACCTGGCCGGCATCCCGGCCAACGCCCGCGTCAACCGGCCGGGCGGCGACTCGTTCCCCAGGGAGGTCCTCACCGACGAGGTGCTGGCGCGCGTGCGTGCGCTCCACGAGATCGCCAAGGGCCGCGGCCAGACCCTGGCCCAGATGGCCTATGCATGGGTCCTGCGCGACCCGCGGGTCACGACGACCCTGATCGGGGCCAGCTCCGTGGACCAGGTCCGCGAGAACCTGGGCGTTCTAGCGGACCTCGAGTTCTCGCCCGACGAGCTGGCGGCAATCGAGGACCACGCAGTCGAGTGCGGCGTCAACCTGTGGGCGAAGCCGAGCACCGACCAGCGACCCTGACGGTCGTTGTCATCGGAATGAACGATTCGCCGCAGATGATTGCCGGAAGCAGTTGAACCCCGCTTCCGGCCCGACCCGCGCGTCCTCCTGAGGTCAGGCCGACCACGACCTGGAGAGTGCGCCACATGAACCTCAAGGGCCTCGCCCGTGATCACGACCGCCACCGGCACCGACGTGTCCATCGACGTGTCCGGGTCCACCTACCATGCGCAGGCGGCGGCGTCCGCATCGGACGTGACCGCCGGGACGCACGTGTCGGTGTCGGTGAACGGCTTCGGCGGGTTCCGTGGCCCGGACGCGAGCGCCGATCCGAACGCTGCGGGCCGGCCCGGCTCCATCGCAGCCACGGACGTCACGATCGTCAGCAGGTAGTCCGCCCACCCGGCCGGCCGCGGCGGCGGCCCAACGGAGGCCGTGGCACCATGCCGCCATGGATTCGCACCACTTCCGCCGCGCCCTTCGACGCGGTGACCCGATCATCCTCGACGGCGGTCTCGCGACCCAGCTCGAGGCACAGGGCAACGACCTGTCCGACGATCTGTGGTCCGCGCGGCTGCTGATCGAGGCGCCTGACGAGATCGTCGCCGCGCACCTGGCGTACTACCGGGCCGGCGCCGGGGTCGCGACCACGGCCTCGTACCAGGCCTCGTTCGAGGGGTTCGCCGCGCGCGGACTGGGTCGCCCCGAGGCCGAGCGCCTGCTGCGCCGCTCCGTGGAGCTGGCCGTGAAGGCCCGCGCCAGGGCCGTGCTAGAGGGTATCGACCGGGAGCTGTTCGTGGCGGCCTCGATCGGGCCGTTTGGCGCGATGCTCGCCGACGGCTCCGAGTACCGCGGCCGGTATGGCCGAACCGTGGCGCAGCTGCGCGACTGGCACCGCGACCGGTTGCGGATCCTGGCCGACACCGAGGCCGACGTGCTTGCCGTCGAGACCATCCCCGAGGTCGAGGAGGCGGAGGCCGTGGTCCGGCTCCTGGGCGAGCGGCCGGGGACGGCGGCCTGGATCAGCTTCAGCTGCATGGACGATGCGCGGCTGCGGAGCGGCGCTCGGATCGAGGAGGGCGTGGCGGCCGTGGCTGATGCGCCGGGCGTCGTTGCCGTCGGGGTCAACTGCACGGCTCCCGAGCACGTGCCCGAGCTCATCGGGCGCATCCGGGCGGCGACGTCGCTCCCGGTCGTGGTCTACCCCAACAGCGGCGAGGGCTGGGACGAGACCGCTCGCCGTTGGATCGGGAGCGATGCCGGCCGCGTGGACGGCGCGGCCGCCGTGAGCTGGCGGGCGGCCGGCGCGGATCTCATCGGCGGCTGTTGCCGTGTCGGCCCGTCCCAGATCGAAGCCATGGGTCGCACGCTCGGACCCCCGGCCGGGTGAGAATGACCGTCGCGTCCGCCATCCCGTTCCCGGAGGTCCAGCCACGTTGATCCGCGCCGCCATCGCGCTTGTCGCCATCGCGCTCGCCCTGGTGGGCTGCGGCGGCGCGGCGCTGCCCCCGCCCACTCCCGGCACGGCTACCCAGCCACCCGTGACGCCCATGCCCGCCGGCACCTACACCTCGGCCGCGTTCCAGCCCGCGGTCACGTTCACGGTTCCTGAAGGCTGGCTCATCACCATCGACCAGGAGCTCTACCTCGCGCTCCAGCCGGTCGACAACGACCTGATCGGGATCCACCTGTTCCGGGACCCACGTGCGGCCTCGCAGGACCCCACCTGCCCGGCCGCCCCGGAGCCCGGGGTGGGCGGCACGTCGTCAGAGCTGGCAGCCTGGATCGGGCAGCAGCCCGGGCTCGTGGTGAGCGCCCCCACCATGGCGACCATCGGCGGGCTTCGTGGCGTCGCGATCGACGTGGCGCTGGACGCCGACTGGACGGCGGCATGCCCGTTCGCCAACGGGGTGCCGTCGGTCCCCCTGTTCAACAGTCCCGCAATCGATCACTGGGTGGTCGTGGGCAACGAGCGACTCCGGCTGTACCTGCTCGACCTGTCCGGTGGCGGCACCGTCGTGGTGGACCTCGACGCGTTCGATGGCAGCCAGATCGAGGACCTGCTCGCACGATCCAACGGCATCGTGCGCTCGATGCAGTTCGCCCTCGACGCCGCGACTGCCAGCCCCAGCCCGTGACCCCTGGCCCGCCGCGCATCCTCGCGCTCGTCCCTGGCTACCAGGAGGGTCCGCGGATCGCGCGCGTCGTGACGGCGGCGCAGCGTCATCTCCCGGTGCTGGTCGTGGACGACGGGTCGACCGACGACACCGCCGCGGCCGCGGAGAGGGCGGGCGCCCGGGTGCTGCGGCAGGTCCCGAACGCCGGCAAGGGAGCGGCCCTCCGGGCGGGGTTCGAGCTCGCGCTCGAGGAGGGCTTGGACGCGGTCGTCACGCTCGATGCCGACGGCCAGCACGACCCGGACGAGGTTCCGCGGTTCATCGCGGCGTTCTCGGCGCCCGGTGCGCGGGGGCCGCGTCCGGAACTGATCATCGGTCGTCGCGACTTTGCCCGGATGCCGCCCATCCGGCGCGTGTCGAACACGCTCGGCACGGCCGCGCTCTCGTGGGCGGTCGGGCAGGCGGTGCCGGACAACCAGTCGGGATACCGGCTGCTCGGACGGCGGCTGATGGGCTCGATGCTCGACAGCCGCGAGGCAGGCTTCGAGTTCGAGGTCGAGATGATCGCCGTCTGCCTGCGCCGGGGCTGGACGCTGGGCTGGGTGCCCATCACCACCATCTACGCCGGCGAGCCCAGCCACGTGCGACCGATGGCCCACCTGCGCCACTTCGTGCGCGCGACGCGCGCCGCCCGACGGCTGATGCGGGAGGGGTAGCCGCTGATGCGAGAGGGGTAGCCGCCGGCACCACCCTTGTCCTGGCACGCCATCTCCACTCGCGCCCTGACGGCCGCCGCGGTCCATCCCAACCCGCTTCCCGGACGAACGGAATGCGTAACGCAACTTCACCCGACATCCACCCGCAGTGAAACCGCAGGCGTCATGCTTGGTTCACTGCCGACCCTGCCTCGGCCCCTGGCCAGCCCAAGCGAGACGATGAGCGATCCGACGAACCCACCTCAGCTGCCGCCGTCCGGGACGGCGCCTGCATCACCCATGACCGGACCTGCCTCCCCGCCAACGACGACGGAGGCATGGGCGGTCGTTCCGCAGCCGCTGGCCCCCCCGCCTGCGCCGGTCCCTGCCAGGTCACGGCGCGTCGGCGGCCCCCGCGTCCCGGCGGTGCTGCTCCTGCTCCTCGGTCCCGTCCTCGCGATCGCCATGTTCGCCGCGGGGGTCGCGGCGGGCAGCTCCGGTGGGCCGCAGTCCGAACCGCTCCAGGCCGGCACGGCAACCGCCCGGCCGGCCGGCACCCCGGCCGACCTCGGGCTGGTCGACGAGGCATGGAACGTCATCCACGACAACTACGTCGATCCGCAGAGCCTCGACGACCAGGAGCTCGTGTACGGCGCGATCGGTGGCATGACCGACGCGGTGGGCGACGAGGGCCACACGTCGTTCATGACCGCCGCGGAGGCGAAGGCGTCGGACCAGTCGCTCAGCGGGACCTTCGTTGGGATCGGCGTCCAGGTCAGCGATGCGGACGGCGGCGGGGCAGAGATCACGACCGTGTTCCCCAACACCCCGGCCGAGGAAGCGGGTATCAAGCGGGGTGATCGAATCATCGCCGTGGACGGCACCTCGACGGTGCACGAGACGGTGGACCAGGTCGTGTCCCGGGTCCGTGGACCCGAGGGCGAGGACGTGGTGCTCACCATCGCGCGCAAGGGCGTGCCGGACTTCGATGTCACCATCACCCGCCGCAAGTTCGACCTGCCCCTGGTCAGCTGGGCGATGGTCCCGGGCACGACGGTCGCCATGATCCGACTCGACCAGTTCGCGACCGGGGCGACCGGTGCCGTCAAGCAGGCGGTGGAGGCCGCGAAGGGCGATGGGGCGACGGCGATCCTGTTCGACCTCCGAGCCAATCCCGGCGGGTACGTGACCGAGGCGGTCGGCGTGGCCAGCCAGTTCCTGTCGGACGGGATCGTGTACCAGTCCTACGATCGCTCCGGCGAGCGCAAGGACGCCGACGTCGAGCCCGGGGGCGTGGCGACCGACATCCCGCTGGTCGTGCTCGCCAACGGCGACACCGCGAGCTCAGCCGAGATCGTCTCGGGAGCCATCCAGGACGCCGGGCGGGCAGAGGTCGTGGGCGAGAAGACGTTCGGCACCGGCACCGTCCTCGGGCGGTTCGACCTTTCGGACGGCTCGGTCCTGCGGGTCGGCGTGGAGCGCTGGCTCACCCGCGACGGGCGCCCGATCTGGCACGAGGGTCTCGAGCCGGACATCAGCGTCCCGCTCGCCTCAGACGCCCAGCCCACCGTGCCCGACACGTTGCGCGACATGACCGCCGCCCAGTTCGAGGCAACGGCCGACGCGCAGGTCAAGCGCGCCGTCGAGCTGCTGACCTCGGGCAGCTGACGGGCGGTCGGATCGGGCCCGACCGGCAGCTGCGCCGCGATCAGCCCTTGGGCGGCAGCGAGCCGGCGTGCGCGATGGCCCTGGCGAGCCAGGCGTCGAGCGCGGCGTCGTCGTCGACGACGGCCCGCGGCAACAGCGTCCAGCCGGTCATCGTCCGGCCTGCCATCGGCGCGAACGGGGCGGCGTCATCGAGCTCGAGCAGCGCCTCGGTGTCGGCGGGCCACATCCGGACCACCCAGCGGTCCGCGAACAGCCCGGTGGCCATGTTGCCGCCGACGAACAGGGCCGGGTAGCCGAACATCTTCCGTCGCTGCGTGCGCGGATGCCGGGCGGCGACGGCATCGAAGCGCGTCACGAGCGCGGCCGGCGACTTGTCCATCGACGGCATGTCGGCGCTACGCGATCGCTGCCACCTTGTCCGTGAGCCGCTCGAGAAGCGAGGTCCACGACCCAACGAACGACTCGGCGCCCTTTCGCTGGAGCTCGCCGGCGACCTCGTCGACATCCACGCCGGCCGCCACGAACGGTGCCAGCTGGTCGCCGGCAGCCGGGTCGAGCGCGGTCACCGGCTCCTCGGACTCACCCGTCGCGAGCAGCGTGTCCTCGGGCATCGTGTTGACGGTGGCCGGCGCGGCGAGCCCGGTGATGTACATGGTCGCCGGCAGCGACGGGTCCTTGGTCCCGGTGCTGGCGAACAGGAGCCGCTGGGGGCGGGCCCCGTTGCCGGCCAGCGCCTGCCATCGCTCGGTGGCGAACAGCTCGTGGTAGGCGACGTAGCACTGACGGCCGATGGCGAGACCCATGCGGTTCTGCAGGTGGGCGGGGAGCTGCTCGAGCGTCGCCGCCTCCCAGCGACTGACGAACAGTGACGCAACCGACGCGACGTAGGCAGGCCGGCCGGCCTCCACGCGCCGCTCGATGCCGCGCGTGTACGCGTCGGCCGCCGCGCGGTACTGGGCGGGTGAGAACAGCAGGGTCACGTTGACCGGGACACCGGCGAAGATGGCCTCCTCGATCGCCGGCAGGCCTTCCGGCGTGCCGGGGATCTTGATGAACAGGTTGGGCCGGCCGCCGAGCTCGTGGAGGCGCTTCGCCTGGGCGACGGTCGCCCCGGTGTCGTAGGCAAGCAGCGGCGAGACCTCGAGCGACACGAAGCCGTCGACGCCCGAGGTGCGGTCGTGGACCGGGCGGAACAGGTCGGCGGCCCGCCGGAGATCCGCCAGGGCGAGCTCGAAGAACGCGTCCTCGCCGGACTTGCCCGCGTGCGTCACCTCGAGGATCTGGGCGTCGTAGGCGTCGGACCCGCCGATGGCGCGGTCGTAGATCGTCGGGTTGGAGGTCAGGCCGGTGACGTCCAGCTCGTCGATGTAGCGGGCCAGGGTGCCGTCGTCCAGCATCGGACGCGTGATGTTGTCGAGCCAGAGGCTCTGGCCGAGCTCGGCGAGCGCGTGGGTGGTCTTCATCTGGAGCTCCGATCGGGGGACCGTGCCACGGGCGGGGGAGGAGGCGCGGACTCATCGATCGTACCGCAGCGGTGGTTGCGGCCCCATTGCATCGGGGTGTCCGGTCGCACGCCGAGCCGGAAGTCACGCCGGCGGGCCCGGAGCGCCGACTCGGCGTATCCTGTGCGCCCGATGGCTGTCGTCCCGCGCGCCCATCGCCGCAGGTGCCTTGCCGCCACCCTCGCAGTGGCGCTGGCGATCCTGCCCCTGCCCGTCGCCACCGGTGTTCTTGCCGAGGCGCCTCCGGCGCTCGTGTCCGGCCCGGGGGCAGGGGTGGGCCCTCCCGCCGCAGCCCGCCCGTACCGGATCAACCTCGCCCACGACCGTGACTATGTCCGGCAGACCAACTTCGTGCAGTGCGTGGGAGCGAGCGTCCAGATGATGCTCAACATGACGCTCCCGGGCGTGGACCGCAGCCGTCGCACACAGCACCGGCTGCAACTCCTCGCCCGCTCCCAGAGCGGCCCGCGGCCCGACGGGCGCACGCGCGAGGGTGCCGGCGTATTCGGCTGGGCGGCGGTGCTCGGCCAGGAGGGCGCCGGGCCGTACGCCGTGGTGGGCGCCGACTCGCTCCAGGGCGCGATGCGGGTCGCGGCCCGGGCCATCGTGGAGCAGCGCCGGCCCGTGGGTCTCCTGGTGTGGCAGGGTCGACACGCCTGGGTGATGAGCGGGTTCGAGGCGACCGGCGACCCCCGCGAGGGCTCGTTCCGGGTCACCGGGGCCAGCATCCTCGATCCCCTGTACCCCCACGGCTCCAGGGTGTGGGGCCCCAGCCCCACCCCGGGCGGCACGATCCCGGTCAAGACCGTCGGTCGGCAGTTCGTCGCCCGCCGGAGCCACAGCGAATGGAACCAGCTACCGGGAATGGCCGAGCTCGCCGGCAAATGGGTCCTCGTCGTCCCGGTCGATGGTCCGGCGCCGGCGAACCCCGTGGCCGCGGCCGGCATGGCGCCCCGGGCGGCCCGCGAACCGGTCTCCGCACCCATCGCCGCATCGGCTCTGTCGGTCCTGCTGGTATCGCGCTGGATCCTCGCCCGGTACGAGGTCCGCTAGTCCCGGAGTCGCGGACATTGGGGTCCAAACGGGCCATGACGATCGGGACCTTCGCGCCGGAGCGCGGGCCGAGGGCCGGGGGTAGCCTTGCCCGGTCCCTGTCGCCCGCCGCCGACGTTTCCGCCGGTCGGACCGGGTCGCCATCGACCGACCGCGGCCCCGGTTCAGGTCGCGGTCGGGCTCAGAGGTTCTCGACCATGCGAACGCTTCGCCCTCGCTCCGAGCGGGCGTCCCTGCGCTCCCGGCTGTCCGTCGTCCTGTCCGCGACCATCCTCGCGTCCCTGTTCGCGTTCGGCGCCACGGCCGCCGCCCCGGCCCCGGCAGCGGCCCTCACGGCGACCTGGCACGACGTCGAGGTCTACTATCTCGGCCTCCTCAACTGCACTCGCACCGGCGGCTGGGTGAGGAAGGACGGGACGTGCAAGGCCTATGGGACCGGCACCTACTCCGCCTACCGCAAGCCGCTCAAGCTGAGCAGCGGCATCTCCGACGTCTCACGCCGCTGGGCGCGCAGGATCGCGACCGACGGCGCCTGCCGCCACGGCGATCCGGGCCGCCGGCTGCGCCGGGCCGGGTACGCCGCCTACACGTGGGGCGAGAACATCGGCTGCTACGACCTGGCCAGCGCGTACAAGTCCGTGCTCGCCTCCCACCGTGCCTTCCAGAAGGAGAGGAAGACGCACGGGGGCCACTGGAAGAACATCAAGTACAAGCGGTACCGCACCGTCGGCATCGGCGTCTGGAAGGCCAACGGCCACACTCGGCTCGTGGTCGACTTCTACCGACCCTGACCCTCCGCCGTCGCGACCCAGGTGGTGCAACCGCGTGCCAGAATGGCACCACTCGCGGTGAGATAGGCGGCAACCGTCACTGGCAGGCTGCGAGCCGGCGCCCCCTCCTGCCCATGTACGAGAGGTGCTGGTGATCATGCGGATCCTCGTGGTCGGCGCCGGTGGTGTCGGTACCGCGGTCGTGGCCATCGCGGCCCGGCGCGACTTCTTCGAGCACATGGTGGTGGCCGACTTCGACCCGGCCAGGGTCGAGCACGCGCTGGCACAGGTGGCCGGCGACGCCCGGTTCAGCGGCGTCCGCGTCGACGCGTCCGACGGGGCGTCGATGGTGGCGCTGATCCATGAGCACCGGATCACCCACGTCCTCAACGCGGTCGACCCGCGGTTCGTGCTGCCCATCTTCGATGCCTGCCTGGCCGCGGGGGTTGAGTACATGGACATGGCGATGTCGCTCAGCAAGCCCCACCCGGACAAGCCGTACCAGCTGGCCGGGCTCAAGCTCGGCGACGAGCAGTTCGCCAAAGCCGCAGACTGGGAGGCCGCGGGGCGGCTGGCGCTGGTGGGGCTGGGCGTGGAACCCGGGCTGTCCGACGTGTTCGCGCGGTACGCGCAGGACGAGCTGTTCAGCGAGATCGACGAGGCCGGCGTGCGCGACGGGGCCAACCTTGTCGTCGACGGCTACGACTTCGCCCCATCGTTCTCGATCTGGACCACGATCGAGGAGTGCCTCAACCCACCCGCGATCTGGGAGGCGGGCAAGGGCTGGTACACCACCCCGCCATTCTCAGAGCCGGAGGTGTTCGAGTTCCCCGACGGCATCGGGCCGGTGGAGTGTGTCAACGTCGAGCACGAGGAGGTCCTGCTCATCCCGCGCTGGGTCAAGGCCAAGCGGGTGACCTTCAAGTACGGACTGGGCGACGAGTTCATCAATGTGCTGAAGGTGCTGCACACCCTGGGCCTCGACCGGACGGAGCCGGTGGCTGTCAAGGGTGTCGTGGTCTCGCCGCGCGACCTGGTGGCGGCATGCCTGCCCGATCCGGCCGGCCTGGGGGCGAAGATGCACGGCAAGACGTGTGCCGGGACATACGTCACCGGCACTGGCAAGGACGGCAAGCCGCGAGCCGTCTACCTCCACCACGTCGTGGACTCGGACTGGTCGTGGCGCGAGTACGGATCGCAGGCGGTGGTCTGGCAGACGGCGATCAACCCGGTCGTAGGGCTCGAGCTGCTCGCCCGGGGCACCTGGTCGGGGACGGGCGTGCTGGGACCCGAGGCGTTCGCGCCCAAGCCCTTCCTGGACCTGCTCGTCGAGTACGGGTCGCCGTGGGGGATGCGCGAAGACCCGGTTCCGGCGGGCTGATCCGGCCCTGCCTGGCCCATTCGTACTATGCGGATCTGGTAGGAACGAGCGCCGCGGCTAGAGGCGTTCGATCCGGCGCGCAGCAAGCCGCGGTCCCCGTCGCGGGGGCTCCATGCCCGCAAGCTCCAGCAGGCGCAGGACCCGGCCACGCTGGCCGCGATACGGCGCCAGCAGCTGCAGCATCCGCTCGTCCGTGCCCCGTGGCTCGCCGGCCAGCGCCCAGCTCACCATGCTGGGCAGGTGGAAGTCCCCCACGCTGACCGCGTCGGGGTCGCCGAAGGCCCGGATGCCGACTTCGGCGGCGGTCCACGCACCGATCCCGGGGAACGCCCGAAGGGCGGCATAGGCGGCATCACGCTCCGCATCGCTCGCGCCGGGTCCGGCCGCCTGCTCCCCGAGGCGCTCGAGCCGGTCCGCCTCGCGGCAGACCGCGCGGACGAGCTCCGCGCGACGCCGCTCGAGCCCGAGCGGATGGAAGGCGTGGTACGGGAGCGAGGCCAGCTGGCGCGGAGCCGGCAGGAGGCGGAGCGGGAAGCCACCGGGCGCATCCTCGCCGTAGCGGGCGATCAGACTCCGATAGGCCCGTCGCGCCTCGTCGCCCGTCACCTTCTGCTCGAGGATGGCAGGCACCAGTGCCTCGAGGACGCGGGCCGTGCGCCCGATCCGCAGCCCGGGCAGCCGGCGCTGGGCGGCGGCGACGGCCGGATGCCTGGCGACGAGCGCGCCGGGATCGTCGTCCAGGCCGAGCAGTGCGTGGACCCGGGCGAGCATCCACGACGATCCGGGGCCCCAGGCGCGAGCCCGAACCGCCCGCGGCTGCCGCTCGACCAGCAGCGTCACGGGTCCCTCCGGCGTGCGGCTGGCCCGCCACGCGGAGCCCGAGACCTCGAATCGGAGGGCCGGGTCACCGCTGCCGCGCCGGTGGATGCCGAGCGTCCCGCGCAGGTCGAGGGACGCCACGAGGTGGAGGATGCGCTCCCCGTCCGGTGACCACGTGGTTCCGCCAACCGTCACGTCCCCGTGATCCGTCCCGGCAAGCTGGATCGTGTCGCCGACATGGTCGGCAGCCTATCGTGCCCCGGCAATGCACGACACGCGACCGCCCAGCGTCGCCCCCGGGCGACCGGGCAGGCTGCGCAGCCATGCACGCCCCAGGATCATCGTCGCCCTCGCGGCGCTCCTGGCTGCGGCCGCCCTGGGGGCTGTGCCCACGCCCTCGGATTCCCGCGGCCCGGCCCCCGCCCGGGGAGTCGACCCGGCCCGTTTCACGCCGCTGACCACGGGGCTGCCCGGGGGAGACTTGGCGACGACGACCCGGACCGGCCCGGCGGCGCCCGGTCTCGTCGCCGACCCAGGGCCCGCGGCCGGACGGGTCGGACCGGCAACCACGCTGGTCGAGCCCGGGGCTCCGCCGGCGCCCCGGTCGAGGCCGCCGGCCCACCAGCCGGCGGCCAGGGCATCGGTGCTGCACAAGAACCCGTGGCGGTTCGACCCGGATATCAGCTGGTACGGGCCCCGGTTCTACGGTTCGGGGACCGCCTGCGGCCAGACCTACACCCGCAGGATCATGGGTGTCGCCCACCGGACGCTGCCGTGCGGCACGCTGGTCTCCTTCCGGAATCCCAAGAACGGACGCCAGGTCACGGTGCCGGTGATCGATCGCGGGCCCTATGTCGCGGGTCGCACGTGGGACATGTCGCGGGCGCTGTGCCGCTACCTCGACCACTGCTACACGGGATCCATCGAGTGGCGCCTGGCCGGCGGCCGAGGCGGCTGATCCCGGCACTCAGGCCGAGGCGTCCCCGGCCATGCGATCCACCCGGAAGCGCCAGTCCACCGGTCCCTGCTCGAGCCACGTCCACCGGAACCTGCCCGGGTGCTCCGTGGCCAGGCGGGCCTGGAGCCCGGACGGATCGTGGTCGTTGGTGACCTCCATCGACTCGCCCGGGTGCAACCTGAACAGCGTCCCGAACAGGAGCTCGTGGCGGGGGTCCATGGGCATGCCCCGGAGATCGATCAGGGTCGGCTCGGTCAGGCGGCCGGCTGCGCGCCGCCCGGGCCCGGTGTCGCCCAGGTGGTCCACGATGGCGTCGAGCCCGAGGACGTAGCCCTGCGGCCCCTGGCCGGCCACGCTGGCGACCGCCACGTCGTGCAGGAAGTTGACGCTCCGGAACGGCTCGCGGGTCGAGGGATCCGAGAGGTGCACCTCCACGAATGGCCGGGCGACCCCCAGCAGCGCGTCACGCAGCGCGACGCTGGTATGGGTCAGGCCGCCGGCGTTGATGACCACTCCGTCGAAGTCGCGCTGGTGCAGGCGGTCCAGGATCCGCCCCTCGTGGTTGGACTGGTAGAAGTCGACCTCGACGCCCCGCTCGGCCGCACGCCCACGGACCCGCTCATGGATCTGGTCCAGCGTCTCGGAGCCGTAGATCGCCGGCTCGCGCGTGCCGACCAGGTTGAGGTTGGGGCCGTCGATGACGAGGATGCGCATGCGCTCAGCCCCGTGGCTCGAAGGTCGCCGTGAAGTGCCGCAGCTGGGCGGGCTGTCTCACGATCCGGTAGCCGCGCAGCGACGACGACCGGGCGGCCACGTCGCGGGCGACCTCGATCACGTAGTCGATGTGACTCTGGGTGTACGTCCGCCGCGGGATCGCCAGTCGCACCAGGTCCATCGGGCCCTCGCTCTCGGTCCCGTCTGGGTGCAGACCGAACATCACGGTCCCGATCTCGACTCCCCGGATCCCACCCGCCCGGTAGAGCTCGACGGCCAGGGCCTGGCCGGGGTACTCGAGGGGCGGGATGTGCTGCAGCAGGGAACGGGCGTCGAGGTAGACCGCGTGGCCGCCGAACGGCTGGACGCACGGGATCCCGGCCTGGACCAGCGCATCCCCGAGATAGGCGGTTGATCGGATGCGGTAGCGCAGGTAGTCCTCGTCGACCACCTCGCGCAGACCCTGGGCCATCGCCTCCAGGTCGCGTCCCGCAAGGCCGCCGTAGGTGGGGAAGCCCTCGGTCAGGATCAGCAGGTTCCGGCATTGCTCGGCGAGCGAGTCGTCGTTGACCGCCAGCCAGCCGCCGATATTGACAAGGGCGTCCTTCTTGGCGGACATCGTCATGCCGTCCGCGAGGCCGGCGATGTCGCGCACGATGTCGACCACCCGCCGGTCCTGCTGGCCTGGCTCGCGCTCCTTGATGAACCAGGCGTTCTCCGCGAACCGGCAGCCGTCGAGGAACAGCGGTTTCCCGAAGCGGTCGCACACGGCCCGCACGGCCCGCAGGTTCTCGAGGCTCACCGGCTGGCCGCCACCCGAGTTGTTGGTGATGGTCATCACCACGATCGGGACCTGGTCGCCACGCTCGGAGAGCAGCCGCTCGAGGGCCACGATATCCATGTTGCCCTTGAACGGGTGGATCAACGACGGCTGGCGGCCCTCGGCGATCACGAGGTCGACCGCCTCGGCGCCCGAGAACTCGACGTTGGCACGGGTGGTGTCGAAGTGGGTGTTGTTGGGCACCACCTTGCCCGGCCCGCCGACCACGGAGTACAGGATCTTCTCGGCGGCGCGGCCCTGGTGGGTCGGGATCACGTGTGTGAACGGGAACAGCTCCTGGACCGCCTCGAGGAACACGTACCAGCTGGGGCTGCCCGCGTAGCTCTCGTCGCCGTGCTGGATGGCGGCCCACTGGTCGCGGCTCATGGCTCCGGTCCCGGAGTCGGTGAGCAGGTCGATGAGGACATCGTCCGCGTGAAGGTTGAACAGGTTCCAGCCGGCGGTCCGGAGCGCTCGCTCGCGTTCGGCCTCCGTGGTCAGCCGGATCGGCTCGACGGCGTGGATTCGGAACGGCTCGATGATCGTCTGCCAGCGGTCCATGGCGGCGAGGATACGCTCCGCCCGCGACCGGCGAGTAGGATCCGCCGCAACGTGCAATTCTAGGCAAATCCGCCGCGCTCAACGCTCCGAAAAGAACGGCGGGCCCACCCCGTGCCACGTCCGATCCAACCCTGACGAGGAGACCTGCACCGTGTCCCTGCCCGCCACTGCCGAAGGCGCCACCGAGAGCCCCGCCGGCCGGGGCCGCTGGCTCGGCCTCGCGATGCTCAGCCTGGGCGTGGCCATGATCATCGTCGACGCCACGATCGTGAACGTCGCGGTCCCGTCCATCATTCGCGAGCTGGATCTCGACTCCACCACCGCGGAATGGATCAACACCGTGTACGCGTTGGTGTTCGCTGCACTGCTGGTGACCCTCGGCCGGTTCGGCGACCTGTTCGGGCGTCGCCGCCTGTACCTGCTGGGCCTGGTGATCTTCGGCATCGCCTCGATCCTTGCCGGCGTCGCTCCGTCGGGGGAGCTGCTGATCGCGGCCCGCGTGCTGCAGGGCGTCGGCGGAGCGATGATCCTGCCCTCGACGCAGTCCATCCTCAACACGACGTTCCGGGGCCGGGACCGGGCCATCGCATTCGGGATCTGGGGCGCGACGATCGGCGGCATGGCCGCCGTGGGCCCGCTGCTCGGTGGCTGGCTGACCACGAGCTTCAGCTGGCGGTGGGCCTTCTTCATCAACATCCCGATCGCGATCCTCGCCTTCGTGGGCACGGTGCGCTACATCCGGGAATCCCGTGACGAGAAGGCAACCTTCGGGCTCGACCCGCTGGGCTTCCTGCTCATCACGTTCGGCCTGGGGTCGTTCGTGTTCGGCCTCATCGAGGGGCGCAACTACGGCTGGTGGACGCCCGAGCGGCCGTTCGTCATGTTCGGGTTCACCTGGCCGCTGGAGAGCGTCTCGATCATCCCGTTCGCACTCGGGTTCGGGATCCTCGCGCTGGTGGCGTTCATCATCGTGGAGCACCGGCGCGCCCGGGCCGGCAAGTTCTTCCTGTTCGACGTGGACCTGTGGCGCTACCCGGCGTTCCGCTACGGGAACCTCGCCGGCACGATCGTCTCGCTCGGCGAGTTCGGGCTCCTGTTCGCGCTGCCCCTGTTCCTGCAGGCCGTGCTCGGCTACACGGCGTTCGAGACCGGCCTGGTGTTCCTGTCGCTCGCGATCGGCGCGTTCCTCGCCGCGCCGCTGGCCGCCCGGGTCGCGCACACGTGGGGACCGCGGAGGGCGGTCACGGTCGGGATGGGGCTCGAGGCCATCGGGATCATCTCGACCTCGCTCCTGATCTCCGTCGACGTCTCCGGTCTCGTGCTGGCCGCGCCCCTGTTCGTGTACGGCATCGGTGTCGGATTCGCCACCGCGCAGCTGACGAGCATCGTGCTGTCCGACATCCCGCAGGAGCGATCCGGCCTGGCATCGGGGGCCAACTCGACGATGCGCCAGGTGGGTTCGGCGCTGGGCATCGCCATCCTCGGCACGGTCCTGTTCACCTCGCTGGCGAGCGGCGTGCAGGACAACCTGTCCTCGGTGCCCGGGCTGCCCCCGCAGGCGGTCGACGGGATCGCGAGCTCGATGGAGCAGTCGGCCGGCCAGGCGCTGGTCGGGATCCGCGAAGACCCGCAATACCAGCCCCTCGTCGAGCCCATCGAGTCGGCGTTCGTGGATGCGACCCGGCTCGCGGGTCTCGTTGCCAGCGGGTTCGTCCTGGTGGGCGTGGCCCTCAGCCTGCTGCTGCCCTCGGTCTCGACCGAGGAGCTCGACCGGCTCGCGGTGACCGCCCCGGAGGCGGCGGGCTAGTGTTCCGCGTCTGAATCCCGTTTACGGGTGTGGGGCAGGATCTCGTCCGCGGTCTTCGTCCAAGTGAATGGGTGGCAGCGCTCGTTCCAGCCGTCGATGAAGGCTCGGATCGCGGCGACGAGCTGGGGCACACTGGCGTACGAGCCCCGGCGGATAGCCTGCCGGGTGATGATCCCGAAGAAGACCTCGACGAGGTTGAGCCAGGAGCCCGAGGTCGGCGTGAAGTGCAGCGTGACCCGCCTGTGCTTGGCCAGCCAGCGCTCGACGTCGTCGCGCTTGTGGGTGTGGTAGTTGTCGAGGACCACGTGCAGCTCGTGGCGGGGGTAGGCCCGTGCGACCTGGTCGAGGAAGGCGACGAACTCGGCCGTGCCGTGGCGCTCGAAGCAGCGGTCGGTGACGCGCCCCGTGGCGATCTCGAGCGCCGCGAACAACGTGGTCGTGCCGTTGCGCTTGTAGTCGTGGGTGGCCCGCTCCGGCAGCCCGGGGCGCAGGGGCAGGATCGGCGCCGTCCGGTCGAGGGCCTGGATCTGGGTCTTCTCGTCCACGCACAGCACGATCGCGTTGTCGGGAGGGTCGAGGTACAGCCCCACGACGTCGCGAACCTTGGCCTCGAGCGCCGGGTCGGTGCTGAACTTGAACGTCCCGCGCCGCCACGGCTGGACGTGGTACCGGCGCCAGGCCCGGGCGACCGTGGCGTCCCCGACACCCAGGTGCCGGGCCAGCAGCCGCGTCGACCAGTGGCTCACCCCGAGGCGCTCGGGGGGCGGATCCAGGGTGGCAGCGATGATCGCCGCGTCGTCGATGGTCTTGGGCCGACCGCTGCGCGGCTCGTCGTCGAGGCCCGCCATCCCGTGGCGGGCGAACCGGTCCCGCCACTTGATGACGGTCGGCCGCGTCAGCCCAAGGCTCCGCGCCGCTTCCGAGGTCCCCGCCCCTCCAGCACAGGCGAGCACGATCGCCGCCCGCTCCGCGTGCCCGGCCGAGACGGTGCTCGACCGGAGCCACGTGGTCAGGGTCGAGCGGTCCTCATCGCTGATCGCGAGCGCGACTGGCGGCATGCCCTCATCATCGCACCACTGTCAACGAACTAATGACGCGAGACACTAGGGAGCCGCGGCCGGGGGCGGAGCAGGGCCGATGAATCCTACGAGGCCGGCGCCCGGATAGATGGGCAACCGGCCTCGATAAGTCCCCGGCCAATGAGTGGCCGCCGTCATCATCGCGCGATCCGGCGCCCGTGTCCACCCACCTCCGTGAAACGTGTGGCCTGCAGGCACCGTGCCCACGCTCGCCGTGGGCGGTCGATCGCAGTACGCTGCGCGGCATGTGTCGCAGCATCCGCCAGCTCCGCCGTACCGACCAGGCAGGCTCCGCCACCACTGGAGAAGCGCACGCCGCGGCGCTCCAGTACGTCCGCAAGATCAGCGGCTACCGGGAGCCGTCGGCCCGCAACCGCGATGCTTTCGCGGGCGCCGTCGACGAGATCGCGGCCGTCACCGAACGCCTGCTCACCGAGCTCGGCACCGAGGTCGCCGATGGACCCGACCCGTTCGCCGACCCGGTCACCCGGCGGGCGCTGATCGCGGCGCGCCCCGGCTCGCGAGGCCCGGCAGGCAACGGACCGGCATGACGGTCGCGGGATCCCCGTCGGCCGTGCCGGCGCCCACCTGGTGGCGGCGCCCGGGCCTGGACATCGTCGACGACCGGCTGGCCGTCGACGGGACCGACCTCGAAGCGCTGGCGCGCCGGCACGGCACGCCCCTGTTCGTCTACGACCTGACTCGCCCGGTCGAGAACGTGCGCGCGCTCCAGGGCGCGCTGGCGCGGTCCGGCATGCCGGCGCTGGTCCGGTTCGCGCTCAAGGCCAACCCGGATCCGCGGATCCTGGCCGTGCTCCGTGGTCTCGGGGCGCCGGGAGCCCCCGAGAGCGTGGGGATCGATGCCTGCTCGCCGGGCGAGGTGCAGCACGCCCTCGCCAACGGCTGGGAACCGGGCGAGATCAGCCACACGGGCACCAACGTGTCCGAGCGCGACCTCGACGTCCTGCTGGCGCAGCCCATCCGCATCAACCTCGACGGGGTGAGCCAGCTCGAACGCCTCGGGCGGCGCGCCCCGGGCCGGGCGGTCGGCATCCGCATCAACCCCGGCGCCGGGGCCGGCTACACCGAGCACCTCTCGTACGCCGGCGACCGACCGACCAAGTTCGGGGTGACGGCGGACCGCCTCGATGACGCGATCGCAGCGGCCAGGCGCCACGATCTCCAGATCGACACCCTCCACTTCCATGCCGGCTCCGGATGGCTGGGAGACCAGCTCGAGGGGTTCGAACGGGCGCTGGTCGCGGCGACCCGGTTCCTCGACCGCCTGCTCGAGGCGGGGTATGCCATCCGCGAGGTGAACGTGGGCGGGGGCCTCGGCCGGGTGGCCCGTGATGCGGAGGCGCCGGTGGACCTCGATGCGTACGCCCGGGTGGTTGCGCGCCACCTGACCCCGTACCAGGTCGTCGCGGCCGTCGAGCCGGGCGACCTCGTGATGAAGGATGCCGGGGTGCTGTTGGGCGAGGTCGTGTCCGTGGAGCGCCGTGGGCCCACGACGTTCGTCGGGCTGGACCTTGGCTGGAACGTCAACTGCGCGTACTTCATCTACCGCTACGCGCAGGAGATCCTGCCGGTTCGCGATCCGCTGCGCGAGCGGACCCGGCTCGTCACCGTCGCCGGCAACATCAACGAGGCGGGCGACGTGTTCGCCGAGGACTACCCGTTCCCGGACGTGGAGGAGGGCGAGCTCGTGGCGATCCTCAACGCAGGCGGCTACCTGCAGGCGATGTCGATGACCCACTGCCTGCGGCCCACTGCCCGGTCCGTCTACCTCGAGCGCGCCGTGGCAGCGCGGTGAGCGTCGACGCGCGGAGCGGATTCGTCGAGGTCCCCGGCGGCCGCCTGTGGGCGGAATGGGCCGGTGACGGCGGCGGCGTCGTCCTGGCCCACGCGGGCATCGCCGATGCCCGGATGTGGGATCCGCAGTGGTCAGCCCTCACGGGTCGGCACCGGGTCGTGCGCTACGATCTCCGGGGCTTTGGCCGATCGGAGGTCGAGCACGTCGCGTTCTCCAACCGGGCCGACCTGCTGGCGGTGATGGATGCGGCCGGGCTGGAGCGGGCGGTGCTGGTCGGCTGCTCCCGGGCCGGCTCGATCGTGCTCGACACGGCGCTCGAGTTCCCGGACCGGGTCGGCGGCCTGGTCTGGGTGTGTGGCGGGATCGGCGGCTTCGATCTCGAGGAGACGGCCGAGGAGCAGGCGCTGTCGGCGCGCGAGGAGGCGCTGGAGTCGGCGAGGAACTGGGCCGGCCTCGCGAACTTCGACGTCGAGCTCTGGGTCGACGGGATCGGCCAGCCGGCCGGGCGCGCTCCGGCCCCGGTGCGGTCGCTCGTGCGCCGCATGACCTACGAGACCTATGTCCAGGAGAAGGTGTACGGCGACCCGGTGGAGCTCGAGCCGCCCGCCGCGGCGCGCCTGGGCGAGCTGGAGGTGCCGGTGCTCGCGATCGTGGGCACCCTCGACCTGCCTGCCGTGGCCAGCGCAGCCGACCACCTCGCCGCCAACGCCCCCGACGTCCGCCGCCTCGACGTGCTCACCGCGCACCTGCCCAGCCTCGAGCAGCCGGACTGGTTCACGAAGACCCTGCTCACCTTCCTCGACGGCTTGGAGCGGGGCGGCGGTTCGTGACCGATCCCGCGTTCGAGCGCCAAGCCACCCGCGTGCGCGTCACGGCGTGGCGTGGCGGCAGCGTCGAGATCCGGGACGATCGCCTGGCGGGCGAGGAGCCGATGGCCATCCGCGCGGGCGGCCCGGGCCAGGCCCCGGTGGACGTGGCGGTGACGATGCGCACGCCCGGGCACGAGGCGGAGCTCGCCGCGGGCTTCCTGCTCACGGAGGGACTCATCGAGGGCCGAGCCGACATCGCATCGATCGAGGTCGCGGATCCATCCACCCATGCCCAGCCGGACGACGAGGTCGTGGTCCACCTCGTCCGCGCCCTCGACCCGGGCACCGTCTCGTCGCGCAACTTCGTGGCCACGGCATCGTGCGGGATCTGCGGCAAGGCCTCGCTCGACCAGGTCGAGGTCCGGTGCGCCCCCATCCCGCCCGGGCCGGCGGTGGCCCCGGCCACCCTGCTGGCGCTGCCGGATCGGCTGCGCGAGGGCCAGGCGGTGTTCGGGGCGACCGGTGGGCTCCATGCGTCGGGGTTGTTCACCGTGGACGGCGAGCTGATCGCCCTGCGCGAGGACGTGGGTCGCCACAACGCCCTGGACAAGCTGGTCGGCAGCCGCCTGCTCGCCAACGAGCTGCCGCTCCATCACCGGGTGCTGCTGGTCTCCGGACGGGTCAGCTTCGAGCTGGTCCAGAAGGCGGCGGTGGCCGGGATCCCGGTCCTCGCCGCGGTCTCCGCACCGAGCGATCTCGCGGTGCAGGCGGCGGACCGGCTGGGGGTCACGCTGGTCGGGTTCCTGCGCGGGAACGGCTTCAACGTCTACGCCCACCCGGACCGCGTGGCGGTCGGGCGGGCGTAGGGTCTCCTCCGGGTCGGCACCGGCGCGGCGCGACGCAGGCGCCGGGCTCAGCCGCTCTCGAGATCCCGGTCGAGGCGTCGCTTGGCGAGGAACAGCGCCACCACGGACAGCAGGATGAGCCCGATCACGATCACCATGGCCTGGCGTCTGAAGGTGCTCTCCTCCACCTTGGCGGTGGCCAGCGCCTCGGCCTCCTGCGCCTTGACGACGGCGTCCGAGGACAGGCCCGAGATGACGGTGAGCTTGGTCGTGTGCACGGCGGCCTGGGCCTGGATGAGGCTGGTCTTGGCGCCGCTGAGGGCAACCTCGGCGTCCTCGGTGAGCATCCCCAGGCGGGCCGCCTCCTCGATGCGCTGGCCGGCCGAGTCGTACGCCATCTCAGCCGACTTCACGGCGGTCGCGATGCCGTCGATCTGCGCGTAGATCTCGGAATCGGGGTGGTGACAGGTGTCGCACCGGCGGTCCGCGGCATCCGAGAAGCGGCTGAGCTCGATCCGCAGCCGGTGCGTGGATAGGTCGTGGCAGGTCGCGCAGCTGTACTCCGGCTGGGTGTCGTGGAAGAACAGGGCCGAGCTGGGCTGCGAGACGTCGTGGGTGCCGTGGCAGGTCCAGCACTTGGGCGCGGCAGCCTCGAGCTCGGAGTGGCGGCTCTCGAGGTACAGGTCCTGGGTCGCCGTGTGGCACTTGCCACAGACCTCGACCACGGTGCTGGAGGTGGGCGGCTTGGCGTCGTGGGACCCGTGGCACGAGGCGCAGTTCGGGGCACGCACGTCGTTGTCCTCGAGGAGCGCCTTGCCGTGGACGCTCTCGGAGTAGATGGCGAACTGGTCGGTCGGGATCCCGTACGGTTCCATCCGCTTCGCGTCGGCGTGACAGGACGCGCACAGCTGGGGCACGTTGACCGTGAACACGGGGGAGGAAGGGTCGGACACCGGCTTGATGTCGTGGGTGCCGTGGCAGTCGGTGCACACGGCCACCCTGAGGTCGTTGTCGACCACGAGCTTCTGCCCGTGGACGCTCGAGAAGTACTTCGCGTACTGGTCGGTCGCCAGGCCCGACGCGCGCATCGTCTCGGGGTCGGCGTGGCAGGAGCCGCACAGGCCGATCGTCTGCTGACGATCGGGCTTGCCGATGTATCCGGACTCCGGGTTCATCGCCTTGGTGATCTGGTCCGTGGTGGGGTCGCCGCCGTGACAGTCGGCGCAGCTCACCCCGGCCTTGCCGTGGGCGCTGTCCTGCCACGCGGCCGCGACCTCTGCCTGCTCGTCGTTGACCGCGCTGTGGCAGTCGAAGCAGGAGTTGGCATCCCCGTCAGACGGATGCGCGATCCGGACCGGGACCGGCGGGGCGGTGGCCAGCGGCGCCGAGAGTGTCGGCTCCGGCGTCGCGAACAGCCAGGAGGCATCCGAGGGCCCCGGCGTGGGCACGGTAGGCGTAGCGGTGGCGCTCGTGGCCGGCATCGCCGAGGCATCCGGGCCGGGGCTCTCGGCGGAGGCCGAGATCGCGACCAGGAGCCAGGCGAACGCCGCGAGCGGGATGATCAGCAACCGCCCGCGACGACGGGTCCTCCGGGGCGCCGGATGATGGACGGCGGGATCCGGCATCTCAGCTCACCCAGCCCACGATGGTCAGCGCGACGAGGCCCACGATCACGAGCGTTGCGGCGCCCACGACCAGCAGGCGCCGCCTGACGAGGACCTCCGGGCTGCGGTCCAGGAACGGCCACAGGATCAACACCGCGATGCCCACGACGGGCGCAAGGATGCCCACCACGCGGGGCACGAGCTTGAGCAGCTCGTACACGCCGAGGTAGTACCACTCGGGCTTGATGTGCGCCGGCGTCTCCAGCGGATTCGCCTGCGCTTCGAGACCGGCCGGGAACACGGACACCAGCACAACGAGCACGGCCAGGAGGACGTACCAGGCCATAAGCTCGTCGACGACGTAATGCGGGAAGAAGGGGCGTGCGGGCTCGCGGGTCTCGGGCTCGCCGGCCGCCACGGCCGTGCCGCCACCGGCCGTCACGGCCGTGCCGCCGCCTGCCGGCTCGGCCGTGCCGCCGCCCGCCGGCTCGGCCTTGCCGCGGCGCCTGCCAGCCCGGACCACCGCCCGCTTGGGGTTGGCGAGACCGAGCTGGTGGACCAGCAGCAGATGGACGGCGAGCAGGCCGCCCAGCGCCAGTGGCAGGACGAGCACGTGGATCCCGAAGAAGCGGCTCATCGTGTCGCCGGTGACGTCCGCCCCGCCACGGAGCATCAGGAGCAGGGACTCACCGACGACCGGGATCCCGCCGGCGATCTCGGTGCCAACGACGGTCGCCCAGTACGCTCGCTGGTCCCACGGCAGCAGATAGCCCGTGAACCCGAACCCGAGGGTCACCAGCAGGAGGCCGCAGCCGATCACCCACGTGAGCTCGCGCGGGTACTTGTAGGCGGCCTGGAGAAAGATCCGCACCAGGTGCAGGGCGACGAACAGGATCATCA
Source organism: uncultured Chloroflexia bacterium (assembly GCA_963727585.1). Classification (GTDB taxonomy): domain Bacteria; phylum Chloroflexota; class Limnocylindria; order Limnocylindrales; family CSP1-4; genus CAIXZV01. Next base: position 102,780 of record CAVSHH010000002.1, on the reverse strand, counting down.
GGTTCGCGGCCCAGTGGTGCAGGCTCCGGATCAGCCAGCCGAAGCTGACGTCGCTGGTGATGAACTGGACGCTCTTGTAGGCGGCTTCAGGGGTGGGCTTGTAGTACAGCGTGAGCAGGGTGCCGGTCACGACCTGGATCCCGAACAGGAACAGGGCGATCCCGCCGAAGTAGTAGGTCCGGGCCGACCGAGGGATGTGGACGTGGAGGCTGGCGGCGAGCACGGGCGCCAGGCGCGTCCGCTGTTCGAGCCAGCCCGGGCGGCGGTCCTTGCCGACGGCGTCGGATCCAGCGGACATGGGTCAGGCCTCCGTCAGATAGATCTCGTCGCCTTCCACCGACACCTGGATCGGGGTCAGCGGGGCAGGTGGGGGCCCGGACATCACCGCGCCGGAGGTCGGATTGAACCGCCCGTCGTGGCACGGACACTGGATGGCGCCCACCATGTCGTTCCATGCGACGACGCACCCGAGGTGGGTGCAGATGGCGGAGTAGGCGCGGACCCCCTGGTCGGTGTTGACCACGATCGCCGGCTTGCTGCCCATGGCCACCACCGTGCCGGCACCGGGCGGAACGTCGCCAGTCGTGCCCACCAGCACCTTGCCCCCGCCCCCGCTGCTGCTGCCCTTGGTCGGAATGATGAACCCGACGATCGGCGTCAGGACCATTGCCACCGTGGACACGATCGTCACGCCACCGAGCCAGCGCAGGAAGCGCCGGCGGGAGGTGACGATGTCGCCATCCACGGGCGACTCCGTGACGGCTTCCGGATCCATCACGCCTCCTGCCCCCGGGGACCCCCACTGATGTTGTGGTGGATGGTTGTCCGGGGTGGAGCCCGCCACAACATACCCATCGATACAGAAAGGGCACATGCTGCGGGACCAGCGGCCCTTGCCGGGGTGCCCGATGGCCCTCCGGTGGAGCCAGCGGATGACTCCCGGTCGCCGGTCGACGCCCGGGATCAGTTCCCGGCGGCGGCGAGCGGCCAGGCCAACCCCTGCTCCAGCCTGGCGCCCTCCTCGGGTCCGTGCGAGTTGGGCGTGGTCACGGGGAGCACCGGGTCGGTATGACAGCGCGCGCATTGGACCGGCTGGTGGCAGTAGACGCAGGCGGTGTTGCCCTGCTCGCGGATGACCGCGGCGTGGTTGGTCAGCATCCGGTCGTGGTCGATCGAGATGGCGCCCGTCGAGTGGCAGTTCACGCAGTAGTCGCGAGCATGGCATTCACCGCAGGATTGGCGCCCCGGGTCCACGCTGACCGCCACGTTCTTGTGGTTGAACACCCACAGGCTGTCGTCGGTGTGGGTGCTCGGCGGCTCGCCCAACGGCAGGCTCGCCACGGCCGGCCCGATCTGGGGGAAGGTGTGGCAGGTGTTGCAGGTGGACGGGATGGTCTCCCGGGTGGCGGCACCGTCGACCACCTTGAAATGCGCACCGTCGTGGCATCGGAAGCAGCCGGGCCAGTCCATGTGCCCGATGTTGTTGGGGTAGGTGGACGCGGCCACCTGCATCGGCGGGGTCGCGGTCAGCCGGTACAGCAGCCTGAGGTGGTCCTGGGCGGTGGCGATCTGGGCGCCCTTGGTCGCGTAGACCTCCGGGTAGTTTTGCCGGTAGAAGTCGGTCAGCTGGTCGATCTCCGCGTTGGCGGCTTCGTCGCTCGGGAAGCCCGACCACAGGATCCGCATCCCCTCGCGCTTGATGTAGGGCAGCGATGGGTCGATGGTCCCGGTCGAGAGCTCATAGTTGAGCGTCGTCCGCGGGTTCTCGATGTTGTGGCCGACGCGATTGTGGCAGTCATAGCAGCTGAGGGTGATGTTGCGCTGCGTCGCCTTGAGGATGTCGATGTCGGGCTGGACGTCCTCGGCGACCCGGACCTTGTCCTGGGCGATGTACTCGACGACGCTGCCGTCGTCACGGGTGGCGGTCACGTAGTCGATGGTGGCGGAGTTCGTGTCCGGGGAGGTGTAGGTGAACGTGCTCAGCACGTGCCAGTGGACGCTGGTCTTGACGTCGAAGGGCTCCCCGCTCGACGGCCGGATCATGAGACCCACGAACTCGCGCGTGTTCGGCTCGTCCTCCTGGAACTGGGTGTCGGCGCGCAGCGCGACGAAGGAGCGGTCGTTGAGCGAGTGGCACTTCTGGCAGGTGTCGGCCGCGCTGGGCAGGGACTGGTGGTCGGGCGGCTCGATCGGCGTCGGATAGGTGGCCATCACGACGCTCACCAGCTGGCGGGTCCCCGCGATCTTGCTCTTGACCCAGCCGATGACCCCGGGCTCCACGTGGCACTCGCCGCAGTCCACGTCGCGGTGCGAGCCCAGGTGGTAGGCCTTGAGCTCAGGGGCCATCGTGTGGCACCGGCCACAGAAGTCGGCGGTCTCCGTCCACTGGATCATCGACACGCCGGTGAATGCGACCACGCTGCCCGCCGCGGCGAGGACGAGGAGCAGGGCGAACAGCCCGGCCCGGGAGTGCGGCAGTCGAAGCCGGCGGCCGCGCAGGTAGAACGGATGGCTTGGATGCTGCTCGGCAGGCTCGGGCGAGGCGGCCGGGGGTTCGCCCGCCGCCGGCCCGCCCGCCGCCGGCCCGCCCGCCGCCGGCTCGGCGTCACCCGGGCCGGGCGTCTGCCCTTCGGGGGGCTCGAGGTCGCTCATCGATCCCTCAGTTGATGATCGAGGCGACGGCGCGGGTCATGTCGTCCCTGGACAGCGAGCCGATCCGCACCTCCCGGACGGTGCCGTCGGCGCCGATGAAGAAGTGGGTCGGAATGCCCATCGACCGGTAGGCGGCGGCGATGTCGGCGTTGGGATCCACCGTGATCGGAAAGGTGAGACCGACCTTCTGCGCGTAGGACTCGACGTCGGCGGCGGGCTCGTTGATGAACACGCCCAGGACCACCAGCCCCCGGTCCCTGTATTCCTGGTAGGTGGCCTCGACGTCGGGGGCCTCGGTGCGGCAGTCCGGGCACCACGAGGCCCCGAACGTCAGCCACACGGGCTGGCCGGCGTAATCCGCCAGGGACACGGGCGTCCCGTCGTAGGTGACGCCCGAGAATCCGGGCGGCACCTCACCCGGGCCGGGGGCCCGGGCGGCGGCATCGGCGGGCAGCTCGACCTTGGTCACCCCGTCGCTCATGCCGGCCCCGCTGGCTGAGAAGGCAAGGATGCCGACGATGACGGCGACGATGGCGATGACCGCGATCGTCTGCACCCGGCCGGCCCCGCGACGCGGGGCCGGAGTGGCGGTGGCGGGGTTCGCTGCGCTCATGCGGGTGGTCCTTGCGCGTCCGTGGGGCGGTCAGCCGAGGCCGGAGTAGCTGTGCAGGCCGCCGAAGATCAGGTTGCCGAAGTACGTGAACAGGGTCGCGATGAAGCCACCCACGAGCAGCCACGCCGCCCGGTTGCCGCGCCAGCCGCGCATCACCCGGGCGTGGAGGTAGGCGCCGTAGATGAGCCAGGTCACGAGCGATGCCGTCTCCTTCGGATCCCAGCTCCAGTACGAGCCCCACGCGGTCTCGGCCCAGACGGCGCCGAGGATGATCGTGAGGGTCAGGAACGGGAAGCCGATGACCACCGCCCGGTAGCCGATCTCGTCGAGGACGAACGGCTTGGGCAGGCCCCAGCGACCGCCGCTCTCCGCGCGCTGCTCGGGGCTCGTGGTGAGCTGCGTGGCCACTGCCATCACCGTGGCAACGACCAGGAACACGACCAGGCCGCCGAGCATCGCGCCTGCGGCCTCGGCGAGGGCGTACCCCACCATGACGGCCACGACACCGGCCGTGGCGGACACGGCCAGCGTGAGGGCGTGGTAGGTCTGGAGCAGGAACAGGAACGAGGCGGCGAACGCGATGGCAAACGAGCCGTAGGCGACGATCGCGACGGCGACGTGGACCGTCAGCAGCATGTTGTTCTGGAGGGCCGGGACGAGTGGCTCGATCGGGCCCTGGATGACCCACGCGTAGAGCATCATCGCGAGCACGACCGGGAACACGATCAGGGCGAGGACGCGCTGGTGGTACTTGCGCTCGAACCACATGTAGGCAGCCAGGATCCCGAACGCGAACGCGACCGAGAACTCGTACATGTTCGCAAACGGGCCGTGGCCGGTGGCGATGGTGCGGAACACGAGGCTGGCCAGGAGCGCCGCGACGGCGAGCCAGCCGATGATCGACGCGTAACGGCCGAGCGCGGCCGTGCGCGGGCCGGACACGATGCCGACCGGTGAGGTGGCGGTCGTGTTGCCGGCCGTCTGCATCCGAGCGGCGCGCAGGCCGGAGAACGCGTAGAGGTAGTAGCAGATGGTCGCCAGGGCGGTCATCGCAAGGGCTGCCACGAAGGCGTAGCCCGACATCTTCTCCATGGTCTGGACTCCCTCAACCCCGGGCTGGCGCACTGAGCGCCGCGCGGATGTCGGAAACAATCTGTTCGAACTCGGTGCCGGCGGCGACGTCCTTCTGGGTGAGCGTCGCGACGCCCACGACCGCGCCGCCGTTGGGCCGGCTCGAGATGCGGGCCCAGAGGCGCTTGTGCGGGATCGTGAACCGGATCACGAAGCCCAGGAACAGGAGGGTCGCACCGATCCAGATCAGGGGCACGCCCGGGTCCCGGGCCACGTTGAGCCCGGTGAACTGGGTCTCGCGCTCGAAGGTCACGGTCAGGTCGCCCACCGGAGTGGGTGTCCCCTGGTCGATCACCTGCGCATCCGTGAAGGAGGTCGCCCCGCTGGTGTAGATCCCGAACTTCACCTGGCCGGGCTTGATGGCCGGGTCATCGTTGCCGGTGGTCGCCTCGATCTCGGCCGTGTAGGAGCTGTTGGGGATCGGCACGACGCCGTAGCGAGCCCCGTTGTCGTCCGAGTATGCGAGCGGCACGCCGGTCGACTCGAGGAGCACCTGGCCCTCGGCGTCCTTGACGGTCACGAGGACCGCGGGCCCGAAGAAGGCCTGGTAGAAGGTGAGTCCACCGTATCGGTAGGGGTCGTTCACCCGGACCACGTGGTTGTCGATCTGGGTGCCGTCCTTGAACACGGCGATCGTGCTCGCGTAGTCGATCGGGGCGCCCGTCGTCGGGTCGTACTTGTCGGTGAAGTCGAGCAGCTGGATCGACAGGCCGGGCTCGGCGGCCACCGCGAGGGTCTGGCCCTCGGTGACCATGAACTCCGGGTTCCGGTAGCCATACATGCCACCGATGATCGCGCCCGCGATGATGAGCACGATCGAGAGGTGGGCGACCAAGCCGGCGAACGGCGCCCAGCGGAACCGGTCTGCGTAGAGGTGGACGGTGCCGTCCTCCGTGCTCAACGTCCGGTAGCGTCGCTGCCGGAGCACACCGGCGACCATGGCGGCCGTGTCCTCGACGGACCGCCGCGCCACGATCGCCTCGTGCTGCGGCGCATGCTCGAAGAACGCCGGGCCCACGTCGACCCGCGGGTGGGCGATGGTCCGCACGATGCCCGGGATCCGGTGGATCGAGCAGGCGATCAGGCTGATCGTGAGCGCAGCCGCAAGGATCCGGAACAGGATCGAGTTGAACACGTTGAACAGCCCGAGCGTGCTCAGCACGTCGGTCCAGCCGCCATAGCGGGGCCGGACGCTGTCCACCCATAGCGCCTCGCGCTGGGCATCGCCCACGACGTCCCTCGGGATCTGCATCAGCAGCGAGCCGAGCACGCCGAGGACGGCGATGGCAAGCATGATGACCATGGCCACGCGCATCGAGGACAGGAAGTGCCACAGCGCTTCCAGGCCCCAATCCACGCGGTCCATGACCGAGGGGCCGGCCACCGCCGGTGTCGTCTGGGACGCCGGGGGAAGCGACCGGCGTTCGACCTCTTGGGTCATGTCGGACGTCCTCCTCAGAGGCCGAACGGCGACCCGAGGGTCGCCAGCCGGCCGAGCATGTTGGTGAGCATCAGCACGCCGAGGAGCACGAGCAGGGCGCCCGTGACCAGGTTGACGGCGTGGTGGTGGCGGCCGACCCAGGTCAGCCGCTGGGAGACCCACGAGGCGCCGAGCGCCATCGCCAGAAACGGGATCGCGAGCCCGGCAGCGTAGGCCATCAGGAGCACCGTGCCCTGCGCGGCGCTGCCCGTTGCGGTGGCCAGACCGAGGATGCCGCCGAGGATGGGCCCGATGCACGGGCTCCAGCCGGCGGCGAACAGGAGGCCGAACAGGAAGCTGCGCGGGTAGCCGGGGACATCACCGCTCGCGACCGTGCCGAGCCCGCCGCCTGCCATCGTCAGGCCGCCGGTGGTGGGCATCGCGCGTGTATCGCGCCACAGGGCGCGGACGTTGATTACGCCGGCGACCTGGAGCCCGAGGAACACGAGCAGGGCACCGCCCACCATGGTCAGCACCTGGCGGTCGATGAACGCCCCCAGTGCGCCGACCAGTGCGTATACGGCAAGGAACACCAGCGAGAACCCGGTCACGAAGGCAACGCCGTGGAACAGCGCCGGGCGGCGGCCCGCGGTGCCCTCACCGGTCGTGCCGACCATGTAGCTCACGTATGCAGGCACGAGCGGCAGGCAGCACGGGGACGCGAACGACACGATCCCGCCCAGGAAGGCGAGACCGATGCCCAGCGCGCTGCCGAGCTCGATCACGGCGCTGCGCTCGCAGACGGGGCCGGCGACGGCGAGACGGGCACCGGGCTCGAGCCCGGGTCGCCGGATGTGGCCGGAAGCATCGAGGATGCGGCCAGCGAGTCGAGGTGCGACCGCACCGTCTGGGCGAGCGGCGAGCCCGGGTCCAGCTCGATGACCTTGGTCCACTCGGCCTGCACGCCGGCCCAGTCAGGCGTCGGCTGGTTCAGGTACAGGAAGCCGAGGTCGTAGTGGACTTCCAGGTTGTCCGGTTCGAGCTCGGCGACCTTGTTCCAGGTCGCCTTGGCGCTGGCGAGATCGTTCAGGTTGAAGTAGACGGCGCCACGGGCGAGGAGGCCCTCGATGCGCTCGGGGTTGACCTCGAGGAGCTTGTCCAGCCAGTTGGCCGCATCCTCGTACAGGCCACCCGCATAGAACTCGTCGGCGAGCGCGAGCAGGGTGTCCTGGTCGGTCGGGTCGGCCTGGTACTGGCTCATCAGCGCGGCGATCTTGGCCTGGTCGATCGCGGGGGCACCGGGCGATTCCTGGGCGACGTCCGTCGTGTCGGGCGTCCCGGCCCCGCTGTTGATCAGGGCGTTGGCCCCGAGCGCCACGGCCGCCAGGATCGCGATGCCCACGACGCCCAGGAACAGGCCCTTCCAGATGTTGGTTCCGGCCGCGGCGGGGGTCGTGATCGGGACACCGGCCGTGCCGGCGGCGGGGCGTGGTGCGGGTGCCTCGCTGGTGGCCGGCGCGCTCCTGGCACGAGGCTTCATGTCGTCGTGCGCACTGGGGGTCACCATCGCGTACAGCGCGGCGAGGTCCTCGGCGGTGGGCTCGCCCTCGATCACGAGGTCGGCGTCGTCGGAGGGTGCCTCGACCGCCGGCGCGATCGAGTGGTCCACGGGATCGGGGCCCCGGCGGGCCGGAGGTGTCGCCGGCCCGCCGGGTACGACCGACGGCGGACTCGCCGGGCTCATGAGGGCCGAGCCCTCGAGTCCGACCGGGTCGGTTAGTTGGAGGTACGCCGAGTCGAGGGCCGCAACCTGGGCACGAGCCCAGCCGCGGATGTCCGCCGGCGCTGCCGAGAGATACTCGCTCACGGCCTGGTGGAGCTGGTCGACGTCCTCGGGCGAGGCGCTGGCCGGCAGCCCGAGCCGCGTCAGCAGCTCGACCTGGACGGCCGCCTGTCCGGTGGGTTTGAGTGCCGGAACGGTCATGCGGGACCTCCCCGGCGGAGCGCGCGGTCGAAGCCCGGCGCTGGGGTGCGTTGCATCGTGATTGCCCTCATTCCTGGGCCGCAGGGGACGCGGCCTGACACCTGTGGGCATTGTCCGGGGCGATGGCCCGCGCGCCCATCCGTCGGGGCGCACATTTCGACCGGGACCCGGGAGGGCCAGTGGGGGGAGATTCGGGACACCCCCTGTATCCGTCGATACAGGGGGTGGGTTGCGCGGGACAGGAATGGGACGAAGTGCGACGAGATGTCCGCGGTCAGTCGTAGCCGTAGGCGTTGTGTGCCTTGCCGTGGCACACCAGCGTGCACGTCCCCAGGGCCGTCGACGTGGGGGCCTGGAACTTGAGCACGCCGCCCAGCTTCTGGACGTTCGGTGCGAAGTTCACGAGGCCGACGGCAGGCGCCTGGCCGTTGACGGCAAGCGCGGAGCCGTGGATCCGGAAGTGGCATTCCGCGCAGATGGCATTTCCGGGGCCGGCACCGGGGATGTCGATGTTCGTGCCACCGAGGCCGTTGCCGCTGATCGAGCTCAGGTGATAGCCGTGCCAGTTGAAGTTGGTGTCCTGGCGGAGGTCGCCGCTGTCGTCCACCATCGGCGTCTCGGCGTGGCAGACGTAGCACAGCGCGAAGTCCTGCGCCGCGTACGCACCACGGGGCTTGAGGCTGCGGTCCCGGTAGGGCGCGATGAGGATCCCCCGGTTGGGCGAGGCGTGGTTGTCCAGGCTCGCGTCGGCAACCGGCCTCGGGGTCTGCGTCGTCGCCGAGCTGTTGCCATGGCAGTTCTCGCAGCGGACAGTGTCCTGGGTCCCGAACGCCCACAGCTTGTAGGGCGACGTCCCGGCGAGGCTCAGGGCCATGGCGTTGGTCTGGTTCTTGCCGGCGGCCTCCACGGGATGGTACGAGACGTTCGCCGGGTTCAGCTCGATGCCCTTGTCCAGCGACCAGCGGCTCGGATGGTCGGGGTCCTGCGCCGGCAGCTGCGTGAAGCCCGAGTGGCACTTGAAGCACAGCTGGTACTCGAAGTCGGACCTCGGCTGGAGCGTATAGGCCGGAGCGGTCCCGGGATCGCCGTTGACCACCGCGACGCCCGATGCGCCGGCGATGGATCCCGAGGCCGACCAGCCGCCGACGCTGTTCACAGGCCTCGACGCGTCGGCGAGGTGCGGCTGGTGGCAGTCTGCGCACACGGCATGCCGGTCGAGGGTGCCCTCGAACTCGTTCTCCAGGGCCGACACGTGGCTGGACGGTGAAGTGGCCGGATGGGAGTACCACGAGGAGGTCTCCGGGTCGTTGGCCGGCAGCGTCGCGCTCGACCACTGGCTCTGCACGTCGCTCAGCGCTCCGGTTCCGTCATGGCACCTGAAGCAGGTGGACGACTGCGGTTCGTCCTGCTGGAGGAGCATCGATCCCTGGGCGTCGTGAGCGGCATGGCACGAGGCGCAGGCGTCCGACGCCAGCCCGGAGATGACGTGTGGGGAGCCCTCGTCGGCAATCGCGGCGAACGGCGTCCGGAGCGAGTACGTCGCCGTGGTCCCGCTTCCCACCCCTGACGCGATCGGCAGGTCGGTGAAGCTGATCTGGGGGTCGAGCTTGTACAGCGGGACGGGCTTGTCCACGGGCTTGCCCTTCCGCTGGCCGGGCGACAGATCGACCCCCGGCTTGGCGCCCATGACGAGCTCGGCCTCGAGCCCGGGCAGGACGTCCGTCCCGTCGGAGAGACGGAATCGGTAGCCCGTCTCCCACGCCGCATCCGCTGTGGCCCGAACGGCGAACTCCACCTCGGTGAAGCTGTGGGCAGGCAGTGCGAGGGACGCGAGCCTTCGGCCTGCGCTGGCAGCGCCATCCACGGGCGCCACCTCCGGGTCCGCGGCCTGCTCCAGCCGGAAATCCGCCACGCTGATCGGCGCCCGGCGCGGATCGAACACACGGCCATCGTCCGATGCACCGTAGAACGCGATGCCGGGCTCAGGATCGACCATCGGGATCACCGACCAGTCGCCGGGCTCGCCGGCGGTCTCCAGGATCGGCTCGAGGGTGGCATCGGTATCGGAGTCGTTGACCACCTGGAACCGGACACGGTAGACCGTGAATCGCTGGGCGCCTTCGAGCGGGGCGTCGAGCAGCCCTGGATCCGTCACGGCACCGCCGTCGCTAACGCTGGCGATCCAGGCATGGTCGACGCGCGGCCCGGTGGGCTCGGCGCTGGGGGAGGGTTCCTCCGACGGCTCCACGGACGGTTCGACCGAGGGCTCGACGGATGGCTCGACCGAGGGTTCCACAGACGGCTCGACGGATGGCTCGACCGAGGGCTCGACGGATGGCCCGGCGGTCGGATTGGCCGTGGGCGTCGCGCTGGGCCCGGGGCTGGGCTTGGCCGTGGGCTCCGCGGTCGGCTTGGCCGTGGGCTCCGCGGTCGGCTTGGCCGTGGGCGTCGCGCTGGGCCCGGGGCTGGGCTTGGCCGTGGGCTCCGCGGTCGGCTTGGCCGTGGGCTCTGCGGTGGGCTTGGCCGTGTCCCGGTGGGCTTGGCCGTGGGCTCTGCGGTGGGCTTGGCCGTGGGCTCCGCGGTGGGCTTGGCCGTGGGCTCCGCGGTGGGCGTGGGGGCGGGATCCTGGGCTCGGACAGCCGGAACGGCTGGAGTCAAGGCTCCCACCGCGCCCGCGATGACGAGGAGCACGCCAAACAGGGGTCCGGCCCGGTGGCCTGCGGATCGCTGCTGGCGGTTCATGCTGGTGTGATCTTCGTCATGGCGGATGTCGGACGCTCATGCTTTGCGATGGTCAGGCCGGTCGGCCGGCGGATCCTGGTCCGGCTGCGCGGTCGAGACGCGAGGCGAGCGCCTGGCGGCCCTCCGGCGAAGCCTGTGCCGTGGGGCTGCGGGTGGCCGGGATGTGAATCGCCGGCCACCACGCGTTGGACGTTAGGGCAGGAGGGGAACCGGGGTCGGCCCGACCTGCTGTCCGGGGACGATCGTTCCCGTCGGATCGTGACAAAGCTGGCACGTCCCGCGGTTGTCCGCCTTGAGCAGACGGCTGTCGCCGACCGGGGCAGCGGCCCCGCCCGGGTTCTCCATGTTGGCCGAGAAGGTGCCCGTCATCTGCGCGTTGGAACCATGCGACACGTGACACGTGATGCAGTTCCGCGACGTGTTGGTGGCGGTGTGACGATACGTGAAGATCGCATCGTCCTCCTTGGTCGCCCAACCCTGGCTCAGATACCGGCTGTGGCACGTGGTGCACCACGTCGAGATCTGGACCGTGAAGGTCGCAGCCTGACCGTTCGGCGCGTCGTTGGCAGAGCCGGTCGCCGCATTCCACGGGACCTTCCGCCGGAAGAAGTCGCCCGCCGTGTCCGGCAGGCCGAGCGCGGCAACCTGGCTCGCGAGGAGCGTGTTGGTGCCGTTCAGGGTCTGGATGATGGTGTAGTTGCGGGTATCGCCGGCGGGCGGCAGCGCCGCGTCGTCGACGAACACGCCGGGGTCGGCCGGAACGAATGCGTCCGTGCCCGACGCGGCCGGTTCCGGGATCGGATTCAGGATCCGATACTGGCCGTTGCCGTGCGGGTTGTGGCACGTTCCGCACTCGAGCTCGACTTCGGGCCCGGCGTAGGCGGTGGTGCTGTTGGGGCCGTTGCCCCAGGCCACACCGTCCGCCGCTCCGACCACGCCGCCCGTGTTGGGCAGGTGGGCGGAGGTGACGGGCTGCGAGCCGTCCGTCCGAACCGGAACCTTCGCGAGCTGGCCGACGCCGTGAGTGCTCGTGTATCCGATGCGGACTGCCTCGGCGGATCCGATCCGGGCGTTCACGAACCCACCGCCACGGGTATACCCGAGGACGGTGTCTCCGCGAACGTCGGTGGTGCCCAGCGTGTACTGCATCCCGTTCTCGACGTCAACCGTCGAGCCGAGACCAGTCGCGCCATGGCAGGTCAGGCACAGTGCGGTTCCCGAATCTGCAAGCAGAAGGTACTCACCCTGCGCCCTGTGGGCACGGTGACAGCCGGCGCAACCATCGGCACTGATGCCGTTGACGCCGCTGTTGATCGCAGCCACATGCGGTCCACCGTCCGCGAAGACCGGGACCGCGGCAAGGAACAGCCAAAGACTTCCGGCTGCAATGAGCAGCATCAGCTTCTTCAAACTGTCCTCACCTCCTTTCTCTGTGTGCTACGTGGACTTGGATTGGGGCCGCCGGGGTTCGGCGGCGGCGCAGAGTCTCGGTACCACCTCCCTCGCTGCTGCGGTTCAATAGCTCCACAACTGCACCCGGTTGTTGCCCGAATCGGCCACGTACAGCCGCCCGCGCTCGTCAACCGAGATGCCCGTTGGGTAGGAAAACGCTCCGTTGGCGACACCCTGTGAGCCGAAGGAGCCCAGGAACTCGAGCGCGGTCGCGCCCTCCTCGTACTGTCCGTACACGAACACCGCCTGGCCACTCGTGTCCACGACGTACACGCGTCCCTGCCCGTCGAGGCCCACCCCTCGTGGAAGGCCGAGGTTCCCTGTGCCCGTGCCGCGCCCGACCGTGGCGACGATGGTTCCGTCCTGCGCGAACACGAGCAGGCGTCCGTTGTTGCTGTCGGTCACGTACACGTAGCCGGCATCGTCGACGGCGACCCCGTTGGGAAAGCTGAGGCCTGCGTCCTCGCCGATGACGCGGATCTGCTGACCCGTCGGGTCGAACACGAGGACGCGTTGGGGGAGGGCGCCGACGTCGGTCACGTACAGATTTCCAGCCGCGTCGAACGACACGCTCAGCGGCTGCCAGCCTTCGATATCGGCGGGCGGCGTGAAGGCGCGGAGGTAGGTCCCCGATGCGTCGTAGATGTAGATCGTGGAGGTGGGCCGATCGGTGACATAGATCTCGCCGCTGAGCGGGCTCACCGCGACGTAGATCGGCACATGGTCCGCACCGGTCGAGACGGGCGGCAGCAGCGCGGCCATCTCGTTGCCCTCCGCGTCGAACAACCGCGCCACCTGGTCGCCGGACGTCTCGCCGATGTAGATGCGGTCGCCGGCAGCCGTCACGGCGACGCCCATCGGGCGCGAGGCCCCGTAGATCGAGGTCACGTAGCCGGGCATGACGGCCTCGCCGGGGAGGGCCGGGATCGGGATGGGCTGGCGAAACAGCAGGTACCAGACGGCGAGGCCGAGGAGGACGATGAAGGCCCCCAGGAGCAGCAGCAGGAGCAGGAGCTGCCGGCGACGCCGGTTCTCGGGCTCGGCCTCGGCATCGGCAGGGGTGATGCCACCGCCGTCGGGAGGCAGTTGATCCGCCTCGGGGATGGACTGCGAGCCCGCCACGGGCGGGGCCGCGGGATGGGACGCGGTCATCAGTTGCTTCCTTCTGGACTTGTCGACGGGCCGACGGCGGGATGTGCCTGCGTGCCGTCGGAGACGCGGCTCAATCCGAGCTGCGCGGAGGTGTTCTGGTCATCGATCTCGAGTGCCTTGCGGTACCAGGTGGTCGCGGTCACGTCGTCGCCCTGGCTCTCCGCCAGCAGCCCGAGCCCGATCCGGGCATCGAGCGCCGCATCGCCGTCGGCGATGGCCTCCAGGCGCGAGATGGCGCCGCTGATGTCGCCGGTCTGCCCGGCGACCATCGCGTTGGCCCACTCGGCCAGGTCCGTGTCGCCGGTCGCGGTGTAGGCAGCGGCGAGGGCCTGGTACGGGTCGGGCCAGCCGAGCGGGACGAACATGACAGCCTTGCGAAGGGGCTCAAGAGCCTTCTCGGGCGTGCCCGCCTGCACGTAGGCCGCGCCCAGGAGGTTCATCGCGTCGGCATCGGTGCGCTTGATCGCGAGCGCCTTGAGCAGGTAGTCGATCGCCTCCTTGGGCTTCTCCTGCTGGAGGGAGATGGCACCCAGACCGTAGTACGAGGTCTGGAGCATCGGGTCGACGTTCGCCATCTCGTTGGGGGAGGCGATCTCGACGACCTTGGTGTAGTCGGCCGCCGCTGCCTCGAGCTCGCCCTTCAGCTCGTACGCGCGGCCGCGACTGACGTAGCCGGCCTCGTCCTGCTTGCCGGTCCCGATGATCTCCGTGTACTGGGCGATGGCATCGTCGTAGCGCTCCGCCGCCAGGTACAGGTCGGCGAGCCGGCCTCGCGACGCGAGGTCGGTCGGATCCGTTCTGACAGCTTCCTCGAGGGCGCTGAGCTCCCGGTCCAGAATCGGGGCTGCCGGAGCACGGAAGCGGTCGACGGCATAGAACGCGACGAATGCGATGAGGACGACCACGAACAGCAGTGCGATCCGCCTGATCCAGCGGTTCAACTGCGCTTCGGGCATCTTGGTCAGGGACGTGACCCGGAACATGGATGGCACCTGTACTCCCGGGGCCGGCTGAGACGGATGCCGACCCGTGCTGAAATCCTCGCCCGCGCGCTGGCACGTTCCCATCCGTCAGGGGATAGAACTGCGATACAGGCCGGCGCGCGCGCGCACCGGGCCTCCTGTATCGTCCGGCCCACCGGGGCGCCCGACCAGACCCTAGGGTCCCGCTTGGGGTGGGCCGTGCGGCCCCAGCCCTGCACCACCCGGGCACCACGGAGCCGGTGCTTCGGCGCGGAGGCTAGATGGCAGCGGTCAGGCGGGCAGTGACTCCTTCGGCGTCTCGAAGTCGCCCGGCACGTCGACCTCGATCGCGTTCCCGACCTGCCGCACGGGGAACTGGCGAAGGGGTCGCGGTGGCGGTCCGGCGAGCACCGTGCCGTCGAGGGCGAACTGGCCATCGTGGCAGGCGCACTTGAACCGCGCGCCGTCGGCAGACCAGTCGTATCGGCACAGGCCGTGGGTGCAGCGCGGGTCGAAGGCCACGAGATCGCCCGATGCCTTCCTCACCAGCCAGGTGGATCCGGGGACGCGGCGGTCGCCGGCGACCAGCGTGAACGGCACCTCGCGCGGCGTGCCCGGCACCAGCGAGGCAGGGTCCACGTCGAGCACGATGGTGACCGGGGGGCCGGCACAGGCCTCGAGCAGCGCTCCGAGGCTGCCGGCGGCGAGCACGGTGGCGCCCATGACGACGAGCATCCGGCGACGCGGGACGGGGGTGGCGCGCGGGTCGAAGGCCGGCTCCTGGCGGGACCGGCGGGAGATCTCGCCCATACGGCGACAGCCTATCCGGTGAGGCTCGTAGCCGGCATCTTGCCCTCGGGCTCGGCCCGATGGCATCCGCCGACCGCAGCGCGGATCGCCTCCAGGAAGTCGTCGGGGCGCGTCGACAGGATCTCGCGGCGCAGCGTCCACGCGTTGGTGGTGGTGATGTCGACGTCGAGCACGAGGGCGGCGTGCGAACGGCGCACCACCTCGGCCGCGTCCACGGCACCACCTTCCTCGACGACGATGACCTCCGGCTCCCAGTCGAGCGCGATGCTCACGGCGTCGGCATCGCCGATGTCGACTGCGTCCACCAGCACGCCGGGCTCGGCCGCGAGCATGCTGCCCAGACCCTCTCCCATCAAGGGATGGCTGTACAGGACGAGGATCCTCACCTGCTCCGGGCTCACGCTGGCACTCCACCACATGGCCGCATGGTGCGGCACGTCAGCCGATCCTAGGCGAGGGTGAGCACGACTCCAATCCGTCGCCCGGCACAACCTGTGAGGAGAACGCCTGTATCCGACGGGGGACGCGACCGACCGGGAGGATCAGCGGCGGGTGGAGTCCGAGCCGGTGTAGCCCTGTCGCACGGCGTAGGCCGCGGCCTGGACGCGGTTGGTCAGGTGGAGCTTCTCGAGTGCGTTGTGGACGTGGTTCTTGACGGTTCCCTCGGTGATCGTGAGCTCGTTCGCGATCTCCTTGTTGGACAGTCCGTCGGCCACGAGCTGCAGGATCTCGGACTCACGCCGAGTGAGGATGGTGTCCTGGGGCGCCGCCGCCGCCTGCCCGTGACTGGGGATGCCGCCCGTCCGAAGGGCATCGAGCAGCTTGGAGGCGACCGCGGGTGCGATCGGTGCCTCCCCCCGCATCACGCCCCGGAGGTCCTCGAACAGCTGCTCGGGCCGCACGTTCTTGAGCAGGTAGCCGCTGGCCCCGGCCTTGATCGACTCGAACAGGTCGTCGTCGTCCTCCGACACCGTCAGCATCACGATCGGGATCGTGAACCCCGCCTGGCGGATGGCGTTGACCCCGTCGACGCCGCTGGCGCCGGGCATGTTCACGTCCATGACCACCAGGTCGGGCTTGAGGGCGCGCACCTTGTCGAGCGCGTCCCGCCCGTTCTCGCCCTCACCCACGACCGTCATGTCGAACTGGGCGCCGATCAGGGTCGCGAGCGCCCGGCGGAACAGGGGCTGGTCATCGACGAGCAGCACTCGGAGCTTGGGGGGCGTGTGTTCCAACGGTATCCTCTGGATCGAGTCGGACGACGATCGTCGTTCCCTCGTTCGGCGCAGTATGCACGTCAAGCCTGCCGCCGATCTGGCTCACCCGCTCCCGCATCGAGGCGAGACCGAAGCCGCCGTCCATCGAGCTGGTCACGGTTGCGGGATCGAAGCCTACGCCATCATCCTCGATCGTGAGCTTCGTGCCACCGCCGAGGCAGTCGATCCGGATGCCGACGCGCGTCGCATCCGCGTGCTTGCGGGTGTTGGTCAGGGCTTCCTGCACGACCCGCAGCAGCTGGACCTCGGAGCGCGGGCTGATCGACCGGCGGGTGTCACCCTCGCAGCTCAGCGCGGTCGCGATCCCGGTCTGCCGACTGTACTTGCGCAGGTACTCGCGCAGCGAGCCCTCCAGCCCGCCATCCTCGCGGACGGTCTCGCGCAGCCCGAGGATGGCCTCGCGGACGTCGCGATACGCCTCGTCCGCGGTCTCCGCCAGATCCGACAGCTGGTCCGCCATCGCGAGCGACGCCTCGTCCTTGGCTCGGTTCTCGAGCGCCCGCAGCTGGAGGTGGATGGCACCCAGCACCTGCGCCAGGCTGTCGTGCATCTCGCGGGCGATCCGGTCCCGCTCGGCGTGGATGGTCCACTGCTCCTCGGTCTCGTGGAGGCGAGCGGTGCGCACGGCGATGGCGGCCATGTCGGCCAGGGCACCCAGCAGGTCCCGGTCGGCTGGCGTGAACGGGCGCGAGGGGCGCACCACGCACAGCTCGCCCAGGACGTCGTCGGGACCACGGAGTGGGCGGGCGATCCAGTGAGCACCTTCCGTCCGGGTCACGAGGGGGCAGTGCGGGTTCTGGGGGTGGTTGGCGGCCGCCTTCTCGTGTGCCACGCGGCACACGGAGCCGTCGTCGGCCATCGCCAGCCGCTCGCGACCGGCGCCCGGGCGAGGCGCGATCTCGCGGGCATCGGACAGGCAGGCCACCGCCTGCTCGGCCCCGAGAAGGTCGCGGGCATGCCGGGTGATCGTGTCCAGGACGTCATGCAGGTCGGCCCGCCCGGTGAGCTGGAGGGCGACCGAGTACAGCGCCTCGCGTTCGCGCTCGCGCCGATGGAGGTTGGCGACGGCGAGGCCGAGCTGCGCGGCTCCGGCGATCTCGCCGGCGATGTCGATCAGGGCGGCATTGCTGATGTCGGGCTCGACGGGCGGATGGAACAGCAGTCGCACGTGGCCGATCCGGACAGCGCCCCGGATGAGCGGCAGGTCGAGCACGCCTGTCTCGATCCCCGCCCGGGTCGCGTAGCGGGGAGCGTCGAGCGCGGGGTCCACCGGCTCGGCCAGGACGGCGTCCAGCCAGGCGAGACCCGGGGCCAGCGTGGCGGGCCGCTGGACGCGCAGCGGGTCCTCGTCGGAGATCGCGACGTTGACGATCCCCACGAGGGCGCCGGTCTGGGTGACCACGCGATCGAGTGACTGCTGCAGCAGATCCGGCAACGACAGGCCGCCGCGCACGGCGGAGCTCACCGAGTGGGTCGCGGTGAGGTCCTTGTTCTGGGCGACGAGCTGGCGCTGGGTTCGGTCGAGGTAGATCGAGACCACCGTGGCGAACACCACGATCGCGCCGCCCATGACCATCGCGGAGGCGACGTGACCCTCGTCGCCCGTGAGCTGGGGGTCGAGCACGAGGAACCGGACGAGCTCGAACACCCACACGAAGCCGATGGGCAGGAGAATGGTGGCCCACTTGAGGCGGTTGAGGTCGCGGGCACCTTGGGGGACGCTCATAGGACCGAATGTGCCGTTCGATACATGCTCGTGCGTAGGGCCGTCCGGCCCTTCGGTGGCCCTGCCCTCCGGCCCGCAGGGCCGTGCCGCATGCCGGCGGCCGCACGAGCGGTGCATCGCGGCACCGGCCGACGGTGCGGGATCAGCTACCGCCCACGGGCTGCGGATCGACAACCCGGACGCGCAGCCTGACCACCAGACGGCAGTGATCTCCCGGCAGCGAGCAGTCGACGGACGACGCCACCGGCTGGATGCGCGAGCCGCTCAGCACGTGATCGATCCGCAGGATGCCCACCCCCAGCGCTTCGAGCGAGCTCGGCCGCCAGCTGAACCCGGGACCCGTCCCCGCGACGGCATGGGCGTCGGTGAGCGACGACCCGAGCGGCGCCATGCCGGGCTCGGTGGACGTCGTGTTGAGGTCGCCCACCACGAGGGCGAGCGTCGGGTCGTCGAGTGTCTCGAGCCGGCCGGCGATGGACCCCAGCGCATCGTCCCGGGCACGCGTGTCGAGTCCGATCGGCAGCGGCCCGGCGCGGCCCACCCGCGGCGGGTAGGGGTGCACGTCGAGGACGTCGACGATGGTGCCGTGCTCGAGCAGCAGTCCCGCCCGGAGGATGAGCGGGTCGCGCTCCGAGCCGCGGACGAGGAGCGGTCGTTTGGCGAGGAGCCCCATGCCGTCCACGCCCTCCCCGGGCTCGAGGACCCGGTACGGGTAGCGGGCCCTGATCCTCGCGTCGCTTTCCAGCATGGCGGCCACGTCGGGTGTCAGCTCCTGGAGCGCCACAAGGTCGGCGTCGACGGCCGCGATGCCGTCGACCGCCATCACGGCCGCCTTCGACCCCAGCTCGAGGTTCCAGCTGAGCACCACCAGCTCCTGGTCGTCGGAGGCGACGGCCGGCGATGGCGACCACAGCTGACCGCCGGCCCGCACCACCGCCAGTACGATCACGGCCAGGAGCCCCAGCTGGACGAGCCCGGTCACCCGGCCGCTGCGGCGGCCCGCCCCCTGCCTGCCGGGACCGGCGAGGCTCCCGGCGAGGCCGACCACGGCCATGACGGCGGCAGCGACCAACAGCTGCAACTCGAGCACGCTGACCAGGGGCAGCGGTCCGGTCCGGGCCTGGACAACAAGCTGCGTGACGACGGCCGCGGCGATGAGCAGGGCGAGGACGCCGGCGATGGCCGACAGGGTGCGCATCAGGGAGCGCGGCGACCGGCCGAGCCGCGCGTCGCCCGCGAGGGCGACGTCAGGCGGACGCCTCGTCCTCGCGCACGCCCTTGGGCCGGACCTGCACGAAGTCGAAGCCGAAGCGCCCCTTCACGCACAGGTTGCCGGCGGTCACGTCTGACTCGGCGGGCGAGAGGACCTTCACGATCCGGTTGTCCTGGACGTGCAGCGACAGGGTGCACCCCACGCCGCAGTACGGGCAGATCGTGTCCACCACGTGCTGGCGCGACTCGTCCCAGTCACCCGCCTCGCGCAGCTCGTACTCGGAGCTGAACATCAGGGCGCCGGTCGGGCAGACGTTGATGCAGTTGCCGCAGAAGACGCAGGCCGAGATGTCGAGAGGGGTGGCGAACTCAGTGGACACGCGGGCGTCCAGCCCGCGTCCCGCGACCGAGATGGCGAACGTGTTCTGGGCGTCCACGCCACACGCCTCGACGCACTTGTAGCAGAGGATGCACTTGGCATAGTCCCGGACGAACAGATCGTTGTCGACCGTGACCGGCTGGGCGACGGTCTCGGCGGTCGTGCCGTCCGTCGCGTGGTGATGGCCGGCCTGGCGACTGTCGCGGTCCCCGGCCGGTGCCGCTGGGCTGGGCGGTCCGAACCGCGACGGGTCGGCAGCGTACTGCTCCATGTACTCGTGGATGCTGCCGTCGGGCAGCTCCGGACCGGCCAGGCCCACGTCCACCGACGAGCCGAGCAGCTCCAGCACGAGCTTGCGCGAGTGGCGGACCTTGTCGTTGCCGGTCTCGACGCGCATGCCCTGGGCGACCTTGGCCGAGCACGACGGGGTGAGCGCACGGGCACCGGTGTCCACCACGCACATCCGGCACACCCCCTCCGGGGTGAGGGTGGACGTGGTGCACAGGGTTGGAATGTCGATGCCCTGGGCGCGGCAGGCCTCGAGGATGGTGGATCCGGCCGGGACGGTGACGGGGGTGCCGTCGATGGTCATCTCGAGCAGCTGGGGCTCGGCCCCACGCGGCCGCACCGGGATGGACGGGGAGCGGGCGGGCGAGCTGGTGAAGATGACCGGGTCGACGCCGGTATAGAGGGGCTTGGGCGTCGCGCTCATGCCATCACCTCCGCGAAGCGGATGCCGGTCCGGACGGCGTCGTTGGCCGTCTGGCCGAGCCCGCAGATCGAGGCGTCCCGCATGACCTGACCGAGGTCGGCCAAGAGCGCCAGCTCGTCGTCCAGACTGCCGTTGGGCTTGCCGGCGGCGAGGCGGGCAAGCAGCTCCTCCTGGCGGACGGTGCCCACGCGGCACGGGACGCACTGGCCGCAGGACTCGTCGCGGAAGAACGCCGCGATCCGCAGGAGGATGTCGGTGATCTCGGTCGTGTCGTCGAACACCACGATCGCCCCGGCCCCGATGGTGGCACCGGCCGCCTGGGCGTCCTCGAACGTGAGCGGCATGTGGAGGTGGTCGGGGCCGACGAAGGCACCCGCCGCGCCGCCCAGGTTGACAGCCTTGACCTGCCGTCCGTCCGGGACACCGCCCGCGAGCTCGATCAGGTCGCGCAGCGTGATCCCGAACTCGGTCTCGTAGACGCCCGGCCGGGCGACGTGCCCGGACACCGAGAACAGCTTGTGGCCCTTGGACTTCTCGGTGCCCAGCGAGGCATACACGTCGCCGCCCTCGAGAATGATGTCCAGCACGTTGACCAGCGTCTCGACGTTGTTGAGCACCGTGGGCTTCTGGAACAGGCCAGCGGTCGTGGACCGGGCCGCCTTGTTGCGCGGTTCGCCGCGCTTGCCCTCGATCGATTCGTAGATGGCCGTTCCCTCGCCGCACACGTAGGCGCCGCCACCCCGCCGGATCTCGATGTCGAACGAGAATCCGCCTCGCAGGATGTTGGATCCCAGCAGGCCGCGGGCGCGGGCCTGGTCGATCGAGTTCTGCAGGCGGCTCTCGGCCAGCGGGTATTCCCCGCGCAGGTAGACCCAGCCCAGCTCGGCTCCCACGGCGTACCCGGCGATCGTCATCGCCTCGACCAGTGCGAACGGATCCTCTTCGAGGATCGCGCGATCCTTGAACGTGCCGGGCTCGGCCTCGTCGGCGTTGCACACGATGTGCTTGGGTGAGCCGGTGGAGGCGCGCGCCGCCGCCCACTTCTTGCCCGCCGGGAAGGCGGCCCCGCCGCGACCCAGCACCTCCGCGGTGATGACCTCCTGGATCACGTGATCGGGGCCCAGGAGCGTGGCCTCCTTGAGCGCGCGATAGCCGCCGTTGGCCAGGTAGTCGGTCAGGCTGGTGGGGTCGATCCGGCCGACCCGCGACAGCAGGCGTAGGCCCTTCTCGCCGGCCTGGGGGATGAACTTGCGAAGGGCCGCGAGCCGCTCCGGGCTGGGCACCGTGTCGAGGTGACCGGCGAGCCCGGTCTGGTCCGCGTCCCTCGGCGCCTCGAGATGGCCGAGGATGGCGGCCGCGTCGAGCGGCCCGGTGCTGAACCGGATGGGTGGGTCCCCGGCGACGGTGAACAGGGCCGCGGGCGCACGCTCGCACTGGCCCAGGCACGGGCTCCGAAGCCAGGTGGCGTCCGAACCCTCGCGAGCTTGGCCGGCCGGACCCAGGGTGCGCTCCAGGTCGGCGCACAGCTGCTCGGCGCCCGCGACCCGGCATGAGATGTCGTCGCACACGTGGACGACCTTGGCCGGCCGGGGCACCGTCGAGAGCAGCGCGTAGAAGGTGGCCACGCCGTAGGCATCGGCCGGGGGCACGGTCAGCCGCTTGCAGGCGTAGTTGAGGGCCCCCTGGCTGATCCAGCCGACCCGGTCCTGGATCGCGTGCAGCGTCGGCAGCAGCAGATCGCGCCGCGAGCGGGCTTCGTGGCCGCTACGGGCAGTTCGGCCGTCGGTGCCCACGTCGCGCTGGCCGCCCTCCCAGCCGTTACGGGTGGGGCCGATGCGGGCGTCGAGGAAGGCGTCGACCGCGCTCCGCTCCTCGCGGGTGGCGGCCGGGCCCACGAGGTGCAGGTCCATGGCGGCCGAGTGTACGCCTCCGGGCCGCGGCCCGTGACAGGCGATCTGGCACGGATCCGCCGTGACCTTCGAGCCCTGTGCGGTGCGGTCAGCCAGCGGCGACCGGCGCCTCGAGCTTCTCGATCCGGATGGCCGTGGCCTTGAACTCGGCCGTGCCCGACTTCCAGTCCGTCGCGTCGATCGTTAGCTGGTTGACCGGCACGTCGTCCTGGTAGTGGAAGGTCATGAACGCCAGTCCGGGTCGCAGCGACGGGTCGGCACGCACCGGCGCCTCCACCGAGCCGCGGCGCGAGATGATGCACACGCGCTCGCCTTCCTCCAGGCCGTAGCGGTCGAGGTCCTCGGGGCACAGGTCCAGCGACTCACCGCGTCGCCGCGGGCTGCGCAGCGGGCCCGATTGGACGCCGGTGTTGTAGGAGTCGAGATGGCGGCCGGTGGTGAGCCGGATCGGGTACTCGCTGCTCAGCTCGTCGACCGGCCCCTCGTGCTCGACGGGCACGAACGGTGCGCGGTTGCCAGGCACCGGGTCGGCCCACAGGCGCGAGTGGAGGAATGGTTCGCCGGGGTGGGTCTCGTCGTAGCACGGCCACTGGAGCCCGTCCTCGGCCTCGAGCCGGGCATAGCTCATCCCGGCGTGGGCCTTGGACAGCCTCCGCAGCTCGTTCCAGACAGCCTCGGCGGAGGCGTCGCCCCAGTCGTGACCCAGCCGGCGGGCGATCTCGTAGATGATCCACAGGTCGTCCCTGGCCTCGCCGGGCGGATCGAGCGCCTTGCGGACGCGCTGCACGCGCCGCTCCGAGTTGGTGACCGTTCCCTCCGTCTCGGCCCACGCGGCCGCGGCCGGCAGCACGACATCCGCGAGCTCGGCGGTCTTGGTCAGGAAGATGTCCTGCACGACCAGGAGCTCGAGGCCCTCGAGCAGCCGCCGGACACGGTGCATGTCCGCCTCGGACTGGACCGGGTTCTCGCCAATGCAGTAGACGGCGGTCAGGTCGCCGCGCTCCATGGCGCTGTACATGGCGGTCAGGTTCCAGCCCCGCTTGGGCGGGATGGTCACGTTCCACGCCTTGTCGAACGGCTCGCGCAGGGCGTCGTTCTCGACGTGCTGGAAGCCCGGTAGACGATCCGGCAGCGCACCCATGTCGCCCCCGCCCTGGACGTTGTTCTGGCCGCGCAGCGGGTTGAGGCCGGAGCCCCACTTGCCCACATGGCCGCACAGCAGCGCCAGGTTGATCAGGGCCAGCACGTTGTCCACCGCGTTGTGGTGCTCGGTGATCCCCAGCGTCCACGCGATCATCGCCTTGTCGGCGGTGGCATACGCGCGCGCCGCCTCGCGGATGGCTGCGGCCGGCACGCCGGTCACCGCCTCGGCCCGTTCCAGCGTCCACGGCTCCACGCTGGCCCGGTAGGCCTCGTAGCCGCTGGTCGCCCGGCCGATGAACTCGTCGTGCGCCAGGCCTGCCGCGATGATCTCGCGGCCCATGGCATTGGCCAGGGCGATGTCCGTGCCCACGTCGAGGCCGAGCCACAGGTCGGCCCACTGCGCGGAGGACGTTCGCCGCGGGTCGACCGCGAACAGCCGGGCGCCGTTCCGGACACCCTTCAGGAGGTGGTGGAAGATGATCGGATGCGTCTCCCGGGCGTTCGAGCCCCACAGGAGGATGACATCCGTGTCCTCCATCTCTGCATATGAGCTGGTGCACCCACCAGCGCCGAACACGGTCGCCAGACCGGCGACAGAGGGGGCGTGTCAGGTGCGGTTGCAGCTGTCGATGTTGTTGCTGCCCAGGACGACCCGGCTGAGCTTGCCCGCAGCAAAGTTGACCTCGTTGGTCGACCGGCTGCAGGAGAAGATTCCGAACGTCCGGGGTCCGTGCGCCTCACCTGCGGCCCGCAGCCCGTCGACCGTTCGCTGCAGCGCCTCGTCCCAGGTGGCTGGGCGGAGGGGGGCGCCGGAGCGGCGGTCGCCGTCGCGAACGAGCGGCGTGGTCAGGCGGACGTACTCCTTCGGCACTGGGTACCTCGCGCGTGCAGTGGGAGTGGGTCCGATCGGCCGAGTGTAGTCCGTCGGCGCAAGCGGCTGGAGGCCGTTCGGACCCTTGCGGCTGGTCCAACGGCATCCGCGGGTGCCATCCGGGGCAGTCGCGCAGGGCTGTCCCGGTGTCCGGTCACCGACCGGTTCGCAACCGGGATCAGCCGCCGTGCGAACCACGCACGGCCTGGCAAGCCAGTCGCGGACCGTGGGCCGGTGGATCTGCGGCACGTGATGCCGCACGTTGATGCCGCACGTTTCGACCGGGGCAGCGGCGACCCGGGCGGCGCATCCCGCGGACCGGCCCGGTCCGGCGCGACCCCCAGGATGCTAGCCTCCGCCCGCGCCCACCCACCTGTCCGAGTCGGGCCCGTCGCACCGCCGCCGGGCTTCGCGCGGCACCGCGGAGCGAGCAGCATGGCAACCGTCCTCCGGGTCCTGACCGACGCCCAGGTCGAGCGCGTCCACGAGGAGTCGATCGCCGCCCTGGCGCGGACAGGAATGCGTGTCGATTCCGAGCGGGCCCGCCGGATCCTCGGCAAGGCCGGGGCGCAGGTCGAAGAGGTCGAGCGCCGCGTCCGCTTCCCACGCCGCCTCGTGGAGCAGGCGCTGGCCGCGGCCCCGAAGCGGTTCTCCTTGGGCGGTCGCCGGCCCGGCTTCTCGCTGCCGCTCAACGCCGGCCAGTGCTGGCTGATGCCGGACGGCGAGACGACGATGGTCTGGGACCCGGTGGAGGGCGTCCGCCGGGCGCCCGTGTGGGAGGACTGGGCCAATGCCACCCGCCTCGTGGACTCGCTCGACGAGGTCGGCGCCTACTGGCGGATGGTGACCTCGGGCATTGCCTCGGACGGGGGCCCGGGACCGGCGGTCGCCCATTGGCGCGAGGTCCACCACCTGTTCTCCAAGCACATCCAGGACGAGATCGCCACCGAGACCGATGCCCGCTGGCTGCTGGAGATGCTGGTCGCGATCTTCGGGTCGAGGGAGGCGGTCATGCGCGACCACCCGTTCTCGGTCCTCTATTGCCCGGTCTCACCCCTCGCAATGGAGGCGGAGCACACCGACGCATGGCTGGCGACCGCGGGCTGGGAGATCCCGATCGCCATCATGCCGATGCCGATGATGGGCAGCTCGGCACCGACCGGCTTGCGGTCGACCATCGTGTCGGGCAATGCCGAGGTGCTGGGCTCGATCGTGCTCGCGCAGGCGGCCCACGAGGGAACGCCGGTGATCTACGCGCCCGCCCTGGCCGCGATGGAGCCCCGGTCAGGCCGCTGGGGCGGCGGCGGCCCCGAGCACAGCCTGCTGGGCGCCGCCACCACCGAGATGGGCCGTTTCTACGACCTCCCGGTGATCGCCTCCAATGGCGGCACCGACCATTACGTGACCGGGATCCAGGCCGCGTACGAGCGGACGCTCAACTGGACCCTCCCCGTGCTGTCGTGGCCGGACGTGGTGATCGGGCCGGGATCGCTGGGCGGGGCGTCGACGCTGTCCCTCGAGCAGATGATGATCGACGTCGAGATCTACCGGATGACGCGGCGGCTCCACGAGGGCATCGGCGAGGGGCGCGGCGAGCCGGATGTGCTCGCCGCGCTGGACGAGGTGGGACCGGTCGGGGACTTCCTGGCCCGGACCGCGACCCGCGACGCCGTTCGCCATGGTGAGTGGTACCTGCCCGGACTCGGCTTTCACGGCGCCTTCGGCCAGTGGGAACAGGACGGGCGGCCCGACGTGCTCGAGGAAGCACGCGCCAAGGCCATGGCGATCATCGCGGCCCATGAGCCGATCCCGTTGCCGCCCGAGGTCGAGACCGAGCTGGCGCGGCTGGAACGGGCCGCGCGGGAGGGTTGAGCATGCGCTACGAGGCGACCTTCCTGGCCCCCGACGAGATCGTCCGCGTGCACGAGGAATCGTTGCGCATCCTGGCCGACGTCGGGATCCGGGTGCACGGCGAGGTGGCTCGTCCGCTGCTCGCAGGAGCGGGGGCCGAGGTCGACGAGGCAACCGGCCTGGTCAGGATGCCGCCCGCGCTGCTCGAGGCCGCGCTCGACCGCGCGCCCCGCGAATTCCTGCTGGGCGCCCGTAACCCGGAGCACGACTTCCGGGTCCCCGCGGGGGCGACGCGGTTCGCCATGGACGGCACCGCCGCATTCATGCGCGACTTCGCGACCGGCGAGCGGCGCTACGGGACCCGGCAGGACACCGTGGACGCGATGCGGGTGTTCCAGCAGTGCGACCTCGCGGTGATGGGCTGGCCGCCGGTGGCCGCCAGCGACAAGCCGGTGCCCTCGCGGCCTCTCCATGAGTTCGCGGCGATGCTGACGACGCTGTCCAAGCACGGGCAGCACGAGCTTCACCGGCGCGACCAGGCGCGCTGGCTGGGCGAGATCATCTCCGCCGTCGCAGGCGGGGAGGCGGAGGCGAGGGAGCGCCACGAGGCATCCGTCGTCTACTGCCCCGTCGCGCCGCTGGTCCACGATGGCGAGATGCTCGACGCCTATCTCGACCTCGGTCGGTGGGACGTGCCGGTGTGCGTGCTGCCCATGCCCGTGCCCGGCACGACCGGCCCGGCCTCGCTGCTGGCCAACATCGCCCTCGCCAACGCCGAGGCGCTGAGCTCGCTGGTGATCCTCGAGATCGCCAACCCGGGCCGGCCGGTGATGTACGGATCGGCCGTGGGCTCGATGGACTTCCGCACCGGCGCGTTCCTCGCCGGGACCCCCGAGATGGGCATCCAGTCCGCGGCGCTGACCACGATGGGCCGGTTCTACGGCCTGCCAACGATGGCCGCCGGCTGTGCCACCGACGCCCACGACATCGGTGCTGAGGCGTGCATCGAGAAGCTGGTCACGATGCTGCCCGGCATCAGCGCCGGCGCCGACGTCGTGGTGGGCTACGGCGAGCTGGACGGCGACCAGACGCTGGTGCTCGAGCAGATCCTCGTGGACAACGAGCTGGCCCACCTCGCACTGCGCCTGTTCGAGGGCGTGGATGCTCGCGAGGGGGCGGGACTGTACGAGGACATCGCCGAGGTCGGCCCGGGGGGCAACTTCCTGGCCATGCCGGCGACCCGGACCGCGTCGCGCAGCGCCGAGTTCTACGAGCCGTCGCTGATCGGCCGGGCCACCTGGGAGACGTGGCACGGCGCCGGCCGGCCGGAGATGTACGGGCGGGCCCGCGAGCGAGTGCGCGAGATCCTCGACGGCCCCGTGGTCGATCCGATCCCCGGCCAGGTCGAGGACGAGGTCGAGCGGATCCTGGCGGCCGCCGACGAGCAGCTCCGCCAGGACGCCTGAGCCTTGCTCCGGCCGCCGCTGGGGCGCACCATCATCCGTGAAGGAGGTGCGTCCCATGTACGGCACCATCGCGCGTCTGCATCCCATTCCCGGTCGCGAGGCCGATCTCGTCGGCTACGGCCGGCGGGTGGCGGAGCTCAAGGTGCCCGGGTACCGGGCAAGCTACGTCTTCCGTCCGGACGTGAACCCGTATGACCGGCCGACGTGGTTCATGATCGCGATCTTCGAGGACGAGACGAGCTACCGGGCCAACGCCGACGACCCGGCCCAGCACGAGCGATACCTCGAGCTGCGGTCGATGCTCGAGGACGACCCCGAGTGGACAGACGGGACGTTCGAGGCGTCCTGACCCGTCAGCGGAGCTCCACGCCCGGGTCGCCGGCGATCACCTCGCCCACCCGCCAGGCGGTGACGCCCTTGTCTGCCAGGGCGGCCCTGATCGCATCCGCGTCCGCGGCCGTGACGGCGGCCAGCAACCCGCCCGACGTCTGCGGATCATGGGCCAGCGCGACCAGCTCGGGCGCGACGCCGTCCCCGACGACAAGCGCCGGCGCCGTGAACCGCCGGTTGTGGCCCGCACCCGTGGTCTCCACGCCGGCACGGGCCAGGTCGAGCGCGCCGTCGAGTGCGGGAATGGCGTCGGCGTCGAACACGAGCCGCACCCGGGAGGCCCGCGCCACCTCGAGCCCGTGGCCCAGGAGCCCGAACCCGGTGACGTCGGTCACCCCGGACACGCCGTGCCGCCCGAGCACCTCGGCCGCGGCGCGGTTGAGCGCCCGCATCTGGTCCACGGCAGCCTCGAGCTGGGCGTCGGTGGTCCGGCCCGAGCGGCGGCCGCTGACCAGAAGCCCGGTGCCCAGGCGCTTGGTGAGCAGGAGCACGTCCCCGGGCCGGGCGCCTCCCTTGCGGAACAGGTGGTCCGGGTGGGCGACGCCGATCACGGCCAGCCCGTACTTGGGTTCCGCGTCACTGATGGTGTGACCGCCGGCGAGCACACCGCCGGATTCGCGTACCTTGCCGGCGGCGGCCGTGAACACCGCGGCCAGGGCGTCGCGCGGGAAGTCCTCGGGGAAGGCGGCGATCGACAGCGCGAACAGCACCCGCCCGCCCATCGCGAACACGTCCGACAGGGCGTTGGCGGCGCCAATCTCCCCGTAGGCCACCGGGTCGTCGACGAGCGGCGGGAAGAAGTCCAGGGTGCCGAGCACCGCGAGGTCGTCCGAGATCCGGTAGGCGGCGGCGTCGTCGGGGGGATCGAGGCCGGCGATCAGGGCCGGGTTCGCGTCGTCGCCGCCCGTCACGGCGCCCAGCCCGGCCAGGGCGTCGGCCAGGAGGTCAGCGCCCAGCTTGGCGGCACATCCCCCGCAGTCGGTGAGCTCGGTCAGGCGGATCGGGTGGAGATCGGGACGCGTGGTCATCGCCCGATGATAGAGCCGCGATCGCGGACCCCGGCCCCCGCCGCGACGGTACCGTAGTCCAGTCATGCTCGACCATGACCGCGCGGACCATCGGACGCCGGGCGCCGTCACTCCCGGACGCCGGTCCCGACGTGCAGTGCCCGATCGAGGAGGTGGGCCGGTGACCGACATCATCCGCACCGGGGCCCTGGTCAAGAGCTACGGCAGGCGGCGCGGCCTGGCGGGTCTCGACCTGTCGGTCGTCGCGGGCGAGGTCTACGGCTTCCTGGGCCCCAACGGCGCGGGCAAGACCACGACCATCCGCATCCTGCTCGACCTGATCCGGCCGACCAGCGGATCGGCATCGATCCTGGGCGAGAGTCCGCGGCGCGGGGGGCCGGCCCTCCGCCGCCGGCTCGGCTACCTGCCCGGCGACTTCACCGCGCTCGGGGGCCAATCCGCCCGCGACCTGCTGCGCCACCTCGGTGCCCTTCGCGGCGGCGTGCCGCCGGCGCGGATCGAGGCGCTCGCCGACCGGCTCGATCTCGACCTCTCGGCGCGGATCCGCAGTCTGTCCAAGGGCAACCGCCAGAAGGTGGGCGTGGTCCAGGCGTTCATGCATCAACCGGAGCTGCTGATCCTCGACGAGCCCACGGCCGGCCTCGACCCGATCATCCAGCAGCGGTTTCTCGAGCTCGTGCGGGAGGCCCGGGACGAGGGCCAGACCGTGTTCATGTCATCGCACGTGCTGTCCGAGGTGCAGCAGTGCGCGGACCGGGTGGGGATCGTCCGCGACGGGCGGATGGTGGCGGTCGAGGATGTGGCGGCGCTGCGGGCCCGCTCCGTGCGGCGGGTCGAGATCGTGTTCGACGCCCCCGTGGCGGCCGAGGCGTTCACTGCCGTCCCGGGGCTGGAGGACGTCCGGCTCGACGGTCCACGTCTGCGGGCCACGCTGGCCGGCCGGGCCGACCCGCTCGTCAAGGCGGCAGCCCGGTTCGAGGTCGCCAGCCTGACCGTGGAGGAGCCCGACCTCGAGGAGCTGTTCCTCGTCTACTACCGGGACCGGGAGGCGACCGATGACCGGTAGCGTGTTTGGCAAGACCCTGCGCGACCAGCGGCGGGCGCTGCTGGGCTGGGTGATCGGGATCACCGCCGTCGGTGTCCTCTATGCCGCGTTCTACCCCGTCGTCAACGTGCCCGGCACGGCGGACTTCATGGACTCGTTCCCCCCGGGGATCATGGAGGCGATGGGCTTCGCCGACTTCCTGTCGCCCGAGGGCTACCTCGGCTCCACGACCTTCGGGCTGCTGGGGCCGGTGCTGGTCCTGGTGATGGCCGCCTGGGCGGGCGGGGCAGGGATCGCCGGCGAGGAGGAGGCGGGCCGGCTCGACCTGACGCTCGCCCACCCGGTGTCGCGCTGGTCGGTGCTGGTCCAGCGGTTCGCCGCGCTGGTGATCGAGATGCTGGTGGCGATGGCGGTGCTGACCGTCGCGCTGCTGCTGATCGCGGCTCCGGCCGGGCTCGATGCGATCGAGCCGGTGAACATGGTGGCCACGGCCCTCCACCTCGCGGCGCTGGGCGTGGTGTTCGGGGGGCTCGGGTTGACAGCGGGCGCCGCTACCGGCCGCCGCTCGGTCGCCTACGCTGCGGTCGCGATCGTGGGCGTGGCCGCGTTCTTCGCCAACAACCTCGGCCCCACGGTCGAGGGGCTCGAATGGCTGCGCGACGTCTCCCCGTTCCACTACTACTCCGGCGGCACACCGCTCGCCAACGGTGTCCAGCCGGGTGACCTCGCCATCCTGGGGATCGCCGCGGTGGCGCTGGTGGCGCTCGGCGGCCTGGTGTTCGACCGGCGCGACCTCGGGGTCTGACGGTTTCTGGCCCCCGGCCCACGGGCGACCGGTCGCGGCCGGTCGGGGGCCCACGCGGGGACGCGCTACCCTGCACGGTGGGGGAGCGGAGGGGTCCCGGTGGGCCCCCTGGTCTTCAAAACCAGTGGCGCGGCGCCCGGCGTCGCGCGGTGGGTTCGACTCCCATGCGCTCCCGCCAGCCAGCGGGGACCGCCCGGGCCAGGGGTAGCTGAAGGGTTGTTGCGCGCCTGTAACGACCTGTGGGAGGTTGCCGCTGGCAACCGTCGCCTCTCGCACCCCACCGTCGCGCCAATTGCACGGGAGGACCCACGATGACCCCCGCCCGCCTGGTTGTCCGATGCCTCATTGGAGCGGCGTCCATCGCGTTGGTGACAGCGTGTTCGTCAGAGTCCGGGGAGAGCGCCGGCGCGTCGCCGGCCGGCAGCGGGGAGCCGTCGGTGTCCGCCGCGACCGCCGAGGTCACGCTCCAGGAGTGGTCGGTCGTGCCGGCTACCACCTCGGTGTCGACCGGAACGGTGACGTTCAGGATCACCAACGAGGGACCCGAGGACGAGCACGAGTTCGTGGTCTTCCGGACCGACCTGGATGCAGGTGACCTGCCCACCGACGACCGCGGGGTCGTCAACGAGGACGGCGAGGGGCTTGAGCTGGTGGACGAGGTGGAGGAGCTGGCGGTCGGCAGCTCGGACGAGCTGACGGTCGATCTCGAGCCCGGTCACTACGTCCTCGTGTGCAACATCTGGTCGGAGGACGAGAGCGAGGCCCACTACCGCATGGGCATGCGCACCAACTTCGAGGTGCAGTAGGCGCGGGATCGCCCCGCAGTCGCGGTGACCTGGCCGAGCCCGGACCTAGCCGAGCCCGCGGACGTCGAGGGCGCGTCCGGCGTGGAGCAGGCGAACCGCCACCAGCACCCCGAACGCTGCCAGCACCAGGATCGCGGCGGCCGCGACCGCAGCGTCGAGGTCGCCGCCCTGGAACTCGCCGTAGACCACCAGCGGCAGGGTCTGGGTGCGCCCGGCGACGTTGCCGGCGAACATGATGGTGGCCCCGAACTCACCCAGGGCCCTCGCCCAGCTCATCACCAGGCCGGCAGCCAGCGAGGCCGAGGCGAGGGGCACCGTGATCGCCCGGAACAGGCCCCATTCGCTGGCCCCGTCGACCCGTGCGGCGTCCTCGAGGTCGTGGTCCACGGATGCGAACCCGTTGCGCGCGGACCGGATGTAGAACGGCGCGCTGACGAAGGTCTGGGCGATGATCACGGCAACGGTCGTGAACGGGATCTCGAGGCCCAGCACCGCGAGCGGCTCACCCAGCAGGCCGCGCCGGCCGAGGAGGAGCAGCAGGGCCAGCCCGGCGACCGACGGCGGCAGCACGATGGGCAGGTCGATCACCGTCTCGAGCAGCGCCTGTCCGCGGAACGAGCGGCGGGCCAGCAGGAGCGCGAGCGGCGTGCCCAGGACGACCGTGAGGACGAGGCTGATCGCGGTGGTTGCGAGGCTCAGGGCGAGCGCGTTCACCACCACGCCCGAACCGAGGGTCGCCGTGAGTGACCCGTCGAACACGGCCCGCCCGACGAGCACGGCGACCGGGAGCCCCAGTGTCAACGCGGCGATCAGCCCCAGCCCCTGGACCGGCCAGCTCGCCCCGGAGCGTGCGGCCGCCGAGCTGCCGCCTGCCCGCGCCGCGCGGGCTGTCATCCGTCCACCGGCCGGAAGCCGTGGGCTGCCAAAATCCCCTGGCCGTCGGGACCCGCGAGCCAGGCGAGGAACGCGGCGGCCGCCACCCGGCGGGCCGAGGCCCTGACCACGACGCTGCCGTAGGTCGCGGGGACATTGGCCCCGGGCGGCACCTCGATCGTCTTCACCCGGTCGGAGCCGCGGGCGTCGGTCCGGTACACGATCCCCGCATCCCCTTCGCCGAGCGCCACCTTGGCCACCACGCCCGAGACGTTGTCCTCCCGGGTGACGACGTTGGCCGTGTACGCAGCCTCGAAATCCGACGGATAGCCGGGTTCGGCGGCGAGGTTGGCGACCAGTCGGACCGCATACCGCGTGATGGGGACCGCCTCGCCCGCGGCGATGACCTTGACGCCCGGTCTCGCGAGGTCCGCCGGCGAGACGAGCCCGGCCGGGTTGTCGGCAGGGACGATCACCGCCAGCTCGTTGACGGCGAACACGACCATGTCGCCGGCCGCGAGCCCCCGGTCGATGAGGGCCTGTGGGCTGGCCGTGTCGGCAGACAGGAACACGTCGGCCGGAGCGCCCTGCTCGATCTTGGTCTCGAGCGCAGCCGAGGAGTCGGAGGACAGGACGATCGAGGACGCCGGGCTCGCCGCCTCGTAGGCGGCCGCGATGTCGGTCATCACCCCGGTCAGGGACGCGGCCGCGTAGACAACGAGCTCCCTGCCGGCGCCGGTTGACGGCGATGCTCCGTCGCCCGCGCACCCGACGAGCGCGATTGTCAGCAACGCCGCGAGCAGCCCGGCGGGCCGGATCACGGGCGGGGCTCGCGACCCGACGGGATCTCCACGATCACGTTGGTCGCCTTGACCACGCACACGGCCTCCCTGCCGACCTCGAGACCCAGGTCGTCGATGGCCTCGGCGGTCATCAGGCTCACCAGGCGATGCGGGCCGGCCATGACCTCGACCACGGCGGCCACGCTGTCACGCTCGATCCGGGTCACGATGCCCGGGAACCGGTTGCGGGCCGACTGGGCGACGATGGGGCGGTCCGTCGATGTGCGACGGCGCTCGGCCAGGAGCCGGGTCACCTCGTCCACGCCCACCACGCGCTGGCCGCCCTCGGAGCGCTCCATGCGCAACCGGCCCTCGCTCTCCCAGCGCCGGAGCGTCTCGACCGACACGCCCAGCATCTCGGCGGCCTGGCCCACCCGGAGGCGGACAGGATCAGACTGCGGTTCGTCCGACATTCCTCGGATTATGCACGGAACATGGCAGGGATGTGTAGGTGTACCACGTCCGGCAGGAGGTTCAGTGGCGCGATCCGGGCCCGCTCCGGGTGCCGTCCAGCTCGCGTGCGGTCGCGTCCACGATGCGCCGCAGCTCCGCTGCGACCGCGTCCTCGACCCGGGCCATCTCGACCGCGGCCCGTGCCATGGGCGCTCCGACCACGGTCTCGGTCTGCACGTGCTTCACGGTGCCCGAGAACGAGGCGAGCAGCTCGTGGACCGGCGCGCTCGCGGGGTGATCGGATGCGGACACGATCGGCCAGTAGAAGCCGACCGCCGGCAGCGCGTCGGCAACCCTGGCCATCGCCTCGACATCGGCGAGGACCGACCCCCGGCGCTCGCCCGTCCCCGGATCCCGGAGCCGTCGGTGGCGACGTACAGCGCCGATCCGTCCAGGCACAGGTCGAACGCCGGGTCACGGCCACCCAGTGTGTACGAGCCGGGGGCCCGGGCCATGGAGGCGAGGACGAGATCGGGCGGCAGCCGGACGAGCCGGGTCGCTCGGTCGACCATCGCCCCGTGGGCCTCGTACAAGCCCAGGACATGGTCCGACGGGACGTGGACGCCGATCGTGTCGAGGATCTCGAGCGTGGCCGGCCGCAGGTCGGCCAGCTGGCCGTCGTCGAGCAGACGCAGCCGCCGGGTCGAGCGGATCGGCGCCAGCGGCGGCGTTGGGTCGGCCCCATCCCCGCTACCCGAGCGCTGCCTTCGCCGCTTCGAGGATCCGGGTCAGCTCCCGGGCCTTGGCGGCCTCCAGCGGCTCCGGGTGGTGGTTGGCGCTGACCCAGGCCGCCTTCTCGCGGGCGACCTCCACCGGATCGCGGTACCGGTTGTCGACGAGGTCGTGCTCGAGGCCGCGCTTGAGCGCGTGGCGCATATGCCGCCGGGTGTGCTCCTCGGCGAGGTAGTGACCGCCGGGGCCGACATCCGCGATCACGCCGAGCGCGAGCGTCTCATCGCTGATCTCCATCTCCAGCAGCGCGTACCGCGCCCGCTCGTAGAGCTCGTAGTCGAGGAAGATGCCCTCGGGGTAGAGCAGCGTGTAGGTCCGGTCCAGCCCCAGCCCGGTGACCAGCTCCGAACCTGACAGCCCGCCCAGCAACGGGTCAAGGGCCACGTCGGAGGCCGCCAGCCAGGTCCCGGCCGCCGGTGAATCCGTGCCGAAGCACGCCGCCATCGACGGCACGCCCCAGTGGTGGGCCATCTCGACCGGTGCGTAGCGGGACCGCGAGTCGAGGGAGTAGCCCACGTACGCCCCGGTCCGCGGGTCGGCCCAGGCCTTCATGATCGAGTGGAACACCGGCGCACCGGGAAAGGCGAGCTCGAGCAGCACGATGCCCGAGACGACCTCGGCGTCGCCCACGACGAGGGCGCCGGCCGACGTGGACGGGGCCGTCGTGCCCAGCGTCGGCATGGACAGGACGCCGATGGGGATGCCGGCCTCCGCCATCACCAGCGCGGACTCGAGGGCCGCGTGGTCCTGGGCCAGGGGCGCAACCGAGCAGATCAGGTTGGACAGCACCGGTCGCGCACGCAGGGCCTCACCCGACCCGGCGACTACGGTCGCCATGTCCACGGCGAAGCGGGCGGCCTCCTCGCCCATGACCATCGCCTGGAAGTGCTTGACCGAGTTGCCGTAGGCGGCGTCGATCTCGTGCAGCTGCGACGTGCGCCCGTGGTCCTGGGCGGAGACGGTCGGCCAGACGAACCCGATCCCCGGCAGCCAATCGGCGACCCGGGCCTGACGGGCGAGGTCCTCCTTGCGCGAGGGCCGCTCTCGGCGGGTCTCGGGATCGATGGCGGCCACGCCGCAACCGTCGAGCGTGTAGTACGAGACGCCCTCCTCGAGGACGAGGTCGAAGTCCGGGTTGCGGGCGGCCATCGTGAACGAGCGGGGTGCCCGCGCCACGGCCTCGCGGACGAGGTCGCGCGGAAAGCGCACCACCTGCGTGGCGGCGTCCACCGAGCAGCCGTGGTCGCCCAGGATCTCGAGCGATCTCGCATTGGGGAACCGGACGCCCACCTGCTCGAGGACCTCGAGGGTCGCGTCCTGGAGCTGGTCCAGCTGCGCATCGTCGAGGAACTGGAGCCGCTTGCTGGTGCGCAGCGGCTCGAGCGGCGGGGTCGGGCTGAAGGTCGCGCTCCCGGTCTCGATCGTGCCGGTCATGGTCAAGTCGCCTCCTGTGGCCGGTTGTCGGCGATTCGGCGGGTCCGCCTGGAGGTGTACCAGGTGGCTCCCAGGATCACGACGCCGGTCGTCACCACGACGATCGTCGAGATGGCGTTGATCTCGGGCGTGATCCCGAACCGGATTCGCGAGTAGATGTAGAGCGGCAGCGTGGACGAGCCGACACCCGCGTTGAACGAGGTGATGATCAGGTCGTCGAACGACAGGGCGAAGCTGATCAATGCCCCCGCGGCGACCGCCGGAGCGAGCAGCGGCAGAGTGACGTGCAGGAACGCGGTGACCGGTGTTGCCCCGAGATCGCGCGCCGCCTCCTCCATCCGGGGATCGAGGGACACGGCCCGGGCACGGACGATGATCGCCACGTACGAGATCGAGAACGCGATGTGGGCGACGGCGATCTGCATGACCGACCCGTTGGCGTTGAACAGCAGCGCGAAGAACAGCAGCAGGCTGATGCCGATCACGACCTCGGGCGTCACCATCGGCAGCAGGATCAGGGTGTCCGCAGCTGCCGCCCCGGAGCTCGACCGGAGGCGGGCCAGGCCCAGGCCCAGGAGGGTGCCCAGGAAGGTCGTGACC
This sequence comes from uncultured Chloroflexia bacterium, assembly GCA_963727585.1. Classification (GTDB taxonomy): domain Bacteria; phylum Chloroflexota; class Limnocylindria; order Limnocylindrales; family CSP1-4; genus CAIXZV01. The sequence goes on along the minus strand of CAVSHH010000002.1, from coordinate 66,307 downwards.
ACGACCGAGATCGCGGCAACCTGGAGCGTGATGCTGAGCCCGTGCATCAGGTTCCGGTCGCCGAACAGCTCCGGGTACCAGCGCAGGGTGAACCCCTGCCACGCGAACACGTCCTTGGCATCGTTGAAGCTGAAGATGATCAGGATCACGATGGGGGCGAACAGGAACACGTAGACGACGACCGTGAACAGCGACAGGAACCGGTTGCGGTCATGCCGCATCAGCCGATGACCTCGCGCCGGAGCACCCGCAGGAAGGCCAGCAGGCCCGCGATCGTTCCCACGATGAGCAGGAAGCTGAGAGCCGCCCCGAACGGCCAGTCCCGGCTGGTCATGAACAGCATCTGGATGACCTTGGCGATCGTGATCGTCTGGGCGCCGCCCAGCAGGTCCGGGGTCACGAAGTCGCCGATCGAGGGGATGAAGGTCAGCAGGGCCGCGGCGATGATGCCCGGCATCGTCAGGGGCAGGGTCACGTGACGGAAGGCCGCCCGGCCATCGGCGTACAGGTCGCGGGCGGCGGCGACGAGCTCGGGGTCCAGGCGGTCGATCGAGACGTAGAGCGGCAGGATCGCGAAGGGCAGGAACCCATAGGTCATGCCCAGCACAACGGCGAAATCGGTGTTGAGGATGGTGACCGGCTCATCCACGACCCCCAGGCCGGCCAGGACGCCGTTGAGGACCCCGTCGTCGCCCAGGATCATCATCCAGGCATAGGTCCGGATCACCCAGCTGGTCCAGAACGGCAGCATGACGAGCACGAGCAGCAGGACCTTGCGCCGGCCGCCGTAGCGGCTGATCCAGTAGGCGACGGGATACGCGATCGCGATCGAGAACACCGTGGTCAGGGTCGCGTAGCGCAGCGAGTTGAGGACGGTGGGCAGGAAGTCCGGCTCGAGGGCCCGCAGGTAGCCGCGGGCCCCCAGCTGGTCGAAGACCACGCCGCCGTACTGGTCGCGGGTCCCCAGGCTGACCACGAAGATGATCCCCAGCGGGACGGCGAAGAACACGACCAGCCAGGCCATGCCCGGCACGAGGAAGGCAGCCTCCCTCGCGCGAACCCGCATCGTCGAGCCCCTCGCCCTGGCCGCTGCCGGCTGCTAGCTCGACCGCAGCTTGGTCCAGCGCTCCTGGTACTTCTGCAGATCGGGTCCCAGGTCGAGCAGCTCCTGGAGCTTGTCGATCTGCGCCTTGTCCGGGTTGAGCGTCGGGTCGTCGAGGATCGCTGGATCGATGAACGGCTTGGCCGCCTCGTTGGGACCCATGTAGTAGATGTAGTTCGTGTTGGCCGCGCTGACGTCGGCGTCGAGCATGTGGTTGATGAACAGGTGGGCCGCGACCGGATGCGGGGCGTTGGCAAGGAGCACCATCGCGTCCGAGCCGCGGATGGCCCCCTCGGACGGGATCACGTAGACGACGTCCTTCCCGCGCTTTGACCAGCTGACCTGGGCCACGTCGCCACTCCACGCGTGGGACAGCCAGACGTTGCCGCTCTTGAGGTCGGCGATGTCGTCAGCCGTGTACTTGCGTAGGAGCGGCTTCTGCTCCTGGAGGAGCGCCAGGGCCTCGTCGAGCTCCGCATCGCTGGTCGTGTTCACGCTGTAGCCGAGCCGGATCAGCGCGGCCGCAAAGGTCTCGCGGTAGTCGTCAAGCATCGCGAGCTTGCCGCCCCAGCGCGGGTCCCACAGGCTCGACCAGTCGGTGAGCTGGTCGCCGATCTTGGCGGTGTTGTAGCCGAACCCCGTCGTCCACCACATGTAGGGCACCGAGTGGGCGTTGCCCGGGTCATAGCCGGGGTTCTGCCACTCCGGGCCGAGGTTGGCGAGGTTCGGGATCAGCGACAGGTCCAGGGGCTGGACCAGGCTGCGGGCCAGGAACCCGGGCACGTCGACCCCGGTGGCGAAGGTGAGGTCGTACCCGCTGTTGCCGGTCGAGATCTTGGTGGTCATCTCGTCGTAGTTGGTGAACACGTCGTAGGTGACCCGGATCCCGTACTTGTCCTCGAACGACGGAATGGTGTCCTCGCCGATGTACTCGTCGTAGTTGTAGACGTACAGCTCCCCCTCGGGCTGGGGCGGCTCGGTCGGCTCTGCCGGCGACTCGCCGGGTGCGGTCGTCGCGGCGGGAGGAGCCGTCTCGCCTGGGGCCAGACTCGGCGGCGGCGTGGCCGGGACGTTCGAGGCGGCGTCGCTTAGGGTCATCTCACCGCTGCAAGCGGCCAGCAGGCCCCCGGTGGCCGTGACGGCGCCGAGCGCGGCCATCACGCGGAGCACGGTCCGCCTGGTCACCTCGTGTGACGGGGGCGTCGACCGGTGCTGTTCGCTCATGGGATCTCCTCCACCGGCTCTCCCGAGCTGGGTCGGGGGAGCACCATGGCGTCGGCGGCGCGCCAGCGGACCCGCACCGTGTCGCCGATACCTGGGCGTGCGTGACTGCGCGGGACGACCACCGCGAGCGTCACCCCCGCGGCGGTCCGGACCTGGTGGCTGACGGAGACGCCGAGGTAGGCGCTCTGGAGGACCTCCGCCTCCAGCGAGGCGCCGAACTCGGGGCCGGGCGCCGCGGCGTCAGCCGCGGCAGGGTCGAGGTCGAGCTCGATGGACTCCGGGCGGATCGCGACGTCGACGGGATCGCCGGCCCGCGCGGCCGCTGCGCCGGCGCGGACCGCCTCGCCGGTGACCAGGCGGATCAGCGCCGAACCCCCGTCCGCCGATTCGATCGTGCCGGGCAGGAGGTTGGAGGTGCCGATGAACCCGGCCACGAACAGCGTTCGCGGGGAGTCGTAGAGCTCCTCGGGCGTCCCGAGCTGCTCTACCCGGCCGTGGTTCATGACGGCGATCCGGTCGGACAGGGCGAGCGCCTCCTCCTGGTCGTGGGTCACGTAGATGAACGTGATCCCGACCTCCAGCTGGACCCGCTTGAGCTCCGTCTGCAGCTGCCGCCGGAGCTTGAGATCGAGGGCGCCCAGCGGCTCGTCGAGGAGCAGCACCTCCGGCCGGTTCACCAGGGCGCGGGCGAGGGCGACGCGCTGCTGCTGGCCGCCGGACAGCTGATCGGGGCGTCGCGGCCCGAAGTCCTCGAGCCGCACCAGCGACAGGGCTTCGCCGACTCGCGTCCGGATCTCGGCGCCCGGCGTCCGGTGCCGGCGCAGCCCGAACGCGATGTTCTCGAACACGCTGAGGTGGGGGAACAGCGCGTAGCTCTGGAACACCATGTTGACCGACCGTCGCTCGGGCGGGGCGTGGGTGATGTCCAGCCCGCCCAGCTCGATCCGCCCGCCGCTGGGCAGCTCGAACCCGCCGATCATGCGCAGGGTGGTGGTCTTGCCACAGCCCGATGGACCGAGCAGCGAGAAGAACTCGCCGGCCCGGACGTCGACGGTCACCCCGTCGACGGCCACGACGTCGCCGAACGTCTTGCGCAGCCCCACCAGGCGGACATCCGCCGCCTGTGCGACTCGCGCGACTCGCGCTGGTGCCGGTGCTGCAGCCTCGGTCACGGCCTCTTCCTGCTCGCGACGCGTCGTTCCCGGGTCCGGCGCGCCATCGCTGATCATGCACCGCCGAGGCGGGTGACCGCGGGGCGAATCTGGGCGGACGGGCCGGGCACGACAAGTAAGCGTCCCATCCGGCGCGCCCGACCGGCGATGGCCGTACTCGCGGCATCCTGCCCTGGCGCGTTACGCTCGGACCGATGCACATGCGACCCGAGACCCACGGCTCTGCCGGCGCACGTGTGGCGGACGAGGCGCCGGGCGGGGCGGCCTGCGACCGGGTGGCGAGGCGCCCGGCGTGAGCGACGCCGCCGGCGTGGGCGACTCCGCCGCCCGCCCGCGACCACCCAGCGTGGAGCGACTGCTCACGCTCGTCCGGGTCGAGCTGGATGGCGCCGACCCCGCGGCACTGGCCGCCGCAGCGCGCGCCGTGGTGGACGTGGAGCGGGACCGGCTGGCCTCGGGCATGGCGGCCCTTGTCGAGGACGAGCTGGCCGGCGCGGTCGTGGACCGGATGCTCGCGTTCGCCGACCCGGGGCTCACCGTGCCGCCGCCGGTGGTCAACGCGACGGGCGTCATCCTGCACACGAACCTCGGCCGGGCCCCCTGGCCCCGCGCAGCCCGGCTGGCGGCGATCGCTGGCGCGACCTCGTACGGGTACCTCGAGCTGGACGAGGTGACCGGCCGCCGGGGTCCGCGGTTCCGGGCCGCGGAGGAGCACCTGGTCGCGCTGACCGGGGCCGAGGATGCCCTGGTCGTGACCAACAACGCGGCCGCCCTGCTGCTGGCCGTGGGACTCGCCGGGCGGCGGGGTTCGGTGGTCGTCTCGCGCGGCGAGCTGGTCGAGATCGGAGGCGGGGTCAGGATCCCCGAGGTCGTGGCACGAGCCGGCGCACGCCTGGTCGAGGTGGGGACCACCAACCGGACCCGGGCCGCCGACTTCGAGCCGCCGCTCGCGGACGGCCGCGCGTCGATCGTGCTCCGCGTCCACCCCTCCAACTTCGTCATGACGGGCTTCATCGAGGCGGCCGATCTGGCCGAGGTGGCAGCTGTCGCCCACCGGCACGGGGCGATGGTGATCGACGACCTCGGGTCGGGCGCGCTGATCGACACCGCCGTCCATGGGCTGGCCCACGAGCCCACGCCCGCCGAGCGGCTCGCCGCCGGGGCCGACGTCGTGCTGTTCAGCGGCGACAAGCTGGTGGGCGGTCCGCAGGCGGGTCTGGTCGTCGGCCGCCGGGACCTCGTGGCGCGGATGCGACGCGACCCGCTGGCGCGGGCGGTCCGGCCGGACAAGGCGATCCTGGCCGGGGTCGCGGCGACGCTGGGCCTGTACCGTGCCGGGCGCGCCGTGGCGGACATCCCGGTGTGGCAGCTGATCGCCCGGGACGTCGAGGGCCTTCGCGAGCGGGCCGGTCGGATCGCGGCTCTCGCTCGCGCCGACGGCGCGACGGGCGTGCGTGTGGCGGACCTCGCCTCCCCGGTCGGAGGCGGCTCGCTGCCCGGTCAGGTCCTGCCCTCGGCGGGGATCGCCGTCGGCTGCGCCAGCCCGAACCGGGCTGCCGGCGCCCTTCGCCGGGGCTCCCCCCGCATCCTCGTCCGGGTGGAGGACGACGAGCTGGTGCTCGACCTGCGCACGGTCGAGCGTGTCCACGACCTCGATCTCGCCCGGGCCGTGGCGAGGGTCGCACCGCGCCGATGAGCGTCGTCATCGGCACGGCCGGGCATATCGACCACGGCAAGACCACCCTGCTCCGTGCCCTGACCGGCATCGACGCCGACCGCCTGCCGGAGGAGCGCCGCCGGGGCATGACCATCGACGTCGGCTACGCCCACCTGGACCTGCCCGACGGCTCGGTGCTGGACCTCGTGGACGTGCCCGGCCACGACCGGCTGGTAGGCAACATGCTCGTCGGTGCCGGCGAGATCGATGCGGCCCTGCTGGTGGTCGCTGCCGACGACGGGCCCAACGCGCAGACGATCGAGCACCTCGAGCTGCTCGATGCCATCGGCATCACCGAGGCGGTGGTCGCCGTCACCAAGGTCGACGTGGTGGACGCCGCCCGGTCGTCGTCCGTCGTTGCCGCGGTGGATGCGCTCGTCGAGAACACCCGCCTGGCCGGGGCACCGGTGCTGGCGGTCAGCGGGATCACGGGTCAGGGTGTGGAGGCGCTGCGCACCGCGCTCGTCGGCCTCCGGGACCGCGCGCTCGCCGGTCGTGTCGGCACCGGGGGCGGGACGAGGCTCGCCGTCGACCGCTCGTTCGCAGTCAGGGGCCGGGGCTCCGTCGTCACCGGCAGTCTCCGCGGGGGGCCCGTTGCCACCGGGGCGACCCTGCGCCTGGTGCCGGGTGACATCGACCTCCGGGTTCGCGAGATTCAGGTGCGCGGGACCACGGTGCCGTCGTCGGACGGCGGGCGTACCGCCCTGCTCGTGGCCGGTGCGGGCGCGGCCGTGCTCAAGCGGGGGCGGGTGCTGACCGCGGATCCGGCGGTGGTTGCGACGTCCCGGGTCCTGGTCGCGCTTCGGCCTCCGGCCGGCCTGGCCGCCCGCGGGATCCCGGCCGCCCCGGGGGACCGGGAGCGTCTCCGTCTCCACTCGGGAACGGCGCAGGCCGGCGCCCTGGTTGTGCGCGGGCCGCGCGAGGCCGTGGAGCTGCCGGACGGGTCCTCGCTCGCGATCCTTCGCCTGGACACGGAGATCGCTGCCGCTCCCGGCGACCGGGTGGCGCTTCGCCGCCCCTCGCCCGGGGCGTCGGCCGGCGGTGGCATCCTGCTCGACGCGCAGCCTCCCCGGGGCGTGTCGCGGCGGCGGATGACGCCGGAGCGGGTGGCGGTCCTGGCACAGGCTGTCGCGGCCGTGTCCCGCGCCGAGCCGGGAGCCCTCGATGCGCTCCGTGCCGCGACCCTCGATCTCCACGGTGCCGCCCGGGCCGGCAGTGGATGGCAGCTTGCCCCCGACGTGGCGGAGGCCGTCGCCGGCCTGGCGATCGAGCTCGTGGAGCGCCACCACGCGGCCGAGCCGGCCTCGCCCGGGATCCCGCTGCCGGTCGTGCGCGCCGAGCTGGCGCGGGCCGTGCGGCGTCGCGCGACCCTGGGCCGCTCGGCCGCCGACGAGGTGGCCCGCGTCGAGCTCGACCGGCTGGTCCACGACGGGACCCTGGCCAGGGACGGGGATCGGCTCCGGGACCCGGGACGGACGGCGGGGCTGCCGGCCGCCACGCTGGGTGCGATGGATCGGCTCGAGCAGGCCCTGTCCGCGGTGTCGCCGCCGTCGCTCGCGGGAGCCGCGCGCGAGGCCGGTTGTCCGCCCGACGGGGTGCGGGCGCTGGAGGCGGCGGGCCGCATCGTCCGGCTCGAGGACGACCTGGCCTGGGCTGCCGGCACCTACCGCGAGCTGGTCAGGAAGGCGCTGGCGATGGCGGCGGCCGCGCCTCTGTCGCCGGCGGCGTTCCGCGATGCCACGGGGAGCAGCCGCCGCTACGTGCTGGTCGTCCTGGAGGACCTCGACCGGCGGGGGCTGCTGCGCCGCACGGACGGGGGGCACGTCCTCGGCCCGACGACCCTTGCCCGTCTCAAGGCCCGGGCGGATGCCCCGGAGCGGGGAGCATGACGGTTGCCGGGCTGGTCCTCGCCGGCGGTGCCTCGTCCCGGTTCGGGAGCGACAAGCTGTCGGCGCAGCACCGCGGTCAACCGGTGCTGCACCATGCGCTGGCCGCGGTCGCCGCAGTGTCGGACCCGGTGATCGTCGTGCTCGCGCCCGATGCACCCCTGCCGGTGTTGCCCGGGGGCCTGGCGGCACGGATCGTGATCACTCGCGACGCGGTGGCCCACGAGGGGCCGCTGGCGGGCCTGGCCGGGGGGCTCGCGATGCTTCCCCCGGAGGTGGACCGGGTCATCGTCGCGGGAGGTGACATGCCGTCGCTGGCGCCGGGCGTGCTGCACGCGCTGCTGGCAGCGCTGGACGATGTCGCCGGCCCGGCGGCCGTGTGCCTCGAGGCCGAGCGGGTCGCGCCGTTGCCGCTGGCCCTCAGGCCGTCGGCCGCGGCGGTGGCGAATGGCGTGCTCGCGGACGGGCGCCGGTCGCTCCGCGCGTTCCTGGATGCGGTCGATGCCGCGATGCTGCCCGCGACCGTCTGGCGCGCGCTGGATCCGGATGGGGACACCTTGCGCGACATCGACACCCGTGAGGATCTCGGGGCGGACTGAGCCGGCCACGCGGACATGCCGCCCGTCCCGCGGTGACGGGCGCGGCCCCCTATCCGTCGAGCCCGGCCGCCTCGTGCACCGCGATGCCGTCGACGAACGTCGCCACGACGCGGGTCTCGCCGATCGGGCCCTCGCCGGCGTCGAACAGGTCGCGGTCGAGGATCGAGAGATCGGCCAGCCGGCCGACGGCGAGGACGCCCGCCTCGTCGAGGTGGTTCACGTGGGCGGAGCCGGCCGTGGCGGCGGTCAGGATGTCGACCAGCTCCAGGCGCTCCTCCGGGAGAAACGGCTCCCGGCTCCGGCTGAGGTCGGAGACGCGGTTGACAGCGACCTCCATCTGGGCAAACGGGTCTGGGGTGGAGACGCTCCAGTCGGAGCCCATGACCAGGGTGGCTCCGTGGCGGCGCAGCGACCGGAACGGGTACTGCCGCGCCGAGACCACGGGGCCCAGGACAGGCAGCGTGAGCTCGGTCATCTGCTCCTCGAGCGCCGCCCAGTAGGGCTGGGCATTGGCCAGGGCACCCAGCCGGCGGAAGCGCGGCAGGTCGTCGGGATGCACGACCTGGAGGTGCGCGAGGTGGGGCCGGGTGTCGGACCAGCCGTTGGCGCGCCGGGCGGCCTCCACCGCATCCAGCGCCTGGCGGACCGCCCGGTCGCCAAGCGCGTGGAAATGGGGCTGGAACCCGAGCTCGTCGAGCAGGGTGACGATCCGCTTGAGCTCGCCGGGATCGATGAAGTCCTTGCCCCGGTTGTCGGTCGCGTACCCGTGGACGTCGAAGTACGGCTCGACCATGGATGCCGTCTGGTTCTCGACGATGCCGTCGACCATCAGCTTGACGCTGGTCGGGGAGAAGCGTCCGACGGAGCCCTTCGCACGCCGCTCGACCAGCGCCTCGACCTGCTCGATGCCCTGGTCGCGCTCCCACCACAGGCCGCCCACGACACGCGCGGTCAGCTCGCCCGACTCGCCGAGCTGCCGGTAGGCCGCCTCCTCGACCGGGGTGACCCAGGCGTCCTGCCAGTTCGTGATGCCGAGCGAGTGGAGATAGCGCTGGCTCTCGAGCGTCGCGCGCCGGAGGTCGTCGGCGGTCGGCGGCGGGACCAGCCGCTCGACCAGCCTCATGGCGCCCTCGTGGAGGGTACCCAGCGGGGTTCCGTCGGCTCCGCGCGCGATCCGCCCGTCATCGGGGTCCGGCGTATCGCGGTCGATGCCTGCCCGGGCGAGGGCGGCCGAGTTGACCCAGGCATCGTGCCCGTCGCGGTTGGGCAGGAACACCGGGCGGTCCGGACACACCCGGTCGAGGTCCTCGCGCCGCGGCAGCCCGCCCGGGAAGTCGGCAAGCGACCAGCCGCCGCCCGTGACCCACTCGACGTCCGGGTTCGCGCCCAGGTATCCGGCCACCGCAGCCAGGTACTCCTCTCTGCCGCGCAGATCGTGGAGCTCGCACCTGATGCGGGCCAGACCGGCCATCGGCGGGTGAACGTGCGCATCGCCGAAGCCGGGCGTGACCGTCCGGCCGCGAAGCCCGATGACACGCGTCGAGGGGCCGACCAGTGGCCGGACGTCGCGGTCGCCCCCGATGGCCGCGACCCGGCCATCCCGGACGGCGAGGGCCTCGACCCAGGTCTTCGCGGCATCGGCGGTGAAGATCCGTCCCCCGGTCAGCACGAGGTCGGCAGCGGCGTCGTTCGACATGTGTGGACGATGGCACGCCGGGATGTGGGTGGTCGAGTCGTCGCGCCCGGCGCACCAGCCGCGGGCCGGCTGGCGCACCGGCTGCACGCCCGGCTACGCTGCCCGGAATGACCAGCGTCCACCTGCTCCATGCCGGCTATGCCCACGATCGCGTGGCCTCGTCCATCGTGCTCGTCCGCGACGCGGACGCCCTGATCGTGGTCGACCCCGGGATGGTCGCCCGGCGGTCGCTCATCCTGGACCCGCTACGCGACCTGGGGGTGGCGCCCGAGGCGGTGACCCACGTGTTCCTGTCCCACCATCATCCCGACCACACGGTCAACATCGCGCTGTTCCCGAACGCCGAGGTGGTCGACTTCTGGGCCCGCTACCGGGACGACCTGTGGCTGGACCACGATGGTGACGGCCACCACCTGTCGCCCAGGTCGCAGCTGTGGCTCACGCCCGGCCACACCGAGGAGGACGCGACGCTGCTGGTCGAGGCGGACGATGCGGTGTACGCGATGACCCACCTGTGGTGGCGCGAAGACCGCTCGCCGGAGGAGGATCCGCTGGCGGCAGACCAGGCCTCGATCCTCGTCCACCGGGAGCGCGTGCTCGCGGCAGCCGACATCGTGGTCCCCGGGCACGGCGGCCCGTTCCAGACCCGCCGCCGCTGATCACGGCCGCCGGGCCGACCGACGCGACCGGGGCCGCCCAGGGCCATCGTCGCCCGCTTGCCCCGCGGCATCGGCCGCGGTCTACCATCGGGTGGGACCGTACGGAGGCGCAGATTGTCGAGCCCGGCACGCCGCGAGCGTGGTCCAGCCGGTCGCCACCATGCCGTGATCGGCCGCAACCTCCAGCGGACCGCGATCCGGGAGATGCTCGAGGACGCCCGGACCGGTCCCTGCGGCGTCCTGCTCGTCGGCGACGCCGGCATCGGCAAGACAGCGCTGGCCCGGTCCGCCGCGGACGAAGCTGCGAGGGGCGGCTTCCGGGTCCTGTCGTGCGCCGGGACTGAAGCCGAGCGGGAGCTCCCGTACGCGGTCTTGACCAATCTCCTGCCGACTGCCCCCCAATCGCCCTACGACGACCTGCCGCTCGCCCAGCGCCGGGCCCTCGAGCGTGTCCTCGTGCTCGGCGAGGACGCGGGGCCGGTGGAGCCCCGCGCGGTCGGCATGGCCGTGCTCGGTGTCCTCGACAGGCTGACGAGCCAGGAGCCCCTCCTGCTCGTGCTGGACGACCTGCACTGGATGGACGACGCGTCGGGGTTCGTCCTCGGCTTCGCCTTGCGACGACTCGACGATGCGCCGGTGGCGGTGGTCGGGACGCAGCGCAGGCGATCGCGGCCGCTGCTTGACCTGTGGGCGGCGCTGCCGTCCGAGCGCCTGCGCGAGCTCGAGATCGGCCCCCTCGACACGGACGCGCTGAGCGAGCTGATCATCGGTCGCCTCGGCCATCGGCCGGCGTTGCCGGTCCTGGACCAGATCGAGAGCCTTGCCGGCGGCAACCCGCTGGTCGCGATGGAGCTGCTGCGCGTCGCCGAGTCCGACCCCGGGCTCCTCGTCGAGCTGCCGACCCGCGGCCTCCCGGACCGCCTGTGGCAGCTGCTTGGACAGCGCATCGACAAGCTGCCGTCCGAGACCAGGCGGGCGTTGGCCGTGGTCGCCGCGACGTCCAACCCCAGCGACTCGCTGCTGCGGACGCTCGGCGTCCGCCCCGGCGTCATGGATGCGGCCCTGGACACCGGGGTGGTCGAACGAGCCGGTGGGCGGTGGAGGTTCACCCATCCGCTGCTCCGGTCGGTCGCGACTGCCGATGCCGACGAGTCGTTCCGGCGCAGCGTGCATCGCCGGCTGGCGGAGACCGTCACCGACCCGGTGGAGCGCGCGGGGCATGTCGGGCGCTCGGTGGTCGGTGCTCGACGAGGAGGGCAACGGCGACCGCATCGTCTGCGGCCACGCGCTCCCCGACGGCTTCAGCTTCGGGTGGGCGGTGACGGCGCTCGGCCTGTCGCCCGACGAGCTGCCGGACACGATCTACGACTTCCGCGACAACAGCATCCCGGCGGCCAGCCGATGACGGCGACGGGGGCCCTCGGGCCCCTTTCCTCCCTCGTGTCGGGCCGCATCGTCACGCGCGACGACGCGGACTACGACGAGGCGCGTCGTGTTCGCAATGCCATGATCGATCGGTGGCCGCGCGCGATCGTACGCTGTGACGGCGTCCCGGACGTGGCGGCGGTCGTGCGCCACGCGGCGGATCGCGGGCTGGACCTCGCCGTCCGTGGGGGTGGGCACAGCGTCCCCGGCTTCGGCACGGTCGATGACGGGATCGTGATCGACCTCGCCGGCATGCGGTCCGTCGACGTGGACCCCGTCGCCCGGCGCGCGGTGGTCGCGGGCGGCGCCACCTGGAACGATGTCAACGCCGCAACCGGTGCGCACGGGCTGGCCACGACGGGCGGGATCGTCTCGACCACCGGCGTCGGCGGGCTCACGCTCGGAGGCGGGATCGGGTACCTGTCGCGCGCCTACGGTCTCAGTTGCGACAACCTCGAATCCGTGGAGATCGTGACGGCCGACGGCGCGATCCGCGAGGTGTCGGCGGAGCAGCAGCCGGACCTGTTCTGGGCGATCCGGGGCGGTGGCGGCAACTTCGGCGTGGTGACATCGTTCCGCTTCCGACTCCATCCCGTGGCCGAGGTCTACGGCGGCCCCATGTTCTTCGACATCGAGCACGCCGAGAGCGTGCTGCGCGCGTATCGCGATCTGATCGCGAGAGCGCCGGAGCAGCTGAGCGCGTTCTCCGCGTTCCAGATCGCGCCGCCGCTGCCGTTCATCCCCGAGGAGCTGCACGGGTCCCCGATGGTGCTGGTGGTCGCCTGCTGGTCGGGAGACGTCACCCGCGGAGAGGAGATGCTGCGACCGCTGCACGAGGCCGCGCCGGTGGCAGCCGAGCACGTGGGCGTGATGCCCTATGCCGCCCTCAACTCGGCCTTCGACGGGCTCTACCCGCCCGGTCTCCAGCACTACTGGAAGACCGCCTTCGTGAACGAGCTGACCGACGACGCGATCGCAGCGCACCTCCGGTTCGGGCCGCGGGTCCCGGCCGTGACCTCGACCATGCACCTCTATCCCATCGACGGGGCGTGCAACCGGGTCGCCGAGGACGCGACCGCATTCGCGGCCCGCGATGCCAGGTTTGCGGCCGTCATCGTGGGCATGTGGCCGGATGCGGCCGACAACGAGGCGAACATGCAGTGGGTGCGGGACTATCACGCCGCCATCGCACCCCACTCGCAGCAGCGCGGGTATGTGAACTTCATGTCCGGCGACGACGAGGCGCAGGTGCCCGCCGCCTACGCCGGCAACTACGCGCGGCTTCGGGAGGTCAAGCGGCGGTTCGACCCCGGGAACGTGTTCCACGTGAACCAGAACATCCGCCCCTGACGGGCGGCAGTCGCCGGGATCCTCCCGGGTCCCGGCGCCGCTGCCCGCTCGAGTCGCCGGGGGCCGGCAGGTCCGCCTCGACGTTGTCGGATCAACCCCCGTCGCTCCCCGGCACGGCCTCGCGGCCAGGCACCGAATCCTCGTCGACGCCCGGTCGCAGCCCGATCCAGTTCGCCGCCGCGCCACCGACCAGCAGGACGGCGCACACGATCGCCGCCAGCCGGAGGGCATCGGTGGATGCGGTCTGCGACGCGGCGACGACGGCATCCGGGAGTGTTGCCGCGGGCCGGTTGAGGGGCTGTACGGCGGCCCGGTTCGCCGGGTCGCTCGTATCGAACCCCGGCACGGCCCCGGACAGCGCGGCATAGAAGGAACCGGTCACGACGACGAAGATGATCGCCGACAGCAGCGGCTGCCCGATCCGGCTGATCGCGTTGTTGATGGCCGAGGCCAGGCCGGCGTTGGAGACGGGGACCGAGCCCATCAGGGTCGTCGTCAGCGGCGCGACCACGAGTGAGATCCCGAGGCCGAACAAGCCGACCGACGGGAGGATGTCGACGACGACCGAGAGCGGCGGGATCCAGGTCGACGGATCGCCCAGGACGAGGTGCCAGGGCTGCGTGTCCACCGGCACCCGCGCCAGCCACAGCAGGCCCGCGGCCATGAGCACCGGTCCCACGACCAGGAACGGCCGCGCACCCAGGCGTCCCGCCGCCGACCCCACCCGGGTCGAGAGGACGGTCAGCAGGATTCCGGTCGGCAGCCCGACGACGCCTGCGGCCGTCGCCGAGTAGCCCACCGTGTTCTGCAGGAACAGGCCCTGGAAGGCGAAGACCGTGTACAGGGCGCCGTAGATCAGCAGGGTCGACAGGTTGATCGTGGCAAATCGCCGGCGCCGGAAGAGCGACAGCGGCACCAGCGGGTTGGGACGCCGGGTCATGAGGACGGGGAATGCGACCAGCGCCATCACACCGATCACCAGCGACGCCCACGCGAGCGGGTCATGCCACTGGCGGTCCTGGCCGCGGATCACCCCGAACGCGATCCCGCCCACGGCAACGACGATGACGGCAGCGCCCAGCCAGTCGAATCGCCCCGTTGCACCTTCGGCCTTCGTCTCGGGCATATGCCGCAGGGTCGCCCACAGCGCGACCGCAACCAGCGGCACGTTGATCAGGAACGCGGCTCGCCAGCTCACGGCGTCCACCAGCAGCCCGCCCACGACCGGTCCGACCAAGGCGGTGGCGGACGTCGCCGCGGCCCAGATCCCGAACGCCCGGGCACGCGCCTCGCCCTCGAACAGCGCGGTCAGGATCGCCAGCGATCCCGGCACCAGCAACGCCCCCGCGGCACCCTGGAGCAACCGGAACACGACGAGCAGCTCCATCGTGGGTGCGAGGCCGCACAGGACCGACGCGGCCCCGAAGCCGACCAGCCCGATCGCGAACACCTTCCGGCGCCCGTGGTAGTCCGCGAGTGCCCCGCCCAGCACGAGCAGGGCGGCCAGGACGGCGAGGTACGCCGACACGACGTAGGTCTGGCCTTCGAGCGTCGACACGTAGGTGGCGGGCAGCTCCTCGCCCATCCTGGGCAGGGCGAGGTTCACCACGGTTCCGTCGAGGAAGACCATGGCCGAGCCGACAATCGCCGCGAGCATGGTCCAGCGCAGGGACGCGGTCACCGGATCTCCTTGGTGTGGGCCGAGTGTCGCAGCCCGTCTCCACCACCGTCCATTCGCGACCCCGACCGTCCATCCGGGCAACCTGCACTATGCTGCGGCCGATGGCCGGTCCCGTGGCGCTCGTCGGCGCTGGTGAGTTCCTGGCCCCGATGGCCGAGTTCGACCGGGGGCTGCTCGAGGCGACCGCGCGCTCCCGGCCCAGGGTCGTGATCCTGCCGACCGCATCGGCGCCCGACGGCGAGCGCACGTTCCGCGCCTGGGCCGAGATGGGGGTGGAGCACTTCGCGTCGTTGGGCGGCGAGGTGGAGCCGGTCCTCGTCAGGACGGTGGCCGAGGGGTTCGACGCGGCGGCGCTCCAGGCGATCGGCGAGGCCGACCTCGTGTACCTCTCGGGCGGCCATCCCCAGCACCTGCTCAGGGTCCTCGCCGAGTCGCCGATGGGCGCGGCGCTGGCGGCGGCCCGCGATCGCGGGGCGGTCATCGCCGGCTGCTCTGCCGGGGCGATGGCGATCGTGGGCCGGACGATGGGGATCCGGATGGTTCCCAAGGTCCGGATCCCGCTCCCGGCGCCCATCCGCTGGCCGCCCGGCCTGGCGCTCGTGGACGGGATCGCGGTGCTGCCCCACTACGATGCGTGGCCGGAGCCGCTGTCCGCGCTGGTGGCGCTCCAGGCGCCACGCGGGATCGCCGTGCTGGGCATCGACGAGCAGACCGGCGTGGTGGGCCGGGACGGCGTCTGGCAGGTTCATGGCGCCGGCCGCGTCACCGTCTGGCGCGGTCGCCATCGCGACCGGTTCCGGCGAGGGGACGCGTTCCGGATCTAGCCCGCCGGGCAGCGATCGGCAGTCCGTTGGCGGTGCCCCGGCCTGGGTCGCTGCGTACGCCGCGGACGCCAAGAAATCCTGTATCCACGGGTGCCCCCGGGAGGGTACATTTCCGCGCGACAAGCGCGGCATGCGCGTGGTTGGTGGAGGCCAGATGGACACGGTCACCGTGCCGCAGCCGGGAACGATCGTCCCGCCGGCCGTCATCCTGCCGGATGCGCGGCAGTCCCTCGGGCCGGCGAAGCTCGAGGACCTGTTCCCCGAGGGCAAGGCGCTCCGCCGCTCGCTGCTGACGTTCACCGTGCTGCTCGTGCTGGCCGGGTTCATCGCCTCGTTCGGCCTGTACCAGGACTCGGTGGCATCGATCATTGGCGCGATGGTCGTCGCTCCCCTCGGCGGGGCGATCATGGCCTTCGCCGGGGCACTGGTCACGGCACGCACGCGTTGGCAGGCACTGACGTTCGTCCAGGTGGTGGTCAGTGCGGCGGGGGTGATCGCGATCGGCTTCCTGGTGTCGATCCTGATGCCCGACATCCTGGCCCTGACGCCCTCCCTCGAGGCCCGGACGTCGCCCGGCCTGCTGGACCTGGGCGTCGCCCTCACGGCGGGTGCGGCCGGTGCCTGGGTCGCCGTGCGCCGGACGGGTACCGATGCACTGCCGGGCGTGGCGATTGCCGTGTCGCTGGTGCCACCGCTGGCGACGGCCGGGATCTGCCTGGAGCTCGGTCGGGTGGACGACGCCGCCGGGGCGCTGCTCCTGTTCGTGACCAACTTCGCCGCCATCGTGGTGGCTGCCTGCATCGTGTTCGCCCTGTCGGGTGCCGCTCCCAGTCGGGAGATGCTGGTCGAGCGTCACCGGGTCCGCAACGGCTTCGCATTTGCGCTGGTCGCGCTCGGAATCATCGCGATCCCGCTGTTGGTCAACGGATTCACCACCGCCCGCGGCATGATCATGGCGAGCACCGGTGCTCCGAGCGTCAGGGACTGGATCGGCGACCGCGACCTCGAGGTCAGGGATTGGTCGATCGACGGGGACACCATCAATCTCACCGTGGCAGGACCGGACGCCCCGGCACCCGCCGGGGAGCTGGCCTCCGGGCTGGCGAAGCTGTACGGCGAGCCCGTGACGCTCGACATCGTGTACGTGCCGACGATCCGGACGCGTGCCCAGGGCGCACCTTGACCGGGGACGGTGGCCTGGACAGCCGGCTGCCCCGGCCGGTGACCGGGGATCGCGCTGGGGCTCGTTCCCCGGCGGCCGCACCCCCCGCGAGCGGTCAGTCGGGCTTGATCTGGCGGAAGCAGTCCGAGCAGTAGACGGGCTTGTCCATGCGCGGCTTGAACGGCACCTGGGCCTGGTTGCCGCACGACGAGCAGACCGCGGCGAAGTATTCCCGCGGGCCGTGGTCATCGCTGCGCTCGTAGCCCCGGGGCCCGCCGAGCGAGTGCATGTCGTAGCCGCCGCCGTCCCGGGTGGCTCGCCGGTAGGCCCGGCAGGATGCGCAGCGCTTGGGATCGGACGTGAACCCCTTCTGCGCGTAGTACTCCTGGTCGGCCGCCGAGTGGATGAACTCCACTCCGCAATCGACACAGGTCATGGTCCGGTCGACGTAGGTCACGAGGCAACTCCTCCCGGGCGCGAGCTCGAGCATGTGCGGGGTGCGACCCGCGTCGAGGGAGCCCCCGGTGGGGCGAGCGCGGCGGGGAGTCAGCCGGGGCCGCCAAACCGGGGTGAGTTCGAGTCCCTGGTCGGGGCGCACCGGTGGTCGGTACCAGCCAGCCTAGCGTCGCCTCGCCCGGTTGTCGCATTAAGGCTTCGTTGCAAGGGCAGCGCGTGTCGCGCGCCTCGTGACGGGCGCGCAGGTCTGGGTCGGTCCAGCTCGCGCCGAGGTGGGCTGCCGGACGTGACATGCCGCCCGGCGTGACATGCTGTCGGGCGTGACATCCAACCTGTCACAATGGCCTTCGAGACTCGGCGTGGCGAGACGGGAGCGATGGGGGCGCCCGGATCGCAACCGGGTCCCGGGGGCGACCGGCCCCGCCTGAGCGAAGGAGCTGCCCGCCAGGGTGCCTCCTTCAGGGCGAGGAGCGGCCGCTTGCGGGCCCGGTCGGTGCGCCCGCCGGCGGACAAAAGGGAGGCAGTCCACCGCATGCTCCGGCTCCTGCACACCGCGGACGTTCACCTCGGCGCGCGTCACGCGGATCTCGGCGATGCTGCATCGGCGCAGCGCCAACGACAGTTCGCGGCCTTCGCCGCCTCCGTGGACCTGGCGCTCGCGGAGAAGGTGGACCTGTTCCTGGTCGCCGGCGACCTGTTCGACTCCAATGTGCAGCCGCGCCGCTCGGTGGAGAAGGTCGCGGCCGAGCTCGCCCGCCTCGCCCAGGCCCGGGTGCGCTCCGTCCTCATCCCCGGCACTCACGATGTCTACGATCGATCGTCGGTCTACCGCGCCTACGACCTGGCGGCCATGGCCGGTGCGACGGCCGGGGACGACTTGCTGACGGTGCTCACGCCCGAGCGTCCGTGGGTGCACCTGGCAGCCCTCGATGCGGTGGTGCACGGGCCCGTGTTCGCCACCAAGCGCGCTCCCCACAGTCCGCTCAGGGATCTCGCCGCCGTGCGCATGCCCGACGCCACGTGGCGGATCGGCCTGCTCCACGCGGCCGTCGCCATCCCGGGTCGCACGGACCACGACGAGGTCGTGATCACGACCGACGAGATCGCGGCCAGCGGGCTCGACTACCTCGCCCTCGGGCACTGGCACGGCGCCCAGGTCGCCCGTGCGCGCGGTGTCACCTATGCCTACTCGGGTGCGCCCGAGCCGGTGGCCCTGGACCAGGACAAGGCGGGCAAGGTACTGCTGGTCACCCTCGACGGAGTGAACGATGCCAAGGCCGTCACGGTCGAGGAGCGGACCGTCGGCAAGACGGTGTTCGAGCGGATCGAGGTCGATGCCGCCAGCCTCGGCTCGCAGCCGGCGCTGGTCGCCCGTCTCGAGGCCGTCGCCTCGCCCGACACCGTGCTCGACGTGCGCCTGATCGGGGTCTGCCCCGACGAGCTGGACGTCGATCCGGCCGAGGTCGAGGATGCGCTGCGCGGCAGCGTGCTCCGGATCCGCGTCCGCGATCACAGCCAGCCGCCGCTCACCGGCGGCGCCCTGCCGCCGTTCGAGACGATCGCCGGCGCCTTCATCCGCGGGGTCGAGGAGCGGATCGGAACGCTCGAGGCATCCGGCGACACGGCAGCCGCGCGAGAGGCCGAGGAGCTGCGCGATGCGCTCCGCCTTGGACGCCTGCTGCTGGCGGGCAAGGAGGTGACGCTGTGAGGATCACCCAGCTCCGCCTCCATGATCTCCGGCGCTACCGGGACGCCACGCTCGACCTGGCGCCTGGGCTGACCGTCGTGCGCGGCCCCAACGAGGCCGGCAAATCCACGCTCCAGCGGGCGGTTGAGCTGGCGCTGACCCGGAAGGTGACCACCACCGCCGCCGATCTCGACGGCCTCGCCCCGTGGGGGGCCGGTCCCCAGGCACGTCCGTGGATCGCGATGGATTTCACCTGGGAGGACGAGGAGGGGGGCCTGCACCAGGGCCGGCTCGAGAAGCGCTTCCTGGGCGCCAGGGGAACGGTCAGCCTCGAGCTCGACGGGCGGGAGGTCACCGACCCGGTCCAGGCCGACGAGCTCCTGGCCGAGCTGTCCGGGGTTCCCACCGAGGGCTTCTTCCGCTCGACCGCCTCGGTGCGCCACCACGAGCTGGCCGGCCTCCAGCGCGACGAGGCCGCCCTGCGCGACCGGCTCCAGGCGTCGATCAGCGGCGCCGACCGGGGAACCAGCCGGGCCAAGAAGCAGCTGGAGCGTGCATTGCAGGGGCTGCGCGCCGCGGGCGCCAAGAACCCGGGCAGGCTCAAGGTGGCCGAGGATGCGGTCGCCGACGTCACCACCAAGGTACGGCTGGGCGAGGAAGGGCTGGCCAGGCTGGAGCACGACCGCGACACGCTGTCGGTCGCGCGGGAACGGCGCGGCGAGACGGAGAAGGCCCTCGCCGAGCGGCGCGCCCTGCTGGAGAAGGCCCGCCAGGCCGAACGGCTGACCGTCGAGCGCGAAGCCGCCCGCGAGCGCTACGAGCGCTACCGCACGGCGGTCATCGTGCGCGACGAGCTTGCCGGGCTGGAGGCCGGCCATCCCTCGCCCCAGCCCCTTCCCGTGCTCAGGCCGGCGGTGGAGCGCCTGCGCGGCCTGGAGACCAAGATCGCGACCCTGGAGTCGATGCTGGCGGGCGAGATCCAGGTCAGCTTCGAGGCGCCCCCGGAGCGCCGCTGGCGGCCCCTCTCGCGGGCATCGCTGCTCCTGGCGGTGCTGGGCATCCTGATCGCCATCACGGGCGTGGCGCTCGATGCCCTGCAGATCCTGTCGCTGGGGATGGTGCTGCCGGTCATCGGCGGCGTGCTCGCCCTGGCCGGCGTGGTGGTCGGGGTGGTCGGCTGGCAGCAGCGGCGGGCGGACAGCCTGCAGCGCCAGATGCGCGACGCGGAGGTCGACCGGCGGCTGCGCGGCCGGTCGGATCTCGAGAACGAGCTCAAGGCGGCCGAGGTGGATCGGGCGACCGAGCTCGAGGCGCTCGAGCTCGAGGTCACACCGGAGGCCGAGGAGCGGCTGCGCGCCGAGGAGGCCCATGTCGCCCAGATCGATGAGCGCCGTGCCCGGCTCATGGGCCTGGTCGGTGACGAGTCGCGCGAACGGCTCCCCGAGCGGCGCGACGACGCCGCCCTCGAGATCGAGCAGAAGACCTCGGCGCTGGAAGCGTTGGGACCGATCGCCAAGGAGCCCCGGGCTCGCGAGCGGCTGGAGGTCGAGGTGGCCGACGCCGAGCGGCAGCTCGAGCTCGCCCGTGACCAGGAGGCGGATGCCCGTGCGCGGGTCGAGCAGAACCCGGTCGACGCCGAGGAGGTCGCCGCCCTCACCGAGCGGCTGGCCACGTGGACGGAGGAGCTCGTCGCCCTGAAGCGGCGCGAGCGCGTCTACGCGGCCACGCTGCGCGAGATCAACGCCGCGGAGCAGGCGACCATGCAGCGTGCCACGCGCTACCTGGAGCGGCGGATGGTCAAGGACATCGCGCGGGTCACCGAGGGGCGCTACCGGCGGGTGCGGGTGGACGATGCCAACCTGGGCATCGAGGTCTACTCGCCGGAGTGCGAGGACTGGGTGTCGGTGACCGAACTGTCACAGGGCACCCTCGATGTCGTGTACCTGGCCGCACGTCTCGGGCTCGTGCGCCTGGTCACCGGCGACCGCCGACCGCCGCTCATCCTGGACGACCCGTTCGTGACGCTCGACGACCAGCGCGCGTCGCGGGCGCTCGCGCTGCTGCGCGAGGTGGCGGCCGACTTCCAGGTGATCTACCTCACCACGTCGGAACGGTACGATCACCTTGCCGACGCCCTGGTCACCCTGCCCGGGCCGACTTCGGTCGACGACCATGCCGAGGTCGAGGAGTCCGCCCCTGCCTGACCTGGGGCCGGGCGTTGCGGTCGTCGTCCTCGGGCTGGCCTCGGCCATCAGCTGGGGCTCCGGCGATTTCGGCGGCGGGACCCTGAGTCGTCGCGCGCCGCTGTTCGGCGTCGTGGGCGTCACCCAGGCGACCGGCATCCTGGTGGCGCTGGCGCTGGCGGCGCTGGTCGGCGAACCGCTGCCGACCGTTGCCGACGTTGCCTGGGCGGTCGTCGTCGGCATCGCCGGCGTGGTCGGGATCACGAGCCTCTACCACGGGCTGGCCGTGGGCCGGATGGGCGTGGTGGCACCCACGACGGGGCTGGTGGGAGCCGTGATCCCGGTGCTGTTCGGGTTCCTCGTCCAGGGTGTGCCACCCCCCGCGACCATCGTCGGGATTGCCGGTGCCCTGGCGGCCGTGGTGCTGGTCACCCGGTCTCCCGGCATGGCCGCGGACCGTCCCTCCGGGGTGGAGTGGGCGTTGCTGGCCGGGCTCGCCATCGCGCTGTTCAACATCGGGATCGGCCAGTTCAGCGGTTCCAGCGCCTTCGGGCTGCTGGTGATCATCCGGCTCGTGCAGGCCCTGGTGACGGCCGTCCTCATCGTCGCCTGGCGTCGGCCATGGCGGCTGCCGCGGGACATGCTGGGCAAGGTGCTGCTGGTGGGCCTGCTGGACATCGGCGGCAACATGGCCTTCATCCTGGCCACCCAGTCCGGCGACCTGGCCGTGGCGACGGTCCTGGCCTCCCTCTACCCGGTGGTCACGGTGATCCTCGCGATCCTCATCCTGCGTGAGCGTCTGACCCGCAGCCACGTTGCCGGCATCGTCCTGACCGCGGTTGCGATCGCGCTCATCTCCGCCGGGTCGGTCGCTGGCTGAGCCCGACTCGGTACGATGGCCCGGTGAGGATCTCCGCCAAGGTCGACTACGCGGTCCGTGCCCTGTGCGAGATCGCCGCCCGCCCTGCCGAGCAGCCACCCACGGCAGAGCAGATCGCGACCGCCCAGGAGATCCCGCTGTCGTTCCTCGGCAACATCCTGGCCGATCTCAGGCGGGCCGGCTTCGTCCGCTCGATGCGCGGCCAGGTCGGCGGATACCGGATGGCCAGACCGGCATCGACCATCTCCATCGCCGACGTGATCCGGGCCGTCGAAGGGCCGCTCGCCGATGTGCGCGGGCTGCGTCCGGAGCACCTCGAGTTTCCCGGCGCGGCGGCCGGCCTGCGCGACGTCTGGCTGGCGACCCGGGTAGGGCTGCGGCGCGTGCTCGAGCGGATCTCCATCGCCGACGTCGTCGCCGGAACGATGCCGGTCGAGGTCGCAGCGCTGCTCGACGACCCCGACGCGCTCGTCCCGCACTGACCGGCCCGGGTTCGCTAGGCTGGCTGCCGACGGCCCAAGTCGCGAGGATCCGATGACCGAACCCACTCCCACCCCCGCCTTCACGCTCGAGGACGTCTGGGTGGTCCAGGCGACGTACGCGCCGGATGCGGCCGAGACCCGGGCCCCGGTCCGGTCCCGGCACCTGGCCCGGATCGCCCAGCTCAAGGCGTCGGGCGTCGTGATCGAGGCTGGCGGGTTCCTCGACATGTCCGGCTCGCTGCTGATCGTGCGCGCCGAGTCCGAGGCAGCCGCGATCGAGATCGCCCGGCAGGACGTCTACATGCAGCACGGGGTGTGGGTGGAGCTCCGCGCCAAGCCGTTCGGACGGGTCGCCCTCGACGTCTAGCGTGAGGGCGCCACGGGGCGCTCTCCGCTGGAGGCCCCGGGGCCGGATGCCCGGCTGACGATGACCCGATCCTGCTCGGCCACCGACCGGACGACCCAGGTTGCCGCGAATCCCTCGGCGGCAAGCCGCTCCGCCGCGAGCGTTCGGCCAAGATCGGCGAGCTGCCGCCGGATCGCAGACTCCGGCACCACCTCGCCCCCCGCGCGGGCCGCGTTCCGATCGATGACCACCTGGACCGGGAGGTCGAGCACGATCGCGACCGCGGGCAGGCCGGCATCCGCGGCCGGCCGGAGCAGCGCGACCCGGGCACCTGGCTTGACGTTGGTCGCGTCGACCACGGTCAGGCGCCGGTCGCGAAGCCGGGTGCGCAGCGCCCGGTGGAGGGCGGCGAAGGCCGGCCGTGTCGCGCGCTGGTCGGCCGGATCGCCCGACACGAGCGCCCGGTAGGCATCCGACGACAGGACCTCGTCCGGGTCGAACCAGCGGCGGGCGAACGTGGACTTGCCCGCGCCGGCCGCACCCACCATGACGACCAGGCAGGGGTCGGGAAGCCGGATTTCGACACCCTTGTGCACCCTGTCATCATCGTTCACAGGCGCCGGCAGAACATGCGACCGCCGCCCGGCAGGACGTCCGAACTGCCGGGCGGACCGAAGGAAGGGCATGCCCCGCGTCGCCATCTCCTGGTTCCGGCGCGACCTCCGGGTCCACGACCACCCGGCCCTGGCCGCTGCCGTGGCGGATGCCGACATCGTGATCCCGGTGTTCGTGCTCGACGACACGCTGCTGGGCGGCCGCTGGCCGGCCCCCAATCGGCTGTGGTTCATGCGCGAGAGCCTGCTCACGCTGTCGGCGGCGCTCGCGGCCCGCGGCGCCGCGCTGCGGGTCGTGCGCGGACACCCGTCCGAGGTGGTGCCTCGGCTGGCCCGGGAGTCCGGCGCGAGCGACATCTATCTCACCCGGGATGCCACTCCCTATGGCCGGCGGCGGGATCGGGTCGTCGAACGGCATCTTGCTGCAGCCGGGATCGCCGTCCATGCCAGGCCGGGACTGTACGTGCACGAGCCGGACGAGCTGGCGACCGCCGACGGCCGGCCGTACGTCGTCTACGGGCCATTCCGCCGGTCGTGGGCGGTCCGTCCGCGGCGACCGGTCCTGGCTGCCCCGGACCGGATCCCGGGCCCGGGTGGCCCCGTGCGCCCCGACCCCGTGCCCGAGCTCGGCCCACCGACCGCGGACCCGTCGCTGATCCCGCAACCGGGCGAGGATGCCGCCCGGGCGCGGCTCGAGGCATGGCTCACGGGCGGGATCGATTGCTATGCCAGCCGACGCGATCGCCTGGATCTCGAGGGGACGTCGCGCCTGTCGCAGGACCTCCGCTGGGGACTGCTGTCGCCGGTCGAGGTCGTGGACCGGGCGGAGGGAGGGGGCGACGACCGGCGCATGTTCGTCGACGAGGTCGCCTGGCGCGAGTTCTATGCGCACGTCCTGTGGCATCACCCACGTGTCCTCGGTGAGCCCTTCCGGGCCGCTTTCGCCGCGCTGCCCTGGCGGGACGATGCGCAGGCCTTCGAGGCCTGGTGTACCGGACGCACGGGGTACCCGGTGGTGGACGCCGCCATGCGCCAGCTGCGCGCGACCGGGTGGATGCACAACCGGGCCCGGATGATCGCAGCCTCCTTCCTGGCCAAGCACCTGCTGCTCGACTGGCGCCTGGGCGAGGCGGAGTTCATGCGCCACCTGGTCGACGGCGACGTCGCCAGCAACGATGGTGGGTGGCAGTGGACCGCGAGCACGGGCACCGATCCCCAGCCGTACTTCCGGGTGTTCAACCCGATCCTCCAGGGCCGCCGGTTCGACCCGGACGGCCGGTACGTCCGGCGCTGGGTCCCCGAGCTGCGCGGGGTCGAGGGCCCCGCGATCCACCAGCCCTGGACGCTCGACCCTGGGGCGCAGGCAGAGGCCGGCGTGCGGATCGGGCGCGACTACCCAGCCCCGATCGTGGATCATGCTGAGGCGCGGGAGCGGGCACTCGCGACCTACGGCGCGGCGAAGGCGGCCGGCGGAACCAGCCGGAACCCGCCCGGCCGATGACCCCCGCGGCCCCGGGCCGCCCGCGATCGCTGGTCGGCCCCGGTCCGACCGTCGGCTGCGGGGTGATGTTCTGCTGGGCACCGTCGCGGTCTTCGAGGCCGCGCGGCGGCAGGGTGCCGAACCGGTGGTGCCGGAACCACCTCCGCTGCGCTAGGATCGCGCCATGCGACCCGGGGTTCCACCAAGTGCCGAACCTGCTGCCCCGGCCCAGGCTGCGCTCCCAGCAGCCCGGGACGCTTGCGCCTGCCCACCGCGCTGAGGAGCAGCAGCCCGACATCATCACCTACGGTGGTGTCCGATGGCTGAACCTGGAGAAGCCGCGCGAGGCGGACCGCGAGTGGCTGGAGCGCGAGTTCGGCTTCCACCCCCTGGCGATCGAGGACGTCGCATCGCGCAACCAGCGCCCGAAGCTGGACGCCTATGACGACTACCTGTTCATCGTTCTCCACTTCCCGGTATTCGACAAGACGCAGGAGCGGCTGCTGACGGCCGAGCTGGACCTGTTCGTCGGCCCCGACTTCCTGATCACCCTGCCCGACCAGAACCTGCCGCCGCTGCTGGCGATGTTCGAGCGGTACCGGGAACGCGAGCACTACCGCGAGGACGTGTTCAGCAAGGGGACGGGCTACCTGCTGTACAAGATCGTCGATACCTGCGTGGACGCCTCGTTCCCGATGCTCCGCCGGATGGGCGACAAGCTGGATCGGATCGAGGACGACATCTTCGAGGGGCGGTCGGCCAAGATCGTCCGCGACATCTCCACGATGAAGCAGGAGATCATCAACTTCCGGCGCGTGGTGCGGCCGATGCGCGCCGTGCTGCGTGACCTCGAGCGCACCAAGCAGCGCTACCTCGCCGACGAGCTTGACATCTACTTCGACGACATCACCGACGCCGCCGAGCGCATCTGGGACGTGCTCGAGAACTACAAGGAGGTTGCCGACGCGCTGGAGGACTCGAACGAGTCCGTGCTCAGCCACCGGCTGAACGAGAGCCTGCGGGTCCTCACCGCGTTCAGCGTCGCGATGCTCCCCCTGACCCTGCTGGCTTCCGTGTTCGGCATGAACGTCACGCTGCCCGGTCAGTCGGGCAGCGTCGTCGAGTTCTGGGTGATCACGCTGATCATGATCATGACCCTCGTCGGCGTGCTCGTGTTCTTCCGCGGCAAGGGCTATCTGTAGGCCCGCAGCAGCGGTCGGCGGACCGGGTCAGCCGGGGAGGTGGCGCTCCGCCGGCCCGATGTACCGGACGGTCGGCCGGATCAGCCGGTTGTTGGCCCCCTGCTCGATCGCGTGGGCGGTCCAGCCCGCGTGGCGAGCCAGCGCGAACGCGGTCGGGAACAGGTCGGGCGTCAGGCCGACACCCATCAGGACCGGCGCCGCGTAGTACTCCACGTTGGTCTTGAGCGCCCGGTCGGGATGCTTCTCGGCCAGCACCCTGAGGGCGACGTCCTCGACCGCGATCGCGAGCGCCAGCCAGTCCGGCTTGCGGTCCATCGACTCGGCGACCTGGCGCAGGGCGGCCGCCCGCGGATCGTAGGCCCGGTAGACGCGGTGGCCGAAGCCCATCAGCCGGGTCCCATTCGCGATCTGCTCGCGGACCCATGCCTCGGCGCGTTCGGGGCTGCCCACCTCGTGGATCTGCTCCACGACCTCGGACGGCGCACCGCCGTGCAGCGGCCCCTTCATGGCGCCGATGGCGCCGGCGACCGCGGACGCGATGTCGGACCGGGTCGAGGTGATGACCCGGCTGGTGAAGGTGGATGCGTTGAACCCGTGCTCGGCGCCGACGATGAAGTAGGCGTCGAGGGCGCGGGCGGCCTCCGGCTCGGGGGCGGCGGCGTTGAGCTGGTACAGGAAGCCCGGGACGAGGTCCAGGTCTGGGTCGGGCGCGACCGGCTCGAGGCCCTGGCGCAGTCTCGCGAACGCCGCCAGCGCTGAGGGCGAGGCGGCGGTGAGCGCTCGCGCCTGCTCGGCCGTGGGCGGCCAGGACGGGTTGGCGACAGCACCCCAGACGGAGACCGCGGTGCGCAGCGCGTCCATCGGGCGAGCCTCGGCCGGCAGCGCGCGCAGTGCCGCCAGGACCGCCTCCGGCACGGGCGCGCACGGCAGGCGGGCGGCCGGGTCCCACTCGCCGGTCCAGAGCAGCTCGGCGACGGCGGCGTACGATCCGTGCTCCACCAGCTCGCCGATCGGGTAGCCGCGATAGAGCAGGCGACCACGCTCGCCGTCGATGCGCGAGAGGGAGGTCTCCCCGGCGATCACGCCCTCGAGGCCGGGGGAGTAGGGACGGGTATCGGCAGCAGCCGGTGCGGGCTCAGTCATCTCCCGATGGTAGCCCTCCCGGCTCGAGCAGGGCGTTCGTCGCGCGACGGACCGGGTCAGCCGCGGCTCTCGAGGGCCTTGAGCACGATCCGCACGACG
Organism: uncultured Chloroflexia bacterium; assembly: GCA_963727585.1. GTDB lineage: Bacteria > Chloroflexota > Limnocylindria > Limnocylindrales > CSP1-4 > CAIXZV01. Next base: position 39,238 of record CAVSHH010000002.1, on the reverse strand, counting down.
ATCGCCCCGATCACGGCGAAGATGACGGCGCCGACGAACCCCTGCGTCTCGCCGGCACCCAGCTGGCGGCTGAGCCAGCCGCCGATGACGGCGCCGACGATGCCAACCACGATCGTCGGCAGGCACCCGTTCACCGACCGGCTCCCCACGAACCAGCCCGACACGGCTCCGGCGATCAGGCCGATGACCAGGTAGCCCAGGATCTCCATGGCGCGAGAGTCTACTCGGACAGCAGTCGCTCGACGGCTGCGGCCAGCGCCCGCGGGTGGGAGTGGTGCATCCCGTGCCCCGCCCCCTCGACCTGCTCCAGCCGTCCAGTCGGCAGCTGCCGGTCGAGGGCGGCCGCGGCGTCCCGGAACCAGCGCGGCGAGGTCGTGCCCACCAGCTGGAGCACCGGGACCGCGACCGGCGCCAGCGCATCCCGGCCGAGCGCCGGGTCGTGGAGTGCGGCATCCAGCTCCCGGATCACGGTGGGCAGGGTCCTGACCCGGTCATGCCACAGCGGCGTGACCCGGAACGCTGCCAGCTCGTCGTGCGGCAGGCCGGCGCCGACGAGCAGGAACCGAGCGAGGGCAGCATCCGGGTCGCCCCGAACGATGTCCTGGCGCAGGTCGGCCAGCAGGGCCTCCTGCTCTGCGCGCGCGGGATCGCCGGCGATCATCGGGGCGGCCTCGATCGCGGCGACGGCACGCACCGTCGTGGCGCCGCTGGCAGCGGCCGCCAGGGCCAGGCGTCCGCCCAGCGAGTGGCCGACGAGGGCTGGGGGTCGCCCGTCGACCCGGGCGATCTCGTCCGCCATGACGACCAGGTCGTCCACCTCGCGGCCCGCGTGCCAGCGCGGGCCATCGCTCGAGGCTCCCCTGCCGCGGCGGTCCAGCGCATAGACACCGTGGCGACGGGCGAGGAGCGGACCGAGGACCCGCCACGTCGTGTGATCGGACCCCGTGCCGTGGACGAGCAGCAGCGGCCAACCGGCGCCGGGCTGGCCGTCCCCCACGAGTCCGCCGCCTCCAACGACGTCACCATCGGGCCGGGCGTCCCGACCGGGCTCCACGGCAGGCGCCACCGGGAACACGGCCAGGCTGGCGCCATCGCGCGCATCGACGCGAAGGAGGGGGTGCTGCACGCTCAAGCCCGGGGCAGCTCGCCGGCGGCTGCCTCATCCAACACCCAGGTCGCCGTCGGCAACCGTGCTGCTCGGACGGGCAACGCCCGCAGGTCGTCGCCGGTCCACGCCCGGCCGATAGGGCCGGCCTTTGACGCGCCGGCGGCGACCACGAGCACGGCACGCGCCGCGGCGATCACCCGGGGGTGCATCGTCACCCGCTCCACGTGCGGCTCCACGTGGGTCGGGGCAGGCACGCCGGCGCAGCTCGACGGCTCGTCCCACACGTCGGAATCCGGGAACACCGACAGCACGTGGCCGTCCGGGCCGACGCCCAGCACCACGAGGTCGAGGACGGGGGTGCCGGCCGCGTCGGCCGGGGCCACCGCCCGCAGCTCATCCGCGTACCGGGAGGCGGCCCACCCGGGTCCCCCGGAGGCGCTGATCGCCTGGGGGATGGGCCACCGGTGGAGGTGATCCGGGGGGATCATGATGGCCACGGCCCGCTCCGGGGCCGTCTCGAACAGGTACGAGGTCTGCCCGGCGTCGATGCCGGTCGGCCCCATCAGGATCGCCTGGAACGGCAGCACGTTGGACAGCGGGTGGTCGAACGGGACGAAGCGGTCGTCACCCCACCAGGTGTGGACCCGGTCCCAGTCGACCCGGCTGCGCAGCGGCTCGGCGACAAGCGCCCGGTAGAACCCGGGTGCCGCGGAGCCGCCGGTGGTGGCCCAGTGGGCCGTGCCGCGAGCGCGCACGGATGACTCGAGGATGTCGGCGATGCGCTCGGCGGCGGTCGCGGGGACCACATCCGAATCGACGATTCGGAGATTCGGAAGCTGGGACATGGGCAGGATCTCCGCTGCGGGCGCCGGGCCTGGGTGGCCGGGCGCTTGGGGTTGGAGGCGAATCAGGGGTCGTGGGCGAGCGCGGCAGCCATGCGCAGGGTGCCCACCGCCACCGGGTCCCGGCCCCCGGCCTCGAGAGCCTCGGCCAGCAGGTCGGCCTCCACCCTGCGAGGCGCCTTGAACGTGCGGTCGAGGTACTGCACTCCGTCGACCCAGGTATGGACATGGACGTTCTCGGCCTCGGCGGTCACATCCGCCCGCAGCTCCGACCCGCGGCGGGAGGCAAGCAGCTCGACCCGCAGGGTCGTGCCGGGCCGCATCGGCGACGCGATGGGACGGATGACGACGCCGACATCGCCCGAGGCAGAGCGAGCCGCAAGCTTGCCGGCGAGGCCACGATGCATCGGCTCCTTCTGGCCTGGGCGGAGGCGTCCGGTCGGCGAGGCACGCCTGGCCTCCACCGGGGCCAGCGGTGCGACCACCCGCATGCCCAGGCGCGAGGCGATCCAGGCCACGTGGTACAGCGGCTTGACCACGTTGGTCGTGCCCGGCTCGCCCGTCGCGGACCCCGCGGCGTAGGCGACGGAGATCCGGCGCAGGAACGGCAGGTACGGCGTGAAGTCGGCCAAGTCGAACACGGCGGCGATCGCCTCGCGCCAGCGGGACTGGCGGACCATCGCGAAGTCGCGAATTGACAGCCTGTCGAACCGGTCGTAGAGCGAGGCCAGCTGGCGGAGCCGGGCGAGCCCGTCGCCCGACCAGGCGGCCCCGTCGACGACCAGGCGGTCGGTCGCGGTGAACAGGTCGTCGGCGGGCTCGCTGCCCAGCGGCGGCTCGCCCGGCCACCAGACGGTCACCGGCAGGTCGTGGATCAGCAGCGGGGCCACCAGCGCCGACAGGTGGCGACCCGTCTCGCCGCCGGCCGTCAGGAAGATCTGCTCGGAGCACGTCTCGGGGGCGTCGACGCGGGGCAGGACGCACATGGCCTGGATCCGGGCGTCGAGCCATGGCGGGCCGTCGGGATCGGCCGACTGCACGATCATGGTTCGCGAGGGGTGCCGGCCGGTGAGCCGGGAGATGATCTCGGCGGACCGGGCGCCGATCTCCGGCTGGCGGGCCACGACCACGAGGTTCATGACCGAGGTCCGGGCTGCCACGTGCCGGCTCCCGGGCCGCCCGTCGCCCGGGACCAGCAGGTTGGGCTGGGCCCAGATCCGGTTGAGCTCGGTCTCGATCTCCTCGATCGAGTGCGCGTGGCTCTGCCAGCGCAGCGTCGGTTCACCGGGCTTCGGCGGCTCCGCGAGCTCGATCCGCCCGCCGCCCGCCGGGCGCGACCCGACCGCGATGATCTCGCCGAACGGCCGCCGCTCGCCGTCGCCGAGCTCGGAGCCGGCGTCCACCAGCGGTGATCGGCCCTCGTCCTCGGTTCGATCCGTGCCGGCGTCCCGGCGCTTGCCCGGCGCCTCCCCGGCCGCCCCGTTGCCCGCCCTGTCGCCGTCGGCCATCGGGGTCAGATCCTCCGCCAGCGCCGGCCGTCCCGGGCCAGCAGGTCCTCGGCGGCTTCCGGGCCCCAGGTCCCGGCTTCGTAGTTGGGGAAGTCCGGGGCCGGCATCTCCGCCCAGGCGTCGACGATCGGGTCCACGATCGACCAGGCCTCCTCGACCTCGTCCGCCCGCGTGAACAGCGAGGCGTCGCCCAGCAGCGCGTCGAGGATCAGGGTCTCGTAGGCTTCGGGCGAGTCCGTCTGGAAGGCCGAGCCGTAGGTGAAGTCCATGGTCACGTTGCGGACGTCGATGCCCAGCCCCGGGACCTTGGCCCCGAAGCGGAGCATGATCCCCTCGTCGGGCTGGATGCGCATGGCGAGCAGGTTGGCCTCGGGCTCCGCGGCACTGTCCTTGAACAGCTGGTGCGGCACCTCCTTGAACTGGATCGCGATCTCGGTCGCCCGCTTGGGCAGCCGCTTGCCCATGCGCAGGTAGAAGGGCACGCCTGACCAGCGCCAGTCGTCGATGGTGAACCGGGCGGCGACGTAGGTCTCGGTCTCGGATGCGGGATCCACGTTGGGTTCCTCGCGGTAGGACTCGACCGGCTTGGCGGACACCCAGCCCGGCCCGTACTGGCCGCGGACCACGTCCTGGCGCACCTGGACCGGCGTCAGCTCCGGGATCGCCCGGATGACCTTGACCTTCTCGTCGCGCAGTGCGTCGGCCTCGAACGTGGCCGGCGGCTCCATGGCGACCAGGCTCAGCAGCTGGAGGAGGTGGTTCTGGAGGAAGTCGCGGCTGGCCCCCGTCTCCTCGTAGAACGCGCCCCGCCCCTCGATCCCGATCGACTCGGCCACCGTGATCTGCACGTGGTCGATGTGGCGCCGGTTCCAGATGGGCTCGAAGATTCCGTTGCCGAACCGGAAGACCAGCAGGTTCCGGACGGTCTCCTTGCCCAGGTAGTGGTCGATGCGGTAGACCTGCTGCTCGCGGAAGACCTTGCCGACCTCCCGGTTGAGGCGGATGGCGCTGTCGGTGTCGTGCCCGAACGGCTTCTCGATGACGACCCGCCGCCAACCGCCCTCGTGGCGCTCGTGGTCGAGGCCGGCGCGACCGAGCTGGGCGATGATCTCGGGGAACGCCGACGGCTGGGTCGCCATGTAGAACAGGCGGTTGCCGCGAGTGCCCCGCTCCTCGTCAAGCCGGTCCAGTCGGTCGGCGAGGCCGGCGTACAGGTCGGGGTCCTCAAAATTGCCGCGATGGTAGACGATCCGCTGGGCCAGCTCGTCCCAGGTGTCCCGGTCCACGGGCTGGACGCGCGAGTGCCTGTCGAGCGACACCTTGAGCTCATCGCGGAACGCCTGGTCGGTGTACGGCCGCCGGCCGATGGCCACCAGCGCGAACTCGTGCGGCAGCAGGTGGGTTCGCCACAGCTGGAACAGGGCCGGGACCACCTTGCGATGCGCCAGGTCGCCGGTTGCCCCGAACAGCACGAACACGGCCGGGTCCGGCACACGCTCCAGGCGCAGACCTTCCCGCAGGGGGTTCTCGAGCGGTCGGCCGGCCTGGCTCCGGCGGCGCCCCTCGGTGGCCAGCCGCAGGTCGCGCATCGTCCGGGGGGCCTCCCTGCGGACCGGCGCGGCCGGGGACTCGGCGGGACCCGGCGCGGCCGGGGACTCGGCGGGATCCGGCGCGGTCGGGGGGGCCGGAGTCGTCTTCGTCCTGGCGTTCGTGGCCACGGTCAGGCTCCCGTCGCGGCAGGCAAGTCGGGCCGCGTCAGCCGGTGGATGCCCGTGAGGCCGTCGCGGCGGTCGAGCCTGCTGGAGCCGATGCGCATCACGGGCAGGTTCCCCTTGGTTCCGGGAGGATGGACACCCCGGTGTCCAGAGTAGGTCGGACGGCGATCGACCCGTCTCCAGGTCGTCGCCGGGCCGGATCGGGTCGCCCTGGGCGGATCATCGCGCGTCGTCCCCGCCCATCGAACCGGCCTCGATCGCGAGCACCTTGTCCAGCCGCCGCTGGTGACGCGGCTCCCCGCTGAACCTGGCGGCCAGGAACGCTTCCGAGCACTCCACGGCGGGGGCGATCCCCAGGACCCGGGCGCCGAGCGTGAGCACGTTCATGTCGTCGTGCTCGACGCCCTGGTGGGCGCTGTAGCTGTCGTGACAGATCGCCGCCCGGATCCCGCGCATCTTGTTGGCGGCGATCGATGCGCCGACGCCCGAGCCGCAGATGAGGATCCCTCGGTCGGCCTCGCCGCGCTGGACGGCGAGGCCAAGGCGTCGGGCGAAGTCGGGATAGTCGTCCTGGGGGTCGGAGCCGTCACCGCCGAGGTCGATCAGTTCGTGCTCGGCGCCCAGGCGCCGCCGGAGCAGGCGGACCAGCTCCTCCTTGAAGGTCGCACCCGCATGATCGGCGGCGAAGGCAACGCGCATGGTGGATCCTCCGTCCGTCCTCCGGCCTCAGTCGTGGCCGGGATCGCTCGATGGCGTTCGCGGCACGCCGGCCTCGCCGGATGCCAGCGAGGGATGGCCCGCGTGGGACGTCGAGAGCGTCCTGATCCTGCCGTGGAGCCCCTCGCGGACGACTCGTCGGGCAACGTCGGCCACACGATCCGTGGTGAACCCGAGCTCCTTGAAGATCGTGCCGGCGGGCGCGCTGGCACCGAAGCGGTCGATGCCGATGATGGCGCCCTCGTCGCCCGCGTAGCGCTCCCAGCCCAGCGGGACGCCCGCCTCGACCGTGACCCGCTTGCGCACGCCGGGCGGCAGCACGGCCTCCCGGTAGGCTGCATCCTGGGCCTCGAAGCGCTCCCAGCAGGGCAGCGACACGACCCGGGTCGGGATGCCGTCGTCCTCGAGCGCGTCCGCCGCCCCGTGCGCGAGCTGCAGCTCCGAGCCGGTGGCCACCAGGATCAGCTCCGGGCTGCCGGTCGAGGCCTCGCGAAGGACGTACCCGCCACGCCGCACGCCCTCGCGGGCAAGGTTGTCGGTGCCGGGCAGCGTCGGCAGCTTCTGGCGGGTCATCGCCAGCGCCACCGGGCCGGTCGAGGCGCCGTCGAGCACCGGCCGCTCCATCGCGAGCGCCCAGGCTGCCGCCGCCTCGTTGGCGTCGCCGGGCCGGACGAACCACAGGTCGGGGATCGCGCGCAGGGCCGCGTAGTGCTCAACCGGCTGGTGGGTCGGTCCGTCCTCGCCGAGGCCGACCGAGTCGTGGGTCCAGACGTAGATCACGTGCAGCCCCGACAGTGCGGCCAGGCGCACCGCACCGCGCATGTAGTCGCTGAACGTCAGGAACGTCGCGCAGTACGCCAGGAATCCGCCGTGATACGCGATGCCGTTCGCGATCGCGCCCATCGCGTGCTCGCGCACGCCGAACCGGAGGTTGCGTCCCGCGTGGTCCGCCTCGAAGTGATCGGGACCGTTGGCCTTGACATCGGTCAGATTGGACTCCGAGAGGTCGGCCGACCCGCCGAACAGCTCCGGCACGGGCCCGGCCAGGGCCCCGATCACGTCCGCGCTGGCGTTGCGGGTGGCCATCTCGGTCCCGGTCTGATAGCGGTTGAGGCCGCCATCCCAGCCCGGTGCCAGCCTGCCGGCCACGCGCCGCCGGAGCTCGGCGGCTTCGGCCGGATAGGCGGACGCATAGGCGCCGAGCGCGCGATCCCACGCGGCCACCGCGGCCCTTCCGTCGCTGACCGCGCGGCCGAACAGACCGGCCGCCTCGTCCGGAACGTAGAACCGGCGATCCGGATCCCAGCCGTAGGCCTCCTTGGTCAGCCGGACCTCGTCGGGGCCCAGCGGGGCGCCGTGGGCCTTCTGGCTGTCCTGCTTGTTGGGGCTGCCGAAACCGATGTGGGTGCGCACGGCGATGATCGACGGGCGGTCATCCGCCTTGGCCGTCTCGATCGCGGCGTCGATCGCGGCCACGTCATTGCCGTCCTCGACGCGCTGGGTGTGCCAGCCGTACGCCTCGTATCGCTTGAGCACGTCCTCGGTGAACGCCCACGCCGTGGGCCCGTCGAGCTGGATCCGGTTGTCGTCGTAGAGCGCGATCAGCTTGCCCAGCCGCAGGTGGCCGGCCAGCGAGCTGGCCTCTGCCGAGACGCCCTCCTGCAGGTCCCCGTCGGAACAGATCACGTACGTGCGGTGGTCGATGATCTCGTGGTCTGGGCGGTTGAACTCGGCGGCCAGTCGACGCTCCGCGATCGCCATCCCGACCGCATTGCCGAACCCCTGGCCCAGCGGCCCGGTCGTCGCCTCGACGCCCGGCGTCAGCCCGTACTCGGGGTGGCCCGGGGTGATCGAGCCCCACTGGCGGAACGATTCGAGGTCGTCCAGCGAGACGCCGTACCCGGTCAGGTGGAGCATCGCGTACAGGAGCATGCTGGCGTGCCCCGCGGACAGCACGAACCGGTCGCGGTTGGGCCATCCAGGCTCGCTGGGAGCGTGGCGCAGGTGACGGGTCCACAGCGCGTAGGTCATGGGCGCCATGCCCATGGGTGCCCCGGGATGTCCCGAGTTGGCCTGCTGGACGCCATCGATGGCGAGGGTCCGGATGGTGTCGACGGCAAGCTGCTCGAGCTCGTCCGTGCCGAGGGTCATCGCTGCTCTCCGGGTGCGCGGGACGCCATGGCGGGACTGCCGGCGCAGGTTGGGCGCGGGCAGCGCGGCGTGCTTGGCCGCGGGCCGTCATCGTACCGCGCCGGGGGTTGCGGTCTCGTCGCACCCCGCGCGCGCCACCTCGCGCCCGGCGTATCCTCGCGCCGATGCCCATCCTGCCCGCCCCACGCCGCCTCGCCGCGTCCCGCCGTCAGCACGCCCGGCCGACCGGGCCCACGGTCGTGGTGCTGGGCGACCTTGTCATCGATGTCGTGATTGCTCCCGACCGTGCTCTTGAACGGGGAACGGACGTCACCGGGCGGATCCAGCTGCGGCAGGGCGGCTCGGCCGCATCCACCGCCCGCTGGCTGGGCCGGATCGGCGCCCGTAGCTCGTTGATCTGTGCCGTCGGACGGGATGCCCCGGGGCGTGCGCTGGTCGCGGCGCTGGCGGGGGACCGGGTGAAGGTCCGTGCCGTCCGGATCGCGGGGGCGCGGACGGGGCGGATCGGCGTGCTCGTCGAGCCGGGCGGGGGACAGCGATCGTTCGTGACCGAGCGTGGCGCCGCCCTGCGCCTGCGGCCGGTGGATGTCCGGCCGGAGTGGATGGAGGGCGCGGATGCGCTCCACCTGCCCGCCTACTCCCTGCTCGACGCGCCGCTGGGCGATGCCGGGCTGGCAGCCGCCGGGATGGCCCGCCAGGCCGGAACCCTGGTCTCGGTGGACCTGTCCTCGTCGGGACCGCTGCTCGCCAAGGGGCCCCAGACCGCGATGTCGCTGGTCCTTCGCGTCGCGCCCGACATCCTGTTCGCGACCCGCGACGAGGCACGCGCGCTGGTGGGCAAGCACGAGGAGCAGCTGCTGGACCTGTCGCCGATCGCGGTCGTCAAGCGCGGCCGGAAGGGGGCGACCGTCCTCGCCCGGGACGGCCGGTCGAGGCTCCGGTTCGAGGTCGCCACGACCTCCATCAGGACGGCGGACACGACCGGGGCCGGTGACGCCTTCAACGCCGGGTTCCTGGTCGGCTGGCTCGAGGCACGGCGCAAGGGCTCGGCACTCGCCGCTGCCCTCCAGCGGGGCGCGCTGCTGGGCAATCGGACGGCCGTCCGCCACCTGGCCACGGAGCCGGCCGAGCTGGTGTTCGGGACCTGACACCGGCCGGGCGGTCGGAGCTGGATCCGCCGGGCCTGCGCCGGGGGATGCGCCGCGGTCCTACCCGCGCATGAACCGGTCGAACCAGTCGAGGACCCGGGTCATGCGGTCGATCCGGCGGTCGATCCTGCCCGTCGCCTGGATCCCGTGGAACTCCTCCGGGTAGACGACGTACTCCACCGTCCGTCGCAGCCAGCGCAGGGCCGCGAAGAACTGCTCGTTGTCGGCGGGCGGGCAGCGGCGGTCGGCCTCCGCCTGGAGCATCAGCAGCGGGGTGTGGACGTCGGCGACGTTGCGCAGCGGCGACTGCTGCCACAGCCTCGCCACGCCGTCGGGCGTCGTCGGGTCACCCATGCGCGCCGCGCGGCAGTACTCGGGCCCCGTGTCGCTGTGCGTCCAGGCCCCCACCTGGTTGGTCACCCCGTTCTCCGACACCGCCGCGCGGAACCGGGACGTGGTGCCCACCAGCCAGTTGACCATGAAGCCGCCGTACGACAGGCCGAGCGCCCCCAGGCGATCCGGGTCGGCAAGGCCCAAAGCAACCGCGTGGTCCAGCGCGGCATGCACGTCCTCGGCATCGGGCCCACCCCATTGGCCCAGCTGGGGGGTGATCCACTCGGCGCCGTATGACGCGGAGCCGCGGATGTTGGGCAGCACCACCCGGTAGCCCCGCGCACACAGCAGGACCACCTCGAGGCTGGGAGCCGGCGACCACGCACCGAGCGGGCCGCCGTGGACGTCGACCACGGTCGGCAGGGCGGCATTGTCCGACGCGTCGGCCGGCGAGGCGATCCACGTCTCCACCGGGCCTCCGGGTCCCGGGGCCTCCACCTGTCGCATGACCGGCCAGGCCAGCGTGTCGATCCAGGCCGAGCCCATGGTCGTGACCGCCCGCAGCTCACCTGCCGTCGACTCCACCACGCACAGCTCGGGCGGGCGGTTCCCGATGCAGGCGGTGGTGGTCATCAGATCGCCCGCCCGGGCCAGCGTGTGCGCCCAGCTGTCGCCGTCCGCCAGGCGCCGCGGTTCGCCGGCGGGCCGGCCCGTGGCAGGGTCCACGGGGAACCGCCAGGGGTGCGTGCGACCACGGTCCGTCACCAGCGCGACCACGGCCGTCCCGTCGGATACCCAGAACGGGCCACAGCGTTGCTCGGACTGCCAGCCCGTGAGGTCGCCGTCGGCCCAGTCGCCGACGGGCCGGTCGAGGTCCGGGGCGAGCACCGCGGCGGGGGCGGAGCCGTCGGCGGGCCCGACCACGAGGGTGGGTGCGACATCGTCGAAGAAGTCCGGGTCGTCCACGCCGATACCGGCCAGCCAGCGGCCGTCGGGTGAATAGGCCGGGGTTCGGACCGGTCCGGCCAGTGCCAGCGCCTCGCGGGGGCTCGCGTAGCCCTTGCCGCGCGGGGCGGCCGCCGGGACCTCCCAGATGGAGCTCCGGGGCCGCAGGTCCGCGTCCTGGCGGGGGTCCGCGCCAAACGCGATCGCGCGTCCATCCGGCCGCCACGCGATCTCGCTGACACCGCCCGCGACATCGGTCAGCCGCCGAGGCGCGGCCCCGTCCTCGGCGCGGACGACGTGGAGCTGCGGGCGGCGATCGAGGTAGCCCTCGTAGTCGTACCGGTAGTCGAGCACGGTGATCCGACGCGCCAGCGGCTCGCCGTCCTTGGGCGCCCTGCCCACGATGAACCGCTGGGGATCCGTCTGGGCGGTGAACGCGAGCCGGTGTCCGTCGGGGGCCCAGGCCAGCTCCGAGCACGACAGCTCATCCAGCGCCGGAGCCACCGGCTCGCCGCCCGCCAGGTCCAGCACGCGGATCCCGGTGGGCGCCTTGTCATTGCCCGGCACGGCACGCGTAAAGGCCACCCGCGTGCCGTCGGGCGAGACGAGTGGTCGCTGATCCCGCACCTGCCCCGCCGTCAGCCGTCGCGGCTTGCCGGCGCGGCGCCCGTTGGCCGCGAGTGGGACGAGCCACACGTGCGAGAGGTAGTGGTCGCCATCCACCACCCGCCGGGTGACGACGGCGAAGGCGCCGTCCGGTGCCAGGTCGTGCTCCTCGATCACGACCTGCCGGCGAAGGGTCTCGGGCGTCGGGAGCAGCGGCTTGCGGCGGGATCGGGTGGACGGCATGGCGGCAGGCTACGCCGCGCGGACGAGCTGCGCATCCCCGTTGCACACGATGATCGCGGCCGCCGTGACCGTGGTGTGCGGGCCCGGTTCCGTGCTGCAGGCGCCGGCGGGCCACGGGCGCGCACCCGGCAGCGCTACGCTGCATCCATGATCACCCCCGAACGCCTCGCGATCGCCCCGGAGATCGGCGACGCGCTCCGCGACGGCGTGCCCGTCGTGGCCCTCGAATCCACGCTCATCAGCCACGGCCTGCCGTACCCCCAGAACGTCGACGTCGCCCGCGCGTCGGAGGCCGCGGTCCGGTCCGCCGGCGCGGTTCCCGCGACGGTCGCGCTCGAGGGCGGGCGGTTGCTGGTGGGCCTGTCGGCGGACCAGCTGGAGGCCCTTGCCACGGCGCCGGCGGGATCGGTGCGCAAGGTCTCGAGGCCCAACCTGGGGCTGGCCATCGCATCCGGCGAATGGGGGGCGACCACCGTGGCCGCTACGATGATCGGGGCCGCGGCGACGGGCATCGGCGTGTTCGCCACCGGCGGCATCGGCGGGGTGCACCGGGGGGCGCTCGGCGGCGGCGCCCATCCGGCCAGCCTGGACATCTCGGCCGACCTCGACGAGCTCGCGCGCACCCCGGTCGCGGTCGTGTGCGCGGGGCCCAAGGCGATCCTCGACGTGCCGCTCACCCTCGAGTACCTCGAGACGCGCGGCGTCCCGGTGGTGAGCGTGGGCATCGACGAGGTTCCCGGCTTCTACTCGCGCCGATCCGGGATCCCGGCGCCCGGCCACGTGGCGGATGTGGCCGCCGCTGCTGGCGTGATCCGGGCGCATCGAGCGATGGGCCTCACCTCGGGCCTGGTGATCTGCAACCCGGTGCCCGAGGCGGACGCGCTGCCGCTCGAGGTGGCGCGCGATGCGATCGACCAAGCGGTGCGCGAGGCGGATGTCGCAGGCATCATCGGGGCGGCCGTGACGCCATGGCTGCTGGCCAGGGTGGCGTCCATCACCGCCGGAGCGTCCGTCACCGCCAACATCGCCCTGATCACCAACAACGCCCGCGTCGCGGGCGAGCTGGCGGTCGCGCTGCGGCTCGCGTGAGGAAGGGACCGCCAGGCTGTCCGTCACCTGGATTGAGGACGCGTCAGGCGGCGGCCGGTTCCGGCGCCGCCGGCTCGGCTGCTGCCTCGAGACGCCCGGCCGCCCGCTCCCGGCGCACGGTCCAGGCGACGAGTCCCAGCCACGCCGCGAGCAGTGAGCCCAGCACCAGCAGGAGCGGTGTCTCGGCCACCCCGAACGTGACCAGGATCGTGCGCAGGTTGGTCAGCACGATCAGCCCGCCGGCGGCGACGCCGAGCACGCGCGGCGCCATGTGGCGGACAAGCCAGGCTGCGAACGGGGCGGCGATCACCCCGCCGGCGAGGAGCGCGAGGGCGTAGCCGAAGTCGATGTTCTGGCTGCCGAGGGCCAGCAGGAACCCGGCCGACCCGGCCAGGGCCACGATGAACTCCGAGGCGTCGATCGAGCCGACCACCTTGCGCGGCTCGAGGCGACCGGTCGAGAGCAGCGTGGTGGTGCCCACCGGGCCCCAGCCGCCGCCTCCGATCGCATCCATGGTCCCGGCCACCAGCCCGAGCGGCGCGAGGAGCCAGCCCGACACCACGCCCTTGGGCGTGGGCCGCCGGCCACCGAGCACGAGAAAGCGCCACAGCACGTAGGCGCCGAGGCCGAGCAGGAGGCCGGCGACCCACGGCTTGGCGAGGTCGCCGTCGATGTTCGACAGCAGGGTGGCACCGGCGAAGGCCCCGAGCCCTCCGGGCAGCGCGATGATCCGCACGGTCCGCCAGTCGACGTTGCCCAGCCGATGGTGCGAGAAGCCCGAAGCCAGGGTCGTGCCGATCTCGCTGAAGTGCACCGCGGCGGAGGCGGCCGCCGGGGCGATGCCGGCGGTCAGCAGCAGGGTGGATGACGTGACCCCATAGGCCATGCCCAGCGATCCATCCACGAGCTGGGCCAGGAGGCCGACGACGGCCAGGATCAGCAGGGTGTGCACAGGTTGCGTCCTCGAGCCCGGCGGCTGTCGCGCGGCCGGGTCACTATATCAACTGACTCGACTGATTAACTGAAGATAGTCTCTTGCGTGGGATTGTCAAGGCCGGTTCTTATCGGGGCCCGGTGTCGACGGCGATCACCGGTTCCGGCGCCAGGGCCGGCCCGGCGGCCCAACCCGCCTTGTTCCCCACCGGGGGGCTCGGTACACTCGCGGCGATCGTGGTCTCCGATCGTTCTCCATGGACGCGCGAGGGCGCCGGGCACGGGACCGCGGCCGGGCCGAATCGGACTACCGGCTGGTCGCCGGACCGGGTCGGGGCCAGCCGACAGGGGCGGCAGTCGCAGCGAGGGAGCAGCCATGCGGATCTACGAGGGCAGTCCCCGGCAGGACTTCGAGGAGGTCTTCCGGTCCATCGGCGCCTTTCTCGACAGCCGGGGCATGCGTGACATCCTCCTGCTCGAGGTTCCCGACGGCTTCATCGTCCAGGGCATCGTGTCGGCCGGGTCGTCCACCTCGGCGTGGTCGGACACCGTGGGCACCCTGTCCAAGGAGACCCTCTCGTTCCTCGATGAGGACATCGCCAAGTTCATGGAAGAGGCCGCCAGGCGCCGCGGCTCCAGCCTGTCGCCGGATGGCATGGCGGCCGGCGTCCACGAACGCGCGCTTCGCGTGATCGGGCACTGGATCGACGGCCAGAATCCCAAGGACGTGTTCCTGTTCGAGCAGGATGGCGCCTATGTCGTACGGCTCAACGTGGGCGCCCAGCAAGGAGCCCACCATGAGCTCGCGGAGTTCACCCGCGAGGACGTCGACAGCCTGGTCGCAGCCGCCCCGTCGCTGCGGGCCAAGCCGGCGGCACCGGCCGGCTGACCTCGCACGGCCGGCCCGACCGCGCCGCCGGAACGACGGCCGGGCCGTGACACGCGGCCTGATCAGAGGCACAATCGAACGAACCACGCCGTAACGAAGGAGCCCATGCCCGTGAAGGCACTCAAGACGGTCGCCGTCGTGCTCGGGGTCACCCTGGGCGCCCTGATCATCATCCCGCTCGTCGTGCTGGCTGGCCTGTTCGTCTGGCTCAAGCTCACCGAGGAGGACGACGAGGAGGCGCTGGAGCTCGAGCAGGAAGGCGCCTGATCGACCGTTCCGACGGCGGGGACGACCGTCCCCCGAGCGTCACCACCGCCCGCCCGACGCCCGCCGACACGGCGGGCGTCTCCGTGCCCACTGCGTCGGCCGCGTCGACGCGTGAGCGCCGGCTGGCCGAGCTCGCCGTGCTGCTCACGGTCGGGCTGTGGTCGGCCAACTTCGTGGTCGTCAAGGCGGCCGTCGCCTCAGTCGGGCCGCTGACCTTCACCAGTTCGCGCTTCATCGTCGCAGCGGTCACCCTGTTCCTGCTCGTCCGATTGCGGCAGGGGCCGGTCAGGCCGCCGACGCGAACGGCGATCACGCTGGTCGGGTTGGGCATGCTCGGCTTCGGTGGGTACCAGGTCCTGTGGACCCTCGGGCTGACCCAGATCACGGCCGGGGACTCCGCGCTCATCATCGCAGCGGCCCCGGTGCTTACCGCCCTGCTCGCGGGGGCGGTCGGGATGGACCGCCTCACCGCGCCCAAGCTGACGGGGGCGCTGGTCGCCATCGCAGGCGTGGCCGTGGTCGTGGCGGCGGGGCACCGGCTCTCGCTCGGGGCGTCGCTGGCTGGCGACCTGCTCACCTTGGGGGCGGCCGTCCTGTGGGCCATCTACACGGTCTCCGGTACCCGGATGCTGCGCAGCGTGGATCCGCTCCAGGCTACGGCCTGGGCGGTGCTCGGCGGCACGCTCGTCCTGCTGCCGTTCGGAGTCGGCGAGATCCTCGCCAGGGGTGCGCCGGAGCTGACCCTGCCCGTTGTGATCGCGGTCCTGTACTCGGGCTCGCTTGCGGTCGGGATCGCGAACGTGTTCGTGTTCAATGCCATCCGGCTGGTCGGTCCCACCCGGGTCACCGTGTCGCAGTTCCTTGTGCCGGCCGGCGCAGTACTGCTCGGTGCCATCTTCCTGGCCGAGCCGGTGGGCCCGGCGCAGGTTGTGGGGGGCGCCGTCATCGTGCTCGGGGTCGCGCTCACGCGGCGGGCGTCGATCGTGCCGGGGGCGATCCGGGCCACGAGGAGCGCCGCCCGGGACTGAAGCTGAGCCCTACCAGCGATCCCAGCGGGCGAACTCCTCGAACGGGACCCAGCCCCGCCTGAGGCTCGAGGATCGGACGTCGGGCAGCGGGCGCCCCACCGGCATGACCCCGATCGGCGCGAACTCGTCGGGGATGCCCAGGAGCGTCCGCAGCTCCCCCGGGTCGTCCGTGCCCGCGAACCCGCATCCCAGGCCCTCGTTCACGGCCGCCAGCATCACGTTCTGCATCGTCGCCCCGACGTCGACCCACCAGTACGGGATCGGCCACTCGATCTCGATGCCGTCCGGGGCCTTGTCCGGCTCCTGGTAGCGGCGGTGGTAGATGGCCTCGGACACGCACGGGACGAACTGGGCCGCACACTGGCTGATCCAGCGCCCCATGCCCGCCTCCTCGTAGTCGTCCTCGCTCGCGACCCGGGCCACCTCGCGTCG
Source organism: uncultured Chloroflexia bacterium (assembly GCA_963727585.1). Classification (GTDB taxonomy): domain Bacteria; phylum Chloroflexota; class Limnocylindria; order Limnocylindrales; family CSP1-4; genus CAIXZV01. The sequence goes on along the minus strand of CAVSHH010000002.1, from coordinate 23,284 downwards.
TCGCCCCGGGTCGGTCACGACGACCAGGCGCTGGCCCTGGCTGAAGCCGGCGGAAGGGGCGCGCTGGGAAAGCCGGGCAATCCGCTCGAGCACCTCACGATCCACGCCGCCCTCCTCGAACCGGCGCACGGCCCGGCGCTTCATGAGGACCTCGGCGAACTCCACGTCGATCTCCTGCTGCGGTGCCCCAATCGTGGCATGCCGGCGCTGCCTTCGGCACACCGGGCCGCGGTTCTCGGGCGCCGTGGCGCTCGCCCGGCTATCGCGCGACAGCACCCAGCGGATGATCCGGCGTCGTCCGCCGCCAGCTCCGCCGATCTCGCCGCCCGTGACCGCTTGACGTCGCCTGCCAGCATTTCGTCCATGGACCGCCGCGCCTGGCTCGCCGAGCGGCGAGCAGCCACCCGCGCCGACTACGATGCCGAGGCCCCGGAGTACGACACGCTCGACTATCCTCGCGACGCCCAGGAGGAGTGGGTCGCGCGGCTCCTTGCCCGCTGCCGGAGCGGCGGGCTGGTGCTCGATGCCCCGTGCGGCACCGGACGGTACTTCGCCCAGGTCCGTGGCGCCGGGGCGCGGGTCATCGGGATCGACCAGTCGGCTGGCATGCTCACCCAGGCCGTGGCGCGCGGGCTTGCCGAGCGGGTTGAGCTGGCAGGCCTGCAGGAGCTCTCGCTCGACGCCGAGGTCGACGCCGTGCTCACGATCGATGCGATGGAGAATGTGCCGCCCGAGGACTGGCCGCGCGTGCTTGCCAACCTTCGGCGAGCGGCGAAGCCCGGCGCGCCGATCTACCTGACCGTCGAGGAGACAACCGACACTCCGGGGCTCGAAGCCGCCTACGCGGCGCTCACGGCGCGTGGTCTGCCCGCTGTCCGAGGTGAGGTTGTGGACGGGGATGTCGCCAGCTACCACTTCTATCCCGCCCGTGAACAGGTCCACGGCTGGCTTGCCGATTCCGCCCTGGACGTGGTCGACGAGGCTTATGTGCACGCTCGGGGCGAGTGGGGATACCGCCACTTCCTGCTCCAGCGGCCGGCGGCCGAATGAACGGCTGACACCGCCTCCACTGATCAGTGACCCGGGGCCCGCGCCCTCTGTCACCCGGTCGCAGCGCCCGCTCCGGCCGCGCGTTGCGGTGCCGCTGACCCGACCCGGTCCGGTACGGCTGGTTGCGATCCGCTGCCACCCAATCGCAACGTGGCCCGGGGACAAAACCGGTTGTCCCCGGGCCCCGCGATTCGATAGCATTGGAAAAACCCCCCGAGGAGCCCCGACCCATGGCGAAATATGTCTTTGTGACCGGAGGGGTGACCTCCTCGCTGGGCAAGGGCATCACCGCCGCCAGCGTCGGCCGTCTGCTCAAGGCCCGCGGCCTCAAGGTCTCCATCCTCAAGCTCGACCCGTACATCAACGTGGACCCGGGCACGATGTCGCCCTACCAGCACGGTGAGGTGTTCGTCACCGACGACGGAGCCGAGACGGATCTCGATCTCGGGCACTACGAACGGTTCATCGACGAGAACCTGACCCAGGGCTCCAACGTCACCACCGGGCGCATCTACTCCGCGGTCATCGCCAAGGAGCGCCGCGGCGACTATCTCGGCGGTACGGTCCAGGTCATCCCGCACATCACCAACGAGATCAAGGAGCGGATCGTCCGCGTGTCGCGCGACGGCGACCCGGACGTGGTGATCGTGGAGGTCGGCGGCACCGTCGGCGACATCGAGAGCCTGCCCTTCCTCGAGGCGATCCGGCAGATGCGCAAGGACGTGGGGCGCCAGAACGTCCTCTACGTCCACGTCACGCTGCTGCCGGCCCTGGCGGCTACCGGGGAGCTCAAGACCAAGCCCACCCAGCACAGCGTCAAGGAGCTGCGCGGGATCGGCATCCAGCCGGACTGCATCGTCCTGCGTGCCGACGGCGACGTCCCGGACGAGATCCGCGAGAAGATCGCCCTGTTCACGGACGTGGACCTCGAGGCCGTCGTGCCCGCGCCCACGGCGACCACCATCTACGAGGTGCCCCTCCAGTTCGAGGCCTTCGGGTTCGGGCGGTGGCTGGTCCGGATGCTGGGCCTCGGCGATCCGGAGGCGGAGCCGGACCTCGACGGGTGGCGGGCGCTGGTCGAGCGGATCAAGGCCCCCAAGCCCAGCATCGAGGTCGCCCTCGTGGGCAAGTACATCGAGCTCCCGGACGCCTACCTGTCGGTGACCGAGGCGCTGCGTCACGCCGCGTGGGCCAACGGGGTGGATGCCCGGGTGCGATGGGTGGACAGCGAGGCGCTGACCCCCGAGAACGTCGACGAGCGCCTTGCCGGCGCGGCCGGCGTGGTGGTGCCAGGCGGCTTCGGCCACCGCGGGATCGAGGGCAAGGTCCTGGCCGCTCGTTGGGCACGCACCCACCGTCTGCCCTACCTCGGCCTGTGCTTGGGCCTGCAGTGCGCGGTGATCGAGTTCGCCCGCGCAAGTCTCGCGACCCAGGACGTCAACTCGACCGAGTTTGACATGTTCACGACCAACCCGGTCATCGACTTCATGCCCGACCAGCGGGACCTGGAGGACAAGGGCGGCACGATGCGGCTCGGCCTGTACCCGGCCAAGCTTGCCCCGGGGTCCAAGGCGCGCCAGGTGTATGGCACCGAGGTCATCTACGAGCGCCATCGCCACCGGTTCGAGGTCAACAACCGCTATCGGGCGTCGCTTGAGCAGGCGGGCATGATCCTGTCTGGTACCTCGCCCGACTCGAGGCTGGTGGAGATCGTCGAGCTCCGCGACCACCCCTGGTTCGTCGCCAGCCAGTTCCACCCCGAGTTCAAGTCCCGTCCCGAGCGCCCGCACCCGCTGTTCCACGGCTTCGTGGCCACCGCGCTCGCGCTGCGTGAGGGCCGGGAGCCGGTGCTCGCCGCCGTCGGTCCCGGGCGCGATGCGGACGCGCAGCATCTCCCGGGCGACACCCCGCTCGAGGCAGCGCCGGCCTCCTGACCGGGCACGCGTCGCCGCGCTTCACGGCCCCACTCGACGTCCCAGGAGGCAGCTCGATGGACGAGGTCATCGCGTCGGTCGCCCCGGCGCTCCAGGCCCGGGTCGGGGCGTTCCGCCGCAAGCACCGCCTGCCCGGCGTTGTGGCCGGGATCGCGACGGCCGACGGCCTGCGCTGGTGGCATGCGTCCGGCTTCGCCGACATCGAGACCGCCCGGCGCGGCGACCAGCGGACGCTCCACCGGATCGCGTCGATCACCAAGACCGTGACCGCCACGGCCGTCCTGCAACTGCGGGACGAGGGCCGTCTGCGGCTGGACGACCCGGTCGTCCAGCACCTGCCCGAGCTCGAGCGGGTGGGCACTCCACGCGGTCGGATCGAGGACGTCACCATCCGCCGGCTGCTGATGCACACGTCGGGGCTCCAGGGCGAGGTCCCGTGGCAGGACGACGAGCGATTCTGGATGTACGCGACCGACGAGCTGCCCGGGGTGCTGCACCTCGGCGCCGTCAGCACGCCGCCCGAGGTGGATCACAAGTACAGCAACTTCGGGTTCGAGCTCCTGGGGCTGGTCGTGGAACGAATTGCGAGCCGCGACTTCGTGGGGTACGTGCGAGCCGGGATCCTGGATCCCCTCGGCATGCGCGATACGACCTGGACCCCCGATCCGGACCAGGTGGCCCGCAAGGCCGTCGGGTACGACGCGCGGGCGCACGACGACACGCCCCGCCGGGCTCGCGACATGGATCCACGCACGTTCCTGGCCGACGGCGGCCTGTGGTCCACGGTCGAGGATCTCGGGACCTGGCTGGGCCAGCAGCTGCGGGCGGATCCGGCGCTGGAGCGGGGTCCCGGCCAGGTGCTGGCCGGCCGGACGCTGGTCGAGATGCACCGGCCGACCTGGATCATCGACGAGGCCTGGAGCCATGCCCAGGGACTGGGTTGGTACGGGACCCGGAACGGCGAGACGGTCCTGGTCGGACACTCGGGATCCCTGTGGGGCTTCAGGAGCAACATCTCGTTCTCGGGGCGGGGGAAGATCGGGGCGGTCGTCCTGCTCAACGGGGTCGGCGATGCGGCCGCGCTGTCGCGGGAGCTGGTCGACGTCCTGCTGCCCGCCGCCGACGAGGCGCGCGACCGGGAGGAGGTGCCTCCGTTCGTGGCGGTGCCGGAGGCATACCGGGAGCTCCTCGGCGTGTACCGTGACCCCGAGTTCGGAGACGACACCATCATCGAGTGGCGCGACGGCAAGCTGGTCATGACCGGACGCGAGCCGGACGCGGAGATCCACGAGCTCGGCTCGACCGACGACCCGCTGGTGTTCACGATGCGCGGCGGCCGGCCCGGAGGCGAGCCGCTCGTGTTCGGCCGGGGCCCGGACGGGCGGATCGACCGCTGCAACGCGGCGGGCTATCCGTCCATCCGCGTCGACCTTCGGCGCGAGCCGGCCTCGCGGCCCAGCTCCCCGGTCTAGAAGATGACGCGCTGGAGGCGCAGGAAGGTCGGACGGAACCCGAGCGCCGGCCATGCCCGGCTGGCTTCGAGGTTCGTTGCCCGCCAGTCGGTCGCCACCGTCGGGTAGCCCGCGTCGCGCGACCAGGCGATCACCGCCTCGCCGAGTACCCGACCGGCGCCCAGACCGCGCGCGTCCGGCAGCACGGCCGCGTAGCCCAGGAAGCCGGCCCGTGCGGGTCGGATGAGGGCGGTGTTGATGGACGACAGCTCGAGCGAGCAGCCGGTCGCCGCCCCCACCACGCGTCCGTCGCGGACGGCGACGAAGGTGGCGAACCGGGGATCGTCAAGGTCCGTCTCGAGCTCGGCCCGTGCCTCCTCGAGCGTGGGCATCGGCAGCGGCGAGAACACCGGCGAGCGCGCCTGGTGAGCCGGCAGCACCAGCTCGAGCAGGGCGAGCTCGGGGATGTCCGTCCGCGTGGCCCGCCGGACCGCAAACCCGCGAGGGGGTCGGGGCGCGAAGGTGGCCGCGGGTGCGTCGCGCAGGGCGTGGACGTGCTGCTGGCCGAAGCCGAGGCGGAACCAGGCGTCGACGAGATCCACGTCGGTCGCCGGGAGGACGGCGTAGTGCCGGTTTCGCCCCGTCTCGAGCCAGTCGCCGGCCGCCCTCCGGTACAGCTCGCGCGCGACCTCGGGCTCCGTCGCGGCATGTCCGGCGGACTCGACCCACACGTTGGGACCCCACGTGGCAGTGTCGCGCTCGATGCCCACCAGGAAGCCGACCAGGCTGCCGCCCCGAACCGCCATCGCCCCCTGGAGACGGGCTGCCGTCGCAACGAGCCGCTCGATCTCCGCCCGTGCCCGGACCGGGCTTTCGTACGCAGGATCGAGGCCCGGCCACGCGCGTCGGTGCAACCGGTGGCGCTCTGCGAGCAGGGCGGCAGCGTCGTCGATGCACGAGGGGTCGAACAGGCGTACGTCGATTGCCATCTCGCCCATGATGACCGATCGCGCCCTGCCGTCCGGTCTTGCCCGCCGGCAGGTCTCGCGCCAGCCTGGTGTCGCGCCGGCCTGGTGTCGCGCCGGCCTGGTGTCGCGCCGGCCTGGTGTCGCGCCGGCCCACACGGCCCGCCAGCCTCCACGCCGGAAACCCGGTGACGGACAACCCCCGTTGACGCACCGCCCACGTCTGCTATCCTCGCGCCATCCCCACCGGCCGCGCGCGACGGCACCCCGATTCCGCGCGACCCATCGGCCAGTGGCGCGACCTATCGTTCCTCGCCGGATCCGTCCGGTGGTGAACTCCACCTTCCTCCAGGTGTGCCCAACCCCATGCCGAATGGCCCCGACCAGCGCCCCAGCCGCAACCGCCGGTCCCGGCGTCGCTCCCAGACCAGCCGCCTGCCCGTCACCGAGCAGGACGAGGTCGCCGAACTCGAAGCCGCCCGCGAGCGGAACGACCTCGACGTCCGCGATCTCCGCGAGATGTCGGTCAAGGAGCTGCGCGCCGTCGGCGTCAAGCTCGACATCGAGGATCCGGCCGCCGCCACCACCGATGACCTGGTCGATCAGATCCTCCAGGCGCAGACGGAGCGCGCCGGGCTCGACTACGTGTTCGGCATCCTCGACATCGTCGAGGAGGGCTACGGCTTCATGCGCCGCCACGGCCTGCTGCCCAGCCCGGAGGACGTCTACGTCAGCTCCAGCCAGGTTCGGCGCTTCGGGCTGCGGGTCGGCGACCGGGTCACGGGTGCTGTCCGCGCCCCCCGCGAGGGGGAGAAGTACTGGGGGCTGATCCGCGTCGACACGGTCAACGGCGTCGACACCGAGACCGCACGCCGACGGCCGCACTTCGGCGACCTGACCCCGATCCACCCGATCGAGCTGATCAATCTCGAATCGGATCCCAAGAACCTCAGCCAGCGCCTGGTGAACCTTGTCAACCCGTTGGGCAAGGGCCAGCGGGCGCTCATCGTGTCGCCGCCCAAGGCGGGCAAGACGATGCTGCTCAAGAGCATCGCGAACGGGATCACGGCCAACTACCCGGACATCCTGCTCATGGTCGCGCTCATCGGCGAGCGGCCGGAGGAGGTGACGGACATGCGGCGGAGCGTCCACGGCGAGGTCATCAGCTCCACCTTCGATGAGCCCACCGAGAACCACACCCACGTGGCCGAGATGGCGCTCGAGATCGCGAAGCGCCAGGTGGAGACCGGCCGGGACGTGGTGATCCTGCTCGACTCCATCACCCGCCTCGCGCGCGCCTACAACCTGGCCCTGCCGCCCAGCGGCCGCACGCTGTCGGGCGGCATCGACCCGATCGCCCTCTATCCGCCCAAGCGGTTCTTCGGTGCCGCGCGCAAGATCGAGGAAGGCGGATCGCTCACGATCATCGCGACCTGTCTGGTCGACACGGGCTCGCGCATGGACGACGTGATCTACGAGGAGTTCAAGGGCACCGGCAACTCGGAGCTGATTCTCGACCGCAAGCTGGCCGAGAAGCGCATCTTCCCGGCGATCGACGTCCAGCGCTCCGGGACCAGGCGCGAGGAGCTCCTCCTCGAGGAGGGAACCCTCAAGATGGTCTGGACGATGCGCCGGATGCTGTCGGCCGTGGGGACCAACGAGGGGATCGAGCTGCTGCTCAACCGGATCGCGAAGACCGATAGCAATGTCCAGTTCCTGGGCACCCTGACCAAGCAGCTCGATTCCTGACCCGGCGCCAGCACGCCGGGCCCGATGCGCCCGGGCGGCAGCGGATGAGCGATGGACGGTTCCGGCGATTCGTCCAGGTTCGGGACCTGCGGCCCCCCAAATGGGTGCCGGCTGGGGTGCGGCAGGGCGTTTGCACCCGCCGCAACCTTTCTGCTACGGTCGGGGCGACGTCAGTTCCGTGGATGTGATCCTGTAATGGATTGCACCGGGTCCAGGTAGCCGTCGTCCGCCCGGGAGGACCGGGTCCGCGCTCCCCAGGGTGCTGGCCCCCCCGAGTCCAGTCCTCGCGAGTTGGAGAACGTATTGCGAAAGCCGACGGACAGTGCCGGCCGGGCCCGGGAGGGTGCCCACGGCCGGCCCTACCGCGCGTCTGTGGTCGCTCGCGTCAACCAGCGCAGCATCCGGTTCGCCCGCCGCATCCAGGCGTGGTTGCAGGACCATGCCGGTTCCCCCGTCGGCTCGTTCGTCGCCTCCACCCGCTCGACCGTGCGTCCGCTGCGCAACCCGGAGCGGGCCCTGCCGATCGGCGTCGCCATCATGATCGCGGTCGCCGCCCTGCTCGCCGTGCTGCCCGGAACGCCTGCAGGAGCCGTGGGCGGCACGACCGGCAGCGGGAACGCACCCCGCCTTGCGATCGCCGGCCAGCCGTGGCAGGCCGAGCCCATCGACGAGGCAGCGAACGACGGCACCGACTATGGAAGCTTCACGCCGTTCGTCCTCCAGCACGATGCCACCACGTCCGCGAAGTCGGAGGCAGCCACCATCGAGCCCGGCAACTTCCTCGACGACGGCACGCTCCTCACGGGCTACGCGCCCAACACCGAGGTCGAGGACGGCTCCGACCTGATCCAGCGCTACAAGGTCAAGTCGGGCGACACGCTGTCGACCATCGCGCACCGCTTCGGGGTCTCGATGATGACCCTGTGGTGGGCGAACAAGCTGGACAACAAGGACGATCTCCACGTCGGGCAGGCCCTCCGCATCCCGCCGGTATCGGGCCTGGTGGTCACGGTCGGGAGCGCGGACACGCTCGAGTCGCTGGCGGCGAAGCACGACGTCAAGCCGTCGCGGATCCTCGCCCTCAACGATCTCCAGGATCCGACCCTGGTGGTGGGCCAGGTCCTGGTGCTGCCGGGGGCGAAGGGTGCCCCCATCCCCACGCCCAAGCCGACCCCCAAGCCGCAGGTCAGGCACACGACCGGCGCCTCGAGCGGCAGCAAGCCGGCCGGCCCCGTGCACTACACCGGCGGGCGCCTGCGCTGGCCGGTCGTGGGCGGGCACAACTACATCAGCCAGTACTTCCACACCGGCCACCTGGCCATCGACATCGCCGCCGATTACGGGTCGTCCGTCGTCGCGGCCGGCGGCGGCCGGGTCATGTTCGCCGGCTGGAAGTCGAACGGCGGCGGCTGGCAGGTGTGGATCTCGCACGGCAGCGGGCGGTACACGACCTACAACCACATGTCCGGCCTGTCCGTGTCCACGGGGCAGAGCGTCGGCCGGGGCCAGCGGGTCGGGCGCATCGGGTCGAGCGGCTGGGCGACCGGGCCGCACCTGCACTTCGAGGTCTGGCAGGGCGGGGTGCCGTGGGCCGGCGGTCACCAGGTCAACCCCATGGGCTACTTCTAGCGCCGGGCCCATTCCCGCGGCTCCGCGCGGGGCCATGCGACAATGCCATCGATGTTCCTCGACGATGTCCGGATCTCGGTGCGTGGCGGCGCCGGTGGCGACGGGGCATCGACGATGCGCCGCGAGGCGCATGTCCCTCGCGGCGGACCGGACGGCGGTGACGGCGGGCGCGGCGGATCGGTGCACCTTCGCGTGGACGTCGGGCAGACTGCTCTCCACGACTTCCGCTACAAGCACCACTTCGCCGCCACGCCGGGTGGCCGGGGCGAGCGCCAGAGGCGCCATGGGAAGGCCGGCGAGGACCTCGTCCTCGCGGTTCCGCCGGGGACGGCGGTCATCGACCGGGCGACCGGCATGCTGATCGCCGACCTGGTCGCTGCCGGCCAGCAGGTCATGGTGGCCCGCGGGGGCCGCGGCGGCCTGGGCAACGTCCATTTCGCAACCGCCACCCACCAGGCGCCTCGCCATGCCCAGAAGGGCGAGCCGGGCGAGGAGCGGGAGCTCCGGCTCGAGCTGCGGCTGATCGCCGACGTGGGGCTGGTCGGCCTGCCGAACGCCGGCAAGTCCACGATCCTGGCTGCGCTCACCAACGCCCAGCCCAAGATCGCGTCCTACCCGTTCACCACCCTCGAGCCCAATCTCGGTGTGCTCGACCTGGGCATCGAGGACGGCCGAAGGCCGACCATCGCGGACGTTCCCGGGCTCATCGAGGGGGCGTCATCGGGCGCCGGACTGGGTCACGCCTTCCTGCGCCACGTGTCGCGAACCCGGGTGCTCCTGCACGTTGTCGACGGTTCTTCGCGGGACCCTGCCTGGGACCACGAGGTCATCCGGGACGAGCTCGCTGCCCACGACCCGGTGCTGCTCGACAAGCCCATGGTCACCGTGTTCAACAAGCTGGACCTGCCCGCGGCGCGGGACGGCTGGCCCGCGTTCGAGGCCTCGATGGCACGAGCCGGACTGCCGGTGCTGGCGATCTCGGCCGAAACCGGCGAGGGGCTCGAGCACCTGCGCGCGACCATCGGCGAGCTGTTGCCCGATGCCGAGGGGCTCGAGGCGGCGCCGGACCCGGCAGGGGTCGTGGTCCATCGGATCGAGGCGGCCGGCGACGGCTTCACGATGGAGCAGGACGACGAGGGGTACCTGGTCACGGGCAGACGGATCGAGCGACTCGCGCACCAGACGAACTTCGACAACGAGGAGTCGGCGGAGCGTTTCCAGCGCGAGCTTCTCAGGGCCGGTGTGGATGCCGCCCTGCGCAAGGCGGGGGTGCGTCCCGGCGACACCGTCCGCATCGGCAGAGTGGAGCTCGAGTGGGAGCCCCAGGAGGAGGATCGGTGACGCTCGCGCCTGGCGAGCCGATCCGGCCGCCCACGCCGGTCGTGCCCGGCGCGGTGGGGATCCTGGGCGGCACGTTCGACCCCGTCCACCACGGCCACCTCGTGATTGCCGAGGAGGCACGCGAGTCGCTCGGCCTCGACCGGGTGCTCCTCGTCCCGGCCGGTTCGCCGCCCCACAAGCCGGACCGACCCGCCACCCCGGCCATGCACCGCCTGGTGATGGCCGAGCTCGCGGTGGCCGGCAACCCCTTCTTCGCGGTGAGCCGGCTGGAGCTCGATCGGGGTGGGCCGTCGTACACGGTGGACACGCTCGAGGCCCTGTCCGACCAGGGGGTCCGTGAGCCGTGGTTCATCCTGTCGGCCGAGGCGCTGGCGGGCCTGCCCACCTGGCGTGAACCCGACCGGATCCTCGAGCTCGCCCGGTTCGCCGTCGTGCCACGCGGGGGCTTCGATCCACTCGACGGTTCATGGGTCAGCGCCAACTTCGCCGGTCGCGAGGACCGCTTCGCGTTCCTGGCCGGGCCCCTCTTGCCCATCTCGGGTAGCGTGGTCCGACGACGGGCCGCCGCCGGTCGCTCGGTGCGCTACCTGGTGCCGGACGCGGTTGCCGCCTACATCGCCGACCACCAGCTCTATACCGACCCCGCCAGGAGGACCCAAGCCACGTGACCGATCCCGCCCCTGCCGCCAGCCCGCGCCCCGACGGTCTCCCGCATCGCGATGAGGCGGCCCAGGCGACCGACCGCGCACCGCTCGACCTGGCGCGCCGGATCGTGGAGCTCGCCGAGGACAAGAAGGCGGCCGATATCGTGCTCCTCGACCTGGGCGGACTGACGACCCTCGCCGACGCGTTCGTGATCTGTTCCGGTGGCTCCGAGCGTCAGCTGGCCGCCATCTCCGACGGGATTGCCGAGGGCCTCCGCAAGGAGGGGATCCGGCCGTTCGGGAGGGAGGGGGCCCCCGAATCCCACTGGGTGCTGGTCGACTTCGGCAGCGTGATCGTCCACGTGTTCACGCCGCCCGAGCGCGACTACTACCAGCTCGAGCGGCACTGGTCCGGCGCGAGGACCGTGCTGCGCGTCCAGTAGCCAGCGGTGCGGCCGGCGTTCGGGCGCCGCGACGAGGACTGCCGTCCATCGGTCCGGTACCGGGTCCGGCGGTACCGTCGGGCCATGTTTGGTTGGGAGGCGGCCTCCTAGGCTGGCCCCAGGTCGTCGGTCAGCGGGATCGGCGCCACCGGAGACCCCAATGTCGGGCCTGCGTGACCGCTGCCCTGGCTGCAGCCGCCGCCTCATCATCACTCGTTTCGACACGACGTTCCGCCTTCCCGACCGGACGGAGCGGCTGTGCTTCGGCATCCCCGGTGGCCTGTGCGAGGACTGCCACCAGCTGTACATCGACCCGGAGCTGATCGAGCTGCTGGACCTCGGCGACGGCCGGTGCGTGTTCGCGATCGAGAGCGACATCGTGATGCAGGAGGAGGCCTGGTCCTCGGCCGACTGATCGAGCTGGTCAGCCCGGCGCGCCCGACGTGCGCCGGGGATCGTGGCGCAACGACCCCCCGTCCGAGGATCGCCCGCCGCGCCGGCGGGGATCCATCACCCGCTCCTGGATCCACAGGGCGAAGGCCAATCGGACCTGGCGCTCGGTCCGCCCCGAGCCCGCGGCGCCCTTGACCATGGCGTCCAGGTCGAGCACGCCGGCGAGGGCGGCGTCGAGCTCGGGCAGCATCCAGCGTCGCGCCTGCTCGACCAGCTTCTGGGCGCGGTACGGATGGCCGCCGATCGCCTTCACGATGTCGGCCGGCCGGCTTCCCGCGGCGGCATGGTCGGCGGCGATCAGCAGCTCCCGGAGGCGCCGGTGGAGCTGCACGATGAGCAGCGGCAGTGGCGTCGTCTCGAGGAGCCGGTCCAGGAGCGGGGCTGCGACGTCGGCGCGACGTTCGGCTACCGCATCGAGCATGGCCCACGTGCTGTCGGGGATCACCTCCGCCACGAGAGCGCGGACGTCGTCGATTCCGATCGCCTCCGTACCGCGGTAGATCGCGAGCTTGTCCAGCTCTCCCGCCGCGAGGGCTCCCTGTCGCTGGCGGTCGACGTCACCCTCCGCCACGAAGCCGCCCACGCGCCGGGCGAGCTCCTCCGCGGCATCCCGCTCGAGGCGGAGGCCGCGATCGGTGGCGAGGTTGCGCAGCCAGCCGGCCAGCTGGCCGGCACGCGGCGCGGCGAACTCGCGGGCCAGGCCCCCGGCCTTGAGCACGGATGCCTCGAGGTTGCCGTACATGGCGGCGCGTTTCGATCCCGCATCCCCCTGTTCGATGAACACCAGCGCATTGCCGGGGGCGACGGCGCCCAGCGTCCGGTCCAGGGCTTCGCGGGAGTCCCTGGAACGAAGCAGCGGGCCGGGATCGGTCACGACCGCCATGCATCCCCCGCCGAACATGGGCGCGGTGCCCACCCGCTCCTGGACCTGGGCGACGGTGGTCTCGGTGCCGGTGACCCGCCAGCGGTCCGGTGCTGCACCCGTCTCGCGCTCGAGACGGTGTGCGATCTCGATCACCGCTCGGTCCAGGGCGAAGCCGTCGCCGCCCCGGAAGTACGCGATCACGGGTGCGTTCACCCGGCCGACTCGCGCAGCGCGCGACGCGACCAGCGGAGCCGGCGCACGCCCCGCGGGTCCGTTCCGGAAAGACCGCACACCTCGCGCTCCAGGTCGCGCGCCCGGGCGACGACTCGATCCGCCGTCTCGTCCGACCAGCCCTTGCCCTTGGGCGGACGGTCGGACCTGCCCAGCACAGGCTCGCCGGGTCCCGACGGGTAGCGGCGGCGCCACGACCCGAAGCGGTCGTCCATCGAATTCCAGCCGCTGGCCGGCGCGCTTGTCCGCATACGCGATGATCTTGGCCTCGACCGGCGCACGGGCCAGGCGGGCGGCGTCGGAATCGTCGGCCAGGCGGGGCACCGGGTGATCGCGGACAAGCGGCGCCAGCTCGGCCATCCCGTGGGCGACCAGCCATTGCGCCGAGCCATCCCCGTGGCGGAGCCCGTTCACGTGCCCGGCGGGGATCTTGTCCACGTCGTGAAGCAGGGCCGCCGCCTCGACCGCCCGCACATCGCACCCCGTGCCGTGGCTCACGGCCTCCCGGGCGATCCACGCGGCGACGTCCGCGACCGCGCACGCGTGCTGCAGCGACCAGGCGGGTGGATCGAGGGACAGCAGCAGGCGGGCGGCCTCGCGCCGGGACGGGACGGTCATACCATGGATCGTAGCCCGTGGCGACCAGCCGGGTCGCCCCGCGGGCGCCGACCCGGGAGGAGAGCGGCCGGTCGCCGCCCGTCCGCGACGCGCCCTCCGGAGCCTGCCGAGGACGCTCGGACCGGACCCGCAGGCCGTCCGGACGAAGATCAACCTCGATCGAGCCGACCTCGTCGGTGCGCAGGACCGTCGCCCCGGCACCGGTCAGCCGCGCCACGGTCGCTGGTGCCGGGTGCCCGTAGTCGTTGCCGGCACCGACGGAGATCAGCGCCAGCCGCGGCTGCAGGGCATCCAGCAGGGCCTGGCTGGTCGCCGTCGCGCTCCCGTGGTGGGCCACCTTCAGGACGTCGATCCGGGGCAGCCCAAGGGCGATGAGCGCCGGGTCGACGTCGTCCTCGGCATCCCCCGTCAGCAGGAACCGGCGTCCGGCCACCTCTCCCAGCAGGACGATGGACGTGTCGTTGATGCCGCGTCCGGTGGAGGCAGGGGTCTTCGGCACGCCTGGCTTGGGCCACAGGACGTCAAGGGTCATGTCATCCAGCCGGAGGCGTGCGCCCGCGGCCAGCGCGGCCCGCGGCGGACCATGAGCGAGCGACGCGTTCCACGCGACCCAGCCCGGCCCGGGACCTTCCATGCCGGGCTCGAATACACGCCCAATTCGGTACCGCTCGAGGACCCGGACCAGCCCGGCGACGTGGTCCTCGTGGGGGTGGGTGAGGACCACCAGGTCGATCCTGCGGTCCCAGGGTGGCACCCGGGCGTCGAGGGCCAGGAGGAGCCGATCGGGGTCGGGCCCGCCGTCGACCAGCAGTCGCCCGCCCCGGTGGCTCTCCACCAGGATCGCATCGCCCTGGCCCACGTCGAGCATCACGATCCGGGCCGGGCGTTCCAGGACATCGGCCAAGGCGAGCGTCGAGAGGATGACCACGGCGCCCGCCGCCGCCAGCAGCAGACGGCCGGTGCGCGACTCGGGGATCGGCGATGGGGACCGCCCGGCCGGCGGCGCCGCCCGCGGCGCACCTCCGGCGCCCGGGGCCGTGGTCGGACTGCGCTCCGTCTTCCGACCGTTGTTGGGACTGCGCCTCGACCCCCACCCGCGCCGCCGCCGGACCACGGCCGGGACGCCCAGGACCAGCACCGCCGCCGCAACGGCGACGACCGGGGCAAGGTCGGGCGGGATCGCAACTGCCGCGAACGGCACCGAGGCGCCGAGACGGACGATCGCCACCGTCACGTGGAGCAGCAACCACGCCGGCAGCCCGAGCAGCGTGGCGACGATGCCCGGCCCGCCGGCGAGCACGGCGGCCCCGCTGGCGAGCGCGACCACGCCGGCGGCCATCGCCGGCGGGATCAGGGGGACGACGGCCAGGTTGACCAGCGGCGCGACCAGCGAAAGGCGGCCGAAGGTCACGAGCACGTCGGGAAGGGTCGCCGCCTGGGCAGCCAGCGAGATGCCCAGGCTCTCGGCGAGCCAGCGTGGGACCCGTCCGCCTGCCGTGCTCCCGATCCAGCCGCCGAGCGGGCTCGCCCATGCCAGCAGGCCGGCCGTCGCCGCGACCGACAAGCGGAATCCGGCATCGCCGATCATCGATGGGTCCACAAGGAGCATTCCGAAGGCGGCCAGGGCCAGTGCCGTCGGGGCCCGCCCGGCTCGACCCGTCTCCCGCGCGAGCAGCACGACGCCGGCCATGACCGCCGCTCGGACCACCGATGGGGAGGTCCCGGAGGCCACCACGTAGGCCAGGATCGTGGCGGAGACCGCGAGCGCCACGATCCGCCGCGAGCGGCCGCGCAGCACGGCGCCCACGAGCCCTGCGACGATGGCGATGTTCCATCCTGAGATGGCCACCACGTGGCTGACGCCCGCGGTCGCGAAGTCTGCAGCGAGCTGACGGTCGACACGCTCCCGGAGCCCGACCAGGATTCCCGCCGCAAGGCCGGCCTCGGGCTCTGGAAGGGCGGCCTCCAGGGCATCGCCGGCCGCGTCGCGAGCGCCCTGGATCGACCATCCGCCAACCGGTCGGGCGACGTCCAGCGACCGGACGTCCAGGCTCCCGGCGGCCCCGATGCGACGGAGGTAGGCACCGTAGCCGTCGTCGGCAGGGGGGCGCAGCCGGCCATCGACCTCGGCCCGGTCTCCCGCCCGGACCGCCGGAAACGCCGGAAGCGTTGCGACCACCGTGACATGGGCCGGTTCGACCTCCAGCACCAGGCGCGCGACCTGCCGGCCGTCGCGCGGCGAGCCGACCAATTCGACGAGCGCCGGCCACGGACCGCTCGATGCGGGCAGCGGCGCCGCTGCTGGTGGTCCCGAACCGAGCAGCAGGCGGAATCCGATGGCGAGGACACCAAGGCCAGCGGCAACGGACACGACCGAGGCTCCCGGACCGCTTTGCTCGCCCGGCCCTCGCCGCCCGACACCGGCGCTGCCCGCTGCCACCAGCAGCAGCCCGCTGACGATGAGGGCCGCAGCCGGAGCGCCGGCCGCGGCGCAGGTCGCCGCCGCGGCTGCACCCGCGGCGAGCCATACCGCCCGCGGCAATCGCGCGGGCGCGGCGCTCACGGACCGACCGTGACCAGCGTCCGCAGCTTCTCGAGAGTGGCCGAGCCGACCACCTTGCGGGCCAGGAGATCATCCACCCTGGCGAATGGCCCCGTTTCTCGGGCCGCGATGATCTTGGCGGCCGTCACCGGGCCCACCCCGGGCAGCGTGTCCAGCTCGGTCGCCGTGGCCGTGTTGAGGTTCACCAGACCCCCGACAGGATCCGCTGCCGATGCGCCGGCAGGGACGGCGTTCGTCTCCCCTCGAACCGGCACGTGGATCTCCGTGCCGTCCGCAAGGGGGGCGGCGAGATTGAGCTGGCGATCGGCCGTCGTCGCGTCCACCGTGGTGCCGTATCCGCCCGCCGCCTCGATCGCATCCGCGACCCGCGCACCGGGAGCGAGGCGGTACACACCGGGCCGGGCCACTGCGCCGTCGACGTCCACCACGAGCCAGGCGATGGACGTCGGATCCGGAGGCCAGGTCCCCCCTCGCCCCGCGGATCCGACGTCGAAGCCGACGGCACCATCGACGCCGATCACCGGCTCGTCTCGGGCCGCGACCACGACGGCTCCTCCGGCCACGGCTGCCGCAAGCACCACCGCACCGATCCCCAGCCAGGGCAGCCTGCGTCCGGCAGGTTGGGCCGTCATCGACGGTTCAGGTTCGGCGCTTTCGAGGACGCGCCACGGCGCACCGGAGGGCTCCACAGGTTCGATCTCTCCCCGGCGGGCCGAGCGGCGAGCAATGGAGTGGATCGCCCGTCCAGTAGGGGGCACGTCCTGCTGGACGGGCGTCCGCGGCGAACAGTACGGCGCGTCACTTATCTGCCACTTACGTGGTCAGCCTCCGTCGGCACCCCGTGGTCACCCGCGGTAGCATCGGCCAACTGATGACGAGCTCGTCCAACGACCCCTTCCCGCGCGATCGCGTGGCCGCCACGCTGCGGCGGCTGCCAGCCTACCTGCGCCTCGCCTGGCGTCTTGCACGCGACCCGGTCCTGGGCCGCGCGCGCCGGGTTGCCGTCATGGCAGCGGCGGGCTATCTCGCCTCCCCGGTCGATCTCGTGCCCGGTGTCATCCCCGTCGCCGGCCAGCTGGACGATATCGCCGTGGCGATCGGTGCGCTCAAGTTCGCCCTGGCCGGGCTGGACGTGGAGCGCCGGCGCGAGCACCTCCTTGCCGTGGGGCTCGAAGACCACCATCTCGCCGATGACCTTCGGACGGCCGTGGCAGCGAGCGCGTGGCTGATCCGGGCGGGCGCTCGAACCACCGGGCGCATGGTGCGTCGAAGTGGATCGGCGGCGAAGTCCGCGGCGAACGCAGTGGCTCCTGCGACGCGGGAGGCCGCCGCCAGGGCCGGACCGGCGGCGCGATCGGCGGTCAGCCGAGGCGCGAGCGCCGCGGAGTGGGTGGCCGGCCGCCGTCGGTCGGTCTCGATCAAGGTCACCAGGCCGCGGATTGCGCGGTTTGGCTCTGGACGCCTATCGGCGTCCGACGAGATGCTGGTTGTCGAGCCGGACCTGGGCGACGACGACTCTGCCGGCTGAGCCGCCGCCGTCACGGTCGCCCCTTGGGCGTCAGCACGCGCGGTCCACTGTCCCCGGAACCGCAGCCGGACGCTCGAGTCGGCATGCAGCCTCCTTGGCCCGCCGGGCGACATCGACCGCGGCGGTCTCGATCTGCCGGAGTGCCCAGGCACGCATTCTCCGGGCGGCGTCCCGCGGCGCCGACGCGCCACCCGGGTGGACAGCCGGCAGGTGGCGGCGCGCCGACGCCTCGGCCTCACGGTACCGGTCGTCAATCAGGTCGCTGGCAAGCAGCGTGTAGACCTGCAACATGATCGTCTCCTCCGTCAGTTACCAATCGAGCCGTCATCGGCGAATCCATCGCGGCTCTCGGCGCCCGCGGCGAGGGCAACAAGGCCGAGGAGCCCGATTACGAAAGCGGCAGCGAGCAAGGCATCCATCGGGTTCTCCATGTGATCGAGCATCGTGATCGAGCATCCGTAACCGGTAAGGTCCAGTTGAACAGTTACAGACGGTACACGCTTGCGCGTAACCTGTCAACACGCGTAACATGGTTACGAACCGCGATGCAGACTGTTGCCCCCCTCACCCATGCCCACCCCTCGGATCTCGAGGTGTGCGTCGACCTGATCAACACGTCCGAGCTGACCGCCGGTGTCCCCGAGGAGCACCTTCCGACCGCCGATATGGCGATCACCTTCCTCGCGGAACACCACCTGGGGCACGAGGGTGATCTTCGCGCGCAGGCGCGGCGGGACGGGGATGCCTGGCTCGCGCGCGTCCACCATGCTCGGGCCGCGCTGCGGGACGTCTGGGATGCGCAGGTGGACGGTCGCGAACCGGCGGCTGCCGCGATCTCGACCGTCAACGATCTCCTCGCACGGGCGCCTCGGCTTGAGCTGCGGCCCAGGCCGGCGGGTGTGGAGGTGGGCCATCGCCATGACGAGGACGACCCGACGGGCGAATCACTTGCGCGCGCGGCCCAGCCCCTGGTCGATGCGATCGCGAGCGGTCAGACGGACCGGTTCCGGGTGTGCGCCAATGATGGGTGTCGCTGGGTGTTCGAGGACGTTTCACGCGGGGGCCGGCGGCGTTGGTGCGACATGGCGACCTGCGGCAATCGCGCCAAGGTCCGCCGCTTCCGCACCCGCCAGCGGGAGGAGCCCGACGCGCCGCTTGCCTGATTCGCCGCCTGCCCCGATGACTGGCGCCCGCGGCGCCAGGCGATCGGCTAGAGCTGCTCGAGCCGGGGCTTGACCTCGGTTGCGAAGCGGACCATCGACTCCTCGTCGTACAGCGCGGGCATCCCCGCGATCAGGTGGCGGTAGCCCAGCTGCACCTTGGGTGCGAGCTTCTCGACCACGTCGTCCACGGTGCCCACCGGCTGGTGGGTCCAGTGGCGGGCCACGCGGTTGCGCTCGAACGCCTCGTGGAACAGCCGCTCGGCCTGCGCACGGTCGTCCCGGATGAACACGGTGCCCACGCCGGTCGTGCGCTCGATCTCGGACGGGTCACGACCGACCGTTTCGCAGTGACGGAGGAGCACCTCCTCCTTGTGCCGCAGCTCCTCGACGGTGCCGCCGACATTGTTCATGTCGGCATACGTCGCAACCAGCTTGAGGGTCACCTGCTCGCCGCCCCCGCCGATGCAGATGGGGAGGTGGGCCTGGACCGGTGCCGGCAGGTTGCGCGTGTCCTGCGAGTGGTAATGATCGCCCTTGGCGGTCGGCTCCGCTCCGTCGAGCATGCCGCGCATGATCGGAAGCGCCTCGCCCAGCCAGCGCAGCCGTTCCGGGAACCCGGAGCCGAAGTCGAGCCCGAAGTCCTGGTGCTCGTCCTCGAACCAGGCGCCGCCGATGCCGAGGATGGCGCGCCCGCCGCTGATGTGGTCGAGCGTGGTCGCCATCTTGGCGGTCAGGGTCGGCGCCCGGAACGTGTTGGCGCCCACCATCAGCCCGATCCGGATCCGCTTCGTCGCCTGCGCCCAGGCGGTGATCGTCAGCCAGCCCTCGTAGTTGGGGCCCGTCGAATCGCCGACGATCGGGTAGAGGTGATCCCAGGTCCACAGGGAGTCGTATCCGAGCTCATCTGCCCGGATGCCCGCCTGGAGCAACTGCGGCCACTCCGCGTACTGGTTCCAGCACAGGGCGCCGATTCTGACTTCGCTCAACTCACGCTCCGTTTGGTCCAGGATGGTCGCCCCGGACGGACCGGCATGGTGTCGACGTCCGGGCATTGTTCACTCGTGGCTGACGATATCAACCGAGTCCTCCACCGCCGGCATCACGCCCCGGTTCTCGAGCCACTGGATCGTGTTCCGATCCCCGGGCCAGCCTACCCCGGGCCAGCCTACCCCGGGCCCATAGTTCGTCGCGACCCCATCCATGGTCGCGGCTCACCGTGCTCTCCTCGTCGGGGTCGACCGTCGGCAGCGGCGTCCACGGTGCTAGCCGGCGCGCCGGTCTCGCCTCAGGATATCGAGGTAGACGCCGGCACCGACGACGGCGGCGATCACCCAGACCAGGATGTTGCCGGAGCCGAACAGCCAGCGAGCCACCAGGGTCACCGCGAGCCACGCGACCACGAACGAGCCGAGCGCGATCCCGACGCGGCGGGCGACCTTGGCCATGAGGATCGACCTCGATCACTTGCTCCGTGGATGGATCATCGGGCAGCGCAGAGCATCAAGCCCTCGGCGCCGCCTACCCCTTGAGGACGATGTTGACCAGCCGCCCGCCCCCGGCGTGGATGATCCGGGCGACCTGCCGGTCGCCGATCGCCGCGGCCACCTTGTCGCGGGCCATGATCACCTGCTCCAGCTCGATCTCGCTGATGCCCACCGGGACGATGACCTTGTCACGCAGCTTGCCGTTCACCTGGATCGGCAGCTCGCGGGTTGCCTCGACAACTGCCGTCTCGTCGACCTCGGGCCAGCGCTGGACGTGGATCGATTCCCAGTCCTTGCCCGCGGCCTCGAGCTGCCGAGACCACAGCTCCTCGGCGATGTGCGGCGCGGCCGGGGCCAGCATCAGCAGCAGCAGCCGCACGGCCTCGTCCCACTCGGGCAGGCCGGCGACCGACGTGCCCCGGTACCGGAACAGCACGTTGGACAGCTCCATGAGCTTGGCGACCATCGTGTTCCAGCGGAACCCTTCGTAGTCCTCGGTGACGTCGCGCAGCGTCCGGTGGGCAACCGCACGCATCCGCGACCGGGCATCGTGCTCCTCTTCCCCGGCCGGCAGCTGCCCGGACGCCGGATCGCCCGGCTCGCGGCCGTGCGGATCCACCGCGATGGCCCAGACGCGGTTGAGGAACTTGGACACGCCGCCGATGCCGGTCGGCGACCACGGGCCGCCCTGGTCCCATGGGCCCATGAACATCAGGAACAGGCGGACGGTGTCGGCGCCATAGCGCGCGACCAGCTCGTCAGGGTCCTGCACATTGCCCCGGGACTTGGACATCCGCTCGCCGTCTGCACCCAGGATCTGGCCCTGGTTGAACAGGCGGGTGAACGGCTCGCGCGTGTCGGTCAGGCCCAGGTCCTTCATCGCCTTCGTGAAGAACCGGCTGTAGAGCAGGTGCATGACCGCGTGCTCGGCGCCGCCCGTGTACTGGTTGACCGGCGTCCAGTCCTCGACCAGGTCCACGTCCACCGGGCCGTCGTCCTTGTGCGGGGACAGGTAGCGGAACCAGTACCAGGACGAGTCGACGAACGTGTCCATGGTGTCCGTCTCGCGGCGGGCGGCCTTCCCGCACTGCGGGCAGTCGACGGCCAGGAACGCCTCGTCGCGGTTCAGCGGGTTCTCGCCGGAGCCGCGGTAGTCCACGTTGTCGGGCAGCAGGACGGGCAGGTCCTCCTCGGGCACCGGGACGGCCCCGCAGTCCTCGCAGTGGATGACCGGGATCGGCGTCCCCCAGTAGCGCTGGCGGCTGATCAGCCAGTCACGCAGCCGGTAGGTGGTCGCACGCTGGGCCCTGCCCTGATCGGCCAGCCAGTCGATGATGTCATCGTAGGCCTCGGCGGCGGGCCGTCCGTCGAACCGGCCGGAGTTGACCATGACCAGGTGGCGGTAGCCGCGCTCGGCCGTCGCGATCTCCTCGACCTCGCGCAGGAAGGGAATCCTTGATGTCGGGCCGGGGACATCCATGACCGCGGCCTGGTCCTTCTCGGTGAACGCCTCGGTCAGGGGCGCGTCCGGGTCGCCGCCGGCGGGCATGATCACGCGCCGGATGGGCAGGTCGAATGCCTCCGCAAACTCGAAATCCCGCTGGTCGTGGGCAGGGACGGCCATGATGCCGCCCGTGCCGTAGCCGGCCAGCACGTAGTCCGCGATGAAGATCGGGATTCGCTCGCCATTGACGGGGTTGATCGCATGGGCGCCGATGAACACGCCTGACTTCTCGCGATCCGTCGACAGCCGGTCGATCTCGGTCCTGGTGGCGGCCTGCGCGACGTACGCCTCGACCTCGGCCTTGCGGTCCGGCGCCGTCAGCGTCGCGACCAGCTCGTGCTCCGGGGCAAGGACCATGAACGTGGCACCGAACAGCGTGTCCGGGCGGGTGGTGAACACGGGCAGCTCTTCGCCACCGGCGTGATGGGGCTCCTGTGCCGTCTCGAACACCACCTCGGCGCCGTTGGAGCGTCCGATCCAGTTGGTCTGCATGATTCGGATCGAGTCGGGCCAGTCGATGCCGGTGAAGTCCAGCAGGTCGTCGGCGTACTGGGTGATCCCCAGGTACCACTGCGGCAGCTCGCGCTTCTCGACCTTCGCCCCGCACCGCCAGCAGTGGCGGTCCGCGCCCTCGACCTGCTCCCGGGCCAGCGTCCCGTCATTGGGGCACCAGTCCACGGCAGACACGGCGCGATAGGCCAGCCCGCGCTTCAGGAGCTGGACGAAGAACCACTGGTTCCACGTGTAGAACTCCGGGTCGCAGGTGACGACCTCCGCCTCCCAGGCGAACGTGGCGCCCATCGAACGCAGCTGGGCCCGCATCTTGTCGATGTTGGTCATCGTCCATGCGCGGGGATTGATCCCGTTCTTGATCGCCGCGTTCTCGGCCGGCAGCCCGAACGCATCGAAGCCGATCGGCAGGAACACGTTGTACCCGTGCATCCGCCGGTAGCGGGCGATCGCGTCGGTGGGCGTCTTGATGTACCAGTGGCCGATGTGCAGCGCACCCGACGGGTAGGGGTACATGGTCAGCAGGTAGAAGCGGGGCCTCGAGCGGTCGTGGA
Source organism: uncultured Chloroflexia bacterium (assembly GCA_963727585.1). GTDB lineage: Bacteria > Chloroflexota > Limnocylindria > Limnocylindrales > CSP1-4 > CAIXZV01. The sequence goes on along the minus strand of CAVSHH010000002.1, from coordinate 605 downwards.
GGTCCGTCTCGTACAGGTGGAGCTCGGCCCACTTCTGCTGCCATCTGGGCTCGATGGCCGCGGGCCGGTAGCGCTCGGCGGGGGTACGCGTGCTGGTGTCGCTGGGCTCGTTGATCTGGGTCATGTCCGGTGGCTCCTGCCGGGGGATCAGGGTCGGGTACAGAAGACCCCTCGCCACCGGCGAGGGGTCATGCGACAGCCGTCCACGAGGGGGTGTGGACGGCTATCGAAGGAAGAGGACGAGCCCGAAGGACGAGGTGGTCATCGTCTCCGCCATGGTGTTGTGGGTGGGTGGTGGAGCTACGGGGACTCGAACCCCGGACCTTCTGAATGCCATTCAGACGCTCTCCCAGCTGAGCTATAGCCCCACGGTTTCGTGCTCGAACAGAGCTCCTGAGTGCGCGAACGGGAGTCTAGCACGGTCAAAACGGCGGAGCCGACGGTCGGGAGTCTGGCCACAGCGCTCCGAGAGACGATAACTGCCGCGAACGCGGGCCCCCGCCCCTCTTTCGCAGGAGTCGCTTGATTTCAGCCTTCGGCCGGATTGGCGCGGTGGTCCGACCCGCCCGGTGGTCCGAAGGCGCCGCCGTGTTCGAGCTCGGCGA
>CAVSHH010000001.1:0-157618 GCA_963727585.1 uncultured Chloroflexia bacterium | reverse complement strand
CGAATCCTGTCGGGCGCGCCAAATCGCCCCTCATGCCGCACCTCTCGCGGTCGGGGTGGTCGAGCAGTCCGATCTGCGGACCCGATGCTCCAGATCGTGCGCCACGGGCTCACCGGGATCAAGCGACTTGTGTGCAGTCGTCGCGACGCCTTCGGCGTTCACCTTCCGAAGCACCGGGCGGCGACCCAGGGCGGAGCATTCGCTCCCCGGGTTGCCGCCGTCAGGCCGTCGGATCTCGCGTCAGGATCGAGAGGTACTCGTCGTAGGCGTATAGGCGGTTACGCTGGCGCCCTGTGATCTCGCTGACGATGCCGAGGGTGGCGAGCGCCTCGATGCCGCGGGTCGCCGTCGGAACCGACACGCCGAGTCGCGAGGCTGCGTCGCCCACCGACGCGATCGGCCGCTCGCGCAGCACCGAGAACACCCGGGACGCTGCGCCGGCCGACCTGGGCAGACCCGCGACGCGCACCCGGTCGGCGCGCATGAGCGCAAGCAGGCGGTTTGCCGTCTCAACGGCACCGCTGGCGGTCTGCTCGACGCCCTCGAGGAAGAAGTCGACCCACGCCTCCCAGTCACCGTCGGTCCTGACCTGCCCGAGGAGCCGGTAGTACTCGTCCCGGTGCTCGCGGAAGAACAGGCTGAGGTAGAGCAGCGGCTGGCGGAGGATGCCGGCGTTCGCAAGCATGACTGGGATCAGGAGCCGCCCGACGCGCCCGTTGCCGTCGAGGAACGGGTGGATGGTCTCGAACTGAACGTGGACCAGCGCCGCGCGGACGAGCTCGGGCACGCCCGGATCCGGGGCGTGGAGGAACAGCTCGAGCGCGCCCATGCAGGCCTCGACGTCCGCCGGCTGCGGCGGCACGAAGGCGGCGTTGCCGGGGCGGGTGCCGCCGATCCAGTTCTGTGAGCGCCGGAACTCGCCAGGCTCCTTGCGGGAGCCGCGGCCACTGGCAAGCAGCAAGCCGTGCATCTCGCGGATCAGACGGTTCGACAGAGGGAAGTCTTCGCGCAGCCGGGTGAGACCGTGCTCCATGGCGGCGACGTAGTTCGACACCTCCACCACGTCGTCGAGGGGGACGCCGGGGGCCACGTCGAGCTCGAACATCAGGAGGTCAGACAGCGAGGACTGGGTGCCCTCGATCTGCGACGAGAGGACGGCCTCGCGTCGGACATAGCTGTAGAGGAACAGCATCGTGTCCGGCAGCAGTGTCGACACGGCGTCGAGCCGCCCCAGGGCGAGGGTCGCGCGCTCGAGGCGGCGCTGGCGGTCGGCGGACCACTCGATCGGCGGGGCCGGCGGCAGGTCCGATGGCCGGAACGCCCGCACCGGCTCGCCGCTATCGTGAGCGACGGTGTAGGTGCCAGTGAGCCCGCGATTTATGGTGTCGCTGTCCTCAGGATCGTTCGTTATGGCGGACCCTGCTAACGATAGCAGGGTATTTCGTTCATAAAGATCCCGGCATTGAGCGGCGGCCGGCGAATGGTCACCGCGCGGGGTCGGATTGCAGACAGGACAGGGGATCGACCTGCAGCAGCGTGACGGGGGTTGGAGTGCCATGCTCGAACAGCGCCTACGCGCTGTGCATCGTCGCGACCTCCCAATCGTCCGCGCCCTCGATCGGGATCGACTTCAATCCAGAGTGGGTACGCGTCCCTTTGACTCCTGTCGGGCGCGCCATTGCAACCTTTTCGGGCAGCGCCAGCGCCAATCCGTGCGCGTCGGCCGCCTGCGTCAGTCGGACACCCACGATCTCGGGGCCGGTGACCGTGATCCGGTCGTGGATGGCGCAGCACCGTTGCCGCCTCCTCCCAAGGCCTTCCCGCGTTCCGCTTGGAGATCCACCGACTCGCCTCCAGCGGCCTGCCCGGCGATCCGCTGGTCGGAGGCCGATCCGCTCGTTGCGAACCCGGCCGATCCTACGAATGCGGCCTGAGCGAGGCGTGTGTCCCACCCGTCGGCTGGGGTGGGAGCCAGCGGGGTTCGGGATGCGCGAATGCCACGTAGGCCATGCGGCGTGAGCCCCAGCCGGGTCCTTCGACGCGGGTAAAGATGACCCCCAGGCCATCTGGGGCGACGCGAGTCTGGGCAGCTCGCGTTCCACGCTCGGTGAAGTGCGTCAAGGGCTCCAGCCCACCGCCGCTTGCGTCCACGATGTACATGTTCGCCGGCTGGTCGAGCTCCGGGAAGATTGCAAGGTCCCACTCGTGGAACACGATCCGGCCATCCGGGGTCCAGTCGGGGTGGGCGCTCATCAACTCCCAGTCTGTCACCTGGAACTCGTCACCGCCCGCGACCGGTGCGGTGAAGATCGCGGCGCCCAGCGCCTCGTTGCCGGCCGAGTACGCGAGCGTCTGGCCGTCGGGTGACACGCGAGCCTGCCACATCTCGAGTCCGTCATTGCGGGTCCGAACGTACTCGACCTGTCCGTCGGCAACGTCGAGGCGGCCGATACGAAACGTGCGCGGGACCACCTCGCCAGCGGCAACATCTGCGCTCTCGGAGAAGTAGACGTGCGCCCCGTCCCGAGACCAATCGGGATAGCTGACCTCGTTGCACGGCACCGTGCATGCATGGAGCAACTGCGGCTCGGTGCCGTCCGCATTGATCACCCACAGCTCGCTCCTCCCATCCGGTGTGCCGCGAACGAAGGCGATCCGGCTGCCGTCACTGGACCATTCAGGGTGGTTCTCCGAGCCGGCCATGTCTGCGTTGTTGGGCCGCTCCGGCTGGTTCACAACCAGAGCGCACCGAGATACCGTGGTATCGTGGGGCACCGCTCCAATGGAGGCCGACATGACGATCAAGTCCCGCACCCTGCGCCTGCCAGCCGATCAGGCCGAAGCCCTGGAGGCGATCGCCGGGGTCGACGACGTGTCGGTCAACGAGGAGATCCAGCGGGCGATCGCCGCCCACATCGAGGCTCGTCGTTCCGACCCCGACTTCCGACGGCGCCTGCAGGCCAGCATCGAGCGCAACGGCGAGATCCTCGAACGCCTCGCTCGGTGACCGCCTACCTCGAGCTGGCGGACTACCTGCTCATCGCAGAGGCAGTCCTCGGGGTGCCGGCCGAGCTCATCGCGGACTTCAACCGGATCGGTCTGGCGGATTCGGCGCTGGCCGCTGCGCAGGCCGGGTTCGGCGGCGTCGAGGCCTATCCAGACTTCGAGACGAAGGCGGCGGTGCTCTGCTGGCACCTCGTCAAGAACCACCCGCTGCCCGATGGCAACAAGCGGTGCGCGTTCCTGGCCACGGTCGAGTTCCTCGAGCGCAACGGCCGGACCTGGATCCCGGCACCCGGTGATCCGGAAGAGACCGACCACGTGATCCGTGGCATCGCAAGCAGCGAGATCAGCGAGGCCGAGTTCCGCGACTGGATCGCCCAGCGCTGCGGGTGAGGACCGCCTGGCACGGCGGGTAGCGCCGCCGTCGGCCCACGGTGAGGCTTCCAGCGTCGCCAGCCCGGGCCTTCCTGCGTTCGGTCGAGGATGTGGCCAGGCCCGGGTTCAACGCGCCACTCCGGCGCCCCCTGGCGCCCGTGGGCGAAGACGCACGGGACGCGGATGGTGGGCGTCGCACCACTGGCGCGGCCTGCCCCGCCCGCCGAGGTACGGGAGCTCGGCGCCGCAGGCCGGGCAGTGGCGCGGCGGTGCGAGGATTGCGCGGAGGGCCATCGTCGCGGACGCGGCCACCGCCTCGATGGCGTCAGCGCTCATGCATCACCCCACTGGCGAAAACCCCACAGAAAGGGCCAAACCCGGCCGCGTGCACACAGTCGCCGGGCGCAGTCTGGGAGCATGCGCGTCGTCCTATGGGCTACCCCGCCCCGGTCGGCCGACGCACCCTTCGTCGAGTTGCCACGATCGGCACAGCACCGCGGTGTTGCTGATGTCGAACGGCGCACCGCCCGCCGCGAGCGGCGAGACTGGTCGACGGTCAAGTCAGAGGCGCGGTGCGCGGGGCGCTGGTAGCCCGGGCACCAGTCGCCCTGCTCGCCTCGCCAGCCACGAAGCACGCGGGCGCTGAGTCGTCGCCAGGCCCGCGTGCTGTCCAGGGGGTTGTGCCGGCTGCGGTTGGACTGGCGGGCATGGTCAGTGCACCGGCTGCCCGCGCGGCTGGTGACGACACCACAGACCGTGCACAGCCTCACCCGCGAATTGTCGACGGGCTGGCTGGCGAGGTCTATTCGCCTCGGGTGCTAGACCTGCCGGACCACTGCGTTGAGCAGAACGGTCGTGGCCCCCGAGCTCGCGACGGCGGGCAGCGCCTCCTCAGCGCTCGCGGGTCTCGAGAAGGTTGGGCGCTGTGGGTGCCGCACCGTCCCCCGTCGAGGCGACCCGCTGTGCCTGGTGGTACCGGTCGCGTGCCCGCTCTTCCTCGGCGCTCGATTCCGAAACGGCGGCGGCCGCGTCCTGGCGGCCCTTGCTCCTCGCCGTGTCAGCGACGCTCTGCATGCGGTCGGCGGTGGCGCGCGCCTTGGCCGCCGCTGCCTCAGCGGCCTTCGCCGTGGTCTCGGCGAGGGCGGCGACCTCCTCGGCTGCGGTCGCGTCACCCTGGGCGGTCTCAGCGAACGCCTCGGCCGCCTCCGCCAGCCGTCGCGCGAGCACGGCCCGCGCGCGTGGCGTCACGCCACGCTGCCAGCAGATCCTCAGTTGTCGGCATGTCGTCAAGCATGGGCACCCGACATTGTCGCCCCGGGGCCCTTTCGTCGGGCCTGCCTGGGGCGCGTCGGGGATTGCATCGTCGTCGCCGGAGAGCCCGGCGGCATTACGTACCGGCCTACATTCCCTCAGGACGGCCAGCGCGAGAGCCGGGCCATCGCGAACGGATGACCCGGCTCGACGTTGGTGTCCCAGGCTCGCGGCCCGCTCGCTAGGAAGCGAGCGAGCCCCGGTGGACCGCCTACACCTAGTAGTCCATGTCCCCGCCGTATCCACCGCCGGCGGGCACGGCCTCCTTCGTCTCCGGGATGTCGGTGATCAACGTCTCCGTCGTAAGGACCATCGCGGCGATGGAGGCGGCGTTCTGGAGCGCGGAGCGGGTCACCTTGGCGGCATCGACGATGCCCTTCTCGAACATGTCGCCGTACTCGCCCTTGAGCGCGTCGTACCCGTGGCCCTGGGGAACGGTCTTGATGCGCTCCACGATGACCTCGCCATGGACGCCGGCGTTGTCGGCGATCTGGCGGATCGGAGCCTCGAGGGCGCGGCGGAGGATACCGAGGCCCACGGCTTCGTCGCCCACCAGCTCGACGAGATCGAGCGTGGGGATGGCCTGCAGGAGGGCGACGCCGCCGCCCGCGACGAGGCCCTCCTCGACGGCCGCGCGGGTCGTCGAGAGCGCGTCCTCGATGCGGTGCTTCTTCTCCTTGAGCTCGACCTCGGTGGCCGCGCCAACCTTGATGACCGCCACGCCGCCAGCGAGCTTCGCAAGGCGCTCCTGGAGCTTCTCGCGGTCGTAGTCCGAGGTGGTGTCCTCGATCTGGGCCTTGATCTGGCTCATCCGCGCCTTGATCTGCTCCGGCGCACCTGCGCCATCGATGACCGTCGTGTCGTCCTTGGTGGCCACGACGCGTCGAGCGTGGCCGAAGTCCTCGGCCGTGATCGACTCGAGCTTGCGCCCGATCTCCTCGCTGACGAGGGTGCCGCCGGTGAGGACGGCGATGTCGCGGAGCATCTCCTTGCGGCGGTCGCCGAAGCCCGGCGCCTTGACCGCGAGGACCTGCACCGTGCCACGGAGCTTGTTCACGACCAGGGTCGCGAGCGCCTCGCCGTCGACGTCCTCGGCGATGATGACCAGGGGCTTCCCCTGGCCGACGGCCGACTCGAGCGCCGGGAGCATGTCCTTGACGCTCGAGATCTTCCTGTCGGTGATCAGGATGACCGGCGTCTCGAGGACGGCTTCCATGCGTTCGGCATTGGTCACGAGGTAGGCCGAGAGGTAGCCCCGGTCGAACTGCATGCCCTCGGTGTACTCGGTCTCGAGGCCGAGGGACTGGCCCTCCTCGACGGTGATGACGCCATCCTTGCCGACCTTGTCCATCACGTCGGCGATGATCGTCCCCACCTCCGGATCGGCCGCGCTGATCGAGGCCACCGCCGCGATCTGGCCGTGGCTCTCGACGGGGCGTGAATGGCGTGCCAGCTCGGCCACGATGGCCTCGACGCCCTTCTCGATGCCGCGCCTGACAGCGATGGGGTTGGCCCCGGCACTCACGTTCTGGAGCCCCTCGGCGACGATCGCCTGGCCGAGCACGATCGCGGTCGTGGTGCCGTCACCGGCGACGTCGTCGGTCTTGGTCGCGACCTCCTTGAGGAGCTGTGCGCCCATGTTCTCGAACGGGTCCTCGAGCTCGATGTCCCGAGCGATCGTGACGCCGTCGTTGGTGATCGTCGGGGCGCCGTACTTCTTGTCCAGGACGACGTTGCGGCCCTTCGGACCGATCGTCACGCGGACCGCGTCGGCGAGGCGGTCGACGCCGCGCTTGAGCGAGCGACGAGCCATCTCATCAAAGAGGAGTTGCTTGGCCATGGCGTGAGCCGTCCTTTCGGAGTGTGCGGGACGCTCGCCGACAAGGGCCGGGGAGTGCCGGATCGAAGCGATGTGTGATCAGCTCTCGACCACCGCGAGGATGTCCTTGCCGCTGATGATCAGGAGCTCCTCGCCCTCGAGCTTGAACTCGGTGCCCGCGTACTTCGCGTAGAGGACCTTGTCGCCCGGCTTGAGGTCCATCTGCTCGCGCCTGCCGTCGTCGAGGACGCGGCCCGGGCCGACGGCCAGGAGCTTCCCCTCCTGGGGCTTCTCCTTCACCGTGTCCGGGATCACGATGCCGCTCTTCGTCGTCTCCTCGCGGGGCAGGGGCTGGACGACGACGCGGTCGCCAAGCGGGCGGAGCTTCTTGAGCGTCGGGGCGTCGATGGCGCGCGGGGTCGGCTTCGGGGCCTTGACGGTCTTGGCTGCGGTGACTGTCGCCATGGGATGGGTCCTCCTGGTCGCTTCGTGGGGCGGGTGACCGGATCGCGGAACGATCGCCCGCGGCGCCCTGTCAGGCGCTGTCGCTGTCCTCGCTCCTGTAGCCCTTGAGCGCGTCCTGGACGTCGCCCTTGCTCACGGCGCCCTTGGCGTCGAGATCCGTGGGGCGCAGCGCGATGGCCGCGCCCATGATCAGCGCGGGTGCGGCGCCGGCAGCCGTCACGAGGCGAGGTGCGCCCGCGAGCTGGAACCCTGCAGCGACGCCGAGCGAGCCTGCAGCCAGCCATCGAAGCGTCGAGTCGGGCAAGTGCTGGAGCACCGTCGTGGCGTCCGATGCGCGAGTCTGCGTCGTCCGCACCATTCCGGGTACCCGCTCCACGAGCGTGGTGACGCCCGAACGAACGGTCGTGATCACGCGCGAGACGCGTCGCGCGGCGGTCGCCCGCCTCGGGCCGACCTCGGGGTCGATCGACGTCGTGAAGGGTTCCAGCATCGTGGGTTCGGTGTTCGTCATCTCTGGTCGTCTCCTGCTTGGTTGGCGTGACGCGGGGAGCTGAACGCTCAGGGAACTGAGGTGTGCCGGGGCCGGATCGTGGGGCTCACAAACGCGAGGGTCCCCGCGATCGCCCGGCCACCACCAGGCGGCGAACAGCGAACTCGACGGTCGAGTGGGACGGGTCGATCTGCCAGGCCGTTGGCTCGACCTCAGGTGTCGTGGTCGTGGCCCGGCCCATCGTGGATGTGGCGGGCATGGCTGCCTCCGAGATGCCATCAGACATCCGGGGAAGCGGGGCCTCTGAGGCCACCGCCGGGCGACGCTCCGGCCACTGCTGCTGTGTTGCAGTAGACCACGGGATCATGCTAGTGTCAACTGTAGTTAGTCATATCTACTGTAGTAGCGAGGACTCGGTGACACTGTCGGTCGGGGCGATCCTTCGTCGTGCGCGTGCCGTTCGGCAGCTCACGGCCGTGGAAGCTGCGCGTGCGGCAGACATCTCGCCGGCATACCTCAACAAGCTCGAGAACGACGCCGTCAAACGTCCGTCGCCCCATGTCCTCGACCAGCTGGGGCGGGTGCTCGGCGTGCCCTACGCCGAGCTGATGCGCCTGTGCGGCTATCCCGTTCCCGGCGAAGAGGGGACGAACCCAGCCGTTGCCGTTGAGACGTCGCTCTTCACGGACCTCACCGATGACGAGCGGGAGGAGCTGCTCGAATACCTGGCCTGGTATCGCACGAGGCGGCGAGCGGGGAGAGGACGATCGTGATGCCAGCGTCGCGGTCGCCGGGTGGGAGTCGTTCGAGGCGCTAGACGCGACCCCGATCGCGTGCACGGGCATCGGCGGCACCTTGGCGTGGCTTGCCTCACGGCCGCCTGTGTGGGGGGCCAATCGGTCCGCCGGGAGGGCGAGACAGACTTCTTGCACGAGACGCGAAGCGACCGTAGATTCGCGTTCCTTCTGGTGCGCGTCGGTTGATGGCAGAAGCGGTGCGGTAGGACGAATGGAAGGATCTCGTACCTGACGCGGTGGGTGTCATGAGCGCAGAGATTCGGGCGATCACGACTGCGGACTTGCTCACGGCGTGGCGCGAGGCGACGCGCGCCGCGGAGAACGGTGCGCGCGAGCGGTACCGGATCCACACGAGCTGCGCCGTGGTTGTCGCCCCCACCTTCGACCGAGCGTTCGCCAGGTGGTGCTTCACCGTCGAGTGCGACAGGCCGAGGCGATGGGCAGCGCCCTTTCGCGGGGGCCTGAGCCCGTTCCCTCACGCCAGCCGCCTCGCCGCGGCCAGCCATTCATCCCGCTCTCGATCGGGATCTCGTGGTTGCTAACGCGCGCCCACACCTGTCGGGCGCGCCATTGCAACCTTTTCGGGCAGCGCCAGCGCCAATCCGTGCGCGTCGGCCGCCTCCGTCAGTCGGACACTCACGATCTCGGGGCCGGCGACCGTGATCCGGTCGTGGATGGCGCAGCACCGTTGCCGCCTCCTCCCAAGGCCTTCCCGCGTTCCGCTTGGAGATCCACCGACTCGCCTCCAGCGGCCTGCCCGGCGATCCGCTGGTCGGAGGCCGATCCGCTCGTTGCGAACCCGGCCGATCCTACGAATGCGGCCTGAGCGAGGCGTGTGTCCCACCCGTCGGCTGGGGTGGGAGCCAGCGGGGTTCGGGATGCGCGAATGCCACGTAGGCCATGCGGCGTGAGCCCCAGCCGGGTCCTTCGACGCGGTAAAGATGACCCCCAGGCCATCTGGGGCGACGCGAGTCTGGGCAGCTCGCGTTCCACGCTCGGTGAAGTGCGTCAAGGGCTCCAGCCCACCGCCGCTTGCGTCCACGATGTACATGTTCGCCGGCTGGTCGAGCTCCGGGAAGATTGCAAGGTCCCACTCGTGGAACACATCCGGCCATCCGGGGTCCAGTCGGGGTGGGCGCTCATCAACTCCCAGTCTGTCACCTGGAACTCGTCACCGCCCGCGACCGGTGCGGTGAAGATCGCGGCGCCCAGCGCCTCGTTGCCGGCCGAGTACGCGAGCGTCTGGCCGTCGGGTGACACGCGAGCCTGCCACATCTCGAGTCCGTCATTGCGGTCCGAACGTACTCGACCTGTCCGTCGGCAACGTCGAGGCGGCCGATACGAAACGTGCGCGGGACCACCTCGCCAGCGGCAACATCTGCGCTCTCGGAGAAGTAGACGTGCGCCCCGTCCCGAGACCAATCGGGATAGCTGACCTCGTTGCACGGCACCGTGCATGCATGGAGCAACTGCGGCTCGGTGCCGTCCGCATTGATCACCCACAGCTCGCTCCTCCCATCCGGTGTGCCGCGAACGAAGGCGATCCGGCTGCCGTCACTGGACCATTCAGGGTGGTTCTCCGAGCCGGCCATGTCAGGGACGAGCTCGTGCTTCCCCGTGCCGTCGGGCCGGATGAGGAAGATCCCGTCCTTGCCGTCTGACGCGCCCGCCTGGTACACGATCCACGGCTCTCCAGGCGCGACGTCAATGGCCGGATCACCCGACATGGATGGCTTCGCCGAGCCGCGCTCTGTGGAGCTGGATGGCCGCAACGGGATGAGCACGCGGACGCCACGACCATGAGCACAAGGAGCCCGAGGGACGCGATCCTGTTCACCTGAACACCTCGGCGGAGATCTCACGGTCCGCGGCCCCGGGCAGTCCGTCGAGGCCATAGCAGCCGTTGTTCCAGCACTGGCTGCCGACCACAAGGACGCGGCCGTCGGCCAGAGAGACGACGAAGGGGGCGAGGCGCTGGACGCTGAGCGAGGCGGTGGGAGCGAAGGTGCCGGTGGCGGGGTTGTAGATGAAGGCGTCGTCGCCTTGGGTGACTGCATCGCCGCTGCCATCCCAGCCACCCACGATGAGGACGCGGCCGTCGTCCAGCAGGGCGGCCGAGTGGCGCACCCGCGGTCCCGGCAGCGATGCCGTCCCTGTGAACCGGCCAGTGTCGGGGTCGTACACCTGCGCCTCGGCAAGCACGTGGTCACCGTCGTCCCAACCGCCTACGAAGAGCACTCGGCCGTCCGCGAGCCGGGTCGCGCTGAAGCCAGCGGCCTGGGGCACGGCCATCGGCCCGGTGGGGGCAAAGGTGCCCGTGGCCGGGTCGTAGAGCTCCGCGCTCGGCGGCCCGTCGCTGCCCTGGCCACCGACGACGAGGACGCGGCCGTCGTCGAGGGAGATCGCGGCATGGCTGGAACGAGGCCGCGACATGGATCCGGTCTCGGAGTAGGTGCCCGTCTGTGGGTCGAGGATCTGCGCCGTGGCGACGGCTGGGCTGCCGGGCGGAGCGCCGCCCGCAACGAGCACGCGGCCATCCCCGAGCAGCGTTGCCGTCCCACCGTCTCGAGACTGCAAGGTATATTCCGTGAGGGTCTACACACCGCTCGCCGGGTCGAAGATCTCATCCTGGTACTCCGCTGCCGGCGGGGGGCCGCCGCTTCCCCCGCCAACGACGAGCAGCCGGCCATCCGGAAGCATCACTGCCGCGGGCTCTATTCCGGAGAACTGCAGCCTGCCGACCTCCGAGAAGGTGTCTGACCCGGGTCGAACCGGAAGATCGCATCGAGCGGCCCCTGGCTGCCGATCAGCGCGCGCCACCATCGGTCTGTGCGACGAGGGCCTCCGGTCGCGTGCCCGACGGCACCATGCCGACGGCCCGAACGATCCTGTCTCGCTCGGCGACGGCCGCTCGCTGTCCATGAACCGCAGGCCGCCGCCGGCCGCGAGCGCAGCTGCCAGCGCTGCGACGAGCAGCAGCACCAACACTGCGGCGGCGGGGAGCCACAGGCTCGATCCGGGCCCGGCCGTTGACCGGCGCAGCCGGGGGCCAGACCCCGTGCGCGCCTTCCGCGCTGCCTGCACGGCGATGGCCACTGCCGCTGGCGACGGCGGTCTTGCCGCAGTGGCCGCATAGGCCTGCAGTCGGGTGGCAAGGCGCTGCTCGAAGAGATCCATCTCAGTCATCGCGAGCTCCCTTCGCATCCGTCGAGCAGCCGGGCCAGTCGGGCCCGCGTGCCGGACGGGGACAGGCCGGTAACGCGGGCGAGCTCGTTGGAGTCGAAGCCGGCGACATAGCGGAGCGCAAGCAAGGCGCGGTCGTCGGGATCGAGGCCCGCGAGCGCGTTGGCCAGATCGATGTCGGCGTTGTGGTCGTGGATGGCCACCGGCTGATCGACGATGGACACGGCGATCTCGCGTACCGCGCGACGCTCCGCGCGCGGACCATCTGGCGTGCCTGGTTGGCTGCGATGGAGATCAGCCATGGACGAAGCTGCTGTGGATCGCGCAGGCTGTCCAGCTTGCGCCAGGCGATCGGCCAGGCAGCGGCCACGGCGTCGTCGGCCAGTCCGAGATCGCCGCACACCACCAGGCACACCCGCGCCATATCGGCGCTGAAGGTCTCGACGATCCAGGCGAACGACGCCTCGTCGCCGGCCAGTGCACGTTGAACGCGTTCGGCCAGGTCGGGCACCGCGCGCGTTGTGGATGCGATCCCCATTGCCTCCATGCTCCACAGATGCCGGCCGGCGTCCAGCTGATCAGCCGCCTCCGAAGACGAGGACGGTGGGACCACCACGAACTTACGGTCGACGCCGCACTCGCGGGGAGGTCCCTCACGCCAGCCGCCTCGCCGCGGCCAGCCATTCACCCCGCGTCTCGATCGGGATCTCGTGGGTTGCTAACGCGCGCCCGACACCTGTCGGGCGCGCCAAACAACCTTGGTGGGCAACGCGACCGCCAGCCCGTGCGCATACGCCGCCGAGGTGAGCCCGGGAGTCGACGCACAGTCGAGTCGCGTGGTGCTCCGCACGATTCCCTTGGATCTCCGGTTGACGTTGAAGGGTTAGTGGCCCAGTGGCCTCCTATCCCTTCATTCTCGTGGCGAGATGGAAGGGGTTACAGCTACGCGGCGCCATAGGGTCTACCCCGCCCCGGTCGGTCGACGCTCCCTTCCTCGAGTTGCACGATCGGCACAGCACCGCGGTGTTGTAGATGTCGAACGGCGCACCGCCAGCCGCGAGCGGCACGACGTGATCGACGGTCAGATCACGCGCAGGGTGGGCGGGGCGCTGGTAGCCCGGGCGCCAGTGCCGTGCTCGCCGCGTCCGGCACGGAGCGCGCGGGCGCTGAGCCGGTGCCAGGCCCGCGTGCTGTACAGGACGTCGTGCGGGCTGCGGTTGGACTGGCGGGCGTACTCGCGCGGTCTATTCGCCTCTGGTCCTACGCCTCAAGGGCAGCGCCAGCCCGCCGCGATTGGGACGCGGAGCCAGCGCGTCCGCCACCCGGATCACATCTCCATCGACGGCTGGTACGCCGGATCGAGGTACTTCGCCGGATCCTCTTCGAAGTCGAGCTTGCACCCTTTGCCGCAGAAGGAGTAGGTCTGGCCCTCGTGCTCGCTGGTCAGACCCACCTCGTGTGCGTGCGCGACATCGACGGTCATGCCGCACACGGGATCCGTTGCCGTCGCCTGTTGATCGGTCATCGTGGCTCTCCTTGGTGGTTGGCAGCGACTGCCCTCTCGGTCATGCAGGCTGTGGCCTGGCGGTCGGCTGAACGACGGGGTCCTGGCCGAGGCGCACCCTTCGCAGGAGCTGGGCGTTGGCAGCAACGATGACCGTGGACAGGCTCATCGCGATCGCCCCGACGGCCATCGGCAGGTCGATGCCCCATGGCGACAGGACCCCCATCGCGATCGGGATCGCGATCAGGTTGTAGCCCGTGGCCCAGACGAGGTTCTGGATCATCTTCCGATAGGTGGCCTGCGACAGCTGGATGGCGCCCACGACGTCGCGCGGATCGCTGCGAACCAGGACGATGCCCGCCGACTCGACGGCGACGTCGGTGCCTGCGCCGATCGCGATCCCCACGTCGGCGGTGGCGAGGGCTGGAGCGTCGTTCACGCCGTCGCCCACGAAGGCGACCTTCCGCCCACCCCCCTGGAACCGCCGAACGGCCGCCGCCTTGTCCGCCGGCAGCACCTGCGCGGCCACCTCGTCGATGCCGATCCGCTGGGCAACCGAGTCCGCGACGGCCTGGCTGTCGCCGGTGATCATGGCGACCCGCAGCCCGAGGCCGTGGAGCGCCGCGACCGCTTCTGCCGACTCCGGTCGGATCTCATCCTCGACCGCCAGCGCCCCGACCAGGCGGTCGTCGACGACCACGAACAGGACCGTCTGCCCCGCGCGATCCCAGTCGCCCGTGTCGAGTGTTGGTTCGATCCCGAGCTCGCTGAGGAGCCGCGGACCGCCGACCGCGACCGCCTTGCCGTCGACAGTCGCCCGTGCCCCCCGGCCCGCCATCGACTCGAACTCAGCCGCCGGTGCCAGCTCGATCCCGCGACCGCGCGCGCCCTCGACGACCGCGCGCGCCAGCGGGTGCTCCGAGTCGGACTCGACCGACGCCGCGAGGCGGAGGACCTCGTCCTCGTCGGCTCCGGCTGCCCGCACGGCCGCCAACGCCGGTTGACCTCGGGTCAGCGTGCCGGTCTTGTCGAAGATCACGACCTGCAGCTCGCGGGCGCGCTCGAGCGCCAGGCGGTCCTTGACGAGCAACCCGTTGCGGGCGCCAAGGGACGTGGAGATCGCGATGACGAGCGGGATCGCCAGGCCCAGCGCATGCGGGCAGGCGATCACCAGCACCGTCGCGGTCCGCACGAGCGCACCCTCCGGGTAACCGTTGAGCCACCAGAACGCGAGCGTCACGATGCCCGCCGTGAGCGCGACGTAGAACAAGATCGCGGCTGCTCGATCGGCGAGTGCCTGGGCTCGCGACGCGGACGCCTGCGCCGCGGCGACCATGCGCATGATCCCCGACAGCGCGGTCTCGTCGCCGACCGCGTCGACCCTGACGTGGAGTCGGCTTCCGGCGACGACGGAGCCCGCGATCACTCGATCGCCCTCGGTCTTGGCGACCGCCTTGGACTCGCCCGTGATGATCGACTCGTCGACGTCGGCCGTGCCGTCGACGACCGTGCCATCGACGGGGATCCGGGCCCCCGGACGGACCAGGACGACGTCACCCACGCTGAGCTCCGTGAGCGCAACGGTCTCGGTGTCGTCGCCGTGGATCCGTTCGGCCGAGTCCGGGAGCAGCGCCGCCAGGGCGGCCAGCGCCCCTTGCGCTTGGGTGATCGAGCGCATCTCCAGCCAGTGGCCGAGCAGCATGATCGTGATGAGGGTCGCGAGCTCCCACCAGATCTCGACATCGAACAGACCGAGCGTGCCGGCCCAGCTCGTAACGAAGGCGACGGAGATGGCCAGGGAGATGAGGGTCATCATCCCGGGCTGGCGGTCGGCCAGCTCGCGTCGGCCAGCGCGCAGGAACACGAGCCCGCCGTACAGGAAGATCGCCGTGCCGAAGACCGGCGGGATGAGGGCCGAGCCCGGGAAGGTGGGCGCGGTGTAGCCCAGCCAGTGCTGCGGATCGCCGCTCCAGATGAGCACCGGGATCGTGAGCGCGAGGCTCAGCCAGAAGCGGTCGCGGAACATGGCGACCGAATGCCCAGCGTGGCGATCATGCGCTGCGCCCTCGTGACCAGCCGGGTGGGCGTCGTGCTCAGCGGGGCCGGACTCGCCGTGGCGGGCCGCCGTGATGTGGTTTGAGTCGTGGTTCATCAAATACTCCCTGGGAGTATCGTGACACAACCCGTCAAGCGCGTCCGTGGCCTCCGCTGCTTCAGGCTCGCGGCAGCCGAACGGTGAACGTGGCCCCCCGTCCCGGCCCCGCGCTTGAGGCGGCGATGGAGCCGCCCATCGCCTCGATGAGCGACTTGGTGATCGTGAGGCCGAGGCCGCTGCCGCCGGCGCCGCGAGAGCGCGACGGGTCCGCACGGTAGAAACGCTCGAAGACGCGGGCGGCCTGATCGGGCGTGAGGCCCGGGCCGTCGTCCCGGACCGAGATGACCGCATACGGCCCGTCACCGAGCAGGCCTAGCTCAACATGACCGTCGGTCGGCGTGTAGCGGATCGCGTTGCCGACCAGGTTGTCGATCACCTGGCCAAGGCGGGTCCGGTCGGCCAGCACGGAGCCGGGCGCGACGGGCCCCAGGCGGAGGCTGACCGACCGCGCCGCGGCGAGCGGCCGATTGCGCTCCTGCGCCTCGGCGAGCAACGTCGGGCCGTCGAGCATCTCGAGCTCGAGGCGCAGGTCATCTGACTCGGCCCGCCACAGCGTCGCGAGATCGTCGACCAGGCGCGTCAGACGCGCGGTCTGCTCATCGAGCACCCGCCAGGCGTCGGGGCCCGGCTCGAACACGCCGGCCTCGAGACCCTCGACGTAGCCCCGGACCGACGCGATCGGGGTTCGGAGCTCATGGGCGACGTCGCCGATGAGATCGAGCCGGCGCTGTTCGGTCGCCCCGAGCGCCGCCGCCATCTCGTTGAACGACGCGGCCAGCTCGCCGACCTCGCCCGTGGCCGGCGGCACCCGCTGGGCGTAGTCACCTCGAGCGACCCGCCGGCTGGCGGACGCGAGCTGGCTCAGGGGCTCCGAGATGCGGGCCGACAGCAGGACCGCGACGACCACCGCGACGATCAGCGCCGCCCCCAGCCCGAACAGCAGGGCGGTCCCGACCGCGTCGCCGAAGGCGGCCTGGAGGACGGGGTCCATCATCCCGCCCGCCCCGCCGCCCATCATCCCGCCGCCACTCATGCCCATCGCGTTCTCGAACGCCGAGGGCGCCGCGAGCCAGACGCCGGCCGCGACGGCGACGACGCCCGCGCCCGCGACCGCGAGGTTCGCCGCGAGCAGACGCCAGCGGATACGCCCGAAGTCGGGACGGGTCATCGATCCGGGGCCCGGAGGCGGTAGCCGACCCCGCGCACTGTCTCGATGTAGCGCGGATTGGCGGACTCGTCGCCGAGCTTGCGCCGCAGGTTGCCGACGTGGACCTCGAGGACGTGGTCGTCGCCGACGAAGTCGACACCCCACACTGCGTCGAGGAGCTGCTGGCGCGTCAGGACGACGCCGGGATCGCGGGCGAGCGCCTCGAGGATCGCGAACTCCAAGGCGGTGAGCTCCACCTGACTGCCCGGCACGGTCACCTCCCGGCGGGGCCGGTCGACGACGAGGTCACCGGCCCGCAGGACCGCGTCGCCCTGGGTCGGGGCTGCGCTACGCCGACGCCGAAGCAGCGCCTGGACCCGGGCGACGAGCTCGCGCGGCGAGAAGGGCTTGGTCAGGTAGTCGTCCGCCCCGACGGTCAGCCCCACGATCCGGTCGACCTCCTCGGCCCGGGCCGTGAGCATCAGGACGTAGGGATCCGCGAACGTGCGGATCCGACGCAGCACCTCGAGCCCGTCGAAGCCCGGCAGCATGATGTCGAGCACGACCACGTCGGGCGCGAATGACCGCGCCTGCTCGACCCCACTCGGTCCGTCACCCGCTTCGGCGACCTGCATCCCCTCGCGCTCGAGGAACCCCCGCACCACGCTGCGGATGGGGGGCTCGTCGTCGACGACGAGGACGCGGATCGGGTTCGACGCGCTGGTCATGCGCTCCTCGGCTCCGAACGCGCCGTGCATCCCGTCGCGCGGCGCGACCATCAGGCTCGCGGTCATCGTAGCCGCGTTGGACGCCGCCGCCGGGCCCTCGTCAGCCGACGAGGGTGATCGTGCCCCGCATCCCCGCCTCATAGTGGCCGGGCGCGTGGCAGGCGAAGGCATAGGGGCCGCTGCCGTCGAATGTGTAGGTCAGTGCCTTCGTCTCCATCATCCCGATGTCGGCGATCTCAGGCGTGCCCTCCTGGTCCGCGGCGACCGCGTCGGCCGGGCCGACCATGAACTCGTGGACCAGCGGACCCATCGTGGTGACCTCGAACGTCACCGTCTCGCCGCGCTGGATCGTGATGTCCGACGGGGTGAATGTGTAGCCAGGGCCCGCGACGACGTTGATCACCCGGGGGGCGTCGGCGGTGCCGGCAATGAACCCTTGGTCACCCGGCTGCGGGCCGCTGTCGGTCCAGGGGAGGTCGGTGTTGCCGCCCATCATGGCGGGCCCATGGCCATAGCCGCCCATCATGTTGCCGAACCAGTCCGGGCCTCCGGTTTGGGAGTTCGACCCCAGGACGGCGCCGGCCCCGATGAACACCACGCCGACGATCACGAGCGCGACGCCCGCGAGGCCGAGCCGTCGCCCGGTCATCGTCCTTCCTCCAGGACCTGCTTTGCTGCCCGGTACTCGTCCTCGGTGATCTCGCCGCGAGCAAAGCGCACGCGCAGCAGCTCGAGGGCATCGTGCCCCGCCGACAGAGCCCCTGGAGTCTGTGGCGGCGCAGCCCGAGCAACGAGCCAGACGATCAACACGATGACTCCGATGATGATGGCGATCATCCCCAGCATCCCGAGCCAGCCGCCAAGCCCGAAGCCGGCGCCGCCCCCATACCCGAACATCATCTGAACGACTCCTTGTGCGTGTGTCCCTCTCGTCGAGGTCAGCCTCCACGATGGATGGCGTTCATCAGCCCGTCCGCTGGTCTCGCGCAAGATTCGCTCAAGAACTCCCGTCGCCTCAGCGCCGATGACCACACCGACCATGCGATCAGTCGCTCGACCCCGGGCGACCCGACCGTCGGACGCGCGGCGGGGCACGAGGAGGCGCCGCAACTCAATCCCGGCGTCAGGCGGTGGGCTGGTCGCCCGGGTCGGACTCCAAGCTCTGCACGACAAGCCACCCCTCCGCCCGCCCCCGGTAGATCAGCTGCTCGGTCGTCAGCCCCGACCGCGCGCGCAGGTCGTCTCACAGTGCCGCTTCGCTGTGCTCGGCCGGACGCCGACGCGAGCTGCCGCCTGGGGGACGGACCCTCCGGTGGTGACGAACGCCGCGAGGACGTCCACCTGGCGGGCGGTCGGCGTCCGCGGCAGCGAGCCACGCACGTAGCCGTCTCTCATTGCGGATGGCTGACACCGGGCTCACCCGGCTGCGCGTGATGAGCCCCAGGATCACCGCCGTGACGGCGAGGATCGCGCCGATCTGGTCGGGTGCCAGGGAAAGGCCGAACGCGACGACCAGGGCGAGCACGGCCTGGACGAGGGATCGTCTCCGCAATGACCGTCTCGCCGCTGGGCACGCTGCGAAGGATCGGCAGCTCCTCGGGCCGATATCGCTCGCCACGCGTCGCGGCTGGCCTCCGCCTGCCGGCGCTCGGTGAGCTCCTCGATCACTGCCACGCCCCCGAGCAGGCCGCCCTGCTCGTCGTCCACGGGCGCACTGAGCCGGAGTGACGGAGACGAAATGGTCACGTCTTGCATCATCGCGCTTCTTCCATCGGACGCACAGTTTCAGACGTATTGCGGACGTCGAATGGTATCGCAGCAGCATCCCGGCCCGACCCGACCGGGCCCGGGCGTCCATCTCATGGAGGACGTCGGCGAAGCGCGGCCCGCGGATTTCAGCGGCGGCGAAACGAGGACTGAGGCACATCGCGGGGTGAGGCCTCAGTGGGCTCTGGTAGTCGTTCACCGAGGATCCAGACGAGCTGCGCCGTCGTCTCTACGCCCACTTTGGCGCGGGCATTCGCCAGGTGGTGCTTCACGGTGGAGTGCGAGACGCCGAGACGATGGGCGGCCGCCTTCTCCGACCCGGCGGCCAGGACGGCTGTGAGGCGAGCCGCCGACGGTCGGGTTGGCCTCGCTGGACGCGCCGGGTGGCCCTTCTGGCGCCGGTGTCGCCGCGTGAACATTCCGCCAGGGCATGGCCATCGACCTCGATAGCGTCCCTCGTTCCGGACTCTGACGTGTCCTTCGCCTCGTCGATCATCCGCCTCGCGACCGCGACGACGCTGGGGCTGTCACTCGCCGCGGGATTCGTCGGGCAGGTCTGCTCGGCTGATTCCGCGCGGTCGAGCGACGCCGCGATCGACGATCATGTGCGCGCCGCGATGGACGCCTCGGGCATCCCCGGGCTCGCGTTTGGGATCGTCCGGGACGGCGAGATCGTCCACGTCGGCGCGTTCGGCATGGCCGGCGGCGAGGTCGGGCCCATGACGAGCGACACGCCGGTCATCATCGGTTCGGTCGGCAAGTCGTTCACGGCCCTCGCGATCCGCCAGCTCATCGAGGCCGGCCGGATCGATGAGGACGCTCCGGTGACTCGCTATCTCCCGTGGTTCAGGCTTGGCGGGCCGACGGGCGCCACTGAGCTGGTCACGATCCGGTCGCTCCTCGAGCACACGAGCGGGATCTCGACCGCCGACGGGCAGGATCCGCGCTTGTACGTCCCCGGGCTCTCGCCGCAGGAGGCCGTCGGCGGCCTCGCGGGAGTCCGGGCGGACCGGCCGGCCGGCTCGTACGAGTACTCCAACCTCAACTACGTCGTGCTCGGCATCATCGTCGAAGCGGTCTCGGGGGAGCCGTACGGCGCCTACCTTGACGAGCACGTCTTCGAGCCCCTCGGGATGCAGTCGACCTTCGCCGGCGATGACGCGGCCGTCGTCGCCCGCCTGCAGGCCGGGCATCGGTACCTCTTCGGGATCCCCGTCCCGTTCGACGAGCCCTACCCGACGGCGATGGTCGCGGCCGGCTACCAGGTCTCGACGGCACAGGACATGGCGCGTTACGTCGCGGCACTGTCGAACCATGGGCGGGGCGCCGGTGTTGACCTCCTCGCGTCGGCGAGCCCCAGCTCGAGCGCGGAGCGTGACTTCGGCACGGACTGGCAGCCCGTGGCCCCAGAGCGCGCCCAGGACGCCACCGGCCAGAGCGGATCCACCCTCACCTCGAATGCCGACATCCTGGTCGTGCCGGGTGCGCATCTCGGTGTCGTCGTCGTGGCCAACGCGAACCCGACGCAGCTCATGAACCTGCCGGCGGGCGCGGCGAACATCGCGCTCGACGTCCTGCGCCTGGAGCTGGGCCAGGGCCTGGCCGCACCCGTTCCGACGGTGCGGACCGTCTACCTGGGCGTGGACCTGCTGCTGGCAGTCTTGGTCGTGCTCCTGGTCGTTCACGCTGTCAGGGCGCGGAGCTGGCAGGCGCGCCTGGCCCGGTCCACCCATCGGCGGCTGTCCCTCACGCGGACCGTCCTCGCAGATCTTGTCCTGCCGATGGTCGTGCTCGTCGGCGTCCCGCTCGCGATCGGGTCGACCGGCTCGACGCCAGCCGGAGACGTGCTCGCGGGCTGGCGCTTCGCGTTCTGGACGCTGCCCGAACTGGCAGGCGTGCTCGTCGCCCTCGCCTGCGGTGCCCTCGCGATCGGCGCGTGGAAGCTGGCCGTCCTGTTGCGGGGATCCGCGCTCGGGGAGCTCGGCGCCGGGGCCTAAGATCCGCGGGAGGCATCGTCGACCGGCCGACAGGTCGCCCGTCTGAGCCTCGCCCTCGGGCTCTGGCAGCCGCGGCGCCAGGATCCACACGAGTTGCGCGGTCGTCGCCGCGCCCACCTTGAACCGAGCGTTCGCCAGGTGGTGCTTTACGGTCGAGTGCGATAGCCCGAGTCGGTGGGCCGCAGCCTTCTCGGACCCTGCCTCGAGGACGGCTGCAACGACCATCACGTCCCGGTCGGTGGCGCGCTCGGCGCGGCGCGGCAACCTTCGCGTCATGTACTCCGCAACCAGTCGAAGGGCTCTGGGCGCTCGGCCAGCCGCATCGTGGTCTCATGGGCGGGTGTGGTGCTCCTGGCGGCCGGCCTGTGGGATACTCGGCCGACTGACCGGGCGGCGAGGCAGGATCGCGGCCCATCGGCACGAGGACGCACGATGGCGACGCTGACGATCACTGGCACGCGAGGCAACATGCCCGTCCACGTCGCGACACCACCGACAGCCGGCCCCTGGCCCGGGGTCGTGGTCATCTCCGATGCGTTGGGCATGACGACCGATCTGCGCCGGCAAGCCGACTGGCTGGCGAGCGAGGGCTACCTGGCAGCCGCGCCGGACCTCTTCTACTGGGGCGGACGACTCCGGTGCATGTTCTCGGCGATGCGCCAGGCGCTGGCTCGCGAGGGTGACCTGTTCGACGACCTCGATGCTGTCCGCCAGTGGCTGGCCGACCATGACAACAGCACCGGTCGGGTCGGGGTCATCGGGTTCTGCCTTGGCGGCGGGTATGCCCTGCTCCTCGCTGGGCTCGGCGGCTACGAAGCCTCGAGCGTGAACTACGGGAGCGTCCCCAAGGACGCCATGACGCTGCTCGCCAACGCCTGTCCCATCGTCGGCAGCTACGGTGAGCGAGACACACTGCGCAGTGACCCGGTCCGGCTGGAAGCGGCGCTGACAGCGGCCGGCGTGACGCACGACATCAGGGTGTATCCCGACGCTGCGCATGCGTTCCTCAACGACCACGTCCCGACCGAGGTCCCGCTCTGGGCGATGGTGGCCGGCCGGCTGAGCCCCTCGTACTATCACGAGCCGTCCGCGGTCGATGCCCGTCGTCGGATCATCGCGTTCTTTGACGCGCACCTGCGGACCTGATCGCCGAGGGCGGATGGCCTTCCGGCCGGAGGGCCGAGGCAGGTCCGGACCACCCCACGGTCAGGTGGAATGAGTAGGGTAGCCCCACGGCCTACGTCGAGAGGACCGCCATTCGTCTGTTTGGGCCACCCCTCGGGCCCGGGCAACCGCGGAGCAAGGATCCACACGAGCTGCGCCGTCGTCGTTGCGCCGACCTTGGATCGCGCGTTCGCCAAGTGGTGCTTCACGGTCGAATGTGCAAGACCGAGCCGATGGGCGGCAGCCTTCTCCGAGCCCGCAGCGAGGACCGCGGCGACCCAACCGGAGCTCGCGATCCGTCGTGCGTTCGCCGGTGGTTCGACTGGCCGGGGGGCGGTGCCTCACGCCAGCCGCTTCGCCGCGGCGAGCCACTCGTCCCGCCCCTCGATCTGGCGCGGACATCGTGACCGCGCGCCTGACGCTGGTGACGCTCGATTGCACGCCGTTCGACATCGAGACGAGCGTGAACGAGACCGACGCTGCGGTCTGTTCGCTTGCGGTGCTACGCCTGCGGGGCCAGCCCTGGGCACGACCGCCGCCGACAGGTCCCCCGTGACGACTGCCTGCGGTCGTAGGATGGCGGGCAGGGGCGCCTGGGCGGCCAGACTGGTCGGGCGCGAGTATCGGGATCGCCAGTGGATCGTCTGCTCCAGGTCAAGCTCACGGTGCCCCGCGCGTCGCAAAGGCTGATCAGCCGGCCACGTCTCATCGCGCTGCTCGACGGCACAGTTGAGGCTCGGCTCCTCCTGTTGTCAGCACCGCCCGGGTTCGGCAAGACGACTGCCTTGGTCGACTGGCTGGCGGCCTCGGGCACGAGCTGCGCCTGGCTCTCCCTCGACGCGACAGACAACGACCCTGTCCGCTTTCTGCGCTACCTGTGGGCCGCCGTCGCGAACGTCGCGGCAGACGGTGCCGGCTCGCTCGCCGCTGAGGCACCAGCCGCGGACGCACCTGATGTGATCGGCGAGCTCGCGACGATCCTTGCCGAGCGACCGGAGCCCACGCTCCTGGTGCTCGACGACTACCACCTTATCGAGGCAGCCGAGGTTCAGCGGGCCGTCTCAATCCTGCTCGACCGCCTGCCCGCCCAAGCGCACCTGGTGATCGCGACCAGGGTGGATCCGGCCCTGCCGCTGGCGCGACTCCGGGCTCGGGGCGGACTGCTGGAGGTGCGGGCCGACGCGCTTCGGTTCACGACCGAGGAGGCGCGATCATTCCTCGCGGATCAGATGGGGCTGGCCCTGTCCGACGCCGACATCGAGACGCTCGTGGCCCGGACCGAGGGCTGGCCGGCCATCCTCCAGCTGGCCGGATTGTCGCTCACCGGTCGGCCCGACGTCTCAGGCTACGTCCGCGCCTTCGGCGCGACCCACCGCTTCGTCCTCGACTTCATCACCGCGGAGGTCCTGGCTCGTCTCGAACCCGACGTGAGCGAGTTCCTGCTGCGGACGTCGGTACTGGACCGGCTCACCGGACCACTCTGCGACGCGCTCACCGGCGGGACCGATGGCCAGGCGATGCTCGAGCGTCTCGAGCGGGCGAACCTGCTCCTCCTGCCCCTCGACGACGAGCGCCACTGGTACCGCTACCACCGGCTGTTCGCGGACCTGCTGCGCGCCCGTCTCGCGATCGTGCGCCCTGCCGAGACCCTCGAGCTTCACGTGCGCGCGGCTGACTGGTGGGACCGCGAGGGCATCGCTGGCGAGGCAATCGACCATGCGCTGCGGTCCGGGGATCCGCGCCGGGCGCGTGACCTGATCGCCAAGGCGTCGGGGGGATTGATCCATCACGCGGAGTTCGCGACGCTCCGTGGCTGGCTCGACGAGCTGCCGGCCGAGGTCGTCCGTTCCGATCTCCTGCTCAGCACGTTCTACGCCTACGCCCTGGCCCTTGCCGGCCAGACCGATGGCGTCGGCCGCCGGCTGGCCGACGCCGAGGCTGCCCTCCCGGCGGCCGCGGCGGAGGGTGACCCCGCGGCCGTCACCGTCCCGGTTCACATCTTCATGATCCGCTCGATCGTCGCTCGCCTCGAACACGACCGGCCCGCCGCGGTCGCCCACGCAGAACGGGCGGTGATGCTCGTGCCGCAAGACCTCTCGCCGGAGCGGGAGGCGCTGCTTGTCGGCGACGCCCAGGCGATCCTGGGCCACGCCCTGCTCGATGCGGGCGAGCTGGATCGCGCGGTCCACGCCTACCGGACGGCGCGACCGCTCTTGCAGCTGGCCGGCAACCGGCTGGGCGAGGCCGACATCACCCGCAACCTGGCCCGTCTCGAGGTGCGTCGAGGACGACTTCGGGCGGCCCTCGCGGCGTGCGACGAAGGATTGGTCGACGCGGCGCGCGGGGCGAGGACTGACCTGCCCGCCCTGGCTCCCGTCCATCTCGCCCGGGCCGAGGTTCTCGAACGGATGGGCGAGGCCGGCGCGGCCGGCGCGGCCGAACGCGCGATTGCGCTCGCACGCCACGGCGGCGACGTGGTGACCCTGCGCGAGGCCCGGGCCCTGCTGGAGCGGGTCAATACGGGGCCCTCTCGCCCGCCGGGCTCGGGGCTGGTCGAGCCGCTCACCGAGCGTGAGCTCGAGGTCCTGCGCCTCGTGGCCGCTGGGCGCTCCAATCGCCAGATCGCGGCCGAGCTCTACCTCGCGCTGGGAACGGTCAAGACCCACGTCCATTCGATCGCGGGGAAGCTCGGCGCCGCGAACCGGGTCGAGGCGATCGTGAGGGCTCGGGAGATCGGCCTGCTGGGCTGAGCAGCGTTGCCCGCTATGGGCGACTCGCCTCTACACACGGCCCCTGCGAAATCAACCCCCGGTCCGATCCAAGGATGGATGTGGCCGGGGGGGTTTGCCACCGATTCTGATCTCCGTCAAGCCGGCATGGAGCCGGCAAACACGGAGGGCCACAGCCCATGGGTCAGCCGCTCGTTTACCGGATCCGGATCCGCGGGCAGTTGGATCCGCAGTGGTCCGCCTGGTTCCAGGGACTCTGCGTAGCCGAGTCCGTTGGCGACACGACCCTCACCGGGCAGCTCGCCGACCAGTCCGCGCTCCACGGGGTGCTGGCGCGCATCCGCGACCTCGGCCTCGAGCTCGTGTCGGTGACCCTCGAGGCGGAGCAAGGCACCCAAACAGCATCGGAGGTGTGACATGCCGCAGGTTCTCGTCGCTGGTTTCGTCGTCGCGCATGGGCTGATCACGACGATGATCGGGTTCGGTGGCGTCACCAAACCCGACGCCCCGGCCATGGCCCTGCCAGCCTGGTTCGGCTGGTGGCCGGGCCCGTTCGGACGGTCATGGCTCATCGACGCCCTGCACCTCGGCTCGGGCGCGTCGATGATCGCGTACGGGCTCTGGCTCGCCGCCGGGCTCGCCCTCGTTGGTGCCGGGCTCGGCTGGCTCGGCGTGCCTGCGCTCTCGGGCGTGTGGCAGCCGCTGGCCCTCAGTGGCGCGGCCGTGGGGCTGGTGGCGCTGGCCCTCTTCTTCCACCCCTTCTACCTCGTGGCGGTGCTGATCGACATGGCGATCGTGGTGCTCGTCTCGGGCGCCCTCGCGCCGGCGAGGTAGGGGCGGGCCTTCAGACGGTTCTGGGCGTTGAACAGAGACGATCCCAATCGCGCCGCCGGGTTGCCCGAAGTCGGGCGGCGCCGCAGTCGAAGGGAGAGATTCCCGTGGAGCGAATGGCAATCTGGGGAGCGTTTGTCGTGGTGTGCACGCTGGCGATCCTCGCCTGGCCCCGTCCGATGCGGACGGTTGTCGGCATCTTCTTCGTGCTCATGGCGGTTGGTGTCCACGGATCGACGGTGCTGACCGACCCGTCCTCGTACCTGACGTTCGCGAATGGCGCGCTGGTCCCGCTGTACGGCGACGTCGCGGTCGCGATCGTCGAGGTGAACCCGGTTGCGTTCGGTCTGTTCATGCTGACATTCGAGCTCGTGATCGCCACGCTGATCCTGTGGCGCGGAGCGGCCGTGCGCCTGGGCTTGTGGACGGGGGTGGCGTTCCTGCTCGGGATCACACCACTCGGCGTAGAGGAGCTTCCGAACGCCATCCTCGCAGTGGGCCTGGGGGTGCTGGCGACGCGCGACTACCCGAAGAGCGCCCTGGGCGAGGTCCGGGACGCGTTGCGTCGCCGGCTACCCGCAGCGTCGGCTGGCAAGGCGATGCCGCCTGCAGGCTCCAGCATCGGCACGACGAGCCACCCTTCTGCCCGGCCCCGGTAGATCAGTTGCTCGGTGGTCAGCCCCGAACGTGCCCGGAGGTCGGCCAGGTGTCGTTTCGCCGTGCTCGGCCGGATGCCCACGCGCGCCGCCGCCTCGGGAACGGAGCCTCTTGCAGCGACGAACGCCGCGAGGGCGTCGACCTGGCGGGCGGTCGGCGTCCGCGGCAGCGTGCCGCGCAGGTAGCCGTCTCTCATTGCGGGATGGCTGACACCGGGCTCACCCGGCTGCGTGGACCGCGAGAGGTACCTTCCGTCCCTACCCCAGGCTGTCGACGAGGATGTGCACGATTGTTGGCGCCACGAGGTTGCGGGTGCGCTCGAAGATCACGCCGAAGGCGAGCCCGATGACGGCCTGGTTGACGATCGTGCTCGCGAGTGCGGGCAGCAGCCCGGCATGGCCGGTGTTGTCGAAGCCCAGCCCGAGGTGCCAGGCGCCGAACACGAGCGCCTGGACGACCACCGCCCAGGCCGGGCTCCACAGCCGCCGGAGCCGCGTCTGCAGCGCGCCGCGGAACAGGAACTCCTCCGAGAACCCGTTGTTCAGGAAGTTCGACGCGAAGCCCCCGAGCAGCCGGCCCAGCGAGAGCTGCCCCGAGGCGAACGCGATGGCGAAGAACGCGAACGGGATCGAGGCCCACAGCACGACCACCCGCCCCACGCGGTGGCCCGGCCCGAAGCCCAACGATCGCAGAGGCGCCCCCGTCAGGAGCAAGACGATGAGCGGCAGGGCAACGTACGTAACCGGGTTCATGACGTAGGTCGTGGCGCCGAGCCAAGCGTCGCCGAGGCGCCCGAGCGCGTCGACCAGCGGCGTCCAGATCGGGATCGAGGCAGCCGTGACGTCGTGGAACACGAGGCCGGTCCAGCCGGTGAGTACGACGAACAGCAGGATCAGGCCGACCTGGAGGCGGATGCGAGGGCGTTCATTCGCCTCCGCCGGGTTCGGCGGCGCAGGCTCTGTGAGCAGCACCGTCACCAGGCTCAGGGGCATGAAGATGGCGATCAGGATCAGGCTGCCGAAAGGGAAGCCCTGGCCCGTCAGCACGAGGGTCAGCGCCGCCGCCAGCCAGGCCACAGCGAGCAGCCAGGCGGCGCGCGACCCCGCAACCGACCTCAGGCTGGCAGCCAGCTTCGCGCGAATGTGGAGCGTCCGACTGCCGCCGACAGACTGTGAGATCGCTTGTGTGCTTGCCGTGCTCATGGCAACGCCTGGCACGAGGGGTCGGTCGCCGGGCTCACGAAACTCACGCCGTGGGCGTCCCCAAGCGTGAGCACGGCACCGGTCGGGAGGGTCCCGGAGTAGCAGCCCGCGTCGAGCGCCGTGCCGTTCAGGGTCACCTGGCCGTCGGCGAAGCGCAGCACGACGTCGGCGTCACGGGTGAACGTCCAGGTCGAGCTGATGCTGGCCGCGTCAAGCGTGTACCGGCTGCCCAGCGAGTTCTGGGCCATGCCGGTGGCTCGCTCTCCCGACGAGTCGAATGGTCGCGAGGTGAACCCGATGCTGGCCACGACGACGCCGGCGACGACGAACACCCCGGCGAGCACCAGCACCACCACGACGATGCGCTTGTCGAATCTCAATGCAGCCCCCTGTTGCGGTGAGCGGGTAGGCCCTGAGGGGGCGCCCTGCGCGGACGAGGGCGCGCCACTGGGCCAACAGCTGAGCAGCGAGGACGTCGCTTGGCCTGTCCGCGGGCGGCGCGATCGGCGCCGCATCTGCCGCGGCCGGCTCCAATGGGCGGAGCGGGATCTTGACTGGCCGCGCGGCCGTCGGGGCCGCTGGTGATGAAGTCCTGTGTTTCAGTGAACGCCCGCCAGCTCGGGGCGGTCACGGGCTGGTCGTCGCCGAACTTGGGGGACATCGGTCATGTTCGGCTCGAGGGTGGGTACCACGAGCCACCCCTCCGCTCGCCCGCGGTAGATGAGCTGCTCGGTCGTGAGGCCCGACCGCGCTCGCAGATCCGCGAGGTGTCGTTTCGCCGTGCTCGGCCGGACACCGGCTTGCGCCGCCGCGTCCGTCACGGACCCACCGACCGCGCCGAAGGCCGCGAGGACGTCGACCTGGTGGGCGGTCAGCGTGCGCGGGAGCGTGCCTCGCAGGCACCCGTCTCTAATCGAGGGTCACTCACGCCGGGCTCACCCGGCTGCGCGTGATGATCCCAAGCACGACCGCCGTGACGGCAAGGATCGCGCCGATCTGGTCGGGCGCGAGGGACAGGCCGAACGCGACGACCAGGGCGAGCACCGCCTGGACGAGGGCAAGGATCATCGTCGGTTCGCGGGGGTACAGGTTGCCGAGGTTGCCGCCGTCGTCGCTCACTTCGAACCTCGCAGGACGCCATTTGGCCCGCGCCTGACGTTCTCGGCCGTGGTCACGGGCTCCAAGTGGGCCGGGGTGCAGCAGCTCGGGTTGCGGCACAGGTGGTCGATGACGGGGCCCTCGGGGATGGGGCCGACCAGCTGCTCGTACATGATCCGGTGGACGCCGCGGTTGGTGCCCCCGGACCAGACCTGGCCATAGCCGGCGCTTGACCGGCTGCCCGTCCAGACCCAGCAGTCCCCGGATCGGTCGATCCGGGCTTCCACCCGCTCGCGCGGCGAGGGCCAGCGCTCGTGGTTCGGGTCGCCGTTCCGCTGCATCCGTTGCCGGTGGCAGTTCTCCGAGCCTCTGACCGACGAGCAGCTCCGCGCGCTCCGGGACGCGTTCGAGCAGCTTCCGGTTGACGAACGTTCATCCCTCGGCCCCGACGTGGGGCGGGCGATCAAGATCGGGTGTTCCGCTACGACGACCGGGGCCGCATCCAGCGCGGCGCCGCTCGGCCCGGCGAGGTGTATCTCTCGCGGGCGGTCGACCGTGCGCTCCAACCCGGACGGCTCCCAGGCCACCGACCTCCTCTCGCGCTGCACCGCGCCCGTGGACGTGAGCGAGGGGAGTCGCGCCGTGTCCGCACTCGTCACCTTCACGCCGAACGGCCAGGACTTCGGGGGCACCTGCGCGGTGAAGGTCGATGGGTCCTGAGACGGTCGTCAAGAATGGGCGCGCCGTGCGACGGCAACGTCATGCGGTGCGGTGCAATTCAGGTCCTGCGGCGCGCGCCCGCCCCCCATGACCACGGTGCACCCATGGATGAGGTGGATAGCGGAGGCCCTATTCCACTCGCCCCGACCAGATCCAGCTGTCATCCGGTCCAGAGCCCTTCTCGTGTCGAGGAGGGCTTCTTCGTGTCTCGCTGCCGCGCATCGCCGGCCGTCGTCGTGGGATCCGGCCTCGGGTACTCTTCGAGCGAGGAGCCACCGACATGAGCCCGTTTATCGACGACCACCGTGCCGCACTCGAGGATCTGTGCCGACGGTACCGTGTGCGCAGCTTGTTCGTGTTCGGGTCGGCCGCCCGAGGGGACTTCGATCCCGAACGGAGCGACGTCGATCTGCTCGTGGAGTTCGAGGCGCTACCGGTGGGCGGGTACGCGGACGCCTACTTCGGCCTCCGCGAAGCGCTTGAGGATCTCTTCGGTCGCCACGTTGACCTCGTGGCGTCCTCGGCCGTGCGCAACCCGTACATCAAGGCCGACATCGAGCGGACAAGGACGCTGCTCTATGCCGCGTGAGGCAAAGGCCTACCTCTACGACATGCGGCAGGCCGCCGCGCTGATCGCGGACTTCACCACCGGCCTGGACTACGACACGTACGCTGCCGATGCGATGGTGCGGTCCGCGGTCGAGCGCCAGTTCGAGGTCATCGGCGAGGCGCTCGGCCAGCTGGCGAAGGTTGACCCGGAGACCGCCGGCCGGATCAGCGACCATCGGCGCATCATCGCGTTCCGCAACATCCTGATCCACGCCTACGCGGGCGTGGACGACATGCTGGTGTGGGACATGGTCGGCACCCGGCTCGGGGACCTGCGTCGCGAGGTCGACGAACTCCTCGCTTCTCGCTGAGCCCAAGTCGATGAGGTAGGTTCTGCGGGGTCAAGTCCTCTCGCCCCGACCAAAATCATCTCATCGTCCGTGAGATGCAGCTCCCCCGGGATGACATCCCCCAGGCCTCGGCGGATCGCGTGCGGCGTCCAGCTGTAGCGGAAGCTGCGCCACCCGAGCGCCGACGTCTCCTCGAACAGGCTGGCAGCGATCAGTTGGCGGGCTTCGGGCGACGCCTCCCGCCACAGGCGCGGCAGGTCCCTGAGGTACGCCACCACCTCCTCGGGCGAGAGCCTATGTGCTGTACGCACTCACCAAGCGCAAGGACGAGCTGTCCACCTCGGCTGCACGGCGGCGAGCAACCGAGAAGGAAGATGAGTTCGCAACCTCGTCAGTCGACCATGCGGGATTCTGACTGTTCGGTGATCTGGGCAATCAGCGCATCCCGCTGCGCGGCTGCGGCGACCTGGACGGGCGGAACCTCGACGGCGGTGTGGGCGATGCCCCAGATCATCAGATCAACGAGGACGGGGATCAGCTCGATCGCCGGACGTCGGGGCACATAGATCCAGCGCCGGCCGTCGTCGGGATCGCGGACCCGAGCGATGATCCCGGTGTCTCGGAGGCGTTGCAGCCGCTCGGCCAGGGTGTTGGTCGCGATCGACTCATCGGCGGCAAGGTCGGCGAAGTGTGTCCTGCCGTCGATGAGCAGGTCGCGCAACACGACCAGCGTCCACCGGTCACCGAGAATGTCGAGCGACGCAGCAACCGGACACGACGAACGCGGCTCGGGAACCGACGATCCGGACATAGCCCATATCTTACTTGCGATTCCAGAGCGATCGCAACTTCAGAAGTTCATCGCGTGCGGCGGGTCCGGCGAGCAGCGTCGGCGCTGCGCCGTCGAGCAGATGGTCGCCGGTGCACCAGGGCGGCGAGGTAGCGGGCCTGCGGGAAGCCCGTCGGGCACCGCACGGCCGCCGCGACAGTGCCGACCTGCATCAGCGGGGGGTGCCGGCGGTCGTCCCAGGACCGCGGCCAGTCGGCACCCCACGCTGGAGCGAGAGGCCGACGGAGCCCAGTCCGACAAGAACCACCGCGGTCAGGACGAGCCCGCCGACAACCGGGACCGCGGGCCCGAGGGTGACGGCGAGCGCGGTCCAGGCGGGATGCGTCCGGCGGAGCCGCGGATCCAGCCGGCCCAGCCACGGCCCGATAACGGACGAGAGGGCCGCGAGGCCGACCAGCGCGAGCAGCGCGACGGCGAGGAGCGTGAGGGCGGCGACCGGGACGAGGACGATCGTGAACGCCATGAACACCGCGAGGGTCAGCCCGACGACGCCGAGCAGGAAACCGAACGCGAGGCTCGCGGCCGGCATCCGGCGCACGTAGTGGGCCGACGCCCGGACGCGCCCGGGCGCGAGCTGGCCCGCCGCGAGGAGCGCGATCGCGAGCACGCCGAACCGCCACACGAACCCGACGACGTCCGGGTCGCCCGACCGCGGCTCGTCGAGGGCGAGTCCCTCGCGCACCGTCCCGCGGACCGCGGCGCCCGGGGCGCGCTCCACCCGGTTGCCGAGCGCGACGGAGACGTCCCCGGTGACCACCGCGTCCGCGCCGAGGGCAAGCGAACCGCCGACGAGCGTGATGTCCCCCTCAACGGTTCCCAGCACGTCCACTGCGCCGTCGAGCACGTACACCGAGCCGCGCACGATCGCGCCCCGGCTCAACTCCAGCGAGCCGCCCACGACGAGCACGTCGCCGAGGAGCGTCACCGGCCCCGTCTGGTGGGTCTCCGCCGTCACAAGCGTCACCCCGGCCAGGCCCGGTCGCACACAGCCCGCGAGCACCAGCGCGGCAGCGCACAGGAGGACGGCCCGGGCAGCGCTGCGAACGCACGTCATCGACCGGGCTCCGCCCCCGACATGCCGTCGGCCCGCACGCGGACCGGCGACCGGATCAGCCACCGCAGGCCGAACCCCGCGAGCACGACGAGCCCCACCGCGGCGACCGCGGACAGGTGTCGTTCCAGGTCCAGCCCGGACGCGCGCCAGGCGAGCGCGAGACCGGTGGATACGAAGGTCGCCATCCACCCCGACAGGGCGACTCCCAGCACGACGATCCGGGTGATCGTCCGCGGCGTCGAGAGGTCCGGCCAGAGGGCGAAGGTGAGCACCGTGTACAGGCTGACGCCGAGCGCGTAGAGCAGCGGGCCCGCCAGCGCCTGGGACAGGTTGCCCACGCGGAGATCCAGAACGTACGACATTGCAACGAGCGCGAAGATGCCGAAGATCCACGGGAACAGGAGCCGCTCGTCGAACGCCTGGTAGAGGATCCCGCCGACGAGCGCGCCGAGTACGTGGGCGACGATCAGGGCCTCGCGGTCCAGCAGGTCCGGCGACTGCCAGGCCGCCGTCACGAACGGGCTGTCAACAAGCCGGACGAACCCCAGGCTGTCGACGAAGAAGATCCCGAACATCACGCCCACGGCGACGAGGAGCCGGCGGCGGCCGGTGCCCGCGAACCGCCCATCGCCGAACGTGGGGAGCGCGTGCTGGCGGCCGAGCGCCGCGACGATCCGCGCCGTCGGGCCAGGCAGGAATGCGAAGGCCGCAAGCGCGAGGCTGCCGAGCGCCATCGGGGCGCCCAGGCGCCCGGCGAGGGCCACGGCATCCCACTCGCCGAGGAACGCGATGGCACCGCCATACGCGACCGAGGTGATCGCGGCGGCCGTCATGCCGCGGAGGTGCACGGGGACGAGGTCCGTCGCGAGGCCGAAGGTCGCCGGCACCGCCACCCCGAGCACGACCGCCGCCAGGGCGAGCCACGCGAGGAACGGTGCCACGCCGTCCACCCCCGGGAGCACCAGGGTCAGCGCAGACTGCGCGCCCACGGCGACGGCGGCCACCCGCAGCTTCACGCGGAAGCCGGCGCCGGCGAGCACCACGCCGGTGACGAGCGCGGCGAGCGTCGTCCCCACCGCGAGCCCGCCCATGGCCACGGCGGTGCCAGCATCGGAGAGGGCGACCCGGTCCCGGGCGAACGCCGAGAGGCCGAGCTGGACGAACGTGAGGTTGTAGGCGTAGCCGGCCGCCAGCATGCCGGTGAATCCGAGCAGGCCGACGGCGGCGGTTCGGGCTTCGCGCGTCACCCGGTCATGATGACGGCCGTCGGACGGCCTGCGCGAGTGATCAGGCCCCTTCCGGGGGGTCGATCGCCCGACGCGCGCGCATCACCTGCGGCCGTTCGACGACTGCCATGCCGGCCGCTTCGCCTCCGGCTGGCCCCCCTGAGGACCGGGTCAGGTTCCACGCGGCGGCCGGCGACGTGCCGACCACCTCGAGGAGTTCGACGCCAGCCGACCGTTCGCGACGCGCTGCTGGCAGCACGGGTATCTCCACGCCGACGCCATCGGGCTCGGGACGATGATCAGGCCCCGCGAGGTCTGGCGTGGCGGGTCCAGGAGCAGGTTGATCACTTCTGCGGTCCAGCCCGTCTGGTGCATGGCCCCGAGCCCGGCGCCGGTGTCGCCAACTGCGCGCCTGGCATGTGCCTCGCCCGGCCAACCGGCAGCGTACGCGCACCCTCGTCCTCTCGCATCGTCCTTCGCAGGCGAGGCGCCGGAGCTGCGCCAGGGCCGCGGTCGCGTTGTGGCACCGTCCAGATCTCGTGACCGTCTCCGTCCAGATACACCTGTCCCTTGACAGACCCGCGCATATCAGAGTGACCGACCGTCACCAGGAACCTGTCCCTGGCCATGCCCTGCAACTCCGACTTGACGAGTCCTCCATATCAGCCGGCCGACGGGCCATGTCGCTGCTACGGAGTCGCCTCGAAGGATGGGACGGGCCGCGCATCAGCCTCGACCTGAGTGTCAGCGACGCCGTTCTCCTGGATGTCCTGGAGGAGCCACTCCATCTCGGCGATCTCCCTGCGCTGCGCCTCGATGATCCCGTCCGCCAGCTCCCGCACCCGGACGTCCTGGATGCCCGCGCGCTCGCTCGTGAGGATGGCGATCGAGTGGTGGGGGATCATCGCCCGCATGTAGTTGGCGTCGTACACGAAGGCCTGGGTCTGGGAGAAGAGGAACGCCACGACACCGACGACGAGAGCGCCGGCGATGATGCTGACGTTGATCCGGCGATCGGGGTGCATCTTCCACATCCAGCCCAGCATCACGATTGCCATCGCCGCGCCCATGAGGATCGCCATGTACAGGCGTTCCTGGCTGAAATGGATATGGGCGATGTCGTAGACGTTCGTGTAGGTGAGCACGAACATCACGATCGTTGACGTCGCGATCATCCCGGCGAAGCGGACATACGGACTGAGGCCACCTCCGCGTTCGCTTTGATCCTGAGTGGCGTCGTCCGCCTGAGGCATCATCTCGAACTCCAACAACGGTGGTAACGCGTGACTGCCGTGTCTCGGCTTCGTTTACGCAGTCAACACGAGAGGACACAAACTCCGGACGCTGACGTCCTTAAGCCGTCTCTCGCCATCGTTGCTTCGGCGCCGCCCACATGGCGGGACTTCTACCCGCTCCGTTTCGAAGTCGTCGCGCATCAGCTCGCCCACCACCTGTCGGGCGCGCCAACGCAACCTTGGTGGGCAACGCGACCGCCTGTCCGTGCGCATACGCTGCCGGTGTCAGCCTGATCGACACGATCGTCCTGGCTGTGACCATGATCCGTTCGTGGATGGTGTGGAACACCTCCGCCTTCGCCCCGGCGACATCGGCTTCGCTCCAGGTCGATGAGAGCTCCGCCATCCAGGTCAGGCGACCTCCCCCGACACGCTCCCGCCGGCATTGACCTCGAGGTTCTCCTTCGACCCACGGAGCGCTCGGAGTTGGTGGAGGCACACCGCATCTTCAAGTCGGCCGGCGGCTGGATCGAGCGCGAGATCACGTATCTGCCGGTCGATGCGAGCGCGGTCCGAGCGCGGTCGAGGATGACCGGCCGAGGTGCGGATCCGAGGGCGCCGACGACCGCCCCCACCGTCGCGTCGTCGAGCTCGATCCCCTCGAGCTGCACCCGAATCGGCTCCTCCCACACCTCGTCGCCGAGCCGGGCGCGCTCACGCACTCGAGGAGGTCAGCAAAGAGGTCGACCCGGTCGGCGCGTGCCCCACCTGTCACCCTTCGCGCTCTTCAGCTTCAATTCGAACACCGTGGAGTAGCGCGTGCCGTCCGACTCCGGCGAGGAGTGCCGCGACGAGCTCGACGCCGCTCATCGGGCGCCCGAGCAGGATTTGACGGCGCGGAGTACCGGTGGGGGAACCGGGAGCCGACCTGGATCGGGCCAGCGCGCCGTCATGAGTAACGGTGGTGGTGGTGCGCCGCGGTTTCTACTTGGCGGATTGGGCCATGTCGTCCCCATGCTTCGCGGTCTTCGCTCACGCCGTGGGCCGACCGCTCACCGTGACTTCGCCCAGCCGGACCGGCGTCCCGGCGCGCAGGGAGTTGGGGATCTCGGCGATGGCGTCGATGTCGTGCACGAGCGCGCTAAGGATGTCGGCGCTCGCCTCACCAATGAGCTCGACAACGTAGTCGACCGGAGTCGAGACCTGGGGGTCGCCGGCGAAGTCGCCCTGGACCACGACGCGAACGGATGTGAGCTCGATCCCGCGTGATCGTGCCTCTCGGAAGAGATCGTTCGAGACGCACCCTGCGATCGCAAGGTACAGGAGCTGTCCTCCGTTGAAGCCGAGTCCGCCACCGCCCGCTTGTTGTGGCCGATCGACGACCAGCGTATACGGCCCGGCGCTTCCGACTGCCGTAACGCGCCCGGCGACAGTGCGGGTCTCGACCGTCAGCATCGCCTCACCTCTCCATCCGGTGGCGGGATCACGTTGGGCCGGCGTGCCCAACCATGCCGCTGCCGAGGAATGATGCACATCGGAACGATGCCCAGCCAGACCACCGCGTACGGCCATGCCATGAGGAGTGCGCCATCGTCGCCCCCACCTTGGAGCAGACGTTCGCGGGGTGGTGCTCACGGTCGAGTGCGACAGGCTCGGCCGCTGCGCGGCCGGCCGTGCCGTTGCCCAGCGTGCGGCAAGTTCCGGTCGTGGCCGCTATTTTGGGGACGCGGGTTCCGTCAGGTCACGATCCTCCATTTCCCACGCATGATCCAGCGCGTGGTAGGCCGTGTGGCGCAGCAGGTATGGGACTGTCCAGTTGCCGAGCGGCTTGCCCTCCGCGTACCAGGCGCGCATCGCCTCGAGGAAGCGGTCGCGATGATCGGCGAGCCCGTCCGGCGTCAGCAGATCCTCCAGCTCAGACCTCGCCTTGACGCGCTTGGAGAAGTCGCCACCCTCGGTCGCCAGGACATGTCGGACGATCTGGTCACGGGAGCGGCCACCACCCCGCACACCCGGCCGGAGCTCCGCCGAGACACGGGCGACCGTGTCGTCGAACTCGGCCCACGCCGCGCGCAGCAGCCGCATCTGGCGGTCGAAGGTCGGCGCGTCGAACAGCTCGCGGTCGAGCGGCGAGGGCGCGAACGAGATGCCCCAGAAGTCAGTCGAGCCGACTCCCGGATAGCGGCCGATGATGTCCGGGTCGGTCTGGGTGGCGAGCTCAGACCCCAGGCGAGCCCGCTTCGCGACCGGAAGGTATCGCGGCACGTAGCGGGCCAGCTTCGCGATCGCCTCGTCCTCCGTCTTGCCGCCCCGTTCGAGACCCGGCCAGTCCGCCGCGACGGCGACCCAGCGCTTGCCCCTCGTGGGCTGTTCGACGAGCACGCGAAGTCGGGAAGTCATCTCCCTGCTCCTTCCGTCCGTGTTCAGTTGCGGCCCAGGAACGCCTCGACCGAGGCCGCACAGCGATCGAGCTCGTCCAGCCATGGCGCATGACCGGCATCAGGCAGAAGCTCGAGCTCAGCGTCCGGGATCATCGCCACGACGGCATGAGCGATCTCCGGACCGCCGAACGGATCGTACCCACCCCAGATGAAGCGCGTCGGCGTGTTGACCGATGCCAGGAGCGTAGCTGGCAGCAGCCGCGGATCGAGGCCACGCAGGGGTGACAAGGTGGAGCGGCTGAGGGCGAGCTCGTTCCGTAGGGTGTCGGTGTATCGGAGCAAGGCCAGGTAGGCGTCGGTGTCGGATCGCGCGATCCGACCGGCGTCAAGACTCGGTCCGTGCCCGACAGTTCGGAAGATCGCCCGCACGGTGCCCTCCGTGGCCGGCATCGCGGAGGCGAGCCGTGCCATGCCAGGGACTGCCATGAGCCGCATCGACCGAGGTATGGCCGCCGTGGGTGCACCGACCGGCCAGCTGAACTGGACCATCCGAAGCACCCGATCGGGATGCGCCGCCGCACTCCGCAGGCCCATGAAGCCGCCCAGTGAGGTGGCGACGACGTGCGCGCGCTCGATCCCGGCCGCATCGAGGACATCAGCGACCAGGCCGTCACCGAGCGCCATGAGCTCGGTCGTGGTCGGCCGCGCCGGGAGCGCGCTGCTGAGTCCGGTGCCTGGCCGATCGAGGAGCAAGCACCGGTAGCCGGGCAGTCGAGCTGCGAGCGTTGCCCAGCTGGCGCCGCTCGTGTTGGCGCCGTGGATGAACAGGATCGGTTGGCCGTCGCCGAGCTCCTGGACGCGGACCCGCACACCCGTCGCGGGCAGGTCGAGCGACCGTTCCGTCACCGACGCCCCGACGGACGCCCACAGCGCTTGCTCCGCCGCGCGGTAGTGCTCCTCATCCACTGAACGCTCCCGACCAGATTGCCATCGCGCCCAACAGGTGCCGGCGCGCCATCACATCTCGCGGATGGACGGGAACCTGGTGTCCGGATCCTTCGCGTCGTCGGTCGTCAGCCCATGCCGGACCAGGTCCGGGGTCGGCAGCATCCTGGTGGCCGGTAGACGAACCCTAGCCCGGCGCCTCGTCGCCCGGCAAGACCCCGGCATCGCTCTCCCCGCCTGGGTCGCCTCCGGGTCGTGGATCACCGTCATGGCCGGCGAGCGGCGACGCGCGCTGGCGCAGCTCGCGAATGCCCCCGCCCACCAGGACGACCAGGAGCACACCGGCAAGGATCGTGATCGCCGTCTGGAGGGTGGCGGGCAGACCCCCCAGCGCGATGAGCAGGGCCGTCGAGGCGGCGGGCGGATGCGATGCGCGCAGGAGCCGGGTGGCGGCGATCGTGAGACCCAGGCCGAGCGATGCGGCCCCGACCCGGCCGAGGCTCAGCCCGTCGGCTGCCGGGGGCAGCCGCTGGGCACCGAGGAGGAGGACGCCGGCGAACGCCACGACGGTCGCCGCCGCATGACCGACGAGAGTGTTGTATGGCCTCGCCGTCCGGTGCTCCGGGTACTCGATCTGGACCAGCACGGTCGGCCCCAGGCTGGGAAACAGCCACGGCTCGGTCACCGCGAGCCCGAGCAGGCCGATCGCCGCGGTGACGGTGAGAGCCGCGAGCGGGTCCCCGAGCACGGATCGCAGCCAGCGGCGACGTGACGTCACACGCGAACGGCGGGCGGATGCCACCGGCCTTGCTCGGAACGGACCGACGGTGCCGGCCCGCGTGGTCGTACCATGGCCACAGCGTGCGCCGGATCCGATCGTGGATGAGCCGTGCGGCTCGTCCACGAGGTCGCAAGCGGATTGCAGGCCCGGGCAGGCGGGGCGCCGGCGGTCCGCGCCGCCCTGCTAGACGGCCCGACGACTAGACGGCCCGACGACGACTCGCGTGCACCGCGTCGTGAAGCTCGGCAGTGGTCCGCGGCCGGCTGGCAAACGGACCACGCGCCACGGGCGGATCCGCATGCTGGCTGTCGGGCTCCCACGGCACGCCCGTGGCGAACACCTCCGCGAACATCTCCACCAGCTCCGGATCGAACTGGATCCCGGCCTGGCGGCGGAGCTCGGCGACAGCCTCATCGTGGCTGATCGCGGCCCGGTACGGGCGGCCGGCGATCATCGCCTCGTAGGCATCGACGATGGACACGATCCGGGCGCCAACCGGGATCTCGGCGCCCACCAGGCCATGCGGATATCCGCGGCCATCGAACCACTCGTGGTGGTGGAGGACGATCGTGGCCGCATCGCGCAGCGCCCCAGCCTGCTCCAGCACGACCTGCCCGATCCTGGGGTGCTCGGTGACGACGCGCCACTCGGCTGCCGCCAGGTCACCCGGTTTGGCGAGGATCTCGTCCGGGATGGCCAGCTTGCCGAGATCGTGCAGCAGGCTGGCCGTCCGGATCCGCTCGAGCTCGCCCGTGGGCAGGTCGATGGCCCGGGCCAGGGCCACCGACGCCTCGGCGATCAGTGTCGAGGGCCGGCCGGCCCACGAGGGTCGGGCCCCCAACGTCCGGAGCAAGGCCTCCTGGGCGGCCGCCATCGCCTCACGCCCCACGTCGAGAGCATGGTTGCGGGCTTCGGCCGCGATCGGGGCGCGGCGCACGGTGCCGTCGTCGCCGGTCTCCCGGAACACGTAGACCTGGTCGCGACCGAGCGCCTTGGCGGAGTACAGGGCGGCGTCCGCGTCCCTGACCAGCCCGTCGGGTCGCAGGATGTCACCCAGCCCGCCCGCGACACCGGCCGACAGGGTGACGCCGGCGAGCTCTCCATCGGGCAGCAGGATCCTGTCCCGGGCCACCATCAGCCGGATCTTCTCGGCGACCGCGGCGGCTTCATCCGCATCGGTCTCCGGCAGGACCACGAGGAACTCCTCGCCGCCATACCGACCTGCGAGGTCTGTCGAGCGGACGCTCTCGGCGAGCATCCGTCCGACCCGGCGCAGGACCAGGTCCCCGGCCACGTGACCGTGATCGTCGTTGAGTCGCTTGAAGTGGTCGAGGTCGACCATGATCACCGACAGCGGCCGGCGATAGCGAGCGGCCCGATCGAGCTCCTCGTCCACCCGGTCGAGCACCGCCTGGCGGGTGGCGACTCCGGTCAGCGGATCGACGGTCGCGAGACGCCAGGTGTCGGCGACACGGTCGGCAAGCGCCGCGAACGCAGCCCGCAGGCGCGGGTCGCGGATCCGTCGGGCATCGAAGGCCGCCAGCGCCTCCTCGTCCTCGGCGAGCGTGAGGTGCTCCGCGAGCCGCGAGAGACGGCGGTTCTGGCGGCGAACCACGAACAGGGCGAACCCGGCCGAGCCCGCGAGCGCCCCGACCAGGGCGACGAGGGTGGCGGTCGCGAGCGCGCTGACCAGGAGATCCAAGGCTTCTCCGTTGACACGCCGTCGAGTTGACACGCCGCCGATGTTCCAGCGCCCGTGCGGCGATCCGCCTCGTAGCCTAGGCAGATCGAGCGACGGCTCCCATGGTGCGATCGTCCTAGGCGGCAATCGCGACGTGTCGCCGGCGCGCACAGGCACCGCGCCAAGCCACCCGGGTCATAGGCCGGAAGTACCGGAGCGTGCGGCGGGGGACCCCCCGCGGTGTGCCCGTGGCCTACGGTGGCTCAGGCCCGACCCGCGGGAGCCCTGGCACCGAATGTGACCGTGGCGCGGGCAAGCGCGCGACCGCTGTCGTCGGTGAGCAGCCACGCCCAACCCGGCTCGTCAGCCGCCAACGGCCACGTCGCCCCGACGAGCCGTGCGCCGGTCACTGCGGGTGCCAGGTACTCCATGCGGATGCTTCGGGGCAGCGCGTCGGTTGCGGCGGCGGCAGCCGGGCCGGCCGCGTCGAGCGCCTCCTCGAGGAGGTCGACGTACACGGCGTTGTTGACATGCCCCATCGGGTCGAGATCCTGGGGGCGGACGGGCGTCCGGTGGCGAGCCGCATCGGGCGGCGGCTGGGGAAGGTCCACGCGACCCGGCTCGAAACCGCCCGGTGGGACCTTGAACGTGGCTGGGAAGGCCTCGGGAACGCGGGTCGGAAGGCCGCGCCCGGTGTCGGTCATGACCCAGTCGGTGTGACCCCAGGCCACGAGCGACCCCTCGGTCGTGCGGCCCTCGGTACGACGCCGGGCCCACACCTTGCGCAACCCGACGACCGCCGTCGAGAGCTGGAGGGTCGTACCCAGCTCGATCGGTGCGAGCACCACCAGCTCCATCGTCCGCACCACCCAGGCCAGCTTGTGCTCCGCGTACCACCCCCGGTCGAAGCCCATCTGCTCCGAGTGGATCCAGGCCACGTCCTGCGCGTACCGGACCAGGGCCGAGGTGCGGACCCGGCCGTCCGGCCGGCATTCGTCGAAGCGGATGCGGTAGGGAACGCTGATCCCCTGCGCGAGCTGCGAACCCGGGGCGGTGGCGCTCACTGCGGCTTGCGACCGGCGAGCCGGTCGAGCCCCTCGAGAGCGACCAGCTTGAGGCCCTCGAGCGGGACCGGCCCGCGCTCCCGGACGAGGCGAACCTCGCACGAGCGGCGGGCGTCGAACACGACCAGCCCGACCAGCAGCCGGCCGTTCTCGTCCGTCGCACCCCGCCG
This sequence comes from uncultured Chloroflexia bacterium, assembly GCA_963727585.1. Taxonomy (GTDB): domain Bacteria; phylum Chloroflexota; class Limnocylindria; order Limnocylindrales; family CSP1-4; genus CAIXZV01. Next base: position 116,190 of record CAVSHH010000001.1, on the reverse strand, counting down.
GGCGTCGTCGAGCTGGTTGATCACTTCCGCCTTGATCCCCCGAGCGCCCCATTTGCAGTCCCAGGCCTCGGCGCCTCCGTCGCGCTCCACGGTCACGTCGTACGGGTGGATCTCGGCTGGTCGGCCGTCGAACAGGATCCGGCGCTCGCGGCGGACGGGACTGGTGCGCTGCGCCAGCAGGCGCTCGGTGAGCGCCTCCACGATCGCGCCCCGGAACTGGCTGCGGGCCTGCTCGCCTCGATCGGCCACCTCGAGCGACACCGCCAGGATGGCCTCTGACCGGTCGCGTGCCGGATCACCTGCGACCGGCGCCGCCGGGCCGAACAGGGCCGGGAACATCGTGCGCCACCCGGCCGGGTCGGTGGACTCGCCGTTCATCACCGCCCGAGCGAGCAGCCGCTGCCCAGTGGTCGCGTCGCACAGCAGGTCCGCGGCACGGGCGACCAGCGGGTCGGCCTGGATGTGCGCATAGACGACCGCCCGGCCGTCTGGCCGCGCTTCCATGAACCGCATCAGGCGTCCTCGCCCAGCGCGGCCAGGGCGACCTGGGGAAGCGTCGACAGCCAGTCAATCGCGCGGTGGGGTTCGGTGATCCGGCCAGCCTCCTCGACGAGAACCTCGATGGCCGCCTCGGCCGTGAGTGGGGCCGGCTCCTCGCCGCGCGCCCGCGCGACGGCGGCCAGCCGCGCCCGCCACACGGTGTCGAGGTCCGCCATGTACTGGATCTCGTCGGCGACGGGCTCGGCGGTGGCGGCCAGCAGGTCGAACCCATCGAGGGCACGGGCGACTAGGTCGGCGATGGTGCGCGCCATGACTGCAGCGTACGCCGGTCGATCCGGGCGCGCGGCGTCAGGCGGGCTCGGTGCTCCCGCTGAGGGCGACCGCCGCGGCGGCGCGCGGGCTGCTGGCCAGGGCCCGGCGGGCTTCCACGGCGAGACGGGACAGCGAGCGGCGGCCCTTCTCGTCCCAGCGCGTGGAGTAGGCCTGGAGCGCCTGCTGCCGGATCTCCCAGGCACGCGAGCGCTCGCCAACGCGCTCGAGGCGCGCGACCACGTCGAGCACCTCGCGGTACAGCTGCGGCATGCCGGCGACCTGGGTGGCTTCGTCCATGTGCCACAGGGTGGCCCGTGAGCAGCAGCGCGGGTATGGGAGCGACGTCCGGTCGTTTGCGGCCAACGGTCCCGGATGGTGCGCCGCCGCACCGGGGCCCCGGGATAATCAGTCGCCGCGGTGGTGGCCGCTCTCGATCCGGAACCCGGGGCCGATGCCGCGCGCCGGCTCCCACAGCGCCATCACGTCGTCCACCCAGCCGGCCGGCGGCCCCTCGCGCAGCCGCTCGACCAGCGCCTCGAGGTCACCGCGCGGTCCTTCCGCAATGACGTGGACGCCGCCGTCGGCCCGGTTGGCCACGAAGCCGGCCAGGCCGAGACTCATGGCCTCGCGGAGCGCGAACACACGGTAGCCGACGCCCTGGACGCGACCGCGGACGATGGCGTCCAGCCGAGCCCCCGCCCTGTCGCTCGTACCGTCCGTGGCACTCATGTCGCGACGCCGGATCGCGGCCAGCGGAGGAGGAGCACGTCGAGCGCCAGCTCCGGTGTCGCATTGACGTCGAGCAGCTCGCTCGCTCGCACCAGGCCCGCGAGCGCCTCGCCCGCCGCCCCCGGCGGCAGCCGCCGGCCCGCCGCCTCGAGCTCCTCCAGCAACGCGACGTCCCGGATGGACGCGGCGGCCCCGCCCTGGATACAGGCAAGGTCGCGAGCGAGCTCCCGCCACAGGTCGACCAGCCGGCCGAGCGCCCTCCTCCGGTCGGCGGCGCTTGCCTTGCCGGCAACGGAATCGGCATCGTGCGTCGATCCGGGTTCCTCGGCTGCCGCGGCCTCGGCCTTGCCTGCCGGCGCAGGAGCACGTCCTCTCCCGCGGGGACCCGGGCTGGGCGGCGGATCTGCCGGCTCGAGCAAGGCGGCCAGGGCCATCGCCCGCGCCAGCAGCTCGCGGGACGCGGCGAGCCGCGCCGCTCGTGGCCGATCGAGGAGATCGAGCAGGGTCCGCACCAGCTCGCCCCGCACCGTCTCGGCCTCGGGAGCGGCCGCGTAGGCGACGGCGATGCCGGGCCGCCCCGCCGCGAGGCGGGCAAGACGTGCGGCGCGGGGGGCGTCGGCCAGACCCAGCTCGCCCAGCAGTTGCTCGATGGCGCGGGTCGCAACGGTGCCCAGCCGCACCCGCGCGCAGCGCGACCGGATCGTGGGCAGCAGCTGTTCCTCGTCATCGGCGCACAGCACGATGGTCGTCGCGGGCGGCGGCTCCTCGAGCGTCTTGAGCAGCGCCGACTGGGCAACGTCGTTCATCCGCTGGGCGTCCCGGATGATGGCCACCCGTTGTCCTCCCTCCACGGGCAGCAGCGCAAGATCGACCGCCAGGCGGCGAACGGTGCCCGGTTCGGGGTGCAGGTCCTCACCGATCCGGATCTGGTTGCCCGCACCTGAAGGAGCAAGCTGGTGGAGGTCGGGGTGGTTGCCGTGCTCGACCATCCGGCATCCGCGACAGGTGCGGCATGGTCGAGCGAAGCCGGCCGCCGCCGTACACAGCAGGGCAGCCGCCAGGTCCACGGCCAGAACATGCTTGCCGACCGAGGCGGGACCGGTCAGCAACAGGGCGTGAGGCACACGACCCTCGAGCATCGCGTGGACGGCCGCCACGCCGGCCGGCTGGCCGACGGTATGGAAGCCGTCCACGTGAGCGATCCGGTCGGGGCTCAGGTCTCGGTGTCGGCCGCCTTGCGGCGGGTGGTCCGGCGCTTGGGGGCCGCGGTCTCGGCGGGGGTCTCGGTGCTCGCCTCGGCCGGGGTCTCGGTGTCGGCCGCCTTGCGGCGGGTGGTCCGGCGCTTGGGGGCCGCGGTCTCGGCGGGGGTCTCGGTGCTCGCCTCGGCCGGGGTCTCGGTGTCGGCCGCCTTGCGGCGGGTGGTCCGGCGCTTGGGGGCCGCGGTCTCGGCGGGGGTCTCGGTGCTCGCCTCGGCCGGGGTCTCGGTGTCGGCCGCCTTGCGGCGGGTGGTCCGGCGCTTGGGGGCCGCGGTCTCGGCGGGGGTCTCGGTGCTCGCCTCGGCCGGGGTCTCGGTGTCGGCCGCCTTGCGGCGGGTGGTCCGGCGCTTGGGGGCCGCGGTCTCGGCGGGGGTCTCGGTGCTCGCCTCGGCCGGGGTCTCACCCGGCTGCGAGCGCTGCAGCTGTGCCCGCAGCAGCTCCTCCAGCTCGGGCGGAACCTCGCTCCACTCCTCGCCGGCGGTCGGACGGGGAGCTCGATCCGGGCGCTCCGGGCGGGCGCCTCGGCTGGTCGACTGACCGCGGCCGCCTTGTCCGCCCTGGCTGCTTCTCGAGGGTTCGGTGTAGCGGCTGGTCCCGCTGCCCCGAGAACCCCCGTAGCGCTCGCGCTCGATCGCCGCCGCGTACGCGCTCCGCGCGCCGCCGCGGCCGCCGCGGCCGCCGTGACCACCCCGCCCGCCCTGGCCGCCCTGGCCGCGCCGACGCTCGGCAAGCAGGTACTCGGGGATCTCCGGCTCCTCGAGATCCTCCTCCTCCAGCGGCGGCAGCTCGGCCGCCGAGCGGGATGGCGTGGACGTCCCCAGCTGCCGGTCCCAGACCGACCCGAACGGGGTGGAGCGCGGGGTGCGCGAGGTGCGCGGGGCGGTTGCGAGCGCATCCATGTCGTCGAACGGGGTCGGCAGCTCGCCGCCCGCTGTTCGACCACCGGACCGCCCGCGCCCACCGGCAGCGCGCGAGTCGCGCTCGCTTGGGGCGGCCTCGTCCGCGGTTTCGGTCGAGGCCTCGGCGGCCTCGGAATCGTCGGCCTCACCGACCGCCTCCGACTCGCCCTCGGCCCCGGCGACTTCGTCGCCAGCCACATCCTCGCGCCGGCCGCGACCACGACCGCGCCCACCGCGGCGGCGGCGCCGACGCCGGCCTTCGCCCTCGGCGCCGTCATCGGCGCCGTCATCGGTGGCGCCATCCGGGCCGGGAACACCGATCTCGAGGACTTCCTCGAGCTCCTCGGCAGCGTCGGCCGCCGCAGCAGCGGCTCGCGACAGCTTCTCGCCAGGCAGGGCGACGAGCTGGCCGGCCGGGGTGGCGACTGCGGCCGCGGGCGCCTCCTGGCGCTCCCGGCTCCGGCCCCGAGTGCTGGTGTCGTCGCGATCACGGCCGCGACCGCGACCGCGACCACGGCCACGGCCGGTGCCCTCGGACTGCTTCTCCGGGACCTCGGTCATGGACAGGTCCTCCTCATCGCCCGCGATGCGGCGGCCCGATCGGGTGGAGCCCTTGTCGACCTTGGCAATCTGGGTGATATCGGTGAACAGGTCCGCGACCTCGATCAGGTCCGAGGACGTGTTGCCGCGGAAGCTGATGACCTCGCACCGGACGCCCATCTCCTGGACGGCCCGGATCGCGGACGCGAAATCGCCGTCGCCCGACACGATGACGGCGATGTCGAGGTTGCGGGCGGTCTTCATGAGATCCACGACGAGCTCGATGTCGAGGTTCGCCTTGACCTTGCCGTCGCCGTACTTCCGGATGTCCTTGCTCACAACCTTGTAGCTGTGGCGGGCGAGGAACTGGTGGAAGTTGCGCTGGTTCTCGTTATCCGGGTCGAGCCCGGTGTAGGCATAGGCACGGACGAAATCGCGTCCGGCGGTGGCCGACTTCAGCAAGGTGACGTAGTCGATGTCCACGCCGGCCGCCTTGGCCGCGTAGAAGATGTTCGCCACGTCCACGAAGACGGCGACGTTCTTCCCCACTGTGACTCCTATGTGGTGCGGCGGGCCGGTCCATCCGGTCCCGCCAGGGGGGCGCTAGCGCCGGCGGATCGAACCGGCTGCCGGGAGGGATCGCCGGAGCGTCGGCCCGGCGGGAGCGAACCCGGCGCGCTCCAGGCGCGCGAGGCTCGAGGCTTGGGTCGGCTGGGCCGCCTCGACCGTCGAGCAACCCTTGTTGCCCGCCGAGCGAAGCAGCTCCTCGACAAGTGCGTCGGTCACGCGATCCGCGTCGTGGTCCGGGGCGACGACCAGGAAATCCATGGTGCCCACGTAGCCGCCGGCCGTGACCGACGGTCGCAGGACCAGGAGCGCCCCGCCCACGATCTCCCGTCGCGTCTCGGCGACGAGCAGGCTCGCGTTGGGCAGGTAGACAAGCTGCCGGAGCAGATCAGCGGCGTCGAGCGATCCCGCGCCGGGACCCGACACCGCCGCCTGGTCGATCCCGGCCAACCGGTCGATGTCGGTGATACGGGCCTGGCGGATCTGGTACTCCACGCCTCGGTTACGACCTCGTGCAACGATACGCGACGAGCGAAGGACCCAAGCGGACTGTCGAGTTCGGATGGGCGGCTCCGCGCCTGCCGCGAGAACGGCGACCGGGAGGCGAGCGATACGAGGCTCAGTCCAGCCATCCCAGGATACGGGGCTCTACTCGAGCACCCGGCCGGACCCCATCATACGGCATCGAGGGCACGGTGGCCGCACCGATTGCAGATTGGAGGGTCGACAACGCCCGCCGGATCGTTATCATGCGCCCACTCGTGTCAACAAGCCCGGTTGATGAGATGTCGCCCGTCAGCTCCCACTCACCGGATTCCGCGGTCTGGCCCGGGGAACGCCGGAACGAGAGCGAGCGGCAGCTCGGTTGGTCGTAGGAGGCAGTCGGGCGAGGCGCGAGGCAAACGGTGGTCGTCAGCCCCCTGGGCTGGGCCGGATCGTCAGGATCCGGTCGTGTGGCCGCAGGCGCGGGCGACCACCACCTGGAGGAGGACGCATGAAGCACCACAAGTTGTTGGGTGCCTTGGCACTCGGGGCAAGCCTGGTCGTATCGGCTTGCTCGGGCGGCACCGCGGCCACCGCGGCGCCGGCCGCCAGCGAGGCCCCGGCGGGCAGCGAGGCCCCGGCGGCCAGCGAGGCGCAGGGTGGAGCACCCACCGATCCCCTGGGCGTCGTCGAGATCCCGCCCGGCGAACCGCTCCATATCGCGTTCTGGGGCGTCCTCTCGGGCGCCGACGCGAGCCTGGGCGAGGACTCCAAGCAGGGTGTCGAGATCGCCATCGACGATCTCGGCGGCACGTTCCATGGTCATGACATCCGGCTGACCACCGAGGACGGCCAGTGCACGCCCGAGGGCGGGGCGACGGCCGCTCAGAAGCTCGCCGCCGACAGCACCATCGTGGGCCTCATCGGCTCCTCGTGCTCCGACGAGACGGTCGGTGGCATCAAGGCCATCACCGATGCCGGGCTGACCACGATCTCACCCTCGAACACCCGGCCGGCGTTGACCGCCGAGGACCGCGACGCCACCTACGCCGGGTACGCCCGGACCGCCCACAACGACAACATCCAGGGCAAGGTCGCCGCCGAGTTCGTGTACAACGAGCTGGGGCTGACCACGGCAGCCACCATCCACGACGGCAGCGCGTATGCCGAGGCGCTCCAGCAGGTCTTCTCGGACAACTTCGAGCAGCTCGGCGGGACGATCGTGGCCCAGGAGGCGGTGTCGAAGGGCCAGACCGACATGCAGTCGGTCCTGACCAGCATCGCGGCCGCCCAGCCCGAGTTCCTCTACTTCCCGATCTTCGTCGCCGAGGCGGGCTTCATCTCGCAGCAGCTGCCGCAGGTGCCCGGGCTCGAGGACGTCCCGAACATGGGCGCCGACGGTCACTTCTCCCCGGACTACCTCAAGGCCGCCGGTGACGCCGCGGTCGGTCACTACCTGTCGAGCCCGAACTTCTCGGCCTTCGGCTCCGGCTACGCAGACCTCCTCGCCAAGCGCGAGGCCAAGTTCGGCGGCACGCCCCTGAGCGTGTTCCACGCCCACGGCTACGACGCCACCAACATGCTGTTCGCAGCCCTCGAGAAGGTGGTCGTCGAGGGGCCTGACGGGACCCTGTGGGTTCCCAAGGGGGCCCTCCGCGACGCGATCTTCGCGACCACGGACTTCCCCGGCATCACGGGAACGCTGACGTGCACCCCGACGGGTGACTGCGGCGCCCCGATTATCGGCGTGTACCAGGTCACCCAGGAGAACGTCGACTCGCTGACGATGCCGACGACTCCGGTCTGGGCGCCCTAGCTGGTGATCAGTCGCCTCCTCGGGAGGCGATCCTGAAAGGGGGTGGGGTTCGGCGCTGTGCCGGGCCCCGCCCCCTTGTCCACCCCGTCGATTCCGGCCTGGAACCGATGCCGCCGCGGAGCGCGCCTTGAACGTTCGCCATCTCGACCGCCTGACCAACATCGCGATCGCGGCCTTCCTGTGGGCGTTCCGGATCGTGGTCATCCTTGTCGTCGTCGTGGGCTCGTTCCTCACGCTCGTGAGCGGCAAGTACACGCTCGACACGTGGTTCAGCCTGCTGGGCAACGGACTCACGCTGGGCAGCATCTACGCGATGATCGCGCTGGGCTACACGATGGTCTACGGCATCCTCCGGATGATCAACTTCGCCCACGGGGAGATCTTCACCGGCGGCGCGTTCGGCGGCTACTTCGCGGCCGTCGCCCTTGCCCAGGCCGGCATCCTCGGCGCGAACGCGATCCTGAGCCTGGTCGCGATCGTGATCATGATGCTGGTCGGCGCGGCGATCTCGGTCCTGATCGCGGCCGGCGTCGAGCGGGTGGCCTACCGACCGCTGCGCAATGCCCCTCGCCTGGTGCCGCTGATCAGCGCGATCGGCGCCTCGTTCTTCCTCCAGTACACGTACCGGGGCTTCTTCGGGCCCGGCCTGTACGCATACCCCGACGTCCCGATCCTCAACCAGCCCGCGCCCATCCCGCTGCTCAACATGCGCTGGGTGGACGTGCTGGTGGTCGTCGGGGCGCTGGTGATGATGAGCGTGCTGTACATGTTCGTGATGCGCTCCCGGATGGGCAAGTCCATCCGGGCGGTGAGCGAGGACAAGGACACGGCAGCGCTGATGGGGATCGATGCCAACCAGGCGATCGTGATGACCTTCGTGATCGGCGCCGCCCTGGCCGGCGCGGCCGGCGTGCTGTACGGCCTCAGCTTCAAGCAGGTGTTCTTCTTCAGCGGCTTCATCCCGGGCATCAAGGCGTTCACCGCCGCCGTGCTGGGCGGCATCGGGAGCGTGCCCGGGGCGATGATCGGCGGCCTGTTCCTGGGCATCATCGAGGCGGTCGGCCCGACCCTGTTCCTGAGCGGCCTCGGGGTGCCATCGCCCAACCAGCTCAAGGACGTGGCCGCATTCACGATGCTCGTCCTGGTGCTGGTCTTCCGGCCGACCGGCATCCTCGGGGTCAAGACGGAGGGGGCGCGAGCATGACGGCGATCACGGCACCGGCCAAGGCGCCGGCAACGCCGACAACCCACAGCCCGCTCCGCCGGCTCCTTCGAATCGGCGGCCTGGGGGCCGTCATCGCCCTCTACACCTGCCTCGTGGGCATCGTGTCCGTGTTCAACGAGCGGCCCCTGATCGCCGGGGTCATCAGCCTGGGCCAGGGGTCGTTGCTGGCGGTGTTCGCGGGAACCGCCTACGTCCTGGCACGGCCCTATGTTGCGGACGGCGGCGCCAGGCTGATCGCCTGGGGGGCCATGGCCGGGGGGCTGGCGGGCGCGCTGCCGGCGGCGCTCGTCCTGGTCGGCGCCGTGATCGATGTCCGGGCCGTGTTCCTCAATGCCTCGCCGGACCTGTACAACGAGCTCACCGGGGGCCTCGGGACCGCCGGCTTCTGGGTGCCGATTGCCGCCGGGGCGATCACCGGTGCTCTCACCGGGGCGGTCATGGCCCTCCCGGCGCGGATCCGGCTGCCGCTCGTGTGGGCGTTCGGCCTCACCGTGCTGTTCGCCCTGTTCGCCGGCCTGCTCCGGACCCCCATGCTGGTGACCCCGCTGTCGGACTTCGCCCGGTTCATGTTCGCCCCCGACGGGCTCACCGTCCCGGGCTCGATCGTGGTGTTCGTCGTGTCGTACCTCATCGTGGCGGTCATCCGCGAGACCGACCTGCGGGGCCAGGTGCGGGCCATGTCGCCCCAGGCACGCCGAACGGCTTCGGTGCCCTTGGGCCTGATGCTGCTCGTCGTCATCCTCCTGTTCCCGGGCATGTTCGGGCCGTTCTTCGCCCAGGTCATCGCGATCGTCGCCCTCTACGTCCTGCTGGGGCTGGGCATGAACATCACGCTCGGCCTGGCCGGCCTGCTCGACCTGGGGTTCGTCGCCTTCTTCGCCGTCGGCGCCTACACGGTCGGGTTGCTGACGTCCACCGCCGAGTACGGCATCGCCAGCCTGTCGTGGTGGGCCGCGGCGCCGTTCGCCGTGATCTTCGCCATGATCTTCGGCCTCATCCTGGGCCTGCCGATCCTGCGCATCCGGGGCGACTACCTCGCCATCGCGACCCTCGGTTTCGGCGAGATCATCCGGATCCTGGCCGGCTCCGACCTGCTCAAGTCGGTCCTGGGTGGGCCCCGCGGGATCGTGAACATCCCCAAGCCGATCGAGGTGGCCCCGACCCACTGGCTCTCCGGGCCGGCCCAGATCTACTACCTGGCGTTGATCTGCGCCGTCATCGTCGCCTTCGTCGCCTGGCGGCTGCGCGGCTCCCGGCTGGGGCGTTCCTGGATGGCGATCCGCGAGGACGAGGATGTGGCCGAGGGGATCGGGATCAACCTGGTGTCCACCAAGCTGCTCGCCTACATGCTGGGCGGCGGCTTCGCGGGCCTGGCCGGCGCCATCAGCGCCGGGCTCATCGGGTCGATCTTCCCATCGAGCATCCAGCTGCAGCTGTCGATCAACGTGGTCGCGATCGTGATCGTCGGCGGCATGGGCAGCATCCCCGGCGTGGTGCTGGGCGCGCTGTTCCTGATCGGCCTGCCGGAGCTGTTCCGGGAGTTCACCGACTACCGGTTCCTGCTCTACGGCATCGCGCTGATGACGATGATGATCGTGCGCCCCGAGGGCCTGATCCCGTCGAGGGTCACCCGCCGCGAGCTCCACCGGACCAAGGACCTGATCGAGCTGGATGCAGACGAAGGCGGGTCCTCCGCGCGCACTCCGGGAGCGGCGTCGTGATCCTCCTCGAAGCCAAGGCCGTCGGCAAGCAGTTCGGCGGCCTGCGAGCCGTCCACCAGCTGGACTTCCAGCTCGACGAGGGGGCGATCCAGAGCGTGATCGGCCCCAACGGGGCCGGCAAGACGACCTTCTTCAACTGCCTGTCCGGCTACTACCACACCGACGAGGGGACGATCACCTTCGCGGGCGAGGAGATCCAGAACCTCCAGCCCGACGAGATCGCCAGGCTGGGCGTGTCGAGGACCTACCAGAACATCCGGCTGTTCGCCAGCATGACCGCCATCGAGAACATCCTGGTCGGCCAGCACAATCACCTCGGGGCGACGTGGCTGGGCGCCATCTTCCGGACGCCGGCCCAGCGCTCCGAGGAGAAGCGGGCCGACCAGGAGGCCCGCCGCCTGCTCGAGTTCGTCGGCCTCCAGGGCCGCGGAGACAACCTGGCGGTCAAGCTTCCCTACGGCGACCAGCGACGGCTGGAGATTGCCCGCGGCCTGGCCAACAAGCCCCGGCTGCTCCTGCTCGACGAGCCGACGGCCGGCATGAACCCGTCCGAGAAGGCGCAGATGACGGAGTTCATCCGCAGGCTCCGGGGCGAGCTCGGGATCACCATCCTGCTGATCGAGCACGAGATGCGGGTGGTCATGGGCATCTCGGACCGGATCACGGTCCTCGACCACGGCGAGAAGATCGCGGAAGGCACGCCCCGGGAGATCCAGGAGAACCCGCGGGTGATCGAGGCCTACCTCGGCACCTCCCACGACGATCAAGACCAGCCCCGCCCAGCGGTGGCCGACGCGGGAGCTGCCGAACGATGACCGATGTCGTCCTGTCCATCCGCGACGTCAACGCCTACTACGGCAGCATCCACGCGCTCCAGGGCATCTCGCTCGAGGTCGCCCGGGGAGAGGTCGTCACGCTCATCGGCGGCAACGGTGCCGGCAAGAGCACGACGCTCAACACCATCAGCGGCCTCGTCCGCCACTGGACCGGCGAGATCCTGCTCAATGGCACGAACCTCGCCGGCACACCGGCCCACGAGATCATGTCCGAAGGGGTCGTCCAGGTACCCGAGGGCAGGCGGATCTTCTCCCGGCTCACCGTGCGCGAGAACCTGGAGATCGGCGCCTTCATCGTCCGTGACAAGGCCCGGATCGAGGCCCGGATCCAGCAGGCCTACGAACGCTTCCCGCGGCTCGCCGAGCGGCGCCGGCAGATCGCCGGGACGCTGAGCGGCGGCGAGCAGCAGATGCTGGCGATCGCCCGTGCGCTGATGTCCGATCCCCAGGTCCTGCTCATGGACGAGCCGTCGATGGGTCTCGCCCCGGTCCTGGTGGAGCAGATCTTCGCCACGATCGAGCAGCTCCACGCCGACGGCACGACGATCCTGCTGGTGGAGCAGAACGCCCGGATGGCACTCCAGGTCGCGGACCGCGGCTACGTGCTCGAGACCGGTCGGATCGTGCTCGCCGACGATGCGGCCGCGCTGCGCGACAACGAGACGGTCCGCAAGGCGTACCTCGGGATCAGCTGAACCGCCGGTCGTCCCGTCGACCTAGGGGCGCGGGGGTTCGCGGGAGATGTCGAAGGCCGCCCGGCCGAGCATGATCGCGCCGACGGCGGAGATCCAGAACCCGTAGGCGCCGGTCGGCAGCAGGCCCTGGGGCATCGGCAGGACCTCGACCACGAACAGGACCAGGGCCACGATCGCGACCAGGGCGGGGACGGCGAACGAGATCCCGCGGTCGATCGCGACGGGCCGCGGGTGCATGGCATAGGGGAACGCGATCAGGGCGAGCGTGCCCAGCGCGGCAAGGATCGTCGCCAGCCCCTCCGGGCGCTGGAAGGCCATGATGACCACCTGCGTCAGCTCGCCCTCGCTCCCGCCCACCGAGTACCACGGCAGCAGGCAGCCCACCAGCATGAGGACCGCGCCGAGGAGCGCCAGCCGGCGACCACTGCCCATGGATCGCGAGTGCATCATTCGGCGGGCGAATAGACCTCGGGGCGAAGCACGCCCACGAAGCGCAGGTTGCGATAGCGCTCGCCGTAGTCCAACCCGTAGCCGACCACGAACTGGTCGGGAATCTCGAAGCCGACGTAGTCCACCGGGATCTCGACCAGCCGCCGGGCGGGCTTGTCGAGCAGGGTGCAGATCCGGAGCGAGGCCGGGCTCTTGCCGCGCAGATAGCGCACCAGGTAGTTGAGGGTCAGACCGGTGTCGATGATGTCCTCGACCAGCAGGACATCCTCGTCCGCGATGCTGGCCGACAGGTCCTTCATGATCCGCACCAGGCCCGACGACTCGGTCGCCGTGCCGCCGTAGGAGCTGACCTCCATCAGGTCGATGCGCAGGGGAAGGTCGATGTCCCGCATCAGGTCGGCCATGAACGGCAGCGACCCCTTGAGCACGGACACGAGGGTCAGATTGCGGCCGGCATAGTCGGCGCTGATCTGGCGGCCGAGCTCGGCAGTACGGGCGGCGATCGCCTCCTCGCTGAGCAGGATCTCGCCGATGTCGGCCTTGAGATCGACGGGACGGGTCATGGGCGGCTTCGCGGCGCCTCCGTGGCGAGGGTGTGAGGGTAGGGAGCGATCATCGCGCGTCCGGGCGAACGGTGCACGCCTTGCGAGCGGTCATCCGGTGGCGCGGTCGGGCCCCTGACCAGCCGACTCCGGGGTGGCAGCCGGTTGCGTGTCGCGACGCCGCCGCCTGCCGCGACGCCGCCCGCGAGGCGTGGACGGCCCGTGGCCGGCGCCGATCCCGCCCGGCCCTCCCGCAACGACAGCCGGGTCCACGCCGGGTCGGTCCGCGGCCGTCCCTGCCGGGAGCGGGACCGGGATGGTTCCCAGCCGGCGTCCTGCACCCGTTCCGCCGCTCAGCGCGGGCTCCGGCCCGGTTGCCCGGCCAGCGGCGGTGCCGGCCTCGAGCAGGATGCGATCGGCGGATCGAGGAGGAGTCGCCTGACCGATCGTCCCGGACAGGTCATCGGCCAGCGCGAGGCGCCCGAACTTGAGCAGCAGCATCCTGAAGTCCCGCGCGTAGAGCAGCTTGATCCGCACGTCCGGGTACAGCTCCCGGAGCCGTCGCAGCTTGCGGTTCTTCTTGCGGACCAGCTTCTGCCTGAGCGTCGTCAGCTCGATGTACAGGTCGAGATCCGGCAGGTAGAAGTCCGGCGAGAAGCTCTCCACGACCTCGCCGCTCATGGACCAGCCGATGGGGAAGGTGTCCGGCTCGTACGTCCAGCGCACCTGGTAGAAGTCCAGGATCCGGGCCAGCTCTGCCTCGCTGGCATGCGCGAAGGCGGCGCGATGCTCGGTCGCCGTGGTCACGGGCAGTCGAGCTCGCAGGGGTCCATGAACGCTGAGTCTACCGAAGCCGGGCGGGGACCGGGAACGGACAGCACGGATACTCCGGTGGGGTATCATGCGGGCATGCCCGAGACCCGTCCCCGGCCCGCGATCGCGCCTGCCGACCACTCCACGTTCCGCCACAGCTACAGCAAGGACAAGGCCCAGCTGGTCCGGCGGCTCAGCCGCATCGAGGGCCAGGTCCGCGGGATCTCGCGCATGATCGAGCGCGACGAGTACTGCATCGACATCCTCCAGCAGACGGCCGCCCTGCGGGCAGCCGTCGATGCCGTGTCGATCCTGATCCTCGAGGACCACGTGCAGGGCTGCGTCCGCACGGCGGCGGAGCGCGGCGAGGCCGACCGGTACGTCGACGAGGTGGTCGACGTGGTCCGGCGGACGCTTGGGCGCCCGGTGCGGACCAGTCGGTCGTCCGGCTGACCGACCGGCCGAGGGTTTTCCACAGCAATCGACGGCGCGCGCGCCGATTCGTGGACAACCCGTCTTGACGCTCCGCGGCCCGACGCCTAGTGTCCGGACTCCGCACGCAGCAAGCGCGCACGGGGCACGCCGTCCGCGAGGGGCCCGGGGAAACCCGGCCGGAGCCGACCGGACGACGCTAGACCGGATGACGCCGGCTGCGGCGAGCGATCGACGCCGGGAGCGGCTCCCGGACGGCCCGGCGCACAAACCGCATGGAGGGTGCCCTGGACCGGCCGAGAGATCCGCTCCCGACGCGCGTCCAGGATCTGCCCCCGCTCCCGCCGGCCTATGGCGCCACGGTCGACGCAGGGCTCGAGTGCCTCGGGCTCCGGCTGTCGGCTGACGCCCGCACGGCGATCGATGATCACGTCCGGTTCCTGCTGGCGTGGACCGAGGCGATCAACCTCACCGCCATCCGCGAGCCGGCCGAGGTGGCACGGCTCCATGTGCTCGATTCCCTGGCAGCCGCTCCGGTGCTCGCCGGGCGCGGCCTCGGCCGGCTGCTCGACATCGGCTCCGGGGGCGGGTACCCCGGCCTGCCGCTGGCGGTGGCGCTGGGCGCCGACCGGGCGCTGCTGGTGGACTCCGTCGGCAAGAAGGTCCGCTTCCTGCGGACGGTGATCGAGGCCACCGGCCTTCGCCGACGCGTCGCCGCCGAGGCCGACCGGGCGGAGGCGATCGCGCGTGATCCGCGGGACCGGGAAGCGTGGCCCGCCGTCACGGCACGGGCGGTCACGTCGCTGGCCGAGCTGGTCGAGCTCGCGCTGCCGCTGGTTGCGCCCGGCGGTGTCCTGGTGGCCTGGAAGCGCGAGCCTGTCGAGCAGGAGCTGGCGGCGGCGGCCGGGGCCCTCGAAACACTGCGGGCCGGGCCGGTGGAGGTGGTCGACAGCCCGGTCCCGGGGCTGCAGACCCACCGCCTCGTGGTGGTGCCCCGGGCAGGCAGGATCGACGCCCGGTTCCCGCGGGATCCGGCCGAGCGCCGGCGACGACCGCTCTGACCGGGAGAGCCCGGCGCGACCGCCCTCCGGGCCGGTCCTGCTGCGCTACCCTCCACGGGTGCGCGTCGCCGTCCTTTCCGACATCCATGCCAACCTGGTCGCGCTCGACGCCGTGCTGGCCGAGGTGCCGTCGGTGGACGAGGTCTGGCACCTCGGGGACGTCGTGGGCTACGGCCCGCACCCGGACGAGGTCGTCGCCCGGCTCCGGGAGCTGGGCGCCATCGGCGTCCGCGGCAACCACGACGCGGCCGCGCTGGGAGGGCTGGAGATCGACTCCTTCAACGTCGATGCCCGCCACGCGGCGGAGTGGACGCGAGCCACGATCGCCGACGAGACGAAGGCGTGGCTGACCGCCCAGCCCGAGACCCTCGAGCGGGAGGGCTACCTGCTGGTCCACGGGTCGCCACGCGACCCCATCTGGGAGTACGTCACCTCGACACCGGTCGCGCGTGCGAGCATGGCGGCGATGCCCACGCACTCGGGGCTTCACGGCCATACCCACCTGCCCGTGGCCTACATCGAGGAGGACGGCAGGCTGGAGACCATGGCCCCCGGATCGGGCTCGACCCTGACCTTCGACGGACGCCGGGTGCTGCTCAACCCGGGCAGCGTCGGCCAGCCCCGTGACGGGATCCCCACCTCGGGCTGGATGCTGCTCGACACCGACGCTGGCAGCGCGACCTGGCGGCGGTCGGCCTACGACATCGCCGAGGTCCAGGCAGCGATGATCCGGGCGGCACTGCCCGAGCGGCTCATCGCGCGGCTGGCCTACGGGCTGTAGTTGATGATCGGAGGGCGTCGGCCAATCTCCGGGCGCAAGCCCGGCGACAAGCGGGTCCGGGTGGAGCGTCACCACTCGCCGTACTTCCGCTACACGGGTCCCGGCCAGCTGACCGCCAAGGCCGCAGCCAGCGCGCCGACCACCACCATCGGGCGGTTCAGGGCCCGCCTCAAGGGCGTCCTCATCGGGCGCCCGCTGGCCAACGAGGAGGAGATCGGCGAGCGGCTGTCCAAGAAGAAGGCGCTCGCCATCTTCAGCTCCGATGCGATCTCGTCGTCCGCCTACGCGACCGAGGAGATCATCCAGGCGTTCATCCTTGCCGGCGTCGGGGCGCTGGCGTTCGACTTCTCGATCGAGATCAGCATCGCGATCGCCGTCCTGCTCGGGATCGTCGCCTTCAGCTACCGCCAGGTCTGCATCGCGTATCCCAACGGCGGCGGCTCGTACTCGGTCTCCAAGGCCAACTTCGGGCGACTGGCGTCGCTGGTCGCCGCCTCGGCGCTGCTGATCGACTACACGCTCACGGTCGCCGTCTCGACCTCATCTGCCGTGGAGCAGATCGCCTCGGCGGTGCCCGAGCTCCACGACTGGAAGGTGATCATCGGGATCACGGCGATCGGCCTGATCACGCTGGGCAATCTGCGCGGCATCCGTGAGGCGGGCAACATCTTCGCCATCCCGACCTACCTGTTCCTGGGCAGCGCGTTCCTGATGATCGGGGTCGGGGTGTTCCGGATCCTGGTCCAGGGCGACACCGGCCCCACCCCCAGCCCCGAGGTCCAGGCCGCCATGCAGCAGACGGTCAAGGACGTCGGGATCCTGATCTTCCTGCGTGCATTCGCCTCGGGGGCCGTCGCCCTCACCGGCACCGAGGCGATCGCCACCGGCGTGCCCGCGTTCCAGCCGCCCGAGCCCAAGAACGCCGCCGGCACCCTGATGGTGATGGCCGGAATCCTGGCCACCCTGTTCATCGGGATCACCTTCCTGGCCACCAACTTCCACATCCTGCCGACCAGCGAGCAGACGGTCATCGCCCAGATCGCCAACCACGTGTTCGGAGAGAACATCGGCTTCTACCTGTTCCAGGCGTTCACGGCGCTGCTGCTGTTCCTGGCCGCCAACACGTCGTTCGCGGCCTTCCCCCGTCTCGCCGCGGTGCTCGCGGAGGACGGGTTCATCCCGCGCCAGTTCGCATTCCGCGGGGACCGTCTCGCGTTCTCCACCGGGATCCTGCTGCTGGGCGGCGTGGCCGCCCTGGTGGTCATCGCCGGCGGCGGCTCGACCCACGCCCTGATCCCGTTGTACGCGGTCGGCGTGTTCATCGACTTCACCATCTCCCAATCGGGCATGGTCCGGCACTGGCTCGCCACCCGAGAGCAGGGCTGGCGCTACCGGCTGGCGATCAATGCCACCGGGGCCGTCCTGACCTTGGTGATCGCGGTGGTCGTGACCTCGGTCAAGTTCACCTCGGGCGCATGGTTCGTGGTGATCCTGATCCCCACCCTGGTCGCGATCATGCTGTTCATCCACCGCCAGTACGAGGGACAGGCGGACGAGCTCGCGGTCCGCGACGACCTTGTGTTCGACCGGCCGCACCGGGACCAGCGGGTGGTGATCCCGGTCAACGGGATCAACCGGTCGGTCGTCCAGGCCGTGATGTTCGGCAAGTCGCTGGCCTCGGACCCGTCGCTGCTCCAGGCGGTGTTCGTGACCACCGAGGTCGAGGTCGGCGAGCATCTCCGCGAGCAGTGGGAGCGCCAGCTGCCGGGCGTGCCGCTGGTGGTGGTCGAGTCGCCGTACCGGGCCCTCGTCGGCCCCGTCGTCACCTACCTCGACGTCCTGGAGCGGGCCTGGCCACCCGACAAGGAGGCGCCAACCACGATCGTCGTCCTGCCCGAGTACGTCGCCCGCCACTGGTGGGACCGGCTGCTGTACAACCAGGCTGCCAAGCGTCTCAAGCGCGCCCTGGTCGGCCGCGAGCACACGGTCATCGCGGATGTCCCGTACCGGCGGAGCGAGCACCACGAGGAGGAGCGGCCGCCCGGATCGTCGGCACGGACCGACGGGCCGTAGCGGGCCGCGGGACGGACGGCCCCACCTCGCGGGGTCGGGAGACCCGGCGACACCGTCCGTCAGGCCCCCGCAGGGCAGTCCGTTCGCGCCGACCGGGGGGCCGACCCGGTGGTATGGTGACCCGGCGACGGTTCGGCCGGGAGCGTCCCGGTGGCCATGCCCTCGCGCGGGATTCGGAGGCAGTTCTCGATCGTGGCCGACTCGTCGGCACCCCAGTTCAAACGCGCGGTCGTCGCGCTCTCGGGAGGCCGGACCGACCGCCAGATCGTCTCCCTCGCGGCGGATCTCGCCCGCGCCGGGCAGGCTGACCTGGTCGGGGTGCACGTGGTCGAGATCGATTGGACGCTGCCCCTCGACGCCGACGTTGCCGGCCACGACGAGGATGCCCAGCGCGTCCTGGACATCGCCGAGGCCACCGCGGAGGCCGCCCACTTCGAGATGGACACGGTCCTCCTCCAGGCGCGCGACGTGGGGGCTGCGATCGTGGACGAGGCCACCGAGCGGGAGGCCGACCTGATCATCTGCGGGCTGCCGTTCCGGCGCCGGTTCGGGGGCCAGTTCACCGTCGGCCGAACCATCCCCTACATCCTGAGGAACGCCCCGTGCGGCGTCTGGATCATTCGCGAGGCGATGCCCGAGGAGCAAGCATGAAAGCCGTGATCGTGGGCTGCGGCCGCGTCGGCGCCGGGCTGGCCGATGAACTGGACCGCGCCGGCTGGCAGATCCTGATCCTCGACCTCACGACGGCCGCCTTCGACCGGCTGCCATCCACCTTCGGCGGCACGGCGCTTCGCGGCGACGGGACCGACGAGGACGTCCTTCGGCGGGCGGGAGCGGAGAATGCCGACCTGTTCCTGGCGCTCACGGAGGGCGACAACCGCAACGTGATGGCCGCCCAGCTCGGCGTCGAGGCGCTGGGCGCGAGCCAGACCGTGGCCAAGATCAATGATCCGGTTCGTGCCGAGGCCTATGCGCATCTCGGAATCACCACGCTGTGCCGGACCAACCTGATGATGACCTCCGTGCTCGACTTCCTGGGCCAGGCCGTCCCCGCCCAACCGGGCATCTACGCGGCCCGGCTCGAGCACAGCCATGCCGACGACGACGCCGTCGACGCCGTCGCCACGGTCCCGGAGGCCTAGGACATGTTCGTGATCGTGGTCGGGGGCGGCAAGGTCGGCTACTACCTGACCAGGGAGCTCATCGAATTGGGGCACGAGGTGGCCCTGATGGAGAAGGACCGCCGGCGCGCCGAGCAGATCAAGGACGAGATCGGCTCCGTCGTGCTCGCCCACGACGGATGCGAGGGCAAGTACCTCCGCGAGGCCGGTGCCAACCGGGCGGACATCGTCGCCGCCGTCACCGGCGACGACGAGGACAACCTCGTGATCTGCCAGATGGCCAAGCACCACTTCGACGTGCCGCGGACCATCGCGCGCGTGAACAATCCCAAGAACGAGCGGCTGTTCCGGCACCTCGGCGTGGACGAGATCATCAGTCCCACCCGGATGATCCTGGGCTCGATCGAGCAGGACATCCCCGTCCACGAGCTGTTGCACCTGGCCGCCCTCGGCGTGGGCGAGCTGGAGATCATCGAGGCCCACCTCCAGCCCGGCTCACCGGCCATCGGCAGGCTGGCGCTCGAGGTCCCGGTGCCCCAGGGCTGCTCGGTGTTCGGGATCATCCGCGGCGGTGAGCCCACCCCGCTCAAGGGCGACACGATGCTCAACGAGGGCGACAAGGTCATCGCGATCGGGCGGCCGGAATGCGAGGCCGAGCTCCGCAGCCTGCTCATCGGCGAGCACGAGGAGGCGTAGGCCGCCGACAGGGGCGCCCACGGCCAGCTCCAGGACCCCGGCCCTCCCGCTCGCGCGCCCAGGCTTCACCCGGTCGACGGATCGTTTGCCCTGCGGCATCGGGGGGCGACGCGCTCCGGGTCCGGCCCGCTTGACCCCACTCCCCCGGCCCCGGACCGGGCCGCATTCGGCACGCCGTGCCGCGGATCATTCCTGCCGGATCGTATTCAAGGTTCAGGCGGAGTTATGGACACTTATCTTGACAATGTCATTGTCAGGGTTCTACCTTTTATCACGCCCGAGGAGCAGCCCGGTAGGCAAGCCTCCTCGGCGACCAACCAACCACCGGGCCGGCGGACACCGCCGGCACCCGACAGGAGGATCGATGCGATGACGCTAAGCCGTCGCCCGTCGCCCTTCAGCGAGCTCGTGACGCTCCGCCAGGCGATGGACCGTCTTTTCGATGACACCGTGTTCCGGCCGTTCACGGGCTACAACGGCAGCGGCGACTATGCGCGCCTGCCACTCGACGTGAAGACCACGTCTGATGCCCTGCTCGTTGAGGCGTCGCTGCCGGGCTACAAGCCCGAGGACGTCGAGATCACCGTCGAGAACGGGACCCTGAGCATCCGGGCCGAGGACCGCTCGGAGGACACCCGCGAGGAGGGCAGCTGGGTCGTGCGCGAGATCAGCCGCGGCTCGGTGATGCGCACCGTGACCCTGCCGACCGGCCTCGAAGCCGACAAGGCGGAGGCCACCTTCGAGCACGGCGTGCTCAAGCTGCGCGTGCCCAAGGCCGAGCAGGTCAAGCCGCGCCAGATCCGCATCCAGCCCGTCACCAACGGCGAGGCCAAGGCCGTCGGAGCCGGTACCGGAGGCCACGAGCCGGCGTCGGACGGCGCCTGATCCGTGGCTGCAGCGCGCCGGCCAGACCGGGACCCGACCCAGCCGGTCTACGTCATCAGCGTCGCCGCGACGCTCGTCTCGGCGCACCCGAGGACGCTCCGGATCTACGAGGACGAGGGCCTGGTCTGCCCGGCACGCACGCCCACCAACATCCGCCTGTACAGCGAAGAGGACATCCGCCGCATCCTCTGGATCCGGCACCTGACCCGCGACCGGGGTGTGAACCTCGCCGGGGTCCGGGCCCTCTTCGAGCTCGAGGAGCGCCTCGGCACGAGGATCCTCGAGGCCCTCTACCACGAAGGGACCCGCGAGGGAGCCTCGGAGCGCCGTCACGGGCGTTCCGCCTCCCCCGGTCCCGGGCCGGACGACGGTTCGGACCGCTGACCACCCACCCCTGCACCACGAACCCGAACCGCCGGCCAGACCGGCACCCAAGGAGATCCTGATGGCCAAGCGACCGTCCAACCCGGAGGAGGAGCAGAAGCACGAGCCCGGCACACCCGGGATTGTCGAGCTGCCGCTCGTCGCGCTCCGGGAGACGGTCATCTTCCCGGAGATGATCGTCCCGCTCCAGGTGGGCCGCGAGAAGAGCGTCGCCGCGCTCAACGCCGCAACCGAGGCCGGTGGCCCGATCGCGCTCGTGACTCAGCGCCAGCCCGAGCAGGAGGAGATCGGCGACCCGTCCCAGCTCTACCCGGTGGGCACCGTCGCCAAGATCGCGCAGGTGGTCCAGCTCCAGGACGGGACGGTGCGCGCCATCGTCCAGGGCCAGAGCCGCATCCGCGTCCACGGCTTCTCGCAGACGTCTCCCTACCTCGCCGTCCGGGTCGAGGAGATGCCCGACGAGACGCCCGAAGGGGTCGAGATCCAGGCGCTGGTTCGCAGCGTGCAGGCGCAGATCGAGCAGTACGTCGCCAACGGGGCGCCGGTGCCGCCGGAGGCGGCGGTTGCCGCGCGCAACATCACGGAGCCCGGGCTCCTCGCCGACATGGTGGCCTACAGCCCCGACATGTCCACCGAGCAGCGCCAGGAGCTGCTCGAGACCTTCGATGTCGAAGCGCGCCTGAAGCTGGTGTCCGGGTTCCTCGCCCGCCAGATCGAGATCCTCGAGCTCAAGGGCAAGATCCAGAGCGAGGTCAAGTCCGAGATGGACAAGACCCAGCGGGAGTACATCCTGCGCGAGCAGCTCAAGGCGATCCAGCGCGAGCTGGGCGAGGACGACCCGCAGCAGGCTGAGATCAATGAGCTGCGCGACAAGGTCGAGGCCGCCGGGATGCCGGAGGAGGTGCGCGCCCGGGCGATCAAGGAGATCGACCGGATGAGCCGGATTCCGTCTGCCTCGCCCGAGGTCGGCGTGATCCGGACCTACGTCGACTGGCTGGTCAGCCTGCCGTGGAACGTGTCCACCGACGATCGGCTCGAGATCCACGACGCTGCCCAGATCCTCGACGAGGATCATTACGGCCTCGAGAAGATCAAGGAGCGCATCCTCGAGTATCTCGCGGTGCGCAGCCTCGCCGACACGATCCGCAGCCCGATCCTCCTGTTCGTGGGACCGCCCGGCGTGGGCAAGACATCGCTGGGCAAGTCGATCGCCAAGGCCATGGGCCGCAAGTTCACGCGGATGAGCCTGGGTGGCATCCACGACGAGGCCGAGATCCGCGGTCACCGGCGCACCTATATCGGCGCGCTGCCCGGCCGGATCATCCAGAGCATCAAGACCGCCGGCACCAACAACCCGGTGTTCATGCTGGACGAGGTCGACAAGATCGGCATGGACTTCCGGGGCGACCCGTCGTCGGCGCTGCTCGAGGTGCTGGATCCGGAACAGAACTTCAGCTTCCAGGACAACTACCTCGAGGTCGCGTTCGACCTGCGCAAGGTGTTGTTCATTGCGACCGCCAACCTGCTCGACCCGATCCCGGCGGCGCTGCGTGACCGCATGGAGGTCATCCAGCTGCCGGGCTACACCCAGCAGGAGAAGGTGGAGATCGGGCGCCGGTTCCTGGTGCCCAAGCAGATGGAGAACCACGGCCTCAAGGCGAAGCACGTCGAGATCACCGACGCGGTCCTGACCGAGCTGGTCCAGGCCTACACCAAGGAGGCCGGCGTCCGGAACCTCGAGCGGGAGCTCGCCAACATCATGCGCAAGGTCGCACGCTCCGTGGCCGAGGGTCGCAAGCGCAAGACCGTGGTGGACCTCAAGAAGCTCGAGCAGTACCTCGGGCCGCCGCGCTTCGAATACGGCGAGCTCGAGGCCGAGGACCAGACCGGCTCCGCGACCGGCCTGGTGGTGACCGAGGTCGGTGGCGACGTGGTCGCCGTGGAGGTCACCAAGATGGAGGGCAAGGAGGAGTTCATCCTCACCGGCCAGCTGGGCGACGTGATGCGCGAGTCCGCGCGGGCGGCCCTGAGCTGGATCAGGACCCATGCCGACGAGCTCGGGATCCCCCGCGAGCAGTTCGAGAAGCACACCCTGCACATCCACGTGCCGGCCGGTGCCATCCCCAAGGATGGACCGTCGGCGGGGGTGACCATGGCCACCGCGATGGTATCGGCGCTCACCGGGATCCCCGTCCGCAAGGACGTGGCGATGACCGGCGAGATCACGCTCCGCGGCCGGGTGCTGCCCATCGGCGGACTCAAGAGCAAGATCCTGGCCGCGCACCTCGCCGGTGCCGGCATGGTGATCCTGCCCAGGAAGAACGAGAAGGATCTGCGGGACATCCCCGAGGAGATCCGCAAGCAGCTCAAGCTGGTCCTCGCGGACAGCATGGACCAGGTGCTGGAGGCGGCGCTCCGCCGCCGCCCGAAGCCGCTCAAGGCCGTTCCTCCGACCATCGTGGAGGGCGGTGACGACCTGCCCAAGCCGGAACCGGAGTCCCGGGTTCGTCGGACGACGTTCCCGCCCCAGGACCAGCCGCCGGTGGTGGTCAGGAGCCGGTAGGCAAGGAGGCGCCACTGGGACAACCGATACCGAGGCCAACCCGACTGCGTGTCGCCGCCCGAGGTTCGAGGCGAAGGCGACCGGGAGGACCGGCGCGAGCGCACTGGGCGTGCGTGAGCGGGGACCGCAGCGGACGATGCCGCGCATCGGGCGTCCCAGCGGCGGTCACGGATGGAATACCGCGACTACTACCAGATCCTGAGCGTCCCCCGGTCGGCCTCCCAGGCCGACATCAAGAAGGCGTTCCGCAAGCTCGCCCGCGAGCATCATCCCGACCGCAACCCGGGTGACCAGGCGGCCGAGAAGCGGTTCAAGGACGTCAACGAGGCGCACGCCGTCCTGTCCGATCCCGAGAAGCGCAAGCAGTACGACATGCTGGGCGCCAACTGGGAGCAGTACCAGCAGGCCGGGGGCGCCCGGGCCGGCACCGATCCGTTCGCCGCAGGCGGTCCGTTCGCGGGCTTCGGAGGGTCAGGTGGCGGCCGGTCGGGCCAGGCGGGCAACGTCCGCTACGAGTTCCACACGGCCGGCAGCGGAGACGCCGGCTTCTCCGACTTCTTCCGGATGTTCTTCTCCGGGGCGGCCGCCGGAGCCCGGACCGGGCGCTCGGGTGCCGGCGGCGGCGGGCCATCGCTCGAGGAGATGCTGGGTGAGATGAGCCGCGGCCCCAACGGGGGGACCGGGTCGGCGCGCCCGGCACCCGGGAGCGGCGGCCGCAGGGGATCGTCCCGCCAGGAGCGCGCAACGCCCCGCACCGAGGTCGAGGCTCCCGCCGAGCTGACGCTCGAGGAGGCGTTCCACGGCACCCAGCGGCTGGTGGAGGTCGAGGGCAAGCGCTACGAGGTGCAGATCCCGCGGGGCGTCGACACCGGCAGCCGGATCCGGCTGTCCGGCAAGGGACCCGGCGGTCGCGACCTGGTGGTCGCGCTGCGCGTCCAGCCCCACCCCACCTACACGCGCCGGGGCGCGGACCTGGAGCGCGAGCTCCCGGTCACGCTGCGCGAGGCGCTGCTCGGGGCGGAGATCCCGATCTCGACCCTCAAGGGCCGGATCCTGCTCACGATCCCGGCCGGCACCCAGGCCGGCAGGACGTTCCGCCTGACCGGCCAGGGCATGCCGAAGATGAAGGGCGGAGGCGCCGGGGACCTGTACGTGAAGGTCCGCGTGGTCCTGCCGACCTCGATGAGCGACGGGGCGAAGGACGCCGCGACGGCGTTCCTCGACCTGGTCGACCAGCCCGATCCCCGGGCCACCAGCTGATCACCACGACGTCCCACCGCACGCACGAGACCAGGACCCATGCAGCTTGATCGCTTCACCGAAAAGGCCCAGGAGGCCATCCTCACCGCCCAGCAGCTCGCCGAGCGGATGCACAGCCCGGTGCTCGACGCCGAGCACCTGCTTGCTGCCCTCGTCGATCCTGACGACGGGATCCCCGCCGAGACGCTGCGGCGCCTGGGCGTGGACCTGACCGCCTTCCGGGGCGAGGTCGCAGCCGCCCTCACCGGGCGGGCCCGGATCGAGGGTGGCCAGCTCAGCCTCGATCCCCGCGCCAAGCGCGTGGTGGATCGCGCCCAGGACGAGGCGCGGCGATTGAACGACGAGTACACGAGCACGGAGCACCTGCTGCTCGGTGTCACCGAGGTCGGCGGCGATGCGCAGCAGCTGCTCGAGCGGCACGGAGCCGGGCGCGAGGCGATCCTCGGCGCGCTCCAGCAGGTGCGGGGCGGCCAGCGGGTCACCTCGGCGACCCCCGAGACGACCTACCAGGCGCTGGAGAAGTACGGCCGCGACCTGACGACCGAGGCCCGGGCCGGCAAGCTCGATCCGGTGATCGGGCGCGACGAGGAGATCCGGCGCGTGATCCAGGTCCTCAGCCGGCGGACCAAGAACAACCCGGTGCTGATCGGCGAGCCCGGCGTCGGCAAGACGGCCATCGCCGAGGGCCTCGCCCAGCGGATCGTGCGGGGGGACGTGCCCGAGACGCTGAAGGACAAACGGGTGGTCGCGCTCGACCTCGGCGCGCTGATCGCCGGCGCCAAGTTCCGCGGCGAGTTCGAGGAGCGGCTCAAGGCGGTGCTCAAGGAGATCAAGGACTCCGAGGGCGCCGTGATCCTGTTCATCGACGAGCTGCACACCGTGGTCGGCGCGGGGGCCGCCGAGGGCGCGATGGACGCGTCGAACCTGCTCAAGCCGATGCTCGCCCGGGGCGAGCTGCACACGATCGGGGCGACCACGCTCGACGAGTTCCGCAAGCACATCGAGAAGGATGCAGCCCTCGAGCGCCGGTTCCAGCCGGTCCTCGTCGACCAGCCGACGGTGGAGGAGACGATCTCGATCCTGCGCGGCCTGCGCGAGCGGTACGAGGTCCATCACGGCGTCCGGATCACCGATTCGGCGCTGGTCGCCGCGGCCACCCTGTCCAACCGCTACATCACCGAGCGCTTCCTGCCCGACAAGGCGATCGACCTCGTCGACGAGGCGGCCAGCCGGCTCCGGATGGAGATCGACTCGATGCCGATCGAGCTCGACGAGCTGGAGCGACGACGGATCCAGCTCGAGATCGAGCGCGAGGCGCTGCGCAAGGAGACCGACGAGGCCGCCAAGGCCCGGCTGGACGCGCTCGAGAAGGAGCTCGCCGAGCTTGGCGAGGATGCCGGTGCGATGAAGCAGCGCTGGGAGGCCGAGAAGACGGCCATCGGCGGATTGCGCGAGACGAAGGCCCAGATCGAGCAGCTCGCCGTCCGCATCGAGCAGGCCGAGCGCGAGGCCGACTACGGCACCGCGGCGGAGCTCAAGTACGGCAGGGCGCGCGAGCTGGCCGAGCGCCAGCAGGAGCAGGAGGCGGCGATCGCCGCCCTCCAGGGCCCGGGCGCCCTGCTCAAGGAGGACGTGTCGGCCGACGACATCGCCGAGATCGTGGCCGCCTGGACCGGCATCCCCGTCACCCGCCTCATGGAGGGGGAGCTGGAGAAGCTCGTGCGCATGGAGGAAGGACTCCACCAGCGGGTCGTGGGCCAGGACGAGGCCATCGCCGCCGTGTCGGATGCGGTCCGCCGGGCCCGCGCCGGGCTCAAGGACCCGCGCCGGCCGATCGGCTCGTTCCTGTTCCTGGGCCCCACCGGCGTGGGCAAGACCGAGCTCGCTCGCGCGCTCGCCCAGTTCCTGTTCGACGACGAGCAGGCGATGGTCCGGATCGACATGAGCGAGTACATGGAGAAGTTTGCCGTGTCCCGCCTGGTCGGGGCACCTCCCGGCTACGTGGGCTACGAGGAGGGTGGCCAGCTGACCGAGGCGGTGCGGCGCCGGCCGTACCAGGTGATCCTGCTCGACGAGATCGAGAAGGCGCACCCGGACGTGTTCAACGTCCTGCTCCAGGTCCTCGACGACGGGCGCCTGACCGACTCCCAGGGCCGGACGGTGGATTTCAAGAACACCGTCGTGATCATGACCAGCAACATCGGCAGCCAGCAGATCCAGGGATACGCCGGTCGACCCGGCGGCGAGGACTACGAGGCCATGAAGCGCCAGGTCTTGGACCAGCTCCGGGGCGCCTTCCGGCCGGAGTTCCTGAACCGGGTCGACGAGGTCATCGTGTTCCATGCGCTGACCGACGCCGAGCTCGTCGCCATCGTGGACCTGCTGCTCGCCGACCTCCAGGCGAGGATCGCGGCCAACGACCTGGTCCTCGACCTGACACCGGCGGCCCGGCAGCTCATCGTGCGCGAGGGCACGGATCCGGCCTTCGGGGCGCGGCCGCTGAAGCGGACGATCCAGCGCCTGGTCGAGAATCCGTTTGCCCGGGCCTTGCTGTCGGGTGCGTTCAAGCCCGGCGACACGGTCGAGGCCGACGCCGACCCCGTGTCGGGTGCCCTGGTGTTCAGCTCGGATGACTCCTCGGTGGTCGCGGAGGCCGGCGATCGGCGCGATGCCCGCTCACCCGGCTCCCAGCCGGAGGTGGCCGCGACCGGCGGCCGCCGGTCGGCCTTCGACCTGCCGCCGCTCGAGGGCGACGACACGCCGGATGGCGGCGAGCTGGTCAACTAGCGGCCGGCACCAGGGCGGCCTACGGCGATGCGGTTCGAGACGGCGGTCGGAAGGCTCCGGCGGGCGCTCCCCGAGGTGCTTCCCGACGGGCCGCCGGAGCTGATGCCGGTCCTGGTGGAGACCGGCGGCCGCCGCGTTCGCCCACCCTGGGACGAGGTGGCCGCGACGTCATCCCGGCCGGCCGCGGTGCTGGTCCTGCTCTATCCGGACGACGGCGGGCAGGCGCGCGTCCTGCTCACCGAGCGCGCCGACCGCGGCGGCAACCACTCGGGCGAGATCTCGTTCCCGGGTGGCCGGGCCGAACCCCACGACGCCGATGCCGCCGCGACAGCGCTGCGCGAGGCGACGGAGGAGGTGGGGCTGGATGCCGTGGCGGCCGGTGTGCGCGTCCTGGGGGAGCTGCCGGTGCACTGGATCCCCGTCAGCAACTTCGCGGTCACGCCGGTGATCGCGCTCGCTGAGCGGCGCCCAGTGCTTGTCGCCCAGCCGGCCGAGGTCGCCGCGGTCCTCGAGCCGCCCATCTCCTCGTTCCTGCCCGGCGCGGCGCTCCAGCTCGTCGAGCGCGACCTTCGCGGCGTCCGGATCCGGTACGCGGCCTACCCGATCGAGGGGCTGGCGGTGTGGGGGATGACCGCCCGCGTCCTGGGTGGGCTGGGAGCCTGGCTGGCCGAGGGGTGATCGGCGCAGCAGGTCGCCGCCCCGTGTCCCAGGTCCCGGGCGCGCGAACCGGGAGGGCCCGATCTCCCCGTCTGGCACGAGCATCCCTCGTGCTATCCGTGACGGGGGCCAGGATCACGGTCATCAACGAGGCTGCTTCGTCCACGACGGCCTTCGCACTGTCCAGTCCATGCAAGCACGAAGGATGATCGTGCCTGAAGGAAACGGGACATGGTCACAGGCGTGGCGCGCAGATGGCGACCAGGGCCGGCCATGCCTGAGCCGATGTGACAGGCCGTAGCACGATGTCGGATCGTCGGTGACGGGAGCGGCAGGTCGGTGACGGGAGCGGCAGGAGCGGCAGGAGCGGCAGGTCGGGGGCGGCAGACCCGACCTGACTAGAGGGGCTCGCCTTCGATCTCGTCCTCCGGGCGGCGGGGCACCGGTCCGCGGCGCGGTACCAGCCGCCCCTCGCCCTTGGAGACTGGCCGCCCGGATGGGAGCGCGGCGCCGTCAAGCGTGGGGGGCAGGGCAGCGGGCGGCTCGCTGAACTCGACCGTGATCGCGCGCATCTGGGTGCCGTCGGTCCAGGCTGCATGAAGTACGTTGGGCGGCCAGGCAACGGCGTCACCGGCCTGCACCCGCGCCCGTTCGTCACCCACACCGACCCAGCCGCCACCCTCGATCACCACGAACCAGGTCCAGCTGGGATTGGTGTGGGGAGTGATCCGGGCGTCCCGCGAGAACGCCAGCTCGGCGATCGAACCTCGCGAGCTGCTCTCGATGACCTGGCCCTCGATGCCCGTGGTGCCCGGGGGGCCGTCCGGCCGTCGGTGCCCGACCCCGAACCGCCGGATGTCGATCGGCACCGGGAGGTCGCCCCTAGCGGCGGCGGCGGCGGCGCGACGTCCGCGACCGGATCGTCGACTCGGGATGGGCGTAGCGCTGGCGCGAGTAGTAGCGCGCCTTGGCCAGCTGGCGCTGGTAGGCAGCGAGGTACGGCGGGAACCGGACGAAGCGGATCCAGACCAGCGCACCGAGACCGATGACGAGCGTGGCGAGCACGATGATGAAGTCGAACCGGAAGATCCAGTAGATCGGCATCAGGCCAAACGTGATCACGCTGGTCCACAGCATCCACTCGTACATTTGGATGTAGATGGCGTGCCGGTGGAGCTGCCGCGTGCGCACGTTGTAGATCACGAGCGTCGCCACCAGCAGCGCCAGTGAGGCAACCAGGAGCGGGACGTACAGGTCCGGGAAGTTGTCGCTGTCGTACGGCGTGAAGAGGTACTCCCAGGGCCAGCGGTTCACGCGTGCGATCTCCAGTGGGCGGCCGGACGACACTGGTCGGCCGGGCGGCGACAGTGGGCGGCGACAGTGGGCGGCAGGGCGACCGGCCACGCCGGTGGGTCGTCCGAGTATGCCACGGAGCCCACGGTATACTCGCCGGGACGGTGCGAGCCCACGTCCACGGTCCCCGGTACAGCCGTCCGGAGGTCGCCGGCGACCCTCGCGCCAGCCGAAATCGTCGAACGCCAGGAGGTCCCGCACCCGGTGCGTGCGCTGCTCTCGGTCGCGAACCGTGACGGGCTCTCGGACTTCGCTCGGGCGCTGCTGGGAATGGGCTGTGAGCTCGTCGCCACCGACGGCACCCGCGAGCACCTTGCCGCGGACGGCATCGATGCCGCATCCGTCTCCGAGCTGACCCAGGTGCCGCCGCTCGTGGGTGGCCAGGTCCGCACCTTCCACCCGCAGATCTACGCCGGCATCCTCGCGCGCCGCGATCGCCAGGACCAGCTCGAGCAGCTCGTGGAGCAGGGCATCGGGCTGATCGACCTCGTGGTCGTCAACGTCAGGCCGTTCGCACCCGAGGTCGGCCGCCACCACATCGGCATCGACGAGGCCATCGAGCTGATCGACGTCGCCGGTGCGGCGCTCATGAGCGCAGCCGCGCGCAACGCTGCGGGCGTGGTGGCCGTTCCCGGTCCGGCCCACTACGAGACGGTCCTGGAGGAGCTCCGGAGCCTGGGGCAGGTCTCCGCCGACACGCGCTACCGGCTGGCGGCCGACACGTTCAGCCAGGTCGCCGCGTACTACGCGGAGATCGCGGCCTACCTCAACCAGATCAGCAACAACGTCTACCCGACGCGCCTGGCGCTGGTGCTCGAGAAGGTGGCGGACCTGCCGTATGGCGAGAATCCCCACCAGCGGGCGGCGTTCTACCGGGAGACCACCCATCGATCCGGCTCGCTGGCCGACGCGACCCAGCTCCACGGGGCGCAGCCCACGTTCAACAACCTGCTCGATCTCGATGCCGCCTACCGGATCGCCGCCGACTACACCGCGCCCACGGTGGTCATCGCCAAGCACACGGACCCGGTGGGCCTCGCCTCCGGCGAGGAGCTGGTGGACGCGTACCGGCGGGCGCTCGAGACCGACCCCGTCTCATCGTTCGGGGGCATCGTGGGCGTCAACCGGGAGCTGGACGGCGCGACGGCCCGGGAGATCGCGGCCAACTCGTACGAGGCGGTGATCGCGCCCGGGTTCTCGGAGGCGGCCCTCGGGATCCTGCGAGCCAAGCCGGGCCTCGAGCTGCACTCGGTCCCGGCCTCGCCGACCGACGGCATGCGCGACTACGGGATCGCCAACCTGGACTTCAAGCGCGTCGGCGGCGGCCTCCTGGTCGAGGCGCTCGATGCGGTCGACCTCGATCGTAGCCAGCTGCAGGTGGTGACCCGCCGCCACCCGACCCTGGGCGAGCTGACCGACCTCCTGTTCGCGTGGCGCGCGGTCCGCCACATCCGGTCCAACGGCATCGTCCTGGCGCGCAATGCGGCCACGGTCGGGATCGGCGCCGCCCAAGCCTCGCGCAACGTGTCCGTGGACATCTCGCTCCGCCGGGCCGGCGATCGCGCCAAGCTCGCGGTGATGGCATCCGACGCCTACTTCCCATTTCCCGATGGCATCCAGGTCGCGGCCAACGCGGGCGTCACGGCGATCATCCAGCCCGGGGGCTCCATCCGCGACGAGATGGCGATCGAGGTCGCCAACCGCCACCACCTCGCGATGGTCTTCACGGGCCGTCGCCACTTCCGCCACTAGGGGGGTCCCGCGCCGGGACAGCTCGGCCAGTGGCCCGTGACCCGTCCCCGCGCAGCTTCAGCCACCCCGTCCCTGCCGGAGGAACCCGATGGAACAGCTCCTCGCCCTCGAGATGGTCCGCGTCACCGAGGCCGCCGCCATCGCCTCCGCACGCTTCATGGGCAAGGGCGAGCGCGACGAGGCGGACCACGCCGCCACCGAGGCGATGCGCCGGACGATGGACGAGACCGAGCTTGCCGGGACCATCGTGATCGGCGAGGGCGAGCGCGACGATGCCCCGATGCTGTACATCGGCGAGCAGGTCGGCCGGCATGACGACGGCGCCGTCGCCGCGGTGGACATCGCGGTCGATCCGCTCGAGGGCACGAACCTCGTGGCCACGGGCGGGGCGGGAGCGCTCACGGTCCTCGCGGCGTCCGAGACCGGGGGCCTGACCCATGCACCCGACACGTACCTCGAGAAGTTGGCCGTCGGCCCGGTGGTCGCGGGCTGCGTGGACATCACGGCACCCCCGGCCGACAACGTGCGCCGGATCGCCGAGGCGCTGCGGCGCAAGGCATCGGACATCACGATCGTCATCCTCGACCGGCCGCGCCATGAGCAGCTGATCGCCGACGTCCGGGCCGCCGGGGCGCGGATCAAGCTCATCCCCGACGGCGACGTGTCGGCCGCCATCTCGTGCGCGGTGCAGGGCACGGGCGTCCATGCGGTCATGGGCATCGGCGGGGCGCCCGAGGGCGTGATCACCGCGGCGGCGCTGCGCTGCCTGGGCGGCGAGATCCAGGCACGATTCCGGTTCCGCAGCGACGAGGAGCGCGAGCGCGCGGAGAAGATGCTCGGCCATGCGGACGAGAGCCGGGTGTTCCGCACCGAGGACCTCGCCGGTGGCGACAACCTCGTGTTCGCCGCCACGGGGGTCACCGGAGGAGAGCTGCTGCAGGGGGTCCGGTTCTTCGGCGGCGGGGCGCGGACGCACTCGCTGGTCATGGCCTACCAGACCAAGCAGGTGCGGTTCGTGGACACGGTCCACATGTTCGACCGCGGACGGCCGCCGGCCGTCCGACTGTAGGCGATGGCGAACCGGCCGCCGCGCATCGTCGCCCTCGGTGGCGGTGGGTTCAGCGACTCGCTCGAAGATCCGCGGCTGGACGAGCTCGTGCTGGGCCTGACGGGACGCGATCGGCCGCGCATCTGCTTCCTGCCGACCGCGTCCGGCGACGCCGATGCGTACGTGTCGCGGTTCTTCGATGCCTTCGCCCGACGCGCCGAGGCCACCTGGCTGCCGCTGTTCCAGCGGCGCGACCGGGACCTGCGTCGCGTGATCCTCGACCAGGACGCGGTGTACGTCGGCGGCGGCAGCACCGCGAACCTCCTGGCCGTGTGGCGTGCCCACGGGCTGGACACGGTGCTGCGCGAGGCGTGGCAGACGGGCATCGTGCTGGCCGGCATCTCGGCCGGCGCGATCTGCTGGTTCAGCCACGGCGTGACCGACTCCTACAGCGCCGGCCTGGGATCGTTGGACAACGGGCTCGGGCTGCTCGAGGGCAGCTTCTGCCCCCATTACGACGGCGAGGCGATGCGGCGCCCGCGCTACCGGGAGCTGGTGGCAGCCGGCCTGCCCGGCGGATGGGCGTGTGACGATGACGCGGCGCTCGTGTTCGAGGGCATCGAGCTACGCGAGGCGGTGACGTCGCGGGCCGATGCCGCCGCCTACCGGGTCCGTCGCCGCGGCGGCGTGGTCGAGGAGGTCAGGCTTCCGACGCGTCTCCTGGACCAAGCCTGACCTCTCGCCCCGGACCGGAGCCCGCCTCGATGGGCTGCCACGATCCGCCGCTCCAGGCCGCGATCGGGCGCACCGCTTCGTCGCCCTCGGCCCTCCGCCGGCGTGCCGCTGTCGTCCCCACCGACTCGCCCCACCCGGGCGGCACCAGTCCGGGGGCCAGGTCTGCCAGCGGCGCCAGCACGAACAGCCGGTGGCGCGCCTCGGCGTGGGGCACCACCAGCGGTAGTCCGGCCTTGGCCGGGTCGGCGCTCCGACCGGCGGCAGGCCGCTCGACCCGGATCTCGTGGCGCCCGAACAGGAGCAGGTCGAGATCGACCTCGCGGGGGCCCCACCGCTCGCGAGGCTGGCGGCCGAACGCGCGCTCGATGCCCTTGAGGGCGACCAGGAGCGCGGAGGCCCCCGTGGCCGGATCGGGACCGGCGGGCACGTCCAGCGCAGCGACGGCGTTGCGGAACTGGGGCTGGTCCACCAAGCCGACAGGCTCCGTCGCGTACAGGCGCGAGACGGCGCGCAGCCTCGCGCCGGGCAGCGCAGCCAGGGCATGGACAGCGGCGGCCAGCGTCGCCGCAGCCTCGCCGACGTTGGCCCCCAGCCCGATGTACGCCCGCACCCGCGCCACGGCCCGTCCACCTCCCGATCGCTAGACTCGGGCGGATGCCGCCCGTCACCGTGCTGGTCCTCGCCCCCTCGCCCGCGCCCGATGCGGGGCCGTTGGAGCGCCACCTGGACGATGCTCGCTCGGCACTGGCCGAGCACCACCGTCGCGGGTTCCTGGATGCCGGGGCAGCCGACGTCGTCGTCCACCGCGAGCCGCCCGACGATACCCCATTCGGCGCCCGGCTCCGGCGGCTGGTCGACCAGCTCCGACCCGCCGGCCTGGTCATCCTGGGTGCGGGCTCGATCCCGCTGGCGCTCGCATCCGACCGGCGTGCCTTCGTCGATGCCGCCGCGCAATCGACGGCGTCCGCCCTCGTGAACCAGCGCTACAGCGCCGACGTCCTGGCGATCGCGCGTGCCGACGCGTCCCTGCGCAACGTGCCGGACGACCTCGCGTCCGACAACGCTCTGCCCCGCTGGCTGGCGGAGGTGGAAGGCATCCCGGTCGCGGATCTCCGTGCCCGGCGGCGGCTGGCGATGGACGTCGACTCGCCGCTCGACCTGCTCCTGCTCGAGGGTGCCCGGGGCGCGGCGCGCCTGCCGCTTCCCGACGACGGGAGCGCGGCGCCGGTGCGTGCCCGCCTCGCCGCGATCCGCCGGCTCGCAGGCGACCGGCGGGCGGAGCTCATGGTCGCAGGGCGCACCGCCGCCGCGGACCTCCGGTGGGCCGAGCGCCACACGCGGAGCCGGACCCGGGCGCTGGTCGAGGAGCGCGGGCTGAAGGCCGCGTCCATCGGAGCGGCGCTCGGGCGGCCCAACCGGCGGGACCCACGGAGCGTGATCGGTCTGCTGCTCGAGCGCGACGGCCCGGGCGCGCTCGGCCGGCTGCTGGCCGGCCTGTCGGACGGCGCCCTCGTCGACAGCCGCGTGCTGCTCGCCCACCGGCTGGGCGCCGACGAACGCGGCTGGCCACCGGCCGAGGACCGGTTCGCCTCCGATCTCCTGCTCGTCGACCGGATCGCCGATCCGTGGCTGGCAGCCCTGACGGCCGCGGCCGTCACGGCGACGGTCCCGGTGCTGTTGGGGGCCCACAGCCTCGTCGGACCCGGGCTTCGGTTCGCGCTTGCCGGATCGCGCCGGGGCCGGGCGCGGTGACCCCGTCCCAGGCCGACCGCGAGCCGCTCGGCGCGGAGCCACCGGGCGCCGAGCCACCCGACGGCGACCCGGAGCTGGAGCGCCGCATCCGGGACGAGATCGCGGGACGGGGGCCGATCACCTTTGCCCGGTTCATGGAGCGCGCGCTGTACGAGCCCGGCCTCGGCTACTACCGCCGGGCGACCCCCGGGCCCGGCCTCGCCGGGGCGGACTTCCTGACCGCGCCCGAGGCCCATCCGATCTTCGGTGCCGCCGTCGGGCGTCTCGCCGAGCAGGCGTGGGAGGCGATCGGCCGTCCGGTGCCGTTCACGATCGTCGAGCCGGGGGCGGGATCGGGGGCGCTGGCTGCAGGGCTGCTGGCCGGGCTGCGCGACCTCGAGTCGCCGCTGCTGGACGCGGTCAGGTACCGCCCGCTGGAGGTGGAGGCGGCACGCGTCGACGCCCTGCGGGCACGGCTGGCGGCAGCCGGCCTGCTGGACCACCTCGTCGACCCGTCACCGACCGCCGATCCCCCGGCGGCGCCGGCAGCCGCGGACGGGATGCTGGTCGCGAACGAGGTGGTCGACGCCCTCCCGGTCCACCGCGTGGTGGGGCGCGCCGGCGGCCTGCGGGAGCTGCTGGTCGCCAGCGACGATCGCGGCTCGTTCACCTGGCTGGAGGCGGAGCCCACGACGCCCGCGCTGGGAGCCACGCTGGCCGCGGAAGGGATCGCCCTGGGGGACGGCGAGGTGACCGAGATCTGCCTCGCCCTGGAACCCTGGCTGCGGGACGTCGTGGCCTGGATACGGCAAGGGATCGTCGTGCTGGTGGACTACGCGGCGGAGCCGGACCAGCTGCATGGAGCGTCCCACCGCGACGGCAGCCTGCGCACGTTTGCCGGTCATGCCGTGGGCGGCAACCCGTTCCGGGGCGTCGGGCGGCGAGACCTGACGGCCACCGTGGACCTGGCTGCCGTGCGCGCGGCCGCCCGCGCTGCGGGCCTGGTGCCGGCCGGCGAGACGACCCAGGCCGAGCTGCTTGCCCGGGCCGGGACGTCGGAGCTCACCGACGCCTATCTGCGCCGGCCCGGGGCATCGCTCCAGGACGCCCTCGATCTCCGGTCGGCCATCGCCCGTCTGCTCGATCCCCGGGGCATGGGTGGCTATCGCGTGCTGGCGTATGCGAACGGCCTGGCCGCGGCGCCCGAGCTGGACTTGCTGAAGCCCGTCCACCCGCCCCGGTGAACGCTGCCCGGCATCGTCCGGCGCCCTGGCGACCCGGCTCCCCCGGAGGCGTCGACCATGCCCTCAACGGGCCGTTCGGCCCCACTCGTCGGGTCTTCCACTCCCGCCTCCGCTGCTAGAATGACCCCGCCGTGTCGCCCAGCGCGGCCTGGAACATCAGCCACGCCCACGAGGACTTCGTGACCGGGATCTGGTACGTCGTCGGGTTCGTTTTCGCCGGCACCCTGTTCGTCTTCGGGACGATCGGGCTCGCTTGGCTCATCTCCCACCGGACCCGGGGCGACGCGCACAAGGGCTACCCGTACGAGTCGGGGATCGACACCTACGGCGACACCCACGCCCGCTTCGGCATCAGCTTCTACATCTATGCCCTGATGTTCGTCGCGTTCGACATCGAGGTGATCTTCATCTTCCTGTGGGCCCTGGTGTTCCAGGAGCTGCTCCTGGGCGGGCTGGTCTCGATGCTGATCTTCGTCAGCATCCTGCTGTTCGGCCTCGCCTATGCGTGGCGCAAGGGAGTCCTGACGTGGCGCTGACCCCCGACGAGCCCGGCGCGGACGCCGGCCCGGGAGTCGGGCCGGAGGACGCCACCCAGGTGGCGTCGGACGTCCCCGGCCAGCGGCCCGCCTCGCTCGTGGCCGCCGCCCCGGGCGACGTGATGGCGCCGATCGTCGTGCCCAACACGTTGTGGACGTCGACGAATGCCGCTGCCTACCAGAGCACCGCACCGGCCTACACCCACCTGCGGGAGCTGGAGCACGACGAGCTTGCCCTCGCCGACACGGCCCGCTGGGGTCAGCTCGAGGTCATCCCGACCAAGGCCGACCTGATCGTCGACCTGATCCGGATGAACAGCCTGTGGCCGCTCCTGTCCGGGCTGGCCTGCTGCGCGATCGAGATGATGTCCGCGGCGACGTCCAAGAACGACATGGACCGGTGGGGCATGTTCCCGTTCCGGGCCAGCCCACGCCAGGCCGACGTGCTGATCGTGGCCGGAACCCTGACGACCAAGATGGCCGGACCGCTGGTCCGCCTGTGGGAGCAGATGCCCGAGCCCAAGTGGTGCGTCGCGATGGGCGACTGCACCTGCTCAGGTGGGCGCTACAAGCGCAGCTACAGCACCATCGAGGGGATCGACCGGGTGATGCCGGTCGATGTCTACGTGCCCGGCTGCCCGCCCCGGCCGGAGGGTCTCATCTACGGGATGATGAAGCTCGGCCAGCTGGTCAAGGATCGCCGCGGGCACTGGCCCGACCGCCCGGTCGCCCCCAACGTGCCGACGGACGTCTGAGCATGGATCGATCGCTCCGTGCACGCCTCGAGAAGCGCTTCGAGGGCAAGCTGGCCGGACCGGTCCGGCAGCGGTACGACCAGACCGAGATCCGGATCGGCGCCGCCGACCTGACCGAGGTGATGAGCGCCCTCCACGATGAGCCGGACCTCGACTTCCAGCTCCTGGCCGACCTGGCCGGCGTGGACACCGGCCTCCAGATGCAGGTGACCTACCACCTGTGGTCGGCCAGGACACCCGACTGGCTGCGCGTGATCGCCGACGGCCTGCCGCGTGACAACCCGCGGATCGCGACCCTCACCGGGCTGTGGCCGGGAGCGGAGTGGATGGAGCGCGAGACGTACGACATGTTCGGCATCGTGTTCGAGGGCAACCGCGACCTGCGCCGGATCTACATGCCGCCCGACTACGCCAGCTTCCCGCTGCGCAAGGACTTCTACCTGGCCGATGACGCCGCCCGCTCGCCCGGCGGCGGCGTGCGGCACATGGAGCAGACCCACGTCCCGCGCCAGGCAACCGACGGCGTGGTCCGCCGCACGGTGAAGGCCTGAGACCATGACCACGCCCACCGATCCCGTCGGGCAGCACGCGTCCGCGGACGACCCGCGGATCATGCTCGACAACCAGATCGGCGCCTTCGAGCAGGTCCCGCCGTACCCGCCGCGCACGGAGCGCGAGGCCGAGTTCTACTCGCTGCGCGACGGCGAGATGTTCATCAACATGGGACCCCAGCACCCGTCCACCCACGGCGTCCTGCGGGTCGTGCTCAAGATCAACGGCGAGCAGGTGGTGGACCTCGACCCGGTGCTCGGCTACCTGCACCGCGGCGTCGAGAAGCTGTGCGAGAACAGCGACTACCATCACATCATCAGCCAGGTCGACCCGCTCGAGTACGTCAGCTCGCTGTTCATGGAGTGGGCGCCGGTGATGGCGTTCGAGAAGCTGCTCGACGTCGAGGTTCCCCGCCGCGCGGAGTACATCCGGGTGCTCACCGGCGAGCTGCTGCGGATCAGCAGCCACGCCCTGTTCCAGGGCTGGATGGCGCTCGACCTGGGCGGCCTGACCCCGATCCTGTACAGCTTCATCGAGCGCGACGAGATCGTGGAGATGCTGGCCGCGATCACCGGCCAGCGAATGCTGTTCAACTACTTCCGGATCGGGGGAGTGAACGGCGACCTCAACCACGAGTTCATGTCCCGCCTCGGCGACTGGATGAGCCGCGCCGCCAAGGAGCACGAGGCCAATATCGGGCTGCTCAACGAGAACGAGATCTTCGTGCGCCGGATGCGCGACATCGGCCGGGTCGACCGCGAGACCGCGCTCCGGATGGTCGTGACCGGGCCCAACCTGCGGGCGGCCGGGGTCCCGTTCGACGTCCGCCGGGCCCACCCCTACAGCGTCTACCCCGAGCTCGAGTTCGACATTCCCGTGCGAGGCACGGGGCCCGAGGGCGGGGACTCGCTCGATCGCTACCTGATCCGCCTCGACGAGGTCAAGCAGAGCCTGCGGATCATCGACCAGTGTCTCCACGACATGCCCGACGGTCCGGTCATGGCCCGGTTGCCGCGGCTCCTGCGTCCTCGTCCCGGGCGAGCCTGGGCGGCGGTCGAGGCACCGCGTGGCCTGTACGGGACGTACGCGATCAGCGACGGGACGGACCAGCCGTTCCGGATGAAGATCCACGACCCCTCGTTCGTGAACCTCCAGCTGGTGGGGATGCTGATGAAGGGCAACCTCATCGCCGACACCATGGCCGTCATGGCCAGCCTCGATCCGGTGATGGGCGGGATCGACAAGTGACGGCGCTCAACCGCTCCCTGGGCAGCCTGACGACGGCCGGCAAGATCGTCATCCCGCTGCTGATCCTGGTGTTCGTCGTGGCGCCGGTCCTGACGGTCCTGCTGGCGGTGTTCGTGGGTCCGTGGCTGGTCGACCTGCTGGCTGCCAACCTGGACATCGTCCGGTTCGTGGTGGCGATCACGGCGATCCTGCTGTTCAGCATCCCGGCCGCCTTCATCATCATCTACATGGAGCTGAAGGTCATCGCCTTCATGAACTCCCGGGTCGGGCCCAACCGGGTCGGGCCGGCCGGCGCCGCCCACTCGGTCGTGGCGGGTCTCAAGGTGCTGTCCAAGGAGGACTTCACGCCCACCAACGCCGACCGCCTCGTGTTCACGTGGGCGCCGGTGATCGTGTTCCTGACCGCGGTGATGACGTTCATGGTCATCCCGTTCGGGCCGGGGCTGGTGGGCCAGGACTTCAACATCGGCCTGCTGTACCTGTTCGCCGTCGGCGGCATGACGGTGGTCGGCCTGCTCCTGGCCGGCTGGTCCAGCTTCAACAAGTACTCGCTCCTGGGCGGGCTGCGGGCTGCCGCCCAGGTGGTCTCGTACGAGATCCCACTCACGCTGTCGGTGGTGGGACTGGTCCTGCTCGCCGGGACGATGAGCCTCCACGGCATCGCCCAACAGCAGGAGGGCTGGTTCGCGAACTGGTTCGTGTTCCGCCAGCCGCTGGGGGCCCTGATCTTCTTCATTGCCGCCACCGCGGAGGCCAACCGCACCCCGTTCGACCTGACGGAGGCCGACTCCGAGATCGTGGCCGGGTTCGCGACCGAGTACTCGGGGATGCGCTTCGGGTTCCTGTTCTTCGCCGAGTACGTGAACGTGTTCATCGTCTCGGCCCTGATCGTGACCCTGTTCTTCGGATCGTGGAACGCGCCGGTCGACATCGCCTCGGTGCTGACCTGGATCAACGGCTGGGCCGGCACCGACCTGCAACCGCTGACCGTGGCCCTCGACCCGGGCAGCCTGGGGATGGGCCTGCTGGTCCTCGTGCTCGTGGTGCCGGTGCTGCTGACGCTGCTGTTCGCGCTGCCGTTCTACCTGCTGCGCAGCTCGTGGCCGGCCTGGCGGGCCCTGCTGGTCGGCTTCATCCTGTTCAACCTGGTGGCCATGGGAGGCGCGTTCACCCTGGCCTGGATCGGATGGGACTGGGTCGCCGGGCTCGTCTGGTTCATGATCAAGTCGTTCATCTTCGTGTTCATCTTCGTCCAGATGCGGGCCACCTTCCCGCGGGTCCGGATCGACCACCTGATGGGCTTCGCGTGGAAGTGGCTGCTGCCCGCCGCGCTTCTCAACCTGTTCCTGACGGCCACGGCGATCGTCGTGGTGAAGAGCTTCGCGTGAGCGTGCGATGACAGCGATCCCCGGCATCGGCCTCGTCCGCGGCATGGGCCTCACCCTGCGCCGGTTCTTCGCTCCCAAGGCCACCATCATGTGGCCCGAGGAGCATGCCGACGTGGCCCCCAAGTTCCGCGGCCGGCTCCAGCTGCTGTACGACGAGTACGGCACGCTCAAGTGCGAGACCTGCTTCCAGTGCGCCCAGGCCTGCCCCATCGAGTGCATCGACATGGGCGGCCTCGACACCAAGGGCCGGTTCCATGTCCACTGGGGTCCGCCCGAGACCTATGGCGAGCGGCGCGAGGAGTCGGCGCTGCGCCGGTCCGGCCGGCCGGTCGCCGACCCGGCGTACCAGCGGTTCGAGGGGATCGACATCGCGCCGCTGGACGTGATCCTCGAGGCTCACGACTACGAGCCCCGGGAGATGCTCCAGATCCTGGAGGAGACGCAATCCGAGTACGGCTACCTGCCGGTCGCCGCGCTCCGGCACATCTCCCGGGTGACCGGCGCCTGGTACGCGATGATCTATGGCACCGCCACGTACTACCGGCACCTGCGCTTCGAGCCGCCCGACGTCGACGCGCCCCCAGCCGGCACTGCGCACGCAGCCACGGAGGCTGCCTATCGCTCCTCGCTCGACGCATCCCTCGGCTACAGGGGGCGCGCGAGCTAGCATGGCCGACTTCCTGACCACCCCCGCCGCCTGGCCGAGCATCCTTCTCGCCCGGCGGGCGGCGCTCGCCGCCGATCCGTCCGACCTCGATGCCGCCGTGAGCGCCGGTGCGTTCGACGGCCTCAAGACGGCCGTCCGCGACCTGGGGGCCACGGGCACCATCGCGACCATCGCGGCCGCCGGACTCCGGGGCCGGGGCGGCGGCGGGTTCTCCACCGGCGAGAAGTGGCGAGCGGCCGCCGGCCGGCCGGCCGGGCAGCGCTACGTCGTCGTCAACGGCTATGGCGCGGACCCCGCCGTGCGGACCGACCGGGCGCTGCTCGCCTCCGACCCGTGGGCCGCCATCGAGGGCGCCGCCATCGCCGCCTTCGCGATCGGGGCCGACGAAGCCATCATCGCGGTCCGCGCCGACGACCGGGACCTGGTGATCCTCCTCGAGGGCGCCGTGCTCGCGGCCCAGGAAGCCGGCTTCCTGGGCGACGACGCGGCGGGCTCCGGCCACCGGATCACGATGACCGTGCGGCCCGTCCAGGGCGCCTACATGCTGGGCGAGGAGACGGTCCTGATCAAGGCCCTTGAGGGCAAGCGGGGCCAGCCCGACCAGCGGCCGCCGTACCCCACCGAGCGCGGCCTGTTCGAGAAGCCGACCGTCGTCAACAACGTCCAGACCCTGGCAGCCGTCCCGTGGATCGTGCGCAACGGGGGCGAGGCGTTCCTGGCGACGGGCACGTCCGGTGCGCCGGGTACCGTGCTGGTCCAGCTGCGCGGCCCCGCCGGCGGCGGGATCGCCGAGGTCCCGCTGGGCACCCCGCTGCGCGAGCTGGTCGAGCTCGCCGGCGGGACCGGCTCGCGGGCCCTCAAGGCCGTTCTCGTCGGCGGCCCGACCGGCGGCCTGCTCCCTGCAGACCGCCTCGACACGCCGTACACCTTCGAGGCCCTGCGTGAGGCCGGTGCCCACCTTGGCTCGGGCTCCGTGGTGATCGCGGACGACCGGGCGTGCGTCGTGGACCTCGCCCGGCTGCTCACCAAGTTCTCCGCCGACGAGGCCTGCGGCAAGTCGATCCCATGCCGGATCGGGCTTCGACGGCTGTACGAGATCGGCGACCGGATGACCCGCGGCGTGCCCAAGCCCACCGATCCGGCCCTCCTCGGGGACCTCGCCCACGACGTCGCGGCCTCGGCCCTGTGCGACCACGAGCGCCTGGCCACCCTCCCGTTCGCCAGTGCGATGCGATACTTCCGTTCCGAGCTCGACGACCACCTCCTTCGCTCCACCTGCCCGGCCGGCGTGTGCACGCCGATCGCGGTGGGTGCCGGTGCGACCGCCGCAGGATCCCGCTGATGGCCGATCTGATCACCCGTCCCGACGACGTCGAGGCCGAGCAGGCCACGCCCGTGCTGGAGAACAGCCCGACCGCCTATCCGCCTCCCCGCGATCCCCGCCCGGACACGCCGCTGCCTGCCGACTGGAACACCATCGAGCCACGCGACGAGTCGCTCGCGGAGCGGCTGATCACCACCCAGAGCCCGCAGCGGCCGCAGAGCACGCCGCGCATCCGCCTCGAGGTGGACGGCCGGCTGATCGAGGGCTTCGAGGGCCAGACGATCCTCGAGGTCTGCCGCGACAACGGGATCGAGATCCCGACGCTGTGCTACGAGCCCAAGCTGCCGGGCTTCGGCGCCTGTCGGATGTGCGTGGTCGAGGTCGAGGGCGAGGACCAGCCACCGATCAGCTGCTCGCGGGCGGCCGAAGCGGACATGAAGGTCCAGACCCAAACCGACGAGCTGCGCCGGATCCGGCGGACCAACCTCGAGCTGATCTTCAGCGACCACAACGCGTACTGCCTGCCGCCGTGCCAGAACAAGTGCCCCAGCCACATCGACATCCCGGGCTTCCTGCGGGCCAATGCCGAGGCCAACTGGCGCGAGTCGGCGCGGATCTTCAAGCGCACCATCCCGTTCCCCAGCATCCTCGGCCGCGTGTGTCCTGCCCCATGCGAGGAGCACTGCCGGCGCGACGAGGTGGACGAGGCCATCGCCATCCGCGACAGCCACCGCTATGCCGGGGACCAGGTGCTCAAGGCGATGCTCGACGAGGACATCGACCCGCCGCTGCCGTTCGAGCGCCAGGCGCCGTCCGGCCGCCGCGCTGCGGTGATCGGCTCGGGGCCCGCCGGCATGAGCGCCGCCTTCTACCTGCTCCTGGCCGGACACGAGGTGACCGTGTTCGAGCGCGATGCGGCTCCCGGCGGCATGCTCCGCTACGGCATCCCGCAGTACCGGCTGCCCAAGGTCGAGGTCCTCGAGGCCGAGTACGAGGCGGTCACCCGCCTTGGCGGCAAGATCCGCTGCGACATGGAGCTGGGCAAGGACTTCACGCTCGACGACCTGCAGCACCAGGGGTTCGACAGCGTCGTGGTCGCGATCGGCTGCTACGACACCAACAAGCTGGGCATTCCCAACGAGGACGCCGACGGCGTCATCGACGGCCTCGACTACCTGCGCACGGCAACCCTCGGCCTCGAGTACCCGGGCCACGCCGGGTCGCGGGTGGTGGTCGTCGGCGGTGGCTTCACCGCGATGGACTGCGTCCGGACCTCGGTCCGCCAGGGCTCGAGCGAGGTCACCCTCGTCTACCGCCGCGACATGAAGGACATGCCGGCCGCATCCGAGGTCCACGAAGCCATCGAGGAGGGTGTCACGGCCATCTTCCAGGCCGGGCCGACGCGGGTCATCAAGGACGAGGCGACCGGCAGGACGACGGGAGTGGAGTTCGTCCGGATGCAGCTCGGCGAGCCCGACGCCTCCGGCCGCCGCCGGCCCCAGCC
The DNA here is from genome assembly GCA_963727585.1 of uncultured Chloroflexia bacterium. Classification (GTDB taxonomy): domain Bacteria; phylum Chloroflexota; class Limnocylindria; order Limnocylindrales; family CSP1-4; genus CAIXZV01. The sequence continues at coordinate 72,268 of CAVSHH010000001.1, read as the reverse complement.
GGCGCCGGGCACCGAGTTCACGATCCCCTGCGACCGGGTCCTGCTGGCCATCGGACAGGGCCCCGACCTGAGCTGGTTCGGCGCGGGCAACGAGGGCCTGACCGCCACCCGCAACCACCGGCTGCAGGCCGACGCGGTGACGTTCGAGACCGGCCGCCCGGGCGTGTTCGCCAGTGGCGACGTCCGGATCGGCGCCGCGACGGTCGTCCAGGCGATCGCCGAGGGCCGGCGCGCGGCCTACGCGGTGGACGCCTATCTCAAGGGCAACGACCTGGCCACCATCCGGACCCGCCAGACGCTGGCCGAGCCGCAGCCCGAATTCCTCTCGATCGTCCCGTTCACGGGCGAGATCAAGGAGCCGCGCTACCGGCTGCAGGCGCTGGAGGCCGAGGCGCGCAACGAGAGCTACGTCGAGTACGAGATCCCGTACACCCGCGACCAGGCCGTGGCCGAGTCCACCCGCTGCCTCCAGTGCACCTGTGAGGCGATCGGGTTCTGCGACCTGCGCCGGCTGGGGATCGAGTACGGCACCACGCTCAAGACGCTCGAGCCGCGCTACCACCACGGCGCCGGCTACCGGTCGGTGACCGAGAACCGGTTCACCGGTGTCAACCACGACTACGTCCGCGACGACAGTCACGCGTTCATCCTGCGTGAGCCCGCCCGCTGCATCGACTGCGGCCGCTGCGCCAACGTGTGCGCCGAGGTCGTGGGCGCCGCCTGTTACGACTTCATGCGGATCGGCTTCGATACCCTGGTGACGACCCCGCTTGACATGAGCCTCAACGACACGCCGTGCGTGTCCTGCGGCCGCTGCGCGGAGACATGCCCCACCGGGGCGCTGATGCCCAAGCCGCGCGTGCTCCAGAAGTACGAGGTCGACGAGAGCCGCTGCATCCTGTGCGGCATCTGCGTCGACGCCTGCCCGTATGACGCCGTCCGCGACAGCGACCAGTTCGAGCTCAGCCACACGTCCCGCGAGGAGCCGATGATCGACCTCCTCGCGCTGGCCGCGGTCGAGCGCGAGACGGAGATGAGCTACATCCGCCGCGAGCGGGATTGGGCGGCACGCGCCCGGGCCGAGGGTCGAATCATCGACGAGGCCCGGCTGCTCCCCGTCCTGCCTGCCTCGCTCGGGAATGGGAACGGGGACGGGGACGGGAACGGCCACGCAGCCGCGGCCGCTGCCACCCAGGCCCGCGATCGCTGAGAGGGACGTGTGACGCTGCCGGATACGATCCCGATCCTCGGGTTCGGGTGGGATGACCTGCTGTTCCTGACCTTGGCCGGCGTGATGATCGGATCGGCCCTGCTGGTCGTGCTGATGCGGGACATCATCCGCTGCGGACTGGCCATGATCGTCGCCTTCGCGGCCCTGGCCGGCCTGTACGTGTTCGCCGGCGCCACGGTGGTGGCGGCCGCCCAGGTGCTGGTCTACATCGGGGCCATCAGCGTGCTGGTCCTGTTCGCGATCATGCTCACCCAGACCAAGTCCGGCCCGGCCCGGCTGGTGTTCCAGACGCAGGCCTTCCCGGCGGCGATCGCCGCGGCCGTGCTGGCCCTGCTGATCGCGGTCGCGGTCGCAGCGACCGACTGGGGCGAGACGGGCGTCCTGTTCGAGACCACCGCCGAGAACCTGGGCAGGGTGCTGTTCGCCAGCTTCACCCTCCCGTTCGAGGTGGTGAGCGTGCTGCTCCTGGCGGCGGTCATCGGTGGGGTGTTCCTGGCCAAGCGGGAGCGGGGGGGCGCCGACTGATGCTGGCCGTCCTCGACAACGTGTCCCAGAGCCTCGACGCCTACCTGATCCTGTCAGGCCTGCTGTTCTCGATCGGGGCCTTCGGGTTCCTGGCCCGGCGGAATGCGATCAGCATGCTGATGTCGATCGAGCTGATGCTCAATGCGGTCAACCTCTCGATCATCGCGTTCGGGGCGTTCACCCCCGGGCTCCGCGAGGCCGCCTCGGTCATCGCCCTGATCGTGATGGGCGCGGCCGCTGCGGAGGCCACGGTGGGGCTCGCGATCGTGATCGCGATCTACCGCAACCTGAAGACGCCGCTCGTCGACGAGTACGACGCGATGCGGCAGTAGGGCGGCGACGACGATGCATCTCCTCCCGGGCCACATCCTCGCCGCCACCGGCGCCTCCGAGGTCGCCGCCGATCCCGGCGTCTACGGCATCCTGATCCCGCTCATCCCGCTGCTGCCGATCCTGGGCTTCGCCTTCAGCGCGTTGTTCGGGCGACGCCTGATGCTGCGCTTCGGGCGGCCCGCCGCCGAGCTGGTGCCGATGGCCGTGGTGGTCGCCACGTGGGTGATCGCGATGGCGGTCGTGGTGCCGGCGCTGACCCACGCCGCGCCGTTCGGCGAGCACGGCCTGGACGTCGACCTGTGGACCTGGATCCCGGCCGGCAACCTGACCGTGACCATGGGCTTCCACGTCGACGCCCTCACGGCAGCGCTGCTGATCGTGGTGACGACCATCGGCATGCTGGTCCACCTGTACTCGGTCGGGTACATGGCCCACGACCCGGGGACCTGGCGCTTCTTCGCCTACCTCAACCTGTTCATGTTCTCGATGCTGCTGCTGGTCCTGGCCAACAACTGGCTGCTCGTGTTCGCCGGCTGGGAGCTGGTCGGCCTGTCGAGCTACAGCCTGATCGGGTTCTGGTACCACAAGCGCTCGGCCGCGCTGGCCGCCAAGAAGGCGTTCATCGTCAACCGCGTCGGCGACGTCGGCTTCGCGCTGGGGATCATGGCGATCTTCGTCAACACCGGGACGCTCAACATCCAGGACTCGCTGGCCACGATGACCGCGGTGGATGCCGCGAACACGATCCCGCTCGTGATCGTCGCCCTGCTGGTGTTCGCCGGGGCCATGGGCAAGAGCGCCCAGTTCCCGCTCCACGTGTGGCTGCCCGACGCCATGGAGGGCCCAACCCCGGTGTCGGCGCTGATCCACGCGGCAACCATGGTCAACGCCGGCGTCTACCTCGTCGCCCGCGCGAACCCGCTGTTCGCCCACGCGCAGGAGGCCATGGTCGTGGTCGCCGCGATCGGCATCTTCACGGCCATCCTGGCCGCATCGATCGCGTTCACCCAGACTGACATCAAGCGCGTCCTCGCGTACTCCACGCTGTCCCAGCTGGGCTACATGTTCGCCGCGCTCGGTGTCGGCGCATACGTGGCCGCGATCTTCCACCTCATGACCCACGGCTTCTTCAAGGGCCTGCTGTTCCTGGGCTCCGGCTCGGTGATCCACGCGGTCCACGACGAGCAGGACATGAACCGGATGGGCGGCCTGTGGCGCAAGATCCCGATCACCCACTGGACCATGCTCGTCGGTGCGATCGCCATCGCGGGGATCCCGCCCCTGGCCGGGTTCTTCTCCAAGGACGAGATCCTGGGCGAGGCATTCAAGAACGGGTTCCAATGGGTCTGGCTCATCGGCCTCGTGGTGGCGGCCATGACCGCGTTCTACATGTGGCGCCTGATGGGCAAGACGTTCTACGGCGAGTCCCACGTGGATCCGCAGACCGAGCCCAACGTGCACGAGTCCGCGTGGCAGATGACCCTGCCGCTGATCCTGCTCGCCATCCCGGCCGCGCTGCTGGGCCTGGCGCTCAGCTGGGGCGGCCCGCCCCTCAACCCCGAGGGCACGGGCGTCCTCACCGGCTGGCTGGAACCGGTGTTCGCGGCGTCCGAGCAGTACCTCGGGGTGGGCGGAGAGGCATTCCAGCTGGGCGGCATCGACGGCGTCCTGATCCTGGCCAGCGTGGCGGCGGCCGCAGGCGGGCTCGCCGTGGGCTGGGTGCTGTTCGGCTGGTTCAACCACCGTGGCCGGCAGGCGACGGTGGACCGCATCGCGGCCTCCAGCGGCGTGACCCGGTTCCTGTACCGGGGGACGCTCAACAAGTGGTGGTTCGACGACCTCAATGACCTGCTGTTCATCCGGATCGGCGGCCGCATCGCCGCCTTCCTGTGGTGGTTCGACCGGACCGTCGTCGACGGGTCGGTCAACGGCATCGGTTCGCTGGTCCGCGGGCTCGGCGGCGGGTTGCGGCGGATCCAGACCGGCCGGGTCCAGAACTACGCGCTCGGCATCGCGATCGGCTTGCTCGTGATGGCCGGCTCGTTCCTCGTGATCGTGGGGCAGCGCTGATGACCGGCCTCCCGCTCGTCACCCTGGTGACGTTCCTGCCCGCCATCGGCGCCCTGGTCGTCGCGGCCACCCCGACCTCGCGCCCCAACGCGGCCCGCTACACGGCCCTCGGGTTCGCGCTGGCGACGTGGGTCGTGTCGCTGGTCCTGCTGGCCGGGTTCAACGCGGCCCCGGATGCGCCCGCGTTCCAGTTCCAGGACCAGGTGGCGTGGATCCCGGCCTTCGGGATCAACTACGCGGTCGGCGTCGACGGCCTGGCGATCGTGCTGGTCGTCCTGACCACCACCCTGTCGGGGATCAGCATCCTCGCCTCGTTCGGCCCGATCCAGTACCGGGTCAAGGAATACATGGTCTCGTTCCTCGTGCTCGAGGTGGGCATGACCGGCGTGTTCGTCGCCCGGGACCTGTTCCTGTTCTACATCTTCTGGGAGATCGTCCTGGTGCCGATGTACCTGATCATCGGCATCTGGGGCGGCAAGAACCGGATCTACGCGACGATCAAGTTCGTGCTGTACACGCTGGTCGGCTCGCTGCTGATGCTGGTCGCGATCCTGGCCACCGCGTTCACCTACCAGGCCGCCAACGGCAGCTGGGCCAACGCGTTCGACATCGCGACGCTGACGGCGGCCGGCGCGGAAGGCATGTTCGGCGGCACGCTCGGGCTGCTGGCCTTCGGCGCGTTCTTCCTGGCGTTCGCGATCAAGGTCCCGATGTTCCCGTTCCACACCTGGCTCCCGGACGCCCATGTCGAGGCGCCCACGGCGGGCTCGGTCATCCTGGCCGGCGTCCTGCTCAAGCTGGGCGGCTACGGGTTCATCCGCTTCGCGCTGCCGCTGTTCCCGGAGGCGGCCCACGCCTGGGCACCGATCATCATCGTGCTCAGCCTGATCGGGATCATCTACGGGGCGATCGTGGCCCTCGTCCAGCCCGACCTCAAGAAGCTGGTCGCCTACTCCTCGGTCAGCCACATGGGGTTCGTGACCCTGGGCATCTTCGTGTTCCAAGAGCAGGGCATGCAGGGCGCCATCCTCCAGATGGTCAACCACGGCCTGATCACGGGCGCGCTGTTCCTGCTCGTGGGCGTGATCTACGAGCGTACCCACGACCGGACCATCGCCAAGATGGGCGGCCTGGGGTCCGCCGTGCCCGTCTACGCGGCGGCGCTCGGGTTCTTCGTGTTCGCGTCGGTGGGTCTGCCCGGGCTGTCGGGCTTCGTGGGCGAGTTCCTGACCCTGCTCGGGACCTTCGTGGCGATGCCCGTCGCGGCGGCCGTGGCCACATTCGTGATGATCTTCGCGGCCGGCTACCTGCTGTGGATGCTCCAGCGCATCGCGTTCGGCGAGCTGAGCGACTTCCTCAAGGGCCTCGGTCATCACCTGACCGACATGCAGCCGGTCGAGGCGCTCACGCTCGTCCCGTTGGGCGCCCTGGTGGTGGTGTTCGGCCTGTGGCCGGGCCTCATCCTCGACCTGATCTCCGGCTCCGTCACGACCGCCCTGGCCCCGGTCCAGGCCTTCGTCCAGACCGCCGGGCCAGTCGCCCTCGGCCTGTGGCGGTAGGAGGAGTCCGGTGACCTTCAACGACGTCGTCACGCTGGCGCCGTTCATCGCCACGATCCTGCTCTCGGTCGCGATCCTGGTGGTCGACTTCGTGTACCCGGGTCGTCGCGGCCCCGCCCTGATCACGGCCTTCCTCGGTCTCGCGCTGGTCGCCGCGCTGGTGGGCATCACCGGCCAGACCGCGTCGACGGCGTTTGCCGGTGCCTACAAGGTCGACGACCTGACGACGTTCCTCGACCTGCTGTTCGTCACGATCGTCGCCCTCACCATGGCGTTCGCGCCCGACTACCTCGAGGAGCGCGGGCTCCCGGTCCCCGAGTTCGGGGCCATCATCGTGTTCGCCATGTCGGGCGCGATGCTGCTGGCGGCGTCGGGAGACCTGCTCGTCCTGTTCCTGGGCCTGGAGCTGATGGTCCTGCCGGGCTACGTCCTGGCCGGCTACCACAAGACCGACGGCTACAGCACCGAGGGTGCGATCAAGTACTTCCTGCTCGGGTCGTTCTCGAGCGCGATCTTCCTGTTCGGCCTCGCGTTCGTGTGGGGCCTCACGGGCCAGACCAACATCGACGCCGTGGCGCAGACACTGGCGACCGCACCGCTGTCGCCCGGCCTGGGCCTCGGTCTGGCGATGCTCACGACCGGCGTCGCGTTCAAGATCGCCGCCGTGCCGTTCCACTACTGGACCCCGGACGCGTACCAGGGTTCTCCCACACCGGTGACCGGCTACCTCTCGGTCGGCCCCAAGGTCGGTGCCTTCGCACTCATCATCCGGCTGTTCGGCCAGGGCCTGATCGACCTGGCGGTCGACTGGAACATGGTGATCATGGTGCTCGCGGCGCTCACGATGACGCTCGGCAACCTGGTCGCGCTCACCCAGGACAACGTCAAGCGGATGCTGGCGTACTCGTCCATCGCGCACACCGGGTACATGCTCGTCGGCCTCGCCGCCTTCGGCGCCGGGCAGATCAGCGGGATGGAGGGGCTGCTGTACTACGGTGCCGCGTACGCGTTCATGAACCTGGGCGCGTTCGCGGTGATCGCGGCGCTCCAGCGACGGACGGGCGTGACCTCGAACCTGTCCACGTTCGCCGGCCTCGTCAAGCGCGAACCGGCGCTTGCCTGGCTGATGTTCCTGTTCCTGCTGTCATTGACGGGCATCCCACCCACCGCCGGGTTCTTCGGCAAGCTCACGATCATCGTGTCCGCCGTGGACGCCGGTGCGACCAACTCCTGGCTCTATGCGCTCGCCGTGCTGACCATGATCAACGCCGCGATCGCGGCCTTCTACTACCTGCGGGTCGCGGTCTACATGTACATGCGGGACCCGTCCGACGAGATCGCGACACCGATGCGCCACAGCGGGATCGTGTGGGCGGGTCTGGGCGTCAGCACGGTCATGACCCTGGTGCTGGGCCTGTTCCCGGGGCTCCTGCTCGGCTTCGTCGGCAACGCCGCGGCTGCCGTCGTCGGAGGCTGACGGGGGGTCGGGACCCGCTCCTCAGGGAGTGACGTCCACGCAGGCAGCACGAGCGGCGGCGCTGCCCGGCCGATTCCGACCGCCTCGCCCGACCCGCCGTCGGTCGGCGTGGCCGACGGACCCGCCGAGGGCAGCGCGGAGTCGCTGGGAACGCTCGACTCGACAGGGGCGCTCGACTCGACAGGGGCTGTCGTGGTCGGATCGGGCGCGAGGACCGGCACGGAGGTCGCCACTCGGGGCACCAACGCGACCGCGGCGCCGACCAGCAGCGCGCCGACGACCAGGCCGGATCCGAGCCCGAGGGCGATCGCCGTCTTGCCTCCCATCGACCGGGAGCGTACCAGCCCGAACGGGTAGGGGCAGGGTTGGCCCGCCTCGACTAGGATTCCGCAGCCATGATCTCGATCCTCGACGCCGTCCGGACCCGCCTGCTCCCGGCCTTGCTCACGGCGGCCGGCGTGGTCCTGGTCACGGCCGGCCTGCTCTCCTACGCCGACCCGACCCAGGCCGGCCTCCGGCCCGTGGAGTCCGAGGTCGCCGAGACCCTCGCTCCGACGATCGCCCTGGCCAGCCCGTCGGGCGACCCGGGCGCGTCGGGGTCCCCGATGCCCAGCCCATCCGGGCTCGAGTCGCCCGCTGCGACACCGGTCGGCACCGCCCCGGCCTCGATCGTCCCCGACCCGACTCCCAGGGTCACGCCCCGGCCGGGCCGCGCGGTCGCGACGCGGGTCGTCGTGCCGGCGCTCAACATCGACCTGCCGGTGGTCAAGGGCAACAGCGGCTATCCGTACTGCAACGTGGCGATGTACCTGCACACCGCCAACTCGGGCGCCAAGGATGCCTTCGGCCAGCCGGGCGAGGGCCGCGCGACATACCTGTACGCCCATGCCCGTGACGGGATGTTCGGGCCGATCTACGAGCTCGCGATCCAGAAGAAGAACGCACGGAAGATGCTGGGGATGGTGGTCCAGGTCTATACCAGCGACTTCAAGCTGTACCTGTACGAGATCCGCGAGTACCGGCTGCACTCCACCAGCCTCAGCGACCCGCTGGGCGCCACCAGGGAGCAGCTATGGCTCCAGACGTCGGAGGGTCCCAAGGGCACGCCGGGCAAGACCCAGCTGATCGCCTACCCGATCTCGGTCAGCGAAGCCGATCCCGCCAAGGCGGTCCCCCGCGCGAGGCCTGTCAACTGCGGCTGACGGGGTGGCTGGCTGCATCGTCCGGGAGCTTTCGCCTCCGGCGGGCGAGCAGCAGGGATGGCGGGATCGCCGCCGCGGTCACGCCGGCCGCGACCACGAAGATCCCGACCATGATCCTGGCGGCCTCGCCCGCGGCCCACTCCTCGAGCGCCTCCACCACCAGCCCGTCCCGGAGCGGTCGATCCTGCAGCGACTCCGGGATGAACTCCAGATATGCGTCCGGGGTGGCATAGACCTGATCGTAGAGATGATCGATCGTGGTGGAGCCGTAGGCGGTGAGGATGGCCAGCCCGATCGCCATGCCCACCATGCGCGCGACGGTGACGGTCGAGGAAGCGGTCCCGTACGCCTCCACCGCGACCGACTCGACGGCCGCGGTCGAGCGCGGCGTCACGGTGAGCCCGAAGCCGGCCCCGAACAGGGCCAGCGACAGGGCCGCGCTGCCGATCTCGGTCGTGGGCGTCCAGCCCGCCATCTGGGCCAGGCCGGCGATGCTCGCCGCCAGCCCGATCACCGTCACGACCGCGAGCGACAACCGGCGAACCGCGAACCCCGAGACAAGCGCACCGAGGGCCGTCGCCGCGGCCAGGGCCCCGAGTGCCAGCCGCTGCTGGTCGGGACCTCCGTACAGGACGCGGTCCACGAACACCGCGCCGCCCACGATCGCGGTCGCGAAGCCGTAGCCGGTGAGCAGCGACACGATCGCCGCCGAGGAGAAGGTCGGGGACCGGAACAGCCGCGGGTCCAGGAACGGGTCGGGCACGCGCAGGCCGCGGACGATGGTCGCGGGGCCCGCAACCACAGCCACGACGAGCAGGACGAGAGAGACGGCGAGCGGGTCCTGCGAGCCGAGCAGGGTCAGCGCGCCAAGGGAGCCGACCAGGAACGCGGAGAACAGCAGGGCACCCGCCAGGTCCACCCGGCCGTGTCGCCGGGGCGTCTCCCAGCCGCTGCTGGCAGCCCACGCGATCACCAGCGCGATGATCCCGACCGGGACGTTGACGTAGAACACCCAGCGCCACGCGGGCTCGATCATCCCGGCCAGCGGAGACCCGGCGTCGATACCCAGCCGGGACACCGCCGCCGACGGGTTGAATGCCCCCAGGATCGCCGCACCCAGCACCGGCCCGGCCGCCATGCCCAGGAAGGTGAGGGCGCCGATGACACCCAGGGCGCGCGGGCGCTCCTGGCCAGCGAACAGGTGGGACGCCGCGGCCGTGGCCACGGGCACCAGGGCACCGCCCCCCACCGCCTGGACCAGCCGCGCCGCGATCAGCAGCTCCAGCGTGGGAGCAGCACCGGCCAGGAACGATCCCGCCGTGAACGCCACCAGGGCCCACAGGAACAACCTGCGGGCGCCCACCAGGTCGGCCAGCCGGCCGGCGACCGGCATCGTGACCACGTACACCAGGAGGTAGCCATTGATGATCCACGAGGCCTCGCGGAGCCGGGTCCAGTCGGCGAGGTCGGCGAGGATGGCGGGCAGGGCGACGGCCGTGATCATCAGCTCCAGCCCGGCCAGGAACACCCCGATGCCGAGGATGGCGAGCAGGAGCAGGGCGTCGCGGCGCGGCAGCTGGTCCACGCGGCGAGTGTAGGGCGTGAGGCCTGATCGGCCGGATTGGCGCTGTCACCGCAATCGGGACCACAATCGGACCGTGACCGACCGCGATCGCCGTCGCGAGCTGCGCGACCAGCTGCGTACCGCTCCACCTCCCGCTGGCGTGGTCGCCGTGCGCCATGCCGCCACGGGTCGCACCGCGGTGCTCGCATTCGAGAACCTGGCCGGCGCCCGCAACCGGTTCGAGTTCGCGCTGGCCACCGGCTCCCTGTCTGCCATTCCCGACCCCCGCCTCGCCCAGGACGCCCGCGCCCATGGCATCGGCGGGCTGTCGCTCGAGGTGCTCGAGACCGTCCAGGTCGAGCAGGGCTCCGACCCGGCCGGCCTGCGCACCGACCTCGAGACCCTCGCGGCACTGTGGCGGGAGCGGCTGGCGGAAGAGGGCCGGACCGCGGCGACTAGTGAGGATCACTGAGCCGCCGCCCGAGCGGGACCGGGGCCCGGTGCCTGGTGGGCACGGGGGATTGACAGCCGGGGCCATGGTGAATAGCATCAACGGCCGTTGATATAAACCGATGTTGATGCATCGGGACGTCAACCCCAGCATGGCAGGACCCACGGCGTCATGTCCCCCTCGCCCGCCCGGATCCGGAGCACCATCGCGGCCGCCGTCGACCAGCCCGACGACCTCCGCGAGCTGCGCCGCTTCCACAAGGTGCTGGCGGACGTGAACCGACTGCGGATCTGCCGCGTGCTCACCGAGGGACCCGCCACGGTCACCGAGCTCATCGACCGGGTCGGCCTCTCGCAGCCGCTGGTCTCCTGGCATCTGTCCAAGCTGCGCGAGGTCGGGCTGGTCTCCGCACGCCGGAGCGGCCGGGAGACGGTCCACACCATCGAGCCGGAGGCATTCGCCATGTTCGCCACCCGCCAGGCCCAGGCACTCGGACTGGAGTCAACCGGGGTCCGGAAGGGGGCGACCGGGTGAGCGGATCGTTTGTCTCGCCCGAGCTGCGGACGAAGGTCCGCGGTCTGGCCGAGCCCGTCGGGCTCGCGCTGGCGCGCGTGGGGCTGTCGCCCAACGCACTCACGGTGATCGGCTTCCTGATCGCGTGCGCCGCGGCGATCGCGGCGGGCGCCCAAGCGTGGCTGCTCGCCGGCCTGCTCGTCATCTTCGGCGGCATCTTCGACATGTTCGACGGCATGGTGGCTCGCGCGACCGGCAAGGTCAGCAAGGCCGGCGCCTTCCTCGATTCCACCTTCGACCGGTGGGGTGAGGGGGTCGTGTACGTGGGCATCGTCGCGGGCTGCCTGTTCACCGGCTACGACCTCGGCGCGATCCTCGCGTCGGGGGCCATGACCAGCGCGTTCATGGTCAGCTACACCCGCGCCCGGTCCGAGAGCCTCGGCTTCGCGCCGGGCAAGGGGATGGCCAACGTCGGCCTCGCACCGCGCGAGGTCCGGCTCGTGATCCTCGCCGCCGGCGTGATGCTGGCGGGAGTCTCGCTGACCATCCTGGCGATCGCCCTCGGGCTGATCGTCGTCCTCGCCACCATCACCACGACCCAGCGCATCGTGGTCACCCTTCGGCAGGCGTCCCTGCAGGGCTGACCCGACACTTGGAGCATCAATGACCGAGAACACGGCGGCGCCCAAGGGCGGCCGCAAGATCCGCGTGGCCATCGTCGGCGTTGGCAACTGCGCCAGCAGCCTGATCCAGGGCCGCTACTACTACGAGCAGGCGAAGCCGACCGACTTCGTGCCCGGGCTGATGCACGTCCAACTGGGCGACTACCACATCAGCGACGTCGAGTTCGTGGCCGCGTTCGACGTGGACAAGGACAAGGTCGGCAAGGACCTGTCCGAGGCGATCTTCTCCGGCCAGAACAACACCTACAAGTTCATGGACGTGCCCCCCATGGGCGTGACCGTCCAGCGCGGCATGACCCACGACGGCCTGGGCAAGTACCTCAGCCAAGTGATCGAGAAGGCCCCGGGGCCAACGGCCGATGTGGTGGGCATCCTCAAGGACCGCGAGGTGGACCTGGTGGTCTCCTACCTGCCCGTGGGCAGCGAGGAGGCGACCAAGTGGTACGTGGAACAGGCGCTCCAGGCCGGGGTGGGCTTCATCAACGCGATCCCGGTGTTCATCGGCCGTGAGCCGTACTGGCAGCGCCGATTCGCCGAGAAGGGCCTGCCGGTCATCGGCGACGACATCAAGAGCCAGGTCGGCGCGACCATCACCCACCGCGTGATGACCCGCCTGTTCATGGACCGCGGCGTCCGCCTCGACCGGACCTACCAGCTCAACTTCGGTGGCAACACCGACTTCCTGAACATGCTCGAGCGCGAGCGGCTGGAGTCCAAGAAGATCTCCAAGACCAATGCGGTCACCTCGATGCTCGACTACGACATTGCCGAGGGCGACGTTCACGTCGGCCCGTCGGACTACGTTCCGTGGCTCAAGGACCGCAAGTACTGCCACATCGTCATGGAGGGCACGACCTTCGGCGACGTGCCGCTCAAGGCCGAGCTCAAGCTCGAGGTCTGGGACAGCCCCAACAGCGCGGGCGTCATCATCGACGCCATCCGGTGCCTGAAGATCGGGCTCGATCGTGGCCTGAAGGGTACGCTTGTCGCACCCTCGTCCTACTTCATGAAGAGCCCGCCGCTCCAGCTCCACGACGATGTCGCGCGCGAGCGCGTCGAGGCCTTCATCCGGGGCGAGGACAACGAGACGCTGACGGGCACCGAGGAGTCCCGCAAGGACGCCAAGGCGCTCGCGGCCGCCGCAGGAAGCAAGGCACCCGCCAGGAAGTGACCCAGCGCAAGGGCCTCGAGGCGCCGCACCGGCGACTCGAGGCCAGCCCACCCCGCGTCGTCGAGCAGGCGGCGGTCATCGGCTACCGGTCGATGTCCGCCGTCCTTGCGTTCACGCCGCCCGCCATCTCCCGGGGCGTGATCGGCGGCGCCAACCAGCTGGCCTACCTCGTGTGGCCGGCCAAGCGTCGCTTCTCCAACCTCAACTACAGCCGCGTCCTGGGCCTCCCGCCCACGGATCCACGGGTCGCCCGGCTGGCCCTGCGGGCGTATCGCGGGTACGCGCGCTACATGGTCGAGCTGATGCGCCTGCCCACGCGCCCGCTGGAGGAGCTCGTCGACGGGATCGAGGGCGACGGCATCGACCGGATCGCCGGCACCTGGCGGACGTCGGGGCGACCGCTGATCGTGGTTGCCGGCCATGTCGGCAACAACGAGGCGGTAGCTGCTGCGATCGCCGGCCGCGGGTATGCGACCAACGTCCTCGCGGACGACTCGGCATTCCCGGAGATCTTCGAGATCCTGCGCGCGCAACGCGAGTCGTGGGGTGTCCACATCATCCCGTGGCGCAACCTGCGGGAGGTCTACTCGGTCCTGCGGCGCAAGGAGATCCTGGCCCTGCTCGTGGACTGGGGCTATCGAGCCGACGGGATCCCGGTACAGCTGTTCGGGGCGTGGACGACGCTACCCGCCGGCCCGGTCACGCTGGCCGCCAGGACCAAGGCTCCCCTCGCGTTCATGGCCGTGCGCCGGACGCCGGGCGGTCGGTTCCGGATCGAGACGCCGGGCCACTTCGAAGTGCCGTCCTCCGACCCCGCCGACCTCCAGCGCGCGACCCAGCGGATCGCCGATGCGCTCGAGGCCGCGATCCGCGCGGCGCCGGACCAGTGGTACAGCTTCAAGCCGATGTGGCCGGAGGACGACGCGGAGGCGGCCGGGCTCGCTGCACGCGCCGAGGCGATGCTGGCCGGCCGACCCGATCCGGGCCCCTCGCGAGCCATGCCCGACGAGGCCATGGGGCGGTGACGACCGCGGCCGGACCGGCCGGGTCGACCCCCCGCCATCGCACGCTGCGGGGCACGGCCATCCTCGTGGTCGCCAACGCCCTGGGCGCGCTCCCGGAACGGCCGCTGGTGGCCGCCGCGGAGAGCCTGGGGGAGCTCTGGTACCGGTCTGCGCCGGGACGCGCCGCCCAGGCGCGGGCCAACCTGCAGCGCGTCTGCGAGGGGCTGGCGGCGCAGGGTCGCGGGACCTCGCTCGCCCGGCGCGCCGCCACGGATCCCGGCGCGCTGGAGCTGCTGGTCCGGCGCTGCTTCCGTCACGCCGTCCGCTACTACCTCGAGGTGGCCCGAACCGGCAGCGTCGATCCAGCCAAGGCGCTGGCCCGGATCGACGTGGAGACGCCGGACGCGGTCCGCGACGCGCTCCTGTCCGGCAACCCGGTCATCATCGTCGGCATGCACTACGGAGCGATCGAGGCCCCGGCTGCGGTCATCCACGATCTCGTCGGTCACGTGGTCACCGCGCCGATGGAGACGGTCGACGATCCGGCGGTCCAGCGCTGGTTCGAGACGTCGCGCGGTCGGATGGGGGTCCGGATCGTCCCCACGCGCGACGCCCGCCGGACCCTGCTCGCCTCCCTGCGCGAAGGCCGGTCGATCGGGATCGTCAACGATCGCGACGTCGCCGGCGGGGGTCTCCAGGTGCCGTTCTTCGGAGCCCCCGCGCCAATCGGACCGGGCCCCGCGCTGCTGGCCCTCGAGACCGGCGTTCCCGTGTACGTCGCAGCGGCCAGGCGCCTCGCGGCGGGTCGCTATGCGGGCAAGCTGATCCCGGTTCCGGCACCGTCCGAGGGCTCTCGCCGGGAGCAGGTGACGGCGATGACCGCGTCGATCGCGGCCGCCTTCGAGACCATCCTCGCGGACGGCCCGGAGCAGTGGTGGGGCGCGTTCCACCCGATCTGGCCCGACCTGGTCCCGCGCCCGGCCGGTCGTGACCGCTCGCGGCGGCGGGACGGGGAGGGCGGGTCGTGACCCTGGACCCGCCGGTCCGGCTGGGCCGGGCAGACATGCACATCCACACCCTGGCCTCCGACGGCGTGTCGTCCGCCACCGAGATCCTCGACCACGTCGAGGCCGAGGGCCTGCTGGACGTGATCGCCATCGCCGACCACGAGCGGATCGACGCCGCCCTGGCGGCGCGCCAGATGGCCGGCGATCGCGGCCTGCGGGTCGAGGTCGTGGTGGGCGAGGAGGTCTCGACTCGCGGCGGTCACCTGCTGGCCCTGTTCCTCGAGCGGCCCGTACCCGCCTTCAGGAGCCTGCAATGGTCCATCGAGGCGGTTCACGACCAGGGCGGGCTGGCCATCGCGGCTCACCCGCTGGTTCCCTACCCGATGTGCGCCCAGGGCCCGGTGCTGCGGCGCCTCCTGGCGGCGGACCATCCGGCGACCCGGCCGGACACGATCGAGACGTTCAACCCGACGGCGCTCGGCCGGTACCGCCACGACGCCGTGGTCCGGTTCGCCAGGGAGTACGGCCTGCCGCTGGTCGGCAACAGCGACGCCCACATCGTGACCGCGGTCGGCCGCTGCTGGACGACGTTCCCGGGTCGCACTGCAGCGGACTACCGGCGTGCCGTCGCTTCCGGTCTCACCGGGCACCACGGCTCGTTCCACGGGTCCACCGAGCAGCTCGGCGTCTACGCGCGCCAGCTGCGCAAGTACGCGGCAGGCTGGCGGGCCACCCTCGGCGGCAGGGTGCGGGGGGACGGCACCGGCCGTGACCTCGGCTATCCGGGCGGCAGGCGTCGCCCGGCGCGGTACGATCCGTCCGCTGGCGAGGAGGACCGCCGAGGGTGAAGATCGGGCTCGTCTCACCGTACGTCTACCCGCTGCCGGGCGGGGTCACCCAGCACGTCCAGTTCCTGTACGAGAACCTCCGCCAGCGTGGGCACGAGGTACGGATCCTGACCTCGTCGCACGGCCTCCAGCGGGGCTCCGAGGGCGACGTGATCCGGCTGGGCAAGGGGTTCTCGATGCCCGCCAACGGCTCGGTCGGCACCATCACGCTGTCACCGCGCTACGTCTCGCAGGCGCAACGCCTGCTGGAGCGCGAACGGTTCGACGTCCTGCACTTCCACGAGCCGTTCGTGCCGTTCCTGTCGCTGGTGATCCTGCGCGAGAGCCGGAGCGTCAACATCGGCACCTTTCACGCGTACGGCGGCTGGTCGCCGGCCTACGAGTTCGGCTCGCGGGCGCTCCGCGGCTACGCGGACCGCCTCCACGGCCGGATCGCGGTCTCTGCGGCAGCCCGCCACTTCATCGACCGCTACTTCCCGGGTGACTACAAGGTCATCCCCAACGGCGTGGACATGACCCGCTTCCAGCGAGCCGTGCCGCTCACCCGCTGGCAGGACGGTCGGCGGAACATCCTGTTCGTCGGCCGGTTCGAGCCCCGCAAAGGCGTCCTGGACATGCTCAAGGCATTCCGGGCCCTGCGCCGCGCCGGCCACAACGATGCCCGTCTCCTGCTCGTGGGCGGTGGACCGCAGGAGCGCGAGGCGCGGCGGTACGTCGCCACCCGCCGGCTCCAGGGCGTGGAGTTCCTGGGCCGCGTCTCCGACGACGAGCGCAACCAGCTGTTCCGCACCGCCGACGTGTACGTCTCGCCGGCCACCGGGCGCGAGTCGTTCGGGATCGTGCTGCTGGAGGCGATGGCCGCGGGAGCCCCCATCGTTGCCTCCGACATCCACGGCTACAAGGGCGTCGTGCGCCGGGGTCGCGAGGCGCTCCTGGTCCCGCCCAAGGATCCCGACGAGCTGGCGGCGGCCATCGGTCGCATCCTCGACGACACGGCCCTGGCGCGGGCCATGTCGGAGGCAGGACCGCAGCGGGCCGAGGAGTTCAGCTGGCCGCGGGTGACCGCCAAGGTGGACGAGTACTACGGCTTCGTGATCCGCCGGCTCGCCGCTGCCGGCTCCCTGCCCGCGCACTTCAGCGCCGAGATCCCGCCCTCGCCACGGGTCGCCGGGAGCAGCGACGAGGAGGCCACCGACGGTTCGGTGCCGGGCCGGGCCTGAGTAGCCCTATGTCAAGCCGCCTTCGCGAGGACGACCTCCTGTAGGGCGCGATGGCGGGCCGGGTCGTAGGGGACGCGATCCTGCCAGCAGCGCCAGATCACGTACACCCAGGCCCTGGCGAGGATCCGCCCGGCGTGGGGGTGTGTCTTGTTGCGGGCCCTCGCCCGGGCGTACACATCGGCCGCCCAGGCATTCGCGAACCGGCTGTCCTCCGCGAAGTCGATGAGCGCCTCGCGCAGCTTCTTGTCGCACGCGAACCGGAACGTGACAGCGCGATGCTGCCCGGACTGCCGCGTGGACGGAGCGGCTCCGGCGAGGCAGGCGAGCGCCTCGGGCGTCGGGAAGCGCTCGCGGACGTCGCCGATCTCGGCCAGCAGCCCGGCGGCCCGGACCAGCCCCGCCCGGGGCAGGCTGCGGAAGATCGCCCCGTCGGGGTGGAGCTCGAGCTGCTCGGCGATCCGGGCCTCGAGCTCGGCCACCTGGTCCCGCACGGCGAGGAGCGATCGGACGAAGGCGAGCGTGACGGCTGACCGGGCCTCGGCCTCGGATCCGGTGACCCCGAGCGGGGCGGCCTCGAGTCGCCGGCACAGCTCCTCGGGACTCGTCCGGCCGCAGTACCCCTCGCCCTTGAGCCAGGCCGCCATCCGCTTGGGGCTGAGCCAGGCGGCCCTGGCCGCCGAGGGAAACCGGAGCAGGAAGCGCAGGGCGATCGGCGAGTCGAGCTCCCAGAACAGGCCGACCGCACCCGGGTACACAAGCTCGAGGTGCGCCCGGAGCTGCTGCATGAGCCGGATCCGGGTCTGGACGAGGTCCTTGCGAGCGCGGACCGTCGCGCGCAGGGTGACGGTCGCGGGGCTGTCGGGCTGGAGCGGCCGGAGCCGCTGCCCGTCGGTGCGCAGGACGTCGGCGAGCAGGTACGCATCGGCCCGGTCGTCCTTGTTGCCCGCCGTCCCATACCTCGTGCGCAGCGCCTTCACGTGGCGGCTCGCGATGACGAACACGGTGAGCCCCGCGGCGAACAGGGCGTCGATGACCGGGCCGTCGGGCCGCTCGATCGCGACCCCGGTGACCCCGGCCTTCGCCAGCCGAAGCCCCAGCGACCGGAGCCCGGGCTCGCTGTGCTCGACCTCGAACCGCTCGAGCGCGCTCCCGCGCTCGTCGACGATGCAGACGGCGTGGGCGCGGCTCGCCCAGTCGACACCCGCGTACGTGGTGTCAGAATCCATCCCGTGCCTCCTCGCTGGTTCCAGCAGCCTGGGGGCACCCTCGTGTCTCGGGACCTGGCCGGCCGTTCGCTTGCTGTCCGGCGCTCCAGGGCGCGCAGCCCTATCGCGGCTCTCCAGGTCCCTGTGCGCCGGACCCCGCGGAACTCAGGCTGGCCGTTGCACGGCGAGGCTGGTTGGCGGTGATCCGGCGTCCACCAGGGGTGCGTCCTCGGTCAAGGTGACCGTGGACGAGGAGCATGGTGCTCCAGCAAGGCCCGCCGGGTCAGGCGGCAGGACCGCCCTCGCCGGCGGCGTCACCGGCCTGCGCGGCCGACTGCTCGCCGGGCTCGGCCAGGGCCTGGCGCCAGGCCCACGCCGCGTAGGCGACGACGGCGCAGGCGACCACCAGGAACACGACCAGCACCAGGAACTTCGGATCGGCGAACGTGGTCTCCGGCCGCGGGGTGGTGTTGACCCCGAACTGGAACGGGTAGGGGTAGGTCGGCAACAGCACCTGGTAGGCGTTGACGATCGAGGACGGCATCG
The DNA here is from genome assembly GCA_963727585.1 of uncultured Chloroflexia bacterium. Taxonomy (GTDB): domain Bacteria; phylum Chloroflexota; class Limnocylindria; order Limnocylindrales; family CSP1-4; genus CAIXZV01. The sequence continues at coordinate 53,659 of CAVSHH010000001.1, read as the reverse complement.
GCAGCGCCGAGATGTTGGGGTAGAGGATCACGAACCACACGGCGGCCGCCGCGACCAGCCCGGCCACGAACCGCCGCGCGTCCCGGGCGGTGAGCACCTGGATCGCCAGCATGCCCAGTGGGACCGCCGCGACCAGTGCCAGCAGCTCGGGCACCATGCCGCTCAGGGCGAGCGCCGGCTCGCCAGCCGGGAGCAGGCGGGCGATGGCGAGCGCCGCGCCGCCGACGACCGTCGTGAGCACGATCGGCAGCAGGTCGCGGGCCGTGATGCCGGTTGCGTCCCCGCGCTGGCGCCCGAGCGACAACAGCTGCCAGGCGATGACCACGATCGTCACCAGCGCGACCACGATCGTCGCCACCACCGGCAGCGAGACCGAGAGGTTGCCGGCCGTGCCGTTGCACGCCTGGGAGCCGGCATTCACCGACTCGACGTCCGCGATCGCACACAGCGGGTAGCGCAGCAGCCACAGGATCACGGGGCCCATCAGGGCGACGGCGGCCGACACCCGGGCCAGCAGCCAGATCCGGCGCGACGACCCGTGCCAGATCTCGGCCCCGAGGTACCCCAGCGCCAGGACCACGAACGGCAGGCTGGTGTAGTAGTGGTACTGGAACGACGCTCGGTCGATCCGGGCCCAGCTGACCCACTGGGCCAGGAATGCCACCAGGATCAGCGCCAGGGCCAGGCTGCGCCGCCGGTAGGCTTGGAAGGCGACGAACAGCATCGCCGGGATCCCCATCCACCAGATCACGAGGTTGCCCGCGTCGTAGATCGCGGCCGCGGTGTTCTCCGCGTACGAGCCCTGGTAGAACCAGACCGGCTTCAGATTGAGCGGCCACGCCCACCACGGCGAGCTTGCGGCATGCGCTGCCGTGAGGCCGTTGTGGTAGTCGTACATCCGCCCGGTGAGCTCGAGCAGCGTGTCCCCCGTGTGGCCGGCGGGCCAGCTCTCGATGATCCGGTGGCCGGTCCCATCGAACGCCCACGGCAGATACGACACCACGTAGACAGCCAGCGGGATCACGAGCAGCGAGATGGCCAGCCAGACGGTCGGGATGCCCATTCCCCACCCAAGCCGCACCCAGCCGTCCGGAGCCGGGGCGGCGGGCGGCGGTCCAGGGCTGCCATCGCGTGGCATGGGACCGGCAAGCGGCCCGATGCCCAGGCGGCCGCCCAGCACGAACGCCAGGTAGGCGAGCAGGCCCACGACGACCAGTGCGAACCCTGCCTCCACCGCCGTGAACTGCGCCGGCCCGATGGCCAGCGTGTCGCTCCCCCTGCCCAGGGCGATCGCGGTCAGCGCGAGCAGGATGCCAAGCACCGAGGGCGCGCCGACCGCGAACCGCATCTCGTCGGCGGACCATGCCACCGGCCGGTAGACGGTGATCACGACCGCGGCCAGAGTGAGCGCGATCATGATCAGCACGAACGGCAGGTTGCCGGCCCCGCCCGTCTCGGCCGGCACGGCCAGCGCGATCCAGCCCAGCATCGCGGTGATCGCGAGCATGCCCGCGATCAGCAGCACCCGGCCCAGCGCGGTCCGCATCAGGACCAGGATCCCGAGCGCGCCGATCGCGTAGGCGGCGACCCACTTGGAGGCCAGGGCCAGGCCCAGCAGCACGCCCATGATCGGGGCGACCACCCAGAACGCCCGCTTCACGCGTTCCGGTTCGAGCCACAGCCAGGCGAACAGCAGGTAGGCCGCCAGGATGAAGAAGCCGGTGTAGACGTCGTTCATCGCGATCCGGCTCTGGACGAAGAACATCCCGTCGAGGACGACGAACAGGCCCACCAGGACCGCGACCGCCCGGCGGCGGACCAGGACGCGGCCCAGCAGGTACAGCACGCCGACCGTGAGGGTGCCGAGGATCACCCCCGGCAGGCGCCACGCGAAGGGGTAGGAGCCGACATCCATGGACGCCGTCTCACCGCCGGCCGAGAACGCCAGCAGGTCTCCGTGGCTGCTCGACGGCCACAGCTTGTTGTGGTCCAGGGCGAGCGCGACCGGCGCGAACGGCAACCGGTGGTCGGCGAACACGCTCTTGCCGTGCGGCTCGACGACATAGACCGTGGATCCCGAGCCGTCGGGCGCCTGGCCCAGCACCTCGACCAGCTCCGAGGCATCGTCGTACACGACGCTGCTCCCGGCGCCCGGCAGCGGGAAGCTGGACGAGATCTCCGGGCCGGTGTCGGCGCTGTCGCCCGAGATCGCGACCACCGTGACCTGGGGGCTGCCGTCGGCGGCGGTCGTCGTGGCATAGACCTGCGAGCCGTCGTCCACGCCGCTGACCTGGGCCACGCCCGCAGCCCTGCCCTCGAGAGGGATCTCGGCGAACGGCCGCCCCTCGGCGTCGACGAAGGCCAGCCCGTCACTGCCCGCGACGACGACGGTCGGCGTCGGCTGGAACTCGATCCCGGGCAGCTCACCCGCATCCATCGCGGTCTTGACCGCGGTCTGCTCCTCGGCGGTCAGCGTCGCACCGAGGCGGATGCTCTCGTTGTCCTGGCTGGCCAGCACCTGTTCGAAGGCCGCGGCGTCGCCCCCGATGAGCTCCACCAGCCGGGCCGCCTCGCCCGCGGCGTCGTCGACCAGCGCCGGTGCCGCGGTCAGGGCCTGCACGTCGTCGACCGCCGCCAGGGCGGTGGCGCCGGCCACGCGAGCAGTGCCCAGCACCTCCCCGGCGTCGATCCCGAACGCGACGACCGACCGGTCACCGAGCAGCGCCACCGCCACCGCACCGCCGTTGAACGCCGCCAGCCGGCTGATCCCGCCGTCGAGCGTCGTGATCGGAAGCGGGTCGGCGCCGGGGCTCGACGGATCGGTGGAGCGGTCGAGATCGAGCACGGTCGTGTCCAGCCCGAGCACGTCACCCGCATCGGTCCCAACCAGGAGCGTGTCGCTGGTGGCGTCGAACGCGAGCGCGGATGCCCCGGGCAGCGACCAGCGCCCGACCAGGGCGCGCGTCTCGAGGTCCCACGCGACGAGCTCCGAGCCGGTGACCACCCAGGTGCGGTCGCCCGCCCGGTCACCGGCGCCCAGCGGGTCCTCGCGGCGGGGCTCGATCAGCGCATCCAGGACGCGCACCCCGAGCTCGCTGGTCGCCTCGGTGTCGTGCCCCGCGAAGGCGACGATCCCGGCGGCCATCGCGTACTTGGCAAGATGGGGGTGGGTCCACTCGTAGATGTCGTGCGGGATCCCGTAGCGCCAGTCCTGCAGGAATTCGGCCGCGGTCCGAGCGTGATAGACCTCGTCGAAGTGCATCCGGGCCGGGTCGTCGACCCGGTATGCGCGCAGCAGGAGGGAGCCCACCACCAGCACCAGCAGCAGCAGCAGATCCAGGCGATCGAGGCGGCCCCGGCCCTCGCTCCCGAGCAGCCGCGACCGGTCGGGACGGATCGGGGTCTCGCCGACCCGGGATCCCAGCCAGGCCAGCGGACCGGCCTTCGACCACGACGCCCGGTCATACCAGGCCGGGACCAGGCGGCGGCGTGGCGTGGCTGCGCCGGCGGCCAGGACCGGGTCCAGGGTTCCAGCCCGGCCCGCCGGCAGATGCTCGCCCGACGCCCCCGGCACGCCGGGGGCGGAACCCGGGACGGCGGCGGCGAGCTCCCCGGCTCCGGTCGCGATCCCGGCCGCATCGAGGTCGGCGCCGAGGCGGCGGTGCGCGGCGGGTCGCAGCTGCACAAGCGCCCACAGGAACAGCAGGGAATGGGCGATCGCGATCAGCGTGATCCCGGGGGTCGTGGTCACCAGGCCGGCGATCCCCAGCCAGTCGGTGACCTGCGGGGTGCCGTACTGGTAGGCCACCAGGATCACGTACATGTTGAGGAAGGTCGCCACCGAGGCCACCAGGTACGCGACCGCCCAGCGCCACGAGACTGCCAGCAGGACGGCGCCGAGGGCGAAGAACGGGAACAGGTAGCGCTCGTGGACGCGCGTTGGAGCCGCGAAGAACGCGATCGCAAGGACCGTCACCCCGACCAGGATCGTGAGCCGGTCGGGACGCCGCGCCACAACCCATGCGACCAGCGCCGCCGTGCCCAGCAGCAGCGCTGCGCCGACCACGGCCGCGGGGACCGGGCCGATCGATCCCCAGCTGGTCGCGTCCGGGACGGGGGAGTCGGGGATCCACGCGATGAACGCCTGCGACGCCACGCTCTCGCCGCCGACCGGGAACAGCGCCCACCAGTTGAACGCGTTCACGGTGAGGTACGGATAGGTCGCGGCCGTGTTGAAGATCAGCCGGGCCAGGGACGAGTCCACGAACGGCGCCGTCGCCGACGGCCACAGCACGCTCAGGCCGAACGGCGTGGCCAGCACCAGCGCGGTGAGGTAGCCCGCCATGCCCGTGGTCAGGATCCGTCGCCAGCCGATCGGGCGCAACTCCCAGGCGAATCCCCGGTGCGCCGGCGGGCCGTCGTCGCCGTAGCCGCCGGCGGGCCACAGGGCGCGCCGGATCGCGATCACGGCCACGATCGGCACCAGGATGGCGAGCTGGGGCTTGACCAGAGCGGCGACGACGGCGAGGATCGCGGCCCGCTCATGACGGCCCCGCCACAGCTCGCGGATGCCCAGCAGCAGGAACACCACGCCGACGCTGTCGACCTGGCCCCAGACGACCGAGTCGAACCAGGTGACGGGATTGAACACGACCACCGCGGCGGCAACCAGCGCCCGTCGGCGGGAGACGCCGAGCTCGAGGGCCATCGAGGCCACCAGCCAGGCCAGCACCACGTCGGCGAGGATCGCCGGCAGCTTGATCAGGCTGTCCACGACATCCGGCGCCAGTCCGGAGGCCGAGGCGACCTCCCGGAGCACGCCCACCAGCCACAGCACGTACATGTAGCCGGGGGTGTAGTCGGCAAACGAGGCGTTCGCGTAGAACCCCCACGGCCCATGCTCGGCGAGGACGCCGGCCCAGTAGTTGAACAGCCCCAGGTCGGCCTCGAACCCGGACCCTCGGAGTCCGTCGATGCCGTATGCCAGAATCAGGCGGAAGATCAGGCCGACCGCGAGGACGGCCGCGATCTGCGGGCCGATGCCTCGCCGGGGGGCGTCGTCCGTGCTCGACTCCCGGTCGGGCGCACCCGAACCGGAAGCGGTCACGGGAGCCTCCTAGGCAGCGTTGAAGGTGCCGCCGAGTATAGCCGAGGGGCCCGACCGGCCCCGCCTGTCCACCCCTGCCGGACACCGCCTCCTCGACTGGATCGTGGGGGGCGGCATCGTGCTGGCCGCGCTGGTCCTGTACGCGGTGTCGAACCCCGAGCACTGGAACGCCTACAACCACTTCGTGTGGCAGGCGGACGCCTTCCTCCACGGGCGTGCCTGGATCCCGTATCCCGTCTACCCGGGGGGCGACCAGCCCGAGAACTGGTACCTGCAGGACGTGTACCCGGTCGGCGGTCCCGCCGTCGGGTTCGACGGCCGGGCGTTGCTCCCGTTCCCACCGCTGCCGGCGATCGTCCTGCTGCCGTTCGTGGCCGCCTGGGGTCTGGCCGCCGACCAGGAGGCCGTGGCGATCGGCCTGGGGGCGCTCGGGGTCTCCCTCGCCTGGTGGGCGCTGGGCGGCCTCCGCCTCCGCACGGCGGTGCGGGCGATCGCCGTCGGGATCATGGCCACCGGCACCGTATGGTGGTGGGCCACCGCCACGGGCAGCACCTGGTACCTCGCTCACCTGGTCGCCACCGACGTCGCCTTCATCGCGGTGGGCGTCGCCCTGCGCCATGACCCCCGGGCGGCCGAGGAGCGCCTGGGCGACCAGGCGATCGGGACCGGCGGGGGTGCCGGCGGCGGCGCGCCGCCGGGCCGCTGGGCGATGCTCCGGTCCGCTGCCCTGCCGCTCGACAGGTGGCAGGTGCTGGCGGGGCTGCTGCTCGGCATCGCGGTCACCGCCCGTCTGCCGATGATCCTGGGGGCCCCGTTCCTGGCCCTCGTGGGCGCCGGGGGATCGATCCCCCGGCGGGTCGCGTCGGCGGCGGTGGGCGGGTTCCTGCCGGTCGCCCTCCTGCTCGGCTACACGTACCTCACCACGGGCGCGGTGCTCCATCCGGGCTACGACTACCAGTACCGGCTCGAGGTGGAGGGATATTCGGCCCTGGGCTACCACGCGGACTGGTCCGTGGAGGACCCGCGCTACATCCCGGGCAACCTCGGGATCATGATCGGCAGCCTCCCGGTGGTCCTCCCCGACGTGCTGCCCGACACGCTCGGGGTCTACGACGATGTGCCGCTGTGCGCTGCACCGGACAGCCACCGGTCGCTGTTCGACACGGGCTGCCCGCTGGCGATCCCGGTCGACGTCGGCACCAGCCTCCTCCTCTCGGCGCCCGGGCTGCTGCTGGCGCTGTTCGCCGTCCGGCATCGGGGCCGCAGCCGCCTCGTGCTCGGCGCCCTGCTCGCGGTGGCGCCGATCGCCGTCCTCAACCTGGCCCACTTCTCGCAGGGCTGGGTGCAATGGGGCTACCGGTTCTCGCTCGACTTCCTGCCGTTCCTGATGCCGCTGGTGGCGCTGGGCGTCGCCCGGCCCGTGGACGGCCGTCCGCGGCTGCTGGCCTATGCCCTGCTCGTGGCCGGCGCGCTGGTCAACCTGTGGGGCGTGATCTGGGGTCAGCTCCTTGGCTGGTGAGTCGACCCGGCCGGGCGTGGTGTCCCGCCTGGCGTGGACGGGCCCGGCCGCGATCGCGGTGGCGATCGGTGCACTGCTGGTGTACCGGGCGACGCTGCTGCCCGGCGTCTGGGCGTGGGACACCGCGGAGGCCCAGACGGCGCTCCCGCTCCTGGGCACCATGCACCCGACGGGCTTCCCCGCCTATGCCCTGGTGGGCTGGTTGGCGTCGGTCCTCCTCCAGCCCCTGGGCGAGCCGGCGTTCAGGATCAATCTTCTCTCGGCCGTCCTCGCCGCCGGTGCGGCGGGCCTGCTGGTCCCGATCCTCCGCCGGCTCGAGGTGCCGCTCCTGCTGGCCATGGCCGCGGCGGCCGGCTTCGCGCTCACCCCGATCACGTGGCGGATCGCGGTGGCGGCGGACGCCCACGCGCTGCACCTGTTCCTGCTCGCCGTCCTGGTCCTGCTCCTCCTCCGCTGGGAGCGACTGGTCACCGAGCGGGTGGCACGCCCGGAGGATCGGGCGACGGCAGATCGCGCCGACCGCGGAATCGTGCTGGCCGCCATCGTGTTCGGGGTGGCGCTCGCGAACCACGGGTTGACCCTGCTGCTCATCCCGGCCGTCGGCCTCTACGTCCTCGCGGTGGATCCCGCCGTCCTGCGGCGGCCGCGCCTGCTGGTCGCGGCGCTGGGGGCCTGTGCCGGCACGGCGGCCCTGCTGTACCTCGAGCTGCCACTGCGGGCCGGTCCGTTCCCGGCGCCACTCGTCTACGGTCACCCCGACACCTGGTCCGGGTTCTGGGACATCGTGCTCGCGCGCCAGTTCCAGGGAGACGTTGGCGGACTGCTCGCCGATCTGCCGGGCAAGGGCGCCGCGCTGGCCGGGCTCGCGAGCTCGCAGCTCGGGCCGCTCGCGGTGCTCGTGATCCCGGCCTTCCTGGTGACCGCCGCCCGCGTTCCGCGCTACGCGCTGCTGTCCGGCACGGCCAGCGCGGTGACCTGCCTGTTCGCCGCCTCGTACCTCAACGCCGACATCGGCCGGTACTACCTGGGTCCGGCCCTGTTCGCCTGGACCTGGCTCGCCGTCGCGGCCGCCGGGATCGCCAGGGTCGTCCTCGGTCGTGCCGCCGGGGGTGACCCGGCTGCCCCGGGCAGCCTCGATCATGCCGTGCCGCCGGCGCGCCTGGCCGCCCGGACGTCGGTCGTCCTCGCCCTGGCTGCTGCCCTGATGCTGCCGGCCGTCCTCGACCTTCCTGCCCGGTGGCGTGCCGCGGATCGATCGCACGACCTCCTCTACGCCGGGTGGCTGGACGACGCGATGCGATCCATGGACGAGGATGCCGTGGTCGTCTCGTGGTGGTCCAACTCGACCACGCTGTGGTACGGGACCCTCGTCGAAGGACGGCGCCCGGACCTGCTGATCGTGGACGACAGCGACATCGTGTATGACGGGCTGGGCTCGGCCGAGGCGGTCATCGACCACTACCTCGGGACCCGGCCGGTGCTGGTCATCCGCTCGTCGCCGTCGGACATCGCCTCGCTCGCCGTACGCTATGTGCTGGAGCCCGTCGGTCGCCCGGCCGGCGTGTATCGGGTCACGGGAACGAGGGAGACTGCGCCATGACGACCGCCGAAGCCGAGCCCGGCAGCGGGGCGCCCGAGCGAGTCACGCGGCTGTCGTACTTCTTCCCGGTCCACAACGAGGAGGCCAACCTCGAGGGCCTGGTCGAGGAGGCGCTGGAGACCCTGCCCCGGCTCGCGGACACGTTCGAGATCATCGCCGTCGACGACGGGTCCCGGGACCGAACCGGCGAGATCGCCGATCGCCTCGCGGCCGCCCATCCCGGGATTGTCCGGGCCGTCCACCACGAGCGCAACCGCGGCTACGGTGGAGCGCTGCGCTCCGGGTTCGAGGCTGCTCGCTACGAGCTGCTCGCATTCACGGACGGCGACCGCCAGTTCCGGGTGGCGGATCTCGGCCGGCTCACCTCGCGCCTGGGCGAGGCCGACCATCCCGATGTCGTGGCCGGCTTCCGCATCAAGCGCGCCGATCCGCCCATCCGGATCCTCTACGCCCGGACCTACAAGCTGGCCAACCGCATCTTCTTCGGCCTCAAGGTGCGCGACGTGGACTGCGCCTGCAAGCTGTTCCGGCGCGAGGCCCTGGAGGGGGTCCGGGTCACATCGGGCGGTGCGTTCTTCTCGGCCGAGCTGCTGATCAAGATCGGCGAGCAGGGGCGCTCGATCGTCGAGATCGGGGTGCCGCACTACCCCCGCACTGCCGGATCGCCCACCGGGGCCCGGCCGTCCGTGATCTGGCGAGCGGTCAAGGACTTCTGGATGCTCCGGCTCCGGCTGTGGGCGAACCCCGGTCTGGCCCGCCGGCGCGGGCGACCGATCCTGGGCGACGAAGCTGCCACCGACTGACCGGTTGCCGCCGCCCGCCCGCGGCGCCAGGCTTCACGACCCGCTGCTGCCGCCGCTCGAGCGGCCCTCGCCCCCCTCCGGGTCGAGGCTGTTCACGAACTCCCGGAAGATGTCGAGCTTGGTGGGATCGATGGCCTCACCGGTCGCTTCCAGCGAGCTGGCCGCCAGCCGGCCGCCGCGGGATCCGGCGCCGGTACCCGGCTCGCCATCCGCCTCCTCGTCCGGGTCGTCCGGCAGCGCGGCGGCCTGGTCGAGCACCTGCGCGGAGGCAAAGATCGGGCAGCCGGTGCGGACCGCCAGCGCAATCGCGTCGGACGGCCTCGCGTCCACCAGGTGGTGGCTGTCGCCCCCCTGAAGCTCGAGCCGGGCATGGAACGTCTCGTCGGCCAGCGACGAGATCACCACCCGCTCGAGCCGCACCGCGACCTCGGCGAGCGTGGCCGCGAACAGATCATGCGTCAGTGGTCGTTCCGCCGTGACCCCCTGCAGCTGCATCGCGATCGCCTGCGCTTCCCAGGGACCGATCCAGACCGGCAGGATTCGGCCGACCCCCACCTCCTTGAGCAGCAGCACGTGGCGTCCCGTCCGCATGTGGACGCGAACGCTCTCGACCATCATCTCGATCTCGGGCTCGCGGTCTTCGGACATGCCCCGATTATCCCACGCATGGCCCGGCCAGACCTGCGGCATGCCGGTCCGACCGTGGTTGCCCCGTCAGGGCCGGGGCGGCGGGGGCGGCAGCGGCGGGTTCGGCGTGGCGGCCCGGGGCAGGGGGCCTGGGAGTGGAGCGGCCGGACGCAGGCGCCCAACCACGAGCGCCATCGCGAGCCCCGCCAGGAAGCCACCGATATGGGCCCAGAAGGCGGTCCCACCGGACGCCTCCGTGGTCAGGCCGAGCGATGCGAAGCCGTCGATCAGCTGCAGCACGAACCAGAACCCCAGCACGAGCACCGCCGGCACCGCCACGAGGTCGTAGAAGAAGACCACGAACACCAGCGACTGGATCCGGGCCCGCGGGAACAGCACCACGTAGGCGCCCAGGACCGCGGAGATCGCCCCCGAGGCGCCCACCATCGGCGCCTCGCTCGCCGGATCGGTCGCGACGTGAGCGAGGGCGGCCACAACCCCGCCGACCAGGTACAACGCCAGGAACAGCGGACGGCCCAGCCGGTCCTCGACCCTGGGGGCGAAGATCCACAGGAACAACGCGTTGCCCATCAGGTGCAGCCAGCCGGCGTGCAGGAACATGTGGGTCAGCAGGTCCAGCGTCGGCCCCGGCGCGTCCCCGCCCCCGCCGAGCGCAGCCGCCAGCTCAGCGGGCACCAGCCCGCGGAGCACCAGGAACCGGTTCAGGGCCGGGTCGCCGCCCTGGACGAGGAGCACGAGCTCGTAGCCGAAGACAGTCGCGCATGCGGCGAGGATGACCGCCGTGATGGCCGGCGTCCGGTGAAGCGGGTTGGCGTCACGCAGCGGCAGCACGTCGAGCGGGGCTCAGGCGCCCACGGACGTCACGGCTTGGGCGTCTTCTTGGGCTTCTTCGTCTTGTCGGGCTTGGGGGTGGTCGTCTTGGGCGTGGCCGACGGGGTCGGTGACGGGGTCGCGATCGGCCCCTCCACCTGCTGGAGCACGGCGCTGTGGAGCGCGCTGCCCGAGATCCACCAGGCCGTTGCCGGTGCCTCGTCGTCGGCGCCCGGCAGGACCACCAGGTCGCGCAGATCGGACCAGCCGTCGTCGTTGCCGGCCAGCAGGTACTGCTCCACCACGTCACCGCTGCCCTTGCTGAACGCGACGATCCGGTCGTTGGCGCGGTCGAACGCATACAGCAGGCCGACGCGCTTGCTGGAGTCGCCGTTGGGCAGGTCGGGCGAGGAGAGGCGGACGTAGTACGGATCGGGCCGCAGCTGGCCGTCACCGGGATCACCCGGACGCCATCCCGACGCCGGGATCACCCGGGCCACGGCGCCGTTCTCGGCCACGTAGATGTCGCCGTCGAGCAGCAGGTCGGTGATCCCGTCCACCGGCCGGTCGGTGGGCAGCCGGTCGACCGGCTTGAGGGGATAGCCGGAGCCGTCGTTGGCCGGTGACAGCACCCGGATGTTCTGCTCGGACGGATCGACCAGGTAGAGCTTGTAGAAGGCGGCATCGAAGTTGGCGACGAAGGTGGCCATCACCTTGATGTCGTTGCCCCACGAGCTCGAGTCGTTGATCCGCAGCCTGGCCAGCGTGCCCTTGCCCTTGGAGTCGACCGGGCGCCATCGCCAGACGTTGTTCTTTGCGTCCATGACCAGGACATCCGGTCCCCCGGTCGAAAGGACGACGGGCTCGGCGATCTTCGTCCCCGACGCCTTGTCGCCGGCTACGGCCACGGGGTCGGCGGTGTTCTTGGCGAGGTCGATGCGCCACACGGTCTTGGTCGCGGAGTCGAGGACGTACGGCGCCCCATCGGAGCCGCGGACGATCGACGTCAGGTCGGCCCCGGCGTCGGCTGGGAAGCTGAACACCGTGCTGGACCGGACCTCGACGACCTGGTACAGGCGGTTGAGCCCCTCTGTCACCTGTGCGCGCAGCTCCTCGATGTCGCCCGAGCTGTACCCGGCCTGCTGGGCCTCGTCGAGCTTGGCGTAGGCGTCGTCGAGCAGCTCCAGCGCCTTGCGGGGATCGTCGGTGATGAGGTCCACCCCGGGTCCGGACACGGCTGCCAGGTTGTCCCGGGCCTCCTGGAATGCACGCTGGGCGGCATCGAGCGACGCCAGCGGCGGGGTGAGTGACTGCTGGCCGGCCACAGCGTAGACACCCAGGGCGAGGCCACCCGCGAGCAGGATGATCGCGAGCAGCGCCACGGCCGCCCGCCGCTGGGCCTGCATGCGCGTCGTCGCAGCGGTCACCCTGCGCGAGCCCGGGCTGCGCTGCGGCAACGCATCCTGGGTCCGCCAGATGAGCCGCTGGAACCCGTTGCCCGCCGCGCTCCTCGCCTTGGCCGCTCCGGCACCGACGGCGGCGGCGGCCTCGACTGCGCTGTCGGCGAGAGGGATCGGTCCCTTGTCGGGGGCCCCGGCAAGCGGCTCCGCCGGCCGGACCGGGACAAGGTTCTTGGCCTTGTACGTCGCGCCGACCTCGGCCGCCTCGAAGGCGAAGGCGCCGTCCGAGCCCTTCCCGTCGGCCGCGGCGAACCGGGCATGGAGATGCTCGATCGCCGACTGGGGATGGAGGGTGACCAGGGCGTCCTTGAGCGCGTCGGTGCCCACCCTGGCGATCACATTCGCGGATACCAGCGACAGCGAATCGCCGACCTGCAGCTCGCCCCGCCACACCTCGGGTTCGAGCCCCTCGCTCGGGAGACCGCGCTCCTTGTTGGGATCGGGCAGCGTCGACAGCCGCGCCTGGCGGATCAGGTAGGCCTCGGCCGGGCCCACCGTGGCCACGTACAGCTCCTTGCCGCGGACCACCGCCACCGCCACCCCGATCGGCCCGGCGCCCTCCGTGCCGTGCCCCAGGCCGTAGCGGTCCCGCTGGTGGGTGAGTCGCTTGTTGGCCACACCGAGGACCTTGGTCAGGCACTGCCGGATGCCGGCCGACTCGTCGTAGTAGTACTCGTTGCGGATCGTGTCCGCGATCAGGCGTGTCGCATCGCGCGCCCGGGCGCCCGGGACGCGGCTGGTCACCAGCAGGTACAGGTTGCCCTTCGTGCGCCCGACGGAGCCCACGTTGGGCTCGACCACGACGATGGTGTCGGGCGAGTCAGGGAGCCGGTCCTGCTCGGTGACGGCCCCGAGCTTCAACTGGAGACGGACGGCCAAGGAAGGGAGCCTCATGGACGCGAGCGACGCGCTTCGTCGAGCGAGTGACTCGAACCCCTCGTCGACAGCGGTACGGAATTATACGCGGGCTCGCCCCGCACCCCGGCCGCCGCGACCGGTGCCGCCGCCCACCAGCCGCAGGAAGCGGACGCGTGCCCCGCCCGGCGCCACGCCGAACGCGTCGAGCAGCTCCAGGGCCCGCATTCGCAGCTCGGCGGCCACGATCGGCTCATCCACCGCGACCACGATGGCGTCGTGCTCGAGGCGCTCGAGACGGCAGGCTCCCACCGCCGGCGGCACGCGCTCGGCGACCAGCGCATCCCAGGTGGCCACTGCACGGGCAAAGCGCAGCTCCCGGTCAAGACCCAGGCGACGGGCCGCGTCGGGGAGCAGGTCGCCCAGGCGGTCCGGCCGTCGGTGGCGGAGCAGCGACTCCGGATCGCCGGGCCGGTCGCGGTCGCCGGTCATGCGGCACCCCGTTCCAGGCGCGAGATGCCCTCGGCGTCCGCCGTCACCGTCCACACGGTCCCGACCGAGCGCAGCCTAGGGTCGAGATCCTCGAGGGTGGTCGTCGTGATGAATGCCTGCGGAAGGGCCGCGATCCGGCGCACGAGGTGGGAGCGGCGCTCGGGGTCGAGCTCGCTGAACACGTCGTCCAGCAGGAGCAGCGGCGGGCGACCATCGAGCGTGGTCAACAGGTCCACCTCGGCCAGCTTGAACGCGAGGATCGCCGTCCGTTGCTGGCCCCGCGATGCGAACGAGGCCAGGGTGCGACCACCCAGCTCGAACAGGACGTCGTCCCGGTGCGGCCCGACCAGGGTCGTCCCGTTCCAGACCTCCTTGTCGGCGGTCTCGGAGAGACGGCGGGCCAGGGCATCCCGCACCGACTCGCCCGGAAGCTGGGGGGCGTTGGTCGTGTACCCGAGCGAGAGCCGGCCGGCCGCCGCCTCGTCCGGCGCGATCTCCGCGTGCGCGGCCGCCAGCGGCTCCGCCAGCGCTTGGAGCAGACCCTGCCGCTCCTCGCGCACCGCCGCCCCGGCCTCGAGCAGCGCCCCGTCCCAGAACCGCAGCTCGTCACGCGTCGCCTGCTCCTCGCGGATCAGCCGCAGCAGGCCGTTGCGCTGCTGCAGCGCCCGGCCATAAGCCGTCAGCTCTCGTGCGTATGCCGGCGTCCGCTGGCCCGCAAGGCGGTCGATCGCCTCCCGCCGGAGCGACGGGGAGCCGGCCACGAGGAGCATCTCCTCGGGCGCGAACATGACCGTCCGCAGGACCCCGGCCAGGGCGGCCGCCCGGCGGGCGACGCCGTTGACCCGGATCCGCTTGCGCGCCCCTCCGCTTGGCGTGGGCACGAGCGCCACCTCGACGGTGTCGCGCGCCTCGCGGGTCGGATCCCGGGGGCCGACACGCGCCTCGACGCGGGCCAGCTGCCGTCCCCAACGGACGAGCTCGCCGTCGGCGCTGGTGCGGTGGCTGCGGCCCCACGCCAGCAGGACGATCGCCTCCAGGAGGCTGGTCTTGCCCGCGGCGTTGGGTCCCCAGATCAGCTGGGGGCCGGCAGAGAACACGACATTGAGGTCGGCATACCCACGCAGGTCGCGAACCGCGAGACCGCGCAGGATCGGGGTGTCGGGATCCGTCAGGAGGTCGTCCGGACGGGCATCACGACATGGACGTAGTCCGCGTCGCCCACCGGCCGGAACACGCCCGGCGAGAGGGGCCCGTTGAGCTCGAGGCTGAAGCGGTCGGCGCCGACGTTGCCCAGGACATCGGCCAGGTAGCGGGCGTTGAACGCGATCGTGGTCTCGTCCCCCTCGACCGTCGCCTCGACGTCGCCCGTGTAGTCGCCGACCTCGGCCGTGGCGGTGACCGTCAGCCCCCCGGCCTCGCCGCCGGCCTGGAGCTTGACGATGTTGGCGGACGAGCTGGCGATCAGGGCCGCGGGACGAACCGCGCGCAGCAGCTCCTCGCGATCGAACTCCGCCCGGCTCGCATGGCCTGCCGGCAGGACCTGCTGGTAGTTGGGGAACTGCCCGTCGATCAGGCGCGAGACGAGGTCCACGCCATCGAGATGGAACAGGACCTGGTTGCGCGCCTGGGCAAGCACGAGCTCGACCGGGTCGTCGGTGTCGGCGAGGATCCGGTTGAGCTCGTTGAGGGCCCGGGCCGGGATCACCACGGCAACGGCCTCGACCGGGTCGAGGATATCGATGGTGCGGACCGCGATCCGGTAGTTGTCGGCCGCGGCAAGGGTCAGCCGGCTGCCCTCGAAACGGGCCAGGACCCCGGTCAGGATGGGGCGCGCCTCGTCGCTGGCGGCGGCGAAGATGGTCTCCCCGAGGGCGCTCCGGAGCGTCTTCTGGCTGATCCGGGTGGTCGGCCGCTCGCCGGCGGTCTGGATGGTCGGGAACTCGTCGGCGTCGATGCCCTTGATGTGGGTGGCGAACCGCCCGCAGCGCAGGTGGAGGGTGTCGGTTCCCTGGAGCTCGAGATCCACCTTCTCGGAGGCCGGCAGGCTGGAGACCAGGTCCGTGAGCAGGCGGGCGGGAACGGTGGTCGAGCCGTCGGTCTCGATCTTGCCCGGCACCCAGTAGGTGATCCCGATCTCGAGGTTGGTGGCGGTGAGCTTGAGCCCGGCGTCCTCGGTGCGCAGCAGGACGTTGGCCAGCACGGGCAGCGTGCTGCGGCTGGAGACGGCACGCGAGACGACCGAGAGACCGCGAGCCAGGTTCTCCTGCATGACCGAGAGTTTCACGTTGGCTTGTCTCCAGTTGCGGGTGACGACAGGGGCCGCGCAGTCGGGGCGGAGAGCCAGCGTCGCCAGTGGTCCGGGCCGAGGTCCGGCGTGTCGAGTCATCGGGTTCGTGGAGTGGATTGTCCTATCTTCTCATTCCGTCATCACCGTCATATTGCCGTGGATTCGGTGGATCGTGACGCTCAACCGTACGGGAATCGCCTGTTGGCGATGCGCGCAGGCCTGTGGATGCACGGAAGCATTGCCGGGGATGGGCCGGGGACGCCGATGGGGATGAATCGGCGGTCGTCGTGCCGCCCGCGGGAATCACGTGGCTCCAGGTGCCGATCACCCACCCCGCCATCCCCGGACCGGGCCGTCGTCGTCCACCGGCAGCCGGGGTTGTCCACCACCCAGCAGGCCGCGTCCACACTCGACTCGCTTGGACGGAGGCACGGGCGCCACGGCGACTCCAGCGACAGGGGCACATAGGACCGCCGTCCGACGAGCGATGCCGGCCGCGCCGGACCTACTCGGAGTAGATCATCTCCCGCACGGCCGAGACCTCGCGGCGCATCTCGTCGTTGACCTGCATCTCGCGGTTGATCTTGTCGCACGCGTGCAGGACGGTGGAGTGATCCCGGTTGCCGAGCTCGGCGCCGATGCGCAGGAGCGAGACGTCCGTCTCCTCGCGCATCAGGAACATGGCGATCTGCCGCGGCACGACGATGCTCTTCTCGCGCTTCTGTCCCTTGAGGGCGTCGAGCCCGACACCGTAGTACTCGGACACGGCCTGGGCGATCCGCTCCGGCGTCACCTGGCGCTTCTTGGGGTTGTAGAGCACGTTGGACAGGACGGCCTGGGCGAGCTCGATCGACAC
This sequence comes from uncultured Chloroflexia bacterium, assembly GCA_963727585.1. GTDB lineage: Bacteria > Chloroflexota > Limnocylindria > Limnocylindrales > CSP1-4 > CAIXZV01. The sequence goes on along the minus strand of CAVSHH010000001.1, from coordinate 37,222 downwards.
GGGCATGGCACCCATCGCCGCGTAGGCGACGATCCGGTTGAGCGCGCCCTCCAGCTCCCGGATGTTGCTCACGACCTTGCGGGCGATGAACTCGATCACGTCGGACGTGATCGGCGTGCCCTGCTCCTCGGCCTTGGCGCGGAGGATGGCGATCCGGGTCTCGAGATCGGGCGCGGTGAGGTCGGCGATGAGTCCCCACTCGAAGCGCGACCGCAGCCGCTCCTCGAGGGTCAGGATCGCCTTCGGCGGCCGGTCCGAGGACAGGACGATCTGCTTGCCGTCCTCGTGGATCGTGTTGAACGTGTGGAAGAACTCCTCCTGGGTTCGTTCCTTGTCCGCGATGAACTGGATGTCGTCGATCAGCAGCAGGTCGATCCGGCGGTAGCGCGTCCGGAAGTCGTCGATCTTGCCCTGCTGGATGCTGGTGATGAACTCGTTCGTGAACTTCTCGCTGGTCGCGTAGGCGACGCGCTTGCGGGGAAGCTTCGCGACCACGGCGTTGCCGATCGCGTGCATCAGGTGCGTCTTGCCGAGCCCCACCCCGCCGTACAGGAACAGCGGGTTGTAGGCATGGCCCGGGCGCTCGGCGACCGAGAGCGAGGCGGCATGCGCGAGCCGGTTGGCGGAGCCGACGATGAAGTTGCTGAACGTGTATCGCGGGTTGAGGTTGGTGGCCCCTGCGCCTGCACCGTCGGGCGCTCCGACACGGGTCGGCTCGACCCGCACGGGCTGCGCCGCGACGGCCTGCGCCTGCACCGCTGCCTCGCCGGTCGCGGTCACGATGAACTCGACCTGGACGCTGTAGCCGACCACGCGGGCGAGCGTCTGGGAGATCAGTGAGCGATAGCGGGTCTCCAGCCAGTCTTTGGCAAACCCGTTCGGGACCGCGATCCGGAACAGCTGGTCGTCGACGTCCACCAGGTGGGTGTCGCGGAGCCAGGTCTCGAAGTTGGCGGGCGACAGGGAAACCTGCAGCTCTCCGAGCGCGGCGCGCCAGACCTGCTTCGCGTCCATACGTACGATCGGGGTTCCTGCTTCGACGGGGCTGCGATGGGTAGCGGTGGATGGCGGACCTGGCCACAGGAGATTGACGCGGGACGGGTCCCGGAGCGCCGATCGGTTGATGTTCGCGGGAACTCCGGACGGGCTCTCCCCGCGAGCCCCGGCGCCTCAGGGCTCGGGAACAATACACCGCCCGGAGGAGCGCTCGCAAGGCGATTCCGGCATACTCCCTAGGGGTATCGTGCAAGGGCCCGATCGATCCGTCGGGCAACGGTTCGGACGCCCCTTGACGGCGCTGGGGGCAGGCGTTCCCCGGGCTCGGTTGCCCCGACCGAGCCTGCCGCCAGGAGGCTCGAGCCGGCCGGCTGCTAGTGCCGTCGCCGCCCCGCGCGCTGGTTTGACGGATGGCCGATACCCGCCATATCATCCCGACCGACGAACACGCGCCGTCGCGCTTCATGGCGCTCGGCGCGTTTGCGTGCCTCTAGGGGACGGAGCTTCCGGGTCCCAAGGCTGATGGAGAGGATCACGGACAGTCCCGATGGGCAAGCCGACATTTCAGCCCAAAAAGCGCCACCGCGCGAGGGAGCATGGGTTCCGCGCCCGCATGAAGACGGCGGGCGGGCGACGCGTGCTCGCAAACCGGCGCGCTCGGGGCCGGAAGGTGCTCTCGGCCTGACGGGCGGGCGCAGTCACAACCCGCTGCGGCTCGTCACAATCTCCCGTCCGGTCGATTTCGCCCGGCTGGCGGAGAGGGGCGTCGCGAGGACGCACCCGCTGCTGGTCGGACGCTTCGTCCGGAACGACCTTGACCAGACCCGGTTCGGGCTCGCGACCGGCAGGCGGCTCGGAGGAGCCGTGGTCCGCAACCGCGTCCGGCGCCGGATCAAGGAGGCGCTCAGGGTGATGGCGCCCTCGTTCCAGCCCGGCTGGGACGTCCTCATCATCGCCCGGCCTGCGATCGTCGAGGTCGACCACGACGCCCTGGTCGGCGCGCTGCGCCGGGTCCTCCGCTCGGGGGGCGTGCTCGGAGGTCTGTCGGACACGTGAGACAGCTTGGGGTCACCATGGGGGTGGGACTGATCCGCCTGTATCGGGTCGTGTTCGCCTGGCTGCCCTCATCGTGCCGGTTCGAACCCTCGTGCTCACGCTACACCGAGCAGGCGATCGGGAAATACGGGCTGCTGCGAGGCTCCTGGATGGGCGCCAAGCGCATCGGCCGGTGCCATCCCTGGAACCCGGGCGGCTACGACCCGGTTCCCTAGACGGATAAGAAGTACCGCGTGACCCGCCTCCAGCAGCTCCTCGTCCGGCTGGCGCCGATCCTGTTCCTGGTCGGCGTCGCCGTCGTCCTCGGGGCCTGCGTGCCCGGCGCCAATCCCGGCGCCTCGGGCGACGCCTCGCCCAGCTTCTCGCAGGCACCTCTCCAGCCCGCCCAGCTCGAAGGCAACCCGTTCAGCCTGCTGGCCTGGCTGTTCACCCCGATCTTCCAGACGCTGTTCATCGCCCTCGTCCTGCTCGACCAGCTCACCTACCTGGTCTGGCCCGACACCGGGAACATCGTGCTGGCGATCATCCTGCTGACGATCGCCCTCAAGCTGCTCACCTTCCCGATCACCCGCCGCCAGCTGGTCTCATCGCGCCAGACCCAGCTGCTGCAGCCCGAGATCAAGGAGATCCAGCGCAAGTACAAGGGCGATCGGGTCAAGGCCAACGCGTCGGTCCAGGAGTACTACAAGCAGCGCGGCATCAACCCGGCCGGCGGCTGCCTGCCGACCATCCTGACGATGGGCCTGCTGATCCCGATGTACTCGGTGTTCAGCTCGGGACTGACCAACTACGACATCACCCCGATGCTCCAGGTCGGCCCGATCGATCTGGCGGCCACGCTCAACATCACGTGTGCCTCGGCCCCGGTGTTCGACGCTGCCGGCCACGTCATCAACCCCTGCCTCAACCCCTTCTTCCTGGGCATCGACTGGGGGCTGCCCGAGCCGGTCACCACCGGTCTCTACATCCTGGGGTTCGGGTTCAGCATGCTGGCCGTCATCTCGGCTCTCGTGCAGCTCGTGGCCAGCCGCCAGATGCTGGCCCCCCTCGACCCCCGCATGGCCGATGACTCGAACGTCAAGGTGCAGCGCCAGATGGCCTACTTCCTGCCCTTCATCTCCCTCATCTACGGGGGCTTCCTGCCGGCCGGCCTGTTCCTCTACTGGATCGTGTCCTCGATCTTCCAGGTCGGTCAGCAGTTCCTCGTCATGGGCTATGGCGGGATGTTCCCGCTGTTCGGGTGGTTCCCGGAGTTCGCGCGCAACCACACGCCGCGCTACCACGTGACCCTGCCCGAGCTCAAGCCCGTCGAAGCCAGCAGCAGCAGCAACAGCAACCGCGCGACACAGCGCGCGCGATCCCTCGACCGAGACCTCTCGGCCCAGTCCACGATCCGGCCCAACCGCCAGCGGAGCGGCCGACGCGGGAGGCGACGCTAACGATATGAGCGAATACCAGGAGTTCACCGGCAAGTCGGTCGAGGAGGCCATCAAGGTCGCATGCGACCAGTTCGGCGTGGGTCTGGCCGACCTCGACTTCGAGATCCTGACCCCCGGCAGCCGGGGCGTCCTCGGCATGGGCGCCGAGCCGGCCCGGATCGTGGCCGCGCCCCGCAGCGCCCTGGGCGGCGCCGCCCCCAAGCGCGAGGCCGCCGAGTCCCAGCCGTTGCCGCCGGCCCACGACGACCACGAGCCCCGCCGCGACCAGGGCGACCGCCCTCCGCGGCGCGATGACCGCCCCCCCCGGCGCGACCAGGGCGACCGACCGTCCGGCGACCGGCCCCCGCGCCGTGACCGCCCCCCCCGCCGTGACGACCGCCCCCGGCGCGACGAGCGCCCCCCGCGGCGCGACGAGCGCCCTCCCCGGGGAGGCTCGGAGCTGTCGGCGGCCGAGGTGGCCGCCGTGGCCTCGGCACGCGGATCGCTGGCCATGGAGCGGGCCGAGCTCGAGGCGGCGGAGGCCACTCCCGAGGCACTGGCCGCGGGCAAGGAGATCCTGGAGACGCTCATGGGCCACCTCGGCTTCCAGGGTGTGTCCATCGAGATCCGGGAGGGCGAGACGTCCCGACTCAACGTCGTGGGCGACGGTCCCGACCGCGAGGCCCTCGGCTCCCTGATCGGCCGCAAGGGCGAGCGCCTCTCGGCTCTCCAGCACCTCGTGAACCTGATGCTGTCCCGGCGCACCGGCCAGTGGACCCGTGTCCTGGTCGACGTCGAGGACTATCGCGGGCGGCGCGAGCGCCAGCTCGTCGACCTGGCGTCCCGGGCCGCGGAGCGGGTGGCGGACACGGGCAAGATGGTCCAGCTCGAGCCGATGCCCGCCCTGGAGCGGCGTTGGATCCACCTCGCCCTCCGGGACCATGCCGTCGTCGCCACCCAGTCGATCGGCGAGGAGCCGAACCGGCGGGTCGTGATCCTGCCCCGCAAGGCGTAGCCGACACCGCTCCGCGGCTGACGATCACGGGCCTCACGGGCCTCGCGAGTCGCCTACGATCGGGATCATGGCTCCGCGACCGCTGCCCGCCGCCGCCGTGTTCGACTGGGACGGCACGATCGTCGACACGCTGTGGATGATCTACCGGGCCAATGTCGCCGCCCTCGGTCCGTACGGGATCACCATGTCCCGCGAGTGGTTCCGGGAGCGGTACACGCCCGACTGGAAAACGGGCTACCGGGAGCTCGGGATCCCGGAGCACCTGTGGCTCGAGATGTCGGAGCGCTGGTCGGTCGAGATGGCGAGGATGCGGCCGAAGGCCATGCCGTGGGCCAGGGGCGCGCTGCGCGCGCTCCGGCGCCGTGGCGTCAGGCTGGGACTGGTGACCGCATCGACGCGCGCCGTGGTGGAGCCCAACCTCGAGCGGCTCAACCTGGTCGGCGTCTTTGAGAGCGCCTGGTATGCGGACGATGTGCGCGAGTCCAAGCCCCATCCCGAGGCCCTGCTGCGGGCGCTCGACGAGCTGGCCGTCGGTCCGGCCGACGCCGTGTACGTGGGCGACACCACCGTGGACCTCGAGATGGCGCGGCGGGCGGGGACCGGGTTCGCCGCCGTGGGCGACACGACGACGGAGGCTGCATTCCGGGCCGCGGGTGTGAGCCGGGTATGGTCCGGGGTCGGTGCCTGGGCCGACGACCTGCTGGGGAGATCGACCCGACGGGGTGGGCCATCCGGCACGACCGCGAGCGGCTGATCGCCCGGTAGGATCGCCCCGTGACTGTCATCGCCGCCCTGTTCGACGCCGCCGTGGAGCGCGTCATGCTGCCGCTGACGATCGCCGGCCTGGTCGCCGGCATCGCCGCCACCCTGCTCGGCAACGAGCTCGTGGCGTGGTGGTGCTGGACCGTTCCCGCGGCGCTGGTGGGAACGTGGCTCGCCGTGTCGATCCTCAGGGACCTCCTTCGCCGGGAGGCAGGCGTTGACGTCATCGCGCTCCTGGCGATCGCCGGGGCGCTCCTCCTGGGCGAGTCGCTGGCGGCCGCGGTGATCGCCGTCATGCTCGCCTCCGGCGACGCCCTCGAGCGGTACGCCGAGGGCCGTGCGCACCGGGAGCTGTCGGCGCTGGTCTCGCGGGCGCCGCGCACCGTCCACCGGCACGAGGGCGGCTCGATCGAGGACCGGCCGATCGCCGCGGTCCTCGTGGGCGACCGCCTGCTGGTCAAGCCGGGCGAGGTGGTCCCGGTCGACGGCACGGTGATCGGGGCGCCGGCCACGATGGACGAGTCGGCCCTCACCGGCGAGTCGCGACTGGTGGTCCGGGAACCGGGTGACCCGGTCAGCTCGGGCACGGTGAACGCCGGGGCGCCGCTCGACCTGCTCGCGACCGCGACTGCCGAGCGCAGCACCTACGCGGGCATCGTGCGCCTGGTGCAGGAGGCACAGTCGTCGAAGGCGCCGTTCGTGCGGCTCGCCGACCGGTACGCGCTCCTGTTCGTGCCGCTCACGCTGCTGATCGCGGGGCTCGCCTGGATCCTGTCCGGCGACCCGGTTCGCGCGCTGTCGGTGCTGGTGGTCGCGACGCCCTGCCCGCTGCTCCTCGCCGCGCCCATCGCCATCGTCGCCGGCATCAGCCGCTCCGCCCGGCGGGGGATCATCGTCAAGGGCGGCGGGGCGCTCGAGGCGATCGCACGCGCCAAAGTGCTCCTGTTCGACAAGACCGGCACCCTCACCGCGGGACGCCCACACCTGGCCGACGTGGTGGCCGCTCCCGATCGCTCGGCCGACGAGGTCCTGCGCTACGCTGCCTCCCTGGAACAGGTGTCGCCGCACGTTCTGGCCGGGTCCATCGTGTCCGGCGCCCGCGAGCGCGACGTCCCACTGGACCTGCCGGAGGATGCCTCCGAGGTGCCGGGCGCCGGGATCGCGGGGCGGGTCGGCGGGGCCCGCGTCCAGGTCGGCACTGCGGAGTTCGTGATGAATGGCGGACCGCTGCCCGCGTGGGCTCGCGAGGTGCGCCGCCGGGTCAGCCTCGAGGGTGCGACGGGCGTCTACGTCACGGTCGACGGGACCCTGGCCGGTGCCCTCGTGCTCGACGATCCGATCCGTCCGGAGACGCCGCGGGTGATCCGATCGCTGCGTCGCGCCGGCGTGCACCGGATCGTGATGGTCACCGGCGACCACTACGGGGTCGCGGACCTGGTGGCGGCTGCGATCGGCGTCGACGCGGTGCTGGCCGAGCGGACCCCAGCCGACAAGGTCGACGCGGTCGCCGAGGAGCGCGCCAACGCCGACGGCATCCTGGTCATGGTCGGCGACGGGATCAACGACGCACCGGCGCTGGCCACCGCCGACGTCGGCGTGGCAATGGGTGCCCGCGGCGCGACGGCCAGCTCCGAGGCCGCCGATCTCGTCATCACGGTCGACCGCCTCGACCGGCTGCCCGAGGGCATCCGTATCGCGCGCCGCGCCCGCACGATCGCGCTCCAGAGCGTGATCGCCGGCATGGCCATGTCGCTCGTGGCCATGCTCGTCGCCACGACCGGCCTGCTGCCCCCGGTGTGGGGCGCGATGATCCAGGAGGCGATCGACGTCATCGTCATCCTCAACGCGCTGCGCGCGCTCACGGGCGGCACGGAGCGCACCATCCAGGTGCCCGGCTGGACGAACCTCTCCGCCCGGCTGCGCGCCGAGCACCGCGAGCTCGCCCCGGCCCTGGCCCGGCTCAGGCCGCTGGCCGACCGGCTGGGCGCGATGCCCCCGGAGGAGGCGGTCCTCGAGCTGCGACGCACCCGCGACTTCCTGGTCCAGACGCTCATCCCGCACGAGGAGGGCGAGGATCGGGAGGTGTTCCCGCTGCTCGCCCAGGCGGTCGGCAGCGACGACATCACCGCGGCGCTCCATCGCACCCATACCGAGATCTTCCACCTGGTCCGGTTCACGGACCGGCTGGTGGCCGAGGTGCCCGACTCCGGGCCCGGTCCCGAGGACCTCACCGACCTGCGGCGCGTCCTCTACGGACTGGACGCGATCCTGCGGCTCCACATGGCGCAGGAGGAGGAGTTGTACCTCGCGCTCGGCGACGAGCACCCCGACGCCGCCCAGCCGGTGCTCCAGGGCGCCTGACCGGGCGGGAGCCTGCTGGCGCGGATCCTCAGCTCGGAGCGGCGAAGCCTCCCGCCGCGTCCCGGATGGCGCACGTCAGGCGGTGGGTGCGGACGGCATCCCCGTAGCTGCTGATGCAGCGGCCAGGATCGCCGTGGCGGATCGCGTCGAGGAAGGCCCGGTCCTCGTCCAGGAAGGGGTCGTTGCCGGTAGGCACGTACCGGGTCGCGGTCACGCCCCACAGCCGGCTGCCGGTGAACCCGTCGGTGGCGATCACCGCCTTGGTCCGGGCGTCCTCGTACAGCACCCCCTGCTGGCGGACCGTGATCGCGAGCCCATCGGCGAACAGGCGAACCTCCTGGGCGCTGGTCCCGCCGAGAATGCAGGTCGCGGTGAACGAGCCGACCGGCCCGGCGTCGTAGCGCAGCAGGGCGGTGCTCGCGTCAGGTGTCGTCATGTCGGGACGCGCCGAATCGTGGTGGCGGTCGGCCGTCGCCGCGATCACCGATGCCTCGCCCAGCAGGCGCCGAGAGAGGTCCACGAGATGGGTTGCCTGCTCGACCATCTGGCCGCCGCCGCGCCGCTCATCGCGCCACCAGGCAGGTCCCGGCAGGCTGTCGTGCCAGTGGCCGGTGAGCAGGCGGACGGGGTTGGAGGCGATCGCATCCTCGACCTCGGACAGCGTGTCCATGGCCCGCCAGTGGTATCCGACGGCGGCGACCAGGCCGGCGCCGGCGATGGCCCGGTCGATCCGCAGCGGCGTCTCGAGGTCGGCCGCGAGGGGCTTCTCCACGAACAGGTGGATCCCGCGTTCGACCAGGTTCAGCTCCAGCGCACCGTGCTGGTCGGGTGGCAGGCAGATCCAGGCGGCATCGGGGCGCTCCTGGTCGAGCATCCGTCCCAGCTCGTGGTAGGGCCGCCCGCCGAAACGGCCGGCAGCTTCGTCGGCCCGGCCTGCCCCCCGGCCGAGAATCGCCACCAGCTCGACGTCCGGCAGCCGGCTCAGGACCTCGAGATGGCGCTGGGCGATGAAGCCCGGGCCGATGAGAGCGACGCGGAGCGGCTGGGACATGGGGACCTCCTGGTGCGGGTCTCACAGCCTACGCCGGCCGCCGACGGCAACGTAGCCGGACGCAGCGACCGCCGGTCCGGACGGTGGTCAGCCCGTCAGGCGGTGGTCTGCCCCCCGGGCAGGCGACGGTCAGGCGGGGCAGGCGCCGCCGCGCGCGCGAAGCCGCAGGCGCCAGCCGACCGTGGCGGCCAGCAGGACCAGCGAGGCGGCGGCGATGAACGGCTGGAGGGGCGCGTAGATGGACATCGCACCGCTCGCACCCAGCAGCACGAGCGCGATCTTGTTGCAGACGGGACACCCGATCGCGAGGAACGCACCGACGCCGGCGACGCTGCCCAGCGTGGTCGACCGCCGGTCGGCTCCGGCGGCGGCTGCCGGCTCGAGCGTCACCGGCCGCAGCGGCGAGGCGGGGATGGGGGCCGTGTAGGTGGCCATCACGAGGCCGATCAGAGGCGCGGACAGGAGCCAGGTCCAGATGGCGAACGACTCCGGCGCGATCGACCGGCCGAACACCGGGTTGGGGATGATCGCCGTCACGAGCCCGAACACGAGCGCCGGACACGATCGTCCAGGCCATCGTGTGGGCGAGCAGGCGCCGGTCGGCGAGCGCGCGCAGGAAACCGCCGGCGGGCACGATGGTCAACGAGCGGCGGGGCTGGCCTGACGGCCGGCGGAGGCGGTGGCGGGCATGCGGGCCAGCCGGCGGTCGACGATGCCTCGGACGATGTCGCAGGCGGCGATGATCGCCGGCTCCGCGAGCCGGTAGCGGATGGTCGTGCCGTCCCGCGTCCCGTCGATGAGGCCGGCCGAACGCATCACGGCGAGGTGCTGGCTGGTGTTGGCCAGGGTCGAGCCGATGGTCTCGGCCAGCTCGCTCACGGACTTCTCACCGCCGCGGAGGGCGTCGAGCAGCATCAGCCGCTTGGGGTCGGTCAGCACCTTGCACAGGTCGGCGTGCAGGCGATAGTGGTCGAGATCGTCGGGTGAGCCCATTCCGCTACGGTACGCCTACTTGCGTCAAGACGCAAGTAGCCCGCCCGCTCGCCCCATGACCGACAGGACTTGCGTCCGAGGAGCGTCCCGTGTGGAATCGATCGACCTGGGCCGTGCGCTGCGGCCGATCATCCTGGAGGCGGACCACGTGACCCGAACCGGCAGCCTGGCCCGGCCGGCGCGATGACCGAGGACCCGCGTGCGCAGCTGCCCGTTCCCAACCGGCGTCGCGGCGGCCCGCCACGCTCGCCGGCGTCGTTGCCGCGCGACGTCCTCGAGCCGTCGGTGGTGTTCGAGCCGCCGCCGCCGCCGCGCCGGCTGGGGGGTGATCCGGCCATGCGCAAGGACCTGGGGCTCGTGGCATTCGTGCTCGCCGCGCTCGCCATCGGCGTTGTGACCTGGAACCTCGCCGGCTCGGTCGCCGGTGAGGCGCTGGCACCCCATCCCTCCGCCGCGCCCGCCGCTGCCGTGGTCGGCGGTACGGCGAGCCCCAGTCTGCCGGCCCTCGCCCCGGAACCCCCGGCCTCGGCCGGTCCTACCCCTGCCCCCAGCCCGACGCCCACTCCCCGGCCGCAGCGCAAGCGGGTCGATGTCCGCATCGAGCCCCGTCCTGGCGCGGTGTTCGCCAGCGAGCGCAAGGACACCTGGTGCGCCGCCGCGGCCGTCCAGATCGCCCTCAACGTCAACGGCCCCAGGTCCAGGATCGACGTCAGCCGGGGCCGCCAGGCGCGGATCCACGATCTCGAGGTTCGGCTCACCACCCGCAAGGACAGTCACAACGGGGGCGTCGGACCGCTGGGGATGGTCGCCACCCTGGAGCGACTGGGCAGTGTCGACTACGAGCTGCACAGCTATCCGACTCGGGCGGCGGCGCTGCGGGCGGCGGCGAGGGCGATCAGCCGCACGCAGCACGCGGCGATCCTGCTCGCCTGGCGTGGGGCCCACGCGTGGGTCGTGACCGGATACCGGGCGAACGCCGATCCGACCGTGTTCGACGATGCCAGGATCAGCGGGACCTATGTCATCGATCCCTGGTATCCACGGGTGTCCTCGATCTGGGGTCGCTCGGATGAGCCGGGGGTGTTCCAGAATCGCGCCGAGATGAAGCGAAACTACCTGCCCTGGAAGCGCCCCGAGGGACGGTATGCCGGCCGCGACGGGCGGTTCCTGGTGATCCTCCCGACGAGGTAGGCACGATCCCGGCCCGTTCGCGCGGAGGGATTGACGGGCTTGCCCGCGTTCCCTGATCGCGTATGCTCGCTTCGGCTCGTCGCATCATCTCGAGGGGGATGGCGACCTCGCCGAGCGCGGAAGGAGGGGTTCATGACGATCGAGGGGATCGTGGTCGGCCTGCTGGGCATCGTGCTCGGGGCTGCGTTCTGCTTTTCCGGTTACCGGTACTTCCTGATCCTGCTGCCGGTCTGGGGCCTGTTCGTCGGGTTCATGACCGGCGCCAGCGCCACGGCCCTGCTGCTCGGCGGGGGCTTCCTGGGCAACGTCCTGGGGATCGTGGTGGGGGTGGTCCTGGCCATCGTGTTCGCGCTGCTCAGCTGGTTCTACTGGTGGGGCGCCGTGGCGGTCATCGCGGGCACCCTGGGCTACGCGGCGGCCCACGCCATCATGGAGGCGATCGGGTTCAACGCCGACGGTTTCCTCGCCGCCGTGGTCGCCATCGTGGCCGGGCTCGTGGTCGGGTTCGGGGCCCTCGCCGTGAACGCGCCCAAGTACCTGGCGATCGTGCTCACCGCGATCGCCGGTGCGGGCTGGCTCGTGGCGGGGGTGGCGCTGGTGCCCGGGTTCATGGACACCGGCGATCTTGCCGCCGGACCGCTGGTCGCGCTCTATCGGATGGGCGCGATCTGGATCGTCGCGTGGGGCGTTGTGGCCGCGGCGGGCATCATCGCCCAGCTGCTGATGACGGCCCGCTGGTCGGTCGAGCTCGAGGCCGCCTACGCGGGAAGGCGGCCCGGGGGCGCCTGACCGATCGCCCGTTCGCGCCGGTGCCGGGCCGTGCCCGTCGCCGCAGCCGACGGTGGCGACGGGTCAGCCGACCCCGAGATACCCCGCGAGCTGATCGCGCGACGGCACGCGTCCGGCCGCGACGACCTGGCCGTCGATCACGAGGCCGGGCGTTGACAGGACCCCGCGCATCGCGATCTCGGCATCGTCGGTGACGTGCCGGATCTCCGCCTCGAGACCGGCGGCGGCGACCACGTCGCGCACCTCCTGCTCCAGGTGCTGACACTTCTGGCACCCGTGGCCGAGAACCTCGATGACATGCATGGGCGGTGCTCCTTCAGCTGGTGAGGAAGTTGAAGCCGTAGCCGACGAGCAGGATCCCGACGGCCACGACGGCGACGAACACGACGAGCAGGCGCGGCCGCATGACCCGGCGCAGGATCACCAGCTCGGGCAGCGACAGCGCCGTGACCGCCATCATGAACGCGAGCCCGGACCCGATCGGCAGGCCCTTGCCCAGCAGCGCCTCGACGATCGGGATGGTGCCCGCGGCGTTGCTGTACAGCGGCACGCCGAGCGCGACCAGCGCCGGTACGGCGAGCGGGTTGTCGGTGCCGCCGATGGCAACCACCAGGTCGGTCGGCACGAAGCCGTGGATCAGGGCGCCCACCGCGATCCCGGCCACGACCCACGGGGCGACCCGGCGCAGGATGTCGACGGTTGCCTGCCAGGCATCGCGCAGCCGCTCGGCCATCGTGGGCCGGGCCGGCGTCAGGGCGGCGCTGGCACGGATCGTCCAGACATAGTCCTCGACGTAGCGCTCGAGGCCGAGCCGGCCGATGACCAGGCCGCTGGTGATCGCGACCACGAGCCCGGCGGCCATGTAGGCGAGCGCCAGACCAGGTCCGAACAGGCCCCACAGCAGCACCAGGGCCACCTCGTTGACCATGGGGCTGGCGACCAGGAAGGCGAAGGTGACGCCGAGCGGAACGCCGGCCTCGACGAACCCGATGAACAGCGGCACCGCCGAGCACGAGCAGAACGGGGTGACCACCCCGAACCCGGCCGCCGCGACGGCACCGGGCAGGACCCCCCGGCCCGCGAGCGCTCGCCGGACGCGCTCGGGAGACACGAACGACCGCAGGAACGAGACGAGGGTCACGATCCCCGTCAGCAGCAGCAGCACCTTGGGGACGTCGAGCAGGAAGAACGCAACCGACTCGCCGATGGGTGTCCCGGGCTCCAGGCCCAGCACGTCGAAGGCCAGCCAGTTGGCAAGTGGAAGCGTTGCGAACCAGGCGACCAGCCACATGGCGATCGCGGCCGCGACCACGATCGGGTACGGAAGTTGCGCTCGGTGTGTGGCGACCGATGTCATCGCCACCTAACATCTCATCGCGCAGTGAGATGTGTACGGGCCACACCGCCCGCTCGCGGCCTTCCGCGAGTCACCTTCCGCCGGGACCCAGGTCGTGCGGGACCAGGTCGTGCGGGACTCAGGTCGGGTGGCGGTCCCGCTCGGCGTGGTCGTCGGACGGGTCGTCCGGATCGGCAGCCTGTCCTCCATCCCGGCGCGGCAGCTCGTTCCAGGCGGACCAGTAGTTGGTCCACGCAGCCTCGTAGGGCTCGGCCCACGCGGGCCTCGCCGGCGGCTGGGCCGGACGCCCGGGGGAGGGCTCGTCGCCGCCGGGCTGCCCGCCGGGCGCAGCAGATCGAGCCAGGAGCTCGTCGCGGGCCCGGTTGAGACGGGCCATCTCGGCCGTCGACTCGCTGCCGGAGGTGTCGGGGTGGATTGCCATCGCCCGCTGCCGGTACGCGCGGCGCACGTCGGCACGGGAGGCGCCCGGGGCGAGGCCGAGCGTGGCGTACGGGTCGGATGGCTGGCGACGGGGACGCATCACCCGCTACGGTGACCCGTCGGGCGCACGCGGTCAATGCCGCGATCGACGGAGTTGCTACGGCTGCCGGCTCGACTACCTCACTTGTCGCTGGACGGGTGCGGGCTCGAGAGGGCCAGCTCGGCGTCGGCCCAGGCCGCGCTGGCGAGCGCCCAATGGTCCGGGCGCTCCTCGGGGATCAGCTCGTCCGCCGGCCTCGCGCGCGGGTCCTCCGGGATCGTCGTCAGGCGGCCGCCACCGGCCTCTCCATCCGTTTCACATCGGCTGCGGGCGCGGAATTGGCGCTGTCCCGGAGCCTGGGGGCCGGCTGGCGCTTGGCCGAAGGGAGCCTTGGCCCTTGTCGCGGTTCGTGCGTGGCTCGACGCTGGCGGCCTGACCAGTCGCCCTGGGACTGGAGCTTCGGTGCCGCCGTGGTCCCGTCTGAGGACGCTGGACACCTGTGCGCGAGGGGGTTACCGCACGCCTCCCGGCGGGCATCGAGGTTGCGAGCCCGTGGCCCGGACGCGCCGGCCTCCGACCGCGCGTGCCTGCCAATCGCGGGAGGGCAACGCATGCAAGACCAGCCGCCGGCGATCCACATTACCGGCCTCCGGAAGACCTACGGTTCGCGACACGCGTTCGATGGGCTCGATCTCGGCGTTCCCCCGGGGGTCGTCTACGGCTTCCTTGGTCCCAATGGCGCGGGGAAGACGACGACGATGCGGATCCTCGCCGGCGTCATCCGCCCGGACGCCGGATCCGTCGAGCTGTTCGGTCGACCCGTGGGCTGGCTGGACCGAGCCCCGCTCTCGAGGATCGGCGCGCTGATCGAGGCGCCGGCGTCCGGAACGATCGCGATCGTGGCGCTGGTCGCGTGGTTGCTGCTCTACGCGCTCGGCATGGGCCTGGTTGCCGTGGCCGTCCAGGCTGGCCCGAGCGTGCAGGTGCTCGCGCCGGCGGCCGCGGTCGTGGTGTACATGCTCCTCGCGGTCGCCGTGGCGGGGATGGCCGCCCGGCGCGTCGAGGCCGCCTGAACGAAAGGAGAGGATCATGATCCCGTTTCCCAGCGAGCCTTCGGACCCGGCCGGCTCGCTCATCTGGCTCCTGGCCATCATCGTCGCCAGCTTCCTCGTGTCCTGGCTGTTCGCAACTCGCTGGCGCGTCCGACGCGGTCCGTACATTGCCGTCCTGAGCATGCTGACGATCGGACTGACGGCCGGCTACCTCCTCTGGCTCGGCGTTGCCGCCGGCGACGTGCTGGCGACCGCGTGGGCAGCGGGCCTGGCCGCGGGCGCGGTCGCCGGCGCGATCACGGCGCTGGCGATGACGCGCATGCCGGCGACGCTGCACCGACGCGGCGCAGACGAGGGCATCGCTTTCGCCTGGGAGGGGCTCGTCTACGGCGTGACCGAGGGCGTGCTCCTCTCGGCGCTGCCGGCATTCGTCGCGTGGCAGATGATCCACGCCCTCGGTTGGTCCGGCACCGCCGGCGACGTGGGCCTGTGGCTGGTCGCGCTGCTGGCCTCTGTGGCCGTCATCGTTGTCCACCACCTCGGGTACTGGGAGTACCGGAACCGGAGCCTCGTGCCGATCGTGATCGCGTGCGGGCTGCTGACGGTCGCGTTCCTGCTCACGGGCAGCGTCCTCGCGCCGATCGTGGGGCACGTCGTCATGCACAGCGCCGCGATCGCCCACGGCACGGAGTTGCCGCCCCATCCGCGCGAATTGCTCGCGACACGATCAAGCGGCTTGACCCGGGGGACCCGACCGTGACCCGCCGTCCAACCGAACCCGCCCTGCAAGCCCCCCGTGGCGCACCCACCGTTCATGGCCCTGGCGCTGGGCTACCCCATCGTCGCGCTGCTCCTCCTCGAGCCCTGCCAGGTGCGGCCTAACCCGTGACGGTCGGCGCCCTCGGCCTAGGCTTGGCGCTGGTGGCGGGCTGGCTCGGTCAATCCGCGGTCTGGTCTCTGGAGGGCGTCGGCAGCAGGGCAGCCAGGGTGGCGTCGACTCCGTCCAATGTGATCACCTCCCATTTGCGGCCGCACACCCGCGCGACGCCGCGTATCAGTGGGCACGGACTCGGGTCGCTGGGTCGGCGAGTTCTCGGTCGGGGATCGGTCACCATGCGCCCGCGATTTGCGGGAGGCCACCCCGCCATGATTGAGCTGGCGGATTGCCTGGCGCCAAGAGCCCTCAGCTGACCCACCGCCGTCACAGAGGATCAGACTCAGGAACACATCGATCCGCACGCACTGCTTTGACCCGCAGTCAGCGTGAAGCTGACTCGGTCTGTCGGTGTGCACGACCGGGACATCAGCCCGGCCCCCGCCGAGGAGGTCAGGTGGTGGAGATGGGGGAGAGTCGAACTCCCCGTCCAGAACCCTTCGCCTGGAACCACTACGAGCGTGTCCGATGCTTTTCGTCAGCCGTCGGTGCGCCCATCGGCAGGCTCACCATCGGCCCATTCACGTGTCCCTAGATCGGGCTTTGTCCCGGGTTACGCAACCTCACCCGGTTCGCACCTCCGCTGCATGACGCTTCCACGGCCCGCGGAGGGGAGGCCGCTTCCACGCTCACCTGACGGCCTTAGGCCGCGAGGGCGAGAGCAGGCTGCTTGTTGGCAGTTACTTCGTTTGCCGCCTGTTTAACGAGGCCTGACGGCACCTCGGCTCGCGTCTCCAGACAGCCAGACCCTGTCGAAACCGCGCATCCCCACAGGACCGAACTGCCGTTCGATATGCGAATCCTAGCATCGAGCCGCGTGATCGACCAGCGAGCCGCGTGATCGACCAGTGGGGCGACGCGCGGGAGGCGCCGCTGTCGAGGCCGGGCTATCCTCGGGGTTGGGAGCGGAGCGAGGAGCAGATGGGAGGTGCCGTGACCCACGATGCCACGACCCGCCGCCCATTCGTCCCGGCGGCGGTGCCCGAGACCATCTGGCCGGGCCGGCCCTATCCCCTGGGCGCCACGTTCGACGGTGCCGGCACCAACTTCGCGCTGTTCTCGGAGGCGGCCGAACAGGTGGAGCTGTGCCTGTTCGCCGACGGCGGCACCGAGACACGGTTCGTCCTGCCCGAGATGACCGGCTACGTCTGGCACGGCTATATCCCGACCGTCACGCCCGGGCAGCGCTACGGCTTCCGGGTCCATGGACCCTGGAACCCGGCCGCGGGCCAGCGCTGCAACCCGGCCAAGCTGCTGTTGGATCCGTATGCCAAGGCAGTCGAGGGCGGCGTGCGCTGGAACCCGGCCTGCTATCCGTACCGGCCGGGCCGGCCCGATGACCGCGATGACCGGGACAGCGCGCCGTTCGTGCCCCGCTCGGTGGTGATCAACCCGTTCTTCGACTGGTCTGCCGATCATCCGACCAGTCGGCCGCTCAACGAGAACGTCATCTACGAGGTGCATGTCCGCGGCTTCACGATGACCCACCCGGCCATCCCCGAGGCACTGCGCGGGACATACGCGGGACTCGCGCACCCGGCGGCGATCGACCACCTGCTGGCGCTGGGCGTGAATGCCCTGGAGCTGATGCCGGTCCACCAGTTCGTCCATGACCAGCATCTCGCCGACCGGGGGCTCAGGAACTACTGGGGCTACAACAGCCTCGGCTTCCTGGCCCCGCACAACGAGTACGCGAGCACCGGCCAGCTGGGCGACCAGGTGGGCGAGTTCAAGGCCATGGTCCGGGCCCTGCATCAGGCCGGGATCGAGGTGATCCTCGACGTCGTCTACAACCACACGGCCGAGGGCAACCACCTGGGGCCGATGCTCGCGTTCAAGGGGATCGACAACCAGGCCTACTACCGCCTGGCCGGCGACAACCCCCGCTACTACGTGGACTACACGGGGACCGGCAACAGCCTCAACGTGCAGCATCCCCACGTGCTGCAGCTGATCATGGACAGCCTGCGCTACTGGGTCCAGGACATGCACGTGGACGGGTTCCGGTTCGACCTCGCCTCCACGCTCGCCCGCGAGCTGCACGACGTGAACCGCCTGTCGGCGTTCTTCGATCTCATCCACCAGGACCCCGTCATCAGCCAGGTCAAGCTGATCGCCGAGCCATGGGATGTCGGCGAGGGCGGCTACCAGGTGGGCAACTTCCCGGTCCTGTGGTCGGAGTGGAACGGCCGCTACCGGGACACGGTGCGCGACTTCTGGCGCGGCGATCCAGGGGCCATGGCCGACTTCGCCTACCGTCTCACCGGCAGCTCGGACCTGTACGAGGACACCGGCCGCCGGCCCTACGCGAGCATCAACTTCGTCACCGCCCATGACGGCTTCACGCTCGCCGACCTGGTCGCCTACAACGAGAAGCACAACGAGGCGAACGGCGAGGGCAATCGCGACGGCGAGTCGCACAACCGGTCCTGGAACTCGGGCGCCGAGGGGAAGACCGACGATCCGGGGATCCTCGCCCTCCGGCGGCGGCAGCGCCGGAACCTGCTCGCGACACTGATGCTGTCGCAGGGGGTGCCGATGCTGCTGGCGGGGGACGAGATGGGCCGGACGCAGGAGGGCAACAACAATGCCTACTGCCAGGACGGCCCGCTGTCCTGGATCGACTGGGCCCATCCCGACGACGCGCTGCTCGCGTTCACCTCGCGCCTGATCGCGTTCCGCGGGGAGCACCCGGTATTCCGCCGCCGCCGGTTCTTCCAGGGCCAGCCGATCCACGGCCGCGACCTGCCTGATATCGAGTGGTTCACGATCGAAGGCGTGGAGATGGCCGAGGAGGACTGGGGCCAGGGCCATGTGCGTGACCTGGCGGTGCTGCTCGCCGGTGACGCGATCCCGTCCCGCGACGAGCGTGGCGAGCCGATCCGGGACGACACCTTCTACCTGGTGTTCAACGCCCGCGACGATGCGATCGCCGCGACCCTGCCGCCGCGCGGGGGCTCGTGGATGCTGGTCATGGACACCGCAACGGACGACGCCTTCCCGGAGGATGGAGCGACGTTCGCATCGGGCGACGACGTCCCGTTGGCCGCACGCTCGGTGGTGATGCTGCGCCGGGTGGAGGCAGCGTGAGCGGGGCCCGGCTGCCGTCCCTGGCCGGCGTCCCCGCGGGAGAGGCGCTGCGCCCCCTCTCCGATGTCCCGTCCGCCGGTGATCCGGGGCCCCGCCGGGTCGATCCCCGCGCCACCTACCGGCTGCAGCTGACGCCGGCGTTCACCTTCGACGATGCCGCCTCGGTCGCGCCCTATCTCCGCGACCTGGGCATCAGCCATGTCTATGCGTCGCCCTACCTGCGCGCGATGCCCGGGAGCCTCCACGGGTACGACGTCGTCGACCCTCGGCAGGTCAACCCCGAGCTGGGAGGCGAGGACGGGCACGCGCGATTCTGCGATGCCCTCGGCCGGCACGGCCTGGGACAGGTCCTCGACGTGGTGCCCAACCACATGGCCATCGGACCCGAGAACCCGTGGTGGTGGGATGTGCTCGAGAACGGGCCGGCCAGCCGATGGGCGATCGCGTTCGACGTGGACTGGGCACACCCCGAGCCACACCTGCGCGAGCGGGTGCTGCTGCCGGTCCTCGGCGACCACTACGGCCGGGTGCTGGAGGCCGGCGACCTCCGCCTGGAATGGGACGGGCGACGGTTCACCGTCCGCTATTACGAGCAGCGCTTTCCGGTCGCGCCGCGCAGCCTCGACGAGCTGCTGGCCCTCGCGGCCGAGCGGGCGGCGTCGGCGGAGCTGGCTTTCCTGGCTGATGCGCTCGGGGCGCTGCCGGCGTCCACGGTCGTCGACCCCGTGCTGCGCGAGCGCCGGCACCGGGACAAGGAGGTGCTCGAGGGGCGGCTGGTCCAGCTCGCCGCCGCGGAGCCCCGGGTCGCCGAGGCGGTCGAGGCGGCGGTCGCCGCGACCAACGCCGACGTGGAGGTGCTCGACCGGCTGTTGGAGCGCCAGAACTACCGCCTGGCCTGGTGGCGCGCGGCTCGCCGCGATCTCGGCTACCGCCGGTTCTTCGATGTCACGACCCTGATCGGCCTCCGGATCGAGGATCCGCGCGTGTTCGCCGAGACCCAGGGCCGGATCCTGGACTGGCTCGCCGAGGGCGTGCTCGACGGCCTGCGGATCGATCATCCCGACGGGTTGCTGGACCCGGAGGGGTACCTGCGGCGCCTGCGCTGGGCGAGCCCGCGGGCCTGGATCGTGGTCGAGAAGATCCTGGAGCCGGGCGAGGAGCTGCGGCGCAGCTGGCCGGTCGCCGGCAGCAGCGGCTACGACTTCCTCAACCGCGTGGGGGGCCTGTTCGTGGACCCGGCCGGCGGACCACCGATGGCGGCGCTCCAGGCGCGGATGACCGGCGAGGGCCGCCCGTTCCCGGCGATCGCGCAGGAGGCAAAACAGGCGGTCCTCGACGAGGCGCTCGGCTCGGAGCTCGGTCGGCTGACGGCGCTCCTGGTCGACGTGCTGGAGCGTCTGCGGCGTCACCGGGACCACACCCGGCACGATCTCCACGAGGCGCTCCGGACGGTGCTCGTCGCGTTCCCGGTCTATCGCACCTACGTCCGGATCGAGACCGCCGATGACGGGCGACGCCTGACCCAGGTCGCGCCCGAGGACGAGGCGGCGGTGGCCGAGGCGATCGCCACGGCCAAGGACCTGCGCCCGGACCTGCCCGCGGACCTGTTCGACATCCTGGGCGACCTGCTGCTCCTGCGACGGCCGGGGGACGAGCTCGAGGAGGAGGTCGCCCTGCGGTTCCAGCAGCTGACCGGGCCGGTGATGGCCAAGGGCGTCGAGGACACCGCCTTCTACCGGGACCTGCGCCTGCTGGCGCTCAACGAGGTCGGCGGCGACCCGGGTCAGTTCGGGCTGTCGCCCGCCGCCTTCCACGAGGCCACGCGGACCGCCCAGGACCGCTGGCCGCTGGGAATGATCACGACGTCAACGCACGACACCAAGCGCAGCGAGGACGTGCGGGCCAGGCTCGCCGTCCTGTCCGAGATCCCCGACGCGTGGGCCCGTGCGGTCGACGAGTGGCATCGGCTGGGCAGCGCCTACCGCACCGAGGCGGGGCCCGACGGACATGCCGAGTACCTCCTCTACCAGACGTTGCTGGGTGCGTGGCCGATCGAGATGGACCGGCTCGCGCCGTATCTCACCAAGGCCCTGCGCGAGGCCAAGCTGCGCACCTCGTGGACCAGCCCCGACGATGCGTACGAAGCCGCGGTCAACGGCTACGCGGAGCGGCTCCTCGCCGTGGACGCCTTCCGGGCCTCGATGGAGGCGGTCGTCGCCGGGGTGCTGCTGCCCGGACGCATCAACTCGCTGGCCCAGCTGCTGGTCAAGCTGACCGCGCCCGGGGTGCCCGACCTGTACCAGGGTACCGAGCTGTGGGATCTCAGCCTGGTCGACCCGGACAATCGGCGCCCGGTGGACCTGCGGCTCCGGCGGCGGATCCTGGCCGAGCTGGGCGGACCGGACCGGCCGGCTCCCGAGGCGCTGGCCGCACGGCTCACCGACCCGACGGAGCCGGGATCGCCCAAGATGGCCGTCCTGCGCACGACCCTGGCCGTCCGGGCGGCGCAGCCCGAGACGTTCGGGCCCACGGCGACCTACGAGCCCCTCGAGGTGACCGGATCCGCCGCCGACCATCTGGTGGCGTTCTTCCGCTCGGGCAGGGTCGCGACCGTGGTCCCGCGGCTGACGGTACGCCTGGCCGGCGCGTGGGAGGACACGGCGCTGGCGCTGCCTTCCGGCCGCTGGCGTGACGCCCTGACTGGGGAACGGTTCCAGGTTCGTGCCGGGACACGCCAGGCACCGGTTCCAGCGGAGCGCCTGCTCGGCCGGTTCCCGGTCGCCCTGCTCATCCGGGAGGAGCGCCGGTGACCCGGTTCCGGGTGTGGGCACCCATCCCGCGCCGCGTGGACCTCGTCGTCGGTCGAGGCCTGGGCGACGAGGACCGGTCCGGCATCGCTGCGCCGCTGGCGATGGTCCAGGAGGCCGGGGGCTGGTGGACCGTCGAGGTGGCCGATGCGCCGGCCGGCACGCCGTACGGCTACCTGCTCGACGGCGAGGGACCGTTTCCCGACCCCCGATCGCCCTCGCAGCCCGACGGCGTCCACGGCCTGTCGGCGACGGTGGATCACGCCGCATTCGCCTGGACGGATGCGGGCTGGCAGGCGCCGCCGCTCGAGTCGGCGATCATCTACGAGCTGCACGTCGGGACGTTCACCCCGGACGGGACGTTCGAGTCCGCCATCGAGCAGCTGGACGACCTGGTCGAGCTCGGGATCACCCATGTCGAGCTGATGCCCGTCGTCGAGTTCCCGGGTACCCGGGGCTGGGGCTACGACGGGGTCGACCTGTTCGCGCCCCACCACGCCTACGGCGGCCCCGACGGCCTCAAGCGGCTGGTCGACGCCTGTCACGCGCGGGGACTCGCGGTGCTGGTCGACGTGGTGTGGAACCACCTCGGTCCCGACGGGAACTATCTGGGCAGGTTCGGGCCGTACTTCACCGACCGCTACCGGACGCCGTGGGGGGCCGCCGTCAACTTCGATGGCCCGGGCTCGGACGAGGTGCGCGCCTTCGTCCTCGACAACGGCCGCTCCTGGCTCCGCGACTATCACGCCGACGGCCTGCGCATCGACGCCGTGCATGCGATCTTCGACCAGTCGGCAGTACCCATTCTGGAGGCCGTCGCGGATGCCGTCCACGACCTTGCCCGGGCGCTTGGCCGTCGGCTGGTGGCGATCGCCGAGAGTGATCTGAACGATCCGCGGCTGGTCCGGAACCCGGAGTCCGGCGGCGACGGGCTCGACGCCCTGTGGAACGACGACTTCCGGCACGCCCTGCACGTGGCGCTGACCGCGGAGGCGGACGGCTACCACGCCCAGTACCTGGGGCTCCCCGACGTCGCTGTCGCGCTCCGCCGGGTGTTCGTGTTCGACGGCCGGTTCTCGGCCTTCCGGGGACGCGCCCACGGACGCCCCGTCGGCGACCTGCCCACGACCCGCTTCATCGGCTTCCTCCAGAACCACGACCAGGTCGGCAACCGGGCGCTGGGCGAACGGATCGGGCACCTGGTCGCGCCCGATGCAGTCAAGGCCGGCTCGGCGCTGGTGCTGCTCGGCCCGTTCGTGCCGCTCCTGTTCGCCGGGGAGGAATGGGCAGCCTCCAGTCCGTTCCAGTACTTCACCGACCACCGCGACGAGGCGCTCGGAGCGGCCGTCCGGGAGGGTCGCCGGCGCGAGTTCCCGGCCTTCCAGCGGGCGGGGATCGAGGTCCCGGATCCCCAGGCCGAGACCACCTTCCGCCGCTCCCGCCTGGACTGGACCGAGCGCGAGCGCGAGCCCCATGCCGGCGTGCTCGCCTGGTACCGGGCCTTGATCGCCATCCGCCGCAGTCACCCGGGGCTGCACGATGGGCGGCGACCGGCGGTCGCTCTCGACGAGGACGACGGCTGGATCAGCGTGGATCACGGCGGGCTGCTCGTCGTCGCCTGTCTCGCGCCCGCTCCCTGCACCGTACCCCTCGACACCGGTCCGTGGCGGGCGCTGCTGGCTTCGGACGGGGCAGTCGCCGTCGACGGCACCGTGCTCCGGATGCCGCCCTGGTCGGCCGCGGTCCTCGAACCGGCGGGCTGACCGGCGCGCCGGCCGCGATCACCCGGCAGACGCTCGGCGATCATCCGGATCGGGTGATTCAGCAGCATCTGGCTGGCCGCCCTGTTCTCGGCGGGGATCGCGAGCATCCTTCGGATCCTGGTTCGCGCGGTGTCGTTCGGCGACTGACCCTCGGGTCCGGCGCGGTTGACACCTCCCGGTCGCGCACCGCACCCTCGGGGCATGGCCACTCGTCGCGTTTCCTGGCGCCGCTCGGACGAGACCCGGGCGGAGGAGCTGTGCACGATCAGCGTCCGTGACGCCGGGCTGTCGCTCGTGGGCACGATCCTGGGGGCGGATGGGGGTCTGCCCACCCGGATCGAGTACCGGGTCCTGACCGACGCCGCCGGTGCGACGACGGCCGTCCACGTCCGCGACCTTCGGGGGTTCGCGCAGCGGACGCTGGCGCTCGCCCGCGACGCGAAGGGCAACTGGGTGGTGGACGGGGAACCCGACCGCGCGCTCAAGGGCTGCACCGACGTCGACCTGGGCTGCAGCCCGTCCACGAACATGCTGCCGGTCCGGCGCCTCCACCTGGGAGTCGGCAGCTCGAAGACGATCCGGGCCGCCCGGGTCGCCTTCCCAGAGCTCTCGATCGAGAAGACGGCCCAGACCTACACCCGCCTCGACGAGTACACCTACCGCTACGCGAGCGCCGGCTTCGAGGCCGAGCTGATCGTCGACGACGACGGTGTGGTCGCCCAGTACGCGCCCTGGGAGCGCACCGGGGTGGCGACCGGCCCGGACGACACGGCACCCCTCGACGCCCGCTGAGCCGCTCACGCCGCGGCCTGGGCGGACAGCCGGCGGTCTGGGCCGCACATGAAGAACGAGGCGGCTCCCGGAGGAACCGCCTCGTGTGCTGTCCCGGTGAAGATGTCCCCCCTGGGGAGGACCTTCTGCCAGGCCCCAGGATCATCTATCGCGTCGGCTTAACCGACTACCCTAACCCAACCTACCCATGATCCTGATGCTGGGGCAGCCCTTGCTGCGCGAGCAGCACCGATATCCTACCGAGCAGGTGGTGATTGGGGAAGGGGTTTTGTCCGGTCCTTCGGTGAAAATCTCTTAACCATCGCCCGCCCGAGATGGGGGTGGGGATGCCGACCCGACCAGGCTCCGCCGCGGCCTCTACCCCTCGTCGAGGACGGTCACGCTGGTCATCGCGACCGGCGTGTCGGGGAGGTCGCGCGCGTTGCGGGGCGCGCTGGCGATCGCGTCCACGACGTCGAGGCCCTTCGTCACCTGGCCGAAGATCGTGTAGTTCTTGGGCAGCGCGTAGTCCGCGTGCATGATGAAGAACTGCGAGCCGTTGGTGTTGGGGCCGGCGTTCGCCATGGCCAGGGTCCCCCGCACGTAGCTGCCGGCAACCGGCTCGTCGTCGAACTTGTAGCCCGGACCCCCGGTGCCGACCCGGCCCGTGTCGAGCGACGCCTTCTTGCCGAACTGGCCGTCACCCCCCTGGATCATGAAGCCCGGGATGACGCGGTGGAAGATGACATCGTCGTAGAAGCCGTCGTTGGCCAGCTTGACGAAGTTGCCGGCGGCCTTGGGGGCTCCTTCGGTGAACAGCTCGACCTCGATGTCGCCGGCCTCGGTGGCGATGATGGCGCGGGTCATGGGCAGCCTCCTTGTGGGTTGGGGACAGGTTACGGGGTCGAGACGGTGACCTTGGTCATCGGGATCGGATCGACCGCCAGGCTCATGTCCGATCCGTCGTTGGGCAGCATCGAGATCGCGTCCACGACGTCCATCCCATCGGTCACGGTCCCGAACACCTGGTAGTCGGGCGGCAGCGTCGGCAGGTCGTCGAGCACGATGAAGAACTGGGAGTTGGCGCTGTCGGGCTCCGGGGTCTTGGCCATCGCGACGACCCCGCGGGTGTAGGGAACGGTGACGGGCTCGTCCTTGATGGTGTACGGCGGGCCGCCGCTGCCGACCAGGCCGGGCGCCACGTTGGGCATCCGTCCGAACGAGCCGTCGCCGCCCTGGATCACGAACCCCGGGGCGATCCGGTGGAACACCACGCCGTCGTAGTAGCCGCACTGCGCGAGGGCCACGAAGTTGCCGGCCGCGATCGGCGACAGGTCGGCGTCGACCTTGATCACGATGTCGCCCTGGTCGGTGGTGATGGTCACCGTCCGGGTTTCGCCCGCCGGAAGGGCGGGAGGCTGCTCGGTGGGGCACCCGGGCAGGTACGTCGGGTGGGCCATCGGGTCCGCCGTGGGCGACAAGGCAGCCAGCGGGGTCGGCGTGGCCTCGGGGATGGACGGCAGCGGCTGTGCCCCGCCGCCGGAGCAGGCGGCGAGGAGCACGGGGACCGCCGCCAAGGCGGCCAGCCCGGCCACGACGCGAGAGCGGATCATGTTGCAGCCTCCAGGGCGCGTGCAAGGTCGATGGCCCCGGAGAGGAGCGCCTCGCCGAGGATGAGGCCGGCCACGCCGGCGTCGCGAAGTCGGGTGATGCCGGGCAGATCGGTCACGCCGCCGGCGACGAGGACATCGACATCATGGCGCTGCCGGAGGGCGTCCAGGAGTCCGGCGTCCGGCGATGCCCCACCGTGGCTCAGCACCACGCGGCGGACGCCCGCGGCGACCAGCTCCTCCACCAGCGTATCGAGGGTCGGCGGATTCGTGCGCCGCCAGGGGAACGAGGCCAGCCGGTCCGGCCGCGGGTCGACGCCCACCGCCAGCCAGTCGCCGGCGACGGCGAGGCACTCGCGCAGGGCGTCCGGACGCTCCACGATGGCCATCGACAGCACGACCCGGGTGGCGCCGGCGGCGAAGGCGAGGCGGATGTGATCGGCCTCCTCCAGTCCCCCCGCCACCTGGAGCGGCACGGCGACCCGCGAAGCCACGGCGCCGATCGCCTCGAGATTGGCGGGGCGCGCCTGCCGGGCGCCGTCGAAGTCCACCAGGTGCACGATGCGGGCGCCCTGGGCGACCAGCTGCTCCGCGATCCGGTCCGGTCGGTCCATCGGAGTCCCGACGCCGGCGGCCGCCCCGGGCCAGTACACGATCCGCGAGCGGCCGCCGCGCACGTCGATGGCCGGGATGACGTCCATCGGCACCGGCGTCAGCCCTCGCCTCGCAGCAGGCGACGGTGGAAGCTGAACGGGAGCGATCCGTTGCGCACCAGGGTGTCGTGGAACGCTCGCAGGTTGAAGGCGGTCCCGAGCCGGCGCTTCTCCTCCTCGCGCAGGCCCAGGATGAGGACCTTGCCCAGCAGGTACGACAGCTGGTAGCCCGGCGTGTAGGTGTAGCGGCGGACCTCGGCCCGGGCGTTGGCCCGCTCGAACGCGGTGTGCTCGACCAGGAAGTCGGTCGCCTCGTCCGGCGTCAGCTCGCCGCGGTGCATCCGGACGTCGAGGATGATCCGGCAGGCGCGCCACACCGCGTCGGTATGCATCGCCATCCGGAACGGCGCGCCGGCGTCGAAGCCCTCCTCGCGCATCATCTGCTCGGAGTACATCCCCCAGCCCTCCACGAACTCGGGAGCCTCGGTCAGCATCCGGGTCAGGCTGGGGTGCCTGGCGGCGAGGGCCAGCTGGAGGTGGTGCCCGGGATATGCCTCGTGGACGCTGGTGTTGGAGATCGACGCGTAGTAGTGCTCCAGCATCGCGTTCGGGTCATCGTCGACCGCAGGCGTGACCACGTAGATGCCCCGCCGGTCGGGGTCGAACCGGGCGGGCGAGAAGTAGGCCGCGAACGGCATCACGCTGCGCAGGTACTCCGGCGTGGAGACCACGTCGATCGGCTCCTCGGGCACGGTCACGATCTCGTGCGCCACGAGGTAGGCGCGGGCACGGTCCATCGCGTCCCTGTACGCCAGTAGCGCCTGCTCGAAGGTCGCCGGGTGGTCGGCCTTGAGGCGGGCGATGGCGGTGGCAACATCGGCGTCGGGGTGAAGCTCGCGGGCGACCTCGCGGCGCGCCTCGAGGCTGCGCCGCAGCTGCTCCTGGCCGATCTCGAGGATCGCGTCCGCGTCGAGATCGCCGAACCCCCGCAGCGCCACCATCCGGTCATAGCGCTCGCGACCCAGCGCCCAGTCGTCGGTGGCCGAGGACAGCGTGTCTGCCAGCCATGCCCCGTAGCCGTCGAGGGCGGCCCGAGCGGCCGTGACGGCGTGATCGAGGCGGGCCAGCGCCGGCGGCGGCAGCACGCCATCGGCCGTCGCCCGGACCTCGGCGAACAGCCCGGGCAGGTCGGCGGCAAGGCGTCGCTCGATCTGCTGCCAGGTCGCCACCTGCGGCTCCACGGCCCGGGTCCGGGTCTGGATCAGGTAGTCGGGCACCGCCTCCAGCCGGTCGGTGATCCGTTCCAGTCGCTCCGCGAGGGACGCCGAGCCCCGGGCGAACAGCAGGAAGACCCCGTCGCCGATGTCGCTGGCCGCGGTTGCCCGGCGCTGCCAGCGCCGGACCTCGTCCGCCTCGAACAGCGCGAGCCGGACGTTGTGCAGCTCGAGATCGCGCTCGAAGCGGACTCCGGCGGACAGCCCGGCGGGATCCAGTGCCTCGACGGCCGAGAGGTGGGCCCGCTCGGCGGCGATCTCCGCCTCGACCGCGTCCCGCGAGGCGTCCCCCAGCCGGCCGTCCTCGCTGTGGACTCCGAAGAAGGTGGCCAGAATGGGGTTGTCCGCGAACAGTCGGCGGACGCGGACCTCCACGAGGTCGTAGAAGCGGTCGTCCTGCGCGCCGGCATCGGGCGATGGGGCCGGCCGCGGGAGCGCGAGTCCGCCGAGCTGGTAGTCGCTGGTCATGGTTCCTCCGGCAGCCGCCCGGTCGCGCGGGCGCCGGGCCGGATGGTTGGGTCGGCCGTCACGCGCCCGCGGCCGGGCGCGCGGCATCGCCTGGAGTGGTCTCGCGGCCTGGAGTGGTCTCGCGCAGCGTCTCGGCAACCGCGGCCACCACCCTGTCGACGTCGTCGGCCGTCACCCCCAGGTGGGTGACGGCCCTGATCTGGCCGTCCGCGTACGGGACCATGAGCACGCCTCTCCCCTCGAGAGCGGCAAGGAATGCGGCCCGGTCACGGCTGACGCGGAACAGGACGAAGTTGGTGCACGATCGCGCCGGATCGAGCGGGCCGTCCGGGTCGGGCTGGGCGATCCCTCCCGGCGAACGGATGCCGGTCAGCTCGGCCAGGCCCTCGGCCAGGCGGTGGGCATTGGCATGGTCCTCGGCGAGACGCGCCACGGTCCCGTCGGGGCCGTCCGACAGCGCGACCAGCCCCGCCGCAGCCAGCACGCCGACCTGGCGCATGCCTCCGCCCAGCAGCTTGCGGGCGCGGCGAGCCCGGCCGATGAACGGCGCCGGCCCCACCACCATGGATCCGATCGGGGCGCCGAGCCCCTTGGACAGGCAGAAGGTGACCGTGTCGGCGGGTGCAGCCAGCTCGGCGGGCGTGACACCGAGGGCGACCGCCGCGTTGAACAGGCGTGCTCCATCCACGTGGAGCGCCACGCCGCGCTCATGGGCGATCGCCGCCACCCGGCCCAGGTAGTCCAGCGGCAGCGGCCGGCCGCCGGAGTGGGCGTGTGTGTTCTCCAGCACCACCAGCCCGGTGATCGGCTCGTGGAGATCGTCCGGGTCCCGCCAGGCTCCGGCGATGGCGTCGGGATCCATGGTCCCGTCGGCACGCTCGGGGAGCGCCCGCACGGTCGCCCCCACGACCACGGCATGGCCGCCGGCCTCGTCCATCACGGTATGCGTGGTGGCCCCCGCGATCGCCTCGTGGCCGCGCGGCAGGTGGGCCATCAGCGACACGAGGTTGCCCATGGTGCCGCTGGCGACGAACAGCCCGGCCTCCTTGTGCAGCAGGGCCGCGGCCCGCTCCTCGAGCTCGTTGACGGTCGGATCGTCCCCGAACACGTCATCGCCCACGCGGGCAGATGCCATCGCCCGGCGCATGGCCTGGGTGGGATGGGTGACGGTGTCGGAGCGCAGGTCGATCACGGTCGGCATCGCCGGGCGAGCATAGCGCGGCTCGTCCGTCCGGGCGGACTCCCGCCCCGTCCCTATCCTCGTCGCAGTTCGACGACCACGATGGCCGCCGCCAGCACGAGGAGGGCGGCCCCGATCACGGCCCACAGTGCGCTGCCGGTCATGAAGCTGCCGCCGATGAACCCCAGTCCCTGCCCCAGCCAGACGCCGCCCGCGAGCGCTACGAGGACGGCCAGGACGAGCCGGGAGCCGCGCATCAGCCGGCCGCCGCCACCGACGTCGTCGGCTCCGCTGGGGGCACCCCGGTGGAGCGCGCCACACCCGCCGCAGAGCGGGCCCGGTAGTCGAACAGCAATGCCAGCAGGACCAGCTGGCCGACGGCGGCCGTCATCGCACCGAACTGCGCGACATAGAACGTGAGCAGTCCACCCGCCACCAGGTTGACCAGCGTGGCCCCGATCGCGATTTGGAGCGCGCTGGACTCGCGGCGCCGGAGGAGCAGGATGGCCGCGATCCCGTCGGCGATCCCCACCCCGGCACCGATGACGAGCACCAGGATCGTCCACATGGGCTCGGTCGGGAACTCCACCGGCCCGTCCGGGACCGCGACCACGTCGGGAAGCCCCACCCCCAGCAGGTACAGCAGCAGCAGCACCGTGAGCGCGGCCTGCAGCGCGGACCACAGGAGACCCGCCAGGATGATCGCCTTGACCAGGCGCAGGGGCAGCAGCCGGTCGCGGATCCTGGCCAGCCGACCGCTCTCGATCAGGCCCGGCCGCGCAAGCCGGGACTCGATCTCGGGCGACCGCAACAGCTCCATCTGGCGCCGGGCGATGGCCGCCGAGCCCGGGTCGCCGTCCGCGACGACCTGTCGCAGGTCCCCGCCGACCCGGTCACGCTCCAGCACCGTCAGGTCGCCGTCGATGGCCGCGCGGACCGCCTCCACGCCGTCCTGGAGCACGTCGTGGGTCGAGGCGACGGCATCGCGCCGCCGGCGGACGGCCACCCACAGTGCGACCAGCAGCAGCAGGGCGCCGTAGATCAGCGGGGCGGCGGGCGCGAAGAAGTAGTCGTTGCCCTCGGTGATGAACTTGCCGATCTCGTCGATGAACAGGCCGACCCCCACGCCGCCCGCGATCGCCGACAGCACCAGCGGTCGTCGGCCGACGAGCACCAGCGGGATGGTCGCGGCGATCACCAGCAGCAGGCCGCCCCACAGCATGTGGGCGACGTGGAGCCCACCGCCGCCGACCCTCGGGTAGCCCGTCAGGTCGAGAAACCAGCGGGTGCCCGCGACACTGATCGCGAACCCCGCGACCGCGATGAACAGGTACCGCTCCGCGCGGTCACGGCGCGTCCCCAGCAGCGGCCGCCGGGGTGCCGTCGCCTTCTCGCCGCTCACTGGTCGCCGGGCTCGTCGTCGGGTGCGGTGAACGGATCGGGGTCGGCCTCGCTGCCCGGCGGCGGCTCGATCCTGTTGCGCAGCAGGGCGGCGACCGGACGCGACGCCGGGAATGCCTCCATGATCGCCACCAGCCCGACGGTCAGGGGCACGGCGAGCAGGGCCCCGGCTGCGCCCAGGATCCATGCCCAGGCGATGACGGCGATGAACACCACCAGCGGGGTCAGGTTGAGCTCGCTGCCCATGACCACCGGCTGGAGGAAGTGGTCCTGCGCGAAGTTGATGACGGTGTAGGCCACGATCACGATCGCCGCGGTCGCGACGCCGCCGTCGAGGAAGGCGAGGATCGTGGTGGGAACGAGGGCGATGATCGTGCCGATGGTGGGGATGAAGCTGGCGGCAAAGACGAGGAACGACCACAGGGCGGGGAGCGGAACCCCGAGGACCACCAGGACGATGAAGATGGCCACGCCTGCGAACAGGCCGAGCATCGCCCGCACCAGCAGGTAGCGGCGCAGGTCCACGCCGAACTGCTCGACCCCGCTGATCAGCGCATGGTGCTCACCGAAGGCCTCCCGGGCGCGGCCCTGGAGCGAGCCGGCACCGGCCAGCCCGTAGAGCATGGTGAAGGTCAGGACGAACAGCGCGATCCCGGCCTCCGACACCGCCGAAGCGACCGGGCGGACGATGCTCGCGACGGTGCCCGGCGAGATGACCGAGGCGATGGCATCGAGATCGGTGCTGATGCCGAACCCATCGAGCACGTCGCGGATGGCCGCGACCTGTGCCGTCAGCCGGTCCTGGTAGCGGGGGACCTGGAGCACCAGCTCGCCGACCGATGCCGCGATCATGCCGAACGTGGCGACGACGATGACCACGACCACGGCGATCGCGATCGTGAGCGCCAGCGCGTGTCCCGCGCCGCGACGCTCCATTGCGCCGACCATGGGCCATGCCACCAGGGCGAGGAACATGCCGAAGATGACCGGCACCAGCAGCGAGGCGACCTCGCGCAGCAGCAGCGCGGCGAGCAGCACGAGGACCAGGCCGCCGACCGCCATCAGCGGTCCGGACGGGACGAGCGGAGAGGCGGAGGGGGCCCCGGTGGGTCCCCTCGGGACGGCCACAGATTGCTCGGTCTCGGACATCGAAAACGGCCCCTCGCTCCGCCACGGCCTGAATGTGGCGACGATCATACCGGCCGGCCTTCGCTGTCGGCCCTGTTCGCTGTCAGCTGCTCCGGCTCCGCCGTTCCGGGACCGCCGGGGCGTGTCGGGACGTCGCCGCACCCCGACGCGATCGTGCTAGGAACGGAGGCGACCCCTGGCGACGAGAGCCCGGACAAAGTGCAGCCGCTCCACCTCGAGCAGCGTCCAGCCGCCGGGGACCGACGCGAGCCCGGCCAGGTGCGCGACCAGGCTCCCGGCCTCGGCCGTGCTCAGGCCGGCCAGGCGAAGCCGACGGAATGCCTCGCGCGCAGGCAGCCGTGATGCCCGGGCCACCCCCGGATCGAGCGTGTCCTGCGGCTTTATCGGCATCGGTCGTCTCCTGGGGGCGCCATTCGGCCACCGGCTGGCCACCCACGCTAGGACCGGCCGGCATGCGCACGGACCGCCGATCCGCGGCCCACGCTTGCAGGTCGGTTGCACGGCACGGGAGGACCACCGGTGTCAGGCATCTGCAACCGCCCCGGGCCGGCGTTCAAGCCGCCGGGCGCCGCCGGCGAGCGACAGTGGGGACGAGCCCTTCAATCCCAGCCGGGAGCGGCGGAGCAGCCTGCGGACCTCAACCGGTCGACGGTCGACCAAGGGGCGGTCCGGTCCTCTCGCCGTCAGCCCGGCCCGAGCCGTACACAAGGAGCGACATGTCGAAGATCGAGCAGAGCATCGACGTCAATGTCCCGATCCACGAGGCCTACAACCAGTGGACCCAGTTCGAGACGTTCCCGCAGTTCATGCAGGGCGTGGACGAGGTTCGCCAGCTGGATGACACCCACCTCCACTGGAGTGCCACGATCGGTGGCCAGCACAAGGAGTGGGACGCCGAGATCACGGAGCAGCAGCCGGACCAGCGCGTTGCCTGGACCTCGCGCGACGGCGATCAGAATGCCGGATCGGTCGACTTCCACCGGATCTCGGACGATCGCACGCGAGTGACGCTGACGATGGACGTGGAGCCGTCGGGCACCCTGGAGAAGGTGGGCAGCGCCGTGGGCGTCCCGTCGGGGCAGGTGAAGGACGATCTCGAGCACTTCAAGGAGTTCATCGAGTCGCGCGGGCAGGCCACGGGCGCCTGGCGCGGTGAGGTGGACAAGGGCAACACCTCCGCTTCCTAGCACCACCCCACCGCCGATGGACCGTCGCCCCCGGTCGGGGGCGGCGGTCCATCGTGTCTGGGCTGCAGGGCAAGACGAACGCTCTGCCCGGTCCTGGCCCCGGATCCTCGGACGGTCGCCGTGACCACGCGTGGTGGCGGCTTCCGACCGCCCCTGCTATGATCCGCCACCGGCCGAGGACCCGTGGTGTAGCGGCCCAACATGCCAGCCTGTCACGCTGGAGATCGCCGGTTCGAATCCGGTCGGGTCCGCCATCGTCCCGCTTTATCCTCACGCCCCGTCCGCCCGCCCGGACGGGGCGTTCCCTTTCCCGACTACAATCCCCGGCTGTGAGCGTGCGCGACCCCGGCTTCGACCCGCGACAGTCGCATCCGCGTAGCGGTGCCCATCCCACCAGCGTCACCCCGCGCGGTGGTGGGGGCCCTGCGCGGCGGGATGGTGGCGGGTCCGGGCGCCTTGGGCGCCTCGGTGCGGCCCTCGCCGTCATCGGCCTCGTGCTCGTGGTCGCGATCGGATTCGGGGGCGGGTTCTCCGGGTCGTCGGTGCCCGACGTGGCCGGATCCTCCCCATCGCCCGATGTGGCCGCCGCCCCCACCGCGGTGGTCTCGGCCGGATCCTCCTCGCCCGACGGGAATGAGGACCCCGCCGATCCGGCTCCCCCTGCCGCGAGCGACGACCCGGTCGTCACCCTCGCCGAGGGCGATGTCGCGGTCGTTCCGGTCACCGGCTTCCGTTCTGCGCGCACGACGGTGAAGGCCGCCGACGTCGCGGCGATCGCAGCCGGGACCGTGCCCTACAAGGCGCTGGTCCTCGTGGACGGCGACGCGGACGCCATCCTCGGGGCCCTGGGCATCACCCGCGCCGAACTCGGCAAGCGCCTGGTCACGGTCGACGACGTCGAAGCCCTGGCGGGCGATCTCGCCGCCCATCGCAACCGGCTGGGTTTCGTCCGGGCCGACGACGTGGGGCCATCCGTCCGCGCGCTCGCGTGGGGCGGGAGAAGCCTGTTCGGCGTCGACCGGACGAGGCGCCTCGCCAACTGGCCGCTGACCGCGCGGCTCCTCGCGCCGACCACCCCGGCCTACGACCCGGCCGAGGCATGGACGCTGGTCGCCGGCGGTGACATCCTGCTCGACCGCGGCGTCAAGCTCGCCATCGACGCCAGCAAGGCCGGGGCGGACTTCCCGTTCGATGGTGGCAGCGTGGAGGTCACCGGCATGTGCCGCGACTGCTCGCCCATGGGCTGGGACCTCCCGTACACCAGGCGCACTGGCAACGCCGGCGCCGTCCGGGACCTCGTCTCCGGCGCCGACCTCGCCATCGCCAACTTCGAGAACCCGGCTCCCAACCAGCCGCGCTGGCACGGCAGCGGCACCGTGTTCAACGCCGATCCCGACCTGATCGACGGGCTGGTGGATGCCGGCCTGGACTGGGTGTCGCTTGCCAACAACCACATCGGCGACGCGGGTCGCAAGGGCATGCTCCAGACGATGCGCAACCTCGACAAGCGCGGCCTGGCGCACGGGGGGCTGGGCAAGAACCTCGAGGCCGCGCACGAGGCCACGCTGCTCGAGGCCGGCGACATGACGGTCGGCTTCCTGGGCTACGACATGATCGACCCGGCCGACCATGCAGGTCCGGACCTCGCGGGCAGCGCCGGGATGACGAGGAAGGCGCTCAAGGCCGACATCAAGGGCGCCCGAGCCGCCGGCGCCGACGTGGTCGTCGTGTTCCCGCACTGGGGCATCGAGTACCGGGCGACCCCTACCGACACCCAGCGCCGGATGGCCCACGCGGCGATCAACGCCGGCGCCGACCTCGTGATCGGCAACCACCCCCACTGGGCCGAGGCGATGGAGGTCTACAAGGGCAAGCCGATCTGGTACGCGCTGGGCAACTTCGTGTTCGATCAGACCTGGTCCGACTACACGATGGAGGGGCTGACGCTGGAGCTCACCTTCCAGGGCACCGACCTCCGCCAGATCCGGATGCGCCCGCACCTCATCCTGGGCAAGGCCCAGCCCAACTTCCTGGACCCCTCGGAGAGCGGCGGCAAGTTCGTGATGAACCAGGTGTGGGACGCCTCGGAGGGGCTGCTCGCCTGGTAGCCGGACGGCCCGGACTGATCGGGCTACGGCGTGCCGGTCGTCGGCTCCGGCACCTCCGTCGTCCATCCATACGGTCCCGGCCGCCGGTCCTCGATCCCGGCGAACAGGTCGGTCTCCTGCTCGGGTGCCGGGACGCGCGACTCGCGCCGCACGAACGCTTCCCTGGACCAGAACTCGCCCCAGGCCTCCCGGCCGAAGCGCACGAACGGGTTGTCGTCGCTGATCTGCGTCACGTGCGCCTTGATCGCCGTCCAGCGCCGGTCCAGGTACGGCGACACGTCCACCCAGGCCGTGATCGACTCGTCGGGCACGAGCATCTTCGATGCCTGCTCCTCGAACTCGGCCAGCTGCTCAGGGGTGGCATCCTCGGGCGGGCTCCAGAACGACCGCTCGCCAAGGGCTTCAAGTCGCTCCGCGAGGCCGGTCCGGACCGAGGCCGGGATCGCCTGCTCGTAGAGCTTGGCCGGTGTCCATGGGGCCAGGCCGCCCTCGCCCACCGGGGCTCCGGTGCCACCGTGCTCCGGCGCCAGCTGCTGCGGATACCAGGCCGGATCTCCGGCCCGCGCGAACGCCCCGACGGCCACGACGTGGGACCGGATGTGGTCGGGGTGACCGTAGCCGCCGTACGCGTTGTAGGTGGTGATGACGTCGGGCCGGTACAGCCTGACCAGGAACGTCATCCGCCCGATGGCCTCGTCGATGTCCGCCTGCCAGAAGCACCTCGCGTCGTGGTTGCCGGCGCGGCCAATCATGTCCGAGTCGCGGTAGCCGAGATTGTCCCACTCGGTCACGCCCAGGGCGTTCATCGCGCGCTCGAGCTCCACGGCGCGGGTCTCGCCCAGCCGCCGGTGGTTGTCGGGCGTGTCCAGCTCGGGCACGACGATCTCGCCCATCTCCCCGCGGGTGCAGGTCGCCAGCACGACCCGGCGGCCGTCGGCCACGGCCTTGGCCATCGTGCCGCCGGTACCGATCGTCTCGTCATCGGGATGTGCGTGCACCGGCATCAGGGTCAGGACATGGGGCGTGGCGGTGGACGTCTGGTCAGTCATGCGTTGATCCTAGCGCCGGCCGCTTCCAGGCGGTCCCGCAGGCGTCATCGAGATGTCACGGACGGGCGGCACAGTGCTGGCGACGTCCGCCGCAACGAGGGAGCCAACGCCGATGACCGGGTCCATCACGACACGCACAATCAGCCTGGGCCTGGCGGCGATGACCCTGCTGGCGGCCTGTGGCGGTGGATCCGGGACACAGGAGTCGGCGCCGGGCGACGCCCCGCTGATGAGCGACGCCCCGCTGATGAGCGACGGCCCGCTGATGAGCGACGGCCCGCATGAGCGAGCGACGACCCGCCGATGAGCGACGGCCCGCCGATGAGCGACGACCCGCCGATGAGCGACGCCCCGCCGATGAGCGACGACCCGCCGATGAGCGACGCCCCCGCTACGACGGATGAGCGCGCCGCGCGTGCCCTCGAGGCGCACCCCTGGGCGGCGGCGACATTGACCGACGTCACCACGGGCGAGACCTTCACGATCGCCAGCCTCGCGGGGAGGACCGTGTTCGTCGAGGCGATGGCAATCTGGTGCTCGAACTGTCGGGCCCAGCAAGGCAGGTTCACCGAGGCGCTGGCCCGTGTCCCCGCCGGCACCGCGGAGTACGTCGTGCTCACGATCGACCCGTCCGAGACGGCCGATGATCTTGCCCGCTACAAGGACGAACGTGCCTTCACCGGCCGCTACGCGGTCGCGGGGAAGCAGGTCTCCAAGGCTCTCGAGGCGGAGTTCGGCGCCAACGTCCTCAACCCGCCGAGCGTGCCGTTGATCACCATCTCCTCCAACGGCGACGTGACGTTTGCCACCGGTGGCGAGTCGGTGGACGCGATCGTGGAGCGGGCCGGCAGCTGACGTGGGCGAGCTCGTGGCGGTGTTCGCCGCCGGCCTGGCCAGCGCGGCCTCACCGTGCCTGCTCCCGCTCTACCCGGGGTTCCTGGCGTACCTGTCCGCGAACGCGGGTGCCCTGGCCGGGCGCCGGGCGACCGGCCTGCTCGGCCTCCTGGTGCTGGCCGGCCTGCTGTCCACCATGGTCGTGATCGGGGCCGTGCTCGTCGTGGTCTCGGTGCCGGTGGGGCGAGTCGCCTCGTTCCTCGTCCCGGTGGTGGACGGCTTCCTGCTGCTGCTGGGAGCGATGCTGATCGCCGGCCGCAATCCGTTCAACCGTCTGCCCGGCATGCGGGTGCCGCTGGTCCACAATCCGTTCGGGCAGGCGTACGTGTACGGCGTGATGCTGGGGCCTATCGCGCTCCCGTGCGCCGGACCGTTCCTGGCCG